>JAJFGB010000007.1 GCA_021776335.1 Hyphococcus sp.
CGAGTTACTCAGCTACGTTAAGCAGCAAGAGCGAACTCTTCCGAATTGTTGTCATTAGCAACTATTCAGTTTAGCCAAATAACGGAGGCAAACCGGGCAAAAACATCGTCTTTACACGCTCGTCGATCCTATTTCGGCCCCTTCGAAGCCTCCCGATCAGCATTGCTGAGGAGAGGATTTGGTGGAGCCGCCGGGTACCGCCCCCGGGTCCGAACCGCTTATTACACGCGTCATTTATCGCCATAGCTCACTTGCGCGAGCCTCATGAATATAGGCGATAAGGGTAAAGAATTGAAGCCCCCGTGAAAAACCCGAGCTTGGTGGTTTTTGTCAAATTTCTGTGACAACAATGCACTATGTACGCGCAGGATCAGAATAAAAATCAGTGTTCGGGACGGGGCAAAAACGATGGAATCCAGCGATTTCAAAAAATGGCGTAAATCGCTCCGCTTGTCTCAAAAAGACGCGGCGAACCGGCTCGGGCTAAAGCGCCGCATGATTCAGTATTATGAAAAAGGCGAACGTGATGGCGAGAAGGTTTCGATCCCGCTATCGGTTCGTCTGGCCTGCTTTGCGATCAGCGAAGGGATCGCTGACTACAATGGGCCGCACCGCAAGGTGCTGAAATCTCCGGAGTAAGAGAATTGAACCTTATTCGCCGCCTGGCAGCGGCGCGTCTGGGTCATCAGGGCCGGTATCGGCGCCTTCAGGGTTGAGTTTGAGCGCCATCGGCCCCTCAGTCGCAGTGTCGTTGGCGTCTTCGCTGGCTGAGAAAATATCCGGATTGTTGTATTCCCAATAACTCTTTGCAGCGCGTGCGCGCTCCACGCCGGCCTGGATCGCATCGGCCTTTGGGTGACCATCGAGAGCGAGCATGTTTTCGAGTGCCTGCTCGCCATAGATACCAAGTTTAAATCGCAGATAGCCAAAGTCGAATTTTTCGGGTGTGACGCGCCCTTCAGCGATGCGATCATACTGGCTTTGAGCGCTTAGCGCCCACGGGTTAAACATTGGCGTTGCCAAAGCGACAAGAACGATAATCCAAATGCCCGCCAGCAATGTATTAAGCGGCGCCACCAATGGCATCCACCTTTTTCCTCGCCAGTTTAGTTCGGTCAAAAGCCCCGCCAGGCAAACGACTGAATAGGCGGCAGCAAGGCCGCCAAACGAAAGCCCTGCAATCCGCGCAGGGGTTAATCCATAATCGTCAATGCGCACCGTGAAGGCGTAAAGAGCGAGGCCCGCGTAAACCGGAAACCCGATCAATGCGACAAGTGTTGACAGACGCAGCCATGTGGGTGGCGGCGCGGCTTCGCCATTTTGATATACGCCGTTAAAAATCAGCATGCCGGCGAATGCCAAACCAATCATCCACATACTCGGAAAGGGTAAGTCAAAAACCACGCCCGTTCCTTTGGCCGCAAGTACGAATAATATTGTAACCGTAAAGCCTGCGGTTATCGGCATAGCGATCCGGCAAAATAGTAACAAAATAAAACGCAAAGCGCCGAGCACTGCCTGTTGTCCGCGCATCATGGCGATGGATAAGCCGCCGATGGCGCCAAGAAACGGGAATATGAACCATGGTTCCTGAAACAACCGATTGAAGAATCCCACATCCATCGTCTTCAGGAGCGCGGCCCAGGCGAACAACAAAATGAGCGCGAGTGCAGCAAAGAGTTTAGCGCCCGCCGCGATTAGCGGAATCGTGATGCCGTGGAAAAATACCTCCCGGTAGGGCGGTGGCGCGCCGGTCTCGAGGCTGGCCTTGACCAGGGTTACGAGCAGATATGCGGCAAGGCTTCGACTCACGCCAAACCAGAAAAAAGCAGGGAAGGGCGTCAGTTTGGTTGTGTCATCGCCGGCGGCGCCCGCCATGAAGTAGTCGGGAATGGCCAATATTCCGGCGATTGCAATCGCTGCAAGCAAAGCTTTTAGCAGCCGATTGGATTCGGCGAGCAAAAGATAGGCAGCCGCCCCGGTAACAACAAAAAACAAGACGGCAATAGGGAGCGCCTGGGCATCGGTATCGTCGATCCAGTATTCGACAATGCCATAGATGGCCGCGCCGGTCAGAAGGCCAACAATCAGGCCTGGCAGCGCCAGTCCTTTGCCTGAGTTTGGGTCGCCATTCTCTCCGCTCGCCGCCATATTGCTCCCCACGCTATTTTGACTATCGATCGAAAAGTCAGCCTAGCAGCTCCGAGGTCGGGGAAAAAGCTTTGGGTGACGACGCTGGCGAGATCGTTAAACTTGGGGCGTTAGAGGAGATTCGCGAGGCATATGCGGCAGTATTTGGAGCTATTAGAACGCGCCCTCAGGGAGGGTGACGAACGCATTGAACGCACGGGTGTTGGCACGCGCGCTGTTTTTGGTCATCAGATGCGGTTTGACCTTTCCGTTGGGTTTCCGCTCCTGACCACAAAAAAGCTACACACAAAATCTATTGTACACGAACTTTTATGGTTCCTCACGGGCGATACGAATGTCAGATATCTAAAGGAGAACGGCGTATCGATCTGGGATGAGTGGGCGGACGAGAATGGAGATCTTGGTCCGGTATATGGCCGGCAGTGGCGGTCATGGGCGGCGCCTGACGGACGCGCAATTGATCAAATCACGCAAATTGCCAAGGAGATCAAAACGAATCCATATTCGCGGCGGCTTGTTGTTAGCGCCTGGAACCCGGCAGAACTGGATCAAATGGCGTTAGCGCCGTGTCACTGCCTGTTTCAGTTTTTCGTCGCTGATGATCGTTTGTCCTGTCAGCTCTATCAGCGCTCTGGTGATATCTTTTTGGGCGTTCCATTCAATATCGCCTCATATGCCTTGTTGACAGAAATGATGGCGCAAGCTTGTGGTTTGAAACCCGGAGACTTCGTGCTCACACTGGGAGACGCGCATTTATATTCAAATCACGAGGAGCAAGCGCGTGAGCAGCTCAGCCGTCAGCCCGGGTCATTGCCAACACTGACACTCAATCCCGACATTAAAAGCATTTTTGATTTCCGGTATGAGGATATCGCCTTCACTGACTATCAGGCGCAGGCGCATATCAAGGCGCGTGTGGCGGTATGAGTATTGAAATTCGACATGCGACGCCGGGTGATGAAGCGACGATACTGGCGTTCATTAACGAGCTGGCGGCTTATGAAAAGCTTGCTCATGAGGTTGTTGCGACAGAGAGCAAGCTGCGCCAATCACTCTTTTGTCAGGGCCCGAAAGTTTTTGCGCTGATTGCGGAAATCGACGGTGAGCCCTGCGGCTTCGCGCTCTATTTTTTCAACTACTCAACGTTTCTCGGTCAGCACGGGCTCTATCTTGAAGATCTCTATGTTCGAGAAAATCATCGCGGCGCGGGGACCGGTAAGGCGCTGCTTGCGCGACTGGCGCGGATCGCAAAAGAAAATGATTGCGGCCGGATGGAGTGGTGGGTCCTTGACTGGAATGCGCCGTCTATCGCGTTCTACAAATCACTGGGCGCGGAGGCGATGGATGATTGGACGGTCTACCGGCTGGCCGGAGAGGCTTTGAAAAATCTGGCAGCGCATAGGGGCGAGGACACATGAAGATCGCGCTCGTGGTTGCAGTGGCGCGAAATCTCGTTATTGGCGCTGACGGCGATCTGGCCTGGCGGATTTCCGATGATTTGAAATGGTTCAAAAAAGTAACGATGGGCAAACCCATCATTATGGGGCGCAAGACCTATGGCTCGATCAATCGGCCGCTCCCTGGCAGGGACAACATTGTGCTCACACGCGCAGCGGATTTCTTCGCGGAGGGCATATTAACGGCTCACTCCGTCGACACGGCAATCGAACTCGCGCGGGCGTGCGCCGAGCGGCGCGAGGTCGATGAAATTTGCGTCATTGGCGGCGGCGATATTTATGCCCAGATGCTTCCCGCTGCTGACCGGATTTACCTGACGCGTGTTAACGCAGAGATCGAAGGCGATACGCTCTTTCCGGAGATTGATTCGGCTCAATGGGAGGAAAAGCACCAGTTTTCGTGCGAGAAAAACCATCGAAATGACCATGCTTGCGAATTTTTCATTCTCGACCGGCAGGGCGAATAAGGCCGAAAGGCCTTAATTTTACTACCTTTTATGACGGACGATTCACCAGTTTTAAGATACCGTATCGTTGATAATGATTTTGGCTCCAATTGCCGTCTGCGCTGCGCTAGATTAGAGGCGTCGGCGCCGCGGATGCGCGCACCGCGAAAATGACCTTTGAGGAGGGGTGCGATGAAACGTCTGGTTTCCATGATAACCATTGCTGCTGTTATGAGCGGTGCGGCAAGTGCTGCTGACTTTAAGACTGCCTGCACGCGCGGCAATGATGAGCGGATCATAGAAGTGGTTGCGCCGGGAGAAGTGGGCGCGGCGTGTGATGTACGCTATTTTCGGGGATCGAGCCGGGCGGCGACTGTTCCCTTTCATGCGGACAATTCTGAAAACTTCTGTCTGCAAAAAGCAAATGAACTCATAAACACGCTGGCGACGTCGGGCTACAGCTGCGCAGCCGCAGACAGCGTGGATGTCGCGCAGGCGCCGCCAGCGCCGCAACCAGACACCGCTGAACTTGCCGCCGAAACGCAAATTGCAGCTCGCGATGTTACAGAGACGGTTGCGCCAGCCCCCGAGATTGATACGAGCCCTGTTGTCGCGCCTGAGGCAATGGAACTCGAAGACAAAATGAACGAGATTCTGTCACAGCCGGAACAGCAGGCAGCTGTTCGAGGGCCAGCCGATTTAACCGATCAGGTAGTGGATACAATCGACGCTGGGTCGACATCTCCTGTTGTAGGGCGAATTGTTGGCGCCACGCCGGATGCGCCGGTCGTGGTTGCGGGAATTGTGACACCCGTGGCTCAGGCTGCGCTCCGCGAAGACGCCGTTGAGGCCAAGCCCGCTGTCGCCGCGCCAGTTGAAACAAATGACGAGGCAACGTTTGTAAAAGGGCCAGAGCGGACAGCGTCGTCCACACCTGCTTCTTTGCCGACGCCGACAGCTGAAAAGCTTACTGCCGCTAACGCGTTGCGAAGTTCTGAAGACGTGGTGCGAGCAACCTTAAAAGCTCAGGCCGCAGCGTGGAATGAAGGCAATCTCGATGCTTTTATGGAAACCTATTGGAAGGATGATGACCTTAAATTTGTGTCCGGTGCAGAAATTACCAAGGGCTGGTCATCGACTTCGAAACGGTATCGGGAGCTTTATTCGGACGGCAATGGTTTGGGCCAATTAGGGCTTGAAGAAATGGACGTGGAACTTGTGACTGACGACGTTGCAGTTGTTACCGGCCGTTTTGATCACAGCAAAGTTGGTGAAGCGTCCACCAGTGGTATTTTTTCCCTGGTGATGAAGCGAGATAGCGGCGTCTGGCGAATCGTTCATGACCATACGGTGGCGGACGCTAAGCCTTCCGAATAGTTGGTGCTATTTTTTCAGCAATTTGTTTAAAAACACACGCCACCCGGTGATCCTGGCTTAGCAGCGGTTGGCCGTCATCCGATGCTTCGCGTAGCTCGGGATATAGGGGCACAGCGCCAAGAAAGGGCGCTTCGAGTTCGTGCGCCGCGCGCTCAGCGCCGCCCTCGCCAAAAAGATATTGGCGCTTACCCGGTTCATTTTCCAACCACGCCATGTTTTCGATGACGCCAATGATCGGCGTATCGGTTTTGCGAAACAGCGATACGCCGCGCCTGACGTCAGCAAGCGCCATCTCTTGCGGTGTCGAGACAATGACCGCACCGGACAGCCGTTTTGTTTGGATGAGCGAAAGATGCGCGTCACCTGTGCCGGGCGGCGTATCAATCAGCAGGACATCAAGCACCCCCCAGTCAACATCAGATATCAATTGCCTGATCGCGCCCATGACCATCGGCCCGCGCCAGGCCAGGGCCTGGTCTTCATCGACCAAGAGGCCGATCGACATGGCGCGGACGCCGTGAGCGTCGATGGGGATAATCTTTCCGTCGCGCATGCTGGCTTTGCCGGCCAGGCCAAACAGCGTTGGCAGGGAGGGTCCATAAATGTCGGCATCCATCAGACCTGTTGCAAACCCCTGCTGTGCAAGCGCAATGGCGAGATTAGCCGCTACCGTTGATTTTCCGACCCCTCCTTTGCCCGAGGCGATGGCGATCACACATTTAACGTCCGTCAGCGTTTCAGCAGCTTCCTCGACACGGGGCTTTTTCCTTTTGAGGCCGAACGGGTTGTCGTGGCCGCCAGCAGGTGACTTGGGCGCCGAGCCATGCGCTGTCGCCACGGCGGACACCGAGGCGACACCCTCGACATTTGCGGCAGCGGCTTTTGCTGCCTCCAGGATCGATTCGCTTTGCTCACGGCTCGTTCCAGGCAAATCGAGTGCGAATCGAACATGGCCCTGATCGTCTGCAACAAGGCCCTGGATGCCCCCTTCAGCGATGATGTTTCGACCCGTTGATGGATTTGTCACAAGGCCGAGGGCCTCACGGACCCGGAGGATGAGCGGTTCAGCCACGTTTACTCCTTGTTATTCTTGAAAAAGCAGTTTGCGCGCGTTGCACGCGGCGAGATCATTGACATATATACGGTCGCGCGCCCGGTCGTGCTACCGGCGATAATCGCCGTAAAGCAAAAGCGGTGCAAAACACGAAGTGAGGCTGAATGCCCTGGCAAGACAATTCTGGAAATCGCGGCCCTTGGGGCCAACCCCCCCGCGGGTCCAATGGCGGGTCGAACAATGGTGGTAGAGGCGGCGGCGAGCCGCCGGATTTAGAAGATATTCTTCAGGCCTCGCGCGAACGTTTGAAAAAAGTGTTTCCGCGCGGCGGCCGTAATGGCGGCGGCGGACCACAGCTCAACCGAACAACCGCGGGCCTTGTGGGCGCTGGATTGCTGTTGCTTTGGGGATTTAGCGGCATTTATCAGGTCGCGCCCGCCGAGCTGGCTGTCGTTACGACTTTTGGCAGCTATGAAACAGTCACTGGCCCAGGCCTGCACTGGCGCATTCCGTCACCGGTGCAAAATGTCAGTAAACAGCAGGCGCTTAAAGTTCAGGAAATGCAGGTTCCAGTTCTTGAACGGCGAGCCGGCGTGCTGTCGCCGGGACTGATGCTCACGGGCGATAAGAATATCGTAGACGTGGTCTTCACGGTGCAGTGGAAAATCAAATCAAGCCTCATTCCGGAACAAGGCGAAACCAAGCCTGGGGTCGCGCAGTTTGTATTCAATATTGATGGCCCGCAGGAATTAGTGCGCATGATCGCTGAAGCCTCCATGCGTGAGATTGTCGGCCGTAACACTCTCGATTTCGTACAGACCGAAGGACGCCTTGAGGTCCAGGAACAAACGCAAACGCTGATGCAGACGACGCTGGATGAATATAGAGCGGGCATCCAGGTTGAAGGCGTATTGTTGACGTCAACCGAGCCACCGACCGAAGAGGTGAATGAAGCGTTTCGTGATGTTCAGGCCGCCGAACAAAACCAGGCGACGGCGATCCAAAATGCGCGTCAATATACCAACAGGGTTGTGCCTGAAGCGCGAGGCCAGGCCCAGCGCATATTAGAAGAAGCAGGTGCATACTCAGCGCGCGTGACCGCTGACGCCCGCGGTCAAGCCGCGCGGTTTGATGAAATATACACAGAATATGCAAAGGCGCCGGACGTCACGCGTCAGCGCATGTATCTGGAAACAGTGGAGCGCGTTTTGGGTGATATGGATAAGATTATTATCGACGAAGAGGCGGGATCGGGTGTTGTGCCTTACCTGCCGCTGAACGAACTTCGTAGCCAGCAGGGAGGAAACTAAGATGAATAAGTTACCTTTACCTCTCATCGGCGCTGCCGTTTTTGTGGTGTTGTTTGTTGTCGTGAACGCAGCCTTTATCGTGCCAGAGACAAGCTCGGCGCTTGTGTTTCGTTTTGGCGAACCAAAAAGTCAGTATCCCGATGCCGGACTGAAGTTCAAAATGCCGTTTGCGGAAAGCGTCAATTTTATCGATAAGCGCAACCGTAATCTTGAACAGGGGCAAACTGAAATCATCGCGCGCAACCAGGAACGACTGATTGTGGATGCGTTTGCTCGTTATCGGATTATCGACCCGCTATTGTTCTATCAATCAGCGCGAGACGAACGGAATGGCGAACAGCTTTTAGGGCGCCAGTTTGACCGCTCTATTAAAGCCGTGCTCGGTGAGGTTACGGTCGATGAAATCATTTCGACGCAGCGCGCTGAACTGATGCGTCGTATCCGCGATCTTTTGAGTCAAAGTGCGCGCCCCCTTGGCGTCGAAATCATCGATGTGAAAATTCGGCGTGCCGACCTGCCGCAAACGAACTCCGTGGCTGTGTTTCAACGCATGATCGCCGAACGTAATCAGCTGGCTCAGCAATATCGTTCTGAAGGCAATGAGCGTGCGAACCAGATCCAGGCCCAGGCAGACCGCCAGGTAATCGAAATCAAGGCGGAGGCTGAAGAGGCTGCGCAAAAGATTCGCGGCGCGGCGGACGGGGAACGAAATGCAGTGTTTGCTGCGGCCTATGGGAAGGACGCAGAATTTTTTGCCTTCTATCGCTCCCTACTGGCCTATGAGGAGGCCCTGCAAAAAGGTGATACCACAATCCTGCTGTCGCCAAATAGTGAATTCTTCAGGTATTTCAATAACTTGGAAGGGCGACGACAATAATCCCAAAGCGCGTGATTGTGACCCGGGCGCAGCTTGCCGTTCGGCTGCGTTGCGTTAACCTGTGGCGGCTAGATTTAGCCGAAACGAAGAGGCCGTCATGGGTGGAGTGGGTTTGACGCGGATATTTGCATCGATAGCAGTGGCGAGCGCGCTGCTTTTCGCAGGCGCCGGGGTTGTTGAAGCTGCAGGACGCGGCGCTCCCGATAGTTTTGCCGACCTGGCCGAAAAGCTGACGCCAGCGGTTGTCAATATTTCGTCGGCGCAACGCGTCAATGGCGGACGTGCAACGGGCGAGTTGGAGCAGTATCAGCGAAAACTCGGCCGGCCGTCTGTATCATTGGGGTCGGGTTTTATTATTGATTCAACGGGAATTGTCGTGACCAATAATCACGTCATTGATAATGCCGATGAGATAACCGTCACTTTAAGCGATGGCCGTGATTTCAAGGCGACCGTGCGCGGCCGCGACCGCGAAACGGATCTTGCAGTTTTGCAGCTTGATGGCGGTTCAACAGTCTTCCCATCTGTTAAATTTGGTTCGCTTGACCGCGCTCGCGTTGGCGATTGGGTGATTGCAATTGGCAACCCGTTCGGTCTGGGCGGATCAGTGACGGTCGGTATCGTGTCAGCGCGTCATCGCGATATACAGTCCGGTCAGTATGATGATTTTATTCAAACTGACGCTGCCATCAATCGGGGCAATTCAGGCGGCCCACTTTTTGACCTGGCGGGCAATGTTGTTGGCGTCAATACTGCAATCTACTCACCGACAAGCGGTTCCGTTGGTGTCGGATTTTCCGTACCTTCGGATCTTGCGCAGACGGTTGTCGAACAACTGCTGGAATATGGCGAAACACGTCGTGGCTGGCTCGGCGTTTCCATAGATGATTTAACGTCAGAAGTGGCAACAAGTCTTGGTTTGCGGAATTCAGACGGCGCCCTTGTCACGGTTGTTCGGTCGAACAGCCCGGCCGAGGAAGCTGGCGTAGAGCCCAACGATATTATTGTGGAATTCAACCGCCGCCCGGTGTCGAGCGTTCGTGATCTGACCCGCGCAGTCGCTGATACGGCGATCGGTACACGTGTGCAGATGGTGGTTTTGCGGAACAATAAACGTGTATCGCTAAGTGTCACTGTCGATCGTCGTGAAACGCGACTTCTGGCGGCAAGCCCTTCTGCGCCTCTGGCGGCGAATGCAGCGCGGGGTTCCGGGCTGACGCTGCAGGAGCCAACCGAAGATATAAAGCAGGCCTATGGTTTGCCGCGAGATGTGGAAGGTGTCGTCGTCACAGCAATCGATCCGGACAGCCCGGCGGCGCTTGTCTTGCAACCCGGCGATATCATTCTCGAAATCGGATGGGAGCGGGTAACCCGCCCGTCAACAGCGATCGATAAACTTGGCAAGCTGCGAAATCTAAATAGCGGGCCAGTGCAAATTTATATTCAACGCGGTGATCTGTTGTCCTACAAGTTGCTGCGGCCATAGGCGACTTGCGCTCTGGGATTTGACACAGAGGAATGTTGCTAGATCCGGCAATGGCGCGTGGCGTTACCAAACGGCGCCTCTAATCTCCGTCGATCGCATCATCGATCGCCTCGCCGGTATTTTCAATGTCTCGGCCGACGCCCTTGATCGTTTCACACGCCGATAAAAAGAATAACGCTGATAAAACCAGAAAAAGCGTGCGCATAAAATTCTCCTATGTGTCCAAGAGCTCGGAAAAATGTTGGTTCCCTGTCTCGAAATTGGCTCCTAGTTTAGTGTAAATTCCGACTTCTTGACACCCTGCAAATATAAAAGTGCTGTCAGGTCGCCATGATCAATCCGCGCTTGGGCGGCTTCAGCGACAGCTGGTTTGGCATGATAGGCAACGCCAAGGCCGGCGCTCTCAAGCATCGACAAATCATTTGCGCCGTCGCCGACGGCGAGCGTCAGGTCAAGTGGAATACCCCTGTCACTGGCGTTGCGCTGGAGCGCCTCCCGCTTTGCCGCGCGTCCAAGAATGGGCTCAGTTACCACACCGCTGAGGGCGCCGTCTTTTGTCTGCAACTCATTTGCCTGCGCTGTTTGAAAGCCCGTCGCTATTGCGACCCGGCCGGTAAAAAACGTGAATCCGCCGGATACAAGCGCCGTCACCGCGCCCAGCTTATTCATGGTTCGCACAAGTGTAATTGCGCCAGGCGTGAGTGAGATCTGGCGGTCAAATGTCTCGGCAAGCGCGCTTTCGGGGACGCCCTTTAGCATGGCGACACGCTCCTTCAGCGCCGCTTCGAAATCCAGCTCGCCGCGCATGGCGCGTTCGGTAATCGCTGATATTTCCGCTCTCTTGCCGGCATATTCAGCCAGCTCGTCGATGCATTCCTGCTCTATAATCGTAGAATCCATATCGGCGACGAGCAGTTTTTTGCGGCGATTGACGGGCGGTAAGATATTAATATCGATTGGAACATCCGAGAAGGCTTGTCGCGCAATATGCACCGCGTCATCGCTCGCGACGGTTAAGTCATAGGCGGTTCCAGCGGCCAGCTCCCTGATTTCGCTTTTCGGGAATAAACCGCTAAGGCGTTTCTTAAAGGATTTATCAATCACCGTATCCGCTGGATCGGCAATCATGGACAGAATATAGGCCATTCGGGTACGGAAGACTCCTATGAGCGACGCACGCGTCATCTTTATCGCAGGACCAACGGCCAGCGGCAAGTCAGCTGCGGCGCTGTCGCTTGCAAAATCCATAGGCGGTCAGATCGTCAACGCTGATGCTATGCAGGTCTATCGTGACTTGCGCGTTTTGACGGCTCGGCCGACATTGGACGACGAAGCGCATGTCCCCCATCATCTTTACGGTTTTATTGACGGCGAGGAGCCTTATTCCGCCGGCCGCTGGGCACGGGCGGCGTCGGAGGCGATTGCTGAAATCCAGAAACGCAATGTGCCCTCTATTGTGACTGGCGGCACTGGTCTCTATTTTCGGGCGCTGGAGCAAGGCCTTTCGCCGATCCCGGAAACGCCGCCTGACATTCGTGACATGGCTCTGGCGCGCAGAGTTTCGATCGGCGCTGACGCTTTTTACAAAGAGGTGGTCTTGCGTGACCCGGCGATGGCGCATCTGCCGAAGGGTGACGCGCAGCGCTTGTTGCGCGTTTGGGAGGTATTTGAAGCGACGGGTCAGCCGCTTTCTTTTTTTCAACAGCTACCGCGTCAACCTCTGATCGAGACAGCGCCGGAAAAGGTCGTTATCGCGCCGCCCCGCGATACGCTTTATGCGCGTTGTGATGCACGTGCGGCGGCAATGATGGCGGCGGGCGCTCCTCAGGAAGTGCAGGCGCTGATCAAGCGCAATCTAGATTCTTCGTTGCCCGTCATGAAGGCGCTCGGCGTGCCGGAAATTAGTTCATTGTTGCGCGGCGAATCCACGCGCGAAGAGACTCTGGCGGCGCTGCAGCAAAATACGCGGCGCTTCGCCAAGCGCCAGATGACATGGTTCCGTAATCAGGCGCGCGACTGGCCAGTTGTAGAAACGGTACAGGATGCACTCGCTCTTTTGACGCGGTAGTCAGCCCTATGTCGGTCGTGACGAAATGATCGAGCGCTATGCCGGTTGGTCGGAGAGAACGACGCTTGAATGGTCGCCAGTTGAAGCCGTTGCAGCGCAAGGCGGCGATTTCGGGTTTACATGGGGCCGCTATGTCTTGACGCGTTTGGATGACAGCGGTGAAAAAAACACCAGCCACGGAAAATATGTGTCGATCTGGCGGAAGGAACCGGACGGCGCCTGGAAGTTTGTTGCTGACATTGGCAATTCCAATCCTGACCCGGCGGCAGCAGAGTAAAAGCATTGCGAAACATAGTAATCTGGCAAGCGGCGCTGGATGGCTGAGTCTAAAAACCTCACTGGATTCAATAATTTCTAGGGGCCGCAAGCAGCCGATATTCATTGCGGCTCGCCGGAAACAGGGTTCGGATCCCGGCTGCGGACATCGGGCTTCTTGTTGCAATGGAAGCTGGCTGGCGTTATGAAGTAACGCTTCTAGGCAGGACCGGCGGGGGGCTGCAAAATTCGGTCTGGGTATGGGGTCGTAACGGTGTAGGGTTGTCGCCCTGCGCTTGCGGGTATTGCCGTCCGGGGAGATGGCGCCCGTGCAAATGAGTCGGGACCGGTTCAGAGTATGGTCGAATTCCTGCGCCAACTTGGGCGCTTCCTCAATTCCATGGACGCAAAGGCGATTACATCACTCGCCGTTTCTCTGACCCTCCTGATATTCGTCGTCCTGATGTTCTTGTTTGGCCAGCAATGGTTGCACCTCAATGATGATGGCGCCGTATTGACGCTGTTAGCGCGTGCAGCGGATTCGCCTTGGGCGATTCTGGGCGTGATCTCGGTATTTTCTCTGCTGGCGCTGACAGGTTTTCCCCAGATTTTGCTTTTTACCGTAACGGTCATCGTATTCGGCCCTAAAACCGGCGCGATCTATTCCTGGGTCGCTACGATGGTGAGCGCCACGCTGACATTTGGTCTCGGTCATTTTCTTGGTGGTCGATGGATTCGCCGATTTGGCGGCGACCGCGTGCAACGCACCATCGATTTTATCGGCGGGCATGGTATTTTGGCGAGCGGATTGGTGCGTGTGGTGCCATCTGCGCCCTTCATCGTCGTCAATGCGGCGGCTGGAGCGGCACATATTCCTATGTGGAAATTCTGGGCTGGCACCGGGATCGGCATCATACCGAAAATTTTGCTGGTGGCGGTGCTTGGGATTATGGCCCCGGACGCTGCTGTCCTGAAAGATGGCGTCAGCGGTATTGTCGATTTCTTCACGAGCCGTAAGCCCGCCGATCTTGCCCTGGTGGCGGTTATTGTAGCCGGCTGGGTCGGGTTTTTGCTGGCAATGCGCTGGATCTACAGGCGCTTGCGGCGGCGCGAGGGCGCCTATTGAAGAAAGATCGTCGACATCGCGAGAATCTTGTTAAGGAATTAAACGGAATGTCAGGCGCCGCCTGCGAATAAGCCTAGTCTTCATAGCTTTGTTGACGATTTAGGAACGCATTAAGGATAAAAACGCGGGTAAAAATTAGTCACCGCGAATAGGATCAACCCCATGCTCTCCACTTTGTTCGGCATGCTTTCCGCAGATATGGCCATCGATCTCGGCACTGCAAATACACTGGTATATGTCAAAGGCCGCGGGATCGTCCTGAACGAGCCCTCAGTCGTCGCAATTGAAACGCGTTCCGGACGCAAGATCGTGCGCGCCGTGGGCAGTGAAGCAAAAGAAATGCTTGGGCGTACGCCAGGCGAGATCGAGGCGATTCGCCCTATGCGCGACGGGGTGATTGCTGATTTCGAAGTCGCTGAGGCGATGATCAAGCATTTTATTCGAAAAGTTCACAATCGCCGGTCGTTTGCATCACCACGTATTGTTGTGTGCGTTCCGTCCGGCGCGACCGCCGTGGAGCGCCGCGCCATTCAGGAATCAGCCCTTTCGGCTGGCGCGCGAAAGGTCGAATTGATTGAAGAGCCCATGGCGGCGGCAATCGGCGCCGGCCTGCCTGTTACCGAGCCGACAGGGTCCATGGTTGTAGATATCGGCGGCGGCACAACTGAAGTCGCCGTTCTGTCGCTTGGCGGCATTGTTTATTCGCGTTCCGTGCGCGTCGGCGGCGATAAGATGGATGATGCGGTCGTTGCTTACATTCGCCGGATGTACAATCTTCTTATTGGCGAAGCATCTGCCGAACGGATCAAAAAGGAAGTTGGCTCTGCGATGATCCCGACGGAGGGTTCGGGTCTCACGATCCAGATAAAAGGCCGTGACCTCATGCATGGCGTGCCCAAAGAGGTGCGTATCGGTGAGGCGCAGGTCGCCGAAGCTCTGGCCGAGCCAGTGAGCCAAATCATTGAAGCGGTTAAGGTTGCTCTTGAGGCGACCCCGCCTGAGCTCGCTGCTGATATCGTGGATACCGGAATTATGTTGACGGGCGGCGGGGCGCTGCTCAAAAACCTGGATCAGGTATTGCGTGACGAAACTGGATTGCCGGTCTCGGTAGCGGATGATCCTTTATCTTGTGTTGCGCTGGGCACCGGCGCCGCGCTGGAAAATACGAAAGCGATGCGCGGCGTACTTACTTCCGCCATCTAGCAGGTTTACTTCGTGAGGCATGGAATTTTTAGGACAGGACAGGCGGGAAGGACTCGGACGTAAGGCGAATTCCCGTTTTGTTTTATTCCTTCTTATCGTCGTTTCCGTTCTGTTGCTGCTTTCAAGCCTTTATTCGGCACAGGCTTCAGTTTTCAAAAAAGCACGCGAGGGCGTTATCGACGCTGCCTCGCCGGTGCTTGAGCTTTTTTCTGGTCCAATCGCTTATTTCAACGATGTGACCGGCTCGGTCTCGGACTATTTCAACATTCTCGAGCAAAATAAGGCGCTGCGTCAGGAAAATGCCGAACTCCGTCAGTGGATGGATGAAGCGCTTGACCTGCGTGAGGTCGTCGCCGCCTATCGGGGATTGCAAACCTATGAGGCGCCGCCGGAAGCCCAACCAATTGACGCCTATGTCATTGGTGAGGCGAATGATGCTTTCGCGAGATCGATGATTGTGAATGCTGGAAGGACGCGCAACGTCGAATCCGGCCAGGCAGTGGTGGACGAAAAAGGGCTTGTCGGGCGCATCGTCGATACCGGCGCTCACGCCTCACGCGTGTTATTGCTGACCGATATTCAAAGCCGTGTGCCGGTCTATATTGAGGGCGCGGACATTGAGGGCATTCTGGTTGGAAAAACCAGAGACGACCCGACGATCAGTTTTACGGAAAGTTCTGCGCCAATTGAGCTTATACCCGGACAGCGCGTGTTAACGTCGGGGGCGGGGGGCGTCATGCCGCGTGGTTTGCCGGTCGGGGTTGTCGAGGGCATGGTGCGCGATGATATCATCGTTGATCTTTATACAAATTACGTGCGTACGCGCATGGTGCGCATCATTAATTACGAATTCCCGGCGATCAACGCCGATGCCGCTGATGAGCCAGCCGACAGTGTCGATGAGCCGTCGCCGGCGGAAGGTTGAGGCATGGGGTATCGCGCTGAAAATTTGTTTCGGCTTTTTAAGGCGGCGGCGCCGACATTATTGGGGCTATTTGGCGTCATCATTCTTGCTTTGCCGGTTAGGTTTTTTGAGGGTGTTGTGCCGACACCCATCATCCCGCTCGTTATCGTTTTTTTCTGGTCCATATATGGACCGAGCTATCTTCCAGCGCTCAGCGTTTTTCTGATCGGCCTTTTACAGGATCTGTTAACCGGCGGCCCGCTTGGCTTGTACGCGGGCGTTTACCTTGTGACGCAATTTGTTGTGATGTCTCAACGGTCATATTTTCTGGGCCGTGAACAAAAGGTCGTCTGGCTCGGATTTTCCTTGGTGGCGGTGGGCGCAAGCGTTATTCTATGGCTTGTCATGAGTTTGATGTCCGGTGTTTTATTGTCGCCCGCTGCGCTGCTTTTGCAGATGCTCGCCACTGTTATGATTTATCCGGTGTTCGGTATCGTATTTGGCGAACTGCATCGCCGGGTATTGGTGGAGGTCTGAGATGGTGCGTTTCAATACTCACGATCCGGAACGCCAGGAAGTTGTCACCCGGCGGACCATGCTGCTCGGCGGTGGCGTTAGTGTGCTAATGGCCGGAATTGCCGGGCGGCTTTATCAGCTTCAAATACTCGATCACAAGAAGTATCTCGATCTCGCCCAGGAAAATCAGTTTAACCGGAGAATTCTGACGCCGTTGCGCGGTGAAATTATTGACCGCTTCGGCAATGTGCTGGCGTCCAATCGGAAGAATTTTCGGGTTCTTTTTATTCCTGAACAGGCGCGTGATGTTGAGGCGGCGCTCGACAAAATATCGCAGATTGTGCCGCTTAACGAAGAAAAGCGCGCGCGCATCCTGCGTGAAATTCGTCGGCGTGGCGCGTTCACGCCAATTGAGATTGAAGACAACCTGTCATGGCAGGAATTTTCCAAGCTTAATTTCGAGCTGCCCAATATTTCGGGTATCTTGCCTGATGTGGGAGAGACGCGCGATTATCCGTTTCTTGAGGCCTCTGCTTTTGTGATCGGTTATGTTGGCGCGGTCACAGAAGCCGACCTGCGCGCCGAGGAGCAGGATTCAAACCGGGTTTTGCTGCGTCAACCGGGCTTTAAAGTTGGTCGCGACGGGCTTGAGCGCACATACGAAAAAGAATTGCGCGGCGCGGCAGGCGAAATGAGTATCAAAATCAATGCTCATGGCCGCGTCATTGAGGAAATTCAAAACAATTCCAAGCCGCCGGTTCAGGGCAAAACATTAGCGCTCACGATCGACGCAGAGCTGCAGGAAGCGGCGACGAACGAACTCAAAGATGAGAGCGCCGCTGCCGTCGTGATGGACGCCGTCACAGGCGATATATTGGTATTGGCATCAACACCGGCTTTTAACCCCAACGATTTCAATGTCGGCATCAATCCGGAGCTTTGGAAATCGCTCAACGAAAGTCCGTATAAGCCGCTTTTAAACAAACCGATTTCGGGCGTTTATCCGCCGGGCTCTACATTCAAGGTTATCAGCGCGATCGCCGCACAGCAATCGGGCGTACGGCCGACGCATACGCAGCATTGCAGCGGTAAAGTGTGGTACGGCAATCGCTTTTTCCATTGCTGGAAGCGCGGTGGCCACGGAACCCTCAATATGAAGGGCGCCCTTAAACACTCCTGTGACGTTTACTTTTACGAGCTCGCCAAGCAGTTAGAGATCGATATTCTCGCAGAGGTTGCACGAAAATTTGGTTTAGGTCAGACCTATGAGCTGGGAATTTCCGGACAGCAGCGCGGCGTTGTGCCGGACCGGGCCTGGAAGCGTGATTATTTTTCCCGCTCGCCCGAAAACCAGTCCTGGTTTCAGGGAGAAACGCTCTCCTGCATCATTGGTCAGGGTTACGTCAGCTCTACGCCGCTGCAATTAGCCGTGATGACCGCACGTGTCGCGACAGGCCGAGCGGTGCGGCCGCGTTTAGTGCGCGCTGTGGGCGACGTTGTGTCGCCAGCGCCGGAGGCGCCACTGATTGATATCGACGAAAAATATCTCAGCGTTGTGCGTGCTGGCATGAATGCGGTTACCAATGAGGGTGGAACAGCGGCGCGGTCGCGGCTTCAAGATCCCGCATGGCAGCTTGCCGGTAAAACAGGGACCAGTCAGGTTTATCGGATCACCGCGGAGGACCGGGCGCGTGGCCTTGCGGATCCCGAGGATCTTCCATGGGAACGCCGCGATCACGCGCTGTTTGTCAGTTACATGCCTTATGAAAATCCGCGTTACGTTTGTGCGGTTGTCATTGAACACGGCATCGGCGGAGCGCGTGTTGCAGGCCCCAAAGCGCGCGAAATCATGCGGGCGGTTGCCGCAAAAGATCCGGCGTCAAAGCCTGCTATTGATCCGCGCAGCCTTGTTCAACGGCCGCTTTCAGGCATTCAAGGAGGGTAGCCTATGTCATCGCTCATCCTTCCCGGACGCCAGCGCGGTGTTCGCGACCGCTTTGCGCGTCTTCATTGGCCATTAATCCTTCTGCTGACGATGATTGCTGGCGCCGGCGTGATAACACTTTATTCGGTCGCGGAGGGCAGTTGGCAGCCCTGGGCGTTGCGCCACGGCATGCGCTATCTCGTAGCGCTGACAATCCTGATGGTCATGGGGCTTGTGGCAATGAGATATTGGATGGCGTTGGCCTATCCCATTTATTTCGTTGCGTTGGTTGCTTTAATTGTTGTGCCGTTCTTTGGTGAATCCCATATGGGCGCCCGGCGATGGATTGAATTTGCGAGCGTGCAGTTTCAGCCGTCTGAAGCGATGAAAATTGGTCTCGTTTTAGCCTTGGCGCGCTACTATCATGGATTGCGCGCCGAACAGGTCTCGCACTTACTCTATCTTATTCCGCCTGCCTTGATGATTGGCGCGCCCGTAGGCCTGGTCTTTATCCAGCCCGATCTTGGTACAGCCTTATTGCTCGCCGCGACCGGGGTTATTGTTATTTTCGTCGCTGGACTGAGTTGGCGGATTGGCTTTGCCGGCATTGTGGCGGGCATTTCTGCGGGCTATGGCGCTTATCGTTTTGATCTTCTCCACGATTATCAAATCCGGCGGATAACGAATTTTCTGGATCCGGATCGTGATCCCACGGGCCAAGGCTATCATTTGTTGCAGTCAAAAATCGCTCTTGGTTCGGGTGGACTTGACGGCCAGGGCTATATGCAAGGCGCGCAAAGCCAGCTGGAATTTTTGCCGGAAATGCAAACCGATTTTATCTTCACAATATTCGGAGAGGAGTTTGGTTTTGTCGGCGCTGTCGGGTTGTTGCTGCTTTATCTCGCGGTGATCTTGACGGGGCTGTCGATCGCCATGGCGTCGAAATCGCATTTTTCCCGGTTGGCGGTGATCGGGATTGTCGTGACTTTTGCGCTTTATGTATTGATCAACACTGGCATGGTGATGGGGTTGGCGCCTGTTGTTGGGGTGCCGCTGCCATTGGTCTCGTATGGAGGCACGGTGATGCTAACAATCATGGCGGGTTTTGGCATTGTTATGAGTGCGCATGTTCATCGCGACCAGGACGCCTATCGCTCAGGCGACAGTTTGTAGAGCGATTACTCTTTCGAGAGATGCTGATTAAAACAGGTCCTGACCATTTCATAATCACCCTGTATTTCTTGCAACTGTTCCGCAAGGCGATCATGGTTTCCGTTTTTACAGGCTTGTTCAATCGCGGTGGCTGTCCCGGCAAGCTTGTGGGCGCCGATATTTGCAGCGGATCCTTTAACGGCATGTGCGGTCTGGGCTGCGGTCTCCAGATCACCTTGATTGATCTGCGATGAAAGAGTTTCCAGCAAGGATGTGGTTGATCGCCAAAAGGCGTCCAGGATCTCCAGCGTGCCGTCGACGCCGGCAGCAGCAACCAACCCGTCCACCTGATCAATGAACAGGTGCGCCTCCAGGTTATCCTGGGGTTGGTTCAATTCGCTCTCCACTTTTCACACAGCAAATTTGCCGGGTTTCAGGGCCGGTTCGCCGGATATGAACTACCCCGGCAAACAATATTTGCTAATAAATGTAAAAATTTGTCTAAAATGCCGGTAAGGTCGGCGAGAAAATCTGGCGGAAATAAAGGGGTTTCTATTTATGCAGGGTACAGCAGGCGAAAATATCCAGTGGTCGTCGCGGGCGGCGTTTATTCTGGCCGCAATTGGCTCGGCCGTAGGGCTCGGCAATTTGTGGCGATTTCCCTATGTCGCGGGTGAAAATGGCGGCGGCGCCTTTGTTCTGTTTTACGTCGTTTGCGTCCTCCTGATTGGCCTTCCGGTGCTTGTCGCCGAGCTGTTCATCGGCCGGCGCGGCGGCATGTCAGCCGTCGGCAGCGTGGTTAAAATTGCCAGGGCCGAGGGACGGTCGTCCTGGTGGTCGCTCCAATCCTGGTTTGGGATGATCGGTTCCTTTATCATCCTCACTTTTTACTCGGTGATTGCGGGATGGGTGCTTGCTTATGTGGTGATGATCGCTGGCGACCTGTTTGCATCGGTAAGTCGCGATGGGCTTGCCGGTCTGACCGCGGGCGCCTTTGCGGGGCAAACCCAGGAGCAGGTGAGCGCCAAGCTGACTGAGTTGTTGAGTGATCCGGGGCGCATGATTTTCTATCATGGGTTTTTTATGATTCTCACCGTCGCTATTGTCGCCCGTGGCGTCAAAGGCGGGATCGAAATAGCCGTCACATTTCTAATGCCGGCGTTTTTTGTATTGCTGATCGTCCTTCTGGGTTTTGCTTTGGTCGAAGGGGATGCGGTTAAGGGCGTAAACTTTCTGATGGGCGTTCGCTTTGACGAGCTTTGGGCGGGGGCCCAGAATGGCTCTGTAATTTCGGCGGCGCTCGGCCAGGCGTTTTTCTCCATCGGGCTCGGTTCTGCACTAATGGCAACCTACGGCGCCTATATGCGCACCGATCAAGATCTGCCGCGGTCGGCGCGGTTGGTTGCGCTCGCGGATACGGGCGTTGGCATCGTCGCGGGGCTGGCGATCTTCCCGATCGTTTTCGCTATGGGCCTTGCTGCGGGTTCTGGACCTACGTTGATGTTCCAGACTTTGCCGCTGGCATTTTACGGAATGCCGGGCGGTGGATTATTTGGCGCATTGTTTTTCATTCTCGCCTTTTTTGCCGCGATTACGTCCTCGATTGCCCTGCTTGAGACCTCTACGAAATGGGTTGATGAGCAAACCAAGGCCGATCGTCGGTTCTTGTCTGCAGCGATCATTGGTGTAGTGATTTTCGTAATTGGCGTTTTGAACGCGCTGTCACAGGTGCCAACAGAAATAAATGGCGTGGCCAATGAGACGTTCTGGAACACATGGACGCCTCTGGGCGGCATCGCGCTTTTCGAAGGAATGGTGCTGCTCGATTTCCTGAGCGCCACAACAGATATCATCCTGCCGATGGCCGGTTTTGTCACGGCGGTTTTTGCGGGCTGGGTGGTGTCAACATCGACGGCGCGCGAAGCCATTGGCTTTAAATCGGAGAAGTGGTTTACGCGCTGGCGATTCCTGATCCGCTATGTATGTCCCACAGGGATTTTCATTGTGATTATCTATTCAACCATTATTGCGCCATTTTTCTTGAATTAGAGGCGCTCTAGCTGCGCGCAAATCTATTGGTTGCGCGCAGCAACGCATCAATAATGCCGGGCTCGCTAGCAGCGTGTCCGGCGTCTTGAATAAGTTTGAAATCTGCCTCCGGCCAGCGCTGATGCATTTCCCATGCGGTTTTCATGGGTGTGCAGACGTCATAGCGTCCCTGCACAATAACAGTGGGGATCGCGCGCACCTTGTCGATATTGGCAAGGATCTGATCATCGCGCTCGAAGAAGCCGCCATTGATGAAATAATGGCATTCGATGCGTGCAAAAGCGATCGCAAAGGCGTCGCTTGAAAAGCTTTGCATACGCTCTTCTGAAGGAATGAGGCTGACGGTGCCGCCCTCCCAGATGCTCCAGGCTTTCGCCGCGCGCAATTGTGCGCTCCTGTCATCTCCAGTGAGGCGCTTATAATAGGCGCTGATCATATCGCCGCGCTCGGTTTCGGGGATTGGCGCAAGATAATCCTGCCAGGCGTCGGGATAGATCCAGCTGGCGCCTCCCTGATAAAACCACAAAAGCTCGTCGCGCCGCAGCGTGAATATCCCACGCAAAACCAGCTCTGAAACGCGTTCCGGATGATTTTGGGCATAAGCAAGGGCGAGCGTGGAGCCCCAGGAACCGCCAAAAACCTGCCAGCGTTCAACACCAAGGTGACAGCGCAGCTTCTCCATATCCTCGATCAACGCCCACGTCGTGTTGTCTGTGAGCTCCGCATGGGGCTTGGATTTGCCGCAACCGCGCTGGTCGAAAATGATGATTTTGTATCGTTCTGGGTCGAAATAACGGCGCATGGACGGGGTTGAGCCGCCGCCTGGGCCGCCATGGCACACCACCACTGGTTTACCGTCAATTGCGCCGGAAACCTCATAATAAAGTTCATGAATGTCTGATACCCGCAGCATTCCGGCGTCATGAGGTTCTATTGGAGAGAATAAATTGAGGCGATCAGTCATTTCACGGCTGACTCTCTGTGGCTTTTCGCGTATGGAAGTAAAGGGTGGGAGCGTGCGTAACAAGGTTTTGTTGGGAGTCGGCGTTCAGTGAAACGGGGTCTGCAAATTGGCCGCAGCTTGGCTGTGGTGTACTTATTTTTGTTTGGCGGCTGTGCTGTCATCCCTCTCAAATCCGAAGCAAACCTCAGAGCGCCTGCGGAGCGTGATATGCTCGCTGATGCGGCGCTGGCGGTCGAAACCGCACCCTGGCCGAAACAGGCGTCGCTTTCTTTTGTCTCCAGAATTGCCGGCGCTGCCGATGACACTCGGTTGACGCGCTCGGAAGCAATAGCGATTTATGTTGAAGATTTGCAGCCACATGGCGCACGCTTTCGCCAACTTGTGGTTGATGCACGTGCGAATTTACATGCGGCTGACCGCCTAAATCGGGTTGCGCGGACAGCCGTTTTCTCGCCGCGCCTTTCCATGAATGATGTCGTCGCCGTCGAGGGAGCCATCAAATCCTTGCGCCAAAACCGACAGATCTATGTCGCTGCTGCCAAACAATTGGCAAAAGCAGGTGAACCCGTTGATGCGGTGCAATTGCGGGCTATTCGCGACGGGTTTAAGGTTGCGATTAAAGAGCTGGGCCAAACGGCTGACGCCCTTGCCGATCAGATTGAACGTGATCGATCGGAAACCTACGCTGCGCCGAAACGCCCCTATGTGAATAATTATTCCGGCACTTAAAGCGGCTTTTTTATATTGACGGAGCTGTAAGGCTCGACCGTGAAGCTGCGCCGCGCTAGACCGCGGCGATGACTGGCGGGTATTCAAAGCATAGAACAGGTGCGCTTTATGCGCTGTTTTATGGCGGACAGTTTGTGCTGCTCGGTGTTCAGCTGCCGTTTTTCGCAGGCTGGCTTGATCTTCGTGGCTATACAACGCCTGAAATAGGTTTGATTACGGGCGCGGCGCTGATTGCGCGGCTTGTCTTTGGTCCGGTATTCGCGTTCTGGGCCGATCATCAGAGCGATGAACGTCGTGCGCTGCGGATTATTACGTTGTTGTTTGCGGCCAGCGCTATTTCGCTGATTTTCGCGCCTGGGAAAATCTTCATTACATCTGCCGCCATCATTGTGATGTGGACGTTCGGGCTGTTGGTGCCGCTGACCGATACTGCGGTGTTGCGTGCGGATCGAAATGGATATTTGCATTACGGTCAGACCAGAGCGACAGGCTCTTTGTTTTTTTTGGCGACAACGATCATTGGCGGCTTCTTGCTCACGCGTCTGGGGGTGGGCGCCGTTGTGTGGACGATGGCCGGGGCTGCGAGTTTCGCGTTTTTTATGTCGCTTGTTTTGCCAAGCGGCGCTGGCGGCCGGGGAGGGGTCAAACCAGTTTCCTGGCGCGAGGCGCCGAAGCTGGTTGCCAATCCTGTTTTCATTGCAGTTTTGATATCAGCCGGTCTCACGCAGGGCGCGCACGCGGTTTATTATGCCTTTTCATTTTTGCGTTGGCAGGAGATAGGCTATTCGGCGCAAACCATAGGCTTTCTCTGGGCAACAGGCGTCATTGCGGAAATCTTTCTGTTGACGCGTGCGCGTGGTTTGGCGGGCAAATTCGGGCCAGCAACATTGCTGGCCATCGGCGGCGGCGCTGCTGCTTTGCGTTGGGCAATTACGGCAATGGAGCCGCCACTGTGGTTATTGTTTGTTGTACAGACGTTACACGCTTTTACCTTTGCCGCAGCTTATCTCGCCAGTGTTGAGTTTCTTGATCGCGCTGCGCCGCTGCGGCTGGTCAATACCGGCATGACGTTGATGTCCACAACCGGCGTCGGCGCTATAACAGGACTAGCGACGGTTATTGCGGGCTTTGTGTGGCATGCATTCGGATCGTCCGCCGCCTATTTGATGATGTCCGGAATGGGCGTCGGTGCATTTTTCGCGGCGATCGCGGTTGGGCGATTGTGGCAGGGCGGAAAGTTGTTTGAGTGAGGGCGCGTCAAGTTCCGGCAGAGTGCGCGCCATCCCAGCCATGAGGAACGCCGGTTTCCGACATTTTCTTGATGCGTTCATCATAGATATCAAATAGCGCTATGGTCGCACCTGGGGACTGCTTGGCTTTATCAAGCATTTTTCTGGCGGTAACGAGATCACCGGACCGATAAGAAACAAGAAGTTGTCGGTGTGTATCGTCGAGCGCGCGAAAACTCTTTGATGACTTGATAAAAGGATTGCCGACCAGGGCGTAAATGCTGAATGGCCGATCTGCGTGATATGTACGGAGCTTGTCGAGTTCGAGAAAAGCAAAATGATGATGCGTTTCCTTGTACACAGCTTCGTCGACGATCATGGCCGGGCCATAGATTTCCGATTGCGCGCGCAGGAAGGCGGCGCGATCAACAGCGGGCCCGATGGCAGAATACCGATTATTGCGGCCGTGGCCCATTGGGCCTGTAAAACAAGGGCCCGTTGCTATGCCGACAGCCAGGTGCACTTGCATGCCCCGTGTGCGACTGGAGTTTTCCAGGTCTGCATTTATTTTGTCCATGCTTTCAATAAAACGCAGAGCTGCAGCACAGCCGGCCTGGATATGGTCAGCCAGCTCCATGGGTGCGTTGTAATAGGCGAAAATTCGTCCGCCGTCGGCCTGATCTGCCACACCGCCCGTTTCAATAATCGATTGACGTAGATCCAGGCTGGCAGCAGCAAGCAGTTTGGTCACGTCATCAGGCAAGTTCTCCATCTTATGAAGATCGTCATCGGCGAGGCGGAGTTCGCATGAAAGCACTGTGATGTCGCGATGGATGCCGTTCAGGACTTGTTCTGCGCCATCGTCGCGCAATTTCTTCATTGCGATTTCAGGAAGCGTGTCGTGAAACGAGCCGCGTACTGAATCATCGCGTAAAACGCCGCCAATTGATTTGCCGCCTGCAACAGACAGCGCCCCGATAAACATTGCCGCCGTTGAGGGGATCGGGTTGATGAGCAAGCCAGATACTGAAAAAGCAGCAAATGCGATGGCGAGAATTGCCAATGAAACGAACGCTGCAAATCCGACTGCGTGCCAGAACTGCAATCGCTGCGCGGTCATGATTGCAGCGGCGCCGAACAGCATTACGGCAATGGCTTCGGCATACCCTGTCCATCCGGGCCGGCGCGGCGCCTCTCCAGCGATGATTTGCGCAGCAGCAAGTGCGTGCAGCGCTGCAGGCGCTATCGGCCCCCGCGCTGTCGCGACGGTCGCGCCAATTTCCATATCCAACCCAATTAAAATAATGGCGTTGCTGAGCTGACGGTTCGACCCGGCGCCGGCAAGGACCCGAGCAGCGGAGGTTGAGGGAATGGTAAGGCTTTTTGGCAAATAGAGCCGAAGGGCGCTTGTTTCGGACACTGGAATGAGGCCTCGTCCGATTGATACACTTTGAAGCGTTCGGCCTTGAGAATTGGCGGCGGACAATTTGATAGTTGTATTGACGCTCTCCACTCCAGCGGCGAGGCGGGCAGCCTCAAGACCGATTGCGGGGGCGGGGACGCCGTCGAGAGACCAGAGCAGAGGCGTACGCCTGACGATACCGTCTGGATCCGGCGCCAGCGCAGCAATGGCAGGCGGTGCAGCACGGGCGAGATCAGCATTAAGGCCATATAGATATCGCGCCGCCGGCAACGCCAGAAAATCGCCGCTGTATTGATCGATACGGAGCCATGCGGCGGATTTGATATCGGTTCTTTGCAAGGCGCTTGTCCGGTTCGGGTTAAGAGGCGGCGTTGCGGAAACGCCAACCGCGCCGGTGATTTCGCCGAAAGCAGCAGCAAGCCGTTCGTCGGTTCGGGGTAATAGCGCCAATTGTTGCGCTAAAACGGCGTCCCGCGCCCCCGAGAGCCAAAATTCCCCAATGATCTCTGGTGATAACGGGTCAGGTGCATCGACCGGCTCAGTCAGGATGACGGCTTTGGCACCCGCTGTCGAAGCAGTTTCCACAAGCTCGGCCAGAACAGTGCGGGGCCAGGGCCATGGGCCGACCTGATCAATGCTTTCGCGATCAATCAAAATAAGGTGAAAATCCGCGGAGGGGTCACTCGCTGCAGGAGAAATTCTTTGGAAATAGTCGAAAAGAAGCTCGCGTGAGCGCGCATCGGGCGATTGGGCGCCGGTCAGCGCCCCAAGGGCGATGACGGCCAGCGCGCCTGTGACCAACAGGAGCGGCAGTGCTGAAAGCCACTGAAACTGCGCCGTAAACACCTTTTTCGTCACAAATGCCGTCTCCTGCCCCTTCGGGGCCAACCGTCTATTACGCGACGAATGATCCAATTTTGCACAGATCGCCGCAAATTCAGGATCATTTTAACATCCTGCGTTAAATCGTAATACTGCAAGCGGTGCGCCGGGGGCCGCGACCGTTAAGGAAGTATTAACTATGGCGGATTCGGCCGCACAATTCGATACCGATATTCAAAAAGGTATCTTGCGATTGATCGCTCATGGCGACTGGCGGGCCAGGAGCGTGGGCCCGATCGATTCGCGTCTGCGTGACTTTTCTGATGATTCGGTTGGCCGCGATCTGGTGATCGATATGACCGGCATTGAACGTCTCGACACCACAGGCGCCATGCTGTTGCAGCGAACATTCTTCGCCTGCGACAGCCGGACCAGCGCATCAAAGATTGTCGGCGCCACCGATCCCCAGCGCGCGCTGATGGAGCAGATACAACATCACCTCGCGCCATGTCACATCGCTCCATATCATGGCAACGCCTTTGTTGTTGTATTGGAGCGTCTCGGCCAGGCCGTAGCGAACACCTATTATTCTGCGCTGGAGCTAATGAGCTTTATTGGTGCGGTGCTGGCGACATTTTGGAAAGTAGTGCGGCAGCCGTCGCATTTCCGATGGACATCAACCGTTCATCACATGGAAGAGGCCGGGCTCGACGCCATCCCAATTGTCGGGTTGATGTCGTTCCTGATCGGCGCCGTTGTCGCTTTCATGGGCGCGAAGATTTTGAGCCTTTTCAACGCCGATATTTTTACCGTTGAATTGGTCGGCATATCGGTCCTGCGTGAATTTGGTGTGTTGTTGTCCGCCATCCTGATCGCCGGCCGGTCGGGCAGCGCATTTACTGCGCAAATCGGCTCGATGAAAATCAGGGAAGAGATCGACGCGATGCGGGTGTTGGGCCTCGATCCCATGGAGGTTCTGGTGCTGCCGCGCGTCATCGCGCTGGTCGTTATGTTGCCGATTATCGCTTTCATAGCAGCATTTTTAGGTGTGGTTGGCGGCGCCCTTGTTGCTGCGTCAGCCATGGACATTTCGATTGCGCTGTTTGTCGCACGGTTTGAAGAGACGATAATCCTCAACCATTTCTGGGCAGGAATGATAAAGGCGCCCTTCTTTGCCTTTGTGATCGCCGTGATTGGGTGTTTTCAGGGTATGGAAGTGGAAGGAAGCGCAGAGTCGCTTGGTCAGCGCACGACGCTTTCCGTCGTGCAGGCGCTGTTTCTGGTAATTGTGATCGACGCTTTTTTTGCAATGTTCTATCTGGAGATAGACTTTTGACCCGCGCCGCACACGCCATAAATCACGTAATCGAAGTGCGGGGATTGAGTACGCAGTTCGGCGAGGCCATCGTTCACGATGATCTCGACCTCGATGTTTGCGCGGGTGAAATTCTTGGCGTTGTTGGCGGCTCAGGCACCGGTAAATCAGTGCTGATGCGTGCGATTATCGGCCTCAAGCGCCCCAGCCTGGGCGTGGTGCGCGTCTTCGGCGAAGATTTTTACGGCGTCAGCGGTAAAGTGCGATTGTCGATCGAGCGCCGCTGGGGCGTCTTGTTTCAGGGCGGTGCGTTGTTTTCATCTCTGACGGTTGCGCAAAATATCATGGCGCCCATCCGGGAACATTTAAAAATTGAGGGCGAACTGGCCAAGGATATGGCGGCGCTCAAAATATCCATGGTTGGGCTGCCGGCTGAGGCGGGCGCAAAATATCCGTCGGAGTTATCGGGCGGCATGAGAAAACGGGCCGGCTTGGCGAGGGCGCTGGCGCTCGATCCCGAATTGGTTTTTCTCGATGAGCCAACGGCAGGTCTCGACCCAATAGGGGCCGCGAGATTTGATGATTTGATCAGTAATCTCAAGGAATCCTTAGGGTTAACGGTGTTTATGGTAACCCATGATCTCGATACGCTGCACGCCACTTGCGACCGTGTTGCGGTGCTGGCTGAAAAACGGGTGATTGCATGCGGGCCGCTGGATGAAGTGCGGCAGACTGACCATCCCTGGGTGCGGGAGTATTTCTCAGGGCCTCGAGGACGAGCGGCGCTGGCTGCGAAAGCTGGCTAGGGAAACGGCGAGAGTAGTTCTGAATGGAAACGCGTGCACATTTCGTAGTGATCGGTGGTGTCGTCATGGCCGTCGTTGCTGCGGCGTTTCTGGCCATTTTGTGGCTTGGTCAGGCCCAACGCGAGTTTGACGAATATGACATCATTTTCAGGGAGCGGGTTTCTGGATTGTCGGTTGGCGCTGCAGTGCGCTTTAACGGGATTCAGAAAGGTGAAGTCGACACGCTATCGATCGATCCTGATAACCCATCGATTGTGATTGCGCGTGTTCGCGTTGATAAAGATACGCCAGTAAAAATGGACACCAAAGCTGAACTGGAGCTTGTGGGTTTTACCGGGCTGGCGATCATTCAATTTGTTGGCGGTACGCGCGACGCGCCTCTGTTGAAGGATGTCAGTGAGGATGATGTTCCGAAAATTGAGGCAGATTCTTCGGGGTTTGCTGCTTTTCTCGAAGGCTCTGGTGATGTGTTGGCGCAAGCCAACCGGTTGCTCTCTGACGAAAACATAAACAACATCGCAGGCATTATAAAAAACCTTGAGACGATGACCGGCGTTATTGCTGAAAATGAAGACGATATAGCAGCACTGCTTGATAATGCGCGATCGATCAGTGCTGATCTCGCTGCGATGACTGCGAAGCTGGAAGCGGCCGGGACGCCTGAAGAGATCGAGGCTCTCTTGAAAGAGTCGCGCTCATTGGTCGTTGATCTGCGCGGCGTTGTTGACGAAAACCGAGCTTCTATTCGCGTATTTGCAGACCAAGGTCTGGGTCAGGTTGCGCCTGCCTTGGCCGAAGTGAGGCGGTTGATGCGAACCCTTGATTATATGCTGCGAGAGATTGATCGTGATCCGCAGGCATATTTCCTGGGTGAAAATGCGCCAGAATACGGAGCAGTTGAAGAATGATGAAAGCGGCAATTCGTTGGACATTGTTGGCTGCTGTTTATTCCGTTGCGGGATGCGTGTCGCTCCTGCCGGAAACTGCACCGCCAAAACCGCGCTACCACATTAGCGCTGACGACGCGGCAACGCTTCATGGGCCGCCTGTTGACTGGTCTCTGGTTATCGAAGATCCACGCACCACGCGCATTTATGACAGCGTCCGGATCGCCGTTTCTACGGCGCCGGAGAAGATTGAATATTTTGCGGGGGGCGAATGGGCTGATCGTGCGCCGCGTCTTTTTCAAACGGCGTTGGCGCAAACATTTGAAAATTCTGGACGCATTCTGGCGGTTGGAGACCGAACAGCGCTGCCCGTTGGCGATGTCGTTTTGCAGATGGATATTCGCGCGCTGCATCTTGATGTGCGGTCAGGCAGTCCTGCTTCGAATGTGACCATATATGCCCGCCTTACCGATGGAAAAGGGATGGTTCATGCGGCGCGCCGGTTTAGCGCATCAGAGGCTGCGCGTTCTGAGCGTGCAGACGACGTTGTTGCGGCGATGAATGCTGCCATGAACAGCGTCATCACTGAAATCGTTTCATGGACCTTTGAAGAAGGCGAGAAAGCCGTCGACGCTCAGTCTTAAGTCGTACGATTTCAATACGTAAGACCTGATGCTGTCAGCTTCGTATCGAAGCGCCGGGTTTACGCAAAATATCCGACTGTGGCCCCGATCAGCAAATAAACCCGGCCCAAGGGTGAGCTTAAATATTCCTCCAGCTCTTCATCGGCTGTCTCAGAGGTGGTGGCGTCCTCCAGCAGCTTTTCAAACCCCTGCAGGTAGTCGTGAATGCCGCGCTCGAACTCTTTGTTTCGACCTGATTCCGTCCGTATGCGCCGTTTGACGTCTGCCTCATTGAGCCTCAGCAGCCGATTGGCAAATACATTGCGATCGCCGCGTTCGAACCGTTCCTTCAGCGCTGGCGGTGGGGCGCCATAAAGCTTGATTTCAAGATCATGCGTAAAAAGTTGAAGTCGCGAAATGACCTTGATTGCATTTTCCTCGGCGGTTCGCGCCTCGGTCTGCGTCTTCTTGGCGGCAGTGCCGAGCTCAAGCGGCTCAGCGTCATCTGCCGCATCGAGAATTTCGCGCCACGAGATATCGCCCTTGTTGCGGCGATTTTCATCATTTCCGGTTGTGGGCCGTGTTACGGGCGGTTCTTTGCGTTGCTGCGTATTGCGTCGAGGACGGCGTTCGGCGATGTCGCGCGCCAATTCATCAAGGCGTTCACCGCCGTTGGCAGCAGGAGGCGCGGTGTTTTTCGCCGGCGCCGGTTTCGTTCGACTTGCCTTGGCAAGGTCGAGTGTGGCTTGGGGCGCTGTCTGCACATCTGGCGGTTGCTTTTTTGCTTCTTCTTCACCAGCAGATTCTTTTGTTGAAGCGTTGTTCTTATTGGGCGCAACTTCTGCGTTGGGAGCGGATTCTTTGACCGCTGTTGGCGCAGGCGTGCGGTTGCGTTCTGCAGCTTGTCGGTCCGCTTCTGCCTGCATGTTGATTTGTGCTTGCGTCAAACGCGAAGCAGCTTCTTGCTCACTTAATTGCGCTTCGGCGAGGCGTGACAAGCGTTCCGTCTGTGACGAAATGGCATCTGCGAGACGGTCAGCGCGGTTTCGCTGTTCTTCAATCAGGGTTTCCAGACGCGCATTTTCCTTTTCCAGCGCGGCGCGCGCCTCGGCCAGCGCTTGCGTACGCTGTTCGACCTGTCCGGCATGGGCCCTGGAATATTTGATGGCGTCGCTTGCGGATTTGCGCGTGCTTTCGGTTGCTGCGGCAATATCCGCAGAAGCTTTAGAAGCTGCTTCGCCGGTAAGGCGAGCGGCGTCGGAGACATCGCTCGCCGCTTGGGTGGCTTTGGCCGCTTCAGCAACAGCGCCGTCGACAACTTGTTTCGTCGCCTCTTGAACTTTTGTCGTTTCTTGCATCGTTGTTTCGATCGCAGCGTTTGACGCTCGTGCGGCTTCTTCTTTAGTTTTTTCGATAGCGGCGTCAGTGGCTTCACGAGCCGATTGTGTGATGTGATCTATTGATGCAGCGACATTGGCTGCTTCACGTTTGGCCAATTCAGCCGCGGATTCTGCTGACATACCGACCCGTTCTGTCGCCTCCATTGTTTGCGCGGCAGCTTCATTAATCGATCCGGTTGAAACGCGGATGGTTTCGTCTGTTTCACGCAACGCATCGCGAAGAGATTCAAAACTCGCGAGTGCATTGGCTGCAGCGCCTTCCAACCGTGTCAGGCGTTCGTCAAATTCTTGCTCTGCGTGCAGTGACACGGCATCGGCTGACTGGATGGCTTCGATGCTGTTTTTTGCTTTCTCGGCGATAGCAATGGCAAATGAATCCGCATGGGTATTGAGATTTTCGGTCAACTCCATCAGCCGTGCGCGTTCATCGGCAACGCGCGTTACCGCCCCGGTGGCTTTTTGTTCGATGGCTTCGCCGGCAACCTCGATTGCTTCAACATGCTGGCGGATCATTGCCTCGACTGTTGCGAGGCGCGTCAAGGCGCCGTCAAGGCCTTCGTTCAGGTCATGCAAATGGCCCTGGACGACGGCCCCAACGGTGTCAGCGTTCTGCGCTGCCAAGAGATCCGGCGTGACAAAGCGCTGTGCCGCCGCAGCAATCGATTCCGCAGCGTTTAGCATCGTTAGGGAACGCGACAGCATATAGCCCATCAATATGACGAGAACGGGAACAATGAAGGCAAAAATCAAAAAGCTGAATTCATAGGCTGCCAACAAGCTCCAGCCATTTGATGATCCGTAGAGCTGGAGGTGAGCAAGCCAATTGCCGAGAGGCAGACCAATGACGAACGAAAAGAACACGAAAACCGCCGTGAGGCGGGAGACCAGCCAAACTTGGCGGCTCGTTGCATTCCAGCGCTGTGTATTTTGAATGGCCGGCCCGACGCCATAGTCGCCGCCGGCATAGGCGGCGGTGCGCGCATCCGCTTCGACAATGCCCTTAAACCGCACGCGCGGCGCATCATCGGCATCTTTGGCGCCAGCCCGGCTTTCGCCGGCGGCAGCATCATATTGGTCGCGATCTTCGTTCACGCAGGCTTTCCTGTCCCGAAAGGCTTTCGCATAGCGGATTTTGACCGACCCGCCAATCGATTCGACGGCGTCAATCCGATGGGGCCAGTTCGGCGTTTGGGCTATGAACTGGCAGGAAGAACAGGGCTGCGCCGTTCTTTCTCACTGAGAATCCGTCTAGCGGAGATCCGATAGAAGTTTTCTGAGCGGCGAAGCGCATCGTATGACGATCGAACCACCAGCTGGAGGCCAGACCGGCCTGCAACGATTTGTCGAAAACCCGTGGTTTCAGGGCCTGGTGCTTGGGTTAATTATTGCCAATGCGGTGATTTTGGGCGCGGAAACCTTTGAAGCGGTGAATGCTGCGATAGGGCCGGTTTTAAGGATTGCCGATCGCTTGATTGTCTACTTTTTTTTGGTGGAGATCGGGTTGCGCATCATCGCTTATCGCGCAGAATTCTTCAAAAATGGCTGGAATCTGTTTGATTTCCTGGTGATCGCGATATCGCTGTTAGCGGCGACGTCGGGGTTGGCGGCGCTCCGCGCTTTCCGGGTTTTGCGCGTTTTGCGTGTTATAACAGTCATTCCACGCATGCGGGTTGTCGTATCAGCCCTGCTTGACGCGATTCCCGGTATCGCCTCGGTCGGCGTAGTGCTGGCATTGATCATCTACGTTTTTGCGGTGATCGGCGCCAGTTTTTACGGTCAACTGCATCCGGCGCTGTTTGGCGACGTCTTTCAGGCCATGTATACGCTGTTTCAAGTGATGACGCTGGAGGGTTGGCCCGACATTGCCGCGCAGGTGGCGAAAACCCACCCGCGATCTTGGGTCTTCTTTCTATCCTTTGTGCTGATTGCAACTTTTACGATGCTGAACCTCTTTGTCGCGATCGTCGTGCGCGTGGTGGAGGAGGATTCTGAGACTCTCATTGAAGGCATTTTGAAAAACCAGGAAGCGCTGCGCGATGATATGTCCGGATTAAAGCGCGATGTCGCCGAAATTGCCCGAAATCTCAGCGGCAAAAGCTAGAAAAGAGCGTTCCTTGCCGTCGCCCTGGCGGCGGCGTATTTGAATCGCAGACGCACTATAACCAGCGCCGGGAGGCGACCTATGCGGTCCAACAGTCATGCTTTTATGAAATTCGATCTCGATCCGATGATTGAGGAAATGCGTGATGTGGTCGCGCGCTGGGTTGCGGACCGCTTGGCGCCGCGTGCGGCGGAAATCGACGAGAAGAATCTTTTTCCCCGCGATTTGTGGCCGGAGCTCGGTGCGCTGGGCGTATTGGGGATTACAGCTGACGAGGAATTTGGCGGCGCCGGTCTTGGTTATGTCGCCCATTGCGTTGTGATGGAGGAAATCTCACGCGGCTCCGGCGCCGTGGGTTTGTCATACGGCGCACATTCCAATCTTTGCATCAACCAGATTAATTTGAATGGGAGCAAAGAACAAAAAGCGAAATATCTGCCGAAACTGATTTCCGGCGAACATCTTGGCGCTCTTGCGATGTCCGAACCGGGTTCGGGCTCCGATGTCGTATCAATGAAATTGCGGGCGGAAAAAAAAGGCGATCGCTACGTTCTCAATGGCAGCAAGATGTGGATCACCAATGGACCCGGCGCCGACACCGTCGCGGTTTATGCCAAGACGGATCCGGATGCCGGTTCGCGCGGCATCTCCGCTTTTATTGTTGAAAAGGGGATGAAGGGATATTCGACCGCGCAAAAACTCGACAAGCTTGGCATGCGCGGGTCCGATACGTCGGAACTTGTATTTGAAGACTGCGAAGTGCCGGAAGAAAATATTCTTGGCGAGCTAAACAATGGCGTGCGCGTGCTGATGTCCGGGCTCGACTACGAGCGTACTGTGCTTTCGGCCGGTTCGCTTGGCATCATGCAGGCGTGTCTCGACGTTGTAATTCCATATATTCATGATCGCGAGCAATTCGGCAAACCGATCGGCTCGTTTCAGCTTGTACAAGGCAAACTCGCCGACATGTACACAACCACAAATGCCTGCAAGTCTTACGTTTATCAGGTAGCAAAAGCTTGTGATCGCGGCGAGACGACACGCCAGGATGCGGCCGGCTGCATCCTTTATGCATCGGAAAAAGCAACGCAGGTTGCGCTGGATGCAATCCAGCTTTTGGGTGGCAATGGATACATTAATGAATACCCCACAGGCCGGCTTTTGCGTGACGCCAAGCTTTATGAGATTGGCGCCGGAACGTCCGAAATCCGCCGCATGCTCATCGGTCGCGAGCTGTTTGAAAAAACAGCGTGAGGCAGCAACGTGTCCCATTATCACGGCTATCTTGAGCGCGCTCAAAGCTTGCTCGCCGGCCATGGGGGAAAAGTTACGTTCAAACCAGTGTTCGGTGCTGCAGCGGCCTATATTGACGGCGCTATTTTCCTGACCAGCGGCAAGTTTGGTGTCGCGCTCAAGCTTCCCGCGGAGCAATGCGAGCATCTGATCGAGAAAAAAGGCGGCGCGGCGCTGAAATATTTTGAAAAAGGCCACGTCAAAAAGGGGTATGTGGTGTTGCCGGAAGCGATGCTGGCTGACGCCAAAATCGTTCAGACATTGATTGTGCGAAGTATGGAATATTGCAGGGGTTAGTTTTAACCGGCAAACAGCGCGCGTTTTTTCGCCAGGGCGGTTTCTTTCAGGAAAGTTCTGACGAGTGGCCGAGCGGTGAGGCGCGCAGCGATGACACCGAACGCGACAGCAAGCGCGCCGACCGTGAGGATTGCATCCTGTGCGACGACCGATGCTGCATCGAACAGCGAAATCAAAAACAAAGCTGACGCGGCGCCCGGTGCGCCACCGAACCAGGCCAGAAACATCTGGCTTTCTTTCGGGAGTGTAGTTTTCTTCAATGAGGCAAGCCTTGGGCCCGCACGCATCACAGTGACGGCGGCGAGGGCAAAGACAATTGATAAGAGGTCGGCCTGGAGAATCCTGGGCGCCAGTAACACGCCAAAGGCAAAATACGCGATCGGCGCGACATTGTGCTCGACCAGCCTGCGCAGCCGAACTCGCGTGGTCACGAGCGCAGTGGACTGTTCGCCCCAGAGAAGGCCTGCAGCGGCGGCGGCAATCACCGAGTGGGCGCCAAGAAGCGGCGCCAACATAAAGGCTGCGCCGCCGGCCAAAATTGGCAACCATCCGGTTCTCTTTCCCGGTTTAAGCCGATTGCCGACCATCGCAGTGGCAAGACCGAGGCTTCCGCCGAGGGCAAAACCGATCAATAGCATGCGGCTTGCCTCCAGCAGCGGTGTGACCAGGGGCATACCCTGAGGCGCTGCGCTGGCGGTCGCCTCAAGTAATACAGCAATTGGGAGGCCGAGCGCGAGGATTGCCGCGCTTTCCAGCCGTACCGCGGCTTTGATAGTGGCGTGCGCTGGCGCATCAGTGACCGCCCGCCGATCAAAAGCCGCACCGTTGAGGGTGAGCGTTCCAGCGAGCAACATCGCAGCGCTCAGCGGAAGCTGCGGGACCAGGATAAAGGCCGCGAGGCCGCAAATGATCAAAAACAAAGGGGCGCCGCCCAAGGTCAGCCGGAATGAGGCGGGACAGACAGTGGCCAAACGTGAGACACGGAATTGACACGCTGCGGCGAATGCCAGGGCTGCCAGGAGAATATCTGCGCCGCCGGCAACCCATTCTGAAGGCATAAACGGCCCACCGGCGACCCGATAAAATAGTGATGCGCCGGCGCCGGCAACCAACATCATCGCAGGCGCGCGTGCTGCGACACCGACGATTCTCGTCTTGTTCAGAATCCAGAATGTGACGACACATAAAGTCGCCGCGATTACCAAAGTCATATAATTATTATTTTAACCGCTATTGCAGGTCAGCGCTTTTCAATGGCGCCGAATCACTCATTCGCAACCGTGAGTTGATCCGCTGTTAATTGCAAATTGATTTTTGGAGAGGGATTGACCGCATGCGGCATATTCTTTGGCTTTAAGCCTCCCATGCGTGGCGCCGAACATCGCTGCGAGGCTTGGCTCCAAACAAAACCATAAAAATACGAATGATCTGTCGGTTGTGTTATATTAGAACGGCCCGCATATGGTGTCGCCGATGCAGCGCCGATTTCTTCGACACATTCTGAGAAAGCCAAATTGATCATGGCGGCTTGAGCAATATCGAATTGGCTCTACGCGGCTGATAGCCGTGACGAGCATGTTGCGGAAAAGCAAGATTGGCTCCATCAACGCGGGAAATTGATGGGGCAGGCTGTATTCGCTAGTGCAGGCGCCATTCTATCGCGATTTTGTTGAGAGTGAAAAAATTGAGCGCGAAAGTTTTTGACATCGCAATTATTGGCGGCGGGATCATTGGTCTGACGCTTGCGCGGGCATTGCAGCGATATAAAGCGCAAGTCGTTATTATCGATGCAGGGGCGAAGATTCCACCTGCAACGAATGCTGCGGCGGGAATGCTGGCGCCGTCTTTTGAAGAGGCGATTGCGGCCGATGAAGCGCTCTATGCTTTTGGCGCCTACAGTCTCGGCATGTGGTCCGATTTCGCCATTGCTCTGCAAGAGGAGACCGGCCAGTCAATCGATTATCGCGCCGACGGTATACTCGGCATTGCTTTTGATGAGGGCGGGGCGCGACGCCTCAACAGTGAAGCTGAGGCGCTTTTCGATCGCGGCGCCGACATTGAGGTATTAAGCGGGGGAGACGCGCGTGAGCTGGAACCGGCCCTGTCAGAAAAAGTTGCCGGCGCAATCTATGCTAAAAAAGATGCGCAAGTTGATCCGCGCAAAACGCTCGCGGCTTTGCATCTCGCTTTCACCAAAAATGGCGGAACGCTTTTTTCCCACCTAGTTGATGTTGTAACGCAAAGTAATTCTGCTTTCGAAATTGTTCTTGGCAATGGCGACCGGATTGCAGCGGGGCGCCTTGTGATCGCCAGCGGCGCCGCTGCTCGCTCATTGATAGATGATTTGCCGCCGCCGCCCATCCGGTCGGTGAAGGGCGAGGCAGTCGCGGTCGCGGCGCCTGACGTCGCCTTCCGGCGTGTTATCCGGGCGCCAGGCGCCTATCTTTGTCCGAAAGCCGGTGGGCGCGTCATCATTGGAGCCACCGAGATTGAACATCTTGATGACTATGATGTTGATGACGAAGCCATAGCCGCTCTTGTCGCCCATGGCGCTCGGGCAGTGCCGACTATCGCCAGGTTCCCTGAGGTTGAGCGATGGGCGGGGTTAAGGCCGGCGACACCCGATGGAGCGCCAATCCTTGGCCACGATCTTCGCGGGCCAGAGGGCGTATTTCTGGCGCTCGGCCATCATCGCAACGGCATTTTGCTTGCGCCCGCGAGCGCCGAAGCGCTGGCGCCTGAGATTTTAGGTGGTGGCGAAGCCATTGAAACAGCGGCATTTCGGCCTTCCCGGTTTTCCGGGGCGAAATATGGTTAGCGCTTTATTGACCTCTGGGACGCAGGATGGGTCCGAAAAGGCTATTTCGAAGGCAAAATCATGGTTTCTGAAGTTACTGCTGCCCATGGAACCACCCAGGTAGTGTCTGCGTTGAAGCGTGCCAGCGCATCAACCGGCGCCGGCTTTGATTTTCTGATGAAGATGGCGGTGCGCGAAAGCAGCCTCGATCCCTCTGCTACCGCCGGGACCTCCAGCGCCGCCGGCCTGTTTCAGTTTATCGAGCAGACCTGGCTCGGCGCTGTCAAACAATATGGCGGGCAGCACGGCCTTGCCGATTTCTCGGCGGATATTGTCCGCGATGCTTCGGGGCGATTTGCCGTTGGAAATACAGCGCGCCGAGAGGAAATTTTAGGTCTCCGATTTGATGCGGATATTTCCAGCGCTATGGCTGGTGAGCTTTCAAATGCGAATGCAAAATATCTTCAGTCCAGGATTGGTCGAGCCGCTAGTTCTGCGGATCTTTATACCGCTCATTTTTTGGGACCAGCAGGCGCGGTGAAGCTGTTATCTGCTGCGGCTAACACAAAAGCCGCAGATATTCTGCCACAGGCCGCACGCGCCAACGCCAATGTGTTTTACGATGGTGAGCGTGCGAAAACCGTCAGCGAAGTTATTGGTTCAATCGCTCAGTCGATGACCTCTGCCACGCGTGACGAGCGTATCGCGCCGCCAAACGAAAAAATACAGCATTCTGATCGAAGAATTGACTCTGTTGCAAGGTTAGCGATTGAGCCATCATACCAGAACTCGGCATCAACGCGCACCCAACCGGCGTCGGCATTTTCACCTTCTCGGTTCGCGACGATGGCCTATTCAATTATGCAGGCGCTCGACCCGACACATCTGGCATCGCGCCGTGATGAAAATTCCTCCAACGAGCGATAGCGCGCGACCGCGAAGGCGGTCAAGATTTTAGCAAGCGCGCCTTTGCGCGCGACCGCGAAGGCGGTCAAGATTTTAGCAAGCGGGCCTTCGCGCGCGACCGCGAAAGCGCCCGGTCAGGTCGTCATCTTAGACACGAGTTTTTGCTTTAGCAGCGAGGCGCCGCAACCCCCGTCGGGAGTTTGGTGCCGTCATTGGCGCAGGCCTCGGCCAGTTGCTCGCTGGTGAGATTGAGCGCGCCAGAAAGATCCGCGCCTTGAAGACGGGTTCCGATAAATTTTGCGGCCTGCAAGTCTGCGCCGCCGAATGCAGCGCCTTTCAACACAGCCTTGTCAAATCTTACGCCGGTCAAATCCGCACCTTCGAAGGTGGTGTTGGTCAGATCAGAACCGACAAATACGGCGCCGGCTCCATAAGTTTCCGTCAAATTCGCGCCGCGCAGATTGGCCCCGGAAAAGGAAGCGAACGAGATATCGCCACCGGTAAAATTTGAACCGCTGAAATCGCTTGCCCGGGCGACGGCTTCGCGCAATTCGGCGTCGGTGAAGTCACTGTCGGGAAACATTGCGGCGTTGAGGTTTGCTTTGGCCATGCGCGCGCCGTTGAAGTTTACCTGTTTGCCGCTCGCGCCTTCGAGGATCGCGTCGTCGAGGAGCGCGCCGTTAAACTGCGCCGCAGAGACATTGGATCCCGCAAAATTGGTGCGCGGCAGATCCAAATTGGAAAACACTGAGCCTGTATGGTCAGCGAGCATGTGACCAGGATCGATCAGTTCGGCTTCTTTTTTTTGTGATAGAGAGGGCAATTTCATGCCCGTGCGCTCAAGCGCCTGGGAAAGTTCCGGCCCTAAATCCTCAACCTGCTTTAGCGGTTTTACGATTTCCTTGCCAATCTCAGCGACCGGGTTGGGTTTATTATACCCTCTCGATCCCGGCGTAATCGATGTTACGAGCGAGAACAAAATGATCATCATTAAAATAAGGAGCGCGACAATCTTCATCGCAGGTATTCTCCAGGTTTTTCTGGCTGTAAGTGTCGCTCAGGGACGTCAAGGTTTGATTAAGCTTAGAACTAGAATTTTTTCACAATTGGATTGAGCTCGCATTAGCGATGCCAATAAAGCTTAATGAAAAATTAAGAGCAGCCCGTGGAGGCGCCGCAACTGTCGCATTTCAAGCAGGTGCCATTGCGCACCAGCGTGAATTGTCCACAATCTGGACAGGCATCGCCCTCATAACCCTTAATGCGTGCATCGCGCTGTGCGCCGCCAGGCGTCGCCAGAACCCCTCGGGGGGCTTTCTGGTTGACGGCGTCCGCGAGTTTGGCGATCTGGGCTTCGATTTCCGGCGGGCTTTCAGCGCTCTCAACGGGCTCAGCCTCAACATCGATAGCTTCATTTTCCTCGTCGGGTTTGATTACGTCTTCATTGGCGGATTGCCGAAGCCTGTCGAAATCACCGCCGCGCAATATCACAAGATTGTCGGTTACGGTCGACCGGCTAAATCCTTTTGAAATCAGATTTGTGGCGTCGGCTTGCGTTTTTTCTTCACTAACGCCGCGCCCGATTGCGTCCACTGCCGACTCGGCGGGATTAACTTGTGCAAGGTCGCTGCGGCCAAGATAGGAAATAGCGAGCTCTCGGAAAATATAATCGAGAATAGACGTCGCATGCTTGATCTGGTCGTTGCCCTTGACCGGCCCCGCTGGATCGAACCGTGTAAACACATAAGCGTCGACATATTCATCAAGAGGGACGCCATATTGAAGGCCAAGTGATACGGCGATCGCAAAATTATTCATCAGGCTACGGAACGCAGCGCCTTCCTTGTGCATGTCGATAAAAATTTCACCGACCTCACCCTCGTCAAATTCGCCTGTATGAAGATAGACCTTGTGGCCGCCGACAATAGCTTTCTGGATATAGCCCTTGCGGCGATCGGGCAGGCGACGACGACCAGGCGTTCGCTCGATTATGCGCTCAACAATACGCTCGGCGACTATTTGTGATTTCTGCGCCGATGGGGCGGCGCCAAGCGCATCCGCCAAATCGTCGTCTTCCTCGCTATCAGCACGGATCAACGCCGAAGCAAGCGGCTGCGACAATTTTGAGCCATCGCGATAGAGTGCGATTGACTTAAGGCCAAGTTGCCAGGCGAGCATGTAACTTTTGGCGCAATCGTTGATGCTTGCCGCCGCCGGCAGATTTACTGTCTTCGAGATGGCGCCGGAAATAAACGGCTGGCTTGCCGCCATGATATTGAGATGCGCCTCGACTGGAAGGGCGCGCGTTCCTATGCGTCCGCAAGGCGTTGCGCAATCAAAGACTGCGTAATGTTCTTCTTTCAGATGCGGCGCGCCTTCGACGGTCATGGCGCCGCAACAAAACAAATTGGCTTGATGAATTTCTTCATCGCCAAAACCGAGATCGCGAAGCACTTCATAACCCGTGTCGCTCATCTGGCTTTCTCTCATGCCGAGGACATGCCGGCAAAAATCTTCGCCCAGGGCTTGCGGCGTAAAAGCGTATGTCATGTCGAATGCCGTTTTCAGGCGTTCTTCCAGTGCTTTGAGGTGACGATCCTCAAACCCTTCGCCGCGAAGGTCATCGAGGCAAACACCCGGCGCGTCTTTCAATGTCGACCGCCCGATCGCGTAATTGACAATATCGTCAACCTCACCAGCCTCATAGCCAAGCGCTTGCAATGCCGCCGGCACGGCGCGATTGATGATTTTTAAATTCCCGCCACCGGCCAGTTTTTTGAACTTGACCAGAGCGAAGTCCGGTTCGATCCCTGTCGTATCGCAATCCATGACAAGGCCGATCGTTCCGGTTGGCGCGACCACGCTCACTTGGGCGTTACGAAAGCCATTGATTGCGCCAAGCTCGTAGGCTTCATTCCAAACCCTGCGAGCGCCGTCAGTCAGCGTGGTCCATGGGCAGGCAGAAGCGTCGAATTGTGCAGGCTCGCTGTTGAGGTCTTCGAAATCGCCGCCCAGTGCAACACCAACGCAAGCCCTGCGATGATTGCGCAGCACCCGCAGCATTGCGTTGCGATTGTTGCTGAATTCGGTGAACGGGCCGACTGCCGACGCCATTTCCGCAGATGCCCGATAGGCCGCCCCGGTCATTAACGCGGAAACGCCTGCTGCAACAGCGCGGCCTTCGTCGCTGTCATAGGCGATGCCGGATGCCATCAGCAATCCACCAAGGTTAGCAAATCCAAGCCCAAGCGTGCGGTAGTCAAACGAACGGCGTGCGATCTTTGCTGACGGATATTGCGCCATCAGCACTGATATATCGAGCGTCAAAGTCCACAACCGGCATGCATGTTCGAATGCGTTCGCATCGAACTCGTCGTCGGTTTTAAACTTCAGCAAATTGAGCGACGCTAAATTGCAGGCGGTGTCGTCAAGAAACATATATTCGGAGCACGGATTTGAGGCCCTGATGTCGCCGCCTTCGGGGCAGGTGTGCCAGGCATTGATGGTGTCGTGAAACTGAAGTCCCGGGTCAGCGCAAGCCCATGCGGTCGCGCAAATATCTTGCCACAACTCGCGTGCATTGATGGTTTTTACGGTTGCGCCGTCGACACGCCGCGTCAGCGCCCAGTCATCATTGTCTGCAACGGCGTTCAAAAAACTGTCGGTGATACGAACGGAATTATTGGAATTCTGACCGGCGATGGTGCGATAGCTTTCTGAGTCCCAATCAAGGTCATAAGTGTCAATCGTGATCGATCGATAACCTTGTTTTGCGTAGTCGAGAATGCGGTTGATGGAGCCGTCCGGAATGAACGATTTTCGGGCGCTGCGGATAGCTGATTTCAGTGTGGTGTTTTTGCCCGGATCGACCTGCGCCTCGTCATTGCCGAGAACCCAGCACGCCGAAAGCACGAGGGGGAGGTGCTTTGCCAGAGCGTGCGATCCCGCGACCAGAGCTGCAACTTTTTCTTCTTCACGGGCTTTCCACGTCACAAATTGTTCGATGTCGGGATGATCAACATCGACGATCACCATCTTTGCCGCGCGACGTGTCGTGCCGCCGGATTTTACAGCGCCTGCGGCTGCGTCGCCGACTTTGAGAAAGCTCAACAGGCCGGAACTTTTTCCGCCGCTCGACAATGGCTCGTCAGCGGCGCGAATGTTTGAAAAATTTGTGCCTGACCCGGAGCCGTATTTGAACAACAAAGCTTCGCGTTTCCAAAGATCCATGACGCCGTTCTCGCCAGCAAGGCTGTCGTCGACTGACTGGATAAAACAGGCGTGCGGTTGCGGGCGTTCATAGGCGCTGTCCGACGTGGTCAGCTGCCCATTTTCGTGATCGACGTAAAAATGCCCCTGGCCGGCGCCGTCAATGCCATAGGCCCAGTGAAGGCCGGTATTGAACCATTGCGGGCTGTTGGGCGCCGCAATTTGCATGGCCAGCATGGCGCGCATTTCATCGAAATAAACCTGCGCAGCATCCTCATTGTCAAAATAGCCGCCCTTCCAGCCCCAATAGGTCCAGGCGCCCGCCATGCGGTCAAATATCTGTTTCGCCGACTTTTCCGCGCCATAACGCTCTTCGGCCGGCAATTTCGCGAGCGCTGCCACATTCGGCATGGATCGCTGCAGGAATTTCGGAACGCCTTTTTCCGGTACCTTTCGCGTGGCTGCCGGTACGCCCGCTTTGCGGAGGTATTTTTGCGCCAGAATGTCGATCGCCGTCTGGCTCCAGCCCTTCGGGACCTCCAGATCGCGCATCTCAAATATTATCTCACCCGTGATTGAGCGTATTTCAGAATCAGCGCGCCGAAATGCAATCGCCCCATAGGGCGTGCCGGTTTGTTGTGAAAATCTGCGGTCAATACGCATGTTTCGGGTCCCGCCGGGCGCGCCCGGGTTTGTTGATCAGCCCATAAATATAGTCGTTTGAGAGCCCTCGCTCTAGCAATTTCGTGGTAAATTCAAGGGAAAACAGCCGCAGAAAGCTCTATTGCCCGACCTCACGACGGGCGCCATATTCCCGCCGCTGGCCTAGGCTAGTGGTATTGCCGATTTAACAGCCTGGAAATCCATGTTTTCACAACTATTCACCTGGTGGAACTCCAAGACCATGGGCACGTCCTTTACGCTTTGGCGGCGGCGGGCGCGCCTTGTTGGTAAGGACGAGCAAGGTAATCGCTATTTCGAAGAGAAACAGTCGGCCATCGCCGATCGGCCCCGCCGACGCTGGGTGGTTTATCATGGCGTCGCTGAAGCTTCGCGTGTGACGCCGGATTGGCATGGCTGGATGCATCACACATTTGATGAACCGCCGACCGTTGCGCCCTTGACGCGCCGGGCCTGGGAGAGGGACCATCTGCCAAACATGACCGGAACACCGCTGGCCTATCATCCGCCTGGTAGCCTGTCGCGTGCGGGCGGGCCGACGGATGTCAATGACGATTATGAGGCCTGGACGCCTGACGGCGTTGAAGGCGCGGGAGAGTAACGATGGATCGTTCGGGAATATTCGAAACCATTATCGGCATGGTCGTGATCGCGGTGGCGGCAGCGTTTATGGTTTATGCCTATGGCGTTAGCGGTAGAAACATCGGCGCCGACCACTATCGGCTGGAAGCGGTTTTCGGTCGTGTCGACGGCGTCACAGTGGGGTCAGAGGTGCGCATTGCGGGAGTGAAGATTGGGTCGGTCGCTGCAAATCGTCTCAATTCCGATACATATGAAGCGGACGTCGAATTATCGATCGTCGCCGATGTACAAATTCCTGATGATTCGGTGGCGAAGATTGTTTCTGATGGCTTTCTCGGCGGCGCCCATGTGGCAATCGAGCCTGGCGCATCGGAAGAGATGATGCGCGAAGGAGAGAAAATCACAATCACTCAAGGCTCGGTCGATCTTCTGGGGCTTGCGGTGCAATCCTTTACGAACCAGTCGGGTGGCGGTGGCAACACCAGCGACGCGGGTGAAACCGAACTCGATCCGCTTGGAGAATTGTGATGCGTATTGCCTTTGGCCTTCTCGCCGCCGCCGCGGCTATTTACGCGACGACAGCGGCGCAGGATTTGCCGCCAGAAAGCGAGCTGACGGAACTTGAGCGATTGTCACGAAATGCCGATGATCCTTTTGCGGGCGTGATAGAGGCGCAAGAGCGTGAGCCGGTTTCGGTGACTTTGCGTGCTCTTGACAAAATTACTGCCCGTTACACCGATATTGAAATTGCAATGAATGAGATTGCACATTTCGGCGCCTTGGAGATGCAACCGCGCACCTGTGACAAGCGGCCGCCCGAAGAGTTTCCAGAGACAACTGTTTTTCTCGAAATATTCGATACTGCATTCAACAGTCGAAAAAGCGATCTTAGACCGCAAGAGGGCGAAGCTGTCGAAAGCGATATCTTGGCCGCGGATTTGAGGGTTTTGCCCGTAGAGGCGGTCGGTGAGTTGCCAGCCATCGAGGAACCGGTCATTGCAGCGCCGGCAGGACCAATAGCAGAGGGCGTCAGCATATTTCGCGGCTGGATGTTTGCGTCAAGCCCGGCGCTAAACCCGTTGGAGCATCCGGTTTACGACGTATGGGTAATCGACTGCACAACGCGGGTCGTTGCTAATTGATCCGGCGCTGAAAAGAAATCGGCGTTTGAATGCAGTGCTTTTTCAAGAACTATTTGATAATCGGCGTCGGGCATAGCGACCTGCCCGAATTGCACAAGATGTTCATTAAAAAATTGCGCGTCGACAAAATGAAATCCACCGATTTTTAACCGCGCGACGAGATGCAGCAATGCAACCTTACTGGCGTTCGTCTCGTGGGAAAACATGCTTTCTCCGCAAAAGGCGGCGCCCAGTGCAATGCCGTAAAGTCCGCCCACAAGCATGTCGCCGCGCCAGCACTCCACAGAATGGGCGCGACCTTCAAAGTGAAGCTCCGTGTAGGCTTCAATAATAGCATCATTGATCCAGGTGTCAGGCCGACGCGCCGTTGCTTCTGCGCAGGCGGCAATTACCTTTGCGAACGCTGTGTTGATGCGAATTTCAAAAGGGTCGGTTTTTAGGTGCCGCAGCAAACGTTTTGGCGCACGCGCATCATCAAGCATCAAGACACCGCGCTCGTCAGGCAGAACCCACACAACTTCGTCGGCATCGCGTGAGCGGGCCATGGGAAAATAGCCAAGCGCATAGGCCTTTAAAAGCTCATCTGTTGGGATCGCAGTCGCCGAATCGCGGGGCATGGGATGACAATACCTGAACTTTCTAAGGTTCGGAATGGAGTGTCGGAACTGTTCTGGTTAATCGCGCCGGTTTTTCAACCGTCTGAAAAGGCTCTAGTCGACCTTTGCCGCCAGCCATTCTTCCAGCCAGTGAATGTGATAATCGCCCTTCTGGAAATCAGGATCTTCGATGAGATCCACAAAAAGAGGGACGGTGGTGTCAATGCCGACGAAAACCATTTCGGAGAGCGCGCGGCGCAGACGTGCGATGCAATGGGTGCGATCGTCGCCATAGACGATTAGCTTGCCAATCATCGAGTCGTAATAGGGCGGGATCGTATAGCCGGAATAAACAGCAGAATCGAAGCGAACGCCGGGCCCGCCAGCCGAATGGAAATGTGTTATCTCGCCGGGTGACGGTCGGAAGGTGCGCGGATCTTCTGCATTTACCCGGCACTCGATTGCATGGCCCTTAAAGTTGATGTCTTCCTGTCGAAAACTCAATTTGGCGCCAGTGGCGACGGAAATCTGTTCACGCACCAAATCAACACGCGTTACCTGCTCGGTAATCGGGTGTTCGACCTGGAGGCGCGTGTTCATCTCGATGAAATAGAATTCACCGTTCTCATAGAGAAATTCGATCGTGCCGGCGCCAAGATAGCCGAGCGTTTCGATCGCTTTGCGGACCGTTTCGCCGATTTGGATGCGTTGCTCGTCGGTCAACACAGGAGACAAGGCTTCTTCGAGAATTTTTTGGTTGCGACGCTGCAGCGAACAATCACGCTCGCCCAGCTGCACGACATTGCCGTGACTATCGGCAATGATCTGGATTTCGATATGGCGAGGTAACTCCAGGTATTTTTCGAGGTAAACCGTATCATCGCCAAAAGACGATCCGGATTCGGCTTTTGCGGTTGCGAGCGCTTCGGCAAGGTCGCCTGCGGTTTTTGCGAGCTTCATGCCGCGCCCGCCGCCGCCCGCCGCCGCTTTGACCAGCACGGGATAACCAATCTTGTCCGCTTCGGCCCTGGCGTGTTCCAGCGACGTGACTTCGCCGTCTGAGCCCGGCACCAGGGGGATGCCGGCTCGGCCGACTGCTTCTTTTGCCGCGATCTTATCGCCCATGACGCGAATATGTTCCGGCGTGGGGCCAATAAAAGTGATGTGATGTGCGCCGACAATTTCGGCAAAGCGCGCATTTTCCGACAGGAACCCATAGCCTGGATGAATGGCGTCGGCGCCAGTAATTTCCGCTGCTGAGATAATCGCTGGAATATTTAGATAGCTGTCTTTCGGCGCTGGTGGGCCGACACAGACGCTCTCATCAGCAAGGCGCACATGCATCGCATTGGCGTCGGCCGTTGAATGAACGGCGACAGTTGAGATGCCCATCTCCTTGCACGCGCGGTGGATGCGAAGGGCGATCTCACCGCGATTAGCGATCAGGACTTTGTTGAACATGTCTTATCCATCGATTGGACCGGGTTAAAGGCCGGCTTTATTCGATGATGAGCATCGGCTCATCAAATTCTACGGCTTGGGCATCGGTTACAAATATTTTTGTAACTGTGCCCGATTTCGGCGCTGCGATCGGGTTCATGGTTTTCATGGCTTCGACAATAACGACCGTTTGGCCCTCTTTCACTTCGGCGCCCTCGCGGATGAACGGGTCGGCGCCAGGGGAGGGAGAGAGATAGGCAGTGCCGACCATTGGCGATTTCACGGCGCCGGGGTGATCGCCGCCTGCGGCTGCGGCAGGGGCCGGCTGGGCTTGCACCGGCGCTAGCGCGGGTGCCGGCGCCGCCGCCATTATTGGCGCGGCCCCTCCCTGGCGCGATACGCGCAGACGTAGATTATTTTTCTCGATTTCGACTTCGGTCAGCCCGGTTTCCTCAAGAATGCCAGCAAGCTCGCGAATCCACTCAGATTCCAGTTCGTGGCCATTCTTTCCGTTTTTTCCTGACATGCGTTACCCGCTTTTCCTTGCCCAAGATTGATCGCGCCTCTTATCAGGCGGACCGCTTTTCCAACAGGCTTTTAAGCGCATCCAGCGCCAAGATATAGCCCGCCGCGCCAAAGCCCATAATGACCCCATCTGCGGCGGATGCTGTAACTGAATGCTTTCGAAACTCTTCCCTGGCGTGGATATTTGATAAATGAAGCTCGATTTTCGCGATAGTAGCGGCGGTCAGGGCGTCCAGAAGCGCGATGGATGTATGGGTATAGGCCCCCGGATTAATGATCAGGCCGGCAGCCTTGGTATCGGCTTCCTGCACCCAGTCAACCAGCGTTCCTTCAGTATTTGACTGGCGAAAGTCGATCTCAAAGCCCGATGCTTTGGCGGCGGCGGCGCACGCCGCTTCAATGTCAGCAAGGGTGTCGCGGCCATAGATTTCCGGCTCGCGGGCGCCTAACAGGTTCAGATTCGGCCCATTGAGGATAAAAATCGTCTTCGCCGTCATAATCTTTCCGCTGCGCCTTCTTGCGAGCCCCAAAATCCCTAAATACAAGTGCGCCTATCTATACGAGACGTTCGAGACCTGCGGCAATAAGGGAACAGATTGAATTTCCATGGAAATTACCATCAATGGTGAACAAAAGCGTTTCCATACGCCGATCAATGTCGCGGACCTTTTGGCGGCGCTGGAGCTTGAACCAAAAAAAATCGCTGTCGAGCGAAATCTGGAGATCGTGCCAAAGTCGCTCTATGGCGAGACGGCGCTCGCTGACGGGGATCGCATTGAGATTGTACAATTTGTTGGAGGCGGGTGATCGATGGGTGAGATGTTGGAAGTTGCAGGACGGAAGCTGTCTTCCCGCCTGATCATCGGCACCGGAAAATACGAGACCTATGAACAAAATGCACAAGCGGCTGAGGCCGCTGGCGCTGAAATGGTCACTGTTGCAGTGCGCAGGGTAAACCTGACGGACAAAGACAAGCCAATGCTCGTCGATTATCTTGATCCGGAAAAATATATCTATCTGCCCAACACAGCGGGTTGTTTTACTGCTGATGATGCAATTCGGACATTGCGGCTTGCACGCGAAGCCGGTGGCTGGGAACTCGTTAAGCTCGAAGTTTTGTCTGATCAGAAAACGCTCTATCCGGATATGGAAGAAACGCTGCGCGCGGCAAAGCTTCTGATCAAGGATGGCTTTGAGGTGATGGTTTATTGCTCTGACGATCCGGTCTATGCGCGCAAGCTCGAAGATGCCGGCTGTTGCGCGATCATGCCGCTGGGGTCGCTGATCGGTTCCGGGCTGGGCATCGTCAACCCTGTCAATATCAGGCTGATTGTTGAACAGTCTTCCGTACCCGTTATTGTCGATGCAGGCGTCGGCACGGCGTCTGATGCGGCGGCGGCGATGGAACTCGGTTGTGACGGCGTTTTGATGAACACTGCTATTGCCGAAGCCAAAGATCCAATCCGCATGGCAGGCGCCATGAAACACGCGGTGATCGCCGGGCGCGAGGCCTATCTTGCGGGGCGCATGGCCAAGAAACTCTATGCGGATCCGTCTTCGCCGCTTGCGGGCTTGATTTAGGTTTAGTGCTTTAGCGGTTCTTGACGACCTATTAATGCATGTCGTTGATTTAGGCGGCGGCTCCACTTAATATTTACCGAACAAAGATTCGAAATATTTTAGGGGCGATTTAAATGAGCGATGCAAGCGCAGCTATTCCGCAAAATCGTATTGTTAGTTTTAAAGACTCCATCAGTCTTGGATTCAATAACTATTTCCAGTTTGAGGGCAGATCGTCACGCGGCGCTTATTGGTTTTTTTCGCTTTTCCTACTGATCGTGTCGATCATTACCGCTATTTTTGACGTGCTGTTTTTTCCGGGAAATGAACTGACTCCGCTGAGTTCAATATTTTCATTGGCAACGTTAGTCCCAAGCGTCTCGATCTCCGTACGTCGCCTTCATGACATCGGCCGATCCGGTTGGTGGAATCTATTGGCGTTTACAATCATCGGCATTATCCCGCTGATCTATTGGGTTCTTCAACCAGGAAACCGAGCTGAAAATGGTTTCGGTCCAGATCAGGAAGCGGGCCGTAGGTGACGAACGCTTTTGACTTGCATTGCGCGCGTTGATTTCTTGGGCGCCGGATATGGCATCTCAGAATTATTGGCGTTTCAGCGCTAAAAAAACTGGCCGGCGCGGCGGTGAGAATGGGTTGCAAAACCTTGCATTGATTGTTTGAGACCCCATCTAAAACCGGAATTCAGCGCTGCCGCGAAGCGGGGCGCTTTATACCGATGACGCTCAAATGAGGTCGACTATGCAATTTGAAAACTACACAGACCGCGCTCGCGGTCTGGTGCAGGCGGCACAAACGATTGCTCTGCGCGAAAATCATCAGCAATTTACGCCAGAACATGTGCTCAAAGCGCTCCTGGATGACCAGGAAGGTCTGGCGGCCAATCTCATACGCGCCGCCGGCGGCAAACCGGAAATAGCCCTGCAGCTTACCGACGAAGCGCTCTCCAAAGTTCCACAGGTTCAAGGCGCTGCCGGCCAGATTTACATGGCGCCGCCCACAGCAAAGGTGTTCGCGACAGCCGAAGAGATCGGCAAGAAAGCGGGCGACAAGTTTGTCACGGCGGAACGCCTGTTGACGGCGCTTGCCGTGGAGGCTGATGCAGGTACGTCGAAAATTCTTAAGAAAGCCGATGTCACTGCCGTTAAGCTCAATGAAGCGATCAATGATATTCGTAAAGGTCGCACAGCCGATACAGCGTCGGCGGAGCAGGCTTATGACGCGCTGAAACGCTATGCGCGCGACCTCACGGAAGCGGCGCGCGACGGAAAGCTTGACCCCGTGATCGGGCGCGACGAAGAAATTCGTCGCACCATGCAGGTGCTGTCACGGCGGACAAAAAACAATCCAGTGCTGATCGGCGAGCCGGGCGTTGGCAAGACTGCGATCGCCGAAGGCCTCGCGCTGCGCATCATCAATGGCGATGTGCCGGAAAGCCTCAAAGATAAAAGCCTTCTCTCGCTTGATATGGGCTCGCTGATTGCCGGCGCGAAGTATCGCGGCGAGTTTGAAGAGCGCTTGAAAGCGGTATTGCAGGAAGTCACCGGCGCCGACGGCCAGATCATCCTTTTCATCGATGAGATGCACACCCTTATAGGGGCTGGCAAAGCAGATGGCGCCATGGATGCGTCAAACCTCTTAAAGCCTGCGCTCGCACGCGGCGAACTTCATTGCGTCGGCGCAACGACGCTCGATGAATACAGAAAACACGTGGAAAAAGATGCGGCGCTCGCGCGCCGCTTCCAATCGGTCTTCGTAGATGAGCCGACAGTTGAAGACACGGTTTCCATTTTGCGCGGGCTTAAAGAAAAATACGAACTCCATCACGGGGTGCGGATTTCCGACAGCGCCATTGTTGCAGCCGCGACACTTTCAAATCGCTATATCACAGATCGTTTTCTGCCCGACAAAGCGATCGACCTCATTGATGAGGCGGCGTCGCGCCTGCGTATGGAAGTTGATTCCAAACCGGAAGAGCTTGACGAACTTGATCGCCGCGTCATCCAGATGAAAATCGAACGCGAGGCGTTGAAAAAAGAAGACGATAGTGCGTCGAAAGACCGGCTGGAAAAACTCGATAAGGAACTAAGCGAGCTTGAACAGCGATCTGCTGAGCTGACCTCTCGCTGGCGCGCGGAAAAAGATAGCCTCGCCTCTGCGACGAAAGTGAAGGAGGCGCTTGATCAAGCGCGCCAACAGCTTGCTGATGCCGAGCGCCGGGGCGATCTTGGGGTCGCCTCCGAGCTAAAATATGGGGAGATCCCGGCGCTCGAAAAGCAACTTGCCGATGCAGAAGAAAAAAGTGCGAATGACACCAAGGCGCTTGTTAACGAAGTCGTCGACACAGAAAATATCGCCAGCATCGTGTCGCGATGGACCGGCGTGCCGGTGGATAAAATGCTCGAAGGCGAGCGTGAAAAACTGCTGCAAATGGAAGACGCGTTGGGTCGCCGGGTCGTTGGCCAGCGAGAAGCAGTTGAGGCTGTGTCCGCCGCGGTGCGCCGCGCGCGCGCGGGCCTCCAGGATCCCAATCGGCCGATGGGATCGTTCCTGTTTCTCGGACCAACCGGCGTTGGAAAGACGGAGCTTACAAAAGCGCTGGCGGAATTTTTGTTTGACGATGACACCGCGATCGCGCGCATTGATATGTCGGAATTCATGGAGAAGCATTCTGTCTCGCGGCTGATTGGCGCGCCGCCGGGCTATGTCGGCTATGAGGAGGGCGGCGTCCTCACCGAGCGCGTACGCCGTCGACCTTATCAGGTGGTGTTGTTTGACGAGATTGAAAAAGCGCACCCGGATGTTTTCAATGTACTGTTGCAGGTGCTTGACGATGGCCGCCTGACAGACGGGCAGGGCCACACGGTTGATTTCAAAAACACGCTCATCATTATGACATCAAATCTCGGCTCGGAATATTTAGCCGCCCAACCAGACGGTCAGGATTCCGAGGCGGTTCGACCCCAGGTGATGGAAGCGGTGCGCGCGAAATTCAGGCCGGAATTTTTAAACCGCCTTGACGAGCTCATCCTTTTCCATCGGCTGTCACGCGGCAATATGGATCTGATTGTCGATATTCAAATCGCACGGCTTCAAAAACTGCTCGCCGATCGCAAGATCATGCTGTCGCTCGACGAGAAAGCGACAAACTGGCTGGGTGATGCGGGATATGATCCCGTCTATGGTGCGCGGCCGCTGAAGCGCGTGATCCAGAAAAAACTGCAGGATCCGCTTGCAGAACTATTGCTTGCTGGTGAGATCGGCGATGGCGTGGCGCTGGAAATTTCATCAGATGGCGATACGCTGACGATCAACGGCAAGCCGGTAAGCGGCCGTAATGTTCATTCGGTTGGCGGCGAAGCATCTTCGCCGCCGCCGGGCGCGCTGCTGAATTAAGGGAAGAGTTGATGGCCGATCAGAAACCAGACTGGAAGCCCAAAGACGAAGATGCAGTGAAAGCGCTGATCCGTGCGACGATTGCGGCTGCTGGTCCAATGGACCCAGCGGCCATTCCGTCGCGCGTGAAAGAACGGCTCAAAGATCAGGCAACAGGCGATCTTGATGTGGATGCGTATATTAAAGAGCTGATTACAGAGATCGGAAAGAAAAGTTAGCGCGACTTATTAAAGCGCGTTTTCTTTGCCCGCCTCGTCTTTGGCGTAAAGCGCCGCAGCTTCGTCATCGGGCACGCGCATCGCGTTGATATAATCACGCCGTGCTTTGAACTGGTCCAGATCGCTGCCCTTGAGTTTTTTGGTCGTGGCGATTTTCAGTCGTTGGGGATTCACCGCTTTGCCCTTCAGGTGAACTTCGTAATGCAAATGCGGGCCGGTCGATCTTCCCGTTGTCCCTACATAGCCGATAATGTCGCCCTGGCGCACCCGCCTGCCGGCGCGCGCCGAGCGCGAAAACCCCTTGAGGTGCGCATAGGCTGTCTTGTAGCCATTGGCATGGCGAATGCGGACATAGTTTCCAAAACTGCCATAACGATCAGCGCGCTCGATAACACCATCACCCGCAGCTTTGATTGGCGTGCCGCGCCGTGCAGCAAAATCAACGCCTTTGTGAGCCCGCCGGTATCCGAGGATCGGGTGTTTGCGTGAGCCAAAACCCGATGATAGTCGCGCGCCGTCAATAGGCGTTTTCATCAATAGGCGCTTGGCGCCTTGACCGCTGGCATCGTAATAATCCGCTCTTGTGCCATCGATGCTGGCAGCGAAGCGATAATATCCTTTTTCTTTCTGGCGCCCGCGCCAGTTAAGCCGCGCATATAAAATCTCGCCAGTGGAAACCAATTGCCCCTGATCATCAAATCGGACTTCGAAAATGGCTTCGAATTCATCACCGCCAAATATTTCTCGTTGGAAATCTACATCATAGGAAAATGCATCGGCGAGATCGGCAATTATTTGGTCGGGCGCCCCGACGGCTTTTGCCGACTCGTAAAGACTGCCATTGATGCGTCCAGCGATCGCCATCGTGCGGGTTGTGAGGGCGACCGCAGTTTTTTCGGCTGTTAAGGCGCCGGATTTGTCACGGCGCATAACAATCCGGTTTTCCGGGTCAATGCGAAACTCAAGTCCTTGTAGGTGCGCTTCCGGCTCGGCGCCCTCTGCAGTCAGTTGGTACAGCGTTTGGTTGGGCCAACCAAGGGTCAGCGCAAATTCCTGTCCCGGGCGAAGGCGGCGCAGATTATAATGTTTGCCAAAAGCATAGGCGGCTTCATTTCGATCTGAATTGCGTATGCCAGCGCGTTTCAGTGCGTCGACGAAATTCTCACCCTTGCTGATGCGGATGCGTACATCATCCAACGGCCGATCTAAATCGAGCGCGAGTGCAACCGCTGCCGGTTCGCGTATTGTGGCGTTGCGCTTCAAATCATCTTCAAAAAATATTGGCGGCGGCGCGTCGTCGACAGAAGCCAGCTGTAATGATCCCATGCGCATCGGTCGCGCTGCGATGACCGGGGCCGCAATAATTGATCGTATAAAGGGCGGTTTCAAACGCGGCCCAAATGCCACTTCATCGGTTTTATCCGTCTGAGCGGGGGCGGCTGGACTTGCTTGTGCTTTCTCAGCGTTGATATCTTCGCGGGGGGCCGGCATGGCGTTGGGTGCGGCAATGCCCGCGCGTGCCGCGCGCGATTCGGCAAGGGCTTCTTCAATGGACAGGGTTGCTACAGCGGGCGGTTTTTCAGCGATGCTGGCTGCTGAAGGAACCACAGCCGGCAGGGCCATATCAGGGGCAGGGATGGCGACAGGGCTGGGCGTCGACATGACCGAATAGGTTAAGAACCCGGCGCCAGCCAGGAGGATGCTGATCGACACGGCAAGGGCAGCAGGTCCACGCCGGCGGCGTTCAACGGGGCAAAATGCTGCCCCGCTGTCCGAAAAGGTCTGGCCCGTTTCAATGAACTCTGAGGTCATTGTGCTTTTATCGCTTCAATCAAATCCCGCCAATTCGGCGAATTACCAGTGTTTTGGCGGTATGATGCAATAAATCGACCACCACCCGCTGCTTCATGACATGCCTCGCCAAATCCCGCAATTTTCTGCATTCTGGGTATCGCGACCGCAGTGGATTAGACAAAATTGGGCTTAACCAAAAGCGAAAAACGGCGGCGGGGTTTGAGGGATAGAGGTAACATGCGGGCGCGGCGCATTCTGTTGGGATTGGCTCTCTTTTTCGCGATTTTGGCGACGGCTTTCCTGTTGCGCTTGCCGATCGCAGGATATGCGGTGCGGACGGCCCTTGCTGGCGCGGGGCTCAAAGAAGCGCAGCTGCACGTCACAGCGCTGTCGTTTTCGGGTGCGCGCGTCGAAAATCTTTCCGCTGGGCCACAGGGTGATAAAACGATTCGCTTCGATTTCATTGAAGCGGATTTTGACTGGCTTAGTCTTCTAAAGCGCCGTGAGATTGACGCGTTGCGGCTAGGCCCAGGCGCTGTTCGCATATCTGTTTCACAGGACGGAAAAGTTTCGCTTCCCGGAATTTCCATGGCCGGAGGAAATGGCGGTGGCGGGGCGCCGTTTAATACGCTTGCGCTCAGTGACGTCGCGTTGCGTATCGATACGCCGGAGGGCGCCGCGACAGGCAAGGTCACCGCTGATTTTGATGTTCAAAAAGGCGGCCGCGCAACAGTTTCCATGTCGACGCCGAAAGCCGGGTACACAGGCATCGTGTTTGAGAACTCATCCGTCAGTGCTGAGATAATTCTTGACCGAGATGGTGGTGCGCAACTCGACGGTTCATTTATCGGCAATGTCAGCACCGATGCTGTTGCAGTGCGTGACGCGAATGTTTCGGTGAGCGCAAATAAACTGTTGTGGCGCGCCGCTGGCGCCGGAAAGCGGCCCATAGTTACCGGCGATGTTCTGGTTAATGTTGATAATGCCGATATTCCAGTTGATCACGTCCCCGCGCTTGCTGGCATTAAGGCGCCACAGGTCGCGGCGATGATCGGTGATCCGGTTGCCTCACTTTCTATTTCCGGTGCGCTGATGGTGAAGTCTTTGGAAAATGGCTTTGCTATAGACACCGCCTCAGCTGATGACCCCGCCATTATTCGGAGCGACACCGGGCTTGCGCTGATGATTACGGGTCTGGGCGAAGCGCCGCTCTACAGGCGTGGAAATGAAGGGGGACGCGCCGCATTCAACTTTGACCTCTCGGGCGCAGCAATCGATGCGCGGGGGGCAATTGAGGCGGAAAATATTGGTTCGACTTTGATGGTCGCCGCACCGCTGCATTTTGGCGCGTACCAGTCTGACCGTCTCTCATTTGACAGCGCAGCGGTGACGATCAACGCGACCGCCAAGTCGACCGAGATCGAAGCCGATATTTCCGTCGCCTCATATCTCCGATCCGGCAAAATCGGGCGATTAAATATCTTTGATGCGCCCCTGGAAATGTCTTTTGGCGTTGCCGTCGACAATGTGGCTGGCCGCGCCGTCGTTACGCCCGCAAAGGAATGTCTTGCGCTCGACAATATTCGTGCAACGATTGATCGGCAGGATACGGAAATACTTCTGTCGGGCGCCAAATTTTGTGCCAACGGTGAACCTGTCGCCGTCATCGACTGGAACGATGTTCTGCAAACCACCATTACCGGCCGATTGTCGGCATCTCATGCACGCTACCGTCTTGGCAATACGCGTCTGATCGGCCGACCGCCGCAAATTGAATCGACGGCTGTTTACACGCCGTCGCTCAACCAGACATTGATCAATGGGAAGGTCGATGGCGGGCGCATGGCGCTGAACGATCTTTTGACTCTGGCGTCGACAAGCGGTCAATTCACATTGTCTCTCGACAAGGAGACGATGCGTGCAGAACTCAATGCGAACCAAACGCGTGTGTCCCAACAGCGCGAGCCGCCACTGGTCGGGCCGGTGCTTGCTTCTGTCGACCTCTCTCTTCTGAATAAAAGCGCAACATTCGATTATGTGCTGACGACGCTATCAGGTGCTCGTATCGGCGCGGGCGCAGGCAATCATGATGTTGCAACGTCAAGCGGTCAGTCGCGGCTTGTTCTCGATGAGATCGAGTTTACACCCGAGGGACTGCAACCAGCTGCGATATTGCCTGTCATGAAGGGCTTTGTTCGAGAAGCAAGCGGTACAGCAACGGGCATCGCAGATTTTTCATGGGTGCGATCCGGCGGCATTGCATCGTCAGCGGATATTCAAATCATCGACATGACCTTTTCCGGTCCGTCGCGCATCGTAAATAAAACAAAAGGACTGAACGGAACCATTCAGTTTGAAGATCTTTGGCCACTAACAACAGCGGGCGCTCAATCAATTACTGTCGAGGGCGCAGATCTCGATGCTTTGCAACTGCAAAGTGGTGAGATTACCTTTGAGATGCGCGGAGACGAAAAGCTGCGCGTTGAGCGCGCTGTGTTTCCATGGTTCGGTGGTGCGCTCGGCGTCGATAGCGCGACAATGGCGCTATCAGGCGGCGAAGCCGTCGCGCCGCTGCGCGCCGACAGGGTCGATCTCAAACAGATATTGGAATTTGCCGACATCGACGGGCTTTCCGGCGAGGGTGTTCTCAGTGGCGTCCTGCCGCTGGTTGTCAGAGACGGCAGAGCGCATATCGAAAACGGTGTTTTGAATTCGGATGGCGCCGGCGCTATTCGCTATCGTGGGAATGTCGGTGATGCGGCTGCATCGGCTGGCGGACAAGCGCAGATGGCGTTTGATTTGCTGCGCGACCTTCGCTTCGAAACATTTGCAGTGAGGATCAATGGACCGCTGGACGGCAGGCTGCAGTTCCAGATAGATTTGCAGGGAACCGGCGAAATTGATTTTGCCGAGAAAGATGTCCGTGTGCCGGTGAATTACCACATCAATCTCGATGCAGCGCTTTTGGAGCTGTTGAATCAAGCGGCGCTGACTCGCAAAATCGAATCACAGATTGAAATGGGCAGCAGAAGCGAAGATTAGGCGAAAACATGTCCGAGGTCGCAATATTCCGCCTATTTTTCGCCGCAACGACGAATTATGGTTAATCTCAGTGGCGTTGATGTTATTTCGATACTGCGAAAGGGCGATGTGATGGAACTTCTGAATCAGGCGAGGTTTGCCGGGCTGGCCACGCTGACGGCTTTGGCGCTATCAGCTTGCGCGACAGTGAGAGTTGAAGGCGGCGACAAACCGATCGAGGTCAATCTTAACATCAAGATCGATCAGGAAGTCCGCGTCAGGCTTGATCCAGAGATCGACGATTTGATTGCCCAAAATCCTGATATATTTTAGGAGAGACCGGTATGGAACATTCTATGAGAAACAAGCTTTACGGTATTGCCGCCGCTGGACTGATGGCGGGTGTTGTGCTGCCTCCCGCCGTCCTGGCGGCCAGTGCAGCGGTCGAGCAGGCCAAGGATGCGTGCGTTGTTGGCGAACAGGTGGACGGATATCTCGGTATTGTTGACGGCGCTGATGCAAGCGCCGCGGTAAGGCGTGAAGTCCGTGACATCAATCAACAGCGCAAAGCCGTCTATGGTGACCTTGCGCGCCGCAATGGCGTGTCAGTTGAGGTCACGGCGGCGTTGACAGCGGAAAAATTGATCAAACAAGCAAGCTCGGGCCAGTGTTATCGGGATGCGAGCGGCAATTGGGTCGAGGTTTAGGCTTTTCGGTAGCATATTTTTCGAACGAATCGGCGATAAGGGAACCCTCGTAACCGAACGGTCCCTGTTGTTATGTCTGAAGCCCTCGATTTAACGCCCCCTGACGATGATGATCCCGACGCTTTAGCGCTTTCAGCGCTGCTGTCCTCACGTGTATGCCACGACCTTATTAATCCGGTCGGCGCTGTCGGCTCAGGGCTGGAAGTGCTGGATGACCCGTCAATGGACGGCGTGATGCGCGATGCAGCGATGGACCTCATCCACGCCGGGGCCAAAAAGGCAATCGCCCTCCTGTCCTATGCGCGGCTCGCTTATGGCGCTGCGGGTGGCTTTGGCGCTCAGATCAGCCTTGAAGACGCCCGCCAGGCGCTTGAGGGCGTTTATGAGACGCAAAAAGCTGATCTTGAATGGAATCTTGGCGCTGACCTCGCCCCGAAGGAAAATGTCAAAGTTCTCCTTATTCTGGCCTATGCAGCGGCGGACTGTGTCCCTCGCGGCGGGACTGTTTCGCTGACCGGCGATATCAGCAATTTTATCATTACAGCGACCGGCAAAAAACTGTATTTGAACGATGATCTTGTTCGATCGATGAGGGGTGACGCCAGCGGCATAGCGCCAAAATTCACCCCGGCGCTGATCGCCGCGCGGATGATTGCTGCTACTGGCGGCGCTATGTCCGTCGATATGACCGACGATGTTGTCACCTTCCGAGCTTCTTTTCTCGGCGTCACGGCAAGGAATTCTTAACCTGCCCGTTAACGCTCGGATAACGCGCGTTTGGCAATATAGAGATTATTAAAATATTGGACCCGGTATATGAGCGTCAATAAAACCTGCCTTGTTGTCGATGATTCAGAAGTGATCCGCGAAATTGCTGTCAGGATTATGAGCGATCTCGGCATCGAAGCTGCAGAAGCTGAGAACGCAGCGGCGGCAGTCACATATTGCCGCGAGAAAAAGCCCGGCCTGGTTTTGTTGGACTGGGATTTGCCGTCCATGGGCGCGCTTGATTTTCTGCGCGGCGCTGGTGAGCTGCAACCTGAGGATAAGCCGGAAATCATTTTATGCTCGACCGAAAATGATCCGCAACAATTTACGCTCGCGAAAGCGGCGGGTGCGGCGCACCATATTCTGAAGCCCTTTGATAAAAACGTGATTGAATCAAAGCTTCAGGAAATCGGCGTGCTTGCAGGCGGCAATGAAGCTCCTAAAGCTGCCGCGAATTAAAAAATTCATCGTCGGCGCCAACATCTTGCGAGCGCCGCCAGTTTGCCCAAATCTTTTCCTAAACCATTCCCAGATTTATCCGCATTTCTTGCAATCGTGCAATGCGGCGCGGGCTAGCGCATTTCCGGAAAAGTGTGGCGCGGTTTTCTGACTAGAAATGCGCATAAGTGTGAATCTGGGGCGTTTCCGGACGATAAACCGGGAACCACTTTATCTCGGAAACGCCCTAGAGCGGCAGTGTGGGCCAATCATTGCCAACCTATATGCAAAATTTGCCGTAGCGTTTTCGACTCGAACGACCGTAGTGAAGATCCATGCCGATTATCCAGCTCATCGTTTTGGCGATTATTCAGGGGATTACGGAGTTCCTCCCGATCTCCTCTTCCGCTCACCTAATTCTTGCGCCACTTGCCGTTGATGACTGGTCCGACCAGGGCCCGTTGATTGATGTTGCGGCGCATGTCGGTTCGCTCGGCGCAGTACTGATATATTTCCGTAGTGAAACAGCAATGCTTTTTCGCGGCGGTATCGATACGCTGAGATTCAAATCCAGCGATGACCGCAAATTATTTTTGTATATTGCCGCTGCCAGTATTCCGACTTTTGCGCTGGCGTTTGTGTTTGTAACGCTGGATATCGTGTCGGCGCTGCGTTCTCCCGTAGTGATTGGCTGGACGAGTATAATTTTCGGTGGGTTTTTGTGGCATGCAGATCGCACGTCCATGAACAAGCAGGGGCTTGACCGCATCGGTTGGCGTGAGGCGCTGACGATTGGCGCGGCGCAGATGTTGGCGCTGGTGCCCGGCGTATCGCGTTCGGGCATCACGATGACAGCGGCGCGCTATCTTGGCTGGTCCCGAAGCGAGGCGGCGCGGTTTTCCATGTTGTTGGCCATCCCGGCAATTTCTGCGCTCGGTCTGTTTGCGGGCATTGATCTTGTCAGGGAAGGCGCCCAGGCAGATATCATCGGCGCTGCGGTGGTTGCCATATTGTCGTTTCTTTCGGCCCTGGCGGCGATTGCTTTCCTGATGCGGTTGACGCAAAAAATCAGCTTTACGCCTTTTGTCGTCTACCGCATTGTGTTTGGGATAATTCTGTTGGTTTTCGCGGGGGCGCTGGTCGAAGGGTAACGCTATGACCCATGTCACTGGAATTGGCGGCGTCTTTTTTCGTGCGAAAGACCCAAGATCAGTTGCTCAATGGTACAAGGACATACTGGATCTCGACATTGGCGGTGAAGCGATGTGGCGCCAGGAAGCTGGCCCGGCGGTTTACGCGCCATTCAAAGCCGATACGGATTATTTCGGCGACCGCGGCCAACAATTCATGATCAATCTGCGTGTAAATGATCTCGATGGATTGATAGCGATGTTGAAGAAAAAAGGCGTAGAGGTGAAAACCGATCCCGAGTGGGACGCTACGCCGGAAATCGGCAAGTTTGCGCGCATCCATGATCCTGCGGGTACGCCAATCGAATTGTGGGAACCGGGAAAGGACTGCACATAAATGAGTGGCGAACCAACGGGGCCGGTTGAAGTCCGGCAACTTTTTCCTGTGCCTGTCATGGTGACAACGGTGTTGGATGCGCCGGCGCTAAACGCGGCGCTGAAGGATGTCATTCAAACCAACCGTGCGCAGTCATCGGGCGTTGCTCGGTCGAACATATTGGGGTGGCATTCCGACACAGAAATGCTTCGCTGGGGTGGCGATCCGGCAAGGACATTGGGCATGGCGATGCTCCAGACCTGCGGTCAGCGCACAGATGATGTTGGGATGAAAGGCGGCCAGCCGCGTTATGAAATGTCAATGGAAATGTGGGCGAACATCTCGCCCGCCAATGCATCCAATCAAATGCATTGTCATCCTGGCTGTATCTGGTCCGGCGTCTACTATGTGGACGATGGAGGCGATCCGTCGAGCGCACTGGTTTTGCTTGATCCGAACTATCCGACCAACAGAATGTATGCGCCGGATCTTCAATTTGTTGGTCAGGGCGGCGAGCGTTTCCCCGTGCGCCACGAAATAGCGCCGGAGCCCGGGCGTATGGTGATCTTCCCGTCCTGGCTAAATCATGCGGTTAAGCCGCATAAAGGTCCACGTGAACGTATTTCTATCGCCATGAACGTGATGGCGCTGCCAAACCGGGCGGCGGGTTCTTGATTGGGGCTTGGCTGCCGTTGGCGTTCGTTGATTGCGCTTTCATCCCATACTGAACACGGCAATAGTATTGCAGCGACGCGGACAGGAGGCTGGGATGAAACTTCCAGTATTAAAGGCATTTTCGGCCAGTGCTGCATATTTCTCGATGCGCATAGGCGATGTGGTTCGAATAAACTGGCTGCCAGTGCTGTTGTTGCATGGCGCTATGATGATTCTGATGCCGCGCTATATGGAACCGGTGATGCAATTTCAGGCGATGGACCCAAACGCAGATCCAGCGGAAGCGTTGTCTGCCATGGGTCCCGCGTTTCAATGGATGGCCTTATTGTATCTGGTGATGGCGATTATTTATCCCATGTTGATTGCGGGTAACTTACGACCAATCATTCGAGGGGAAACAACGTCCTTACCGTTCCACCTTCAGTTTGGAATGGATGAACTGCGCGTACTCGCGACGTATATTTTGTGGGTCATGCTTTTTTCTGTTGTTTGTGTTGCTGGGATTATTGCCGTTGTCGCCGTGAGCGCGACCTTGTCTCTGCTTTCCCCTTTGGTTGGCGGTGTATTTACGGCGGTCGGCGCGCTAGCCCTCATGGGGGCTGTTGTTTGGTTTTTGATGCGTATGTCCCTGATATTTCCAGCGACTATTGCGGAGCGCAAAATCGGGTTGCCCGATTCCTGGCGCCTGACCAAGGGCAATAGTTTGCCGTTGTTTGTCTTTTGGTTGTTGTGGGTCTTGGTTTTTCTCGCCCTTGGCTTGTTGTATCTCGTTATTGTTTTGCCGGGTTATTTTGGCGTTATCGGTGAGATGATCGCCGCCGGCCAGGATCAGGTTGCTCAGCAGGCGGCTGCAATGAAAATGAATCAAATGCAGCTCGATATGTGGGATATCTCCAAACCGGGCGCGTGGTTCAATTTCATTCTCAGTTATGTCTACACGATCATTACCATCTCGTTGTGGAACATCGCTGCTGGAACGGCATACCGATATATTACAGAGGGCGGGGCGGACGCATAACCTTCACCTATATCCACAAATCGCCTTGATTATGACTGCTTTGCCATGCATGAGCTGCTCTATTCGGTTGGCAGTTGAGGTAAAGTTTTTCGATGGATATCAATGAAAAAGTTGTTACGGCCGACGGCGTCCGCAGCGCTGCAAAACGCATCGCAGGGCATGCGCTCCGCACGCCGTTGATGGAAAACGAGTTTCTCAACGACGCTGCAGGCGGGCGTGTTTTGATTAAAGCGGAAGTGCTGCAGCATTGCGGTTCGTTTAAATATCGAGGCGCCTTTAATTTGATATCGCAGTTATCCGACGGTGAACGAAAAAAAGGCGTTCTTGCTTGGTCATCGGGCAATCACGCCCAGGGTGTTGCACGCGCGGCGCGATATTTTGATATGCCTGCGACGATTGTGATGCCGACTGATGCGCCCGCGCTAAAGGTTGAAAAGGTTCGTGCGTTTGGCGCCGAGATCATTGAGTATGACCGCTATTCAGAAGATCGGGAGGCTATCGCCCGGCCTATTCAGGAAGAGCGCGGCATGGCGTTGGCGCCCTCATATGACCATCCGCATATTATCGAAGGGCAGGGCACACTGGCGCTGGAAACCGTTGAAGATGCGAGGGCGCTCGGCGCTGACCTTGACGCCTTTGTGATTTGTTGCGGCGGCGGCGGGCTGACGTCCGGTTGCGCCACAATTCTCGATGAGGTTTCGCCCCGGACCGATGTCTGGATTTCAGAGCCGGAAGGTTTTGACGAGGCATGGGCCTCGATTCGCGATGGAGAGCGCCGGCATGCCGATATTACACAGCGCACGATCTGTGATGCGATTGCGACCCCTACGCCGGGCAAACTAACACTGCCGATCATGCAGCGCCTGGTGAAGGGCGGCGTAACGGTCACTGAGGACGATGTGGGGCGGGCGATGGTGTTCGCCTTCAAACACCTGAAGCTTGTTGTAGAGCCCGGCGGCGCCGTGGCGCTGGCCGCTATACTCTCACAAAAATTTGACGGCAGAGGCAAAACAACCGCGATTACGCTTTCTGGCGGAAATGTTGACCCGCCGCTCTTCGCTTCAATCCTCGAGCAGCATGGGTGAGGAATAAAATACATTTAAAACAATAGCTTAGATTAGGTTTGGGTTGCCGGGAGGGTGAAAAGGCCCGGGCAAAAGCGATGATTGAATTGTTACATTGTATCCCCACATCAATATTGGACCAAAACCGCTGCGGCCCCGTCCTCAATGGCCCTGGAGTCGTTGAATTTTGGCGGTTTTAACGGATGCGTAACCATAAATACGTTCATGGTTTGCTAGCCAATCTACTTCACACTGAAATGGATGATTGGCGGCGATAAAGGAAGAGGCGGTATAATGACCGGCCCAAAAGACCTGCTAGGGGACGAATTGACGATCGACAAGCCGGTTTCCGTTCGGGAATTAGCGGCGCTCGGCGGTCGTAAGCTGGTCTATATTCGTGCGGTCATCGCCCGAGACGTTATCGATGATCTTGTTGACGAAGATGGCGATCTGGAGATCGACATTGAAGATGATGCGCTGCTCTATTCTGTCCATTCTTCGACGGGTGAACGTATTGCGCTTGTCGGTGATCGTGAGCTTGCATTTGCAGCCGCACGTCAGTTCGAGATGAATCCCGTCAGCGTCCACTAACCAGCGCGAGATAATTTTAAATAATCAGAATTGGTGATACGCCGCGCTAGGCGGCGTGATGCTTCTGATCAGTCGTCGCAATAGCGAACAGCGCTTCGGCTGAATCCGCGCCCCGCAGCGCATTGCGCGCCTCCCGGTCGCGCAAAAGCCGTGACACTTTTGCCAATGCTTTAAGGTGCGCCGCTGTTGCATTCGCGGGCGCCAGAAGCATGAAAACCAGGTCCACCGGCTGATCATCGACTGCGTCAAAGCTGACCGGGGTTTCCAGGCGCGCCAAAAGCCCGATAATTTTGCCAAGGCCCTCAATTTTACCATGTGGGATAGCGACGCCGTCACCGACGCCTGTAGAGCCCAGCTGTTCACGCTCCAGAACGGTCGCCATAATATTTGATGCCGGCATATCCGCGAGGCCGCTTGCAGCCTCCGCAAGCGCCTGGAGCGCTTCGCGCTTGCACCGTGCTTTTAAATTATGGAGGACGCCTTGCGGCTTTAAGAGTTCTTCAAGTCCCATCACACTCACTTATACATAATACGGTCTGCGAACGTGTCCCTGCAGATACTAGGCCGGGTTGCTTGCCGCTACCTTACTTGACGAAGAATTTACCGAAATTTTCCACTCAAAGTATTAACTCGCCTGCCTAGGCCGACGGGTCAATCCAGCCGATATGCCCATCCCTGCGGCGATAAACAACATTGATTCGACCATGTGCGGCATTTTTAAATACAATTGCAGGTTGTTCAGCTAAATCGAGCTGCATTACAGCCGCCCCGACGGTCATTTCCCGCAGGGCCGTCAGGCTCTCCGCAATAATAACCGGGTCGTGATCGGCATCGACGGCCTCTTCGTCGCTTTCTTCGGGCAGAGGCTCAAGCAGGTAATAGGAGGCATTTTCGGCCGGCAGCGGCGCTTTGCCATTCGTATGGTGGTTCTTGAGGCGTCGTTTATACCGCCGGATGCGTTTTTCGAGTTTTTCGAGGCTTTCGTCGAATGCGCTATAGGCATCCCCACCTTCGCCATGGGCGGCCAAAAACACGCCTGACGCCAAATGGGCCGTCAGGTCACACTCTATCAAGTGCCGTTCGCGCGAGAATGTCACGGATACCTCCGCCCCCCGGTCAAAGAATTTGCGAACACCTTCTGTGAGTTTTTCAGCAACATGGGATTGTAGGGCATTACCCAAATCCATGTTTTTCCCGCTGACCTGTATGTCCATTGGGTCTCCTGTCTGTCGCGGCCTTTAAGGCGCCGCGCTCATCTTGATATCGGCAATTAATGCGCGGATTAAAGGTTTAAATCGCGGTTTGCAACATTGCTCTGCGGCGCTGGACAGAAGACGGGATATTCAAGGTTTCCCGATACTTAGCCACTGTCCGCCGGGCGATATCAATGCCCTCAGTTTGAAGAATTTCGACGATTTTGTCGTCGGAAAAAACATTTTCCTTGGTTTCCCCCTCGATCAGCTCGCGGATACGGTGACGCACAGCCTCGGCGGAATGAGCCTCGCCGTCGCCGGTCGCGGCAATTGAGGCGGTGAAAAAATACTTCAGCTCAAAAAGACCCCGCGGTGTCGCCATATATTTGTTGGACGTTACGCGTGACACTGTTGATTCATGCATCTCGATCGCATCGGCGACGACCTTCAAATTCAGTGGACGGAGGTGTTTAACGCCATAGGCGAAAAACCCGTCTTGTTGGCGAACGATTTCGCTGGAAACTTTTAAGATCGTTCTGGCGCGTTGATCGAGACTCTTGGCGAGCCAGTTTGCGTTGGCAAACTGTTCTGTGACGAAAACCTTGTCTTTCTCATCGCCGCCGGCCGCGGAAATTTCTGCATGATATTGTTGGTCAACCAGTACGCGCGGCAACGTATGGTTGTTAAGCTCTACTTTCCAACCACCATCAGGCGCCTTGCGAACAAAGACATCCGGGATGACGGTTTGAACTGTGCCGCCACCAAAGGCGTAGCCGGGTTTCGGCGTGAGGGCCCTGACTTCCGCAATCATATCGCGCACGTCTTCTTCGTCCGCTTGCGTTGCTTTAATCAGACCCTTCAGATCGGCTTTCGCGAGCAGTTCTATATTTTCAATAAATGCCTGCATCGCCGGGTCATAACGATCAGTGTCGATCAACTGTAGTTTGAGACATTCTTTCAAATCCCGGGCGCCGACGCCGCATGGATCAAATGTCGTAATCAATTTGTGCGCCGCTTCAACATCCGCGAGATCGGCGCCAAGTCGCTCTGCGACGGCTGCCAATGAATCGCGCAGATATCCCGCTTCGTCGATCATATCGATCAGATAGGCGCCGATGAACAACCCGGTCGGACAGCGTGTGGCGACTGTTAATTGTTCGCCGAGATGTTCGACAAGGGATATTTCCTTGGTCAGCGTTGCGCCGAATTCGCGATCTTCTCCGTCAAAACCGCGGCCAGATCCAGCTGACGCCCAGTCATTAGTGCGATAATCGCTGGCGGCGGCGTCACTGCCGGCGCCGCTTTGGTCAATATCTTCATACTCAGCATCGAGAGAATCACTCGCCTCCCGCGACGTCGTCTCGCTCGACAAGTCGATCTCTGCATTTGCCGCGGGGGCCGTTTCGGGTTCTTTTTCGACGCGTCGTTCCGGCGCCCCGTCATCGGGGTTTTCACCGCGCTCGAGAAACGGGTTTTCCTCGAGCTGCTCTTCGACATACTCGGCCAGTTCGAGATTAGACAACTGCAACAGCTTAATCGCCTGCTGCAACTGTGGCGTCATCACGAGTTGTTGTGATTGCCGGAATTCAAGTTTCGGGCCTAACGCCACACCGCCCCCTTGTAACCTCTACATTTGGAAGCCGTCGCCAAGATACACCCTGCGTACATCCTCGTCGCCGACAATGTCTCCGGGTGCGCCTTCCAGCAACACTTCGCCTTCGTGAATGATATATGCGCGATCAATGATATCGAGTGTTTCGCGCACATTGTGATCGGTAATCAGAACGCCCAAACCGCGTTCTTTAAGATGAGCGACAAGCTCACGGATTTCTCCGATTGCCAGCGGATCGATGCCGGCAAATGGTTCGTCCAACAACATAAATGCGGGACCTGTTGCAAGTGAGCGGGCGATCTCTACGCGGCGACGTTCGCCGCCGGAAAGAGCAATCGCCGGCGCCCCGCGCAAATGCGTGATGTGAAATTCATTTAGAAGATCATCAATGATCGATTGCTGCTTGTCTTTGTTGTTTTCGACAAGTTCAACAACAGCGCGCAGATTTTGCTCAACCGTCAGCCCGCGAAAAATTGACGCTTCCTGCGGCAGGTAACCGACGCCGAGCCGCGCGCGCTGATACATTGGAAGGTTGGTGACGTCGTGACCATCAATTGCAATCTTTCCGCGATCAGCCGGAATTAGCCCGGTGATCATGTAAAAACAGGTTGTTTTCCCGGCCCCATTTGGTCCCAGCAAACCGACGACTTCACCTCTTTTGACGCTCATGGATACGCCGCGCACCACAGGGCGCCGCTTGAAGGATTTCGCCAGATTTTCCGCCACAAGCCCGCCGCTGCCTTCAACGACAGTTGGCTTCAGCTTTTTGGGCTGAACGGCCTTATTGGCCGGTGCGGATATCTCTGTGGGCGTTTCCATATTCTCACTCATTAACGGCGCCTCTCTTTAACGTTCGGTGAAATTCGGTCTTATTCACTAAGATTGATCGTCGGATTTGGTGTAGAAAATGCCACGAATCCGCTTCCCCGCTTCTGGTGCAAATCTTACCTTTCCAGTATCAACCCAATAGGTGACTTTTCCGGCTGACATGACCTGTTTGCCCTGGGTAACGATGACATTGTCGAGGATCGTTATGGTTCGCGCCGCATCATCAAAAATCGCACGTTCTCCGGTAATGGCTTCTTTACCATTTGAATAACGGACCGAACCTATGGCCGTGATCGACTGGAAAGCACCCTCTTCTGACAGCTGTGCCTCCAGTCGTTCCGCCGTCAGGATCGCCTCTGCCTGAACAACACGGACATGGCCGGTCCAAACAGCGCGACTGTCAAAGAATTCAGCAGTGTCACCGGTGATGTCCACGGGTTCGTCGCTCGATGCGGCAAGTTGCGCTGATGCTGGGCCTGTTGCGACCAAAAGAATTGCGACCAGCCAGATAATTTTTGATGTCATTGCGGTTCTTTGATCTCCACGTCTTTCAATTGAGGCGTCTCATAATTGTCAGGTTTTGCGTCAGCTGGTTTGGGATATATGCGCATACTGACATTTCCTTCAAACACAATGCGACCTTCGCCGTTATAGGCCGTCATGCTGTCCGCCTTAAGGGCGCCGCCGCCTGGGCCATCACCGCCGACGCCGGCGTTGCTCGACACTGTTTCTTCTTTGATATCGACTGTCGCCGCCGGTGAGCGAAGGACATAAACCTCGTTGCCAATTTCACGTTCCAGCATCACACTGTCGCTGAGCTGCAGAATATTTTCTTCCGATTGATATACGCCTCTGTCAGCCGTGACGACGGAGGCCTCGTCGGCGTCCCCCTGAACTGCGCGTGGATTTTCCAGTTCAACAACATTCTGGTTTTCTGTCGCCTGCTTGGCAGCATTTGCTGTGATCAAAAATGGCTGGCCCTTATCGTCGACGCCGGTAAAGCGGGGATTGGCCATGCGCAGTTCATCGGTCGATGCAGTTAATTCTGGGAAATCTTCCAGAAATGTTACGTCGGGTTTGTTTGACTTGGTGTTGAAGAAAAAAGCGGCGACGAGCGCTAGTGCAAAAACCGGCAGCGCAATACGCAGGCGTCTGATCAGGCGAGAGCGGGCGGCGGCCCTATCGCCAGTGGTGCGGGATCTCAATTGCAGGTTTTCTAAAACCTTCCGCCCTTTGATGGGTTGTCCGCGCGCGGTTTCTCCAACCAATCCGGCGCTCCCGTCGCTCATCTAGATACCATCCTCAAAATCGATCAAATTGGCGATTGGGGCCGGGGCGGCGGCCCTGGCCAACCCAGTTTTCCACATCTCCACATATAGTCTTCTTGCAGCGGGATGGAAGCAAGGGGGGTAAGAAATACTCGTCGGGATCAGGGCGATGGAGACGGCGGAAAGGCCCCAGAACGCGCCCAGAACGCGCTATGAATGCGCGAATATATCAGTTTCAGGCCAGCCGGCGAGATCCAGGGCGGCGCGGACGGGGAGAAAGCCAAAACAAGCCTTGGCAAGTCCTGCTCTGCCCTCGCGCGTGAGTATCGCCTCAAGTTTCTCCTTGAGCGCGTGAAGATAGAGAACATCCGAGGCGGCATAGTCGATCTGCGCTTTGCTCAAGGTTTCAGCGCCCCAGTCAGAGGATTGCTGCTGCTTGGATATCTCGACCCCGAGAAGCTCTCGGGTGAGATCTTTCAGGCCGTGGCGGTCGGTATAGGTCCGGCACAGCCTTGACGCGATCTTGGTGCAATAGACCGGTGTGGTGTGCACATTGAGCCAGTGTTGAAATGCCGCGACGTCAAAGCGGGCGAAATGGAAGATTTTCTCGACATTTTGATCCGCCAGCAGCGCCTTAAGCCGCGGTGCGTCATAATTCTTCCGGTCGAGCTGAACCAGATGCGCATTGCCGTCGCCCGCGGAAAGCTGCACGACGCAAAGAGGGTCGCGCTGTGGGATCAGCCCCATGGTTTCGCTGTCGATGGCGACAACAGGCCCTAAATCGAGCCCCTCGGGCAGATCGCCCTGATGAAGATGATTGGTCACGGGTGGTAGGACGTCCTTCGGCGCGCGTTACATCTGCTCGCCATATCACTGACTGCCTGAATATGAAAATCCGCCGCCTTAAGCCGTTTTGCGCACAATCACAGAACCGGCGGAATAGCCGGCGCCAAAGCCGCAAATAACGCCAATATCGCCGACCGTGAAATCCCGTCGATGTTTGTGAAAGGCAATAATCGATCCCGCAGACGACGTATTGGCGTACTCATCGAGCACCACCGGCGCTTCTTCGCGGGTTGCGTCTCGTCCGAGGACTTTGCGGGCGATGAATTCGTTCATCGCTAAATTAGCTTGATGCAGCCAGAATCGCTTGACCTGTTCAGGCGCAATATTGACCGCGCCCAGATGCGATGAAATCAGCTCACCGACCATGGGGACGACTTCTTTAAAGACCTTGCGGCCTTCCTGAATAAAAAGCTTATCCGTAAACGGATCGGCCTGAGGATCGGCCGCGGCGCCAGTTTCGCGTTCGCAGTGATTGAGGAAACCGAAATTGTTGCGAATGTTATTTGAAAATTTGGTTTTGAGCCGCGTGCCGAGAATTTCCCAGGCTTCGCCGCGCGCTGCGCTATCGGCGCGTTCGAGAATAACAGCGGTGGCGACGTCGCCGAAGATAAAGTGACTGTCACGATCGCGGAAATTGAGATGTGCTGTGCAAATCTCCGGATTGACCATTAAGATACGCGTCGCACCTGCGCGAATGAGACCAAGGCCGGTTTCAATGCCGAAGGCAGCAGACGCGCAGGCGACGTTCATGTCGAAGCCGAACCCGTCAATGCCAAGCGCATCCTGTATCTCTACAGCGACCGCTGGATATCCGCGCTGCAGATTTGAAGCGGCGCAAATGACGCCATCGATATCGGCAGGCCCAAGATCTGCTGTGCGCATTGCGTCACGGGCTGCGTTGACGGCCATTTCCGCCAATACCGACACTTCCTCATTGGCGCGGGCGTCAATTTTTGGCGCCATGCGCTCGATATCGAGAATGCCGGCTTTATCCATCACAAAACGAGACTTGATGCCGGAAGCCTTTTCCACAAATTCAGCAGAAGATTTTTGCAGAGGCTCGACACTGCCCGCTGCTATCTCGGCGGCATTATCCGCATTGAATTTGTCAACAAAATTGTTGAAGGCTGTGACCAACTCTTCATTGGAAATCGAATTTGGCGGTGTGAAAAGGCCAGTGGCGACGATGCGCACATCGGCATTTGCAGAATCAGACATGGAACGACTTTCAATGCAGAGTGAATTCACCGTGAATTTGCGCCGATCTTGTGGTTCGTGCAACCTGTTCGGTGCCTAACGGGTGAGTTTTTGCACTGCTTTGTGCCGTGGACATGCAGCTTCGTGATCATTGACCATCCCGACGGCCTGCATGAAGGCATAAACAATCACAGGTCCGCAAAATTTGAAACCTTGTGATTTAAGCGCTTTCGACATGGCCTCGCTCTCGGGTGATTTTACCGGATGATCATTGTAGTTTTTCACTTTGTTGACGATGGGTTTGCCGCCGACAAAATCCCACAAATATCTGGAAAACGAGCCCGGCCCTTCTTCCATTATCTCAAGGTAAATCTTCGCATTGCCAATTGTTGCGTTGATCTTTGTGTTTGAACGGATGATGCCGGCGTTATTCATCAATCGTTCGATCTTTTTTGGTGTATAGCGCGCGATCTTTTCCGGATTGAAGCCGTCAAAGGCTTTTCGGAAGTTGTCGCGCTTATAGAGGATCGTGCGCCAGGAAAGGCCCGCCTGAAATCCATCCAGGATCAGTTTTTCGAAAAGCGCCCGATCATCATATTCAGGCACGCCCCAATCCTCATCATGATATTGACGGTAGATAGGGTCGTCGACGGGCGCCCACAGGCAGTGATATTTTTTTGTCATATTTAGATGTGATGGAACAATTTTATGAGCCAGAAAATGATAATCGCGGTCTGGATAAGAAAGAAACCAAATCGGACGAGCACAAATGTGTGGCTGGTTGAAATTAGATGAACAATGGATTGAGCCATGCGCGCGCCAAGAAATGCATAGGCAAGGCCGTCGGTCGCAGCCGTTTGACCGGTTGCGATCGCATAGAGCAGGACGATGCCGACCGCCGGCAGATATTCATAGCAATTGGCGTGAGCGCGGGTGAGGCGCTTGCCGATGCCGTCGAGATCATCGCCGGATGCGCCAAATGAATTGACGGTGCGACCTGCGCTCATGACCAGATAAGACCGAAAGCCGCCAAGGCTCAGGAGAAGGACGAGCGTCCAGGCGACAAGGCTGAGTAGAACGGTTGCGGTGGGCGTCAAGATGTTTCCTCGATTGTTTGGCGCTGAAACTATAGCGCCGGGCGAAAAAGTGGCTACCGGTTTTTCGCAGAATCCGGCCCGCAGCAAAAAAACCAGATCATCGGGCGACCCAGCTTAATCGCCCGATGATCTAGTCGTGTTTGAGATAATCGGGAACAACAAGCTGCAGCTCGCGTCCCTCGCAGACGGGGCTTAGGCCTTCAGCTTTGGTTTTCCCCCAACGGTCCATGCGAATAAGCGCCAGCGCGCGCCCTTCGACGCTGCTGAGAATCTCGCCCAGCGTTGAATCGCCCGCGGAGATAACTGCACCCTTCGCAAGCGCGCCACCGTCTGATTCAGCAATAAGGGTGCGCTTTCGAACCTCGCCTTTACGTTTCATGCGGCTCGTCACTTCCTGACCGACGAAACAGCCCTTTTTGTAACTGACAGCGCTCAACGCATCGTAATTCACGTCAAGGAGAAAAATATCATCGGAGGCAAAATCGCGCGCGAATTCCGGTACGCCAAGAGCAATGCGGCGGGTTTCGTAATCGGCAGATGCTTCGCTGATTTTTTCTTTCACAACAGCCCGCCAGCCAAGCGTATCAAGTCGCGGATCACGGTAAGCGATCACACCCGCCATTTCGATTTCATGTTTTGACGCCAACACTGAACGGCTCTGGTCAATCTCTATCGTGACATGCGCACGGAGTTTGTAGAGTGAAAGACGTTTCGCAAGCGCCGGGGCTGCCGCAGCGCTGCAATCGATCAGGAACGTGTCGTCACTATCAACGATAAAAAAATCGAAGAGGATTTTCCCCTGCGGCGTTAACAGCGCCGCGAAGATCGCCTGTCCTGGTGACACTGAATCAATGTCTTGCGTTATCAGCCCCTGGAGGAACGAGCGCCGGTCGTCGCCTGACAGGCGAATGACGGCGCGATCAAGAAGAAGGGATATTACATTCATGAGCCGGCATTTAAGCGCCTTTGCGGCAGTTACAAACGCTTTTTCAAAGACGTCTGGTCAGGCTCGGGCGGAGGAAAGGTTGATTTCCCCAACCGAATTTTCGATTTTGACTTGACGGAATCATATCCGTAAGTCATCACTTACTGATATGAAGCGGATCGACTATCTCTTCGCGGCGTTGCTGATTCTATTTTCGGCGGGGCACGGTTTTCTGGGCACACTGGCGGCTGATGGCTGGAATTCATCGGCATCGGTCTGGTCTTTTTCAGGTTCCGTTGCCGCCTGGCTGGTTGCGGCAATCAATATTTTGAGAACCGGGCGCCCTCACGATAAAGGCGTTGCGGTTATCGCGCTTGCGGGTTCGCTCAGCTGGATTGGTCTGATGGCCTGGCTCGCTGTCGTCGCCCATATGATCTCGGATGTTCGTATCTGGCTGTTTGTGGGAACGGCTGCGGGGCTTGTGGGTTTCAGCATCAGGACGCTACGCGGCCGGGCATGAGGTTTTTTCGGTGAAAACGATTTGCTCATGACACCAGGCTTTCGGGCTCACGCATTGTCCTCTACAACGCCCGCCAATGACCAATAATTTTGATCTCATTTTACGCGGCGGCATTGTCGTCAACCATGACGGTGAAGGTGCGCGTGATATCGGCGTACGTGACGGTAAAATAGCTGAAATCGGTGTTTCGGCGTCTACGGACGCCCGCGAGGTGATCGACTGCACAGGACTCCACATTCTACCGGGCGTAATAGACAGTCAGGTGCATTTTCGAGAACCCGGACCTGTTCATAAGGAAGATCTTGAAACGGGAAGTCGAGCAGCAGTTTTGGGCGGCGTCACTGCTGTGTTCGAAATGCCGAATACGCATCCCCTGACGGTCACGAAAGAGGCCATCGAGGACAAGCTGGCGCGTGCGCGCGGCGACGGCGACCATGGCGGGATGTTTTGCGATCATGCATTCTATGCAGGCGCCACCCATGGCAATCCAGAACAGCTTGCGGCGCTTGAAATGCTGCCCGGCGTTGCAGGTGTCAAAATTTTCATGGGCGCCTCGACGGGTGATTTACTCGTCGAAGATGACGAGGGCGTGCGTGCGGTGCTCGCCCATGGCCGTCGCCGTGTCGCGATCCATTCCGAAGACGAGTATCTCTTGCGCGAAGGCAAGGCGCTTGCACGGGAAGGGGACTGGACATCTCATCCGGAGGTTAGAAGCGTAGAGGCTGCGGTGCGGTGCACCGAGCGTTTGTTGCGGCTCGCACGTGAAACGAAACGACGCATCCACGTCCTGCATATATCAACGGCCGATGAAATTCCGATTCTGGCGGCACATAAAGATATCGCAACCGCAGAGGCGACGCCGCAGCATTTAACCCTTGCGGCGCCGGAATGTTACGAACGTCTTAAAGGTCTTGCACAAATGAACCCGCCGATCCGTGACGCGCATCATCGCGACGGTATCTGGCGCGGTGTTGCGCAAGGCGTGATCGATGTCATTGGTTCTGATCATGCGCCGCACACGTTGGAAGAAAAGGCCAACCCTTATCCAGCATCACCGTCGGGGATGCCCGGCGTTCAAACCTTCGTGCCGGTGATGCTCGACCATGTGGCCAATGGCCGGCTTAGTCTCGCGCGGTTTGTGGATCTTGCCTGCCATGGGCCTAATCGGGTTTTCGGTATTGCAGGCAAGGGACGTATCGCCGCGGGCTATGACGCTGATTTCACAATTGTTGATCTTAAAGCGAAGCGGACGATCACTCATGATTGGTCAGCGTCGAAATCCGGTTGGACGCCCTTTGACGGCATGACTGTCGCGGGCTGGCCAATCGGCACAATCATCCGTGGACGGCGCGTCATGTGGGCTGATGAAATTATTGGTGATGCTAAGGGCGCACCAGTGCGGTTTCAGGAAGCGCTTTGATTAGCTGAAAATCCAGAGTCTCACCTGTGCAATTTGGGTGTTCAGGCTATGGCTAATACAATATAAGAATGTAATAGCATCTAAGTTGTGGAAATGCTCATGACGGATAGTCAGCTATTTAAATTTCTAACCATGCAATACGCAACCTTACGCGAAGAGGCAATTCATCTGAAAAATTGCCAGCTAAGATACTTCACCATAACAGTAATTGCGGTTGCTACAATCTTTGGAATAAATACAGGGGGAATTGGGAGCGAAAACTACCGTGACGATCTGTCTCTGTTTTTGGTCCCCTTACTGATTATTATTCCGAATTGGTGGCTCATGTTCGACAAGGCGAAGTCGATTTCGCGTATTGTTGGATTTCAAAGGATCGTCGAAGAGAGGATTTATGGCGACTTGCACGGGAAATTTTTGCCTTGGGAGATGGCACTGCAGAGTTTTCGGTCAACCGATGGCACGCTTGTTGACAAAATAGAACACAGAAAAAAAATATTGGATTCAAACATCAAGCCGCTCAAGCAATTAGGTGTTTTATTTCTAATTACCAAGCACAAATATTGGGTCATAAATTACCACCTATATTTTATTTCGGCTGCGTTGTGTTTGTATTTTAGCTCACCTAGCGGCCGCGATCGTCTCTATCTTGTGGCCTGGGGTTTGGTCGCAATGCTATGTTTGGTGACTGCATGGTTCAATGGTCGACTACTGTTTCGACTGTCGCTTGGTCACAACAGTTATGACGGTAACAATAAAATCTGGAAGATCATTCTTAAAAAGAAAGGGCGTAGGCCTTAGCGCCAATATATTACGTATCAAGAAGTCGCGGCCTATTCGAACTCGTTTGGACGCTGTTGCTCCTGAGCTATCGCTTCATCCGCCGCCATCACCTCGTAAAGCGGCGCTGTCAGGCGTGCAACGATCACATCGCCCTGCTGCGCGCGTGCAGCGGCGTGGTTGCGGGCGCGGCGGTCGCAGACGAGATAACGCCGCTGGGCGTCGCGATAGGCCTTATTAAATCTCGACACCATTTCCTCACGCACGGCGATTTGCGGCTCCTCCAGTTCGACGAGCTGCTTCATTCGCTCGCGCCAAATATCGCCCTCGAGGCGCGGTTCGCAGGTGCGGCGAAGATGATGGAGTGCGCCAAACACCGTGGAGATTGCAACGAGATCCTTTTGGCGCTGCTGATAGCTGGCAAAATCCTGTGCGGCCGCGCGCGCTGATATTGCGGCGATCATGGCGGCGAGGGTTACAACGATGACAATACGCTTGGTCATATAGGCCTTTCACATCAGAAAATTATAGCGGGATTATGGCCGTTCGTGAATGGCGTCCCGAATGTCGATGGCGCGACGGATCGCCTGACGGGTTACATCCCATGAAAGCCGGGCAATCGCTGTCTCGATTGGGACAAATTCCGCCTCGACAGCGTCATCACCCGGGCGTGGCTCGCCGGCGGTCCATTCAGCGACATAGTCAATAATCACCATATGCGGCATGGAGAGGTCTTCATCAGGCGTGATCGCGTCGAAAACATCAAGCAGGCCTATCAATTCGATCTCGACGCCGGTTTCCTCGCGGACCTCGCGGATGACGGCGTCCCTGATCCGTTCGCCGAATTCCAGGCGTCCGCCCGGAATTGACCATTCACCCTTAAACGGAGCTTTGCCGCGCTTGATAATCAGGACGTCCTGGTTGCGGAAGATGACGGCGCCGACGCCGACAGATATGGTCTCGCTCTGGTTCATGACTCACTTGATAAGGTATTTTTATGTGTGGGCGCTATCATTTGAAATCAACACCGATGGAGGTCGGTGAGTTTTTTGATCTCGATATCCGGGATAATTTTCCGCCACGCTATAATATCGCCCCGACCCAGCCAATTGCGGTCATTTGCCAAAATGAAATGCGCAAGCGCGACTATGCGCTGATGCGTTGGGGTTTCATTCCAGAATGGCAAAAAGCGCCGTCCACCCGCCCGCTGGTCAACGCACGCGCGGAAACGATTGTGGAAAAACCCTCTTTCCGGTCAGCCTATAAACGCCGGCGCTGCCTCATTCCCGCAGATGGTTTTTATGAATGGCGCTCTGTCGACGGCGCTAAGCAACCCTATTGCATCCAGCGTCATGACGATGCGTTGTTCGCGTTCGCCGGCATATGGGAAACCGCAACAGATCCCGATGGTGGCGAAATCGATACGACAGCAATCCTGACAATTGCATCAGGCACGGACTTACGCACGCTTCATCATCGCGAGCCAGTGGTGATTGCGCCGGAGCATTTTTCTGTCTGGCTGGAAGCCGACGAGCGCGATATTGCCCTGCTGGATGACTTGCTGACGCCGGCGCCGGCAGGGTCCTGGAAATATTTTGCCGTATCGACTGCTGTCGGCAATGTGCGTCACGACGGCCCGGAACTGATCAAGAAGGTTCGGGGCCCTAACGGCGCTGACAAACGAGTGGATCAGCCAGTGCAGCCTGATCTGTTATTCTAGCGCGCTTCCAGCGCGGCGCGATGACGTGCAGCTTCTTCCACATAATGGCCCGCGCCAATGAGCGCCATCTTGTCTTCGCCGTCGCGAAGGTCACGAAATTTGCGTGCCGGTATGCCTGCCCACATTTCGCCGGCAGGAACAATTTTTTTTGGGCTTAAAAACGCACCCGCTGCGAGCATGGCGCCGGTCTGAACCACCGAGCCATCAAGCATTGTCGCGTTCATGCCGACGAAGCCGCCATCTTCGACTTTGGCGCCATGCAGCATGCATTTATGGCCGACCAGCACGTTCTCGCCGATAAGGGTCGGAAGCCCGCCCCAATCGGGATTATCCACATGGACGATCGTGCCGTCCTGAACATTGGAACCCTTGCCAACGACAATCTTGTTTTCATCGCCGCGCAACACGCAGCCATACCAGACAGAAGCGTTTTCATGGATTTCTACATCGCCTGCAATGACCGCGCCCGGCGCGATGAAGGCGCTGTCGTGGATTTTCGGTTTCTTGTCGCCGATAGCGAAGATGAGCGGTTTCATAACTATCCCTTGACCGCATCCGGCTGATTTAGCGGATGCGCTTTTTCAAATGCCGGCAGCGCGATGCAGCGCTCATAAATCTCATTGAGGCGCGTCAAACCCGATAAATCAACGCCGAAACGCAGCGCCCCGAACCATTGCGGCACGAGACAGGCGTCGGCCATGGTCGGCGCATCGCCGACGCAAAAGGCGCCGGCTTTTTCAGCCGCCATTTTTTCAACCGCCGCCATGGCGCTGCCGGGCCAGCGGTTGAGCCAGTCCTTGACGGCGTTATCGTCAAATGACGCTTCTTCTTTTAAATATTTCTGGATACGGAGATTCATCAAAGGCTGCGCCTCACAGGCGATAGTCGCAGCAATGGCGCGCGCCTGCGCGCGACCGACAGGATCGCGCGGCAGGATCGACGGATCGGGAAACGTTTCTTCCAGATATTCCATGATGGAGAGGGACTGGTTGAGCGCAGCGCCATCATCAGTGATCAAAGTTGGCACCAGCCCATTGGGGTTCTTGGAAAGATAAGCGGCGCTCTTTTGTTCGCCCTTCAGAAGGTTGACGGGTTCATAATCGTAATCGATGCCTTTCAGGGCCAGCGCAATCCGCACGCGATAGGTTGCGCTTGATCGCCAATAACCAAAGAGTTTCATGGGCTGCCTTTTGATCTGTAAAATTTGAAACAAACTTATGGTGCATTCTTGGCAGATTTTCCAACCCGCCAGCGCAAAGATGCGCCTCACATAAAAAGGGTTCACGCGATGCTGGCGGAAAAACAGATTGAGACAGAAGAAATCGGCGCCGGATCAGCGAATGCCGAGGCGATGCCGGGTGGCGATAACGACCTCGCATGGGCGAAGCAGAATCTGCGCTGGGCAGAGGGAAAACCCATACCCGATTTGGCGAATATCTTGCGCATCCTCGAACGCCACGAGGACTACAAGGGTCGATACATCTTCAACGAAACGCTGAATAGAGTGCTCGACAAGGGCAACTTGATGTTTGAATGGCGCATTAGTGAGTGCACCGCCCTTATTCAGGAGCGCTTCATTCCTGCGGTCGCTGAAAGCGCGGTGAATAATGCGCTGGTGGTCTGCGCCAACCGGACCGGCACCCGAAAATAAAGCTGAATCAAAGCTTTAGAATAGATTCAAGAAACCCATTTATCGTGATTGAACTCCATTAGTAACATATGTTACTAATTCGCGGCGCTTGCGGCGGGATTTTGCTTGCCGGCGTGAAATGAAGGGCGCCATTGGCCGCCCCCGCTGGGAGAATCTGACATGGCTGACCTTTTTGAAAATCCAATCGGCACCGATGGTTTTGAGTTTGTCGAATATACGAGTGCTAATCCGGACGAACTTGCAGCATTGTTTGAACAGTTGGGGTTTACGGCCGTTGGCAAACATCGGTCCAAAGATGTCATCCATTACCGTCAGGGCGATATCAACTTTCTCCTCAATCGCGAGCAATCAGGCCAGCCCGGCAGTTTCCGCAATCAGCACGGCGCCGGCGCCAATGCGATGGCGTTTCGTGTCAAAGACGCCGCGCACGCTTTTGCCGAAGCCGTCAAACGCGGCGCCAAGCCTATCGAAGCTAAAGCCGGCCCCATGGAGCTCAATATCCCTGCGATTGAGGGCATTGGCGGGCTTAATGTTTATCTGGTGGACCGATATGGCGCCAAGTCGATTTACGATATTGATTTTGAGCCGATCGAAGGCGCCGACCCGTCAAAAAATGATGCCGGGCTGACTTATATCGATCATCTCACCCATAATCTTCATCGCGGCAATATGGATAAATGGGCCTCATATTATGAGGACATCTTCAATTTTCGTGAGATCCGGTATTTCGATATTGAAGGCAAGTTAACCGGGCTCATTTCAAAAGCGATGACCAGCCCATGCGGGAAAATCCGTATACCACTCAATGAAAGCCAGGACGAAAAATCACAGATCGAAGAATTTCTCGCGCGTTATAATGGCGAGGGCATTCAACATATCGCGCTCGGCACTGATGAGATATATTCCACTGTCGAAGGCCTGCGGGGTCGTGGCATCCCGTTTCAGGATACGCCGGACACTTATTATGAAAAGGTTGGTGAGCGGGTTGGCGATCACGGCGAAGATCTGCCGCGACTGCAGAAAAATTCAATTCTGATTGATGGTGCGCCGACCCAGGGCCAAGGGCTGCTCCTGCAGATATTCACCCAGGATGCTATTGGCCCGATCTTTTACGAAATCATTCAGCGCAAAGGCAATGAGGGTTTCGGTGAGGGCAACTTTAAGGCGCTGTTTGAATCGATCGAAGAAGACCAGATCCGCCGTGGCGTGCTGAAAGAAACGGCCTAGGGCGCTGACGATGCCTGTTGCGTCCCCATCAGTGTCGGCAAAACCTCGCGCGCTCATTCTTGACCGCTTTGCGCCCTATCGCATTGTCGCTCTTGGCCATGCGATCAGCGGGCGCTTGTCGCATGTATATGCGAATGAAAACATCACCATTCCAGAATGGCGCGTGTTGGCGGTGATCAGCCAGGCCGACAGCCTCGCTGCGCGCGATGTTGTTGGGCGCACGCCTATGGACAAGATGACCGTGAGCCGGGCGGTGGCGAGCCTTGAAACAAAGGATCTTGTTCTTCGGACACCCGATCATCAAGACCGCCGCGTTAATATGCTGTCCCTGTCAGTCGCGGGACGCGCTTTGTTTGATCGCGTTGCGACCTTGGCGCTGGAGTTTGAAGATGAGTTGTTGGCAGCGTTGTCGCCAAGTGAACAGGCTGCCTTTGAGAGCGCGCTATCAAAACTTGAAGCGCGGACCAGGATCGCCGACTAGGTTTTCGGTGCGCTGAAATGCACTAGCAAAACCATTTCTTCAGTTGTTCCGGGGTCATGTTGCTGCCGCACAAGACACTGGCGACGCGTTCGCCACGCCAGCGCTCACTATCGGCTAACAATGCGGCGACCCCTGCGGCGCCCGCCGGTTCAACAGCAAGGCCGAGATGGCGATGAATGAGACGCATGGCTTTGATGATGGTTTCATCATTGACAGCGACGACTGTATCCACTGTTGAACGCATGCATTCAAGCGCATAGGGAACCGGCTCGCGGACGGCGATGCCGTCGGCAATCGTGTCGGCAGCCGGCGTTGTAATGAGCTGATTGCGTTCGAATGAAAGTTTCATTGAGGGCGCGCCTTCCGCCACAACGCAGATGATTTCAATTGCCGGGTCGATATTTTTGAACCAGGCGCCCATACCGGTGGAGAGTGCGCCGTTGCCAAGCGGAATGAGCACGATATCGGGGCGAAAGTCGGCCTTTGTCATTTCAAGCGCAATCGTACCGGCGCCCTCAGCGACAGAAGGAACAGCGCCGTCTTCGACAAAATGTGCGTCTTGGGATTGCGCGTATTGTTGGGCGGCTATTTTCGCCGCATCGAAATCAGCACCCTCCAGCCGCACCTCAGCACCAAAACGGCGCATCGCTTCAATCTTGAACGGGTTGGCGTTTTCAGCGGCGAAAACAGTGACCGCATGTCCGCGGGTCCGCCCGGCGCGGGCGATGCCTTGCCCAAAATTGCCAGCAGATGCACAGATGATGCGCGATGGTGTGTCGAGGCCGGCGACAAACAAATCGGCGCCGCGACCCTTGAACGAACGAATGGGGTTTAGACATTCGACTTTCAGTGACAGATCAACGCCCAGGACCGCATCGAGGCCAGTGTCCGACATGAGAGGAGAGTTGCGATAGGCCGGATCGATTTTAGACGCCGCTTCCTCAATTTCTGTCGCCGATAAAGGTCTCATTTTTTGTTTCGTCTTCCAAAATTTTGCCTGCTGCTGCTTGCGCCGGTGACTTGGCTGTCGCGCAAGGGTAAACAACTGTTATGGCGGCAAAACAGAAGATAGCGTATTTATTTCGGGTTTGGCGATCCATCGCCCTCGCTATGTTGGCGCAGGCTTGTGTTTCTTTTCCCGAGGCGCCCGAGCCCATAGCGCCGCCGGTACTCGGCGCTAATTTTTTGCAGGCTGAAGATGGCGCGCTACTGGGGTTGCAGAGCTGGCAGGCGGAAAACCCGCGCGCCATTATTCTCGCGCTCCACGGCATGAATGATTATTCACAGACATTTGCTCTGGCTGCGCCGTGGTGGGCGCAAGAAGCGAGGCTCACAACCTATGCCCTTGATCAGCGCGGCTTCGGCCGGTCGCCTGATTTCGGCCAATGGGTCGGCGCCGATGTGATGATCGCTGATTTGCGGGCGGCGATTGCCGCGATCCGCGAGGTTCATCCCGAGACGCCGCTTTACATGCTCGGTCACAGCATGGGCGCGGCGGTGGTGATCGCGGCGGATGCGCGGACGCCGCTGAACGTGGATGGGTTTATCCTGGCGGCGCCCGGCGTGTGGGGCGGGGGCGCCATGCCGTTTCCTTATCGCCTGTCGCTGAACATCGCCGCGAGTATGGCGCCCGGCAAAACTGCAACTGGCGAACGCGCTGGCCGTCAGGCGACGGACAATATCCCGGTCTTGAGGGAAATGTTTGCCGATCCGCTTGTGATCAAGGAAACCCGCATCGACGCCGCCCTGGGTGTGGTGCGTGTTATGGGCGAGGCCTATGACAATGCTGACAAGGTCGACGGCGACATTCTTTTTCTGTTGGGCGAAAAGGATGAGATTATCCCGATCAAAGCCATGGAAAAAACCGCCAGACGCCTTAATGGCGGTGTTGATATTCGTCGCTATGAAGATGGCTGGCATTTGCTGTTTCGCGATCTTCAGGGTGAGATCGTCTGGCGCGATGTAGCCGAGTGGATTGACGGTAAAGAAGATCGTTCGCGCAATGCGCCGGCTGGAAATTGAACCCTGGTTTGCGTTTCGGGGAGACAATGTGGTGTGTTGCCAATTTGAGGACGTAGAAAACCATCTGAAATTGAAAAACGCCCGAGCGCCCAATAATCGACAAAGGAGGTCACATGCTTTTTATTTCGCAATATCATACTGCGGTGATTGTTGCCCTACTGACTGCCTCTTGTGTTCAGGATCAAAAAATTTCCTATGAGACGTCCTTAGATCCGGGCGGCTGTTTGGTGGAACATGTTGCCGTCGAACCGGGCGTGAATCAGTTTCATTATGACGGATTATCGCCTGATGGCGACAAATTGGCGGTCGGTTGGGATCGCGAAGGGGAAGAAAGCGGCCTTTATTTGCTCGACCTTACAACCGGTGCACGCACGGATATTCCAATGCTCAATAACGGCGCGGTGTTTTCTCCTGACGGCAATAAACTCCTCAATATTTTGCCTGCAGAAAACGGAAAAACAGATATCGTTGAATACGATTTAATAACCGGCGAGATGACATTTATAGCGCCGCACGAAGAGTGGGAATGGCTCGCCAGTTACTCTTCCGATGGCGAACTTATCCTGTTTAATTCATATCGAACCGGCGCATCGGATATTTATACCTATAGAAAGTCTGATGGGGCGCTGAAACAATGGACCGAATTTGACGGTTATGAAGCGCACGCACAATTTTCTTCCAACGATTCCAAAATACTGTTTCACCGTCAGGAGGACCGAGACGATTTCAATTTGTTTGTCATTGAAACTGAAACCGGCGATATTGCGCAACTGACCGACGATGCGACAGAAGAGAGTTATGCAAGCTGGTCGCCGGACGGCAATGTAATCGTTTTTGCTTCGGATCGGAATCAAGACTCCGGCGAAACCGATATATATCTGATGAAGTCAAACGGCGACGATATTCGTAGATTAACTGATAATGCAGCGAAAGACTCATACCCATTTTTCTCGCCTGACGGGAAATATGTGTACTTCCATTCGTATCGTGAGCCTCCAGGACTCTATCGGATAGAATTAGATAACACGCTGGCTTGTGTAAAAGGCGCCGTGGAACAGGGGCGGCGATAATTTAGAGTTACAGACGAGGCTGGATCGCGGACGCCTCGAACGGCGCCATTCGCCAAATCTACCCAACTCTCTGCTGGTAGCCCCGCCAGCGTCACCTCTTTAACGCAGAGATCCAGTAGCTCGGCCTTTTACGGTTCTAGAGTGAGCGGCATCCGAAACGCATCCGCGGGAAACTGACCCCAAGCGACCGGCTGAAGTTAAGGCGCTGAGCGCCCCTTCCTCCATCTAACAGAGATGAAGCCCAGGAAAGGCCTCCCCTTGGGGTAGTTTTAAAAGCAAATTGACAATAAGTTGTCAAGCTGGTTATATATTGCGCAATGACATCAAAACGAACACTGTCCGGCGACGCAATGACCGACTTAATTCTGGAAACCTTCAGGCTGAACGGCGCTTTGCTAGATGCGGGCAATCATTTGACAGCACCCTACGGCCTTACGAGCGCTCGCTGGCAGGTGATGGGGACTGTCGACCTGGCTGGCCAAGCAATGACGGTTGCCCAGATCGCAAGACGGATGGGGTTGGCAAGACAAGGCGTGCAACGGATCGCCAATGATCTTGAGGCACTTGGCATGGTGAGTTTTGAGGACAATGTCGATCACAAGCGGGCGAAACTTGTAGCGCTAACCGCGAAGGGTCGAAAAACAATGGATCAAATAAACAAAACGCAAAGCGCATGGGTGAACGAATTATCGTCTGGCCTAAGTGATAAAAAAATCAAACAGGCGCTCGCGGTCCTACGCACCGTGCAAACGAAATTGAAGCCATAAGGCGCTCAAACAATGAAAGGACCGAACGATGGTTGCTCTTAAAGAATTAAATGAAAATGTGGGACTGGCTGAGCAAATGCAGGCGCCTGAAGAAGGCCCCATCGTTCTAATAAATGTGTTTACGATTGATCCGAGCGATGAAGCAGCGTTGGTGTCGGCATGGTCACACGATGCGGACTTCATGAAAGCTCAGGCTGGCTATATCTCCACCCAATTGCACAAAGCGATCGGCGGCAGTGGAACTTTTGTTAACTACGCCGTTTGGGAAAGCGTTGGGAGCTTCCGTGCTGCATTCACCAATCCCGAATTCCAAAAGCGCATTGCAGATTACCCCGAAAGCGCAGTCGCTTCGCCGCATCTCTTCAAAAAACTGGCTGTACCCAGTCATTGCGTCGCGTAGCTGAAGGGCTGCCGAACATCCAACCAGTAGGCATTCAGTCATGGCCGCCAAGAGCACATCAAATCACTATGGATCTGTGGCAGTGACCATTCACTGGCTTGCCGCCCTGCTTATCATCGCACTGATCGGTTCCGGCTTTCGTGGGAGCGGCATAGAAGACGCGGCCGCCAAGGCTGCCATTTTGCGCGTGCATGTGCCCTTAGGGATTGCAATTTTGCTGCTGACTGTCGCCCGAATCGCGTGGTGGTTATTCGCCGATAAAAAACCCAACCCCATACCGATGCCTGCTTGGCAGGATTGGTCGGCGCGGGCGACGCATTTCGTTTTCTATGTAATCATTTTGGGCATGGCTGCAAGCGGTATTGGCATGCTTGTATTGTCCGGCGCTGGCCCCGCTATTTTTGGCGGCGCGGCCGAGACGCTGCCTGACTTTATGAATTATAAACCGCGCATCCCTCATGGGATCGGCGCGCGTGCAATGCTTGTCTTGTTTGTGTTTCATTCCTGCGCTGCGCTTTACCACGAGTTTATCAAACGTGACGGGCTGTTGAGCCGGATGTCGTATGGGAGGTCATCATAATAAGAACCAGAGTTCATGCTTTTGCCGGTGCAATCGGCTTCTTGTGTATCTTGACCTTTTGGACCAGCACAGCTTTTTCCGAGCTGTTCGCCTCTCACGAAACGGTTGCCGCCGTGAAGGCGATGATCCTTCGCGGTATGTTCATACTCATCCCGGCGATGATGATCGTGGGCGCATCAGGTATGGCGATGGGCGCCAAGCGCACTGATGCCCTGGCAGTCGGCAAAAAGCGGCGCATGCCAATTATTGCATTGAACGGCCTACTGATATTGCTGCCTTCAGCGATTTTCCTCGCGTCCAAGGCGCAAGCGGGCGCCTTCGACGCCATATTTTACAGTGTGCAAGGGATTGAACTTCTCGCCGGGGCGGTCAACCTTTCGCTGATGGGCGTCAATATTCGCGACGGGTTGCGCATGACGGGCCGGATTGGAGGCAAAGGCGCCACTGTTGTCAGCACACCTGTAATCGAGCAGCGTGATAATGGGCCGCTTGTGCTCAAAGGCGTCGATTCAATATCTAGCGCCGATGCTCAAGAAATTGCCTGTCGACCAGCAACGGCGCTCTGTCGTTGTGGCGCTTCGAAGAACAAACCGTTTTGCGACGGCTCGCATAATGATGCCGGCTTTCAAAGCGCTTGCGGTGACGTTTCATCACGAGACAAGGTTTTTACCTACAAGGGCGAAGAAGCGACAATCCACCATAACCGGCTGTTGTGTTCTCATGCCGGTGAATGCAGCAAGCGCCTTCCTTCGGTATTCGACCCGAAACGAAAGCCCTGGATCGAGCCGGGCAACGGCACGATCAGCGATCTGGAAGCCGTCGTGCAGGCATGTCCTTCGGGCGCGCTTAGGCTATCGACAGGTGTTGACCAGCCGCAGCATCTTGTTGGTGATGGGGCCGTGGTTGCGGTTGAGAAAGACGGTCCGTACAGGGTCGCGAACATCGCGCTTGAAGGGGTGAGTTGGGCTACTGGCGCTTCCAATAAGAAATATGTGCTTTGTCGCTGCGGGCAGTCCGGCAACAAGCCGTTTTGCGACGGTTCGCATCATGACGCAGGTTGGCGGGATAGTTGACGGCACAAAGTCGGTCGTCGCCATTCGCCAATCCTTCCTGATTCCTTCAACTTCCCGCGGGCAGGCCCGCGAGTTTTACGCCTTCCAGATAAAGATCCAGCTGCTCAGCTTTTTTCACATAGAAAAGTTTTTTGCGAACGAAGGCGCTGGAAAAATCCGGACGTTCCGCGAGAAGTTCCTGCGCGGCTTTCCCGGCTTCGTCGGTCCGGCCCAGTAATGCCAGTGCAACGGCGCGATGAGCCGTTGTCCAGTATTGTCGGTTTGGAATTTCAGCGGCGCGCTGGGTCCAGTCCAGCGCCCGTTCGAATTGCTGGTCAAAAATCAGCGCGAGCGCGCCATAGGTAAGAAACGCCCAGCGTTGCGGATCATTAGGGCTGAGGTCAATCGCTTTTTCGAAACCGGTAATCGCTTCATCATAGCGGCCCTCGAAAGCAAGCGAGTCGGCGAGACCGCAATGGGCTGCCGCAAAAGTCGGATTAAGCCGGATGGCCATTTCATTTTCAACGAGCGCGCTTTGATATTCACATCGCGCCAGTTGAACACGTGCTTTTAGCGCATAAAAGACAGCATTCTGATCGTCGATTTCCAGCGCCCTGCAGGTTGCCTGATAAGCCTCCGCCATTGCATCGGGTGAAGCTTCGGTTTCCCAGTAAATCATCCCCAGAATAACCGCATAGGCCCACCAGGCATGAGCTTCGCCAAAATCGGGATCAAGCGTGCGTGATTGATCGAGAAGCCGCTGCGCTTCGATGTTGTCGTCTGCGGTAAAGCGAAAAAAATGCGCGACGCCGAGGTGATAACAATCCCAGGCGCGTAAATCATGGCGATCGGCGCGGAGCGCTTTTTGCCGTTCGGCTGAACCGATTTCCGGCTCCAGGCGCGCCGCAATTGTTTGTGTGATGTCATCCTGCAGCGCGAAGATATCTTCGATATGACGATCAAACCGGTCGGTCCATTTATGCCCGCCGGTATTGGCGTCAATCAATTGCGCGTTGACCCGGACGCGCTCGCCAGCGCGCTGAACCGATCCTTCGACAACGTAATTGGCGCCCAGCTCTGTGCCTACCAGGCGAACGTCACCGGTAACGCCCTTATAGCCGAACGTCGTGTTGCGGGCGATGATGTTGAGCCAGCGGTGTTTGGATAAAGTGGAAATAATATCCGCAGTGATGCCGTCGGCGAAATATTCCTGGCCAGGATCGCCCGAGAGATTTGCAAATGGCAAAATGGCGATCGTTGGTTTTTTGAGCCCCTCCGGCGCGCTCACATGTGGCGCCGCTTGCGATGCAGGGGCGTCGAGATCGCCGACAAAGCGGAAGCCGACGCCGTGAACCGTTTTAATCAGCCGTTGTTGTTTCCCATCATCACTGAGCGCTTGCCGCAATTTCTTGATGCGGCTCGATAAAGCGGCTTCGGAAACAATGCGCCCGCCCCAGACTTTTTCATTCAGCTCGTTTTTGGAGACAACGCGGGCGCGATTTTCGATCAGAAAGGCGAGCAGTGAGACGACTTGCGGCTCAAGCGCTATCGAGGCGCCGTCTCGGATGAGCTCGAAACGCTCTGGATCAAATAAAAAACTGTCAAAAGAATAGGTCATTGCCAGCGTATTTAGGGGGAGTTTCCGGGCTTTGGCCAGACTTTCGGGAAAAGGTCAGGAATTCGCCAGACTTTCATCAAGCCCGCGTCAAGCGCCAGTAGGCGCGGCCGGATATCTCTCATTTCAAGTCAGGGCCACCCCGGTCCGATGCCAAAATGGAGAGAAAAAATGGCCAGTTCAATCGACAGTCTCGGCGGCTTTTTAGTCACCATCCTCGTTGCCCTCGGCGTGTTCGTCAGCGTTGCATCGCTGTTTTAGACGCCAGCTCAACTTTTTTAATACCAGAAAATGGAGAAAATCATGACTGCTACCGCCCAACAAATAGAAACAATCACAACCCCGAATTTCGATGCGATCAAAGGGAAACAAAAAGCCGCCTGGTCTTCCGGCGATTATTCGGTTGTCGGAACAACGCTGCAAATCGTTGGTGAAACCTTATGCGAAGCGCTTGATTTGCGCGCCGGCCAGCGCGTCCTCGATGTTGCGGCCGGCAATGGCAATGTGTCACTTGCTGCTGCGCGTTGCTTTTGTGACGTGACATCAACAGACTACGTTCCGGATTTGCTGGAAAGAGGGCGCGCTCGCGCTGAAGCGGACGGCCTCGACATCACTTTTCGTGAGGCGGATGCTGAGGCTCTGCCATTCGACGACGGCGCCTTTGATGTTGTGACATCAAGCTTTGGCGTCATGTTCGCGCCTGATCAAGAGACCTCGGCGCACGAACTTCTTCGCGTTTGCCGTGTCGGCGGTAAGATTGGCCTTGCTAACTGGACGCCTGAGAGTTTCATTGGCCGGTTGTTTAAGGTGATTGGAAAATACGTGCCGCCTGCGCCAGGCTTGTCTTCGCCTGCAATGTGGGGAACGCGTGAGCACATCTCGACGCTTTTTGGCGATAAAGCCGCACGCATTGATATTGCGGAGCGCAGTTTCGCATGGCGTTACAAATCCGCCGAGCACTGGCTTGAAGTTTGGCGCGGCATTTACGGACCTTTGCAAAAAGCCTTGGGCAGTTTGAACAATTCGGACCAACAGCGGCTTTCAGCGGATCTCATCGCTCTCATCGATGAGTGCAATTCAGCGGAGGATGGGACGATGGTGGTTCACAGCAATTATCTGGAAATCATTGTCACCAAGGCATGATGGATTTGTCCATATGACGGGCGCGCTGATGCGTCGGTAAAACGAAAAACACCGCGGGCGCGATCAGGTTAGCCGTGCCCGCGGCGTTTCATTTCGCTAGCGCCGACACCGCAAAGTAAGCGCGCTAGTCTTTTACTTGGTCGCGGCGCCGTTGCTTCGGGCTGGCAAGGTGAGGGGGGAGCAAGACCCGACGCATGGAGGGCGTGCAACATTGCCGCGACATGCAACTTATACGAGCATATCCTTAATGAAAGGTTGCGCAGATAAATCTAAACAATTCTAAGTTGTATCTCTTTTAGAGCAAATAGCATTTGCTGAGGCGCTCGGGGGGATTTTTTTCCGCCGCCATCATGGGCCTTTATGTTCTTGTGGTTTGCGCGATCCAGTCAAGAAAGCCGGCGCTTGATCCATCGCGCAGGACGGGCAGGGCGGCCACACAGGGCTCATCCATGGGATGCAGTGAGACAATCTCATCTCTGGCGGCAGGCGCGGCAGCGGCCGTTGTTTTGACGAAGAGCGGTGTCTCCAGCTTGAATTCAACGGCGCCTTCCCATTCATAAACAGAGCGCATTTCGCCGTGGATATTGACGCATGCGGCCAGTTTTTTGTCGATCAGCGTTCTGGCGATGCGTGCTGCGGTTTCAGAATTGGGGGCCGTCACATAAAGAAAGACGATATCGCTCATATTGCAGGCTCCGCCGTCGCGTCCTAAAGGAATTGCCTTTCAACAAAGGCGTTGCAGCGAAAACTGCGCGTAGAGGCAGAAATGCGCAAGCTTAATGATCAAAACGCGCTGGTGTTATTTTCCGGTGGACAGGACTCGGCGATCAGCCTTGCCTGGGCGCTTGAGCGCTTTCAGCATGTAGAGACGGTAGGGTTTGATTATGGCCAGCGTCACGCGATCGAGCTTGGCGCTCGTGACGCTGTGCGGCAGGCGATCACCGAAGCGTTTTCAGATTGGTCGGCACGTCTTGGCAAGGACACGCTGGTTGACGCGACCGGCCTGCGCGATCTTGGCGAGACCGCCATGACCCATGAGACTGAAATTGTGCTCGCCGATGACGGGCTGCCAACGACTTTTGTGCCGGCCCGAAATCTTGTTTTCCTGACGCTGGCCGCAGCGCTTGCCTATCGCCGCAATGCAGCCATCCTTGTCGCTGGCATGTGCGAGGCGGATTATTCCGGATACCCGGATTGCCGTGCGGCGACACTGGCGGCCCAAATGGAGGCGCTGCGGCTCGGCACGGAAACCGATATGCGCCTTGAAACGCCGTTGATGACAATCACCAAGGCCGAAAGCTGGCGCCTCGCAGAACAACTTGGCGGAGAGACGCTGGTTAACATTGTGAATGAACATAGCCACAGCTGTTATCGCGGTGTGCGCGCCGAACGTCACGAATGGGGATATGGTTGCGGCGACTGTCCGGCTTGCGAACTACGCGCGCGCGGCTGGGCCGGCTATCGTGGCAGCGCCTGAGCGATGAGTTATTCTGTAAAGGAACTTTTCTACACGCTGCAGGGCGAAGGCGCCCAGACAGGCCGCCCCGCTGTCTTCTTGCGGTTTTCCGGATGTAATCTCTGGACGGGGCTGGAGCGCGACCGCGCGGGCGCTGTTTGCAATTTTTGCGATACCGATTTTGTCGGCGTGAACGGCCCTGACGGCGGGAAATTTAAGGACGCCAAAACACTGGCGGGTGCTGTGGCGGCGGCCTGGTCCCATACTGGCGGGGAACCCTATGTCGTTTGTACAGGCGGCGAACCATTGTTGCAGCTCGATCCGCCGCTGATCGACGCCCTGCATGAGGCCGGCTTCAAGATAGCAGTTGAAACTAACGGGACCATCAAGGCGCCCGCCGGAATTGACTGGATATGCGTGTCGCCCAAGGCGGATGCGCCGGTTGTGCAACGCGCGGGCAATGAGCTGAAACTTGTCTACCGGCAGGAAAAAGCCTTGCCGGATGATTTTGCTGCGCTTGAATTTGACTTTTTTTATTTGCAGCCTATGGACGGCCCCTCGCGGAAGGCGCATACCGCCGCCGCAATTGAGTATTGTAAAGCCAACCCGCAATGGCGCTTGAGCCTGCAGACCCATAAAGTGTTGGGTATCGCTTAAGTTTCACCTGCGAATTCGTGAGGAGCTTCATCCCATGCGCATTGTTAAGTCGATGAGTTTCGACGCCGCGCATTTTCTTGACCATGATCCTGACGCGCGTCCCTATGCGCGGCTGCACGGACATTCATTTATGATGGAGGTCGAGATCGAAGGCGAGCCCGCAGCGGACACTGGCTGGGTTGTAGACTTTGGCGATGTCGCGGAGGCGCTCGAACGGTTGCACGCGACGCTTGATCACCGCCTCCTCAATGAGATTGAAGGGCTGGAACGACCGACACTTGAAAATATCTGCCGGTGGGCGGCCAAAGAACTGTCGGAGGATTTTCCAGGGCTGCGCCAGGTTAGAGTCTCGCGTCCATCGAACGGTGAAACCTGTATCCACGACGTCTGAGAGCTTTATTCCTGATCGGCAGCGTTCATCCGCGCAATCAGATACTGTGCGTCGCGGCAATAACTTGCTGCAGCGCGATCACACCGTGACAATGCTTTGTCAAGCTGATCGAGAACGTCATCAATTTCTTCATAAGCGGCAAAGGCGTCGCGTGGTGGCGCGAGATTAAGGCCCTTCTCGCTGACATCCAGGCACATGGGTGAAACCGAATAGCGTGTCTTGCCGCCAAGCAACACGTCAAGGTGGCGCTGGTTTTTGCCGATCAGAACGACCGCACGCGGGTCAACTTTTTCCAGTGATGCGTCAATGGATAAGCGCAGTTCGTCATAGCTCTCCGCCAGCATGGCGCGCCCGCTTAATTCTTCAATGCTTTTTGCGGAAATGGCAATTTCACAGGCTTGTTCCAGAATATCGCGGACACGATCGATCGCATAGAGGACGGTCTCGATAGCGGCGAGCGCATCGCGCACCGGCTCGTTTTGGTCTGGGCCGGGCTGGTCTGCCGCAGGCGCTGAGCTGCGCAATGCGCGGTTTAGACCGCCAGCGACGTCCATCTCCGGCAATGCGGTTTCTTTGTCCTGCTTTTTGCCGAGCCATCCGGCTAAGGGGCTCTTTTTTGCAGCCAGGGATTTGTTTCCGGCAAAGGCCACGCGTTCTGCTCCTCCAACAAATTGGATAAAGCGACCCTATCGCCGGCGTTTTTCGACGCCGTTAAGCAAATGATTAAATTTGCACGCCCGCATCTACTTTTTTCCGCCATTTCGCCTGGATTGTGAGCCTTTTCCGCCCTCTATCCACCAGGCGGCCAGCAATCCGGCGCCAATGATGATGAGCCACACGAGCGGTGGCAGTGCCGGAATATCCTTAACGTTTTCAACCCGCGCGGCGCTGCGCTCGCGAATGCCAGCCCAGCCGGCGCCGGCGCTGGGGACTGTGTCGCCACGCAATTTTCGCAATGCCGGCAGCGCCACTGCGCTACCGCGGCGAATGGAAAAAACGCCGCCGCCGGATTGCTCTGTCAGCGGCGCCAGCCCCTTTCGGCTGGATACAACATTTTCAAATTCCGGGGCGGCGGCAAGCCCAACTGCGCCAATGGCGAATAGATCACCCGAGGTTGCGCGATAGAGCCCGCGTGTTGCATTTTCGATCCGCGCTGAGAATTTCCCTGGCCCTGTCGCCGCGAGTTCAAGTTCTGTGATATCGCCGCCGGGACCCACGATGCGCACCGGAAGGGGGTCGTTGGCGATCGAGCGGCGTTCAATAATCAGATTGTCTCCCTCGGATCGCAACGCCAGAGATTCTTCTTCAAGTTCCGGTTCTTTCATGAGCCAATGAGCGATACGGCGCAAAAGTTCTGCATGCGGCCCGCCGCCGTCAAATCCGCGCGCCCAGAGCCAGACATGGTCGGATAGCAGCAACCCAACACGGCCCTCGCCGATACGGTCCAGGATCAATAATGGCGCATCGCCCGGTCCGGCCATGAGCGTTTGTCCGCGCAGTTGGGCAACCGGCATGATGCGTAGCCAGCGGCCCCAAAATCCCTGTTCAGGCAGATCGGCCGTAACCGGATGGCGAGCGCCAAGATCTGTGACCGCTGGCCGGAAAGTTTTTTCGTCCGCGCCGCCAACGGGCGTAGCCGGTAAAATAAATGAAAGATTGCGCCGTGAAGCCAGGCTGAGAGAGCCGTTATATTCAGGGCCCGCAGCAATCAACACGGCGCCGCCATTGTCGACGAAGCGCGCGATATTATCGAAATGAAACGATGATAAAACACCGCGATAGGTGTAGCGGTCAAAGATCAGCAGATCGAATTCGCTGAGCTTGTCGATAAAAAGCTCGTCCTGCGGAAAAGGAATAAGTGCGAGTTCGTCAATTGGCGTGCCGTCATTCTTCTCAATAGGCCTTAAGATAGTAAAGTGAACGAGATCAACAGCGGGGTCTGATTTTAGCAGGTTACGCCAGACGCGTTCGCCGGGATGGGGTTCACCGGAGATAAGCAGCACGCGCAAGCGGTCACGCACGGCGGTGATTGGCAGAACGATGACATTGTTTCGATCGGTCAGTTCACCGTCGCGTGGCTCAACCTCCAATTCAATGACAGTTTGGCCGGGCCGGTCGAGCGGCGCGTCAAAGCCCGCCTCCAGCCCTAGCGGGACCTGCTGGCGCACAATTTGTTCGCCGTCGACGCGCAGCGTCACGATCGCAGAACCGGCCCCGGGCACGGGCTCTTCGTCGGGTCCGAGATCATCGACGCGAAATGAGACCCGCACCGATTGGCGTACGATGCCGTAGCGCGGGGCGTTAACGAGGCTGATTTTGCGATCAACCTCGCTGTCGCGGCCGGTAACAAAGACATGTACAGGCGCCTCAATGTCCGGCGTTGTTTCAGCGTCGGCGGCGTCGGTCGCCTGACCGTCCGTAACAATGAAGACGCCGCCTAAACGCGCGCGCGGTGTGTCAGCAAGGACGCCGCGCAAAGCCTCTATCGTTCGCGTCTCTTCATCGCCGCCAAATGTTGTAACCCGTAATTCAGTACGCCCCAGCGCTTCGATCTGTTGTGCGAGATCATCAGCTGCCTTTTTGGTTACGCTGTCTCGGTCATCGAGCGATTGGCTGGCGCTTTCATCAACGAGCACAACAACAATGTCGTCCAGAGGTGTGCGTTCGGCTTCGCGCAATTGCGGATTGGCAAGCAGGGCAACGAGTGCCGCGACTGCGATGAGGCGAAAGGCGCCGCTTTTCCAGTTGCGCCACAGGCTTAAACCCGCAAATAAAAGTGCGGCGAGCGCCACTATCGTGAAGGCCAATGTGGGCAGCCATGGTTCAAAGACGATGTTCATTGTCCCAGCCGCTCCAAAAGGATCGGCGTATGCACCTGATCGGATTTATAATTGCCCGTGAACGCGACCATGACGATGTTGACGCCAGCGCGATAAGCAAGTTCGCGGGCGCGCTCGCCGCCCCGGCCCATGGGACGGACCGGGCGGCCAAAAGAATCTGCGGCCCAGGCGCCAGCCCAGTCGCGCCCTCCGATGATCAGTGGTGTGACGCCATCATTGGCGCCGCTTGTATCGGCCTGAACCCAAACCGGATTATTTCTGAGGCGGCCCGGAAGGTCCGTCATGAGATAAAATGAGCGGGTCAGGACGTGACTCGTGTCCACAGGCGTCAGGGCCGGGATGTTGAGCTGGGACAGAATGCGTTGCAGCGCGAGAGATTCAGGCGTTGCGCCGGGCGCCACGGCGCGTTCGTCGTCGCGCGTGTCGAATAAAATAAGCCCGCCGAAGCGCATAAAATTTTCTATATTAGATAGCGCAGCATCTGACGGCGCATCGGCGCCGGGTACGATCGGCCAATATAAAAATGGATATACAGATAGATCATCTGTATCAAGATTAACGATTTGAGGCGGGCCGGGCTCTATTGCTGTTCGGCGCACCAGCTCGCGACTTAGGCCTGCCAATGCTTGCGCCGACAGGCGGTCCATGGCGGGGTCGCCGGTTTGAACATAGGCAAGGCGCGTCACCAACGCCGCTTCGGTAGGCTTTCGTTCGATTGCGGGGTTAAGCGGTTCCGCAGAGACATCTGCCGGAAATGAGGCGGGGATAACTGTAAGAACAACGAGCGCTGTGGCAGCGCGTAGCGGCAGCTTGCCGCTGAGAGCCAGGGTAACAAAGCCATCGGCTAACGCCAAAAGCAGCACCACGATAAACAATGGTGGGCCGAGTGCGATCGGCGGGTCTGCGGCATAGGGCGCAATTGTTACACCGGGTAATTCAATCGGCGAGAAAGGCGTTTCCAGGCTGACTGCGTTTAAAGCGAGCGGCGCCTCAGCTGCGCCGTAAAACCCGGGCGTACGCGCCGCCATCGGAGCCAACGACAATTCTTCTGCACTCAATGCAGCATCATCATCGGCTGGACGCCGCAGGCGGCCGTAGCCATCCATGAGTCGCAGCGGTGCGTAGCGTGCGCTTGCCGCCTCGTCGGCATTTTCAGGTCCAAGGGTTGATAGAAATGTCAGCCGGCGCAGCATGTCGACAAAGACACCGGAGATTGGCAAATCCGACCAGGCTGGCGTTGCAGTGATGTGAAAAAGTGCATTAACACCAGCGCCGAGTCGCATACCGGTTACCAGTGGCGTGCCGTCAGCAAGCCGCGCCCAGGTTTTTTCTGTTGTGGCGCCGCCAGGCTGGGCAAGCACCTGTTGGCGCACGAAGACATCGTGCGGCGCGCGCAGACCGGCAAATGGTCCGGTGTCGCTGAACGCTTCCAGCGCCTGCGGCGTGTCCCAGGTAAGCGCCCCGCCGAAGGCGCGCCCACCCCCCCGCAGCGCCACCGGCAACAAAGGCGGCGTTTCATCTTGTGCTGTTTCGGCAAGCACCGGCCCGGCAAATCTGATCAAAACGCCGCCGCTTTCGATCCAATCCGTAAGCGCGGCCACTTCGCTCGGCCGTAGTCTTCCGATGTCGTTCAAAACGATGACGGATACATCCGAACCGAGAATTGCATCGAGGGAGTCTTCTATGAATTCTGCATAAGGATTAAGTGCTTGCCGCACGTAGTGAGCGCCGCTCAGCAAATTATTTCGCCCAGTGTTGGCGTCTGTAACAAGGCCGATCAGCGCGCGCCGGTCGCGCGAATCGATTAGCTGTGTGGCGCCGGCCGAATCGATGTTTTCAACGCGCACAATGGAAAGTTCATTGCGCAGCGCCAGGGGCAAATCCAGTGTTACGTCGCGCACCAATTCGTCGGCGGCCATCTCAATCGATAATCGTGTCAGCTCGCGTCCATCCCGCGCGGTCGCGGTGACGGCGCCGACCCAGTCTTTGCTTGTGTCCAGCCTTTCGATTCGAAAGACCGGTCCCGCAGTCTCTTGCCCCATGGCGCGGAGAATGAGCTTCGGCGCATTTCGGTCAACAAGCACGGTCAGCGCGCCGCGTTTAGATAGGGCGCCCGCCAGCATCCTATCATCATCGCCTGCAAGGCCGTCGGAAAGCCAGCGTATTTCAGCAGACCCCGCCTTTTCGAATATTGGGTCAAGCGTCTCAAGCCGGGAAAGAAAATCATTTCGGTCCGCGCTAAATGGTTGCGGCGTCAAAGCTTCAGCGGCAGTTTGCGCCTGCTCGGGTGTTATTGGCGCCCAGGCTGTGGGTGATTTTTCCGGCGACGTTGTTGCGAGGAAAAGCGATCGACCCGATTGCGCTGCTTCTGCGGCGGCGTTGCGGATGGCGTCGCGCCGCGCGGCCCAATGTTGCGCCGCAGCCCAGCTGTCATCGACCACAAGAACCAGTGGCCCTGTACTTGTCGTCGGGGCAGGCGCGTTAAGCACCGGACTAGCAAGGCCGATAATCACCATCGCTGCCAGAATGAGTCGCAACAATAAAAGCCACCATGGTGTGCGGTCTGGTGTTTCCTCGGGGGTCGTCAGTTGGCGAAGGATCATGAACGCCGGAAAGCGCGTACGCTTCGGCGCTGGCGGTGTTGCGCGCAACAGAAACCAGATCAAAGGCAGCGCTGCGAGTGCGACGAGAATAAGCGGTGAGGCAAAGGAAAGGGCGCTAAACATCTATTTGGTCCACACCCGCATATCGCCGAGCGCCGTATAAAGAGACAACAGTGCTGTTTGCGCAGGCCGATCCGTTCGGTGGCTGATAAACGTCCAGTCGAGCTTGCGCGCGAGATCGTTGAGCGCTTCACGATGCGCGTCAAATTTTACCTTATAAGCGGCGCCGACCGATCCGGTTTCGCCAAATATGAGCCGGTCTGTGCTCTCCATATCTTTGAATTCAATGCGGCCCCGGAATGGAAACTCTTCTTCTGCGGGGTCACAAATTTGCACAAGCGCGCCTTTGGCGCCGCTCGCCGCCAATGAAGATGCGGCGGCGGTGATATCATCAAGCGGTGCGAAGAAATCGCTGAACACGACGACACGAGCGCCAGCCGGTAATTGAGAGACTGGCGGCGTGGAGGCCGCATCGTCAAATTGTTCGATACGGAGTGCTTCAAGAATTCGCGTTGGCGCCCCGCGTCCCTGAAATGGCGGTCGGTTTTCGCCGAGGACACCAATACGCTCCCCAGCCTGTGACAGCAGGATTGCCAAAGCTGTTGTGAGGACATCGGCGCGACGGCGCTTGGTTGGCGTTGTTTTTTTTGAACGATAGTCGAGTGAACGCGACGGATCCCGCCACAGATAAACAGCCGCCGCCGCCTCCCATTCATTTTGCCTGATATATAATCGGTCAGCGGCGCGTGCGGATTGGCGCCAGTCGATCATGGAAACCGGATCGCCAAATGCATAAGGACGGTGCTGCCAGAATGTTTCGCCCGGACCGGCGCGTCGCCGCCCGTGGAGGCCGGACGCCACAGTTTGTGCAATTCGTTCCGCCTCCACCAACAGCGCGGGAAAAAGCGCTGCAGCTTCTTCGGCGCCACGACGGACGGCAAGCGTTTCTTTCTGGGGTGTCATCAGTATGGCGCCGTCCTTTTACGCGTCGGCTTTCAACCCGCCCAAAAGCTCATCAACAAATTGATCTGTATCCAGCCCTTCCGACCGTGCTGCAAAATTGAGGGCCATACGGTGGCGCAACACAGGCTTGGCAAGGCGCAAGACATCATCAGGTGACGGTGCATGGCGTCCGTCAATTAACGCAAGCGCCCGGGCCGCAAGCGAAAGCGCTTGACTGGCGCGCGGCCCCGGTCCCCATGCCACCAACGAACGTACGCGCTCTGTCGCATTTTCATCGGGGCGCGCCGCGCGTACCAACTTTAATATCATCTCAACAATTTGTTCGCCGATGGGCATCTGCCGGACCAGCGCTTGTGCATTCACCAGATCGGCGCTCGACATCACTGCATCGACATTCACTGTCTGTGCTCCCGTCGTTTGGGCCAGCATGCGTCGCTCCGATTCGAGGTCGGGGTAGCCGACATTGATCTGCAACAAGAAACGATCGAGCTGCGCTTCGGGCAGGGGGTAGGTGCCCTCTTGTTCGATTGGATTTTGGGTCGCGAGAACGTGAAACGGCTCAGGCAGATCATGACGTGCGCCTGCAACGGTGACATGTTGTTCCTGCATTGCCTGCAGTAGCGCAGACTGCGTGCGCGGACTTGCGCGGTTAATTTCGTCAGCCATCAGCAGCTGGCAGAAAACTGGCCCCGGGATGAACCGGAATTCTCGTTTGCCGTCGCTTGTTTCTTCAAGCACCTCAGAACCGAGAACATCGCCTGGCATGAGGTCAGGGGTAAATTGAACCCGCTTTTCGGAAAGCCCCAAAAGGTCTGCGACAGACGTCACCAGCAGTGTTTTGGCGAGGCCTGGCGCGCCGACCAGGAGGCCGTGCCCGCCAGCGGCAAGTGTCGCCAGTGTGAGGTCAATGACCTCTTCCTGGCCAAAAATCACTTTTCCCAGTGATTTTCGGGCGTCGGCGAATTTTGCTGCTATTTCGTCAAAGGCGCGGATTTGGTCCTGATCGGGCATTGTGGCTTTCACTGATAAGGGTTTCTTTTAAGACGAGAAATTCAAATAGCATGGCTCATTGCCGGTTAAATAACTGCTTGGCAAGAAATCGGCTCGGATTGTCGCAAAACTCTTGCCCCTTGCGCCATATCACCCATTTTCTTTACGATACCGAAATGTGCATGATGGCAGGCTGCGGCCGGCTCTCTGGCGCGTAGAGGGGTCTACTGCGATGGTCATAAACGCTTTGTAGCGGGGCTGGCAGGTCGTGGGTATGAAAATGAGCCTATAGAAAAAGGGGCAGTTTGTGTCTGATAGCGATTCGAATTTTACGGTTTGGAGTTTCTTCAAGGGCTTCGGCAAGCTGATAATTGGGATATTGCTCCTCATTCAAGGGTTGATTGGCCTTGTTGTGGTGGTCCTGTTTGTCGGTGTGTTGCTGAGCGTTTCCAACGGCGTTGCCGGCAATAATGACAAGGTGACCGTCGCGGTGCCCGATGGCGCCGTTCTTCATCTTGATCCTAACGGCGTTCTGGTGGAGCAGGCCGAAACCGTTGATCCCTTTGATGTGCTTCTTGAGGAAGCCTACGGCCGCAATGAGCCCACTCAAATCGCAGTACACGATGTCGTGCGCGTGATCCGAAATGCTAAAGAGGACAAACGCATTAAGGGCCTGGTGCTTGACCTCGGCGCGCTACAGGCGTCGCCAAGCAGCGCGAGCAAGCTTCATTATATCGCAAAGGAAATCGCAGCCTTTAAGGAAAGCGGCAAAAAAGTCGTCGCTATCGGTGATTTTTACAGCCAGGACCAGTATTTGCTCGCCGCTAATGCAGATGAGATCTACATGAATGACTACGGCAATATCGTATTATACGGATATGGCCGCTATGCGACTTTTGTGAAGTCGCTACTCGAAAAATTGAAAATTACCAGTCATGTTTTTCGGGTCGGAACTTTCAAATCAGCGGTTGAACCTTTCTTGCGCGATGACATGTCGCCGGAGGCCAAGCAGGCCAACCAGGCGTATCTTGACGTTTTATGGCGCGAATATATCACCGTGGTTGAGGGCGCCCGAGGGCTTCAAGCTGGCTCAATCGAACAATACGCCAATAATTTGGGCGCCATTATGGAAACTGTCGACGGCGACTTCGCCAAAGCGGCAGTAGAAACCGGCCTTGTCGACGAATTAAAATCTCGCGCCGAACAAAATAAGTATCTGGTCGATCAGTTCGGCGCCGGGCATGATGGCGAGTCCTTCAAGCGGGTCGGATATCGCCGCTATCTGACGGCAATCGATGAAGATCGTGACGGTTCAAATCCCAATATCGCGGTCGTGACGGCGTCAGGCGTCATCGTCGACGGCGAAGCGCCCAGAGGGCAGGCGGCAGGCGGCGATACGATTGCAGCGCTTCTCAAAAAAGCCCGTGAAGATGATGATGTAAAAGCCGTCGTCTTGCGTGTGGACAGTCCCGGTGGTTCGGCCTTTGCCTCCGACATTGTGCGCGATGAGTTGCTTGCGATTAAAGCGGCCGGCAAGCCCGTGGTTGCATCCATGGGTTCGCTTGCTGCGTCGGGCGGGTATTGGGTTGCAGCATCTGCTGACGAAATCTGGGCTGCGCCGATGACCATCACCGGCTCGATCGGGATTTTCGGCTATTTTAACACGTTTGAGAACACGGCTGCTGAAGTGGGCGTCTATGTTGACGGTGTCGGTACGACCTCGCTTGCGCCGATCCTGGCGACTGGTATCGGGCCATTGCCCGATGCAGCCGCTGACATCATCCAGCAATCGGTAGAAAATGGTTATGACCGTTTTTTGACCGTCGTTGGCGAGGGGCGTGGTCTTGAGAAGGATTATGTGGACTCAGTTGGTCAGGGCCGTGTGTGGATCGGCGAACGCGCTCTAGAGCTTCGCCTGATCGACAAGCTTGGCGACCTTGATGATGCTATCGCCTCTGCGGCAGTGCTTGCCAAACTTGAAGACTATGACGTTGTTGAGATGGAAGAAAAGCAAACGCCATTTGAAAAAATAATCGGCAATCTTTCTTCGCAAGCGCTCGTGGTGACCGGGTTGGATGACAAGATCCGCCGCCGCCACGTAACGGCATTGGAAAAATTTATAGGTGAGGCAGAACATCAAATTGAATTTTTTGAGCAGTTCAACGATCCAAACGCCGCTTATGCGCGGTGTCTCGACTGCCAGTAATATTCCGGCGCGCAACCAGCGCCGCTGACAACAAGGAGCCGGCGCTGCGGTAACGCGGCGCCGGTTTTGTTTGATGCAGGACTTAATGCGATATGCAGCAAAACTTGAGGGCGCAGGTGGCAAATCCTTGCCGCCGGTGCATTTGTGGAATCCTGACTATTGCGGCGAAATTGATCTTGTTATCAAACGCGACGGCACATGGTTTCACGAAGGAACGCCGATCGGCCGCGCACGCCTTGTTCGCCTCTTTTCAACCGTGCTGAGGCATGAGGGTGAGCGCCATTTTTTGGTGACGCCTGTCGAAAAGCTCGGCATATGTGTGGAAGATGTTCCATTTATCGCCGTATTGATGCGCCGGGAGGGCGAAAGTGAGAGACAGCGCCTGGTTTTCACAACCAATGTCGGCGACGAAGCCGTCGCGGGAGCGGAACACAATTTGGTGTTTCGAAAAGACCCCGAAACCGGTGAAGGCGCTCCTTACATTGACGTTAGAGCGGGTCTTGAGGCGCGGATTGCGCGCGCCGTGTTTTACGACCTTGTGGCGCTGGGCGAAACTCACCAGATAGATGGCGAGGAAAAATTCGGCGTCTGGTCGGACGGCGTATTCTTCCCGTTTGGTTCAGCCAGCGAAGTGTTTGTAAAAGGCTCATGATGAGTGTGAAGGCACAAGAGATGAATTCTTTCACGGCGGATTGGCGCGCGCGAATTGAGGCTAACCTTCACCGCGCTTCAGCGCAGCGTGTGCGCGAAATGTTCAGCGAGATCAATCCGCATCTTGTCGGCGATAAATTGTTTGAGAGCCGCTGGAGTGACATTCGGATGGATGCGGCTGTTTTGGTGCCAATCATCAATCGACCCGAAGGCGCAACGGTGCTGTTGACCGTGCGTTCATCTAACATGCCTTCCCACCCAGGTCAGATTAGCTTTCCTGGGGGCAAGGCGGAGCCCACAGATAAAGACCGCATCGCAACGGCGTTGCGTGAGGCTCATGAGGAAGTCAATATTGCGCCGAACGCTGCGGATGTGATCGGCGCGCTCGGCGTTCACAAGGGCGGGCTCGGTTTTTCCGTTACACCGGTTATTGCCGTTATTGACCCAACGGCAGACATAAAGCCCTGTCCCCGGGAAGTGGGAGAGATTTTTGAGGCGCCGCTTAATTTTGTCGCTGATTTAAGCAATCACATCACCGAAGAGCGCGAACATGAGGGCATAAAATACAATATGTTCGCGGCGCCTTATGGCCGATTTCATATTTGGGGCCTGACTGCAGGTATTTTGCGTACGCTTGCCGAGACTCTCCAGGAAAAAGGGTCGGCGCGGTGAGCGCTGGCGCGCAAAGCTGGGTTCCTTTGACGAATGCGCAACGCCTCCATTTCCAATGGTTGGAAGCGCCGTCATTAAAGCGTGTTATTGCGGCGCTGGAGAGCGCTGAGGCAGGATCCGCGCGGTTCGTCGGGGGGTGCGTCCGCGACAGCCTTCTCGGCGCGGCGCCGAAAGATTTTGACGTCGCAACGACGCTCGAGCCCGATGCTGTCATCGCAGCATTGAAGGCGGCGGGGCTGCGTGCTGCGCCAACCGGTATTGAGCACGGCACCATAACAGCCATCGTTGATCATCAAGGTGTTGAGGTGACAACATTGCGTGCAGATGTCTCCACGGATGGGCGGCGCGCCACTGTAGCGTTCACCAAAGACTGGTCAGTTGACGCCGGTCGTCGCGATTTTCGGATCAATGCAATCTACCTAACCCCCGACGGCCGGTTATTTGATTCTGTCGGTGGTATCGCAGACGCTAACGACAAATGTGTGCGCTTTATTGGTGAAGCGGCAGGGCGCATTCGCGAAGACTATCTACGAATATTACGGTTTTTCAGGTTTACCGCTCGGTTTTCAGAGAGCTTTGACGATGCAGGGTTATCGGCCTGCGCTGCGTTGAAGGATGGTGTGGCGCAGCTTTCCGCTGAGCGCATTGGCGCCGAGATGATGACCGTTCTCGCATTGCCGCGCGCGACAATGGCATTGGCCGCTATGCAAAAAACCGGCGTTCTTGAAATGATCTGGCCTGCGGCGGCGGATATCACCGCTGTTGACCGGTTAAAGTCCATAGACCCTGCAGCATCTGCACCGCTCGTTCTTGCCGTTCTTTACAGTGAGCGGGGTGACGGCATCGGCGCGCGGCTGCGCCTTTCAAATGCAGAAAAATCCGTGAGGTCAAACGCCTTAAAAGGGGCCGAGAAAATTGCGCTAGAACTCAGCGTTCAAGACGCGCATGCGTTGATATATCGTCTCGGCAAGGATGTTTTTACGGATGCGATCGCCGCCGCCGGCGCGTTTCAAGCGGTTTCCGAAAGTGACTACCGGCGTCTCAAATCCATTGTTGATGATTGGACGCCGCCGGTGCTGCCGATTTCCGGCCGGCACATTATTGACCGCGGCGTTGATGCCGGACCTGCAGTGGCAAAGATCCTCAGCGCTATAGAGGAACAATGGATCGCAGAGGCGTTTCCTGATGACGCCCGCTTGCAGGCGATTTTGACGGAACAAATCACGCATTACTGCTAACGATCTCTCTACCGTCCGGCGAGGGGCCTTAACGTCGACGCTAACGTCTCGCAGGACGGAATATCCCCAAGACTGCAAATTCTCTCAGCAAATCCAGGTATTTGGCGCCAGTACTGTTTGACCCCGCCGGTCAAAGCCGGTTTTATGAGCCAAAATAAAATATCAGGGAGACGACAGGGATGATGGGATTAATGATGGATCGGCCGTTATTGACGACCGAAATCCTTAAACACGCCGTACGCAACTACCGCAATACCGAGATAATTACACGCACGGTTGAGGGGCCGATCCACCGCTACACGATCGCCGATAGTGAGCGCCGGATCAAAAAACTGGCCAACGCACTCACTAATCTTGGCGTCAAATATGGTGATCGCATTGGCGTTATCGGATGGAATACCTATCGTCAGTTTGAACTTTATTATGCGGTCGGCGGTATTGGCGCTGTGCTTCACACCATCAATCCACGTCTTGGTCCCGATAATGCCGCCTTTGTTATCAATCATGCAGAAGACGATTATTTATTCTACGACACGACTTTTGCGCCGCTTGTCGGCGCGCTCAAGCCGAAATTGAAAACTGTCAAAGGTTGTTGTGTGTTGACCGACGCCGAGCATGTCGGTGAAGCGGGTGAGGGCGCTTCGACCTATGAAGAGTTTATTGAAAATGAAAGCGAAGATTTTGCCTGGCAGGATTTCGATGAAAATACCGCCGTCACCATGTGTTACACATCGGGCACGACTGGTGATCCGAAGGGCGTTGTCTATAGCCATCGCGCGCTTGTGCTTCAGTCCTTCGCAAGTGTGCTGCCAACGTCGCTTGGTGTGCGCGAAGGCGATATTTTGCTGCCTGTCGTGCCGATGTTTCACGTTAATGCGTGGAATACGCCCTATTCCTGTTTAATGGTTGGCGTCACGCAGGTTTTTCCAGGCCCACGCCTTGATGGCGAAGGTCTTTATGAAATGCTTGATTCGGAAAAGGTGACTTATTCCGCCGGCGTTCCCACAGTTTGGTTGGGGCTGCTGCAATATCTTGAAAAGACCGGTAAGGAACTGCCTCATCTTAAAAAGGGCATGTGTGGCGGCTCTGCGTTGCCTGAAGCGCTCATTCGCGGCTTCAAAAAATATGATGTTGAGTTGCAACAAGGCTGGGGCATGACCGAAATGTCGCCCATTGGTACGGTCAATGTGTTGCCGCCTCATATTGAAAAATTACCCTTGGATGAGCGCATTCCATTTCAACTGAAAGCTGGCCGGGCGCTACCTTATGTGGATATGCGGATCGTCTCTGAAGACGGTCATGTTTTGCCTCGTGACGGCACAAGCGATGGTAATCTTCAGGTGCGCGGACCCTGGATCATCAAGGAATATTACAAAGCGACCGCGCCAACACTTACTGAAGATGGCTGGTTTGATACAGGCGACGTTGCGATTATCGATCAGGATGGTTTTCTGCAAATCACCGATCGTTCGAAAGACGTGATCAAAACCGGTGGTGAATGGGTTTCATCAATCGATATCGAAAATGCCGCGCTTCTCCATGACGGGGTCGCCGCAGCGGGTGTTATTGGTGTTTACCATCCCAAATGGCAGGAGCGCCCGATGCTGGTTGTGGTGAAGAAGGATGGGAAGGATCCGAGCGCAGATGACATCAAGGACTTCCTTAAGGACAAGCTTGATAAAATCGCGTGGCCGGACGCCGTCGAGTTCGTCGATGAAATCCCTCTGGGCGCCACAGGCAAGGTTTTGAAAACCAAGCTACGTAAAATGTTTAAGGGCTATGAGCTTCCAGCGTAGAGTCTGCCGGAAATGCGCTAAGCTTTGGTCAAGCCGTGGCGAACGGCATAGAGCGCCGCTTGCGTACGGTCGTCGACACCAAGCTTTGACAGGACGACGCTGACATATCCCTTAACCGTGCCTTCAGTAAGATTCAGGTCGTAGGATATTGCTTTGTTGCTCTTCCCATTGGCAATTTCGCAGAGGATATCTAATTCTCGGGGCGTCAGTTGTTCGTGCGGAAGGCGCTCACCGCTTGCGCGCCGCAACAATTGTTTCTGCACGGCGGGGTGAAAAACGGGCGCCCCACGATGAGCGCTTTCGATTGACCAGAGCAGCTCGCTTTTTGACACATCCTTTAGCAAATATCCCATGACGCCCGCATCGATCGCTTCTTGCAGATGCAAATCATCGCCAAGTGCGCTGGTGAGTAACACTATCTTTGATGGTAAATTCAATTCCCTGATCGCAGCGGCAGCGTCGATGCCGCTGCGGCCCGGTAACGCAACATCCATTAACACAACGTCAGGCGTTATTTTTTCGACAATAGCGACGGCGTCGTCTGCATTGGCGGCCTCGCCGATGATGTTGATCATTGGATCGTCACCAAGCAACGTTCGCAATCCCTCGCGAACAATGCCGTGATCATCAACAATAACAATGCTGATAGCCTCCGCAGAACCCATATTTTCTCTCCCGGGCGCGTTCTAGGACAACGGCGCTCGAAGCTCAACGCATACGCCCCCGCCGTTGCGGTTTTCAACTGTTAGATGTCCGCCAGCCTTGGCTGCCCGTGTGCGCATGCTGGCGATGCCGATGCGTGTTGTTGTGCTGTCATGCGTGCTTTCCGGCTGCAAACCCCTCCCGTCATCCTCAATCAGGAAGCGAATTTCATGTGCTTCGTGAAGAAGAGAGATGGAGATTGTCGTTGCGCCGCCATGGCGAAATGCATTGGCCAGCGCTTCCTGGCCGATTCGCAGAAGCGTTTCTTTGAGCGAATCACCAAGGCTGTGTTCATCCGCAATATTCAGTGTGACCGTTGCTGCCTCCGGCGCGGTAAGCTTGCAATGTCGCTCAAGCGCTTTTGCAAGACCATTGTGGCGCGCATAAGCGGCGAGCGATCCGCCACCTTCATCACCAGGACCGCGCAGCTCAGCCAGTAGAGCCTTCATTTCATTTTGGGCGAGGCCCGCGATTTCCGAAAGGCGATTGGCGCGGGCTTCTCCTTCTGCGGCGCTCTGTTCAAACCCGGGTGCAATCGACTGCGCGACCAGGGACATCGAAAAGATCAACTGGCTGACACTGTCATGGAGATCGCGGGCAAGGCTCTGGCGTTCCTTCAGTGCGGCATATTTTTTTTCACGCTCATAGGAGCGTGCATTGTTGATGGCAATAGCGGCATGTCGCGCAAACATTTCCAGCATGCGCAAATCATTATCGCCAAAACGTTTTGGAGGTGCGGCGCCGATACCAAAGGTGCCGATAATGTCATCCCGCCACATGATCGGCATGCCGACGACGCTGTCGTCTTCCATGCCATCGATCTGAGGTGATGAGAGGTCGCCATATCGTTCTATCAGTACCGGTTTGCGATCACGATAGACTTTGCCCGCAAGTCCTTCACCGGGTTTTGCGGCGGATCCAAGTTCCTCCGGCGGCATTTTGTAAACGGCTTCTATTCTGATGCATTCATTTTCGAGATCGACAAGACCGATAGAGCCGCGATCCGCGCGCAACAACTCGCAGGCTTTCTGAACGATCGAGGTAAGCAGCGGACGCAGCTCCAGTTCCCCACTGATAACCTCGATCATCTCGCGGAGATGATCTTGATCGAGCATGGCGGGGTCATCGTCACGCATCTGCATCCCCGTGCGCAATTTCCAAATGGTAGCACTCTAGGCCTGACAAAAGTCAGGGAACGCCTTTACTGAATTGCAGCACTGATAAGCTTTTTGCGCAAGCCGCATAACTTCAGAGTTTGCGCGGCAAAGCGGCTGGCGCCGCTAGAGGCCAGCGCAACAATATGCTGCGCTGGCCTTTATGCCGCTTTTATAGTGTTGCCGGATGTTCGTCGCCGATTGCCGGCTTGTTCGCTGGCAGGGCGAGACTCTCATCGAAATTCGGCTGTTTCCGGCCGGTGAACACATAGATGAAGAAGCGGCGTATATCGGCGCCGATGGAATAGAGCGCTGGCACAAAGAACAGCGTTACAAAGAGCGCAAAGAGAACGCCGAAAGAAAGGCCGATGCCGACCGGCACCAGAAATCTTGCCTGGATTGAGCGCTCCATCATCAGCGGCAGCAAGCCGACAAAGGTCGTCAGCGATGTCAAAAGGATGGGGCGGAAGCGTTTTGTTCCTGCCGCGACAAGGGCCTCGGCGCCGTCCATGCCTTTTTCGCGCAGCTTGTTGATATAATCGATCAAGACAAGATTATCGTTCACGGCAACACCTGCCGCCGCCATAATCCCGAGATAAGAAAAGATCGACAAGGCCTCACCCATCAGAAGGTGACCGACCATGGCGCCCGTGAAGCAAAACGGTATCGCAGCAAACAGGATCAAAATCGGTTCAAAATAAGATTTAAAGGCAACCGCGACGAGAAAATAGGCGACCAGGATGGCAACGAGGCCAAGCACCATAATTTCAGCCATGAATTCCGCCTGGCCTTGGGCTCGTCCAATATTGCCGCGCGTCACTGTTGGGTGACGGGCGTCAAATTCTTCGAAATACTCATCCGACAAAGCTGACCGAATTTCATCAATCCGTTCTGAAACGACTTCGGCGCTGACAATCACTGCCCGCTGACGTTCACGGCGCAGAATCTGTGTGATGCCGTCTGCATATTCAAGGTCGGCAACCGTATAGAGCGGAATTTCACGACCGTCGGCGGTCCGGATGCGCATATTCCTCAAATGATCAAGGGACTCCCGGTCGCTGCGCGGGTAACGCACAAAAACACGCACATCGGCGCCGTCACGCGGTAGGCGCTGTACTTCTTCGCCGTAAAATCCCTGGCGCACTTGACGTGCGACATCCGCCGTCGTTACGCCGAGCGCTTCAGCGCCAGGCTTCAGTTCAAAACGGACCTCCTGTGCGGCAGACTGGCTGTCATTGACGACGTTAAAGACGCCCTCAAAGCTGCGGAGCTTATCCATTAGATCTTCGGCAGCGGCGTTCAAATCCTCTAGGCTTTTTGAATTGAGCACATACTCAATCGGCGGGCCTTGATTGTTATTCTGGTAGGCAACTGAGATGGTTTCTGCATCCGGAATATCGCCCATCAAGGCGCGCAGACGTTCTGCCGCTTCTTTTGCGGTCATCGATCGCGTTTCCGGCGGCACGAGTTTCACCAGCGCCAAGACTTGATTGTCGCGTGAGCGCGTATACCAGTTTTCAATAAGCGCGCCTTCACCCCCTGTTGAAGCGTTCACTTCATCAACAAGCTTTGCCTCTGCGACCTGGATCTGTTTTAAGACCTCCAATGTGCGCGCATAGGGCGCTCCTTGTGGCATATTGACGGTAATTTCGATCTGGTCAGATTCGATTTCCGGCAAGAACGACGTGCGCACGATGCCATTGGTCAACAACCCAACTGACAGCACCATGGCGCCAGCAAACAGTGTGGCTGTTAAATAGCGGCGCCGTATCGCGGCTGCGATTGCGGGTTGGTAAACATTTTTCGCAAACCAAACGACGCTGTCGGCAGTTTTGGTCTGAAAGCGAATAAGAGGGTTTGTAGAGCTGGTTGGTTTTAAATGCGACAGATGCGCAGGCAAAATCAGTAGCGATTCCACCAGCGAGAACGTCAACGCCAGAATAACAACCAGAGAAATAGCACGCGTAAATTCGGCCGTCCCGCCGCCGACGAGCATCCATGGTGCAAAGAAAATCATGGTTGTGAGCACTGCGAACACAACAGGCATGATCACCATTTTTGTGCCGTTTATCGCTGCCGTGACGCCAGTTTCACCATCCTCAACTTTTGTGTGAATCGCTTCGCCGACGATTATTGCATCGTCAACGATCACGCCAATGACAAGCAAAAAAGCAAAGCTGGAGATCATGTTGAGGGAAACATCAAACACATGCAGAAATGCAAGACCGCCCGCAAAGGCGACGGCGATGCCCACAGAGACCCAGAACGCGATGCTCGGCCGCAGGAAAAGCACGAGCGTAATTAACACCAGAACAAGACCCATCAGAAAATTTGATGCGATTGTTTCCATGCGCCCTGAATATGTTTCTTCCTGATCTTCCCAGACCGTCATGGAAATACCGGCAGGCGCATTTGGACGTTCTTTTTCAAGATAGGCGGCAACCTCCCGGGAAATCCTGACGATATCCATTTCCGGTCCGCTCATTACCTGAACCAGGATTGTATGTTCGCCATTGACGGTGGCGAGAAGGTTGACCTCTTCAAAGCCGTCTTTGACCACCGCAATATCGCTGAGGCGCACAATGGCGCCGTTTGGCAATTGCTTGACAATGATCGTTTCAAACTCGCTTTGCGTGTCGGCAAGATTGCGTGTTCTGAGCTGCATGTCGCCCAGATCGGTGCGCACATTGCCCGATGAGACATTCACGGACGTCCCACGCACAGCTTCGACAATGTCCGAAAACGTTATGCCATAACGCCTGAGAGCGTCTTCCGAGACTTCAATGGAGACTTCTTCTTCGCGCACGCCAAATAGATCGACAGATGGCACACTAGGTAAAAGCGCAATCTCACGGCGGACCTTTTCTGCATATCGTTTTAAGGTTTTTTCGTCGACGTCGCCGCGAACGGCGATTCTGACAATTTCATCCTGACTTCTGAAGAGCCTCATTTGCGCCGGTTCAGCGGCGGCCGGGAATGTATTGATAGAGTCGATTTCTCGTTTGATGTCCTGCAGAAACTTTGCTTCATCTAGGTCATCATCGCCGATGGCCCAGAGCGTGCCCACGCCTTCGCGTGCTTCAGACCACATCCGGTCGATGCCGTTGACGCGGCTGACGGCTTCTTCGAGGCGAACAACAATTTGTTCTTCGACATCCTGCGGCGAAGCGCCGAGCCAGATGACATTAACCTGCGCGCCCGGGAATTCTACGAAAGGATCAAGCTCGCGCTCAATGCGCATCACGCCGACAATGCCGGCAATCAAAATGCCGAACATCAAGAGATTGGCGGCGACTTTGTTATGCGCCCACCATGAAATTATGCCATTCATCGCCCACCTCCGACATTGGACGCGTCTGCGACCTCGGCTGAGTTCCCGCCATCACTCGGCGCGCCGGCGATTGCGATAATCATCCCCTCCGCGGCGCCGCGCACGGGAGACGTCACGACTTTCTCACCCTCTTTGAGGCCGCCAATGAGCACCGCGCGATTACGGTCGGTTTGTGCGACTGTCACGGTTCTTATTTCCAGTGTGTTGTCACCACGCGCGATATAGACCTCATTGTCGCCGCGAAGCGCCGTGCGGGGAACGACCACACTATTTGCATATTCGCGACCTTCGATTTCAACGCTGACGAAGAGACCGGCGGCAAGAGGGGCGCCATTATCGGCGCCAGCGCCATAGGGGTCCGCTACTTCGGCATAGGCGAACAATACCCGCGTCTCGCGATCATAGCCGCTGTCGGTACGCGCAATCCGCCCGCGCCAAATGCGTGGTTCGCCTGCGACCAAAGCAGTCAAAGTCACAGCCTGACCGGGGCTATCTGCGGTCTGACGAAACCCAACCTGTAAACCCAGCTGGCCGAGCTCAGAATCGGTGAGCGGCAGCGCAATTTCCATGATGTCAGTAGAAAAAATTTCGCCCATGTTCATGCCAGGCGTTACATATTCGCCGATATCGACTTCCTTTGTCCGGATCCGCCCCTTAAATGGCGCTCGAATTGATGCACGTGCGAGCTGTAATTCGGCTTCATCGAGCGCGGCCTCGGCAGAGGCGAGTTCGGCCGCCGCTTCGGCCAGTTGAGGTTCACGCAACGCCAGCGACGTGCCTTCTCCTTCTCCAAGTACTTCCCATTCCCTGCGCGCAATATTGGCTTCGGCTTCTTCGCTGGCAAAACGGCTGCGTGCCTGGGCGACATTGGAGCGCGCCTGTACGACACGGAACTTATATTCAGCTGGTTCAATGCGAACCAGAACATCGCCCTTTTCAAAGGCGCCGCCCTCGATGAAGTCTGGCGATACGTAGACGACTTTGCCGCTGATCTCCGCCGCCAATTTAATTGACGTTCGCGGCGTTGCCTCACCCTGCGTTCTAATGCTCAGGCGCACTGGCTCAGCCTCAGCCTCAGCGACGACAACCGGGGTCGCCTTAACAACTTCCTCTTTTTCTTCTGGCTTCGGCTTGAGGGCGCCCATCGCTATGAACAAAATGGCAGTGCCTAGGAGCGCGATGGCGGGCAAGGCAAACACGACAACGCGCCGTATAGCGAGGCCAACATCATCCGGTTTTTTCATCATCTCGAAGCTCATTATCATTTTTATCGCTCCTTATTTGTTGAGCGCCTAATTCCGGCGCCAACAATCCTTTTCTTTTTGCGTGTGTCGCAATCGTCTGAACCAAATTGCCGGTTTCCACATTAGTCCCGATGCGTCTACCGGCCCGCGCTGCAGAAGTTATTCTGATCACTTTTTGCGATCGATCCTTGTTTACCTTCCGCAACCTTAATCTCTTCCTTATAGATGCGCTTCGCTAGGGGTTTGGATGTCGGTTCGGGGCGTTTTGCCGCCGCTCGGGCACGGCCCGTCTATTTGGTCCATGGGAAGTTTCTGGCGAGGGGTAAAAACGCAAAAAAAATGGCTTAAAACAGGGCGGAGACGCCCATTCTGCTCGCCGGAAAATAGGAACGCCTCACCGCGCGGATCAGCACCGCCCACCGGCCAAGAACATTTGTTGCCGCTGCGTGTTCACCGGACCGCATCAAGTGAAATCTGATTGTACCCCAGTTATCCTCGTTCTTTACCGGCAATACAAAAGCCCTTACCGTCAATATACAAAGGCAACAGGTCTTTAATTGGTGTTGGAAAACCCCGCCAGTTCAAAAAACGAGCCTATTTGGAGTCAATATGACGGGGATATGGGGGGCGAAGTCCAAACAACTCAGCTTGGCCGTTATTTCCGTTTTTTTCGCTTTGGGCGTGATGTCGTCGTTCGCTCAATCCGATCGCGACATTGAAGTGGCCCATGCGGCAATGATGGCGGACAGTGGGCTCCAGCATCAATTTACGGGATATGAACAGCCAGAAGCGCCAGGATGGCTACAAGGCTTCGAAGATATTCTGAATACGATTGGACGTTTCCTCGCCCCCTTTATTAAGTTTGTCTTTTGGGCAGGGCTTTTTGTGCTCGGCGCGTTCGTTCTGTTCGTGCTCGGCCGAATGGCGGTCAACCGCCTTCATCGCGAGACAAAGTCAACGCATGACGAGCCCGCAGATATTTACCAGCCTACTCAATCTTTTGCGCGTGCATTGCTGGAGGAGGCAGATCAGCTGGCGAGAGATGGCAATTTCGCTGAGGCGGTACATGTGCTGCTCTTTCGGAGTATTGAGGACATCCAACTTCACCGCCCTCACAGCCTGAGCGTTTCTCTCACAAGCCGTGAGATAGCGCAGCTGGATATTTTGCCTTCCGAGGCCCGCAGGCAATTTGTTAAAATAGCTAATGCTGTCGAGCGCAGCCAATTTGCGGGTGGGTTGATCGAGGCGGAAAGTTTCGCCAGTTGTCGCGACGCCTATATGGCGTTCGCACGCTCAGAAAGCTGGTCATGACGAAGGGGCCGAATGCCGGCGCTGGTGTATTTTCACCTGTCGTTATAATTACGCTGATCATCGTCGGCGTGTTCACTTTTGCCGCCTTTGTCGTTTTGTCGGCTTATGCGCCTGCGCTTCGCGATGGCAATGACGGCGGCGCGCATGCTCTGTCCAAAAGCGCGACCGGGTTCGCGGCGCTGCACAGTCTTCTGCGAGCAGCGGATAAGCCAACCATAATTCAACGCAATATCTCATCTGAGATAACTGACGGCATCATTGTTTACACGCCGCCGTCATTTGAGGCGCTTGAGGCAGAACATTCGCTCGACCCCTATCAGATTAGTGCGATTATTTTGCCAAAGTGGCGCACCGGTCCAGATCCTTTCCGCGGCGGATGGGTTCGCAAATTAGGGACTATGAGCGACACAGATTTCACGTTCAGCGTCGGTGAGCAGGATTACACCGTCACGGTTGGGCGTCGGGAGAACGAACGCGATATCTTCCTGAAACCACGCGATGCATTTGGCGGCGCAATTATTGGCGGGCGAAGTACGCCACCGCTTGGGGCCATCGACCAGCTGCAGTTTTTTGAGCCAGGTGACGTGATCAAGCCAATTCTTATCGCCGACAGCAATACGATTCTTGTCGGCAAGCTGAAAGGCGAGGCGGTCTATCTGATCGCCGATCCCGACTTTTTTAACACGCATGGCCTCAGCGACCTCAAACGTGCGGAGCTTGCGTTTGCATTTTTTAACCACGTGCGCGTCGGAGGCCCTGTTTCCTTCGATGTTGCGCTTCACGGCATTGAGCGCAGCCGGAATATAATCCGGCTTGTCCTTGAGCCGCCACTCCTGGCAGTCTCGCTTTGCATCATGTTCACGACAGTCTTGTTGGCGTTCCGGGCGGCAGCCCGCTTCGGGCCAGCGCGCAGCGATGTGGCTGTTCATGAGTTTGGCAAGGCGGCGCTGGCCGACAATGCAGCGGCGCTGATGCGTATGGCGGGTCGTGAAGCCGAATTTGCGCCTCGCTATGCGGCCGTGATCAAACGCATGATCGCCCGTGCGATTGGCGCTCCTCGATTTCTCTCAGCGCAGGATCTTGATCAATTTATTGAGCGCGTTGTCGCCGCCAAAATGGAAAAAATATCGTTTGCTGCGCTTGTTCGCAAAACACACGACATCAAAAGTCGTGAGGACCTTGTGAACATCGCTGAAAAACTATCCCGAGTGAAAAAGGAGATCGCCCGTGAACGTCTCTGACGTATCTAATTTAGCAGCCGCTATAAAAGCCGAAATTGGCAAGGCCATCGTTGGTCATGAAACAACGATCAATATGATGTTAACGACGCTGCTTGCCGGTGGACATATACTGCTCGAGGGGCCGCCAGGAACTGCGAAGACATTTCTTGCGCGGAGCTTTGCTGGTGCGCTGGCATTAAAATATAACCGCATTCAATTTACACCAGATCTGATGCCGGGCGATGTGATCGGGTCAAATATATTTGATTTTCAGTCTAGTGCGTTCAAATTGACCAAGGGGCCGGTGTTTACCGAGGTGCTTCTTGGCGATGAAATCAACCGGACTCCGCCCAAAACGCAGGCTGCGTTGCTTGAAGCGATGCAGGAGCGCGCCGTTACAATTGATGGCGACACACACCGCCTCAGCGACCGGTTCATGGTTATTGCAACTCAAAACCCTATCGAGCAACAGGGCACCTATCCGTTGCCGGAAGCGCAGCTCGATAGATTTTTGTTCAAACACATTCTTGGATATCCCAATCGCGAAGATGAATTGAAGATTGTCACAACGCAGAGCTTGCGGGCAAACGCTGCTGGCCCGGACGCCTTTGGTGTCGCTGCGGCGGTTGATGAAAAACAGATTACAGCCGCTGTGGATGCCGTGGCGAAAGTGCTCATTTCGCCTGAAATTGTTGACTATATTGTTAGCCTGGTGCGCGCGACGCGTGAATCGGCCGCTTTCTCCACCGGCGCGAGCCCGCGTGCCGCATCAATGATGGCCGCAGGTGTTCGCGCTTATGCCGCGCTTGAGGGGCGTGATTATGTCGTGCCCGACGATGTTAAAACACTGGTGCGGCCGACATTGCGGCATCGTGTAATTTTGTCGCCTACAGCGGAGATCGAGGGACGCAGTCCCGATGAGGCGCTGGAAGACGTCATTGAAAATATAGAGGCGCCGCGATGATGTCTGTATCCTGCGCATGGGCCAGGGTCCTGGTTAGCCCGCGATGATTTATCCGACGCGACGCGCGATTGCTGTTTCCGTTGCAGGCGCCTGTCTCGCGCTTGTTGTTGCCGCGATAGCGCCGCCGCTGTGGACGATTGGGTTTCTTGGGATTGCCGCCGTTGCATGTCTATTGGCGGTTGATGTTCTTTTGTCGCCGAGAGCGAGAATGCTGAAGATTGACGACTATGCGCCAGCGCAGGCTTTTATTGGCCGTCCTACGGGTATTGATTTTGACGTATCTTTTCCCGACCGACCGAATATCGCCATCGAATCCAGGCTTCAGGCAAACGCATTATTGCAAGTTCATCAAGGTCACCAGGGGCATAGTTTCGAACTCGATCCGCATCGCCGCGGCCAAGGGGAAGTTCAGGCCTTGTGGTTGCGGTGGCGCGGCCCGCTTGGATTTGTCTGGAATCAGCATGTTCATGATGTTTCCCGAAACATTCCGATCATACCGGACACTAAAACGGTTGAAGAGCAGGCGATAAAGCTCCTTGTACGTGACAATCTATTTGGCGCCAAGGCGCAAATAGATAAGGGCGAGGGGGCGGAATTTGACGCGCTGCGGGAGTTTCAACCCGGAATGGATACGCGATCCATCGACTGGAAACAAACAGCGCGACACCGCAGCCTGTTAAGCAAAGAATTCAGGACTGAGAAAAATAATTCGATCATCTTCGCGATTGATACCGGCCGGTTGATGTGCGAGCCGGTCAACGGCGGCATTGCGCGCCTTGACCATGCGTTGAATGCTGCGCTTTTGATGACCTTTGTCAGCCTGAAGCTTGGTGATCGCGTCGGATTTTTTGGATTCGATGCAAAACCGCATCTGAAGACGGGCGTGGTTTCCGGCGCCCAGTCCTTCCACCTCTTGCGTCAGTTGACGGCGCAATTTGACTACACCAACGAGGAAACGAATTATACTTTGGGTTTGACGGAGCTTGCGAACCATCTCGATCGGCGGACCTTAATTGTGGTTTTTACCGATTTCGCTGACACGACAAGCGCTGAACTGATGCTCGCGAATTTGGGAACGTTGTTGAAGCGCCACCTGGTTGTTTTTATTGCATTTCGTGATGACGAACTGGAGGAGTTTATCAATGCGTCGCCGGAAGACGCTGAGGATGTCACCAAGGCTGTCATCGCCGACAATCTACTAAAAGAACGCGAGCGCGTGATATCTCAGCTTCAACATATGGGTATTCTTGTCGTTGATGCGCCAACTGACAGAATAGGCATCAGCCTGATAAACCAGTATCTTACCGTGAAAAGACGCAATCTTTTATGACAGGCGAAGAAACAGAAACAATCAGGCTTCGAAGCCGAAAATTTCGCGTTGAACGGGAAGCCGATTGGCAAAAGCTCGAAACGCTCCTTGATCGCGCTTTGTCTCGTTCTGCCAAGGCGCTCGATAGCAGTGAGCTTCTTGAATTGCCTCGCGCTTATCGTTCCACGCTGTCGGCATTATCGGTCGCACGTGAAACGTCGTTGGATAAAGACCTCATTGGTTATCTGGAAAGTCTTTGCACGCGCGCGTATTTTTTCATTTATGGAACGCGCTCAACGTTTCAGGAGAGAGTAGCGCAGTTTTTTACTCGGGATTGGCCGCGGGCGGTTCGGTCGATTTGGCGCGAAACTGCGATGTCAGCTTTCATCACAGTGATATCGATGTTTGCAGCGTTCATGTTGACGCAGAGCGATCCGGATTGGTTTTACTCTTTTATGCCGGCCGATCTCGCAGGGGACAGAACGCCCGCAGCATCAACGGAAAGTCTGCGCAGCGGCCTTTATGATAGTGGCGATGATACAGGGCTATCTGTCTTTGCAGCTTCACTTTTTACGCATAATGCGCGCATCGCCATTTTTGCATTTGCGCTTGGCTTTGCTTTTTGCGTTCCGACAGTATTGCTGCTGGCTTACAATGGATGCGTTCTTGGCGCGTTCATCGCGCTTTATGCCGAGCGCGGGCTTGGATTTGAGCTTGGCGGCTGGCTGCTTATTCATGGGGTCACAGAACTCTTTGCGATCATACTCGCGGGCGCGGCCGGGTTAAAAATAGGCTGGACGGTTATTAGTCCCGGCGAGGCGACCCGCCTCACGGCGGCGGCAGAAGCTGGGAAGTCAGCGTCGATGGTGCTCGCAGGCGTGGTTGTCATGCTGGCAATTGCCGGATTGCTGGAGGGATTTGGGCGCCAGCTCATAACACAAGACTTCATTCGTTATTTGATCGCCGCAGCATCAGCTTTTGTGTGGGGTGTCTATTTTTATGGCAGGAATTTTCAAGTGAGCGTGCGATGAGTGATGCAAGCATCGGCGCGTCTCAGGCGTTTGCCGAACGACCCAAGCTGCAAAGAAAACTTGTGACTCCCGAAGGGATTGATCTGCGTCTTCAATTGGCGGACGCCAGTGAGCGGGCGAGTGCATTTTGCCTCGATGTGTTTTTTATTGTCCTGGCGCTTTTTGCGGCGACGCTACTCCTTGCTCTGGTTGGGGTTTCGACATCTACATCTGAGGCAGCGACGGTTCTTTGGCTGATAAGCTTCTTCTTGCTTCGGGTGTTTTATTTTACTTTTTTTGAAGTTGGACCACGCGCTGCAACGCCGGGCAAGCGAATGCTGGGCATCAGGGTAGCGCCACGCAATGGCGGTCGTTTAACGGCGGAAGCGATTTTTGCTAGAAATGCCATGCGTGAACTTGAAGTTTTTGTACCGCTTACATTTATCGCATCCAATGCGGCCGACAGCATTGACGGTTGGATCATTTTTGCCGGCTTTGTATGGGGCGGTATATTTGCGTTTTTTCCGCTTTTCAATCGAGACAGGCTCCGGCCGGGCGACATCATTGCCGGGACCTGGGTCGTCAAAGCGCCGAAGAAAGAATTGCAGGCGGACATCGCGCATTCGGGGGAAAAAGAGCTGTCAGCCTATGTTTTCACCAAGCAGGAGTTGGATGCCTATGGCGTGCATGAACTCCATTTGCTGGAAGATGTTTTGCGACAGCGTGAAGCTGAGGTGATGGCGCTGGTTGCGGAACGTATTCGCAATAAGATCAAGCGATCTGTGTCGGATGATGAGGAAGACCCGAGATTTCTTGATGCGTATTACACGGCGTTGCGTCAGCGCCTCGAAACACGGCTCCTTTATGGCATCCGCCGGCGCGACAAAACCGATTTGCGTTAAGCGTACTAGTCGAACGCGGCGGCAAGCGCATCAGCGCCGATACCCTCTTTGGATTTGCGCAGCTCAAAGTAGATCGCTGAAACGCCGGCGGCGCCAACCATTGTTACTGTGACCGTCACGAGAGCGTTTAAAATTCCTATAACGAAACCGCCTGCGCCCATGCTGCTGCCGACTAAACCGTCGGCAAAGATACCAGTCGGGACCATCACGATAACGCTGATCAGGACGTAAACGATCACATAGATGACTGCGAGGCCGAAAATTCCCCAGCGACTGCCTTTGGTCAGCTCACGGCTTCTCCCGAAGGACTCCAAAATACCGGTGTTCTCCACCACTCTGGCGGGAACGGCAACGATCCACATGATCGAGAGAATAATGCCGGGCACGAGTAAAAGAATCATTCCAGCCCAGACACCCAACGCCATGAGAATTGCAATGGCCAGAAGCGGCAGAAAGTGCTTAAGCCCTGTTGACAGGCAGTCGCCGAATTTTGCGCGCCCGCCGTTAAAATCAACCACCGCGCCATGTATCAACGCCCCTTGCAAAATGTAAGCGCTGACAAAACTGATCAGTCCACCTAAGATTCCGGCAGCGGCGAAAGCGCCGGTCTCGAGATCTGCTAATCCGATGAGAAAGGCGGGTACACCCGCCAGGGTCGCCGACAATGCGAAGAACACGCCAAAATTGCGGCTGATAGCGCCAAAGGTGCGCGTCGCGACCTCTGAAATCCGAAATTCCATAACGTGTGCCTTTCAAAGGAGTCTGCAGGAAAGGAGTGCTGGCTGCGATGGTCAGCTTAGGCTCTTTTGCCTAGGGGTAAAAAGTAACGCTGTGTATGTAAAGCATCCAAAGACGGCTGCGCGTCATAAGCCCCGGTGACGTTGATTTGGGTGGATAGTTTTAGCGCTGCCACTCTCCCCATCGGCGCAACTGTGTGATAATATCCGAGCCGTCGCATGTTAAGCCCACGTTGTAGTATAAGCGAACGCAAGTGCGACATGGAGGATCTTTTTGGGAAGTCCATCCGGAATTGCGGACACCATAAAAGCGATTGATGCGATAGAGCGTCACACGAATCCTAGAAGCGTTGTCAATGAGTTTGGTGTTTACGCACGATCATTCGGTTTTTCGTCCGTTGCTATGGGCCAGATAGACAATCCGGCATTCGCGCATAAGCCGTCGAGAATTCACCTTAGCACTTGGCCAAGCGACTGGGCGGAATATTGGGTAAAAAACAATCTGGTCGTTTCAGACCCGGTTGCCAGAATGGCGTTGTCGCGGGACGAGCCATTTTGCTGGACTGATGCGTTTGAGCGGTATGGAGAATACGCCAGAGCACACCGTAATATGAATAATGAATTTGGTTTGAATGACGGTTTTGCCATTCCCATCCATACAGGCGCAGGCCCTCCCGGGTGTGTTTCATTGGGGTGTGAGAAATTTGATCTCGACCCGGCGCAATTGTCGTCGATACACGTAGTAGCAACGCATTGCTATGTTATGCTTGAAAAATTGTTTGGCGTATCGAAGAATGAAGAAGTTGCGAACCTGACACACCGAGAATCTGAAATCTTGCATTTTGTGGCGGCAGGTAAAACCAATTGGGAAATTGGCAGTATTCTATCAATTAGCGAGTATCATGTTCGTGATTGTTTGAAGAGTGTCTCAAAAAAGCTCAACACGGTTGGTCGTGCGCATTCCGTCGCTACCGCTGTGCGCGAAAAACTGATTTTTCCATAACAATTGGATGTGCAGCCTGTGTTTATGCAGCGATTGGCGGATTAGTGATCGCCGCCTTTACGCGATTCATCGCGGGTTGGTCCTTCCAACTAACGCGTGACGACAGATGCGGTTCATCGCGTGTCAGACGAAAGGCATCGCGGAGGTTTTTCAGCCCCTCTGGGGTCATTGCGGATTGCGCTGCGATATAGGTGGCATTGTCTTCTTCAAAGTAGCACGGCGCCCCCAACGGTCTTGTTTTCCAATATTTTATGGTGCGGGCGTAGCTGTTCATATAACCCAAAAAAGTCACATGAGTGATGTTCGCCTCAAGGCAAAATTTGTTGATGGCCGCAGGAATTCTGGCCCTGACCGCTTGTTGATCTTCTTTCGTCATCGCCCGGTGATCGACGATGTATCGTGAAAATTCATAGATTGAATTGGACCGCGGTAGTCTTTCGCTGACGCACCGTTCGTGGAAGACTTCGCTGAGTAAATGGGGTTTTGTTGTTGGATTCAATCGACCGCAGGCAAGCGCTTTTGTTTCTGAGGCGTCAAGGCAAATAAAATATATCGTGTCGTCTGTATCGAAGTCATCTTTGTCATAACCTGGTTTTATGCCGGGGATGTTCCAGCCCCATTGTTCTACAGCCACGCGATACCGCATTTTATGCATATCATCGAGAATGTCCTCATAAAATGAGGCGTTTTCCCGGGAGACAATTTCCACCATTGCTTGTTCTCCTTGCGTATTACACGGCAGCGAATGTGGATTGTCTGTGCAGGATTGTGATCCCCTACATTTGTAGGGATTGCTGTTCTGGAAGTTTCCGCTCCAACTCGGCGATGGTTTTTCGATAAATTTTTAAGGCGCAATTTTGTGCGAAAGTTGAGGAAATCATGCAGTTAGCTTTAGCCATCAGCCAGATTGATCCACGCCATGATGATCTGTTGTCGTCCAATGACGGCCGCGTAACAGCGCTGATAGACGCTTCGCGTGTTTGTGAATTTGATTCAGCGGCGCTCGATAGTGCGTTGGAAGAATATGAAGCGGGCGACCTTCATTTCAGGCGCAGCTTTGAAGACAAATCTTCACAGAACGTGTCCTTTAATGTGATGCCCAGTCAAAATGTCAGTGAAAGCTTGACGCCAAACCAATACAGCGTGGGCAGACGGATCGCCCGCGTCGTCTTTAATCGTGATTATGAAACAGAAATGGAAAAAAGCCCTTCACATATGGTTTTTCTGTCAGCATTGGTGCAGTGGCAGAAGCTGATTTATCTGGTGATGTGTGAGGAGCACGGGGTTGACTACAACCCCAATGGAAAAGAGATCTTCAAAATCTGGCCTACGGATGTGCGGTGTTGCTTGCCCGTGCTGGTGACCGATGAGGAGGGTTTGCACCAGGACACTGTGCTTTTTAAGCATGAGAGCGTCGCCAAAAACAAATGGAATATTGAGGCTTTCTCCACGGTCAATTCCAAGCTGGGGTTTCTGGCGCGTGCTTCGGTTTACAAAATTGCGTCAGACGGCGAAGACCAAAGCAAATCGTCGCGCCGGCCGCGTCGTGCGCGCGCTGCTCATCGCTAGGCTGGTTTTCAGAGATCGAAGGTTTTATTTTCAACCCTGTATGGCGGCAAAGCCGCCATACAGGGTTGAATGAGCTGCGAACAAAAGATTGCTTCGTAAAGCCTGACACAGAAAAGATGTATCCGGCTATTCGCTTCGTGCGATAAATCAAAATGCGAGGCTAAAATGCCGACCCTAAATTATCTCAACCCTGTCTAGGCAACACGCTTTTTCCCTGTCGCGCGTTTTTTCGATTTGGTCTTCTTTTTAGCCGCTGTTGTGCCAAGACCAATTTTCTTTGCCAGCTGTGAACGGCGCTTGGCGTAATTCGGGGCCACAAGCGGATAATCGGCCGGCAGTCCCCATTTGCGTTTATAATCTTCCGGCGACAAATCATAATGCGTGCGCAAATAGCGCTTGAGCATTTTCAGTTTCTGCCCGTCTTCAAGGCATATGATGTAGTCTGGCGTGATCGATTTGCTGATCGCAACGGCGGGCTCCCGATTTCCCCCATAGGCCGGATCGCCACCTGCCAGACCGGCGACCGCAGCATGGACAGTCTGCAACAGGTCAGGCAGTTCCCCAGCCTTTAGCGTATTGTTTGCAACATAGGCGGCAACAATTTCGCTGGCGAGGTGAATAGTGTCGATTTGTTCGATTGAGTCTGATTTGGATGTCATGAATAAATTACCTTGTAGTCTCCCCGCTTATACTCGTTATACGATAAATTTGTACGTACAATGTTGTCAATATATAACAACAGAAAATCGTATACACACAAAATAGTCTCTTGATATCAGTAGTTTAAAGAATCGCGTGAGACGTGTTACGATTCTTGCCTGTGGAAAAGTACTATTTTTCAATTCGGCCGGCAATCCAGTAAAGCGTTAAATGTGACTTGGAAATACCTAGATATCACTAGACCGTCCAAATGGTGCCCAGGAGAGGACTTGCGCCTAGCGAATAGCCTTTTGATGTCAATGCTCTAAAAAATTTCGAATCACAAGACGTACCGACAAAAATACCGCCGCCGCGATTTTCAGGGGCGGTTTGGGTGCTGATGGATGCCTATGGACTGATTGGGATAGTATAGCGTCATTACGGGGGAGGGCACAAATTCATTTTCGCCTAGTTTTAATGGGAAACTCCGCTGCGCCGGGAGTCGAAGCGAATTGTGATTGAAGCTGCTTTTCGTCGCCTAGAAAGAATTCCCCGCCCTGGCTCTCAAAGCGATGTTTGAAATTCTCCTTTAGGTAGTCTTCCGCGTTTTTGGCAGAATCACCTTTCGCATAACTCGTTGACCTAAGCCATATTTCCCATCTGTGTTCGGCTTTGGGGGGGGATGCCCGAATTGAGATCGAGGCAGCGGCGATTAACATCATTAGAATATCCGACTTTCACGAGCGCTTTTCGGATAACTGCATGTTTATCACGGCCAAGGAACGCAGCAACGTCTCCGTTGTATCGCATCATATAGAGCCAATGTTCCCCATCTTCGTAAACGCTTTTTCTACTTCCAAAACTGGGCGTAATGCCACTCGATGGTTGGAACACTTTCTCGAACCTAATCTCTTCTGTGTCTTGCTCCGCGACCGTTGGCTCGCCCCAGACATTCACTTCGGTGACTGGCAACTGTAGAATTGCAGTGACTTCATTGGGAGAAAGCTTTGCCTGTTCCCGTCCCATGAAGCGTGCCCGCTTAGGATCATAGGTCTCTGGCAATAGGTGATAAACCTCAATGCGTCTTTCAATTCTCCACGCGCGTCGCACGGGGAGTGCGTGGGTCCATTTTTCTTCCCACCCTTTACTGACCTTTCGCTGTCGCCCCTCATCGGAGCACTTGTCAACATCGCGAATGGTTTCCAGATCAATTTGCAAGAATCCAAGAAGCTGGCGCCTATTTAGGCTGTCAGTTTCGGGACTCTCTGCACCATATATCAGGAATAGATCGCCAGCAGTTGCATTTTCGGCAAACCAGTTTCGCTCAGTTTCCTTAGTCCAGCCGATGTAGCCGTCTGTTGAGGGATCAAAACCGTAAAATGCCCGGAGCCATATGCCTGGAACACGCTCTGTTGCTACGCTTGGCGCTGGTTTCCGACTTTCCCCCGCATCTTGGCTTTCGCTGTTTCGAAAGTCCGAATAAAATCCAGTAAGAGCACTACGTAAGTGCGCAAGGCCTTCGTATATATTTTCCGTATCGAAAACTATTTTCGAAGGATTCGGGCGATTCAAACGTTTGTCGGCTTTCGTATACTCTAGATCGCGTAATATATGCTCGAAACCGTCACGATCGAAATGCTCGTCAAGGTCGCCGTAAGCACCTTCAATACGCCGTGCTTGAGATAATTGAGTCGATACAGTTTTTTGTTCAAAATTTGATCGCAACCAATTTTCGTACTTATCTTTCTGCATCGCTTAATCCTGTAGCTGATTATTAAGCCGAGATACCTCTTGGCGTATCTTCTTCGGATATTCCGACGCCCGCATTATTGTTTATGCGACGTACAAGCCTAACAATTTTTGCGCTTTCTTCGTCATCAAATAGGCCAGATAGGCCCTCATGATTGATATGTGTGAAAGGCGTATCGAACATTGCTTTAGGCTCCATCGTTCCATTCTTAACGAGATAATCGATCACTTGGTCAAGGAAAGTGATCTGATCTGGGTGCAATGGTGCTCCGGATAGAAATTCTGCAAAAGCTTCCTTTGCCGCCTTGCGACTTAAACCGACCGTAGACCGCACAAGCACTCCGAGCGGCTGCTCGCCATATGTGGTGATATACTCTTTGCGTGTAAGCGGTCCATCTTCCGAGAAAAGGATATCTTCCAATGCTTTCACGTCTGCGCGCGAAATCGGTTTGTTGTTTTTGAGGCGGCTAATAGTCAGATGATCTTTATGTTCATTGACAAAGCGCTGTACGCGTTTTCGGTACTCCGCCATATTTGCATCCGTCTTGATTAACCGATGCTCAGTACTTGGCTCCCCAAGCTCATCTTCAAAATTTGTGAAAACGTCAGTGAAGCCAGGCTCTCTATCGACGAACTTGATTAACGCGCGAAGTTTAATTCGAACTTGTTCCAGCATCGGCAGGGTCACATTCTGCCACCAGCTATCCTCTTGAATTTCGATAATGATCTCCAGCTGCGCGCTAACTGACGGTATGGCGGTTTTGTCTTCTAGGCCCGCAGCAAGTTTTTTGACCTTGGTAATATAACCTTCTTGAGTGCTGCTGTTTTTCAAAAGCGCAAGTTGTAGGTTGATGATCAATAGATCAAACCGTCGTGCAAATTCATCATCATCGTCGGGCGATGGCAAGCCACTAAGGTTTCGCTGCAATGTGTCAATGTGTTCCGGCTTCAAGTTGTCCCAGCTATTGCGATCTGCAAATGCTTCAACATCCTTTCGTTGTCGCCGCACGATGAAATTGTCGATATTCATCGACGCAATGACGCTCTGGAGCTGGTCTTTAAGTTTGGTGCTAAAAGATTCTTCTTGTTCTGCTTCATCCAATGCAACCACAAGTTCTAGCCGTCGTTTGAATAGTTTTTGCTTAACCGACTCCTGTGCTTTCGACTCGTAGCCATCCGGATTCGCATCAAAAAATTCCATGTTTTGGCAGTAGTCGAAAACCAAAAACTCAGTCTTGTCTTCGCCTGGCAAAAACAAATCAGGGCAGAGGCGCGTGCCCCTACCAATCATCTGCCAGAATTTTGTTTTTGAGCGGACAATTTTGAAAAAGACTAGATTTACAACTTCAGGCACGTCGATACCTGTGTCCAACATATCAACAGATACCGCGATCTGTGGGTCCTTATCCTTGATGCTAAAATCGTCGATTAGGCTTTGCGCGTATTTAACAGAATAGTCGACTTTGCGGCAGAACTTGCCCGCGAGCGCTGGGTAGTTTTTATCAAACTGCTCTACAATGAACTCTGCATGCTTTGAATTTTTTGCGAAGATGATTGTCTTGCCAATTTTGTCACCGCCTTCGATTTTGACGCCATTCTCCATCAAGTGGGCAATGACTTTGTTGACGGTGTCTTTGTTGAAAAGCCATTTGTTCAGTGCTGACGATCCGATTTCTTCAACGAGCTCACCGGTGTCTTTGTCATAGAACTCCTCTTGAAGCTCGTATTCCTCTTGTTCCTCGGCTGATAGATCATTGTATTTGATGCCATCACGCTGAAACTTTAGAGGAACAGAAATCGCGCGCGGAGGAACGAGAAACCCGTCCGCAACAGCTTGCTCCAACTCGTAGAAAAACGTTGGCTGATGGTTATCCAATTCAAACAGTTTGTATGTGTTTCTATCCACTTCGCCGCGCGGCGTTGCCGTTAGCCCAAGCAAGAGTGAATCGAAATAATCAAAAATCGCACCGAATTTCTGATAAACCGAACGGTGCGCCTCATCGATGATGATGAGATCAAAATGCCCGGAACTGAAGAGCTGTTTTTGATCCTTCTTTGTCCCGTCGATACAATTAAGCATCGTCGGGTAAGTCGAAAACAAAATCCGCGCATCTTCTTCTTTGTCATCAAGAAGGCTAGCAACGGTCACATTAGGTAGGAGCGATTTAAAATTGCGTTTGGCCTGATTAACGAGTGAGACGCGATCAGCGAGAAACAGAATCTTGCGCACCCAGCCGGCGCGCATCAGCATATCGACAATAGAGATTGCCAATCGGGTTTTGCCGGAGCCAGTCGCCATGACGATGAGGCTTTTGCGCTTGCGTTCGTCTCCATAAGCGCTCATCACCCGAGCCGCCGCTTCCATTTGATAATGGCGTCCGGCGATTTCAGGTTTCGGCTGGATAAGGTTTAAGTCTTTGTGAGAGCTGCGTTGGTTAATTTTCCATTGCAGCTCGTCCTGGGTCGAAAATCCTTGCACTTCACGAGGGGGGTAGACCTGATCATCCCACAGCCACGTTTTATATCCGTTGGAATAATAGATGACGGGGCGCTGTCCGAATTCCGCTTCCAGGCAATTGGCGTAAAGCTCTGCCTGGCGCTCACCTTGCTTCGGGCTAACGCGCGTTCGTTTTGCTTCAACTATTGCAACTGGCTTGCCGTCATTTCCCCACAAGACATAGTCAACATAACCGGTTCCTGTCAGTTCGCCCGAACTTGTCGGCATGCCTGTGACTTCATATTCTTCGACATTCTCGCCCTTGGGGTTCCAGCCCCCCTCACGCAACATGACGTCAATCATCAGCTCGCGTGTTTGCGCTTCGTCATAATCGCCTTTGGGTATCGTTTTCTGATTTGTTTGCTTGACCTCTTGGATGGCGGCGAGCTCCGCCTTCAACTTCGCGAGCTCTTCCTCGGTTTGCGATAGTTTTTCTTTCGCCTGAAAAGCTTCAGCGTCCATATCTCGAATGAGCTTGGCGATGTTGGCTTGCTTTTCTGCATCAGATTTTGGCAAGAGCGCAGGGTCAAATTTCGGTGGTGTTGCCCCGCCTTTTGTATAAACGCGAGCGATCCAACCTAAAAAACGATGTAGGGCGGCGGCGGTTTTTACACCTTCTTCAACAGAGATTTGCTTGTCGTCATGAGCCGCGACATTGCCAAGTTTGTGGATAAACCTAATATCGAATTTTAGGCCGCGTCCAAGGTTTTTTGTGAATGTGCCTTCATAAAGCATCGCCGCCAGCGATTTCTGGTAAGGCGCACGCAATGAGCTGTCATTTTCATAAAGCCACTTCATAGAAATTTCGAGCGAGCGACGCGCGTAGATCGCCGCTGCCCTAGGGTCGCTTTGCGCATATTTTTCGGCCATCAAAGCGTCAGGGGATAGAAAATCCCATAGGCCCGTCAGGAACGAAAAATTGCTTATCGTCATGCAGCAACCTGCGGATTTGCCACAGCGTTCATCTCGCGAAGGAAATACTTCATATACGGTGGATCAAGAAAAAGCCCATACCGACCATCGAGATGTTTTTTTATGAAAAAGGTTTTCGAATATTCGTGCCCTTTGGATATCTCGGTATCTTCATCCAAGCAGAGAACAAAGTCGATTTCTTGATATTCGAGGTCGATTGAGCTGTCAGGTATAAATCCCTCGATGTCTGCATCGAAAACGTGCCCCATGCGCTTCAGGATCGTATCCTTACGATTATGCAACTTGTAACAAACCACGCCACAAACTGCATTTGGGCAAATCGATTTAATTCTTTGCGCTTTCTGGTTGAATTCAGTGATCTCCGTTGCTTTGGCATTTGATTTAACCTCAATGATCCCGGAGCAGTCTTGAGCGTTAATGCGAACTTGTCCGCCAAGTTCGGTATTAACGGTTCCACGTTTGCGAATTATGACATCGTTTTGGCCAAAATTATCTGCAGGGCCTACAACCTCACCGGTATAAATTTTAATATCATCAATTCGATCACTGAGCACTTGCACGACGAAATTTTCACGGACAGCCCCGAGTACGCCCTTATGATCATGCCGGTCGGCGGCTCGCGACTGAAGTCTGAGGAGATCGTCAAGGTATGAGTACAGGTGATCACTCATTGTTTCTTCTACGCCGCCTCATCTTTGGAGAAAAGCTCACCGCGAAAAGCAAGAATTGAGAGTGCCGAAGAAAGATCACGCTCGTGAGCCAGAGCAGACCGAAGGTGGTTCTTACTATTGATTATTACGTTAGCTGCGGAGTCAAAGCTCAATTGCATCTCTACAGGAGGCAGTCGTACTGGCAGCTTTCTTAAATCAATTAGATGAAGGTGCTTAATAGAATTTCCCTTCGTATTTCTTTGGTAAAAATACTTTGAACTGCCATGATTCAGGTAGTACAGGAGATAAAGTGGCAATACCTTGCCGCGCTCATATTTAATTAAGGCCGCACTTTCAAACAAGCTAAACTCAATATCACGATCTACCAAAGCGGCAGTACCGATTGACCCGCTTTTCGATAAGACAATATCTTCGAATGCTGGATTGCACCGCCTTGTAAGGTCAAGATGTTCCTGCCGGGTAATAAACTTCGTGTCACTCCAATTCAAACCATCTACTCTAATATTTTTTGCTGATAAGAACTTGATTCCTTCATCAACGTATTTGGGTGTCTTATGAGTTCCATCAGTTATTTTCGTGCATATACTGGAAAGCGCCACACTATCCCATCCCTTAGGGTTGATCACAGGGTCACCAAACATATCGAGGAAGACGGAACGCAGGAGGTCGTCTGTGAGGGCGATTGCTTTTTCGCGTTTGCGGCGCAAGGCGTCCGCTTTGTCCAATATCGCCGCAATCTGCTTTTGTTCGTCCAATGGCGGTAAGGGAAATTCAGCATCAGTAAGCATTCCAAGCTTTATATATTTGATCACCCCGCCAATGCTGAGCTCACGTAAGCGATCAACATATTTCGACATCCAGTGATAAAGATAACGAACATTCAGCACCTCACTCAACTTAACGGTTATTACATAGGTGCGTTGGTACGCATTAAATTTTCCTTGATAATGTTTGACATTCAAATCTCCATTTCCAGCGACGAGTATTGCGTCTGCATCGAAGGCATATTTGTCAATTTGCAATGTATTGCGGGCGCATGTAAAAAATGGATATGCGCCGTCAATCGCTGCGGCATTGGCATCAAGTTTGCCCGTTTTTATTTCAACGTAATCCCCAAGCTTCGTCATCAAAGTATTCCCCGCAGTTCTTTGAGGTCAGCCTGTATCTCAGCTTCCAGTTTGTCTAACTGATCAAGAATGACCTTTGGGGGATCATACTCGGCTTCGTCATACTCAACTTCTTTGTACTGATTGATGGAGAGGTCATATTTGTTAGCCGCAATATCTTCTTTTGCAACGGCAAAGGCCTTGGCCGCCTTGTCGGCAAAATCACCTTTGCCATTTTTGAATGATTTATATTGCGCAAGGATATCGGGGATGTCGTTTGCTTTAATCTCATCACGCTTATCATCAAGGCTATAGCCATCATCCTGCATATCATAGAAAAAGACATTGTCAGTGCCCCCGCTATCGGTGCGGGTGAAAATCAACACCGCTGTTGAAACACCGGCATAAGGCTTAAACACACCTGACGGCATGGAAATGACGGCTTCGAGCTTTTGTTTTTCGACCAGCGTCTCACGAATATCCCTATGCGCTTTTGATGAGCCAAACAGCACGCCATCAGGCACAATTGCCGCGCACCGTCCGCCCGGTTTCAATTGCTTCAGGAACAGACTGATAAAGAGAAGCTCGGTCTTTTTTGTCTTCGCGACTTGCAGCAAATCCTTCGCCGTCGCGTCATAGTCGAGCGAACCCTTAAATGGAGGGTTGGCGAGAATGAGCGTATAAGCATTGCGGTGATCCGCATGATCTTCACTTAAGGAGTCGCGCCCTTCAATTGCCGGGTTATCAATTCCATGGAGAGTCATGTTCATTGCACCGATGCGCAACATGGAATTATCAAAGTCAGATCCGTGAAACATATCCTGATGAAAATGTTTCTTTAGTTTTTTGTCGACCAGGATATCGGGGTAATGATCTTCCAGATACTCCGCTGCCGCTACGAGAAAACCACAGGTGCCGCATGCTGGGTCACAAATGATATCCTTCGGCGTTGGTTCGGTGAGTTCCACCATCATTTTGATGATATGTCGCGGCGTCCTGAATTGTCCGTTTTGGCCTGCTGTCGCAATCTTTGACAGCATGTATTCATAAAGATCGCCTTTCGTGTCCCGGTCTTTCATTGGGATCGCATCAATCATATTGACGACCTTATCGAGCAGGGCGGGCGTCGGGATGATGAAAACGGCGTCGGCCATGAAACGTGTGTAAGAGCTACCAGCCGTGCCGTTCATCTCCTTGATGAAGGGGAAGACCTCGTCTTTGAACACACGAAATTTTTCTTCAGGGTCGTAATCTTTAAATCGTGACCATCTAAGTTGCTGCTGGCCCTGCCGGAAAATGGGGTTCTCGATTTTTCCGCCCAACAGGCTGGCCTGTTTTTCACGGGCCGTGTGGATGTCGTCGATGCGTTTGGCAAAGAGGAGATAGGTGATCTGCTCAATAACAGAGAGCGGATTGGATACGCCCCCGGACCAGAAAGCATTCCAGAGCTGATCGACTTTATTTTTGAGTTCCCCAGTTATCATTTTTTGTTCCCAATATAGATCCCGCTTCACCGGTGAGATCCATCTGGCCTATTACCGGCCATCTGTTTGATTTACTTTGAAATATTTGCCGCCAAACGTCTAGATTTTTCGGCAAACCCGATAGGCACGACGATGTAGGCGATTCTGGCGGCCCGGTGAATGACAGATTGGCATGGTCACCTCGTTTTTAGTGATAAATTCTCATTTTCGGCGCTCCTTACTCAAATTTCGCGTTTGGATCGAAAGACGCGCGAAATCCAGCTCAATTTCTGGCGCAAGCTTCGATTTTATCCTTCGTTTCAACCTACGATTTTGCTTCGAATTACCTTCGATGGAACCACGTTTAATCTTCGCTTGACCTTCGATTTTTCGTCTAGGGGCGTCCGCGTTCGATCAGCGCGGCTGACGATTTTGCCTGGCGTCCATTTTAGGCAAAGCATTCCGTAAAAAGCGCGGTAAATTGGTTGAATAGATACATACCCCGATACCCAAAATAGATAGGCAAGAGATACTTGCACATAGGAATCACATAGCTGGGGATAGGTGCGTGGATACTCATTAGACTGGTATCAAACACACTGGTTTGCAGTGAACAAACACAGAAAATTGAGTGTTCGTTCACTGTAGTTTGCACCCCATGCGCAGTGAAGTGCAGATTCCCAGAGTGTGTAAGAGCGTTTTTTCTGGCGCCAATCACACGGTTTCATGAGTTTCTGCGTTTTCGTAGCTTCCGCGCCATTCTTCAGCGGCTTCAAATGATATGAAACGCATGACACCGACATTGTAAAACCGCAATCGGCCCGCTTTCATTTCGTTGTATGCGAAGCTACGCGAGACGCCGTAGGCTTTGCAGAAATCTTTAACGCGGTAAGCTTTTACTTCAGACATGGTGTTGTTTCCTCTTGCATCCACATGGACATGGAGGATTGTCCCTCGACGGGCACAGGAAGCCAGGGTCTGAAATACTCGATTTCAGACCAGATTGACGGACTGGCAGATCTCAGCACTGCTTTCCTGGAAATAGGGCTAGAAAAGCCCGAATGGCCATTGATGACCCATTGCAGTCGTTCCGCCTGTCGACGGCGAATGTCCGAAACATCCGAAAGCGGCTTGTGACCCTCCAAAGACAATTGTATTCGCCTGCATCAGCATCAATCTATACATGGACGATCTTGTTCCGGCGCGTCGGATCGGGCCAATTAGATGAATGCAGCGGATAATTGTCAGAATATATGATGAAGTTGCACAAGGATAGGAGGCTGACGATGGCGCGAGCCAGTCTACATGCCAAGGGCCTGCTTTTCGGAGGGCGAGATGAAGCGACGCCAGATGGGCCTCTTCCTATGATGGACCCGCTGGCTCCATTGCTTGAGCGTCTCTCTTGGAAATATGTCAAGTCCGATCCTGATTGGCCGCCCAATGTCATTCCGGCCGATGACGATATCGCCAAGTGGAAGGAGGAGATCGCCCACTGGGCAGGCCGCGTCTGGTGCCATGTCAATGAAATGCCCGAGGGGCCGGAGCTTCGCGCGTTTGATATAATGTCGCTGAAAGAGCAGTGTCGCGAATATCTCGAACACGAGGGCCCCATGCTATCTAAACGTGGATTGTCAATCGAAGAAATCTGGTGTTCATCCCAACTTCACGAAGCAGCACCCCTAATGCTACTGCTTAATACGCGCCACGCAGAAGCTGCTACGGAACGTGTGAACATCAAGCTTCTCTACAATGCCGACGCACTTGTCTGGTTGCTCGGAGCTATGTGCCTTCAAATGGAACTCGAAAGCCCCGGGATCAATGTGCTGGTGACAAACGGCAAGTCTGGTCACGCAATCCAAATCTCAGGTATGAACGGCCTCGACTTTAAGCATCCGCGCGGCGTTGACGTGCGACCCGGCTGGTTCTCTTTGCATGACCCTTGGCCGGCCAAGTCATTATTGTCGCCAAGGCACGGTTATCCGATACAGGTGCTTGAGGACATCACACGTCCCCCCCTTTGGCTGGTGTCACCGCCGGACCTAGGAGAGATTATTGTTGGCTTTATCATTCCGGTCGATGCTCTCCAAACGCTAGCCTGCTGGTTTAAGTCGTTGGACGCGATGATGCGACTGCAAAGCGAGTATGGAACGCCGCTTTGGCACGAGAATCCCGTCGACCGGGAGGCTTTGTTCCCGCTCATGCTTTCGATGACCGGCGGAACGACCGCCAGTAGTTTGGCTGGTTATCTAGGGCTAGGTCGCTATCACCTGATGACGGAAGACGTCGACTCGGCGCTGTCCAGTTTCGAGTGTGCTGTTGGTATCGACCGACCACGCGCCGTATCTGTCGCTGCTATTATGCTCAAAGAGTTCGGACACGGTGACCTGGTTAAACGGTGGGCCGTTGACTATAATGACTGATCGTTCGCATCCGCACACCCGCCCCTGGGCGGCTGCCGTCGAAGGTGCGTTGCAAAGCTAGTCGCTATGGGGCTTGCTATTGCCCCGGGGAACGTCATGGGTTGGTTAGGAAGTTTGCTGGCCCGGGTCTCGGGCGAAATCGCGGAAGAGCTGACATTTATCGAAGGCTTATCCGCCAGTGAGAGCGGCAATTCGGTTCAGCTCGCTCCGGACAAGTGCTACTTAGAGCTTTACGTGGAGTCACTCCGCATCGAGAAAGCTCGTGCATTCGCGACTCGGTTTCATGGAGTGGTTTACAGCTATGTGACGTTCGCTCGTTTGGGCGACAGCAGCTCGGTGGTCGCTGCGGTTACAAAACCCAGTAAACTAGCAGATCTTGATTCGGGTTCCGTCGGCAAAGTCATAACCATATCCCGTAAGATGATGGGAGCCGTGCCATGGCGCGGCGGAAACCTCGCTGTCGAGCTTGGCCTTTTCTCTGTTAAATCTGGTAGTCTGTTGTCGCCGCTGACAAACTTGATAACGCGCATTTCGGACGTTGCAGGGATCAGCTTCGTCGAACTAGCAAGGCCTTTCATTCCACTCCTTACGGAAGGCATGGATCTCATCGCTGGCCAGACGGCTGACGTACGCCTTGAAGTTGGAGTCGATTCAACTTTTGAACTCAACAAGCCTGTCACCTGCGCAATCATTGCGGCTCCGCGGGATTCGTTCGATCGTAGCGCACTTTCGCTAGACCCTGTTGACCGCAAGCTTCTTCACAAGGGAGAACCGCTGCAGGCGGGATATTGCGTATTCTCGATCCGAACTACGGATCGCAAGGCTGACTTTGGGGAAATTCCGGCATTGAAGGAGGCATTCGCCGCGTTTCGGAAATCAGTGTTGGAGGGACAGCCCGCGCTAGCGCGTGAAGCTCTCGCCGCCTTCCGGCGCGCGGTGTTGCTTTCGCCAGACCTTATCGCGGAGGACGCAAAGCGCCTTGCGAGCCTAGCAGAAAATATGATGTCCGAGGCCTTCGCGCCGACGGGGATTACGTTTGGGGGCGACGAATCGCAGCGTGCCCCCACCGTCTCGCTCCCCATGAACCTCTCCGACTTGGGCCTCTACAATCCGTAACTCGATATGCCGTCCAAGAAACACCGGCAATTCAAAACGCCTGGCGCGCCAAATTTAAATCTCTCCTTCTTTGATCTGAGGCCGCCTACGACAGAAAAGTCCGGCAAAGGAAACCGCGGCGACAACGCGAACAATACTGAGTGCCGTGCATGAGCCACCAAACCAATCGGGTATAGCAACCGGTTCTTGTTCGTCATTTTGCATCGTCGATCTTGTCTCGATCTGGCGGCAATGACACCAAAGAGTCTTTGCCCAACGTCATGAAGCATCTATCCGGTTGCCGACGGCGAGTCTGATATGTAAATAGAATACTCGGGCGACAATCTATGAGAAGTCTCCATCGCGAATCCATTCCCAATCATACACGGTCCAAAAATCGCGAGCGAGACCGTGTTCGATATACGCCAACGGCAAATATCCGTATCCTTCAACGCCCCAATCTAGCCCCCATGAATTGCGAATAACCAAAGACGGCACGACTTCGCCGTCCACCTCGTGATTCAAATCATAACCAACCGCGACGACCGCATGACCGCCGCTCACAGAATCAAATTCTGGGTCGGGGAAACGTATGTCGGGCTCATCGGTCAGAGAGTCAAAAACCGTAAAGCCAAACGCAAGGCAGAATCCGCTCTCCAGGGTTCGCAAGACGCGGTCAATGACTTCATCCGTTGAAATGTCGGGCGTGTCGATGCGCGCATAGTTTAACACTTGGTAGTTGGATGCATAAGAGTATAGGAAAGCGGTCGGTTCGTCTTCAAAGACGTCAACATCATAGGGCCAATGTTCTTCCGGCGGAATGCCGAACGTTACGGCCGCTTTCATGGCGGTGCGAACATAAGCGCCTGTATCACCGGTCCAGCCATGGAGGTTTCGAGTGACTTTGTAGAGGAACAGCCGCGACCCATCGATATACTGGCCGCGCCCGCGACGCATCATATATTCCATTAGACCGACGACCGCCTGCGCTGTGCAGGAGCCGAGTTGGCCCTGATCCTCGATTGGTGAGCAATAGTCAATATTCAGGTGAGAATCTGATATGGGCGCGTTTGTCACAAGCGGCGACATTTTATCGCGCAAGACTCGCAGCAGGTTTTCATCACGCTTGTTTCGCACGTGATCGCAACTGTCACAGGCATCGCTCGCGAATGGCGGCAAAACGCGATCGCGATAATCTGGAAGGTCAGGATGCCACCCAAGAGTTACAACGCGCCCGCTCCGATAATTCCTCGGCATGCCAAGCGCGCTCAGTCTTGATGTCAATTTCTGCCCGCGCCGGCCTACAGAAACTGCTGCGCTCATACGCCAGCTCTCGTCGTCTTGGCGCCAATCCTCATCGTCGCTCCGCCACTTGTCTCGACGGCGCCGTATTCTTCTTTGGCGTCGACGTGATGCCATTAGCGCCGCCTCTCGCCATCCTGGGTTCTTATGCCAATCTCTCTCGCACAAGGGCGAGTCTTCATCATCAGGCGCGGCGCCGTCCTTAATCATAAAATGTGTTGTGAGCAGATCGATGCCGCCAGACGGCTGTGTATCTTTTGATTGCTCGTCTGAATCGGATTTCTTGTCATTCGGCGGACGATTATCTTTGTTCTTCTTGGCCATGGCAGCGCTCTCCCGTTAAATTCAGCTTTCCGCAGGCTTGAGGCTCTGTCAGCACGTCAAATCAGCAGGACCTACGGAGCAGGCTTGTCGTCCTTCCAAGCTTTTATCCTGGTGAGTAGATTTTCGGCTTTCGGCACAAAAACCGTGAACCGGGACTCGTTCTCCTTGTATTTCTTTTCAGCGATTTCCGCGTCAAGCGCGTTCGCCTGGATCTCCGCCTGAGCCTTTCGGTGCTCAAGCGTCCCGCCGGTTGCGTTTGTGAGTTTGGTCATCAGCCGGACATGAGTGTTCTCAATCACCTCTAACTTTGGCCTTTCAGCAGCGGCAAAAGCTGGATCGGTGTCGGTCTTGATTTTTGCGCCTTCGGCAATCAAGGCGTCATACTCTTTTTTGAGCGCTTCGCCGGCTACACGGTATTCGCGTTGCTTGGGTTTTTCACCAGTCGCCGGTGCTGGATCCACTGTGAAGGCGCCGCTTGTCAGCTTTTGCTTTGCAGTGTCAAACGCCGTTCTCTCTAGCGCAGCGCTGTCATAGACAATCGTTGGCAATGGCTGTGACTGCGGCGACGGCGGTTGTTGCGCACGAAATTGAGCAAAATTCCCAGCAACTGTGGATGGGTCGCCCGTCCGCAACGCTTCGGCTGCCGCAAGACACGTCTTTTTCTCATTTTTCTCAGTGGCGCTATCGAACTTTTGACACTTATCAATCAGGGCGTTGTATTGCTTAAAGACTTCAACACTTGCCGCTGCTTTGCGCGCTATAACATCCGCACGATCCACCTCCAGCTGGTAGCCCTTAAGCGAAAGCGCTTTTTCCTGCGCGAGCGCCAATACATGCGTAAGATTTTTGCGGCAATAGTCTGCAAGTCCCGAAACTCGCGTCAATTGAGTCGAAATAGCCAGCCCGCGTGCGTCGTCTGGGTCGGCAAAATCTTGCCTCTTAACATAGTTGTTGACGACCGCTTCATGGAAGCGCTCATCAAGTGCGCTGCTTAGGTTAACGTTCGCCATCTCAACAGCACAAGCGTCAATGACCGCGTCAAGCGGGTCGCGATCTAAAAACGCCGACTGCATTTTTCGAATCTCGATTGCGACATCGGCGCTTACAGACGATGTGATGCTCCCGGCCGCCGTCACTGTCGTAAACTCGCCCTCGGCCTCCGTCGCCGTTTTGATTTCGCCTTTCAACAACTCGCGCATGGTCCTATGCTCCGCTTCGGCTTTCGTGACCTCCCCTTGCAGGACCGTCACTTTTTCTGCGTCGCGTTGATCATCAGGCTTTGCATTTTCTTCCGCAAGCTTCGCTTTTGCTTCGAAAACTTTTGCTTCAGCCTCGGCAAGTTTGCTGCTTGCTTCCCCAATATCTTCGATAGCGCTCGCAAATCCGGTAAGGGAAGCCTCTGCGCTGCTCGACGCTTTTGAGCCGAGAGCCGCCAGCGATCGGCCGAAGCGGCCTGCGGCATTCTCGCCGAGATTGGTGGTTACCAGTTCGCGCCCGATGCCATTCATTAGCAACGTATAGCTCGTGCCGGTGATCGCGCCGTTTGAATAGGCTTCACAGGCCCGGAACATTCTCTCGCGCAGAAGCTGGATCGATGCAGTGCGTTCAGCCAGTTGCGCAATCCCCTCAATAGTTTCGCCGGAGATCGAACCCGATCCCTTCCCAAGAACGCTGATCGCCGCGCCAAAAGAGTTTGCAACGGCAGCGGCTACATCAGGACTTGGCTCCGTGCAAACAATGCGAGAGGGCGTCACCAACCCGGGGCGGGTCATCAGATTGGGATCGTGATTTAGAATTACGCGCTGCCGAGCGCCAGTCGTTATCGATTTGCCGCCGCCATATTTATTCTTGTGGAGATCAAATTGGTTGAAGATTTCGCCGGGGGCGGTTGAGCACGCGCTAAGCAGAACAAACAATATCGCTGCCCGGGCAATTTTCAACATTGGATCCCCCAATAGATAGATCACGAACCCATTTATTGTTTATCTTTGTTGTAGTAATGTCTAGAGCGACTTCAATACTATTATTTATTGAAAGCGACAGGGCGAATTTTCCAGCACTTTCAACTGTTTGCTGGGAAATAGGATAACTGCGCACTGCTCTCTGTCGTTTTGCGACCGTGAAACCGGTAGTTCATGTTGGATCTTCGTTCGGGTGTGCTCCATTGCAGTCATCTTGTGAGCATTGCCGAAAGTCGGTTTTTGGCGAGAAATGTCCAGATTAGATGTGGACCTAAGTTAAGGTCACTCAGCTTTAGATTCCTTGATTATTGTTTTCAATGCTTTCGAAATTGCACCCCAGCCGCGTTTTGTGAACCGCTCTGCGAGAGTATCGGCTGAGGGGCATTCTATACCTTGAACTTCAAAGCGTTCAGCAACTATTGCCGCTGCATCGTCGATCGATGTTCCGGAAATGTTGAGACCAAGAATCTGATTCATCGCGTTGCTTTCTGTTTTCAGTTTGCGACTTTCTTTTATGATCGGTTGTGTGCCTTGGCCGCGTTTTGCCTTGAGCAACTTTGCAAGGTCTTCTTCCTCGCTTGAGGTTAGATAATTTGCGAACGCATCATACAGCCAATCGAGCACCCAGCGCGGCGGATACAAACCCAAATGATGCGCCGTTACGAAAGCCTCCATTGCATATAGCGGGTTGTCTTTCGTCGCTTCGTATATGCCTCTGAACAACTGGTTTTGCGTATTGCTCAGTAAGATTGACATAAATACCGCATCTTCTTCGTGTTGTTCTTGTGAACTGTCCAATTGCCTCTTTTGAAAATCTTTGAACCAGCCTTCTAACTCAGACTCAGTTATACATGGATCAAATTTTGAGAGCTCCTCTTCAGAAATCTCACAACTAGGTGGTTGCTCAACGCCAACGATGCGCGCCATGCGAGAGCGTTGACTCCGCCTAATTGCTTTCTTCGGCGTGTCGCGTTTTTTGTTCATGTCAATCACAAGTAACTTATCGTGGGGTTTGCCGCCACAACTCATCCAGATAATCCGCCCAAACCTGCATCATCTTCACCCGCTCATCCCAATATTCGGCGGCGTGAGTGTAAGCGCGGCGAACCGTATTTGCTTCCTGGTGTGCGAGTTGTCTTTCGATCGCGTCAGGCGACCATTTACCCATTTCATTGAGGCGCGTCGCGGCCATAGACCGGAAACCGTGTGCAGTCATTTCATCCCCAGAATATCCTAATCGCCTCAGCGCGCCTGTCATGGTATTGTCTGACATTGCGCGATGGGAATTGTTGACGGCGGGAAAAAGCAAAGGGCCTTTTCCGGTTAGCCGTTGCAGATCGCTTAAGATATCGAGCGTTTGTTTTGCGAGCGGTACGCGGTGCGGGCGGCGCATTTTCATTTTCTTTGCGGGGATTTCCCAAACCGCCGCCTTTAAATCGAACTCTTCCCATTCGGCGTGGCGCAACTCGCCAGGACGCACGAAGGTACGCGCCAAAAACTGTAACGCGAGCTTTGTTGTCAGATGTCCCGTGAAGCCATCAATCGCACGGAGGAGGGCGCCGATTTCTTTCGGGTCGACGATCGCGGCGTGATGTTTGACCTTTGGTGTGGTAATGGCGCCGCGTAGATCAGCTGTTGGGTCGCGTTCAGCGCGACCGGTTGCTATTGCCAGTCGAAAGACTTGACCAACTTTACTACACAACCGTCGCGCCGTTTCATATTTGCCGCGTGCTTCAACGGATTTCAGCGCAACTAAAATTTCAGGCGCGGTGATCTCAGCGATGGGCAGATCGCCAAAATAGGGATAAGCGAATTCAAAAATCCACTTCGTTTTCTCGATCGTTACTTCAGCGCGTTCTTCGCGGGCCATTTTGGCTATGAGTTCTTCGGCCACAAAGCGAAAGGTATTTTCGGCGCTTGCTGCTCCGGCTAGTTTTTCAATTTTTCTGACATGGCCGGGGTCGTTTCCACCGGCCATTTGACGTTTTGCGGCGCCGCGTTTTTCGCGTGCATCTTTCAGCGATACGCCCGGATAGACGCCAAGCGCGAGCGTTTTCCGTTTGCTGTGAAATCGGTAATCCATACGCCAGTATCGTTTACCGTCCGGCTTGACGAGCAGATACATGCCAGCGCCGTCGGCAAGCTTGTAGGCTTTGCTGCGCGGTTTTGCGGTACGCACCGCGATGTCAGACAATTTCATCGATTTCGCCTCTCTAAAGGAGCGGCGCAAGTCTCGCGCCGCCGCCATTGTCGGTATCGCCTGACGGTATCCGCCGGGCGGGTGTTCAAAGTGAGCGGCGGTTTCAGTCCAAATGCAGAAATCGAGAAATCCGATCACCGATTTCAACGACTTAAGGCGCGCTGTCGGTACCTTGCGTGTTTTTCGTCGGTACAATTTCATCCGATGCCAATTATGCCGACAAAACTACCGACATTTTGACGGTATGCGCGTGGATGTGCATGAACGCGTCTGGAATACCTTTCTATCAACTCACTGATTTCATGGTATTTTTAGACGACTATCGATGTCAATGGATGGTCACTTGGTGCCCAGGAGAGGACTTGAACCTCCACGTCCATACAGACACCAGCACCTGAAGCTGGCGCGTCTACCAATTCCGCCACCTGGGCAGGTGAAGGACGGCTGACTTACGGTCGCGCGGGTTTGATGTCAATTCTCAGGGAATGCACTGAAAAGAGGGGCGAATGAGATCCCGGGCCGCCCAGCCAGTGGGCGCCGCGCGAGGATCGCGCGCATTGCGGGCGGGCTTCGGTTGCCGCGCAAGGCCGTTGTCGCCCCCCATTGGACCGTTCAGCATAAGCCCTCTCGGGCCAGCTGGATCCCTGACGCTTTCGGCGCGCCCGTCCCACCAATTGGTGTCCGGACTGATCCCCCAATAGGCGTGATAAAGAGCAAAGACGGCGCCATTTGCCGGCAGGACTGAATAAATGCCGCCAGCATATTCGGTGCGCTATAGAGCCTGATTGTGTGGGTCAATAAATTCGGATAGGCGTTCGCAATTGAAAAAAACACGCCGTAATCAGAGCAAAAGGGCCACGCCATGAATGGCAAATTTTCCAGCAAACTAGCGGTTGTATTTGGCGGGTCGGGCTTTATCGGCCGCAATGTGGTGCGTGAACTGGCAAAGCGAGGCTGGCGTGTGCGCGTGGCAGTGCGCCGTCCCCATTTGGCGCAGTTTCTGCGGCCCATGGGCGCCGTTGGTCAGGTTCAGCTGGCACAAGCAAATATCCGCTATCCAAATTCGATCGCAGACGCGCTCAAGGGCGCCGACGCTGTGGTTAATCTCGTCGGCATACTTTCGCAGAGCGGGCGGCAGAATTTTGAGGCGGTACAGGCAAATGGCGTTGCCGCCGTCGCGGCGCTGGCGGCTGAGGCGGGGATTGAGCACTTTGTCCAGATTTCGGCCATTGGCGCCGATCCCCTCAGCAAAAGTCACTATGCGCGCACAAAAGGCGAAGGCGAAAAGGCGGTGCGGGCAGCGCTCCCGACGGCGACGATCTTGCGGCCGTCGGTTGTTTTCGGGCAGGAAGACGCATTCTTTAACAAGTTTGCCGTCATGGCTAATTTCTCGCCGGTGTTGCCACTCATTGGCGGTGGCAAGCCAAAGTTCCAGCCGATCTATGTGGATGATGTCGCGGACGCTGTATGTGAAGCGCTTGCACGTCCGGCGGCAATGGGCCGGGTTTTTGAGCTTGGCGGCCCGCGCGTCTATTCATTCAAAGAGCTTCTTCAGTTGATGCTGGATGAAACCGAACGCAAGCGCGTTCTCGCGCCAGTTCCATTCCCGCTGGCCTCTCTGATTGGGCTTTTTGGCGAAATCGCTGCGTGGGCCCCGTTTGTGACGCCGCCCCTGACGCGTGATCAGGTGAAATTGCTACAGCGGGACAATATTGTCGACAGTGATCCAGCTATCGGCACCCTTGCGGATTTGGAGATTAATCCGCAGACGGTGGAATCGATCCTGCCGTCATACATGGTGCGCTACCGCAAATACGGACAATTTACAGAACGGACAGCTTAAGCCTTGTACCCATCGGGATTCTGGCTTTGCCAGCGCCAGTGATCTGCGCACATATTCTCGAGGGTTTTTTCTGCGCGCCAGCCGAGAAGTTTTTCTGCACGATCGGCATTGGCGTAAATCTCGGCAATATCACCATCGCGCCGTGGCGCGATTTCATAGGGAATGTCACGGTTTGACGCGCGCTTGAACGCGGCGACTGCTTCCAGCACCGAAAATCCTTTGCCGGTTCCAAGATTGATATCTACTGCGCCGCCGGTTTTTTGTGTTGTGAGATAATTGAGCGCCGCCGCATGGCCCCGCGCCAAATCTACAACGTGAATATAATCGCGCACGCCGGTGCCGTCCGGGGTCGAATAGTCATCGCCAAAAATCTGCAGCTTATCGCGGCGTCCTACGGCAACCTGAGCGATAAACGGGAAAAGATTATTCGGAATGTCGTTGGGGTCCTCGCCGATGCGTCCAGAGGGATGTGCACCCACCGGATTGAAATAGCGCAAATTGACGACCCTCCATTCATCATCACTGCGTGCAATGTCCTTCGCGATATCCTCGATGAATAATTTTGTGCGGCCATAAGGGTTAGTCGCGCCAGTGAGACCGGACTCGTCAACCGGACTTTGATTGCGGTCGCCATAGACGGTGGCTGACGACGAGAAAACCAATTTCTTGGCGTCTGCCGCTTCCAGCGCTTCGATCAGCGTGAGAGCGGCGCCGAGATTGACCCGATAATAGCGCGCTGGTTGTTCGACGGATTCACCAACGGCTTTAAGGCCCGCCAGATGCACGGCGCCGTCGGGTCTGAAATTTTTGACTGCGCCAATGATTGTATCTTTCTGGGCCGGGTCTGCGAGGTCGCACTCCAGAAATTCGAGATCTCCCGACGCCAACTCCCGAATACGATTGAGGGCTTCCGGGTGAGCATTTGAAAAGTTATCGATGACCAGCGCCGATGCGCCGCCGGTGAGCAATTCAACGCAAACATGGCTGCCAATGTATCCGGCGCCTCCAGCCACAACGATTCGTTTTGTCATCTTATTCGCCATCTTATTTCGCCAAACATCGCGTCAAAGTAAATCTGCGCGTCCGCGTTTCTTCAGCTCTTCGACAATCGCGCGTACTTCCTGTGCATTGTCGCGCCGCGCCACCAGAACAGCGTCGCTGGTTGCGACTATAATCAGGTTGTCGACACCGGCTACGCCGACCATGGGGCCGTCGCTTCGGATCACACAGTTTTCACTTCCAATAGCCACCACATTTTCACCGGTCAGCAAAGCATCGAGCTCACTCCAGCTTCCGATATCCGTCCAGCCAACATCGACAGGCGCCACGATTGCGGCTTTTTCGGTCTTTTCCATCACCGCATAGTCAATGGAATTTGACGGGCACAATTCGAACGCCGGTTCATCAAGGCGCAGGGCGGCGCCTGACATGGCGCTTTCCTCCAGCGCTTTGCTTGCAGATTTTCTGATGTCAGGTGCGTGGCGTTCTAACTCATCAAGCATCGCTTTAGCGCTGAACAGAAATATGCCTGCATTCCAGAAATAGCCGCCATCATCGATATATTTCTCCGCCGTCTTGAGTTCTGGTTTTTCCTTAAATGCGGCGACCTCGAAGACAGATGTGCGCAGTTTTGCACCGGTTTGAATATAGCCATATCCCGTATGCGGGCTTTCAGGCTTGATGCCAAACGTAACAATATACCCATCTTCGGCCGCCTTCGCACCAGCATCGACGGCACGGCGAAACTCTCCGGCGTCGGCAATATGGTGATCAGCCGGCATTAAGAGAACGAGTGTGTCTTCTTCGCCGCGCGCGACCCAGCACGCAGCGACTGCAGCGACCGCCGCGGTGTTGCGCGGGCATGGTTCCAGAATGATTTCGGCTGGTTCAATGCCGATTTCGGTGAGTTGCTCAGCGACAATCGCGCCATGTTTGCGGCCTGCTATGATCACGGGATTTTGGTAGGCGCCGGTTTCATCATGCACGCGCAAGGCGGTTTCCTGAAACATGGATTTGTCCGTTACCAATTTCAAAAACTGTTTTGGCCGAGCGGTGCGAGACAGTGGCCACAGCCGTGTTCCTGAACCGCCGGACATGATGACGGGTTGAATTTTCATGATGCATCCATCGTGTTTGTGGAATTGACAGCTTCCACGACAGCTTCAAATATATGGTAAAGAATGCTTGCCGGTACATGTGGCGCAATAGCCGCGCCGGATTTGTCGTATTCATCAATCCAAAGACCTGGTGTTGATGTCTTGAGGTATGTCTTGAAGAGGTCGTTAATAAGTTGCGCCGCTCTCTGACCCGCCTCGGCGTCACCGTCTGCGGCTTCTGTGAGGCATGCCTTAATATATTCAGTCTGTGGCCAAAGCCTCTTATCGGTTCTCGCGGTATTTGCGGCAATCGTGATTTCGTTGCCGATAAATCCGTAAAAATTCGAATCTTCACCCAATTCGGCGCCGCGACGGAGCAAGACGCGCCGTTGGTTAGCCAAATTGGCTTGCGTGTGGCGCTCATACTTTTTTAGGAGCCAGACCCATTCAAACATGTGTCCGGGCTGAACCGCAGAACGGCGCTCCAAGAATTTCATTTCGTCATCGAAGAATTCGCGAATGACGCCGCTTTTAGAGTCAAAGAAAACAGAGCGCATGAGCTCCAGGGTCTTGCCTGCGTAATCAATATAGCGCTTGTTGCCGGTCGCCTCGTAAAGCGCCGTGAACGCTTCGAATAGATGCATATGGGGGTTTTGCCGGCGTGGAAGCGTTTCCTTGTCGTCTTCGGCCCACCCGCCAAAAGGGGACGCAAGTTCGTGGTCCAGAAATCCGATCACCCTTTCCGCAAGGTTTATCGCACGCTTGTCTCTTGCCGCCTTCCAGCGCGAGGCGCAGGCAAGCAATAGAAATGCCTGATCATAAAGATCACGGCGATCATCGATAATGTTTCCCTCTGGGGATAGCGTATGAACGCAGCCACGAGCGCCTTCATCGGGGCATGCGGTGTCTAGTAAATAATCAAAACCCCTGGCAGCCAGCGCTTCGGCGTCGTCATGCCATCCATGAAGTCCCACCTGGGTGAAGACATAGATTTGGCGTGACTGAACACGCACGCGTCGTGTCAGACCTGCGGCGGGGGTTCCGTCGAAATTCAGCGCCTCAAAAAAACCGCCATGATCATAATCGTAACTTTGAGCAACCCACAGTGGAAGCGCATCCGCGACGAACCAGTCTTTGAGGCGCAATAAGGATTGCTGCGGCTTATCCGGATCACAAGGCATGTCGATTGGCGTTTCCTGTTACGTGGCGCCTATAGCGCGTTGCTAATCCCGTCAAACGGCGCATCGATGGTCTACTCGACGGTGACTGACTTTGCGAGATTGCGTGGCTGGTCCACATCCGTGCCTTTTGTGGTTGCGGTGAAATAAGCGAGGAGCTGCACAGGCACAGCGTAAACGATTGGCGCCAACATTGGGTCGGTTTCGGGAACCTCGATTGACGCCCAAAGATTGTCGCCTGCAAGGGCGACGCCTTTTGCTGATGAAATCAATAGCGCCTTGCCATCACGCGCCATTACTTCCTGCATGTTTGACAAGGTCTTTTCAAAATGCGCGTCTTTCGGCGCAATAACGACCACGGGCAGGGTTTCGTCGATCAGCGCAATGGGCCCATGTTTTAGCTCCCCTGCGGCGTAGCCTTCGGCATGAATATAGGAAATTTCCTTAAGCTTAAGCGCCCCTTCAAGCGCAATCGGGTAGGAAACGCCGCGCCCGATATAAAGAATGTCTGTCGCCTTTGCGATGTCATGGGCGATTTTTTCAATTGCGTCGCTCGCTTTGAGCGCTTCGGAAATTTTCCTTGGCGTCTCGAGCAGAGCATCAACCAGTCGCTTTTCTTCTTCGCGGGAAAGACGCCCACGCGTGCGTCCGGCTGCAATCGCGATGCAGGCAAGGGCAACAAGCTGGCAAGTAAAAGCCTTGGTGGAGGCAACGCCGATCTCAGGACCCGCAGCCATAGGAAAGATGATGTCGGCTTCCCGTGCGATGGAGGATTCGGCGACATTGACGACGGTCGCAATCTTCTGGCCATTGGCATGCGCTTCGCGCAGCGCCGCAAGCGTGTCGGCGGTTTCGCCTGATTGCGAAATGAAAAGCGCGCCGCCATTGGCCGTCCATGGAACATCGCGGTAACGCAGCTCCGACGCGATGTCGATTTCGACTGGAAGCCCCGCCCATTTTTCGAACCAGTATTTGGCGGTGAGCGCTGCGTAAAAGGCCGTGCCGCAGGCCGATATTGTCAACCGGTCGAGGGCGGCAAAATCGAACGAACCATTGGGCAGACGAATTTCTTTAGTTGTGGGGTCGACATAACGCGAGATCGTATGGCCGATCACTTCAGGTTGTTCGTGAATTTCTTTTGCCATGAAATGGCGGTGGCCGTCCTTGCCGACGGCGCCCTGGGCCGCTGATGAAATCACTTCCGGCCGCTCTGCTTTTGCGCCTGTTTCGTCGCAAATATCGATTGATGATCGTGAGAGAACCGCCCAGTCGCCTTCCTCAAGATAGATGACGCGATTGGTGAAGGGCGACAGCGCATAGGCGTCTGAGCCAAGATACATTTCGCCGTCGCCGCGACCGATCGCCAGCGGGCTTCCCTTTCGTCCGCAGATCATCAAATCGTCTTCGCCTGAAAAGATAGCCGCAAACGCAAATGCGCCACGCATGCGGGCAATCGATTTCTTAAAGGCTTCCGCCGGCGTGCAATTTTCCGATTGCAGATAATAAGTGATCAATTGCGGACAGACTTCCGCATCCGTTTCTGATTCGAAGACAACGCCTTTGTCGATGAGTTCCTGACGCAGTTCAGCGTAATTTTCGATGATCCCGTTGTGAACAACCGCGACGCGTTCGGTTGCATGAGGATGGGCGTTTTGTTCATTCGGGCTGCCATGGGTCGCCCATCTCGTGTGGCCAATGCCGATAGCGCCGGGCAGGGCATTTCCGTTCAGAACCGCTTCAAGCGCCGTGAGCTTGCCGGGCGCGCGCCGCCGGGCGATGACGCCGTCATGGACAGTCGCAACACCTGCCGAATCATAACCGCGATATTCCAGCCGTCTGAGCCCTGCAACGATGGCGGGGGTGACGTCACCTGTCCCGAGAATGCCGATAATACCGCACATAGAACGTCCAATTCTCCCTTTTGGTCCCGGATTCTAGCAGCCTGACCGGTAAGGCTGTATTAAAGCAAAATCGCGGCCGGAGAAGGCCGGTGGTGAGGCAAACAATGCAAAATGGCTGGGCTTGACGCCGCAGTCTAATCGCACCTTAATCTGGGGGCCGGAAGCACCTGTGTCGCTTGCCAAACCCATCAGGCGCCGCCGCGAATGGTGTTTTCGAGAAACTCGATAAAAACACGTATCTTCGCAGGTAAATGCGCGCGGTGGGGATAGATGGCGTAAAGGCCGAGCGGTTCCTGCTCAAAATCTTCCAGGACGATTTCGAGGTTGCCAGCGGCAACCTCTTTTTCGCAGGCAAATAACGGCAACCGTGTTACGCCAATGCCTGCGACCGCGAGTTCTGTTTCCAGCTCTGCGCTATTGCATTGGGCGGCAAGATTGAGAGAGACTTTAATTGGGTCGGATTTGTCATTAAATTCCCACACTGACGGGTTTGCCATATTTGAGTAACTGATACATTTGTGGGCATTCAATTCGCTTGGATGAGCGGGTCGGCCATGCTGGTTCCAGTAAGATGGCGCCCCGACAATGACACCGCGATAATCTGCCAGTTTCCTGGCGATGAGCGATGAATCCTGCAGGCGTCCGATCCGGATCGCGACATCGATACCCTCATCAACAATGTTGACCATTCGATCGTTGAACTCAACATCGAGCCGGATATCCGGAAACGCCTTGATGAATTGAGGCAGGGTGTGACGCAACTGTCCTAATCCAAAACTCACCGGCGCCGTGATGCGCAAGGACCCGCTTGGTGACGCCTGGCCTTCCGCTGCAACACTTTCAGCTTCCTGCACGGTCTCCAAAATCAGCCGACAACGATCATAGTAAGCTTGACCTTCATCTGTGAGGTGAATTGACCGCGTTGATCGGTTGAGGAGCCGCACGTCGAGGCGTTGCTCAAGCTTCGTCACTTCCTTGCTGATATGAGATGGAGAATGCCCCAGCCGTTTTGCGGCGGCGCTAAATCCATTTTCCTCCACCACAGAGGCAAAAACGGCGATGCCATCGAGAGTATTACTATTATAACTCATATGGAAACAATCATTTTCTATATTAATGGATTATCTATCATTCCAGTCATAATTACAATCATCGGGTCAACATAATTCTTCAACAAAGGACCCGCTCCATGAAACTGCAACACCGCCTTATTGGCGCTTTCGCCGCTGCCTTTTTCGCTGCGGCGCCGGCACATGCCGAGGCCACACCCACTGAGATCAAAACCGTCAACGGCGTCGCGCAATATCCAGACGATTATCAAGGCACGCCGCATCGCGCAGCTGACGAAGACCCGTTTCTCTCACCCTCAAATTCAGCGCTCATTCTGATTGACTATCAGCCGCATATTTTGATGGGCGTTAGAAACATTGATCACGCAGACCTCATGAACAACACAACAGCGCTAATCAAATCGGCAGTGCATTTCGATATACCGATTATTTTTTCCCATGTAGGCGTTGGCCTAAACGGATCGCAGCCCTTCATCGAGGAGCTGCGCGCGTTGGCGCCGAATGCCGTAATCATCGACCGAACAAATGTGAATGCGTGGGAAGAAAAAGAATTTGTCGACGCTGTTAAAGCAACTGGTCGCAACAAGCTGATCATGGGCGGGTTATGGACAGACGTTTGCCTTGCTTATCCAGCGATTGAGGCGGCAAATGCCGGCTTTGACGTCTATGTGCCTGAGGATGTCATCGGCAGTATCACGCAGCTTTCACATGAAAATGGCATGAAGCGAATGATTGCTGCCGGCGTGCAACCTGTTACCTGGAATGTCGTTCTCGCAGAATTGCAGCGCGATCATGCGCGGGCGGGCACCGTCGAAGAGACCACACGTATTTTTCTTGAATATCTTTTCAAGATGGATCCAGACCAAGGCTGGCAGTAAGCGGCGCCCTCAATAAAGGAACTAACATCATGCTTGCGATTGAAAAAATTGACCATATCGGCATTCGCGTCAGCGATAAAAAGCGTTCGATTGAGTTCTACGACGGGCTCGGCTTTGCGCTAATTACTGATGTGGGGTTTGAAAAGGGCCACCCTGTGATCATGCAGCACACGTCCGGTGTTGTCCTCAATCTGTTGGGGCCGAGCACTACTCAAACGGGCGAAAATATCCTGATGGATGTGGACGACAAACATCCCGGCATCACTCATGTCTCGTTCAAAGTCGCATCATTGGTCGACGCCAAAGCTTTCTTAAAAGAACAGGGCATCGCTTTGACCGGCGAATTTTCTTTCAAGGGCATGGATGCGATCTTTATCCGCGATCCCGATCGCAATGTGATTGAGCTCGACGCTTATGCAGGCGAAGAGCCCAAAACCCGCACGCAGAATGACAACGATCGCGGCGCTGGTTACGATTCGCATCTATAATGCCACGAAACGCTGTCCCGGGATTCGTGAGACTGAAATTCCGGGACCGCGCTTTGTTAAAGAAATCAAAAAGCCAATAGTGGTCGTTAAACGACTTGTTATTCAGCGGCGTGTTTGTGGTCACCGAACTGCAAATCGGCGAGCCGCGCATAAAGCCCGCCGCGAGCGAGCAATTCTTCATGGGAGCCCTGGTCGATAATCCGGCCATCTTCCATCACTGCAATAATGTCGGCGCTCAAAACCGTCGCCAGACGGTGCGCAATAACCACCGTCGTGCGGTCGGCGGAGATCGTCGCAAAGGCTTCCTGAATGGCGCGCTCGCTTTCAGAATCGAGTGCGCTGGTGGCTTCATCCAACAGCAAGATTGGCGCGTCGCGCAAAATCGCGCGGGCGATCGCCAGCCGTTGACGTTGACCGCCGGAAAGAGTTGCAGCGCTTTCACCGAGCTGGGTGTCATAGCCTTCTGGCAGCGCTGAAATGAAGTCGTGGGCGTTTGCCGCGCGCGCCGCATCGCGGACCTCTTCGTCGCTCGCTGACGGTCGGCCGAAGCGGATATTGTCTGCGGCGGAGCCCGCAAAAAGGGGCGCGTTTTGCTGCACAACCGCGATAGCGCCGCGCAGCTCTGTCGGATCGAGCTCCTTGATGTCAACGTTGTCGACTTGGATGGCGCCGCTGCGGGGATCGTAAAACCGCAACATCAGCTGAAACATCGTGCTTTTACCGGCGCCCGATGGGCCGACAAGGGCTACAGTCTGGCCGGGCGCAACGCGCAGGGAAACATCGCGCAATGTCTGCGTATCAGGGCGGGCCGGGTAATAAAAATCAACCCGGTCGAGCTTGATCTCACCGCGGATCGGCGCCGGAAGCGTTTTTGGCGCTGCGGGCGCCGTAATATCGGACTTTGCCGCAAGAAGTTCCATCAGCCGTTCAGTAGCGCCGGCCGCGCGCATCACTTCAGCATAGGTTTCGGTCAAAAGACCAACACCGCTCACCGAGACGAAAGCGTACATTACAAATTGTGTCATGGCGCCCGGCGTGATGGCGCCGCCTTTCACCTGAACGGCGCCGAACCACAAAACAGCGATCAGACCCGAGAGAATGAAGGAGAAAATAATGCCGGTCATATAAGAGCGGACGCGCACACGGCGCAGCGCGACATCAAAAGTTGCCTCCACGGCGTCGGCGAAGTTTGACTTTTCTTCATTTTCGCGTGTGAACGCCTGCACTGTCTCCACCGCGCGAAGGCTCTCGCTGGCGCGCGCCGAGGCGTCAGCAAGGCTGTCTTGGCTTGACCTCGAAAGTCTTTGTACGCGTTGGCCGAACAGCAATATGGGTCCCAGGATCAGCGGGCCGACGGCTAACACCATGAGCGCCAGCTTCCAGCTGACAACAAGCATTAAAATGAGCGCCCCGAGCGTGGTGGCGATCGTCCGTAATGCAACGGATATGGAAGAGCCGACGACCGTTTGGATGAGGGTCGTATCGGTCGTTAGTCGCGACAAGACTTCGCCGGTGCGCACATTGGCGTAAAAGCCGGGGCTAAGATCAACAAGGTGATCATAGACCGCCCGCCGCAAATCAGCGACGACACGCTCACCAAGGCGGCTGATAAAATAATATCGCAGCGCGCTGGCGATTCCCAATAGCAGCGCCACGATGATCCCCACGCCGAAATAACCGGCAAGCTGGTCGCCGAACGCAAAGCGCGTGCACAGTTCGGATGTTGCTGCGCCGGAAAAACCACAATCGACAACAAGACGAAATGCGGCGGGCAATAAAAGCGTCAGCCCGGCAGCCAGCGTCAGAAAAACGGTAAAGGCAAATATGAGGCCGGGATAATTGAGGATAAACGGGATAAGCCGGCGCAAGGGTTTTGTGCTTCGGGCTTTTTCCCGATGGGCGCGATCGCGTTCAATCTCAGATGCGAAAGACGATCCGCGATCCGCATCGGCGCGCGTGCTCGATATGTCGCTGTTTGAACTGTTCGGCAGGCCCTGCGCCATTTCTTGCTCCAATGGTGGATGCGGTGAAACCGCGCGCATCAGCGGCCGATATAGGCGCTGGGTGAGGGCAGTACAATATTGAGGGTGTAATTCAGCTGAGATGGGCGCCAACCCACCTTATTTGTCGGTGTGTGCAGCCGACAAGGTCGCACCAGCGATGTTGGGCGTCGTTGATGCAAAGAAAAGCCTCCATCTCAGCGAAGAGATGGAGGCTTTTTTAAACGCGAGGAATGCTGCCAAAAAGGCAAATGTTTAGCCCGCATTCACTTCGGCAATCCAGTCATCGACCCGCCGTTCTAAAATAGTCAGCGGCATGGCGCCGCCGCTGAGTATGGTGTCGTGGAAGGCGCGAATATCAAACTTGTCGCCAAGTTCGCCTTCTGCTTTCTGGCGCAGTTCCAATATTTTCAGCATACCAATCTTATAACTGGTTGCCTGTCCTGGCAGCACCATGTAGCGACGTATTTCAGATTTCACCTGACCGTCGGGCGCTGCTGAATTACCTTGAAAATAATCAATGGCCTCCTGCTCGGTCCAGCCTTTGGCGTGAAGGCCTGTATCAACGACAAGCCGGATAGCGCGCCACATTTCAGAACCGAGGCGTCCGAAATCAGAGAGCGGGTCCTCATAGGTGCCCGGAATTTCCTTGGCCAGCAATTCGGAATAAAGACCCCAGCCTTCTGAATAGGCGGTAAAATTCGCCTGGGTACGGAAGATGGGAATGCCCTCCAGTTCTTGTGCAATCGAAATCTGCATATGGTGGCCGGGCAGACCTTCATGATAAGCGATCACTTCAAGCTCGCGCTTTGGCATCGACTTCATGTCAGAAAGATGGGCGTAATAAACACCGGGACGCGAACCATCGGGTGTCGGCGGGAAATAATGTTGCGCGGCGCCGTCCTGCTCGCGGAATGGCTCAACGCGCTTTACCTCCAGATCCGCTTTCGGCAACAGGCCGAAATAGTCAGGCAAGACTGCCTTAATTTTGTCGATTGCCGCGGTCGCGTCATCGACATAGCCCTGTCGGCCTTCATCGGTGTTTGGATAGTAAAGACGTTCATCGTCTTTTTCGTTGCGCAAAAAAGCGAAAAACTCCTGCAACGTACCGTCAAAGCCAAACTCCTCCTTAACGCCTTCCATTTCACCGCGCAGGCGCGCGACTTCGGCAAGGCCGATCTCGTGGATTTCATCAGAGGTCAGGTTGGTTGTGGTCTGGTTCGCCAGGCGTTCGTTATAATAGGCGCCGCCATTGGGCAGAGCGCCGACGCCCTCAGCGATTTCGGGCGCATTGACACGATCTTCTTCCTGCCAGGCAATCAGCCTTTGATAAGCGGGCTGCCAATCATTAATCAGGGTTGTGCGAATGTCTGTAGTCAGCTGGTCCGCCTTGGCTTGATCAATCACACCGCCATCGAGCAAACCTGCGATCTTTGCCTGCGCGTCACCCCAGATCGCGCTGTCTTCGCCACTGTCATCAAACGGCGCACCGGTAATGATCTTTTGTGACTCTTCAATAACCTGTGCGAATGCAAAATGAGGTGGACGAACGCCCGTCGCGGCATTCATCTTTGAAAGAACAATCAATTGATCGATGCCTCTGGCCGACTCGCTAATGCGTGAGAGGTAATTATCCATATCCTCACCGTCTTCGACCTTGTGGAAGGCAATTAGCAATTGTGGGAAGAACCCGTGCACGGCCTGCATTTGATCAAAGGTGTAGCCATTGGTTCTAAAAGGCAGCGCTGCTTCCTGCTGCTCCAGCTGATAAACCGCAATATCCCACGAAGTTTTCGCCTCGCGGGTCAGTTTGTCATAATCAAAATTCGCCTGCATTTCAGCGGTCGCAGCTCTCGTCCACTCAAGTTGCTCGTCCTGCGCTTCAATCGAGAAATCATCGATTTTGTCCTGATCCGTATCGCGACCCAGGAAAGTCTTCGTTATCGGACTGAATTGAAGGTTTTCTTCAAACTTTTCATCGAACCAGACATTAAGCCGGTCCGTCTCGGCCTGGACCTCTTCGGCGGTGTAGGCGATGGCGGCCGGCTCGGAAGAAGTGTTCGCGCCCTGTTCGCAGGCGGTAAAGGCAAAAATAGTCAATAAAGCTGTCAGCGTCAGACGCATGGTTGATCTCCAAAAAGGCGGGAATTTAATTGGCGATCATTCGCAGTTCTCGTCTTATTCTGCAAGCTGCGCAGTGTAAGGAAAAGGTCAATAATAGCTGAGCGCCCTCCTGCAGGACGCGGAAATTCGGTTTTTGACAATCCGATGATGCGCTCAGGCGGGCGCCACAAATATCGCAGGCGTCGCAAATGTTGCGACGCCTGATTGAGACCGCCTGTACTATCTTTCAGACTACATGTCGTCGTCGTGGAGTGGTCTAGCGCCACATGACGTCGAGACTTTCCACATCATTGATGACCTGCCATTCGCCGCCGCCATTTTCCACGCGGTCGCGCCAGTCATCGATGCGGCTCATATATTCGCGGGGGTCGATATTATCGCTTCTGAGTTTTGTAACGTTGAGGGCAATGACGTCAAAGCCGTCAAGGGTCAGGGGGATGTCTCTTATATAGCCTTCCTGAAGATCTTCCTTGAGGTCGGAAAAGATGAAGATGATTTTCCGGCCGGTGTTTTTTTCAGTCAGAAATTCAGAGGCCTGGAGAACGCCGCCCGTAATGTCCGTATAAGAGGATGGCTTCACCTCGCTGACGAAAGCATCGATCGTCTCCCGGAATTGACGTTTTTGCTGGTTCGTTACTGAAGGGCGGTCGTCGAACTGCATCTTCGCAACAATGTCACGTTCTGAAAAGCTGCCGGTATCGACCCGTGCGACGGCAAAGGCATCGCTCGGTTCGAGGCGCGCCAGGATCACATTGATGATCTGCTGGGCCTGGTCGACCTCTTCGGTGTAGGTTCCCGAAGTATCGATCAGCATATAGACGCCGGTATTGCGGGGCTGGGGTTCGGAACAGCTCGTAGCAAATATTGCTGCGGCGGCGCCTAACGCGAGGGATGTTTTTTTCATGATCGTCTCCCAATGATTGGCTAACAGTCGCCTCAACTTGCAAGACGTTCTTCAACGTCTTGCATCATCGCTTTGGCGCCGACCGGCGCCGTTTTGCGGTGGGCGGCTTTTGCTTCGCTGTCACCGGCGCCCGTCAGGCGTTTTTCCACCCACAAAGGTGCAAAAATGACGACGTCATATAGTTGGGCGAGCACCGCGGCGCCTTCATCAAAGCCTTGTGCAAGCAAACGGAGCATAAAGCTGGTGGTGAGCAGCAGGCCAGCCGCCGCCCAGCCAAGCACGGCACGCAGGGAGTGGACGAAAGTTTCCAGCGGGATCGCCACAAAAGTCAGCGCGAAAGGCAGAATAAAGCCCATGCCCATTTGCGCCGCCGTCGTGATCCACAAAAACGACGTCCCTGCAGCGATGCCGTCGCCGCGCAACAACGCGGCGGTGGCGAGTTCATCCTGCAATAACAGCTCACGCATATAGGCAAGCCCGGCTTCAACGCAGGCAAGTGAAAACAAAAGGCCGAATGCGGTTATCGCCAGCTTCTGGCGAACGTGGTCAGGCAAGGCGCTGACCGCCGGAAACAGATTGGTGATGCGCAGACATTCCATTACGAAAAGACCCATGGAAAGCTCGACGAGAATGATTACCAGCGCCGCGATATCGGCCATTTGAAAGGCGCCGACATAGGCGTTGCCGCCAACCATTTCGGACATCGGTCGTGCGATCAGGTGAAAGTTTACAACGGCGCCGCCGGCGGCGACGATGAGCACAAGGCCGGCGATGAAAAATTGAACCAGCGCCGATGATTGTAGCGAAGCAGCGGCGCGGTCGGTGTCAGCACTGATCTCTTCATATTTTTTCATGTGTTGATCGACGGACGCGGCGCGTGCATTTGTTGTTTCAAGGCGCGACTTCACCTCGCTGAGCAGCTTTAACGCCTCCCGCCAGGATGGCGCCATATCATTGAGGTGTTTGTGCCTCGTGCGGCAGTCTTTTCGGTAATCGTCACTCGCTTCATCGGCAGCGTCCTTAAACGAGCCATGAATGCTTTCGAGCACCTGGCGCAGCACGGGGTCGGCTTTGGCCGGAACCGCAGCGACGGCCTCGACGGCCTCCGCCCACCCTGGAGGAGCGGGCGGTGTCGCGGTGCTTTCAGCGTAATCATTGTCGAGATTGGTCGCTCGTTCGGCCAGCGCCTGGTGCAAGGACGGATATTGGCCGAGATCGCGGCGCACGGTGTCGCCGAAGCGTTCAAATTCGCGTTCGACCATGCGCGCGGCTGCGTCGCGCCCGGCTGCAAGAAGGACTTCGCGATTTCTCGCGGTCAAATTGGTGCGTGCGTCGATCAGCGACTGTGACGCAAAACGCAGCCCCTGTGCGATGGCGCGGCACATGGAAGCGATCAGGCCGCGCATGGGCGCGCGCGCAAAATACAAGGCGGCGACCGCGATCGCGATCAGGGCAAGCGTGTTCATCAGCTCTCCTCCGAAAAGTTCGGCGACTGTCATGACGCCCCTCCTCAATATTGATCATGCGTGTCGTTTCCGGCGTTGCGGTTTGCCGGATGCACATTGAGTGATGGTATGAACCCCTCAGTATTCTCAAATTGCAAAAAGATTGGCGAGAAAGATCGACAAATTTTGACTATTCAATTGACATAGTATGTATACAAACTAAAATTAAATAGATTAAACTTTAGTTCCATGTGGAACTAAATCAAACTGTGATAAACTGGCTGGTTTGGTTGTTAAGGAGAGCCATCGGCGACGCTCGTCAGGCGCCTGTGAGAAACGCGCTTAATTCGCCGCTTTTATCATTGTCGCTGCTTTCTCGGCAATCATGATGGTTGGCGCGTTAGTGTTGCCCGATACAAGAAACGGCATGATTGACGCGTCAACGACGCGCAATCCCGTCACACCATTTACACGCAACTCGGTATCCAGCACGGCGTCTGTATCGGACCCCATGCGACAGGTTCCAACCGGGTGATAAATAGTATCAGAACGCGCGCGAATATCGGCTTCGAGGGCCGCATCATCAGCATCATCCGCTACATAGAGCGCTTCGCCTTTGAAAGGCGCGAGGGCGGGGGCGCCGAAGATACGCTGAACCACCCGGGCGCCTTTTTTTAGCCGTGCGAGATCATCCTCGTGGTCCAGAAAATTTGGATCAATGGCGGGGGGCGCGGCGGGATCATTGCTTGCCAGTGTCACGCTGCCGCGGCTTTTCGGGCGTAAGACGCAGACGTGGCAGGAAATCCCGCTGCCAAGATGTTTTTTGCGCCCATGATCATCAACAAGCCCCGGCACGAAATGAAATTGTATATCGGCCTCGGTCTCGGCCGGGTCGGTTTTTAAAAACCCGCCCGCTTCAGCAAGGACCGATGTGAAAGGGCCTTCGCCTTTTTTGCGATAGGCGGAGAGCGCCGGGAAAAACTTACGCACCATTCCCAAATTTATGCCAACTGATTCAGACGACGATGTTTTATAGAGCGCGGTCCAGTCGAGATGATCCTGTAGATTTTGGCCGACTGCTGGCAATTCATGGACGATGTCGATGCCGTGGTTGCGCAGATGCGTTGCCGGGCCGACGCCCGACAGCATCAGAAGCTGTGGTGATTGAAATGCGCCAGCGGAAAGAACAACCTCGCGTCTGGCGGCGACCGCCGCTGGCGTTTTACCATGGCGAAACGCAACGCCGGAGGCGCGTTTTCCGTCAAACATGACTTTTTCAGCATGAGCGTCAGAAATCACCGTGAGATTTGCGCGTTCTTTTGCCGGATTGAGGTAAGCAACGGCGGTCGAACAGCGTCGGCCGTCACGCTGTGTCACCTGATAGTAACCCATGCCTTCCTGGTTCCCGGCGTTGAAGTCGCCATTGACCGGCAGCTGCAGTTCGGCGGCAGCTTCAAGGAAGCTTTGCGAAAGCGGATTTTTATAACGTTGATCGGAAACGGTGAGCGGTCCGCCAGTGGCGTGATACGCGTCTTCTCCCCGTTGATTGTCTTCGGCTTTCTTGAAAAATGGCAGGACATCGTCATAGGACCAGCCTGTCGCGCCATTGGCCGCCCAGCCGTCATAATCTGCTTTTGATCCGCGAATGTAGATCATCGCGTTGATCGAACTCGATCCGCCCAGAACGCGCCCGCGCGGCTGATAGCACACGCGATTATCTAAATGTTTTTGCGGAAGGGTGTCGAAGCGCCAGTTGGTCGGTGACCAGTCGGGAACGAAGGCAAAGCCCATAGGCGCGTGAATCAAGGGATCCTTGTCGGCGCCGCCTGCCTCCAGGAGGCAAACTGAAACAGAAGGGTCTTCCGACAAGCGGTTTGCCAGCACGCACCCAGCCGAGCCCGCGCCGACGATTACATAATCAAATTCGCCAAGCGGTTCGCTTGCGCCATTTTCTGTTGTCATGATGCCCTAGAGGATTTTGCGCAGAAAGGAGAGAATCTTGTCGGTTTTCTCCGTATAAGGTGGATGTAGCAGCGCGGTGCCAGCAAATTTGCTCTGATAAAAGACCGGTTTCATGTGGGAAAAGGTCTCAAAACCTGTTTCGCCATGATAGGCGCCAACGCCGCTTTTGCCGACACCGCCAAAGGGGAGGTTTTCCTGTGCAAAGTGCCACAGCACATCATTGACCGTGACGCCGCCAGAAACAGTTTTTTCCAGCACGCGGTCACGCGCTACGCGGTCGTTGCCGAACCAGTATAGCGCCAGCGGTCGATCACCCTCATTGATCCGCGAAATCGCGTCATCCTGAGTTTTTGCCGACAGAATGGGGAGGATCGGTCCGAAGATTTCTTCTTTCATGATGCCAATGTCTTCGGGCGGATCGACGACCAGCGTCAGCGGCAGCTTCCTCTGGGGGTGAAGGGCGTTTGCTGAACCCACCTCGATGATTTTCGCGCCGCGATCGCGTGCTTCTTCCACAAGGGTTTTCAGACGCGCAAAATGCCGGTCGGAAATAATCGACGTATAATCTGCCGTTGTATCAATTTCCGGGTAGAGCGTCCGCGCCGCGTTCGCAATATCTTCGGCAACGGCATCGACTTTGTCGGGAGACGCCAGCACATAATCCGGCGCGATACAGGTCTGGCCCGCATTGAGCATCTTGCCTTGCGCAATTGATGTTGCAGCCTTGGCGGTATCGGCGCTGTCATCGATGATAACCGGCGACTTGCCGCCAAGCTCCAGCGTCACCGGCGTCAGGTTTTTTGCAGCGGCTTGCGCGACGCGAATGCCGACAGGGGTAGAGCCGGTAAAAAGCAGATGATCAAACGGCGTTTCAGTAAAAGCCTGACCGGTCTCAACGCCGCCGGTAATGACAGCGCATACGGTCTCGTCAAACTCCGATGCGATCGCTGCCCGCATTGCTTCGCTCGCATGAGGCGTTAACTCGCTTGGCTTGATCATCACGCGATTGCCGGCGGCAAGCGCAGCGATGACCGGCGTCAGCGCTAATTGTATGGGGTAGTTCCATGGGGATATGATCCCGATGACACCCAGCGGCTGCGGTTCGAGGCGGCTTTTCGCCGGCAGCATATGAGCGGGTGTCGCCACACCGCGCGGGCGTATCCATTTTTTGAGGTTTTTCTTCGCGAGTTTGGCGCCGGAGACCGTGATGACGATCTCAGACATGATGGTTTCGTGCCGTGCGCGATTGCCAAAATCTGCGTTGATCGCGTCGATGAATTTCTGCTCATTGGCCTCGGTCAGCCGAATGATTTTGTCGAGACTGGCCATGCGCTGATCATAGGAGATAAACGGCGCCGCGGCGTAAGCCTTCTTTTGCAGCGCAAAGACGCGATCAAGTTCCAGTTCGCCATCAGTTTTATTGGCGTCAAGAGGGCGGGCGGTGTCTGCAGCCATGGGGCGTTCCTTTGAGGAGTAGGGATTTGCGCTGAAGTCTAGGATATGTGCCGCCCAAGTCTACTGTCTTAGGCGCCTGGGGTTAGCGCATTTCCGGAAAAGTGTGGCGCGGTTTTCCGATAAGAAATGCGCTAGATAATAATCTGGGGCGTTTCCCGCGCGCAAAGGCGCGCTAAGCAATATCTTGACCGCGTTTGCGGTCGGGAACGATAAACCGGGAACCACTTTATCTCGGAAACGCCCTAGGCCTTGGGCGGCATCGGAATGAATCCGCTAACGCGGCGTCTATAGTCTGCATATTCCGGATATTTCTTTTCCATAAAGCGTTCGGTCAGCGCTTTGCCCGAAATCTTGATCAGGAAAAATGCCATCACACCCGGTGAAAGAATGGCCCAGATGCCAAAAGGGCTTTCGAGGGCAATCAATGTGAGGCCCGCCCAGACCATGGCGTCGCCGAAATAATTCGGGTGCCGCGTCAGCGCCCAAAGCCCGTTTGTCATCAGCTTACCCTTATTGGCGGGATAAGATTTGAAGACGCGCAATTGCCAATCGCCAATCGTCTCAAAGCCAAGACCGACCGCAAAAATGAAAATACCGCATGATGCAAGCAACCCGAATCCGTCGCTGCCGAACTGGCCGAGCTGAACGGGCAGGGAAACAAACCAGGCAATCAGTCCCTGGAGCCAGAAAATATTGGGCAGCGATCCGCGGGCGAAGGCCGCATCGGACCCCGCTTTGGCGCGCATTTTTTGATAACGATAATCTTCGCCAGCACCCAGATTGCGTTTGGCGAGATAGAGCCCGAGTCGCGCCGCCCACAGCGAGACCAGCACTGTCAGAATAAGCGCCCTCGGATCGGCGCCGTCCGTTCTGAAAAATGTCAGCAAAGCTGGCGTCGCGCAGGCCGGCCCCCAGAAAATGTCAATAATACTGGCGTCTTTGATGCGGGTGCTGACAAACCAGAGGCCCGTGAGCAGCGCCAGAAGAATGGCGAGATTTGTCAGAGCCAAATGTATGAGATCGAGAAAAGTCATCGCGCAGCTCGGGTTGCTCGAAGGCCATTACGCCGATTCATGTTGCAGAGATCAACTGGCGCGAGCAGCAGCTACGCCGCTGCCTCTGAAAAGGTTGTACAGGCAAGCCACTTGCTGACCGTTTTCGTCAGGGAACCATCGCCGACAATTGTCAATTCGTTTGCGCGAATTGCGTCTTTGTAGGTTCTGTGACCAAGCCATACATCGGTCATCGTGCGCACTGTCGAGCTGAAATAGACATCCACGTCCTGTCCCGGGTTCTTTTCACATACCTCCACATTGTGCTCGTTCACAATGAGCCACCACAGACGCAGCTGTTTGAGATCGCTGAATTCGAATTGTAGAATGGTTTGCGGGCCGGGCAGCATTTCCCGTACGACGCTGCGCTCCAAATACAACATCAAAAGCTCGACATCGTAATCTTCATCCACCAGATTGTCTTTCGCCCAGCGCATGCCCCATCCGCCAAGCGAAACGATAATCGGCAACAGCTCTTTGCAGGCCGGTGATGGAAAATACTCATAGCCGCGCATGCCGGTCAGTTTTCGTCGAACGATCAATCCATTGCCCGCCATCGATTTGAGCCGCTCGGTTAAAACAGCTGTGGAGATGGATCCAAGACCGCGTTGCAGCTCATTGAACCGGCTGGCGCCCATCAGAATTTCCCTCGCAATGAGAAATGTCCATCTGTCGCCGAGGACCTCGGTGGCCTTCGCAATGGGGCAAAACTGGCTGTATTTCACGGGTTCACTCCTTTTGAGGCAACCCTAACTTCGATTTACGAAGTCGTATACTTCGGAATCCGAAGTGGTTTGCTCTGGATCGCGAAGTATTGCCGCCATCGCGCCGCGCCTAAGCCTTTTTCATCAACAAGATTGAAAAAGGAGACCGGTGAAATGACCGAATTTGCCGTAAATACCATCGCCTCTGCGCCAGACGCGTCACGCGATATTTTGGGCGCAATTGAAGACGGGCTGGGGTTCGTTCCAAATATCTATGGCGTCTTTGCCGGCGTACCCGTCGCGTTGACGGGGCTGGCGTCACTCAATGCCGCGTTTGATGAAACGTCATTTTCACCTGCGGAGCGTGAAATTATCGCGCTTACGACCAGCGTCTATAATCAATGCCCCTATTGTGTCGCTGGCCACTCAACATTTGCACTCCAGCACGGTGTCGATCCTGAAACGGTAGCGGCCATTCGCGCCGGCGGATTGAGTGATGATCCACAGCTGCAGGCGCTTGGTCAGATAACGCTCCGTATTCTCGAAAACAAAGGCGCCATCGGCGCCGCAGAAATCCGGCCGTTTCTCAACGCCGGTTTTCACACATCGCAAATCCTCGAGCTTTTGATCGGGATTGCGGCGAAAATAATTACGAATTTCGCCAGCAAGATCGCAGGCGTCCCGCTTGACGACGCGTTTGCCGAACATGCCTGGACATCAAGCGATAGATCGAACGCGGCATAAAGGGAATTTTGAAATGTCATCTGCAGTAAAAGCAAAATTTCTGAAACATACGCTCGTCGCCTTTGGGATTGTCTGTTTTCTGCTCTATCCGCTCGCCTGGATATGGCCCGCCGGATGGGTCTGGCATGGCGGCGAGGGCGTTTATTATTTTCAGATGATTGCCGGGCTATATGCGGTGCTTGGGGTGTTTTTAATCATCGCTTCCAGAAACCCGGAGCGTCATCGCAGTTTGATCTGGTTCACGATCATCTCATGCATTGCCCATGCGGCGATCATGTTTGTGCAGGCGTCTTTTAGTCACCATGAACGCGGTCATTTGATCGGCGACGTGCCGGCATTGCTCATCACTGCGTTTGTGCTGTGGTATCTGCTGCCGCCCGAAAATCAGGCGGCATGACAACACGCCTGATTAACCAAGCGAATTTCATTTTCAAATATTATTCAAGGTCCGCCCGCCGGCGGCGTATGGAGATACACCATGACAACCGTCACAAAAAACGAACCCTCACGAAGAAATTTTCTTAAAAAAAGCGCGGTTCTAGGCCTCGGTCTGTCCGCAGCGCCCATGTCAACTGGCGCGGCCCATGAAGGCGAAAAGAATAACACGGGCAGGGGCAAACTGAACGAGCAAAGCAAAAAGCTGATAAAGCTCTTTGGCCTGAAATATCCGATCTTTCAGGCGGCGCCGGGCGGGGAAGAGCTGGCGGTTGCCATCGCCAATGCTGGCGCCATGGGCGCTGTTTCATTGAGCTGGTCGTCTCCCGAAGGCGCGTTTGATGTTGTCACCAGAATGAATGCAGCGACCAAGGGCAATTTTTACGCAAACTATGTTTTGCATTTTGATCCGGTTTCACTTGATGCGGCATTGGAAGCCGGTTGCCCCACTGTTCAATTTTCGTGGGGACTGCCGAGTGAGGCAATGGTCTCCAAAATTCGCAACGCCGGCGCGCGGCTGGGCATTCAGGTTTCAAGCAAACAAGGCGCTCAAAAAGCGCTGAATCTCAATCCCGATTTCCTCATTGCCCAGGGGCTGGAAGCGGGCGGCCATATTCAGGCCACGTCGCCGCTTGTTCATGCGATGCAGGAGGTTTTGGAGTTAGCAGGGGACGTGCCGGTGATTGCGTCCGGCGGCATTTCTACCGGGCATGACATAAGAGACGCCATCGATGCCGGCGCATCAGCGGCGATACTCGGCACGAGGTTCATGGCGACCAGGGAAAGTAACGGTCATGCGGTTTATAAAAACGCATTGGTCGGCGCTGGCGACAACGCCACGACTTATACGAATTGTTTCAACCGCGATTGGGATGCTACGCATCGCGTATTGAGAAACGACACTTTCCTCAATTGGGAAGCAGAGGGTTGTCCGACCAAAGGCAAAAAGCCTGGCGAGGACGACATTGTGGCCACGCATCCGCAGATGGGCGCCACTGCAAGATATTCAATTATGTATCCCGTGAAAGGTCATGAAGGAACGCTGGAAGATCTCGCGATGTATGCAGGGCAGGGCGCGAAAAATATCATGGACCTGCCATCCGCAGGCGATTTAATCAAACGGCTTTGGTCGGAGTTTGAGAACGGGTAAGGAGTGCAAAAGCAAAAAACAGGCGAAGGTTGGTAGAGCTAAACGAACAAACATTGAACCAACTGTTTGATGTCTTGCAGGATTGAAAAGCAGATCTCCAAGGCGTCGCTGATATCGCACCAGTTAACGCGAAAACTGTTGTACGATTTTCGCTCGGCGCGTCAGTCGCGGGTAATATCAAATATATAGGCTGAGCCCGATTCAGTGCCCTTGTCATCGTTGCGCGTGGCTCCGATCAGCGCGGTACTGCCAAAGAGCGCCGCGCTCCAACCGAAGACATCATCAGTTGCGCCGTCGGTAGCGGTAAGCTTGGTCTGATGGCTCCAGATGTCGCCGGCGCGGGTGAATATATAGGCGGAACCAGCATTGTCGCCCTTGTCGTCTTGAAACATGGCGCCAATCACAGCGGTGTCACCTGCAAGGGCGACGCTGCGGCCAAACCTGTCATCGGCCGCGCCATCAGGCGCAGTGAGCTTTGCCTGCTGGCGCCATGTTATCCCTGTACGGACAAACACATAAGCCGAACCAGCGTCAACGCCCATCAAATCATCATCATCCCGGCGCGCCGAGATTAAGGCGGTGTCGCCGGATAGAGCGACCCTGACACCGAAAATGTCCGTCTCTGCGCCGTCCGCAGCGGTAAGTTTTTCCTGCAGGCGCCAGCCGCTTTCAGAGCGCGTGTAGACATACGCTGCGCCCGCATTCAGGGCTTTTGCATCATGCAGGTCGGCCCCGACAAGGATGGTGTCACCTGAAAGGGCGACGTCGATGCCGAAGACGTCGCCTTCCACGCCATCGACGGGTGTGAGCTTGGCTTGTTGGCGCCAGACCGTTCCGGTGCGCGTGAACACATAGACCGAGCCTGAGCTGTCGCCCTTGTCGTCATCGTGCGGGGCGCCGATCACGAGCGTGTCGCCGGAGAGCGCATTACTCTGGCCGAAGGCGTCGCCCTCTGCGGTATCGGCGCCGGTGATCTTGGCCTGCTGACTCCAGATATCGTCAGAGCGACTGAACACGTAGACCGAGCCGGAGTCATCACCCTTGTCATCATCGCGAATGGCGCCAATCACAGCGGTATCGCCGGAAAGCGCAACGTTGCCTCCAAAAGTATCATTCGCGGCGCCATCTATGGCGGTGAGCTTGGCCTGCTGGCGCCAGATTTTTTCGGAACGCGTGAAAACATAGGCCGAACCCGCATCAACGCCCATCACATCATCGTCATCTTTAAAGGCGCCAATCAATGCCGTGTCGCCGGAGAGAGCAACACTGTAACCGAAGAAGTCGTCGGGCGCCCCATCTCCGGCGAGAAGCTTTTCCTGCTCGCGCGGTGTCGTCGCACAAGCTGACACAGCAAAAAATAAAAGCAGGCTTGCGATGGCGAAACGGTTCCTCATAAGTTAAAAACTCACTGTACAATGCATAGATTTATTGTGTCGTAAGTATTGTATCACCATTTATTTACTGATGTAAGGAAATCGAAATGCTAAAGAAAATATCAGCCATTGTTTTTTCGGTGTTTGTATTGTTCGTGGGCTCAGCAAATGCGGAAAGCGTGGCGGGCGTACCTACCGCGTGGCGGTTGCAAAATATTGTAAACGCAACGCCCAACTACGTCTCGACTTATTTTACCGGCTCATCTTGCGCCAATGGATTGTTGGCTTTTGACACCCAGGCTTCGCCTGAATCGGTCAATCGGTATTGGTCCTTGGTAATGACAGCGAAAGTTGCGAAGCAACCCATACGAGTTTATTATAGTGTCACAGGTGGTCAGTGCATTATTACTTCTTTTCTTTTGGCGGAAGAGTGATGGCTTTGACCCAATCTCTTTGAACGCAACCGCATTGAGATAGTAAAACGGCAACGTGCCCAAGTTCCAGATATGTGCAGGATGGCCTGATTTAGTTTTCAGCATCTGCACCATGTGCAAACGCGGACTTTGGGTTTAACTCTCGGAACGTCCGCCTTTGCTAAAGCGCCGGCGGGACAGCTTTTTGCCCGGCGTCCGTGTGGAGCATCGAATTACTGTGATCCTGTTCGGCTGGTGGAGCTAGCCTATGACGGGCGTTGGGTGCTTTAGCGGATGCAGGTGATGATGACGCGATTGAATGGGCTCGTGATAAAAGACTTAACCCGTCATTCTTCGATAAATCGTAGATTGCACATCAGGCGAGTTTAACGGGATTACCGTTTGCCGTGACGGCCAGATCGCCCTCGTCAGAAAATGTCAGCGCGATGTATGAATAATTCCCGTTATCTTGGAACAAGTGTGCGTATTTGTCGAGGATCGCGTCGGCGGCAATTTGTGTTGTCGCTCTCGCATATTCTTCTCCAAAGGATGCAGATTTTTGCATTCCAACATAATGGCTGGTCAGGGCGTTGATGGTGCTCATCTCACTTTCGAGGCCTGGGGTTTTTTCAAACGCCTGCATTAATTCATCTGTATAAGCATAATCTGTGGGAAGCAGCATTTTCCCATCATAGCCAAAGGTGATCTGTGCTGGCGCATCTGGGATGCCATACTCTTTCAGCATATCTTTGAAGCGTGCCGAGGCATGCTCTGTGAGCGCCACTATATTGTCCGCATTGGGTAAAAGAATCGGAACATCTTCAAGATTAAAGTATCTTGGCCCCGGTTTGCCAGAGAAGTGTTCGTCAAGGTTGACATCCATCTGGCCCTTGCTGGTGCCGAGTGTAGTTGTTGCTTTTTGTGAGGCGTCTGATTGCGCTTTGTTTGTTGCAGATTCTATAAAGATGGTGGCAGCGTTTTGGGCGTTGCCGACCTTATTAGAAAGCGCAAAAGCGGTGAAGGTTTCAGAATTGAGCTTCCCGGACTGCGTGGCAGAAGTAGTTAGATTTTCTGATGTGTTCCTTGCAATGGCGGCATATTCTTCTGTTTTTGGCAGCGACGCTGAGGGGAGTGGCGATCTAACGGTTTGCTGATGCAAATTCTTATGATTCCAGCTGGCATTAGCATTTAGTGTACTGACCATTATATGTGTCTCATTGGATGATTTCAGCGCATTGAAATCAAATTACAACCATAAGTTTTAGAATCCGTTACCATATGTTGAGTTTCGATAAACGCTTTCCGCGAGGGTTTGTCCGGCTTGTATGGTGTGCCGCGCAGGGGAGTAGCTCAAAAACCCGCGCCTTGCTGAGCATTGTGTTTGTTTAGACGCTTGGCAATATCATCCGTCACGCCGGTGTAGTGACGGTCCGGGTCATTTTCGCTTTGTAGAATGTAAACGTATCTCATCGTTTCGTCCGCCTTCGCTAAAGCTCCGGCGTGACAGCCTTCGCCCGGCGATAAAGTTGCACGCAGAATTATTGTTGCCGTTTTAGCGCTGGTGGAGCCAGGCGGAATCGAACCGCCGACCTCGTCATTGCGAACGACGCGCTCTCCCAACTGAGCTATGGCCCCTATTTTCCAGCGGTTTGGGAAGCTGCGATTTAAGACTTGCCCCTGATCGCTGTCAATCACGGCGCCGCCGCGATAGACTAGGCAAGGGGCGTGAAGGAAACCGCCATGCTGAAGCTATTACTCGCTGCCATCATGACGACGTCACCGGCCGAAATTCCGCCCGACGCCTGGACGTGCAATAATCAAATAGAGGTTTGGTGCACCGCGGATGGTTGCGCGGCGACCGAGGAAGACGAGACCACGCCTCTTGATGTCTGGGCCAGTCGCGGTGGCCGGTTTTCGGTCTGCGCCTATTCGGGCTGCTGGGAGGGTGAAACGGCGCTTGTTGAGACCGGCGGCCGCCTCCTTTGGGCCGCGGACAATGTACCCTTTCTCTCTGGACGCGGTGGCCCGAATGTCAACGTCACGCTGGTGATTATTGAAAAAGAAGGGGTCGGCTTTGTCCGCGCCGGCGGCTTTGCAACGCCGCTCCTGTGTACTCGAGCCACACCAGATGCCGGCTGAGCGCCGGTCCAACGGGATTTATGCTATCGGTTGCAAGTGGCGGCGACTGCGCTTAAGTGCAGCGCCATAGCCAATCAGGAGCTTTGCGCCAATGATTCCGATGCCCTTTTTCATGCTTATTGACGCGGTCCTGGGACTTTATACCCTCGTTATCTTTGTAATGGTGATCATGTCCTGGCTGATCAATTTTAATGTCATCAACAGGCACAACCAGTTTGTCGACATGATCTGGCGTACGGTCATTGCATTGACGGAACCAGCATTAGGCCCGATCCGCCGCAAGATGCCGAGCTTGGGCGGATTGGATCTCTCTCCAATCATTCTTCTGTTCGGCGTCATGTTCTTGCGCTGGATGAATCAGTGGGTCAGCGTCAGGATTGGCGTCTGATCACTTGTGTGAGTGGCAGAGATCTTTTTAACATTATCGAGGACGGCATTCTCGTTCAGTTGCGGGCGACGCCTGGCGCAGCTTCCAACGGGATTGCCGGCTATGGAAAGATGCGGCGGGCGGCGCGCGTCTAGCCGTCAAGGTGACTGCGCCACCCGATAAGGGCAAAGCAAATGCTGCCATCCTAAAACTCACAGGGCGTTTTCGAGATAAAGTGGTTCCCGGTTTATCGTCCGGAAACGCCCCAGTTATAATAATTAGCGCATTTCTGGTCGGAAAACCGCTCCACACTTTTCCGGAAATGCGCTGGCCAAAAAAGACTCAGCTTGCCGAAATCGGCGCTGTCGGTTAGGGCGGGGGAGACATCACGGCTGAAAATTATCCATATCAATGGCGAGCCAGCGGTGCTCGCTGCTATACTCGAAAAACTTGTGGGAGAGTCATTATGAGTGCGGATATAATTGACGGAAAAGCGGCTGCGGCAACTTTGCGGGAAACGATTGCCGTCGCCGTTGCAGCGATGAAAGCTGACCATGAGCTTCAGCCCGGTCTTGCCGTGGTGTTGGTGGGCGAAGACCCTGCGAGCCAGGTTTATGTCAGGAATAAGGGCGTTGCGACGGAAAAAGCCGGCATGCGCTCCATCGAACACCGCTTGCCTGCTGACGCAACTGAAGAAGCGGTCACCGACCTCGTGCGGCGCCTCAATGCAGACGACACGGTAGACGGCATTTTGGTGCAATTGCCGCTGCCTGACCATATCAACTCTGCGCGGGTCATCGAAGAGATCGATCCGGCAAAAGATGTCGACGGATTGACCGAGGCGAATGCCGGCCGGTTGATGCTGGGAAAGCCCGGACTTGTTCCGTGTACGCCTCAAGGGTCAATCATTCTGGCGAAATCGGTGCGCGGTAATCTATCCGGTCTTCACGCGGTCGTCGTCGGACGTTCTATTTTGGTGGGCAAACCGTTGGCAATGCTGTTGCTTGCTGAAAACTGCACAGTCACCATGGCCCACTCGCGCACAAAAAATCTCGCCGAAGTCTGTCGCGGCGCCGATATCTTGTGTGCGGCTGTGGGTCGTCCGCGGATGATTGGCGGCGATTGGGTAAAGGAAGGCGCGATCATCATTGATGTGGGCATCAACCGTATTGAAGAGGACGGGAAAAACCGTCTGGTTGGCGATGTCGATTTCGACGCGGCGAAAGTGCGCGCCAGTGCGATTACACCGGTGCCTGGCGGTGTTGGGCCCATGACCATTGCCTGCCTTTTGCGCAATACGGTGATTGCCGCGGCGCGGCGGCGCGGGTTTAGCGATCCAGCAGTCTAAAGACTGTCTCTCAATCGTTCAATTTCTTGATGCGCGTCAATGTTTCTTGCCGTGAGCTATGCCTAGTTCCGTAGCGGAACCGCAATGAAACAGGAGCATGTAGTGGACAAAGCGCTGAGGGATCAGATCATCTCGATCATCGATGACGTTGACGATATGACTATCGCAACAGTTCGTGCGGATGGCTTTCCGCAGGCGACTACCGTCAGCTATATGAATGATGGTCTCAACATCTATTTTATGACCGTGGCAGATGGGCAAAAAACGCGCAACATCGCCCGTAACAACAAAGTCTCTCTTACCATTAACCGCGATTACAAAGACTGGAACGATATTGAGGGGCTATCCATGGGCGCCTTGGCAACCGCTGTTTTAGATCCACAGGAAAAAGAAAAAATCGGCACGCTTCTTCTGAAGAAATTTCCCGAGGCCGCGCAATATGAGCCGGGCGATGATATCGACCTGACTTTTTTTCGCTTAGAGCCGAAAGTTATTTCTGTGCTCGATTACAAAAAGGGCTTTGGCCACACAGAGCTGGTCGAAGTTTAGAATGACGGTGAAAGCGTCAAAGCATCCCGCGGCTCGGCAGGCGCCAAAGGATGCCGGCTTTTGGTTGTTACAAATTTCCGGATGGCTGTTGGTGCTCTACTTTGTTTATGCGCAGGCGATTCCCGCTTTCGACTATGATCTCGGCATCGCGATGGGAACTCAGGAGCCCACAACACAGATTACTGGGGTTGGCGTTGCCTTCTGGAAGGGGTTCGCTATCGGCGACACCCTCACTTACATCCCGTTGCTGATCGCCGGGCTGATCGGGCATTTGATGCAAAAATCCTGGGGGCGGCTCGCGTTCGCGGCGGCGCTTGGCATTACAATCTACTGGCCAGCTGTTGTGCTTTCAGCTGTGGTCGCGGCGCAAGGCGCTGAAGGTTGGAATCTCACCCCTGAAACCGCTTATTGGATTGTTCTGCCGATGCTGGCGTTGTGGGGCGCCTGGGGCCTGTGGCGGCTCTCCTATGAGAATGCCCGGTGTCAATCACCAGACTAATCCATCAGCTTTAGCGTGAATTTAAGGTTGCGCGGGCGCGCCGGGCGCCTATCTTCCCACTCTTTGCGAAAATCCCAACTTAATTGGAAAGACGAACAGATGGAACAGCTCAGTGCATTTTGGGATCAGGTGGTTGCGGTTTGGCAGATGTCCCTGCTGGGCGTGCGTGTTGATCGTCTGATTACGGCCGCAGGGATTTTCTTGTTCTTTGTTCTCCTTCGCAAATTGCTGGCGCATTTTGTTGTCGGCGCCCTCAAGCGCATCGTCAAACGCACCAAAACATCCATCGACGATGTGGTGCTCGACGCGATCGAACAGCCCTTGACCTATGTGCCGATTGCATTCGGTGTTTTTCTCGCAGCCCAGGCTTTGCATTTGCAGGGCAGCGCCGCCAGCGCGACGGAAAAGCTTGTGGAGACCCTCATCGCGGTGACGATTTTCTGGGCGCTTTATCGCCTCGTTGATCCTTTTGCACGCTTGTTAAAACCTCTTGAAAAAATATTCACCCGGACGTTGGTCGACTGGATCCGCAAAGCGCTCAAAGTTTTCTTCGTCTTTGTCGGCGCCGTGGCGGTGCTCACAATTTGGGGCATTCCGGTGATGCCGGTGCTGGCCAGTCTGTCGCTTTTGTCCGTCGCCGTCGCACTGGGCGCGCAGGATTTTTTCAAAAACCTCATTGGCGGCATTCTGGTTATCGCCGAACGCCGTTTCAAGCCCGGGGATTGGGTGCTTGTTGACGGCGTTGTCGAAGGCACTGTTGAGAAAATAGATTTTCGCTCAACTTCGGTGCGCCGTTTCGACAAGGCACTGGTGAATGTGCCCAATGCGACCTTTTCAGAAAGCGCAGTCACCAATTATTCTGAGATGACCCATCGCCGGATCTATTGGAAGTTGGGCGTTGAATACAGCACCAGCGTTAATCAGCTGCGCGCCATTCGCGACGGCATCGAAAACTATGTTCTTGGCAGCGATGAATTCGCGCACCCGCCGGAAGTCTCGACCTTCGTGCGTATCGATGCGTTTAATGATTCATCGATCGACATCATGCTCTACTGTTTCACGCGCACGACCAATTGGGGCGAATGGCTCGAGATCAAGGAGCGGCTTGCCTACAAGATCAAGGAGATCGTTGAGGGCGCCGGCTCCGGTTTCGCGTTTCCATCGCGTACGATCTATGTGCAAGGCGCTGATGCGCCGGAAATCTTTTCCCCGCCCGCGAACGACTAGATTTTCTGCGGTGTTCCTGCATCGGTGTTGGCTTGGAGGTGTGCAATTATTGTTTGCAGACGTCAATGATTGGCTGTTTAGTGGCGGGATAAAGGGGAGAAGCCGCCATGGTGTTTACGACACACACAATCGACACGGTACCGGATGAGAGCAAAGCACTCATGGAAGACAGTCAGAAGCGCTTTCAGTTCGTTCCCAATTTACACGGCGTGATGGCGGAGAGCCCGATTTTGTTTGAGGCGTACAAGACTGTGGGTGCGCTTTTTGGCAAGGCCGGGATGAGTGCGCTGGAGCGCCAGATCGTGCTGCTCGCCATCAATTTCGAAAATCAATGCCACTATTGCATGGCGGCACATTCGGTGATTGCCCAAATGGAACAGATGCCGCCGGAGATTTTGACCGCTTTGCGCGACGGCGCGCCTCTTGCCGACGCCAAGCTTGAAACATTACGGAGCTTTGCCGCCAAGCTGACCCGCAGTCGTGGCTGGGTCGACGAGAGTGATCTCAAGGCGATGCATGATGCCGGCTATACGAACCGCACGATACAGGAAATAATTGTCGCGATCGGTTTTAAAGTGATGTCCAACTATATGAACCATGTGGCGGAAACGCCGGTGGATGCCGGGTTTCAGGGACAGGCCTGGACAAGACCGGATGCGGCATAGGGGCGCCGCCTCAAATATCCAGTGCATCGCCGATAAATTCAGCATTCTCTTGAATGAACTGAAACCGCGCTTCGGGTTTTTTGCCCATCAGGCGATCAACAAGGTTGGCGCTCTCGGCGAGTTTATCCTCGGCAATGACGACCCGGGCGAGCGTCCGCGTTGCCGGATTCATCGTGGTCTCTTTCAGTTGCGCCGGCATCATTTCGCCAAGACCTTTAAAGCGTGAGACCTCGACCTTTTGGTTTGCCTTGAATGCCGACTTCAATAGTTTGTCACGCGCGGCTTCATCCATGGCGTAGACGGACTTGCCGCCTGCGGTGAGGCGAAAGAGCGGCGGTTGCGCCATATAGAGCTGTCCTGCACGGATCAGCTCCGGCATTTCCTGATGAAAAAACGTAATGAGAAGCGCAGCGATATGAGCGCCGTCCACATCGGCGTCAGTCATGATGATGACTTTTTCATAACGCAGATTTTCAATGTCGAACTTGACGCCGAGCCCCGCGCCGAGCGCCTGGGTCATGTCGGCGATTTCCTGATTGGCGAGGATTTTATCGCGCGCTGCCGAGGCGACATTTAAGATCTTGCCGCGCAGGGGAAGGATCGCTTGCGTCGCGCGATGGCGCGCTTGTTTCGCAGACCCGCCGGCGCTGTCACCCTCGACGAGGAATATCTCTGTGCCGGTGCGATCTTTCTGAGAACAATCGGCGAGCTTGCCGGGAAGGCGCAGCTTGCGCGTTGCGGCGGCTCTTGAAACTTCTTTTTCCTTGCGCCGACGTTGGCGTTCATCACTGCGGTCGACAACCCATTCAACAAGCAACCCCGCTTGTTTTGGGTTCGACGCCAGCCAATGGTCGAAGGCCGGGCGCACGGTGTTTTCAACAATGCGCTGGGCTTCAGCGGTGGCGAGCTTGTCTTTCGTTTGCCCCTGAAATTCCGGATTGCGTACAAAAACGGACATCAAGGCGCCCGCCGTGCCGAGAACATCTTCGGCAGTGACATTGGCGGCTTTTTTAACGCCAGCGAGTTCCCCATAGGCTTTGAGGCCTTTGGTCAGCGCTGCGCGCAGGCCCGCTTCATGGGTGCCGCCTTCAGCGGTCGGCACTGTGTTACAATAGGAGTGAACGAAGCCATCGCTCTCCTGGCCTTTCTCGCCAAAGCCAGCCGCGCCCCAAACGACTGCCCACTCCACATTGCCGTGGCCGCCATCTTCTTTGCGTTCCACCCGGCCGGCGAAGATATCGTCGGTCACGGTGGGCTTCGCGCCGACCAGCGACTGCAAATAATCTGTTAACCCGCGTTCAAAATGAAAGACGGCTTCGGCTGGTGTCGCGTCTTTGATCAGCGAGGGCGCGCATTTCCAGCGGATCTCAACGCCGCCAAAAAGATAGGCTTTTGAGCGGGCCATCTTAAACAGGCGCTTTGGTTTGAACGCTACTTTCGCGCCAAAGATTTTTGGATCAGGATGGAACATCACCATCGTGCCGCGCTTGTTCGGCGCGGGCCCGACTTTTTCCAGCTTGCTGCGCGGCTTTCCTTCCGCATAGGTCTGACGCCACATCGTTTGCTTGCGACAGACCTCAACGATCAAATCGTCGGACAGCGCATTGACCACAGAAACACCGACGCCATGCAGCCCGCCTGACGTGACATAAGCCTTGCCGTCAAACTTGCCGCCGGAATGGAGTGTCGTCATGATCACTTCAAGAGCGGATTTATTTTTAAACTTTGGGTGCGGGTCGACCGGTACGCCGCGGCCATTGTCGGTGACGGAAAGATAACCGTCATCATGGAACTCAACTTCAATACGGCTGGCGAATCCCGCGACTGCCTCGTCCATGGCGTTATCAAGGACTTCAGCAAAGAGGTGATGCAGCGCCTTTTCGTCGGTGCCGCCAATATACATGCCTGGCCGCTTGCGCACGGGCTCCAGCCCCTCAAGAACCTCGATGTCCTTTGCGGTGTAATCGCCGAAGAGATCGACGTCCTTTTTTGCGGCAGCTCGTTTCGCCATACTGTTACGTGGTCTCTTTCTCGTTCGTGATGCGCATCGGGCCAGCTTGTGCCTGATTCGCTGATCTCGCGCCCGGCTCTGTACCGGTGATTGGTGCTTTCCAGCGCCTTGTCGCTGATGCAGCGCGCGCAGGCAAGCGGTCAACAGCTCGGTAATTGCAGCCCGACGGTAAACATGAGCATGATTGTCTGAATAAATTATCATTGCTGTGGAAAACTTATGATCGGCATTCTCGATAAGCCGCTGACGCTGCCAAATGGCGTGATGCTAAAAAATCGCATAGCCAAGGCAGCGATGACCGAGGGGCTTGCGGACGATCATAATCGCGCGACCAGGCGCCATGCAGTGATCTATCGCCGTTGGGCCGAGGGCGGGGCGGGGATGTTGCTCACTGGCAATGTCATGGTCGATCAGCGCTATCTTGAGCGGCCGGGCAATGTGGTGATTGACGGCCCGCAGTCAGAGGAACAACTCGCGCGCCTGAGCGAATGGTCGAGCGCTGCACGCGAGGGCGGCGCCGATATCTGGATGCAGATTTCTCACGCCGGTCGGCAATCGCCCAAGATTGTCGCGACGGCACCGGTGGCGCCGTCAGCCATTGAACTGGGTCTGCCCGGCGGGACATTTGCAAAACCGCGCGCGCTTAACACGCTCGAAGTCGAAGCAGTTGTTCAGAAATTTGTCCATGCCGCGTCGATTGCAAAACAGACCGGCTTTACCGGCGTGCAAATCCATGCAGCGCACGGCTATCTCATTTCGGAATTTCTCAACCCGCTGGTCAATCAACGCGACGATGAGTGGGGCGGTGATCTTGGAAACCGCGCAAGGCTGTTGATGCGGGTCGTCACTGAAGTGCGCGCGCAGGTCGGCTCAGGTTTTCCGATTTCCGTGAAGCTTAATTCATCGGACTTTCAAAAAGGCGGTTTTGGCCCGGCGGACAGCCTACAGGTTGCAGAATGGTTGAATGACGCTGAAATCGATCTTCTTGAAATTTCCGGCGGTTCTTATGAGCAGCCCGCAATGATGGATATCGAAGGCATGGAGGCGCGCCATGAGGAGACAAAACGTGCATCGACCCGGGCGCGCGAGGCTTATTTCCTGACCTATGCAGAGGAGATCAGAAAAGTCGCGACCATGCCGCTGATGGTGACCGGTGGGTTTCGCTCTGGCCCCGGGATGGAAGACGCAATCACTTCGGGCGCCTGCGATATTTGCGGCATTGCGCGGCCGCTTTGTGTTGATCCGGCGGTTCCGGAAAAACTCATCAGCGGCGAGATGGCGACAGCGCCGTCCTGGGAAAAGACATTGCGCATCGGTCCGGGCATCTTCGGGCCGAATTCAAAAGTCGATCTGATCAAAGCGCTTAACGGCTTTAGTGTGATGGCGTTTTTCTATGAGAATATCTATCGCCTGGCCGACGGCCTGCAGGCCAAAGCTAAAATTACGCTTCTGCCGGCCTTTATCAAATTGCAGATCAATGAAGCAAAAGCGGCAAAAGCACTGAAGCGATAAAGGGCGTTGTTCGATTAGAACGCACGTATGCTGCGTCGACAAATTTCAAACAATAAGGCTGATCGCCATATAGCTTGCCATGCCATAAACCGAAATCAGGCTTAAGCTCATGAACAGCCCGCGAATGTCGTCATTGCCAACGAGATAACTGAACGTATAGCCAAGCCGGGCAGCGGCAAAACCAATTATCCAGACATAAGCGGCAAGCGTTGTCGGCGACGCCATGGCGAGCAGCAAAGCCAGGATAACAAAATAAACGACATTCTCAGTTGTGTTGCGGTGCGCATTGTGCCGGCGTTCCAATTCTTCCAACCCGGTCTGAGACGCCTCCTGGCGGCTGAATTTGCTTGCAGCCCATTCCTCGGGGGTCGCAAACATGTTGAATCGAAGGCGCGTCAACTCCGTGGTGGTCATCAACCATGTATGATTGATGATGAGGAGAACGACGGCGATAACGAGAGCAACATAGATCTCCGCCGAGGGCAGCGCCAAAATGGGAGGTTTCACGCCAAAAACAAACAGGTTCAATGCGGTGCTTATCAGCAGCAGAGCAAATGGATAGGCCAGCACAATAAGTTGAACGCGTCGTTTTCGCGGCTCGTTTTTCGCACTCATATTAAAGGCTCGTCCTCTGCAGTTTCACGCGTCGTTACGCCGTATAACAAATCTACCGTTGCAGGAAGTATTTTCGGACCGGATACGCAAATGGCAAACGAGTTAAAACTGATGATGTCTGGGTTTCACAGGGATTCTACGCCAACCACGCTCTACCCTTCGCAAAAGTCGAAAACCAAACGAGAAATATGCCGATGGCGGCGATCACAGCCGGCATGATCAGCGCGCCTGCACCCATCACCGAAACAATATTCGCGCCGAGAATGGTGTAACTCATCTGTGCGACAATGGCCGCGAGCGATGCGCTAAAAATAGAAACTGACCAGCTTTTGCGCAGCATCAACGCGATGCTGCCGATAAAGCCGCCAAAGACAGCAACGGCAAATGCAGCGGTCGCCCAGATCGGTGTTGTTTCATAGAGCACACGCTGTGCATCCGGCAGGGCGGCAAGGGCTTCTTCACTCTTCATGGTTTCGGCAAAAAAAGCGCCGACGCCCGCGAGGTTCCAGACAAGCGCGACGGCGGCGATGATCCAGAACCAAATCGGTAATTTTGTTTCCTGAGTATTGGACAAGGTTTCCTCCTGATACTTTTTTGCAGTGGTTTTCGTGATCACGCTTGCGCGTAGGCTTTTTTGAGCCAGGTTTTCACGTCCTTATCGACATCGCCTGGTTTTTCGAGTTTCACGCGATGAGAGACCATCGCATTGAAACTGCCGGATTTTTCAAGGCGGCCAGCGGGCGCTTCGCCTTTGAGATTGATCCCGAGATCGACCCGCGTTTTTGTGGATGGCTGGATCAGCGCGAATTGTTTATTTCGCCGCAGGCTGACATAGGTTTTTTTCGGTGAAATCTCGACATCTTTGCCAAGCGCCTTTGCGGCTTTGATCAGCGCATCATAGACCGGTTTCAAGTCAGATTTCGGCCCGGCATATTGCGCGGCGACAAGGTCACCGGCGCCGCTGATGCTGCCGGCGTCGCTCTTTAGGGTTTTGTGCGCCACAAGATTGGCAAACCCATGGGTCATGCCGTGATCGGTTTTGAGGAACTTGACCAATCCCCCATGTTTTTCCGCGCCGGATTTTTTTGCGATCGCGATCCATTGCGCAAGCGTTTTTCCGGTCTTTTCCTTCATATTGGCGATCATCGACGCCGCCATTTCATCCGGTGACTGTGCCATGGGATCCTCCGTTGTTTATTGATGTTTACCGTGCGGCCAGTTTTCGATGCGCGTTGCTTTCGGCATCATCGCGCCCATGAGAGACATCATGCCGAGCATCATGCGCGCACCGAAGGTAACTTTGCCGGTTTCCACATAGGCTTTGAAGTTTTCGGTAATCCATTTGCCGCCGTCGGCCATGGATTTTTCGGATTTAGAGCCAGCGACAATATTTTCCGTAATCAGGGAAAACTCAACGTGATCGTCTTTCTCTTTCAACGTGTATGTGACTTTGCATGGCGGATCGTCATTCGTTGTGAATTTGAAAGTCTGTGAATAAAGATGCGGCGGTTTGAATTCGAGAACCTCACCGACAACGAATGCGTTCTTTTTATCTTTTGACACCATGCGATAAGATCCACCAGGCGCTAATTGATCGGCATCGCACAGCGCATCGTAAAAGAAGGGACGGGGAGAGGCTGTGCTGACCAGTTCTGACCAGACGGTTTCGATCGGCGCTTTGATCAAGACGCGATAGATTTGCTTTTCCGAATGTGTTTTGTCGCTCATGATTTTGCCCTTCGGGTTTTCGTCTTTTTCGTATGTTCCTGCGCTTCAGCGAGATATTTGATTCGGGTGAGCTGACCCGCCCAATAGGCGCTGTATTCAGTAGTCCATCGATCATGGATCATTTGAATGGGCGCTGCGTTGAAATAAAGCCGGCGCGTGCGCCCGTCCTTTTCCGAGACGACGAGATTGGCTTCCTCAAGGACGCTGAGATGCTTCATCACTGCAATGCGCGAGACGTCAAAATCGCTGGCGAGCGCGCCAACTCCAATCCCCGGTTCCTCTTTTACGATGTCGAGCATGCGTCTGCGGCTTTCATGAGCAAGCGCCTGAAAAATGGCGTCCATATTTTGGTCATTCGTCATATGTAACAAATAGGTTACATATTAAATGTTGCCTGTCAACACTCTTGTTGGCGTTGACAGAAATCGTCGCGCACCCCAGCGTCCGGCGCATGTTTGATCAAGGCGATATTCTGGAAGCCATGCTGCGCGGCGTGGCTGCGGGTTTTACGCTGATCGTGTTTGTGGGCTTTGCCGCCCATATCAAAAGCGGGTGGCGTGCGCGTCTTGGCGCTTTGTTCGCTTTTGCGACATCGGTATGGGTAATTTTTTCCGGCGCAATGACAGCTCCCTTGTTCGGTTCGCTGGCGCCGGCGGGTTATTTCTTTTCGCTGTTTAACGGCGTTTTCTTCTGGTGGTTTGCGACGGCGCTTTTCGATGATGAGTTTCGCTGGCGGTTTTGGCGCTTTGCGCCTTTTGTGTTGATCGGCGCCGCTGCGTTAGCGCGGCAATTCGCTCCTGACTCGATCCTGGGGGCAATTGGTCTCTATTCGCACCAGCCGCTTGTTTTGGCGATGATGGGTCATGCGATGTATCTGGCGTTGTCCGAGGTTCCGAATGACCTGATCGAGCAGCGAAGGCAATTTCGGGTTGTTTTCGCCGTGGTTGTCGCGACAACGGGCATTGCCATTTCCCTCACTGAAATGGTCGACTGGTTTGCACCGGTCATCGAGCAGCTGTCCTGGTTACAGGCACTCGCCATTGTGACGCCGTCGGCGGTTTTTGCGTCCTGGCTGCTGTCGATGCGAACATCGCTTTTGGCTGACCCGCCGCCAGCAGATGCGCCAAATGCGCCACCGCCGGGCCATTCGCCGACTTTGCGTGCAGCCGACCGGCCGCTTTTCGAAAAGCTCATCGCTTTAATGGATGAAGGCGCCTATCGCCGGGAAGGCTTGAGCGTGGCGCAAATGGCGAGTGAGGTGGGAACGCCCGAACATGTTTTGCGACGCTTGATCAATCAGGAACTCGGCTATCGAAATTTTTCCTCATTTTTGAACCGCTGGCGCATCGCAGAGGCAAAAAGAGCGCTAAGCGATCCCGTCAGAGCACGCGAACAAGTCCTGCAGATCGCCCTGGACGTTGGTTATGGCTCTATCGCGCCCTTTAACCGCGCATTCAAGGAAGCGACCAGCCAGACACCAAGCGAATTTCGAAAAACCGCACTCGATTAGAGCGCATTCACAAAAAGTGTACGCGGTTTTTGGGGTCGAATGCGCGAAAAACAAAAACTAGACCAGTTTCGCCGGATCAATGGCGTGAGAAGCTGGTCTAGTCTGATCAATTTTGAAAATCATTTGCCGGTTTCAAAAAAGGCCGAAGATTTTCAGGATCGAGGCGACATTTCGCGGTGAATTCACAATGTAGGGCCAAGCCACAAGGAGGTTTGCGCCATGCACGACATTATTGCTGTTCTCGCCAACGGCATTGGATTTGTCTCTGAGACCTATCCCGGTATCTGGATATTCGACACGGCTCGGTATCTTATTGGCGCCGGCAGCGTTTACGTGATTGTGAACATTGCTTTGGCGCACGCCCTGCGTAATCGGAAAATTCGTGAGAGGTCGCCTGATTGGACGCAGAAGCGCCGGGAAATACTGGCCTCTCTTCGAACGGCGGCGATTTTTGCCGGCGTTGGCGGGTTGTCGATTGCTGGGCTGATGGCCGCCGGCTTTGATGTCGTTTATGGCGATCCGCTGGCGCGGGGATGGCCTTATCTGATCTTTTCAACAGTGATGTTGATCGTCCTGCATGATGCATGGTTTTACTGGACCCATCGCCTGATCCATTGTCCAAAACTGTTCCGCCGCTTTCATCGTGAACATCATAAATCACACAATCCAAGCCCCTGGGCGGCCTATTCGTTTGACCCCGGTGAGGCGGTGGTCAATGCGATTTATCTGCCGCTGGTCTTGTTATTCATTCCGTCAGCGGGGCTCGCGATCTTTATTTTTATCAATCATATGATGATCCGCAACGCTATCGGCCATAGCGGTTACGAGCTGTTTCCGTCCGCGCGAAATGGACGGCCGATGTTCGACTGGATGACGTCTGTCACCCACCATGATTTGCATCATGCGCAGGCGGGCTGGAATTATGGCCTCTATTTTTCCTGGTGGGACCGGCTGATGGGCACGGAGCACCCGCTTTATCATGAAAAATTTGCTGAAGCGGTGCGCAAGCCATTGGATGGGTCAGCGATACAGGCACGCAAAAATCCGTTAGCGCACACACTCGCCGCCGTTGGTTTTCTTGTTGTGTCGTCTTCCTGTGTGTTGGAGACGGCAACGGTGAGTATGCAGCAAACACTGGGAAGAGCGCATGATATGATCGATGTTCTTGCTCAAGCGGCGCCCGACAAAGCTGCACATCAAATAATGCAGGCACAATAAAAAGGCCGGGTTTTACCCGGCCTTTCCGTTGCAAATGATCTATTGCTTACGCCGAATAATACATCGCAAATTCTACCGGATGCGGCGTTGTTTCAAAACGCAGGACTTCTTCCATCTTCAGATCGATATAGGCGTCGATCTGGTCGTCATTAAAGACATTGCCTTTGTTCAGGAATTCACGGTCGCGATCGAGCGCCGTCAGTGCGTCGCGAAGCGAGGCGCATACAGTTGGGATGTCTTTCAGTTCCGCTGGCGGCAGGTCGTAGAGATCTTTATCCATCGGATCGCCGGGATGAATTTTGTTTTCAATGCCATCAAGGCCTGCCATCAACAGCGCCGCGAAAGTCAAATAAGGATTGCCTGCAGCATCAGGGAAGCGCGTTTCAATGCGTTTTCCTTTCGGTGATGCGACCCAGGGGATACGCACTGAGGCGGAGCGATTGCGTGCAGAATAAGCAAGCAGCACCGGCGCCTCGAAGCCCGGCACCAGGCGTTTGTAGCTGTTTGTGCTTGCGTTGGCGAAAGCGTTGATTGCTTTTGCGTGCTTGATGATGCCGCCAATGTAATAAAGGCAGGTTTCGGAAAGGTCGGCATAACGGTCGCCGGCAAAAAGCGGCTGGCCGTCCTTCCAGATTGACTGGTGCACATGCATGCCTGATCCGTTGTCGCCATAAATCGGCTTCGGCATGAAGGTTGCCGATTTTCCGTAGCCGGCGGCAACCTGATGGGTGATATATTTATAAATCTGCAGCCGGTCAGCCATTGTCGTTAGCGTCGAAAACTTCATGCCGAGTTCGTGCTGAGATGGCGCAACTTCATGGTGGTGCTTTTCGGGCTCAATGCCCATTTCGTTCATGACGGTCAGCATTTCCGAACGCATGTCCTGGCAGCTGTCGACCGGGGGCACAGGGAAGTAACCGCCTTTTGGTCCCGGCCGGTGCCCGAGATTGCCGGCCTCGTAATCCGTTGATGAGTTATAGGGTCCTTCAACGGAGTCTACGGCAAAGCCGGTATTGTTCTGGTCCGTTGACCAGCGGACATCATCAAAAACAAAAAACTCCGCTTCCGGACCAAAATATGCCGTGTCGCCGGCGCCGGAAGAAGCGAGATAGGTCTCAGCTGCCTTGGCGGTTGAGCGCGGGTCACGTCCATAGGGCTGTCCGGTCGAGGGTTCGAGAATGTCACAGAAAATCGTCAATGTCGGTTGCGCAAAAAATGGGTCAAGAACCGCTGTCGTGGTATCCGGCATCAACACCATGTCGGATTCATTAATGGCCTTCCAGCCGCCGATGGATGAGCCGTCGAACATCGTCCCTTCAGAAAACAAATCCTCATCGACCATCGATTGATCAAAGGTGACATGTTGCCATTTGCCTTTGGGATCGGTGAAACGGAGGTCGACGAATTTCAGTTTTTCGTCTTTGATTTTTTTCAGTAGGGCGTCTGCGCTCATGGGAGAAATGCTCCTGTTCGGGGTCCTGGCGACGACCACAGCGCTTTCTGCAATGTTATTCACTGCGCGTCACCTGACTGTGCGTTACGATTCGGGCTCAACGCAAGAAAATATTGCACTGCAGCAATATATTTGACGATAGAGACGCATATATCTAAATGTGGCGGCCTAATTAGTATATTCGGCTAATTCTTATGAGAAATACGAACCCAGCTGGAAATGCCTGCAGAATAGACATAACCAGCCGGACCTGATCCCATGGTTTTTTCGCGGCTGCAGCATGAAGAGGCCCGTTTGGCTCAACTCGACAATCAAAGAGGCGGTGTGTTGGCGCCGACGGTTTGGGTCCTGACCGACGGCAAGGTCGGCGATGATGTTCAATGTTTGGCGGTTGCCTCGGCCCTGACGCCGGCATTCAAAAAGAAGATCGTTGCGCCGGGAGCGCCATGGTCCTGGCTGGCGCCATGGGGCCCGGTTGATCCGCGTGACAACCCAACAAAACCGACAAGCCCGATCAATGGAGCGCCGCCCGATGTGGTGATTGCATCGGGACGGCGCGCAATTCCCTATGCACGGTCTGTCAAAGCCAGGAGCGGTGGACGAACGCTGGTCGTGATTTTGAAAGACCCGCGCATGGGCCGCGCGATGGCGGATATAATCTGGACGCCGGCCCATGACCGGCTCGTTGGCGCAAATATTTTCTCAACACTGACGTCGCCGCATGAAGTTTCTGCAAAAATTGATCGGGCAAAACGCGAGCCCGCCAAAGCGTTTGCTGATCTGCCGCATCCGTTGCTCGGGGTCGTTCTTGGCGGCCCGAGCGGCGGTGCGCGCTATGGTGTAACGGACGCGTCGGCCCTTGCCGCCCGCCTTCGATTGGCGGCGAAAGATTTTGCATCGCTCGCGATAACGCCTTCGCGACGTACGCCCGACGCATTTTTGCGCACGTTGAGCAGGGAACTTTCTTCCAGCAATTTATTTGTCTGGGACCGGAAGGGCGAAAACCCGTATTTCAATATTTTGGCGAGCGCAGACGCCCTTGTTGTTGCTGCTGATTCTCACAACATGATGAGTGAAGCGATGGCGACGGGGACCGGGATTTACGCCTATCGCCCGCCGGGTCTCGCTTCCAAGATTGAGTGGTTTGTTACAGAGCTTGAAAAAAGCGGCGCCATTCGCGCGCTTAGCGACGGGTTAGAGCCTTTCAACACGGCCCCCGTAGATGCAACACCAGCGATCATTGATGAAATCAAAAAGCGTCTTGGACTGGCGCCGCGTTAAGTCGATGAAACGGGTTGATCAGGAAAAGCCAGCTGTTCGCGGTCGCGCCATTCCGTGGTGACATAATTCAGGATCAGTGATTTGCGGACACCATTGATCGGTCTTTTTTCAAATCCGTGAAAAGTGTTGTCGCCAGGTACAAAAGCCATCGCGATATTCGGCGCAAAAGACGAACGCGCCGCCCATTGATCTTTTGCTGCATATATATCTGTGCCGAGCGTGTCGTGATCCGGCCCGTCGGACAGATAGAGCAGGACGGTCAGCTTTTTGACGCCTAGATCAGTATGTGGTTCCAGCCAGAATCCGGTCATGTCCTGTGCATATTCAATGCGCAGCAATGTACCCGCGAGATCCGTCGAAAAGAACTTTTCGATCGTGGCAATCATGTTCGGCTGTTGGAATGTGTTGGCGATAGCCGCGACGACAGGGAAATCAGCGATGTTCCTCTGGTCAAAATAATGCCGCGTGTCGTTGTGAAGTTCGCGCTTGCCCGAAACGCCATCGAGCGGCGCGACCGGGAAATCGACAGATTTCAGACCGCTTAGAACGTCATCAGGAAGAAGGCCGGCAATATTCCAGTGACGGTACGGCGCATCGCTGCTGTCAGCGCTTGCTAACGCGCCGGTGAAGCACTCGAATATCCGTCGTTCAGTATCTGCGTTCATTATTTAGCGCCTCTGATCTGCATAACTAAACGGCGTCAGCGCCGGTTTCGCCAGTCCGAATACGAAGAACATCGTCGACGGGCAATATGAATATCTTGCCGTCGCCGATGCGTCCTGAATAGGCGGCGGTTTTGATTGCCTCCACAGCGCGCGCGACCATTTTGTCGTCAACAACCATCTCGATTTTGACCTTGGGCAGAAAGTCAACGACGTATTCGGCGCCGCGATAAAGTTCCGTGTGCCCCTTTTGTCGCCCAAACCCACGCACATCCGTTACGGTCATTCCTTGCAGGCTGATCTCTTGCAGCGCTTCCTTTACGTCATCGAGCTTGAAAGGTTTGATGATGGCTTCGATTTTCTTCATGACCTGACCGATTCATTTTGGCATGAGCAATTCTCTGCTATAGCGCTGGGCGAAAAGGTGGAGCCCTGTTTTCCGCTAAATCCGACGCACAGCAAAGAATCTAGATCATCAGGCGATTTCATTTGATCGCTCGATGATTTAGACAGAGCGCGACGTATGAAAGGTGTCAAGGTTGGCGGGCTTTATTATTCTTTCATCAGACCAGATGCGGGCGGTTGAAGCCGCCGCGATCAGTCAGGGTATCGCCGCCGCGAGTTTGATGGCGACAGCGGGCAAACAGACCGCTGAAATCGCGATGCGCGCATGGTCGCAAAGACCGGTCATTGTGCTTTGCGGCCCTGGCAATAATGGCGGTGACGGATTTGTCGCAGCGCGTGTGCTCTCTGAGGCAGGTTGGCCGGTAAAAGTCGCCTTGATGGGCGAGCGCGAAGCCTTGGCGGGTGACGCACGGCTGATGGCTGACCTGTATGAAGGCGATATCGGCCCATTCAACCCTGAGGTGCTTAATGGCGCCGGTCTCATCATTGACGCCCTTTTTGGGACGGGGTTGTCGCGTCCCGTGGTCGGCGTTCCGGCGGCGGTGATTGATGCGATAAATGCGCAAGCGGCGCCGGTGCTTGCGGTTGATATTCCGTCCGGCATTCACTCGGATACCGGCGCCATTCTAGGCGTTGCGGTTAATGCGGCGCGCACGGTTACGTTTTTTCAAAAAAAACCTGGCCATGTTCTTTATCCGGGCAGGGCTCATTGCGGCGCCATTGATGTTGTCGATATCGGCATAACGGCTGACCACGCGCGTGATCTCAAGCCGGACATCTTTGAAAATCAGCCTGCATTTTGGGGGCGGTATTTTCGCCGCCCTTCGCCGATGGCGCACAAATATCATCGCGGGTCAGTGATGGCGGTTAGCGGCGGGCCGATGAATAGCGGCGCGGCAAGGCTTGCGGCGCGGGGCGCTTTACGGATTGGCGCGGGTCTGGTCACCGTCCTGTCTCCGCGTGATGCAGCAATGGTGAATGCGGCGCATCTCACGGCGATCATGCTGCGCTCAGTTGATAGTGCGGCAGAAATTTCCAAATTGCTGGAAGGCGCAGGAAAATACCCAATGATAGGCATCATTGGTCCGGCGTCGGGCGTTGGCGCCGAGACCCGTGAAAAGACGTTGGCGATCCTCAAGAGCAACGCCGGCGCCGTTCTCGACGCCGATGCGTTGACTAGCTTTGCGGACAAACCGGCTGATTTATTTCAGGCGCTTCGGGGCGATGATGTTTTAACGCCCCATAGCGGTGAATTTTCCAGGCTCTTTCCTGATATTGATTTGGCTGCTGGGAAACTGTCGGCAACGCGGGCGGCGAGCGCCAGAGCAGGCGCTATTGTGATCCTCAAGGGACCTGACACCGTTATTGCTGCGCCTGATGGACGGGCGGCGATTAATGTCAACGCACCACCTGAGCTGGCGTCCGCTGGATCCGGTGACGTTCTTGCTGGCTTCGTCGCAGGACTACGCGCTCAGGCCATGCCCGGTTTTGAGGCGGCTTGCGCCGGGGTCTGGTTTCATGGCGCCTGCGGTCAGGCCGCTGGACCCGGCCTCATTGCCGAAGATTTGCCTGAGGCTGTTCCAACGGTTTTGCGCGCGCTCCTCACGCCGCCGGCTGCGCCCACCAAACCTGAAACCGGGATCCGAGATGGATAGGGTTCCATTGGGGCTTCGGGTGCTGAGATCCGGCCCGGTCGGTCGCCATGCAATACGCTTGTGGCGACCTCGAACGAGATCGGCCGCAAATTTGGCGGCTTCCATAATGTGATGTGGTTCGAAAAACGCCTTTAGAGCGCTCGACAGGGTGGTTTTGTCTGTTATAGAAGCCCGCCTTGAAGGGGTCGCAGCGTCCGCAGCGGCCCGTTTATATTTGCGGATGTGGCGGAATTGGTAGACGCACTGGATTTAGGTTCCAGCGGGGTGACCCGTGGAGGTTCGAGTCCTCTCATCCGCACCAGCTTTCGTTAGCAAGCTGGTTTATGCTTGGCCGGCCCCGTTTGGGCCGGTTTGGTTGCGATAGCGATTTTGCGTCAAATGGGGCGCGGACGAAGTTAAAAGATCAATGATCGGCCGCCGGGGCCACAGGAAGAGACGGCAGGATAAAATGGAAGTCACCGAGAAAAGCGCCGAAGGACTGGACCGCCGATTTTTGGTCAAAGTGTCCGCCGCAGAGCTCGACGAAAAGCTCGTTGCACGGCTGCAGGAAATAAAAGGTCAGGTCCAGCTGAAAGGCTTCCGCAAGGGCAAGGCGCCCGTTTCCTTTCTGAGAAAAATGTACGGCAAAGGCGTCATGGGCGAGATCGTTCAGGAACTTGTCACCGAGACGTCTCAAAAGGCATTCACTGATCGCGAATTGCAGCCGGCGACAGCGCCGCATCCGCATTTTCATTCGGACATGGATGAGGTCATCGCGGGCAAGGCGGATCTTGAATATGATGTCCATGCGGAAATCCTGCCGGTCATTGAGCCAATGGACGTCTCTACGTTGAAGCTGACACGGCCTGTTGCAGATATTCCTGAAGCGGACATCGATGAAGCGTTAAAAAACATTGCGGCTCAGCAAACGGCTTATGCAGCGCGCAAAGAAACCGAAAAATCCAAAAAAGATGACATGGTTTCGGTAAACTATGTCGGCCGCATTGACGGCGAGGCGTTTGAAGGCGGCAAGGGCGAAAAAGTCGACATCATCCTTGGTTCAGATACTTTTATTCCCGGTTTTGAAAAACAGCTGATTGGCGCCAAAAGCGGCGACAGCGTTGAGGTCAAAGTTACGTTTCCCGATGATTACAACGCGAAAGATCTCGCAGGCAAAGATGCCGTCTTTGACGTCGCTGTGCTTGAAGTGAAAGCGCCTGAGAAAGTTGAGATCGACGATGAGCTTGCCAAGAAGGTCGGCCTTGAAAGTCTTGATGATTTGAAGACCCGCCTGAAGGAGCGGATTGAAACCGATTATAAAGAGCTCTCACGTGGGCATCTCAAACGTGCGCTGTTGGATAAGCTCGACGACGCCCATGAATTTGAATTGCCGAACGGCATGGTCGACGCTGAATTCAATCAGATCTGGAGCCAGGTTGAGGCGGCGGAACGCGACGAGGAAGACAAAGACAAACCCGAAGAAGAGCTGAAGGCTGAATACCGCAAGATCGCGGAGCGCCGTGTGCGTCTTGGGCTTGTGCTCGCTGAGATCGGAAAACGCGCTGATGTTCAGGTTCCGCAGGAAGACGTACAGCGTGAGATGATTAATATGGCTCGGGCTTATCCCGGCCAGGAACGTGAAGTCCTCGAATTTTACCAAAAGAACCCTGCCGCCCTGCAACAGCTACGCGCCCCGCTTTTTGAAGAAAAAGTTGTCGACTACATCGTAGAGCGTGCTGAGGTAGAGGATAAAAAGATATCCAAAGAAAAATTAATGGAAGATCCGGAAGGCGAAGAGCTTTAGACGCCGCCCTGTTCCTGATCGGGAATTAATTCTGGCCCTGTGTAATGCGACCGTTTCTTTTCCGAGACGGGTTTTGGCGCCTGCTTGCTGTATTGCGGGGGGAATCGAAACAAAATCTTGCTTTTTCAAGAGAATAACCCTCGCTTAAGTGCGTGCCGCTATAGTCTGAGGCCATAGGGTGGCGCTGGCGTTTTTCGCCCCCATGTTAAGCTGGTTGTGTTAACGGGCGCGGGTTCGTCCAAATTGCCATAAGAGGACTTCGATGAAAGACCCCCAAGATATTTTTATGAATACGCTCGTACCCATGGTGGTCGAGCAATCAACCCGCGGCGAGCGGTCCTACGATATCTATTCAAGACTGCTGAAGGAGCGGATCATCTTCCTTTCAGGGCCGGTCCATGATCAGGTTTCGACCCTGATTGTCGCCCAGCTTTTGTTTCTTGAGGCCGAAAATCCCAAAAAGGAAATCGCGTTATATATTAATTCGCCTGGCGGCTCCGTTTCGGCCGGTCTCGCGATGTATGACACAATGCGCTATATTCGCCCTGCGGTATCGACGATGTGTATCGGAATGGCAGCCTCCATGGGCTCACTTCTGCTCACGGCAGGTGAAAAAGACATGCGATTCTCGCTGCCAAATTCACGGGTCATGGTGCATCAGCCCTCAGGCGGATTTCAGGGCCAGGCGTCTGATATTGAGCGGCACGCCCAGGACATTATCAAATTGAAGCGCCGGATGAACGAAATCTACGTTGAGCACACCGGCCAATCCTATGAAAACATTGAAAAAACACTTGATCGGGATCATTTTATGACACCTGACGAAGCGGTGGAATTCGGTCTAATTGACAAAGTACTGTCCGAAAGGGCGACACCTAGTGACGCAGACACCTAATAGTGACGGTAAACATTAACCAAAAAAGGAAAAGGTTCCTTGATTGGTTTGGTTGAATTATGGTCGAATGTTTCTAGTTTCCGGGGTGCTGGCGCCCTTCGTGCAGTTTTCACCGGAATTTGGCGTTCCCGTTTCGGTCGGGATGCGCGCCGGGCCTGCCCGGTCCGCTGTTGGCGGCGCTGACAAGGAGTTTGGTTAGAGTGAGCAAGATTGGCGGAAAAAGCGGCGGTGACGGGAAAAACACCCTTTACTGTTCATTTTGCGGAAAAAGCCAGCACGAAGTCAGAAAACTGATTGCGGGCCCGACAGTATTTATCTGTGATGAATGTGTTGAATTATGCATGGACATCATCCGCGAAGAATCGAAATCATCTCTGGTGAAGGCGGGCGATGGCGTCCCGAGCCCTCAACAGATTCACAAAGTCCTCGATGATTATGTGATCGGACAAAGTCAGGCGAAGCGCGTTTTGGCGGTTGCGGTTCATAACCACTTCAAGCGCCTTAATCACGCGGCGAAAAACAACGACGTCGAACTCGCGAAATCAAATATCTTGCTGATCGGCCCAACCGGGACGGGCAAAACGTTGTTGGCTCAAACGCTTGCGCGTATTCTTGACGTGCCGTTTACGATGGCTGACGCGACCACCCTTACCGAAGCGGGTTATGTCGGCGAGGATGTAGAAAATATCATCCTTAAATTGCTTCAGTCCGCTGACTACAATGTCGAGCGCGCGCAACGCGGCATCGTTTATATTGACGAAGTCGACAAGATCAGCCGCAAGTCTGATAATCCGTCGATTACCCGTGACGTTTCGGGCGAGGGTGTTCAGCAGGCGTTGTTGAAGATCATGGAAGGCACTGTTGCATCGGTGCCGCCACAGGGTGGACGTAAACATCCGCAGCAAGAATTTTTGCAGGTTGATACGACGAACATTCTCTTTATCGTTGGCGGCGCCTTTGCCGGCCTTGAAAAAGTTATCGCCAATCGCGGCGAGGGTTCGTCCATTGGTTTCGGCGCCGAAGTGAAGAGCGCTGACGACCGACAAATTGGCGCGATCTTGCAAGAGGTTGAGCCGGAAGACTTGTTGAAATTCGGATTGATCCCTGAATTCGTCGGACGCTTGCCGGTTATCGCAACGCTGGAAGATCTTGACGTGGACGCGTTGGTGCAAATTCTCACAACGCCGAAGAACGCGTTGATCAAGCAATATCAACGTCTGTTCGAGATGGAAGATGTAAAGCTAACCTTCACCGAAGATGCACGAACAGCGATCGCTCGTCGGGCCATCGGTCGAAAAACTGGCGCGCGCGGGCTTCGTTCGATCATGGAAGGCATTTTGCTGGATTCGATGTTCGAGCTGCCGACGCTGGAAGGCGTTGTGGAGGTCGTGGTCAATGGCGAGGTCGTGGATGGCAATGCCAAACCGCTCTTCATTTACGCGGATCGCGAGAACGACGCGATTGAGGCTGACGCCAGCGCTTAAACCGGCTGGTTTTCCACCATGGCGCCCTGGCGCCTTGAAATCCGGTCAATTAAGGCCACATTAATCCCGTGTTCCCGCCGCTATTATTAGCGGCGGTTCGGCGTCTTAAGGGCTCCTTTGCCTGATTGCGCTATGGATGTTTCCCATAGTTGCATCGACGCACGAACCGCCGATCAATGGGGTGGGTATTTTTGTGACCCGAGCAGGTGCTGGAATTATCCGGGCCCGCTTCGCCAGGAGCCATTAATGAGTGATAATGTAAGTTATCCAGTGTTGCCGTTGCGCGATATTGTCGTGTTTCCGAGCATGATTGTACCGCTTTTTGTTGGACGTGAGAAATCCGTCAATGCCCTTGAAAATGTGATGCAAAACGACAAGAAAATTCTTCTTGTCGCGCAAAAGGACGCTGGTGATGATGACCCGGCAACTGACGGTATTTTCGATGTCGGTGTGATTGCCTCTATTTTGCAATTGCTAAAGCTGCCTGATGGCACCGTAAAAGTGCTGGTTGAAGGCGAGGGCCGTGCAAAGATCAACACCTATACGCGCACAGATGAATATTTTGAGGCCGAAGCTGAGTTCATTGCGGAACCGGTCACCGAAGACACGGAAATTGAAGCGCTTGCGCGATCGATCGTCGGTCACTTTGAGTCTTATGTTAAACTGAACAAGAGGGTGCCGCCGGAAGTCATCGTTTCCATTAATCAGATTGATGACTATTCCAAGCTTGCCGATACAGTCGCATCTCATCTGAACATCAAAATCGCCGAGAAGCAGGAGCTTCTCGAAATCGCACCGGTCGCTGAGCGATTGGAACGCGTTTATGCGCTCATGGAAGGCGAAATGAGCGTCTTGCAAGTGGAAAAGAAAATTCGCAATCGCGTTAAGCGGCAGATGGAGAAGACCCAGCGGGAATATTATCTGAACGAGCAAATGAAGGCGATCCAGAAAGAACTCGGCGAAGGTGATGATGGGCGCGACGAGCTTTCTGAGCTGGAAGAAAAGCTCGACAAAACAAAACTCACCAAGGAAGCGCGCACAAAAGCGGATGCTGAGTTAAAAAAACTTCGTCAAATGTCCCCGATGTCGGCGGAATCAACGGTCGTGCGCAACTATCTTGACTGGCTGATTTCCATTCCGTGGAACAGTCGTTCGAAAGTTAAAACAGATCTTGATAAAGCGCAGGAGGTTCTCGACGCGGATCACTACGGTCTCGACAAGGTCAAGGAACGGATTGTTGAGTATCTCGCTGTTCAAAAGCGGATAAGCAAATTGAAAGGTCCGATTTTGTGCCTTGTTGGTCCGCCAGGTGTTGGTAAGACATCGCTTGGGAAATCCATTGCGAGTGCTACGGGCCGCGAGTTTGTACGTGTCTCCCTTGGCGGTGTGCGCGATGAGGCGGAAATCCGCGGGCATCGTCGAACCTATATCGGATCGATGCCTGGCAAGGTTATTCAATCGATGAAGAAGGCGAAAAAATCGAATCCGCTATTTCTGCTCGATGAAATCGACAAGATGGGTCATGATTTCCGCGGCGATCCGGCTTCGGCGCTTTTAGAGGTGCTTGACCCCGAGCAGAACGCAACCTTTCAGGATCACTATCTTGAAGTCGATTACGACCTTTCAGACGTGATGTTCATAACGACGGCGAATAGTCTCAACATGCCGCAACCCTTGCTGGATCGGATGGAAATCATTCGGATCCCGGGGTACACGGAGGATGAAAAAGTAGAGATTGCGCGCCGCCATCTTATTCCGAAAATCGTCGAAAACCATGGCTTGAAGAAAGGTGAATGGACAATCACTGATGATGGATTGTTGTCGCTTATTCGTCATTATACGCGCGAAGCTGGCGTCAGAAATCTTGAGCGCGAGCTAGCACGGCTTGCACGCAAGGCGGTTCGCGCGCTTGAAACGAGTGATGAGAAGACCTTTGGTGTGACGGAGGAAAATCTCGATCAATATTCCGGCGTGCCGAAATTCCGTCATGGCGCAATCGATGGCGATGACAAGATTGGCGTGGTCACAGGGCTGGCCTGGACGTCTGTTGGCGGTGAAATTTTAACAATTGAAGCCGTCAAAATGCCTGGTAAAGGTAAAATGACGCCCACAGGCAACCTCAAAGAGGTGATGCAGGAATCCGTTTCGGCTGCATCATCTTATGTGCGCAGTCGCGCAGCGGAATTTGGCATAGAGCCGCCGCTATTTGAACGCACTGACATTCATATCCATGTGCCGGAAGGCGCCACCCCAAAAGACGGACCGTCGGCAGGCGTCGCGATGGCGACCGCAATCGTGTCTGTATTGACCGGCATTCCGGTTCACAAGGATGTCGCCATGACCGGAGAGATATCCTTGCGCGGCCGCGTATTGGCGATTGGCGGCCTTAAGGAGAAACTTCTTGCGGCGCTACGGGCGGGCACCAAAACAGTGCTGATCCCCGAAGAAAATGAAAAAGACCTCGCGGAAATTCCAGACAACGTTAAAGCCGGCATGAAGATTATTCCGGTGACAACGGTTGATGACGTTCTGGCCCATGCGTTGACAGGGAAACTGACGCCGATCGATTGGACAGACCCTGTCGATCCCGCAACGGCAAGTGGTACTGGCGGCGACGGGCCGGTGGTCACACACTAAGTTTGTCAGGAAATTGACAAAGGGCGCGACGCCATGCCCGGCTGTCGCGCCTTTTTTGTCCGCTGTTTATGGCTTAAGTGACGGATATGGACCTGCCCAAAGCCAATACGGCTTCAGATGAATGTACGACGATGGCCGAAGTGCGCGAGGAGATCGATCGCCTCGATCGCATTCTTGTGAAGCTCATCGCCGAGCGGCAGGGCTATATAGAGGCCGCCGCTCGCATAAAGCCGCGTAAAGATGAGGTTCGCTTGCCCTGGCGGATCGAGGATGTGGTCGCAAAAGTGCTGGCTGAGGCCAGCAAACAAGGGCTTTCAAAACGAATCGCTGAGCCGGTTTGGCGCGAATTGATCGATCGATGCATCGAGCATGAGCACGAAATCTGGGCTATGACACATATTTCAGAGACCGAAAAAGCACAGTAACTTCAGTGGGTTAACACCACTGTGGAAAGCAAACCCTTATTTTACGCCATTTTTTGTTGGCGAAGCCTGATTTTGCAGGCGATAAAGTCGACTTCGTCACTGATTTTCCTAATTCCAGATCCTCAAACAGAAAGGGTGGAGGAATGAACAAGAACGAATTCATCGATAAAGTTGCCGGAATGGCAGACATGAGCAAATCGGAAGCAGCCAAGGCGGTCGATGCGGTATTTGATGCCGTTACAAAAGCGCTGCAGGCTGGAGATGATGTCCGTCTCGTTGGCTTCGGAACTTTCTCCGCCGCCCAACGCAAGGCGCGAGATGGCCGAAATCCACGCACCGGAGAGACAATCAAGATTCCGGCGTCCATTCAGCCGAAATTCTCCGCTGGCAAGGGTTTGAAAGACGCCCTGAACAAGTAGTTTGACTCCAAATACTAAAACGCCGGTCGCCGAAGATTTCGTGCGCCGGCGTTTTCTTGATTACGAAAACATCCGCACAGAAATACGCTTGCCGCGTGGCGCCGCACGCGCTAGGACAGCGCCCCACGCGAGGGCGCGAATACGCTTCCTCACACGAAAGCGTGAAAACGACTAAAGGGCGGTTAGCTCAGCTGGTAGAGCATCTCGTTTACACCGAGAGGGTCGGCGGTTCGAACCCGTCACCGCCCACCATTCAGTCCAATCACGCTGGCGACTAATTGAGCGATGCGGGGAACGGCCTGAAGTTCACGTTATTCACGATCAACATTTTTCAGTTTTGGGAAGCTACAATCTCTGTAGGCAGAAGAAATGCCTGCCTTTGTTGAAAGCGCCATGTCATGGAATTTTTAGACCCTTCTTGCCGAGTGGTTTCGTTCGTGTGAGGTGCTTTCATGGGGTATGGCGTCCGGGCATCTTATCCGCGCTAATAATGCCCTCGACCGCATACTGTTCGAGAGCGACGCAATGCAAAGCGCGCTTGCGATAATCCAGCTGTAATCCGATGCCATTAACGCAACGCGCATGTCGAACGCGTCATCATCAACGCCTCTTCGCACATAAGCGGATTGCATCATGAATATGTCTGACTCGAATAATCAGCGGTGCGGGCCTTGATATTTTTTGTGGGCATAAAAACTTATCGTGGATACTCAAAATATTGTTGTTAGTGGCGAGTAGGCTGATATTCATAAGGGGCGTTTTTTTAACTTCGGGGGTTGTCACCGTGAAAAAATTTCGTCTGCTGTTGATTTCTGCTGTTTCGCTGGCCTTGCCCTTAAGCATACCTTGTGCAGCTGTGGCAGCCGATGTGAACGCTGGCGGGAAGTATCGCGCTTTTGAGTTTCGAGGCATTGGCCCCACACGTGGCGGACGCGTCACTGCAGTTACCGGCACAGTTGCCGCGCCGTCCACATTTTATCTGGGCGCCTCAGGCGGCGGTATCTGGAAAACGGAAGATTACGGCGCCAGCTGGCACAATGTTTCCGACGGTTTTTTCGCCACCCCCTCAATCGGCGATATCGCGGTCGCCCAAAACGATGCCAATATCGTTTATGTCGGCACTGGCTCAGACGGGTTGCGCAGCAATGTGATCGAGGGGAAGGGCGTTTATAAATCCATCGACGGTGGCGAAAACTGGCGACATGTTGGTCTTGATCAGGTCGGCCAAATCGGCGCCGTGGAAATCGATCCCACCAATAACAACATTGTTTACGTAGCGGCGATTGGTCGGGCTTTCACGGCCAATGCGGAACGTGGCCTTTACAAAACCAAGGATGGTGGCAGAAGCTGGAAAAAAGTTCTGTTCATCTCCAACAAGGTGGGCATCACGGATGTTGAGCTTCACCCCACCAATCCAAACATCCTGTACGCCAGCGCCTGGAAAACGGAACGCAAACCCTGGACCATTATTAGCGGCGGCGAGATCACCAGGGATGAGGCCGGTATTTATAGATCTGTCGATGGCGGCGATAGCTGGGAGAAAATTAGCGCCGGGTTGCCGACCGGGCTTGTAGGTAAAATCGACCTTGCCACAACGTCGGCAGATTCACGCGTGCTGGCGGCTCTGGTGGAGGCGCCGGACAAGGAGGGGGGGCTCTATTGGTCAGTCGACCAGGGGCAAAGTTTCAAGCATGTCTCGAACGACAAAGGCATTCAAAACCGGCCATTTTATTACACCAATATCGATATCGATCCGCAAAACGCCAATATCATTTATTCCAACGCCAACCCATTGAGTAAATCGGTGGATGGCGGCGAGACCTGGGCGAGTATGTCGGTGCCCCATGGCGATAACCACGACATGTGGATCAATCCCAACAACTCCGATCTGTTCATCCAGGCCAATGACGGTGGGGCAAACGTTACCCATAATGGCGGCAAGACCTGGTCGAGCCAATTCAATCAACCAACCGCCGAGCTTTATACGGTTGAGGTTGATGATCAACATCCATACTGGCTCTATGCCGGTCAGCAGGACAACAGCAGCACCATTGCCGTGCCAAGCATGCCTCCCTTTGGCGCGCAGCACACAAATAGTTACATTATCAACACTGGCGGTTGTGAAACCGGCCCGGCGGCGCCAAAGCCTGGCAACCACAATATTGTTTACGCAAATTGCAAGGGCAGATTCGGCGTCTATGATAAACGCACGGGTACTGAGCGATCCTATTATGTCGGTGCGACCAATATCTATGGCCATAATCCGGCGAATTTGAAACACCGCTTTCAGCGCGTGGCGCCGGTCCATGTATCGCCCCATGATCCGGACACGGTCTATCATGGCTCGCAATATGTACACCGCACCAGGGATGATGGCGTGACCTGGGAAACGATCTCGCCAGATCTGACCGCCAATGAATCCGACAGGCAGGTTATTTCGGGCGCGCCCATCACCCGCGACATCACAGGCGAAGAGTATTACTGCACTATCTATTCCATTCAGGAATCGACCGTGAAGAAAGGGGTGATCTGGACAGGCGCCAATGATGGCCCCGTATATGTAACCCAGGACGGCGGACAGACATGGCAAAATGTGACGCCGCGTATGCCAAAAGGCGGGCGAGTGGATAGTGTGGCGCCTTCGCCCCACAATCCGGCAAAAGCCTATGTCAGCGTCCAGCGTTATCAGCTTGGCGACACAAAACCTTACATCTACCGTACCGAAAATTACGGTAAAAGCTGGAACCTATTATCAAACGGTATTCCGGGGGACTATCCAGTGCGAGTCGTGCGGGAAAGCCCCGATCATGAAGGCCTGCTTTTTGCCGGAACCGAATTTGGTTTGTTCATGTCCAACGATGATGGCCAAAGCTGGTCCGCTTTTCAACAGAACTTGCCGGTCACACCGGTCACAGATTTGAAATTTATTCGCGGTGACCTGGTGCTGTCAACGATGGGGCGCGGTTTCTGGGTGCTCGACAATGTCACCAGCCTCGGTCAGAGCGCCATGAATAATCTTGGCGATGAGACGGTCGTGTTCGCGCCCAAAGACACTTACAGGTATCGTCGCCCGCGCGTCATGCCCCGCGCCGGCGTTGCCGCCGGTGTGCCGGATTTTCCGAAACCAACAGTCAGCTTCGATTATTATGTGCCGGCCGGCGATCATCAGGACATTCGGATCGATATTCTCGACAGCGCCGGGGAGGTGATTAACAGCTTTTACAATGATGGCGAGAGGCCTGACGATAAGAGTGAAGACGCCGGCGGTGATACGGCCAACAGTGATATGGCCAGTGGTCAAACGGACAGTAGTGAAGGGGCCAGTAGTGAGGACGCCCCGCTTTATGTCCATGACAAGTCACTCAAGATGGATGTGGGGCTAAACCGTTTTCACTGGGATATGACCTATCTGGGTCCCTGGCACAAAGACAAAGAAGAACTGTTCGTGGGAGGCATCTTGGTGGCCCCCGGCGACTATCAACTGCGCGTGACCCTCGATGGTCGGGCGGCGCCCGCCCAAAGTTTCACCCTGATGATTGACCCAAGATTGGCCGACCAAAATGTCAGCGCTGCTGACATGGAAGCGCAGATCACCCTCGCGCGTCAGGTGGCGGAACTTTTAACGAAAGCCAGAAAGCTCGAGGCGAAGGTGCTTGCGGCTCACGAGGCGCTGACGGAAGAACATACTGACCTTCCGCGCGAAGAGCGCAGCGTGGAAACCAACGCCGCTTTCGATCGGGCTTCTGCGGCCATCGCGGCGCTGCAGACCCCGCCGGACGTCATCTATCCACGGGCGCGGCTGGTTGGCCAAATCGGCTATCTCCATAATATGCTGAGTGGCGCCGACCAGAAACCTGGGCGGGATGCGATCGACCGGTTTGCGGAACTTTCGCAAGCATATCAGGCGATCGACGACGCTTATAATCGCTAGAGTAGTCTCAACATTTGAACAGCCCCGAAAGCCGTCTGGCTATCGGGGCTGTTATTTCTTCGGCCGCCATTTTAGCCAAGCATTTTTGGTTGTTTGCCTGCGAGACAAGACACAACCTTGAGATCATTGGCGTATGTAGTGTGATTGTGCGTTGTGCAGTCGCAACGTCGCCGCGTCTGTTTTGCCATTCGCGCCTTTGTGAAACTCAACCTCTGCAATTCCAATACGCATATCGAATCCAGTGAGGATGAAACGGTTCGGCGCTGTCGGCACGAGCGAGTAGGTGGTGGTTGCGTTCTCTCCGAATCCGAGAGCAAGCGCTTCGTCGCTATATGTCACCACGAGGTCTCTCTCATATATCCATCCGACCATTTGTTGTCGGAGGGCTTTGGGGAAGGCGGGATCAACTTTGTATGCGCCAGCATATGTTTGCATTTCCTTCGCCTTGAGACTCAGTTCTGGCAGCCGCACCTGTTCATTGACCTTCCACGTCATGGCGTCGGCAACGGCGTTGCGGATTTCCACAAATAGGTCGCTGCCTTGCGCGCCGTTCGTTAGAACGACCAGACCATCGCCCGTCGCGAGGTGGCCCTCTATCCATGCGCGATAGGAGTTATTTGCGCCTCCATGGTGGAAAAAGTAGGTTTCCCCGGCCTCTTCAAGCCTTGGTCCGAGGCCATGTTGGCTGGGAGAAACTTTTGTCATCATATCCGTCGCAATTTCTTGCGGTAAAAAACCATCGGAAGATCGATAGCTCTCAATAAGCGCCACAACCAAAGCGCCAAGGTCATTGGCGCTTGTCCAAAGGCCGGACGCCGCCATTTCCGGCATGGCTTCGTAGCCCCGCGGCAATGCCGCCGCGCGCCCATCTCTGTCATGGGCCTTTGCGATGTTCCCATGATCTTCGGGAAGCGGATTTACAAAAGTGCTTCGCGACATGCCGAGTGGCGCCAATAGAATATCTTCCGCGGCGTTCTCGAATGATTGTTCCGTAATGTCGGCGAGAATGAGCTGCGCGAGCGTGTATCCGCCGCCAGAATATTTATATTCTGTCCCCGGATTAAAGGTGAGACGAAGCGCGTTGTTCGACGCGGGGGCGCTGCCGTTGAGTGTGTCAAAGACCGATGGCAACGCCTCTCCAGGGTCAAAATCTCCAAAGCCATGAAGATTAAACCCTGCACTGTGCGATAGAATCATTCTCAGGGTCACTTTTGAACTCGGAAATGTTTTGTTCTCCGGAAGCGACCATGACTTAAGGTATTGGGATATGTCTTCGTCTAAATCGAGTGTTCCATCTGCTTGAAGTTTCAACGCCATGGATGCGGTCGCGATTTTGCTCACGGATCCAATCGAAAATACGCTGTCTGCGTTCACGAGGTCATCGCCGCCGGCTTGCAGCACTCCAAACCCTGCAGAGTATGCGATTTCGCCATCCTGGATGATGGCGAGGGCAACGCCCGGAACGTTGTAGTGCGTCATGCGCTCTTCGAGCGAGTATCTTTTTTCATCGGCGCCAAGCCAGTATCGCGGCCGAAGCTGGGCGGAAAATTCGCTGGGCTGTAGTTTCTGGAATTGAGCGTTGTCGCCCGCGCGTGTTGTTTCAAGCGGCCCGCAAGCTGCGAGCACCGTCAGAGAGCCAACAAGCAGAAGGTCTCTTGCCGTGCAGCGTAACAGTTTCAAAATAATACTCCTATCAATGATACACAAAAAAATCAGGCACAATTAGAATGCCAGCATTCGAGCCGGTATTCAGTTAATGCTGTTGGAAAATTGCGGGCCGCCGATTTATTCAGTCGGCGGGAGATGCTCTGCGCCGCGATCTTTTAACCAGCGTATCATCTGCGTGCGGCCAATTCGCTCAGCTTCGCTCAAAGGAGAGCGATAAGGGCCGCCGGGATCGCGGCGGCCTGTTTTCACGGTGAGTGAAACGTCAGCGCCTGCGTTCACCAAAACCTCAGCAACCGAAATATGGCCCTTCTGCACTGCGTTGATCAGTGGCGTTTCGTCGTAGAAGACATACCCGTTCGGATCAGCGCCAGCATCGAGAAGTTGTTGGGCCACACCGGGGTGTCCACCATGCGCGGCCCCAATCAGCGGGTTGCCATCACGTTCGACTGAAGAATTTGGGTTTCCGCCTGCGTCGAGCAAAATAGAGACAATCCCCGTGTTTCCCCGACGCGCGGCGGCGATCATGGGATTGCCATCACCATCGATCCCAAGATTTGGATCTGCGCCCGCCTCAACGAGCAGACTGACCATATCCGTTCTGCCAAGTGATGTCGCCGAAATGAGCGCTGTACCGTCGCCGGGTGCGGCGAGGTTCGGGTTGGCGCCTAGCTCTAGAAGTTCATTCAGCACATCCACATGTTTGCCGCGCACGGCCGCGATCAATGGCGTACCCTCACCTGGAACGTATGCACTTGGGTCGGCGCCCTCACGGATTAGCTTTCGGACTTCATTCATGCGGCCCCCATGTGCCGCGCGATAGAGAGCCATGCTGCCATTGCTTGCCGCTGATGACCCATCTTGGTCCATCGCCCCGTCGCGCGAGTTCGACCTGTGATCGCGAGCATCGCCCATCTGGGGCGTGATTAATATGACTATTGCTGCAAGGATCGGGAGGATGATTGGCAGGCGGATAATAGTGTCCCTTTGAATGGCGGCATTTGCCGAAGTGAGATGATTGATACGCGCGGCAAGCGTCGAGCGCTGTGGTTTTGCAGCGAGCGCCAAAGCAGGAGCGCCGGTAGTGCGAGACGCGGCGTTAAGAAGTGCGTGCGCTAATTGGCGGGGCGCTTTTGTGATTGCGGCGGCACGGCTGTCGCATAAGGTTTCGCGGTTTCGACTGACAATAGGGTGCAGGACATAAAGAGGCGCCGCCCACCAAAAAATAGCGGTAATGACCCGCAGGAAAAGCGCTGTCCATTGGTCCCGGCGCTGCTGATGGGCAATCTCATGTTCAAGGACCGGCCGAGCCAGGTTGTTGAAAGTAAAATCATCGGGAAGGATGATTGCCGGGCGGAAATACCCTGCAAGTAGCGGTGTGGCGGTCTCTCGGGATCTGCGCAGCTCAGCCGGCGCTGATAAGCGAATGTGATGTGGCGCTACAGCAAGCTCGCTACGGGCTCTTAATGCAATGAGGCTCGCAACATCGAAGGCAAGGCGGGTTAACATCAGGATCGCGCCAGCGAGCCATAAGGCCAGAAGTGTTTCAGCCAAGGGCAGTTGAGAGTTCGCAATCGTCGGCGCCGGCGCAATGATCGCGTTTATGTCTGGAACAACAGGCACGATCCCAGCGGTGACCTCCCGAAAATCTGATATGATTGGCGCCGCAGCTATAACACTGTTGCTGTCGGGCATGACGGAGAGCGCAAATAACACTGGCGCAATTAAAAAAACTGCAAGGGCAAAATCATGCCGCTCACGGATGAAGTGTTTGGGCGCGAATTTATCAAACATAGCGACAAGCACCGTGAGAACGGTCAGTTCCATAAGGACAACGCCTGCGGCATTGATCATGACTGTGTTCATCATGAATGCTCCACTTCTTTTGTACGCTTTAACAAATCGGCGCGCAGCGCTTCGATATCCTCAAGGCTGAGTTTTTCGTCGTTGATCAGATGTTGCGCGAGGCGTTGGGGAGAACCCTCAAAAAGCGATTTTACCAAAGAACCCAGGGCCTGACGTTGAGCCCCCTCGCGACTAAGAACCGGGCGATAGATGTGCGCGCGGCCTTCTTTGCGGAAATCGACATAACCCTTATCCGTCATAATACGGACGGTGGTGAGGACGGTGGTGTAGGCAAGTCCGTGGGCTGCGCTCAGGGCATTGGTGAGATCCCTGACGCTCGCTTCGCCCATTTCCCAAAGAACGGCGATTATTCGTTGCTCGGCTTTAGTTAGTTGCGGAGAAGGGGGGCGCGACATCTACGTATTCCTTAGTTGATAGCCATAATGTGCACGCCAAAGGATCGGCGTCAACTAATTATTTAATAGATAGCCAGCATCGGCTCGCGCCCAACAATGAATGTCCTAGTGGGCGTCAATCAGCTCTGACGGTTTGGCGAGTGTTTCCAGATCACCGGGCTTTTCAATGCAAATCTCAGCGCCGTCTACCCTGATGCCATATGGCTTCAGTGTTGCGAAAGCGCGCGACAGGTTTTCAGGGGTCATGCCAAGCATGGAGGCGAGGGTGCGTTTTTCTATGGGCAGCTTGATCACACCAGTCTCCCCCTGTCGTCGGTTTTGAACAATTATGTAGTTCGCCAGTCGCTCAACCGCTGTTCGCAATTTGATGTTTTTATAGGCGCGAACGACCCCGTGATAACAAAGGGCGAGCTCTCGCACTGCTTTTTGAGCAAAGCCCTGATCGTTTGACATCGCGGTGCGGACATTTTGCGCAGGAATCATCAGAATTTGCGACGATTCTAGCGTTCGGGCGGAAAGCTGATAGGCGCTGTCGGTCAAAGCCGATGCGAGAACAAATGTCGCCACCGGCTTTATAAGCGTCATTGTCCCTTCGCGATTATTGGCGCTCGCGTAGAGTTCTACCTGTCCATCCACGAGAACATGCAGAAAATCGGTATGGTCGCTCTCGGAAAACAGGACGACGGTTGCCGGGAAGCGCTGAAGAAAGCTGCCCGTCAGCATCTCGTCAAGATGATCCTCCGCCATTTCGGAAAACAACGGAAGAGACCGAACAATTTCCTTCTCAGATGTGCGCATCGGGTTCCTGTAATTGAGTCGATGATATCAATCATATCGTCCACCCAATTGATATATGTCAAGCGTGGATTTGACAGAAATAAAGCCGCATTTTGCCTCAGCGCAATCGTTCAAAATGCGTATGTTAATCAACGCCTTGTTTGTTCGGTTTACTGAGTAAACCGTACCAGTTTTAGTTGCGTTTTCACCGCTCGCGATCAGAAATCTCACCGAGGTCCTCATCCGTCGGGAGAAATCGGAATGGCTAACGAGCAACATTTAGAATCTGTAACGCCAGGTCAGCAGCAACAAGCGCTTTGGTCGAGCACATTTGCATTCACTGCGTGTTTTGCGGTTTGGACAATATTCTCGATCATCGGCGTTCAGATAAAAGAAGACCTGGGACTCAGTGAAACTCAGTTCGGTCTTCTCATAGCGACGCCAATCCTGACCGGCTCTTTGAGCCGGCTTTTCCTGGGTATTTGGACTGACCAGTTTGGCGGCCGCCGCGTATTCGCGGCAGTTATGTTTTTTTCCGCCATCGCAGTTTGGTTATTGTCCACGGTTAGCACCTATCCAATGTTTTTGGTGGCGGCGTTGGGGGTCGGCCTTGCGGGTGGGTCATTTGCCGTGGGCATCGCTTACACGTCCAAATGGTTCGACAGCGACCGACAAGGTACGGCCCTCGGCATATTTGGCATGGGCAATGTCGGCGCTGCTATCACAAATTTCGGCGCCCCGTTTCTTCTCGTGGCTGTCGGCTGGGAACGCACGGCGCAGATCTATGCAATGATCCTGATGGCGACGTCCATTGGGTTTTTTCTCTTCACCAAGGAAGATCCGGCGACAGTGGCGCGCAAAGCGCGCGGTGAAAAACCGCGCAGCGCCTGGATGGAGCTGGAGCCGTTAAAAAAACTGCAGGTCTGGCGTTTCGCGCTCTATTATTTCTTTGTTTTTGGCGCCTTCGTTGCGCTTGCCCTCTGGCTGCCGCGCTATCTCATTGGTGTCTACGGCCTTGATATTAAAACCGCCGGGATGCTCGCAGCGTTTTATGCAGTGCCGGCAAGTATCTTCCGCGCCTATGGCGGCATACTGTCCGACAAGCGCGGCGCACGTACGGTCATGTATTGGACATTTGGCGTGTCAGCCATCTGCACATTCATGCTGTCCTACCCACATACGGATTACATAATTCACGGCATTGATGGGCCGATCGCTTTTTCGACGCAGATGGGTCTCGTTCCTTTTATCATCCTGATCTTCATCCTCGGCTTCTTCATGTCGCTCGGGAAAGCCGCCGTTTATAAACATATTCCGGTATATTATCCGGATCATGTGGGTTCCGTAGGCGGCCTCGTCGGCATGGTTGGCGGTCTTGGCGGGTTTATTCTGCCGATTGCCTTTGGCGTTATGAATGACCTCACCGGTGTCTGGACCAGCAACTTTATGTTGCTCTTTGCCATCGTCGTCGTCGCCATGATCTGGATGCACTTCACGATCCGAAACATGGAACGCAAAGCGCTGGCGACTGAGCTCGATGCGTTGCCGCAATTTCCCGAGATGCAGGAAATTCACACCAAGGAACGCGGTGAGAAGACCAGCCCCGTGCTGGATGATTGGCGCCCCGAGGAAAAAGACTTTTGGCAAGAAAAGGGCCGGAAAATTGCAAATCGAAATCTCTGGATTTCAATTCCGGCATTGCTTCTCGCATTTTCTGTCTGGATGGTATGGAGCGTTGTCGTCGCCAAGCTGCCGTCGGTGGGCTTTAGTTACACGACCGACCAACTTTTCTGGCTGGCCGCGTTGCCGGGTCTTTCCGGCGCGACACTCAGGATTTTCTATTCCTTTATGGTGCCGATCTTCGGCGGCCGCTTATGGACAACGCTGACGACAGCCTCACTGCTCGTACCGGCTTTTGGTATCGGCTATGCGGTGCAAAATCCTGAAACGCCGTATTTCATCTTCCTGGTTCTTGCGCTGCTTTGCGGCTTTGGCGGCGGTAATTTTGCCTCCTCCATGGCCAATATCAGTTTCTTTTTTCCGAAAGCGCAAAAAGGCAATGCGTTGGCCTTGAACGCCGGTCTCGGCAATCTCGGCGTCAGCGTCATGCAGTTTGTTGTGCCGCTCGCCATTACCGCCAGTGTCTTTGGCGTCTTGGGCGGCGAGCCGCAGGTAACCGGTGACGGGCAAATGCTCTGGTTGCAAAATGCCGGTTTCGTTTGGGTGCCATTTCTTCTGATCGCCACCGTGGCGGCATGGTTTGGCATGAATGATATCGCATCGGCAAAGGCGTCCTTTGCGGAACAGTCCGTGATATTCACGCGCCGTCACAACTGGATCATGTGCTGGCTTTATACCGGCACGTTCGGTTCGTTCATCGGCTACGCGGCCGGATTTCCGTTGCTGATGAAAACGCAGTTCCCCGACGTCAATGTTTTGCAGTTTGCGTTTCTTGGTCCCCTGGTCGGCGCTCTGTCACGTTCAATGACCGGTTGGGTGTCTGACAAATGGGGCGGTGCGCGGGTAACCTTTTGGGTCTTCCTGTTGATGATCCTTGCGGTTGGCGGCGTTCTTTATTTCCTCGGGATCAAAGATCAGCCAGGCGCTTTTTGGGGCTTCTTCGCAATGTTCATGGTCCTGTTCTTTGCAACAGGCGTTGGCAACGCATCGACCTTTCAGATGATCCCGATCATCATGCGTGAACAGATGCCGCGACTGATGCCGCAGCTCAATTCGGCTGAACGCCTGCGGCAGGCGGAAAAAGAATCGGCCGCGATTATCGGCTTTACTTCGGCGATCGCCGCCTATGGCGCTTTCTTCATTCCAAAATCCTACGGCACGTCAATCTCCATGACTGGCGGACCTCAAGGGGCGCTATGGGGCTTTTTGATTTTTTACATCACCTGCGCAGCGCTGACCTGGCTGGTTTATTCCCGCAAGGGCGGGATGCTGCACGCCATTGAACGTGGCGGCGCCACAGAAACCGCGCAACCTGTGAGCGTATCGCAAGGAGAAACCGCATGAGCCACGTCCTCAATCGGCTGAGTTATTTCAAGAACCGCGTCAGCAAATTTTCAAACGGTCATGGCGTCCTGACGACAGAAGACCGGACTTGGGAAGATGCTTATCGCAAGCGCTGGCAGCATGATAAAATCGTGCGATCGACCCATGGTGTGAACTGCACAGGTTCATGCAGCTGGAAGGTCTATGTCAAAGGCGGCATTGTCACTTGGGAAACGCAGCAAACGGATTACCCGCGCACACGACCCGATTTGCCGAACCATGAACCTCGAGGATGTTCACGCGGCGCCAGCTATAGCTGGTATCTTTATAGCGGCAATCGCCTGAAGCATCCGCTTATCCGAAGCCACCTTCTTAAAGCATGGCGTGAAGCACGTGCGGTGCGTTCGCCGGTGGCGGCCTGGGCGTCAATCGTTGAGGATCCCGTAAAGCGGGCTTCCTATGTAAAACAACGCGGCCTTGGCGGTTTTCTACGCGCCGACTGGGATGAGGTGAACGAGATCATCGCGTCATCCAATGCCTATACCGCAAAAAAATATGGGCCTGACCGCGTGATCGGCTTTTCGCCGATCCCCGCCATGTCGATGGTCTCTTACGCTGCAGGGTCGCGTTACCTTTCATTGCTCGGCGGCACATGCATGAGTTTTTACGACTGGTATTGCGACTTGCCACCGGCGAGCCCGATGACTTGGGGCGAACAGACGGACGTGCCTGAAAGTGCGGACTGGTATAATTCCGGCTTTTTAATGTGCTGGGGTTCGAATGTGCCGCAGACCCGCACGCCTGATGCACATTTTTATACCGAGGCGCGATACAAAGGCGCGAAAAGCGTTGTTATTTCACCGGACTATTCCGAAGCGTCGAAATTCGGCGATATCTGGCTGTCTCCAAAACAGGGAACTGATGCGGCGCTTGCCATGGCGTTTGGACACGTCATTCTCAAAGAATTCTATCTTGACCGACAGGCTGAATATTTTCAGGAATATGCGCGTCAATATACGGACATGCCAATGCTTGTCCGGCTCATCAAAAAAGATGGCAAGCTTGTCCCCGACCGACTGTTGCGCGCATCAGATTTCGACAAGACGCTTAACGAAGAAAATAACCCGGAATGGAAGACGGTCGCGTTCGATACTAAATCTGGCGCCCCCGTGGCGCCGAACGGATCCATTGGTTTTCGCTGGGGTGAAAAGGGGAAATGGAATCTCGAAGAAAAATCAGGTGATGGCGCTGAAACGGACCTCGCGCTTTCACTGATCGATGATCGTGATGACGTTGCCGATGTGGCGTTTCCTTATTTTGGCAACCAGCAACATGATCATTTCCATGGAACAGATCACCCGGATGTGTTGGAGCGCCGCGTTCCCGTCAAGAAACTGCAATTGGCTGACGGCGAGATGGCTGTCGCCACGGTGTTTGATCTTCTTTGCGCGAATTATGGGCTTGATCGTGGGCTTGGCGGCGAATGGGCTGCAAAGTCCTATGATGAAGACATTCCCTATACGCCTGCATGGCAAGAAAAAATCACTGGTGTGTCACGTGACAAGGTAATCGCGGTGGCGCGTGGCTTTGCTGACAACGCCGAAAAGACACGCGGTAAATCCATGATCATTCTCGGGGCCGGCCTTAATCACTGGTACCACATGGATATGAATTATCGCGGCATCATCAACATGCTGGTGATGTGCGGGTGCGTTGGACAGTCCGGTGGCGGTTGGTCGCATTATGTGGGTCAGGAGAAATTGCGCCCGCAAACAGGGTGGCAGCCACTTGCTTTTGGTCTCGACTGGGGCCGTCCGCCGCGGCAAATGAATTCAACATCATTCTTTTATGCGCATACAGATCAATGGCGCTATGAAACGCTGGAGGTAGACGAAATTCTGTCGCCGCTCGCGCCTGAAGGCAAATGGACTGGCAGTCTCATTGACTTCAACACGCGTGCTGAGCGCATGGGGTGGCTTCCCTCTGCCCCCCAGCTTCAGCGCAATCCGTTGGAAGTTGCTAAAGACGCGGCGGCGGCAGGTTTGGAGCCGAAAGACTACGTGGCGCGGGAACTTAAGTCCGGCACGCTCAAAATGTCTTGTGAAGACCCGGACGAACCAGCGAATTGGCCTCGCAATATGTTCGTCTGGAGATCAAATTTGCTCGGATCGTCAGGCAAAGGGCATGAATATTTTCTAAAACATTTGCTTGGCACCAATCATGGTGTTCAGGGCAAAGATCTAGGCGAGATGGATGGTCAAAAACCCGAAGAAATCGCCTGGCACGAAGACGCGCCAGAAGGAAAACTCGATCTTTTGGTGACCATTGATTTTCGCATGTCGACGACCTGTGTCTACTCGGATATCGCACTGCCGACAGCAACCTGGTACGAAAAGAACGATCTCAACACATCAGACATGCATCCATTTATTCATCCGCTGACGAGTGCGGTTGATCCTTTATGGGGATGCAAAAGCGATTGGGAGATCTTCAAAGGCATTGCGAAATCGTTTTCTGAAATCGCGCCGGAAGTCCTTGGCGTCGAAAAAGACGTTGTGCTGACGCCGGTCCTTCACGACACACCGGGAGAGCTCTCTCAGGCATTAGACGTGAAGGATTGGAAGAAAGGCGAGATCGAACCCGTCCCCGGTAAGACGATGCCGGCAGTCGCCGTCGTTGAGCGCGATTATCCCAATCTCTACAAGCGCTTTTCAGCGCTTGGGCCGCTCATGGACAAGATCGGCAATGGCGGGAAGGGCATTGCATGGAACACCGAGCATGAAGTCGAGCACCTGAAAGCGTTGAACGGTGTTGTCACCGAAGAAGGGCCGACCAAAGGTTTGGCGCGCATCGATAGCGATATTGATGCAGCGGAAGTCATCCTGATGCTGGCGCCTGAAACTAATGGCGAAGTGGCTGTGAAGGCGTGGGATGCCTTGTCGAAGGCGACAGGGCGGGAGCATGCACATCTCGCAAAGCCGAAAGAAGACGAAAAAATCAGATTTCGCGATGTTGTGGCTCAACCCCGCAAAATTATTTCGTCGCCGACCTGGTCGGGTATTGAATCAGAAAAGGTCTGCTACAATGCCGGCTACACCAATGTTCACGAACTGATTCCCTGGCGGACCCTGACCGGTCGACAGCAACTTTATCAAGATCATTTGTGGATGCGCGCTTTCGGTGAGACGCTTTGCGTCTATCGCCCACCCGTCGACACTAAGACAATTGCGCCGGTGATCGACGAAAAAGGCAATGGCAATAAGCAGATTGTCCTCAACTTCATTACACCGCACCAGAAATGGGGCATTCACTCCACCTATACGGACAACCTGTTGATGCTCACGCTGTCTCGTGGCGGGCCATGCGTATGGTTGAGCGAGGATGACGCCCGCGAAGCCGGTATCGAAGACAATGACTGGGTGGAAGCTTACAACACGAACGGCGCCTTGACTGCGCGGGCCGTTGTTTCTCAGCGTGTCAAGCCGGGTATGATCATGATGTATCATGCCCAGGAAAAAATCGTGAATGTGCCGGGATCAGAAATTACCGGACAGCGCGGCGGCATCCACAATTCCGTAACGCGGGCGGTTTTAAAACCCACGCACATGATCGGCGGCTACGCGCAACAATCCTACGGATTTAACTACTACGGCACGGTTGGCTCCAACCGTGATGAATTCGTCATCGTCCGAAAAATGGACAAGATCGACTGGCTTGATGAGCCGGCGAAGCCAACGGAGTTCGCCAAATGAAAGTTCGCGCACAAATCAGCATGATCCTAAATCTCGACAAGTGTATCGGGTGCCACACGTGTTCCGTCACCTGTAAAAACGTCTGGACCGGTCGCGAAGGCGTCGAATATGCGTGGTTCAATAATGTCGAAACCAAACCGGGCATTGGTTACCCTGATGACTGGGAAGACCAGGCGCGATGGAATGGCGGCTGGGAGCGGAAAAAGAACGGCAAGATTCAGCCAAAAATGGGCGGCAAGCTGGGCGTTCTGTCAAAAGTATTTGCTAATCCAGATCTTCCGGAAATTGACGACTATTATGAGCCGTTCACCTTTGATTATGAACATCTCCAAAAAGCCCCTGAGATGAAAACGCCGCCAACGGCGCGTCCGCGTTCCCTGATCACCGGTGAGCGCATGGAAAAAATCAACAAAGGTCCGAATTGGGAAGAAATCCTCGGCGGAGAGTTTTCGAAACGCTCGAAGGACTACAATTTCGAAAATGTCGAAAAAGAAATATACGGCCAGTTCGAAAATACATTCATGATGTATTTGCCGCGACTGTGCGAGCACTGCCTTAATCCTTCTTGTGTTGCTGTGTGCCCCTCCGGCGCTATCTATAAGCGCGAAGAAGACGGCGTCGTTCTGATCGATCAGAACAAATGTCGCGGCTGGCGTATGTGCGTCTCCGGCTGCCCGTACAAGAAAATCTATTACAATTGGAGTTCCGGCAAGTCCGAAAAATGTACGCTTTGTTATCCGCGTCTAGAGGCGGGACAGCCGACTGTATGTTCTGAGACATGTGTGGGGCGCATTCGCTATCTTGGCGTTGTTCTTTACGATGCTGACCGTATCGGTGAGGCGGCGAGTGTCGAAAAAGAAACCGATCTTTATCAGAGCCATCTCGATATCTTTCTCGACCCGAATGACCCTGAAGTTCAACGTCAGGCGCGGGCCGACGGTGTGCCGGACGCATGGCTCGAATCGGCGAAAAAATCACCGATCTGGAAAATGGCGATGGAATGGAAGATCGCTTTTCCGTTGCACCCGGAATACCGGACCCTTCCCATGGTTTGGTATGTGCCGCCGCTCTCACCAATTCAGTCAATGGCGCAGGCCGGCGCCTTTGGCGAAAAAGGTTCCATGCCGAATGTGCGTGATCTGCGCATCCCCATGAAATACCTCGCGAACCTTTTAACCGCGGGCGACGAAGAGCCGGTTGCCAAAGCGCTCGAAAAACTCATCGCCATGCGGGCTTACATGCGATCAATTTCCTATGAAGGCGCAGAGGATGCAACAATTCCCGGCAAGGTTGGCATGACCGCTGAACAGATCGGCGAAATGTATCAGCTCATGGCGATTGCCAATTATGAGGATCGCTTTGTGATCCCGACAACGCACCGGGAATACGCCGAAAACGCATATGACCTGCGTAATGATTGCGGCTTTAGTTTTGGTGAAGGCTGCGGTGAACCCAAGCAGTCGGTTGAGTGGACAGGGCTTTTTGCCAAGAGCCCAGCCAAACAGAACCCTTAGAGGAGCGAGCCAATGACAAATACATACAAAGCCCTGAGTGCGCTTCTCTCCTATCCGACAAGCGACATGAAAGAAGCAGCAGACGATATCCGATCGACAATTACTGATGAAGGTCTGGCCCCGGCATGGGCGCTGAAAAAACTCGATCGGTTGATCAATGATTTCAAGGCGCTTGATCTCTATGAGTTGCAGGAGCGCTATGTATTCCTGTTTGATCGCACGCGGTCGCTGTCATTACATCTGTTTGAACATGTGCATGGCGAATCGCGAGATCGCGGCCAGGCGATGGTCGATTTGAAAACGCTCTATGCGAAGGGCGGGCTCGACATTGATGCGAGTGAATTGCCGGATTTTCTACCGCTGTTTCTCGAATATCTTTCAACCCGGCCTGCGGATGAGGCGCGCGCCCTTTTGACGGAACCGCTAAGCGTTATCGCAGCGCTGAAAGAACGTTTGGTCAAACGCAAAACACCTTATGCGGCAATCTTCAGCGTGCTTGAAGCGATGGCCGGACGGGCGCCCGCAGCATCGCAACTCGATGAGCTGCGCAAAGCGCCCGATGACGATCCTAATGATTTGGAAGCGCTTGATGCGGCCTGGGAAGAACAACCGGTTACCTTTGGTCCCGGTGAGGAGGGCTGCCCGAAAGTCGATCAGATGCTTGATCGCATGGGCGCCCACGAAGCGCCCGTCAATTCAACGCGTCCGGCGGGGGAGTAGGGCAATGGCCGATTATCTCAACCAGTTCCTGTTTGGTATTTATCCATATATCTGTCTCGCCGTTCTTGGGCTTGGCAGCATTCTTCGCTTCGAGCATGGTCAATATTCATGGCGCACCGGGTCCAGTCAGCTTCTTCGCCGCAAACAGTTAGTGATGGGGAGCATTCTCTTTCACGTCGGCATTTTGATCATCTTTTTTGGCCATCTTGTTGGGCTGCTAACACCCATCTGGTTTTTTGACGCGCTCGGTATTTCGCATGGCGCCAAGCAAATTCTGGCAATCGTTGCCGGCGGCTTTGCCGGAGTGATGTGTTTTGTTGGCGCTGTATTGTTAATTCATCGCAGGCTGTTTGACGCGCGCATCCGCGCAACGTCCAGTTTCGGCGATACGACGATACTCCTACTTTTGTTTGCGCAGCTGTTACTTGGGCTGTCGACGATTTTTGTTTCCCTGCAACATCTTGATGGTCATGAGATGGTCAAGTTCATGAGCTGGGCGCAACGAATTTTCACATTTCGCGGCGGCGCAGCTGAGCTCGTTGCTGACGCACACCCAATTTTTAAGGCGCATCTCTTTTTGGGCCTGACGATCTTCCTGGTTTTCCCCTTTACCCGCCTTGTTCACATGTTGAGCGCGCCGATCTGGTATCTCAATCGGCGCGGCTACCAGCTCGTCAGAACAAAGCGACGTAATCCGACAGGCAAACATGTTGCGCCGCCGGCTGAGTAAGGATTTGAGCATATTTTATAACAGGAGAAGGACAATGACCGGTAAATTTGCGTTGAGTTTGATGTGTGCCGCCATGGCGTTTCAGCCGGCGCTCGCTGATGAAGATAAATCGCAATCCACCAACACATCAATTGTTGATGCAATCAAAGATACGAAACCGCTGATCGACGTACGCTTTCGCTATGAATGGAAGGATCAGCAAGGTTTTGCCAATAGCGCGCATGCCAACACGCTGCGTACCCGATTGGGCTTTGAAACAGGTGAGTTTTATCATTTCAAGGCGCTTGTCGAATTTGAAAACGTCGTTTCAATCGGCAGCGACAATTTCAACAGCACGACAAATGGCCTGACGGCATTTCCGGTTATCGCTGACCCTGACGCGACCGAGCTCAACCGCTTCCAGATCACCTTCACTGGCATCGAAAAGACGGCCATTACGGTGGGTCGTCAACGCTTCAATCTCAACAATCACAGATTTGTCGGCGCCGTCGATTGGCGGCAAAATCAGCAAACATTTGATGCAGCAAGATTGTCCTCGACCATCATCGACAATCTAACGGTGGATTACCTTTACATAGACCGCGTTCAGCGCATTTTTGGCGATGCTCACCCGCTTGGCGATGTCGACAGCGACAGTCATGTTATCTCGGCCGCCTATAAAGCGGGCGCGTTCGGCATAGTGAAAGGCTATAGCATCCTTCTGGATCTCCATGAGATGCCAGGGGCATCCTCCGCAACGTGGGGTGTCAGGTACGAAAACAAATTTACACTGGACGAGGATGCAGCGATCAAGCTTGGCGTTGTTGCGGAATTTGCCAGCCAGAGCGATTACGCGGCCAATCCAATTGACTATCGCGAAACCTATTTGCACGGTGAAGCCGCGCTAGGTGTTTCCGCAGCAAGCATCAAAGTGGGCTACGAAAAGCTTGGCGGTAACGGCGCCATCGGATTTTCGACACCGCTGGCAACGCTTCATAAGTTTCAGGGATTTGCCGATGCGTTTCTTACAACACCGACCGCCGGTCTTCAGGACCTCTACGTTGGGTTAGGCTATAACTGGAAGGAAACGCCCGTTGGCGCCGGTGTTAAAGTATTCGCCACTTATCATAATTTTGATAGCGATGTTGGTTCGCTTGATTTCGGTGATGAAATTGACGCTGGCGTTGCAATCTCTTTTCGCAAGCATTGGTCCATCAATCTCAAAGGCGCTGTTTACAACGGCGGCGCCTTTGGCCCTGCTGATCGTAGCGTGATCTGGACGTCGCTACGGTTTCAATATTGATCATAGAGAGAACTCTTATGGTTGCTTCGGACGAGAATTCTGACAATTCGGCGAGGAATGGCGATGACCACATCGTGGAAGCGTCCGAATTCATCGATCCGTGGGTGATTGAAAAGATCCAGGCTGACTTGATCGACAAGCCCCTTGAATTCATTTTTGCCGACCATCACCGCCAACGCCAGTCGGCCCTTATTCTTAACCTAGTCGCTGCCGGTGATTTTGATGAGCGTGGCGTATGCGCGTTGATTGCCTTCATGAAAGGCGACTTTGCGCTCCATATTGCTGATGAAGAGTTGGGTTTTTTCCCGTTGCTCCGTGAGCGATGCCTTCCCGAGGATAATATCGAGCCCTTGATTGCGCGCCTCGTTGAGGAGCACAAAGATGATGAAGCCCATGGTGAAGGTGTCGTGAATCTTCTCGAAAAACGCCTGGCCGGACATGATCTGACCCATGACGACACGCGAAAAATATCCGCCTTTGCCGAACATATCCTTCAACATCTCGCAGTTGAAAATGCTGTTCTGTTACCGATCGCCCGCGTTCGTATGGATAAGGCATCGCTTCAGGCCTTATCGACAATGTTGAAAGAACGTCGCGCAGAGCTTAAATAATCTGAAGATAGAAAAGCTATCTTCAGATGTTTTCTTCTGCCGCGAGGGCCACGGATTTTACCCGTGGCGCGATGTTCAATAGATTTTGACATCGACATCATTTTTCCTCCTATTCCGTTTTGCAAATTTCGGCGTAAATCGCTGAATTTGCGTGCAAAATTTGACGCGGGGCGGTTTAGCTGACTACGATCAGGCAGACAGGGTGGTGCGCAGCCGCGGACGTGAGTTGGCTGTTGATTGAAATTATTGTGGGGTATGACGCTGCCAATATTAGGGCTTTAGGATTTTTCCGGCGTGATATATGAGACGAAAATGGCGGCATTGATCAATAAATTGGAACATGAGGGCGCGCGCGCGATTTGCAGTCGCCATGGCAATAAGCCGGAAGCGCTTTTGGAAATCCTGCATAAGACGCAGCAGGCCGATAGTTATCTGAGCGACGAGGCCCTGAGAACCATTGCCGATGCGCTCAATATTTCCCGCGCAGAAATCCATGGCGTTGTCAGTTTTTATCATGATTACCGCCGCGAAGCGCCGGCGGATCATATTATCAGGATCTGCCGTGCAGAAGCTTGTCAGGCCGTGGGTTCCGAAGCGCTGGCTGCCCATGCGGAAGAAAAATGGCTTACGCCGACAGGCGGCGTCAGCGCAGATCGTCAGATTGGACTTGAGGCGGTCTATTGCCTTGGAAATTGCGCATTGGGTCCGGCCGCGATGGTCGATGGCGAACTCCATGGCCGTGTGACGCCGGAGCGGCTTGAAACGCTTGTGGCGCGACGCGTTGATGAGGCGGAGGGAGCGTAATCGTGGCTGGCTCTGTCAAAATATTCATTCCATGTGACGCCGCAGCGATTTCTGTTGGCGCGGATGACGTAGCGTCTTCAGTCGTTGCCGAGGCGGCGCGGCGAAACGCTAATATTGAAATCGTCCGCAACGGATCGCGAGGGATGTTGTGGCTGGAACCATTGGTGGAAGTCGAAACATCGAAAGGACGCGTAGCCTATGGTCCTGTTGCCGCAGGCGACGTTGCGGAATTATTCGATGCAGGTTTTCTTGAGGGCGGCGATCATGATCTGGCCCATGGGATTACTGAAGAAATCCCTTATTTTGCGAAACAAGAGCGACTGACCTTTGCCCGCTGCGGGATTATCGATCCCCTAAGCATCGGCGACTATGAGAAATATGGCGGGCTCGCCGGATTGCGCGAAGCGTTAAAAATGGCGCCTGCGGCAATCGTTGACACTGTCACGAAGTCAGGCCTGCGCGGGCGCGGCGGCGCCGGATTTCCCACCGGCATAAAATGGAAAACGACGCTCGCGCAACAAAGTGATCAAAAATATATTTGCTGCAATGCTGACGAAGGCGACAGCGGCACTTTTGCGGACCGTATGTTGATGGAGGGCGATCCTTTTTCGCTCCTTGAGGGGATGGTGATCGCGGGGCGGGCGACTGGCGCCACGATCGGCTATATCTATATTCGGTCGGAATATCCTCATGCGATCAAAACTATGCACAAGGCGGTGGAGATGTTTAAGGCCGCCGGTTTCCTTGGCGGCGATATTGATGGCTCAGATACGCGTTTTGAGATCGACATTCGTGTTGGTGCTGGCGCTTATATTTGCGGCGAAGAAACATCGATGCTGGAAAGCATAGAGGGCAAGCGTGGCCAGATAAAAGTAAAGCCGCCAATTCCCGCAATCAGCGGTCTTTTCGGAAAACCGACTATCGTCAATAATGTCTTGTCGCTCGCGACAACGCCGGTGATCCTCGCGAAAGGCGCGGACCACTACAAGAATTTTGGCATGGGTCGTTCGCTCGGTACACAACCATTTCAGCTTGCTGGCGATATCGCTCGCGGCGGCTTGGTCGAAAAAGCGTTCGGCGTTTCATTGCGCATTTTGGTCGAAGAATTCGGCGGCGGCACGCGTTCAGGTAAATCAGTGAGGGCAGTACAGACCGGCGGCCCGCTCGGCGCCTATATTCCCGTTTCGGGATTTGATGTGGCGATGGACTACGAAGCATTGGCTCAAAGCGGCGCAATGCTGGGTCATGGTGGCGTCGTCGTCTTTAATGACACTGTCGATATGGCCAAACAGGCGCGTTTCGCGATGAAATTTTGCGAAATTGAATCATGCGGGAAATGTACGCCCTGCCGTATCGGCGCCGTTCGCGGCAAGGAAACAATCGATAAAATCATCGCTGGCGAAGACAGGGCGAAAAATTTGGAAATTCTTGATGATTTGTGCGATCTTATGACGGACGCCTCGCTCTGCGCCATGGGCGGTTTGACACCCATGCCGGTGCAAAGCGCCATAAAGCACTTTCCGGAGGATTTTGGCGGGTAGAACCCGTCAGACGAGGAAACAGTATGGGTATCTTAAACGAAAAAGACTTCGGAACGCCTGATGTCAAAAACAGGCATGGCAAATCCGCTGGCGATGTGACGGTCGAGATTGACGGACATTCGGTTAATGTTCCCGCTGGCGTATCGGTGATGCGCGCCGCTGCGCTTGCCGGCCTCACGGTTCCGAAACTTTGTGCGACGGACTCACTTCAAGCCTTTGGTTCGTGCCGTTTATGCATTGTCGAAGTGGAGGGGCGTAAGGGAACGCCAGCATCCTGCACGACCCTTGTTGAAGACGGCATGACAATCCGGACCCAAACGGAAAAGCTCGCGAAACTGCGCCGCGGCGTGATGGAGCTTTATATTTCTGACCACCCGCTTGACTGCCTTACCTGTTCCGACAATGGCGATTGCGAGTTGCAGGATATGGCAGGCGTCGTGGGGCTTCGTGATGTGCGTTATGGTTATGCTGGCGACAATCATTTAGTAAGCGAAAAAGACGAGAGCAATCCATATTTTTCTTACGATCCGTCGAAATGCATTGTGTGTTCGCGCTGTGTGCGCGCCTGCGACGAAGTGCAGGGAACGCTTGCGCTGACGATCGAGGGACGGGGTTTTGAGTCTCGCGTCGCCGCTTCCATGGGTGAGAATTTCTTTGACTCTGAATGTGTTTCCTGCGGCGCCTGTGTTCAGGCCTGCCCTACGGCAACGCTGCAAGAAAAATCGGTTATTGATCATGGCGTGCCTGATCGCACCGTTCTGACGACATGCGCCTATTGTGGCGTTGGCTGTTCGTTCAAGGCTGAGCTTAAGGGCGATCAGGTTGTACGCATGGTTCCCTATAAGGATGGGAAGGCAAATCAGGGTCACTCCTGCGTCAAGGGCCGCTTCGCCTGGGGCTACGCCACGCACAAAGATCGCATTACTGAACCGATGATTCGGGAAAAGATCACCGATCCCTGGCGCGCTGTGCCATGGGACGATGCGATCGAATTCGCCGCCAACCGGCTAAAGGCGACTCAGGATCAATATGGGCGGAAGTCCATCGGCGCCATTTCCTCCTCACGTTGCACCATTGAAGAAGTGTGGCTGGTTCAGAAAATGGTGCGCACGGCATTTTCAAACAATAATATTGATACATGCGCGCGGGTTTGTCATTCACCAACTGGTTACGGCCTGAAACAGACCTTTGGGACTTCGGCGGGAACGCAGGATTTCGATTCTGTTATGCAATGCGATACAATGCTGGTCATCGGCGCCAATCCAACGGATGCGCATCCGGTTTTCGCATCGCAAATGAAACGACGCTTGCGTGAGGGCGCGAAACTCATCGTTGCCGATCCGCGCGCGATTGATCTTGTGCGAACACCGCATATTGAAGCCGAGTATCACTTGCCATTGCTGCCGGGCACCAATGTTGCCCTGGTGAATGCGCTTGCCCATGTGGCGGTTACCGAAGGGCTTGCCGATGAGGACTTCATTGGCGATCGCTGCGATCTTGAGACGTTCAAGGAATGGAAAGCCTTCATCTCTGACAAAGTAAATTCGCCTGAAGAAGTTTCAGAAATCACGGGCGTCAACGCTGAAGACATACGTGCTGCAGCACGGCTTTATGCATCAAGCAAGAATTCGGCGATTTATTACGGTCTTGGCGTGACCGAGCACAGTCAGGGCTCGACCATGGTCATGGGTATGGCAAACCTTGCAATGGCGACAGGCAATATTGGCCGGCGCGGCGTCGGCGTGAATCCTTTGCGCGGTCAAAATAATGTTCAAGGTTCGTGTGATATGGGATCGTTCCCTCACGAATTTTCTGGCTATCGCCACGTGTCCGATGACGCTGCGCGGGCGGTGTTCGAGAAGGCCTGGGGCCGACCACAAGACAGCGAACCCGGTTATCGTATTCCCAACATGTTTGATGAGGCCTGCGCAGGCGGTTTCAAGGGGCTCTATGTGCAGGGTGAGGATATCGCTCAATCGGATCCTAACACGCATCATGTGGAAGCGGCGTTAAAGGCGCTTGATGTTCTTATTGTCCAGGATCTCTTTCTCAATGAAACGGCGCGGTTCGCCCATGTCTTTCTGCCCGGCACGTCTTTCCTTGAAAAAGAAGGATGTTTCATCAATGCGGAACGACGCATCAATCGTGTGCGTCCGGTGATGAAATCGCAAACCGGCAAAGATGAATGGGAAGTAACCCAGGATCTCGCGCGCGCCCTCGGTTATGAAATGGGCCATGGTTCTGCGTCGGAGATCATGGAAGAAATCGCGGCGCTGACGCCGACATTTAAAAATGTCTCCTATAAGGTTCTCGATGAGAAAGGCAGCGTCCAGTGGCCATGCAACGATGATGCGCCGGATGGTACGCCGATCATGCATGTGGATGGTTTCGTACGCGGCAAGGGCGCCTTTATGGTCACCGAATATGTGCCGACCGAAGAAAAGACCAATCGCAAATTCCCGCTGATTTTGACAACGGGACGTATTCTCAGCCAATACAATGTTGGGGCCCAAACCAGGCGCACAGAAAATGTTGATTGGTGGGAGGAAGACGTTCTCGAAATCCACCCGTCGGACGCGGAGACGCGCGGTATTCGTGACGGTCAGTGGGTCGCCATCCGTAGTCGCAAAGGTGAGACGAGTTTGCGCGCCGTTATCTCCGAACGTATGACGCCTGGGGTTGTCTATACGACCTTTCATCACCCAGAGTCGGGCGCAAATGTGGTGACGACGGAGCTTTCTGATTGGGCGACGAGCTGTCCTGAATATAAGGTAACGGCAGTGGAAGTATCTCCCGCCAATCACAAATCTGACTGGCAAAACGAATATGAAGAGCAAACGCCAGCCTATCGCAGGGTTGAAACGCCCCCTGCTGAATAGCGCTCCGATGTTTCCCGTAAAAATGATCGGCGAAAGTCCTGCGCCCGACGCCGAAATTACTGTTAAGGCGCAAGATGGTGCGTCGATAGCCTGGCGCGCGCCGGAAGAAGTGCCGGTGGCTTTTGTTTACAACCGACGCAACTATGCTGTGATGCTGGCAACGCCTCAGGATTTTATCGATTACGCTGTCGGCTTTAGCCTGACAGAGCGTGTTGTAGCGGCCGCTAGCGATATCCTGGGGTTGGATGTTTCGCACAATGATCGCGGTGTCGATCTGCGCATTCGAATTTCAGATGAGTGTTTGGAACGATTTGACCTGCGTCAGCGTCGACGCAATTTGCCAGGCAATGCTGGATGCGGTGTTTGTGGCCTGGAAAATATCGATGATTTTTTTACATCCTTGCCGAAGGTTTCCGAGAAAAAAACTTCGTTAAATCCCCTGGTGGTGGAAAAGGCATTTAAGTCGCTCGCTGGGCGCCAACCCATCAATCAAAGAACGCGCAGCGTTCATGGCGCGGCCTGGGTGAATTTCGACGGCGACATTGTTGATCTGCGTGAGGATGTGGGGCGTCACAACGCGCTGGACAAACTTCTCGGCGCCCTGACGCTGGCGGAAGTGGATATGAAAACGGGCTTTGTTTTGATGTCGAGCCGCTGTTCTTACGAACTGGTCGAAAAAGCCGCACGCTGTGGCATAACGGCACTTGTTGCGATTTCTGGACCCACATGTTTCGCTTTACGCATGGCCGCTGAAGCCAATATGGCGCTTTATGCGCGCGGGCCCTCAGGTGTCGTCGAACTTAGCGTCTAGACGCCCGTTTTTTTTTGCACTGCAAAAGGAATTTCGAAGTTCGGCGCGACGTCGAAAAAAATATGTTTTAGGCTTCAGTTTCATTATTTTTTGAACGAGAATACGGACGAATCCATTCAAAGGTTTGCCGCGCCGAAGCGAACTTAATCAACAATCAAAAAAACGCCAAGATAGGGACGGATCTAGATCCGAATAGTGTAAATATGACCACAGACAATCTGCCGGCGCCTGGCGCCCCGGATATCGACATCGCCCGCGCTGCGGAAATGAAACCGATTTTGCCATTGGCGGATGATCGCCTCGGTATCCCTGCTGATGCTTTGGTGCCTTTCGGTCACCACAAAGCAAAATTGTCGCTTGATTATATTTCCTCGATAGAAGATCGCCCTAAAGGCAAGCTTGTTCTGGTCACTGCCATCACGCCGACGCCGGCAGGCGAAGGCAAGACGACAACCAGTGTTGGCCTCAATGACGGGCTTAATAAAATTGGCGTTAAGTCGATGGTTTGTCTGCGCGAACCGTCACTGGGGCCGTGCTTCGGCATGAAGGGCGGCGCTGCGGGTGGTGGGCGTGCGCAAGTTATACCCATGGAAGACATCAACCTCCACTTTAATGGAGATTTCCACGCCATAACGTCAGCCCATAGCCTTCTGGCGGCGTTGCTCGACAATCATTTGCATTGGGGCAATGAACTCGACATTGATCCGCGCCGGGTAAACTGGCGGCGGGTGGTCGATATGAACGACAGGGCGCTCCGCCAAATTAATGTCGGCCTCGGCGGTCCAGCTCATGGCATCCCACGCGAAAGCGGTTTCGACATCACCGTTGCCTCCGAGATCATGGCGATCCTGTGTCTTGCCAATGATTTGCCGGACCTTCAGCGCCGCCTTGGCGATATTATTGTGGCGCGGCGTCGTGACAAGTCGCCTGTCACTGCACGTGATGTCGGCGCCGATGGCGCTATGGCGGTTTTGTTAAAGGATGCGCTTGCCCCTAATCTGGTTCAAAGCATTGAACATAACCCAGCCTTTATCCATGGCGGGCCATTTGCCAACATCGCCCATGGCTGCAATTCGGTGATGGCGACAAAAGCAGCGTTGTCGCTCGCTGACGTGGTCGTTACCGAAGCCGGTTTTGGCGCTGACCTTGGCGCAGAAAAGTTTCTTGATATTAAATGCCGCCAATCAGGGCTGCGCCCTGATGCTGTTGTGCTGGTCGCCACTATTCGTGCGCTTAAAATGCAAGGCGGCGTTGCGAAGAAAGATCTGGGCGCCCCCGATGCAGCAGCGGTGGAAAACGGGTTGGTCAACATTATTCGCCATATCGACAATCTAAAACAATATGGCGTTACGCCAATCGTTGCGATCAATCACTTTGTCAAAGATACGGACGAAGAAGTCGCTGTCCTTGAGCGCATGTGTAACGAGCAGGGCGTACGCGTGGCGCTCGCCAAACATTGGGCTGAGGGCGGCAATGGCGCTGTTGCGCTTGCGGAAGCGGTGATGGCGCAGCTGGATGAAGGTTCGCCTGACATCCAGTTGCTCTATGATGATGATATGGAGCTTGCGGAAAAAATAAATGCCGTCGCGACAAAGATTTATGGCGCGTCGAATATTTCGCTTTCCTCCGCGGCAGCGCGCAGCCTTAAAGAGTTCGAAACGCTCGGCTATGGCAACCTGCCGGTCTGTATTGCAAAAACACAATACAGCTTTTCCACCGACCCAACCTATCTGGGGGCGCCATCCGGACATATTCTGGAAGTGCGTGAAGCGCGCCTTTCCGCCGGCGCCGGATTTGTTGTCGCTGTCTGCGGCGATATCATGACCATGCCTGGTCTGCCGCGTAAGCCGGCGGCGCTCGAAATCGGTCTGAATGATCAGGGTGAGATCGTCGGCCTCGCTTAAGGCGATCATTTTGGCGCCAAAAAGATAGACTCGGCAAACCTGGTTACGGGGCACAGGCGAGACGGCGTGATATTTACGCCGCTTCGCTGGATGCCTCTTCGGCAGCGAGAAATTTTTCCGCTTCAAGCGCCGCCATGCACCCCATGCCGGCGGCTGTGACGGCCTGACGATAGATATCGTCAGTAACGTCGCCAGCAGCATAGACGCCCGGGATCGCTGTCGCTGTAGAATCCGGCGCTGTTTGCAGATAGCCGCCCTGTTTCATGGCCAGCTTGTCGACAAAAAGCTCCGTAGACGGCTTATGTCCGATGGCGATGAACACGCCGTCCACATTAACGTCGTGGGTTTCGCCTGTGCTTGCGTGTTTTAACCTTGCGCCAGTGACGCCAAGCGGGTCGCTGTCGCCGAGTATTTCATCGAGCGCGTGGTCCCAGATGATGTCGATATTTTCCTTGTTGAAAAGGCGCGTCTGCAAAATCTTTTCCGCGCGCAATTCATTGCGGCGATGAACCAGCGTCACTTTTTTTGCCAGGCCTGACAGGTAAAGGGCTTCTTCCACTGCCGTGTTGCCGCCGCCGACAACCAATACGTCTTTACCGCGGTAGAAAAATCCGTCGCAAGTAGCGCAGGCTGAAACGCCAAAACCCTGGAATTTTTCCTCTGTAGGAAGGCCCAGCCATTTTGCCTGGGCGCCGGTCGCGATCACCAGCACGTCCGCTTCATAGGTTTCTCCGCTATCGCCCTGCAGGACGAAGGGGCGCTTTGACAGATCAACGTCGGTGATGATGTCGGCGATGAATTCGGTTCCTACATGCTCAGCCTGTTTTTGCATTTGTTCCATCAGCCACGGGCCCTGAACAACGTCCGCAAAACCAGGGTAGTTTTCAACGTCGGTGGTGATGGTCATTTGGCCGCCGGGCTGCAAGCCATGAACAAGCGTCGGGCTCAGCCCCGCGCGAGCGGCATAAATTGCAGCAGTGAGGCCCGCAGGCCCTGAACCCAAAATCAACAGGCGTGTTTTTTTCACGTCTTCCTCGCTTAGCGTTATCAGGAGCGCTCTGACATGGGCGAGCCTCGCCCGGTGCGCAATAGGGTAGGATGGTCTCTCGCGCAGGCGTTACCAAAGCCCGACGATTGAGGAAAGGGCGGCTTTTCCCCCGCTATTGCGGGGCCAGGTCAAAAATGGTAACAAATGTTACTAATTTTGACCTGGCCCTAAAATCCGTCCAAAGGAGGCGATCATGGCGCGCAAATGGATTACCGCATCCCGGATTGAGGGTGAGGCGTCACGCCAGGCCCATGCGGATATGCCGGCCGGCACCTATGAGCGTGAGATGTCCAAGGAGGGTTTTTTCGGGCCCGCGGCGTTCATGCATCACAGACGTCCGCCGACAGGATGGGTGAATTTTGAAGGACCGTTGCGTCCACGCGCCTATGACCTTGCTGCGTTGAAAGCGCCAGGCGCCAGCCCGTGGCAGGCGCCGCGGATCCTGCACAATCAGGCGACCGATATCCGGTTTTGGAAACTCGACGCGCCCATGCAGTCGCTTGTTCGCAATGGCGATGGCGATCAGCTTTTATTCATTCATCAAGGGGCCGGTGATCTTTTTTGCGATTACGGCCACCTTGCTTTTGAAGCAGGCGATTATCTGATGTTGCCGCGCGGAACCATGTGGCGGTTGGCGCCGTCATCGTCGACTGCAATTTTAACGATCGAAGCGACAAACACCCATTTCACTTTGCCGGACAGGGGGCTGATGGGACCACACGCTGTATTCGATCCCGCCATGCTTGATGCGCCGACGATCAATGAGCAATTTAGGGATCACCAGGCCGACGATGGTGAAACCCGGGTTGAGATCAAAAAACGCGGTGAAGTCTCCGTCGCGACTTATCCCTATAACCCGCTTGATGTTGTGGGCTGGCATGGCGAATTATCGCCGGTGCGCTTGAATGTTCGTCATATTCGCCCGCTTATGAGCCATCGCTATCATGTACCGCCTTCGGCGCATACGACATTTATGTCGGATCGCTTTGTTGTTTGCACATTCGCGCCGCGCCCGTTTGAAACCGATCCCGGCGCGTTGAAAGTACCGTTCTTTCATAATAATGACGATTATGATGAGGTGCTTTTCTATCACGCGGGCGATTTTTTCAGCCGCGATAATATTGATGGCGGGATGATGACGTTTCATCCGTCGGGGTTCACGCACGGCCCGCATCCCAAAGCACTCAAAAATATGCTTGAGCAGAAAAAACCTGGCACAGATGAATATGCGGTGATGATCGATACGCGCGATCCGCTTGAGGTCGGCGAAGATGCTGAAGCGGTTGAAAACAAGGACTACGTCAATAGCTGGAAAACGCAGGGCGCAGCTGAGTGACGGCGCGCACCCAGCATCCAGACCCTGATGCGCTGTGTTGCGAGTCGATGCAGGCTGCGCTGGAAATGAATTGCGACAGTCATGACGATCCGTTTGAATGTCCTGACAGTTTGATTGCCTATAATGAGGCGTTCAAACAGTTCGCTCTTATTGTTCATGATGGCGGCCGGGACGTCGTGATCATTCGACATTGCCCATGGTGTGGCGCTGCATTGGCTGCCGCATAAGACGATAATGTCAGGTTCCGGGCGGTAATATTTAGCGCGGGTTTATTTCTGAGCTGACGACTTTCTTAATTCGTCGCGAATGGCGCCGGAGATAGGATAGGGTCGTTATACCGGCGGTGTATTCCTCGTGGTTTTTTTTCACTGTGGCCGCCAGATCGTAGTCAAATGGCAGGCCCCGCGGATCGCCCTGTTTTACCAGAAAGAATGATGTCGGGCCGTCTTCGTGCAACATTTGAAAACCAGTGCGGTCTAGCGCGTGGAGAAGATTGTCGCGTGAAAAACCGAGCACGTGGGCGAAATGCAAACAGTCAAAGCCTTTCAATACATAATTCTGCATATCCGGCGTTTCGAGATATAAAACGCCGTCATCAGCAAGCCATTCATGGATCTGCTTGAGCGCCGCAATTGGTTCATTGAGATGTTCGAGTACGTGAAGACAGGAAATGCCGTCAAAGCTCTTTGGCCCATAGTCCATTTCACGCCATGAGCCCACGCGAATTGTGCTTTCGCCGCCGGTTTCTTCAGCCAATTTATCCTGCGCAAAAGATCCGTAGTCGGCGCCTTGCTCAAAGCCATGCGCTTCACACCCTTGTGACGCCAGCGTGCGAACGATTTCACCGGAACCGCAGCCAAAATCGAGAAACCGAGCAGACTTTTTGAACCCTATAATATCGCCCATGCGATTTGTGCGGCGCGCAGCTTCGCGTTGCTTTTTGACCTGATGCGATTTTCGGGGGCGAAGAAACGCGAACTGATATTCAGCGCGATATGACGATGCATAAAAACGATCAAGCTCTGCATCTGTCGGCATGGGATTTGTGAATAAAAGCCCGCACTTAAAACACAGATGCGTCGAAAGAAGCTTTATTCTGCGATCAAATTTCGCGATCCGGCCGTGATTGTCTGCGCCACAGACCGGGCAATCGACTATTGCGCCAATATATGGGTAGCCGGTGAAAGGGAGGAAATTTTGCAGCAAGACAATGCCCGTTTTCGCTTAGAGAAGCCGCTCTTCTGTAACGCTTTTTGCGAAACGGCAAGGTCGGAGATTTACCCGGATAGCGCCGCTACCGCCAGCCGAATATCATTGCCCATGATGGGTCCCGGCGTTAGGTTCCGCTGGATAATGCCGCTGGAGAAATATTTTGACTGATGTTCGCGCCTGGGCCGCTGACGGCCCACATAAGGAATTCGAGCCGTTTGAGTATAGGCTTGATCCCATTGGCGTCGATGAAGTGGAAATTGAGGTCGATTATTGCGGGCTATGTCATTCCGATCTCTCGATGTGGACCAATGAATGGGGACGTACGCAATATCCCTTTGTCGGCGGACATGAGGTGGTTGGCCGCATAAGGGCGGTGGGTGCGCAAGTCCCCAATCTGAAAACCGGCGACAAGGTTGGTCTTGGCTGGTTTGCGCGCAGTGATCTTGCGACCCCGCAGTCCCTGGCCGGCGACCATCATCTGTCACCGGGCAATGAAGCCACGATTATGGGCCGCCATGGCGGGTTTGCAGATATTGTGCGGTGTCAGTGGCCATGGGCAACGCCGCTGCCTGACGATCTCGATATCGCAAAAGCCGGTCCTTTATTTTGCGGCGGCATTACAGTGTTCAGCCCGATTGTCAGTTTTGGCGTTAAACCGACAGACAGGGTCGGTGTCATCGGTATCGGCGGGCTTGGTCATCTCGCAACGCAGTTTCTCAACAAATGGGGCTGCGAAGTGACGGCTTTCACCTCATCGCCTGATAAGGCCGAAGAGGCGAAGAAATTTGGCGCCCACAAAACGCTGAATTCCCGTGATCCGAAATCATGGAAAGAAGCTTATGGGCGGTTCGATTTTCTACTGGTGACTGTGAATGTAACGCTGGACTGGCAAAGATTGGCGACGACGCTGGCGCCAAAAGGGCGGCTGCATTTTGTCGGCGCCGTGCAGGAACCAGTACCCGTACATGTGCCGTCGATCATGGGCGGTCAGAAACAGGTGAGTGCGTCGCCGCTTGGGTCGCCGGCGACAGTGATGCAGATGCTTGAATTTTGCGGTCGTCACGAGATTGCGCCGCTCACAGAGCAATTTAAGATGTCGGACATTAACGCGGCGATCGAGCATCTTGAGGCCGGCAAGGCGCGCTACCGGATAGTGTTGGAAAACGATTTTAAGTAGGCGGAGACGTTTTATGATTTGCCGTTATTGGCGGGGCTGGACAACACCGGAGAATGCGAACGCCTATCAACGCGTTCTGACCGAAGAGGTTATTCCAGGCATAGAGGCGCGTAATATCCCTGGATTTCAACGTATTCAAATGATGCGCCGTGATCTTGGTGACGAAGTTGAGTTCGCGACGACCATGTTTTGGGAGTCACTTGGTGCGATTAAGGAATTTGTCGGTGATGACATTGAAGTTGCACATGTGCCCGCCGCGGCACAGGCTGTGTTGAAACGATGGGATCAGCGATCAGCGCATTATGAAGTTTTCAGCAACAGGGAGCAGGTATGAAACTCGCCTCACTAAAGCACGCCCGTGACGGCAAGCTTGTCATCGTTTCAAAAGATTTAACGCGCTATACTGATGCCACACGTATTGCGCCGACGCTGCAAGCTGCGCTGGACGACTGGGCGCATATAGAGCCGGAGCTGCGCGCATTGGCGCAAAGTCTCGAAGCTGGCGCTGCCCCGGTTGAGCGCTTTCATGAACGCGATTGCGCCTCGCCGCTGCCGCGCGCCTATCAGTGGGCGGATGGGTCAGCCTACATCAATCACGTAGAGCTTGTGCGCAAAGCGCGCGGCGCCGAAGTGCCGGAGAGCTTTTATGAAGACCCGCTGATGTATCAGGGCGGTTCTGATTCCTTTCTGGGCCCCCGTGATGATATCGCCATGCCCACCGATGATGGTTGGGGCATTGATATGGAAGCGGAGATCGCGGTGATCACCGACGATGTCCCCATGGGTGTAACACCGGGCGAAGCGGGACAGCATATCCGTCTCGTCATGCTGGTGAACGACGTATCGCTGCGCGGCCTGATCCCGGGTGAGCTCGCAAAAGGCTTTGGTTTCTTCCAGTCAAAACCATCGTCGGCTTTTAGTCCCTGTGCTGCGACGCCCGAAGAACTGGGCGCGGCATGGGATGGGGGCGCTCTCCATCTTCCCTTGCTTGTGCGTTATAATGGCGAGGAATTCGGTCGCGCTAATGCCGGTGTCGATCTTACGTTCAACTTTCCGCAATTGATCGCCCATGCGGCGAAGTCGCGCCCGTTATGCGCCGGGACGATTATCGGGTCAGGCACGGTTTCCAACAAACTAGAGGATGGCCCTGGAAAACCGGTTCGCGAGGGCGGCGCCGGCTATTCCTGTATCGCCGAGATTCGCATGATCGAAACCATCAGAGACGGCGCCGCAAAGACGCCCTTTATGAAATTTGGCGATACCGTCGAAATTAAGATGAAGGACAAGGACGGCCATTCAATTTTTGGTTCTATTGAACAAAATGTTGCGAAATACGAACAATGAGATTCAGCTATAAATGAAGATTTGCGCCGGATTGTGTCCAGAAATCATCAGGCGCACAGAATTTGTGTGATTGTAGACCGGATGATAAAAAAATGATCGGCGTTAATGTTGTAAATAATGCCATTTCTGCCTCAACTCCAACTCAAAGAGTGCAGTAATAGCTGAGGATTGAAATTGTCAGAGCGTATTTTGTGGGCGGCGTTATCGCTATCGGCCCTTGGTCTCACATGCTCAGCAGCATTTGCGCAGGAAACTATTGTCGTTACGGCCGAACGCCGCCCTCAGGCCGCTGAGGACATTGCTCAAAGCATTTCGGTTATCGATCGAGCGCAATTGAAGCTCATTGGCGCCGATCACATCGCCGAAGCGCTTGCACGGGCGCCCGGCGTCAGTCTTCATCGCGGCTCAGGTGCAGAACATCTCACCGCTATTCGCTCGCCCGTGCTGAGCGGCGGCGCTGGCGCGGGATCTTTTTTGTTTCTCGAAAATGGTGTTGCTTTACGGTCGCCAGGTTTTGCAAACATCAACGGATTGTTCGACGCCCATTACGAAATCGCAGACCAAATCGAGATTGTGCGAGGACCGTCCGGCGCACTCTACGGCGCCAACGCGATCCACGGTGTTGTCAATGTGCTGACACCCCCGCCAAGCGACGATCTGTCGATCTTTGCGGAAGCGTTCGGCGATACCGAGGATCGCTATAAGTGGAAAGCCTCCGTTTCAGATTCCGCTGGCGCTCATGGATTTTATGCCGGCGCCTCTGTGGTCAGCGAAGCGGGGTATCGCGTGGATGCGGGGCTTGATCAGCAGAAACTGACCCTCCGCCATTTATTCGATAGCGGCGATGTGAGCGTCGATACGGTATTTTCTTTCGATAATCTCGAGCAGGAAACCGCCGGATTTATTTTCGGCGCTGCGACGCTTCTTGATCGGGATCTGCGCAGAACCAATGATTTTCCTTTCGCATTTCGTGATGCGAAATCGGCGCGCCTGCAGTCGACGATCGACTGGCGCGCGGGCGACAATACAAGATTGCGCATAACACCTTATGCGCGCTGGAATGAGATGGAGTTTCCGCAGCATTTTCTGCCCTCAAACGCGCTGGAGGAAAACGGTCATTGGAGCATCGGCGCCCAAAGCGCTGTCTATCATGACGCCGGACCTCTGTCGTTAATTGCCGGTATTGATGTTGAATATACGCAAGGTCATTTGCGCGAGTTTCAATCGCGCCCAAGGATTTTTTCGTTCACGCAAGGGCTGCATTACGATTATGAAGTGCGTGCGCTGAATGCGTCCGGGTTCGTGCAAGGCAAATATGAACTGACACCGCAAACGGTGCTGACCGCCGCTGTGCGTATCGACGGAACCATCTATGATTATGACAACCTGACTGCGAGCGGCGTTGTCGGGCGTTTCCTGCGCCTTGATGACCAAACGGATCGCTTTGTCACGGCAAGCCCCAAACTCAGCCTGCGCCACGAATTTTCTGATGCGGTTGCCGGGTATGTTAGTTTCGCCCGTGGCGCCCGTCCACCACAGACAACCGATCTTTATCGCTTGCAGATCAACCAAACGGGTGATCGCGCGCGACCCGAAATGATCGATGCGCTTGAAGCGGGGATGAAAGGGTCTATTGGCGAACGTCTGCAATTCGATCTTGCCGCGTTCTTTATGGAAAAACGCAATTTCTTCTTTCGCGATGCAGACGGTTTTAACGTCGCGAATGGCAAGACCCGTCATGTGGGTGTTGAAGCGGATATCCGCATTGCGCTCCATAAGTCGCTGATCCTGCAAAGCGCAATGACTTATGCAGCACATACCTATCGTTTTGATCGTCTCACCGGCCGCGCCACAGAATCGATTAGTTTTGGCGATGATGTAGACAGCGCGCCGCGCGTCATCGCCAATACGCGGCTTAATTGGCGCCCCCATGAGCGGGTGACATTTGAAGCTGAATGGGTTTCGGTTGGGTCCTATTTCACCGATGCGGCGAACGATCATTTTTACGACGGTCACAACCTCCTGCATCTGCGCGGCGAAGCTTCGGTGACAGAGCGCTTGGCGGTGTTTTTGACATTGCGGAATGTCGCCGATGCGCTTTACGCAGAGCGCGCCGATTTTGCTTTCGGCAATGATCGGTTCTTTCCTGGTGAAGAAAGAACCTTTGGTGTTGGGCTGCGCTATCGACAATAGCTGCTATCCAGCCTTTTCCTGATCAGCGTTATCTCCCATAAAGAACGCTGCAAAAAAAGGACGTGGATCGTGCCAAGCCTGCGCGCATTATTGTTCAATACCTATTTGAAGCGAACTCTTAAGCCGCGACCGCTTCATCTGATTGATCCCGCGGTTCTCAGATCAGGCGCCGATGCGATTGCGCCCAAAAAAACGCCGGCCGGCGTGACATGCGAAAAAGTCAGCATGGGTAGTGTTGCGGGCGAGCGCCATGGCGCTGTTAATGCAGAAAGCGGACGCACAGTTCTTTACTTTCATGGCGGCGGTTATGTTTTTGGGTCAGCTAAATATGCGCGCGGACTAACGTTCGATCTCGCGAGAAAATCACGCGCTGATATTTTCTCTGTCGATTATCGCTTGGGTCCGGAGCACAAGTTTCCTGCCGCGGTGGACGACGCTGTCGCTGCTTATCAATGGTTGCTGGACGATGGGCGCAATCCTGCCAGCATCATCATTGGCGGCGACTCGGCGGGCGGCGGGCTTTCACTGGCGCTTTTACTGTCGTGCAAGGAACGAGGCTTGTCGATGCCTGCCGGCGCTGTTCTTTTTTCGCCGTTTACGGATTTAGCAGCGACGGGGCCTTCGTTGCTTTTCAATGAAAAGAGCGATGTGATGTTCAAGAAAGTTTATATCGCTGAAGGCGCCAAGCGATATTTAGGGGATGCTGATCCAAAGTCGCCTTTGGCGTCGCCGCTTTTTGGTGATCACCAGGGGCTGCCGCCGATCCTTAGTTTTGTCAGCGATAATGAAGCGCTTTATAATGATACAACGCGCCTTCATGAAAAGCTTGTCGACGCAGGCGTTGATGCAAAACTGGTGACGGAAAAAGGGCTCGCCCATGTATGGCCCATCTTTTATCCGCGGTTTCCTGAAGCTGGAAAAACGATCTCGCAAGCTGCGGAATTCGTCGTAGAAAAGACTGCCTGAAAGGTCAGATGTTCATGTCAAATCGCGTAAAACTGTTATTGGCGATCATTCTTGATATTCTTGACTTCACAATCGGTCGCATTCCAGGATTTGAATTCGTCTTTGATGCGGCCCTGGGCATTATCGCAGTTTTGTTTTGGGGATGGCCGGGCTTGTTCGCTTTTTGGGAGCTTGCTGATCCGACCGGCCAGGCGGATGGTTTTGTGCCTACCTTGACGCTGATTGCGCTTAGTCAAATGCGGCAAACTAAACGGAACAGTCACGCCGCCGACATAGAGCCAAAATAAAATCAGCCCGCCTTTCGGCGAGCTGATTGACTTGCACCGATCCCCGAAGGTTTTCTTAGTACCCTCCGTCGCCATATTCGCGGAAAGATCCGTCTTCCCAATATGTGTCGCCATATTCGGGGTCTACATAATAATACCGACCGGAATGCCGATCATAATTTCGATGACCATTATCGCGTGCGCGGCCATAGCAAGTACCGGCGCGCGAGCAACCTTCATAGGCGCCAAGCGCGCCGCCGATCAGCGCGCCATAAGCGGCGCCCTGGCCCGGCCGGCCGGCAAAAATTTCACCGGCGATAGCGCCGCCAGCGGCGCCGATTATCGCACCCGTGAGCGCGCCTTCGCCTGTTGTCTGGCATCCTGTGGCGGCCAGCAGCATGGCGCCTGTAGCGAGTACTAAAGTCTTCATTGCCCATCTCCCTTTGGTGCGGAACATCGCCTTGATCGCGGGATACGCAACAATCGGAAGCGGCCCGCACCGCCTTGTTGCTCAAGATTGCGAGTTTCCAAGGCGAGAATGAGGCGAGGGTCTGGCCGAATTGCGCCCGCTGCATCACGCTCTTGCGAGCGGCGCCGGTTAGACTAGGTTGCGGGCTGAAACTCAGGGAGAAAACCTATGGCGCCCGCAACAGGTAAAGCGATATTTCTGAAGGATTATCCCGCAGGCATGCCCGCGCCCGGGCTTTTTGAATTGCGCGATGTTGACGTGCCGTCGCCAGGGGCCGGGGAAATGCTTTGCCGTACGGTCTGGATGTCTGTGGATCCTTATATGCGCGGCCGCATGCGACAGGATGTCAAAAGTTACATCCCTCCGTTTTCTCTCGACGCGCCGCTTGAAGGGGGCGCTGTATCGCAGGTGGTGGAATCAAACATCGATGGTTATGCGCCGGGCGATTATGTTGTCGATTTCACCGGCGGCTGGAAAGAATATTACCTTTCAAAAGGCGAGCGAGCACAGAAGGCCGATCCAAATCTTGCGCCTTTATCTGCCTATCTCGGCGTGCTTGGTATGCCCGGCATGACTGCATGGGCGGGAGTGACCCAGATTATGAAGCCTAAAGAGGGCGAGACAATGTTTGTCTCAGGCGCCGCCGGGGCCGTTGGCGGTGTCGTATGCCAGCTGGGCAAGGCAAAAGGCTGCCGGGTTATCGGCTCCGCTGGCTCCCAGGCAAAATGCGACTGGCTCGAAAAAGAAGCGGGCGTCGATGTGGCGCTTAACTACAAAGATTACAAAAACGCTGCCGAGCTGACAAAAGCGCTGGCGGAAGCGGCGCCAAACGGCGTCGATTGCTATTTTGAAAATGTCGGCGGGATGCATCTCGAAGCCGCGCTCAATTGCATCGGCTTTGGCGGGCGTATCGCTCTTTGCGGCATGATTTCTCAATATAACAATCAGGAACCGGAACCGGGCCCGCCCAATCTGGTTAATTTGATCGGACGTGGCGTCATGGCGCGTGGGTTCATTGTCTCGGAATATATGGACAAGGTGATGGAATTTGCCGCTGAGGTCGCGCCGATGCTGATGCAGGGCAAGATCAAATTTCAGGAGTCCGTGTATGAGGGGCTCGATCAGGCGCCCGAGGCCTTTATTGGCCTCTTTAAAGGCGAAAATTTCGGCAAAGCCGTGGTGCGGGTCGGCCCGGATAAGCTCTAAAATCAGCGCGGCCAAGCCCGGCTTGACGCGCCAGCGGCGCTGGCCTAAACCGCCTGCCTTGCCGCCAAGCGGCAGCCCTTTAGCGGGTGTAGCTCAGTTGGTTAGAGCGCCGGCCTGTCACGCCGGAGGTCGCGGGTTCGAGTCCCGTCACTCGCGCCATTAAAACAATCACTTACAGATACTCAAAATCCCGGTTTGAGCTCTTTGAAGTCAGCCGGACCGGCGCGGTTGGACTCTGTTCTTCAGGCGCAATCATTCCACATGATGACGAGCGCTTTTTTGGCGGCCTTTTGGGTCAGCGTGAGCAGATCGCGATAAGCGGCGAATGGGAGCGTGTCGCAAGGATTGGCGAAACTCTCCGCCTCTACATCCGGCGACAGTCAATCGGGCTGCCTATTGCTTGGTGCGGTCAAAGAGACAGCTCTACATGGACGGGAATATTATAGACTACTCAGCTGTTATGGATTCTGGCACACTATTGGTTCTGACTCCATAGCGGTCAATAGAAGTTCAACTTCGCTGATCGGCAGGTGAAACACATTTGAAACCTTACTTCCCGCTCCACCTTCAACGCGACGGCTAGACCAGAAGAATCTATCATTCGCTACAAATGCACTGTCTTCATAATGCGTCGAGTTTATTGGCGCCGGCAGAATGCTAGCGCAAGACCATGAATCTCCAAGCTGCTTAGAAATGTAGATATCGTCTCCGCCTCGTCCGTTGGGTCGAATTGAACTCAATAACAACAATGATCCATTATACGAAATAGCGCTCGGCCACTCTCCTTGCGCGGTATTTATGCTATCCGTCAACGCAGTTACTTTGACATTCTCGCCTTCCACATCAGCCAAATATATATCCCAGGTACCGTCTCGATCCGATGAAAACAAAAATCGATCATTATCGATGAATACCGCGCAGCACTCTGCCGCTTGTGTATTTATCGGATCAGGTAATGGTCGGGCGTTTCCAAATTTGAATCGGTTATCAAGGCCGAGAACGGGAACTTGCCATATATTCCAGTTGCCTTTTGGTTGCTGATCAATTGCTCTGGTTGATGTAAATATCAGAGATTCTGCATTAGCCGAAAAGCTGGCGCCTGCATCGTAACCGCCGTTACTTGAGAAGCTCACGGGCGCTATACGCCATTCGTCATAGAGCTTTTCCGCTTGAAATATTGTTGAGGTCGAAAAGTCTGGATCGGCGCGTGTGAACAGTAAACTATCGCCGTCGCTGTCAATCCAGTGCATCCCTTCATGGTGGTCAGGGCTTGAAACAACGCCAGGAAGAAAAATTTGTGGTTCAGTGCTTTCACTCGCCCACGACGCGCGAAAAAACAATCCAGCGATGACGAAAAAGCTAAATTGCACGGCAGTCAAACAATTCCGTTTGAACACGGGCAAATCTCCAATCAATCCGCATGCCTACATCAATTAGTTTACAGGTTAATTGCGCTGGCAGGAAGTCACTTGTCCAACTTCACTACTGCCGTAGATAGAAGGTTTCGGACCGCTTTTTATCTCGACTCGGACATTGACTTTGCCAAGACCAAACGTCTGACTTTAGCGAGTTCTTGCCGGATGACACAGTCCCATCGAATGTTCGCTTGCTGGTGCATCACCACCTTTCAGGCCGAAGGTCAGTTTCCGGGTTTTTTCAGACACCGGCGTCACGCTCCCGGTTTATCTGCTCCTGCGCCTTGCCATCGCGCACCCGCAAGGCTCTTTCTGTCTCGAAGATATAATCGCGCTGCAGCGGCGCCGCATCGACTTTTTTCGAAAGCTGCATCTGAAAGACCATATGCCCGCCATTACGGAACGCGAATTCCGATGTGGCGAGATAGAACTCCCACATCAGGCAGAAACGTTCATCAAACATTTCCGCCGCCTTTTCACGATTGGCGGCGAAGCGGCGTGACCATTCGCTCAGCGTTTTCGCGTAATGCAGCCGCAAAATCTCAATATCGGCGACCCACAGGTCTGTCTGTTCGATAACGGCGAGGGTTTCGGAGAGTGCAGGCGAATATCCGCCCGGGAAAATGTATTTGCGGATCCACGGGCCGGTGACGCCGGGACCGCTGCGCGCGCCGATGGAATGTAAAAGCGCCAGCCCGTCATGGTTCAGTAAATCTGAGACTTTGTTAAAAAACTCAGGATAATGCGTAACACCCACATGTTCGAACATGCCAACCGAGACAATGCGGTCAAACTTTTCCTGGACATCGCGGTAATCGGTGAGGCGAAACTCGACTTTGTCGCCAAGCCCGCTCGTGGCGGCGCGCTGATTGGCGAGCTTTTGCTGTTCGATTGAAAGGGTGACGCCAATAACCTCAGCGCCCAGGTGTTCGGCGAGGTAAAGCGCCATCCCACCCCAGCCGCAGCCAATGTCGAGAACGCGCATGCCCGGCTCAAGCCGCAACTTCGAGGCGATGTGGCGCAGCTTTGCTTTTTGCGCATCTTCGAGGCTTTGGTCGGGATGTTCAAAATAGGCGCAGGAATATTGCATGTCCTCATCAAGAAAGAGCCGATAAAGATCATTGGAGATGTCATAATGATGGGCGACATTCTCGCGCGCTTTGGCGACCGGATTATGCTGATGGAAGCGGCGTAGTTTTTTCACAATGCCCGATAGCGCGCGCCGACCGGGACTGGTCTGCAAGTTGCGATTGTTTATGTGGAAGATTTGGAGAAGATCACGCACCGAACCTTCTTCGAATGACATAGAGCCATCCATATAGGCCTCACCCGCCTTCAGCTCTGGGTTCACAAACAACCCGCTGTAAAGCGTTGGATCGCTGATGCGCATTACCGCGCGCGGCTCGCCGCCATCACCGTGAATGTGACGCGCGCCATCGGCGTCGATCAAGGTGAGCGAGCCCTCCTTCACGAGCCGCCCGAGCATGGCGTTCAACAGCTTTAGCGATTGCTTCGTTGGCAACATTTCTTTGAGCTTCTCCTATTCCGGTAATACGGAAGGACGCCTTGCTCTCATCGCTATGATGGCCCCACTGGCCCGCTATGGCCAGTCACGCTTCTATTCTCAGTGGGCGTTAGGTCTATATTTGGGCGTCAGCGGCGATGGTAAAACTGGCCTTAATCGTTCGAAGCACTGACGAAACCAGACATTCATCTCAAAACGCTCTACGGCTGTTCTTGGCGATAACTTCCCGGACGACACAGTTCCATCGAATGTCCGCTTGCTGGTGCATCACCACCGTTCAGGCCGAAGGTCAGTTTCCGGGTTTTTCAGACACCGGCGTCACGCTCCCGGTTTATCTGCTCCTGCGCCTTGCCATCGCAGCCCGGCGGTTCACTTTTATAGAAGCGCACTGACATTTCCCTGACGCAGGGCAGTGAACTGATCTATAGTTGAGCGAAACCGCAGGGCCCTGGATTGGGCCGGCGTCAGATCGTTCTGAGGAACAGGTGGGATCATGAAATTTTCCTTTACGCTGAATGGCGAGGCGGTCTCTGTTGAGGCGCCTTCTGACATGCCGCTGCTTTGGGTGCTGCGCGAAAAGCTGGAAATGACCGGAACAAAGTTCGGTTGCGGCATTGCCGCTTGCGGCGCCTGCACGGTTCACATCAACGGCGCGGCAACGCGCACTTGTGTGATGCCGATTGCTGCAATCGAAGGCGCGGATGTCAAAACGATCGAGGGCGTTGCGCCAACGCCGGGAGAAATATCAGCTGTGCAATCGGCCTGGCTCGAACATCAAGTACCGCAATGCGGCTATTGCCAGTCTGGCATGATCATGGCGGCGGAAGCGTTGCTCGACCAAAACCCTGACCCGAGCGATGAAGATATCGACAGCGCGATCACTAATATCTGCCGGTGCGGGACTTATGAGCGCGTCAGAACGGCAATTCACGCTGCAGCGCGTGCGCGAAGGGAGGCCTAGATCATGAGCGGTGAAACGAAATCCTCCTCCAAAGTTGCGACGATAGCGCGCCGGACTTTCCTTGTTTCAGCCGGTGTTGTCGGCGGCGGCGTCGCCCTCGGCCTCGCGCTTTCTCCGAACCGGTTGAAAATCTATCGTCAGGATGTCGCGTCAGGTGACGAAATCATCTTGAATACCTGGGTGAAGTTGACGCCCGACAATCAGCTCACTGTCATTATTCCGCACTCGGAAATGGGCCAGGGCGTCGGCACCGGCCTCGCACAAATGCTGGCGGAGGAAATGGAAGTCGACTGGGAAACCGTTTCGATCGAGCAAGCGCCTGCAGACGACACCTATATCAACAGCGACCTTGGACGCGGATATATTGTGGGCGAGGGCGCGCGGATCCCCGGCTTTGTCTATCCGATGCTTGATTTTACGTTCCTGCAGATCGCAAAGGGCCTGGTCGGCCAGTTAACCGGCGGCAGCACCGCCATTCGGTTGACCGGTTATCACGGCATGCGCCGCGCCGGTGCGGCGGCCCGCGAAATGCTCATGCGCGCAGCCGCTGAAGAATGGGACGTGCCGATGAATTCGCTGCGCGCCGAGGCGAGCATCCTTCATCATGACGCGTCAAATCGCTCAGCCAATTTCGGGTCTTTTGCAGCCGCCGCCGCAAAGTTTACGCCGAACCTTAAACCTGCGCTCAAATCGCCGTCGCAATACAAAATCGTGGGGACGCCAAAGCCCCGCCTCGACCTGCCGGAGAAGGTCAACGGCAAAGCGCAATTCGGCATGGACGTCATCGTGCCGGGCATGAAATACGCTGCCATTGCGCAAGCCCCGATATTTGGCGCGCGCGCCGCCGCCGTCGACGACCCGGCAAATGCGGCGCAACACATCGTTATCCTTGAAAACGCCGTCGTCGCGGTCGCGGACAGTTATTGGGAGGCTTCAAACGCCCTCCGCCAGCTTGAGATTACCTGGGAAGGCGGCGATCCGACGCTCACGAGTGACGCATTGCGCGCGCAGCATAACGCGCATCTTGAAGAAACGCGCCATGAAGAAATCATGGAGAAAACCGGCAAGGCGCCGGAGAAATTGCAGGCGGCGGAGACGCTTTCTGTAGAATACGCCGTGCCGTATCTCGCTCATGCGACCATGGAGCCGATGAACTGCACGGCGTCGGTCCGCGACGGCAAATGCGATCTTTGGGTCGGCCATCAAAATCCGATCGCCGCGCGCGACGATGCGGCGAAGGCGTTGGGCCTGGAAAAAAGTGACGTGAAGATCCACAACACGTATCTCGGCGGCGGATTCGGCAGGCGCGCGAGAACTGACAATGTGGTCCAGGCTGCGCGTGTCGCGGCGGAAATCGGCGTGCCGGTGAAACTCATCTGGTCGCGTGAGCAGGATATGACCAACGACTTTTATCGTCCGGCCGTGGTCTCGCGCATGAGCGGCCTCGTCGAGAACGGAACGATCAGTGCGATGTCGCACGCTTATGTATTTGCCGACGCCGGCATGCCGGATTCAGAGCGACCTTTTGCGTTTCAATATGACGTTTCAAACCAGCGCATAGCGCGCCATCCTTTTCCAAGTCCGATCCCGGTCGGCTCCTGGCGCAGCGTTGATTTCACCCAGATGGGCTTTTTCAACGAAAGCTTCATCGACGAACTCGCCCATAGAGCGGGCGCGGACCCGCTGGGCTTTCGTCTTGCCCACAAGTCCGACCCGCGCCATCGCGCAGTTTTGGAGCGCCTCAGCGACGAAGCGAACTGGGGCCGGCCCAAAATGCCTGGCGCAAGTCAGGGGATCGCGATCATCGACAGTTTTGAAACGATTGTCGGACAGGTGGCGGAGATTACTGTCGAGGACGACAACCGCGTGCGTCTTCACCGCCTCACATCGGTTGTCGATTGCGGTCAGGTGATTAACCCGAATGCAGCCGAGGCCCAGATTCACTCCTCCGTTATCTTTGCACTCTCTGCGGTCTTCTTCGGCGAGATCACGCTTGAGAATGGCGAGGTCGTTCAACAAAATTTCCCTGACTACGATATGATCCGGCTCCGCAACGCGCCGATACAAGACGTGCACTTCATTAACAGCGGTCACCCCCCAGGCGGGCTTGGCGAGCCGGGAACGCCGCCGGTAGCGCCAGCACTGACAAACGCGATCTTCGCTGCCGTTGGAACCCGCATTCGTGAATTACCCCTGACGCGGGCGGGGTTCCGAAGCGTTTAGGAGAGCCGCCGCACCCGCGTTTGCGCCTGGATTTTTATCTCGGCGAAATTGATCTGGATTATTGTTTTGCTGGGGAATCAAATCCAAAACAGGCTGCACTTTCTGTGAATACGCTCGAAAACGGAGAATTCGTGATGTTGAGATACTGCGCCCCAATGGCAGTTTTTGCGCTTGCCGCCTGTGGTGAGGCGGGTAATTCCGGGCAAAACCTTGCCCAAGCGGCCCACGGCATTGAAGTCGTTTCCCGCGACGTAGATTCCGCCAGCGGACGGGCGCTCTTTGTCGATAAGGGCTGTGTCATCTGCCATGCGGTTAATGGTGTGGGCGGTAAGGCCGCGCCAGCGCTCGATGCCGAGATTGGCGCGCCGCCAATTGATCCGCTCGATTTTGCAGCGCGGATGTGGCGCGGGGCGCCGGCGATGATTGAGCTTCAGTCGATTGAACTTGGCTACACGATCTACCTGACGGCGGACGAAATTGCCGATCTCTCGGCATTTTCCGGTGATCTGGCGGAACAAAAACTACTCGACCTGGAACAGCTGCCGGAAACCATGAAAAACGGCCTCCTCGATGAGCAGTTTTGGGAAGTGGAAGACTGGGACGGATTTCTGCGTTCCGGGCAGGAAGGGGCTGACCCTGAAGAGCCCGCTATGCCGGAAAATCAAAATTAGCCCTGACCCGGCGCCACCCTAATGGAAAACTGCGGTTTTCGGCCCCAAAGGGTCGGAATCGCGTTGCGTTCTTATGCGCACCTTTCTAGTTTCCGGCCAGATTTGCATACGGGGCGACGGGCCCCTTGAAGGAGCGCATTCGTGGCGACGCCAGACTTTCTGCTCAATTATTTGCCGATCCTGATTTTCCTGGGGCTCTCAATTGTGCTTGGGCTCGGATTTCTGGTGGCGCCCATGATTATTGCGCCCTCAGACCCGGATCCGGAGAAGGTCTCGACTTATGAATGCGGGTTCAATGCGTTTGACGATGCGCGGATGAAATTTGACGTTCAATTTTATATCGTTGCGATCCTTTTTATTATCGTCGATCTCGACGTCGCTTTTCTCTTTCCCTGGGCGGTGACGCTTTTTAACCCTGAGCTTGGCGCGGATCGTGGCTTTCAGATCTTCGCTTTCTGGTCGATGTTTGTCTTTATCGCGGTCTTTGCCGTTGGTTACATTTATGAGTGGAAAAAAGGCGCGCTCGAATGGCGATAGAACCCGACAAAATGCCCTATGGAACGGCGGCGCGTGTGGGCGCGCCCGGCTATGATCCGTCCATCAAAGATCCATTTTATTCCGAGATGTCGGATCAACTCGCTGACCGGGGGTTCATCACGGCGCCAGCCGACGCGCTGATCAATTGGGCGCGCACCGGCTCTTTGATGTGGATGACTTTCGGACTTGCCTGCTGCGCCGTTGAAATGATGCAGGCGTCGATGCCCCGTTATGACGTGGAACGCTTTGGGTTTGCGCCGCGCGCCTCGCCGCGCCAGTCCGATGTCATGATTGTCGCCGGGACACTCACCAATAAAATGGCGCCGGCGCTGCGCAAGGTTTACGATCAGATGCCGAACCCGCGCTATGTGATCTCCATGGGGTCCTGCGCTAATGGCGGTGGTTATTATCATTATTCCTATGCGGTGGTGCGCGGTTGCGACCGCGTGGTGCCGGTCGATATCTATGTGCCGGGCTGTCCGCCAACCGCCGAAGCGCTGGTTTACGGCATCCTGCAATTACAGAAAAAAATCCGCCGCGAAGGCTCTATTGTACGGTAATTTGCATGAGCGAAGAACTTAAAGAACTTGGCGCGCATATCGCAGCGTCTATCGACAGCGACATCCGCGACTGGCGCGTGGAACATGGCGAGCTGACCGTGGATGCGCGAGCTGATCGTATCGCGCCCGTGTTGAAATTTCTGCGCGACGATCCGCTAACAAAATTCCTTGTCCTGATTGATTTGACGGGCGTTGATTATCCCGAGCGCACCAGGCGTTTTGATGTGGTCTATCACCTCTTGTCGATGCACAATAATACGCGCATCCGCATTAAGGCGCAGCTCGGCGAAGATGAAACCATCCCGACTGCAATCGAGGTTTACCCTTGCGCCGACTGGTTCGAGCGCGAGGCATTTGACATGTATGGCATCGTGTTTTCCGGTCATCCGGATTTGCGGCGTATCCTGACCGATTACGGCTTCGAAGGTTACCCTTTACGCAAGGACTTCCCGCTCACCGGCCATGTGGAGGTGCGTTATGACGATGAGCAAAAGCGCGTCGTTTACGAGCCTGTGAAACTGACCCAGGAATTTCGCAATTTCGACTACCTCTCTCCCTGGGAAGGCGCGCAATATGTGCTGCCGGGCGATGAAAAAGCTGAGGGTGAGGGCGCCTGATGGCTGACGGAACAAAAATTATCGACGTAGAAGACAGCGCCTCGGACGCGTCGTCGGAGCGATCCTTCACGATCAATTTCGGCCCGCAGCACCCGGCGGCCCACGGCGTGTTGCGTCTGGTGCTGGAACTTGACGGCGAAGTCGTGGAACGGGTCGATCCGCATATCGGCCTGCTGCATCGCGGCACTGAAAAGCTGATTGAACACAAAACTTATTTACAGGCGATCCCCTATTTTGATCGGCTTGATTATGTCGCGCCGATGAACCAGGAGCACGCGTTCTGTCTCGCCGCGGAAAAACTACTTGGCATCGAAGTGCCAAAACGCGCGCAGCATATTCGCGTCCTCTTCAGTGAAATTGGTCGTATTCTGTCGCATATCCTCAACGTCACGACTCAAGCCATGGATGTCGGCGCCTTGACGCCGCCGCTCTGGGGTTTTGAAGAGCGTGAAAAACTGATGGTATTTTATGAGCGCGCATCGGGCAGCCGTATGCACGCGGCCTATTTTCGCGTTGGCGGCGTGCATCAGGACCTCCCGGATGCGTTGATCGATGATTTGGACGCCTGGTGCGATCAATTCCCGGCAAAGATGGCGGACATTGAAACGCTGATTACAGATAACCGCATCTTCAAACAGCGCAATGTGGATATTGGCGTTGTCACCAAAGAAGAGGCGTTCGCCTGGGGCTTTTCCGGCGTGATGGTCAGGGGCTCCGGTATTCAGTGGGATTTGCGGCGTGCGCAGCCTTATGAAACCTATGATGAATATGAGTTCCAAATCCCTATCGGCAAGAATGGCGACTGCTATGATCGCTATCTCTGCCGCATGGAGGAGATGACGCAATCTATTTCGATCATGAAGCAGGCGATAGCGAAAATCCGGGCAACCCCGGGTCCGGTGATGACGACGGACGGCAAGGTGGCGCCGCCCAAGCGCGCGGAGATGAAGGGCAATATGGAAGCCCTCATTCATCACTTTAAGCTCTATACGGAAGGCTTCCACGTGCCGGCGGGCGAAGTTTATACCGCCGTTGAAGCGCCCAAAGGCGAGTTTGGCGTTTATCTTGTTTCAGATGGTTCCAACAAACCCTATCGCTGCAAAATCCGGGCGCCGGGCTATCCGCATCTTCAGGCTATGGACTGGATGTGCAAAGGCCATATGCTGGCCGATGTCTCTGCGATTATCGGCTCGCTTGATGTGGTGTTTGGTGAGATCGATCGGTGAGCGATCAGGTTTCTTGCGCCGAGCATGGCGTTCAAGAAGAAACATTCGTTTGCACACACATTTGTGACACTCTGGAAGACGGTATTCAGCGCGGTTTTAACTGGAAACTGGACGAGGATGGTGAATTTACCGCGGTTTGCGATGGTTGTCACAATGCTTCTGATGACGAGTGGGGACGCATAAGCGGACAAGTCATTCGATTGCTATGTTTGCTCTGTTTCAAACGTGCGGGTGAAATGAACAAAGTAAACATGCAGATTGAACGATGAAAATCCCCTCCGTCACCTGTGGCACCCACGGCAAACAGCCCCAGACATTTGTCTGTGTTCATATCATTGCCGCGCTGAAGAAAGGCGAACCAAACGGCTTTTGGTGGTCGCGATCAGAAGAGGGCGTCTGGGATGCGATCTGCAATGATTGCAACAATCTCTCGCAGGAAGCATTTGACACGTTGGGGGCCGACAATATCGGCATTGTCTGCCTCGGCTGCTTCGAGGACGCGGCAACACTAAATGAAATCGAGCTGGATTAGGGCGCGAATTCTCACGCAAGCCCAGTGAATAAGGGCTGAAGACACCTGAATATCCTGCTTTTCACCGCTTTAGCCGCCAGCCGCTCAAGCTCACATTAACCATCTTGTGGGTACCTTCCCGGCGAGAAAGCCAGGGAAGAAATCCTTATGTCTGCAGCAAGCCGGTTTGGAATCAGGCCTATTTTGCGAATTCTTGATCCGCTGCTGGCTGCAGTGACAGCGATTATCTCGCCATTTGTTTATCTCATCTGCCGCGCCGGCAAGGATACGCCGATATCGCGCGCTACGTTAGACCGCGCTGGCGTATCGATCGTCCGGCATCATTATTATGAACCGGTGGTGCACGCGGCCGACATCAAAAAACCACTGGACGCTGAACGACCCTTGCCCGGGATCGATCTCAACGCTGAGACGCAATTCGGGCTGGTCGATCAATTCCAATATCGCGCAGAGCTTGAGGCGATCCCGCTGGACAAACCGGCCATTGATCAATTCGGTTATGTGAACGGCCGATATGGTGAGGGCGATGCGGAGATGTTTTACAACATGATCCGGCATTTTAAGCCCAAGCGCATTGTTGAAGTCGGGTCAGGCCAATCGACCTTGCTGGCGCTTCTGGCGATTGCGGCGAACCGTCGCGATGATCCGGCCTATGATTGCCGTGTCACCTGCATTGAGCCCTATGAGCAGCCCTGGCTGGAAAGCATCGGCGTCGACGTGGTCAGGCAATGTGTTGAGGATTGCCCTGATGATACGATCCTCTCCCTCGAGCCGGGCGATATCTTCTTTATTGATTCGTCCCATGTGATTCGCCCTCAGGGCGACGTTCTGCACCTCTTTTTGTATCTCCTGCCAATGCTGCGCCCGGGCGTCCTGACGCATATCCATGACGTCTTTGTGCCGCGGGATTACCCGGCGGAATGGCTCGTGGAAGACCGCCGCATGTGGAACGAGCAATATCTGCTGGAGGCGTTTTTGACCTTCAATCGCGAATTCGAGGTGCTTTTGGCGGTCAACTGGCTCGCCAACCGCCACCGGGACAAGCTCCAAGAGGCTTGCCCAATGCTCATGAAAAAGCCTAACAAACAGCCGGGCGCGTTCTGGATCAGGCGCGTCGAGCGTTAGATCGAAAACCGCCTTTCCGGCGGCAATGAACAACACGGGTGATTGATTATGGCGGCGCGTAAACCCGCGGCCCAGCAGCCGGCTTCATTTCAATGGAGCGCCGAAAACCAGCGCTGGTGTGACGAGCAGACCAAGAAATATCCTGAAGGGCGACAGGCGTCCTGCGTGATACCTTTTCTCTGGCGCGGCCAGAAACAAGACGGCTGGTGCTCGATCCCGATGATGGAAGTGATCGCGCGTCAGCTTTCGATGCCTTATATCCGCGTCTACGAAGTCGCGACATTCTATACGATGTTTAATCTGTCGCCGGTGGGCGAAAATTTCGTCCAGCTTTGCGGCACCACCCCTTGCATGTTGCGCGGCGCGCATGAATTGCGCGAGGTTTGCAAAAAAGTGATCGGCGCAGAGAACCACGTCTCTGATGACGGCAAACTCTCCTGGCTTGAAGTCGAATGCCTTGGCGCCTGCACCAATGCGCCGATGATCCAGATCTCCACCAAAGAGGGTGATCATTATTATGAAGATCTCACGCCTGAGATCTTCGAGGACCTCCTCGCGAAAATCCGTCGCGGCGAAGAGGTCAAAATCGGCACGCAACATCCGGGGCGGCATACGTCAGACCCCGAAGGCGAAAACACGACACTTACGGATCCAACGCTTTATGATGGATCACGTGCCCAGCCGCTGAAAGAAATTCCGAACGCGCAACCCGCAACGCCCGCTGAATAAGATGAATGCTCTTGATGATCAAAAACGCAGGGACGCCATCAAAGGATTGATCAATATCGCAATCCTGGAAGGCTTTGTTCTGGTGCTGGTTATCGCCGTTTATCTCACGACCAGCAGCGTCTTTTATCTCATTGCCGGTATTATGGGCTCGACGCTGATTTTCGCACCGCTGATGCTCCGTTGGTTGAGGGCGCATGGCGACGCAATGACGGCTAAACCGAATAGCGACGACAATAAAATTTGATCTGATAGGCTTAAACAATGCTCGAAGATAAAGACCGGATATTCACTAATCTCTACGGCCTCCATGACTGGCGGCTGGAAGCGGCGAAACAACGCGGCGCCTGGAACGGCACCGCGGATTTGATTCGTATGGGACGGGACTGGATCATCCAGCAGATCAAGGATTCAGGATTGCGGGGGCGCGGCGGGGCCGGTTTTCCGACCGGCCTCAAATGGTCGTTTATGCCTAAGGAAGTCGGCGATCGTCCGCACTATCTTGTTGTGAATGCAGATGAATCTGAACCTGGCACCTGCAAGGACCGGGAGATGATGCGTCATGATCCGCATCTCTTTATCGAAGGGTGTTTGATCGCGTCTTTCTCGATGAAGGCGAATGCCTGTTACATTTATATTCGCGGCGAATATGTGGACGAGCGCAACAATCTACAGGCAGCAATCGACGAGGCTTATGCGGCTGGTCTGCTCGGCAAAAACGCGGCCGGTTCGGGATGGGATTTTGATCTTTACGTTCATCATGGTGCCGGCGCCTATATTTGCGGTGAAGAAACTGCGCTGCTTGAAAGTCTTGAAGGCAAGAAAGGCCAGCCGCGGCTGAAGCCGCCTTTTCCCGCTGGCGCAGGGCTTTATGGCTGCCCAACCACTGTCAATAATGTGGAATCGATCGCTGTTGTGCCGACGATTTTACGTCGCGGCGCCGACTGGTTTCAGAAATTCGGGCGTGACAACAACAAAGGCACAAAAGTCTTTTGTATTTCCGGTCATGTTAATCGCCCATGTAACGTGGAAGAGGCGATGTCGATCCCGTTGCGTCAATTGATCGACACTCATTGCGGCGGCGTTCGCGGCGGCTGGGAGAATTTAAAAGCAGTGATCCCAGGCGGGTCTTCCGTTCCGCTGCTGCCGAAAGACATTTGCGACGATGTGCTGATGGATTTTGATGCGCTGCGCGATGTCAGGTCGGGCCTTGGGACAGCGGCGGTTATTGTGATGGACAAGTCGACGGATGTTGTCCGGGCGATCTCGCGTATCAGTTATTTCTACAAGCATGAGAGTTGCGGTCAGTGCACGCCATGCCGGGAAGGGACCGGTTGGATGTGGCGCGTGCTGGAGCGGATGGCGGTGGGTGATTCGACCACCGCGGAAATCGACAAGCTGCTCGATGTCGCGGGCCAGATCGAAGGTCATACGATTTGCGCGCTTGGCGACGCCGCCGCCTGGCCGGTCCAGGGCCTCATTCGGCACTTCCGCGGCGAGATCGAAGAGCGCATCAATTCCTATCGCGCTGATCGCGGTCCGGTCGCCATGACCGGGGTGGCGGCAGAGTAGCCTCTGTCGATTGTTTTGAATTCAGTGCTGACTTTATGTGAGAATTGTGGAAAGTGCTTGCGCTGCAGCGAATCGCGTGATTCTGTCTGCGTTTAGAGATTACAACATTAATGAAGGAATTTCCTATGGCCGTTAAACGGAAGACTGCAAAGAAGAAGGCGCCAGCAAGAAAAGCTCCCGCCAAGAAGGCTGCTAAGAGAAAAGCACCTGCTAAGAAGAAGGCTGCGGCGAAGAAAGCCCCCGCCAAGCGGGCGGCGAAGAAGAAGGCTCCTGCTAAAAAAGCACCTGCGAAGAAAAAGGTAGCGATTAAAGCATTGCCTCCTGTCGTCACACTGAAGCATCTGGCGGCTGAGCTTGCAGCGACGCACGAACTTCCGAAAAAGCAGACTGAGGAATATCTTTCAGAATTTATCGGCCTGATCGGGAAATATCTGAAAAAAGGCAAGAAAGTCCGCATCGCCAGCCTTGGCATCATGCAGGTGCGTCATCGCGCAGCGCGCATGGGCCGCAACCCGGCGACTGGCGAAGCGATCAAGATCAAGGCGAGCAAGAAAGTTGCTTTCCGCGTTGCTAAAGACCTCAAGGAATCGGTTCTTTAAGCCAACACGTTCTATCAAACCCGGCGTTTCGGTATTTATACCGGCGCCGGGTTTTTTTATGCCCTGACAGCGTGATCAGAAAAAGTGGGAACCGGTTTTTCGGTTCGATCACGTGACAATCAAATATCCAGATTTAGCCAAGATTTTTATATTTCAGGGTCGGAATTTTTTGCGCAGGGCCAGAAAGCGCTTTTCAAGAACATAGTAACTTGCTGCAGAAGCAAGGAGGGTTCCGATGAGCGCGAGCGGAAATTCCAGATAAAGCTGCGGCAAGCCGAGCTTTTCGATGATCGCTTTGGCAATATGAATACACCACATATGATAGAGATACATGCCGTAGCTGACAGCGCCGATGAAGGCGATGGGCCGCCAATCAAGAAATTTCGTCATATTGGCGGCGGGTTGCAAAATCATGCTCGCGAGCCATAGAGCCATGGCGATATGCATTGAAAACCTTGCTGCGCCTGAGATGTCCGCTGTTGGTATGTTTAGGATCAACAATAAAATTGCCGCAAATGCCAGCGGGGCGCCGCGAAACCCCGCGATTGCCTGGACGGTTCCAAATGTTTTTTTGCTATCGAGAAGATGCGCAAGGCCGACCCCGAGAAGAATTGGCGTGAAAGTCGATTGCAAAATCTCTGGATGATCTGCAGCCGCCAATCCAAATATCGAAGCGATAGCAGGGTCTAATATTCCAAAGTTGATCAGCTGATTGACGATCAGCGCCGCCGCCCAGACCACAATCATTGCAATGGGCGCGGCGAAGGATTCGATCAGCGGCCAAACCAGATAGAACTGTTCTTCTGTCGCCAGCGACCAGGTGATGGAGAGATTATTGGCGCCCGGTTCAATCCAGTTTGAGAGATAGAGCGCGTAGACGGGAAACCCCTCAACCAGCGCTTTGGTATCGGGATCGCCCGGCCTAAATATTAGATAGGCGGCAAGCAACGAAAAGAGCATAAAATAATAGGCAGGAACGAGCCTCAAAATGCGGCGCATCCAGAAGTTCTTTAACGAAATCCGCCCGTTTTTCTTTTTCTCACGAATGAGGAGGGTCGAGATCAGGAACCCGCTGAGGACAAAAAAAAGATCAACGCCAACAAAGCCTCGCAGTAACATTGGCAGAAATGTTGGGTGGGCTGAATGATGCCAGACTACTGCGATAATGGCGATGGCGCGTAGCCCATCAAGGCCGGCGAAATGCCGGCATTGAAGATATGTCTGATGGCTGTTGCTCATGGCCGGTCTTGGTTCCTGGCGGCTTTCGGTGAAGTGCTGTTCGTCGATCCCCGGCGCTTTCGCTCAAGCAAGGCGTATCGGGCGCCCGGATGATAGAATCATTGTTCGAAAAATACCTCAAATCTGACAAATGCTTTTACGGGGTTGCCGTTTCACGGATATATAGGAGAGCGGCGCTACCAAAGGACGGCTGGCAATGACACGCGCGATGGCAAGTACGAGGATCGAAAAATGCGAGGATCCGGGCGCCGCCGAGACCCTGTCGACGCTGGCCGCGACGACATTCACCGAGACCTTCGGCCATATGTACAAACAGGAGGATTTGGACTTGTTCCTGGGCGACAAGCATTCCGTCGATCTCTATCGGAGGCTGCTGGCCGATCCCGCCCATGGCATTTGGATTGCTTGGAATGAGGCGAACGAAGCTGTGGCTTATCTTGTCGCCGGTCCTTGTGAATTACCGGTTCCGGACAAACCGGATAGAGCAGGCGAGGTGGTGCGGTTTTACGCGCGCAAACATTGTCACGGATCGGGTGTCGGCGGGCGCCTGATGGCCGTGGCGCTCCAATGGCTGGAAACGCATTTTGATCACATCTATCTGAGCGTCTGGGCTGAAAACCATGGTGCGCAAAGGCTTTACGAGCGGCATGGGTTTGAAAAGATTCACGAATATTTCTATATGGTCGGTAATCAAGCCGATCCGGAATTTATCTATAAGCGCCGATGACCAACACACTTCTCTTATGTATCGGAGCGCAAAAAGCTGGCACAACGTGGCTTGCGGATTATCTGCGCGAACACCCCGATATTCACATGCCGCCGGTGAAGGAAGTGCATTTTTTCGATGCGCGCTTCGTTCCACAATGGTGTGCGAAATATGAAGATGAGATGCTTGCGGAGTTTCAAGCGGAAACCGCTGGTCTGACTCTGGAGACATGTGGCGATCCGGCCTTACAGCAGAAACTGCACGCGATGTTGCTGCGTTTCCGGATGATTGCCAATCCATCTGAATATTTGAGATTCATGAGTTGGGGCGCACAGGGGCGATCGGTTCTATTTGAGGCGACGCCTGACTACTCAATGGTCGATGCCAGCGGGTTTCAAGCCATGAAGAACATGCATCCGGACACCAGGCTGGTTTTTCTTTTGCGCAATCCGGCGGATCGCTATTGGTCTTCGATGAAGTTTAACCGCACGCATAATCCGGCCTTTGACATCGACACAATGTTTGACCGGCTGATCGACCGTGAGGACTTCATGCTGCTGACGGATTACGACCGAACGATTCGTGAAGCGCTGAAAATATTTGAACCCGCACGGCTTCATCTGGAATTTTACGAGCGCTTGTTTGATCAGGCGGTGGTCGACCGGATTTGCCGATTTGCCGGGATCGCCCCTCGCGCGGCTGACTTTGGTGGTCGGTCAAACGCATCTTTTGTAGGTGATATGCCAGCCGAAAGACGTGTACAGGCGGTCCGCGCCTACCGGCGGATTTACGAGGAAATTGCAGAGCGATTTCAGGGTGATATCCCGGAAAACTGGAAAAGCGACCTTGCGCTGATCGACGGGTGAATTGTCGCGTTTATCCATGCTGGCAAGGTGCTGAAAATGTGTCTAAACAGGCGCGTCACGTCAAACAAAGACATCAGGAAAGACCCCCGAGATGAGCGATACGCGCGTCATAAAAGTGAACGGCGAAGAGCATGAAGTTCAGTCGGATTTGACGCTGCTGCAGGCATGCGAAGCCGCCGGCGAAGAAATACCCCGCTTTTGTTATCACGAGCGCCTGTCGGTGGCCGGCAATTGCCGCATGTGCCTGATCGAAGTTAAAGGCGGTCCACCTAAGCCAGTCGCCTCATGCGCGCAGAATGTACGCGATCTGCGTCCTGGTCCCGAGGGGCAACCGCCAGAGCTTTTTACCAATACGCCGATGGTCAAAAAAGCCCGCGAAGGGGTGATGGAATTTCTCTTGATCAACCATCCGCTCGATTGCCCGATCTGTGATCAGGGCGGCGAATGCGATCTTCAGGATCAGGCGGTGGCCTATGGCCGGGACGGCTCGCGCTACGAGGAAAATAAGCGCGCGGTTGAAGAAAAACATATGGGTCCGCTGATCAAGACGATCATGACGCGTTGTATTCAATGTACGCGCTGTGTGCGTTTTGCCACTGAAATTGCCGGCGTTGACGATCTTGGTTTGGTCAATCGCGGCGAGAATGCAGAGATTACGACGTATCTTGAGCAGGCGGTTCGGTCTGAACTGACCGGTAATTTGATTGATGTCTGCCCGGTCGGCGCGCTGACCTCCAAGCCCTATGCCTTTAACGCCCGTCCATGGGAGCTTCGCAAAACCGAAACCGTGGATGTGATGGATGCCGTCGGGTCGAATATTCGCGTCGATGCGCGCGGGCGAGAAGTGCTGCGTATTCTCCCCGTGCTCCATGAAGATATCAATGAAGAATGGATTGCTGACAAAACCCGCTTTGTCTGGGACGGCTTGAAACGGCAGCGCCTTGACCGCCCTTATGTGCGCCGTGACGGCAAATTACAGCCTGCGAGTTGGGACGACGCCCTTACTGCGGCGGCCGAGAAGCTGAAAACAGCGCCGGCTGGAAAAATCGCCGCGATCGCCGGAGACATCGTTCCCACTGAGGCTGTTAAGGCGCTGAAAGATATCATGGCGTCGATCGGCTCCCCACATCTGGATTGCCGGCAGGACGGCGCCAAAACAGGGGGCGGCGACCGCCGCTCCTATTTGTTCAACACGGGTATTGCCGGGATTGAAAAAGCTGACGCGATTTTGCTGATTGGATCCAATCCGCGTGTGGAAGCGCCAATGATCAATGCACGCATTCGCAAGGCCTGGATCAATAATCTTGATCTGAAAATTGGCCTTATCGGTGAACAGACCGACCTGTCTTTCGACTATGACTATCTTGGAGCCGGAACGGAAACCCTATCCAAACTGGCGAATGGCGAGGGCGCGTTTTTCGAAGCGCTGAAAAATGCAAAACGTCCGGCTATTATTTTGGGCGCCGGCGCTCTTGCACGTGAAGACGGCGCTGCAATTCAGGCATTGGCCGCAAAACTCGCAGGCGCCGTCCGCGCTGTAATCGGTGACTGGAACGGATATAATGTTCTGCAATTGGCGGCGGGACGGGTCGGCGCGCTTGACCTCAATTTCTTACCGGGCGCCGGCGGACGTGATTTTTCATCCATCCTTGCGGGGTGTAAGTCTGGCGATATTGATGTTGTTTACAATCTGGGCGCCGACGAGTTTGACACTAAAAAACTGGGCGGCGCCTTCGTCATCTATCAGGGCCATCATGGCGACGCCGGCGCCCGCCACGCCGATGTTGTCCTGCCAGGTGCTGCATATACCGAACAGAACGCGATTTATGTGAATACAGAGGGCAGGGCGCAGATGGCGTGCCGCGCTTCTTTCCCTCCAGGTGAGGCGCGTGAAGACTGGGCGATCCTGCGGGCTTTGTCGGACCGTGTTGGCCAAACCCTGCCCTATGATGATCTCTTCGCATTGCGGCAGGCGATGATCGAGGATGCGCCAACGCTGGGCCGGATCGATCATATCGCTGCCGGCGATACGCCTTTTGATCTTTCCGTTATTGGCGAAAGCGGCGCTGTTGGCGATACGCCTTTTCAATCACCCGTTCGGGATTATTATTTGACGAACCCGGTGGCGCGCGCCTCAAAGACAATGGCCGAGTGTTCCGCGATGATGGCCGGCGCGCAAAAAATCGCGGCGGAATGAATGATCTAGCCAAAAGGGCTTTTTCGCACAGAACAATTGTGCATGCTTTGATTGCAGTGCCGCTGGGCGTATTGATCAGCTTTTTGCTGTTTATTGGCGCCGATACATTCTATCTGCAGCCGACGGAGTCCGCCAGCGGCGTATTGGGCGCGAGCGACCATTCGATCTCACTAGCCGGACTGGGTTTATACTTATTGGCTGCGGTACAGGTCGGTTATGTGGGCGCACTCGTAACAGGTGTTCCAATTCATCTGATGCTGGTAAGGTTCCAGATCGATAATTTCGCTGGTTATGCTATTTCTGGCGTTTTTGCGGCGGGAATTGTCCTAATGGTGTGGATGTGGCCTGTGCTCGTGTGGGATGTAAGCATTACCAAAGGTGAATTTGGGGGCATTGTTCTGTATTATTGCATCCCATCAATCGTCATTGCAGCGGTATTCGGAATGCTCAGATCGCGATCAGAGCGTCACAAAAATTGAATCAACCAACACATATAAACGAACGCATTGCGAATGAGATTCGTATCAATACCGCGTTCGAACAGATGATTGTATCGGTGTTGATCGGCGCAAGTTTTTGCGGGGTGGTGCTGTTTGTCTCGAGCATTCTTGCTGCGCTTTTTGGCGGCTACGTCTGGCTTGACTATTTTGTCGGTCAATTTGTGGATGCGCTGCTTTACACTTTTGTGATTTTCTTGGCGGGATTCCTTGCCGCTGCCATTTTGATCACGCCGCTTTTTGTGGCGCTGGAAAAAATTCCGTACCGGAAAACATGGCCTTTTGTGATTGCGGCGATTGTTTTCGAATTTTTGCTCTACGGTTTGTTCTTTAAGGATTTTGTCGGCGCGCCAGCCCGCCCGGTTTGGTTCAACATATCGATGTTTGCACCGGGCGTTGTCATCACTCTGATTTTTGGCCGGCGGATGCAGCCCTTTTGGCACGCCGAGGCCCGCATGGAGCAAGCCGGCGCCGATGAGACGTTGCGATTGCATTGATTGTTTGTCTTTTGTCGAATCTTTCGACCGGGCGCGGGCACTTTGCGACCAGCCGAGCTTCATCATTCAGGGCCCGGATGCTACATTCGTCGCATAAAACGGAGGCGACTATGAAACGAGTAGCGGGGCTTTCAATGAAAGCATTGGCTGTTAGCGCATTGGCCATCGGCGTTGCTGTGTCTGCGACACCAGCGGCGGCAGAGAAAATTACACGTGAGCTTGATTTGTCGGGCTTTGACCGCGTCGAGATTTCCGGCGTTTATGAGTTGAGCGTGCGCGTCGGGCCGGACTATTCAATTAAACTTTTTGGCCAAGATGATGAGTTAGAAAGGGTTGAGGCGTCCGTCAAAGATGGCGTGTTGAAACTTGATCAGCGTGACCGTAAACGCGGCGAAAAACGGCGCTGGCACAATAAGCGTGAAGGCATAGAGGCGACGATTACCCTTCCAAGCATGATCGGCCTTGACGTGTCCGGCGTTGTTGACGGTGAGATAACCGGCATCGATTCTGACCACTTTGATATCGATATATCCGGTGTCGGCGATATGGATCTCGACGGTGAATGCGGAACATTTGACGCAGATGTATCCGGTGTTGGGGACCTCGAAGCGCAAGGGCTGGAATGCCGGATCGTATCGGTCGAGGTTTCCGGTGTTGGCAGCGCCAGCGTGTATGCGAGTGAGGAAGTCGAGGCTGAAGTTTCCGGCATGGGCGATATCGACATCTATGGCTCGCCGGAAAAAGTGCGAAAAGAAAACAGCATGTTTGCTGATATCACGGTTCATTGACCGGATGATTTGAAACACTGCGCCGGCCGCCATTGATCAAGTAAGATCGGGCGCGCCGGCGCGGTGAAGTTCGGTCAGTCTGCTGCCAGGGACCAAGCTTGCATTGAGAACGGTTTTGCGGCGGGCTTGGCCTGCGATCGCAGGCCAAATCGGGCGTAAAGCCGTCTGCTTGCTCAAACGAAACTGAATTCCATCAATTGCTCCGAATTTGCGATCAGTAGCGTTTCGTTACCTCGCTCCGCGCGCTATTGTTCGCGCGGGATAAATACGGGAGGCGACCCATGAAGTTTTTTTTCGGTCTTTTAATTGGATTATTGTTGGCAGTCGGCATCGCAGTTGGCGCCGGGTATATGGCTTTTGGCGAGCTGGGTGATTTTGGTGAACGAGATAGAAGCAAGGATGTCACCGAGCAATTTGATCTCGCTGGTTTTGATAAAATCGATGTCGGTGGCGTGTATGAGATCGACGTGACGGTCGGCGGGGATTTTTCCGTTACAATCTCTGGCGCCCCGGAAAAGATGGCGCGAGTCGAAGCCACAGTCGAAAACGGCGAACTCGTCCTGGGCGAGGCTCGCGTGCTGCGCGGCAAAGGTCATTGGCGCAACCATGGCCTCACCGCAGTAATTTCAATGCCTTCGCTGACCGCGATTGATGTTTCGGGCGTTGTCGATGGAGAGGTGACAGGCATTAGCGCTGATCAGTTCGACGCTGGTTTGTCAGGCGTTGGCGATCTCGATCTTGCCGGAACCTGCGGCAGCTTCAATGTCCATGTTTCGGGAGTTGGCGATCTCGACGCCCGCGAGCTGGAATGCGAAAATGTTGAGGTCAGTGTTTCTGGCGTCGGCGATGCGAGCGTCTTTGCCAGCCAGTCTGTTGACGCCTCGGTCAGCGGGATCGGGTCGATTTCGATCTATGGATCACCGTCTGACATCGACAAGAACGGCAGCTTTCTGTCCAGCATCAAGGTCAAATAGACTGCTAATCCGTCAATTCGGTCGCAATTTTCCACAAGATTGCGACCGATTGGCCGCTCTTTCCCACGTGACTAGCGGCGCGATCCGCATTAAGACGCGGGCCCATGGAAGCGATTTGGAAATATGTCTCGACCCGGGATCCGTCGGACCCGGTTCAGTGGGTGGTCGGCACGGGTGCTCAAACACTCGCGCTGATGGTTGTGCTCCTGGTGGCGCTCGCATTTCTCCTGCTGTTTGACCGTAAGGTCTGGGCTGCGGTGCAGATGCGCAAAGGCCCGAATGTCGTCGGGCCTTTTGGCTTGCTGCAGTCTTTCGCGGACTTCTTCAAATTTGTGTTCAAGGAAATTGTGATTCCGGCCGGCGCGGATCGGACAGTATTTCTTCTCGCGCCGCTGGTTTCTTTTGTGCTCGCCTTCATCGGTTGGGCAGTGGTGCCGGTTGGGCCGGGCATGGTTGTCGCCGACATTAATGTCGGCATCCTTTATCTCTTCGCAATTTCTTCTCTCGGTGTTTACGGCATCATCATGGGCGGCTGGGCGTCGAACTCGAAATATCCCTTCCTGGGGAGCTTGCGGTCAGCGGCGCAAATGGTCTCCTACGAAGTCTCCCTCGGTTTTGTGATCATTACGGTGTTGTTGCTGGTTGGCTCTGTTAATCTCACTGACATCGTCAACAGCCAAAACCGTGGCGGCGGTATGCTCAACTGGCATTTTATTCCGCTGTTCCCGATGTTCGTTGTTTTCTTTATCTCGGCGCTGGCTGAAACCAATCGTCCACCCTTTGATCTACCGGAAGCGGAATCGGAACTCGTCGCAGGTTATCAGGTCGAATATTCATCGACGCCCTATCTGCTTTTCATGATTGGCGAATATCTCAATATCGTACTGATGTGCGCGATGCTGACGATCCTGTTCTTTGGCGGGTGGCATGCGCCGATTGATACGCCTATCCTCAATGCGATCCCGTTATTTTGGTTCGGCGCCAAGGTTATTTTCTTCTTCTTTCTTTTCGCCATGGTAAAGGCGATTGTGCCGCGCTATCGCTATGATCAGCTGATGCGCATTGGCTGGAAGATATTTTTGCCGCTATCCCTGTTCTGGGTTGTTTTTGTGGCCGGGATGTTGATTTTGTTCCCGGGCCTGGAAGCCTGGTTCCAGAGCTGGAGAGTTTGAGATCATGTCTCGTGTTGTTCAAGCGCTGAACGGTTTTCTCTTCAAAGATTTCCTCGCTGCTTTTTGGCTGGCGCTTAAATATTATATGCGGCCAAAAGCGACGGTGAATTATCCTTTCGAAAAGGGACCGCTGTCGCCGCGCTTTCGCGGTGAGCATGCGCTGAGGCGTTACCCCAATGGCGAAGAGCGATGCATTGCCTGCAAGCTTTGCGAGGCGATCTGTCCTGCACAGGCGATTACGATTGAAGCTGAGCCGCGCGATGACGGGTCACGCCGCACCACACGTTATGACATCGATATGACCAAATGCATCTATTGCGGGTTCTGTCAGGAAGCCTGTCCGGTTGACGCCATTGTCGAAGGGCCGAATTTTGAGTTCGCCACCGAGACGCGTGAGGAACTTTTCTATGATAAAGACCGGTTGCTCACTAATGGCGACCGCTGGGAACGTGAGATTGCCAAAAATCTCGAACTCGACGCGCCTTATCGCTAGGCCTGCAGCTGTATTCCAGCAGGCCTGTATCCTTCGTCATTTTGAATTTGTCGCCATTGCCTGACATGAGGCGGTTCGTCATCGAGCCATCTCGCACGCCCGTCTTCGATGACCAGAATCTCTTCCCATTTAGCGCCGACAGGACCGCATCCGGCATGCGGCTCAACGAGCCACAAGCCATCATGAGGATGGTGATCGGAAGTACTGCCTTCATTCCATAAAGGCGATTCGCGCCCCAGGCCGCGCCGGGCCAATTCGCCCTTCATCAAGAACCAGCTGAGTGTCAGCCCGTCAAAGCCCTTGATTCTCCAGTTGAAGGGAATCTTGGCGAGCTTTACGGCGCGATGCCCCAGGACTTCGCCGGGATGCTTCACATGCACTGGTTCATAGCCGGCGCTTCGAATTGCGGTTGCAACTTGTTCGGCGATTGTCTTGAATTTTTGACCTTGATTGACCGCGTCACAGACATCTTTTCGAAAGCGGGACAGCGTCGCCATCATCTCGCGGTGCACTGAGTTTTCGCCAAAACAGAAAGAATAGGAAGTATCGACCAGATGCCCGTCGAATATCGGTGAGGCGTCGAGGATGACGCTGTCGCCTTCCTCAAGTGTCTTCGCCTTCGGAAAGAATTTTCCGATTTGCCAGTCACCGGGCAGTGCGGTTCGCTCGCCGAATAGTACAACCGGCAGGTGGAAGAATGAGTTAACGCCGGCCGCGCGATATTCCAGAACAAGGGCCCGCGCAACTTCTTTTTCTGACTGACCAGCTTGTAGCTCTGCTGCCTTCGACTCAAGAATTTGAAACGATAATTGTTGGTATCGTTTGAATTCGTCGAGCATTGGCGCTGGAAAATTTTTCGATTTGACCAGCATGTAAATCCCCGATGTCGTGAACGTTCAGTGAAGGAGCGTCTGTTGCGGGCGCTTATTTGTCCAGTGTTAATTTCGACTGCGCGCCGATATAGGCCGTTAGCGTTAGGTCGCGATTTTTTACCGTGTTGATTCCCGCGATTACGCCTATGGAGTGCGCTTCCAGCCCTGCGGCAACGAGTGCGCGATTGAAGCTTTCGAGCTCGCGCTTGTCGACGAATGCGATGCTGCATTCGGGGGTTTGCGCAAGGCGGGCAGCCGCATCAGCGCCGGTCGTCGCGAGGTAGGTTCGTGTGCCATTATAAAAAACATTGCTGGGTTCGCGATAGCCCGCTGTCATAATCTCAACATCGGTGCAGCCATCAACCTTGCCTGCCAATTGTGCAATCTGTTGTGATGGCCAAAGCGGGGTGAGGCCCGGCGCCGCGAAGCCGAATAAAAGGGCGTGAAAAACCATTGCGCTTAATATGAAGGAAAGAACCCGCGCCGCTGCCGGGCGCAAGGCAAGCCAGACACCGAATGCGACTGTTGTGAGACCGGCTGCAGATGCCGCGAGCGTTGCAGGCGGAACGTCACCGAGCAGGCGCCAGGCGCCATAAGGTGCAAGGGCCGCCGCGATAACACCAAGGACAACAAAGACAGCAAGTGACGCCCAGTGCATTCGCCGGACCCATTGATGGGTAAGTAGCTCGCCTGCGTCGCGCACCGCGAGGCCGGCCATAATCGCGATCGCCGGATAAACAGGCAGCACATAATGGGGGAGCTTGGTGCCGATCAGCTCGAATATGATCCAGCTCGGCACGATCCAGGCGGCAAGGAAGGCGACATGATCCGTTTTGCGATGGAGCCATGCATAGGCGCCGGCGAGCCCGGCCATGACAGCGCCGGGCCAGTAAACGCCCATAAAGATCGCGAGATGATAGCCGGGCGGTCCGCCATGAGAATCGTCGGCTTTGTTCACTTTGCCGAGCAGCGCATGGCCGATGGAATCTTCCAGGAAAGCGCCATTGGTCATAACAGTAATCGCGATGACCCAGGGCAGGGCGATGGCGCCTGTCAACAAAAGCCCCTTGATGACATGCAGATGATGGAGCCAGGTGCGGTCTTTCCGCACAAAGACGAGCGCCGCAATCGTCGCTGCTGAAACCAGAGCGATGATCGGACCCTTAATCATCAATGCGACACCATGAGCTGCCCAGAACAATGCGGGCTTGCCCCAAAATTTTAGTTTGGGCTTGTCGCCAGCGCGCACCATCAAAAAGAGTGCGATCTGCGCGAAGACCGCCATGGCGAGGAGCATGGCGTCGGTCTTTGCGGTGCGTGCTTCGATTTGCATGACGAAACTGGCGGCGAGAAAAAGACCCGCCGTTAGGCCAACGCCAGCGCCGCCAATGCGCGCGCCCAGCCATGCTGTTCCGAGTACCGCGATCAGCGCGCCAAGCAGCGACGGAAGCCGGTAGGCGGCGATGGGCGCGTCAGCGCCGCCGAACAACGTCGCGCTTGCGGCCTGCATCCAATATATGCCGGCCGGCTTTACATGGCGTGGCGTTTCCTGAAACCGGATGTCAATAAAATCGCCGGTCTCCAGCATTTGCCTGGAGGCTTGCGCATAGCGCGCCTCGTCGCGATCCATCACCGGGATCGACGTGAGGCCTGATCCCAGCATGATGAGGCAGATCAATGTGAGCGCGGCCCACGCCCTGCCGCTGAGGCTTTTGCTATCGGTGGTCGGCGCCAACCAGCTCCACAGACGTGAGACGGCGCCGCCATCATCACCCGGCATTGTCGAATTCCCGGCTTATATATTCTGAGCGAATAAACGCCGCTGACGGAATATGAGTGCGCCGCGTTAGCCAGATGACCCCCATCAAGTCGAAAAACCCTGCGGTCGCGCGGCCGACATTGGAATATTTCGATTGTCCGGCGTCGCGCGGGCGGTCATTGACCGGCACATTCACAACATCATAGCCTAAATGATTGACCAGCGCCGGCAGATAGCGGTGAAGGGCGTCAAAAAACGGCAGCGCCAGAAACACATCACGCGAGATCAGTTTGAGACCGCAGGCGGTGTCAGGACAATCATCATTTAAAAGCGTGCGCCGCAAGCGATTGGCAAAGCGCGACGCCCATTTTCGCGACCGGCCATCATGACGCGATTTGCGATTGCCGCAGACGAGGCCAACGCGCTCGACTTTTGCAAGGTCGATTTCTTTGATCATCTCGGCGATATAAGCCGGATCGTTTTGCCCGTCTCCGTCCATCGTGACGACCCACCGCCCGCGCGCTGCTAACATGCCTGTACGCAATGCGGCGCTTTTGCCGGCGCGGTTGGGATGGCGCACAACACGGGTGTGCCCAAGCGCGGCCGCTGTTTTTTCCGCCACCGCTGCAAGGCCGTCATCGCTGCCATCATCGACAACAATAATTTCCAGGGGCGCGACGCCGCCGATAATGTTGTGCGCTTCGCGCATCACCTGCTCGATCAACGCCGCTTCATTATAGGCGGGGATGACGACCGAGAGCATAGATTGTGACATTGGGGAACCGCTCCCGTCTCATTGTCCGCCTTGGCGGAAAGCGAATAGGGTTTATTCAGCCTTTTGAGGCGCCTGTCACCTTCGAGCCTGGCTTAAATCCGCTCTGCAATGATCTCCATCACAAGGGGCGTGGTCATCACCGTGCTGGGGTCGGCTTCGGCTTCGGCGAATTCACGCACCACATTTCTGGCCCAGTCTTCGGTGACAACACCTGATCTGGCGAGGTCCTGGGCGTGATTTGGGATGAACGTGCCGGGCCAGCGCCAGACGTAATTGTCCGGACGCACCGCGTGAATGATCGGCCGTGTTTCCTTCAATCGCAGCCCGGATTTCGGCAGCATCGGCAGTAATTGCGCGGCGATATCCGGCTCGCCGCCGCTCGACCGCCATTCGCGAATTGCAATATCGACAAAATCGCTCAGCGCAGGGCGGCGCGGCGCCCAGTTGAGCGTGCCCCAATCCATATATTCGTGGATGATGATAACGCCGCCGGGACGCAGCGAATCGCTGAGTTTTTTCAGGACGGCAATCGGATCGCTGACAAAGGCCAAAACCCAGCGGATCCAGACAGCGTCGACGTCCTCAACCGGGATCCCGTCTGTCACCAGATCGGCAATGTGGGTTTCGATATTACCAAGGCCGCGGGCGCGGGCGGCGCCCCCGAGCGCTTCCAAAAAACGCTCTGAGCGCTCAAGAGCGAATACTTTGCCGCTCTCTTCAACAATTTCCGCCAGATCAAGGCTCGCATAGCCCGGCCCAGCGCCGGCGTCGATCACGGTCGAACCAGTGGTGACGCCCGCCCGCCGCCAGGCGTCCAGAACATGAGGCCGCCAGACCCGATGTTGAATGCCGAGACGGCGAATCTCTTGATCATGGGTGCCGAGATAGTAACTGCGATCCTGGCTGATATGTCTCTCCTGTTGAGGCGCATGGCAGTACCTTGCTGACGCCCTTTTTAGCGCTTTGGGACGCCGCCGCGCCAGCCGGAACTTGTGCCGCACCTAAAGGCGCTCCAACCCTTTGCAAACCGGGGAAAGCCGGTCTAAAAGCGCGCCGATCCGCCGTGCTCCTGAGTCGCATTGTTTTGGGGGCGAATCCTCGTCAAGCAAGCCTCTTTCGGCTTCATTTTCAACAGCCTAGCCAGGCACAGGAACTTCGCGTAAGCGCATATCGGTATGTCACTCGCCGCCATCGCCTTTTTTGTTTTCGCCTCCGCCGCGATCGCCTCTGCGCTGATGGTCGTGGTGTCGAAAAATCCTGTGCATTCAGTCCTGTTCCTGATCACGGCATTCATCTCCGTTGCGGGGCTGTTCGTGCTGATGGGCGCTGAGTATCTCGCGATGCTGCTGGTTGTCGTCTATGTCGGCGCCGTTGCAGTTCTCTTCCTGTTTGTCGTGATGATGCTGGATGTTGATTTCGTCGAATTAAAGCAGGGTTTTTTGCAGTATATGCCGGTCGCCAGCGTGCTGGCGACGATTGTCGTCGTTGAACTTATTTTTGTGGTGGCGGTCTGGTCGTTGCCGTCAAATGTCGAGTTGGCGCACCCATCGCCGACGGCGGCTGAAACGGTTACTGATCCTAATGGACCGACCAATATCGAAGCGCTCGGGCTTATCCTTTACACCGATTACATTCACTATTTTCAGATTGCGGGCATTATTTTGCTGATCGCGATGATTGGCGCAATCATTCTCACATTCCGTACCCGCGATGGCGTGAGGAAACAGGACCCGGCGGCGCAAGTGGCGCGCAAGCGTGAAGACGGCGTTGAACTTGTCGATATCAAATCAGGGCAGGGGCTGTCATAATGGTCGAAATCGGGCTCGGAAATTATCTTATCGTAGCAGCAATCCTTTTCGCCATCGGTATGGCGGGGATTTTCGTCAATCGTAAAAACGTCATTGTCATATTGATGTCGATCGAATTGATGCTGCTTGCTGTAAATATCAATCTTGTTGCGTTCTCGCAGTTTCTTGGCGACCTCACCGGACAGGTTTTCGCCTTTATGGTGCTTACGGTCGCTGCTGCTGAAGCGGCCGTGGGGCTCGCCATCTTAGTTGCGTATTTCCGCAATCGTGGCGATATCGCCGTCGAAGACGCCAACCTGATGAAGAACTAGCGTTCATGGAACCATTTGTAGTTTTATTGCCTTTGTTTGGCGCAATGTTCGCACTGCCTGTCGCGCGACTTGTGGGTTCGCGTGCAGCTGAAATCCTGACGACTGGCTTCATGTTGATCGCTGCGATCGGCTCCTGGATAATATTATTCGATGTCGGCCTTGGCAGCGGGGAAGACAAAACCATACGGCTGTTTACCTGGATCGCCTCCGGGTCGTTTCAGGCGGAATGGGCGATGCGTATCGATACGCTCTCGGCAGTGATGCTGGTTGTTGTGAACTCGGTTTCATTCCTCGTTCACTGGTACTCCATGGGGTACATGAAGGACTATGGCGAGCAGCCGCGGTTTTTTGCCTATCTTTCACTCTTTACGTTCGCGATGCTGACTCTTGTGACGGCGGATAATTTTCTGCAGCTGTTTTTTGGCTGGGAAGGCGTCGGGCTCGCGTCTTATCTGTTGATCGGATTCTGGTTCAAGAAAAAATCCGCCAATGATGCGGCGATTAAAGCGTTTGTTGTCAATCGCGTCGGCGATTTCGGTTTCGCGCTTGGTATTATGTGTATTTTTTACGTGTTCGGATCGATCGAATTCGACACTGTGTTCGGCGCCATCGCTGCAAACAGCGAAGCGATTCCGTATGGTCGGGCGACCGGGGCGCCGATCCAGGATTTGACGATCACGTTTTTAGGTAATGACTGGCACGCCCTGACCGTGATCGGTGTTTTGTTATTCATTGGCGCTATGGGCAAGTCGGCGCAGTTTTTACTCCACACATGGTTGCCGGACGCCATGGAGGGCCCGACGCCAGTCTCCGCGCTTATCCATGCCGCGACGATGGTGACGGCTGGCGTTTTCCTGGTTTGTCGTTGTTCGGTCATTTACGAATATGCGCCGAACGCTGCGGCGATGGTGACGCTTGTCGGCGCGATCACGGCATTTTTTGCCGCGACCGTCGGTCTTTTGCAGGATGATATCAAAAAGATCGTCGCCTATTCCACCTGTTCCCAGCTTGGATACATGTTTTTTGCCGCGGGCGTCGGCGCTTATGACGCCGCGATGTTTCATCTCTTCACGCACGCGTTCTTTAAGGCGCTTTTGTTCCTGGGCTCCGGCGCTGTTATTATCGGTATGCATCATGAGCAGAACATCAAAAAGATGGGCGGTGTCAAAGAGCTGATGCCCCTTACGCATATTTTGATGGTTATCGGCACCATTGCGATTACCGGCATCGGCATTCCCGGCGTTTTTCTTTTTGGCGCACCCTTTGGAACGGCAGGTTTTGTTTCCAAGGATATGATTATTGAGAGCGCGTTCCTCGCTGGTGAAGCGGGTAAAACGTTTGGATATTTTGCGTTTACGTTGGGGCTGTTGGCCGCAGTAATGACGGCATTTTATTCCTGGCGGCTCATTTTTCTCACTTTCTGGGGGGCGTCGCGGGCGCCCGAGGCGGTGCGCAAGCATCCGCACACACCGCCAGATGCGATGATGTGGCCATTGGCGCCGCTTGCGATTGGCGCACTGGCTGCGGGAATATTGTTTTACGGCAATTTCGTCGGCGATAAATCCGAAGCTTTCTGGAACGGCGCGCTCTACGCCAAAGTTGAGCATCATGAGACGCCTGCTGCAGACCATGCGGCCGTGGACGATCATGGTGAACCAACGCCGCTCGGAGCGTCGGAGACATCTCATGGCGCTGACGCCGTCGAAGAAGCGACGGAAGATCATGGCGGCGGACACCACGTGCCGAATTGGGTTTTATGGTCGCCGTTTTTTGCAATGCTGTTCGGCACGATTGCTGCGGCGTTCCATTATCTGCGCGGTGATCCGTTGCGGCCCGGGTTGTTGCGTTCTGGCGGCATGATCTACGGCATTCTCAAAAACAAATGGTATTTTGACGAGATCTACGACTTCTTGCTTGTGAAACCTGCTTTTGCGTTCGGCCGTTTCCTATGGAAAGAGGGCGACGGCAAAACCATTGACGGTGTCGGCCCGGACGGTATCGCAGCAGTGGTCGCAGCGGGCGCCCGGCGTATCGTCAAAATGCAAAGCGGTTATCTCTATCACTACGCATTCGTCATGCTCATTGGCATTGCCATCTTTGTGACCTTTATGCTGATCACAGCCGGGGGCGGGCAATGATTGAGCAACTGCATTCAGACCAGCCCTGGCTCAGCCTTCTCACCTTTGCACCGCTGATCGGCGCATTGAGTATTATTTTGCGTCGGATGATGTCGCGCACGGATGAAAACGGCGCCATCGCTGATCCAAGAGAACAGGCGCAAATCGAAAACAACGCCCGTTGGATTGCGCTCGGGATTACGTCGCTGACGTTCCTGGTGTCTCTTGGCGTTTACGCGCTTTACGACCCTTCGCGCGCCGGCTACCAGCTCGTCGAAGAGATCCCCTGGCTCAATGACAGCATCAAATACAAAATGGGTGTCGATGGTATTTCGATTTTGTTCGTCCTCTTAACGACGTTTATCATGCCGATTTGTATTCTCGCGTCCTGGAACTCGATTAAGTCCCGCGTCGCCGATTACATGATTGCGTTTCTCATTTTGGAAACATTGATGATCGGCGTTTTTGTTTCGCTCGATCTCTTCCTCTTTTATTTCTTCTTCGAGGGCAGCCTCATCCCCATGTTCCTGATTATCGGCGTGTGGGGCTCAAAGGGGACGAAAGAATTTGCCGGCGTGTCGATGCCGAGCAGGGTTTATGCGGCGTTGAAATTCTTCCTGTTTACGCTTCTGGGCTCGCTTCTCTTGCTTGTTGCGATGGCCTGGATGTATGCGCAAGCCGGTACGACGGACATTCCGGCGCTGCAGGGATATGAGTTTCCCGCTGGCGCACAAAAATGGCTGTGGCTTGCTTTCTTTGCATCATTTGCCGTGAAGATGCCCATGTGGCCCGTTCATACCTGGCTTCCTGATGCGCATGTTCAGGCGCCTACCGCAGGCTCAGTTGTGCTGGCGGCGATCCTGCTAAAGATGGGTGGTTACGGTTTTTTGCGTTTCTCCCTGCCGATGTTTCCACTCGCCAGTGCTGATTTCGCGCCGCTGATTTATGCGCTTTCGATCATTGCGATCATATACACTTCGCTGGTAGCGCTCGCCCAGGAGGACATGAAAAAGCTCATCGCTTATTCCTCCGTTGCCCATATGGGTTTCGTCACCATGGGCATATTTACTGGAACACAGCAGGGCATTGAAGGCGGTTTGTTCCAGATGCTGTCTCACGGATTCATTTCCGGCGCGCTCTTTTTGTGTGTCGGCGTTGTCTATGATCGCATGCATACGCGCGAGATCGCTGCCTATGGCGGGCTCGTTCACCGCATGCCGCTTTATGCATTTCTGTTTTTGTTCTTCACCCTCGGCAATGTCGGCCTGCCGGGCACCAGCGGTTTTGTCGGTGAAATTCTTGCCATGACCGGCGCTTTTAAGGTCAATAGCTGGATTGCTTTCTTTGCGGCATTTGGGGTTATTCTTTCAGCGGCTTACGCACTGCGGCTTTACCGGCAAGTTATGTATGGGGAGCTGACCAAGGAAGCGTTGATGGCGATTCCCGATTTGAATTGGCGTGAATGGCTACCGCTTGGACTGCTGATGCTGTTTGCGCTTTTTCTGGGCTTTAATCCGGGGCCGGCGCTTTCAGTTTTCACTCCCGCAGTCGAGCTTTTGATCAGTAATTATGACGCTGCGCTTGCGGCTGGGGGGCGGTGATGGGCATTTTCGAAACACTCTCCTTCGCGCTTCCTGAGTTAGTGCTCGTCATTGGCGCTATGGGTTTGCTTATCGCTGGCGTCTTTCTTGGTGACAGCGCGGCGAAGCACATTTCGCTGGCATCCGTCGGCCTTTTGTTGATCGCCATCATTTTGGTCATTTTTGGACCTGGCGCCCCGACGGCGTCGCTCTTTGACGGCGCTTTCCGCATCGATGCGTTTTCTGATTTTGCCAAAGTTATTGTTTTTGCCGCTGCTGCCGTCGCGATCTTGATGTCTGACCGTTTTCTCGGCGGTGAAGAGTTGGGCCGGCCCGAATATCCTGTGCTGATTGTCCTTGCGGTTTTCGGCATGTCGCTGATGGTGTCTGCAACAGACCTCATCTCGCTTTATATGGGGGTCGAGACACAAAGCCTTGCCCTTTATATTCTTGCGGCGTTCAATCGCGACAGTCGGCGTTCAACCGAAGCGGGGCTTAAATATTTCGTGCTTGGGGCCTTATCGTCCTGTCTTTTGCTCTACGGCGCATCACTGATTTACGGGTTTACCGGTGCGACGTCTTTTGAGGCGATCGCCAGCGTTGCGAAAGCTTCCGATGCGAACATCGGTCTTGTCATCGGTCTCGTGTTCTTGATTTCCGGCCTCGCCTTCAAAGTCTCCGCAGCGCCATTTCATATGTGGACGCCGGATGTTTATGAAGGTGCGCCGACGCCGGTGACAGCATTTTTCGCGGCAGCGCCGAAACTCGCTGCGATGGCTCTTTTTGTCCGCACCATGGTGACGTCATTTCCTGATGTCATTGATGATTGGCGTCCCATTATTGCGCTTATTGCCGTCGCGTCCATGGCCGTCGGCGCGTTCTCGGCCATTGTGCAGACCAATATCAAACGCTTGATGGCGTATTCTTCCATCGGCCATATGGGTTACGCGCTGATTGGACTGGCGGCAGGGACATCCTCGGGCGCCAGCGCGGTCTTGATCTATATGTCGGTCTATGTGTTGATGACCATCGGGGCATTTGCCTGCGTATTAATGATGCGTCGACGCGGCGGCATGACGGAAAACATCGCCGATTTGTCGGGGCTGTCGCGCACCAATATGCCGTTGGCGCTGATCTTGACCATATTGATGTTTTCGCTTGCCGGCGTACCGCCAACGGCCGGATTTTTCGGCAAGTGGTATGTTTTCCTGGCCGCCGTTGATACCGGGATGATTTGGCTTGCGGTCGCGGGCGTAATCGCCAGTGCTATCTCTGCTTATTACTATCTGCGCATCATATGGTTCATGTGGTTCGATGAACCCGCGCCTGCCTTTGAACGCGATACCGGCCCGGTCTTGCGTTTCGCTGCCTGGGCTTGCGCTTTGTTGATGTTCCCCATCCTGACGGTTTTTATGGGACCGCTGATCAAAACTGCGGAATGGGCTGCCGCTTCGCTTTTCTAGCGGGTGAAAAAGCTTCCGTCAGGTGCGTCGATAGAAATCTTCGAAACGCTCGATTCCACCAGCGCTGAAGCGAAGCGCCGGGCGGCGGCCGCCACCCGAGGGCCCGCCTGGATCATCGCACTCCACCAATCTGCCGGATATGGCCGGCGTGGAAGAGCATGGACACAGGAAAGCGGTGATTTCGCAGGCTCCCTGTTGTTTTCAGCGGACTCAGATACGGGCGCCTTTGGCCAGCTGTCTTTTGTGCTGGCGCTGGCCGTTCACGACGCGCTTTCCGGGCTCATCACGAAGGGCGACATCCGGATTAAATGGCCGAACGATATTCTTGTTGATGGTGCAAAAATTGCGGGCCTGCTCCTGGAAATGGTTGATGCCGCCAGCGCGCGTATGCTCGTCGCAGGCATTGGCGTGAACGTCGTTTCTGCGCCTGCCGAAGCGGCCTACTCAACAACAAGGCTTTTGGATTACGATGCGGCGCCCATGCCGCTCGCACTGGCTGAAACTATCGACGCCAATTTCTGGGCGCATTATCAGATTTGGCGAAAGGACGGCTTTGCGCCAGTGCGCCGCCAGTGGCTGGAGCGCGCGGCGGGCCTGGGGGCGGCGATCACAGTGCGGCTGCCCAACGAAACCCTCAGCGGTGTTTTCGAAGATCTCGACGAAACCGGTGGTCTTGTCTTGCGCTTTGAGGGCGGAACGCGGATCATCAGCGCTGGCGACGTCTATTTCGGCGCCCGCAATCTTGATAACAGCTGAGGGTCTATGCTTCTCGCCATTGATGTCGGCAATACGAATTCGGTGATCGCGCTTTTTGATGGTGATGAACCCGCGGCTCAGTGGCGCGCATCGACCTCGACCTCGCGCACCGCCGATGAATATGCAGTGTGGTTGTCCCAACTCATGTTGATGGCCGGGCATCAACTCTCTGATATCGATGATTGTGTGATTTCGACTGTGGTGCCGCAGTCGCTGTTTCATCTGCGTAATCTGTCGCGGCGGTATTTCAATTGCGAGCCGTTTGTTGTTGGGCATGAAAATATTCCCGGCGTTGAGGTGCGCATCGCCAAACCGTCGGAAGCAGGCGCTGATCGTCTTGTTAACGCTGTCGGCGCGTTTACCGCTCATGGCGGGCCGTTGATCGTGGTCGATTCGGGCACCGCCACAAATTTCGATATTGTCGGCGCTGATGGCGGCTTTGAAGGCGGCGTTATCGCACCGGGCATCAATCTTTCGATGCAGGCGCTTCATGACGCCGCCGCGCGTCTGCCGCGCATCGCGATTGAAAAACCTGACAAGGTGATCGGCGCCGATACGGTGGGCGCCATGCAGTCAGGTGTTTTCTGGGGCTATGTCAGCCTGATCGAAGGGTTGATCCAACGCATTCGCAACGAATATCCTGAACCGATGACAGTCGTCGCCACTGGCGGCATCGCCTCGCTTTTCGAAGGCGCTACTGGCGTCATTGATATTTTCGATGCGGACCTCACCATCCGCGGCCTTTTGGAAATTCATAAGCGCCTAGAAGCCGCTGGCGCCAAACCCTGATGTCAAAAAAAGAACTTGTTTTTTTGCCCCTCGGCGGGTCTGGCGAAATCGGCATGAACATGAACCTTTACGGGGTCGGTACGCCCGCCAACAGGCAATGGGTGATGATCGATTGCGGCGTGATGTTCGGTGATCTGTCAACGCCGGGAATTGATCAGATTTGCCCGGATCCGACTTATATCTTCGAAGAAAAGGAAGCGTTGCACGGGCTCTTGTTAACGCATGGCCATGAGGACCATATCGGCGCTGTTGCGTTGTTAGCGCCAAAGCTTGGTTGCCCATTATTTGCCACGCCTTTCACAGCAGCGCTCATCAAGCGCAAGCTGGATGAGGCGGGCGTCACCAATGTGGAACTCAATGTCATCGATATCGATGCCCGGTTCGACCTTGGACCCTTTGACGTTGAATATGTGACGCTGACCCATTCAATCCCGGAACCGAATGGCATTATTTTGCGTACTGAATTCGGAACGGTTCTTCATACTGGTGACTGGAAAATTGACCCGGCGCCGACCCTTGGCCCGGAAGTTGATGCGACGGCGCTTAAAAAACTTGGCGATGAAGGTGTTCTCGCGATGGTCTGCGACAGCACCAATGTTCTTTCCGCTGGCATGTCGGGATCAGAATCAAAAGTCCGTGCGTCGCTCACAAAATTGATCGCCAAGCAGGAAGGCCGCGTTGCAGTGACGACCTTCGCATCGAATGTTTCGCGCGTTGTCTCAATCTGTGAGGCTGCAGCCGCAGCCGACCGCAGCGTTTGCCTCCTGGGCCGCTCAATGTTGCGTATTGTTGCTGCAGCGCGCGAAACGGGACTGTTGCCGGAAGGGTTATCGTTCGTCGAGCCGAAAGACGCCGGCCATCTGCCGCGCCAGCATGTTTTGTATTTATGCACCGGCAGCCAGGGCGAACCGCGTGCGGCGCTGGCGCGTATCGCCCGCGACGCCCATCGCGACCTGACCCTTAGTGACGGCGACACGGTGATCTTTTCGTCGAAAATAATTCCCGGCAATGATCGCGAGATTTACAATCTGCAAAACGAGCTGGTCGATCTTGGCGTCAAGGTCATCACTGAAAAGGATGAATTCGTGCATGTGTCCGGCCACCCGTGCCGCGACGAATTAAAAGCGATGTATGAATGGGTACGCCCGAAAATTTCAATTCCCGTCCATGGCGAAGCGCGTCATCTCGAGGAGCACGCTGAGTTCGCCTATGAGCTGGGCGCTGATGAGGCTTTGGCGCCGCGTAATGGTGATCTTATTCGCCTCGCCCCCGACGGGCCTGAGGTCATTGAAGAGGTGCCAGCCGGGCGCGTCTATGTGGATGGCGATCTCATTTTACCCGACGGCGCGGCGCCCATGCGTGATCGCCGTAAACTCTCTTATGCCGGGATCGTCACGGTGTCGCTCATATTGGATGTGCGCCATGATCTTGCTGGCCACGCAGAGATCGCCGCCTCGGGGACGCCGCTTGCGGCAATGCGCAATCCTGATACCGACCGTCTGATCGAACAGATCGAAGACGCCGTCGATGCGCTCAAACCCACCAAGCGCAAGGACGATGAGGCTGTTGAATTATGCGTCAAACGTGCGGTGCGTGTTTTCTTTGATCGTGAATGGGGCAAGCGGCCGATCATTACGACGCTTATTCATCGCCTGGGGTGAGGGGCGTGAATGCAGGGCTGGCACACAAAGTCGATGATGAAGTAACGTGTCTGGAACCGCGTTGAGAACTCAGGCTTCCTTAGCGTCTTTGATCCAGACTTCCACGGGGCCTTTGAGCAGCACCGTGAGCGGGTCGCCCTTGCGGTCAACCGCTTTGCCGGCGGCGACGCGAACCCAGCCCTCCGAGATGCAATATTCTTCTACATTGGTTTTTTCTTCGCCCTTAAAACGCACGCCGATTTCGTGCTCAAGCAGCTCCTCGTCGTAGTGAGGGCTTTTTGGATTGACGCTGAGGCGGTCTGGAATTGTGTTTGTCATGGTGACGTCTTAGCGCGTGGGGCGCTGACGATTCAAGAGGTGCGCCTCGTGCCCCTTAAAGCTTCGCTTCCCACGCTGAGAAGAAAAAGGGCGCTCAATCCAGAGAGCGCCCTTTCAGTTTCTGCTTACGCCGGGTCAAACGCCATTTTCAGCGTTGTCTGGCCGGATGTCTCATGCAGATATTCGCCAGTGCGCTTGAAGCCATAGCGATCATAAAAGCGCCGGCCAATTGCGTTTTTCTCAAACACGTCCACGGTCAGCGGGCCTTTTTCGGCGACTGCCATATCCACCATCGCGCGGCCCAGGCCAGCGCCATGGTTTTTTTGGTCAAGAAACAAGCCGCCGACTTCATTGCCGACGAGGGCGATGAAACCAACCACTTTGCCGTCAATTTCAGTCACCCATGTCTCGGCGAAGGCAGGGTATACATTGCGGATATTGTCAGCTTCCTTGTCGATGAACGCTTTGCTCAAAAACGGATGCGCTAATTCGCTTGCGGCCCGCCAAACAGAAACGACCGCGTCAGCATCACAGTCTTTATATCTTCTGATCATTGTCAGAATTCCTTATAGAAAATTGCTCCTCCCGCATCAGGCGGGCGGCGCGGAAAAAATATGAAATGAACAAGCAAGAGGGGCTGCGCGCACCAGGGGCGGGCAGGCTTATCTATCAGTGCTTGTAATGGAGCGCTCATCGGCGCTCCGGTCCTAGCGGGACATCAAATCTCCAAATTCAATGACGCCTATATAGAACATTCTGCGCGATGGGTAAATCGGACCATTGATCGCTGCGGTCAGGGATCCAAACCCATATAGCGGGTTATAAAACCGATTGAATCGATGGTGCCGTGGACCAGAATAATCGGATAGAGGTTGCGTTTGAACAGGAGAAACATCGCGCCGAAGGCGAGCCCGATGGCGCCGGTCATTATAAAGCCGCGCATGCCCTGATAATACATATGGACATATCCGAAAAACGCCGCAGCCAGGATAATGGCGATTATTGACGCGAACTTGACGCCGCCGAACGTCGATTCCAGGCGTGTGATGATAAAGCCGCGGAAAAACATTTCTTCGCCGAAAGCGGCGGATACCCAGCCGATCGCCAACCACAGGAGAAAAAGCGGTAAATTGCCCTCGATGTCGCCCCAACGCTCCTCAACGCCCTCGGGCATTTCCGACATGAAGGCAAGGCCCAATGCCTCGGCGCCAAACATGACGGCAGCGACAAAGACGCCGAAGACAACAAAAGTCAAAAGCGCCTTGGGCAACACCATGAGCTTGGCTTTGAGGCCTGGAAGGGGAACCAACCCCATCGTCGCCCAGCTTTCGCCGCGGACCCGCATATAAGCGGTCAGCAATGCAAGTGTCGTTATCAGCGTCACCGGCCCCGCATAGCGCCAGATATAGGGGTCGAGCAGTTTCTTTGATATCAGCGCAAAGCCGACAAAAACAACAAGCTCAATGATGGCGGTGAACCGCCCGGATATTTTTTTATTGGACATCATGATCGCAATTTAGGCGGGTAGCTGGGCCCTTTATAGAATGATCGTGCGCCAGCAGCCATCAGCAATTCTTTTCGCCCGACGTAGCTGTCACTTGGTCACAAAAAATGTGCACCAACCCGTCACGTGTCCCCGGCTGACGGGTCTGCATGTGTTTGGCGTCTTCCAGCCGGCTCGCCCCCCACCGAAACGTCTCTGGCGCCTTATTTTCAAAAAGAGCAATCATTAGATCGAAACCGTTTTCCAGCTTCCGCTCATCACCAAGGGCCATAAAATACGCGCTTTCCAAATCAGGGTGTTGCGCAAACATAGTTTCCATTCTGGTAAGAAAGTATGGCCTGCGTTTTCTGTTAAAGTTAGGGCTCTGCGCAAGGTATCCATCAAATAGGTTTGGCTTTTCGGTCATCGCATAGGTCGTAAATAACGCCCCCCAAGAGTGCCCCGAAAGCACCCGATAGGGTGTTGTGCGATATTGATCATCCACGAACGGCAAGAGCTCTTTTTCAACATATTCGAGAAACTGCTTCGCGCCTCTATTTGAATTCGTATCTACCAAATCGGGCAGATAATCTTTGCCGCGGGTATTTCCGGCGTGGAGGCCGACGATAATTAATTCGGGTATTTGCCCATTGTCGGCCAACGAGTTTACGATGATGCGGGTCAATTCGAGGTTTTGATTGCCATCCAGAATGTATAATACAGGGTAGCGTGTGTCAGGCTGCTCATAGTAGCTGCCTGGTAGTTGCACGCTCAAGATGCGGTCCCGGTTTGGGTGTTGGGATTTTACCGTGTGCTGTATGGCATATCTTTCGCTATCGACTGTCGCTGCAGTTCGCACAGGTGGTTCGGCCGAGCACGCTTGAAGGGTCAGCATCCCCATAAATATCACTGTTATGGACAGCGACGGAGCGAGGGCTCTTAGCCAAATCTTTTCAAATATTGTCATGACGTCAACGTCTATTGAGGCGTTGACCCCATTTATAGAACGATTGTGCGCTAACGCGCAGGGCCATCGCCCAGCGCCTTGATCCAGAACCTTGGCGTCATGCCATAGGTTTTTTTGAACTGGCGCGTCAGATGGCTCTGATCGGAAAAAGCGCTCGCAAAGGCCGCATCGGCAATGGAATGACCCACGCGCATCAGGTTTCGCGCCTTATCAAGGCGGCGCATCATCAAATAGCGATGCGGGCTTGTGCCGAAGAGCGCTCTAAAATCTCTCGACAATTGCCACCGGTCGTGACCGGTGACTGCCTCCAAATCCTCCAAAGATATTCCGTGTTCCAGTCGCTCATGAATATATTGACGCGCCAGCTGCGCAGCATTGTAGTTGAAGAGTTTGATCGGGTGATCGCCATCACTCGAATTTTTTGTAGCTGCTTCACCTAACGCCGCCGCCAAATCATAGACGGCGTCTTGATATTCGAGTGTTTCAAGCGGTTGGTCATATTCCTCCAATAGAGGAAGTACGGCGTTAAATAGTTTCTGGTCTGAGGAGATACCATCTTCGATAAAAGGCAGCGGTCTTCCGCCGAGCGCAGATTGAATGAGGGGCGGCTCAATATAAATCGTTCGATATCGAAAACCAGCGTCCGTTCCAGCGCGACCGTCATGGAGTTCATCGGGATGCAGTACGACCATGCCGCCGGGTAAGGAATGGCGCGTTTCGCCCCTGTAGTCGAAACTCTGCACACCTTCCAATGTGATCCCGATTGTATAGGTGTCATGGCGGTGGGGCGCATAGGCGACCCCCGTCATATAGGCCTCAATGCGGTGAACATCGCCGCGCGCCTGATAAACCCAATTTATGTCGGAGTGATGATTCAATGTTTTGCACATTCGTTGTTTTTGGTCTGTGATATTTGGGTTTTCGACACCTGAATTTCAATGCAAAGTCGGTCAATGCCCCCTTTTTTGGGATAAAGCGGTCGTTCTCGGACCTGCCCTTTCAGCACCGTCTGAGGGAAGTGGAAATTAACCATTGAGGCGCTGCCGCTGATCCCGCTATTCTCTGCCAGGGCTTTGCCCTCGCATTGAAGTCAACAACCAGAGTCAGGCCCATGAACATCGCCGGCGCTATCGTTATTTTTATCATCTGGTGGTGGGTGGCTTTTCTCGCTGTGCTGCCGCGCAATGTGACTGGCCGATGGGAGTCGCCTGACGACGGCGTTAAGGGCGCAGACCCGGGCGCGCCGGTCTCGCCACAGTTAAAAGAAAAGGCGTGGCTCGCGACAAAAATTGCTGTTGGTTTTTGGGCTATCACCGTTGCGATAATTTTGAGCGGTGTCATTAACTTCCGCGATTAATCTTTACCCGGTCTTGCGAAAATCCGGGGGCTGGCTTAGCACCTCAACCATCAACCGTTTCCATGGCTTCGCTTGTCGAGGCGAGGGGTGTTTATGAGTGAAACCACGCCCGTCGATGAAACCGCGCAAGCTGCCGGTGGAGGCAAGCCTGACGGCGATGATGCGCAGTTCGCTGATGACCAGACGCTGTCAGCGGAATTCATGCGGTCGGTTTCCGATGCGATTGATCAGCGCGATGCGAAAGTCTTTAATTTTCTAACGCAGGATTTGCACCCGGCTGATATTGCTGACCTGATTGGCCTTTTGCGTGACGAAGAACGAAGCGTACTCATTCCCATGCTCGGCGGCGCGCTGCCTGCAGACGTCCTTGCGGAACTCGACGATGATCTGCGTGAAGATGTCATTGAGGCGATGGCGCCGAAAAAGGTCGCGGAAGCTGTCGCCGAGCTTGATACTGATGATGCGGCATTTGTTCTTGAAGAGCTGGATGAAGAAAAACGCGCCGAGATACTTGCCGATGTGCCGCTCGAAGACCGGCTAGCAGTGCGCGCCGCCCTGGACTTTGGCGAGGACACCGCCGGTCGCCTCATGCAGCGCGAGTTTTTCGCAACGCCCGCTTACTGGACCGTCGGCCAAATCATCGACCGGTTGCGTAGCGCAGAGGAGTTACCGGATCAGTTTTACGAGGTCTTCGTTGTTGATCCGGCGTTTAAACCGGTCGGCGCGGTGCACCTGTCGACCCTGTTAAAATCATCTCGTGAGACGGTGATTGGCGATATCATGACCGGCCAGGATCTGCGTACCATTCCGGTGTCTATGGACCAGGAAGAAGTCGCCTACCTCTTCGAGCAGTATAATCTAATTTCTTCGCCCGTGGTCGACGCCGGTCAACGCCTTGTCGGGATGATCACCGTTGATGATGTTGTCGAGATGGTGCGAGAGGAAACTCAGGAAGACATGCTCGCGCTCGCTGGTGTTGAAGCAGACACTGGCCTTTCAGATAATGTATTTGAAACCGTCCGTTCACGTTTCTCCTGGCTTGCGATCAATCTTATGACGGCAATCATGGCGTCTTTGGTGATTGCGCTTTTTGGCGGTGCTATCGAACAGATCGTGGCGCTCGCAATCCTGATGCCTATTGTCGCTTCCATGGGCGGCAACGCTGCGACGCAGACGTTGACGATCGTCGTGCGTTCCATTGCGACCAAAGATTTAACCGCGACCAATGTGGCGCGGGTTGTCCTGCGCGAAACCCTTGTCGGATTTCTGAACGGGGTGATTTTTGCGGTAATTATGGGAACGCTTGCAGGCCTCTGGTATTTTGCCAATAGCTGGGGTGATGAAGCTGCAGCTATCAGGCTAGGCAGCGTTGTCGGCGCCGCCATGATCATCAATCTTCTGGCTGCCGGGCTTGCGGGCATTCTCGTGCCGATCGGATTGCAACGCGCCGGCGCTGACCCGGCGGTGTCTTCAGCGGTATTCGTCACCACTGTGACCGACATCGTCGGCTTTTTCGTATTCCTTGGGCTGGCGGCCTTGGTGTTATTGCCGGGCGTATGATCCGCAGATCTGTCGCGTTAGATTAAACTGCGACGTCGCCGCCGAGCCAACATATAGAGCACACCGCCAACTGCCAGAATCGCCAGGAAACCAGGTTCAGGAACGTCCGTAGGCGGTTCTTCCGGTTCTTCGGGGTCTTCCGGCTCCTCGCAGTCAGGGTCCTCTTCCGGATCACAAGGCGGCAGGACCGGGGGGATCACGATCGGCAGTTCCGGAAAGGGCGGGGGGTTTAAAAACCAGATAGGAAAATGCACCGGCTCGCGCGGCGGAAATACGGGCTCCGGCGCAAATTCGCGAATCGGCCCGATGGGCGCGTCTTCGTGGTGCGGAACCCGCCCGGTTTCCTCTAGCGGCGCCGGTTCATAACCGGCGATTCGCAGCGGAACGGGGCGGGGCGCTAAAAAGGGGCGGCGTTGGCCCTTTTTTCGCCTTCGTCGCCGCAGCACCCGCAATTGACCACTATGTCGTTGCGGATATCGCCAACTGCGCGCGCGTACCAGGTGGCGTAATCCTCGTCATTCGCAGTGTTTTTGCCGCCAAACCCGCCAGTCCAGACGATCGCTAGCGCGATGATGGCGGCGGCGAAGACATTCGCCCATCCATTGCCAATATACATAACTCAAACGTCCATTCTTGCCCGTTTTTCCCGCGCCAAAGCCTGGCTGCACACGCATCGCCGCCGAGCGGACATGGCGATACGGCCTTATTTACCCAATTCTCATGCCATTCCGGATAAGCGCCGGACCGGGGAAATCTCATGCAAACCCTTGATTCCGTGTGAAAACCTGCAGAATTGAGCCGGTTGCGAAATGGGCCTGCTTTGCGCGTGGAGATTGTCTAATTGCCGCAATATTTCTTGCATGTGCGATTTTGACACAATCGGGCGAGAAGCCTCGCTGGAGGCTCCACGCCCGGCTACACAACCAGAGCGCAGCATGCTATTGGAATCGTTAACGCGGCCGGCGTGGGGTGGTCGCAGTCGTGGTGTGCAAATATGGTTTTCAATGGTGGTTTTCCGGGCATCGCCCTGGAAATGGAGTTGAGGGGTTAGGCGGCTCTGATGCGGACGGGAGAAACCGGTCTCAATCTGATCAAGGGTTACGAGGGGCTGCGCATGGCCGCGCACTATGCGCCGACCGAGCAATGGACGGTGGGTTACGGCCATGTAGAGAGCGCCCGTCACGGCATGAGCGTCACCGAAGGCGATGCCGAGCGCCTGTTGAAACAGGATGTGGAACCCATTGAACAATTGATTGGTGACACAGTGCGTGCGCCGCTCAACCAAAATGAACATGACGCGCTCGTCTCGCTGATATTTAATATTGGCGGAGACAATTGGAAGCGCTCGACGGTGCTGCGCAAACTGAACGCGGGCGACAAACTTGGTGCTGCTAATGCTTTTGAGATGTGGATAAAAGCGCATGTCAGCAATGAACTTGTGACGCTTGATGGTTTGGTGCGTCGGCGCTCCGCTGAGAAGTCGCTTTTCCTGATGCCGACAGATGCTTCTCTTGTTGTACCAAGTTCAGATGTGAAGCCTGCGGAGGAATGCGAACTCGATTATGTTGCCGACGCTGTGCGTAAGGCAAAACCGCTGGTCAATTTTGATGAGATAAAAGCCGATCGAAATAGAGTGCTGTCGCCTGAGGAAAAAGGCGCACGTACGCGCGCGCTTTTCGCTGCGACGCAGGCGCTTTCCGGCGAGCCCTCGAAAATGATCGTCTCGAAAGCCGAGGAATATGCCGATATGGGCGTCACGGTCGGCGCCCTGCTTGCCGGACTGTTGGCATTTGGGCTCACTGGTATTGGGGCTGTGTTGTTACTGGGGCAGGAAGCGCCTGGATTGGCCGAGGCTCTCGGGCTGAGTTATGATCGCTTTTCTGCGATTTTTGAAAACCTACCGATATGGCTCTCCGCCATCGGCGCGGCCATGTGTTATTTCATTCTCTATATTCTCGTGAAGAGAACTGCGCGCCATGATTTGAAACGGCAACGCGCAAGAGATTTGGCGCGGTTGCGCGTCGCCGAGTAATCTCTATCCGACGGTCTGTGATCGGTTTTAATGACAGTTCATCTTGTGAAGCTTTGCGTCGGGGCAGAAACCGTCAACGATCTTGCGGTATGGGTAAAAAAGCGCAGCCGCGAGAACGAGCAGGCCGGAAGAGGGTGTGTTCACGAGCATGTGACGCGCATGTATCCAAAACGCGAAGCGGCGCTCCTCGATGGCGGATCAATATTCTGGGTGATCAAAGGCCATATATTGGTGCGTCAGCGTCTGCTCGGCTTTGAACGGCGCGTTGGCGGCGACGGTATAAGGCGATGCGCTATATTGATCGATCCGGTGCTGAATCCTACTGAATCTCAGTCGCGCCGTGCATTTCAAGGCTGGCGGTATCTGCGTGTGGAGGACGCGCCGGGTGACGTCAAAAAGGGGGCGCTGGCGAATCCGTCGATAGATCTTACAATTGAGCTGGCCGAACTGGGACTATTATAGGGCGCGGTTTGTGCCCTCAAGGGACTTTTCTGTTGGATGGGTGAGCGAATTTGACTTTCACAAGCACCGATTTTGGGATTGGCCTGACGCGCTGACGCGACTATGGTCGGACAATTCAAGAATCGCGATAGACGCCACCGTTTAAGGAGAATGCGGCCTGTGCCCAGCGCAAAGATTATTGGCGTCTTTCTATTCTCAACCATGCTGTCCGCTTGCGCATCCTTGCCCGGGGTGAACTCGTCATCCAACGCAGCGAAGGCAGGCGAGGTGACTGCGGCGCACACTCGCGTTGCGTCTCTTGAAGCCGAAGTCACAACGCTGAAGTCAGAAAATGCCAAGCTGGAAAAACAGCTCCTCGCCGCGCAGGGTGAGCGCGATCGGCTTGCAGCGTTAGTTGAAGAGCCCGACGCCGCCGAAACTGATCTTGCCGACGCTTCTGTGCCGGAGGCGCCGGCTGTGCGTGTTCCTGGCCCACAGCTGCGCAATCAGGCTGTGGTTGACGATGCAAACGCGCCAGCGTTGGCGCAGACTGATGTACAGGTCGAAGATTCGCCGAGACTGGTTCAACCGGCTTTCGCTTCTAACGAGATGGTCTTTGAAAATGAGGCGGAGGGCGAAATTCAGACCGCAAGTGTTTTGTTTGGCGTGCATCTCGCTTCTTACCGGCTGACGGATGAAGCGCGCGACGGCTGGAGACAATTGCAGCGCGAAAATCCTGACGAGCTGGGGCTATTGGAGCCGCGTACTGAGCCCGTCACGATTCCTGATAAGGGTGTTTTTCTGCGCCTCATCGGCGGCGGTTTTTCGTCTGACGAAAAGGCGCAGGCCCTGTGCGCAAACCTCAAGCAAAAAGGGCTATTTTGCTCCGTTGTCAGCTTTCAAGGGCAACGCCTTTCGCTTGCTGACGGATAGTTGAGAGCGGCTTTACCAATCTTCGATTCGGCTTGACGCTTTGAGTTGGTGTTTGGTCGCGCGTTTGAGCCCAAAACCGTATACATTTTTTGTGAATGCGCGCTATTCTGGCGGCGCAATCTCAAAACTGCGCGCGTCAAAAATGCGATCGTCATATTCGGCGACGCCTTCATAGCGCACCGTTAATTCACCTGCCTCAAGAGAGCCAAAGCCAAGCGGCGTTTCTATTTTCCGCCGCTCCGCATCCAGAAATCCGGTGACATTTTCCCGCACGCCAAGGAGCTGCTTACCGTCGCGAGCTTCATGAGATTCAAAATACACTGCGATGCGCCCATAAGAGGAGTGACTGCCGTCAGGGATAATCATTGTCTCCAGTGACAAGAGGCCGTCATCATCGCGAACAAGTTTTGTCTCGCCGATCGTCGCCTTTGCCACGCCGCGGCTATCGCGCAATATTACTGGCGCGGATATGCCCAACTCGATATCAACCTGCAATCCGCTATCGCTTGCCTTACGAATCCGTGTGCGCGCTGCCGCTGTTTCGATCATCAAATGCGAGCGCCTTTCGCCTGCTGGAATGCTGGCGCCTTTGGCCAGGCGCACTGCTATTTCCACATGGCCGCCGGGCTCAAGCCTGAACTGAGCTGGAGAGATGACAAGATAAGGCGCGGCGCTGAGCGCCGGGCGCTGCTCGATTGATGCTGTCGCGTAACCGGTTTCCGTCGCCGTTAAGTCTATCCAGCTGATGCTGCCTTCGAGCATGCGGTCCGACGGGTTGGAAACGTCAAAAGTGACGGCCGTGTTTTCCGAGCTGATGACCTGACGCAGCGGGCTTAGCATCATATCGGCTTGCGCGCTTTGAAAGGCCAGAATGCTCAGCAATATTGCAAAGATAAGTTTTTTCATATTAACCGCGGCCAGATTGCCTCTCGTCACTGGATTGAGAATCGCTTCAGGATTATTCATAGGTGCAGGATCGTTTCAGACAGGTAAGCAAGAAACATGAAATCCGTCATTTTCGCGCCAAAAACAGGGTTAACCCAATGACTCACGTCATCGTTCTCGGAAACGAAAAGGGCGGATCCGGCAAATCCACGACCGCGATGCATGTCATTGTGGCCCTGTTGAAGTCCGGGCGGCGCGTGGGCGCGATCGATCTCGATCTGCGCCAGGGCAGCCTGTCGCGATATTTGGAGAACCGCCAGCGGTTTTGTGAGATCAAAGATAAGGATCTTTTGTTTCCGAAAGTCGCGTCAGTTGCTCCCTCAAACATCGACAGTCGTGCTGTCGCACAACAACAGGAAACGGAAAATCTCCAGGCCGCGCTGGCGTCGTTCGAAGATTGCGACTTTGCAGTAATCGATTGCCCGGGCGCCAATACACATCTCTCGCGGTTGGCGCATCTCCACGCGGATACGATTGTGACGCCTTTGAATGACAGTTTTGTTGATTTCGATTTGCTGGCGCATCTTGATGCTGAGACCGGAAAAGTCACGAAGCCAAGTCTTTACAGCGAGATGGTGTGGACGGCGCGTAAACAGCGGGCGATGTCCGGCGCTGCGAGCTCGATCGATTGGGTGGTTATGCGCAACCGGCTTTCGGCGACCCACGCCCGCAACAAAAAAAATATGGGCGACAAGCTGGAAGACCTGTCGAGCCGGATTGGCTTTCGGCTGGCACGGGGCTTTGGCGACCGCGTGATCTATCGTGAGCTCTTTCCGATTGGCCTTACTTTGCTCGACCTGGGCGGCGTTAATTCACCGGTCCGTTTGACAACGATGAGCCATGTGACCGCGCGCCTCGAAATTCGCTCTCTTGTTGCGGCGCTCAACCTGCCGCAGCCAGCGGTTCAGGCTGCCGCTTGATTAGCGCTGCAGTCTTGAAGAGCCTATGCTGGCGGTGAAATATTGCTCCTGAAAGGTTGGGCGGTCGCCTGATGTCACTGGGAATTCTTGCGCTCATTATAGCCGTCGGCGCTGCCGGCTTTCTATTGCTTCGTGTGGTGCGCAGCGAGGGAAGCGAGGGCAGCACCCGCAATATCGCAACGTTAAAAGCAATCATCTGGCTGGCGCTTGTCGCGGCTCTGTTTGCGATAAAGCTTTGGCCGCTGGCTTTCATGGTTCTACTCGCTGCCGGCGCTGTTACGGCGATAGAAACTTGGCGCGGTGATCGTGTTGCCGATGCAGAAGCGAATGACGCGCCGGCGCGATCGGCGCAGCACATCATGAAGTTCGATGAAGCAGCTGCAGTATTGGGCCTGGGTGTTGACGCTAACGCGGAAGAAATTCGCGCTGCTCATCGCAAATTGATCGCTCAGATCCACCCAGATAAAGGGGGGACGGATTACCTTGCGGCGAAGATCAATGAAGCACGGGACTTGTTGCTAGGGCGGTTAGGAGAGCCGTAAGAAAATAAAACAGGCGCGGCAGAGTTGTTGCTGCCGCGCCTATTCCATTCATCCATATCCGTTCGAACAGGTCTGTGATTTTCAATAGGGTACCGTTGTGCGGAGCAGGATGTATGATCAGTTCAATCATATTTATTCGTTGGCGAAACTCTCCTTTCGAGTTCGGTGCATTCGGTCAACATGTTCTGTAGGCGGAGGGGAATAGTACCTACAAGGAATATCAAATAACGTCAGCGCACGCCCGTCAACAGTTAATCGCGTTAACCATATTCACGATTTACGTTTTATTAACCTTGGTTAACAAAAACCCATATCAGATAGAGGAAACTGCTCAGCACGCGCAGCAATGCGCTGTATTTGGAGCCGATATCGCTGGCGCAGAATGATGAAGGAGAGGGGTGGCGCGCCAATCAACACTGAATACGAGCTATTGCTGCGACGTTTAGTTGGCTTGCGCTATGTCGACCTGGTTCAAGCCGTTGAAGATGCTGAAAAATGCATCGGGCCGCTGGAACACGCAATTTCGGCCAGTGTTTTCGATTGCAAAAAACAACAGGCGCCGGTCAACGGCTTCGCTTTTAGCGGATTTCAATGGAACGCCGTGGGTATGCTCGCCAAACAGGCTAACGATGTTCTTGCAACCGGTGAGAATATCATTCACTTCCGGATTGTCGAGAAAGTTGCTGACGATGTCGCGTCGGACGGTGTCCCGGTCGGCTGACAACAGTGCCTTTGTCGCCTTTTCGAACTCATCAGGATGTTCGCGCAGATAGGCTAAATCTTCGGTGCAGCTTTCGTAGAGTTTTTCATAAAATCCGCTATGGCCGCTGATCTTGATCAAATTGCCCGTCAACATATGGGCAAAATTGAAACTTGCCTGCGACGCCAGACAAAGATCGAGCAAGCCCTTCAGCCATTTTGGTTCTACGTCTTGCAGCTTTGACTTCGCGTTGAATGCGTAGTTGACACAGATAGTTTGCGCGATGCGCTCGCAGGATTGGGTCAGCGCAAGGGCTATAGGTGAAGCAGTAGAAAATGAGACAGCAAGAATATTTTTTAGATTAAGCAGCGTCAGGAATTCTTCCAGCCTTTCGGCGTCTTCGCGATTCGAGCTGCCTCGTGTCGAGAGGCCAAATCCCGGCCTGCGAACAGAATAGACACAAAAACCTGACTTCCTCGCGAGTGAAATAAACTCGTCCGATGGTTTGTATCCATATTCCAGACTGTGCAACGTCAGCAGAGGCCGCATATTCGGATCGCCGTAAGTTGAATATTCGATCTGGCCTTTGTGGCGTTCGAGTTTAAGGATTTGCACGCCCTGTCGTGTCGGGAAAATGTCGCCAATTTCATCCAGCGCTGATGGGCGATCTTTTTCGTGATAGGCGATAATCTCCAACGTCCGCACCATAACATCATTAAAATTCTTGCAGCCGAGCTTGCTTGTAATATTTTTGATATGGGTGCGGATGGTACTGACGGAGTTGTTTCGTTTTCGGGCAATGCTGTCGATATTGTGTCGTTGAATTGACAGCGATAAAATTTCAATTTCTGTGTCGGTAAGCGAAAGCTTGCCTCTGAAATAGTTCTCTGCCGCCGCCGGCAGAAAAACATTGCAGATGGAAATCTTGAGCGCGACCTCATCTTCTGATTTACCGTCAAACCTGTGGACATTAATAAGGCGCCGCACGCCGTCGCGCCCAAATATTTCTGAAAGTGATCCTTTGGCGGATTGTTCGGCTTCTTGAAATAGATGGTTCAAGGGTTCCAGAAGCTGTTCCTTGACGCTTTCACCAGCAGCAAATCCAAGGATTTCGGTTGCGTCTTCGTTGATCGACTGGATCACGCCGCGGCGATTGATCAACAGCGTGTTTTTGCCGCCTTTATCGATGGTGCGGCGCATTTTCTCACGGAGTATGCCGATTGTATCGCCGTCTCTTTTGGCGGTGTAGCGAAACAAATTGTTCAAGATTGGCTTCAAGCGAATCATCGCCTCGTCATCGTCGATGCGATCAGCCCATTTGCGGCAGACATCGGGCCAGAACTCTGGGTGCTCATGGAGTTCTGCCCAGGACTCTAATAATTCCAGTGATTCTTCTGGTGCAACTGCCAGCGCGTCACGATCCTTAGGGGCTGTTTCGGATCCGTTTTGGTTGAAGGGCTGAATCTCGCGTGTTGCCATAAATGCATCATATGTTGCTATTTGTTCATCATACGAGAGTTCATGAGATCTCATATCCCCAAAATTGGGTATTTCGCGTTTTGGACTGAAGCAAGTAAGCAAAAAGTAGCGGAATTATGGTTGAATCTGTCAATTCATACAGCGCACAGGAAAAACCAGGTGTGCGGCGTACCAGAGAGGCAGATCGGCGCCATTGGTGATTCGTCTGCTATCGACAGGTGTCAGATGTGTCTGAAACGCCTGCTTTCTGGCGAAGGATATTCAGATTGCGGCGGGCTATGGCTGATCAGCCAAATATTTCGCTTAAAAAATCTTTCATGGCTGCCCATGATCGTCGGTCTGCACCGGCGTTATAAACAGTGCCGAAACCCGGATCATCCGCTGCCGGATTTGTAAAGGAATGCATGACGCCGCCATAGGCGTGGAGTTGCCAGTCGGCTTTGGCGTCAGTCATCTCCTTGCTAAAGGCGTCAACGTGCGCGGGCGGCGCCATCGGATCGTTCCAGCCGTGAAGGGTGAGTACTTTGGCGCTGATGTTTTTTCCGCGCGTGTTCTCTGGCGCGCTCAGCAATCCGTGAAAGCTGACTACGCCGTTAATGTCGGCGCCGGCACGGGCGATGTCGAGAACGCACAAACCGCCAAAGCAAAATCCGATTGCAGCGATTTTTGTCGCGTCTATTTCGGGCCGGGTTTTGACGATATCGATAATCTGCAACAGCCGCGCCTGCAGCATGGCGCGGTCTTCCATAAAAGGCGTCATCAATGCCTGATTTTCGTCGGCGGACGTTCCAAGAACGCCTTTGCCGTAAAGATCAATGGCGATGCCTGTATATCCCAGTTTTGCAATCGCTTTTGCTTTATCAACTTCGAAGTCGGAGCGTCCGGCCCATGCATGGGCGATCAACACTGCCGGGCGTGCGCCGCCGACACTGGCAATCACCGCTTCGCAGGTCTTGCCGCCGATTTCATAGTCAAGATTGCGCGTTTTGACAGTCACCGTTTCAGTCTCCATGTTTCAACGAAGCGGCGATGCGCCGGCCAATGGGGACGATGCTGCCTGACGCAATCATCTGTTCTTCCTTGCGGAAAAATGTTTCAATCACGCCTGCCGCTTCCTTGGTTTGCGGAAGCACAGGGATCAGATATCGGTAGAGATAGGGAACGCGATGGATAGCTTTCACGTCAAATCGCGCGGTGACCGCAGCTTCCATCGCCTGGATGGAATGCAGGTCGTGATCATGGTCGCTATGCCATGCGGCATGCGGTTCCGATGCGCAGAGCACTTTTTTCGCAAAGCTGCCGGGCATCTCCATTAGCAGATTTGCAAGAGGGTCGGATCGTAATTGCGCTGCGAACCAGTTGCTGGTCCGATCGTCGGCTTCGTTGAATGCAAAATCTTCAATCAGCAAAAAACCATCATCATGTAATCGCATTTGTGCGGCTGTTACAGCGCCATCGAGATCATGGATGTGATGCAATGACCGTGTGAACAGGACCACATCTGTTTTACCTGATTGATAGTCCGGCCAGCGTGCACGCGCGGCGTTGACGCCTTTTGCACGGGCCGTCGCTACGGCATGATTGTCGCCGTCGATAGCTGTTACACGATACCCTGAGGATTGAAGCATTTGCGCGACATCGCCTTCGCCGCAGCCAATCTCAAGCACGTCAGATTTCTCGCGGGCATAGGTCTGGATGAAGTCGAGACTATGTTTCGTGGCGATATCAACGGGTCGCAGCATCGCTAATCAATGGCGCCGATCCGGCTGATCTTCAATGTATTGGTTCGGCCGCGACGGCCAAAGGGATAACCGGCGATAATAATAATCCGTTCGCCGTCCCGGCCGCCATGCGCTTTGGCCAGCGTATCGGCTTTTTCGACCATTTCGTGAAAGTGCGAGATGTCTTCCGTGACAACGGGCTGCACACCCCAATAAAGCGCGAGCTGACGGGCGACTTTTTCATCGGGTGTTGCAGCGATAACGCGGCAATGAGGGCGATCACGAGAAAGCCGTCGCGCTGTCGATCCGGTTTTTGTATAGGCAACGGCGAGGGAGCAATCGAGGACTTCGGCAATGCGGCGCGCCGACAAGGTGATTGCGTCGGCCGTTGTGTAGGCCTCGTCATCACCATGGCCGGCGCTTTTATAGCTGCCGGACTCATCATCTTTTTCTGTTGCTGCAATAATCCTGTCCATGATCGCAACGGCGGTCGGCGGATGGCGGCCGACGGCCGTTTCAGCGGACAACATCACCGCATCGGCGCCCTGATAGACGGCGGATGAAACATCGGACGCTTCGGCGCGGGTGGGAGCGATCGATTCGACCATGGATTCCAGCATATGGGTGGCGACGATTACGGGTTTTCCTGCGGCGCGGCAGTCACGGATGATGCGGCGCTGGATCAGGGGCACGTCTTCGGGCGCGCATTCAACGCCAAGGTCGCCGCGCGCCACCATGATTGCGACAGACAGCTCGATGATGTCTTAGAGATGTTCCACTGCTGATGGTTTTTCGATTTTCGAAATGATTCCGGCGCGGCCTTTGATCAATTCGCGTGCTTCGCGCACATCATCTGGCTGCTGGACGAAAGATAAGGCGATGTAATCAACATTGAGACCAAGGGCGAAATCGAGGTCTTCGCGATCCTTGTCGGTCATCGCCGAGATCGGCAGGCGTCGCCCAGGCACGTTAATGCCTTTCCGGTTACTCAAAATTCCAGGTGTATCGGCACGTGCGACCAGATGGCGTCCGGTGTTCTCCGTTACGGTGATCTGAAGCTTGCCATCATCAAGTTTTAAAATATCGCCTGGCTTCAACACATCGAGAAGTTCTTTGTGCGGGATCGGAATTGTGTCTTCGTCGGCAGACTCATTGGAATGCACCAGTCGGTATTCGGCGCCATATCTTAGTTTGATCGATCCGGCGGCGAAGGCGCCAGTTCTGATCTTCGGGCCCTGAAGGTCCGCGAAGATCGCAAGCGGTGTTGCTGTTGTCTTTTCAAAATCGCGAATGGACTGGGCAATTGATGCGAGCTTGTCATGGCCGCCATGGCTCATATTGAGGCGGAAGATGTCCACGCCAGCGTCGTGAATGAGCCGCAGCATGGAAGGCGATGAACTCGCGGGGCCGACGGTAGCGACGATTTTACAAAGGCGATTTCTCATGAAGCGGGCTCGCAGATGAATACGGCGCCGACGCTACGCGCATTTTACTTGCATGAGAACCGGTTGGGGCGGGCTTTATTCCACTTTGACCGATGCAGCGAGCGCAGGCTCTTGCCCATAAAGCGAGATCGTCGAGATCGACATTTTAGCGGAGCCTTCTATCGGTCGGCGTGAATAGACCACATAGACGAGCGTGTTGTTTTCCGCGTCATAGATACGCCGGACCGCCATGGACTTAAAAACCAGACTGATGCGCTGGGAGAAAACTTCCTCGCCGCTTTTGTCGAGATCGATATCGCTGATGGCAATCGGGCCGGTCTGACGGCAGGCGATGGACGCATTGGACGGGTCCTCAAACCAGTTGCCCTTGGCGACCCGATCCCAAAAACCGCGATCAAAGTGTGACAGATGACAAGTGACGCCGGAAACTTTCGGATCGGCGAGGGCCTGAACCTTGATTTCATTGCCGATGAAATCATTCTTGAATTCGCCGACCTCGTTCTCTTTGCTGCCACCGCAGGCCGTGAGGCATAGAACGCACAGGGTCCAGATCAGATTTTTTGTCATTTACGTCCCGCAAATTGCCGCTTTGGCGGCTTCATATTCCGCTGCGAGCTTGTCAACGAATTGCGCTGTCGTCGTCACTTCTTTGACGGCGCCGATGCCCTGACCGCAGCCCCAGATATCTTTCCAAACTTTTTTGGCGCCTTCGCCAGCGGCTTTGAAATCCATTTTTGAAGGATCTGACTCAGGCAAATTATGGGGGTCCATACCGGCCTTTTCAATGGACGGCGCCAAATAGTTGCCATGCACACCGGAAAAATAATTCGTGTAGACAATATCATCAGCCTTGCCGTCCACGATACCGTTTTTATATGCATCGTCGGCATTGGCTTCTTCGGTGGCGATAAAAGCTGAGCCGATATAGCCGAAATCAGCGCCCATCGCCTCGGCGGCGAGCACCGATTGGCCGCGGGCAATGCAGCCCGACAAGGCGATGGGTCCGTCAAACCATTCGCGGATTTCCTGAACCAGCGCGAAAGGCGATTGCACGCCCGCATGGCCGCCGGCGCCGGCGGCGACGGTGATCAAACCATCAGCGCCTTTCTCAATTGCTTTTTTTGCAAACCGGTTGTTGATGACATCATGAAGGACGATACCGCCATAAGAATGGATCGCTTCATAAACCTCCTCGCGTGCGCCGAGAGAGCATATGACAATCGGGACTTCGTGCTTCACGCACATTTCAAGGTCATGCATCAGTCGATCATTGGAGCGGTGAACGATCTGATTGACGGCATAGGGCGCCGAGGGTTGGTCGGGGTGTTCTTCATCATGCTGCGCCAGCGCTGCTTTGATCTCTGTCAGCCATGTGTCCAGAGCTTCTGCCGGGCGCGCATTTAGCGAAGGAAACGAACCGATAACACCGGCCTTGCATTGGGCGATCACCAGCTTTGGCGTTGAAACGATAAACATGGGTGCGCCGATCACGGGAAGGCGCATGCGTGATTTGATGTCTGCAATGCTGGGCATGAACAAGGCTCCTCAAACTTTTGCGCAAGCTAATGGACTGGCGCCCCGCGGTGCAATGGGCGAGCGCAGTCGATTTGCGTTCTGTTTGCCTTCTGGCAAAATCCCGGCATAGTTGCTGATCATTTTCGAGGAGCGCCGTTTTATGACGACCCGGGAAATACTCAATCCACCGATCATTGCTGATCTCATTCGTGAACAGGCGCGGCAGCGCCCGGATCAGGTCGGGCTCATTTTCGAGGGTAAAAACTTCACCTATGGTGAGATGAATGAGCGATCGAACCGCGCCGCCCAGGCATTTTTATCCCTCGGGCTCAAATCCGGCGACCGCGTCGCCTGGTTGGCGCGCAATGTGGCGACCTTTTGGGATGCGCTTTTTGGCGCAGCAAAAATCGGCGTTGTGATGACGCCGATTAACTGGCGGCTCGCGCCCGCGGAAGTTGTGCAAATTCTCGGCGATGCCAAGGCGAAAATCTTCATCGGCGAAGCGATGTTTATCGATCCGCTAAAAACCGTCGACAGTTACGCACCGCCGTCAACGTTGATGATTGAAGGCGGCGATGAGAGTTTTGATGCGTTGATCGATGCGCAGGAACCGATCGAGCCCGACTACGCGCCGAGCAGCGACGACGTCGTCGTTCAACTTTACACCAGCGGTACGACAGGTCTGCCCAAAGGCGTCTTGCTCACAAACCGATGCTATTATGAAGTTGGCGAAGCGGGCGAGGCGGCCCAAGTGGTCGTTCCGAAGACGGAGGATGAAGCCATCCTTCACGCGCTGCCGCATTTTCACGTGGCGGGCGTCAATTTCGGCTTTATGGGTTTTTCCCGCTCCATGCCGGTAATCCAGCATCGCCAGTTCGACCCGGCGGCGATTGTCAAAGACGCCCAAGGTCCGGCGCCGCTCAATTCTTTCTTTGTGCCGGTCATGATCATGATGATTGTTGAAGCGGCCAAGCAAATGCAATTACCCCTCGATAAGTTTGTTTGCGTCAGCTATGGCGCGGCGCCTATGCCCGAAGCGCTGCTCGATGGGGCGATGGCGGTCATGCCCAATGCCGCATTCACGCAATTTTACGGCATGACGGAAACCACCGGTGGCGTCACGGTGCTGGGCTCTACCGATCATGCAAAAGGAAAAAAGCAGCGCGTCTCCGCCGGCAAGCCTTTGCCAGGCTGTGAAGTGAAAATCTGCGATCCCGCGACTGGCGAAGAAGTCGCCCAAGGCGAAACCGGCGAAATTGTCGCTAAGTCCAATTTCATCATGGACGGCTACTGGAACCGACCGGACGCCACTGCCGAAGCGATCAGAGACGGTTGGTACTGGTCAGGTGACGCCGGTTATATGGACGAAAACGGATTTCTCTATGTCGTTGATCGCATCAAGGACATGATCATTTCCGGCGGTGAAAATATCTACCCCGCCGAACTCGAAAATATCCTCGCCGCACATCCGGACATCGCTGATGTGGCTGTGATCGGCGTACCGGATGCAAAATGGGGCGAGGTCGTAAAGGTCGTCGCAGTCAAACGCATCGCTGTCGATCTGGATGAGGCCGGCGTCACGGATTTTCTCAAAGACAAAATCGCGGGGTTCAAAATGCCGAGGATCGTTGAATTTATTCCAATGCTGCCGCGCAATCCGTCAGGCAAGATTTTGAAGACCGAGTTGCGAAAGATGCATGAAGAGTAGGTATCAAAATGAGGGTCGCGCGGCCAAGCATGCTTTGTTCCGAACTGCGCCACTTTTCGCGATGAGCAGCGATACGCCCTGAGGCCAGCGGTGACGCTGAAAAAAGAAGGCTCGGCAAGGGCTTGACAATCGTGTATCGAATGAGACATATATGTCTCATGACTGATCCAACTCGTTTATCGGCGCGGGACGCGCTCATTGAGGCGGCGTTCGCGGTTTTCAGCCGCGATCCCAGCGCTTCGCTTATCCAGGTTGCGGAGCGCGCCGGCGTCGGGCGCGCTACGCTGCATCGGCATTTCAGCAGTAGGGATGATCTCATTTTGGCGTTGGGCCGGATAGCGATCGCGGAAATGGACGAAGCGGCGGAGGCAGCATGTGAAGGCGCCCGCTCATACGCTGATGCGCTCAAACGAACGCTCGAGGCGCTGATACCGCTCGGCGATCGTCACGGCTTTCTCGCGCGTGAGCCGATTGAAAATGATCCAACCATTCGCGCAGAGTTTGAACGCCAGCTCCATGAGACCCGCGACATGGTTGAGAAAGCAAAACAGGAAGGCCTGTTCGACAAGAGTGCGCCGACCGCGTGGATTATCCAAGCCTATGACCATTTGCTTTACGCCGCGTGGGAAAGCGTTCGTGCTGGCGACGCCACGCCGATGCAGGCAGCCGATCTTGCCTGGCGCACACTGACAACAGGCCTTGGAGGCAAGACAAGTGAATCTTGAAAACCTTGCGAAACTAGGCGCGAATATCGACGACGCGTTCTTCTTGATTGGCGCTGCAATCTTCGCGCTTGAAATCTTGAAAGCACTGTTCACGCGTTCTTTGCGTGGGCGCGGTCTGCTCGACATGCTCGCCAGCGCCTCAACTCAAATTCCTTTTCTGATCATCGAAACCTTTCTTCTGACATTTGCTTATGGTGCGTTTGTGCTTGTTGGCGATACTGTTGTGAGTTGGACCTTTCCAATTACGTTCTGGACAGTGATGCTGGCGCTGCTGGCCGCGGACTTTGTTTATTATTGGGAACACCGCATCGCGCATGAAGTTCGTGTGTTGTGGACACAACATGCCGTGCATCACTCGTCGCGCCATATGAACATGATTGTCGGTGTGCGTTTTGGACCGTTTGAAGGCGTGGTGTCGGCGCTGTTTCACTTGCCGCTGGTGTTTATCGGGTTTGCGCCGGAATTGGTATTTTTCGGTATCCTTGTCGTATTGGCTTATCAAACCTGGATCCACACAGAAGTCATCGGCCGTCTCGGATCGCTCGATGGTTTCCTCAACACGCCGTCAAACCATCGTGTCCATCACGGTTGCGATGACAAATATCTCGACAAGAATTACGGCGGCATTTTGATGATCTGGGATCGCATATTCGGCACGTATCAGCGCGAAGAAGAAACGCCGCGCTATGGCCTGAAACGGGACTTTGACAGCGTTAATCCGATCACGGTGTGGTTTTCCGAATTGCCTGGCTTCGTCCGCGATTTGAAAAACGCGACGTCATGGCGTGAGTGGTGGATGCGCATTGTGGGGCGGCCCGATTGGCAGCCTTAAGCAGATAGGTCCAAGTGCTTGAGCTTATAATCCCATTTGCCTTGCGGCGAGGTCGTTCATGATTTCTTCCGAGCCGCCGCCGATGGCCATGACGCGCACTTCGCGATAGATACGCTCGACGCGGCAGCCGCGCATAAAACCTGCGCCGCCGAGAATTTGCATCGCCTCTCTTGCGCAAAATTCCATTGTGCGGGTAGCCTGGACCTTTAACAGCGACAGATCGGCGATGGGCGACTCGCCCTTGCTGACACGCCAGGCGCAATTGTCGAGATAAGCGGCTGACGCGTTCACCTGGCGCAGCATTTCTGAAAATTTGTGACGGATCACCTGATGCTTCGCGAGCGGCTTGCCGAAAGTCTGACGCTCGCGCGCCCAAGCAGCTGCGTCTTCGATACAGACACGCGTAAAAGCAATCGCTTGCGCCGCCATGGTCAAGCGCTCCATATTGAAATTCGTCACAATGCCAGCAAAGCCTGCATTTTCCTGACCGATCAGATTTTCAATCGGGACTTCCACATCATCGAAATGAATGCTCGCAGTATCCGACATCCACCAGCCCATTTTTTTGAGCCGTGTGCGCGATACGCCGTTTCGATTCGCCTCGATCAGCAAAAACGACAATCCGGCAGCGCCTTTTTGATCCGGGCCGCCGGTGCGCACCGCAACAGTGAGGTAATCGGCGCGACAACCGGTGGTAATAAATGTTTTCTCGCCATTGACGATATAATTGTTTCCTTCGCGCACCGCCTTGGTTCTGACATTGGCAACATCGGAACCGCCCGACGGTTCAGTGACGCAAAGTGCAATCAGTTTTTCGCCTGTGAGCACCGAAGGTGCGATGCGTTGCTTTAGTTCATCGGAACCCAATGCGAGTATCGGCGGCAGGCCGATGCCGTGGGTCATCAGCCCGGCGACAAGCCCGCCGGATCCGGCGCGCGATAACTCCTCCGACGCAATGATCGTATGAAAAACATCAATGCCGTCTTTGACGCCGCCATATTCCTCCGGCATGCCGAGGCCAAGAAGGCCGACTGCCGCAGCTTTTTGGTGAAGGTCGCGCGGAAATACGCCAGCTTCGTCCCACTCATCGACAAAGGGTGCGATCTCACGCGTTACAAAACCGCGCACTGTGTGACGCCAGGCTTCGTGGCTGTCATTTGTATGGGGCGAGGGCAGACGGGTCACGTCAAAATCGAGGATCTCGGTCATAGCGCGACTGTGTTTCGCATTTGAGCCGTCGTCAACGCATGGTTACAGTTCGAACCGCATGCAAAGAGGGACATCATGAAACTTTACCATTGTGAAGGCGCGCGATCGCTACGGGCCGTTTGGGCGCTGGAGGAAATGGGCCTTGACTATGAGCTGGTGAAACTTCAGTTCCCGCCGCGGGTATTTCACAAGGACTATAAGGAGGTGAATTCGCTTGGCACCGTGCCGTGTTTCATTGATGGCGATACGGTGCTGACGGAATCCGCCGGGGTTTGTCATTATCTGGGCGAAAAATACGGACCGACGCCGCTCGCCGTCACGAAAGGTGAAAAAGAATACGGCGCCTATGTAAACTGGCTGCACCGTTCTGATGCGACGCTGACTTTTCCGCAGACCCTGGTGCTGCGTTATACGATGCTGGAACCCGAAGACCGCCGCCAGCCACAAGTGGCGGAAGATTACCGTAAATGGTTTTTAGGCCGCTGGCGCTCCGTGGAAGCAGGGCTTGATGGCCGCGATTACCTTTGCGCCGGGCGTTTTACCATGGCTGACATCGCTGTGGGTTATGCGCTTTACCTCGCGAAAACCTTGAAGATCGAAGAAGCCTTTACGCCGAATGTTGCGCAATGGTGGGCGCGCCTGGAGGCTCGGGAAGCGTATAAGAGGGCGGCGAAGCAATAAGTGGAGCAAGTTGCACCATCACTTTCCCACATACCCTTCCAGATAATCAATCGACCGCGCAACCCAGTGTTCAAGCACGTCATCTTTATCAAGGGACAGCGGGATTTCGCCGTAATCCTGAAGATAGAGAATGAGCGCCAGCGTGCTGAAGATTAAAAACGTGTGCTGCTTCACGGCTTGATCAACGCGCTTCTTGCCAAGTTGTTTTCGAGTCCATTCCACAAAAACATCCCATGCGTCTCCCTGGTTGAAGGCTCTGATTCTTTCCAGAACGCGGGGCAAATTGCGCCCGTCGCGGCGCAACACAAGACGCAGGCTTTTGTGGCGCGCCGCATGATCAACCACATGCCGTGTCATCCATGTAAGTTCTTCGTGAGGCGTCCCGGCTGGCATGGTTTTCATTTCATCGAGTTCCGCGAGGATTTCTTTTGAATAGGCGTCCATCGCTTCGAACAGGATTTCTTCCTTGTTTTTGAAATGCCGGTAAAAACCGCCTGCGCGCGGCGCGAGGCCAACAGCTTCCTCGATGGCGCCAATGGAAGCGCCGCGATAGCCATGTTCCGCCATCAATTGCAGCGCGGCCTCAGCTATTTCGGTTCGAGAGGTCTTCAATTTGGCTCCGATTTATCGCCCCAGCCTGAAATTCGGCATATTTGTTCAAACGGTCAATCGCTTCGCCGCAAATCCATCGCATTTAATCCGATAACGGTTGATTACTTTTTTATAGACGGCTAGGAAGAGATGAACAACAGATTGGGAGCGGGTGATGTTGCGGGTGTTTAAATTCTTTGGCTGGGTCATTGTCGCATTAATCGTCGCGGGCTTTGCGTATCAGCAGGTATCATCAGCGCGTGATCGCGCCGCATTTCCACCCCCGGGCGAGTTTGTGGATATCGGCGGCCGGAATTTGCATCTTTGGTGTTTTGGCGAAGAGACCGACAAACCCACGATCATCCTCGAAGGCGGTTTTACCTTTATTGCGTCCGGGTGGGAGCGGGTGATGAAACCGCTCGCAGAAGAAACGCGCGTCTGCGCTTATGATCGCGCCGGGTATGGCTGGAGCGACGAAGATTTCGGCCCGCGCTATGGCGCTAATCACGTCAATGATTTGAAGGCGCTGCGCGAAGCGAGTAATATGCGTGAGCCCTTTATACTGGTTGGTCATTCGCTGGGCGGCATGCTCGGGCGCATCTATTATGATCACTATCCTGAGGACATGGCGGGCCTTGTGATGATCGAGCCAGCCGATCCAGAGATCATTCTAAGTGAATTTGAAGCCGAAGATGGCGAGCCGACCGAACGCCGGTCCGGTCAGAAAGGCTGCCCGGTAAAATGTACCCTGGCCACAATTTTTACGGAGCTTGGCGTCACGCGCCTCTTTTTGGGCGGTGACATCCCTGAACTCGACGATCCGGGTTACCCGCAAGCAGCGATTGCTGCCTATAAGGCGCGCATGTCACGCTCGCCAAATGTTCGGACGATGCTGCGGCTGGGGCGCTATATTGGCACGATTTTCCACGAGACTGCGGACAATAAGAGCCTCGGCGATTTACCCGTGATGGTGATCTATGGAACCGGCGCGGGCAGTGTTTTCGGCGATTCTGAAACCGAAGAAGACAGATTGGCGGATCTCGAAATGCAAAAAACTGCCTGGGGCAAAACGACAGCAACATCCACGAGAGATTTTGGCGTTGTTGAGGTCGAGGCCGACAATCATCTGGCGATCATCGCCCATGAAGATTCGGCTAACGCCGTCGCGCAACAAATCATCGGGCTGATGGATGCCATGGCCGTAGAACCAGCGGCGCCTATATCCGAATAAACTTTATTTTGGCCACAGCACCATTTGCGTACACCGGAAATGTGCCATTATTTTGCCGGTCTCGCCGTTCTTGACCGTAGCGTCCCAGAGCTGGGTCATACGCCCGAGATGGACGGCTTCCGCGCGGCAGGTGACAAGACCTTCGCGCGCCGTGCCAAGGAAGTTTGATTTCAACTCCACAGTCGTAAATCCGTTCGAGCCCTCGGGCAGGGCGCGTACGCAGCCATAACCGCAACAAGTGTCTGCGAGAGTTACGACGGTTCCCGCATGGAGAAAACCGTTCGGCGCCATCAGCGCCTTTCTGACTTCGACTTCGGCCTCGATCCAGCCTTCGCCGGCGCCGGTAAAATGAAGACCCAGCAAGCCGGGCAAATAATGGGCGCCAAACTTGTTGGCTTGAGTCACAAAATCAGGTGTTTCTTCGGTCATCACACGCTCGCTGTATAAGACATGAAATTTCGACGCAGAATATCCCTGTGCCTCTGGCGCATAAAACGCTTTTCGCAGTTCGCGCTGCAGAAAAACGTGGAGCATGTGGGTAGTGTTTAACGATTGCCTTTGACGACCAGCGAGATCCACTGTTCCAGCATCATATTCATGCGCTGCTCATCACCCAGCAGCCCCTCATGCACGAGAAGCCCCGTCATCATGCAAAGGGAGATATTTAAAAGCGCGGTCAGATTTTCCGCATTGCCGGCAAAGGGATGCAGGATATCGCGGAGTTCCGCTTCTATGGCGGTACGCCAGCCATCAAGTTTCGGCGCGATGCGTGCGCGCAGATTGTCGTCGGTGCGCGCGGCCGTCATTATTTCCAGGAGCGCACCATATTCATCCGTGGTGAATTGCTCGCGCCATGAGCGGCGGATCACATCTCCAAAGGCGCTGTGATCTTTCGCCAATTCCAGTTTCACCAATGCGAACCATTTCAATGAGCGGGTCAAAAGAAACGCCGCGGTTGCTTCAACCAGGTCGTCCTTGGAGGGAAAATGATGCTGCAACGCGCCCTGGCTGACGCCTGCATGATCGGCGATCTGTTTGATCGATGTACGGTGATAGCCATTGGCGAATAGACAGCGCGCCGCTCCTTCGCAAATGCGCCGGCGGGTGGCCTCCGATTTTTGCTCCTGCCGCGACGGCAGCTTTGATTCCCGCCGCGAAGGCGCCTTTTCGTCTTGACTGGGCTGGCTCATGAGCATAAAACAATACGATCATATTGTTTTGTCAAGGCCTAATTCATGCCCGTCTTCGAAAGCGAGATAGACCCGCGCTCTGAGGGTTTCTCCAAAAATCGCGCCGATCACCTTGCGCTGATCGATGAATTCCGTGCGCTGGAAGACAAGATTGTCGCGACCTCGGCGCGGGCCAAGCCGAAATTCGACAAGCGCGGGCAATTGTTACCGCGCGAACGTCTGGCGATGGTGCTTGATCGCGGCGCGCCCTTTATCGAGCTGTCGACGCTGTGCGGCTATAAAATGCATGACGATGATGGCGACCGGACTATTTCCGGCGGCGGTGGCATTGCCGGCATCGGGTTCATCTCTGGCGTGCGCTGTTTCATTTCCGCATCGGACAGCGGCATCAAGGGCGGCGCCGCGACACCCATGGGTATTCATAAAGCATTGCGCGGTCAGGAAATTGCGCTGCAGAATAAATTGCCTTTCGTGCAGCTCATTGAAAGCGCTGGCGCCAATCTCATGCGCCAGGCGGATTTGTTTGTGCCGGGCGGTAAAACCTTTGCTAATATGGCGCGTCTCTCCGCCGCCGGTTGTCCGCTGATTTCTGTAGTGCACGGATCGTCGACGGCGGGCGGCGCCTATCAGACGGGCTTATCCGATTACGTGGTTGCCGTGCGCGGGCGCTCGAAAATCTTTCTTGCCGGGCCGCCGCTTTTGAAAGCTGCGACCGGAGAGATTGCAACAGACGAAGACCTTGGCGGGGCGGAGATGCATTATCATGTCTCTGGCACAGCGGAATATATGGCTGAGAACGACGCTGACGGGCTGCGGATCGCCCGCGATATCGTCGCACGACTTGGCTGGAACAAAACCCAGGAGGCGCGCGCGACGGATTACGTTGAGCCGATTTACGATCCGGAAGAATTGCTTGGCGTCGTTTCCGTTGATTATCGTCAGCCTTATAATTCCCGTGAAGTGATTGCGCGTCTTGTGGATGGCTCTGACATGCTGGGCTTCAAGGATGGTTACGGACCCGCGACGGTTTGCACCCATGCAGCAATTGCCGGTCATGAAGTGGGGATCATCTCCAACAATGGACCCATCGACGCCGATGGCGCGGCGAAAGCAGCGCAGTTTATCCAGTTGATGGAGCAGGCGGGAACACCGCTGATCTTTTTACAAAACACGACGGGTTATCTTGTGGGCACGGACGCCGAGCAGCGCGGCATCGTCAAGCATGGCAGCAAGATGATCCAGGCGGTGACCAATATGATCGTGCCCAAATTCACCTTGCACATTGGCGCTTCGTTTGGCGCCGGCAATTATGGCATGTGCGGCCGCGCTTTTGATCCGCGCTTTATTTTCGCCTGGCCAAATAACCGTATTGCAGTAATGGGCGGCGAACAGGCAGCTAAAACCATGCGCATCGTCGCCGAAGAAGGCGCGCGCCGAAAAGGCGAAGAACCGAACACGCAATTTCTCGACGGCATGGCGAAACACATTGTCGATCAATATGATGCGGAATCCCGCGCGCTGTTTGCAACGGCGCGGCTCTGGGATGACGGGCTGATCGATCCGCGCGACAGCCGTAAATTACTGGCGTTTTGTCTTGATACTGCCGCTGAAGCCGGGCGCCGCGCGCTGCGTCCGAATGTTTTCGGCGTGGCGAGGATGTGATGATGAAAGACACCGAGGTGCTACAATGAAACTAACCGCTGAACATGAACAGCTCCGCTCGACGCTCAAAAAATATATCGAGACGGAGATCAATCCTTATGTAGAGGAATGGGAAGAAGCAGAACTTTTCCCGGCCCATCAAGTGTTCAAGGGGTTGGGCGATCTTGGTCTTCTCGGCGTCACCAAGCCAACTGAATATGGCGGCATGGGGCTCGACTGGTCTTATGGCGCAGTGGTTGCTGAAACCCTCGGGCATATTCAATGCGGCGGCATTCCCATGGCGATTGGCGTTCAGACCGACATGGCGACGCCGGCGCTCGCGCGCTTTGGTTCCGATGCGGCGAAGGAAGATTTTTTAATACCCTCAATTGCGGGTGATTTTGTCGCCTGTCTCGGCGTTTCCGAAACCGGGGCCGGGTCTGATGTCGCTGCAATCAAAACAACAGCCAAAAAAGACGGCGATGATTATGTTGTTTCGGGCGGCAAGATGTGGACGACGAGCGGCACGCAGGCCGACTGGATGTGCCTCCTCGCCAACACATCCGATGATCCTTCCCATCGCAACAAGACGCTGATCGCGATGCCCTTGAAGGATGACAAGGGCAAGCTTCGCAAGGGCGTTGAAGTGGCGCGCAAGCTCAAAAAACTTGGTATGCGGAGTTCAGACACCGCCGAATTTTATTTCGATGAGGTGCGCGTGCCGCAACGCTATCGCATTGGCGAAGAAGGCGCAGGCTTTATGTATCAGATGCTGCAATTCCAGGAAGAGCGGCTTTGGGCGGCGCTTTCCGGGTTGGTCAGTCTTGATGCAACAATTGACGCGACGGCAGAATATTGCGGCCAGCGCAAAGCCTTTGGAAAGTCTATTCTCGATAACCAGGTGGTGCATTTCCGGCTCGCGGAACTCAAAACCGAAGTGCAGGCGCTGCGCTCGCTGACCTGGGACGCCGTTGATCGCATGATGTCCGGCGAAGACGTGACCATGCTCGCCTCCATGGCGAAACTCAAAGCGGGCCGTCTCGCGCGCGAAGTCAATGACAGCTGCCTGCAATATTGGGGTGGTATGGGCTTCATGGAAGAAACCCTGGTTTCGCGCGCTTTTCGCGACGGGCGTCTCGGTTCCATCGGCGGCGGCGCCGACGAGGTGATGCTGTCGATCATCTGCAAATATATGGGCACGCTGCCGGGCAAGACGAACAGGAAATAAGATGACGACGCCTCCCGACCTGACCGACATCATTCTCGAACGACATCAGTCGACGCTAATTGCGACACTCAATCGTCCGAAGACGAGAAACGCCCTGACGGGGGTGATGGTCGAGGGGATGATCGCGCTGTGCAACTGGTTAGCCGACACCCCTGACATTCGCGTGTTGGTTCTGCGCGGCGCCGGTGGATGTTTTTGCGCCGGCGGCGACATCAAGGATTTTGGCAAACAGCTGATGATCGCCGAACCGGCGCCGGGGGAGATTGACCCCATTGCTAAAGGCAATCGCGTCTTCGGTGATCTTCTCCTCAAACTTGATGCGCTGCCTCAGGTTTTTGTCACTCTTGTTGATGGCGCTGCATTTGGCGGCGCCAATGGGCTGATCTCGGTTGCGGATATCGCCATTGCTGATGCCGCGACAAAGTTTTCACTCTCGGAAACCACATTGGGCGTGCCGCCAGCGCAGATCGGCCCCTTTGTAGTACGCAAAATTGGCCTCTTTAATGCTCGCCGCATTGCCCTTAGCGGCGCTCATTTCAGCGCCGATGAAGCGCGACGGATTGGCCTTGTGGATCAAGTGGTGACGGGCGCGCCTGCGCTCGAAACGGCTTTGGTTGACGCATTGAACGCGATTGGCCGCTGCGAACCGGAAGCCAATGCAGCTACCAAACGGATCTTCAACGCCGCAGGCCCCGCTATCGACCCAACCGTCCTCGACAGCGCTGCAAAAGAGTTCGCCGCCTGCCTCCGCGGCCGGGGAAAAGATGGCGCCATGGCGTTCGCTGCCAAGAAGGCGCCGGACTGGATTGAGACCTATGCGGAGCGCGTCGAAGTATGACACTTATCCGCAAGATTTTGGTTGCCAATCGCGGTGAGATCGCCTGCCGTGTGATGCGCAGCGCTAAAGCGCGCGGCATCGCAAGCGTTGCGGTTTATTCCGACGCGGATGCGGGCGCCATGCATGTGCGTTGCGCTGATGAGGCGGTGCATATTGGCGGCGCTGCGCCGTCGGAAAGTTACCTGAGAATTGACGCGGTTATTGAGGCGGCAAAACAAAGCGGCGCTGACGCTATTCATCCCGGCTATGGCTTTTTGTCGGAGCGCGCGGATTTTGGGCAAGCCTGCACTGACGCCGGCATTATCTTTATGGGCCCGCCAGCATCTGCGATCGCTGCCATGGGCGACAAGGCGGTTGCGAAACGCCGGATGATTGACGCCGGGGTTCCCTGCATCCCCGGTTATCAAGGCGATGATCAGTCGGAGGATGTACTGATCGCTGAAGCCAAAAAAATTGACTTTCCGCTGATGGTGAAGGCGTCTGCTGGCGGCGGTGGCCGCGGCATGCGCATTGTTCACAACAAGACAGAACTGCCTGACGCGATTGCGTCGGCGCGCAAAGAGGCCGAAAGCGCCTTCGGCGACGGGCGGTTATTGCTGGAGCGCGCTGTTACAGGCGCCCGCCATGTCGAAATCCAGATTTTCGGCGACGCTCATGGCAATGTCATTCATTTGGGCGAGCGCGATTGCTCCCTGCAGCGGCGCAACCAGAAAGTTATTGAAGAGGCGCCGTCGCCGGTCATCAATGAAGATACGCGGGCGGCAATGGGGACCGCTGCGGTGAAAGCAGCGCAGGCGGTTCAATATGTCGGCGCCGGCACGGTGGAATTTCTCTTTGATCCGGCGCGCGCGGAATTTTATTTCCTTGAAATGAATACGCGCCTGCAGGTGGAGCATCCCGTCACCGAATACGTGACCGGGCTTGATCTTGTGTCACTGCAATTCGATGTCGCCGAGGGCAAGGCCCTGCCGCTGACTCAGGATAATGTGACACTTTCCGGCTGGGCGATGGAAGCGCGGCTCTATGCCGAAGATCCGGCAAACGGGTTTATGCCGCAAACTGGCGACATAGCCTTGCTTGAGTTTCCAACCGGCGCCGGCCTGCGCGTCGATGCAGGTGTCGAGACCGGCGATCAGGTGACAGCGCATTATGATCCAATGATCGCGAAAGTGATCGCCCATGGCGCGACGCGCGATGAAGCGCGCGCGCGTCTTGCAGCGGGATTGCGCGACACAGCGCTTCTTGGTGTAGGAACCAATGTGCGATTCTTAATCCGGCTTCTGGAAGATGAATGTTTCGCCAAAGGCGATGCCGACACGCGATATATAGAGAGCAATCTTGATGCGATCTGCGGTGAGGCTGTGGCGCCAGACGCATTGGATATCGCGATCGCGGCCTGTGTTTCTATGGCGCAGCAGCAGGGCCAGCTATTGACTGGATGGAATTCACGCGGTGCGCAGTTTTTTCCATTGAAACTCCGCCTGGGCGATCAGCTTTTTGACGGCGCTGCAAAGATTGACGGATGCATGATCACCGGCCGCCTCGCGGAGGAAAGCTGCGCTATCGAAATCGTCTCTCTCAGTGGCGTGCGTCTGACGTACAAATTTGACGGGCGGCGGCAAGCCGCAATAGCGTTGCGGGTCGGCAATGCGATCCACATTAAGCGCGACGGCGCCTCGTTTTCTTTTGAGGATATCTCTTATGCGGCGTCGTCAGGCGCTGGCGTTTCGGCAGGCATCGTTATTGCGCCCATGGCCGGCCTTGTGACCGGCGTTGCAGTCAAGTCAGGCGACAGCGTTGCGAAGGGCGAGATCGTTGCGACCATCGAGGCAATGAAGATGGAGCACCAGCTGAAAGCGCCGCGTGACGGCATTGTCGCCGAAGCGCTCGTCAAGGAAGGCGATCAGGTCGCCATTCGCGCGAAACTTATTGTATTTGAGGCAGAGGATAAATCATGACGGATAAAGCGATCATCACGTGCGCCCTGACCGGCGTCCTCACCAATCCCGAACAACATCCCGTGCCGGTGACGCCGGAAGAAATGGCGACGGAAGCAAAGCGCGCCTATGATGCAGGTGCGACCATCATGCATGTGCATTACCGCCAGCAGGAAAAAGGCAAAGGCCATTTGCCGAGCTGGGACCCGGCACTGTGTCAGGAAATCAATGAGGCGATCCGCGCTGCCTGTCCCGATGTGGTGATCAATATGACCACGGGCGTTGTCGGGCCGGAATATGGTTATGTGCTCGACTATCTGCGCGCCTGCAAACCGGAAATGGCCGCATGCAATGCGGGTACGCTCAATTATTTGAAGACGCGCAGGAGCGGCGAGTGGGCCTGGCCGCCAATGATATTCGACAATCCCGTTTCAAAGGTGACCGACTACATCAATGTGATGAAGGAATGTAACATCATTCCGGAATTTGAGTGTTTCGATGTCGGGATCGTCCGCTCAGTCGGGCTCTATATTGAAAACGGGATGACCGAACATGCCGACTATAATTTTGTTATGGGCGTTGCATCCGGGATGCCGGCCGATCCGGATCTGTTGCCGCTGCTGGTCAACTACAAAAAACCCGACATGCCCTGGCAGGCGACGGTGATCGGGCGGGAAGATGTCTGGCCGGTGCATATGCGCGCCGCTGAGCTTGGCGGTAATCTGCGCACGGGGCTCGAGGATTGTTTCTATTTGCCCGATGGCGAAAAAGCGTCTTCCAACGGCCCGATGATTGAGGCGCTGGCGGCCTGCGCCCATGGCGCCGGCCGCGAGATTGCGAGCCCGGTGGAAACGCGCGCGGCTTTGGGGGTTTAACGCAGCATGCGTTGTCACTTTCTCTTATGATGGCGCTTTTTTCCTGCTATGCTGGGGCTGCGCGAAGAGACCCTCTATCTGTCAGACCGCTTTAGTTTATTGTTGGTCGCGTTTTCGAACTGCGAAACCGGAATCCACTTTCGCTGAAAACGCTCCGCTATGGGAGAAATCAGATGAAGCTCAACACTTATTTATATTTTGACGGTCAGTGCGCCGAGGCGTTCGATTTTTACAAATCTGTATTCGGCGGAGAATTTGCGATCATTCAGACGTTCGGCGACGGCCCGCCTGGAATGGGCGTGCCGGATGCGGAGAAATCCCGCATCATGCATGTGTCGCTGCCCGTGGGCGACGACGTGCTGATGGGCTCTGACACCATGTCGACATATGGCGAGCCCGCAAAGCCGGGCAACAGCTTTGCTGTTTCTGTGGCGCCCGACACAAAAGAAGAGGCTGACCGCATCTTTCCACTGCTTGCCGACGGCGGTGGTGTAGCGATGCCGCTCGCGAATACATTCTGGGGCGCCTATTTCGGGATGTGTAAGGATAAATTCGGCGTTCACTGGATGGTGGATGTGGATACGAGCGAGAAGTAAAAGGGCAGCCCGCGAGGGGTGCGACCCCAAGCCTGAGTTTCTGGGCCAGAGCTCATTTTTATGCGAAAAAACCCGCTTTTGTGATTCGTTAACACTAAATATGACAGGCGGGAATCCGTGTGTGAGCGGACTATCCGCCAGCTTTAATGCGCTTTTCAGGCGGTTTGCGGCGCCCTGGAGGGCCGGAGCGGAAAAACCTTGAATTTTGGCCGATTAGGGCCCACATAACCTCAGCACCAATGATATCGAGCCGTCTACTAGGCCTCTGCCTCAAGCTTAATACACTCCTCTAATACATCGGTAGCTTTCTATGCAGTCAGTTTCTTCTGGCTGTTAACGCCATGTCTTAAGGAGATATAAAATGGCTTCAGGAACAGTGAAATGGTACAATTCACAAAAAGGCTTCGGCTTTATCGAGCCTACTGACGGCGGCAAAGACGTTTTCGTCCACGCAACCGCTTTGGAGGCCGCAGGCCTTCGCAGCCTCAATGATGGTCAGCAAGTCAGCTACGAGCTGACCGAAGACCGCGGCAAGACTTCCGCTACATCATTGAAGGTCGAATAGAGTAATTCGGCTTACGCGGTCTCAAATTGAGAGCGCATCTTGTATAAGAGTTGGGGAGGGGCGCAGGCAATGCAGGCGCTCCTTTCCCGGTTTTGACGTTGAAGACAGATGAATGATGTGGATGAACAGCACAAATACAACATCGGGCAAATCGTTTCGCTAACGCGTGGCTTTGGGTATTCGCAACCCGTAACGGCTGCGTTCGAGATAATTGCTCAGTTGCCGACTAATGGTGCTCAATTCCAGTATCGCATCCGTAACAGTGACGAAAAGTTTGAACGGGTTGCTGCAGAGAACGAGCTTATTTTGCGCCCCCAGAACTGATGGGCTGATTTAGGCAGATCGAATTTCAGGGAGATCGATATGGCTAAGGGTCAGCAGCGTAGTAACAAAGAGAAAAAGAAGCCAAAGCAAAACAAGCCGAAGAAGGTTGTAGCAACGGCGTCGCAGACCACTGAAGTTTTTCGCAAAAACGCTCTCGGAAAAGGGCAAGGATCGGGTAAATCATGAGCACACAACAAGCAAGTCAATCTGCACCGTCATCGCAAAGTTCACCGACGCGTGTGCGTGCCGACCGTGCACGCGCTCAGGCCGTAGCCCTTGCCGAACTGGCCAAAGAGCAAGCGGCGCAGCGCGCGAAATCCGATCGTCTTCGCCAAATGCGTCTGGACAATCAAAACAAAAAACCGGATGTGGCGAAATTTATGGCTGCCCGCCGGAAAAAGCTGGCGAAGTAAAGGCTGCGCTTTCAGTCAATTGCCGCCGCATGCCGCCGGACAAGACCGCGTGTGCTGAACACGGCTTCCTCGATCTTGCGGCGGACCTCCATCGGCCGCGCGAGCACCGGGAACTCTATGACAGCGATGCCGGTGCCGCGAATGGTCAGTGTGCCGCGTCCGACAATGCGATCAAGAAAAGATTGATGCACCAGTACTTCCTCGATTTTGTCGAGGCTGACCTCATGGCTATCGCGCGCAATCAAGCCGGTTTTTAAAATCAATCGCGCTGTCGTCACAGCGATCACGGTCGTCCATTTGTGAACATAACGCTGCAGCGTGATGAGGGCGCCGAGGAAGAAACACAGCACGCACAGGATGACAAAAGCATTGGAAAGAGCGGACGTGTAGAGATATTCCTGGGCGAATGCCGCGACCCAGAATACCGGCGGGGTGAGCCCAAGGGCGAGCCAGAACAAACTCCCGACATCATAGGTCCAGTTGAAATGCGCGCGGTAGAGATATTCTTCTCCCGGCGCCAGGGTCTTTTTCACGTAAGCCATAGAGATCAGCGGCGCGCACGCCTCCCGATTTATTTGCGCCAAACCTATCAGGCTAAGAGCCGGACGCGTTGATCAAGGTCAATCGGGAATGGGGAAAGACGCGCATGTATTCGTAACCGCGCCGCCTTTACCGCAGCGCGAAGGATGGCGTAGGTTGCTTCCGGCGGGCGGCCCGGGCCTCTACAGGAAAGGACTGCTGATATGTTTGACGAAAATCTCTTGAAAATCGCTAATACACTTGTGGGCTATTGCAAGGACGGCAATGAGGCGTTGGGGCTCAACGAGCTCTATGCCAAAAACGCTGTGTCGGTGGAAGCCGCGGATCAAGGCGGCGGCGTTGAAACAAACGGCCTCGATGCGATCCACGGCAAGCACGAATGGTGGCGCAATGCTTTTGATGTCCATGGCGCCAATGTCGAAGGCCCGTTCATGCACGGGTCAGATCGTTTCGGCGTCATTTTCGAAATTGACGCCACCAATAAGGAAACCGGCGAACGCAACAAGATGAAAGAGTTCGGCGTTTACACCGTCAATGACGGCAAGATTGTCCGTGAGGAGTTTTTCTACAGCGCGTAATGCGTCGCGTTCACGGCCATCCTTCGAGGCTCGCGTTTTACGCTCGCACCTCAGGATGAGGGTTTCTTCTGTTGTTTGCTTTCCTCATCCTGAGGCGCCGCCACTGGCGGCCTCGAAGGATGGAAAGGGGCGCGATCAAATCCTTACCGTCATCCCGGGCTTGATGCGGGATGACGGTCTTTCAAAATCAAGATAGGATAAGCACTCAAACAATCAGGGGAGACAGCCATGCCCACCGCAACCCGCGGAAAAGTTGCGTTTCAGAAAAATCACGCCGGCACTCATGACGGCCACGAAGACGATGTGGAGGAGTATTTCTGCCACCCCAAACCGCGTGGCCGTCGGCGCGGCGCCAATCCGCAGCTCGATGTGCCCGTGGTTTATCTTCAGGACCATCTGCAGGCGTCCGAAGCCGGGCGGCTTTTAACGGCGGCGGCAAACCAGGGCGAGACGCTGACGTTTGATACGCTCTGGCCACAGATCAAAACATTGCTGTCGCTGGATAATTTGACAATCGATCTTGCCGGCATACCCGCCGACTGGCGCCGTGCAAAAGACTGCCATGACTGCCGCATTTCAGTCTCCGTCGATTATGACGTCTATACGATTGTCGCCAGCGTCACCGAAGCGATGACATTTAGTGGCGAAAACTACCCGCAGGGTGACACGATTGCGGCGTGGCGCGCCTGCGAACCGTTTCGGTATAAATTTATCCAGCGATGTACCTTCAATCAATCATGTTGTCCCGGCGAGGAAGACCCCGGCGGTGAAATCGTCAACGAGTCGGGCTATTTCAACGCGCCGAGCGAGTTTGGTAATGCATTCCCATGGAATCCGGGCTGGCACTGGAAGCCGAGCGAAAACTGGATGATCAAACCGCAATTTCCATACTGGATTCCGCAAGACGATTAGCGCGGCGTCTGCGACCATCCTTCGAGGCTCGACGCTAATGCGTCTAGCGCCTCAGGATGAGGGTTTTTCTTTATTGCTCAACCACCCTCATCCTGAGGTGGCCCAAAGGGCCCTCGAAGGATGAAAGCAGGTGCATTCACTGAAGCCCTATTTGCCCTCGGCGTCGCGCCGTTTCTGCAATACGATACATGCCTCGACGTCACTGTCGCCGATATCCGTATAGTCTTCGCCCGCTTCCATCATGCCTTCAGTGCGGGGCCCGCTCTCTCGCGCGCCCTGCATCGCCGCCGCACATGCGTCTTCAAGTTCGGTGAGGCTCATGCCGGCATAGTCGGTATCAGGCGGCGTTATACAGGCAGCGGCGGTCGTCATCAGACCCGCTGCGGCCAGAGCGCTTAAACCAGAAATCCATTTCATGGCAGTTCTCCAAATCCCGCTACCGCCCGGCCGCAATTGTGCGCCCGGCTTCGGGAACGGTCAAATCAGGTTTGTGTGGTGTTTTTGTGGCAAACCGAGGTTTAACGCCGCCGTTTCCCGCCGCCTCTTGGCTTTGACCGAATATTCGACACCGTGCCCTCGGATTTCTTGATCCGGCCTTCGCTTGCGTCCTCGACTTTTTGTTCAATTGCCGACTGCCGAGCGAGGGGGTCATTGGCAACCGCCAGTTCCACTTCCTGCAGGCGTTTGATCTCGTCGCGGATGCGGCCGGCTTCTTCGAATTCGAGATTCGACGCGGCTTCGCGCATCTGTTTTTCAAGCACGTCGATATGCGCCTTGAGATTATGACCCGGCGCGCCCTCGAATTCGCGTTGATCTTCGGCGAAACCGGCGCCCGGTCTGGCCGATCGCACGCCGCGATGCCCGACGAAAGTCTGACCGGCGGCGGCCTTTTTGCCTTCGTCGTCAGACGAGGCGATATCGGCGATGGCGGCTTTGGTGCTTTCCGGCGTGATGCCATGGGTTTTGTTGTGCGCGACCTGTTTTTCGCGGCGGCGGTCGGTCTCGCCAATGGCGCGCTCCATGGAGCCGGTTATGCGGTCCGCATAGAGAATAACCCGGCCGTCCACATTACGCGCCGCGCGGCCGATGGTCTGGATCAGCGACGTCTCCGAGCGCAAAAATCCTTCCTTGTCGGCGTCGAGAATTGCAACGAGCTTGCATTCTGGAATGTCGAGGCCTTCACGCAGGAGGTTGATCCCCACCAGCACATCAAAAGCGCCGAGACGCAGATCGCGGATGATTTCGATACGTTCCAGCGTGTCGATATCCGAATGCATATAGCGCACCTTGACGCCCTGTTCGTGCATATATTCGGTGAGATCTTCGGCCATGCGTTTGGTCAGCGTTGTCACCAGCACGCGCCCGCCGCTCTTCGCGATCTCTTTGCATTCGGCGATCACGTCATCGACCTGATTTGTTTTGTCGCCAGTGACAGGGCGGATTTCGACTTCAGGGTCCACAAGGCCCGTGGGGCGGATCACCTGTTCGGTAAAAACGCCGCCGGTGCGGTCCAGCTCCCATGGGCCCGGCGTCGCCGAGACATGCACTGTCTGCGGGCGCATCTTTTCCCATTCCTCGAACTTCAGCGGCCGGTTATCCATGCAGGAGGGCAGGCGAAAGCCATATTCCGCCAGCGTTCTCTTGCGCGAAAAGTCACCGCGAAACATCGCGCCGATCTGCGGCACGGTGACGTGGCTCTCGTCACAGAAGATGAGGGCGTTTTCCGGCAGATATTCAAACAGCGTCGGCGGCGGTTCGCCGGGCTGGCGGCCGGTAAGATAGCGGGAATAATTTTCAATGCCGGCGCAGGCGCCCGTCGCCGCCATCATTTCAAGGTCGAACTGCACACGCTGCTCAAGACGCTGGGCCTCCAGGAGGCGGCCTTCCTCGCGCATGATGGGCAAGGTTTCGTTGAGTTCTTTTTTGATGCCTTCAATCGCCTGATTAAGGGTCGGGCGCGGCGTGACGTAATGCGAGTTGGCGTAAAGGGTGATCTCTTCGAGGTCGCCGGATTTCTGGCCGGTCAGGGGGTCGAACTCGGTGACCGCCTCGACTTCATCGCCGAACATGGAAACCCGCCAGGCGCGGTCTTCATAGTGCGCCGGAAAGATTTCGATGACATCGCCGCGGGCGCGAAAGCAGCCCCGGGCAAAAGCGTTGTCATTGCGCCTGTATTGCAGGGCGACAAGATCGGCGAGGAGTTTCTTGCGGGAAATTTCCTGGCCGAGCTTCAGGGAAAAGGTCATTGCCGTATAGGTTTCAACCGAGCCGATGCCGTAGATGCAGGAAACCGAGGCGACGATAATTGTATCGTCCCGCTCCAGGAGCGCCCGCGTTGCCGCATGGCGCATGCGGTCGATCTGTTCGTTGATCGAGCTTTCTTTCTCGATATAAGTATCCGTACGCGGAATATAGGCTTCCGGCAGATAGTAATCGTAATAGGAAACGAAATATTCGACGGCGTTATCGGGGAAGAACGCCTTGAACTCCCCATAGAGCTGCGCGGCGAGGGTTTTGTTGGGCGCAAGGATCAACGCCGGGCGCTGCGCCGCCTCGATCACCTTGGCCATCGTAAAGGTCTTGCCGGTGCCGGTGGCGCCCAGCAGCACCTGGTCCCACTCTTCGGTGCGAACGCCCTCGGTGAGTTCGGGTATGGCGGCGACCTGATCGCCGGCGGGTTCATAGGCGGCGACCACGCGCAGGGGTTTCGACAGGGTTTTCGCTGTCGCGGGGCGCTCGGGCCGGTGCGGCGTCCACTGATCCAGTGGGATCGCCAGCCGGTCATGGTAGCCGGCGACAGCCTCGGAAAAACCGCCCGGCGTCACCTCGTTTTTGGGTGTCGTCGGCTGGCTGCTCGGGGCGTTCTTGCGGCGTGTTGTTTTGGGCGCGGGCATAGAGGCGAACATAGGTAGAACGCGTGGAAATGGAAGCCCGGAATGTCAGGAGTGTTGTCAGGAGGTCTGTAAACATGTGTGGCCTTTGCGACCATCCTTCGAGGGCCCTGCGGGCCGCCTCAGGATGAGGGCAGCAAAAACAAACAACCCTCATCCTGAGGTGCTTGCCGTAGGCAAGCCTCGAAGGGTGAAAACATGTACTAGCTCAGCTATAATCCCGGAATGCAAAACGCCTTCGTCTACATCCTCGAATGCGCCGACGGCTCTTACTATGTCGGCTCGCATCGCGGTAGCGATGTCTCCGTGCGTGTATCCGAACATCAGGCGGGAACATATCGTGATGCTTACACATTTACGCGCCGGCCCGTGAAACTGGTTTGGTCAGAATGGTTTTCTCGTTTCGACAACGCAGTCGTCGTCGAACGGCAAATTAAAGGTTGGAACCGTGCGAAGAAGCAGGCGCTGATACGCGGCGACTATGATGCGTTACAATTTCTTGCGAAACGGCCCTCTGCTCGCGATAAAACACAACCCTCATCCTGAGGTATTTGCGATCATCCTTCGAGGCTCGATGCTGTGCATCTCGCACCTCAGGATGAGGTAGCGGGTTGAATCAAGAACCTTCCCTCGTCCTGAGGCGCCGTCTGAAAGACGGCCTCGAAGGATGGCTCCACGCGCAACCTGAAATTAAGGAACAATCCGCACCGGCAGGCTGTCATAGCCATGGACGAAATTTGATCTTGTGCGCTCGGCGTCGCCAGCCACCTCAATACGGGTCCAGCGGGCGAGAATTTCTTCCAGGATGATTTTCATCTGCAGCTCGGAGAGCCGGCGTCCCATGCAACGGTGAATGCCGCCGCCAAAGGAAAGGTGCTGCCGCACATTGCTGCGGGTAATATCGAAGCGCCCGGCATCCGCGAAAACGCTTTCGTCGCGATTGCCCGAAATGTACCACATGACGACCTTGTCGCCTTTTTTAATCTGTTTGCCGGCGAGATCCGCATCGGCGAGGGCGGTGCGGCGCATATGGGCGATCGGCGTCTGCCAGCGGATGATTTCCGAGACGGCGCTTTCCATCAGTGCGGGGTTGGTTTTGAGTTTTTCAAGCTCGCCGGGGTTTTGGTCGAACGCGACAACAGCGCCGGTCATGGAATTGCGGGTCGTGTCATTGCCACCGACAATCAGGACCAGCACATTGCCGAGATAATTCATCGGCTGCATCGTTGCGGTCGCGGGGTTTTGCGCCAGCATCGAGATGAAATCAAAGCCTTCGCTGTTTTGCGCCCGTGCGCGCCAAAGCTTGATGAAATAGAATAAACAGTCCTTCATTTCGCGGACGCGTTCTTCCTGGCTGGCGACAACGCCAAGGCCCGGTTCCGACGTGGCGACATTCGACCAGTGCGTCAGCTTGTGACGGTCCTCAAAGGGAAAATCAAAGAGCGTCGCGAGCATCTGCGTCGTCAGCTCGACAGAGACAGCGGGCACCCAGTCAAAAATCTCATTGACCGGCAGGCTGTCGAGCACCGCCGCCGTCCGCTCACGAATGATTTTTTCGAAATGCTCCAGATTGGGCCGCGCGACAATGCCGGACACCGCGCTGCGCTGTTCCCCATGGCGCGGCGGGTCCATGGTGATCAGCCCTTCGAGGGTGTGGTTGGCGAATTTCAGCGAGAAGTCGTCATGAATGACAACGCCGCCATGCTCGCTGGCTGACGAAAAGACCTGATGATTGGTTTCCACCGCGAGGATGTCCTTATGGGCGGTTACCGACCAATAGGGGCCATAGGCGCTGTCACGGCAATAATGCACCGGATCTTCGCGGCGCAGGCGTTCAAACAGCGGCCCGTATTGTTTGCTGTCCCATAAGGCGATGTCGCTGACATCAAGATCGGCAAGGGCGGCTTGTGTTTCGGTCGTCACGGACATGACGCGAGGATAGACGGTCACTTCGGAAAAAAACAGGCGGGCATGGTGCGCGGAAAGGAAGCAAGGGGCCGGTGGTTGGACAATTGAAGTTGCCTAGTCTTATAAGAGAAACCTCAATAACGCCTGTGGTTATTTGAAGAATGCAAGAATTTATTACTGCGGCCGGACAGCTAATACAAAGTGGCGGCGCTTGGAGTGTTGGCGCTGTTATTGTGGCCATCGTTGTTGCGGTCGGCGGGTTCTTCAAGAACCTGAACAATATTCTCGATTTCCTCGAAAAAATCGGATTACGAAAAAAGCCCAAAGACGGCGGCAACGACACAGGGACGCAATCAAATACGCAGAAACCGCCCGGTGGCAGCGACTATAGAGCGCGTATAGTCACCGAGCTAGCAGAGAGACGTATTTCAGAGGATTCTGCTGTCAAGTTGGCTTTCGCATTTGCCGGTAAGCAACATGAGGAGGTTCCGTCATCATCCGGTAACTTTCTGACCGACGCTAAATCTGCAGAACAAATGATTGCAGAGCTGGCGAGGCGGAAAAATGAAAAGGAGCAGGAGGCGGCGAGGCTTGAGGCAGAAGGCAAAACCGAAGCGGCGCTGGCGCTGCTCGCGGAATTGGTTGAAGAAGACTCGGCGCAGGCCGCCGAAAGATGGAAAGCGCGCGGCGCCATCGCTTTCAACGCTTTCACGGCAAAAGCTATTGAGAGTTATGAGCGTGCAGTCGCCTGCAATCCAGATGATGTGGAAGCACATAATCAGCTTGGACATTTGTTCATGCGAATTGGCGACCTACAACAAGCTCAAGAATCCTATGAAAAAGTTTTGGAGCACGCCAACCAGGCTGTTGATAAAAATTTGCTCGCCGTCGCGTTCGACAATCTGGGGTTAGTGGAAAAGACAAGAGGCAATCTCGAAGCAGCTGTCGCTTTTTATGAGCAAGCGCTGGCGATTGATCGCAAGGCGAACGACAAAGAAGGAATGGCTGCGACTTATGGCAATCTTGGCATCGTGGAGAAGACCCGTGGCAATCTCGATGGGGCGGCTGACTATTATGGGCGGGCGTTGGTTATCTTTGAAGAGCTGGACCGTCCGACGGGAATGGCGGCAGCTTACGGCAATCTCGGAGTTGTTGAGGAAATTCGGGGAAACCTTGAAGCGGCGGCCAAATTTTATGAGCAAGCGCTAGCGATCGACAAGGAACTTGACAGCAAGGAGGGGATGGCGATCCGGTACGGTGGTCTCGGCAATGTCGAGCAAGCCCGGGGCAATCTTGATGCGGCGGTCGGTTACTACCAGCGAGCGCTGGCGATAGATAAAGAGTTGGGCCGCAAGGAGGGGATGGCGATCCGGTACGGTAATCTCGGCGTCGTGCAGCATGATCGCGGGGATCTCAATGCGGCGGCGGACTATTACAAGCAGGCGCTAGCGATTGGTTTAGAGCTTGGCAGCAAGCAGGAGGTGGCCGGGAATTATGGCAATCTCGGTAATGTGGAGCAGAATAGAGGCAATCTTGAAACGGCAATTGAATATTATCAGAAGGCGTTGACGATCAATCGCGAGTTAGGAAGCAAAGAAGGGGCGGCGATCCAGTACGCTAATCTCGGTGTTTTGGAGCAGACACGTGGCAATCTCGAGAACGCCGTTGCAAACTGGCGCAAGGCTCATGATCTCTATACGGATATTGGAATACCCCACGAGGCTGAAAAAATCGGTGAGTGGCTGCGCGATGCCGGCGCCGAGGGTTTCGATAAAGAGTAGGCAGGCGAAAAGGCGCAACCCGCCAACGCTGCATAGAATAGTTCAGGACTCTATTACGAGTTCGCTTTGCGGCAGCCTGTCGTCGGGCATTGAGCCGTGGCGGGCAATTGTGTGGCGAGACGCACGGGCAAACGAACTTTGCACGGCCTGATTCGGATGTCCCGCCGTTCCGGTCCGCCCTGTTGAAAACTTATGCCCTGTTTTCCGCCAGTTACGGCCCGGAAAATCGCCGGTTCGACCCTATAGCGAGCCGTGATAGGAGACAGGCGGGGAGCCGATTCTCGCGCTTATGGCGCCGGGTCGATTCGGGAGGGTTCTATGTTGAAGCTGGTAACAGTTTTCAGTCTTGCGTTTATCGTGGCAGCCCAGGCGGCGCCGGCGGACGATCTTGAGGCGTTGTTTGACGACTATTGGACCTATGATCTTGCGTCAGACCCATTTGGGGCGACGTCATCAGGGGACAATACATTTAACGATCAGGTCCCTGCTGTTGCGCCGGAGGATTACCAGGCGCGCACGGCACAGCGCAGCGCTTTTTTAAGCCGCCTCGACGCGATCGATTCCGAAGCATTTAATGATGCGCAGCGTCTCAACGCTGATCTGTTGCGCTTCATTTTGATCCATCAAATTGATCTTGCCGAATTTGACGGCTGGCGCATGCCGTTCCTCGCCGATGGCGGGTTTCATATGGAGTTCGGTTACGTAACAGGCTCCACGCCATTCCGAACGGAAAAAGATTTTGAGAATTATCTGGCGCGGCTGCGCGCGCTGCCAGGCTTCATTGACCAGAATATCGACAATATGCGCGTCGGCCTGGCCGATGGGTTTACGCAGCCGAAAGAAATTCTCCCGTTCATCATTCCGTCTTTCGAAGCACAGGTAAAAGACAACGCGGCGGCGCATCCTTATTACGCACCGTTTGAGGTAATGCCTGAAACCATCTCGTCGCGGCGCCAGCGCGTGTTGCAGCGTGAGGCGCGCGCCGCCCTTGCCGATCAGGTGATCCCCGCCTTTGCGCGCGCAGCGACCTTTATGAAAGACGAATATCTGCCCAATGCGCGCGAAAGCGTCGGGGCGAGCGCGCTGCCTGATGGCGAGGCCTATTATGCGGCGCTGGTGCGTTATTACACCTCGCTCGACGATGCGACGCCGGACGCTATTCACCGGCTGGGGTTGAAAGAGGTTGCGCGCATCAGGGCGGAGATGGATGCGGTAATCAGGACGACCGGATTTCGGGGCGAGTTTAGCGCGTTTCTGGATTTCTTGCGTACGGACGAGGAGTTCTACGCAAAAACGCCGGAACAACTTTTGGAACGTGCGTCCTGGATATCAAAAGATATCGACGGACGCCTGCCGGCCTATTTCGGAAAACTGCCACGCCAGCCCTATTCCGTGGAGCCGGTGCCGGCGGAGATCGCGCCGAATTACACCACCGGGCGTTATGTGGGTGCGCCGCTGGATGCCGATCGCGGTGGGCAATATTGGGTCAATACCTATGGCCTCGACACGCGTCCACTTTACCAGTTGATTGCGTTGTCACTGCACGAAGCCGTGCCGGGTCATCATCTGCAAGGCGCGCTCGCGCTCGAGATTGAAAATGTTCCGGCATTCCGCAAGCAATTCTACCCCCATGCATTCGGCGAGGGCTGGGGGCTTTATTCGGAAAAGCTTGGCGTTGAAATGGGCGTTTACACAACGCCCTATGATGAGTTCGGACGGCTTTCCTATGAGATGTGGCGTGCATGCCGATTGGTGATTGACACCGGTTTACATTCAAAGGACTGGACGCGGCAACAAGCGCTTGACTATCTCGCGTCAAACACCGCGTTGTCGCTGCACAATGTTCAAACCGAAGTTGACCGCTATATCGCCTGGCCAGGTCAGGCGCTCGCCTATAAAATGGGTGAGCTGACGATCTGGGAATTGCGCAGCAAGGCGGAGCGGGAACTGGGCGACAAGTTTGACATTCGTGACTTCCACGACGCGGTGCTGACCGAAGGCGGCTTGCCCCTCGACATGCTGCGTGTGAAAATCGATCGCTATATTGCTGACACAAAAGCCAGGCCCGACGCTGAATGACAATCGAAGACGGTATTCCGGTTCTTGAAACCGAACGGCTGATCCTGCGCGGATGGCGGGCTGATGATTTCGTTCCTCTGCGCGACATGAAGAAAAGCCCCGAAATGATGCGCTTCATCACCGGGGAGCCGATGTCCGAAGAAGACAGCTGGACGAAGTTTTTGCGTGCAGTGGGACATTGGAAAATCATGGGGTTCGGTTACTGGGTCGTCGAAGAGCGCGAGAGCGGCAGAACGATCGGCGAGGTCGGCTTTGGCGATTTCAAGCGCAGCATTGAGCCGTCCCTTAAGGGCGAGCCGGAAATTGGCTGGCTTTTGGATGTCGCCGTTCAGGGCAAAGGCTATGCAAGCGAGGCCGCACTGGCTGCTGTCAAATGGGGCGATGAGAATTTTAGCGGCAAACGCATGTCTTGTATCGTTGATCCCGATCACGTCGCCTCCATCCGCATCGCGAAAAAATGCGGGTTTCAAAAAACCGGCGTCACTGTTTATCACGACAGCAATGTCGTGATGCTGCACCGGGATGCCGGATAAATCCGCTGACTTTGCTTTCTCGGCGACCGTTTGGAATGGCCTTCATACTTCGAGGCTCGGCTTCGCCGAGCGCCTCAGCATGAGGGTAATTCATTGAAAGCAATCCTCCTCATCCTGAGGTGCGAGCCCGCAGGGCGAGCCTCGAAGGATAATTCTGAGTACGATGATCACCTGATGCGCTGGAAAGCGCACCCTTAAATAAACTCACTTCCGTCTGTCACATTCTCCGCTCCTGCCTCGTCTTGTGTGTGTATGAAGGCGATGATGGTAAAAAGATGGATGGCGGGCGTGATCGGCGCCCTGACTCTCGGCAACGGCATAGCCATGCTGATCGATGGTCCGCAGTGGTATGCAACCGTTCCAGGCGTTACGGAGACGGGACCCTTTAACCCGCATTTTGTTGCGGATATCGGCGCTGCATTTTTGATCGCGGGCATTGCGCTTGCCGCGCGCGCCTGGCGCCCAAAATACTGGCCAGCGGCGCTCGCTGGGGCGGGGTTTTTAGCCGCCCATGCGCTCATTCATGTGTTTGGTATTCTGGGCGGCCATTCCCATCACGCGGGATTTGAAACATTGAGCGTCATCTTGCCGTCAGCGCTCGCACTGTGGGCGTCACTGCCTGTGAAAGGAGAAAGTCATGCTTAAGTTTTTTGCAAAGCGCGCCTTGAAGCGGTTTTCCGAGCATTATGATTTCGATGTCAGCTATTTGCGTTACATGCTGGAACATTCGCCCTCGGCGTTTTTCAAATTTTCGAAAGTCTCCACCGTGGCGATGCATTGCGAGTCAGCGCCGGTTGCAGCGGCGTCTGCGGCGGCGCTGGTCGGCGCCATTGCTGAAGATTGCGGGCCGTGCACGCAGTTGACTGTCAACATGGCGATTGAAGCGGGCATGGGGCGAGACCAGATAGAAGCTGTCCTCACACGCAATGTTCCAGCCATGAGCGCCGACACAGCGCTTGGTTTCCGGTTCGCGAACGCTGTTGTTCTCGACTTGCAGGAACTGGATGAATTACGTGACGCGGTGCGTGCACAATGGGGAGAGAAAGGCGTTATCGATCTGACGCTGCATTTGCAGATGGCGCGTCTTTATCCCATGGTGAAAGCGGGGCTCGGTTACGCAAAAACCTGTCAACGGATTGAAATTGCTGAAAGCCCCGTTGATGTGGTGAAGGAGGCAGCGTGAACAGCGCGGATGACCCAATCAGCGCCAGTCGCGGCAAATTGCTGGGCCTTGCTTATCGCATGCTTGGCAGCCTCGCTGATGCGGAGGACGTTCTGCAGGACGCTTATCTTCGTTACGCCGGCGCCGATCGCAGTGCCGTACGATCGACTGAAGCCTACCTGGTGACGATCGTGACACGGCTTTGTATTGACCGGCTGAAGTCAGCGCGGGTGAAGCGGGAAATTTATGTGGGCCCCTGGCTGCCGGAACCGGTGTTTGATGCGGATCAGATCTCGCCGGACGCTGCCGTTGAAATGGCGGATGACCTTTCCTTCGCATTGATGTTGACCCTTGAACGCCTTTCTGCATCAGAGCGCGCCGCGTTCCTGCTGCATGACGTCTTCGATACGCCATTTTCGGAAATCGCCGCGATGCTTGGCAAAAGTGAAGCGGCTTGCCGGCAGTTGGCGGCGCGTTCGCGCAAGGCTGTGCGCACAGACCGACCGTCCCGCAGTGCTTCCGAAAGCCAGCACCGAGAATTGCTCTCCGGTTTTGTGGAAGCCATGGCGAGCGGTGATGAAAACCGGTTGCGGGTATTGCTTGCAGAAGATGCTATTGCGGTGTCCGATGGCGGCGGCGTTAAGCAGGCTGCGCTGAAGCCGATTTACGGCGCTGATAAGGTGACGCGGTTTTTCACCGGCCTCGGCCGTAAATCTGTGAGACTCGGCGTGAAGGTTGATTTGGTTGCGTCGGAAATCAACGGGTTGCCCGGTCTCCTGGTCTATTTCGACGGCGTTATGGATCAGACAATCAGCATTGATGTTCGCGATGATTGCATCGCCGCCATTTATGCCGTGCGGAATCCGGAAAAACTAAAAGCGCTGCCCGCTTCTGCGTCATTTCACTAATTTGCAGCGAAAGCATCTTTGAACTGCTCTCGCAAAATCTGCTTTTGCACTTTTCCCATGGCGTTTCGCGGTAAGACGTCGATCCAGAAAAATTTTCGCGGTTGCTTGAACCGGGCGAGCCCGTGCAATGCCTTGCTCAATGTTGCCTCGTCAATGTCGCCCTCGTTGCCGATTAATATCGCAACGACGCCTTCACCCAAATCAGCATGGCGCGCGCCGATAATGGCGCTTTCAACAATGCCGGGGATTGCGTCCAGCACCTGTTCTATTTCTTTTGGGTAAATATTATAGCCGCCGGCGATGATCAGATCTTTGGAGCGTCCCGCAAGGGTCAGCCGGCCTTCTTCATCAAGACTGCCCACATCACCGGTGATGAAAAACCCGTCATCGCGGAATGCCTCTTTTGTTTTTTCCGGATTGCGCCAATAGCCCTTGAACAGATTAGGACCGCTGATCTCCACATTGCCGGGAGTACCGTCCGGCGCCATGGCGCCGTTTTCATCAGTGATGCGTATTGTTACGTCGGGCAGGGCAAAGCCGACGGTTCCGGCGATGCGGCTGCCGTCAAGCGGGTTGGACGCGATCATGCCGGCTTCCGACATGCCGTATCGCTCGAGAATTTTGTGCGTCGTGCACGTTTTAAAACCGTCAAAGGCTTCTACCGTTAGCGGGGCCGACCCTGAGATGAATAAGCGCATATGGGCGCATTCTTTTGCGCCGAAATCATTTCCGTTGAGAAGGCGCGTATAAAAGGTCGGCACGCCCATCATCACCGTCCCCCGGGGCAATTGCCGCCGGATCTCCGAAACATCAAATCCAGGCAGGAAGAGTATTTCGCAGGCGCTCAGCATCGCCGTGTGTAAGGCGACAAAAAGCCCGTGAATGTGAAAGACCGGCAAGGCGTGCAGCAGAACATCCTGCTGCGTAAACCCCCATATGTCATTCAAGGCCGTTGCGTTGGACGATAGATTACCATGGCTGAGCATCGCGCCCTTGGAACGGCCGGTGGTGCCGGAGGTGTAGAGGATCACGGCAAGGTCATCGTGATGGCGCACGCAAATATCGTTTTGCGGCGGCGCCTTGTCCGCTGCATCACTGAGCGTGCCGGCGCCGTCACGGTCGAGTGTCAACAAAGTGCCGACACCGGCGTGCTTCGCGACCGGCGCCAGGGCGGCTTCTTTTTCGGGATCGCAAACAAAGAGAACCGGTTCGGCGTCGTCCAGAAAATAGCTTACCTCTTCGCTGGTGTAAGCGGTGTTGAGCGGCGTATAGACCAGCCCCGCACGCAGGGCGCCGAGATAGAGCGCGATATTTTCCGGTGATTTCTCGACTTGCACGACGATGCGGTCGCCGGGCTTCGCGCCGGCGCCAAGAAGTGCGCCGGCCATCGCCGCTGACAGCGCGTCGATCTCGCCATAGGTGACGGCGCGGTTATCATGCAGCGTCAAAAACGGTTTCGCCATTGACGCGTGAAAGTGCCGGCGCAGCAGGTCGTAGAAATTCTCTGACATCATCCCGCTGTTTTAGGCGGTTTTGCGGTGCTGTGCGAGGGCGCCCCATTGGGCGCCGGAAAGGTTTCCGGATCGAGCGTATGCATGGCTTCGAACTCGCTTAGAAAGACGCGGCCAGTCAGGGCTCCAAGGAAATGCGAGCGCTGCAGCCGGTCCATGACCGGGCCTTTGACTTCGGACAGGTGGAATGTGACGCCCGCATGTTTCAGGCGCTCATTGATCGCCTCCAGACTCTCAAGGGCGCTGGCGTCAATTTCGTTGATTGCTGAACACATAAAGACGATGTGTTTGACATCGGGCTGATCGGCAGCGAGACCGAGTACATGATCTTCGAGAAAGCGCGCATTGGCAAAAAAAAGATTGCCGTCAATACGGATCGACGCGGCTGTGGGGCTGGTCGTTACATCGTGGCGAAGGATGTTACGAAAGTGCTCAGTGCCCGGCACCTGTCCAACGATCGCATAGTGAGGTTTTGACGATCGGTATAAAAGCAGAATGATTGACAGAGCGACACCGGAGATGACGCCAATCTCGACGCCAAAGACGAAGACGCCGGCAATCGTAATCATCATTGCTGCAAAGTCGCTTTTGGAATAGCGCCAGGTGCGCTTGATAACACCGACATTCACGAGCGATAAAACGGCGACGATGATTGTCGCGGCAAGCGTTGCTTTTGGCAGGTAATAAAGCAGCGGCGTTAAATAAAGCGCAGTGAGGGCGATCCCTAAGGCTGCAAAACCGCCGGCAGCGGGCGTGCGTGCGCCGGCGTCGAAATTGACAACGGATCTTGAAAAACCCCCGGTGATCGGAAACCCGCCGGATGTTCCCGCGGCGAGATTTGCCGCACCGAGGCCAATCAGTTCCTGGTTTAGGTCAATCCGTTCCCGGCGTTTCGCTGCGAGTGTTTGAGCCACTGAAACGGACTCTACATACCCGATGATCGCGATGAGCAAGGCTGGGCCGGCCAGTTGCCGCCACAATGCGACGTCAAATTCCGGCAACCCGGGGCTCGGCAGGCCGCTTGGAATCTCACCGACAATCGAGACGCCGCGCGCATCAAGGCCAAGCCAGGCAACTGCTACCGTTGTCCCGATGACCGCGAGCAACGGGCCCGCTTTGGAAATAGGGGTGGAAATTTTTTCAGGAACGCCCAAGCCTGTAAGCAGCTTGGCCAGATAGCTGCGCGCGCCAAGCAGAAAAACAATCGACAGAGCACCGATCATGAGCGTCGTCAAATTGACGCTTGAAATTTCTGATATCAGGCTTTGCAGAATTTCAATTAGAGTATGGCCGCTGGCGGTGACGCCAAACATATGTTTCAGCTGGCTGGCCGCAATCAATATGCCTGACGCCGTAATAAACCCGGCGATGATCGGATGACTGAGGAAGTTCGCCAGAAACCCCATGCGCAAAACGCCCAGCGCCAGCAATATGAGGCCGGATAGAAAAGCGAGGGTCGCTGCTGCGGCGATATAGTCGGCGCTGCCTGTCTCGGTGATGCGTCCGATGGCGGCAGCGGTCATCAGCGAGACGACGGCAACGGGTCCAACGGCGAGTGTGTTGCTTGTGCCGAATATGGCATAGGCGATCAGCGGTAATATGGAGGCGTAAAGTCCGACCTCCGGCGGCAATCCTGCAATCAGCGCATAAGCGAGTGATTGCGGGATCAGCATAATCGTCACGATCATTGCGGCGAGTGCATCATCGGCGAAAACGGCCGGCGTGTAGCGCTGGCCCCAGCGGGTGATCGGCAGATAGTTTTTCACTTAGTGATTCACCGCAGCGCTGCTCGTGTTTAAATTGCGTCGACCGGCATTTTCAGATAGCGGATGCCGTTTTCCTCTGGCGGCGGCAATGCGCCGGCGCGCATATTCACCTGAACAGAGGGTAAAATCAGCCTCGGCATCGCTAGTTTTTTGTCCCGCGTCTCACGCATAGTGACAAAATCATCTTCACTGACGCCGCCGCCTATATGAATGTTATTTTTCTTTTCATCTGCGACGGTTGTCTCCCAGGCATAGTGATCACGGCCCGGCGCTTTATAGTCGTGACACATGAACAACCGTGTTTCATCAGGCAGCGAAAAAATCTTTTGAATGGAGCGATAGAGCAGGCGTGCGTCGCCGCCGGGAAAGTCGCAGCGCGCCGTGCCATAGTCAGGCATAAACAACGTATCGCCGATAAAAGCCGCATCCCCGATGACGAATGTCGAGCAGGCGGGTGTGTGCCCTGACGTATGGATGACGCGCGCCTCAATATCACCGAGCTTGAATGTCGCGCCGTCCGCAAATAATGCGTCAAACTGACTGCCGTCTCGGTTGAACCCCGGTTCTGCATTGAAAATCTCACCGAATGCTTTCTGTACGATGGGAATTTTGTCGCCAATCGCGACTTTACCACCAAGCTTTTCCTTTAGCCCGGGCGCGGCCGACAAATGATCCGCATGGACATGGGTTTCCAATATCCACTCAACCGTCAGGCTGTTCTTTTTGACATAGTCGATGATTTTGTCGGCTGACCGCGTTGCTGTGCGCCCCGAGGCCGGGTCGTAATCGAGCACTGAATCGACAATCACGCATTTGCCTGTTGCAGGGTCGATAGCGATATGGCTGACGGTAAAGGTCTCCTCGTCAAAAAAGCTTTCCACTTGAGGCCTCATGAATGTTCTCCTTTCCAGCATTGATTCAGATCATACTGCGCGCGCAGTGTTGAGGGATGATCAGGATCAAGATTTGCCTTCGGTTCCATACGCAATGATATCAGCTTCATCCTCATCGAGCTTTTCTTTTTGTACGCCTTGGTTTTGTTCCTGGTGCGAAGGCTGCGCATAGTGCGTCAATCAGATATGACAGCCGATCATCGGCGATACTGTAATAGACGTTTTTCGACTCCCTGCGCGCCGTGATCAGGCCGGCCTCGCGCAGGCGCGCCAGTTCCCGCGACAAATGCGGTTGCGGTACGCCTGTCGCTTTTTCAATATCACTGACGCCTTTTTCGCCGTCGGTAAGATCACAGGCGATCAGAAGGCGGTTTGAATGGGACAATGTCTTCAACAAACCAGAAACTTCGTCAGCACGCCGTCGCAGCGATGCCATATCTGCAGATTTCGTCATTTTATTCGAGACTCGCTATTATACTTGTCAGTTACCATAAATGATATATATTGAATATCAAGAGAAAAACAAGGATTGGAAAATGCTTATGGAAAATTTCACGCCTTACTCTGCGGCGATTGGCGGGTTTCTAATCGGTCTCGCGGCGGTGCTGTTTATGGCGGTCAATGGCCGTATCGCCGGCATCAGCGGGATTGTCGCCGGCGCCCTGCTGCCGGTGCGCGGTGATGTAATCTGGCGGCTGGCTTTTGTCACTGGGCTCTTCCTGGCGCCGCTTGTGGTTTGGTTTGCGACCGCTGACAGGCCTGAGGTGGTTTTTACACATCCTCTATGGATGACTGCGCTCGGCGGTTTGCTGGTGGGATTTGGCGCCCGGATGGGCGGCGGCTGCACATCCGGTCACGGCGTTTGCGGCATGGCGCGTTTTTCAAAACGATCAATTGCCGCGACGGCAACTTTCATGACCAGCGCCATCCTCGCGATATTTGTGCTGCATCATTTGCTGGGAGTGTGACATGCGCATCGTCTCATCATTTTTAGTCGGCCTGTTATTTGGGTTTGGTCTGGTGGTCTCGCAGATGATCAATCCCGCCAAGATAATCGGGTTTCTCGACGTCGCCGGTAATTGGGACCCGACGCTGCTTGTGGTGATGGCCTCAGCGCTTGTGACAACATTGATTGGCTACCGAATTGTCGCGATAAGATCGCGGCCGATATTCGATACGGAATTTCACCTGCCGACAAATACCGTCATTGACAGGCCTTTGATCATTGGCGCTGCGATTTTTGGCGTTGGATGGGGGTTCGCAGGCCTTTGCCCGGGGCCGGGAATTACAGCGGCTGCCATCGGTGGTGTTGCGCCCTGGGCCTTTGTCGCCGCGATGCTGGCGGGCATCTGGGCGCGGCGCTTCGTCAAGGTCTAGCCCGGCCAGCGCCAGCGCGCTAAGACATCACTTCCAAGAGGACAGGCGATGTTTGACGATAAAACAGAAAGCGGCGCGGCGGCGCCGTCCAATTTCGATAATCAGCTCAATGCTTCCATAGAGGCGGCTGCGGACTGGTTGGCGGAACGTCAAAAGCCAGAAGGCTATTGGGCAGGCCAACTTGAATCCAATGGCTGTATGGAGGCACAGTGGATCCTGGCGCTGTGGTTTATGGGGCTGGAAGATCATCATTTGCGCCCGCGTCTTGCTCAGAGTCTGCGTCAGACACAACGTGAAGACGGCGCCTGGGAAATTTATCACGATGCGCCGGCGGGCGACATCAACACAACGGTAGAGGCTTATGCGGCGCTGCGTTCCATGGGCGTTCCTGCAAATGATCCCGGGCTTCAGCGCGCTCATGGCTGGATCATGTCCAAAGGCGGACTTAAAAATATCCGTGTTTTCACGCGTTATTGGCTTGCGCTGATTGGCGAATATCCCTGGGAGAAAACACCGAACATTCCGCCGGAAGTAATTTATTTCCCGAACTGGTTTCCATTTTCGATCTATAATTTTGCGCAATGGGCGCGTGCGACGCTGATGCCGATTGCGGTTCTATCGGCGCGACGTCCGTCACGATCGTTGCCTCAGAAAAACCGGCTTGATGAGTTGTTTCCCGACGGGCGTAATGCATTTGATTATGCTTATCCGGAAAAACCCGGCGCCGATCTTGTTGATCAATTTTTCCTGGCGACAGATCGCCTTTTGCATTGGGGGCAAACGCTTGGGTTTGCACCGTTGCGTAAAGGCGCTGTCAAACGCGTCTTGGAATGGATCATCCAGCATCAGGATGCCGATGGTGTTTGGGGCGGCATTCAACCGCCCTGGATCTATTCGCTGATGGCGCTCCACAATGAGGGTTATGCAATCGATCACGCTGTTGTCGCCGCCGGGCTAGGCGCCCTCGACGATCCGCGTTGGCGCACCGATGTCGGTGAGGCGACATGGATTCAGGCATCAACCAGCCCGGTCTGGGATACATTACTGACGTTGCTCGCTTTTGACGATTGCGAATTGAATGACCGCCATGACAGCGAGGTCGAAAAAGCTGTCGATTGGGTGCTTGCCCAGCAGGTCTTAAAGCCCGGCGACTGGCAGGTTAAGGTTCCCAACATCGAGCCGGGTGGCTGGGCGTTCGAATACAAAAACTATTTTTATCCTGATACGGATGACACGGCGGTGGCGTTGATTGTGCTGTCGCAATTCAGAAATGATCCGAAATGGAAAGAAAAAGGCGTCGACAAGGCCATAGAGCGTGGCGTCAATTGGCTCTTTGCTATGCAGTGCAAAGGCGGTGGTTGGGGCGCCTTCGACAAGGACAATGACAAAACCTATTTAACGCGCATCCCGTTTTGCGATTTCGGTGAAGCACTCGATCCACCTTCAGTGGATGTCACCGCCCATATCGTCGAGGCCTTTGGCAAGCTTGGTTTCCGAATGGATCATCCAAATGTAGCCCGCGCCATGGACTATCTGAAAAAAGAACAGGAGCCGGATGGATCATGGTTCGGCCGCTGGGGCGTGAACTATATCTATGGTACGGGCGCCGTTCTGCCGGCGTTGGAGGCGATCGGTGAGGATATGTCGGCGTCCTATATCGTGCGCGCTGCCGATTGGCTCATATCGAAACAGCAGGGTGATGGCGGCTGGGGCGAATCCTGTGCGTCTTATATGGATCCGGCCATGTCAGGCCGAGGGAAGACGACCGCCTCCCAAACCGCCTGGGCGTTGATGGGGCTGGCGGCAGTTGGACGCGAGGCGGACCGTGATGCGATGGCGAGGGGCGTTGCATTTCTTATGGAGCGGCAAAAAGATGGAACATGGGAAGAGCCCGAATATACAGGCACAGGCTTTCCAGGTTACGGCGTTGGCGCAACCATCAAGCTCGGCGACCCTTTATTGGAAGAGCGGTTGAAACAGGGTCCGGAGCTCTCCCGCGCCTTCATGATTAACTATAATCTCTACAGGCATTATTTCCCGCTGATGGCGATGGGGCGCGTGAAACGATTATCCGGCGATGATTCTACGCCGTGATTTCAGCGCAAATCGTTGATGAGTTTATCGCGATTGATGATGCAATAAACACAACACCTAGTAAAATGAACGCTTGCGCAGAGATTCCGGCAGTAAATAGACCCTGTAGGCGGCTCTAAAGCGTATTATGTTAAAAGTTTAGCAAAGGTAATCTTCGAAGCTGGCCTTCTCTAAGGGGAGAGCGCAGGGGACCGGCTTGGTTACCGGAGAACTAACTATTGACGGCGCTGACGCCGAAATAGTCCGTCAGAAACAGGCATTTGTCATCAGACAAGTGCCTGTGATTTTGACGGTCAATACGTTCATTTCTCTCGTCATCATCAGCCTGCAAATTTTCTACGGCGCGACCGTCGAGGCGTTAATCTGGTTTTCGCTGCTGTCTTCCGTATCGCTTGTCCAGTTGCGCGGATGGTTGCGCTATCGAAAAAAAGGTCGACCCAAAAGTGTTTCTGGTCGAATGCTCCGGAAATCCGCAATAGTCTCGTTTGTCAGCGGCTCTTTGTGGGGCCTCGCGCCCTTCTTGGTGGTGCTGGACGGTTCAGTTAATTCCAGTTTGTTTGTGTCCCTGATTGTCATCGGAATGGCGGCCGGCACATATGGTCTCTTGTCGCCGACACCAAAGATTGTCAGCGCATTTATTATCCCATGTATGGCGCCGATGTTATTTTCTCCCGCTTTCCAGGGCAAGCCAGAGTCGATGGCGCTTGTCATGATGACGATCGTTTTGATCTACATATTGCTCAGGGGCGCCAGGACGAATGCAGAATATTTTGAGAGTATGTTCGCCAATGCAATAGACGCAACTCAAGCGCGCGCAAAGCTGAGTGGCGCGCTCGATTCCTCCGGCGAGGCGATTGCGATTTTTGACCAGAAAGGTGTTTTACAAAATGCAAATGACGCCTTTCATGTCCAGTTTGGCGATATCGTAAATTTTTCGGACATGCCGGACGATGGCGCATATCATAGTGAGCGGTCGGGCACATGGTTGATTGGCAGATCGAACAAAACCAGCGATGGCGGCACGGTGGTGATTCACACCGATATTACTGACTTAAAAAATGTTGAGCAGGAAAACGAGCGGGCCCGGTTGGGCGCCGAAGAAGCGAACCGCGCAAAAACGCTCTTTCTTGCGGCGGTCAGTCATGAGCTGAGAACACCATTGAATGCAGTGATCGGCTACGCGGATCTTATGCGGCGAGAGTCATTGGGCGCCCTTGGCGCCCCGGAGTATAAAGGATATTCCGACAAAATCAGCGAGGGCGGTCGTCGGCTGCTGAAGCAGATCAATGACATTATTGATCTGACGAGATTCGAGTCATCTACTTATCCGCTTGATAGCGCGAAGGTTTCTGTCGCGTCCGTCATAGAGTTAGTGATTGAAATCTCGCGTCGCTCGACCAAAGACAAACGCGAAATCACTGTGTCCGTTGAGGACGACGCGCAATATGTGTTTGCTGACGAAAATGCGCTCGAAATGGCGCTGCAGCATGTGTTGTGTAACGCGTTGAAATATACCTCTCCAATTGACGAGATTGGCGTTAAGGCATTTCTGGTGGATGGCCGCCCGTGTATCCAGATTAGAGATGCTGGCGAAGGCATCCCGCTTGAATATCTTGCTCATGTAACTGAGCCTTTTTTACAAGCCCAATCGACTTATGACCGGAAGCATGAAGGGCTTGGTCTCGGACTCGCGATCGCGCAGTCCATAATGCACGCGCATGGCGGGTCGTTACGTGTTGAAAGCGTTGAGGGCGCAGGAACATTTGTCGATCTGCGATTTCCGTTGGACCGTTTGATCCCGGCAGTTGAACCACAAAAATTGAAAGTTGGCGCCTGAGCGCTAGCGACCATTGTCGTCGAGTTGTGCAATCCAGGCTGCGATCAGCGCAACGCCTTCTTCGTGAATGACGGCGCGCCCGAGCTCCGGCATCATCGACCCTGGGTCAGTAGTTTCCATACGAAAGAGCGTAATTGAGGCGTCCGGATCGCCTGGTGTAATGTCATATGGTCGTCCACCAGTGCCGCCGCCAGCCGCTACCGGTGTTTTGTAAAACCCGAGCGCCGGCCCGGTGGCGTCCGGTTCGAGATTAAGCCCTGACGTGTCGCCTGCACCCATCGGGTTGTGGCAATGGCTGCAATTGGCGTCGAGATAGCTACGTGCCCGGTGGTCGAGCTTTTCGGTTTCATCGCCCCATAACGCGTTGCGCTGCACCGTGGCGGCGGAAAAATCTCCTTCGAGAAGACCCATCGTCGCCCAATGATCGAGTTGATTTACGCCCGCTATATGCGGCGATGCTTTGTTGAGATGGCGCGCCTTTGGGCCAATGGGTTGGATCGCTTTGGTTGTAGCGTTGGTCGCGTGACAGCCTGCGCATTGATTGGCGTTCGGCACAACATAGGGAAAATCTTCGCGCCGACCATCAGCTCGCACAAGCGTCAGCGGTTTGATATCTCCGGTGCGTTTTAGAACCGCGTCCGTCTGATCGTCATTCCAGACATAGGGCAGCGCGACCCAACCGGTTTCGCGCCGGGCGAGAATCCGCGTTTCAATGAGCCGTAAACCATTGAGCGACATTGAATTCTTTTGAGTTGTCGGAGCGCTTCCATATGTTACGGCGCTGTCCCACGATGCCCCGGCCACAGGATAGTAAAAGGTTTTGGTGATCACCGTGCCAATGGGAAAGTTGAAAACATCATCTTCGTCAAACTGCGCCGCTTTTCCTTCCGGCATCCAGATTGTGCGCAGCTTCAGCGCATAGTCGGAAAATAATGGTGTTGCCAGGTCATAAGAAGTGACACCATCGCTGAGGCCAAGGACGCCATCGCGCGCCGTGATCATGCCCCAGTCGCTCAGATGCTCCGGATTGCCGCTCTCATGAAAGGCGGGCGTTGAAGCCAGTCGATTGTCTTCACAAGCGATCGCAAAACCGAATGCGATTAAAGTGAGAAATATGCGCGCCATCATTATTGCGCTAGCGGTCCCGTCAATTGAATGGCGGGCAATTTACTGTGCGTGCAATCATGTTCGCCATCGGCGATGTTTGGGTTCTTGTTACCATTGGGACCATCAACATTGAGGACTTGTGTGTCGCCATTTCTGACGCAAAGGCGCAAAGCATCAGGAAGCGTTCCGTCAACAAGCTTTTCCGCATTAAAATAGCCGTCCCAGAGAACATCAGGAATACTTCCAAGAGGCCCGGCAATTGCAATTTTCAACGCCTGAAGGTCCAGGCCGTCAGGGTTATTACCGCCGCCTTCGAATCTGTTGTCGTAAATGAAGATGCCTTCCGGATAGGGGTCAAAATCATCTTCCATGCCGTCTTCAGCGAGGCCCGCCGAAAAGACACTGGCGATGATCACATTGGCAGTCTTGTTATCGCGAATATCATTGTCGAAAATCTCGACCTGATCATTGGAGTTGACAACAATGCCTGATCCTGCCGGAATTGTTGCGACCGGTGTTCCCGGGTGTCCGAAATTCTTTGTGTTGTTTTCGTAGACTTCATTATTGAAAACACGCGTGCGTGCGCCGGGTTGCTTTAGGTTCGGCATGTTGAAGACAAGAATGCCGCCGGTATTGTTAACAGCGACGTTGCCATAAACATCTGCATCGAATGTATTTTCAATCTCGATGCCGGCGACGTTGTATTCCGCCCTGTTGTTGCGGACGACAACGTTTTGTGACTGGCCGACATAGATGCCGGCATCGGCTGCGGCGATGGCGACGTTTTCTTCCATCAACACGTTCTGGGTTTGCACAGGATAAATTCCGTAAGCGCCATTTGAAGTTTTCGGTCCGCCTGTCCATTCTGTCCGCACGCGCCGGACGATGATATTTTGTCCTTCGGTGATCTTCAGCGCGTCGCCCTTCGTATCTTCAATCGCAAGGTCTTCAATTGTGAAGTCGCTTGCGGTGACCAAAAATCCTTCAGCGCCTGCGACCTGGCCTTTGAATGAGAGCACCGTCTTATCCATGCCGGCACCCCGAATGGTGACGCCGTCCACGGTCAAGCTTAACGAGCGGTCGAATGAATAAGTTCCTTCAGGAATGTCGATGATATCGCCGGGCGCTGCATCGAGCAGTCTTCCCATCAGCGTTTCCTGATAGCTCGGGTCCGCCGCCGTTTGTGTCGGGGCTTGCGATTGCTCTCCGCATGCCAAAACTGCCAGCGCCGCCGCTGCTGTGATCAAAAGCCTCATGTCCTGTTTCCTCTCGTGCCCTCCCGGGACAATAGGCCAAACAGGCCAGTTGAAAAAGGGCGAGACGCAGGTCTAGGCGGCAGCTTCGACGATGCCTTTAAAAAATGCAGCGCCGTCGATACCGCCGAGCAACGCGGAAATCATTCGTTCCGGGTGCGGCATCATGCCGAGCACGTTGCCAGCATCATTGAGAACGCCTGCTATGTCACGTGCGGAGCCGTTGGGGTTGTCGACATAGCGCAAAGCGATGCGCCCGTCGCCTTCAAGCCTGTCAAGCGTTGCGTCATCGGCGAAATAATTGCCGTCATGATGAGCAACAGGGAAAGATACGCATTGGCCTTTTTCAAAACCACTCGTGAACATTGATTGGCTGTTATCGACGCGTAACGTTACGGTGCGGCAAACGAAATTAAGGCCTGCATTGCGTAACAGAGCACCCGGCAACAGGCCGGTTTCGCACAAGGTTTGAAAACCGTTGCAGATGCCGATGACCGGCGTGCCGGCTTTTGCTTTTTCGATGACATCGCGCATGATTGGCGATTTCGCCGCCATTGCGCCCGAACGCAGGTAATCACCGTAAGAAAACCCGCCGGGCAGAACAATGAAGTCAGTATCGGGCAGGCTGGCGTCGCCATGCCACACCATTGTTGGTTTTTTGCCGGTTGCTTGTTCCAGTGCCATGGCGGCATCGCGGTCGCAATTGGAGGCAGGAAAGACAATGATAGAGGGGTTCATGGTTCAGCTCTCCGAAACAGCAGTTGGCGGCGGCTTTCGCCCGATGAGCACATGTTGTCCGATCGGGCTTTTGCCAATCGCCCGCTCGACGGTGAGGCCAGCTTGGACGAACCAGCTCGATAATTCGTCTTTTGTTGTAAAGCTCACCATGACGTCGCGACCGATCAGTCGAGCTATGCGGTGCCGAACGGGCCTGTAAAATTTCTTTTTATGTCCCTCGTCGGTGAATTCGAGATAGGACGCGATGACAGCGCCGCCCGGTTTCAGCGCACGCATGCATTCGGCGAGGTAGGCTTTAATTTCAGTTTGCTTTAGATGCGTGAAAACCGACATAATCAAAATAATGTCGGCGCATTCATCGGCGCACGGAATGTTGATTGAGGATATCGGTTCAAACTGCCAGTCTGGGCGCGCCGCCTTTTTTTTCGCGTAAGCGATCAGATCAGGAACGACGTCTATCCCAAGATAGGAAATGCGTTTTTCATCGCGCAGCGCGAAGGCTGCCCGGCCAGATCCGCAGCCTATGTCGAGGAGGAAAAAATCGCCTGCCGGTGCGATTTCGCGCACGAGATCGGCTTGCGCATTGCCGGCCCGAACATAAGCGCCGCCGACCGCCCGTTCAAACACTTCATCTTCACTTGTGCTTTCTTTGCGTAACCGGCGCAAAAGGTTGTGATACTCGCGTACGTAATGAGGTTTCATTTTGGAACTGCCGAACAATCGCGTTATCGCTCTGATACTAAATTTGAAAGTTTCATAAAGGTCTAGCCGAAGATTCGCCAGCTACCGCCGGTAAGTTTTTCTGACTCTGTCCACAGTCGCTCGGCGTCGCCCTGGTTTTTGGCAAATGGACTGATCGAGGCTTGATCGACCGGACCGGTAAATTCGCGAAATCCTGTTGGGCCATAATACCCGCCGGGTCCGGCTTCCGCGCCAGCTGCGCACAGGACAGTTGGGATGGCGCCTTTTGTCGCTGGTTGGGAGAGCATTGCGGTTAATGGCTTCATTAGCATGGCCGCGATGCCGCCAGGTCCGGTGGTTTGAAGATTGGTGTTGGAGTAGCCTGGGTGACAGGCGTAAGCGCGCGATGCGCAATTACTGTTCGTTAGCTTGCGGTTTAATTCGAGGGCGTAAACAAGGTTGGCGAGCTTGCTTTGTGCGTAAGCGCGGATGGGGTTGTATCCGGCGGTAAACATCAGATCGTCAAAGTGAAACCCATGCGCATATTTATGCGCAATACTGGCGACGCTGACAAAACGGCCGGCTGCAGTTTCCACAAGGTCGCAAAGTTCGGCATTGAGAACGAAATGGCCAAGATGGTTGACGCCAAATTGGGTCTCGAAGCCGTCTTTGGTCAGTTCACGTTTGGGGATCATCATGATCCCTGCATTATTAATCAGTCCGTCAATCGAGGCGCGACTGTCGCGCACTTGCTGTGCGGCTTTGCGCACCGATGTGAGGTCGGTCAAATCCATCAGCACATAGTCGAATGAGCCCTGGGGCGCCGATTGTTTTAGCGCGTCTACGGCGGCTCGGGCTTTGTCTTCACTCCGGCAAAGGATCGTTACGCGCGCGGCCTTTTCGCCCAACACGCGCGCCGCCTCAAATCCGATGCCGCTATTGCCGCCGGTGATGACATAGTTTTTGCCGCTTAAATCAGTAAGGCGGTCGGGCGCCCATCCACCCTTGCCAAAGGCGCGGCCTGTCACGCAAGGACCTCAATGGCGTAATTTTCCATCACCGGATTGGCGAGGAGTTTTTTACACATCTCCTCCGCTTTCGCACGGGCGGCAGTCTCATCTGTCTCATCAAGCTTTAATTCGATCACCTTGCCCTGGCGGACATTGCTCGCGCCCTCAAAGCCAAGGCCTGAAAGCGCTCCCTCAATGGCTTTGCCTTGAGGGTCAAGAACGCCGCTCTTCAGCGTGATAGTGATTTTTGCTTTCATCGGTATTCCTTCCGCACCTGGTCGCCCCGAATTTAGTTGCCCTGAATTTAGTTGCCCCAAATTCAGTCGCCATTGTCGCTTACCAGCACCGGTCCGGACTGGCCGGGATTTTCGCTTTCTCGCAACACGCCCAGACGCCGCGCAACTTCGCGATAGGCGTCTGTGACATCACCGAGATCTTTGCGAAAGCGATCCTTGTCCATGATGTCGCCCGATTCCATGTCCCACAAGCGGCAGCTGTCCGGGCTGATTTCGTCGGCCACGATGAGACGCATCATGTCGCCTTCATATTGGCGGCCAAATTCAACTTTGAAATCGACGAGCTTGATGCCAACCCCGGAAAAGAGACCAGACAGGAAATCATTGATACGGAGGGCGACAGCCATCATGTCGTCGATCTCCTGAGGGTTGGCCCAGTTAAACGCAGTGATATGCTCTTCGGACACCAGTGGGTCGCCGAGCTTGTCGTCTTTATAATAGAATTCGATTATCGACCGCGGCAAGACGGTCCCATCTTCTATGCCAAGTCGCTTTGAAATCGTGCCGGCGGCAATATTGCGCACCACAACCTCTATGGGGACGATTTCCACGTGGCGCACCAGCTGTTCGCGCATATTGAGGCGGCGGATGAAATGCGTCGTGACCCCGATCCGCTCCAGCCCCAACATGATATATTCGGAAATACGGTTGTTAAGGACGCCTTTGCCCTCGAGGACAGCATGTTTCTTATTGTTGAATGCTGTCGCATCATCCTTGAAGTACTGAATGATGGTGCCGGGCTCCGGGCCTTCAAAAAGGATTTTCGCCTTGCCTTCGTAAATCTGCTTGCGGCGAGCCATTTTACGTTGTCCTTTCAATGCCTTGCGGGCGTTTCGCGGGCGGCACGAATGGGTTGCCGGACGGCGGTATCGCGACTCAGGCCGCGACCTCGCCCTGCCTCGCTAGCACGCCTTGAGCAGTGGGAGAAGCGAGGGGGTTTACGCCTTCCCCACCAGCTTGGAAACCCCTTATTTGGGAGTGTTTTGACATCCATTGCGAAGGCGGCAAAGGCGTAATAAGTAGCCCCTGAACCGCTTGCCAGCGGACCAGTATGGAGACGCCCCACATGACCAGTTTTGACGACCGCGAAGACAAATATGAAAAAAAATTCGCCCATGACGCTACCTTGCGGTTTAAGGCGGAAGCGCGCCGTAACAAGCTGCTGGGTCTTTGGGCTGCGGGATTGATGGGCAAGGAAGGCGCGGCGGCAGACGCCTATGCCAAGGAAGTCATCAAAGCAGACCTAGAAGAAGCAGGCGACGAAGACGTATTCCGGAAAGTCCGGGGCGATTTCGATGCTGCCGGCGTCGACCAGTCCGATCACCAGATTCGCCGGCAGATGGAAGAATGCATGGCGACAGCGATGGCGCAGATCGCTGACGGCAAATAGCACGCAACACTGGCAGTGCGACATTCCAGCGAACGAGAATAGCCGATGATCGACGGGTCCTTGTTTGTTTTATTCCTCGCGGGCGCTCTTGCGTTGAATGTGACGCCCGGTCCTGACGTGGCGTTTACGCTCGCCACATCGGCGCGCAGCGGGGCCAGGGCAGGCTTTGCGGCGGCGGCGGGAATTGGCGCGGGCTCGCTTGTCTGGTCTGCGTTAGCGGCGGGTGGTCTTGCTGCGCTTTTGTCCACCTCAGAGCATGCGTTGACGGTGATCCGTATCGCCGGTGGGCTTTACCTTATTTATCTCGCGATGCGCGCACTTACGAAACTGGACGCGCCCGTTGATGGCAAGGGCGCTGCCGGCGCCATGGCGGCATTTCGATCAGGTATGGCGACAAATCTTTTGAACCCAAAAGTTGGTATATTCTTTCTCGCTTTTTTGCCGGCCTTTGTGAGTGCGGAGATCGGTGCGGTTTGGCTGCAAACTTTGATGTTGGGCGCGATCTTTTCATTCACTGGGTTTTGTGTGCTGGCCGTTGTTGCGCTTGCTGCTGGGACATTGCGTGAGAGGCTTGCGCGCTCGCGGCGCATGCGCATCGCGCTTAACACCGTCGCCGCGACGGCGTTTGGCGCGCTTGGTTTGCGACTTCTTCTTGGCAGCGAGCATTAATTTTGGGCCCGCTGATAGACTGAATAAGCTCTGTGCGAGTTGACGCTCTTCAATGATAACCGTTGTCCCGTGCGGACAGCGTCCGGTCTATTCCTTACGTTTGAGATAACCAACAGCAAAGATTGTAAGCAGGATAGAGATGAACCAACCGACAACCGAGGTGGTTAGGAGAAGCCCGAATGCAACGCCATTCGAAAACAACCAATTTAGACCGTATCGGGCGCTGGTCGCCGATTTAGACGCGATACCGCCAAGGTTTTCCAGGCGGTTTAAAAAATGGTTCAACCATGGTGTCGCGCTGACAACATCGAAAATAACAGGTTTATCGGTGGTGGCCGAGTCTTCGTCACTGTCCTTTGCGTCGGCGAGCGGAAGTATCGTGCATGTAGCGCCATATCTCTTTGGAAATTGGCAGTCGGCAGGCAAACAGGTGGCGAATTTGGCGCCGCCCTTAAAGGCTGCATAGGCGTCTGCAATCAATTGACCGTTACAGGGTTCCCATTCGCCGCGCCCCGGAATCGGCGGCGAAGGCAACATTCGGCCCAAGCCGTAATAAGTAGGTCTAAGTGGCGAATACGCCAAAGGCAGCTCTCCCGACTGCAGGTATCTATCATCCGTCAGTATTCGGCTGTTGGTCGGCCGCATCAGGTTTGCATTGGCGGCCACATGAGCTGAAAAGACAGCGATGATTGCGAAAATGGTCGCGGGTATTGTTAAGCGCCACATCTGATGACCGTGCCCGCATGTTTTTACCAATATTCCGCGGACAAATTTTTCAAACCCACCAGCGTTCTTATTAAAACGATTAACCGCCAATGCCTCTCGATTCAGCATGATATGGTGCGCCACATTATCGAACCCCATTTCAGCGAGCACTTTGGCGCACTGAATCCATGGTTGTGGTTGGAATTCCGATGCATTCCAGCGTTGGGGCTGTTGCAATAACCACTTGCGTCGAGCCTTCTTGGAGAGATCCATATTGCCCGGACTATCTTTTTCATTCTTCCGCCCTTGAACGCTGCCGTCTCGAAGCGCGAAGGCTTCGTACTCAAATCCTACGAGTAAAAATATCAGCTCTTTAGGCCAAGGAGTGACGTCGAAGTCATCGCGATAAACGCGGCAGCGCGTTTCACGAAGATCGATAGAGCCGTCACAGCTTTCGTGAAGGCTTTTCAATACAATCATTCTCTTGATGTTGGCGTTTCGAAGATCAATCAACCGCGCTTTGCGTGATTTTTCTTTTGCATAGCCGCAAAGTTTTGCGCCCTCCAATCTAAAATCTCCGCCGATTACAGCGCCGCGGAAATCCACTTCGCCCATGATCTGAATCTGTCCGTCATCTCTGCCAAGAGAATCCCCATTGGGTTTATGGGCCAGATCGGCCCTGACAATGTCGATACGTTCCAGAAAAACAGATCCGTCAATTTCCGCATTCGGAAATATCAGAGATTTCTGCCGTAAATTGTCAAAATGGCTGAGGTCCGCGATTTTGGCGATTCTATCTCCATTGCGTGCAAAAATCCTGGCGCCTCGAAGGCGTAAATCGCCGCCAATTTTTGCGTCTGGAAAGTAACAGGGGCCGTATATCTCTGTTGGGTGATAGATATTTTCGTCGTCAATATATCCAGAGAGCTCCAACTGCGACCTGATCCGCACAGACCGGGCAAGAATGGCGTATTTGTTTCTTTTTGCATCGATGCACACGCCAGCGAAATCGATTTCGGTCGCTTTGCATGCGATGATGTCGACAGAGCCATAGATTTTTGCACCATGCCGAATCATCAGCGTATCAAGTGTCGCGCCGTTAAAGCTGATGGCGGAGTCCTTGTCCGACTTGACCGGACCAATCGTTGCGCCGGCAAATACAGCATTGCCCATTATTGTCGACTGACCGCACTGGATGAATCCGGCTCGGATGTCGCGGAAATTTAACAGGCCATTGATTCGAGACCCGTTTAAGCGAACACCGCGTAAAGACTCTGCTGCATTACTCGCCAATGGATTTGCAGTGGACTGATCATCAAGTCTTTTCGAAAAAACGGATTCTTCGAAAGACACCTTGCCGAGTTTGGCGTAAGAGAGGTTTACATCGGAGTCGAACTTGCAGTGAATGAAATTCAACGGTCGTTCAAATACGAGGCCGTCGAGCTCCAGCTCACCAAGAATAGTGGCGTCTTTTAATGTTACGCCGCGACGAGTGATTTCAATTGGGGGAGGGGTGCCAGCGGCGGCTTCATTTGTGCGCTCGCTGTCATCTTCGCAGGATTCCAGACACCGTGCGAGTACTTTTGCTTTTACGATGTTGGTTTCGTCTTCACTCACCCCATTCTCTGAAAGAAATTCAGAAACAATCTCATATTGATCAGGCGCCTGGCGGTGGAGTGCGGCGAATGTAGCGGGTAGATTGGAACTGCGAGTCGCTATTTTGATCAAAAAACTTTCATGAAACGCTGGAGACCAAGCCCGCCCGTTTTCGATCGCCTCTTTGAGCGAACGAAATAATAATTCATTGAGTAAATGCATTGGCCCCACCTAATGTATTTATTCTGGATTATCTCGGCGGAAGACAAGTAAAAATATGGCTTTATGTCAAGTGTTCCTTCTCGTATGAGATTTTATATGTCGTCTGTATTGACGCCGTGTATTGCGATAGCGGCAAATCGCAGCGTATGGATTTGTATGTCACTGCTTAAGGCGCTGGCCGGGACTCCACCTCTGTGGCAATGATTTGCCTGAAATTCAGGAGGCGGCTTTGGGACGCGTACACGAAAAAAAAGTATTGATTACTGGCGGTGCACAAGGATTGGGCGCGTGCTTCGGGAAAATGCTGGTCGCTGAAGGTGCGCAGGTGGCGCTCTCCGACATTAATCTTGAAGGTGCGGAAGCAACAGCGGCTGAAATCAACGAAAGCCATCCCGGCGCGGCGGTAGCGATCAAACATGACGTCACCAGCAAAGCCGATTGGGAAAACGCGCTCGCCGTCGCCGCTGACCATATGGGCGGCATCAGCGTGCTGATCAATAATGCGGGCATTGGCACATGGGGCAATATTGAAACGGAGACTTATGAGAATTGGCGGCGCACGCAGGAAATCGATGTTGACTCTATCTTTATCGGCACCCAGCTGGCCATGCCTTATTTGAAAGAATCGCAGCCGGCCTCGATCATTAACATTTCCTCAGTGGCCGGCATGGTCGCCGATAGTATGATGCTCTCATATAATGTTGCGAAATCGGGCGTCTGGATGATGTCAAAATCCATTGCGCTGCATTGCGCCAAATCCGGCTACGATATCCGGTCCAATTCCGTGCATCCGGTCTTTACCCGCACGCCGATTGTCGATCCCTTGATCCAGCTTGGCGGCGGTGGCGAAGAGGGCGAGCAAAAGCTGGTGCGCCAGATCCCGCTGCGTCGCCTCGGCGAGCCGGAAGATGTGGGATATTGCGTGCTTTATTTGGCGTCGGACGAATCACGCTTTGTAACCGCTGCAGAGTTCAAGATCGATGGCGGCATCACGGCATAATAGCGCGCGTCGCTGAGCTCGCCAAAGATTGCAGCGCCATCGCGAACTCCCTATAAGCGCATGAGCAACCCATGCGGCAATCGAGTACTCACACATGTTTGTGAGATGATTGCGCGCTCAGATGAATGAAGGAGACGGCATGTCCGGTTTTTTGATTTTCCTTGGCTTGATTGTTCTGCTCGCGATTTTCGTGATCACGATCTACAACCGTATTGTCGCATTGAGCCAGCGGACTGAACAGGCTTTCGCCGATGTCGATGTTCAATTGAAACAGCGCCACGATCTGATCCCGAATCTCGTCGAAACGGTCAAGGGCTATGCCAGTCACGAGAGGGAAACGCTGGAAGCTGTCATCAGCGCACGCAATAGTGCACAAGCAGCGCACGGGCCAGCGGCGCAGGGCGCTGCTGAAGGCGTTCTCGGCGCCGCGCTCGGCAAGTTGTTCGCGCTTGCTGAGGCCTATCCGGACCTTAAAGCCAACACCAATTTTCTTGAATTGCAGCGCGAGCTTTCAGATGTTGAAAATAAACTCGCAGCGGCGCGGCGCTTCTTTAACAATGCGGTTCAGGAATTCAACACAGCGATCCAGCAGATTCCGGGCAATATGGTGGCACCGCTTGGCAATTTCAGCGCGAAGGAATATTTCGAAGTGCCGGAGGCAAGCAGGGCGACGATTGAAGCTGCGCCGGACGTAAAGTTCTAGCGCAGATGAGTAAAGCGGCCGCGACGCATCCGCCGATACGCGACGCGCGGCTGGAAGACGCGAGAATGGTTGCAGATATTCTGGCAGAAGCGTTTGCGGATGATCCCGTGATGAACTGGATGTTTGGCAGCGCACGCCCGTTTCGCACAATCTTTTTTGAACTGGCGCGCGGCCTCTATTTGAAATCGGGTTTCGGTCACATTGCAGACGATGGCGGCGCGACATTGTGGTTGCCAGCCGGGCAGAAAGTGATGCTTCCTCTCACCAACGAGCTGCGCATTCTCGGCGCGGCACTGCCTTCTGGCGGTGCGCGCGCAATCAGCCGTGCGAAGAGGGCCGGTGACATAATGGAAGCAAGCCATCCATCCCGGCCCCATTATTATCTCTTTGCGGTCGGCGTGCGCAGCGCCATGAAGGGTAAGGGTATTGGCGGCGGGCTGATCCGCGAAGGATTGAAGCGCGCCAATGAGGCCGGCGCACCGGCCTATCTGGAAAATTCCAACCCGATGAATACGCCGCTTTATGAAAGGCTTGGCTTTCAGACGACGGCGCCGCTCAATCTGCCGGCGGGCGCGCCGCCACTTCTCGGCATGATGTCCGAATCGATTGGAACGACGCCATGAAACTCATCGGCCTCATCGGCGGTGTCAGTCCTGAATCAACGGTGATCTATTACCGGCTCTTGAATGAGGCGGCGCAGGCACGTCTCGGCGGCGAGCATTCGGCGAACATCCTCCTCTATGCGCTCAATTATGGCGTCATGATCAAGCACTATGACGATCGCAACTGGCCGCGATTTATCGATGAAGTTGTGAAAGGCGGCAAACACCTTGCTGTGGCGGGTGTTGATGCGCTGGTTATTTGTTCGAACACCACTCACGTGGCGGCGGACGCCGTCGCAGAGGCAACAGGTCTGCCGGTGATCCACTTGCTTGACTGTCTTGCTGAGGCAATGGACGGAGCGGGTGTGAAAAAACCGCTGCTTCTGGGGACACCAGTTGTCATGGGCGAGGCGCATTACAAAACAGAACTCGCCAAACGCCATGATGGCGATATTGTTGTTCCCGATGAACCAGAACAGGCCATCATAGGGCAGATCATTCTGGATGAACTGGTGCGCGGCGAGGTCTTCGATGCCTCCCGCAATAAACTGCTTGCGATTATCGACCGTCACGCCGCTGCGGGCGTTGATGGCATTATTCTTGGCTGCACGGAACTCTGCATGATCCTGTCACAGGCTCATTCAAAACTGCCAGTGTTCGATACGACCGGTCTTCATGCGGCGGCGGCAAGCAATTTTGCGTTTGAGGGGAAGTGATGGGCGCCTTCGGCCTGCAGACCCATATCTGGAACAATAATTTGAAGTCCGTGATGCTGCTCGCGGGATTTCCGGTGCTGTTGCTGCTTTTAATGTATGGGCTGTCGGTCGGCTATGTGGGATTGACCCAAAACATCAATGGCGTCGGCGATGGGCTTGTCCTGGCGTTCGACCATCTGGGCAGGATATGGCCGTTTGCTTTTCTCGGCGCCGGCGTGTGGTTCGCGATCGCCTGGTTTTCCTATCAGGCGATGATCGAAGGCGCCGTCGGCGCACGCGGCCTGTCGCGCAAGGAAGCGCCGGCGCTTTATAATCTCCTTGAAAATCTTTGCGTGTCGCGCGGCCTGACGATGCCGAAACTCAACATCATTGAATCCCCGGCGCTCAACGCCTTCGCCAGCGGGCTGACAGAGAAAAGCTATAAGGTGACGGTAACGCGCGGCTTGATTGAGACCCTCGATAAGGACGAACTTGAGGCGGTGCTTGCCCATGAGCTGACACATATTATGAACCGTGATGTGCGCTTGTTGATCATCGCGGTCATATTTGTCGGCATTTTTTCGTTCTTTGGGGAGCTTTTGTTCCGCAATATGTTTCACGCCGGCATCCGCGTTGGCGGGCACACGCGCTCGCGCAGCGGCGACAGTCGCGGCGGCGGTGTTTTAATCCTGATTGCTGTGGCGTTGATCGTCATTGCCTATCTGTTAGCGCTGGTGATCAGGTTCTCGCTATCGCGCAGGCGCGAATTCCTCGCTGACGCTGGCGCTGTTGAACTGACGCGCAGCCCGGATGCGATGATCTCGGCCTTGAAGAAAATATCCGGTCATAGCGATATTGACGCCCCCAACGACATCCAGCAGATGATGATTGAAAATACACACCCTTTCGCGGGGGTATTTGCTACACATCCGAAAATAGACAAGCGCATTGAGGCGCTGGTGGAGTTTGGCGGCGGTAAGGAGTAACCTCGGCCCGCCATAACAAGCAGCATGGGGGTATGTGATGAACAATCGGTTGCGCAGAGCAGGTCTTTGTTGTCTGGCGTTGGGCATATCGGCCTGTACGTCGACACCACAAAATACCAACAATCAAATTGACGATCAGAGCGCGCCTAACAGCTTCAGCTTCGCGGTTGTTGGTGACATACCCTATAATGATGATCAGAAAAAAACATTATACAATGAGATCACGCCTGAGCTGAAAAAATTTCCTTTTGTTGTGCATGTGGGTGACACGAAAGCCGGCGGTGGCGCGCCATGCACCGATGCCCTTGATGAAGAACATCTCAATTGGATGAAGTCCGTCGGGGTTCCAGTATTTTATACGCCCGGCGATAATGAGTGGACCGATTGCGATCGCCCGTCGAATGCGCCTGTGACGCGCGAATTGTTGCGCCTCGATAAACTCCGCGCAAAGTTTTTTAGCCCCGCGACGATAACGGCGCCGGCTTCATGGCAAGCTGTATGGCAGGCTGGCATGCCGGAAAACGCCAGCTGGATTTATGAAAATGTGCGCTTTGCGACGCTGCATATGGTGGGGAGCAATAATGGTCGGGCGGGTCTGGAGGCTTGCACGAGCGCAAATTCCGATGATTGCGATACACCCGCTGCAATCGCAGCAGCCGTTGCCATGCGCGATCGCCACAATGTTGCCTGGGTCGCGTCAGTTTTTGCCAAAGCGCGGACCGAAGGCGCTGGCGCGATGGTAATCGCGACGCAAGCGGATGTGACGGATGTTGATGATGGCGGCGTGGATTGTTCTGCGTTGGGCCAGATTGATTGCGATGGTTTTAAGGAAATTCGTCAATTGATCGCCAGTGAAGCAGCAACATTTGGAAAGCCGGTCCTTTTCGTTCATGGCGACACGTCACCCTATTGCTGGGACAGAAATTTCGGCGGCGCTGAGGCGCAGAATTTGTGGCGGCTCAACGGGGCGGGTGATTACAAAGTGATCGACGCCGTGAACGTAGTGGTGTCACCGGGCGGGCAGGTTCCATTTAAAGCCGAAGGGGTGGTTTCTCAGCAAAAGCCTGATGAGAACGGATGCCGATAAAGCTGCGGATTGCGATGAAGGGATTCGTGTTGCAGTGCTGGTGGGGGCTTTCTTTGTGCGCCTAGGTCTTTATTAGACAAGGCACAATTTCGTCCCCTTTTGGAAAATAGCTCGAGTCACGACCCTCTTCGAACGGTAGCGCCGCAGACCAGCCGCTCGGTAATGGAATGAGGAAGTACCATCCAAGCATGGCTACGCCATCTGATGTCTTCACAGGCTCCAAACTATTTACTGTCATTCCCGGAGAAATACCGTCTGGCGAAGTGAAGTTTGAATCACAGACCAATATCTGTGAAACCTTGTTGTCACTGCCGACTGCAATGGTTACGTGAACGCCGTCAATAAAATAGTCTGCAGCCGGGTCAAGTTGCGCAGGGCTCACCATCAAGAGAAAGTGATCCGCTCTCTCCCTGATTTGTTTCCAACCAGTGTCGCCGGTATTTGGAATTGATGTCGGCTGCCCATCGAAGCAACCGACCACAAAGATCGAAGCAGCCAAAGTCGCTATTGCTCTTTTGTTCAAGATTTTGATCGCCCCAGGATAAAAAACTGCTGTGCGCTAACAAATATGTCGCCACTACTTTTACTCATACAAGACACTCGGCAACCACGTTGCCAATTGCGGGAACGCCGCCAAAAGGCCCAGCGCCAGCAATTGAATAAAGATAAACGGGATGGCGCCGCGATAAATTTGTCCGGTGGATACTTCCGGCGGCGCAACGCCACGCAGATAGAAAAGCGCAAAACCAAAAGGCGGCGTTAGAAAAGACGTCTGAAGGTTTATCGCCATCATGACGCCGAGCAAGATTGGATCCATGCCGAGGGCGAGCAAAGGCGGGCCGACCAAAGGCACCACAACGAGCGTGATCTCGATAAAGTCGAGAAAAAAGCCGAGGACAAACATTACCAGCATAACGGTAATGACTGCGCCGACCATGCCTCCAGGCGTCGCCTCCAGCGCTGCGCGCACGGTGTCATCGCCGCCAAGCCCCCTGAAAACGAGAGAGAACAACGCGGCGCCGATAAGGATTGTAAAGACCATGGTGGTGACGCGCGCGGTCTGGTCGAGGATTGGCGCCAGGGTTCGCTCACGGCGCAACTGAATGATGCTCGCAATGATCCCCCAGGGCGTCAGGGCAAACAGCAAAAAGGCAAGCGCGATCCCGGCGGTTTCGATCACCGGGATATCCTCGCGGCCCAGTCGTAAATCCAGAAAAGCGGTAAGCAGCATCAGGCCGATGATTGAGGCGGCGGCAGTAAAAATTGCCGGCCGCCCGGACAGCAAAGAACCTTTCGGTGCCATGCGTGCGCCGGCGATAAAAAGCGCGCCGATAGCGCCGACGCTGGCGGCTTCGGTCGGCGTTGCGACGCCCGCAAGGATCGAGCCGAGAACTGCGATGATCAAGAGAAGCGGCGGCGGTAAAACTTTAAGGGCGCCGAGCCAAACCTCCCTGCGGTTGCTCATCTCCGAGGCGGGGATCGCTGGCGCCTTATGGGGTTGAGTAACAGCGACGATAATTTGCCAGAGGATATAAAGCCCCACCAGCATGAGACCGGGAAATAAAGCCCCGGCAAAAAGGTCACCAACAGAAACAGTCTCCGGTGCAAAGACACCCTGTTCCAGTTGCGCTTTTTGATAAGCGTTGGAAATGACATCGCCGAGAAGGATTAAAACGATGGACGGCGGGATGATTTGACCGAGCGTTCCCGCTGCGGCAATGGTGCCGGATGCTAAAGCAGGGTCGTAACCGCGCCGCAACATGGTCGGCAGGCTGAGTAATCCCATGGTAACGACAGTGGCGCCGACTATCCCGGTGGAAGCGGCGAGAAGCGCGCCGACGATGGTGACGGAAAGACCCAGCCCGCCGCGCAAACTGCCAAATAATTTCGCCATCGCTTCCAGCAGTTCTTCGGCGATCTTTGATTTTTCGAGAATGACGCCCATTAATATGAACATCGGCACGGCAATCAGTGTCGTGTTGGTGACAGCGCCAAAAATCCGTTGCGGAAATGGCCGCAAATAGCTGATGTCAAAGACACCGAAAGTTATGCCGATCACGGCAAAGATCAGGGCGGTGCCCGCAAGACTGAAAGCGACGGGATAGCCGGCCATCAACAATGCGCAGAGGACCAGGACCATGGCGATGTCGAGCCAGCCGGCAAAAGAGCACAGGCAAAATGTCATGTCGCCAATTACGATATCCATTACGTGCGCCCTCGCAACGTATCGCCGGCGCGCGCCGCTATGTTAAACCCCGCCATGGCAAGCAATATGGCGAAAGCCGGGATCATGGATTTCAATATGAAGACGCCTTGTATGCCGGAGGTCTCCGCCGAGCCTTCGCCGACGGCCCAGCTGCTGGCGACATAGGGCGAGGCTGTCCATAGCAACAGCAGGCAAATTGGAAACAATAGAAAATATGTTCCAAGAAAATCGATCAGCGCTTTGCGTTTTGCCGGCGCTTCCCGATAAAAAATATCGACGCGCACATGGTCGTCAGTAAGGAGCGCATAACCAGCGGCAAGCAGGAACACGGCGCCATGCATATAGGTGATCGATTCCTGCATGAAAATATAGTTGATGCCGAAGACATAACGCAAAATGACGATGCCGAACTGCACCAGCGCCATCAGCAATAAAAGCCACATCACGGCGCGCGCTGAGGTACTGACGATTTTTTTGATCAGAGGTGACAGTCTGGCGATAACCGGCTGGACGCCGCCGCTCGCGAACATCACCCCGCTTAGTGTGACAGCAAGCAGTAAGAAAATGCCGGCTTGCGCCGGCGTAGGCGTTACCGACAGTGCCGGCGCCGCTGAGGCAAAAAGGCTGCCGGCAAGGGTGACGCCGGCGATGAAACAAAGCCAGATCACTCCAGAATGCCTTCCTCTTGAAAAAAGCGCAGCTAACGGAAGAAACATCAGCGGAAAAACAACGCCTGCCGCAATCCAGTTCAAAATATCACCGATGAGAGGCAGTATCGTCACAGCGAAAACACTTCCCGGCGCTTGTTCATAAAGGCTTCGTCGGAAATGCGGCTCCATGCCATGGAACGTTCAAGCGAGGTTTTGTAGCTCTCAAATACCCGCCTTGTGAGATCATCAGTTGCGGCGGTTTCTTCCAACACATTTTTTGACTCGCGCGCGAGCGCCGCCATGACGTCGTCGGGCATCTGACGCAACTCGACGCCGTGATCATTCACAAGCTGATCAAGGGCGTTGGCGTTGTGGTGAATATACTCGGCGACGGCCAGATGGTTTGCGCGATGACAGGCGCCTTCAATGATGGATTTTTCCTGCAGGGTCATCCCATCCCAGACGTTTAGGTTAACGCCTACACCAAGCTGGGCGCCCGGTTCGTGAATGCCCGGCCAATAATAATATTTCGCTTCGCGGTAAAAACCGAAAGCAAGATCGTTCCATGGCCCGACCCATTCCGTGCCGTCGATGGCGCCTGATTGCAGCGCCTGATAGATTTCACCGCCGGAAAGCGAGACGGCGGAGGCGCCAATTCTGCGAAGGACTTCACCGCCGAGGCCGGGCATGCGGATTTTCAGGCCGCGCATGTCGTCAAGGCTGTTTATTTCTTTCTTGAACCATCCGGCGAGCTGATGACCGGTATTGCCGGCGGCAAAAGGCTTTATATTAAACTCGGCGGACAGTTCGTCCCATAGTTCCTGACCGCCGCCAAACTCCGTCCACGCTGCGATTTCTGGCGCCGTCATGCCAAAGGGAACAGCCGTAAAAAAGGCAAAAGCCGGGGACTTGCCGACCCAGTAATATTCAGCGCCATGATAAAGGTCGGCGGCGCCGTTAGAGACGGCGTCAAAGCTTTCAAAGGCGCTGACCAGCTCACCAGCGGCGAAGACGCGAACACGTAATGCGCCGCCAGACATTTCTGTAATGAACTGCGCGGTGCGTTCTGCCATGGTGCCGAGGCCGGGAAAATCTTTTGGCCAGGTGGTGACCATTTTCAATTCACGGGATTCGATTTCACCGGCGATGCCGTTGATGTCAGCAGGAACGCCGCATTCGCATCCTGCGACAAGCCCCGCCGCGCCTACGGCGCCGCCGGTTAATAACTGCCGTCGTTTGATCATGAGGCGTTTCCGTTTCTGGTAGATCCTGGTCTTATTTTTTGAGGCTTACTCTTTGGTGGTTTCAGTTGCCGCCTCTGCCGCAGCTTTGTCGGCTGCGTCGCGTTCTTTTTGCGCTTTCCACCGCTCATATTCGGCCTGCTTTTCAGCTTCCGAGCGGCTGAGGCCCATCAGGCTTTCCTGGGACAGTGTAGATCCGGCGCCGTCATCTCCGGTGGCGTAGCATTGGGTTTCGCGTGCGAGGCAGCGATCATAGCATGCGGATTGCGCGCCGCCGAACGGCATATCCTTGCAATTGTTGCGGCATTGATTGTGGGCGCCGAGACAGCGATCTTGCGCATATCCAAAAGGCGCTGATGAACACCCTGCCGTCAGCGCCAACACGGCGCCGATGAGGGAAATTTTGAGTTTTGCGTTACTGGCTGACACTTTTGCTCCACGACGTTAAAACGCCCCCGCGCGCGAGACAGGCTACAATGCATCGGGTGCGCCAATCAACGGCGCGAAGATATCAGGGGGAGGCGGCCGAGGGTCAGGTCAGGAGATCAGGCCAGAAAAATCATGCCAGAGAGATCAAGTTTGGCGGTCCATACGGACCCAGCCGCCGCTGGTCAGTTTTTCAAGCGGTTGAAAACTCGTTTTATAGTCCATCTTGGGCGAGCCTTCGACCCAATAACCGAGATAGACATAAGGAAGCTCAAGCTCGCGAGCGAGCGCTACATGATCAAGAACCATAAAACGGCCGAGGCCGCGCGCTTCCTCTTCGGGCTCAAAAAAGCTGTAGACCATGGAAAGACCGTCGGTCAGCCGATCAGTGAGGGCGACGGCGACAAGGCGCTCATCGCCGGTCGTTGCGTCGAGCAGGCTATATTCGACGATCATGGTATCGACGGCAGTTTCTTCGACCATGGACGCGTAATCGAGCACGGTCATGTCCGCCATGCCGCCCTCGCCATGCCGCGCGTCGAGATAGCCGCGCAATACGGAAAACTGTTCTCCCGATGCGCGTGGCGCGCGAATGCGTCTGATGATGTCGGCATTCTTGGTAAGCGTGCGTCGGCGTGATTTTGACAAATCGAAATCATCGACGACGATCCGCACTGGAACGCAGGCATTACATCCTTCGCAGGCCGGCAAATAGATAATGTTCTGAGATCGACGAAATCCACGGCGCGTCAACAGCGCGTTGGTTGATGACGCTGTATCACCGCCGAGATAAGAAAAAATCTTGCGCTCCTGGCGGCCCGTCAAATAGGGGCAGGTCGCCGGGGCGGTGATATAAAACTCACCGCCTTCGAGACCGAGCCGCCGGGCGAAATCTTCATTACTCATGACATTAGTCCTAGCGGCAGAATCTTAGCGGGCGATTATCAAACGCGCAATGAATCCGTGAATCGGTTCTCTTATTGTGTCAAATCAATCCGAAATAGATTGGCGCAATCGCCGTATAGACAAGCCAAAGCAGGATAATCAGCGGTCCGCCGACAACTAAAAAGTCTCTAAATTTGTAATGACCTGGCGTCATGACGAGGAGGTTTGTCTGATAGGCAATCGGTGTCGCAAAAGAACAATTCGATCCAAAAATAACGGTCAACACCAGAATATGCTCGTCAATGCCCAGCTGATGAGCAGCAGATACCGCAATTGGGACAAACAGCACTGCCGTCGCATTATTCGACAGAACATTGGTAAGCGCGGCGCAGAGTATAAAAAACGCCGAGATCAACGCAACCGATCCAAAGCTGCCCGCCGTCGCGGCAAGGCCTTCGCCAATAAAAGCAGCGCCGCCGGTGCGCTCCAATGCCGCCGCCATGGCAAGCGATGCGCCGATCAAAAGATATATGCGCCGATCAAGCGCGCGCGCTGCTTGCCTGACATTGAGGCAGCCCGTGGCGATCATGGCCGTCGCGCCAGTCATTGCCGATATGGCGATGGGAACAAGCCCTGTTGCCGTCAACACTACCACGCCGGCAAAGATCAACGCCGCTATGCGCGCATTGCGCTGGTCGGGCAGCCCCTGCATCGACCATTCCAACAGCAAAATATCCCGGTCCGAACGTAGGGCGCGGACATCATTGATGTCGCCAAGAATGAGGAGAACATCGCCGGCCTCAAGCCGTATCGTGTTCATTTGGGTTCGGATCATTCGGCTGCGTCGTTCGATCCCCAAAATGACGCAATCCGTTTGGGCGTGAAAGCCAATCTGCGCGATGGACCGGCCAATAAGGCGCGATCCGGGCGCGACGATCGCTTCGACCAGCGTCAACTGGGTTGAGCGCTGAACCGATCCGTCCTCTTCGTCGGCAATGGAGGTTTCGGCCATCAGCCCTTCGAGAATGTCGGGGTTTGATTTTAAAAGCGCTGTCAAAGCAGTCCGTGTCGCGGCGACGATGACAAAATCGCCGGTCTTGAATGTGAAATTATCAAAGGGCGGCAGGATCGCTTTTTCCCGGCGTTGCACCATGCGTACGGTGATGTCGGGGAGATCCACGAACAATCCCGCCACTGGTCCCTTGCCAACCAGTGGATGGCCGCGATTGATTTCAATCTGGGCGATGAAGTGTTTGCCCTCGCGCTCGCTCAGTGCATCTTTGTTCGGGTTATCGCGGACTGGCATCAACCAGCGCCCGGCGGTCGCCATATAGGCTATGCCGACCCCAGCCAGGATCAGGCCCATGGGCGTCAATTCAAAAAAGCCGATCTCGCCGCCTGTCGTCGCCCGGTAGGATTCCGCAGCAAGGAGGTTGGTCGACGACCCGATGAGCGTTGTCATGCCGCCGAAGATCGAGAGATAGGAGAGGGGCATCATGAACCGCGCGACCGGGATTTTGCTCTGTTGGGCGATCGCGGCCATGATCGGGATGAACATCACGACGACCGGCGTGTTGTTCAAAAAGGCGCTGATGATCATGATGAACAGGAACACCGCACCGGTGATGATGATCGGGCGCTTGTCGAAAGCGCGCAAAAGATATTCGGTGGGGTGTTCAAGGGACCCCGACTGAAACATTCCCTGTCCGACGATCAACAGGCCGAGAATGGCGAACAGGGCAGGGCTGGCGAACCCCGCCAACAGGGTCTCCACCGACAACAGGTTTTCACCATTGGCCTCTACCGGCGCAAACAGGAACAGAAACAACAGCCCGATGATTGCCCCGGCTGAGATCAGCTCAAGGGGAAACCGGTCGAGCGTGTAAAAGATAATGGTGACGCTGATAATGAACAGCGTCGCCCACATCTGCCACGGGGCTGCGAGTATTGTTTCCATCATCTCAAGATTGACCTGAACCGGCCCCGTTGTGAACGATTTTCGCCTCGAAGGGGCCTCCGGACGGCGCCCGGCGCTTTTTATTTTCCCGGATTGATGGTAACCGCACAACCCCTAGATCATCCGGGGGTAAATATTAATCGGCGGATGATCTAGACTTCTTGCTGCGCGCCGGATTTTACGAAAAACCGGGCTCCACTTTTTCGTCCGGCGCTTTGGTTTATTCAATACGGTATCGAAACGGTCTCAAGCGCCCAGAAATCCGGATTTATGACTGACAAATTCAGACCTCTTAAGGACGCATTTGGCCGCTTCGCCACAGGGATCGGCGTTGCCGCCTGCCGCAATGACGACGGCTCATTCTCGGCCATCACGATTAATTCCTTTACGTCGGTGTCGCTCGATCCGCCGCTGGTCTTGTGGTGCATCGAAAACCGAGCATCGGTCTTTCCGGCATTTATGTCGGGCGACAGCTACAGCGTCAGTATTCTGCGCGCCGACCAGCAGGCTGTGTCCGAGCGGTTTGCCCGCTATCAACCCGAAGCGCTGTCGGAAAATGAAGTGGAAATCTGGGCGACAGGCGCGCCAGTTCTAAAAGACAGGCTCGCGGGCTTTGATTGCAAAATTTCTGCGCGTCACAAAGCGGGCGACCATGTTATACTGGTCGGCGAAATTGTGCAGTTCGACAGCGCTCAGGGCGCGCCGCTGGTCTATTTCGCCAGCAATTATCATTCAGGCGCAGGCGAATAATGGAAAAAGTTGCTTTTCTGGGACTCGGCGTCATGGGCTACCCCATGGCCGGGCACCTTGCCAGGCGTGATTTTGATGTGACGGTTTACAACCGGACCGCAGCGAAGGCCGATAAATGGACGTCAGATTTTAAGGGCCGAGCTGCAGCGACAATCGCAGAAGCGGTCAAAGACACCGATATTGTATTTACCTGTTTGGGCGACGATCCCGATGTGTCGGCGGTTATCGATGAAGCAACGCCGTTGCTCAGTACAGGTGTTATCCTCGTTGACCATACGACGGCATCGCCGACATTAGCGCGTCGCCTGCACGAGCAGCTTGCTGCGCGCGGCGTCGGTTTTATCGACGCGCCAGTTTCCGGCGGCCAGGCCGGGGCGGAAAATGGAACGCTTTCGATCATGTGTGGCGGCGACGGCGTTCATGTTGAGCTCGCCCGACCGGTGATGGAAGCCTATGGCGCACGCATTGTTCATATCGGCCCCGCAGGGCATGGCCAACTTTGCAAATCAGTGAACCAGATTTGCATTGCCGGTATTTTGCAGGGCCTTTCCGAAGGCGTGCATTTTGCCGATCGTTCCGGCCTTGATATTGATCGCGTGCTCGAAGCGATTTCCGGCGGCGCTGCGCAAAGCTGGCAAATGGAAAATCGCGCCAAGACGATGGCGGCGGATGAATTTGATTTCGGCTTTGCGGTTGACTGGATGCGTAAAGATTTACGCATCGCGCTGAGCGAAGCGCGTGAAAGCGGCGCGCGCCTGCCGCTGACGGCGCTGGTTGATCAGTTTTATGCCGATGTGCAGGCGATGGATGGCGGCCGCTGGGATACGTCGAGCCTGATGCGCCGGCTTTCGGATCTGGATTGATCAGATACCGTCAAACGAAGTGCGCAGAAAAACCGAGCGCCCAATTCAGGCCAGCATGCTTCAAGCCTGTATGATTCAGAGATTGGGCGTGCAAACCCGGAGGTCATACCAATGCCATCACTTTTAAAAAAAATCGCCGCAATTTCTGGCGCCTGTCTTGTTTCCACCCAGGCAGCCTTTGCCGCGAATGAAATCGGCCAGCTGCGCGAAATCGGCGATGGCGTTTACAGCTTTACGATCGGCGAGGGCAACCATTCCATGTTTGTGGTCGGTGAAGATGGCGTCGCTGTTTTTGAAACATTCCACTCGGGGCACGCGGCGAAATTGTTGACCGCGGTCCGCAGCGTCACCGACAAGCCTGTCAAATACGCCTTTATCAGTCACAATCACTGGGATCATGCGAGCGGTGGGGCGGTATTCAGCGATGCGGGTGCAAAAACAATCATGCATCGAAAAGCAGCGGCGTGGCTAAAAGCCAATCCCGGCGCTGACACCACATCGCCCGATAAGACCTGGTCTGGCAGCCGCAAGAATATTGATATGGGCGATTTCACGGTGAACATGCACTATCTCGGTCTCAATCACGGGACAGGTCTGACGGTTTTTACAATTCCCGAACGCAGGGCCGCCTATATCGCCGATCTCGTCACGCCGAACCGCGTCATGTTCTCCGTCGTTCCAGACTTCAACATTGGCGAATGGGAACGCAGCCTGGGCGCGCTTCTGGAAATGGATTTCGATATCGCCGTCTGTTCACATAATGAGCTTCCCGTGGATGAAGCGTTGAACGGTTGCACGCGCACCCATGCAGAAGAGGAGCGTCAGTTTATCCGCGATCTGCGCAGCGCAATTCTCGCTGAATTTCAAAAAGGAACAGCCTTCATGGAAATTCCCAAAGCGGTCAGGCTGCCGCAATATGCGCATTGGGTGGGCTATGAGGAGTGGCTGGAAATGAATACATATCGGCTCATGACCGATCTCTTTATGGGACCCTTTCCCTGGTCCCCTGACGACGAATGACCGTCAAAAAGAAAGACCAGATTCGCAGGTTGCTGAAAAGCATCGAGACCGGGGATCCCGAACCGGTCACGGTCGTCAATGAAGAGAAATACATTCAGCATAATCCCGGCACCCACGAAGGCAGTGAAGGATTGGCCGCGCTGTTCCAGCGGCTCTCAAAAACTTCACCGCATGTTAACATCGTGCGGGCTTTCGAGGATGCCGATTTCGTCTTCGCCCATACCGAGTATGATTTCGCGAGCCGGAAAATCGGTTTTGAAATCTTCAGATTTGAGGATGGTCGTGCGGTGGAACACTGGGACAATATTCAGGAACGACGCGGACCAAATGCGGCTGGCCGCAGCATGGTGGACGGACCAACCGATGTCGCCGACCCTGAGCAGACCGAAAGCAATCGGGCGCTTGTCCGGTCCTTTGTTGAAACAGTGCTCATTGATGGGCAACTTGACCGGCTCATGCACTATATCGACGAACGCGCCTATGCTGAACACAATCCGCGACTTTCGGACGACGTGCCGGCTCTCCGGTCTCAATTAGAAGCCAAAGACAATGACGGCAGGCTCATAGACTATAAGCAGCTCCATCGTGTCCTGGCGGAAGGGGATTTCGTGCTAAGCGTAAGCGAAGGACGCTTCGACGGGGCGCAATGCGCCTTCTTTGATCTGTTTCGCATCGCCAGCAACAAAATCGTGGAACATTGGGATACAACCGAAAAAATTGCGCCCCGAAGCGAATGGCGGAACCACAACGGTAAATTCTGATATTCGGGAATACAAAATAGAGGCACGAAGAATTGCCGGTTGGCTTGTTGGGGAGTGGAGGGACCAGGTCCAGCAAAGCAAACGGCAAAAAGCGAAGTGATGAAAGTCCGTCAGCCAATGTTGGCTTCGCTTTTTCACCGGGATACGCACTGAAATGACCATCCATTCGGAACGCAAACTCACTTTCGTGCGATTACCAGAAATTCCACCCGAGGAGATCGTTGCGCATATGTCTGACGCGCGCGTCGCGGAACACATGCCGCTGCTCAAATTCAAATGGGACCAGCGCGCTGTTGCCAAATTTGTTGAAGCTAAAGAAGAGTGCTGGCGTCGCGATGGACTTGGTCATTGGGCGATCCTCTGCAACGACATCTATGTCGGCTGGGGCGGATTTCAAAAGGAAGGCGACGAATGGGATTACGGGTTGGTGCTGAAGCCTGAGCACTTTGGGCTTGGTGCGCGTATTTCCAGAAGGGCAATTGAGTTTGCCGTGGCCGATGAACGAATTCCCTTCGTAACATTCCTCCTGCCGCCGTCGCGCAAGAACCTTGGAGGGCTTGCGAGGCTTGGCGCCAGGTTTATCGAAGAAATCGAGTACGATGGTGCACAATTTTTGAAGTACCGCCTGGACACGGACTGACTGCCTGCGGTGTTAAAGCTGCCGTCGCAGGCCTAGGGCAAGTACTGTAAGTTCTCGCCATAGTGACGTTCACCGAATCTATTCAGCCCGTAGAGCTGTTTCAAACCCTTCGCGATCTCGCTTGATTTTGTTGAAGACCTTTCGGAGTGCAAAGGGGCGATTATCGTGCATGCCGGACCAAATGATGATTTCGATCAATATCGGCGCCAGATCACGCCCTTTCTTTGTCAGCTCGTAAATAAAAGCGCGGCGGTTCTCCGGATCGCGAGATTTTTCGACAATACCTTCCGCCTCCAGATGTTTCAGCCGAGCAACGAGGATGTTTGAGGCTATTCCCTCATCGGCTTCCAAAAACTCGCTATAAGTCCTTTTACCCAAGATCATGATCTCGCGAATGATCAGCAGGGTCCACCGATCCCCAAAGGTATCGAGCCCATATGTAATGGGGCAGCCGCTCTCGCGTTTCTTGTTTTCAATTTTCATTTCGGCATCCTAAAAAAATAACTTGCATTTTGCAATACGTGAGGTTATTTAATTCACGTATTGCAAAATGCAAGTCATAATTATCATAATCGAACCAAACGGAGCCAGCCATGAAAAAGTCAGTTAAATCAATCGGAACCATCGCTTTCACAGCAATCCTTACCGCAGGAACAGCCGTGGCAAGCGCCGCTGGCGCAGCGCCTTCAGAAAGCTCAATCAAGCTGCTGACAGCAAATTTCGCACCTCGACAGGTAGTGCAGGTCGAAGTCGGCGATTTCCACTTCACCCCCGGTCAGGCAGCCCCCATTCACACGCACGCAGCGCCTGCTGTCGGGTATGTCGCCAAGGGCATGATCATCTATCAGCTTGCAGGCGGAAAGCCGCAGATATTGCGCGCTGGTGATGCGTTTTTCGAACCCACAGGGACGCGCGTTTTACGTTTCGATAATGCGTCTGCGACGGAAGAAGCAATCTTTATTGACTTCAATCTCGAGCAGGCCGGTGAGCCGTTCATTGTTTTCGAAGAGCAGCCAGCGCAAGCCATTGATCGTCGAACACTGCCAACAATCTCTCTTGGAGATACTGGCGAGAATATTCAACAAGCCGACGTTTTCACCACTGACGTAAAGCCCGGCGAAACCTTCGCTCTCAAAGCTGCAGAGCCGACGCTTGGCATTGTTGCTGACGGCGTCATCGAATTCAGGATCGAGGGCGAAACCGCAATGCGCATTGCGGCGGGTGGCACTTTCTCGCTTCCTACCGTTGGCTCGGAAGCAACGATCATCAATGGGTCGACAGAAGCGCCCGCCAAATTGATCACGTTCAAACTGCAATAAGTTTTTAGGCGAGCTTTATCGGCGCGCCGATTTCAAAACAAAACATCAAAGGAGAAAGACAATGACACATTACATTTTAGTGCACGGCGCATGGGAAGGCCCTTGGAGCTGGGACTACACAACCCCCGCCCTTGAGAGAACGGGACACATCGTAACCGCTATCAATCTGCATGGCGGTGACGGCAAGGGTCACAATGTCACGAACGTCACCATGGAGAGTTATGTTGAGACAGTGGTGAATGCGATCAACCCGCTTGATCACAAAGTCACATTGGTTGGTCACAGCATGGCTGGAGCGGTGATCTCGCAAGTTGCAGAGCAAATTCCGGAAAAGATCGAAAAACTCATCTATGTGGCGGGCTTCTTACTCAAAAGTGGCGATAGCGTAATGGAAGCGATGAAACGCGACCCAGATGGAGAGTTTCTTCCAGAGTTGATTTTTTCGGAAGATCAAAGTTCAGCCAAGGCTTCAGAGCAAACCTGGCGCAACAAGGCGTTTCACGACGTTAGGGAAAAGCGCATTTTGGAAGCCCTACCCCTCGTTGATGTGGCCCAGGCGGCCGAACCCTTCTTGGCAGAAATATCCGTCAGTGAGGAGAGATTCGGATCGATACCCAAAGTCTATATCCGCACTGCCATCGACAAAATGGTTTCTCCAAAACTTCAAGACGAGATGCTTCAAAACTGGAAAGTCGATCAGGTGCACGTCCTGCAATCGGGGCACTTCCCGATACTCTCAGTGCCGGAAGCCCTGGCCGAACTGTTGGACTAGGCGCCTTTAACCAAACCCACCTAAGGGGGGCGGTCTATCAAATGTGGCCGCCCCCTTATTCGAACGGCCTATCTCCCGTCAGAACTCTTCGCCGCAATTCCACACTGCTCCGCAACTAAGGGCCAGCACAGTCAGTCGTGCATAGAGATTAAATTGAACTGGTAAGCGAGTGCACTGCGACCTAGAGTTGCGTCTCAGCACTGACGGCTGATGGAGAAGTGTTTTTGACGAGGTCTCTACCTGCAAAAGATGAGTTGCTCACGCGCGTTGCTGCGGCCCGGTTGAAGTGGGGTCCGCGCCCGGCGGATGTTGCGCTAGAGCCGGTTGGGCCGGGTGAGGAATCGGTCTGGAATTATCCCCGTCCGCCGATCATTGAAACAATTGCTGAACCGATACGCGTAGAATTTGTCGGTGAATTGATTGCGGCGTCGACAAACGCTGTGCGCGTCATGGAGACCGCTGGCGCACCGGTTTGTTATTTGCCGCCAGACGATGTCCGCCTGGAATATCTAAGCGCTCAGGAGGACTATTCCATCTGCGAATGGAAGGGCGCGGCGATCTATTATGATATTACTGTCGGTAAGCGATGCGCCGAGCGGGCGGCGTTTTCCTATCCGGATCCCCTGGATGACCTTGCTGAGGGCTACGCCTCTATTGCCGGATGGATCGGGTTTTATCCGGGACGTGTTGATGCTTGTTATGTCGGAGAGGAAAAGGTGAGGCCCCAACCGGGCGGGATCTATGCTGGGTGGGTCACCAAAGCAATCAAGGGGCCGATCAAGGGAGCCCCCGGCACTGAGCATTGGTAATAAAATACCTGCCGAGCACGCATCATTCACCGGTCGCCCAGCGAGCGACAAGAATGCGTCAACGCGAACGGACCGTTGCTGCTTTTGAACTGCTAAATCCGGTTGCCAGCGCATGCATGCGATCTCACATTAGGGAAACAAACCCTTGCTGGAGCAATTCCCATGTCCGCCGTTCAAACCGCTACGCCTTCCTGGAAAACCGACGACCTTGAACTTTTCGAAGGCGAGGTCGCGAAATTTTTTACGCGCGAATTAGCGCCCCATGTGGAGAAATGGCGCGACCAGGGCTGCGTTGATCGCTGGGCCTGGGAAAAGGCCGGCGAGGCGGGGCTTTTATGCATGTCCATGCCGGAAGAATTTGGCGGCGCCGGCGGCACCTTCGCCCATGAGCAGATCTTTATCGAGCAACAGATCAAAGCCGGCATTGAGGGCTTTGGCGCGCCGCTCCACAACACGATTGTTGCGCCCTATATTGCCCATTACGGCACCGATGAACAAAAGCGCCGCTGGCTGCCGAAAATGGCGAGCGGCGAGTTGATCGGCGCCATCGCGATGTCGGAACCGGGCACCGGATCCGATCTGCAGGCAGTCCGAACGACGGCCCTCAAGGAGGGCAATCAATATGTCGTCAACGGCCAAAAGACTTTTATCACCAATGGCCAGACGGCGAATTTAATTATTGTTGTCGCCAAGACCGATCCCGCTGAAGGGGCGAAAGGCGTTTCGCTGATGGTGGTTGAAACCGACGGCGCTGATGGCTTTGAACGCGGCCGCAATTTGAAAAAATTGGGTAACAAGGCCCAGGACACGTCGGAACTCTTTTTCAGCGACGTTAAAATCCCGACGGAAAATCTCCTCGGCACCGATGAAGGTCAGGGGTTCTTCCAATTAATGGAGCAACTCCCCCAGGAGCGCCACGAAATAGCGGTGCAGGGCATGGCCGTCATTGAAAAGGCGCTGGAACTAACCATCGAATATACAAAAGAACGCGAGGCCTTTGGCCGCCCGATCATTAAATTCCAGAACACCCAGTTCAAGCTCGCTGAATGCAAAGCGAAAGCGACCATGGCGCGTGTCTTCGTCGATTACTGTACGGAGCAACTCATCGCCGGCAAACTCGACGCCGTCACAGCGTCGATGGGAAAAATGCTGCTCTCCGATCTTGAAAACGTCATTGTTGATGAGTGCCTGCAGCTTTTCGGCGGCTACGGCTATATGGACGAATACCCGATCAGCCGGATGTATGCGGATGCCCGCGTCCAGCGCATCTATGGCGGCACGAACGAGATTATGAAATTGCTGATCGCGCGGTCGCTCTAAAGAATAATGGGCAATGTGCGGTGGTTGTGTAGGCGGTGCGCCGAAGTCAGCTTCGCGCCGGCTTACCTGATTTCAAAATCAAAATAAGTATCGGGATGCGGTTCCGGCTGATAGGTGAAATGCCACCACTCCAGGGGGTAATTGACAAATCCGCGCGCCTTCATCACTTCGACAAGCTTCATTCTATTTGCGGCCGCTTCTCCCACAATTCGGGGGTTGGCAGTGTTGCTGGTTATATCGAAACAATCAAACGCTGTGCCGAAATCAAGCTGACCGGCTGGCGTTTTGTCGCCGGTCGCATCGGTGCAGGGAATCGACGGTCCGGCGCTGCTGCTCGCGCTTTCATCAACAGACGCCAAAGCGAGATCAACCGTCGCTCCGCGACTGTGCCCTGAACGTTCGGCGATATATCCTTCAGGGAAGAGGGTAGTTTTTTCGAGATTGGGGTAATATTCCGCCTTCGTCGCCTGTTCGGGATCTTCGCTCCAAACGACGAAATCATCGACGGCGCGTTGCGGCCGGTAACAGTCGAAGACTTTGAGCGTCAATCCTTCAGTCTCAATATCCCGTTGAACCTGCGCCAGGGCTTCGGCAGCCGGCAGCGCCAGCACACATTCTGGCGCGCCATATCCCGCAACAGGGCGTCCGACAAAATTCATCGATCCGAAATATCGCATGTCTTGAACAATGGTCGGCGCGACCTCGCGGAGGTGCACAAAATTTTCGGGTAATGGCGGCGGTGCGACCGTCGGCGCACATGACGCTAGCGTGAAATAGCAAAGACAACCGATAATCCCGAACGAAGCGCGCATGGCGCCATCATATCTCAATTTCGCAATTTTGGCCATCGCATGAAACGAAATCACCGATGAGCGCCAAAACCGCTTTCGCGGCGTCGCCCGATATTACTGAGATAACATTGCTGCAATCTCGTCTTTGAGCCGAAGCCGCTGTTTGCGCAAATTTTCCTCGCGCGTCTGGCCAGCGGCCTCGACGCCGGTTTCGACCCGGTGAATCTCGCGGTTCGTGGCGTGATATTCTTCAGCAAGGCGGGCGAAATGCGCGTCGCTGAGCTTGAGGTCATGAATCTTTGCAGCAAATTCCGGAAATTCCTCAGCAAGCTCGTGCGGCGTATGAACCATGATTGGCGTCCTTTCTCTGATCGAGTGATTGGTGAGCGTGATCTGTCGGCCAATATCCTCGCTTTGCAGCGATTTATATTGATTGAAATCAATGTGGATAGCGCGGCGGATCGGGTCGTTTTGCGCAGCGCTCTTTTGGGCCATTTGGAATCGGTGCAGCTTAAGGCGTTATGGACCCATTTGAAGTTTTCTCGGTTTTGACCGCCATCGGTTTGTTTGTGTTTGCCGTCTCGGGCGCGCTGACCGCGCTGCGCAACGACATGGATTATTTCGGCGTTGCGTTGATTGCGTTCGTCACTGGTGTTGGTGGTGGGACGATCCGCGATGTTTTGCTCGGATCGTTTCCGGTTTGGTGGATCGCGGCGCCGTCGGCGGTCTGGATTTGTCTTGCCGGCGCCGTTGTGGCGACCGCGGCGCAACCGATCATCAACTCTCGCCTCAAGGCGCTCATCTGGGCTGATGCGGTAGGCTTGTCTGTTTTCGCCGTTCTTGGCGCTCAGGCGGCGCTTGCGGCTGATGCGCCGATAATAATCGCCATTTTCATGGGAGCGGTCACCGCAACTTTTGGCGGCGTTGTCCGAGACGTGCTTCTTAATGAACCGCCCCTGATCCTTAAACAGGAGATCTATGCAACGGCGGCCCTTATCGGCGCGGGCGTTTTTGTCGGGCTGCTTGAGGTTGGCGCTCCGCCGGGCGTGGCGGCCGTGATTGCTGCATTATCGACTTTCACCATCCGCGGTGCGGCGATCCTGTTTCGCATACAGGCGCTGAAATTTACCAGGCCCCGCAAAAACGAGCTGTAGCGGGCGCAGCCCGGTTGCGCGAAGGTAAAAAACCGCTATTTAAGCCATTCCGGCGGGTATAGCTCAATGGTAGAGTCGGAGCCTTCCAAGCTCAAGATGCGGGTTCGATTCCCGCTACCCGCTCCATCTTCTTCATATCGGTCGGCGCTGCGTCATCTGCGCTTCGTGCGCCTCTTTCCAAAGTCTCGCAATCGCATCGAAGAGACTCTTGCGCGACGCCGAGAGGTAAGATGTGTTGTCCGGCAGTTCAGCGATCAATGCCTCATGTACTTTTTGGAGTTCATGATAGGGCATGCTCGGGAACAGATGATGGGTAGCGTGAAAACGTAGTCCAACCGGCGCCCAGAGAGCCGAGATAAACGGGATGCCAGGGACATTGACTGAATCAAGAAATTCATCGCTGCGTGACATCAACTGGTCACCGGGGTTTCGATAAGCATGGGCGGCCAGTGTGCGCAGACTGTTTAGGAGAAAAATCAAAAGCGCGACCGCATACCAAACGCCGAGAACCGCAATTGGCAGTATGTTGGCGGCGACGAGCGCCACGGCGCCGGCGCCGAAAATAAAGGCGCCAAATTCCTGCAATCGCCAGCTGTCATCATCCTGCTTTGCAGGGGGCGGGCGTTTATAATCGAGATCAATGACGAGAGAAGAGAGCCGGCGCCACAATAATCGCCGTAGCGGCGGCAACATGTAGGAGAGCGGCGTCAGGATAACAAAGCGCGCCGCCATCAACAGCGGCAATACAAAGATCAGCAGCAAATAACCGACAATGCGCCACGGTTTGCCGGCGCCAAAGGGTACATATTCGCCATCTTCCGCGAAACCATAAACGCCCGGGCGGTGATGGTCGATATGCACACCGGTATAAGAAAATGACGGGACCATCAGCGGGATGCCGCTCAATATATTCCAGACCGCTCGGAAAGCCGTAAACGTGCCTCTCTTCAGATGCGCCAGCTCATGGATAAAAATCACCGATCGATAGTGCGCGAGGGATGAGATCAGTACGGCGCCAATTTGAATAGCGGAAAACGCTGGCGATGTGACTGCCACAAAAAAAGCACTCCATGCTATTGAAATGCTGACCAGAAAATCGGTCCAGTAAATCACAGGCCTGGGTCGTGAAAATCGTTTGGCGATAACCCGCGCTTCCGCAATGGGAAACTCATGGGTTTTCGAAGCATCTGCCGCCGTGGCGTTCATCGCGGCCTCCTTTAGGCGCAAGACGATTGTTTCATCGATATGCGTCGTTCGATGGCAGCAATTAAGACGGTCACCAGGGGACTCTTTGATCGAGATCAAGCTTTTGAAATATTTGCGGCGTCGGCTTACGCCAAAAATGGGATCAGGGTCATGCGAAATTGACCCAGATCAACAAGTCGCCAGACTAATTGCCCACTTTTGCGGCATGAAGAAACAATGGTTAAAATATCTAAACCAACAGGCGCCGCGATATACCAGCTATCCGTCCGCGTTGCGTTTCGACGATAGCGTTGATGCAGCGCTTTATGCGGAGAAACTGCGTGCTGTTGATCTCTATGAACCGTTATCCATCTATGTGCATATCCCGTTTTGCCGTCAGCTGTGCTGGTATTGCGGGTGCAATATGCGGGTTGAGAACAGCTATGACCGGGTGCGTACTTATGTGGACGCGCTTCTTGACGAGATCCGCCTTGTCGGCGGTGCGATGGGCGGCAAGGGGCGTATCGCAACGGTGCATTTCGGCGGCGGAACGCCGAACATGCTGGTCGCTGACGATCTTGCATGTATTCTTGATGCGATTGAACGCGAGTTTGGACTGACCGATGACGCGCGCCTGGCCATAGAACTGGACCCCCGGCTTATTCGGAAAGGTGACGTCCAATTGTTAGCTGATATCGGCTTCCAGCGCATGAGTATCGGCGTTCAGGACTTTGACGTCGGCGTGCAATGGAAAATCAATCGTGTTCAGCGGTTTGAGATGGTTGCCGCATGCGTCAGGGACATGCGCTGTGCCGGCGTTGATGATATTTCCTTTGATCTTTTATACGGCCTTCCCAAACAAACTCTCCACAGTTTCCGGGAGACAATCGACAAAACCATATCGCTGGCGCCGGATCGCGTTGCCGTTTTTGGCTATGCGCATTTGCCGCTTGTGATCCCCAGGCAGCGTATGATTTGCGATGATGATTTGCCCGATCTGGAGATGAGGGCGGATTTGGCGGCGCTGGCCGATGAACGGTTGGTGGCTGCGGGATATGAGCAGATCGGGTTTGATCACTACGCCAAGCCGGACAATGCGCTGTCAGTGGCGCAGCGCGAAGATCGCCTGCATCGAAATTTCCAAGGCTATACCGATGATATTGCCAAGACGACGATTGGCCTTGGCGCGTCGGCAATTGGTTTTGTCCATGGCGCATATGCTCAAAACGAAAAAGACATCGGCGATTATCAGCGCAGGATTGCGGCGCGGTCTCTGCCGATCGTTAAAGGCGTTATTCGAACAAAGCGCGACGAGCGATGCGCAGAAATTATTTCGCATTTACTGTGTAAGTTTGAAACCGATCTCGCCGATATATTCGAATTGACGTCGGGAGCGGAGCAAACCCGCATCCGCCAGGCGCTAGAGCAGCTGGAGCAGGACGGTGTGATCCGGCGGCGCGATGACATCGTTTGCATAAATGAGCGTGCGCGTAGTCTGTGCCGTGTTGTCGCAGCGTCCATCGATCCCTATGCGCATGCCACAGCGACCTTCGCTTCAGCTGTTTAACGGTAGGTGACTGATTGCTAATCATAAGCGGCATCCTCTAGACTTCCCCGCGGAGTTTAGAGGATCTGATTGTGGCGTCGAGCATCGAGACCAATCAAGCGTTGTGCAATAGCAGGGGCGAAAGTCCAGGTTTGTGCGGCTTGTGCGATGTGCGCGATCATTCGGTTTGCGTTGAGTTTGGTCCTCGCGAAATGGCGCAGGCTGAACGAACCATGGCGCGGCGCACGGTTGCCCGAAAGCACGCCATCATGTCCGAAGGCGAACCCAATGACAGCCTTTTTGTGGTGACGCAGGGCAGTTTCCTGCTGAGCAAATACCTCGAAGACGGTCGTCGCCAGGTGACCGGGTTTATTTTTAAGGGTGATTTGATGGGGGTGCGGCCTACGCAGCAGAGCGCCTATACCGCCGAAGCGCTGGAGGACAGTTTGGTTTGTACATTTTCGCATCATTATCTCGATGAAGTTGCGAAAACTGCACCCGGGGTGAAGGACAGGCTGATCGCGAGAGGTCAAAATGAATATCATCGGGCGCAGGATCACATTGTGCTTCTTGGCAAGAAAACTGCGGATGAACGTGTGAGTAGTTTTTTTATACAGCTGGCAAAATCAATTGGACAAGATCTCGGCGAGGGACGTCTGGAAGCGCCTCTTTCTATGGCGCGGCAGGATATCGCCGACTATCTGGGTTTGCGTCTTGAGACATTGAGCCGGACGCTGGGGTCGCTCAAGAGCAAGGGAATTATCGACAGCATTTCTCGAAAAAATGTTGTTGTAAAAACCTAGTCGCCGCGCGACGCATTTTTCAATAGTTTTCGAAACTGGTCTGACGCGCCATCTCGGCAGACGCCAGAGGTTGCGTGAGGTTTTTCATAATCAGCTTTCGCGCCGGCGGAAGGGCGCGTCCCACATCGAAAATTGCACGGCGCGCCAGGCGGGCGACAGGCGTTTCCCGTGCGTAAAGCTCAGCAAGCGCCAGTGTCGACCAATAGAGTGGCCGGGACAATTTTTGATGAGCGCGTTCATAGGCTTTGAGCGCGCCGGCATCTGCAATGCCTCTGTTGCAGCCAAGCGCGCGCCGTAATTGACGGGCGAGAATATCCTGACCCTGTACGCCAAGATTAAACCCGTGGGCAGTGACCGGGTGCATACCCACAGCGGCATCGCCAACAAGCGCAAATCCAGATGCCGCAAAGCGATTGGCGTAAACGCTGACCAGTGGATAGGCGCACCGCTCGGATGCAGGATGGAGTGCGCCAAACCGGCCTTTTAGTCGTTTTCCGGCAGCGGCAGCGTAATCATCAAGACCTAGCGCCATTTGCCGCGCCGCTTCTTCCGGCGCAAAGGTTTGAACAATCGACGCCTCATTGGCGTTGAGCGGCAGGATCGCCAATGCGCCGCCAGGAAGGAAGCATTCCCAGGCGACATGATTATGCGGATGTTCAAACTTCATCCGGGAAACGATCATCGTTTTGCCAAAATCATGCTGAGAAGCGGAAATACCGGCGGCGCGGCGCGCGGTTGAAAAACGCGTATCTGCCGCCACGAGAAGGCGCGCGCAAAACATGCGGCCATCCGCCAGCGTTACTGAACTCCCGTTGCCGCTTGTTTTAACTGGTGTCGCTTCCGCCCCGGTAATGAGGCACGCTTCGCCGCATTCAAGATGCTCGTCGTAAAGCGCCCGACGGATATTGTGATTTGAAACCAGAAAGCCGAGCTTGTCGGCGCCAACTGCGCGGGCATCAAAATGCAGGCGCGCCTGCGAGCCGCCATTTGTCACTTTCGCCGATTTCAGCGGCGATATCTCGTCTGGCGCAATGCGTTTCCAGGCGCCGAGATTTTGAAGGATATCCACGGAACGATGCGACAAGGCGATTTCACGACCGTCAAATTGCGGCGTGGCAATGGCTTTGAGGGGCTGGCGTTCGATCAGCCTGACATCAAGCCCCAACCCCCGCAGCGACAGGGACAAGGATAGCCCGACCGGGCCGGCGCCGATGATTAATACATCACAAGCGCCGTCTTTGTCGTCGCAGCGCCCGGTTGCGCTGGTTTGATATTTGTCATTGTTCATGAGCGTCCATCATGCAGGAACGAACAGTACGTACCTAAATTAGGTCGCGTTCCAGCCGCGGGGATGTGGTGATTGGTCGCTGTGTCAACACAGCTCGCGCGGCGTCACGGTGATTTGAAAGGCTTATTGCTATGGAACATACGCGTAATACCAAGTTTGCGGCAGACGCTTATTTCCTTGGGCCGAAATCGGAGAATGGCGCCTGGGTGCGTGGTGAGTTTCAGGCAATTTTGGATCATTGGTTTGATTGGCGGCGGTCTCTCTTTGCTGGCGATCCGGAAATTATCTCCGAAGCAAGGCGATTGTCTCCGGATTTTCTGCGGGAACGGGAAGTGCTGGGCCAGGAGTTACGCCACCTCCTGGAGATGCTGCGCGCAGAGGTGCCGAAATATACGCCGCGTTATGTCGGTCATATGGTTTCCGAGCTTTCCCTGCCTGCTTTATTCGGACATTTTGCGACGCTGCTTCACAATCCGAACAATACATCGCGCGAGGCCGCGAAAATTGGTGCGCGGATGGAATCAGAAGCGATTGCCATGTTGGCGCAAATGCTCGGTTATGACCCGGCTGCAGCGCAGGGGCACTTTACGGGCGGCGGTACGGTCGCCAATTTCGAGGCCGTATGGCGTGCGCGCTATCGCATGGATCATGCTCTCTCCCTGGCGCTTGTCCTTGCTGAACGAGACGGCGACAGGCTCGATCCTTTTACCGCGGCGCATATGGGCTGGCGCAAGTTCGAAGCCCTGCGCGTCGAACGGGAAGTGTCGGATCGCGAAATGCGCGCTGCCAGCATGGTGCTGTCAAATCCGCTGGATGTGGGGCGGCGAATTTCAAATGCATCAGGCCGTGACTATCGCGGCCCGGTTTTAATCACTCCTGGCAATAAGCATTTTTCATGGCGCAAAGCCGCCAATCTGCTCGGGCTTGGCGAGGCGTCATTTTGGAATGCGCCGCTCGATCGCGAGGGCAGGGTACAGCTTGAAGGATTAAAGCGGTTGATCGAGGCGGCGCGCGAGGACGCAAGGCCTATCGTGTGTTTGGCGACCGTCGCCGGCACGACGGAGGCGGGCGAGATTGATCCGATCGACGATGTGGTGGATCTGCTTGATGACCTCCGCAAAGACGGCATTGATATCTGGCATCATGTTGACGCCGCCTATGGCGGTTTTTTCTGTTCAATGCTCGGCGGCGATGCGGAGGGCGCGCTTGATCCGAAACAGAGCGCTGCGCTGCGCGCGATCGGGCGCGCGCAATCAATCACAATCGATCCGCACAAGCTGGGATATGTGCCCTATTCCTGCGGCGCCTTCCTGACTAAAAATAAGCAAGCCTATCAGGCTTCAAGCTTTCAGGCGCCCTATATCGATCGCGCGGACGACGGGGATAAATGGCGCTGTACGCTAGAAGGATCGCGCAGCGGCGCCGGCGCCGCTGCGACCTGGCTGACCGGAAAGACCCTTGGTTTTGAAGCTGAAAAATTCGGTGCGATCATTGCGGCGGGAATTGAAGCAAGAAAGATATTTCAGGCCGCCCTTGGCGCTGAAAATAAACTCGTCCGGCCGTTGATGCCGTCTGATACCAATATTTTGTGCTTTTCTCTCGCAAGGAACGGTGAAAAGCTAAGCGCAGCAAATGCGCGCACGCTTCGGGCGCATGAAAAATTCCAGACATCTGAGGAATTTTCAGTATCGAAAACAGTCATGGCGGCCGATTGTTATGAAGCGCTTATCAACGCTCATGTGGAAGTCTATGAAGGCGATTGCGATGCCGACCAATTGGTGTTGCTGCGCTGCGTATTCATGAACCCGTTTTGGGCTGATCCTCGCGTCAGCGCGCAATTGATTTCTGAGTTTGTGGATATTCTAAAAGAATATGTGGAGTGATCGGAAAACAAATGACATCTTCTGCGGAACAAATGCGATCCTATAAGGGGCCGGCGCTTTTCAGCTTTGGCTTTCGGCCGTTTTTTTTGGGCGGGTCCCTTGTGGCGGCGATCATTCCTCTTGTCATGGCGCTCGCCTTTGGCGGCGTGATTGACTTAAATCCCGCTGGCGGCCTTATCGCCTGGCACGGCCATGAGATGATCTACGGTTTTATCGGCGCCATTGCTGCAGGATTTATTCTGACGGCTGTGCCCAACTGGACTGGCCGTTTGCCGCTTATGGGCACGCCGCTGGCCTTGCTTGCCGGATTATGGATTGCGGGCCGTATCGCGATGTTTTTTTCATCTGCGCTTGGCGGCATGATGACCGGCCTCATCGATGGCGCTTTTCTTTTTGTACTCGACATGTTTTTGTGGCGAGAAGTGTTGGCGGGAAAAAACTGGCGCAACGCGCCGATTTGTATTCTGATTTTTCTTCTCGCCATGGGTAATGCTGTTTGGCATGTGGAAATGACCACCGGTGTTGGCGGGTTTTTTGGTCTTCACTTCGGGATTGTCGTGATGGCGTTGTTGCTTGCGCTTATCGGCGGGCGGGTCACGCCAAGCTTTACGCGCAACTGGCTCGTGAAATCGGGCAGGGAACCGATCAATGCGCCTTTTGCCATGCTGGATAAGCTTAGCCTTGGCGCATTGGCGCTCGGCGCGGGCTTGTGGCTATTCAGGCCGGACTATCCTTTCACAGGCGTGGCGCTCCTTGTTGCGGGCGCCTTACATTTTGCCCGCCTGATGCGCTGGCGCGGTTGGCGATGCATCGCTGAACCACTCGTCCTTATACTGCATATAGGGTATTTCTGGCTGGCGTTATCGCTTGTGCTGCTGGGCGCATCTGTTCTTTTGCCGGCTTTGTTGCCCAGTACGGCCGCCCTTCATGGCCTTACCGCTGGCGCCATGGGCGTGATGATCCTTGCGGTGATGACGCGGGCGACCCTGGGCCATACCGGTCGCGCGCTTGGCGCTGATGCGCCGACAATAGCGATTTATGCGTTGGTCAATCTGGGCGCCGCCGCACGTGTCGCCGCGCAGTTTATGCCGCTGCCTTATACAACCATGATTGCCGTCTCGAGCGTGATCTGGAGCAGCGCGTTTTTGCTCTTTGCGGTCGTCTATGGACGCTATTTGCTGACGCCGCGGGGAGCGTGATCAGTAAAAGTGGGAACCGGTTTTCCGGTTCGGTGAGGCGCGTAAGCGCTGAACACGACAAACAAAAACTTTGATGCGCTAGCCGATTCGCGGTCCACAATTTGAGGCAAGTCATGAAACGTCCGCGGCGCGGCGCCACGCGGCAGGCCGCCGCGTTGTCGCCGCCTGGCCATCAGCCCCACTATATATTGTGCTTTGAATGGATTGTTTCTCAACATATTGGGAAAAGTGAAAGGAATCGAAGAATGTTGGATATCGTTTCGGAGCCGGTTGATGCTCCAGCTGGCCGTATGACGCCGCCTTCAGTGGTCGATGTGAAATCGACAATTGGGGAGTATATTGGCCATCTTGATTGGCGGATAAAAGCCAACGCCAATCAGGGATATTCACTGGGCGGCATGATCTTGAACACCTCGGGGAAGGTCACGGCGAATTATTGGCTCGACCATGTTTATCCCGAAGCGATTGGCCAGGCGCACCGAAATGGCGACATGCATATTCACGATCTGGATATGCTCGCGGGCTATTGCGCCGGCTGGTCATTGCGGACCCTGTTGATCGAAGGCTTCAACGGCGTCGAGGGTAAAATCGAAGCGGGGCCGCCAAAACATTTCACGAGTGCGCTTGGCCAGATCGTGAATTTTCTCGGAGCCCTGCAGAATGAATGGGCGGGCGCCCAGGCATTTTCTTCGTTTGATACGTATCTCGCACCCTATGTCCGCAATGACGGCTTGAGTTACGACGACATTGTGCAGGCGATGCAGGAATTCGTGTTCAATCTGAATGTGCCCTCACGATGGGGAACACAAACGCCGTTTACAAATCTCACTTTTGACTGGGTATGTCCCGAGGATTTGCGCGAGCAGACGCCTGTTATTGGCGGTGAGGAAGCGTCATTTGCCTATGGCGATCTGCAGGTGGAAATGGATCTGATTAATCAGGCGTTCATTGAAGTTATGACACGGGGCGACGCTAAAGGGCGCATCTTCACCTTTCCTATTCCCACCTACAACATCACAGAAGATTTTCCGTGGGAATCGGAAAATGCGGAACGCCTTTTCGACATGACCGCCAAATACGGATTGCCATATTTTCAGAATTTTTTGAATTCAGAACTCAAGCCCGGACAAATCCGTTCCATGTGCTGCCGGTTACAGCTTGATCTGCGCGAACTTTTAAAGCGCGGTAATGGGCTCTTTGGTTCCGCCGAACAGACCGGCTCGATCGGCGTCGTGACGGTCAATTGCGCGCGACTTGGCTACCTTCATCGCGGCGACGAAGAGGCGTTATTGGCGGCGCTGGATGAGCTTTTGGAATTTGGGCGCGATAGCCTTGAAATCAAACGAACGCTTGTTCAAAAATTACTGGATGGCGGGCTATTTCCATACACGAAACGCTATCTCGGCACGTTGAGGAATCATTTCTCGACGCTCGGGGTTAACGGCGTCAATGAAATGATCCGGAACTTTACCGGTGACGCCGATGATCTCACCACCGCTGAGGGCGTTGCAATGGCTGTTCGGTTACTGGACCATATTCGTGCGCGTATGCTCGAATTCCAGGAAGAAACCGGGCATATGTATAATCTCGAAGCGACGCCGGCGGAGGGAACAACTTATCGTTTCGCTAAAGAGGACCGCGCGCGATATCCTGATATTTTGCAAGCCGGCAGTGATGCGGGACCCTATTATACAAACTCTTCGCAGCTTCCTGTCGGGTTTACGGATGATCCGTTTGAGGCGCTGTCGCGCCAGGATATTCTGCAAACAAAATATACCGGCGGCACGGTGCTGCATCTTTATATGAGTGAAAAACTTTCAAGCGCCGCTGCCTGCCGCGAGCTTGTGCGGCGTTCTCTCAGCCGTCACCGTCTGCCGTATATTACGGTGACGCCAACCTTCTCGATTTGCCCACAGCATGGCTATCTTGCGGGTGAACATGCATTTTGCCCGAAATGCGATGCCGAGGCGCAAGCAGAGGGACGAGATGACGGTTTTGAACGACAGGTTTGCGAAGTGTGGACACGGGTGATGGGCTATCACCGTCCAGTGTCTGCCTATAATCCAGGCAAAAAGTCGGAACATGAAGAACGGGCGCATTTCGTGGAAGAGCGCGCTTTTCGGGACGTCGCATGAGTGCTGATTGCGACCCAGCCGGCCTGCGCGTCGGGGGTTTTTTACCATTCACAATGGTCGATTACCCTGATGCGCTCGCCGCCATTATTTTCTGTCAGGGTTGCCCGCTAAAATGCGTCTATTGCCACAATCCGGACCTGATGCCGGCATGTGGCAGACGCCGGATCGAATGGCGCGACATCCATAAGCATCTCGTCCGGCGCGCCGGTCTGCTTGACGCCCTTGTTTTTTCCGGCGGTGAGCCGTTGATGCAAAGCGCGCTTCCCGCAGCAATGAGCGCAGCAAAAAAGCTTGGCTACAAAATTGGCCTACACACATCCGGCATTGCGCCGGAACGGCTGCGCGAGGTTTTGCCGCTTCTCGACTGGGTTGGCTTTGATGTGAAAGCGCCATTCGACAGATATGAAACGATCACCGGCGTTGCCGGCTCCGGCGAGAAAGCGCGGCAATCTCTGACGCTGCTCGCGGCGGCCGAAATCCCCACCGAAGTGCGCACGACGATCTGGCCCGGTCACGTGGATACGAATGAGCTGCGTGAAATCACAAGCGACGTGAAGCAAATGGGCATTCAAAGTTTTGCGGTGCAAGAAGCGCGCGATCCGTTAACCAGTATACCAAAGGGCGGCGAGATATTTGACGATCCGGTGCTGCTATCTGCGTTCGCTGGCAAATTTGCAGACTTCACGCTTCGCCGTGCTGCCTAGTGCGGCGCCATGCGCTTTACCTGCGTGAATCAGAAATCACGGCCTGTGTTTAATGTGATTATTCGCTGGCCGTACCTCAAATACCAATACTGGATTTGGTTCTGCGGCGCGCGGCGCCGAGGCCAGCAAGCCCTACCAAAAACAGCGGCAGCGCAGCGGGGAGCGGGACGTCAGAAACGCCGCCAAGTTGAGTGATCCTATAATTAGCAGTAGCGACTACAGGAATGTTTATACCGTCGAAAATAAATGTACGTAGACTAATTGTTGCGGCAACAAAATCACTTAATTGAAGACCGGCGGGAATAGAGCCATCGGAAAAAGCGGTTCCCGTCGGATCAAAAAAGTCAAATAGGATCGTATTATAAAAACCGGCAGGGTCAGTGCCGATTTGGGGGCTGCTGTCAGTCGCACCAAATTGATCCGAGCCATTGGCAGCAAGGTCATTGATTACAATCAATTGACTCTGAAAATCGGGATTTGCGGTCGAAAATTGGTCTAGTAAAATATCAACCCCTCCTGCGGAGTATACAAAAATTCCTCTGGGATCTGAAAAGCTCAGCTGCTGTGACGTGTCATATCTGATCATTCCCGTAATGGTTTGAATCGGGACAGCTTGATTTACAAAGCTGCCGGCTGGCAGACCAGCCGTGTTCCTTACGGACCGTTGCGTTGCCGTAAAATCAATTGTCACAATTGCGGCGCTGCACGCAACTATCGCAATTAAATTGAAAATAAAGCCAAAACAAATCGCTCGAATGCTCATGATAATCCCTATTGATTCGATTTTTCGTCTATTGTTCTATCAGATCACCTATTATTTATCCGGTCCACAAGATTCTATAGATGCCTTTGCAACCGTTTGGAGAATTCTAGATTGATAGGATCCCAGAGCATGCGAATGACCTGCCGATAAACTCTCCAAGCCGGCGGGTGCGGCGTCAAATAATTATACTTGGCTGATTTGCTTCTTGCAGAGGATCTCGCAGGCTCCGCAATCGATGCCAGCGCAAAAAAGGGCAACTTGATTGTGATCGCGGTTTTGGCGCCCTGATTGCGGCTAATACCGAGCCAGTTATTGATGCAGGTCAAATGATTGGCCTCGGTCTATTCCAGAATGCGCGTGAATTGAGATGAGACCGTTGAGGCATGCGCCCCGGCGGTCAGTGCCATGCGCGCTTGTGCGTTGAGTTCAGGGGAGGCGAAAGATGCAGCCAAAATATACCGAGATCGCCAAAGACGAACCCATTCCGATGGGGTTGACGGAGAAAGTCATTGAGGGCGAGGTGTTCGTCATTCGCGGCTGTCTGCAAAGGCTTGGCGTTTTTGACGAAATCGCGGCGACCAGCATTGCCGGCATTCGCGACGCCGCTGGCGCTGAAGTCGTTGGAAAAATAAAGCGCGAAGGGTTCGATGCGATCCACCGTTTCGCCAGCCTTGATCAGATCGAAACGGCGACAGACAAAATCTACGAACACGCCTGCGATAAGGCACCGGACTGGGTTTCGAAAATTGCGCCGGGCCTGCTCGGTATCACAGAGCCCTATTTTTTCGAGCGCGGACCCAATATCCGTTTTCATGTGCCTTATGACATTATGGCCAGCAACGTGGAGGCGATGGACCGCTTTGCATCGAAGTCAGGCGGCGGTAAGCTGGCGCCGCATCCGAACCATCGCGACAGCTGGGTCGGCTGTCCGGATAATCTCATTAATATCTGGGCGGCGGTAGGTCCGATCCCCGAGGGCAATGGGCTGACGCTGTTTCCCGACGCTTTCACGCGTGATGTTGCGCGCGTCGGCGCATCGATCGCTTTTGATGAAAACCCCGGCGAGCCGCTCAATTTTAATCTCGAGCCGGGCGATACGATCGTGTTTCACGGAGAGCATGTTCATTCTTCTGTGCTCAACCGCACTGACGGAACCCGGCATGCGGTCAGTTTTCGCATCGTAAAAGAAAAACCACATTTTCCCAACACGCATTATCATCGCTATGCGCATTCTTCTCTTGCGGGCGGACCGCTCGACTTTTTTGCTGAGCTGCCGGCAAATTTGGCGTGGAGTTATGTGGAAACGCGCCTTGGCGGCGCTGCAAAGAAACTCGGCCTCAAAAAAGAGGAACCTCAACGGCAAAACCGCAGCCATGCGAGCCAGGACAAAAAACCCTTGGGCGGCAAGCGCACATTCAGCCTGTCGTCGCTGCCTGAAAATTCACTACACGCAATCACTGATGAGGTTTGTGTCGCGCGGATCGGTAAAGACAAAATCGCCGCCTTTGACCGTAAATGTCCCCATGGCGGCGGCGACCTCGCTTTGGGCGTCATTCTCGATGGGGAAATTACGTGTCCCTGGCACAATCTTCGTTTTGATCCAAAGACTGGCGCCAGCGCCTGTCAGACCCTGAAAAGGGTGCGTATGTATGACATCAATGTCGAAGGCGATGATGTGACAGTGTCGCTTGATAATCCACACGCGCCGGCGGCGAGCGGCTAATCAGGCGCCGATATATTTCGGCAACCGGGCGTTAAGACGGAATTGTTCATAGCGCCCGATGCCGAGCGTATCGGCAAGCTCATAGGGGCGAACGCCGCCTTCCGGACCTAACAACGTTGCGACATCGCCAATACTAACCGTTGGCGCTGCGGCGCCAAGATCGACCGTTGTATGGCTGGCGCTCACAAGGCCGATCATCGGATAGAGATTTTCGTTGATCAGCACATGCGTGCCGTTCCCGCCCTTGCGATAGACATAGCCGTCGGAGTGACCGCATTTGATCACAGCGACATGGGTGGGTTTTTCCGCAATAAAAGGCCGACCATAGCCGACGGCGTCGCCAGCAGGCACCTGCATGACGCGAATGACGCGCGCTTTCAAATGATAGGCAACCCGCAGCGGCGCATAATCATAAGGCGTGTCATCGGGGAAGATGCCGTAAAGCATATTGCCGGGACGAACCACATCAAGAGAAGCTTCCGGTAAATGCACAATCGCGTTTGACGCTGAAGCGTGCAGATCACCCAACTCCATGCCGCGCGCCTGCGCATGCGTCACAAGCTCATTAAACTTTGCCAGCTGTTCAATATCATAGCCTCTGGTTTCCGAAAACTCGGTGAACATACCGGTGATGTCCAGTTCATCGGCGCCGGCCAAATCCTCAAGCCAGGGGAGGGCCTCTTCATGCTTCATCCCCAGGCGGTGAAACCCGGTGTCGATATAGGGTTGTATGCGGATCTTCCTGCCGGTTTTTTTTGCGAGCGCCATTAGTCGTTTTTTCGCGTCTTTCGCATATACCGAAAAAGTAATATCGCGGCGCGCCAGTTCTTCGCCGGCCCAGTCCACATGCTCATCCATCAAGAGAATTGGTTTCGTAACGCCGGCGTCACGCGTTTCAATGGCTTCTTCTGCGGTAACGACGGCGATACCCGCAACTTGCGGCAATGAATCGACAAGCGGGCCGACGACCTTGTGATCAAGTCCATAGCCATTGCACTTCGCCACTGCCCAGATCGGGCGGCCATTGGCTTTTTGCGATATGATCGCCGCATTATGGGCAAAGGCCGACGGGCTCAGCTCCAGCCATGGGTCAGACCGGGCGCCAACATTGGCGGCATCGCCATGATGCCAGGTTTTTGTGCTTTTCTCGCCTGCGGCCGAACCCATTGTGGGCAAGATGGCGGCAGTCGCCGCCGTGGCGAGTAAATTCCTGCGTGAAACTGGCATTTGGTTTCCCTCCCCAGGGACGACATGAGCATCAATATCAGAGCGTATTAGCTGATTGGCTTATAGGTGAGTCTGTATATCGGTTGCACATAAAATTCAAAAGGAAGTTGGCGGCAGGCGTGATGCAGGTTGATGTTTTAACGTTCGACATATGATCGACAGAGTTTTTGCTGGCGATAAATATTTCTAAATCGCATTGCTTGTTTTTTCTTATTGCACAACCTCACGGCGTGTTTTTCTCAACGACCAATGCGTTCGTAAATTGAATTTACAAAATCGCCGACATCCCGCTAACTGCACGCTCGCATTGCAACAAACCGCGCTGAGTTGTATAAACAAAAATAGTTGCGTTTCATGTTGTGGTATTTCTAACTCGGGAGCGCGATAATGGCCATTATTTACAATGAAAATTTTGATTCCTTTTTAGGTTTGGGATTTGCGCCTGCGCCTATAACCGGACAACTTGATTCTGATGTTTATAGTATAACAGGATTATCTGACGGCGATTTAGGGTTTGGCGGTACTGCAACGACTGGCGACTTTGCACGTGGTCAGGATGATGATGGCGGTGTTACAACCGGCGGTATTTACGCCTTTACGGTTGCCGGCAATAATTTTTTCGGCTTCCAGCCAGGCGGCAGCGATCTGACCCCCGGGACGGTCACCATCCGTGTTGAAAACACCAGCGGCGCCGCGCAAAATGAATTCACCCTCAACTATGATTTGCTGATCAATAATAACACCGGGCGCGCCAACAGCCTCAATGTGGCGGTTTCCACAGATGGCCTCATATTCACGCCGATTGCTGCGCTCGACGCGACGTCGGGAGAGGCGGCAGACGCCCTCGGCTTCCAGTCAACATCGCAGATGGCGACCTTCACCACTGACCTCGTCGGTGATGGCGGGTTTTTGTTCATCCAGTTTATAATGGATGATGTTTCTGGCGGTGGTTCGCGTGATGAATTTGGGTTGGACAATATTGTCATCGACACCGGCGCAGGCGCGCCGCCCGCATTGGTGATTAATGAAATTCACGCAGATCCGGCGGCGGGCCTTCCCGGTGACGCTAATGGCGACGGCGTGCGCAACGCAACCGCTGACGAATTTGTCGAAATCGTCAACACCTCGCCATTCGATGTTGATATTTCCGGGTTCACAATCAGTGACGCCGTCGGTGTTCGCCACACATTCGCGGCCGGAACAACCCTCGCAACCGGCGCGGCGATTGTTGTCTTTGGCGGCGGCGCGCCAACCGGCGCCTTTGGCGGGGCGCTTGTGCAAACCGCCACCAGTGGCGCGCTTGGTCTTAATAATGGCGGCGACACGGTAACACTCACGGCGGCAGATGCGACCATCATCGACGAAGTTACTTATGGCGGCGAAGGCGGCAATAATCAGTCCTTGACCCGTGACCCCGATATCACCGGCGGGTTCGTGCAGCATTCAACGGTCGCAGATGCAGGCGGCGCGTTGTTCTCGCCGGGCGCTGAAACCGACGGGACATCATTTGTAGGCGGTCCGCCGCCAGGTGGGCCAACGCTGACAATCAACGAGATCGACTCCGATACGCCAGGTTCCGATTCGCTTGAGTTTGTTGAATTATATGATGGCGGCGTCGGCAACACGGCGCTCGATGACTTTGTTGTTGTCTTTTATAACGGCTCGGACGATCGGTCTTATCGGGCCTTCGATCTTGACGGGTTTAGCACTGACGCCAACGGCTTTTTTGTCCTTGGTAACGCTGGCGTTGCTAATGTTGATTTGGTGATGCCGAATGGCTCGCTTCAAAATGGGCCTGACGCGGTCGCCCTGTTTATCGGCGCGGCGATTGATTTTCCCAATGACACGGCCATCACCACAACAGACCTGATCGATGTTGTGGTTTATGGAACCGGCGACGCGAACGATCCGGGATTGCTCGGCGGCTTTGGCCAGGCGGTGCAGTTTGATGAAAACGCCAATGGCGATGATGATAATGAATCACTTGCCGCCTTTCCCGATGGATCGGGCGCCTTTGTCGCGCAGGCCCCAACGCCAGGCGCCACGAACATCGCGCCCGGCTCATTTCTGATCAATGAGTTTCGCATCAGCCAGCCCGGCGCTGATGATGACGAATTTATCGAGCTGTTCGGCCCCTCTGCAGCGTCTTTGGACGGATTAACGCTGCTGGCTGTGTCAGGTGAATTTTCGCCGGGTCAAATTGACTTCGCGTTTGATCTGACCGGCGGCGCAACCGACGCCAATGGGTTGTTTTTCATCGGCAATGCGGCGCTCGATACCGGGACCTTCGATCCCGGCGACCTGACCCTTTCCGGCAGCCTGTTTGGATCGCCCACAACCTTTCTGCTGGTCAGCGGGTTCAGCGGCGCCGCTGGTGATGACCTGGATACGAATGATGATGGCGTCTTTGATACAACGCCTTTCAGCGCCATTATCGATTCCGTATCGATTATTGATGGCGACGCGACGCCGGACGTTAATTTCAGCTCTGTTGTTATTGGACCGGATGGCGCCTTCACACCGGCGCACGCATTCCGGTCACCTGACGGCGGCGATTTTGCGCTGGGCCAGTTTGGTGACCTCAGCGTTGACACGCCGGGCGCGTCAAACCCGGTGGGCGCCAACGCCATTGCGGCGGCGATATATGAAATTCAGGGCGCGAGCCATTTGTCGCCGCTGGTCGGCGAGCTGATTATCACCACCGGCATTGTCACGGCGCTCGCGGGGAATGGTTTTTATGTTCAGGACGCGACCGGTGACGGCAATGACGCAACGTCAGACGGGGTCTTTGTATTCACCGGCGGCGCGCCCGGCGTTTTGGCCGGCGACGAGGTTTCAATCGTTGGCACGGTAACGGAATTTATTCCGGGCGGGGCCGGCACCGCCAATCTTTCGGTAACGAATATCTCAAATGTTTTGGCCGTTGATGTGCTGTCTTCGGGCAATGCACTGCCCGCGGCGATCGTGATTGGCGCCGGCGGACGATTGCCGCCGACGGAGTTTGTTGTGAACCCCGCTGAATTACCGGTCAATTTGCGCGATGCGGCAGACCTCGCAACGTACAATTTTGATACAAGCGTCAATGGCGCTGACTTTTATGAAAGCCTCGAAGGCCAGCTTGTCACGATCCAGAACGCACAAGCCGTATCGTCAACAAACCGGTTTGGTGAAATTGTTGTCGTCGCTGATCAGGGTGTTGGCGCAACGGGGCTTAATGCGCGGGGCGGTCTTCAGCTTGGCGAAAATGACGTCAATCCTGAGCGTATTCAGATCGACGATAATCTTCTTGGCTTTGGCGCGCTGCCAAATGTGGGCGTTGGTGATTTACTTGGCGATATTACGGGTGTTGTCGATTACAATTTCGGCAATTTCGAAGTGCTCGCGACAGCGGCGCCGACCCATACGCCCAGCGCATTTACGCCTGAGGTAACGACGCTCGCAGGCGAGGGCGGGTTTTTGACAATCGCCAGCTATAACGTCTTGAACCTTGACCCTAATGATGCAGACGGCAGCACCGATATCGCCAATGGCCAGTTTGATGCGATCGCATCACAGATCGTCAATAATCTGGCGACGCCTGATATTATCGGCCTGCAGGAAATTCAGGACGGCAATGGATCGGCGACGGGCGAACTCTCCGCTGCAGCAACCTTACAGACATTGATCGATGCGATTGTCGCGGCGGGCGGTCCACAATATGAATTTTTCGAAGTGGCGCCGGATACAGAGTTTTCAACGGGCGGCCAGCCCGGCGGCAATATCAGGAATGCGTATCTTTATGACCCGACCCGTGTCAGCCTTGATGCAACGGAGAGCTTTGCTTTAACCCCGGCTGTATTAACGGCCGCAGGCGCTGATCCTGATACGTTTAACGGGACGCGCACGCCTTTGCTGGCGACTTTTAATTTTAACGGTCAGCAAGTTCAGATCATTAACAATCACTTTTCCTCGCGCGGCGGCTCCGGGCCGATCTTCGGCAATATTCAACCGTTTAATGTGGGCGGCGAAGCAGGGCGTTTGGCGCAGGCGGCAGCGGTCAATGCGGTTGTTGATTCTCTTCGCGTTGGTGATCCCAATGCCAATATCGTCGTCCTTGGCGATTTCAACGACTTTGAGTTCGGCACAACACAAGCCGTGATCAATGGTTCATCGACCGGTGAGCAGATCCTCTTCAATCAGGCTTTTGATATTGATGTGAGCGAAGACCGGTTCAGTTTTGTTTTTGACGGCAATTCGCAATTGCTCGATCAGTTCCTTGTTACCGCCAATCTTGACGACCGTACCGAGTTTGATGTTCTGCAAACAAATGCTGGCGTTTTAACCGGTGGGGCGAGCGACCATAATCCGCTTCTTGGCCGCATATCTTTCCTCAAGACGATTTCGGGCAGCCCCGACAATGATCGGATCACCGGCACCGACAATGCGGAAATCATTGAGGGTTTAAACGGCAATGACAGGGTTACAGCGCTCGGCGGCGACGATTTCATCACCACTGGCGACGGCAATGACCGTGTTGATGGCGGGGCCGGCAACGATCAAATTGACACTGGCGACGGTAATGATCGCGTCAATGGCGGCGACGGCAATGATATTATCGATGCTGGCAATGGCAATAATCGCGTTGAAGCCGGCGCCGGCAATGATGTCATCAATACTGGCGAAGGTAATGACCGTGTCGAGGCTGGCGACGGCGATGATGTTATAAGCACAGGCAAAGGCAATGACCGCGTTGAAGCCGGCAACGGCGACGATGTTATTAGCACCGGTGAAGGCAATGATCGCATCGATGCCGGGGCGGGCGCAGACATCATCAATGCCGGCGCGGGCGAGGATCGCATTGAGGGCGGCGCCGGTCCCGATATATTCGTAGCGGATATCGGCTTTGAGAAGGACACAATTGTCGACTTTAACCCGCTGGAAGATGCGCTGGATCTGCGCGCCTTTGGCATTCAATCGCTCGCGGACGCACTGGCATTCGCAGAAAAAAGCGGCTCTTCAGTAATTTTTGACTTCGATGCGCAAGGCGATCTCCTGACGCTGCGCAAGGTCGATCTTGACGATCTGTCGGACGCAAATTTTGTCACCGATGCCGGCGCGGCGCTGGCCGCAGCAATTGCGGCGGATAGCTTCAATTTCAATTCCGCCGCAACGCAATTGCCGACGGAGAGTTTGGCGCCGCCGCTTGAAGTTATCGATGTGGTCATCGCGCACGAGGCTGCGTTGGTCGATGAAGAACCCTTCACGTCTTTTGCGGAAGAGCCGGAGTTTGAATTCAGCAAGTTTTACTGGTTCAGCGGCAATGAATCCTGGGACGAGCTATCGGTCTATTAGGGGTAATGAAGGGCGCCTCTGTCAGGGACTGGCGGAGAGGATGGGATTCGAACCCACGAAGGGCTTTAACACCCTTACTCCCTTAGCAGGGGAGCGCCTTCAGCCACTCGGCCACCTCTCCACCGCCGGTAATGCCCGGAAATAAAAGCCTTTGCAAGACGGCTGGCGATGGCGCGGGGATAACGCCACGCGCAGCCGATCAGCTGCAGCCCTTGCCCTGGAGGTCGGCCAGCATGACGGCATTAAGGTCAGCGGCGTTGGCCTGGCCCTCTGCGTTTCGCAACAGGAATTCACGATAGGCGCTGCACCACTCGGCTGAGCCGGGCTCAACCGTCACAACGGGATCGCTTATTACTGTTTCTTCCGCTTCGTCTGTCGGGTCGGCGAGTGCGCTGGCGAGGATCGCCAGCATGCCATCGCCCGGCGCCTGCACATAATTGGGCGGCGCGGTGTTGATTTCCTGCACGGCGCTGGCGGCAGCTTCGGCAATGTCAGTTTCACCGACAACATCATTGGCGGCGGTGCGCATGGCGACGTCAGTCTGAATTGACGTGATCACCGGCGGAAAAAGAGGCTGTGCATCAGCGGGAGCGGTTTCAGCGGCGACCACAGGTGCAGCCGCAACAGGCGTCACAACAGGATCGGGTAATGATTTTGTGATGACCGGCGGCGCGGCTGCGACGGGACCGGGCGATGTTTTTGCGGTCGTCGCTGACGCTGTTGCAACGGGCGCTGGCAATTGTTGTTCGGGTTTTACCGTCGGCATTGCGGGTGCAGTTTCGGTGACGGCGACCACACCGGCATTTGACGTGACGACTGTGTTGCCCGCCGCCAATATTATTGCCGCAATCGAGTCGGGTTGGGCGCGGGTCGTCGTCGCTTCCTCTGCCGGCGCTTGCGGTTTGGCGTCAGCAATCACTGTCGCCCGGCGCGCGCGCCGTGATCGACGGTTCCGGCGGGTTGTGGTTGGTTTTTCATCAGCGTTGGCGGGCTGAAGTTCCAATGGTTGCGACAGCGGCTGTGGCGATAGTCTCGCCATGGCGACCAGGGCGAATTCTTCTGCGCGCTTTGCCGTGCGTGCGGGCAGGGGCGCCAGGGGTTTTGAGGCGGCGTTGACCTTGATGATCGCTGGTTTTGGCGCGGTGGCGGCGCGTTTTTTGGGTCCGCCGCGTTCGAGGTCAGCCGACAGCCGGCCGGGGATCGGCGCATTGTTCAGCCTGCCGCGATAAACTTGCGTATTTTCCAGAACCCGCTGCACATAATTGCGCGTTTCGGAAAATGGAATGAGCTCGACCCAGTCAACCGGGTCAATCGCGGCGTCGCGCGGATCGCCATATTCCCGCATCCATCGGGTAACGCGGCTTTGCCCCGCATTATAGGAGGCAAAGGTCATGATCAGCGAGCCGTCAAATCGGTTGACCAGATGTGAAAGATGCGCCGAGCCCAGCGTCATATTATAGACCGGATCGTCAAGCAGCGCCGATCGCGAATATCTTAAGCCTTCCTTGCGCGCGGTCAGCTGCGCGGTCGTCGGGATCAGCTGCATCAACCCGCGCGCGCCCGCATGAGAAAAGGCACGGGGATTAAATTCACTTTCCTGACGCGACAGTCCAAGGACAATTTCCGGCGAGATAAAGCGCGCGGCTTCATCGGGAACGAACACCACGGGATAGGCGACATCGGGCGCAAAGGCATTTTTCTGAATAGCGACTTTGCCCGCCCGCACCGTCAGATGCGGCGCCCCTTCGCCATTGGTGAGTTTCGCAAGCTCAATAAATTCGCCCGGGCGTGTCAGCTGATCATCCACATGATAGGCAAAAACCATAAACTCATAGTCGAGATTAAGATCGGACAATTTGCGCAGCGCCGCGACCGTTGGACGCGAGGAAAAGAGCGCGCGGTCTTCGGCGGTGGAGGTTGCGGGCGCTGCAAATTTTTTGGTCAGCGCGTCGCCGCCCAACTCTTCCGCCGCCAATTGTCCGTAATAAGAATAATAATGCTTTGCCGCCGCGCCGTAATAGATCGTGGCGAGATTGGCGTCGTTGCGCGCCGCCGCCGACCGGCCGAGCCAGTAATAGGCGCGCGAGTTGGAAATCGGTGTGCCAACAGCAGAAGCAAGCGCCAGAAAATGCGCTTCCGCGCGCTTTGGCTCATTCATGAAACGCAACGCAATCCAGCCGGCGTTAAACTCGGCTTCCGCATAATCGCCGCCCGGCTCTAATCCGTGATGGGCGGCGGCGGTATAAGCGTCGCCAAAGCGGCCTTCTCGAAGCGCCCAGCGCATCAAGAGTTGGCGCTCATCCCACCACCGGCCGGAATTGCGCAATGCGCTCGGGTCTTTTGGCGATGTCGCCGCGAGGGCGATCGCATAGGGTTCATCGCCGGCGCGCCGATAGTGACGCACGGCGGCGTGCAACATGCCGGAATCAAGTTGTTGGTCTTTGCTGAGCTTTTTATAGAGCCCCGGTCCGCTTGATGCGCCAAGCAACAGGGCGGCGCGGGCTTCGGCTTCGCGGCGCTTGGCGGAAGTCAGGCGCGAAAAGATCCGCCGCGCATTGGTGATCTGGCGCGCCCATAATAGTCGATCAACGCGTGCGGCGTGATCTTCTTTCGATAACCGTCCGCCATAAGACGATAATATTTTTCGCTCCTGGGAAACGCGAAAATTGTGATTGATCCATGCATCGCGGAGATAGCGATCGCCGGCGTCCTTGGCGCCCTTCTCATAATGGGCGCGCGCCAACTGGATCTTGCCGTCGCCGGTGGCCGGGTCGCGGCTCTGGAACAACGCAAGGACGTCATTCGCCGGGGTGTTATTGCGTATGCGTTTTTCAACAAAGGACTGAATGCGCCGGGTCGCCGGCCAGCCGGGATGGGCGTCGAGAAACGCGTCCGCCGCCTTGATATTGACCAGCGGGTCTTCGCCCATGAAATACATCCATTCCCCAAGAGATTTGGCGATCGGATCGGCGACACGCGCGGCTTTTGCACGGGCGGCCGGGAATTGCTTTTTCTTGACGGCGGCGTGGATCGCCAGCAGTTGGTCATGATCGGCCTGGGATAAATAGGTTGGGCCCGGGGCCGGGGGCTTGATCCGCGGGGTCACGAACGCAAAGGCGCTGGTCAGGACGCCAAGCGTCGCCAGACCCGCAAAAAACACCACCGTCAGACGCCAGGGCGCTGAACGCATCATCTTGTTACTCCGCGCAACCGTCACAGCTCGGCCCCAGAATAGCCTAAACTTCATCACATCAAAACAGGTGTTGTCTTGCTGATTTATCCCGACAGGGGTATCGATCCGTAACATTTCAGAAAAACGAGACCATGAAACAACTTAACGGGTCCATAACGGCCCTCATCACGCCCTTCCGGGACGGCTCGGTGGACGAGCAGGCCTTCCGGGATCTGGTCGAATGGCAGATCGAATCAGGCACGCATGGCCTGGTGCCGGTCGGGACGACCGGCGAATCGGCGACGCTTTCCGACGAAGAACATGAGCGCGTCATCGCGCTTTGCGTTGAGATCGCCAGGGGCCGGGTTCCGGTGATCGGCGGGGCCGGGTCAAATGAGACAACCTACGCGATTTCCATGGCGCAAAGGCTGGAGGCGCTTGGGGTCGATGGGGTTTTGGCGGTCACGGGCTATTATAACCGACCGAGCCAGGCAGGGATCATCGCCCATTACACGGCGCTCCATAACGCCACGGCCAAACCAATTGTGATTTACAACATTCCGGCGCGCACCGCGGTCGATATCAGCATCGAAACCCTGGCAACGCTCGCGGCGCTGCCGCGCATTGTCGGGCTTAAAGACGCCACCGGCGATCTCGGTCGCGTGCCGCTGCAAACCAGGCAATGCGGCGGAGATTTTATTCAGCTTTCCGGCGAAGACATGACGGCGGTCGGGTTCAACGCCATGGGCGGCCTTGGTTGTATCTCGGTGGCGTCCAATGTTGCGCCGGCATTGTGCGCGCAAATGCAAAATGCGTCACTCGCGGGAGATTACGCCGAAGCGCGGCGCCTGCAGGACCGGCTCGCGCCGCTCCATGAAGCGCTTTTTTCTGACGCCAGTCCCGGGCCGACAAAATACGCACTGTCACTCATGGGAAAATGCGTTGACGATGTGCGCTTGCCCATGGTCGGACCGAGCGATGCGTCGAAAGCAAAAGTGCGCGCAGCGCTTGAGGAACTGGACCTTCTCGGCTGATGCCCGAAACAAAAGATGGCATAAAAGTCGTCGCGGAAAACCGCCGTGCGCGCCACGAATATTTCATCAATGATGTGGTGGAAGCCGGCATCATGTTGACCGGCACTGAGGTAAAAGCGCTGCGCGAAGGCAAAGCCAATATCGCCGAAAGCTATGCCTCGCCGGAAAAGGGCGCGATCTGGCTGATTAACGCGAACATCCCGGAATATTCCGCCGGCAACCGGCAAAATCATGCACCCAAGCGCCCGCGCAAATTGCTGTTGCATAAATCTGAAATCATGCGGCTGTCGCAGGCGGTGGAGCGCAAAGGGTATACGCTGACGCCGCTAAAGCTCTATTTCAATGCGCGGGGTATTGCGAAAATCGAGCTGGGCATTGGCCAGGGCAAGAAGCTCCATGACAAACGCACCACGTCAAAAGACCGTGACTGGTCGCGGCAGAAACAAAGACTGCTGCGGGACCGGGGCTAGATCTTAGGCATCGCTCTCCGATCAGCCCGGCGAAAGCTGTGATGGGAATATGAACCATCCTTCGAGGCTCACGGCATACGCCGTTCGCACCTCAGGATGAGGGGATTTACAATAAAACAATCCTCATCCTGAGGTGTGAGCGGAGCGAACCTCGAAGGATGGAAACAATCACGTGTTAAAGATCGCTGGCGCCGTTTGTGTTGGGGTCTTCGTAATAGGGAACGAAAGCGAGCACGGTTTGAAAAGCTGCTGCCGCGCCGGCGCCGCCGGATATGCATAACAGCAGGACGCTGACGAGATTAGTTGGCAGCATTCCCGCCGCTTGACCGGCAATCAACAGAACAAAAAGCCCGATCGCTGCGCGCACATAAAAACGTACAAGGCTGGAAAACGGATCGCCCTTCGGGCTGAGGAGCGCGGCAAAGCGCGGGCGGGCGAGCCAGATATAACCCCAGCACCCAAAACCCGCCGCGAGGATAGCGGCAACAAGACTGCCGCCATGGAAGAGGTTTGTGAGCACATGACGCGCTTCAGCAAAGCTGATCACCGCAATGGCCGCGCCGATAGATCCGTAAACAGCAGAGACGACAAGTGTCAGGATTGGTTTGGCGGTTTTCGCATCTCGAAATCCGATCCCGCCGCCTTTGGTCGGTATGCCCCAGTGTCGCGCCATCATTTATTCTCCGGGTTCACATTCCTGAAATCTGTCGGCCCCCCGGTCGCCGATTGCAGAATCAATCACCGTCAATATAGCGCCGAATGTCCGTGAAAACATCTTCAAACATGGCCGTTGTCAGCCGGCGCGTGTTCGTATTGTAGCGTGAGCAATGATAGCTGTCGAACAGACAGAACGGCGCATCAGCGATTTCGTGCCGCGCCTGGTGGACAAAAGGCGCATCTTTCTGCCGGATACCGAGGGTTGCCAGGGTTGATTCGTGGGCGATTCGGCCAAGGCATAAAATCGCGCGCAAATCGGAGAAGGCATCGAGCTGGCGGATCAGAAATTTGCGGCAGGTGCGAATTTCAGCGCCGATGGGTTTGTTCTGCGGCGGCAGGCAGCGCACCGCATTGGTGATCATCGTTTCTTTCAGCGTCACCCCGTCCTCGGGATCGGCTTTATAATCGCCCTCGGAAAAACCGAATTTGGCGAGCGTTGCGTATAGCAGATCGCCGGCATAATCGCCGGTAAAGGGCCGTCCTGTTCTGTTGGCGCCGCGAAGCCCGGGCGCCAGGCCGACAATCAGAAGCTTTGCATTTGAATCGCCGAATGACGGCACCGGTCCGTTAAAGAAATCCGGAAAGGCTTTTTTATTTTCATTACGAAAATCGACCAATCTCGGGCAAAGGCGGCAGTTAACGGGAGGATTGATTGCGTTCGTGCGCGCCATCACTTGGCGCCTGTCGCAAATCGCCTGAATTGGCATTTTGCTGCATGGCTTTGTTTTCGCATGATGTTTCCGAAAGACCGGTTTCTACTTTTTCGCATCATGCTTCAGTCTTCATCATCGACATCATCATAATCGTCCTCGAAATCGTCCTCATAATCATCATCGTTGTTGTTGCGGGCTTTTCGCGCCGGGGCGCTGGTGCGCCCGATAATCTTTTCGAGATCAGCCAGATCGATAAAGCTGTCGGCCTGTCGCCGAAGTTCATCGGACGCCATCGGGGGCGCGGATTTGACGGTCGAGACAACGGAGACGCGCACGCCCTTGGCCTGGATCGCTTCAATGACTCGCCGGAAATCACCATTGCCGGAAAAGATGATAATGTGGTCCAGCCGGTCGGCCAGCTGCATCATATCGACCACAAGCTCTATGTCGGTCGAGCCCTTGTAGCGCTTGCGTCCCTGCTGGTCGGTAAATTCACGGGTGATCTTGGTGACCATCGTGTAGCCATTATAATCGAGCCAATCGACCAGCGGCCGCAGAGGTGAGTAGTCTTGATCGCGGTCTTCCTGGATTGCGGTATAATACGACGCTCTCACGAGCTGGCATCCGGCTTGCGCTTTCGCTAGTAAATTCTTGTAATCAATATCAAATCCAAGATTTCGAGCGGCTTTATAAAGATTGGCGCCGTCAATAAAAAAGGCAGTTTTTTCCTGCTCGCGCAGTCCAAGAAAAGTGGTCATTATAGCCTCTGTTCAATTTAGCTTGGGATCAATTTGGTCGCTGCGTGATTATCCGGTTGAGAAATAAATGATTTTGATCGCGGCCGGTTCGAGTTTGCCTTTTTGCGGTGTTGATTCGCAACAGATTGTTTTGCGTGCATTTTCGGCGTTGGGACGACTGACAACCTTAAGAAAAATATCCGCGCTCTATGAAACGCCCGCATGGCCGGATCCTAATGATCCGCCCTTCATCAATGCGGTCGCCGAGATCGATACCGGGCTTTCGCCCGAGGCGCTGCTCGAAACGCTGCATGGAATCGAGGCGGGTTTTGGCCGCCGCCGCCGACAGATGAACGCGCCGCGCACGCTGGATCTTGATCTCCTGGCCTATCACGGAGAGCGCCGCCCGGACGCGGTTGCCGGGCCGGTTTTGCCTCATCCGCGGCTTGCCGCTCGTGAATTTGTCCTTGCGCCCCTGGTGGAGATCGCGCCGGATTGGCGCCATCCTGATACAGGGGTGACCGCGCACGCCATGCTGGAAGCGCTTCCTACCCGTCAGGCCCGCCGGATTTCCTGAAAAAAGGGCCAATTTTTTGCGGTGCAGCGCTTGTATCTGCCTGTCAGGAGCGATATCTCAGCTCGCTCGCTTTGGATCAGGAGAATTTGATGGCCCGCGTCACCGTTGAAGATTGCGTAGATAAAGTATCGAACCGCTTTGATTTGGTGCTTTTGGCGGCGCACCGCGCCCGCGTGCTGTCTTCCGGCGCCCCGCTTTTGATTGAGCGTGACAAGGACAAGAACCCCGTCGTTGCACTGCGTGAAATCGGCGATGGCATGCTGGTTCCCGACGAAATTGAGGAAGATCTCGTTCAATCCCTGCAAAAGCAGGTTGAAGTGGATGAGGCCGAAGAGGGCGAAGCTGCTGCTGAGAAGTCCGATGCGCCCGAATTCGATACGATGAACGAAGATGACTACCTGAAAGCAATCCAGGCGGCGGGCATGACCACGCCGCAGACATTGCCCAAAGGCTAGAGCATTTCCGAGCGAAGCGGGAACCGGTTCGCGTCAAGGAAATGCGACCAAATAATAATATAGAACCGTTTCGTAATTCCTTTAAGGTCGGAACGCCCTGGTTGGGCCAAAAGACTAGAGAGCGCGCGGCGGGCTTGACCGCTGACATCCGAGAATTGCTCCGGCCGCGCGGAAATTTGATGGCCGAGACGGATATGGCTGACAAACTGACGGCCGGCGCTGCAAGCGATCCTGACAATGCGGAAAAACCGCATCCGGACCAAACGATTCCTCATGCCAAAACACTGGATGGCGATGCAGATGCGCTCGGCGGCGTCCAGACGCAGCAACCGGTTGGCTTTATCCGGCAGTTCGAACTCGTCGATCTCGTTAAGGCATATGATCCCGATGCGGATGAGGATTTGCTCAATCGCGCCTATGTCTATGCGCTGAAGGCTCATGGCGGTCAGACGCGCGCCTCGGGCGATCCTTATTTTTCTCATCCGCTGGCCGTCGCCGCAATATTGACGGAACTCCGCGCTGACCCCGCGAGTGTTGCGACCGCGCTGTTGCATGATGTCGTTGAGGACACGGATGTCACGATCGACGACATTAGCGAGGCGTTCGGCGCGGAGGTTGCGCGGCTGGTGGATGGGGTCACCAAGCTGTCGCAAATCGAGCATCGCGATGAAGCCAGCAAGCAGGCGGAAAATTTCCGTAAACTCGTCGTCGCCATGGCCGATGATGTTCGCGTTTTGCTGGTCAAACTCGCTGATCGCTTACACAATATGCGGACGCTTAATTTCATATCGAATCCGGAAAAACGCCGCCGCATCGCTCTGGAGACGATGGAAATATTCGCGCCGCTTGCCGGGCGCATCGGCGTTCAGCGCGTCCGCGAAGAGCTCGAGGATATTTCATTTCGCGAATTAAGTCCTGAAGCCTATGCGACAATCAGCACGCGCTTGTCGGATCTGCAGCGATATTCTTTAGGCGGCGTTGTCGAGCTTGCAACGGTGCTTCGGCAAAAGCTTGAGGCGCAGGGCATGCGTGCACAAGTGACGAGCCGTGAAAAGCGCGCTTATTCGATCTGGCGAAAAATGTCGCAGAAAAATATCTCCTTTGATGAGTTGGCGGATATTTATGCGTTTCGCGTGCTCGTGGACAATGTTGAAGATTGTTACAAAACGCTTGGGGTTATTCATGCGACCTGGCGCATGATCACGAGCGAATTTGACGACTACATATCGGCGCCTAAGCCGAACAATTATCGCTCGATCCATACGGCCGTGATTGGCCCGCCCAGTCAGGATGGACAACGGCAACGCATCGAAATCCAGATCCGAACCCATGAGATGCATGATACAGCAGAGCGCGGTGTGGCGGCTCATTGGCAATACAAAGACAGCAGTAATGGCGGCGGTGGTGTCGAGATCGGCGTATCAGGGCAGTATGACCCATATGAAACGCCGCGGCGGCTGGTTGAAATGTTTCAGGCCGGCGAGGATCCGGACGAGGCGCTGCGTTACGCCAAGCTTGAGCTGTTTCAGGATCAGGTTTTTTGCTTCACGCCAAAGAGCCGGGTGATCGCTTTACCAAAGGGAGCGACCTCGCTCGATTTCGCCTATGCCGTTCATACAGACGTTGGCGATCAGTGCATCGGCGCAAAAGTAAACCGCGTCCAGCGACCGCTCAGAACGTCGCTCAACACCGGCGATGTTGTCGAAGTGTTGCGCTCGGATAATGCACCGGTGCCGGCCGAGTGGGAAAGCATTGCTGTGACTGGCCGCGCGCGCAGTGCTATTCGCCGCCGCATCAAGAAAATGCAAACTGATGAGCATGTCGCGCTCGGCCGGTCGATTGCCGAAAGCGTTTTCACCGGCGCCCATCTGCAGTTTTCAATCAAAGGCGTGCGCGCGGGGCTGAAAAAACTAGGCAAGAAAACAGTGGAAGAGGTATTGGTCAGCATCGGCCGCGGCGACCTGCCGGTGGGCGAGCTTATCGACGCTGTTTATCCCGGCGCCTCTGTTGAAGCCGAGGGCGAAATTTTGATGGGACGCCTCCGGGATTTTAAGCCACGGGTGGCGATTGACGGTCTGACCCCCGGCGTTTCCGTCACCATTGCACGTTGCTGTACGCCGCTGCCTGGTGAACGCATTGTTGGCATTCGCGCCGATGATGGCAGTGTGAAAGTCCACACTATTCACTGCGAGACCCTGGCTGAAGAGGACCCGCCACAGCAACGCTGGCTTGATCTGAAATGGCGCGATGCGGATGAGGAAGAAAGCTCTGGTTTTGCGCGCATTGTTGTGACGGTCCAGAATGGCGTTGGCGTCTTGAGCGAAGTCGCCGGCGTGATCGCCCGCTATGGCGTTTCGATTGCCAACATTCGGCTCAAGAATCGCTCCAAGGAGTTTGTCGATTTTGTCATGGATGTAGAAGTGAAAGATGCAAGGCAATTGGCGCAGGCGCTGGGCGGCGTTCGCGCATCGTCGAGCGTAATCACTGCTGAACGGATTGGGGCTGGAGACAATGAATAGCGCTGACGCATTAAAAGAGTTCGAAGAGGCTGGCGCCTTGCAAAAAGGGCACTTTATATTGTCATCCGGTTTGCACAGCGACACTTATTTAAACAAGTCAATTGTGTCGAAATACCCTGATCGCACTGAACGTTTGTGTCGGGCGCTCGCTAAAAAGGCGGCCGCTGAGATTGACGGCGATATTGACTATGTCATTTCACCGGCGATGGGCGCGATCATTTACGGTTATGAAACCGCGCGCCACATAGGTGCGCCATTTATGTTTCTGGAACGCGTAGATGGCGTGTTCCATTTGCGCCGCGGGTTTTCTGTTGAGCCTGATGCGCGGGTGCTTGTGGTCGAAGATATCGTATCAACGGGCCTTTCTGCGCGTGAAGCCATTGCCGCGGTCAAAAAGGCTGGCGGCGTAGTGCTGGCGCTTGCCTGTCTTGTCGATCGTTCAGCGGGCAAAGTTGACGTCGGGGCGCCGATCATTCCTCTGGCGGAACTTGATGTCGCCGCGTGGCCGCCGGACGCGTTGCCGGCGCATTTGCAAGGAACGCCGGCGGTCAAACCCGGCAGTCGCGGTGTCAGCCAGTGACAGTAAAGCCCCTGCGCCTTGGTGTGAATATTGATCACGTCGCAACAATCCGGAATGCGCGCGGCGGCGCTCATCCCGATCCGCTGCGCGCGGCGGAGCTGGCAGCGTCAGCTGGCGCCGACGGGATCACGGCGCATTTGCGCGAGGATCGACGCCATATCCGCGATGAGGATATAAAGCGCCTCAAGGCAGAACTTGATCTGCCACTCAATTTCGAAATGGCGTCTACGGCGGAAATGCTGCAGCTTTGCATCGCGACGGCGCCCCATGGTTGTTGCATCGTGCCGGAAAATCGCAATGAGCGCACAACCGAGGGTGGGCTCGACGTTGCGGGACAGCATAATTTCATTGCGCCATTTGTTCGCGAACTCATGGATGCCGGCATTCGGGTATCGCTTTTTGTGGACCCTGAAAATGAACAGATCGAAGCGGCGAAGTCGACCGGCGCGCCCGTCATTGAGATCCACACTGGCGCTTATTACGAAGCGACGATCGCCACGGAACCTGCGCGCATCTCCGCAGAATTGGAAAAGATCAGAAAGTCAGCGGAGATCGGTGACAAGCTTGGGCTTGAGATTCATGCAGGCCATGGCCTGACTTTTATGAATGTGCAGCCGATTGCTGCGATCCCTCAGATTGTCGAACTCAATATTGGCCACTTCCTCATCGGCGAGGCCGTTTTTATGGGGCTCGGTGAAGCGATAAAGGAAATGAAAAAGCTGATGCAGGATGCGCGCACCGGCGGGATGTACTGATTGCTATGATTATCGGGCTCGGCAATGATCTTATTGATATCAGGCGTGTGGAAAAAACGCTTGAGCGCCACGCTGAACGGTTCACCGCCCGTATTTTTACCGAAATAGAACAGGCGAAATCTGACAGGCGCCTCAACCGCGCCGCGTCCTATGCCAAGCGATTTGCGGCGAAAGAAGCTTGCGCCAAGGCCCTGGGGACCGGGATCGCGCAGGGCGTTTTTTGGCGGGATATGGGGGTTGTAAACCTGCCTGGAGGCAAGCCGACCATGAAATTGACCGGCGGCGCCGCCAAAAAGCTTGCTGAATTATTACCGGAAAATCACGAAGCCGACATCCATCTCACCATTACCGACGATTTCCCGTTGGCCCAGGCCATTGTCATTATCTATGCGCGGGCTAAATAGAGTGATCAAAGCACGCGCTGAAGCGCCGTGCGGGCGGGGCAGCAAAAAGGGTCTATCAGTATGGCGTTTTCCCTGAAAAATCTGGGTGGCAAAAAGGGCGTTGAAGGTGAGGCTTTGCCTGACGATTATAAAATGACCCCCGCCGAAGAAGCATGGGATCTTGCCAAGACCATCCTCATTGCTGTGGCGATCGCGCTGGTCTTGCGGATTATTATTTTTCAGCCCTTCAATATTCCTTCGGGATCGATGAAACCGACTTTGCTGGTTGGCGATTTTCTCGTGGTGTCAAAGCCCACCTATGGCTATTCCCGCGCGTCGCTGGTTTACCCAATGACGCGGTTGCCGATTGAGGGCCGAATATTTTCCGGCGAGCCAAAACGCGGTGAAGTCCTGGTGTTCAAAAACCGCAAACACGGCAACAGGGATTACATCAAGCGCGTTATCGGTTTGCCGGGTGACGAGGTTCAGATGATTGGCGGGCGGCTTCACATTAATGGCGAGGCTGTGAAAAAAGAATTCGTCAAAATGGTGGATGTCGTATGCGACGGCTATCCCACTCAGGCTGGGTCTTATCGTGAGACACTTGATAATGGTGTCTCCTACATCGTTCATGAATGCGACGGCGACAATGGCCGGCTTGACAATAAAGGTCCTTATCAGGTCCCGACGGGCCATTATTTTATGATGGGCGATAATCGTGACCAGAGTCAGGACAGCCGCGTCACGTCTCAGGTCGGCTATGTGCCGATTGACGACATTGTTGGTCGCGCCGAACGCCTGTTTTTCTCTGTTGACGGAGAAAAAACCAAACTCTGGGAAGTCTGGAAATGGCCTTTCGCGATTCGATATGGCCGCATATTTGATCCGGTTGAATGACCAGCCAGGATTTTTCCACGCTCGAAGATCGTCTCGGACACCATTTTGACGATCAATCACTGTTGACCCGCGCCTTGACCCATTCAAGCCTGTCCGGCGGCAACAATGCTGTGCGTGATCTTGAGCGTCTCGAGTTTCTGGGCGACCGTGTGCTCGGCCTCTTAACTGCTGAAGAGCTGTGGCGGCGATTTCCGAGTTTTGAAGAGGGCGCGATGGCGCCGCGCTTAAACGCATTGGTGCGCAAAGAGACCTGCGCCAAAGCGGCGCTGCATTTTGGGATCGATGCGTTTATCCTGATGTCGGAATGGGAAGACGAATCCGGCGGTCGCAAGAAAAAAGCGATCCTCGGGGACGTGATGGAAGCGCTTCTGGGCGCGCTTTATATTGATGGCGGGCTTGATGCCGCGCGCCGCGTTTATGATCAGTATTGGACGCCAAACCTCGAGGATTTGTCAAAGGCCCATCGTGACGCCAAAACCGCCTTGCAGGAATGGTCGCAGCAGAAAAAACTTGGTACGCCCGATTATATAGTACGTGATGCAGATGGCCCTGCGCACGCGCCGGCATTCGATATCGAGGTGCAGGTGCGCGGCATGAAACCCGCGAGTGGCAAAGGGCGATCAAAACGCGCCGCGCAAATGGACGCAGCAAGGGCATTTTTAATTCGTGAAGGCGTATGGAGCGATGATGAGTGAGGCTGAACAACGCTGCGCGATGATCGTCGTGATTGGCGCGCCCTCTCGGCCGCGAAGGCGGTCAATTAAATCCCGACCGCGAAGGCGGTCAAACCAAATTGCGTTGGGTCTGATATGACCGAAGTCGAAACCAAATGCGCCATGATTGCCGTCATCGGCGCCCCCAACGCAGGTAAATCGACGCTTGTTAATGCCCTCGTCGGCGCGAAAGTCTCGATCGTTACGCAAAAAGTGCAGACGACGCGCGCGCGTGTGCGCGGCATCGCTATGGCTGATGATGCGCAGCTGGTGTTTATTGACACGCCGGGGATTTTCACGCCGAAGCGGCGTCTTGATCGCGCGATGGTGGCTGCTGCCTGGGGCGGGATCGAGGGCGCTGATCAAACGTTGCTGGTGGTTGATGCGCCGTCTTATGTCGCGGGAGAGACGACAGGCGGGCAGGCGGGTAAATCGCGCGGCGACACAGACCGGATTATCGAGGGGCTGCAAAAAGCGAACAGCAAGGCAGTGCTGGCGCTCAACAAGATTGACGATATCGCACGGCCAAAATTACTGGCGATGGCGCAGGCGTTGAATGAGGCGGGCGTTTTTTCTGACGTTTTCATGATCTCGGCCAAAAATGGCGACGGGTTGCGCGACCTGAAAGCTTTTCTTGTTGAAAAGGCGCCGCAAGGCCCGTGGCTTTATCCGGAAGATCAGCTCTCGGATATATCCGACCGTTTGATGGCGGCGGAAGTGACACGGGAAAAACTCTTTCTGCGCCTGCATCAGGAGTTGCCTTATGATTCAACGGTTGAAACCGAAGATTGGAAACAAACGAAAAAAGGCATTCGCGTCGAACAGACGATCTATGTGGCCCGCGACGGCCAGAAGGGGATCGTTCTCGGCAAAGGCGGCGAGACTTTAAAAATTATTGGCAAAGCCGCGCGCGAAGAACTCACCGAACAGCTGGGTCAGCCGGTGCATTTGTTTTTACATGTGAAAGTGCGCAAGGGCTGGGATGATGAAGCCGCAAGGCTCAGAAATATCGGGCTTGATGTCGTGGAGTGAGGGGCGGCAGTTGGCCCGCTGTTGGTCTTCAGTATTTGGGTTGGGGCTGACTAAATTGCGGCAAATTCAGAGGGATCATTGAGTAGACACAGATTGAGGATCCCGCCCCAACGAAAGCGTATGCCGGGTCCAGAGCTTCTGGAACTACATCCCCAAGCGCCAGCATAAATGCGTCGTCATACCCTCTATAGTTTTTCGCGGTCCAAGCCCAACCAAGTGTGCGCCCTACGAGATTTAGACGGTCATCGATGTTCGAGAGCGCGTCCGCCGTATTTTTGCGGGGTTCGTGAAGTTCGATGATTAGTTCGTCAGTATCGATGTTTACAGATATCTCAAGCGCAGCCGCCGCAACATCTATAACAATGCGATCGCAATCAAATCTTCCATCGTTCATAACGCGGGCATTCTCGCCATGAACTGCGGTGATCGTCTTTCCATGGATCTTTTCATAGTCAAATTTAAGCATTTCGCACCATGAATCCAAAAAATTGGCGAGTTTGCTTAATAAACTAATCAACAGAATCCACCACCTAAATCTGAGTTATCGATTGACTAAGTTTGTCGAACTCCAGTCGTTGACTCGCACAAGAACGTAGTCACAGTTCGCTGATGAACTTCATCGACAACGGCATCATTCTAGACGCGCGGGCCCATGGGGAAACCCACGCGATAGTCGATATCTTCACCAGTGAAAACGGTCGATGGGCCGGACTTGTCTATGGCGGGCAGGGGCGGCGCATGGGCGCGCTGTTGCAGCCCGGCAATGAGGTGAAAGTAGACTGGAAAGGCCGCGGCGAAGACAGCCTGGGGCATTTTTCGCTGGAGATGGCGCATGCGCGCGCCGGAGAGATGATGAATGACCGGCTGTCTCTTGCCGGCTTATCGGCGGCCTGCGCGCTCGCGCTTGCCTGTCTGCCGGAACGGGAAGCGCATAAGCCATCCTATGACGCGATGGCTGTGTTGTTTGATAATCTTGACCACCTTGAGGTTTGGCCGGCGCTGATGGCGCGGTGGGAGTTAGGGCTTCTGGCCGAGCTTGGCTTTGGCCTGACGCTTGACCGTTGCGCCGCGACAGGTGTGCGTGACAATCTTGTTTATGTTTCACCGCGTTCCGCCTGTGCAGTCTCGGCGGAAGCGGGCGAACCTTACAAGGATAAATTGTTACCGTTGCCAGCGTTTCTGCGTGACGGCGCCAGCAAGACGTCGCTCAGCGACGCACTTGATGGGCTGGATACAACCGGTCATTTTATTGAAACCCGGATTTTACACCTTGCGGATAAGCAATTGCCGGAAGCGCGGCTGCGGGTTGTTGAGCTTTTGAAGGCGACCCTGGATTGACGATCAGTTGTTTCGTTGCCCTTCCAATATCCCGACAATTTTTTCCAACAGGCGTTCGTTGTTCGACACGCCGTTCTTTTTCGGTAGTCCAAAATACCCGCGAGGGCCTGCGTGAATCATTTCGGTCATTTTGTGGAATATAATCCGGCCTTCACGTTTGGCGGTGTTCCATTCTGAATTCGCCATGAGGCCCCAGCGTTCAGGGAACACGACAGCCCCAAATCTTCTGACATTATCGCCGTCACTGAAAACATAGTGCAGTCGGCGCAGGGCGTGAAATCCAGGATCGGAGGCAATAACGCCGCCGATGGAAATCACATCGATGGGCGCTGATAGTCGCACCTTTAAAAATGTTGCGGCGCCAACTGCGATTTGACCGCCGCCGCTATAGCCGATGATGATGATTGGCGCGCCGCCATTCGGCTTATAGCCAGCACGCAGCAGCGCGGCTTCGATGGCTTGCGCAGCGCCTTGATTGTAAATCGGCCCATAGCGATGATCGGCCGAGATCATCACCTGATAGATATTGCGTATCTTGATGAGTACGGAAAGCACGGAGCGGCGCCCCTGGAGTTTTATTTCCTGAAGCCAGCGCCACAACTTCTCAAGCCTGCGCGGCGAGGCGATGAGATGAACGCCCGACGCTGCATATGGAAAAACATCGGCGATAACAGTCGCATCGGGCAATCGGGTTTTAAGACCCTTAATGAACGTCTTTTCGCGCGGTATTAAATGGTCGCCGGAAATCGACGAGACGCCGGAAAGGTATACAATATAGGGCCCGCGTTGAGCGGTTTGTGGTGATGTGGTGCGCGCGGGGCTGGCGTCGTCAAGTTCCTCTTCTGTCCAACCCGCCCACCAGCTCAAGGTTTCGATCGGAGAGAACGCTGCTGTGACAAGCAATGCTGCTGCGGCAAGGATGATCAACGTAAATAGCACAGACGAGATCAACGCTTTGCCTCATGGGTAATTGAGTGAATGAGGTCGTCGATAATTTGTTGCGGTGTCTTATCCAGCGGCGAGCCGCTGACCATGATCCGAAGTTTGCCGAGGGGCTTGGCGAGCGCATGGCCAAGAAAGCTGCGAAGATAATAACCGACAAGCCACCCGGCGCCGCCGCAAAACACAGCTGCGCCCAGGGGCAAGTCCAGCGCAACGCGCAGCCCAAAGATCACCAGGACCATCGCCCAGGCTTCGAGCGCATTGCCAAACGCGATGCCAAAATAAGGTGCGATGGAGAAAACGCCGAGGAGGCGCGGCGCGAAGGCGAGCGAGACAATCGCGAGCACGCCGGGGGTATCGCTGAGGTCGATTGTGCCTACCCGCGTTAATGGCGCCACGGCGATGGCGCTGAAGGTCCAGATCAGCGCCGTCCCCAGATAGGTGATCCCTGTGAACACGAGGCTTGCGAGAAATCGGTAAAGCGCTACGCGGTTGACAACCAGAATGACGCTTTGGCCCAGCATCTCCGAAATTCCAGCGAGGAAGGCGATGGTCAGCGCGGCGGTCTGCGCCTCGGCGCTGCTTGCGGCGCGCACAAATGCATCTGTGGAAAACCTCATGGCCGCGAAGGCCAGTTCGGCGACCAACAGGGGAAACGTCAGAATATCGCCGAGAATCGCCAGCATAGAGATGGAGATAGCCGATTGTCAGCTTGGGGCAAAGTGACGGCTGGCGGGCGCGCAAGACTCTGCTATGCCGTTCTCCATGGTCCGTTCGAAATCCAAAAAACCCGCAAAGCCCTCCAGACCGGAAAAACCCGAAGAGATTTTTCTGGAGCCCTTTGATGAGGCGCTGTCTCAGCGCTATCTCGCTTATGCCCTGTCGACGATTACGTCGCGCGCGCTCCCGGATGTGCGTGATGGGCTAAAACCGGTCCATCGGCGCATTCTCTATGCAATGCGCCAGATGAAATTGAATCCCAATGGCGGCTTTAAAAAATCGGCGAAAGTTGTCGGCGAGGTGATGGGTAATTTTCACCCGCATGGCGACCAGGCGATCTATGACGCCATGGTGCGGCTCGTGCAGGATTTTTCAGTGCGTGTGCCGCTGGTCGACGGCCAGGGAAATTTCGGCAATATCGATGGCGATAACGCAGCGGCGATGCGCTATACCGAAAGCCGGTTGACGGATGCGGCGCAGCTTCTTCTTGATGGCATCGACGAGGATACCGTCGACTTTCGCGAGACTTATGATGGCGATGGCAAAGAGCCTGTTGTTCTACCGGCGGCATTTCCCAATCTTCTTGCCAATGGCGCCAACGGTATTGCGGTCGGCATGGCGACGTCGATCCCGCCCCACAATGTCGCCGAACTGATTGACGCCTCGCTGCATCTTATCAAAACGCCGAAAGCGCGCACAGAAACGCTCCTGAACTATGTGAAAGGTCCGGATTTTCCCACGGGCGGTGTATGTGTCGAAGACGCGGCGTCTATGGAAGAAGCCTATACAACCGGCCGTGGCGGGTTTCGCACCCGGGCGCGATGGGAAAGCGAAGATCTTGGGCGCGGCCGATACCAGATTATCGTCACGGAAATTCCCTATCAGGTTCAAAAGTCCAAGCTGATCGAGAAGATCGCCGAATTGATTCAGGCGAAAAAATTACCCGCTATCGCTGATGTGCGCGATGAAAGCGCAGAAGACGTCCGCCTTGTTCTGGAGCCGCGGTCAGGCACGATCGATGCGGCGGCATTAATGGAAAACGTCTATAAACTGACGGATCTCGAAACGCGTTTTTCGCTGAACATGAATGTCTTGGGCGCTGATGGCGCACCGCGGGTCATGGGGTTGCGGGAAGTTCTGCAGGCTTATCTCGATCATCGCAAAGAAGTATTGGTCCGCGGCGCCAATTTTCGGCTCGAGAAAATTGCGCGACGCCTGGAAATTCTCGATGGCTTCCTGATCGCCTATCTCAATCTTGATGAGGTGATCCGTATCATCCGCTTTGAAGACGAGCCTAAAACTGAGCTGATGAAAACGTTCAAGCTGACGGACGTTCAGACCGAGGCGATCCTTAATATGCGTCTGCGTTCTTTGCGCAAGCTTGAGGAAATGGAGATTAAGACTGAACACAAAGAGCTGAAAGCCGAACAAAAAGCACTGCGCGCGCTTGTTAAGTCTGATGATGCGCAATGGAAGAAAATAACGGAGCAATTACGCGACGTTCGCAAGATATTTGATCCGAAATCCGACCTTGGTCGCCGCCGCACGGAAATCGCTGATGCGCCTGATATCGACGATCTCGATCTTGAAATTCTAATCGAAAAGGAACCAGTAACGGTTGTACTCTCCGAAAAAGGCTGGGTGCGAACCATGAAGGGTCATGTTGAGGACTGGAAATCGATTAAATATAAGGATGGCGATCAAGAACGGTTCGTTATTCCGGTGCAAACCACGGATAAATTGATGCTGTTCGCAACAAATGGAAAAATTTACACGCTGGACGTCGGCGCGCTGCCCGGCGGGCGTGGTCATGGTGAGCCAATCCGGCTGATGGTCGACATGGGTAATGATGTCGATGCTGTCGCGGCGTTCGTTTATGAGGGCGAAAGAAAATTTCTGGTGGCTTCGTCTTCCGGCCATGGATTCATTGCGGCAGAAGAGGATTGTCTTTCCAACACGCGCAAAGGCAAGCAAATATTGAATGTGCCGACGGGCGCGGAAGCAATCGTATGCCGGCCCGCGCAGGGCGACATGATCGCATCCGTTGGCGACAACAAGAAATTTCTTGTATTCCCCGCAGCCGATCTGCCGGAAATGACACGGGGTAAAGGCGTCGTGATGCAAAAATTCCAAAATGGCGGGCTCTCGGATGCGAAAGTGTTCACCAAAAAAGAGGGCCTGACGTGGACAGACCGGTCCGGCCGCACGCAAACGGTCGAGGACTGGAAGCCCTATTTGGGAAAACGTGCGCAATCCGGACGCATCGCGCCGAAAGGCTTTCCCACATCGAAGAAGTTTGGCGCCGACTAGACGCACAAAGCTGTTCTAAGGCCCAATATTCAGATTGATTAACCAAGCTGCCGCGCGTTCCGTGGCGCGCATATTGCTGTGTAGTGCTGATGATTAACGATCAACGGCGCTGACGCTTATGGCGCGGGATTAATTGGGGCTTCTTGAATGATCGGTTCTGCGAGCAGTAAGCTGGCGATTGTGGCTATGGCGGCCTTGTGTAGCGCGGCTTGCAGCAGTGCCGGGGGAAATGCCCCTTCTGGCGGGATCACGCAAACGGCCGCCGCGCCACCGCCTCCTCCTTCGCCTCCGCCGGCGCCGGTTTCATTTGATACAAATGAATATCGCAGCCAATCGGCGCTCGCGCAAATCAATGCGTTGCCTGCTTATGACACTGGAGGTTCGGGCGCCGGTGTTATTGTCGGGATCATCGATACGGGCATTGACGTCAATAATCCTGAATTTCAGGGCCGGATTCATCCGCAAAGCGCTGACCTTGTCATCGCAGGTATTGTTGCGAATTCAGAGCTGCGCGCTGGCGGCCCAACGCTGCAGGATAGTGATGCGCATGGCACGCAGGTGGCGAGTATTTTAGGTGCGGCGCGCGATGACATCGGCGTTCACGGGGTCGCGCCTGAGACGCAGCTATTGATTTTTCGAACTGACGATGAATCCAGCACTGAAACACTGCTTGGTGATGCGATTGCAGAGGGCGTAGCACGCTCTGCGAATATTGGCGCTGGCGTTCTTAATTTTTCTTTTGGTTCCGATGGTCCGACTGCCCGCGCAGAATATGCAGATATTTTCGACTTCACCAAAAAGAACGACATCGTTGTTGTTGCCTCAGCGGGCAATGACGGTGCAGCTGACCCCGATGGCACAGCGCTCGGCGCCCTCGATGTGCCTGGAAAGTCTGCAACGATTATTGCAGGTTCCGTAAATGCCAGCGGTGACATATCGGGTTTTTCCAATCGGGCAGGGGCTGCCGCTGATATATATCTTTTGGCGCCGGGCGAATTCATTTCAACGACTTTTGTCGGCGCCCAATCGGGCGACAGGACGCGCTTTTCCGGCGCCAGCGCCGCGACGCCGCATATTGCGGGCGCCGCAGCGATCATTCGTCAATTGTGGCCGCAACTGAGCGCGACAGAAGTCGTCGACATCCTTCTTACCAGCGCGACCGATCTCGGCGCTGCGGGTGCAGATCCTATCTATGGGCGCGGGCTTTTAAATCTTGGCGCCGCCACTGCGCCATTGGGGACAGTCACAACAAAAAGCGCCAGCGGTACTGTTTCCGATGTGACGACGCTTGGCGCGCAATTATCGCCTGCTTTTGGCTCAGGTCTGTCAGAACTGACGCCGATTGTTGTTTTTGATGGGTTTAACCGAGATTTTCGAACCGACATCAACGCTGTTGTTCACGCCGCCGCGCCGGATCAATTTGAGATTGAAACTGCTCTAAGCCCTTTTACCGATTATACCTATGCGCGGCAGCGCATCTCTGAACGAATGACTGCGGACATTCAGCTGACATCACGCGACCGCTCGCTCACTGATTTTTCAAGTCGTAATCAGGCCGGTTTTTCGGATGGCGCCAAGCGGGGCGATTTTACTGAAGACAAACTAGCGGTTGCGCTAACGAGTGAAATTGGCGCCGGAAGGTCCATAACGATCGCACAAGGATATACGGCGATGGCGGTTGACCGCATCGGTCTGGAGACCCGGCGGACCCCGTTTGCTTCGCAGAGTCTTTTTAACGATGCCTATCTTCCGGAGGTAAAAGGCGAGATCACTGCGGTGATGCGCTCGGCGTTATCTTCACGCATAACAGTCGACTTCCTTGCTACGCACGCCGATGATTTCTATTCGGCAACTGTGCTCTCGCCGGCCGATGAAAAATTGCGCGGCGACCAGCGTGTTTCGGCATTTCGTGCGGGCGTCAATATTGATTTGCCGCGCCTGCATCTTCGCGTGGAACAGGGATTTCGGCGGGAAGTTGGCGCCATATTTAATGCAAGTTTTGGCGATCATAGCGGCGCCTCGACATTTTATGGCGCGCTTGACGCGGACTGGACGCTTTCGCGGCATTGGCGCATTAAAACACGTTATGCAGCGGGCTATAGTTTCGCTGACACAGCTGGATTTGGCGATCTGATTGATGGATTTTCCGGGCTGACGACGTCGCAATTTTCCCTGGCGCTGGTGCGTCATGGCCTTATCAGCGAGGCTGACAGCTTGTGGCTCGGCGCCAGCCAGCCCTTGCAGATTCAATCGGGCGCGGTGCGTATGACCCTGCCGACCGGGTATAATCAGTTTACAGAGACCTTGTCCTTTTCGACCATCGTCGCGCCGCTTGCGGCGCCGCAGGGCAGGTATGATTTTGAAGCGGGTTACCGTCTTCATGTGGGGCAGCTTGGGTCTGTTGATCTGAATTTGATTCATCAAACTTTTGCCCAGCCGGAAATCAAAGGATCAACCACGCTGATCATGCGCAGCGGCTTCAAATTTTAACGCTGCAACGATTGTACGATTCATGTCATAAGGTCAGGCCGACCCGTTTGCGAAATAGTGGCAGCCCAATGACGGGCTTTCCGGAGAAAGAACCGCCATGGATGTCCGCCGCTCCTTGATTGCTGCAGTAATTGTCCTTGCCGGATATGTTTTCTTGCTTGCGGTATTTCCCTATTGGGTTCCCCCGGATCCGACCCTGCCCAATGTTGCCGCGCAGTCCGGGTATAATATTGGCGTCGCATATAATGCAGCGTTCATCTGGACGGTTATTTCGTTTTTTGCGGTGGTTTTTATCGCTCGCGATCAAAGCGTAGTCGCGGGCGCTTCCGTTGCATCCGGTGTCAAGCCCGGTTCGGACGGTCAGTTCACGCCGAATATGCGACGGCTTGAGATTCTCGCGGTGTTTGGAGTTTTCTCTCTGGCGTATTTTCCGCTTTTCCTGGCGCGTTACGGTGATTTTATTGAAGACAAGTACTTTCTGTCGACGCTTGCGCGGATGGTGTGCGGCGATGAACCTTATGGAGACTTTGAGTTTTTATACGGCCCACTGATGATTTACCCGGCGCATTACTGGGTCTCATTATTTGGATTTTCATTCGCCAGCTATTACGCATTTCTCGCTCTTTTGCAGGGATCGTTATTCGCTGCAGTAATAGCGACGCTGCAACGGTATTTGCCTGGCTGGAAAATGCGCTATCTGGTTTTTCTGTTGCTGATACCGCCGCTTTTCGACGTGATCCTTGGGCTAAATTATATTGGATGGCGGCGAATGTTGCCGGTATTTGCCATCATGATGGTGGCGGCGCGGCCATTGGATTTACGCGCAATAGGCGCTGCGGCTGTAATACTCGGCATGGAGATCGCTTATTCTCTTGAATACGGTCTTGCTGGCCTCGCTGCCTGTGGCGCGATCTACGCAATTATGTTGCTGCCATCGGGGGAACGGATGGACGTTGTGCGTAAGGGCGTAGGGCTCGCGGCGCTGTCTGTGGTGACGGGCATTGTTTTTATTGCGTTGACCACCGGTTCCGGATTTTCGGACTATATCCTGGCGACGCGTCATATCCTTGCGGAAGCGAGCAGCAAAGGGCTCGGCGCATTTCGCTTTTATTGGACTGTGCATTCTCTTTCGCTATTTGCTTTGTTGGCGCTGACCATCGTGATCATCGCGCCGCATGCCCGCGCATTGTTGAAGGGCAAAGCAGACGAGGGCGACAGGCTGCTTATCGGTGGGCTAATATTTGCGCTCCTTGGCCTGAAAATCGGCTTTCAACGCGCCGATATATGGCATATGGCGACGCCATTTTTAGCGTTGTCTGTGGCATTTCTTGTGATGCCGTCATCGCGCATATTTATTATCCCGCCAGCGCTGCGCCGGATCGCCATTGGCCTGATCGCGGTCGCGTCGATATCAACTGCCGTGGGTTATTTGCCGATGGGGATGTATTATGGCGGCGGCTTGCTCTCTGGCGCCGCCGATGTGTTGACGGGAAAAGCAACCGGTGAGCCGGTGCAATCCCGGCGCGGCAGCGTCCAAAGTGAACGCACGGTTCCAAACGGTGATTTTGTCAGACTGGCGGCATATCTTGCGGCGCCAGAACGTTATGAACGCCCCGTTATGTTCTACAAGGACCGCGGGATGCTGAGCCACCATCTGGGTGTTTGCCCCATTGGCTACTCATTTTACGACCTTATGTACTCGGACAAGCGTAAGCCGCTCAGGAAAACCCTGGCGGCAAATCAGGATGCGCTTGTGATCATGCCAAATTCGACATATCGGCGGCTCTTTGGTGTTGAGGCGTTCGTGCCGCAGAAGCGCAAATTACGACTACGGGAAAAGCTTGGTGTTTATATTGCGACCGTGCATTATTTTCAGTCGCCGATGGAAAACGAGATTGAGTATCAGATGTGGAAAGACAATCTTGGTGATGATTTGGTTAGGGACTATGAGTTAGACGCCCAGTTTGGTTCGACAATTGTGCTGTCGCGCCGCGAATACGACACGACAATAAAAAACGGAACAGACTGATGACAGATGCTTTAGTTGGATTTACCGGCTTTGTCGGTAGCAATTTGCGAATGCAGCATCAATTTGATGCGCAGTATAATTCCCGGAATATTCAAGATATTGCCGGCGAGCATTTTGAAACACTGGTGTTCGCAGGCGCACGCGCCGAGAAATGGAAGGCCAACGCCGATCCCGACGCGGATCGCGTCGGGATTGAAAAAGCAATTGATTGCGTGAAGCGAACAACAATCAATCGCCTTGTGCTCATTTCCACAATCGACGTATTGCCGCCAACTTCGGGCTTGGACGAAGATTTTGATTGCTCGACAGCTAGTACTCACGCCTATGGCGCAAACAGGTTTCATCTGGAGCAGGCGCTGTCCGACGCTTTTGAAAACATTCACATTGTCAGGCTGCCGGGACTTTTTGGGCCGGGACTGAAGAAGAATATCATTTTTGATTTTCTCAACAATAATATGCTGGAGAAAATCAATCCGGCGAGCGCCTATCAGTTTTATGATTTGACGCGGCTATGGAGTGATATAGAGCGCATCATCAAACTCGATATTCCGCTGATTCATCTGTTTCCGGAGCCGATCCAGACGCAAGAGATCATTGATGGGCTGTTTCCGAACGCCGTGGCCGGTGCAGACCCGGCGCCGGAAGCAAGATATGATTACAAGACGAAATATGATGATCTCTTTGGCGGCGCGCGCGGATATCTCTATGACGCCGTCGAAGTTCTTGACCGGCTCAGATCCTTTGTCGAAACTCAACGGAGTTGAATCAGCAATACAACGCCCGCGGGGAAGCAATATCACAATGACGCGTGCTCGCTGGCAAATATTGAGTACGCAATTTAGGGCCCATCAATCCATATGAAACTGTCTGTATCAAATATTGCCTGGAATGAAGAAGAGTCGGACGCCGTTTTCGATTTGCTCGCGCGGCTTGGCGTAGGTGGAATTGAAATCGCACCGACGAAAATATGGCCTGATTGGGCGGATGCGAGCCCTGAAGCGGCAAAGAGGGTTCGGGCTGATCTGGACAAGCGCGGCTTTGCTGTTCCGGCCTTGCAGGCAATATTGTTTGGGCGCCCCGAATTGAAAGTTTTCGGATCCGAGGCGTCGCAGGCTGCTTTACTCGACCATTTGGAACGGGTTGCCGCAATCGCTGATGCGTTCGGTGCAAAAGTGCTGGTTTTTGGGTCGCCAAAAAATCGCGATCATGGTTCTCTTGACGAAGAAGAGGCGTTTGAAAAAGGTGCGGCCTTTTTTCGGCGCGCTGGAGAACGTTGTGTGGCGTTTGACGTTTGCCTTTGTCTGGAACCAAACCCAAAGAAATATGACTGTCGTTTCATGACAAACTGGCGTGATATTGCGCGTATGGTTGACCTTGTTGATCATTCGAATGTCGGTATTCACCTTGATGCTGCCTGTATCGCGCTTGAGGGAGATGATCCTGTCGCTGCCGTTAGGCAATGCGCCGGTGCGATTCGTCATTATCACGCAACCGAGCCTGATCTTGGCGGGTTTTCAAATCCGCAAATGCCTCATGGTTTATTAGGCGCTGCCTTGCGCGAGACGAACTATCAAAACTGGATTTCCATAGAAATGCGCCGCTCCGAAACGCCGCTTCAGCGTATTGAAACGGCTGTGCAGCATGTAAAGAGAACCTATGGCGGAGTTTGAAAAAACAGCGGCGGCGCCCGATAAGGCGCTTTTGTTTTCGATCATCATGCCGGCCTATAACGAAGAAGGTGTTGTTGATGCAACACTTCAGGGGTTGGGCGATCATCTTGATGCCGAAGGGTTTGCTTACGAGATTATTGTCGTGAACGACAACAGTACTGACGGCACAGCTGCGGTGATAGATGCGGCTGCGGGGCGCAACGCCAACATCCGACGCTGCGATAATGATGGTCCGGGTGGTTATGGAAACGCCATTCGATGCGGTCTGACGCAGTATCAGGGTGATGCAATGGTGATTGTCACAGCCGATGGGTCAGACGCGCCGAAGGATGTCGCAGCATATTTCCACAAGATCGAGGAGGGGTATGATTGCGCCTTTGGATCGCGGTTCATCAAAGGCGCTGTGATTACGGATTATCCGCCGTTCAAATTCTTTATGAACAGGGTCGCAAACAGATTGATCGGGATTTTTCTTGGATCCAAATATAACGATTTCACGAATGGATTTAAGTGTTATCGCCGTTGCGTCGTTGACGACATGCAGCCTCTATTGTCAGGGCAATTCAATATTACGATTGAGCTCGTCGTGAAGGCGGTGCTTGGCGGATGGCGATATGGGGTCGTTCCAACTGACTGGACGCAGCGTGACGCTGGCGAATCCAGTTTTAAGATATTCAAGCTTGTTAAACCCTATGCCGCAACATTTATATATTGCCTTACGGCTCATTACATCAGGAGCGTGAAGCGCTAAAGCGTTTTGCGATAAAAAAAATTAACTAGAGCCGTTCAGCGATTTAAGTTGAATGTGAATGGCGCCAGAGATTAGCTGCGCGTTACATCCTGGGCTGGCTCATTGAGGCTGCGTGTATCGCGCACATTGAGCTCGCGCTCATAATCCATTGTTGAGCTGTAACGTTCCCGCGCAATGTGGAAAACAGGCCGACGATTTGTCGTTTCCAATATCTGCAGGAGATATTCACACATGACCGCCAATACGAGGCTGATGAAAAAGAAAAGTACTGACACCTGAAGAGATAACGTGGCCCAACCTGGCGCGACATTATCGGCCAAAATCCGCGTCAACACGATATAGATCGCATACACAATTGATGCGATGCTCATACCTACAGACAACAAGGAGATCAGGCGAAGCGGACGCACTGACGTGGAAAATACAAGGTCAAGCGCCTTGATCAACGCCTGCAATCCAACTCGCCGATTCTTGGCGTCAGGTCGTTCTAGTCGTTGGTAATTTACTGAAGCGTAGCTATAGCCGGATAGGGCTGGCGCCAGCGCAAGCGTGCGGTGGAAGTCTCGCGATTCCAGCATGTAATTTAATACGCTTCGACTGAATACGCGGAATGTCGACATGGTTTCAGGCACATTGACATTGTTAAATCGCGCAACGGACCGAAGAAACAAGCGCGCCATGTGGTCGTAAAAACGCGTGCCCTCCACCCGATCATCCGACAGTCCATAGACGATTTCAGTTCCGGCAACTGCCTTGGCGACCAATTCCGGAATTATCGCAGGTGGGTCGAGTTTCAGATCCATCGTCACGATGAAATCGCCAATGGTTCGTTCTACGCCTGCGGCAAAAGCGGTGCTTTCATTTACACGTACGGAAAGTGCGCAATATTGAATATTCTTGTGCGTCTCCAGCAAGGACGGGGCGAGCGCCGCCGTTTCGTCGGTGGAGGCGTTATCGATCAGAATGATTTCATAGTACTGAAAATGCTCTCTCAATACATTGGATAAAGCGTCCAATTTTTCCGGAAGCGTCTCTTCCGTATTTCGGAGCATACATACAACCGACACAAACACGTCCCGGCGCGACAGCGTTGAAATTGAAGACTTGTCACTCATCTAGGTCTAGCGTCCCTGATATCACGCGGAGAACATCAAATATGTTATCAATTTTTCCGCCGAGGATCGATATAAACCTTTCCATAGCCGGGTCACGGTGGAATGCAATGGGGCGTGCATCGTCAATCTGCGTGTCTTCCAAGGTCGTTTTGATTTCGAACAGACTGTCTTCGTACTCAGCATTTTCCAGGACCGGCAAATAACGTGCGGAATCGCGCAACATCCATTCATATCGTGGTGATTTTGCGTGCTCAGTCAGTACTTTGTCAGGGTCCATGTCTGGCGCATCTTGTTCGTGCCATGTGAAATGGGGCGTGTATCGCACATGCGACAAGGAATGCGTGTTTCGAGCGGGAAATGGCATGGTTGAAAAGAAGGGACCGTCCATGACGGTAACACCGACATTTTCAAGTATTTCGGGAACACGGAGCAGGCAAATCTCCGTCACTTGATGTCGTAGACTAACGGGGCGGGTGCTTTTCTTGTCTGTGAATTGGTTCAAATTCGCATAGGTGGTGTTGAAAACCCAAGGCGCTGAGAGCGTTTCAGTGTTTTGGGCGGCGTCATCACCAACAGAAATGCGCGCTGTGATTTCATGCGCGCTGGCTTTTTCAACGTCGTCGACTTTTGTGTTGAGCCGAATATCGACACCGGCGGCGTTCAACTTACGTAAGAGAACGTCTCGAAGGGCTTTGGCGTCAAACGCGAATTCTTCACACTCATAAACCGCGCTAATCGTGCGTGATGAAAACAGCTTTTTCAGTTGTTTTTCAGGCGCACGCAGCGGCAGGTTAATCTGTCGGCAAAATCGTTCGAAATAGCTGCTGGTGACTTTGGATCCGTTTGCGGCGATTGCATAAAGGCAGGTAAAGCTGGAATCGATGCAGTCATCGTAAAACTCTCGAAACTCGATGAGGTTTTGAGCGCTGCTGGCGGCGGTCTGGAGACTCCGCGGATAGTGATATCCTGTATGCACGCGCGCCTGATTGACATAGGACGCTCGTTGCAAAAGGTCGCTTTTTTGCTCGACCAGCGTCACCTTGTAATTATGCTGGGTGAGAAATAGCGCAATGACGCAGCCGTAAAAGCCGCCGCCAATGACAAGAGCGTCCACTTTATCTGTCATGGGGGTTCACGACGATGGCCTGGACCGATCTCCGGCGCTCAGTTATTTCCAGCGGGAGTCTCATGCCTGTTCCTGAGGGCCCCCAAGCCATTTCGGCAGAAGTAAGCTTGGGAGGCGAATGACCAAAACAGATGACAAAACCATCATCAAAGCGGTTTTGCCAGCGATGTTAACGACACCGCCGATCGTGCCGAGCACGCCAACAAGAAGAAACTGATTCAGTGCCATTAAAATGATCGCCATATAAATCAATCGAAATCGAGCATTGCCGATAGAAAGTGCGTAAGGAACCGTCAAAATGCAATATACCATTCGATAATCCCAACTACTGCCGGCAAAAAAAGTTATTACATAGATCAATGCGCCGACCAGAAACATGCTTTCGCGCAAAGTATCCGTTGAAATGCCCCGGTCGGTGATGCCAATCATAGTTGCAATACGTTCCCGGAACATAAACATCAGCGCGATACTGGCAGCAAGTGCGCTGTTGATCATCGCAAGGCTCATTGGCAATGAGGGCAGGCGTTCATTGGACAAAAAAGCCAGCACCCCAGACCCATATGACATTGCGCCCGCAGTGTGCGTATTCCCGACGCCCAATATTAGTTCGTTGAAAAAAATTACAAAATAAAAGAGAAACGAGACTGACGCGATTAATGCGTAGCGAACCCGCCACAATAGCGCTTTCGAATTTTCGAACCGGCTGAACAAAGCAACCCCTGCCGCAATCGGATAGAGCTTCAATATGCTTGCGCATATAATAAGGCCCACGCGCATGCCCCTGTTCGACGTTACCAGGGCCGTTAAAACTATTGAGAATATCAACAGATCATTATTGCCGCGTTCTATACCCATCAATACGGCGCCGGATATAGCGACAAGAGCCAACCCCCATGATGGAAAGCGATATAGGAGATAGGCGACGCCGCCCAAAAAGATTGCGATGTAAGTTGAGACAAACGCAATAAAATTCGCCTCAACGTCAAGAGCAAAAATTTTCGCAATGAACAACCAAATAGCGGGGTAGTTAACAGTTCGCCCCCAGGGGTCACCCGGATTTTCGAGATAGGGATCAACACCACTCTCAAGCGAAATCAGTGCGCCCTGCACCGTACGCAAATCCGCCAATGGCGGGGTCATAGTGTCAACGTAAATCAATGACCAGCCGTCGACCCAACCCAATGACGAAACAGCGACCGCGATAAAAACATAGAATGCGACGACGAACAGGAGTGACCATTTATCCCTGGCGGATAAGACTGAAAGCGCATTTGAGGCTGTTTGAAGCTTGATCATATAAGAAAAAGATCGCACCAGACGCCAGGCAATTCGGCTATGTATATTTAGTTTCGAATCCGGTGGCCTTCCCAAATGAAAATATGCGTCCAGTAGTCTGGCGTCATTATACATCTTTTTCTGGTGTTTTGGGCATTTAATACCCGATCCCCAAAATGCAATTGTGCCGGTTATTTGTGGCGCAGCGGGCGTTTGCACGCGGCAGTGGAATTGAATGGTTGCTTTTCTCGTTGAACAGACGATCGTATTTTAGTTAATCGATGCGTTCTTGGCGTTAGAGAGAGACTTGATCGCGGGAATGAATTTTCCGTCAAAAGCCGCGCTCGCAAGCATGATCAGTCCACAGAACGCTGCTGCGATAATTGGCGGCGGGCTGGCGGCAAGGATAATAATAACAGCGAGGGCCCCGGCAAGAAGGTGGCGAATGATGGGCGCCAGCGGCGGGCGCACCGCAAGGCCTTGCGTCCGCAGCCAGGCGAAAACCCAGATCGCGCCATTTGCGATGACCACGGCAATTGCAGCTCCATAGGCGCCCATGCTGGGCGCCAGCGTGAATGTTAAAAGGATCGCGGTGACGGCGCCGATAATCTGTGACGCCAATACGGAGGTCTGGCGATGGGCGGCGACCAGAAGCCATCGTGCATTGCCCGATATGACCTCAAATACGGTCATCCAGACCAATATTTTGAACGCAGGGCCTGCGCCCGCAAAATTCTCACCGAAGACGATTGTCATGAGCGGATCGCCAAGCGCCCAAAGCCCGAGGCTTACAGTTATGCCCGCCCAGGCCGTCACCCGCATCGACGCGTTCATCAAGCGTTGCAATGCTTCCGGATTTTTGTGCAACAATCTTGAAAACAAGGGCAGCAGATTAAAATAGTAGACATAGCTGAACGTAATAACTGACGCGACGACGCGGTGGGCGGCGCCGAAAAAGCCGGCAGCTTCGGCGCCGGCCGCGATAGCGACAAAAAGAACGGGGCCATAAAAACCGACCGAATTGACAAAAGAAGAAGCACCCAGAGGGGCGCTGTCCTTTAGCAGTCCAATTGCGGGCTTGAACCCGTATGCCGGGCTTTCCGCATGGAGGTTCACTCTCGCGGATATGGAAAAAAACAAAGCGAGGGCAGCCATAGCTGCAATTTCGGCCAGGCCAATCATCGCAACGCCATTGCTGGCCGGCGCCAAAAGAAAAATCGCGCCAAGAAATACGATCATCTTCAAGAATGGCGCAAATGCGGCGTACCCCATTTTCTCGTGCGCCTGAAACAACCATTCATGGGCGAATGGCGCGGCAAACAGGCTGAGCGCAAAAAACCAGATCAGGCGCGGCGGCAACTCATCACTGGTGAAACTTGAATAGGTCACGGCGAGCAGCGGGACGATCACAATGGCAATCAGCATGCGCGCGGATATCACGGCGCCAATGATGGATTTGAGGTTTTCCGTCCCTTGCGCAATCCGGCGCACCGCAATCGAACCCGTGCCAAGTTCGATAACCTTGTATCCAATGGCAGCCATGCCGACGACGGTTTCAACGGCGCCAAACTCTGCGACCGTTAGTATTCTTGCGAGATAGGCGAATGCGACAAAGCCCAGTACTTTTGACAACATCTGGCCGCCGGACAGCACGATATAGTCGCGAAACATGCGTCCAATCTGGAGATTCGCCAGGCGAGAGGAAATTGAAACACTCACGGCGCCCGCCGATGATAGATGAATACTTCGCCGCCAGAGAGCGTGCCTGAAAAACGCGATGCAAGATCAAAATCTGCCTCAAGGCGATCGGCGATTTCGGGATATGTCGCAACCAAATGTGTTGGAAAGGCAACGACAATCCAAATGTCGTTATTGGCGTCAGTCGCTGCTTTAAATTCACCATAGGAAGAAATATGCGGCCATTCCGGGGCTAGATATCCGCCAAAGGGCAATTCTGCGAGCCCGACGGTCATGACTGTTTCGCCGGGCTGTTGCATTCGCGCTATGTATGCTGCTGCGCCTTCAAATTCCTGTTTTGGCGCACCGTAGTTTTTGACGAGCAACGGCAGAGAGGCGAAGACCATCATGATCGAGCCAATAATTTTCAGTTTGGGCCCGTCCAGGGAGAGCCGTTTTAGCGCAGGGGCATATCTCGCTGTTGCATCAGCGACCCAAAAAGCCCCGTAAACAACACAGGCGACAAGAAACCCGATATCGATGAAGAAATAGCGTGGCCAAATGCGAAATGACGCAGCGGTTAAGATGATTACCGTCATTGGTATATGAATTAAAAAGGGTATCGCGATCACAGGTGCATTGCGCGCCAGGCGCACGGCGCCGATTGCGGCGAAGGCCAAAGCGAATGGTACAGCTGCGCCAATAGCGCCGAAGCTGCGCAGTGTTTCAATAATCGTCCAAAGCGGATTTTGCCATTCTTCAACGCCGGGCCCGGTTTTGTTTTCCGACGGCGTGTCGTAAGCGCTGAATGTTTCGATCATATCCGGCGCCATTGGCGCATAAATGAGCAATGTAATGAAAACGGCGCCGCCAAACCCGATCAATGGTCCTTTTAACCAGGGCCAAATAGATATGTTTTTTTGTACGAAGACTTCACGATACCCAACCGCAAGTGCAGTGAGGCCTTGTGCGGTTAATAAAAAAGCGGCGGTTAGATGTATCATGAGCGCAGCTGCGGCAAAGACGGCGTAAAGCGCCCAGTCTGAAATGCGCTGTCGCTTCAGTGCGTAGCCCATGGACAGTGCAGATAGCGATGTAAATAGCAATAAGCCGGTATAGCCGCGGGCATTCTGGCTGAACCAGACGTGATGATATGAGACCGCGAGCAGCGCGGCTGACACGAGTGCGACCCATTTAAGGTTTGTAAAACGAATGAGACGCCAGACCGCCCAGATCGACAACACCCCCAAAATTGCAGCAGGCAGCCTGAGCGACCAGGGCGCCTCCCCAAGTAATCCCGTCGACGCTTTCGCCAGCCACGTATAAGCGAGGTGATTATTCATCGATCCAAAGGTGACAAGCAGGTCTGATACTGGTCTTCGAACAAATTCCGTCAGTGTGACGATCTCATCATACCAAAGCTCCTGATTGAGACCCCAGATACGCAACACGATCGCTGTCACAATGACTGCGACAAAGAGTATGGTTTCTTTGGTGATTGATTCTTTCATCAGGTCCGGATCGTTTTACATTTATTGCGCGTATTCGCGAGTGCAGGAAAGGCGTCTTTCCCCTCAATTGCGGCGCTATCTATCGGCACATTTTCGAAAAGATTGCTCGGCCAGGGCAGCTGCATTGTCCCAGGTGAATTCAAGCGCCCGCGCAATGGAAGCCTCACGCAGGCGGTTGCGCAATGCTGGATCGCCAAAGAACTTTATGACGCAAGCCGTGATCTCTTCGATATTTTCGGGATCGTAATAAAGCCCGGCATCGCCAACGACCTCCGGCAGGCTGCCACGATCGCTTGCGAGCACGGGCGCCCCGCATGACATCGCTTCGACGGCAGGAAGACCAAAGCCCTCCCACAGCGACGGGAATGCAAGCGCTGCAGCATCGTTCAGCAGTAATGCAGCGTCTTCATCATCGGCATAACCCGTAAAATGCACACGCGACTGGAGCGCCGGGTTGTCAGCGACAAACTTTTGAAGTTCGGGCACATTATCCCAAAAACCCTTGCCTGATATATCGCCAACAATGACGAGATGAGCTTGCGGGTGTTCTTCAATGACCCGGGGCATCGCTTTGAGCAAACTTAGAATATTTTTGTGCGCATTCATGCCGCCAAGGGTCATCAGGTAATCGGCATCAAGCGGAATGTTATATTTTGATTTTGCCGCATCAATTTCTTGTTTGTTTTCAATAAGCCGAAAAACCGGATCCGCCGCTTCACTGACAAGATCGATTTTGCGTTTTGGGATATGCAGGATGTGTTCAAGGTCACGCGCCGATGATTGCGACACCGTCATGGCGCGCGCAGTCTGCAGTTTTGCAAGGGCGGTTTTCAATTGCCACAGCCGACGGTTCATTTGGGTTGGAAATAGCAAATGAGGAATGCGCTCTGCCGTCGTATCGTGATAACAAACAATGCACGGCACGCGGGCGAGTAGTGGAAAGTAGGAATAAACCGCTGGAAAGAAAAAGATGTCAAACTTTGCCTTCCGAACGACCTGTCCCAGTTTCATCAGATAGCTAATCGATCTCGATTTGTCGCCGACTGCGGCGTCATTCAGGGTGTTGTGCGTATCAGCGATGATGACATCGACATTTTCCGGCAGCGCGAATGCGGGCGGTCTGTCGAACACCAGCGTATAGTGAAATCCCTCATTACGCTTCGCCAGCGCGGTCATTAATTCTCGGGTGAAGCGGCCAAAGCCGCGATCATTGATCCAGCTTGTGGCGTCGACCCCCACATGGATTTTTTTGTTAATCATAGCCAGTCGGTTGTCCAAATTTGCTTCTTGGCGTTGTGGAACATTTATTGCTCGCAAAACGCAGCGCAGAAGGTTAATCACGCGCCGATACCATGCAAATCAATGGCCAGACAATATGACAGATAACAACCAGATTCCCGACCTTTCGGTCATTGTAACGGTGGTCGATGGCGGTGAGACACTGTCGCGATGCCTTGATGCACTCACTGTCCAGGAGGATGCGCCGCTTCTGGAGGTGATTATTCCCTTTGACAGCACCATAAGGGAAGTTGGGGCGCTGGCGGACAAATATCCCGATTATAACTTCCTTGACCTTGGAACCCTCGCTGAGCGGCAGCCGGATAACGCCTATGAGGAGCATGAGCTGTTTGACCGGCGTCGTGCGGGCGGGCTCCGTGCGGCGAGGGCGAACCTTCTTGCGATGATAGAGGACCGGGGGTGGCCGCGCCCGAATTGGTCCAGCGAGATGATGGCCGCGCATGTTAAATATGATGATGGGGTGATCGGGGGCGGCGTTGACAGCGCCGCACAGGGCATCGTGCGCTGGGCGATATTCTTTCTCGATTTTGGTCGCTATCAAACCCCTTTTGAGACAGATAATCCAGAATATGTGAGCGATACGAATATTTGCTATAAGCGCGCCGCTATTGACGGGGTCGAACCCCTATGGCGTTTCAAATATCAGGAGTCTGTCGTCAATTGGGCCTTGCGCGATAAAAAGGCCGGACTGCGTCTGGAGGCCGGGCCAAAAACTGTGCAACAGCGATTAGGTATAGGGTTTATCGAGATGGCGATGGAGCGCATTCACTGGGGCCGTACATTCGGCCAGGTGCGTGCGCGAGATGCATCATTGCCGGCGCGTTTGAAATGGATTGCTATTACGCCGCTGCTGCCGGCCGTGCTCTATGTCAGAAACCTGCGCCGTCAAATGCGCCTTGGTCGCCATATGCGAGAATTCGTCACCGCGACGCCGGTCATGCTTTATTTGCTGATGTTCTGGTCGATCGGCGAGTTCATTGGATATCTTGAGGCAAAGAGTAGCGATGCGCCTTAACTGATGCGTGACGCCTCGAAGCCGTGCACTTGTTGTTCGCGGCTTTCCTGAAAGAAACGCTTCCAGAGAACTCGAAACCCGTGTTGTTCAAGGAAATCGTAAAATTCGCGCTCGTCTACGATTGCCTCATGCACTTCGCCGATGATGACATCAACATCGCGAACTCTCACGCCCAATCCCTTAAGCGCGTCAAGTTCACTGCCTTCGATATCGAGTTTTAATAAATCGACCCGTTCAATATCTTTTTGATCCATATAATCGGCCAGTGAATATAGCGGCACCTTTTCGCCGTCTCCGTCAATCAACAGAGAATGCATGCCGCCAAACTCACCATGGTGGAGTATCGCATCGCCGCTCACATCGCCAACGGCGGCGCGCTCCAGGATCACATTGTCAAGGCCTTCGATATTGGCTTCGAGAAATCGAAGATTGTCCCGCGCAGGCTCGAATGTGTGAATGACAGCGTTCGGATAGAGGCTCAAAAACCATATGACCGAGGCGCCGATATTGGCGCCTAAATCAATGATCGTCGGCTGAGCGGGCAAACGCGACGCCAATTTATATTGCTGCTCGTGAAGCATCTCGCCGAGAATGAAAATATCGCTTATCCGCATTCGAAACGGGAAGATCTCTCCATTGATGCGCAAACGAAGCACGACCACGTCATCGTAACGCGTGCGGTCGGACAGGCTGGCATAGATGTGAATGAGCGACCGGCGGGTTTGCGCGTCGGCGGCAAATCGCAAGACGAGATTAAGCGCTTCGCCTGCGCGATACGCCTTGCCATTTATCCATGAGGCCAGCGAAGCCATCACCGCACCTTACTTAACGAATTGCCGGCGCCAAACCAATATCCGCGTACTTCGCCTGCTCCCCAGGATAGGACAAAAGCCACCAGCATTGGAATCGACGGCCAAAGGCGGTCCAAATGCTGCCCTTTCGAAATGATCGTCCGAAGGGTTCGAACGAATAGCAGCGGTGGTAGGGCAAAGGCGGCCAGCCCATAGGCAAGGCGGATATGCGTGGGTTTGTCGGCGACGCGGGCGCCAGCATAGGATCGCGCATATAGATAACGCTGCGACATATAAAGGTTAAACGTATAGTGCATTTTGTGCCCAACGATCAGGTCAGGAAGCAAGAGAAGTTTAATGCCGTCGGCGCGCATTGCATCATGCAGGTGATTTTCCCACTTGCCCTGATCGATTACTGATTTGTAGCGATCCAAAACCGACCGGCGATAGACAATATTGTTGCCCGGCAACCAGGTAGACTCGCCGCCTTGAAGTGGTGGTAAACAGGCGCTGTATTCACACAGGAATGCAGCCCAGTCGATCTGGGTTTCGGTTGCGGCATTCTCGATCGGTCCACCGGCCACATCGGCTCCGGTTTCCAGCGCATTCAACAGTTTGCGCGCCCAGTCGTCTGGCACGATGACATGATCTTCAATAACGCCGATCGCGTCAGCCGAGGCGGCTTCAAAGCCGCGCGCGCGCATCATCGGAATTGTTGCATCATGGGCCATCCCGACCACGATCACTTCCGGGTATTCAGCCGCCAGAGCAGTGCGAACCGGTTCACCCAGCCGATCCACGACAATAATTTCGAGACTGGCGTTTTTCTGACTCCGGAGAGCGTTGAGACACCCCCGGAGGTCTTCGATGCTGTTTACAGAGGGAATAACGACCGAAAGATTCGCCAATGCCATTTTTAAAGCCCTTATATTTTTCTTGCAAAGGTTAACGCGCGCCGCGCGTCCTTACGCTTTGGATTGTTGTGAAAACACAGTTGAATTCGTCACGCAATTAAATTCGCGCCTTGGCGAGTAGCAAGAAGTGTTCCGGCGGGAAAGAAAAACGCACATGGCGGCGGCTGATTGCTATCGATTTCCGACGCCTGTAGAAGCCGGTCAATGGCGCGTCATTTGCAGTCATGGGTTGTAAAATCATGGAACCGCGCGCTTTTTGGGACGCGCGGTGTTTCGTTTGGGATCGGTTAAGGAGTTAAGAAATGCGGATTGGTGTAGTTGGAGCCGGCAAGGTCGGCGCATTGCGGATTCAAACGGTGAAGGATAATCCTGATACCGAATTGGCCACGATATTCGATGTTTCCGCTGAGCCTGCTCAAGCTGCAGCTGCCGGGACCGACGCCAAGGTTGTCTCAAGCATGGAAGCGTTTCTTGATACACCCATGGATGCCGTCATCGTTTCGACGCCGCCGCATCTTCATGAGGAGGCGGCTGTCGGCGCATTGCGCCGTGGGCTTCATGTATTATGTGAAAAGCCATTATCGAACACAGTCGAAGGCGGCCGCCGCATTGTTGACGCCGCTCTTGCGGAAAAGCGCGCTCTCGCGGTGGGCTTTAACCTGCGATATTACCCATTCGTCAAATTCGCCCGCGAGGCGGTCGATAGTGGCCAGATTGGCAAAGTCGACCATGTACGCGTTTTCGGCGGTCATAATGGGCTGCATAATTTCAGCGGTGACTGGCAGTATAAGATGCCAGAATCGGGCGGCGGCGCGATGATGGATATCGGCATCCACATGTCCGATTTGGCCCGTTATTTTCTCGGTGAAGTGACCCAGGTAAGCGGCGTCATGTCAGAGAAGGTCTATGGCCTTCCCGGGTCAGAAGATAATGCCGTCGCTATATTTACAAGTCCCGAAGGGGTCCCGGCGACCTATCATACGACCTGGAATGAATGGAAAGGGTATAAATCCTTCGTCGAAATATATGGCGACAAGGGCATGGTGCGCGGATCATATGCGCCGATGCAAAACCTTCTATTGGTTAGCAACGGGCCAAACGGGTCGGTAAGCAAGACCCGCCGGTTTTATCCCGAGATCATGGTTCGTGAAAAACTAAAGAGCTGGATCAGCACCGCGCTTATCTCATTTCAAGAAGAACTGGATGATTTTCTGAAAATGACAAACGGCGATATGAATACGCCACTGGCAGACGGATATGCAGGATTGCGTTCGCTGGAAGTGGCGCATGCGGTACGTGAAAGCACAAATGCCGCACAGCTCATTAAGCTACCTGCGCTTGGCCGAATGGCTTCAGTCTAGAGGCGTTGTCGGCGCAAATAGGGCATGGAGCCCGTTAATGGGCATATTGGAGACCAAAATTTCATGCCAACCGCGCCGATCACAAACCCATCAGACGATGCGAAGCCGACAGCTTCGCCATGCGTTGTTTTGCAAGTGGGCGAACATTCCGCCTGGCCCACAGTCCGTGAGGCCGGCGTTGTGCGGCTTACCGGTGCGCCGCACATCTGGGCGTCGGTTGATCCTGATGATTTGGCCCGCGCCGTCGGTAATCTCCCTAAAGAGGCGACAATTTGCCTTGAAGTGGAAGCCATGTCGTGGGCTGAAAGTCAGGCTGCATTCGAGCGTATCGGTGGGATTTACAAGAACTATTCAGATCGCGCTTATGTTGCATTTGAAATTGCATCGGATGAAACGCTTTATGGTTTTGAAGCAAAACAAAATGGACGCGCTGAATTTCTAGCGGCCGCTGCTTCTTATTTTCGTGATTGCGGGGCGTTGGTTCGGTGGTTCGTTCCGCTCACTCAGGAATTTGTGCACAAGCTCGAAGCATTTTATTCGCTGGCGCAGGAACTGGAAGTTGAGGCGGTGATCGCGCGTGCAGAAGCGCACGGTCTCAATGCGAATGACCGCTTATTCGCGGACGACTTTATTCGCCACAATATTCTTGAGGAAAAGAGCGGCCCGCTTGGCGCTGAACAGCGACAAGCTTATGGCGTGATCTTGGCCGCTCTTGAGAGCGATGATGTGGATGCAATTAATGGCGCCTGTTCATCTCTTTTGTGTTTCAGACAGCAAACGCCGTACCGCCGCCCACAGAGCCCGGGCGCCAGCTTTTTGCTGGAAGCTGCCGGCGTTTTGATTGATGGCGCTCGCGCGCATATCAGCCGCACGTTTCTATCCGGCAAGCAGCGTGATGCCGCCGCAATTTCGACCCGTTTTGAAAAAGTGCTGCTGATCGGCGCATATGGAGGGGAGCACATTGGCGACGCTGCAATTCTCGGAGGCGTCGCGTTTCGGCTGAATGCACGCCATGGCGTCAAAAAAGCCATTTTGATGAGCCAGCGACCTGCCCATACCAAGCATCTAATGCCAATGATTGAAACGCCTGTTACGATCGATGTGCGTGAATATCGCCATGACGAAATTGACGCCTGCATCGATGAAGTGGACGCCGTTGTTTTTGCGGGCGGGCCAATCATTGACCTACCCAAACAACTCGTTCGTCATCTTTATGCTGTTGCAAAAGCGAAAGCGCGCGGTAAGCCATTTTTAATGGAGGGTGTAGGTCCGGGTCCGTTTCAACGCCTCCCATCAAAGCTGACGGCGCGACAATTTATTAATCTTGCCGATTATATTTCGCTACGCACACAGGACAATGCGAAAGAGGCCATTATTAAAGGCATTGATGTCGAGATTGGTCGCGATCCCGCGTTCGATTATCTCGATACGCGGCAAGGCGAATTGTCGAGAATGGCGCCGAATGAAGTTACCGAGATCGAACGCCTTCTTGACGGTGCAGGCGATCGCCCTGTTATTGGCGTCAACATCAGGCCTATCTATCATCATTATACGGCCGGGGTGAAAGCTGAGGACAAGGCTTCCTATACGGAAATGGTTGAAGATCGCTTTGAGCGCAGGCTGGCGGAAGCGCTTACGCAATTCAGCGCAAATAGTTCAAAAAAGCCGATCATCGTATTTTTTCCGATGAACGCTGTGCAATTTGGTCTATCAGATCTCAAAAGCGCTTATCGTATCAGCCGGCATTTGGGCGCCGATATCGATTTTCGCGTTTGGGAGGCTGATGCCACGCTCGATGGCGTATTGGCGCTAATTCGTCGTCTTGATGTTGCCGTAACAATGCGCTTTCACGCGACTATCTTCGCGTTAAGTCAGGGAATAGAAGCAATTGGGGTGGATTATCGCATCGGCGAGCGCGACAAGGTTGCAGCCGTTCTTAGCGATGTCGGCAAAGGCGATCAGTGCGCGCGTATCGATGAGATGACCGCGGAATGGATGACTGGTCAGTTTAAGCGTTTCGTGGGGCGTTCAACTGATGAACTGAAAACAGGCTGATTGATTGAAAATGCTTAGAGATGTTCACCTGATCGAGGCGACCAAAAACCTGATCCGCCAGTTTATGAAGTTCGGCGCCATCGGTGTACTGAACACGGCGTTGTACTATACGCTGTACCTAGTTTTATTGAATGTGCTTAACCCCACAACAAGCTACTATCTCGCTTATGTGCTGAGCATGATATTTGCCATTTTGATGAATTTGAAATTCACATTCGCCGAGAAGGCGACGGCGCGAAAGTTAATTTCGTTTGCTTGTGTCTATCTTCTTTCGATGTATATCGGCGGGCTTGTGCTTGCTGTCTTGATTGGATTTTCAATTAGCGCAGCACTCGCAGGGTTCCTGACCATCGGCGTAACGGTGATCACGAATTTCCTGGGCTTAAAAGCAGCGGCAAAATGGGCCTGACTATTTGAGGCGGCGGTCTTCAGCCTGCATTTTTTGACTTCAGGACCATAATTTCCATGGCGGCGCGCCGCTTTCCCACAAGGATTGGAGTTCGGCGAGGTCTCGCACCGTATCCATTGGTTGCCAGAACCCTTTATGGCGGAAGGCCACCAGCTCGCCTGCGGTTGCAAGATTTTGAAGTGGTTCTCGTTCCCAGATAAGATCGTCTTCTTTTGTCAGAAATTTGGAAACGTCGGGTTTGAGCACAAAAAACCCGCCATTGATCAAGCCGCCGTCACCTGCCGGTTTTTCCACAAACTGACGCACAAGTTGCGGATCGTCGGCGTGAAAATCGAGCGCGCCAAATCTTCCCGGTGGTACAACGGCCGTCAGCGTTGCAGTTTTCTTGTGAGATTTGTGAAATTTGAGCAAAGCGCCAATGTCGACATTTGCGATGCCGTCGCCATAGGTCAGGCAGAAACATTCATCATCCTGCACATAGGGCAGGATCTTGCGGATCCGGGCGCCGGTCATCGCTTTTTCGCCGGTTTCGACGAGTGTGACACGCCAGTCTTCTGTTTTTGTGCGGTGAATTTCTGTCGTCCCTGCGCGCATATCAAATGTCACGTCAGATTGGTGCATCATGTAATTCTGGAAATATTCTTTGATTATGTAGCCCTTATATCCAAGGCAGATCACGAACTCATTGACGCCAAAATGGCTGTAAAGTTTCATGATGTGCCACAGGATCGGCCAGCCGCCGACTTCGACCATCGGTTTTGGCTTTACGCGCGTCTCTTCGGAAAGCCTCGTGCCGAGCCCGCCGGCCAGAATTACAGCCTTCATTTTATTTGTCTCCCCGACATTTTTGATGATTGGTTTTTCATAGCGCGTTTCGATAGTCCTCAAGCTGATTTGAAAGCATTGCGGCAGCTTCCAGCGGCTGCTCATAATAGGCTGCGTACCATTCAGCGGTGCGCCGCACCGTCTCTTCGGTGGTCCAGGGCGAACGGACGCCGAGGCGGGTCGCCGCCTTGTTGGTGTCGAGTTTCAAGATGTTTGCCTCAGTAAGATGTGACGGCTCGACGACAACTTCCGGGCGCGCGGAATGTTGTCCCAACAGTTCGATGATCTCGCCGACACTGACGGGGGTAGGATCGGTGGGGCCGATGTTCCAGCTGGTGGATATGTCGGCGCTCTTCTGGTTGAGGAGATCAGCCGCAATCGCGAGATAGCCATGGCAGGCGGAGAGCACATGCTGCCACGGCCTTATTGCGCCGGGATTTCTAATTTTCAGTGCGTGGCCGCTGGTGAGCGCACGATAATAATCAGGCACAATTCTATCTTCAGACCAATCACCGCCGCCAATAATGTTGCCGCCGCGCGCTGTCGCAATCCGTGCGCCATTGCCAAGTCCTGTCATCGTTTGTTGATAGCAACTGGCCACAAGCTCTGCGCAGGCTTTGGATGCGCTATAGGGATCCTTGCCGCCCAAACGATCATCTTCATTGTAAGGGTCGGGTGACTCACGGTTCTCATAGACTTTATCTGTTGTTATGCAGACGACGGCTTTGACGCTTGCAACAGATCGCGCTGCTTCGAGGACACTTGCTGTGCCCAACACATTTGAAGCGAAAGTTTCCAGTGGATCGCGAAAAGACCGCCGGACAAGCGGCTGAGCAGCGAGGTGAAAAACGACGGAGGGTTGTGCAGCCTCCATCGCTTTTTTCAAGCGCGTATGATCGGTGATGTTCGCAATATCATGTTGCGCATATCGATTGGCGCCTTCAAGAATCGAGAAAAGATTCGGTGTTGTTTCCGGGGCGAGGCTGTAACCCGCGACCGAGCAGTTCAGCGCGTTAAGCCATTCAGCGAGCCAGCCCCCTGTAAAGCCGGTATGACCTGTCAGGAATACAGGTTGATTTCTTAGCGACTGCTCAAATTCCGCCATTTGCCATTCTTCCTGATTACGGGCCGGAAAACTCGGTTAATCCCGCCCGTAGGCGCACCGCATCGCGACGCGCTGTGAAGTTCTTTGTCCACATCAGCGAATTTCTTGCCATGGAAGGTGTAAAAAAGCCATGCGCCGCTTTGTTTTGCCAATGTATGGGATAAACCATCGCTGGGCCTTCGACACAGGCCCAATGACTATCGCTGTACCGCTTTATAAGTCTCATTTTGATACAATATGACACCGTCCCAGGGGGTGGCGTTGTAAAGGACGGCGTAGTCGGCGCCATATTTGACCATGACGCCACGCAAGTGCTCAGTGTTTGCGCCCGCATAATTTGTTTGCATATTTCTGAGTGCGGGAAATCCGGCCCCTTCCAGAGGCCCATAGGCCGTCGCCATACGGTTCTTCCACGACCGAAGTGCAAGGTCGCCAAACGGAATGCTGGTATAGTCAACGACAATGCCGCGCTGTGCGACCATGCGGAAGGATTCAAAATTGGGCGGCGTTAACCATATAGCGCTTTCAGGCGTATTGGCGCGAACCCAACGAGCAATGTCGATATCTTCGCTGGATAGATCAGACCACACAAATTCCGGCGTCAACGCGTCTTTGTCGATCCAGTGTTCTGTTCTGTTGGCAAAAACAAACAGGAACAAAAAGGCCGTCATCACGACAGCCATCGCCATGGCGAATTTTTCTTTCATTGGGAATTTATATATCAGGAAATAGACGCCCACAGCCGCAATCGCGCGCATCGCTTCCGTGCCGGCGCCATATTTTTTGTGAAAATAAAGTGTTGCGGCGAAGGCAACCACCGCAAGCCCCCATTTCAATATTGGTTTTTGCGTAAATATTTTAGTTGTTGATATCCAGCTCAAGGGCAAAATGAACGCAAGCGTGCGAGCTTGCGCTTCGCCGGTGCTGACCACAAGGAGCGCGCCAAAGACGAGACCAATGATGCCATGATCGGTGGCCCATCGTGTTACGACCCAGCCAATAAAAAGAAACCCGATCCATTTAACGAGGAAAAGCAATCGGAATATTTGCGCTGTCGCATAAATCCGCGATTCCAGTAGATCGACAAAAACAACGCTCGCTGCACAAAGGGCAAGCACGGCTGTGGCTGCAATGATCAGGCTTTGGTTGGCGCGATTCAGGCTGTTCGCGCGCGCATAGTGAACAATCAATGCGCCCATGCCTAACAAAAATAGAGCGAACGAAACATAATGAGTGCGGGGAAAGCCGAGCGCGAGATAATGATGTGGCGCGCGAAAGGCGATCAGAGTGTCGAAAAATTCCTTATCGGAAATTTTTTCCGCCGCACCCAACAAGGAGGGAACGCCCCAGGCTAAAAAAACAAGCGCGATAAAAACACTGCCGGCGAATGCTTGGCGGCCTAGTTCGCGGAGATGGTCTTTGCTCATACCGCCGCGAGCAGCAGTTGCGAGGAAAACGGCGCCAAAGCCGATCAGCCCGGTTTCTACGCCAATCAGGGGATGAAATAAACTCGCTAAGGCAAAAACCGGGGCGGCGATAAATGCGCGACCAGAAAATGCGAAATACAACCCTGTAAGGCTGACTGGGATGGCGATGCTGGCAGGTTGGAAGCTGTCAAATCGAATGTAACCGGCAAGGCCGAGTGCAAACCCGGCATTGGTGACTGCAAGAGTTGCAGCGACAGCGCCTGCAAGCGCACTGGCGCTTAGGAGGCGGCGCGCCGATAGAAATGTCACAACGCCTGTCGCGAGATTGCAGATCAGTGACAAGGCAATGATTGCGAACGGAAAGGACGTGGCGCCGACAATGACCGCCATGAATTTTGAGTAGTAAAATCGCGGACCGAAGCCAACGGCATTATCGATGTAAAAGTCGCCGGATGCGAATTCCGGGTCGATCATGCGGGCAATGATCGCAAACTGCTCGAGCTGACTGCCGGATCCAAACTGAAAACCCAACAAAGGAAAGGCCGCCAGCAAGAACAGGTAAAGGAGCGCTTTCGCGTCTCGCAAATACTCTATAGGAAGCCAGTCTATGGTCGTCGTTGATTTCAATTTGGAGCCCTGCCTTCCACGCGCCGATCAATAATTGTACCATGAGACTTCACTTGATTGGGGACGGCAAGAATTAACCGTGAAGAAAATTGTCCTGTTAACCGGTTCGGGCGGGTTCGTTGGCAAAGCTGTCTTGCGTTGCGCTGGCGCATTCGACGACCTGGCGGCAACGCTGCTTCAGCGCGGCGAGGCGGCGCCTCAAATCCGTGCTGCCCGTCAAGAAAACCCTGACGCACAAATCTCATTGTTGAACCTCGCCTGGCCGTCTCTGCAGCAATATTCAGCGTCGCTGGGAAAGCAAAGCGAAAGCGGTGAGGAGTGGCCATCCTACAAGGCCTGGCTGTCATCCTTGATCGACGTCGCATCGACAGAAAATATCCGGTTTTTCCAGATCGGCAGCGGCATTGAGCCCTATGCGCTAGGCGGTGAAGCGACCGTCGGTGAACCCTATCTTGGCTATGCGCGCCGGAAGGATGAAATTTGGCGTCAGGTAAACGAGGCGCTGCCAGATGCATCATGGCGCTTGCGGCTGCATTTTCTGTTCGGTCCCGGCGAAGCGGCCCATCGTTTTATTCCGGCTGCAATCCGCGCGTTTCGGACGAGTACGGCATTAACCATAGGCGCGCCCGAGAGGCGGCGATGTTGGCTTCATGTCGATGATGCCGCGCGCGGGCTGTTGAGCGCAGTGTCATCGGATAGCCCCGAAAGCTGGGACATCTGCGGGGACAAGCCGATTTCATTTGCCGAGATGTTGGCGCTGATTGGCGAAGCGACTGGCGGTAATGCAAAAATTGAAGAGCCCGAGCAGGCCATCGCGGATGCCGCTTGTCTCGTTGTGGCGCCGACGACAGTGGCGCCGTTCATGCCTCGTGGCGTTGGAGCGCTGGATAATTTAAGAGAGCGGCTGAAGGAATATGCGCTGGCATTAGCTGGCTGAACATCGCGATTTGGCGAAGAAGAAGCCGCCGATCCATGAAGAATGCGAGATAAGTGATTTCGGTAGAGAAACAAACAGCCCAGAGCATTGACAGCTGCCGCCTATGCGGCGGCGCGCTTGGGCCTGTCGCACTTTCGCTTGGTGATCAACCAATCTCCAATCGATTGCCGCGCGAGGCGGAAGCGGCCCCGCGATATCCGTTGGAAGTGGCGTTGTGCCAATCATGCGGCCTTGTTCAACTCGCGCATCATATCGATGCGGATGAGCATTTTCATGATGACTACACATATCTTTCCGGCGCCTCGAAGACATGGGTCGCGCATTGTGCGGATTATGCTGATGATGTTTCAGCAAAATACGGTGTTGAACCGGGCGACCTCATCGTCGAAATTGGATCTAATGACGGCACGCTGTTAGCGGCGTTACAAAAGAAAGATCACCGGGTTCTTGGTGTCGAGCCATCCCGAAATGTGGCGGACATTGCAAACAGTAATGGCGCGCCCACGATATCAGCATTTTTCAATCATGAAACGGCGACGCGCATCAAAACCGAACATGGCGCCGCGAAGCTTGTCATCGGCAATAATGTATTGGCGCATGTGCCGGATACAAATGGATTTCTGCTTGCTGCCCGGGACCTGATTGGCGAAGACGGTATTCTTTGTTTTGAATTCCCGCATTTCGTAAACATCATCGAGAAGATGTATTTTGATACGATTTATCATGAACATTATGCGTATCTCGGCGTTAGTCCGCTTGCTCATTGGGCGCGTCGCAATGGCATGGTGATTGTCGGCATTGACGAGCAATCAACCCATGGCGGTACGCTGCGCGTCTTGATGAAACGCGGTGATGATACAGTTGCGTCAGGCGCTGTCGCTGCCATGATCGAACGCGAAGCGGCTTATCAAAATGACGAAGCCTGGCGCGACCTTGGTGCGCGGCTGGAGGAATGGCGCGGTCGTTTTCACCAACTCCTCCGGGAGCAGCGGGCTGAGGGGAAACGCATTGCGGGCTATGCCGCCGCTTCCAAGGCGACGGTTCTTTTAAATTATCTTGGTCTTTCTTCGGACGATATCGAATACTGCTGTGACGCCAGCGCGCTTAAGCAGAACCGCTACATACCAGGCGCAAACATTCCCATTGTCGCGCCGGACAGGCTGAAAGTTGACTGCCCGGACGCCATTGTGGTGTTTGCCTGGAATATTTTTGATGAGCTTCGAGAAATTGTCAGTTCTTACATCACCAAACCGGTGGAAATGATCAATCCATTTCCTGATATAAAAATGCTTACGGTCTCGCCGGAAAGCGAATCATGAAGAAAAAACTGTCCATCATTTCGCCGGTATATAATGAAAGCGCTGGTCTTGAGATTTATTTTGCTGAAGTCAGCAAACTGATCGAGACTGAAGAATTCAAGCCCTATGACATTGAAATTATTTTGGTCGATAATGCGTCAACTGATGATTCAGCGAGTTATCTGGAGACGATCGCAAAAAAAGACTCTCGGTTCAAAGTCATTTTTAATGCGCGCAATGTCGGCGTCTTTCTTTCATCGTTTAATGCTCTTTCCTTTGCCAAAGGCGATGCGGTCTTCCTGATGGTGCCGTCGGATTTACAGGATCCGATAGAGATAATGGGAGATATGATCAGGAAATGGGAGGAGGGCTATCTTGTTGTTGCCGGGCGCCGCGCCCAGCGCCAGGAGGGCGCAATGATAAGATTTCTGCGCGCGCAGTTTTACAATTTGATGGCGAAAGTCGCTGAGCAGCCGATGGAACCTGGCGTGGGCGAATTTCAACTGGCGGACCGTCGCGTCGTTGATGAGCTTTTGAGCATACCTGATGCGGCGCCGTATATTCGTGGTTTGCTCGCCGAGCTTGGGTACCGCCCCTTCATTATCGACTATGAATGGAAAGCGCGCGATTGGGGCAAGTCAAGTTTCAGTTTGGGCAAACTCTTCCGCACCGCCTATGACATGATCTTTTCGTTTTCTCGATTGCCCCTGCGGTTGATTATGATCCTGGGATTTATCATCGCCGGGATCAGCGTTTTATTCGGCCTCTTTCAAATTGCGCTGGTCCTCATTCAGGGGACTGTGGCCGGTCGGGGTATCACGACAGTGATCACGGCGTTGTTTTTCTTCTCGGGTATCAATGCAGTGTTCATGGGTATCATCGGGGAATATGTCGGCCGGATGTATCAACAGATGCGTTATGGTCGGCGCGTTGCGGTTCATCGCCTTCTTAACTTTGATGGCGAGAACAGCGACGGCTAGCTGGTCTGTGAAGCGACTTCTATCGCTGTGGGATCAATAACGATCTCGTCGCCAATGATTTCACATTTTACCCGGCGGATTTGCGCCAGCGTTTTGCAAGGTGAGCGACCGGTTTCCGCATCAAACGGCAAATTATGCCAGGGGCACGTGATGGCGCCTTTATGAACCCAGCCATTGGCGAAATCGCCGCCGCTATGGGGGCATCGGCGCGTCACTGCGATCGCTTCATTGTCCGAAAGTCGCGCAACGCAAAGAGCGGGATTGACGCCGCGTATGGCGCCCACAGGCGCCGCCTTTATGGGAACATATAATTTGCCGTCTCGCTCCACGCCTATTTCTTCCGGCGGTGCTGCAATTACTTCCTTTTTAGGGCTGGGCGACAGCCTCTCGCGAAGGCGCCAGGGCAGGGTTCGTACAAAGCTCGGCTGCATCATCGCGGGCAGGCGCGCTAGAAATTCAAGTGGCGTTTCCATCATGTCAGCGTTGACATATTTGTGAAAATGGCGGTTTGGAAAAACCGGTTTTCCAAATGACATCCGAAATGAGATGACGAACCGTGTTTCGTTGATGCGGTTAAGCTCGGAGCCGTGAACCTGGTCGGTGTGAAACATCACGCAGTCGCCTGGCGCCAGATCAAAGGTCATGGGCCGCTGGAGTTTTTCCCCTTCAGCAATGTCGCCGCTTTCCTTGTAAACAAAATCGCCGTTGTAATCGCTTTGATAGACGGTGAGGCCATTGCCTTTACGAACGGGCCCGACAGCAAACCATAAATTGACGCCATTTGAGGGGCAGTCGAGCCAGGAATCGCGATGCGGACCGTGGGCAGTGATTTTGCCTTCGCCATAATTTTTTGAAAATGACTTGAAGGAATCTTTCTGGGCGCGCGCCAGGTCGTAAGGGATATGGAACCGGACATTTGGCGTTTCTTCGTAATAGAGCGTTTCCGCGGTAGGAAACGCCTCCTTTACAAACTGCTTCAAAAATGCCGGGGCTAAGGGTTTGATGGCTTCATATACAGCGTCGGTCAGGGCAGGAATATCGGCTGGCGCAACCCAATCATGAATATGCTGGAAGCCTTCAGTCTCGGCGCGGCGCGCTACCTCGTCGCCCGCACCCTTTCGGATGCCATCGACGCTGGTTGAAATCAGCGTGTCAAACAACTTGAAGCGATCATGAGCGCCACGGATGACAAAAACCTCGCCATTGAGTGCGCGTTCAACAAGGTTGTTATTTGCCTGTGTGTCGTCACCAAATTGAATTTCTGTGGCCATGGCCGTTTCCTTGGAGTTAATCATACCGCCCCGACACTCACGCGCTTGCACACTGAAGAAGTCACAAAGATGAATCCGTACCCAGCATGCAACATAGTTGCCGACACCGGAATCAAAAAGTTTGCGTGATCGGCCGGTTTGTCGGCAATTTACTGGTTTTAGCAGCGAAGCGGCCTGTTCCGACGGTTAGTGGGCGCCTGTAACCGCAACCGATGGTGTTGCGCCGTCAAGTGAAACGGTGGCGCTGACGTCGAATACATCGCGCATCCTGGCGCTGGTGAGTGTCGAAGGGACACTTGTGCAGCATAAGCGCGCCAGCTCCCCCTAGATAATGTGTCGGTTCGCGGCTCAACTCTGCGGAGTTCAATATCTTCCGCTGTAATAATAGAGACGCGGGATCCGGTTTCTGTTGCCGGCGTTGCAAGGCGTAAACCCTCAACATTGATCTCGTCGCGGTCACTTGTGGTTGCACCGGTCACCGCCGATTGCGCATTGGCGCCGTTGGTTAATGATAGCGCTAAAACAAATGCGCCGCTGGATAATAGAGTTGTGAAATTTCTTTTCATCAATTGGTTCTCCAATGCCGGGTCCGCAAACCGGCTTAAAAGCTGACCAACCTGCAGCGCTGACGCGCGGCGAAACGAAAATTTGTCGCTTCTACGGAGAGAAGATCCTGCCCATTCAGCTATCCCGGTTTGGGGGCGAGCGCCGCGATGGCAAGTCTTCTGGCTTGCGGATCAAGACTGCTGACCTCCTTCCCAGAGCACTCGTTCCAGTGGGTATTAGTAAGTTACTAACTACTTATAGTTGTGGGAACAGCAACGGATTTCCACAGGCTTCCCTATTAGGCCCTGTTAAGGGCGTCACTTCAGGCGACTTTGTGCTGTTAATTTTTGCGTTTTCAACACCAATGGCGAGAACTTGAAACAGGCAGGGAAGCCTTATGATGCACCATTTTTGCTCAATTTCTCCGATATTGTACCGTGTGGGAACCGGTTGAATTCGCGTGTGGCGTGCGGACGCGCTGCACTGCGGTAATTAATTATTGGCAATTAAGGTTATCAACAGGTAAGAATGCCGTTCGGTACTGGGTGACAGTGGAAGGTCAGCAGCAATTGGGGGCGTTTCAAACAGTATATCTGTGACGGTTAACGACGGCGTTTTGGTCAAACTCATTTGCGTCGTCAGGTTGATGTCGATTTTTGAAACACATCCTGCAGGTGTGCTCTGGCGTTGAAGTTGCAAAGCAGGTCGAAAATCGTCGCATAGGGGGATTAAGTTGAAGAGTTCTAAGCGAATTTTGGTTACCGGCGGAGCTGGTTTTATAGGATCGCATCTGTGCGACCGGCTTTTGCATGAAGGCCATACTGTAGTTTGTCTGGACAATTTTGTGACGGGCCGCAGGGTCAATATCGCTGATGCGCTCATCAATCCGCGATTTACCCTCGTGGAACAGAATGTCCAAGAGCCCTTGCCGGAAGGCGGGTTTGACCAGATTTACAATCTGGCTTGTCCTGCTTCACCGCCGCAATATCAGCGCGATGCCGTTGAAACCATGCGCACCTGCGTTATCGGCGCTCTTAATGTTCTGGAATATGGACGGCAGCACAGCGCCAGGGTGCTTCAGGCATCGACCAGCGAAGTCTATGGCGATCCGGATAAGCATCCACAATGCGAAGAATATGTCGGGGCTGTAAACTGCACCGGCCTGCGCGCTTGCTACGATGAAGGTAAACGCGCTTCTGAAGCGTTGTTTTTTGACTACCATCGTCAATACAAAACAGAAATTCGCGTTGCGCGTATTTTCAATACTTATGGTTCACGGATGAGTCCGGAAGACGGCCGGGTCGTGCCGAATTTTCTCGCTCAGTCGCTGAGCGGCGCCGCGATTACAGTTTATGGCGATGGCAGCCAGACCAGATCATTTTGTTACGTCGACGATATGATTGAGGGCCTGGTTCGCTTGATGAACGTTCCGGGTGGGCGTCACGGCCCTGTCAATCTCGGCAACCCCTCCGAATTCACGGTCAGTGAACTGGCCGAGTTAATGATCGAAAAAACGGGCTCCACATCCGAGCTCAGATTTGTGGATTTGCCTGAGGATGACCCGAAAATCAGGCAGCCCGATATCGATAAAGCAATACGCGTCCTGGAATGGGCGCCATCAGTTGAGTTGTCAGAAGGTTTGGATCGAATGATAAAGTGGTACCGTTCAGATGCCGAGGGCGAGGCGACAAACGTCGCGTTCATGGCAGATCATGTCAAAGAAGTTTCACCTGCGCCTGTTTCCACGGATATCGGGGAACATGACGCCAAGCCCATCCGTTTGAACCAGCGACCCGGTTCGAAAACGGTGGCGATTATTGGCGGCGGGCCGGCTGGCCTTACTGCAGCGTATGAGCTGCAAAAGCACAGCACCGAACATGTGCCGGTCGTCCTGGAAGGCGGCGATCTGGTAGGCGGGATTGCGCGAACAGAAAGCTATAAAGGCTTTCGATTTGACATTGGCGGGCACCGGTTCTTCACCAAAGTGACGGAAGTCGAGAGCCTGTGGCGTGAAGTTCTTGGTGATGATTTCATCCGCAGACCACGCAAGAGTCGGATTTATTATCAGGGCCGGTATTACGATTACCCGCTCAAAATCTTTAATGCATTGGGCAATATGGGTCCCTTTGAAGCGGTTCGTATTGGCCTCAGCTATCTCAAATGGCAAATCTTCCCGGGCAAGGTTGAGGACAATCTTGAACAATGGGTGACGAACCGTTTTGGCGGCCGTTTGTTCCTTCATTTCTTCAAGACCTATACGGAAAAAGTATGGGGCTTGCCTTGCACGGAAATTCGGGCCGATTGGGCAGCACAACGCATCAAGAACCTGTCGCTGACCAAGGCTGTTTGGCACGCGCTTACCGGCGCCAATGATACGACGAGCCTGATTGAGGAATTTGAGTATCCAAGGCTTGGTCCTGGCATGATGTGGGAAAAATTCCGTGAGGCCATCCGGTCAAATGGCGGCACCGTAAGAATGCGGAGCATGGTTCAGCGGGTTTTCCGAGAAGGTAATAGAATTACCGAAATTGAGGTGCGTCAGTCGCTGAATGATCAGGATGATACTTATCGCCTGAAAGCGGATGATTTCATCTCGACAATGCCGATCAATGAATTGGTTGCCTGTATGGAACCCGCGCCGCCGGCCGAAGTGGTCGAAGCTGCGAAAAAACTGAAATATCGTGACTTCCTGATCGTGACGCTCATCCTCGATCACGCCGATCCATTTGACGATAACTGGATTTATATCCACAGCCCGGACGTTCAGGTTGGACGGATTCAAAACTTCCGCGCCTGGTCCCCGGAGATGGTGCCGGCGCCTGACAAAGCCAGCATCGGCATGGAATATTTTTGCCATGAGGGCGATGGCCTTTGGGAGAGCAACGACGACGATCTGATCAAGCAAGCCGCTGCGGAACTTGAAAAGCTGGGTCTTGCCGATGCTGCGACTGTCATCGACGGCGCCGTTATCCGCCAGCGCAAAGCCTATCCTGTCTATGATGGCGAATATCAAGCAGCGCTCGACGTGATCAAGGAATGGGTCCTTAGTCTTGAAAATTTCCAGACCGTCGGACGCAATGGCATGCATCGTTACAATAATCAGGATCATTCGATGCTGACGGCGATGCTGGCAACGCGCAATATTCTCGGCGAAGATCACGACATCTGGAATGTCAATGTTGAGCGGTCGTATCACGAAGAATTCACGACTGAAAAGAAAACAATCGAAGCCGCCTAGGCGCGGCGCGGACGCTCAAAGCATGAACAGTCAACAAAGACTCGCCGTCGTCATACCGGCATATAATGCCGGGACGACGCTCGAAGATTGCCTTTCCGGTATTGCGGCGTCAGACCGCAAGCCGGACGAGATTATTCTCTATAATGACGGCTCTACAGATAACACCGTCGACATTGCCAATCGCTACGGCGTTAAAGTCATTACCAATGACGGCGCGCCGAAAGGTCCGGCTGCAGGTCGTAACATTTGCGCTGAAAATACCGATGCGGAATTGTTGGTATTTATCGATGCAGACGTGCAGGTGCATCAAAATTCCATTGGCGACCTGGAAACAGCGCTGTTGAGCGCGCCGGATATAGCTGCAGCTTTTGGTTCTTACGACGATGCGCCTCGGTCGCGGCGCATGGCGGCGCTATACGCTAATCTCCGGCACCATTTTTACCACCAGCACAGCGAGCGCGAAGCATCGACTTTCTGGTCCGGTTTTGGCGCCATAAAGCGTGATATTTTTCTGGCGCAAGAAGGTTACGACACGCGCTTTGTGCAGCCCAGCATAGAAGATGTCGAATTTGGTGTCCGTCTGCGCAATGCCGGATATCGCATCCTGCTGACGCCCGAAGCCCAAGCAAAGCACTGTAAGGACTGGGGTCTCGTTCAACTGTGGCGGACCGACATTTTGATGCGCGCTTTGCCCTGGTCGAAGCTTATCGTGTCAGGAGAAACTGCGGGCGCTGATTTGAACGCATCAGCGCGTGAACGCATCACTGTCATATTCGCTCATTTGCTGTTGCTATCGGGGCTGCTGTCGATTTTTGCGCCGGTGTTGCTGTGGGTATTCCTCGCAAGCGCTGCAGTTTATACAGCGTTGAATCTGAGATTTTACAAATTATTAGCGCGATGCGGTGGTGTTCGGCTTCTGCTGAGCGGGATAATGCTGCACTGGCTTTATCATATGTATGCATGCTCAGTTTTTGTTTTTGTCTTTCTGACGCATCGCGGCGCCGGGAAAAAAGCCTCTGTTGTTGTGCAGAGCACGAAAACAGAGAGCCAGGCCAGCTAGGTCACGCGCTAATCCTCGAAAAATGTGATTAGTCATATAACGCCGGTTTGCTTCATAAGAGGCGACCAAACCCGGCGCGATATCGCATTGCTGACCATGAGGCCTGGCCATGATTACTGAACCCCTCATTGTAATTGCACTTTGCATAGTTTTTTACGGCGCCTTTTCCGGGTGGCTGGCAAAAACGGTTATCTCGGCGCCGATGATTTTCATGCTGGCGGGCCTGGTCGCTGGCCAGGCCGGATTGGGCCTGTTTGAAATCTCCATCGAAAACGAAGTGCTGGAAGGGTTTGGTGAGTTAACGCTTGGATTCATCCTGTTTGCTGATGCGGCCGCCACCAACAGTCGCAAGCTTTTGAAAGAAAGTCGGATCCCGCAACGGCTGTTGCTCGTCTCTCTGCCGCTAACAATATTTTTTGGAACAGCCGTCGCGATCGGATTGTTTCCAAATCTTTCCTGGCAGGAATGTGCACTCATTGCAGCGATCCTTGCACCAACGGATGCAGCGCTTGGCTATGCGGTAGTGACCAGCAAAGATGTTCCGGAGCGCATTCGTCAGGGCATTCTTGTGGAATCCGGCTTAAATGACGGCCTGGCGCTGCCGGCGGTGCTGTTATTCGCCGCACTGGCGTTCAGCGCCATGTCCGAACAAGCGCACGGTCTCGGCTATTGGCTTGGCTTTGCTGCAAAACAAATAAGTATCGGTGCGATCGTCGGCATCATAACGGGCGGCGTTCTTGGCAAGCTCATTCATCACGCAGATGGAAAAGGCTGGATCAGTCATGATTTCCGCAACCTGACCTGTATTGGCGTGGCGATATTGACCCTGTTGCTCGCCGACCTTGTTGGCGGTAACGGATTTATAGCGGCCTTTGTTGGCGGGCTGGTGTTTGGCAGTTTTTGTCAACGGCGCGCGGGCTCTTTGACGAGTTTTGTTGAAGAAGAAGGCCAGCTTTTCAGTCTCATCATCTTTTTCTTCTTTGGCGCCGTCCTTTTGCCGGCCGCACTCGAACATTTCACGGGCTTTTGCGTTCTTTACGCACTTTCGAGCCTGACCGTTATCCGTATGGCGCCGACGGCAATTTCGTTGATCGGCCTTAATTTGAAACTGCCATCTCAATTATTCATGGGATGGTTCGGTCCCCGCGGACTTGCGTCGATTTTGTTCCTCCTGATTGCAGTAGAACATGATGATGTTGGGCGTTTGTCAGAAATTGAGGCGGTGGTTTACGTCACGGTATTTTTAAGCGTCATTTTACATGGCGCTACGGCGTCGCCACTGTCACGGCTTTATGGCAAAAGCGCCGCTGCGAAAGCCGACAGCGTCGCTACCGCGGCGCCCAAAGCTGCTTAGATGCGTTGATAGTCGCCTGGATCGGCGCGGAACTGCAAGATATCGCCAACCCGGACGATCTCGCCTTGCGCAGTCACTGGATCGGCGACGAGAGGCAGAATATCCATCGGCATCGGTCCCCCCTGTGCATCCGTCATCAGCAGCACTGATTCCCGTCCGTCACGTGTGCGCGCCCAGAAACTAGGCGGAATGCCGCCACGGATGCAAAGGCTTGCGCAGGCTTTATGAGTTTTGCCCAGGCTCGGCTTCATCACGCCAAAAAAGCACTTCGAGTCCATGATGGTTCCAGCGAGTTGCGCCTGGCCAAGGGACTCTGTTTCAGGCGCGCTTAGGGCTTGCGCATTTTCAACATTGGCGTCCAGAACTGAAAGCCAGTCGCCAAGGAAGAGCGGCACTTCAAGCATCTGCCGCTCTTTACGTTGAACAAGAACGCCGGATGCTTTCACAATCTGCCCTGTAACCTCACTGAGTGTCAGATCGGATGTACATTTTCCCTGGGCGACAACAAGAACCGTGCGCATGCCGAAAGGCGCCTTTGGATCCGCAAGCCGGATCATCGGATAGGGATGGTTTGCCAAAACACCCGTCACCTGATGCGTTGCATTGGTGAGCCAGGCGCCAGCGCCGGGGTCGTCAAGTTCGTTTGCGATCAGCCAGCTGGCGCCTGCGCTTGCCGCCAATCCGGCGGGCAGCGCCGCAAGCAGGAAACGCCTGTCGACGGACGGCGCTGGCGCCCAGCCGATAAACATCTCATCCGGATTTTTCTTTTGCGGATCAATAATGCCGTTTGAAGCGGTCATCCCGATGGTGTTCCTTCCATGGATATGATCGCAGGGCTTGTCCGCGTTCCCGGTGGGTTAGGTTTTGGGTCAACGAAGACACGGTCGTTTTCTATTTTTACGTTGTAGGTAGCAATTTTTTCCGTAAAAGGCGGCGGCGATATGCCGTCATCAGGTCGATATTGCCAACCATGCCAGGGGCAGGTGATGCACCCGTCAATCACGCGTCCTTCTCCGAGGGGTCCGTTTTGATGACGACAGGCATTCGTCACCGCAGATATTTTATCGCCATAACGAAAGACTGCGACGCGATCGCCCTTGGGCAGCGGCGCGATGACGGCGCGCATATCGGGAATGTCCATCGGTGCACAAATATCGATCCAGCCCTTTGCTTTGAACAATTTCATGCCGTTATCGGCGCGCCATTCGCGAAGCCCGGCATAAAGATGCAGCCCGGACACCATGAGAAAGGCGCCGCCAGTCATAACTGGGTAGAGCATCGACTTTTCAGTCATCAACGCGCCGAGCACGATGTGCATCACAAGCAGCGCATAGGCGGGGTAAACCAGCATATGCAGCGCCTTCCAGACTGGCGCTGACAAATTGTTGAGCCAGAAATCATGACTTGTCGCCGCCATCACAAACAGAATGAGGAAAGCGACGAAACCCAGCGACTCAAATGGAAAGCCGGGAATGGAATCGTAAAGCGGATTGCTGATGAACAGGGAAACAAACGGGTTGAGTGGTCCACTTGAATGATACCACACAAGCGCCAGGCCGAAATGTGCTGATGCGACGAGGAATGTCGTTACGCCGAGATGGCGCCGGTTATAGAGCACCGGCAACAAGCGCGGACTAAGACGCGCGAGCGGTCCGATGGCCAATATGATTGTCAGCATCGCGAATGCAGTGACGCCGAGTGCGCGAATAAGTAAAATGACAGGGTCGGCGACATGTCCGCTTGCCTGCGTCTGCAAGCCGATGGCCATAAAGACGGTGATGAAAACACCGACTGCCGCGACCGTGTAAAGATCATAGGCAATCTTGTTGCCGTTCCACTGGACCGCTTTGTATTGATGTCCCATCAGTGCGCTTCCGATGCATCGCGCAACGTCTCAGAGACTGCCTCAACACCCGGCGGCAATTCCGTGAAGGGTGTTGCTGGGCGCATTTGCCAAAATACGAAGCCGACGACCGCAGTTATGGGCGCAATCAGCAGCCAAATAAGGAAATGAACCCTGCGATGCGGCCGTTTCATTTCGTTTCCTCAGTCGGCTGGTTTATTTTCTTTAGAGAAGCAAAACGCAAGATGATGAACGGCCATAAAGCGAGGCAGCCGAGAAAAATCATCGGCCGGAAAAAAGGGCTTGCGCCATTGGCGGCTTCGTCGATACGTGACACGCCAAAAGCGAGGAACAAAATGGCGACGATGGCGCCGATACCGAAATAAGCAGCAAGGAAAAATAGGAGCGTTTCGGTGATCGCTGTCACATCAGCCATGGGATCCGCCCACGCCGCCGTAAGCAATGCCAGTCAGGGTCGCCATATCGGGTTTGAATGTCGTTAAATCGTCAGCAGTGAAATCGGCAAGTCGGTTATGACCGCAGGCGCGTGCGAGGATTTTCATCAGCTCTGTCGACGCGTCAAAGAAATTAGCAAGCTGTCGGGCTGATGCTTCTATTTTCAGGCGGGCGCGAAGGTTTTCTTTTTGTGTTGCGATGCCAACCGGGCAGTTATCGGTATGACAGGCGCGCATGCCGAGACAACCGATGGCTTGCATCGGCGCATTGGAAAGCGCGACAGCATCAGCACCGAGCGCCAGCGCTTTGGCGAAATCGGCGGGCTTGCGCAAACCGCCGGTTGCGATCAGCGAAACATTCCTCGCACCGCTCGCATCAAGGTGCCGGCGTGCGCGCGCCAGCGCCGGGATTGTCGGCACAGAAATGTTATCCCGAAAAATCAGCGGCGCTGCGCCGGTGCCACCGCCGCGCCCATCAAGAATGATGTAATCAACGCCCAATTCCAGCGCGGCGTCGATATCCTTTTCGATGTGCTGCGCTGATAGTTTAAATCCGATAGGGATGCCGCCGGTGCGCTCGCGCACTTCGGTAGCGAAGTCGCGATATTGCGACACTTCCGTCCAGTCGGGAAAGCGCGCCGGTGAGATCGCGTCTTGACCCGGTTTGAGACCGCGCACCTTGGCGATCTCATCTTTGACTTTCTTGCCCGGTAAATGGCCGCCGGTGCCGGTTTTCGCGCCTTGGCCGCCCTTGAAGTGAAATGCCGCAGATTCGCCTACCTTGTCCCACGAAAAGCCGAAACGGGCGGACGCCAGCTCATAGAAATAGCGGCTATTGGCGTGGCGCTCTTCATCAAGGGAACCGCCTTCACCGGCGCAGATGCCAGTACCGGCCATTTCCGCGCCTTTAGCGAGCGCGATTTTTGCTTCGCGTGAAAGGGCGCCAAAGCTCATGTCAGAAACAAACAGGGGAATTTTCAAGTGTAACGGTTTTCGGGCGCCGGGTCCGATCGTCACTCCCGTTTCAACCGGATCATCGTCAAGCAGCGGCACGCGATGAAGCTGCGCAGTCACAAATTGAATATCGTCCCATGTGGGCACCTGGTCGCGCGGCACGCCCATGGCGTCTACGACACCATGGTGACCGGTTTTCGAAAGGCCGTCGCGGGCATAACCCTGGATCAGACCGACAAAAGGTTCCTCTGGCGCCGGATGCGTATCCGCATAAAGACCTTGATAGGCGTCGCGATTAAACGGTTGTGGATGATCAACCGCCCAGGCTTTCACTTCGTCTTTATCGACAAAGACTTTTCCGCCTTTTACTTGAGACGAAAATTTTTGAAGCGCTTCGCTGTTGTTATATTCGCTGACGCCCGTATCGAGGCGGTAATCCCAATTGTGCACGCCGCAAATAAGGTTGTCTCCGTCAACATGACCATCGGCCAACAAGGCGCCGCGATGCAGGCACCGGCCATATAAGACCGTGGCCTCTTTGCCGAAGCGCACAACAACAAGATCAACATCCGCAACCAGCGCATAGGCTGGTTTGCGGTCTTCAAGCTCCGCCCATTTGGCGACGGCAACCCAGTTTCGCCCCAATTTTTGTCCCCTTACCCTGTCACTCGTTCCTATGGCCTAATCCACAGGTCGGAAAAGTGATTTGCGTGATTTTACTCAGCCCGCTCTAAACTGAAAAACACAAGTTCTAACATAGGCGTGATTGGGTAGCGTGATGAAATCACTTTTTTCAAGGCTGTTTGGCGGTAAGACAATCGCTCATAATAGCGGAAATCCTAATCTGACAGGGGAACCTAGCATGAATCATTCAGCTTCTAAGCGCGCTCTTGAATGGCATCGCGTAGCGAGCGCCGATCAGGCGCCGGAAGGCCGCGTGATCACGGTGACCGCGGGTCGGAAGACGCTGGCTCTGGTCCATTTCAACGGCCAATACGCAGCCATGGATAATCGTTGCCCCCATCAAGGCGGGCCATTGGGCGAAGGGTCCATTGAAAAGGACGCTGACGGCGAATGCTGGCTGCGCTGCCCGTGGCATGGCTGGGATTTTGACCCGCTCACCGGCAAGCCGCCAGGCGGGCACGAGGATTCCGGTCAGGAGATGTTTCCGGTCGAGACCCGCAGCGATGGTATATATGTGGGCGTACCGGCGGAACCGGCGCATGTTCGGACCGCTACAGATGTGGTTGCCGAGACCATGGTCAATTGGGGCCTGAAACGCGTTTTTGGCATGGTTGGCCATTCCAATCTCGGGCTCGCTGATGCGTTTCGCCTGCAGGAAGAGGCGGGAAAGATTTCATATATTGGCATCCGCCATGAGGGCGCCGCATCTTTTGCCTGCTCTGGATATGCAAAACTGACCGGAAAGCCGGCAGCATGTCTGTCGATTGCCGGACCCGGCGCGACCAATATGATGACCGGTCTTTGGGATGCAAAAGTTGACCGCGCGCCAGTGGTCGCCTGCGCCGGCCAGGTTCAGGTGCAGGTATTTTCTCCCTTCGCGTTTCAAGATATTGACCTTCACGGCGCCTTTGCGCCGGTGGCGAAATTCAATCAGCTTGTTCTGCATGCGTCTGATTATGGCAATGTGGCGTCTCTGGCGATGAAGTCCGCACTGATTGAGCGCGATGTTTCTGTATTGATTTTTCCCGACGACGCCCAAACCCTGCCGGCGCCGGATGCGAAAGCCGGCGGACCGGAGGGGCGGATCGTTGGTCCCCGCATGGCGCCGCCGGATGATGTGATCGAAGCGGCGGTAAAAAAAATACATGGCGCCAAACGTCCGGTGATCATTGTCGGTTATGGCGCGCGCGAGTCGATGTCAGAGGTGAACGCTTTGGCCGAGGATCTGAAATGTCCGGTGCTCACAACTTTTAAAGCGAAAGGGCAAATCCCGGATACGCACCCCCATGCCGGCGGCGTGCTGGGGCGGTCAGGAACGCCTATCGCATCATGGTTCATGAATGAGTGTGATCTGATTATCGCGATCGGCGCATCGTTTTCCCATCATACCGGCATCGAACCCTCGAAGCCGATTGTGCAGATCGACTTTGACCGTATGCATCTCGGCAAAAACCATGCTGTGGCGTTGCCGGTCTGGGGTGAGATTGGTGAAACCCTGCGTTTGATGAAAAACGCACATCCGTCGCATAGCGCTGGCATTGATCAAACGAAGGAGATTGCAGAGCGCTGGGCGATTTGGCGACGTGAAAAGACCCGTCGCCTTGACGACAATCGCGGCAATGGCATCAACGCGGCCTCACTTTTCGCCGCGATGACGAAAGTCGTGCCGGGCGACGCGATCATGCCGGTGGATGTCGGTAACAACACTTATTCTTTTGGCCGGTATTTTGAACCATGCGGCCAACGGGTTTTGATGTCCGGCTATCTCGGGTCGATCGGATTTGGTTTCCCAGCGGCCATGGGCGCCTGGGCGGCGACGCAGGATTTTGAGGAATATCGCGGCCGAAAAGTCGTTTCTATTTCCGGTGATGGCGGCTTTGGTCAGTACGCCATGGAATTTACGACGGCTGTAAAATATGACATGGATATCACCCATGTGCTGATGAATAACGGCCAGCTGGGAAAGATCACCAAGGAGCAGAGAGCGGGCGAGTGGCCTGTTTGGCAGACATCCCTGAGCAATCCGAGTTTTGCGGATTTTGCAAATTCCTGCGGCGGTAAGGGTGTTCGCGTAACAGACAAAGCCGACCTTGAAGAGGTCATTCGAACGGCGATTGCCCATAAAGGGCCGGTGCTCGTTGAAGTGATGACCGATGCGGAACTCGTCTAGCGTTGAGTATCAGGCTGCTTAATTTCAAGCAGCGCGCTCTTCATTCATGGCAGCGGTGCAGAACTTTATAAGGCTATCCGTTAGCGCCAAAAAACCGTCATCACTCCTGGGATCGTTTCCAATGATCAAACGTTCCAATGTCCCTGCGGTCTCAGTGAGTTCCGGATAAAGATAGGATGCGGCCGTACCGCGCAGCGCATGCACCGTGGGCCGCATCGCCTGCCGCGATTCGGCATCGATCTCATTGGCGGCGATTTGTTCCCGGTGACTTTTCAGCTCGTTGAGCTGGGTTTCCAGAGAGGAAAAAAAACTTGGTTTCACGCCTTCTATACAGTTATCTGCTGGTACGTCCGGCTGTCGAGAATTTGATGTTCGAGGCATGGCGGGTGTAACCTTGTGGCCAATTTTACCGCAAATACTGCCCGTTGCGTGTTAAAAATATGACAAACCTATGATTGCATTTTGATGATTGGATTTATCAAAAGCGCAGCAAAGTCGTTTGTCCACGACGTTAAAAATCACGCTTCCAGTTTGCAGATACGGTCTGATCACCATCCTGTTTGATTTCTGTTTCAATCGTCAGATTTTCGATCACTTCATACTCGACGCGTACCGATCCGGTCTGACCCTGGATGTCCTGCGTTGCAGACACAAAAAAACCGTCCGCAACATATTTTCCAACAGTGAGCGAACCGCCGCCATTTTCCGGGTCAATATCGAAGTTCAAAAGATCAAGGCCGACCGCCTGGCGCAACGCGCCTGTGATGCCTTCACCGCCAAACGGGCCGATGCCGCCAAGTGCGGCGAGTGCCTGGGCCGTTTGAAGTGATTCAACCGCGCTCAATTCTTCTGCAGGTTTTCCAAAAAGGACAAGCGCCATTACGTTTTCAGAGGGCATGGCGGGCGTTGACAGCAGTTCCACGGTTGGTTCGTCGGCTCGACCCGAGACGGCAATAATGGCTGTAAGGCCGTCATTTGTTTTGTATTCCGCGCGGATATCAAGGCGCGGGTTGTTTGCGGAAAAACGATCAAACGCGATGACGCCGCGTACAATGTCAAATCGTCGACCGGAAAAATCGAGCGCTCCGCGTTGCAAATTCATGTCACCAATGATCAGTGGGCCGCTGCGCGTATTGACGGCTGTTACATTGGCGGACCATTCGCTTTCCAGACCACGACCACGGATAAATATCCGGTCATCTGCGGCAATAGTGATTTCAAAGTCGGTCAATACTTTTCGCGTTTGCGCGACGATTGCGTCAGGTGGCGCGGCGCCGTCATAGGCGATCACCTCAATGTCGACGAGGCCGGTGCTTTCAGGCGTGATGATTTCGGCATCCAGCTCTTCCACAGTGATCGCGCCTGTCGCGTTAATCTCATCGAGCGACCCGACTATGTCGATGCGTCCATTGAGCCGTGCGCTGGTAACCGGGGCGGCGGACAATTCGGCATCATTTAGAAGGACGGCAAGGTTGAGCGAAGATTGGCCGCCCATCGCGAGACTTCCACTCAAGGCGACGGTATCGCCCTGCGACTGGCCGGCGCCGTGGGCGCCGCCGGTAAATTGAATGGCGCTGCTCTCCCCATCATGGCGCGCCGTTGCTTCCACATGCAGTCCTGTCAGCGAAAATCCGGATTGAAGTTCGGTAAATTTGCCGTCGGAAAAATTTGCCTCGCCAGACAATTCTGGTGCTGCCGTGAGCCCACTGAGCGTGAAGTCAGCGCTTAGTGCACCCTCAAGGGATTGCAGCGTATGCGGCAGGTACGGCGCCATCGCTCTGATGTCGCCATTATAGCGGATGTAACCATCGAGTGCGCCGCCAGTGTCAATATTGAGGGAAGGAGACTTAAGCAGGCGCGCCGGAACAATAATTTCCATGTCGATGGCATCGCTATCTTCGGCGCTCGCGACGCGCAAGGATTGGCCATTCCAGATAAGCACGCCGCCAATAGTCGCCTCGCGGCCAGCGGTTAAAAGTGAGCGCAATTGAAAATCACCATTTGCCATAGTGGTGGCGTCGGTATCGAGATCAAGATTAAGGGTCACCGTTCCGTCCGCATGGGGGATATTCACTTCGCTTAGACCAGCTGTTGCTTGCCAGCGGGTCTGAGAAAAGGCGCCGTCTATCGCGATTGTGCCGTGGCCGCCGTCGGCAAGGCGGAAGTTTTCAATCATGACGCCATTGCTAAAATCTATTTTGGCCGGCGCCGTCAGGTGGGCGCGACTGCCGCCAATGACACCCTCAAGCGCTGTGAGGTTGATCATTGTCGCCTCGGCAAGGTCTGCGACGGCAGCGGCGCTGAATTGAGTGATTGGCCCCGTCTGTTTTGTTGATAGAGCGCCGCTGTTGATCGAAACGCGTAAAGCGTTTAGTGGGCCATCCGCGTTCAGGGAAAGCGTGCGGGCGGAGAGTTCTCCCGACTGCAGATTATTTGAAACTGCTGTCAGTTTGCTTTCCGCCGGTGAAACGGTCCCGTCTATTTTTATATCACCCGAAAGTGCGAAACCGGGCCAGGGGTGGGCGGTTCCATCGCCCGCATAAATGAGATTGATGTCGCCGGCGTGGGCGCCCGGGTCATAGCTGGCGGCGCCGTCCAGTTGAAACCCTGCGCCCTGATAGGCAATGACCGGCAAAGAAATACGCCCGTTTTGCGAAGACCGAAGCTGGGTTGCAAATGACCCGCTCAAATTTTTGTTGGCGGTGCGCGCATTTATCTCGCCGGTGGGCAGGCTCGGCAATCCGGCAAGCGCTATATTGATCGTTAATGGCGGCACGGCCTGCTCGCCGTTCTGAAACGTGGGCGTTTCGATTACTGAATGCAGTGTCAGTTGATCGAGTGTGCCGGAAAGATCGATCTCTGCGGTGACATCGCCAGTCGCGCTGAATGACGGCGCGATCTTCGAAATTGCCGCTGGCGTTGCTGCGGCGTCAGCAGTGAGAGCAATTGAATTTCTGTCAAAAGAATAATGCGCTGTTCCATGGGCGCTGGAACCATCCTCAAGCTCGATGGATAAGGCTTCGAACGCCAAATCTTGATCAAGATCTGCGTTCAACCGCGCCGTTAAATCGAAACGCTGCGTAAGGGGCGTCTGCAAGCCTTCAATGGGGAACAAAGTAAACGAGATATCGCCCGAGAGTTTCTTGCGGAGATCGGTTTCACCATTGGCGATACTAAAAGCGCCGCCCTCGCCTGCCAGAGTTGCGCCAACACCATAGCGCGCACCCTTGCGATCCAGTTGCCCGGTCATGGAAAACTGCGATCCAGCCGTCTCTTGGAGCTCAGGGCGATAGTCAGTCGCGAAGACTGCTGACAACTCAACATTCATCTGATTGACGAAACTGCCCTTATTGCGCCACGCAAGCGCGCCGGAAATTTCGCCAGCAGATAAAGTCATTGTGTCGATGGTGAGGGCGCCGCCCTTGTTGTGATTTTCCAGCCGCATTTTCGCAGCGATGACGCCAGCGAGCTCGGGCGTTTCTGCAAATTTCCCGCCGGGCGATATATTTACGTTGATGTCGATAGTGCTGGAATCCATCCGACCATTGGTCAGCGTTCCTTCGAGTGCGCCATAGTCGCCGAGTTGCCCGGCGAACTTCACATCAAGGGTGCTCAACGGATCGTCGTTGTTTGCCGTAAATGAGAGATCACCATCCAGTCCCGCTAGCGCAGCGATAGCGCCCTCAGCACGGGCTTCAAGTGTTGCGTCGATGATCAGCTTGTCCATTCCGGGATCAAGATCGATGGAAATATCAATCACATCGCGGTCGTTTGTGCTGACGAGTTCAATATTAGCTTTTACCCTTCGGGCCTTCATTTGCAGCGCGCCTGTGCCGCTGATGCGTTCCGTCTCACCATTGATATCGGTCGAAATATTTGAAAGCGTCATATTAGTGATGTTGACCGACGGTAAATCGTCGCTCAACTTGATCAAAAATGGTCCCTCATCGTCTTCGGGTTCTTCGGTATCAGGCGGGCGGCGAAAAAGATGTGCCCCGTCAATGGTGAGGCGGTCAATTTCAATTTTCTTTGCAAGATAGGCGAGGGGTCGCCAGCGTAACTCTATGCGTTTGACGGTTAGCCATTGGCCGTCAGGGCCGGCAAGCGAGATGTCATTAAGAATTATTCTGCCAGGAGGGGCGCCGGTCATCGACGCGATTTCAACATCGCTGGCAAGTGCATCGCCGACGTAACTTTCAATTTGTGTCGTAATGATTTGACGGCCGGGCGTGGTATTAAACAAAATCACGGTGCTGATCATCGTGATAGCGATGAATACGCCAATCACGCCGACAGTTATGATCAGAAAACGGCGCATCAAAAAGCTTGTCCCAGGGCGATGAAAATTTGGTAGCTTCGGTCACTTGGGCGTTGGTCAAGCGGAAAGGCCACATCGACGCGGATTGGTCCAATTGGCGTGAAATAGCGCAACCCGCCGCCATATCCGATGAAGAAGGTGTCATTAAAGTTCGGCAGCGTGGAAGAAGAAACCGAACCAGCGTCAATAAACCCTGCCAGCTGAATATTTTGTGATATTTTCGCCCGCGCTTCGATGGCGCCTTCGATAAGCGAGCGCCCGCCGATTGGGTTGTTTTCAGCATCAAGTGGTCCAGCTTCCTGAAAACCAAAGCCGCGCACCGATCCGCCGCCGCCAGCATAAAACCGTTTATTGGCGGGCAAGTCATCAAGCGCGATGCCGAATGTGGCGCCGATTGCACCGCGCGCTGCGAGCGTAAAGCGCTTTTGCTTGCCGAAAATGATACGGCTGCGTGCGATGACTTCACTTTGGGTGAAGCCGTCCGTGCCAACATAGGGCGCTACTGTCCATGACGCTTGAATGCCTTTCGTAGGATTTAGCAGGTCGTCTTCCGAATTCCACACAACGGACAGCGGTGTTGAGACGAAAAAAGTGCGTTCTTCGACGCCATTGGTTTCGACATCCGATGTTTCGAGCGTGATCGCAGCTGTGGTCTTGAGTTTCTCATCACGCCAATCTTTGGAAATCCCACCGGTCACGGAAAACGAACGAGCGTCGAAGGCATCGGTTGTTTCATTGGAAAACTCGATATTGCTGATGGCTTGGCCGGGCAGGCGGGGCAGGGGTTTTGCAATATCGAAATTGATCGCCTGCTTAAATTGCGAACCGCTGAGTTCAATACGAAAATTTTCAGCACGCCCAAAGATGTTGCGATTTTCAAAAAAAATGCGCCCGCCGGGGCCCTCAGATGTTGAAAATGATGCGCCTACGCCAATAGTGCGGCGCTTTCGTTCGGTTAGATTGATCAAGACGGGCGCAGCACCGGTATCGTCCGGGGCGCCGGGGGTTACATCTATAGTCGAAAAGAGGCCCGTTTTTGCCAATTTATCGCGATAGGAAACCAGTTCCGAGCGTTCGAATTCGTCGCCCTCCCGCCACTCGACGAGTTTGTGCAGATAAGAAGGCTTTGTTTTGACGGCCCCAGTTATTTTGGCGCTGCCAAAGCGCGCTTTCGGACCGCTTTTAAAAACAAACACAGCGTGAGCGGTTCCCGCTTCCAGATTTGCGATGGCGCGGCGAGAAATTATCTCTGCTGACGGATATCCGTTTTCCCAAAGAACGTGACGAAATGCCCGCTGTGTGTCACGCAGGGCTGCGCCGGCGGCGGACTTATCACCGGCTATGCCGGCGTCCGACATGGTCGCTGGGCGGTCGTCGCCTTCATCTTCATAAAGGATTTCATAATCTGAAATTGTAAAGGCCGTGCCGGATTCAATTGTGAATGCGATGCGAGATGGATCGCCATCCACACCTGGTGTCACATCAGCATTCACTGAACCGGCATAAAACCCTGCAGCTTTCAACGCGTCTTCAAAGGCTGCAGCATCCTGAAGCGCCGCGCGGCGGAGCGCTGCTGTGGTTGGATATTCGCGCTGGCTTTTTTTTAGCCGGGAAATAGTCTCAAGCTTTTCTTTGAGATCGCCTGGGGCGTTGTCGATTGATATCTCGTAGCTTTCCTGCGCCGATGCAAAAACCGGAGCCAGGCCAAGCATTGCGCTCAACAGGACGCGTTGGAAAAATACTGGCCGCCAAACTCGCAATGCCGCTCTCACTCAAGTTACGCATGTCAATTCGCGGGGACTGCCCTGCGCCGGAGGGGCCAGCAAGCGCCGCCGGGTTAATATCTCGCTCACCATCTCAAGGCTTGGTTAAACATAAGCAGGGAAATGGCTTTTTTTAGGCGCTTTGCCGGAATATATAGGCGTTCGGTCGCATGGCGTTCTGGAAATGCGCAAATGTCTGCGCTACACCCCCGCGCAGATCAGCAACAGGATTTGGAAAATATATGGCGCATCCTCTGAGCGGGGCAAATATCGGCACGCTGGCGACGGTCACGGGGCGCTCAGGTTTGCCGAGCAATCCTCTTGAGACTGCGGCCATAGCGGGGGCCGCACTGGCGCGCTGGCCGTTTTCCACCGCCGAGGGCTTGGTGATGGAAAGCCGCCTGCCAAAGACTGAGGATATGCCGGCGCCGGTGTTTATTCTCGGTCACTGGCGATCCGGCACCACGCATCTCTATAATATCATGTGTCAAAGCGGCGCCTGGGGATACGTGCCGCCCATAGCGACCGGGCTCCCTTGGGACCTATTTGGACTGGCCAGCGTCTTCAGAACGGTTTTGGAGAGAGCGTTACCGGAGCGTCGTTTTATCGATAATATCCCCGTTCACCCAGACAGCCCGCAAGAAGATGAATTTGCTATTGCAAACATGTCTGAGCTTTCATTCTTTCACGGCATTTATTTTCCGCGCGCTTTTGCTGAAAATGTTCAGCGCGGACTGTTTTTTGATGGTTGCTCAACGGCAGATATTCGAGGTTGGCAAAAACAATTCACTTATTTCCTGCGCAAACTCTATCTCCATCAAGGCGAGAAACCGCTGTTGATTAAAAATCCGGTTTATACCGGACGCTTGGCGATGTTGCGGGAAATGTACCCGAGCGCAAAATTTATCCATATTCACCGCAATCCCTATGATGTTTTTGTTTCGATGCAGAATTTCTATAAAAAACTCCTGAAACAATTTTCGCTGCAGAACTACGACCATGTAGATATCGATGAGACGATCCTGACGGTTTATGACCGGATGATGCGCGCCTATGAGCGTGATGTCGCACATGTCAGCGCTGAGCAATTGGTAGAGCTGCGCTATGACGAGCTTGATGCTGCGCCGTTGACGGCTGTGGAAAAATGCTATGAAAACCTTGGAATTCAAGGGTTTGCGGCGGCTAAGGAGCCATTTGAACGCTACCTTGCATCTGTCGCCAGCTTCAAGAAAAATAGCTTTGACTATTCCGATGAGGCGGCCGCAAAAGTTGAATCACGCTTGGGCTATTTCATTGAGAAATGGGGATATGAACGGCCGGGGGTTGGCTCGGGCGAGGGGGCGCGACATGGGGACCATGCGACCTGACATTTTGAGCGCTGCTGCGCTTTTGTTACTTGGCGCTTGCGCTAAAGAGGAAATCGGTGAGGCGCGCTATGCGGTCGCCCAATGTCAACGGTTAGAGGTCACCGACGCTGTAACCGGCGCGGCTATTCGCGGCGCTGAAGATTTTGTGCTCGATAGCAGCGGCCAATTTTTGTTCATTTCAGCCTATGACCGACGTATGGTTGAAAAGGCCGCAAAGCGGCGAGACAAGATAGTTCCCAGCGGCGGGGTTTATAGCGCTTCTCTGATGGACGTTTTCAGTACTGACGCTACGTCGGTCACCGCAACACCGTTGACAGCGCCGGCCGATTTCGTGGGCGGGTTGCGGCCGCACGGTATCGCGTATGATGCAATCAACAACGAGCTTGTCTTTATTAACCGCACTTATCAGCGGCAAAAAAATAGATGGAAGATGACACCGCGGCTCCAGCGCATCGGCGCCAATGGCGAAATGTTTGTCGGGGCGTATGCGGATGCGCCATGCGCCGCCAATGATGTTCTGGTAACAGGGCAGCAGACTTTCACCAGTTTTGATCACAGCGCATGTAACTGGCGTGCGGGTTTTGAAGATGTTTTCAATTTGAAACGCAGCGGGTTGGCGCTTGGTCAGGAAGGCCGGGTTTTTGACCAGGCTGCATTTGCGAACGGGCTTGCACAAACAGACACGGGCGCGATCGTGATGTCAGCGACGCGCGAAAAATCCCTGATCGTGATGAAAGAACGCACCGGCGCTGTCGAAGAGACCGTGCGGATCAAAGTGCCGGGCGGGCCGGACAATTTGTCGATCGCCAGTGATGGCGACGTAGTGGCGGCGGTGCATCCGTCGCTTTGGCGGCTGGGGCTCAACCGAAAAATGGGTATCGGCAAAGCGCCATCACGGATTGTGAAAGTGGATCCGGAATCCGGCGCCGTTGAATTATTGTTTGATGATCCTTCGGGCCGGATATTCAGCGCGGCGACGATTGCGATTGAAACAATGGATGGTCTTGTCGCCGGCTCGGTCACCGATGAGGGCTTTCTTATCTGCCGTGAGGCGCTGTGAGCGATGTAACGCTCGTCACTGGCGGCGCAGGATTTGTGGGCAAGCATTTAGTGGCGCAGCTCCGCAGCAGCGGCGTCCGCACGCGCAGTTTTGATCTGGCGGCGCCGTCCCATGATGATGATGTTCAGGGCTCGGTCACAGACCCCGATGGCGTGGCGCGCGCCATGGAAAATGTTACGGACGTTTTCCACCTGGCGGGATATGCCCAACTCTGGGCGCGTGATCCGTCGCGCTTTGATGAGGTGAACCGAAGAGGTACGCAGATTGCCATTGATGCGGCAAAGGGAGCGGGGATCCGCCGTTTTGTTTATTGCTCAAGCCTGACAACTCTTGTCGGCAGAAAAACGCGGATTGGCTCTTCGACAGCGGATGAAACTTTGCGTCTGGAACCTGACGACATGCTTGGCGCCTATCCGCGATCAAAATTGCTGGCGGAACGGATTGTTGAGGACGCGGCGCGCGACGGAATAGATGCGGTTATCGCCATGCCGACAGAGCCACTCGGGCCCGGTGATGACAGTTTAACGCCGCCGACACAAATGATCCTCGATTTCGCCAATGGAAAAACGCCTGCCTATATCGACTGCACTTTAAATTTTGTGCCCGTGGACAGTCTGGCGGAGGGGCTGATCGCATTGCGCGACAAGGGTCGTACTGGTGAGCGTTATCTTCTCGGCGGTGATAACGTGCCGATGAAAAAGCTTCTGGCGATGATCAGTGAGGCCACCGGGCGCGTAACGCCGAAAACCAGATTGCCATACTTGGTCGCACTTGCTGCCGGTGTTGTGGATACGAAAATTGCAGCGGCGATCACCGGCAATCCACCTAAAGCGCCATTGACAGGCGTGCGCCTTGCGGGTCGTCAAGTGTCGTTCTCCAGCGAAAAAGCGAAACGGGAATTGGGCTGGGAGGCCGACCCCGTTCTGACGGCGTTGGAAAAAACAGTTGCGTGGTTTGAAACGCAGGGTTTAGTGAAGTAAACTCAGTTCGCGGCGCTATGCCTCATCCTTACGCAGTTCGGCCATTCCTACATGTAAGCAACGAAGTGAATGAAGGAGAGCGTTCATGCAATTTAGAAGCATTATCGCGGCCATTGATATCGATGATGATTTGGCCATCGGCGTTTTAAAAGCAGCGCAAGGATTGGCGCAAAAAGACGGCGCCGGTCTGCAAGTTGTTTCCGTCTGGCCTTCGGTCAGCGCGGTGACGCCAACCTTTTCAGCTGAAATTTCGGCAAGCTCGTCGGTGCTCAGTCAGGCCACGATTGAGCAACACCGCATCGGACGTGAAAACTGCGAGAATCGGCTAGCGGAAGTTGCCGCAAAACATGCGCCAGGCGCCATGGCGATCGTACTCGACGGCGATCCTGCTGACGCCACTGCGGAATATGCTGCGGAAAACGGCGCCGATCTTATTGTTACTGGCTCGCATCAGCGCAATTTCTGGAACACCCTGTTTCAGGGCAGCGCCTCTCGAGAGCTTGTACGCGAGGCTCCATGCGCTGTTTTTCTGGTGACCAAGGCTTTTGCATCAACGCTGGCGTGATGAGCATTGCTTGATGTCAATAATCATTTGAATCCTGTCCGGCCTGCGCGACAATGGCGTCAGGAGGAAAATGATGGCGGATTGCGAGCAACAGAAGCAACAAATTGATTTGGGTGGCTGGCTTGACGGTCGGTCTTTTGATGAATGGCGCACGCAGTTTGATCGTGACGGCTATATCATTTTGAGAGATATCTTACACCAAGAGGAATTGATCAAAATCCGCGAGACGTTGGCGCCGTATCTTGAAGCGGATGTCACCGGCCGCAACGATTTTGAAGGACTGAAATCAAACCGCGTATACGCGATGCTGGCGAAATCGCCTGTGTTCGCGGATCTTGTTAGTCATCCTCTGGCGCTCGCCTTTGTTGAGGCGGATCTTGGGCCGGGCTGTCTCTTGTCGGCGTGCCTCGCGATTAATCTCCATCCAGGCGAGACTGCTCAGCCCTGGCATTTCGACGACAGTCATTTCCAATGGCCGCGCCCGCGCCCATCGCTTGGTATCAGCACGTTCTGGGCCATCGACGATATGACCGAGAACAACGGCGCGACGGAGATTTTACCGGGGAGCCATCTGTGGCCGGATGATATGATTGATGGCGCTGTTGGCGAAGCGAGCTTCAATGACAGATCTGTGCGCGATGTCAGCAGCGACCCTGGCGCACGAAGCGACGCATTGAAAGTCACCATGCCCGCCGGATCGCTCATGCTCGCCAAGGGAACCATGTGGCATCGCGGCGGCGCCAATAAATCAGACAAGCCGCGATTGATTATCACCCCGCAATATTGTCCGGGCTGGACGCGGCAGCTGGAGAATATGGCGCTTGCCGTGCCGCCGGCGATTGCGCGCAATCTGCCGCGCCGTGCGCAGGAATTGATCGGTTATTCCATTCACCCGCCTTTTATGGGTTATGTGGATGGCGTTCATCCACGCAAACTGCTCGATCAGTAGGTTCGGCCTTTCCATTGGCCGCCTAGCCCCTGCCGATGGCGATAGGCAGAGGAAATCATCATTGCGGTATAGAGCGTTGCCGCGGCCGGCAGGAACGCCGCCTCCCAGGGTGGCCGATCATAGAGTTTCAGGGTCGGCCAATAAGTATAGGCCATCAGCCCCCACGCCATCAGCGCATATAAAACTGCTGTCATCGACCAGTGCGATCCAATCGTCAGAATAATCAGTGGCGGCGCCAGATAGATCAGCGCCATACCAATCACAGCGCCCGCCAGCAGCAGCGGCGAATGCCCCAGCTGGGCGTATGCTGTGCGCGCCACCATGGTCCAGATAGATGCAAGTGAGGAATTATCGCGCAGACTTGCAGCCTCGTCCTCTGCGAGACCAAGCCATATTCTTGTGGACGGTGTTATGTCTTTTATGCGTCTCGCCAGGGCGCAATCGTCAATCAGCTCGTTTTTAATGGCTTCAATACCCCCGATGTCATGCAATGCATCACTGCGTACAAGCATGCAGCCGCCGGCGGCGCCGGCAGTGTTTTCCGACGAATCATTGATGCGCGGAAAGGGGTAAAGTTTCTGGAAGAAGTAGATAAATGCAGGAATAAGCAGCGCGCCCCATTGGCCTTTGGCTTGAAGGCGCGCCATCAGGGATGCGAGCGCGAGGTTGTCGCGCTCGGCTTTGGCAACGAGGCGCCGCAAGGTATCGCTGGCGAGCACAATATCCGCGTCAGCAAGCAGACAATATTTGGCGTCGGACGCGATCTCCTTTGCCTTTCCAAGGCCGTGGTGAACTGCCCATAACTTTCCGGTCCAGCCCGGCTGCAGATCAGGCGCCGCGATAATCTCGAAGGACCGATCTTTTCCTTCTGTGGTTTTTCCCTTTGCGGCCTGTCGCGCGATGCCTGCGGTGCTGTCGGTCGACCCGTCATCAACAAGAATGATGGAAAAAGTTCCCGGATAATCGTTTCCCATATGCGCCGCGATCACTGCGCTAATCGTCGCGGCTTCATCGCGCGCCGGGATTACTGCAACAATCTCCGGCCAGTGGCTCGGTGCGGGCGCATCGTTTAGCCGTTCTGAGGCCCGCCAGAATTGCCCGCGAAAAAGCGCCAGATAGAGCCAGGCGCCGAGGGCCGCCGCCGCAATCAATGTAAGGTCCATCTGCGACCATTTACGCGGGAATGCGTCCTCCGCCAAGGCGGGATTTGAGGCCTCCTGCGCTTGGATTGGCGAAGAAAATCCGTAAGGTGCGCTCCATGTCAGCGACCCTCAATGATGCCGATGTCACAACGCCCGCGGCGCCTGAAACCCCGTCGGGCAAGGGCGCCAAAGACGAGAATTTCCCTGTCGGCTCTTTTCTGTTGCCCAAACGCCTTCGGCCTCATGTGGCGATCTATTATGCGTTCGCCCGCGCCATTGACGATATTGCGGATAATCCGGATTTGAAGCCGGAGGAGAAGATATCGCGGTTACGCAGTTTTGATGCGGCGTTAAAAGGCGAGGCGGGGTTCGATGACGGATATGACAAAGCACACGCATTGCGCGCCAGCCTGAAGGCGACCGGAGTCACGACCAAACATGGGTCTGATCTTGTCGCCGCCTTTGTGCAGGATGCTGAAAAGACCCGCTACGCGACGTGGGGTGAATTATTGGGATATTGCACATTGTCGGCAAATCCGGTTGGGCGTTATCTCCTTGACCTGCATGGCGAGGACAAAGCCGGATATCGCTATTCGGACGCGCTTTGCACCGTCTTGCAGATCGTCAACCATTTACAGGATTGCGGCGAGGATAAACATGACCTTGACCGGGTCTATGTCATTGGCGACTGGTTGACGGAAGAGGGCGGCAGCATTGACGATATTGACCGCGCAGCGATGATGCCGGCTTTGCGCAAGGTTGCGGATCGGATGCTTGATGGCTGTGATGCGCTGATGATAGATGCGCGTGCGCTGCCGGCAGCGTTAACATCGAAAAGCCTCGCTATGGAATCGGCGGTCATCGTCAATCTTGCAGATCGGCTGATTAAATTGTTGCGCAAGGGCGATCCTTTAGCGTCGCGTGTGGCCCTTTCGAAAATCGACTTTGCGTCAGCGGGTTTGCGTGGCGCTGTGGGTGGTTTTCTTGCTGCTGGCCGGGGCGCTCGATGACACAGGCAGCGCCGACCTTGTCATCTGCTGCTGCGCGTCGTCATGCGTATGAAACGGTGAAACGCTCGGGGACATCTTTCGGCGCTGGTATGCGCATCCTTGCGAAAGAGCGCCGTGAAGCCATGTATGCGATCTACGCCTTTTGCCGCGAGGTTGACGACATCGCCGACGAGGAGGGGGCGCTGAGCGAAAAGCGCGCGGGCCTTAATGCCTGGCGTCAGGAGATTGAAAACATTTATCGCGGCGCGCCCGGCTGTCCGACCGGCGTCGCGTTGCTCGATCATGTCAAACATTTTGATCTTCCCAAAGAAGAATTCATCCTGGTGATTGAGGGGATGGAAATGGATGCTGAAGGCCCCATTGTGGCGCCGACATTTGACGGGCTTTTTGCTTATACGCGCCGCGCCGCTGGCGCGGTCGGCATGTTGTCGATGCCGGCCTTCGGCGCGCCGCGCACGAAAGCGGCTGAAGATTTTGCATTGTCCCTTGGCGACGCCCTGCAACTGACTAATATTTTGCGCGACGTTGAGGAAGATGCAGGCGAAGGCCGGCTCTATCTGCCGGCAGAGCTTTTACAAAAACATGACTGTCCGCTGACGCCAGCGGATGTTTTAAATGCGCCTGGTCTGCCTGCTGTGCGCGAAGAATTAGCGATGATCGCGCGCAAGAGGTTTGAGAATGCGCGCCGGGCATCAGCCGACCTCGACTGGAAGATACTAAGACCGGCGCTGTTGATGATGGGTGTTTACGAGCGCTATCTCGACAAAATGACAAAGCGGGGCTGGGCAAATGGTCAGCCGAAAATTGAACTCTCAAAGCTGGAGAAACTGGCAATTGCTGCGCGTTGGTTTGTGGCGCCGAAACTAAACTGATGGAGCAACCCTGTGTTTTATGACAAATATGGCTATTTCGCTCAACGGCCGGTAACGCCAGATAAGTGGGAAACGGTTGTTCCCGAAATGCCGCCCGGTCGACTTATTACCAATCACACCATTCCGCCCGGCATGCTGGTGATCGAAAATTTCCTTGACCCCAATTGGGCGGAAAGGCTCCTGCGTGAATGTGAGGCTGCGAAGGGCGTGCCGCATGGTATCGGCGCTGAGGGCGCGCGTGTGTCTGTCGAGAGCGATGTGCGGCACTCCGAGCATGTTGATACGCGGTCGCTGGAGACTGACGTTAATGCTGTCATCAGGCATATTTTTAAGAACATCGTTGCACCGCATTTCAAGGTGGAAATTGAATGGTATGAACGACCGGAAATTCTCCGATATCGGGACGGCGGCAAATATGTACCTCACGCTGATTCCGAAAACTGGATTGATACTGAGCGAAGATGGAAGCGCGTCATCAATCGTGATCTGTCGATTCTCATCTATTTGAACGATGAATTCGAAGGCGGTGAAATCAGTTTTTCAAACTTTGGTTTTGATCTTAAGCCAAGTTCCGGCCTTCTGGTGGCGTTTCCATCTGACCACCGATACCTTCACGAGGCTCAGCTTGTGAAGTCGGGTGTGCGTTACGCTATTGTCTCTTGGGCGGCGACAATTGGAGGGCCGCGTGTTGAGGCTGCGCTGACACCAAATATTGTCAGAATGTAAAACAGAAACTCGGTTGGCGTCTCTTCGATGCTACAACCAAAACAGTGATGCGACATGAAGAACTTTGACGAGAATGGGTACATCGCAGACGGACCGATAAGAGCTGATCGGTGGCGCTCTGTTGTTCCGGAAATGCCTGCAGGCCTCATCATGACGCATAATACGGTGCCGCCGGGTATTCTTCTTGTGCAGAATTTTCTGGATGCCGGGCTTTGCGATGCGATTGTAAACGAGTGCGATCAGCAGGCAGGCGCCGATCACACGGTCGCCGCTCCAGGCGAGGGACTGACGTCAGTCAAAAAACAGGGCAGAATTTCCGAGTTCATCGATATCCGCGCGCTGAAGACCGATATTTTCAGCATTGTGCGCGACACCTATTCAAAAACGATCGCGCCGCATTTTCAGGCCCAGATGGACTGGTTCGAATTGCCGGAAATCCTGCGTTACAAACCGGGCGGAGAATATAAACCCCATGCAGACGCCGATAACTGGTTCTCTGAAGAGAAGAGCTGGAAGCGCGTCATTGATCGAGATCTTTCAATCCTGATCTATCTGAACGAGGGCTATCAAGGCGGTGAAATTACTTTTCCGAATTTTGGATTTGGCCTGCCGCCGAAGAAAGGCCTTTTGATCGCTTTTCCTTCGGACTACCGCTATGTGCATGAGGCGCGGCCAGTACAATCCGGCACACGCTATGCGCTGGTATCGTGGGCGGCGGTCAAAGGCAGCGAGCGCGTTCACAGCGAACCGCGCGAACACTCGACCCGATTGTAAACAACAATGACACGCACCCACATTATTGGCGCGGGGCTATCGGGTCTTGCCGCCGCTGTTAAACTGGTTGAGCGCGGTCACGCGGTCACTCTTTATGACAGCGCCGGGCAAGCCGGCGGTCGTTGCCGCTCGTTTTACGACAAGCATCTCGAACGTGATATCGATAACGGTAATCACCTGATCATGTCGGGCAACCAGTCCGCATTGTCCTATCTTGAGCGGATTGGTTCAGTTGATCCGCTCACCGGCCCACCCTTTGCCCTATATCCTTTTGTTGATGTCGCCACCGGCCAGCGCTGGACCGTACGTATCAATGAAGGACCAATTCCATTTTGGGTATTTGATAGGCAATGGCGCGTGCCGGACACTGGCGTTATGGATTACGTCAAGGCGGGGGTGATCGCTTTGGCGGGAGACAATAAAACCGTCGCAGACATCGTTGATGAAAAGAGCGTGCTTTATAAGCGGTTCTGGGAACCTCTAACGCTTGCAGTATTGAACACCACGCCAGCGCGCGGTCAGGCAAAACTGTTGTGGCGCGTTATTCGTGAAACCTTCCTGCTCGGCGGGCAGGCTTCAACGCCGCTCGTTGCCAGAAAGGGGCTGGGCCCCGCCTTTATTGATCCGGCTATCGCCTTTATCAAAAAAAATGGCGGCGTGGTGAGGTTGAACGCACGGTTGCGCAACACCTCGATGGAAGGCGGCGCGGTGACAAGCCTGGATTTTACCAACGAGAGTGTGACACTCGAAGAAGGCGACCATGTTATTTTTGCGCTGCCGCCGTCGCGCTTGAAACAGATTATGCCGGATGTCGATCCTCCGGCGGATGATGCGAGCATTCTCAATGTGCACTACCGCTTGGGCGCCCCGGTTCCGACGGAGGCGCTTGGTGAAGGTCCGTTTATCGGTATGGTTTCCAGTGACGGGCAGTGGGCGTTCGTGCGCGATGATGTGATCTCGATCACAACCTCGGCGGCAAATGCGATCGGCGCCGATGATGTTCCCAATGCAGAGATTGTTGAAAAAATATGGCGTGAGACGCAAGTGGCCCTTGATCTGGGGCCGGCGCCCTATGAGCGTGTGCGGGTTATTCGTGAAAAACGTGCGACCCCCGATCAGTCGCCGGCCGGCGCGCGCAAGCGCCTGAAAGCTGAAACCGCCTGTCGCAATCTTTTCCTTGCCGGGGATCATACGGATACCGGCGTGCCGGCAACGATCGAAGGGTCGATCAGGTCGGGTGAGAGGGCTGCAGATCTGATTTTGTCCGGTATTTAGATCAAAACTGTTCGCGGAATTTGCGACGAATTGATCTTATTTGGAAATGAGTTGTTTATAGAACCGCAAGCCTCTAGGGCTCAATCTAATATCGTAACCGCAACCATTTGTGCCTATGCCGCATAGTTTTATTGGCGTTATTTGTGGACTTAAATCCGAGGCGGCCGCCGTGCGCGATGCAGTCCGGGATAAGCGCCTGCGCATTGGTGTTTCCGGCGCCAACGCGATGCGCGCTGAAACAATTGCCTTGGATTTTTGCCGCGACGGCGCACATCTCATCGTCAGCATCGGCGTTTCCGGCGGGCTCGATCCCGCGCTGACGCCTGGTGATTTGATCATTGGCAACGAAATCATCGCCGATGACGGCGCAGTTTGGGAATGTCACGCCTATCTCAATGGCGCCATTCGCGACGCTGCGTTGGCGGCGGGCGGAAAAATTGGCGCGCTGTTCGGTTCCGATGAGATCATTGAAAATACCAGCAAGAAATCAGCGCTCTTTCACAATCATGGCGCACTGGCTGTTGATATGGAAAGTCATGGCGCAGCAAGGGCGGCTGCAGGCGTTGGTGTGCCGTTTCTGGCGATCCGCGCGATTGCCGATCCGGCGGGCAGGGCTCTGCCGCCTGCGGCGCTCAATGCTGTGGCGCAGGATGGATCGACGCGCACGCTCGCGACGCTGGGCGCTGCGCTGCGCGATCCAAAACAGTTCCCGGCGCTGTTGAAACTCGGTAAGGATTCCGAGGAGGCGTTGAAAACCTTACGCCGCGACCTCGGCCCGCTCTTTAGCCGTCTTTTTCTCAGCCTCGATCTTTGACATCTCGGTCGCGACGAGTTTTTCGTGGACGTCTTCAGCAGGCCGCGCATTAGAGAGATTAATTTCCGGCGCCATGGGGCCTTCGGTTTTAATCTTGAAGATATTGCTCAGCTTAAAGAGTTTCAGTGGGTTTTTCACCGCGTCCATGGCAGCTGTTGGCTCGTAACCGCAATGGGCCATGCAGTTTGAGCATTTTTCATATTTGCCCGTGCCGTATTTTTCCCACTCGGTTGTTTCCATCAGTTCCTTGAATGACGAAACATAGCCTTCACCGAGAAGGTAACAGGGTTTCTGCCAGCCAAAGACATTGCGGGTCGGTGAACCCCAAGGCGTGCATTGATATTCCTGATTACCTGCGAGGAAATCGAGGAAGAGGGTTGAATGGGAGAGGTTCCATTTGCGTTGACGGTCTTTACCGAGCTTGAAGATGTCGCGGAAAAGCTGTTTTGTTTTTGCGCGTGACAGGAAATGATCCTTGTCTTCGGCGCGCTCATACGCATAGCCCGGTGAGATTGAAATATTGACGCCAAGATCCGTCGTGAAGTCGAGATAGTCGGCAACCTGTTTCGCACTCATATTGTCAAAGATGGTCGCGTTGACGTTGACCTGAAAGCCCCGCGCCTGAGCCGCCTTGATTGCTTTGACGGCAATCTGGAAAGTGCCTTTTTGATCTACCGCTTTGTCGTGTTCTTCTTCCAGGCCGTCGAGATGGACAGAGAAAAACAAAAATGGAGACGGTTTGAACAGGTCGAGTTTCTTTTCCAGCAACAGTGCGTTGGTGCACAGTGAGACAAACTTCTTGCGCGCTACAATGCCTTCGACAATCTCGCCGATTTCCTTGTGAATCAGCGGTTCGCCGCCAGGCAGCGCCACAACAGGCGCGCCACATTCATCAACAGCGTCTAGGCATTCCTGAACGGTAAGGCGCTTATTGAGAATTGGCGCCGGGTAATCGATCTTGCCGCAACCGGGACATGCGAGATTGCAACGGAATAATGGTTCCAAAAACAATACTAACGGATATTTTTCGCGGCGCAGCAGGGTTTGTGTAGCGACATAGGCGCCGATGCGAATTTGCTGGTGAAGGGATACTGACATGTTGGTCTCCGGACGTTTCTTGTTATTTCGTGTTTTCGATTAGCTGTTGCCGACGGCCCAGGCTTCCATAGCGTCTTTTGGGCGCGGCACATCAGCGAGTTCTTTGGGCAATTTGAAATGGACGTTTTCTTCAACACCGTCGAGTGTGTTTACCTCGACGTTACGATAGTCGCGCAGGCGTGCGATGGTTTCCTGAACCAGTGTTTCGGGCGCTGAGGCGCCGGCCGTGACGCCAACCGTACCGACATTGTCGAGCCAGGTGGGGTCGAACATAGAAGCATCTTCGATCAAATAGCTCGGCACGCCGAAATTCTCGCCGATCTCGCGCAAGCGATTTGAGTTTGAGCTGTTATGAGCGCCGACAACCAGCAATAAATCGACCTGCTTTGCCAAAGCGATAACTGCGGTTTGACGGTTTTGCGTGGCGTAGCAAATATCGCGCGTATCCGGGCCTACAATTTTGGGAAACCGCTTTTTCAGCGCGGCGATGACATCTTTCGTGTCGTTCACTGATAATGTTGTTTGAGTCACGAAGGCGACACGATCGGGATCGGTAACTTCGAGATTGTCGACTTCATCAATTTCTGAAAGCACGTGCACTGCGCCTGGAATTTGGCCCAGCGTTCCTTCAACCTCCGGATGGCCGATGTGGCCGATCAGGACAATGTCATAGCCTTTTTCGGAATAACGGCGGCCTTCCTTATGGACTTTGGTGACCAGCGGGCAGGTTGCGTCAATGACATCAAGCTCGCGCACCAGAGCGCCGTTTTCAACTTTACGGGCAACGCCGTGGGCGGAAAACACTGTGACCGCGCCCTCCGGGATTTCGTCGATTTCCTCAACGAATACCGCTCCCCGTTCACGCAGGGTTTCAACGACAAATTTATTGTGGACAATTTCGTGGCGGACATAGACCGGCGCGCCGTAACGCTTCAATGCGCGCTCGACGATATCGATGGCCCGTTCAACGCCAGCGCAAAACCCGCGTGGCTGTGCCAGAACGACTTTCAACTCTTCGGTCGCCGCCATTGCGCCACCCCTCCCACGTTGATCAACTTACCACCAAAAAAGCCTTATTCCATGGGCCAGCAACCGCGGCAACCATGAACCGGCATCACAATTTGTGAAGCACTATAGCGGGTTATGCTGCGGCGCAACATAGCCGCGCTTCACCTTTTCGAGATTTTCCCCATTTTATAGGTCTGGCTTGGCGCTGGCGAACCTCTCGTGTAGCGTGACCGACGGGGTTTTGTTCCAATAGGGGTGTTCATGTTGAAGATGTTTTCGGGCGGCGGCGGCGATGAGTCGTGGCCGCTATCCAAGATTGTGTCGGCGCTAAAGAGTCAATACGGGACTGCTGATGCGCTGGGTGAAGATGGGCCTTTGAAGGTCTATGGGGTCCAGGAAAATGGGGTGAATTTTGTCGTCGCGCTTGTGCAGTCGGCGCCGAAATCCGGAAAGGTTGTGGAACTCGGCTTTCTGGCGCGGTTTGTCGGTTTTCCGGCCGATGCGCGGACGATCGAAGGCCTTAATCGCAATTTGAATATCAGTTTTGTATCCCTCGAGGGGGCCGATCTTTTCCTGATGGCAGGCTTGCAGGTCACTGGCGCATTCGACCAGAAGCAGTTTTCCTTGATCATGGATGCTTGGCGGGGCGATTTGATGGTCACGGTCCAAGGGCTTTCCGGCGATCAATCCTCTATGACCGCAGCTATGTCTGCTGCATTTCCAGTAACAAAACTGGCTGCGGCGCGTGATTTTGCAGCAAATCGGGCGCCGACCCCGGAACTTGCCGGTGATCAGCCGATCGATGTGCTGTCGAGCTTTCTCGGCGCCAAAGCCGCCACCCATGTTTTCTGTGGCGAGTGCAACGGGCGCGGCAAGCGCGGCTTTATCACGCGCAGTTGTGATGAATGTGAAGGCGTCGGCTTCGTAAAGCAGGCCGCACGATAAAAAACCGGCGGGCGGCGTTGAGCCAATCGGGTGAGCGCGCTAACAAGCGCGCTCATTTTGCTGTTGAGGGCGCGCCATGTCGGCATTTAGCGAGACGATCAAGGAAACTGCCGGGCTGGTTGAGGCTGCGCTCGACACACATCTGCCGATGCGGGAAGGGCCGCTTGGCCGGGTTGCCGGCGCCATGCGATGGGGCGCCCTTGATGGCGGCAAAAGACTACGCCCATTCCTGGCGATAGCCGCCGCCGATATGTTTGATGTGCCGCGTAATCGTTCGGTGCGCGTCGGCTGTGCGGTGGAGATGATCCATTGCTACAGCCTCATTCATGACGACCTTCCCGCCATGGACGATAGCGACCTCAGACGCGGTCGCCCATCGGTGCACAAGAAATATGATGATGCGACCGCAATCCTCGCCGGCGACGCGCTGCTAACGCAAGCGTTTGAAATTTTGGCGGCAGAAGAGACCCACCCTGACGGCGCCGTTCGATGCGCCATCGCGCTGGAGCTTGCGCGCGCCTCAGGCAAGGCAGGCATGGTTGGCGGTCAGATGATCGACATTTACGCGGAGCAAAAAGATTTTGATCTGGCGGGTGTTACTGAACTGCAAAGACTAAAGACTGGCGCACTGATCCGGTTTTCCGCGGTTGCCGGCGGCATTGTCGGCGAAGGGTCAAAAGACGATATCGCAGCGCTGGCGGCTTATTCAGAAGATCTGGGGCTCGCTTTTCAGATCGTGGACGACATCCTCGACGCTACGAGCGATGCGGAAGCGCTCGGCAAGCCGGCTGGTCAGGACGCTGAAATGGATAAGGCGACGTTTATCAAATTGCTTGGCATGGATGCCGCGAAGTCAAAGGCGGCCGAGCTGGTGACAAGCTGCAAAGCGCATCTTGAGCGGTTTGGTGACAAAGCGGCGCCGCTTAAAGGCGCCGCTGATTTTGTGTTTGAGCGGAAGAACTAAATCCCGGCTTCAGCCGCCAGCCTGTCCAGCAGCGCATCAACGCCATTGGCTGCAACGAAGGCGGAAAATTCCTCGCGTTTGACCAGCATGATCGAGACGCCGGAAACAATGATATCGATCGCTTTGCGTTCGCCCGAACGTAGCTGACGGACACGCCAGTCAACCATAATCGGTGCGCCTTCCTTGCGATCGAATTGCGTGCGCACAATAACGTCGCGGGCGCCGATGGATTTGGCCTCAATGACCTCTAGCGGCTTGCCGACAATTTCTTGAAACTGTTCGGCGTAAAGCTGCGTTATATATTGCGGAAAAACTTCATTGTAGCGCGCCGTCTGGTTGTCACTCATGGTTTTGCGGGCTTCGCCAATCACGAATTTGCCGATCAGATTGAGCGCCATACCGTCCGCCAGCACGACGCGGAAATTTTCCAGCTTGTCGGCGTCACTCGCGGTCTCATCGGTTAAAGCCGTCGTCGCATCGGCGGTCAGCTTTGTGGCAAAGGCGACAGCGTCAGCGACGCCGTCTTTTTCCTCTTCGGCGGCCGGCGCCGGGACTTCCTGTGCGGCGACGGGCGCAGCTGACGCAGCAGCAATCAGGGCTGCAAATATACGGACGCGGGACATAAACATCTTCGGATTTCCCTCTCACGACTGGCCCAGGGCGTAAATACGCCGGAATTACCTAGTGTCGGCACAATATGGGACGATTGCGGCAAATTTCCAGCACTGGCCGGCCAAACAATCGCCCCATAGGTTAAAAACTCGAAACTTCAGCCAGAGCGTGTATGCGCCTGACGTTTTCGCAACAGTGATGTGGCGCTCAATGTTTTATGAAGCAGGATCGGCCGGAATCAGCCTTTTGCAGCCGCCTTGCGATGCCGGTTTTCCTGAAACTGGAAAGCAGCGGGCAAGACAATAAGCGTGCAGATGAGCGTAAACGCGATGGCGATGGACAAAAGCGCGCCCATGCTTGCGGTGCCGCGATGGGGTGACAGCATCAAACTGCCAAAGGAAGCCACTGTCGTCATCGCGGAGAACAAGATGGCGCGCGGGGTCGAGGTTCCATAAATGCCTTCGCCGGCGGCGACTTGATCGTGACGCATCACCAGATGGATGGAGCTGTCTACGCCGATGCCGATGAGTAATGGCAATACGATGACATTGGCGTAGTTGAACGGGATACCCAGAAGGACGCCTGTTGCTGACGTCAAAACTGCAGCGAGGATGAGTGGAAACAGCATCAACAGGACCATTTGCAACCGGCGCACGAGCAGCCAGAGGAAAACGGCGATGACGCTAAGTGCAATTGATGTCGCTTGCAGCATGGCCGCGGAAATTGTTTCACCAGCTTTTTTGGACTGATAGGCGCCGCCAGTAAGATCCGGATAAAGGGCTTCAACCTCTGCAACAAATTTGTCCAGCGCGCGCGGATCGCGCACATCGGCTTCGGGAAGAATGTCGACGCGCCAGCGCCCATCGCTTGCCAGATATCTGTCGCGCAATGCAGATGGCAGGGCTTCATAATCTATATAGTCTGCATTCATCTGCGTACGCAGGAGGTCGATCAGCGGCGGCCAGAAGGTGAATATATTTTCCTGAAGCCGTGCTGAAGCGTCGTCAGATAATTGGTTATCTTTGAGAAGGCCCGCAAGGCGCGCGCCGGCGCCATCGCTATAGGCTTCATCGAGGCGCGCTGCGAGGGCGGCAATGCCCTCTGCATCAGGCGGGCCGTCAATGGAACCGGGTTCAGCGTTCAACGCGAAAACAAGTGTACCGGCGCCAAAATCAATCAGCTCGAGTTTTTCTTCCTGGTCGCCGGGGATGAAGTCAGGCAGGGATCGCACGCTGCCAACAGTTTCAAAACCGCCCGCGCTCGCCGCAGTGTCGATTGCCTCTTTCTCGGTCCCGACAAGGCGTGTCAGCCGGTAGGGCACAGTGTTGGGCTCATCGAACAAAAGATTGAAGCCCTTCACGGATTGAGCATCCGGGTTGCGCAGTGACATCTGGTCTGCGTCAAAGCGCACCTGCGGCATCAAGAAAAGCGCGAAAACGCCTAGCGTGATTGTCACAAAAGCAATGGGCTGCGAGATTTTTGAGATGGCGCCAAACACAGCGCGTACACGGCCACTCGTCTGTCGCGGTTTGCGGGCCGGAAACATCGAAAGAACTGCAGGGAGAAACGTGACAGACACCAAAAAAGCAATCATGACGCCAATGCCAGCAATAATCCCAAGCTGGGCGATACCGTCGAATTTTGTTGGTACGAAAGACAAAAACGCGAGTGCTGTTGTTGGCGCCGCGAGCGCCATGGCGGGGCCCACTTCGTGGAGCGCGCCTTTAAGGGCGTCTGCGGTGGTTTGGCCACCGGCGCGCCGCTCTTCGATGTGCAAAAGAAGGTGAATTGCAAAATCGAGCCCAAGTCCGACCAGAAGAACGGTAAACGCAACAGAGACGAGATTTAGTTCACCGATGAAAGCCGCCGCAAAGGCTGACGTCGTGGCCAGCGTAATGAGCAATCCAATCAGCGTGATGATCGCGATGGGCAAGGACCGGTAGGCCGTGATCAGCAAAAAGCTGACAAGTATGAACGACAACAAAAACGAAAGACCAATGCCCGTTGTTACAGCTTCGAGTTCTTCGACGCGAAGGGCGGGGTCACCCGTCACATAGGCGTCTACGCGACCGCCATATTTCCCGTTGAGTTTTTCAATTTCTGCGCGGAGTGCTCTTATGCCGGGCTTTGCCGGTTGCAGCCGCGTGAAATCGAGCACCGGCGTGGCGTAGAGGAGGCGGGTGTGGGCCTTCTTTTCCACTGTCTCTGCGTCGAGCGCGCCCATCCAGGAAAACGGCCGATGCTGACCCTGCATGCTTGCTTCGACGACATCACCGAGTTCAGCATAGATCGCTTGCAGCGTCCCAGACCCCAGTTCCGAGCGTGCAGCGAGTTCGTCATTTTCTGCGAGCGTGGTGAAAAGCGTGCCGGTGGTTGGGCTTTGAATAAGTGTTTCGATCAGGCTCGAGGCCTTCGACATTTGTGTCAGGCGGCTTTCGAGTTCGCTTTCGCTTAGATATAAAAGGCCGTTGGTTTTGAAAAACGGCTCCTGCGCGGGTGCGAAGATGGAGGTGAACCCTTCAGGATTTTCAAGCAGGACCGCGCGCAATTCGGCAATATAAGCGTCCGCCTCATCCAGTGTCGGCGCCCGCGCGATAACAATGATGTCGTTTTTGATTTGCGGAAAAGCATCTCGTAGCGCTGCTGCACGTTGCTGAAACGGAAGGTCGGGATCCAGCATGGCGCTCGTGTCGGTGTTCACCTTGAGATGGACGGCCGCATAATAGCCTGCAGCGAGGCCGCCAAGGGCAATGGCGATCGCCAGAACCGCGCCAAGACGGCGCGCTGTCTCGGCCCAGGCAATCAGCAGCTTTTCAATGAGTTTCAGCATGAAATATGCCCGTTAAGACCCTTTATGCGATGAAAATGCCCCTGCAATCTCAACTATATCCATAGGCGCATTCGCAGTGCTAGGGAAACACCCAACTTTGGCCGCCAGGCGTCCCTTGCGGGGGATCGCGCCCTTCGCTAGTCCTTGTCGTCAATGACCGAAAACAACAACTTCGCTTCCGATCTTGCCTTTCTGGATGACAAGCGTGAACCTATGTTCGCGACCTTGCAGGATTGGTGCGCCATCAATTCCGGCAGCAGCAATCTTGATGGTTTAAGAACGATGCATGCGGCGCTGAGCGAAGCTTTCGCTGTGCTCGACGTTGAAATCGAAACCGTTGCGTCGAAACCGCACCCTGTGGTCACGGCAGCCGGTGAAAAAATCGAAATGGCCGTGGGCGATATGTTGCGTATCGTCAAGCGTCCCCAGGCGCCCGTGCGGGTTTTGTTTTCGGGCCATATGGACACGGTGTTCGCCGTGGACCACCCGTTTCAAAGCGGAAAATTACTGGATGATGATACGCTGAATGCACCGGGCGCCGCTGATATGAAGGGCGGCCTTCTCGTGATGCTTTATGCGCTTCAGGCGGTGGAAAATTCCGCCATGGCCGATCAGATTGGGTATGAAGTGCTGATCAATGCCGATGAAGAAATCGGTTCCCACGGATCAGCGCATATGCTGACACAAGCTGCAAAGCGCGCGCAGTTTGCCTGCATATATGAGCCGGCGCTGGCTGACGGAACGCTCGCTGGCGCGCGAAAAGGCAGCGGTAATTTCGCGGCGATCATTAAGGGTAAAAGCGCCCATGCTGGCCGGGAACATCATTTAGGGCGCAACGCGCTCGTCGCAGCGGCGGAGTTTGTTGCCGGTATCGACAAATTATCTGGCGGTCGCGAAGGGCTGACCGTGAACATTGCCCGCGTTGATGGCGGCGGGCCAAACAATGTGGTGCCAGACCTTGCTGTTGTGCGCTTCAATGTACGTGTTGCTGAGCATGATGATGCTGACTGGTTGCTCGAACGAGCAGGCGCACTGATCACCAACATAAATGCGCATGACGGGATCACCGCTGAACTGACCGGCGGTTTTACGAGGCCGCCCAAGCCGATGACCCCGAAACTCCTTGCCTTTTTCAATGCGCTGAAAGCTGCAGGTGAAGATTTGGGCCTGGCCATTGACTGGAAACCCACTGGCGGCTGTTGCGACGGCAACAACATCGCTGCGGCGGGCATTCCCGTGATTGATACGCTGGGGGTTCGCGGCGCCAATATTCATTCCACTCAGGAATATGCAAAGCTCGACAGCCTTGTGGAGCGTGCAAAGCTCTCGGCGCTGCTACTGTTAAAAATAGCGGCGGGCGATATCCCTAATCCCGGCGCCATAGAAACAATGGAGACCGTTTGATGCCGTTGGCATTCATGCGTCCGGTGCGGCGCGAAGATTTTGATGAGATTTTGGCGCTCGCCAAGCAATCGGGCGGCGGCATGACAAACCTGCCCCCGGAGCCGGATGCATTGCGCGCGCGTATCAATTTCGCATGCGAGAGTTTTGAATCAGACGCGACGGAGCCCGGCGGCGAAGTCTATATGATGGTGCTTGAAGATGACGGCCGCGTTATGGGAACGTCAGCGGTGTTTTCCGCTGTCGGTCTCGAGAACGGTTTTGTAAACTATCGTATTAACAAAACCGTTCATGCGTCAAAGCAGTTGAAAAAACGCATCGAACGCAGGCTTCTCGTGCCGACCCACGATTTTACTGGCTGCGGCGAAGTTGGTTCGCTCTTTTTGTCGCCGGAAGCGCGCGGCGGCGGGTTCGGTAAATATCTTGCGCGCGCGCGTTATCTTTTTATTGCACAACACAGGGATCTGATTGCAGATCCCGTCTGCGCGGAACTGCGCGGCTGGCGCGGCCCGAATGGAGAGCAGCCATTTTGGGAAGCGCTTGGCAAACCGTTTTTTGACATGGAGTTCGAGGCGGCAGATTTGACTAATGCGGCCACCGGCAACCAGTTCATCGCTGATCTCATGCCGCGTCATCCGATTTACGTAGCGCTATTGCCCAAAGCAGCCCGAGAGATTTTGGGTAAACCCCATGACAACGCCGCCCCGGCCTTTAATATGCTTTTGAAAGAAGGTTTTTCTTTCCGCGGCTATATTGATGTTTTCGACGGTGGTCCGCTGGTCGATGCACAAATCGACGACATCAAAACCGTCCAGGACAGCAAGAGCTATAAGATCGCTGACATTGCCGAGATTGCAGACGCCGGTGAAGCCCCTGTCATGCTGATGGCGGCCGGAAGATTATCGGGTTTTCGTGTCGTGCGCGCCCGGGTGCAGGCAGTGAATGACGACAATGTTATAATCGAAAAGGAAGCGGCGGCGACCTTGGGCGTCAAAAAAGGCGACGCTATTCGCGCCGTGATTTGGTGAAGCGATGACTGAAAAAATTCTGATTGATGGCGTATGGCGCGCTGGCCGCGGCGCGGCGTTTGAAAGTGTCGATCCGGCAACGGGCGAGACCATTTGGTCTGGCGCGGCGGCGACCGGAAATGATGTCGCAGATGCAGTAAAGGCGGCGCAGACCGCGTTCGAGCCCTGGGCGCTGACCTCTGTGAGAGATCGCATTGATATCGTTGAACGCTATCGCGATATCATCAAACGGGATGGCGAGGATTTGGCGCGGTTGATTTCGCGAGAAACCGGCAAACCGTTTTGGGAAACCAAGACTGAAGCCGCGACGGTCGCCGGCAAAGTTGATATTTCAATCAACGCTTATCACGAGCGCACCGGCGAGCGTGAAAACGCAACCCACCTGACCCGTGCTGTGTTGCGCCATAAGCCGCATGGCGTGATGGCCGTATTGGGGCCTTATAATTTCCCGGCGCATTTGCCGAACGGTCACATCATTCCCGCGCTGATTGCCGGTAATACCGTTGTGTTTAAACCATCGGAGCTGGCGCCCGGCCCCGGCGCATTCATTGTCGAGCGTATGGTTGAAGCGGGCGTTCCCGAAGGCGTTGTTAATATGGTGCAGGGTGGGCGTGAAACCGGCGAGGCGCTTACCGGCGCAGACGGGATCAACGGCGTTCTCTTTACCGGCGGCGCAAAAACCGGTCTTGCGATCCACAAAATGTTCGCTGATCGCCTTGATGTTATTTTGGCGCTGGAACTAGGCGGCAATAACCCGCTGATCTGGTGGGATACGGACGATGTCGATGCGGCGGCCTTTGCCGTGGTGCAATCGGCGTTTTTGACCGCCGGACAGCGCTGCACCTGCGCGCGGCGGTTGATCATTCCTGAAGGCGCAGCAGGTGATAAGGCGATTGATGCGCTGACAAAACTCACGGACCGTCTGATTATTGGCGCGCCTTTTGACCAGCCACAGCCATTCCTCGGCCCGGTGATTTCGCCGAAAATCGCTCAAAGCCTCGAGCGGGCTTTTGATCAGCGCGTCGAAATGGGCGGCGAAGCCATTCGTAATTTATCTGTTCGCGATGAAGGCAGCGCCTTTGTGACACCCGGTATCGTCGATGTTACTGGCGCCAGCGCCATTCCCGATGAGGAGCATTTCGGGCCGATGCTGCAAGTTTGGCGCGTCAAGGATTTTGGCGCCGCCATCGCACGCGCCAACGCAACCAAATTTGGCCTTTCCGCCGGGCTGTTGTCTGACGATGCGGCGAAATGGGAAAAGTTTTTAATGCTCAGCAAGGCGGGCGTCGTCAACTGGAACCGCCAGACTACAGGCGCCTCGGGCGCAGCGCCCTTTGGCGGCATTGGTTTTTCCGGCAATCATCGCCCCAGCGCTTATTATGCCGCGGATTATTGCGCCTATCCCGTCGCGTCCATGGAGGGCGATGGGCTGTTATCGCTCCCGGATGATCAGGTTGGGGTGAAGGTTTAGTCTAATGCCAAGCGAATATTTTGATAAATGACCCACACAGAATATAATTTCGACGGCCTGATCGGCCCGACCCATAATTATGCGGGGCTCTCTTTCGGCAATCTCGCCTCGGCGACCAATAAGGGCGCGGCGTCAAACCCGCGCGAGGCGGCGTTGCAGGGGCTTGCCAAGATGCGTGCGGCCATGGAGCTGGGATTGGGCCAGGGCTTCCTGCCGCCCCAGGATCGGCCGCATCTGAAAACCCTGCGCGCGCTTGGTTTTTCCGGAACTGACCGGCAGATGATTGAACATGCCATTAGCGATGCGCCGGAACTTCTCGCCAATTGCTATGCGGCATCCACAATGTGGACGGCCAATGCCGGGACTGTCGCGCCATCGCCGGATACGGCTGATGGGCGTGTGCATTTCACGCCAGCCAATCTTGCAGCGAATTTTCACCGCGCCATTGAGGGTGAAACGACGGCGCGCGTGCTCGCGCATATCTTTGATCATGACAAGCATTTCGCGCACCACCCGCTATTGCCCGGCGGCGTTCATTTCAGCGATGAGGGCGCTGCCAATCATGGGCGCCTTGCAGAAGGTCATGGGTCGCCCGGCGTTCATTTGTTCGTTTACGGCAAGGACGGCGATCGCTTTCCGGCGCGCCAGCGAAAGCGGGCGAGCGAAGCGGTGGCGCGTGGACATTTACTTGACCCGGAAAAAACGATCTTCATTGAACAATCAAAAGCAGCCCTTGATGCCGGCGCCTTCCATAATGATGTTGTTGGCGTCGCCAATGGAACAGTTCTTTTTCTGCATGAACAAAGTTTTGCAGATCCTGAGGCTGCTTACGCAGCGATCCGCGATGCCGCGCCTTTTGTTGAAATCGTCGAAGCTTCTGCGGCGAAAATATCGCTCGAAGATGCAGTTAAATCCTACCTCTTTAATTCTCAGCTGGTGACGCTGCCGGGTGGCGAGATGGCGCTGATCCTGCCGAAGGAGTCCGAGGAAAACCCGCGTGTCAAAGGTTTCCTTGAAGAAACCCTTGCCAAAAATAACCCAATTAATCGGTTGGTCTTTAAAGACGTTCGCGAAAGCATGAGGAATGGTGGTGGGCCTGCCTGCCTGCGCCTGCGCGTTGTTATGTCGGAGGCAGAATCTGCTGCTGCCAATCAGAATTTCATGCTTGATGCAGCAAAAATCTCAAGGCTTGAAGACTGGGTCCGCGCTCATTACCGCGACCGGCTGGCGGCAGATGATCTCAAAGATCCTGAATTTATGACAGAAAGTCTCGCCGCCATGCAGGCATTGACAGATATCCTCTACATGGGCGCTTTTTATGACTTCCAGAAGTGATGTCACAATTGCGCATATGTATAGTTTTGGGACATAGAAAGCTGCAACAGTAGCTGTCGCTTAAGGTTTAACGCCTAAGCTTCCCGAATTGCCTTACTTCGGGGAGCGTGGATTGGCAAAGTTTCCGACTGGTGATCAACAGAGCGGCGCAAGCGCGGCGTCATTGCGCCTGTCTGGTCTGCTTGCGACAGCAGCAGCGCGCGCTAACCAGCTTAAAACGCGGTTTGTCATTGCCGGTGTAGGCGCAGCAATCATGTGGACTGCGATCAGTCACGTTTGGGCCATTTTCTGGTTCGTGGCGGTTGTCTTAAGCCAGACTGCTGACATGTATTTCTGGAAGCCATTTCGTGATCCTGCGCGGCGCGCTTTGCCGACAAGGGAGGAGTGGTTTGCGGTGTGCGCATCCTCCATGCAGGCGACATTTGTTTATTCCTTTTTTACTGTGTTGCTTTGGTTTTTTTGGGATGGCCAGGGCAAGATATTCGCAATGATGTGGCTTTGCGGCGCTCTGCTGCATATCACAATGCACATGCATCATGAGCGGCGGACATTTCTCGCCGCCGTCACGCCGCATTTGTTGTATTTCTTCGCCTTACCGCTCTACTCGCTTGTCACCGGCCAAGACCCTGGCCGTGTTGGCGCGGCGGCGATTATGGCAGCGGGGCTTTTATACGCCGGTCATCTGGTTGTTGCGCTTCGCGAATATCAGGTGACCAGCGCGACCATGCGGGCAGCGCGGGAACATGCGCTTCAACGTCAGGCGACCGCAGAACAAGCGAACAACGCCAAGTCTACATTTTTGGCCAATATGAGTCATGAAATCCGCACGCCCATGAATGGTATTCTCGGTATGGCGGCGACGCTGGAGACGAGCGGTCTTAAGCCTGAGCAACTGCAGCAATTGAAAGTCATCAGCGATTCTGGTGACTTGTTGATGACTGTGCTTAACGATCTTCTCGATTTTTCAAAAATTGAAGCTAATCGCATCGAATTTGAGCAGGCGCCGTTTCGCCCCTGCGACATCGCGAGAAAAGTTGAAAGCCTCCATGGATTGAAAGCGCAGGAAAAAGGCCTCGATTTCAACATCGACTGCAACCACGACAGTGACATGTTGTTGCTTGGTGATGCCCATCGTATCGTGCAAATCCTCCATAACCTCGTCAACAATGCAATCAAATTCACTGAGGCAGGCGCAGTTACCTTAAAGGTTGGGGTGTCGATGCAAAAAGCGTCTTTTCGGTTGTTGACGATTGAGGTTGTTGACACCGGCATTGGCGTTGACGGTGAGCAGGCGTCGCGGATTTTCGAGCCGTTCACGCAAGCTGATACTGCGACCACGCGCAAATATGGTGGTACAGGTCTGGGACTGTCCATCGTCAAGGGATTGATCGACGCCATGGGCGGGAGAATTTCCATGGAATCAGAAACCGGTAAGGGGACGCGTGTTTTGATTGAGCTATCGTTGCTCGCGGCGCCTAGTGAACAAAGCAGTGATGCGCCGACAACGACCTTCGACGCCAATGATGTTGTGAAAGGGCTTCGAATTCTGGCGGCGGAAGACAATATCGTTAACCAGGCCGTCCTTCGAACATTTTTGGAGCAACGCAATCATGACACCCATTTCGCCGCCGATGGCCTTGTGGCGGTGGACATGTTCAAGCGGGATGAATTTGACCTGGTGCTGATGGATATATCCATGCCAGTGCTGGATGGGGGGGAGGCCATGCGCCAGATACGGTTTCTCGAACGTGAAAGCAATTCTGCCAAATCCGTTCCAATGATTGCTGTTTCAGCCCACGCCATGCTTCAGCAAGTTGAAGAATATCTCGCAATGGGTTTTGCCGGATACCTCACCAAGCCGCTGCGCGCCGAAGACCTTCATGCAGAAATTGATCGGGTCATGGCAGAGAAAAATTCGGCGGTCGACGCAGTAAAAACTGCCTGACCGGGCAGGCTGTCTTGCATTAAATCATTTTTCAGCGGCATCGAAGCCATCGCTATTCGTGAATCAGCGCGCGCCCATTGGCTTAGGCAACGGCATCACGATTTTGCGCGTTACCTCGCGCAGGGTGAAGCTCGATTCCACAGTGGCGATATTTGGCATGCGCAGGATCGTTTCAGACAGGAATGCTTCATAGGCTGACAATGTCGGAATCAAGACGCGGATGAAATAGTCGAACTTGCCTGTGACGAGATAGCATTCCATCACTTCTTCGCGGTCTTTGATTGCGTTTTCAAATTCACGAAGCGTTTTGTCGTCTTCGCGTTCCAGCTTGACCAGAATGATGACAGTGACATTGACGCCGAGCGCTTCCCGGTTAACCTCCGTGTGGTAACCTTTGATGATGCCGTCATTTTCAAGCCGCCGCAGCCGCCGCAGGCAGGGGGTTGGCGAGAGGCCGACCTTGTCAGCAAGTTCCGCATTGGTGATTCGCGCGTTTTCCTGCAGATGCTTCAAAATCTTGTGGTCGATATGGTCGAGTTTCATCGATTGCATTTCCCGGGACATCTCATGCGTTTCATGGGATGCCCTATCTATTTAGCGTTATCTGCTAATGGTCAAGCTTAAAAGTGCTTGATTTGGCAGAAACGTATCGAAAATTTCGACTTTTGCTTATGCGTGCGGGCAAATTTCTAGCCGCACGCTCGGAATCTCTGTTTGAGGGCCCTCCGGATTCTCAAGGGGAAAACCCTAGGATAGCTTACTTGTTTAGCATCATATGCTAATGACCAAGCGCCGTCAGCCTTGATTTGGTGGGAACGTCTTCACGTTTTCGGCTACTGCTGGCGCGCGCTGGCGAACCTGCTATAGCCCGCGCGGAATACCCTGTCGGACCCCCAATTTTTGAGGAGAATCTAATGATGGAAAGCCGCGTATTGCCGGTCGATGGCTGGCAAAAGGTTGTGCATTTCATTGACGAAAGCGCTGGTCTCAATGCGCTGATCGCCGTTCATGACGCAACGCTGGGGCCAGGCTGTGGTGGGTGCCGAATTTACCCCTATGCCGATTTCGAAGCGGGTCTCACAGATGTCCAAAATCTGTCGCGCGGTATGACGTTCAAAAACGCGCTGGGCGGCATTCCGTTTGGCGGCGGCAAGGCGGTGATTTTCGCTGACCCGAGGAAAGACAAATCCCCGGCATTGCTGAAGGCTTTTGGCGCTGCCGTCGAAAGTCTCGAAGGGCTTTATTACACAGCAGAAGACTCCGGCGTCACTGAAGATGATTTGAAAACCATCCGATCTGTCACCAATTACGCCGCCGGTCTTGCCCATGACGGCGTCGGCGGCAACCCGTCACCCTTCACGGCGCGCGGCGTCTGGCGTGGCATGCAGGCGGCTGCACGGCACCATTATGGCGCCGCGAGCCTTCAAGGGCTGCGTGTTTCAATCCTTGGTGTGGGCGCTGTCGGCATGGAGCTGGCGCGCTTGATCCATGAAGAGGGCGGCAAACTTGTCGTCGCGGATGTTAATGACGCAGCAGTAAAGGAAGCGCGCGACAGGTTTGGCGCTGAAATTGTTTCCAAAGATGACGCAGTCGCAGCCGATGTCGATATTTTTGCGCCTTGTGCGCTGGGCGGCGCGATCAACGTGGATACGATCGGTCGGCTGCAGGCAAAGATCGTCGCCGGCGCGGCCAATAACCAGCTTGCGAGCCCCGATATGGGTGCGGCGCTTTCTGAGCGCGGCATACTTTACTGTCCCGATTATGTCATCAATGCCGCCGGCGTGATCAGTGTGGGTCTTGAAATCCTCGGGAACTGGACCAACAAAGAGATGACTGCGCGTATCGACAAGATCGGCGATACGCTAACCGAAATATTTAAACGCGCCGAAGCGGAAAATCGGCCTACCGGAGCGGTCGCTGACGAGCTGGCGCTTGAAGTCATCGCGCGCGGTCGTGAAGCTGCGTAAGTTTGAAACAGGTGTGTGAAAAGCAGCCTTGAAAATTTACGTCAGCCAGGAAGTTTGCAAAGGAAAACCTCATGAGCAACAAAGATCCCATTGTCATCGCCGGCATGGCGCGGACACCAATTGGCAATTTTCTCGGCGCCTTTACCGGCTTGCCGTCAACGGAGTTGGGCGCGCGCGCCATCGAAGCGGCGCTGTCCCGTGGCGGCGTCAATGCCGATGATGTGGATGAAGTGTTGATGGGGTGCGTGTTGCCGGCGGGCCTTGGCCAGGCGCCTGCGCGGCAGGCATCGCTTGGCGCCGGCATTCCAAAATCAGCCGGTTGTACGACGGTGAATAAAATGTGCGGCTCCGGCATGAAAACGGTGATGCAGGGCCATGACGCCATTCTTGCGGGAACCAGCGAAATTGTTGTCGCCGGCGGCATGGAAGCGATGACCAATGCGCCGCATCTTTTGCCCACAGGCAGGACCGGCATCAAATACGGTCAGGGTGCTGTCCTTGATCATATGGCAGTGGACGGCCTTGAGGACGCTTATGACAAGGGCCGCGCTATGGGCGTTTTCGCAGAAAAATGCGCGCGCGAATGGCAGTTTTCCCGTGAAGAGCAGGATGAATATTCGATGCGCTCGGTAACGCGCGCGCAGGCAGCCATCAAAGACGGATCGTTCAAGGATGAAATTATTCCCGTTGAAGTTAAATCCCGCAAAGGCGCGATTACCGTCAGCGACGATGAAAAACCGGGCGTCGTTGATGCGGCAAAAATCCCTAAGCTGAGGGCGGCGTTTGAAAAAGACGGTACGGTGACGGCTGGCAATGCGTCGGCGATTTCCGATGGCGCCGCAGCGCTGGTGTTGATGCGTCAATCCACGGCGGACGCAAAAGGCGCCAAACCGGTTGCACGGATAATCGCTCACTCGACCCATGCCCAGGAGCCGGAATGGTTTACGACGGCGCCGGTAGAATCGATCCGCACGGTGCTTGAAAAAGCCGGCTGGTCGGCGGACGAGGTTGATCTTTACGAGATCAACGAAGCATTTTCTGTGGTCCCGCTGGCGGCCATGCGCGAACACAAGCTGCCCGCCGAAAAGGTCAACATTCATGGCGGCGCCATCGCCCTTGGCCATCCGATTGGCGCTTCGGGCGCCCGTATTCTGGTGACGCTGATCAATGCGCTCAAGCAAAACGGCGGCAAAAAAGGGGTGGCGAGCCTCTGCATTGGCGGCGGTGAGGCGACATCTGTGGCGCTGGAGTTGGTTTAGAAAACCTGTTGCCCGGCGCGTCTGCCACCAGCGTAGACTCGCTTGTTTTCGTCAAATTCGGCCGCAGGCGACAACTGCTCCGTCAGCTTAGCTTAGCATTCACGTGGCTGAATTTTCAAAAAACGATTAATGTTAGAAATTATATTGCCGAACTTGAGTGGTGGAAAAGTATAGGGCATGGTGATGCCAATCACGGGCAAAAGTCCCGAGATTGGGGACGGGGGTCACCATGGGGTCACAGACAGCACAGCCAAACCAACAGCGTGGGCGAGATCCACAACCGGGCGATAGCCCGGCAGCTGGCAATTGGACATGTTGTCCAGCCGAGTTCTGGTCGGGGTTTAGCATCAGACGCCTGTGGCTGGTGCGTTTTGCGTTCCCAGCTTTGGTGATCTGGGGCGCGTGGGCATTAAATTATTTTGTTCTTTACACTGATCTATTCGGCGGATTTCCGAAAGTTATCTCTTTCGTTATTTTGTATTTGGTGGTGTTCGCACTAACCTTTGTGTTTACATCGCGATCGCTCGTCAAGAGCGATTCCGCCAAGTTCCATGTCACAGTCAAACTCCATGGCGATGAATTCAATACGATTGTCGGGGGCGTGATAAACTCGGCAACCGAATTAAAAAACAACTTTCGAACGCCTGATACAGATAATCCGCATCCATTCTCCAGCAATTCAAATGCAGCGGTGGCGTTTCAAAATGTGTTGCCGCGATTATATCGACTGCAGCACGCAGTTGATGGGGTGCATGGACTTCTCAAAATTAGTGAGAGTAGCGGCGTTTGGAAATTCAGCTGTCAAAGAGGTCCGGTTAGGCGCTGCTTATCTGGCGCACTAGTATGGGTAATCATCCCGATCACATTACTTAGCGCCATCACTATAGTATTCGATGGACAATCGGTTTTTGGATTTGAACCCTTAGCCATTTCTGCCAAAATAGCGGCGGGCATAATAATTTTCCCGAGTTTCATATTCTTCCAATATTTGAGGCACAGGCACACTTTATCTGGCCGTCTTTATCTTGAAATAAAATCAAGACAGGGCGAAAACAATGAAATCGTCGACGTTGAATGGACGGACTATCTTGGCTGGCAATGCGATATCCACAACCAGTGGGCTGCGTTTGGAAGCGCTGAATGTCTCATGGAGTTTTGCCGTCGGGCAGCGATAATGAGTAAAGAAGTGCGCTTGACGGAAATTAAGGTTGATGCGGAACCGCGGTCCCATGAAGGGTGAAGCGTTGTCTGTTGGACCGCGTTTGATTTAGGTGTTGGCGAACCATACTTTGAGGTCAGGTAAGACATCCTGTCGCGATGGGATTAGGGTGTATTTTGCACCGGACTTGAACTAACAAACACATCATCTCTCATCCTGAGGTGTTTCCTGGGGCTTTAATCCTCAGGGGCGAGCCTTGATGGATGGCCGTAAAAGCAAGTGATTGAACATTATGACCACCAAACAGACCTTCGACTGGCAGGACCCGCTCTCGATTGAGACCCAGCTTTCCGATGAAGAGCGGATGATCCGCGATGCCGCGCGGGGCTATGCCCAGGATAAGCTGATGCCGCGGGTGATTTCGGCGAACCGTGAAGAGCGCTTTGACCGCGAGATTATGACCGAGCTTGGCGAGCAGGGCCTCCTCGGCGCGACGGTGGCGGAGGAATATGGCGGCGGCGGCGCTGGTCATGTTGCTTATGGGCTGATCGCCCGCGAGGTCGAGCGTGTCGATTCAGGCTATCGTTCTGCGATGTCAGTGCAGTCGTCTCTGGTGATGTATCCGATTGAGGCTTTTGGCACCGAGGAACAAAAGAAGAAGTTTCTGCCGAAATTGGCGAGCGGTGAATGGATCGGCTGTTTCGGCCTCACCGAACCCGATGGCGGATCTGATCCGGGCGCCATGCGCACCAAAGCCGAAAAAGTGCAGGGCGGCTTTGTGTTGAATGGTTCCAAAATGTGGATCACCAATTCGCCGATCGCTGACCTTGCGATCGTCTGGGCAAAACTCGATGGCGAGATTCGCGGTTTTATCGTTGAACGTGGAACTGACGGTTTCACAACGCCAAAAATTGATGGCAAGCTTTCCTTGCGCGCGTCGATCACCGGTGAGATAGCACTGGCTGACGCACATATCCCGGAAGAAAACCTGTTGCCTAATGTTAAAGGTCTCAAAGGACCGTTTTCATGTCTCAACAAGGCGCGTTACGGCATTAGTTGGGGCGCTATGGGCGCAGCGGAATTTTGCTGGATTGCCTCACGCGATTACGCCATGGAGCGGGTCGTGTTCAACAAACCCATCGCCGGTACGCAACTCGTGCAGAAAAAACTCGCCGACATGCAAACTGATATTGCGTTGGGACTCCAGGGCGCGTTGCAATTGGGTCGGCTCCTCGATAATGGCGCCTTCGTGCCGGAAGCGATTTCCATGATGAAGCGTAATAATTGCGGTAAAGCTCTTGAGATCGCCCGCATCGCACGAGATATTCATGGCGGGAACGGTATCTCGGAAGAATATCACGTATTGCGTCACGCCATGAACCTTGAAACAGTCAACACCTATGAGGGAACGCATGATGTGCACGCGCTCATTCTTGGCCGCGCCATGACGGGTCTTCAGGCGTTTTATTAGGGCAGGGTGTAGCAATGGCCACGCCGGTGGAGCTTTTTCTTAATCCGGATATCGACCTGCCAAAATATGCGAGCGCGTATCATCAGCGCGGCATTGTTCAGATTCCGAACATATTTGAACCGGCCTCAGCCGAAGCCATTCATAACATGCTGCGCGTTGGAATGCCGTGGCGGCATTTATTGACGGATGTAAATGACAAGCCGGTTCATTTCTCGCAAGAGGAGTGGGCTGCGCTGGATCAGCACCAACGGGCTGAGCTGATGCGTGATGCATTGGCGCGTGCGGGCGAAAATCGCGGCTTTCACTATTTTACCTATCCAATGATTGAGGCATATTTACGCAAGTGGGACGAAGGCCACTCCATTCATCAGGCTACAGAGCTTATCAACAGTCCCACTTTTCTTGATCTTGGCCGCATGGTCACCGGCGTTGACGGCATTAACAAGGCTGACGCCCATGCGTGTCAGTATGGGCCGGGTCACTATCTCACCCGCCATGTCGATGAAGGCGAAGACCGTGAGCGCCGTGCCGCTTATGTGCTTGGTTTTACCAGAGGCTGGCAGCCCGACTGGGGCGGGTTGCTGTTATTTTTGAAAGATAACCAGGATGTCGATCACGGATTCTTGCCGCGCTTTAACAATCTGACGATCTTCGACATCAAATATCTTCACACAGTGACACAGATTTCGACATTCGCGGCGGCGCCGCGCTTGACGATCACCGGTTGGTTCCGCGATGACGCTATTCCGGGCAAGGGAGGCGCGGGTTGAGCAAATATTCACATGACTTTGACGGCTGGATTCGAACATCCTTCGTTGAAATGAATACCGCGCTTGAGGAAGCCTATTTTGCGCGTGCTGATCGCGCCGATGTCGAGGCCGTTGGCGAAGATGTCAAAAAACAGATCTGCGATGAAGGGCGCGCCCATATCGTCAAACTCGTCGACGAGGGCAACACAGACGAAGGCTTTGACAGCGCGTTCAATCTGCTTGGCAATCTCGGCCTCTATATGGCGTCGTTGCGGCGCCACGAACTGACAAACCCAGCACGCGAAGAAAAATCCCCGCACAAGGAAGCGTCAGCGCTCGGCATGCACATCGCGACCTCAATCGGGGTTGTGCCGCGTTTTGCAACGGCGCATCTCGCGACGCATAATATGGCGGTAAACGGGCGTCAGAAAAGTTTCACAACACTTGCCGATGAATTTCTGTTTCTTGACTATAATACGCGCGGCATTCTGGCGTTTAAGCGCGCCGCTGACGCCTTAAAACGGATTTTGCCTTTGGGTGTTTCGCACCCTGTGACCGAAACACTTCTTGAAGACGCCGCTCAGGCATTGCGTGACGTCATGTGCTTTAACGACGTATTGTTTGAAAAGCTCAATGTTGATCGCTTTTTTTACAGTGTGCGACCATATTATAAGCCATATCGGGTGGGGCGCCATGAATATCGCGGCGCTAATGCGGGCGATTTTTCGGGCATCAACGAGATTGATATGTTGCTCGGCCTTTGCCACGCCAATGATCCTTATTATTCGCAGCTGCTCGTTGATAAAATGCTGTTCTTGATGCCCGAAGATCAGGCAAGCCTGCGCGACTGTATGCGTCGGCGCGATCTTTTGACGGAATTTGTCCTTGCCGGAGAAAACGCATCGAAGGTGCAATGGTTTCGAACGAATGCCGCCGCGTTCTTGGCGGTGTGCCATCTGCATGGTGAAATCGCAGCGCAACATCACAATCAACTGGTGAACAGTTTTATTGCAAAACCCTCTGAGGCGCTCGAAGAGCGAAATTTGAAACAGGTAACCGCAAGTGGTCCACCCTTGCCGGTGTTGTTGCGATCGCTCGAGGTTTTGCGTGATATGCGCCTTGCCGCCCACCGCGCTGATATTCCTACAAGCTTTGCAGAGATTGATACTCTAAAGAAAATGATTGGCGCATAAGCGTCGCGGCAATTTGCAACCTGGCGATGATTGTTGTCAGTTCCCGCATCGTCAGTGCAATATCGGATCAAGATTGATGTTTGGGGTTGGAAACACCAGTGAAATCTAAAGTGCTACGGTCAAAAAAAAGCGATGCGCGCTTATGGTGGATCGTGCATCAATGGGTCGGATTGAAGCTTTCCATTTTGATGAGCTTCGTCATGCTGACCGGTACGCTTGCTGTCTTTGGAAATGAAATCGATTGGCTGATGAATGCCGATATGCGCGTCAAACCGTCGACGGTAGAACGCGATGTTAACTGGCCTGGCGTTGCGATGGCCGCAGCACAATATGCGCCTGATTCAAAACTTGTGGCGCTCAGCGCCCCAGTTGGCAGAGGCTTTGCGGCGACCGCAACTATTGTGACGTCGGATGGCGTGCAGCGCCGACTCTATGTTCATCCGACGAGTGGTGAAGTGCGCGGCGAGGCCAGTGGCCTGAACGCTCAGCGAATCCTGCGCTGGATTCACCGGAGCTTGATATTGCAGACCAAGATCGGGGTTCCCATTGTATCGTCGATGTCAGTGGTGCTGGCAATTTCGCTGGTGACGTCGTTCGTCGTTTACAAAAAATGGTGGCGCGGTTTTTTTAAGCCGCTGCGATGGCGCAACGCGCGGACCTTGTTCGGTGACTTTCATCGCCTGGCCGGTCTCTGGAGCCTTTGGTTTGTTATTTTGATGATCCTGACCGGAACGTGGTATCTGGTTGAAATCCTTGGCGCCGGGGCTCCGCGAAGTCCGCGAGTTTGGAGAACGGGTGTCGCGACGACGGCGGAACAAAGCGCAGCAGCGCTTCCGTCAATTCTTAGCGCTGCGCGGGAAGCGCAACCGGCGCTACGCATAAAACATATATCGTTTGCAGGGGAAAACGCCGCGGCTTTTACAGTGTCCGGTCAGCACAAAGCGATATTGGTGCGCGTGCGCGCCAATGCCGTTTGGGTGGAAGCAGAGACCGGTGAGGCTATTCTTGTCAACGATGCCCGCGATCTGAATGTTCATCAACGGATCGCTGAAATGGCTGATCCATTACATTTTGGGGATTTCGGTGGTGTCTGGACGAAGATCATCTGGTTTATATTCGGGATACTCCTGACTTTGCTGTCGCTGTCAGGCGTCGCTATTTATGTGCTCCGTCTATTAAAGGGCGAGCACAAATCGCCGACCGCCATGGCGACAACCGTCGCTTTTCTGCGCGGGGTTGGAATTTATATCGTGCCAACATTGGGGCTTGTTGTGCTGAGCTTCATTTTGCTGTTTCGCGCGCTTTTTTGATTACGGGCAGGCAATTTCGCTGCGCTTGTGTTTCGAGGCGCCACGCCGCGCGCTGTTTACAGGGTTGAGCGCTGGTTTTGAATATTGTCAACATGCTTGACAATATTATCTGTGGCCTGCTAAATCCTTTTGTGATGACCAGGACGGGCCGTAATCGACTTGCAATGGTAGTGTTGATTGCGCTTTCGACTTGTCCGAGCGCCAATGGCGCTGTCGGCGCGCGCATCGCACAGAGCGCGCAACATGTAAATAAGGCCGAAACCCAGATACAGCGCCATGAGCCCGCAGCAATTGTAAAAGAGCTTGACGCTAAGCCGGGAATTCAGGGGGATCCGCAGATGTATGACGAAGACCGAATTGAAGAATGGCTTGAGAAATACAAGCAAGCCTGGGAAAATCAGGACGCCGAACTCGTTGCGACGCTCTTTACCGAAAACGCGCGCTATGCCGTCAATCCGCTGGAAAATGTTCTCAACACACGGCAGGCGATAAAAGCCTATTGGAGCGCAGGCGCTGCAGGCGCGCAAAAAGACATTAAGTTCGACCATGAATTGTGGTCTGCAGCAAATGAGATGGTGATCGTCCATTGGACGGCCAGTTTTGTCAGAGCTGCGACCGAAGAGCGTGTGAATATGGATGGGGTATTTCGCCTCGGCTTTGTTCATGGAGAGGGTGGCGGTCTTGTTTGCTCACTGTTGGAAGAGTGGTGGTTTTTGGCAGCCGATTTGCAGTCACGGGATGTGCCCGTAAAAACCGCGCCGTTTTCATTGAAAACGAAAATCAGCACGCCGCGATATGATGAAACAATAGACTATTATAAGGGCGCGTTTGGCATGGCGTTGGCTGAGGCGTGGGATAAGCCCGATGATCGTGGCGCGATTTTGGTTTTTGACAATGGCCGGGATGAAGCGCTTTTTGAAATATATTACAGTGACGAAATCCATGACTTTTCCGGCCTAAGCCTTCAGTTTCGCGTGCGTGATTTGAACGCATTTCTTGAAAAGCTACCGGGTCAATATGAATATGAAGGGCCAAAACCGCGCCCATGGGGGGCTACCTATCTTTATCTTCGCGATCCAAACGGCATTCTCATCATTGTCTATGAAGGTGGTATGTGACTCGGATTTCCCTTCTGACACTGATCGCTCTAACCTAGGTTGGCCTGTAGAAAACGTTTCACATCGGCCAGGTTTTTTTTGCCGTGCTTCCTGGCGATTTTAGCTTCCAGTTGGTTCAGCACTTTGAACGCGCGCTGGACAGCAATTCTTCCCTGTTTTGTCATCGTGATTAATTTGGCGCTTTTCTTGGCAGGATCCGTCACCATTGTTAAAATCCCTTCCTTTTCAAGCTCCCTGACTGTGAGGCTGACAGCCTGTCGTGAAAGGCCCATTCTTGTGCCGAGTGTTTGAACATGATCCTTTCCGTCCTCAAGATAGAAGAGCGTGATTATTTGCGCTCGTGTCAGTCTGTCGTCGCCGGATGTCTCGAGCGTTGTATTTAACTCCTGCACAAACCAGCTGTAGGAACGTATCAAGAGCTCAATGAGAAAGGGCTCAGGCTGTTTTTCCGATTCATTCATATTTCCCCGCTTCATCAAGTTTCAACCTCGCTGGTTTCCGTGGGTTTCGGCCCCTGAAACGAACCATCGAGTTTCAAGAGGCGCAGATGCAGGCGACAGTTTGTCAATATACTTGACGAACACATTATTGCAAACAAACGGGCTGTGTGGGAAGGGAGCGTCCGCCATAGAGGCATCCGTAGTTGACAATTCATTTGTATACTGTAATGTCACTGTATGGTGACACAATATTCTGCGGCTGAGGATGAGGTTTGGAAGGCGATTGCTGACGGCAAACGCCGGAAGATAGTGGATGCTTTGGCGAATGGACGAAAATCAACGGGTGAAATCGTTGATCTGTTTCCCTCTGCTGCTCGAACGGGCATTCTCAAACATATCGGCATTCTTGAAAAAGCAGATTTGATTGTGGTTATGCGTGAGGGGCGCGTCCGCTGGAACTATTTGAATCCGGCGCCGTTAAAACGCGCCTGCAATCCGTGGGTGCGCAAGCATGTCGAGGGTATCTCATCGTCAGTTGCGCGCCTGAAAAAGCTAGCTGAATTTGGCGCATAGGCCATATTGCCGGGAGGAAACCATGTCTGTTGAAGATTATCCTGCAGCTCGAATCTATAAGTACTCTTTTGACGTTCCGATTAAATGCCCGATTGGCAAACTCTGGTCGTTGATGACTGATGAGATCAACAGCTGGTGGATGAATGATTTTCGTGTGCTTGGTAAAAGTTCAACCGTGTCCCTCGAAGCGAAAACTGGCGGCCTTCTTGTTGAGCAAAATGAAGATGGAGAGACCCTCGAATGGTATCGCGTTCAGATGTGCCAGCCTGAAAAGGCACTCTATCTCAATGGTTATATGGCGCCGGATTGGGGCGGGCCGACCATTTCAATGTTGAAGCTGGCGCTTGAGGCGCAGCAAGACACCAGTATCCTCACTGTGTCGGATGCATTGATGGGCAATGTCACAGAAAAATCCGGCGCATCACTGGAGTCCGGGTGGCAGACGCTGTTTCGTGATGGGTTGGGCCGCTTCGCCGAAAGCTGAGCCATGTAGCTGACGGGGCAATCCGCGCTATCAGCATCCATCGCATGGTGCGCGCGCCGGAGCGGTTTGTGTTTGAGCCTTTGGCATAGCAAAGCGCACTAATCCTCATAATCTATCTTGCATTTACAGCATATGGGCGCAAAATCCTGAGCCAGGGTGTTTCCGAAACAAGATGGCTCTCGGTTTATCGTTCGAAGGCGCCCCAAAATAGCAGCTAAGCGCATTTCAGGAAATGCGCTGGGTTTGATGCGGGGGCGAGATCAATGTTGGTGAACTTGCGACAGTTCCTCTTCAGGCCCGTTGACATCGCATCGCTGGTTTTCTTTCGGATCGCCTTTGGCTTGATCATGATGATTGAGGTGTGGCGCTATTTCGACCATGGCTGGATCGATCGATATTACATCGATCCGGATTTTCATTTCAAATATGCAGGGTTTGAGTGGATCACACCATGGGCGGGCGACGGTATGTATTGGCATTTTGCGCTGCTTGGTGTTCTCGCTGCATGCATCATGACGGGCGCTTTTTATCGGATTGCGACGGTCCTGTTTTTCTTCGCGTTCAGTTATGTTTTCCTGCTCGATCAAACGCAATATCTCAATCATTTCTATTTGGTGATTATCGTTTCATTTCTGTTGTGCTTCGTGCCTGCGCATCGAAGTCTTTCGGTGGATGCGCAGCTCTGGCCAAAGCTTCGCTCCCGGACGATACCGGCCTGGGCGGTCTGGCTGCTGGTCGCGCAGTTCGAGATCATGTTTCTTTATGCCGGTTTCGTAAAAATCAATCCGGACTGGCTGCAACTGGAGCCGCTCGGAACGTGGCTGGCGCGCCGGTCCGACCAGATCGTGTTTGGTTTCCTGTTCAACAAACCCTGGGCGGTTGCCATTGGCGCCTATGGGATCATTTTTCTGCATTTGTTCGGCGCGCCGCTGCTTTTATGGCGGCGTACGCGGCTTACTGTTTTCTGGATTTATGCGGCGTTTCATTTGACCAACCACTTTGTTTTTCAGATCGGGATTTTTCCGTGGCTCACTTTGGCGGCGACGTTGATGTTTCTTGATCCTGATTGGCCGCGTCAATTGGCGCGACGGCTGTTGCGGCCGCTTGCGCGCCTGGCGGATATGCCGCCGCCGGAAATTTCACTGCAGCCAGAGCGCGTGCCGGAAAGCGATGTGGCGACACCAGTTGGCCGACCGGCCCGCATTCGCCAATCCGTCATTATGGCGGCAATCGCGAGTTGGATCGTGTTTCAGATCGGCATGCCGTTACGGCATTTCTCTTTGCCCGGTGATGTCGCCTGGAACGAGGACGGCCATCGCTTTTCCTGGCGCATGAAGCTGCGCAGTAAACGTGGTGAAGCGGAATTTGTTGTCTGGGACCCCGGCGAGGAGGTCGAATATGTCATTGACCCGAGAGATTATCTGACGCGCAGGCAGGTGGGCAAAATGATTACCCGGCCAGATATGATCCTTCAGTTTGCGCATTATCTGGGCGAGATCTATGGCAGTGAGAAAGGCGTTACATCGCCTGCGGTCAGAGCAGATATTCAGGTTTCCCTGAACTATCGACCGCCTGCGCAGTTCACTGATCCGGAAATGGATCTTACACAAATCAAACGCAGTGATCGCAATGCCACATGGATTGTACCGCTGGCAACACCACTGCCGAAAACGCGGGCATGGGCGGAACCGTGATGACGCATGCCGACACAGACACGCTGTCGCCAGACTTGCTGCAGGGGCCTATTTTGCTCTTCGATGGCGTCTGTAATCTTTGTCAGGCCAGTGTCCAGTTTGTTCTAAAGCGCGATGCGCGGCGCGCCTTTCGTTTTGCTTCACTTCAATCACCGATTGGCGTCGAGCTGGCAGCGCGTTTCGCTGTGGACGCAGATTGCCTTTCCAGCGTGGTCCTCATTCTTGACGGCAACGCTTACACGCGATCGACGGCGGCGCTGCGAACAGTAAAACTGTTGCGCACGCCGTGGCCCGCCATGGGTATTTTCCTGATCGTTCCCAAATTCATCCGTGACGCCGTCTATGATTTTATCGGTGACCGGCGATATCGTTGGTTCGGTAAAATGGACGTCTGCTGGGTCCCGGATGACGACATCAAGCAGCGATTTATTGATTAGGCGCCGCTCCGCGTACAACGCGTTGCGGCTTTTGAGGTCGATGAATATCCAGAGCGGGATGCCTGATTGAGGCCAAATAGGCACTTGATTGGCGTCCCGATCCTGGATTTAGGAATTGCGGCTAGTGGAACAGCGCTTAGCTGCCGGTGAAGCTTTCTGACGCTGTTGTGTCGTCCGCCTCGTTGCTGGCGACAGCAAGCTTGGAGACACGCTCATCTGCTTTTGCAGTCACCAATTCATATGTTTGCGCCTGGGTGGTGTCGATTTCAGAATTGATTTTGTCAACAAGCGTCGCATCGTCGGCGAACGCAGCGCCCGCGCTTACAAAAGCGGCGGCTATTACGGCGGCAGTGGTTTTGATTAAATTCGTTGTCATTTCTCTCTCCAGTTTGGCTGTTATTTGGGGCTCTTCTTTTTTTGTCTTCTGACGAAGCCCTCTGGTCAGTGTTTACGCTACAGCTAGGCGTTTGTTGTTGGTTAGGATCGTTTGATCCCGGTACACTGAGGAAATGGGCGCGCGGGGACGAACTTTCCAGCCGGTTCGGCGCAGGACAAAGTCGGTTCGGCGAAAATGCTGTCACAGCGGCGTGATAGTTTATCACTGGCGCCGGGACGGGCAGTGTTCCCCTCCAAAAGCGCCACTGACGCGGGCTTATTTCATCATATTCGTAACATATGTTAATGTGCGTTGAGCCTGTTAGATTACTGGAGGCCGCACCGATGGAATTCTTTTCTCCGGAAGTCGCTGAGCGCTGGGTCTCCAGCGTCTTGCGCAACACTGGCCGTTACGCGGTCTTTTCGATCGCTGTCTGGCTTGTCTTGTGGGTGGCGCTGGACCGGGTTTTGAAGGGCCGGCGGGTTCGTGATACCCGGCCGGGCAATAGGCAACTGGCGCTGGAGTTTTTGATCTCGTTGCGATCGGCGGCGATTTTTTCCACTGTTGGCTTATCGATATTCTTCGTTCACCGGGCGGGATGGCTGCCTGGCCCTGATATCGCCGGTCAATGGGGCTCCGCCTATTGGTGGCTCAGTCTGGTGTTGATGATCGTCGCCCATGACGCGCATTTTTACTGGACTCACAAATGGATGCACAATCCGCGTTTATTCAGGATTTTCCATCGCCGTCATCACAAGAGCCATAACCCGTCGCCCTTCACAGCCTATAGTTTTGATCTTGCCGAGGCGGTGGTGCTGGCGTCGTTTGTGCCACTTTATCTTTTTATCGTGCCGACGCCATGGGGCGTGATCGGCGTCTTTATGTTGCACCAGATCTTTCGCAATACGCTGGGGCATTCCGGTATCGAGTTGATGCCGGCCCGCGGTGATGGCAGGCCGATGTTCGATTTTCTGACAACGACGACACACCATGATTTGCATCACGCGCAGGCAGGCTGGAATTTCGGGCTGTATTTTACCTGGTGGGATCGGCTCATGAGGACAGAACACCCTCGCTATCATGAAAATTTCGCCCGCTCGGTCAGAAAACCGCTGCTCGTGAAAAGTAAAGCGGTGGCGGAAACTGGGCCAGGCGCTGGATAGCAACACTTCCGCAAAAACCGCCAGACTTTGGCGTCGAACGTAAAGGGGAAAACGCATGAGGGTGATTTCTATCGCGGTCGCGGTTTGCGCTGCCGTTTTCACGCCGTTTACCGTCGTAGCGCAGTCGGGGTCGGTGGGTGCGCCGACCGGGACGGGGTCCTATGATGATCTTGTCGATGTCTTCGAGGATTTTCTGGCATTCAAGGCGCCGTCTGCATGGAACGCTAATTTCAACGATCCGAATGCGCCGGACCATGGCCTCATAGACTACTCCGGCGACGCTATCGCCAAGCGAGGACATGATCTGGCATCGTTGCGATCGCGCCTCGAGAATATGAATGTTGCGTCCTGGGCCCACGCTCATCAGGCGGAGTATCTAGCCGTCCGCGCGCAATTTGACGCCCAGGAATTCCGGTTGAAGGTTTCCCGGCCATGGGCGCGAGATCCGGGGTTTTATGTTGACCAGATGCTGCGCTTTACGTTCACAGAATTACCTGTTGCTGGAGAAGAAAAGGCAATGCTGGAACGCCAGCTCGCTGCGGTTCCAACCATCGTCGCTTCGGCAAAGCAAAATCTCGATGACGTCGCTGCAGACTACGCCACACTCGCCATTCACAACCTCACGACGTCAGACGGCGTCGGCCACGGCCACCCCTATCGTGCGACGCCGCCAGCAGGGGTAATCGGCTGGTACAATGATTTGCTGGCCCGCGCGCGTGACGAGCAGCCGGCGCTTGCGCCGACGATAGAGGAAGCAACGTCAGCAGCAGAAGAATTCCTGTATTGGTTAAACGATAACTCGCCTCGCTTCACCGGCAGCGCAGGTGTCGGCGCCGAACAGTATGATTGGTACCTGAAACACGCCAAGCTCCTGCCATACACGAGCAATGACCTCATCTTGCTTGGCGACCAGGAATGGGACCGGCTTTATTCATTTTATGCGCTGGCGCGTCACCGCAATCGCGATCTGCCGGAACTGGAGCCTGCGAAAACGGCGAAAGAATACAAAAAACGCATCGAAAAAGCGGACCGCAATATTCGCAAATTTCTGGCGCGCGAAGAAATCATCACCATTCCGGACTATGTTGGCGCCCTGTCGACGAATGCGCCTTTTATCGAACGGCCGGGCGGGCTCAATTTTTGGGAGGCTGTGCAGTTTCGCGATCCGCATCCGGATCACTTGCATGCGGTGATCCCGGGTCATCGGTTTGATGGACTCGTTGAAGGCAACAATGACCACCCGATTCGCGGACGGATCAGCGATGGCGTCCGCGCGGAAGGGTGGGGCGTTTATCTGGAAGAAGCGATGATGCAGGCCGGGGTGCTCGAGGGTTACCCCCGCGTTGATGAGTTGATCTATCTCTTCGGGATATTTCGCGCAGCGCGGGTTCCCGCTGATGTTAGAATGCAACGCAATGAACAGACGGTGCAGGACGCCATTGATTTTATGCGTGCGAAAACGCCGTGGCTTGACCAAAACGTTGCACGGGTTGACGCTGAAATTTATTTGCGGCGTCCGCCGGGTTATGGCGTTGGCTACACGATTGGCAATTTACAAATGCGCGGACTGCTGGCCGATCGCGCTGACCAGCTCGGCGATGATTTCGAGATGAAGGAATTTCATGACGCATTCATGGCGTCCGGCCGGTTGCCGATTTCCCTGATACGTTGGGAAATGACCGGCCTCGACGATGAGGTTTCTGATTTTTGGCGCCGCGTGCCGATACCGGAATAAGGGTCCACTGGCCGTATCAACGGCCCCGCCGCCTCGCGCCAGATAGAAAAACGGCGCCCGTTTTACGGGGCGCCGTTCTTTATTCGGTGGTTGGAAGCCAACTATACGAAAATAAAGTCGCTTTCCGACAGGAGGACATTTGTCTGTACAATAAAATCCTCAATGCCATCACCATCTGTGTCACCAGCGAAGTAATCGTTTCCACCGGCGCTGTAAGCGCGCAATTCGCCGGCAGTGCCGCTGAAAGCGCCGGACCCGATCCAATCGAAGGCGTCGATAGCGCCGCCGTCAATCGCATCCAGTCCGCTGACATCGACTTTGTCCTTGCCCGATCTAAAATCGAGGATTTGGTCGGCGCCGCCGGTTTCAGTAAAGGCAAATGTGTCATTGCCCCATCCGCCTTTCATTTTGTCATTGCCGGCGCCGCCGTTCAGCACGTCATTGCTGAAACCGCCGTCAAGCGAGTCATCGCCGTCGCCACCGTTCAACACATCATTGCTGAACCCGCCCTTAAGCGTGTCATTGCCTGCGCCGCCGTCAATTGTGTCATTGTTGAAGCCGCCATAAAGCCGGTCATCGCCGTCGCCGCCGTCAACCACGTCATCACCCAAGCCAGCGTAAACCGTATCATTACCAGCGCCGCCCAACACAGTGTCATCGCCGAAAGTGCTATATATCTTATCGTCGCCGTCAAAGCCGTCGATGTAGTTTGCGCCGAAATTGCCGGTTAATTTGTCGTCAAAGGCGCTGCCTTGAAGGCCTTCTATGCTGTGATAGTGGTCGCCTTTTGCGTCGCCTTTATTGGCCCAAGGCCAAAGAAGGGAGGCTTTAACGGCTGAAGCGGCATCTACATAGGATGCGATGTCTAAGCCGGCGCCGCCATATAGTTTATCGGCGCCCTCTCGACCGACCAGCGTATCGTCGCCGCCATTGCCTCTGATTACGTTATCAGCGGCGTTTCCGAGCAGTGCGTCATTGCCGTCGCCGCCGGTCGCATTTTCAATCACGACGCCTTCGGCGATGGTATAGCCGCCCCAGATGCCATCGACATAGGAGACAACGCCGCCGCCAGTCGGTGTGTAATCAATTGTTGCGGCGAACAGATCAATTACAGCGTCACTTGCGCCATCATATTGAATGGTGTCCTTGCCGCCTGTATCCCAGATCGTTTCGTAATAGGTGCCTTGTGCTTGCACGTCCTGCAGCGTGTAGACATCGTCGCCGGTCGCATAGGGATTGATCACGCCGTAACGCTCTTGAAGTGTTGCGATATCGAAAGCGCTCAGCGTTCCAGACCAACCATTGTCGATCCCGGCTGCGGTGAAGGGGGAGGGGCCGTCAGGGTGTGTTTCCCAGGCGTCATTGTAGGACATGACAGTGTAGACGCCCTGATTGAGATCGAATACGCCCAATGATCCTGTCGAGGACGTGACGCCGACCAGCACCTCAGAGCCGCCGCCCTGGTCATGCGGGTGTGCGACACCGTGGGCATGGCCGAATTCGTGCAGGATCACGGCGAAAGAAAAGCCGCCTTGCACCAGGCTTTGTTGCTGGTCGAAAGCCCAGCCGCCACTGTCAACATTGAAAACGCCAATGCCCTGGGCGCTGCCAAATCCTGGATCCTGCGGATAGAAATACGCGCCATAATTATTCGACGAGGTTGTCGACAAGCGGAATGTCGCCTCGTTGATGTCAGTGGTGATTTCATAATTGACGCCGAGAATTTTCTCGTACTCTTCGAGCGCCGCCATGACCTGGTCAATCTCGTGGGCGTTCCAGCCAAATGTGACCATCGGGCTGACGCCGTCATCGGCCAGCTCGCCAAAATTTTCGCCCGCAGCGCCGAAATAGACATAGGCCGTGTTATTTGCATCGAATGGCACATTATCAGCGCTGGCCCAATTGAGCGCATCAACGGGATCGAGGTTCGCCAGGTCGATTTCCTGGGCTGTAATCGAGAACCCGCCGGTCCATGGTGCGTAAGAGACAACGTCGAGGAAGTAAGTGCCGGTTTCTTCCGCCAGGAAGCTGACGCGCGAGCTGACATCGGATGGGAAGCTAATATCGTCGTTCTGTGTGACGAGAGATCCGTTTGAATCGTAGATCAAAGCGATCGTATCGAGTTCTCCGGCCGGAAGATTGAGGTAATCAGATGCGTAATCGGCGCCGCCAGCGACTTCGATTGTATAAATCATGCCGGCTTGTACGTTGAATGAATAGGTATCGACTTCGCCAGTGCCAGGGCCATAGGGACCAGGCGCTGCTGAATCGATAAAGCCGTAAGTTACGCCATTCATGGCGAGCGGCGCTGCGCCGCCGAGTGTGTCCGGCACGAAATCGATGCCCGGATCCAAAATAGCGTCAAGCGTATAGTCGCCCGTCAGCCCGGAATCGGGATAGGCGCCAACGCCAATATTATGTGTGCCGGTATAGGTGGCCGTATAGGTGATGAGGGAATTAACGCCCGCGCCGCCATCATCATCAAAATCCAGAAGGGCCAGCGTATCATCAATGACGTAAAGAAACGTATCGCCGAGCGCGTTCGCGCCGGATCCGTATACGGAAAACAGATAGGTTTCGCCTGCAACCAGATCGATGGAAAACAGGTCAATTTCGCCGCCGACGATATCGCCGTCTACCGCGATGTCAGAGGAGACGGAAATCGCGTCGAGTATGGGGACAGCGTTTGCGAAAGAGGGTGGAGAAAACAGCGCATTACCGCCCTTATAGGTGTGACCGTCCCATTCCGGATAGACGATGATTTCGCCTTGTTGCGGTTTGCCCAAAAAGCCTGCGACGTCGCTGCGATCAAGGCCAATCAACGAACTGGCGAGCGTGGTCGAACCGGACTGCGCCTCGCCAAGAATATTGAGCTGGCCATTATTTGCTTGTGAAGATTGGCTGTTGGAGAGGGCTGAAAATAAAAACCAGCCATCTTCGGCTGCGCTGTATCGGTTATCAAACGCGAAATCCGCCTTGCCTACCGAATCAGCTTGCGCCTCGCCAAGAATACTGAGCTGTCCATCACTTGCTGGTGAAGACTGACGGTCGCTGAACGCATTGGAACGGCTGTTAGACAAGGAAGTACTTGAATACCAGCTGTCTCCGAGCGCTTTGTACCGGTTGTTAAATGAGAAATTCATCATGTCTTTCCCTCCGAGAATTTGAATAAATGGCAGTGTCAATTAACCCTGTTGAAAGACATCACATTTTCGTGATATGAACAAGGCGCTTGAACAGATTGAACGCGGTTTTTTTAGTTATGTACCGTACTCTACATGTAGTCGCTGCAGTCATTGGCGCCGGTTTTATTGGCGCCTGTTCTGGTGCGCAACACAATGAAACTCTTTCTGCGGAGCAAAATGCTGCGGAGCAAAATGCTGCAGGGCAAATGGGTGAAGACTCGAACGCCCTGCAACCAACCCGCGAGACGGCGATGGATCAGCCTGCAAATGATGGCGGCGTCGCCAATCTGCCATTCGCACGTGGCGAAATATTTTATTCCCTTGATGAGTATCTGGCGCATTTAGAAAAACTGAGTGCGCTCGATTTTCCCCATTGGCGGCAAATTAAACCCGGCGTCTATGAGCGTGTTACGAGCTTGCGGGAGGCCGAGCCTGAAATAGCAACGCGCGAAGAGCTCATGCAGCGCTTCGGTTTCGAACGCTGAATTCGGGCGGCGTATCAATCAACCATGACGGGCTTGTGTAAAGTATCGGGTTGTATCGGGCGCCCCAGGCGACGGCGGATATATGTTTCCTGTGCTTGTTTTTTGTCGTGCTTGTTCACCGCGTCAGCAGGTTCCGCCCTTTCCGGCGTTCAAGCGGGTGGGCCCGGCGCCGCTGCGACGGAGGTAGGCGCCCAGGAAAGCAATCAGGCGCAATCCACAATTATTTATGATGCCGCGTATTTTGCGCCTTATGCGCCGGTCACGCTCGAAGACATGATCCGCAATATTCCGGGCGGCGCTTCGCTTTTGAGTTCGTTGCGTTCTGGCGGCAATGACCGGGGATTTGGATCCAGCGGCGCGCCGCTTTTGATTAATGGGCGGCGCATGTCCGGCAAGTCAAACGACATCGCCACCCAGTTGGCGCGCATCCAAGCGTCGCAGGTCGAGCGCATAGAACTTATTCGTGGCAACGCAGAAGGATTGGACATTCGAAGCGAGGGGATTCTCTATAACGTCATCCTGAAAGAGAGCGCTGAAAATACTTCTTCGAATTTCATCAGTGCAAGACTGAACTATTCGCAAAGCGCGCCATTGGGACCGCAAACGCTTTTGTCTCACACGGGAAGGCGCAACGGCGTCGATTATGGCATCAGCTATGAATATGAAAACAAGCCGCGCGTCAGTCTCATCCGCGAAGATGTGTTAAATCCGATGCGTGTCCCGCTGGAGTTTCGCGATCTGACGCGAACCAGAATTGACAAAACGCATACGGTTACCGGCAATCTGGGATACGGCTTTCAAAACGGTATCCAGGTGCGGTTAAACGGCCTTTATGAAGAAGAACAAGAGACAGACGAACGCCATGAAGATCAGTTTCTGGTGGATGCTGGCGGCGCACGTACATTTTCGGCCGTGGAAGAAGCCTTTTTTCGATTCAAGGAATCGCAATGGGAGATCGGTGGCGACCTGGAGGCTGGGGTCGGCTTTCTCGGCGACTTAAAAGCGCTATTCGTGCTGACCCGGACAAGCAATGACGATGATTTGACCCAGGATTTGATTGCTGGTGGCGTCACCAGCCCGCTGTTTTCACAAATTGCCGACTTTGACGAAGGCGAGACCATATTTCGCGCAACGCTGACGACGCGTCTTGCGCGGCGACATACCCTCGAATATGGCGGCGAAGCGGCCTTGAATACGCTCGATACCGTATTTTCGTTTGACGGCGGACCATTTGAAAGCGCTGTGGTCGAGGAAGATCGCTATGAGGTGTTCGCCACCCATAATTTTGCGATTTCCGACCGGTTGAGTTTTCAATCCGGCGTGACCGGTGAATTTTCGACGATTTCGCAAAACCGCGACGGGGTTTCGAACGCACGCAGCTTTCAATTCATGAAACCGCGATTTGAACTTCGTTTTGACGTCACAGCGTCCGATCAATTGCGGTTGCTGGCGGAGCGAACCGTTAGCCAGCTTAATCTCAATGACTTTGTCGCAAGTCGGAATACCGATGATGATCTCATCAATTTCGGCAATCCTGATTTGTCGCCGGAATCCACCTGGCGCTATTCACTTGGCTATGAAAAACGCTTTGCTAATGACGCCGGCTCTTTTCAGATTGAGGGATATTATGAAAGCATTGCCGATCACATCGATAAAATCCTGATCGGCGCCGCATCCTCTGGCGTCGGCAATATCGGTGACGCGCGACGCTATGGTATTGAGACCGAGCTGAACACGAGGTTTGGTTTTATCGGCGCTCCCAACGCTGTGTTGACGCTGGAATATGAGTTTCAAAATACACGGGTGACCGACCCGTTCACAGGCGAGGCGCGGCAGATCAAACGCAGTTCGCCGCATTTCTGGAATTTCGATTTTCGCCATGACATCGGCAATTCAAAATTTACTTATGGATTAAGCGGCCACCGGCGAACCATAACCCGCCGCCAGGACGTCTCCCTGAGGGAAGTAACGCGCTACAAGCGCCACGTCGAAGCTTATGGCGAATATAATTTGACCAAAAACACCAAATTGCGGTTTACGGCGCACCGCTTTCTTGGCGATGCGCGCAACCTGGATAAAACCTTTTATGTGGGCAATATTGCCGATGACATCATTGACCGGATTGATTTCCAGGCGAGCTCGATCAAGACGCAATATGATTTGAGATTTCAGGGAACGTTTTAGCGCGCGCCACAAGCGCGAGCGCGGAATTGTTCGCGAACAAATGGTTCGCCAAACGGCGACAAACAAAGTAATCACAATTGAAACGGCGGGGCAGAGACAACAACATTTTGGTCACCGCTGGTTTGAAGCGCTGTTGCAAGTCAATGGCCGGTTCCATTGGGAATCCGGCCATCATTTTGAGGAAACCCATCCATGAATGTATCACGCCGCACTCTTTTTCAGACATCCGCTGCTGCGGCAGCTCTTTCTGCCTTACCTGCCTGCGCGCGCCGCGATGGGTCAGTGGATGCGGCGAGTGATCTTCTCGCGCAAACCACCGATCAAATTCTGACGACCTATCCCGAAAGCGCCTCCAGCTCGGGCATTGATCATGGCAAGTATCAAGTGCTGAAGTCAAAGCTTATGGATCGCTCGATGGCGGGCGTTGATAATATAAAAAGCGACTTTCGCGACACGCTGGCGCAATTGCAAAAAGTTGATACAGGTTCGCTTGCTCCCGATGAGGCGCTTAATATTGACGTCGTGCGCACGGTCTTTGAGATGGCGTCGGACGGGTTTGATTTTCCCTATGGCGATGTGGCGTTATTGAACACCAACTGGTCCTGGCGCAACGCGCCCTATGTGGTGGCGCAAAACACCGGCGCCTTTGTTGAAATTCCAACCTTTCTGGACAGTTCCCATCAAATCGAAAGCGCTGAGGATGCTGACGCTTATCTCGCGCGCATGGACGCGTATGCCGGGCAGCTGGATGGTGAAACAGATCGCATCAAACAGGACGGCGATCAGGGTGTGGTCCTGCCTGATTTCCTGATGACAAAAACGCTGGGCGCGTTGCGCGCGGCATCTGCAACGCCGTCGGATCAATGGGGCATTGTTGGTTCACTCGCAGCGCGCGCCGGCAAGTTTGACGAAGCTTATGGCGAACATGGCCGCGCTGCCGCGGAAGCAAAAATCCGCCCGGCGCTGGAACGGCAGATCGCTGCGCTTGAGGGGCTCGCGCCAAACGCCACCAGCGATGCGGGCGTGTGGGCGCTGCCCGATGGCGACGCCTATTACGATTGGACCCTTCGCGCGGGCACAACGACTTCGATGTCGGCGGACGAGGTGCATGAGATGGGGCTCGACGAGCTTCGAACCCTGCAGGGGCGCATGGACCCGATCCTGCGGTCGATTGGTTACACAGAAGGAACAGTTGGCGACCGCATGACGGCGCTCGGGAAAGACCCGCGCTTTCTTTTTGCCGAAGGCGACGAAGGACGCGCGGAGATCATGGCGTTCATTGAAGAAAAAGTCGCAGAGATTCGCACGCTGATGCCGCAAGCCTTTGAAACGCTTGTGCCGGGCTTTCTTGAGGTAACGCGGATCCCGCCCGAAGTCGAAGCGGGCGCGCCCGGCGCCTATGGCGGTCCCGGTTCAATTGATGGCAAGCAACCCGGTCATTTCTGGATCAATTTGCGCCACACCGGTTTGCACAATCGCTTCAACCTTGCAGACCTCACCTATCACGAAGCCATTCCCGGACATGTCTGGCAGGGCGAATATACGTTTAAGCAGCCGCTGGTGCGATCGCTTCTTGCATTTAATGCGTATTCCGAAGGTTGGGCGCTTTACGCGCAGCAATTGGCCGATGAACTCGGCGTCTATGATGATTTTCCCGCGGGCCGCCTCGGCTATCTGCAAGGTCTTGCTTTTCGCGCTTGCCGTCTTGTGGTCGATACGGGCCTTCATGCCAAGCAATGGAACCGCGAACAGGCGATTAACTGGTTCGTGACGAATAACGGGTCAAGCTATGATGAAGTGCAGGGCGAAATTGATCGCTATTGCGCGTGGCCGGGTCAGGCCTGCGGCTATAAGGTCGGGCATACGGCGATTAATCGCCTTCGGGAAAAAGCAAAGACGGCGCTTGGCGAGAGTTTTGATTTCCGCCGTTTCAATGATGCGTTGGTCCTCGGCGGCAGCGTTCCCATGACGGTGCTTGATCGCGTGATCGACAATTATATCGCGCGGGAAACGGCGGGCTGATATCCGCGCCCATCGTACGAAAACCCGTCATTGATTTGCGGCTGTATAATGGTGCCCAGGGGCGGATTTGAACCACCGACACGCGGATTTTCAGTCCGCTGCTCTACCAACTGAGCTACCTGGGCCCGCGTCAAGGATAGGGCGAGGCCCCGTCCGGCGGAGCGCGGCTTATAAGCCAAGATTGCCGGGCTTGTCCATGGCCCATATCCAAACCCGGGGGGCTTTAGGCGCGCCATTTTGTCGGGCTTTGCGCGGGGCGGCGGGCGCCGCTAGAAGAACCTCAAAGGGAGGCGCAAAGGGATGGCGGCGACACGGAACCCGGCAAAGAAACCAGCGGGACAGAAGGCGGCAAAACGGACCAAAAAACCGGTTGCCTCGACCCTGATGAAGATGAGCGCGGCGACCACGGGTAAGCCAGCGATCAAATCCACCAAAAGATCGGCGAAACGGCAGACAAACGATGCCGCCGCATCGCGCTTGACCCAGCTTGGCGCGGAGACGCCGCAGCCGGTCTCGCCCGGGGCGGCGGTGTTGGAGACGGCGCCGAACCCGCATCAAGGCGATCTTTACCTTGTGCGCTTTACGGCGCCGGAATTTACGTCGCTCTGCCCGATCACCGGCCAGCCGGATTTTGCCCATCTCGTCATCGATTATGTCCCCGACAAATCGATCGTTGAATCAAAGTCGCTAAAACTCTTTCTCACATCGTTCCGCGATCATGGCGCCTTTCATGAGGGGTGCACCATCGATATCGCCAAGCGCATTATCAGCGTTGCAAAACCAAAATGGTTGCGCATCGGCGGTTATTGGTATCCGCGCGGCGGCATCCCCATCGACATTTTTTATCAAACCGGCGCGCCGCCGAAAAATCTATGGTTGCCGGAGCAGGGCGTACCCTCCTATCGCGGGCGCGGGTAATAAAGGACGAAAACCATGAAAAGAACCGCCATTGCTGCGGCAGTGATTTTATTTGCGATTGGATGCGCGGAAGGAGAAACGCCCAAAGCAGCGGCGCATGATCCAAACGCGGTTTCCTATGAAGATAAGCCTTCGCCGGCGGAAATTCTGGAAACGTCTGCGGCATCTGATTGGCGCGCGCTTGACCCGGAAAACACACTTTATATTGAGCTTGAGAGCGGCCGCGTCGTGATCGCATTATCAACAAAGCTGGCGCCCGCCCATGTGACACAAGTCAAAATGCTCGCGCGCGAGGGTTTTTATGATGGGCTTTCTTTTTACCGTGTGATCGAGGGCTTCGTCGCCCAGGGCGGTGATGCGCTTGAGGCCCGCGAGATCAAAACAGCCGAAAAAACCATGATCGCCGAATTTGATCAGCCCCTGACCAGCGATATCGGTTTTGATGCGATTAAAGATGCGGATGGCTATGCGGCAACGGTTGGATTTGTAGACAGCCTTCCCGCAGGCGTCGATGCAGAAGGCGAGACGGTCTGGCATCTTCATTGTACCGGCGCTTTTGCTTTTGGCCGCAACAATGAAAAAGACACCGCCAGCACGGAATTTTACGTGACGCTGCAGCCGCAACGTTATCTCGACCGCAATCTTTCTGTCTTTGGCCGGGTGGTTGAGGGGATGGACCATCTGCAAGGCTTGCGGCGCGTCTCGCCGCCGGAAACGGCCGATGATGATATGGGCGAGACCATTATCGCCATGCGCATCGCTGCTGATCTACCGGCTGGGGAACAAACAACACTGGAAATTCTTGATTCCTCAAGCTCGGCGTTCGCCGCTTATTATGAATCGCGGCGTAACCGTCCGGAGGCGTTCTTTCATTTCCGCCATGATTATATGGATATCTGCCAGTTCGCGGTGCCGGTTCGTCCGGTCGCCGCTGCCGGTGAAGAATGAACGCCAAAAAAGAGATCGGCCCCTGGCGCGTTACATCTGAAAATACTGTCTTTGAAAATCCATGGATCAGCGTTGTTGATCATGGCGTAATCCATCCCGATGGATCGCCAGGTGAATATGGCGTTGTCAATTTCAAAAACCTCGCCATTGGCGTCTTGCCGATCGATGATGAAGGCTTCGTCTGGCTTGTGGGCCAACACCGTTTTCCGCTTGATCGCTATAGCTGGGAATTACCCGAAGGCGGCGGGCCGATTGATGTGGCGCCGCTGACCTCGGCAAAGCGCGAGCTGGAAGAAGAAACCGGACTGACCGCGCGGTGCTGGGCCGAACTTTCGCAGCTCGATATATCCAATTCGGTGACCGATGAACGCGCCATATGTTATTTTGCATGGGACCTTTCCTCGGGTGTTGCAGCGCCTGAAGGTTCCGAAGCGTTAACCATAAAAAGAGTTCCCTTTAACACCCTGTTAGAAATGGTGATGTCTGGTGAAATAACCGACAGTCTCACCATTGTGATGACGCTGACGGCTTACGCAAAGGCCTTGCGCGGGGATGCGCCCGACCCTATTTCAAAACTCATTCTTGCAGGGAACGACAGGACGTAGGATACTCAGCCCATGGCCACTGCATCACCAACCCCGTCACCATTGGCATCAAACGTCGTTGAGCTTTCGGGCGACCAGACCTGGTCGCGCATGCGCGTTGAAGCAGCAAGCGCTGCTGCGCAGGAACCGATCCTGGCGAGCCTCTTACATGCAACGATCCTCAATCATGAAAGTTTTGAGGCGGCGATCTCTTACCGGCTGGCGCAAAAGCTCGCCGATGGTGAGATGAACACGATGTTGTGGCGTGAGGTCTGCGCCAATGCATTTGCCGAGGACCCGAAAATTGTCGAATCGGCGCTGCGCGATTTGCGCGCGGTATTTAACCGCGACCCTGCGTGCAAAGAATATATGCAGCCCTTTTTGTATTTCAAAGGCTATCTGGCGCTACAGGCGCATCGCGTCGCCAATTGGTTATGGCGCCAGGACCGAGAGGCGCTGGCGCTTTATCTGCAAAGCCGCATGTCGGAACTTTTTGCAGTAGACATTCATCCCGCCACAAAAATCGGCAAGGGCGTTTTTATGGATCACGCGACCGGTATCGTCATTGGCGAGACGGCGGTCGTGGAAGATGACGTTTCCATTCTTCAAAATGTGACCCTTGGCGGCACCGGGAAGGTAGGCGGTGATCGCCACCCAAAAATTCGCCGTGGCGCCCTGATCAGCGTGGGCGCGAAAGTGCTTGGTGATATCGAAGTGGGCGAGGGTGCAAAAGTTGCTGCAGGCAGCGTCGTGCTGAAAGATGTTAAACCCCATTGCACGGTCGCCGGCGTGCCGGCAAAACCTGTTGGCGAGTGCGCCGAGCAATCGCCCGCCAAAACGATGGATCAAGGGTTTAATTACGACACCTACTCCATTTAGCGACTGCCAAGATCTCGCAAGTCATTGCGGGGCTTGACCCGCAATCCAGAAAAAATGCTATAGCCCGCCACGCGCCTGAAGCGCGCTGAGGGAAGGGCGCTCCATGCGCGTTGATCTTTTTGATTTCGACCTGCCGCCGGAACGCATCGCGCTGGAACCGGTGCGTCCGCGCGATGCGGCGCGGATGCTTCATGTGGCGACGGATGGCGCGCATGATCGGGGTGTTGGCGATCTTGCCGAACTTTTGCGGCCCGGCGATATGCTGGTCTTGAACGACACCAAAGTGATCCCCGCGCAATTGGCGGGCGTTCGGCCAGCGCGCGCCGAAGGCGGCGGCGGCGATGTTAGTGTTGACGTGACGCTCCATAAGCGCCTTGAAGATGAAAACACAGGCGCCAAATGGCGCGCCTTTGTCAGGCCGGCAAAGCGCCTGCGTGAGGGCGACCATATTTCTTTTGGCGATCATCTGTCCTGCATCGTGGAACGCCGGGATGGCGCCGAGGCGACATTATTGTTCAACCGCGGCGGCGCTGCATTTGATGCTGCGTTAGCGGCGGTGGGCGCGCCGCCCTTGCCGCCTTATATCGCGCGTCAGCGCGCGGTGCGGGCGGAAGACGCAGCAGACTATCAGACAGTCTTTGCGCGCGCCGATGGTTCCGTCGCCGCGCCGACGGCGGGATTGCATTTTACGGATGATCTTTTCGTGGCGCTTGAGGCGCGCGGCGTGTTGCGTGAGACGATCACGCTCCATGTGGGCGCCGGCACGTTCCTGCCCGTCGCAGCCGACGATACGAGTGATCATATAATGCACAGCGAATGGGGCGAGATCACGCAACGCCAGGCAGCGCGGATCAATGCCGCGCGCGCAGCGGGCGGCCGCGTGGTTGCTGTTGGAACGACGGCCCTGCGGCTTTTGGAAAGCGCCGCTGACGATGCGGGAGAAATCAATCCCTTTTGCGCCGAAACAGACATTTTCATCACGCCGGGATACAAATTTCGCGGTGTTGACGCGCTGATGACGAATTTCCACCTGCCGCGTTCGACGCTTTTTATGCTTGTCTGCGCTTTTGCCGGCACAAAAGCGATGAAAGACGCCTACGCTCATGCTATTGCCGCGGGCTATCGTTTTTATTCCTTTGGCGATGCCTGTTTTCTGGAGCCGACACGTGGCGGATGAATTTTCTTTTGCAGTAAACACGTCTGACGGTGCGGCGCGTGAGGGGCTGATCTCAACGCCGCGCGGCGAGATCAGGACGCCCGCCTTCATGCCGGTGGGGACAGCGGGTACGGTGAAGGCGATGTTGCCGGAGCATGTGCGCGCCACCGGCGCCGACATCGTTCTTGGCAATACCTATCACCTCATGCTGCGCCCTACGGCGGAGCGTGTGGCGACGCTGGGCGGTCTCCATCAATTCATGAACTGGCCGCGCCCGATTCTTACCGATAGCGGCGGTTTTCAGGTGATGTCGCTTTCGAAACTCAGAAAGCTCACCGAAGAGGGCGTTTCGTTTCAATCGCATATTGACGGCTCAAAGCACATGCTGACGCCGGAGCGCTCCATTGAAATCCAAGGCCTTCTCGGCGCTGACATCCAGATGCAGCTTGATGAATGTCCGGCGATCCCGATTGCCCATGAGGCGGCGCGGGAATCCATGCTTTTGTCCGCGCGCTGGGCGCTGCGCTCGAAACGCGCCTTTGAGGAAAAATCAAATCCCGGCCAGGCGTTGTTCGGTATTGTGCAAGGGGCAAATTTCGAAGACCTCCGCCGGACAAGTCTCGACAAGCTCATGGAAATTGATTTCCCCGGCTATTCTGTCGGCGGCCTCGCGGTGGGCGAGGGGCGCGAAGAAATGTTTCGTGTGTTGGAATTTACAACGCCGCATATGCCGGTGGAAAAGCCGCGTTACCTCATGGGCGTCGGCAAGCCAGCCGATATAGTCGGCGCCGTGGCGCGCGGGATCGACATGTTCGATTGCGTTGCCCCGACCCGGTCCGGTCGCCATGGCCAGGCCTGGACGCGCACCGGCGCCGTCAACATCAAGAATGCGCGATTTGCCGACGACCCCGAGCCGCTCGATCCGGCAAGTGATTGCCCGGCAAGCCGGGATTATTCCAAAGCCTATCTCCATCATCTGTTCCGGGCTGGGGAATATCTCGGGCCGATGCTGCTCTCCTGGCACAATCTCCATTATTATCAGACCCTTATGGCGGGGCTGCGCGCGGCGATCAGCGCTGGCCGCTTTGACGCATTCATCGAAGATTTCAAGGCCGCGACGGGCGAGGAAATCCTTTGAAAAAACGGAAGGTTAAGCGCCAGAGAATCGGTTGACCCCGCCAAATCACGCCACTATGTTCCGCGCTCTTGAATGGCGTTCGCCGCTTCGCCCCGCCGAAGCGGCGTTTCGTTGTCAGGCGCTTTGTTTTAGCGTTTGGCGAAATTCTATTGTGGGGCCCTTAGCTCAGCCGGTAGAGCAACTGACTTTTAATCAGTAGGTCGATGGTTCGAATCCATCAGGGCTCACCAAAAAGATCTTTATTTTCAAATAGATAAAAGTCTCTGATTTTCTCCTCTGTCGCTCTCAAGCCGTTTTGGGTAACAATTTGGGTCACAGTTGAAAAGCTAGGCCCAATCAACAGGGCAAGAGCAATGAAAACACTTCGTCTTACAGATAGATGGCTGCGAGCTATCTCGGTGAAAACAGGTCGCGAGGAGTTTGCTGATTCAATAACAAGCGGTTTGCGTCTCAGAGTGTCTCGCCGAACGAAGAATTGGTCAGTCGTTACACGCCGAGACAATAAACAAATAAGGCTGCCGCTGGGTAGCTACCCGGATGTTGGATTGTCCGACGCCCGCGACCGCGCAAATGCAATATTGTCTGACCCGTCAGGTTCATCGATTGATGCTGTGATCGGCGGTTCAAAAAACGCTGAAACACCAAGTCTAGAGTCTCTTTTCAACGATTATATCGAGCAAATGAAAGCGAAGGGACAAAAGTCCCACAAAGAGTATAGCCGCGTTCTCATCAACAGTCCGCATAGCTTTTACAACTTCATGCACGGCAAAATGAAGAGAGGGCCCCGTGTGGGTGATGTACACCCATCCCACGTAGCGGAGTGGCTTCGCGAGATTTATCAACGGGCTCCATCGCACGCCCGTCATTGCCGTGCGTATCTCCATGCGGTATTTGCGTGGGCCACTCGGGCAGAATTCGACTATACGTCGACAACAGCCGGGACAGACTACGGAGTAAAACTTAACCCAGTAGCGTCAACACCGGGAGGGCCTAAATCAAAGGCCCGCCAGCGTGTTCTTTCGATTAGCGAACTGAAAAACTTCTGGAAACTCATTCCTGAAGTCGCGGACCCAACCGCTAGTGCGGCGCTGCGCTTACTTATAACTATGGGAGGTTTGCGTATCAGTGAAATTCTTCACAGCGAAGTTTCTTGGTACGAAAAGGAATGGCTAACAATTCCTGAAACAAAAAATGGACGAGAACACGGCGTTCCCCTAACAGAACTGGCAAAGAAGGAATTTGCGATTGCTCGGAAGGTTGCTAAACCGGGCAGTAAATTTTTGTTTTCACATCGCTTTGACAACGACAAACCGATGCCGGTAACGACTGTCGGGCGGGTAACAAAGCGAATTATAGAAAGAAATAATCTAGAACATTTTCAGCTGCGTGATCTGCGGCGAACAATGAAAACGCATCTTCTTGATGGTGAATATGTCGAAGAACGTGAAATCGATGTGTGGCACAACCATGGCCAGAATTCGGACATCGCGCGCAAGCACTATTCTTGGGCGGAGTATAAGCAATTGAAATTGAGGGTTGCCGGGCAGATTGACAAATTCTTGTCCCATGTAATGAGCTGACCGAGATTACGACCGCTGGAACACATGAGGCTTGGGGTTTTGAGCTTCGGCTTCGCGGGCAAAAGCGGGCATTAGAAATCTAGGCTTCGGTTGTGCAATTAAGGTCCTTAGTTGTCGCGCATTTCCTCGGTTAAACTCTCGCTGGGTGTGTCGGCGTCATTGGGAATCGCCGATAGCAGCAATGTTGTCGCTAAAGCAAACAAGAAAAGAGTTCCCAGATCAGCCACCCAATCGATGACGTATGCAGAGTCTGCCCATTTTGCGACACAATATCGTTTGCCTCGCTCGTGCGTATCCTTGTCGCGATCTGGATCGTCAGTGTGTTCGCACTTGTATAACTTCCATTGAGACCATTTGTGAACAATCGCATAAAAAATCTGCAATCCGATTCCTGCAAAGAAGAGCGAAACCAGAACCTTGACCGTAGAATATGTTAGTTCATCCCAGACGTGTTCTTGTGTCAGTATCAAAGTCGGCGCTCCGACGCCAAAGGCGATGAACCAATATCGCAAACGTGTGGCGAACCCTGCATAAGAATCGTAGTAAGCTTCTTTATCCCTGTCGCTCATTTTGGCGCCCTTAGTTTAACAGTGTTTCCAGCATCATTAGATCAAGCTGTTTTCACGCATGTATTGCGGGATAGCGCTGATCAGATCATCAAAAGCAGATCCTACCAACTTTCCTTGTTGTTCTAGGTCTTCCAGTGCATTTTCTTTTTGCTTATCCGTACCCACAGCAGCGGCGGCGCAAAGAAACGCGATCGCGCCCTGACGTTCTAAAGTTGCCTCTAGCGATTCAATTTTTTCGTATAGCTCATTGGCGTAGGTCGAAACGATGGTCTTCACCGTTCCCAAGTTCGCGCCCGTGTATTTCGGCGGATCACGATCAATTTTGCCGATCTTTGACTCTACAAGCATTGTTGAGGCTTCAAGTTGTCTCATCGAAAATGACGTATTCAGGTTCACAAGACACTCAAGCGCCTCCTCTAGGCGGCTTACGGCATTCTGTTTTTTTCTTTCGGCAGTTTCGTATTCTTGCGTATTTTTTTGCACGATAATTGATTGACGGTTGGCCAAGTGAACCCCTAGCAACGCACCGCCTGCGCCTATTGCGCTGGCAAAAAGCATATTTAAATCAATCAACATGTTCTCCTTAGTTGTTGTCCTTAGTTGTTATTCCTAATCAATAGTATCGTTCGTTGGTGCGTTTGTTTCGTTCACGCGCTTTGTCCGCTTCTTCGCGCCAATGGCTGTGGATGTTCCTCACGTCGTCCATTTTCTGTTCTACCCGGCGAAGCGCCACTACCTTCGATTCAAGGCTTGCGATTGATTTCGATAGATACTTTTCGTCGGGATCGTCGAGCACCGTGAAGGCGTCAGTGAGCTGTTTGTCGCGCTCGTACCAATATTGTTCAGCTTGCTTGTGGGCTCCTGACCCTGTTCTACCTGCTAATTCGAATACGGAATCGATGTAATCTTTTACCTCTCCAATCTGCCTGATTGCCTCATACGAACCGTCTTGCAGCTTTCCGTTCAGAGTTCTGGCTTGAATCCTCAGATCTTGCCTATTCATCGCTCGGACGTCGTGTCTGGCCTTTTCGGCAACATGAATCCCGTAAAGACTGAACAGCGCTGCTAGAATTGCCACGAGTATTGCGGCGATCTCAATGGGCATTGCGTTTCCCCGTTGTTCCTTAGTTGTCGAACTTAGTTGCAGGTTGGCTGTTGGGTTTCAAAATCGATTAATGGTGTAACTGAAATGCTGCCGTTGCTCTGATCGGTGAACGCTATATACACGCAACCATCTACGGTGATCCGTTCGATCGCGAGGTTGGTCCGCGACACTTGGCCGAACGTAGTTGTCGACACAGCCCAAAGCACGAGTGCCAGCAAAATGAAGATCGTTAGTCGAAGATTCTGTGATTGGCTCATTGGTTGAGTTCCTTAGTTGTTAAATGAAAAACGCAACTGCAGCGGCCATGATCAAGACAAACGCCAACATCGCCAACGCCGTGAACCGATCTTCGCCTTCAGGCGTTGCGCCAACGCCAAGCCCAATGAACGCCGCCAAGATAACTGCACCAAAAACAATATAATCGTGCGCGGCTGCAAGCAATTCGGTCACGGCTTCTTCCTTAGTTGTCGTCTTCGGTTTCAAACCAGTGCGCCCATTCCGCCGGGCACATGTGACCAAGGCGAATAACCAATGAGTATTGAACACTCCTCGACAGCCCGAGGGTTTCGGTTTTCCACAAATCTGGTCCCAAATAACTGGTAACAACAATGAATCTGGAACTCGCCGTAAAAGACTAGATGTACATATACAGTTGTTGAGTTAATCTGGCATAAGCTGGATGTATACACAATAAATGGGGAAAACTGCTTCGCGGCATCGTCCACGGGCGAAGCCAGCAGTGAAGGGAGCCTACCGCCGCCTTGAGCAAGGCTTGAAAGCGATTCGCTTGCGCGTGATCACTGCGTCAGCCGGGTGTCACTTCGTGCTCTTGGCTTTGAGCGCTTTCAGCCGTTCTTTGCACGCCTTCTTAACAAGCGTCGCCAGCAGTTCCGTGCGTTCACCGAGCCAGGTCAGTTCGTCTTCGGCGATGACATAATGTTTTGAATAGCGCGCCTTGACATAGGCTTCTTTCAATAATTCGAAGGAACGGCGCTGGAACCTGTCCTCGTCGGGCCAGATGTCGCGAAAGCGTTCATCCTTTTCCTCGACCAGCGCCCGCAGCTTTCTTATGTTGTGTGTGGACGGGCTGTAGAGAGTCGTTGTCAGCAAATACGCGCCATAAAGACTTTCGGTAACTTGATGCAACTCAAATGCGGCTTTGCGAAACCACTTATTGTCGTCAGCGCTTTTCTCCATCTGGATATAAAACATTTCTAGACCACGCATGGCGCTGCCAAGCCAGTCTTCATAATATTCCTGCGCTGCTTCATAGGCTTCTTTTGCATACAGCGGCTTTGGGTCGACAAAGCGATGACCGCCAAGCTCGTAAAGCGCGGCGCCCTCGCGAATGATGTCGGTGAAAAAATACCGGCCCAGCGCCAGCTGGTTGTTGACGTTGGCGAGGGAGTGCACGATCAGCCCGATGGGCGTTTTGATCGTCTTATCGCGGATGATGCGGTCCTCGGCCTTGTACCAATAGGTCGCCATATCGGTGAGCTGTTTAAAATTGACGACGATCAGGAGATCGAAATCGCTCTGATAGCCTTTCGCGGTCTTGCCCGCTTCATCGACCCAGTCGCCGCGCGCATAAGAGCCAAAGAGCACGATCTTTAATATCCGGCCCTTCTGGTTATAAATCTTCCCGCCATTGCCCCTGGCAAGGTCGAACTCCTCAAACAGGATTTCCTGAATGCGCGTGAGCTCACGCTGCTTTTTTTCCGGCAGATGACTGATATCTGTTTTCATGAAATCCAGGGGCGGCATGGGGAGGGGCATTTTCGTTCAGGGCGGATGGGTTATTGAATCTATACTGACCCGGCGGGCGGCGCCAGTTCTATGGGGGCGGCGTTTGCGGCCATCCTTCGCGGCTCCCCCGGATTGAGTCCGGGGTCGCACCTCAGGATGAGGCTTGGTATTTTAGCGCGTCCCTCATCCTGAGGTGTGAGCAGCTTTTGCTGCGAGCCTCGAAGGATGGTTTTGAGGACATTGACGGGCTCAGGTGAGTTGACCTCTCTCCCGGTCATCCCGTGTGCCGTGCGGCATCGTGATGCCGCGCTGCCAAACCGTCGCCTCCGCGCACGAAAGCAGCATTATTTTTCGTCGTTAACAAAAAACTGCTTGGCACCTGCGACTCGGGATATAAATATCGCATGATGATCAATCCCCGTTTGAAGGGCGCTGTGCGCTTGGAAGGGCGTTTCTGCATAACATTTGGTCGTTCCGCGGCGCCGAATGGTCCGGAGCCAACGTGATGACAAATTTGATCCAGACGAAACCATCCGAAAAACTGGAAGCTTATGATTTTTCGCCGCTTTTCGCCGATGCGATACGGTCAACCCAAGAGGCAAGCCGGCGAATTGAAGAAGTACTTCAGCCAATGATCGAAGCGCAACAGCGACGCCAGGAATTGATGCGTCCATTCCAATCAAGGATGGAGAAAGTGTGGGTAAAGCAGAAGCGCGCCGCTGTGCGTTTCGAACGCGCTTTCAAGAAACTTGAATTTCCGAAGTTTGCAATCAAGATTCCGGAAAAAACGGTGCAAGAATTGGAATGGATGATGAGCCGCTATCGTGCGGCGTTGGCTGATCCTGAATATGGGAAATCAAAGCTTTGGCTTGCACTATCTCACCTTGGGCCAGCCGATATTCGCGAATTTAGGGATTTGCTGCCGGATCCGCGTGTCAAACCCGGCAGACCGATTGGCCGAGGGCGCGTGGCTTCAGACAAAAAGCTCATGCGTGACATGGATATTCTCGTTGACTCCGGCCTGCTGCCAACCACCGCTGCTCGTAAGCTAGTACATGCACAAGGGGTACAGGCGGGCGTCAAGAACCGGGCGGACTATATCGCAAAACGATACAAAGATTATCTGGCGAGCGGAAAAAAATAGTGTTGAATTAATTCCGCGCGATTTCCGCTGGGAATGCGGCCATCTATGTCCGCATGGACTGCATCCACGCCAAATATCATCCCTTTCGCCGCCTTCTGCGGCCTCCCGACGTTCCGACGCGGATAACGGCCGGTCATTCCTGTCGAAATGACGGCGACAAACGAACGGCGCCACCTTGGTGCAACGACGTCCGGGCTGGATCGGCGGCTTGACCGGCGATGTGCATCTATATCATCAACAATGTCCTTCGTTGCGGCCGCATTTTCGAGCGTGCGGAGCACATCGTATTGATGTCTCTAGCCAACAACGCGAACAGCGAGGGATTTGCGCGCCCTTCAGAAGGGGAAATCGCCTGGAATTCGTGCCTTAGCGTGCGCCATGTCCGAAGAACTCTAAAACCTCTTGTGAAGATTGGCGTTGTCCAAATCTGTGTTGGCGGCGGTCGTAAAGCCAATCGGTACCAATTGAATGTAGAGTTGCTCGATGAGATGGCTGCGGCCATCAAACGCATCAAAGATAAGGCGTTGCAAGATGGTGTTGAACGCTATGCTGTCATGGACCAGGCCGCATGCGAGATTCGTGATCAGCTGGAAGAAAACGCACGTGCATACGCGGCGCGTAAGGCGGACAGGTCGTCCGGCCAGTCGACGGGCTGGGTGCAGGAGATTCACCCCGTAAACCATGAAAGGCCGCACACCCCGGACAGTTCATCCTTCGTGCTGGGACACCATGCCGATAACGCGGACTCCGTGTCTGATTCGACCGGACACGGCACCCGCCGAACCATCAATGAACCTTATAAAAAACCTTCTAGTGAACCACAAAAGGAACAGGTGCAGTTTTCTGTAGATGCATCACGCGTCGATAGCGTTGCTCTCGCGAGACAGCGCGCTCACCGCATTGGAGAGCTCGCAACAATGCTTAGCATGAAGGATATTGAGCTTATCGGAAGAGCAAGCGGGCCAGGCGCCGCAGATGAAATCGCCCAAGAGGTTATAAGCGGCAAGATCGGTATCAATCAGGCAAGGAGCAAACTCTCTGTATCGTACATCGGAAAAAAAAGCGGTCCTATCGAGCCCAAGAAGGCGAGGGAGCAATGATCCCCGTCCTCGGCAACTATGATCAACAACGGAGCATTCACTCACGAGAAGTGCGCGCTGCCCACCGGGGGGTAGGGGGGGCTAATCTTTGGTGCGGCACCGGCAAAAACCGGTTGTGCCCCATTTTTTTTCTTAAAGCTGGAATTCAAACCAAAAAGCCCAACTTGGCTTTTGCGGGAGGGGGGCATTCAATCTCTCCTGCGGGCAATGGCGAAACCGGGCATTCCGTAACTTCTTTCCGCGCGCAAGTTTTCGAAAACTTTTTTTTCAGGGCGGTGCGTCGTGAGTAAGGAACGCGTCAACAGCACCGAGGTTAAGGGCGGCCCGATTACCGCGGCGGCCGATCCAATCGGGCGATTTTTCAAGATCGCCGATGTTTGCCGCGAACTCTGCCTTAGTCGCGCGACGATTTACCGGCTCATGAAAGACACGGAAAACCCGTTTCCGCAGCCGGTGAAGATCGGCATGGCCTCGCGCTGGCTCGAATGCGATGTCATTGCCTGGAAAGAAAAACTCGCCAGCGATCGCGTCGTGTTACCCAATTCGTGACCCATGGGATTTTTGCGATACAATTTAACAAAGCAATTCAGGGCGATGTAATCTCCGACCTACTGATGAGAGGTTGGGCGCAAGCATTGGACCCGCGGATTCTCAGTCAAATTAGAAACTCTTCGGATCCGTTTCAGTCCATTGCATGTTATCCGTCATGGTCTTGATTTAACGGTCTCTTTTCGGATTTGGTGTTCGAATTCGTTCGGAACTGTTTTATTCAAGTGCGACGGTCTCGAATCCCAATTGACACCCCAGCCCAAATTTCTCGAAAAACTCAAGCTTAAACTGGCCCAGTTTCATGGGGGCAAGTCACCCGATCAAACCCGCGGCCGATCGACCTCATAGACTCACCGCGTCGCCAGCGCTCCCAGATTTCACTCTTTTGTTCGCTGGTGAAATATATCCGATGTCGTCGTTTCATAATCGCACCCATCTTTCCAAAAAAGATTAAAGTGTTGCAACGATCAGTTGAGCGCACCGGATGTTCCTGACCTAATGCGAATTCGCCAAGTACCGATAACGAGCGGTTATGACTTACCCCCATCGTTATTGCGGGGTATGAAGGATGGACGCCTTCAAACACCCGCAATCCACTCACAGGCGAAAACAAAGCAAAAGGACGCTAGCCCCATGCCAGTGAAGTTACTCGTCGCGATTTTATCTTGTAGCTGTTTTATTTCCTGCACACAGGCGCCTGAAAAAGCGCAAGCACCAAATAGCGATCATTTTGAAAATGCGACAATATTGTCGGTGTTGCCGCGCCCACCGGCTTCAGGCATTTTAAGCACCTGGATCACCTTTACGGTTGCTGCCGCCAATGAAACGCAGACAGATATCTATATGCAATATTTGGGCGGCAATCAGGAAATTCCCGTAACCGGTCAGTTGTGTACTTTTTCCGTCAGCAAGATGATGATAACAGGCATTACAGTCTATGAGCGGGTGCCGACCGATAGACGGGTTTTTGTAACGCCGTCTGTTCAGTGCGCGTCGCAGTAGCATGTGATGTGTGTTATAGACGCCATCAAGAAACGTCGAGCGCCTGTGAATTGGAGAAGTTTAACGTCAAGGCGTTTTGCAGACATCGGGGAAACCGACACCGTCCTTGAGCGCTTGATCCTCACGGCCTAATTTCGACAGTGAATTGTTTTTATTTCCTGCCGGGGATTGGCTAGGCTGTGCCTCACAGACCGCCGAAAAGGGGGAGAGGCTAACGCTATGGGACCCCAATGTTGCACCAAGTAAAAGATCAATACGCCTGCACGGGCGAAGATGGCCGGGACGTAACGGTCTATGAGCTTCAGGAAACCGTAAAACAATCTCCGCTATCCGGCCCAGTGAAAAACATTGACGGCGCTAAAACCCTAGAAACGGAAGACGGCAAGGCAGTGAACGCGCTGCCTGATGGGACTTTTAAAATTGTCGCCAGCGGGGAAATACTCACTAAGCGCTGACTGCCTTAAAGCCCTGCAAAACGTAAATCTATTTTGATGGAAATAGCTGAGCGGAGACTCAGTCGCGCTCGCACAGATAAACATGTGAAGGCGCAACTTTCTTTTGTAAAAAGAAAGGCAGTGTTAAAAACGCAGCGATCATTTTTCTTTTCTCTATATCCGAATAATTCGCCTTCATCTTGGCAATGCCGTTGCGATCAAAAGTCTCCATAAATTGCGGATAGCGCGCGTCAGGCAAGGCTAGAAAGCTGCGCAATTTGACCAGCCCTGCGTCGTGGAGCAACCGTTCCATTTCAGATTGAGAATGCAGATATCCAGGCGGTTTTTTCGTCGCCCTTATCTTCAAAATTTGGTTCGCCGCCCAACGCGGAAGCGCGCTGCCAAATCGGAACTCCAAATGCTCGTCATAGGCGCCCGCAAAAAGCCGCAAATTGTGTCGGTTCTTGGTGGTCAACACCAACTTGCCGCCAGGTTTCAATACCCGCTGACATTCCTTAAGCAGCTTCAAATGGAATTGCCGCGGGTGAATTTCCGAACGCCCTGCGCACCATTCCAACACGTAATTGAAGAACACAACATCAAATGAAGCATCCTTGAAGGGCAGAACGCCGTCAACGCCGCCGGCACTCACATTGACATTTTGATGTCCATCTTGCTGACAAAATAAATTGGCGAAAATCGCTTGCCCTTTGACGACATCCAATCCCTCAACATGCGCGCAGCTTTTAGCAATATGACGCGTATGCTGGCCCAAACTGGAGCCGATCTCCAGAACAATGTCTGTCGGTCGCAATTCCGGCAGCTCAATGTAGCGCCGCCGTATCTCATCGAAGAGATACGCCTTGTCGCCGCCATGAGTCTTTATGGCCTCAACACAGCCCACAGAACGGGCCGTACTGATCATTGCTTCGAGTTCGCGCTCAATCTCCATTGATTCATAACTGGACGAGGCAAAATCGATTACGCCTTCAGTCATCTCATATTTGATTGATGGATTTTCTTTGCATACTGCATAGCCATCAACCGCGACCAGCGGCGAATGGGTTTGCGGACATTGTATGTACTGAGAAAGGGTCAAAAAATTTCTCTAACTATATGCAATTAGCGGCGCCCTTCGAGCGGCCTCGGATGAGCAAATCGCTCAATGGCTTTTAAAGCTTGTTCTGGATGCTTTTGACATAATGTGAGCGTCTTTGCGGATCTCTTAACAATACTCTCCCCCGCAGCCGGCTAATGGTGTCGTGCACACAGCAATTCGACAGCTTCCTATAAATTGTGTTCTTTTTTCGATCAAGGTCAAATTTCAGCCAGAGCGCCAGCCTTCCCTTTTTGATGTTCTGCTTTCGGCAAATCACCCGATCCGAGAACAACCACCTGGTCATCTGCACTGAGCTATGAATTGCTCTTCATAGATTCCGGATCGACGAGCGAAATTGCTGATTTGAGGAACGCAGTCTTTTGCTGCGAAGATAATTTTCTGAACACGCGCAATAGGCGCTTTTCCTGAGCCGTTCTTGCCAGTGCAACGTCCTCAACGATCTCCAGTGGATCACACTCGAGGACATCGGCTAGGCGCTCCAACCATTCAACAGACAAGCTTCTATGACCATTTTCAAGATGGCTAATCTGTTGATTGCTAAATCCTGTTGCCTCGCCGATCTGCGAAAGCGTGAGCCCTCGCGATTTGCGAAGCTCTTTCAGTCGGTTTTTCAATATATTGCCCCGGAATCGATGATTATCTATTTCTACTATTTGTAGGATTACGATTCGCCTAAATATGCAAAATAAACACCAATTTCGTGGACTCTGATTTGCTTTCCAACTATTAGTAGGAATATAGTCCGACTAAAGACCGGCCAAATTGGTTGTCACAGTGACAAACAAGCAAACCACCGATGCGAGCGTCGCTTTAGGCTCCGTTGAAAAAAACGGGCGCAACTTTATACGCGCTGCCCAATACGTCCGGATGTCAACCGAACATCAGCGCTATTCCATTGATAATCAAAAAGCTGCAATCGACAGCTACGCCGCTCGGCGCAATATGAAAATCGTCCGAACGTATTCAGACTCTGGCAAAAGCGGTCTCAACATCGAGGGAAGAGAAGGGCTCAAAAGACTGATTTCTGACGTAGAAGTCGATCAAGTAGAGTTTGATGCTGTCTTGGTATTTGATGTCAGCCGATGGGGGCGCTTCCAGGATGCAGATGAAGCTGCCTACTATGAGTACATTTGTAAAAAGGCCGGGAAGCAAGTTCATTATTGTGCAGAGCAGTTTGACAATGACGGCAGTCCAATCTCAGCTATTGTGAAAGGCATAAAGCGAACAATGGCGGGGGAGTACAGTCGGGAACTTTCTTCCAAAGTCTTCGCTGGCAAATGCAGGCTGGTGGAGATGGGCTACCGCCAAGGCGGCCCAGCGGGTTACGGCCTCAGACGTGTTCTTGTTGACGAACATGGTACGCGCAAATGCACCTTAAGTCGCAATGAACAGAAAAGCCTGCAGACAGATCGCGTGATATTAGTTCCGGGGCCCAAGTGCGAAATACGGATTGTAAATCGAATTTATCGTTGGTTTGTCGAGCAGAGGATATCAGAAGTTGAAATAGCGAGGCGGCTGAATGCTAAGGGTTTGACGACTGACTTAGACCGGATCTGGACGGCCAGGGTTGTTCATCAGATACTGTCTAACGAGAAGTACATTGGCCATAATGTCTTCAACCGTAGTTCGCTCAAGCTGGGACATCGCCGCGTGGATAATGCACCGGACATGTGGATCAGAGCTGAGCATGCATTTGAACCAATCGTATCGAGAGATATTTTCGATTGCGCACAAATAATTATGAAAGAACGCAGCCAGCTTCCTTCTAACGAGGAGATGCTGGCAGACCTCCAGAAGCTGTACGAAAGGTGCGGTATTCTCTCCAGCATCGCCATCGACAACTGTCCGGAAACACTCTGTAGCACGGCATACCGGCGTCGTTTCGGAAGCCTGCTACAAGCATATTCGCTTATCGGATTTAAGCCGGCACGAAATTATCACTATTTCGAAGTCAACCGTAAATTGAGCGAATATCGCCCAGAGTTCTTGTTAAATCTGCAGGCCCAATTCGAAGAAACGGGCGCCACCGTATCGCGAATCCCGAAAAGCGATACTCTCAGCATCAATGACGAGTTCAAAGTGCGAGTGATCATTGCGCGACACATCACAATCGCTGGCGGTTTATCACGATGGCGCTTCCGTATCAAAGAGCGTCTTCGTAATAGTCTTACTGTGATTGTCCGAATGAATGAAGCCAATGATGTGCCGTTAGACTATTACTTGCTGCCCGATTTTGAGTTCAGTCGCCAACAAATGGACATGAGCAAGAAAAATAGCCTCGGCATTGATGCATTTAGATATGACAACCTTGAACTGCTTTTGAACATGGCTCGACGTCATACGATTCAGGAGGCGGCATGATGGCTGACAATCCGGTTAATCAAGTCAAGTTGATTGCAATAGACGAAATTCACATTCTAAACCCGCGTGAGCGAAACAAGGCAAAGTTTCAGAATGTGGTTGATAGCATTGCCGCGGTTGGTCTTAAGCGACCTATAAAGGTTAGCGTCAGGCCGCCTTCTCCCGGTAACATCGATAAGAAATATAATCTTGTATGCGGCCAGGGGCGTCTTGAAGCATTTCTCCAGCTTGGTGAATCCAAAATCCCTGCAATCGTGGTCGATCTGTCAAAAGAAGAGTGCTACCTGCAAAGCTTGGTTGAAAACCTTGCACGACGAAATCACGCCCCTATTGAGCTCGTTCGCGATTTCGCCCGACTTGCCGAGCACGGTTACACCGTTACAGAAATAGCAAAAAAAACAGGCCTCTGTCGCAAATACGTTTTGGGCATGCTGCGTTTGAATAAGTATGGCGAAGAACGCTTAATGGCCGCGGTCGAAAAGGGGGAAATTCCCGTTTATATCGCTGTGGACATAGCCACCACGAAAAACCAAAGTGCACAAGCCGCCTTAACCCGTGCATACGAGCGCAATGACCTAAGGGGGGGCAAGCTTCAATCGGCTATTCGAGTAATTCGGGTGCGAGAACGAAGGGGCAAAAAAATCGTCCGCGGCGGTCGCAAAGACAAACGCACCTACAATTCACGTGCGATTGTAACCGAATATAAGCGCGAGACTGAACGTCAGAGAGTTTTGATCAGGCGTGCAAATGTAACGGAAACGAGACTTACAGTACTAAAGGGCGCACTGCAGGCTTTGCTTGCTGATGAGAATTTTGCAACCCTTCTCCACGCCGAAGGTCTAGACAGCATGCCAAGCCAAGTAGCGGAGTTGGTTGAAGCGCAAGCGGAAGCATCATGAATAAAATCGATATTGCATTTGAGGTTGAGTGTCTAATGCAACCAATTTCGCATCTCGTTCCATCAAAACTTATTACCCCTGGAATCAAGTACGCCAAGAAGTTTCGTAGGGTTGCAGAATCTATCAACGAAGTCGGTATTGTTGAACCCTTGGTGGTCTACCCAGTTCAAGGCAAAAAAAGCCAGTATCTAGTGCTTGATGGGAATCTACGGCTTGAAGCGCTAAAAGATCTGGGTTGGAGTGAAGCGCCTTGCCTCATCTCGAAGGATGACGAAGCATTTACCTACAACAAACACCTAAATCGCCTCAACAGCGTTCAAGAGCACCATATGATCTTACGTGCGATCAAAAATGGCGTTTCCGAAGCGCGTATCGCGCGAGCGCTGGGAATAAAAGTCGCCTCCATACGCCGCAAGAGCCGACTATTAGAAGGTATTTGCCCTGAAGTAGTAGCAATATTCAAAAACGCCCAGTTCTCCTCTGAAACATCTGCAATATTGAGGCGCCTGAAACCGGTCAGGCAAATTGAGGTAGCGGAGCTAATGCGTGCGATGAATAATTTTACGGTGTCGTATGCAAAAGCGCTCTTTCTTGCAACACAATCCAATCAGCTTGTAGACCCCGATGAGAAGAAACCTGTCAGGGGAATTACGACCGATGAACACGAGCATATGGAACAGGAAATGGAATCTCTTCGGCGCGATATAAAGGCCGTAGAGGAAAATTATGGGGCACATATGCTATTGTTAGTAGTTGCAAACGGATTTGTCGGCCGAATCCTTGGTAATTCTCGTATCTCTAAGTACGTCGGACGCAACCATCCTGACATATTCAACAGTCTAACGTCGCTGCAAGAGAGTATTGATGGTGATATGGGCGTCGCTGCGGAATGACGCCGGACACGCGGAGTTTTTTGGTTGTGGCCGTGAGGCTTCGGCTAAGCGTTTTGGGCGTGGCTGGATAAGTCTCCGAAACAGGAACAAGCGTGCTACAATAACTAGAATTCCGCGACACGCGGACTACATATCAGTCTGTTGGTCGTCGGGTAGTTCATAACCATCAACAACTTGGAAATTGTGGGTCGATGAAGTCGAGCGGTGGGTGCGCCGCGGGTGAGGGGACCATCAATCAACTCAGTGCTCCGAAGGTAAATCAGCTAGCAAAAACCGGTCTTTGGTAAAAAGACTTGCTACATTTCGGGGTGTAAGGGTCTGCTTATTGACCAGATGGAAGTTTGGCGAATGGCCAAAATTCGCCAGATGCGGACATTGCTTGCAATTTTGCGAACGACCGTTTTGGGGCGAAAAGTGGACTTTCAGCTCACGTCCCCCATCGAGGATGTTCAACTAGTGAACAGAACGACCTTCAGAGCAGACGCTGCGTTGCCAATATTGCTTTCAGAATGTCTTCCGAGCGTCGCTGTCCGTAAGCCCGCGACATGATTGACACCACCAAGTCGAAGTCAGGAATCACATAAATTTTGTTATTTGCTATGGCCCTCAGGCGCAATTTGCCAAGGTCCTTGGCACTCAATGAGCGACTGGCTGGCTTCACAAATGGAGTTGACATAGATGCAATTGGCTTCGACCAGCTGACCGCGATCATTCATCCTCAATAGTTTTCGCTCTTCCGTTGTCTTGCTGTAGTAACTAGACCAGAGCGTATGGCTAGGAAAAGCCTCGGTATTACCGTAGTAGTTTCCTTCCACGTCATTCGACAAAAGAATGTTGGCAAATCCCAGATATGCAGTGCTTTTCGGAAAATCGTATACTATCGAATAATTCGCTCTCGTTTGAAGACCTGAGTTTACGATAGATGAAACAGCCTTTGCACCGCAATTCTCACACGCGTCATTCAAGACGAGAGAATTCCTAAATGTTGTGTCATTCATTCTGGGATAGCTCGCCTGACCAACCACAATTCCAACATATTCACTCGGTGATGTGCTGTCTTCAGTTTGAGGGCCGATATCCAGCTCCTCCAGAGCCCTAAGCGCCCCCAATTTAACAATGGGAGACTGATCCTCAGTGAGCAAACTCAACGCAGTAACGACCTTTGTTTGAAGGCTTTCTGATTGCTGTGCTAAAACAACCACAGCAGTCACTGAGGACGGGTTTAGGGGCCCTGCGAAAGTTTTGTCAGCTCGAAGAAAAACCCTGCAATCTCCCGCACGCCCTAGGAACGGATCAGGAAAAGGTATTTCTGATGTCTCATCCAAAGTAATCGTTTCCGATAATAGAATTTGGCGGATTGACCGAATGATATCAAAAAGCTGCAATTCGTTTTGGACAGCTTGGATCGTGTTCTGATCTTCAATTTTTTGGTTTTGATCTAAAAGCAGAAAGGTCCCTGCAAAGGCTGCCATTGCAGCCAATAGCGTTACAATCGAGCCAACTGTCCATCTGTAAAATTGCAGCCAGGCATAACGCACAGCCAAGCCTTCTGCGAATTTCGCAGAGCTGCTCGCGATCATTTCTGGATCTCGCTTGCCTATTGCGCCTGCCACACTCCGAAAATCCTGAGTGACGTCTTCAATGGATCGTATCGGGCGGGCACCGATGGCAGAAAGGATTTTGTCACGAAAAATAAAGACTGCAGTAGCCACTAGAAATAGCGAAACTGTAACCACAAATATCCAGCTTGCGGCGTAAGTAGCACTAATTTCTACGGACGAACTTATACCCAAATAAATTGGGATGCTGGCTACGCCGGCTAAAATTAATCCGCAAAAGAAGTATACTCGCTTGTCCATACCCTCCACTTCTGGATCTAGTATTTATGATGCAGTCATCTGCAAATCTGAATTCGGTAGAAGCAGTTCTCGCATTTAAAGCTGATTCTCTAGTGTTTTCCTTTAATCATTTTTTCTGTACCACGCATCGCATTCTCAAACCAAAATCGCTTGTAAGGCAAGCGTCATCTTATGCCGGCTATTGGATAAGTGCTGCGATGTTATCGCACTAAGCCGACGACCGAAATACATCGCATATCGGACACAGACGTCAGAACGTTAAATGTCGCAATTGGGTCAAATACAGACTTAAATAGCGCAATTGGCTATGTCGGCTTCGGGCCAACTATTGCCTGTCAGGCAAATTTCACATCCGGTAATTTTTCGCCAAAAGACGTCATTGCAGATAAAAGATTAAACGACCGTTTTGGGGCGTAAAATTGACTCACACACGACCGTTCGGATGCGTGCTCTTGTTCATTTTCTTCCGCTCAAAACGGACATCTTTGCTGTTCGCTTCGTAAAGCTTATCGTCATGGCAAGAGAAATAGAACGCTGTTCCTAAGTGCGTAAGCATTGCCAACCTGACACGGTAGTGAACGTGGTTTCGTTGGAATTTTTTGTAGTCCAAACGAACAAGTTGCAACGATTGCAAAATTTGCCAAGCTGCAAGCTCTTCATCTGAATAATCTGGATGAAATACCTGCCATTGGTTAGAGTCTTTATCGTCAACAAATACGTCGAGTACGAGCACGCCAGGGATCTCGAACACATCAATGACACTGTCGATGGCAGCATTGGCAGATTGATCATTCAATTGATCAGTGAGTTTTAATTCTTCTTCGTTGAATTCAAATTCATGCCTGAACTCTGCTTCACTCGCCAGTGCTATACGATAGTTTCGACGCCCATTGCGAACGACTGTTTCCAAGATTTCAAGTTCGACGGCTGAAACTTGCCTGAGTACATTGGTGAAGAACACATGTTTATCGTCATAGTTTGAAGCAGCATTCACGAGAATTCGAGCCCACCATTCGATTAGCGTATCATCATCTTCTTCTTCAAGAGATGCATACTCGATGTATTGGCTAATAAATTTTACAGGCGGCGCTTGGAGGGAAAGCCCCGCCTGTTCAGCGATCTCCTTCGTGCGCATAAAACATTTCAGAGCGGACCTTGCGCGATGAACTCGAATACTATCACCAAGCCAAGCCAGCATTTCTCGCGGTGCCGACAACACATCCAGAGCAGCATCGACAACTGTTCGAACGGTTTCGTCCTTTATCTCAATCGATAACGGCGACTTGGCGTCATCTCCCATAGTAATTCCTTACGTTTAAACTCAGGAGCAAACATAACTCTAATAGCGTGAGGCAATTACTTCAAACTTGAAATCAAAAATTGTGGTTTGAAGGCTGCACAATAACTCGAGCGCTCCGACGGGATTTTTCGGTCCCAGTTTTGTCCGCGCCTGACCAAAGGCAAAAACTTGAGAGTCCATTTGAGCCGCTCAATATGGCAAGTTCCGGGCGGTTTGCAGATGTTCGATCTGGCATTTAGTAGGTCTGCTTAGGGCCAATTCCGGCCGTTCGCCTAATCAGGCGGCCAACTGTCGAACCCCTTTCAATCAGTTCCAAATCATCCCCTGACACGCGGAGTTTTGCGTCTTAGTTGTGACGCATGAAGAAAAAACTCACAACGAAAACACTTGATGCTCTGAAGCCAGAGGCTAAGCGATACGAGGTACGGGATACCGTGACCCCGGGGCTTTACCTCCGCGTGTCGCGGCTGTGTGACCTACTGATGAGAGATCAGTCGACTTGATCATCCTGAAACGTCAAGCAATCCACGCCAACTTCGCTTTGCTCCACGCTTTTGTAGACAGAAATAAACTCATAGGGTTTTTGCGCGCCGCCATTGATGCGGAAGAGGCCGGTTAATTGTTCGCGCCGGCCGCGTTCTGACTGCGCTGTAACGGTGAGGGCAAAGCGTACGCCTGCGCGCGGCGCGCGCCCTGCTGTGCCAAGGCGGGCAGTTGGCCGGGAGGCATTGTCAAAGGGGGTGCGGTTATAATGTTTCGTCATCAATGCGCGGTCAGGGACGCCGCTTGTTCCAAAGACAGTGAGCACTGGCGTCAGGCATGTCAGGAGATCGTCTGGAAAGGCGAGGACTGATCCCAACTCGGCAACGGCGTAAAAGGGGCGGTTGCCGATTGTCTCACCATTGCGGGCCGTTGCGTAATCGTTGCGCTCAGCGCCATTGGGTCTTGAGAGATCATCGCCATCACGCCAGTCCGCGATACGCGCGGCGAATTTTTGCGCTTCTTCCGGTTCGAGACCGGAGAATTCGATTAATGCGCTCAAACTCTGCTCGCTCGCCAGATTGATATCGAGTTTCTTGGCTTCCGCAGAGGCCTCATAAAGAATGTCATAACCGTTGATCGTCATTGTCGGGCGGCTCGACAATTCAGCAATGGAACTTGCCTCACCGGAGGCGATTAGTTGCGCCGCAATGTCGAGGCCGGATTGCGCCGCGGCCTGCGCCTTTAAGCTTGTGCCGCGGGCATGGGCGCTGCGCGCTTCGACGCGCACCACAGCGAGGGCGCCGACAAGCAGGATTGAAAGAAGGATTGCGACCCAGAGAACCGCAACGAGCGCAGTCCCACGCTGTTTAGTTCGTTGACGCTGGTTTTTCATCATCCGGTTCATCGTCATAAAGATAGCGCATCTCACGCCGCAGTCGTTTGAACGCCGTTGCGGCGTCGCTTTCATTGCGAATAATGTGCGGTGTCAGGAAAACCAAAAGCTCCGTCCGCCGCTTGGTAATATCGCGAGATCTAAATGCATTACCAAATAGCGGAATATTCTTCAGGATCGGAACGCCGCTGGAGTTATCTGTATAGGTTTCCCGGATCAGGCCGCCAAGAACTGTGGTGCCTTTGTCTTTTACCGCCACCGTGCTGGTAAAGCGGCGCTGCTGGATTGTCGGCGAGTCGATGCCCGACGTTGTGGTTGGCGTCACGTCGCTGACTTCCTGGGTTACTTCCAGAACCACAATGTCGCTGGCGTTGATGCGAGGCTTTACTTCGAGGATCACGCCGGTCTCGCGCAACTGTAATGTTGATACGAGCGGCGCATTTTGATCGCTCGTGCCTTGCGCTTGTTGCGTGACAATCGGCACTTCGTCGCCAACCTGAAGATTTGCTGACTGATTATTGAGGACCATAATCGATGGCGCTGACAGAACCGTGACATCGGTAATGGAAGCCAGCGTGTTAAGCGCGGCGCCGACATTGCCGTCGATGAAGGAGTAGTTGAGCCCGGGGAAAACCGGCCCGAGGGAACCGGTATCGGAAAAGTCGAGCGTTGACTCTGCATTTTCGAAAAACCAGCGGACGCCGAAGGCGAGGTCATCAGTGAGCGTGACTTCCGCAATCGTTGCTTCAATGAGGACTTGCGCTGCTTGCCGGTCCATTTTGCCAATCAGGTCGAGGATCTCAGCATATTCCTGATCGGTGGCGCGAACAAGAAGCGCATTGTTGAGCGTGTCAGGCGTGATTGAGGCGCGGTCGCCGCCAAATGATGGCGATGAAAAGGATTGTGACCGTTGTTGCTGGTTTTGTCCGGACTGGCCTTGCACGCCAGGCAGATCGGCGCCGGCGCCAAAACTTGTGGCGCCGCCACCGCCGCCAAAAGCGGCGTTCAATTGTGAAGCGAGGGCGTCGGCGGGGGTATATTGAACGCGGTAATAGCGAAGGCGCCTTTTGTCGCCGCCCGAAGGTTGATCAAACCGCTCAATCCAGCCTCGCGTTTCAGCAAAGGCTTCACTGGTGCGGGTGCTGAGGAATAAGAGATTAAGGCGCGGCAATGCAACCATTGTTGTTGTCCCGCCCGTCGGTGCGCCGGATGCCTGCAAAAGGCTTTCCACTTCATTCCTGACGGTTTCAGCATCGGCAAATTCGAGTTTGAAAAGGCCGAACACGCGATCGGTCAGATAGGGCGCATCAAAAGTTTCAATAGCATCAAGCGCTTCGTCGCTATCGACTTTCGGGCCGCGCACCATGATCACGCCTTCATTGTCATCAGGGGTCAGTGTCACGCGTGTCGTGAGGAATGGTTCTATCAATCTAGAAATTTCTGACGGAATGCCAAAGCGCACCGTTGCGATGGTTGTCGCAAAACCGACGGTGGCGCGCGATCCCGGCGCCTGTGGCGTTTGACCCGCATTTTCAAGGGTTGTCAGCAAAAAGCCGGCGCCCGTATCGATGAGCGCGAGGCCCGATTCCGCAAGCGCCAATTCCATTGCATCAAGAGCGTCGCGCGCCGAGACAGGCGCCGATGCGGTCAAGGTGATTGTGCCGTTGACGCCGTCAGCAATTGAAACGGTCTCACCAAGCGCGTCTCGAATAACCGTGCGTGCAACATCGCCAGCCGGCGCGTTGACAAAATTGAGTTGCAGCATGCGGCCTTGAAGGCGGTCTTCGTTTTCGTCGCCGAGCTGCTGCAATGCGCCAGCGCGGCCGCGATAATAGATCAGCTTGTTCGTTGGTTTGGCGCTTTCGGCAGCCGCCGCAGACGAGGCGGCGGTGATTTGCGTCCCGTCGATGCTTGCTGCTTCTTCAACTTCGGCCGTCAGGGGATCGTAAATATCGAGTTTGATCGGCGCCGGCGCCACCAGCGACAGGCTGGAACATGCGGTCAAAAGCGCAGGCGCAAACGCCGCAAATTTCCACAATTGGAATTTTTGCCTCTTTCCGAGCCGCTTTGACAATATTGTCCCCATTACGCCAATACCCATTACTTTCACTGCGATTTATCAATGCCAATATCGGGCAAGGACAAGGACGCGGTGACGCCGTCTTTTCGAAAGTCGACTTGGCGCGGCATGATGCGTATCACTTCAAAACCTGCCAGCACAGCCCCTTCTTCGAGGCTGATTTGTCGGGCGCCGTCGCTGACCAGCGCAATCGCGCTGGTTTCATTAAGGGTGACGCCCAATAGCGTGTGTCTTTTGAGTGCCGCAGCAATGTCTACAATAACGGGCGCCGGCGGCGGTATTTCAATCGCAGGTAGATTTGCAAGGTTGAACAGACGGCCGGCAAGTTCAGATGACAAAACTGGCGCGGTTTCAGCTATGGTCGCATTGACGGCGGGCATGGCTGGAAGGGTGCGGCTGGGCGGCGGCAGAAAGATCATGGCGATCGCCGCGACCGTGAGAAATATCGCCCCGAGCCGCAAGGGATCAAGTTGCAGAAATTTATTCATCTGAAGCGCCTTCGTTCTGCACAGCGCTCGCGCCAATGCGTTGAAGGTTAAATGACAGGTTTACGGCGCTTCCAACCTGGTTCGTCAGCACAAGGTTTGCGATATGCGCGTCGCTAACGATTGGCGCACTCACTAGAGCCGTGGCCGACGCGGTGTCGCCGGCAAAATTCAAGGTCAGCGTGTACATGGAAAGCGATGGTGTGATTGCGCGCTCAGTCGGCTCGGTTCGGCTATTCAATGTAAAACCGAGGGCTTCAATTTCACCCAAAAGTACGTCAGCATCGCTTCCTAATGTCTCGACGATTTGTATCGACGCGTGCGCCGTCGTCGCGCCATCTCCAATTGGGCCGATAGACTGTAATTTATCATTGAACTCAGCCTGTTGATTTTCCAGGGCCGCCTCCAGCGCTTCAACGCTTTGTGCGCGGCTATCAAGATTTGCAAGCAATGTGGTTTTGGGCCCGATCGCCGCCTCAACCGCAAGCGCTAACACAAATAGCAGTCCAAGAGAGATGAATAGAGCACCGCCGCTATGGGTAACGCGTTTCAACAGCGTCTGGTCAAGGGGCTTTTGGATTGCAATGTCGATCATGGCGAAACCTCGAAGGCGATATCAACAGTAAAGCGATCAAAGCCGGGCCGATTGCTGGGTATGCGTAGCAATTTTCCTGGCGCAGAGGCGCCGTCCTGTTGGTCGATGGGCATAAAGCCACTGATCTGGATGCCGGTGTCACGCACGTTGATGTTTTCGACGCGGCTGCCCACAGGCAAATCGATAAGCGCATTTTGAATAGCAGGGATAAGGTCTGATGCGGACCTGCCGCGCATGCGCACCAAATTATCGACATCGATGCCATCAAAGAGGGAAAGCGCCGGGCGCATATCGCGAATTTCCGACAGAACGACGGCCTCATATTGCTCCAATGCTTGCAGGCGCCGCGACAGATGAACATCGATTGAAACGGAAAACAGAAACACGGCAGCGATTAACATTGCTGCGCTGATCAATGGGGTCAGATTTGCTCTCTCACCCGAATTTTCCTCCCGAAAGATAAAACGCAGCGCGCCATCATGGTTTGGAATGGCGCCGATAGCTGCGATGTCAGTACCGTCATACTGCGCCTGCAGATCGGTGAGCGCTTTTTTCTTTGTGATCGCAATCTCGACATTAATGCGGTTGTCAGCCGATCTCACCGTTTCGCCAATCGCAAAGGCGGCGTCTTCCGGCGGGATTGGCGAGAGTTCATCGAGACGCAGCGCGACGGTTTTTTCCAAGATTTGCGCAGCCTCAGACGGCAAAGAAAGATGTGTGCGATAAATTTTCTCTTTGGCAAGGGCGAGGGAAGTGGGGAGGCCAGGGGCGGCATTATCGGTAACAAGCCGCGTTGCACCGAACCACGAGCGCTCCACGGTGCGGCGTCGATCAGCCTGGTCTTCGTCGGCGCCTTGTTCGATCAGAATATCTCTTGGGCGCCATCCGAATTTTTTAATCGCCGCGGGCAAGAGCCCGCTGATCCCCGACATATACCATCGCCATGCCGCGTTGACGGAAGTCATGGATGGCGCGCGCAGTTCCATGCGCATCAATTGCTGAATGCTGCTTATCTGCATCGGCGCGACACCGGATCAAATTGACAGTGAAGCGGCGCAGCCCCCTGCGGCGCCGCTTCAAAAATAAAGGCGCGGTTTTCACCCTTGCCGTTCAAAATGCCTGTGAGGCGTATCAGCGCCGGCGGTTTTGCATCTCGCCAAACGTTTCGCCAATTATTGTCCTTCATAAATTCAAAGCGCGCATCACTGATATTTGAAAGAAGTGTGTAAGTTTCCGTGTTCTCGCTGTCGGTATTGCCAAAACTTGCAACGAGGGTCGCCGGCGTTTCGCGTGTGATGGTGAGTTGCACAGCAACGGGCGACATATCGCCGGGATCAAGGGTTATGAGCGTCATGCTAAATGCATCGCCAGCGACGACATCTTCGGGATAAGCGCCGCCCAGAAAAACCTGCTGCACAATAATGTCGTTAAAGAACTGTCGCGCTGACCGAAGGTCTTCTTCGCTCGCCGCGCTCTGGTGAATGCGCGACGACGCGCGGGCAGCGGCACTGATTGCAGGCCCCATCGCCATAGCGATGCCGGCGAGGATCGCGATGGCAATCAAAACCTCCAGCAGCGAAAATCCCGCTTGTGGTTTGCGGACCAGTGTCATCGCGCCGCCTCCACGACGACGCGTTCAAAAGAAAAAATCGGCGGTTCAGCGTGGTTGATCGAATAAAGGCGAGGGCGTGCGTCGTCTCTGGCCCCCTGACTGGCAATGGTATCGAAGTTTGTGCTCTCGATCGTCCAGCCCGTCAGTCCGTGGAGGGCGGCTTCGTTGCGCATGCCGGCGTCAATGCGGGCATTGATGATTTCAGCTTCGCTGATGACGGCGCTCAACTCTTTTGAATTACGCGCCGAGCGCGCGGCAATGCCGATCGATTGCGCCGCGGTGACCGCAACCCCCGCCGCGATGGCGGCGGCAATCAGTGCGTCGGTCAACGCAAAACCTTTTTGACGGCGCGGCGTCATCTTAACGTGATCCGGCGCGTGATCGGTTCTATGATAATCGTCGCGTGCGCATTGCCTTTCGACAGCGCGATCTCATAACCCTTCAACCAGTATCCGGGACCAATAATGATCCCCGCCTCATTGCCGTCTGCAACATCAATCGCAACGCCGCGCGGGAGATCGCGGTCAATGGCAATCGCCGAAATTGCATAGCCCGCATCGGCGATTGTAATTGTAACGGCTGTGTTGGCGGCGTCGGCCTCAAGGCGTGCGCGCTTGATATCCGCCAGCAATTGTTCCGATGCCAGTCGGACAGCCAAATGCGGAGAGGCGCTGCGTATGCCGCCGCTGGCCATCACCGCCATCAGTGAAATGAGCGCCAGGGCGATCAGTAATTCGAACAGGGTTAGGCCGCGTTGATTGTGGGCGTCGCCGGAGCATTTCCAAGCGAAGTGGGAACCGGTTCGCGTGAAGGAAGTGCGACCGAACAATAATCTACCGTCTGCGGATATCGGCGTCATCTCCCTCGCCCCCCTCTACGCCGTCGCGACCAAAGCTGATCACCGTAAAGGCATCGCTGCCGGCTTCGACTTCGTAAAGATAAGGTCGGCCCCACGGATCGATGAGGCCAGACTCTTCCTTGAAATAGGGCCCGCGCCAAAGCTGAGCGTCTTGCGATGTCGGCGCTGTGATAAGGGCGCCGAGGCCCTCCTGATCGTCCGGATAGCGCTCGAGGTCGATATAAAAAAGTTCCAGAGAGGCTGCTATATTGGCGGCTTGTGCGCGGGCGACATCAGCTTTGGCGCGACCGAGATAACCGATGACGCGCGGCGCAATCAGTGTTGCAAGAAGCGTCAGGATTGCCAGCACCACAAGCAACTCAAACAGCGTCAGGCCGCGTTGCGTCTGCCGGCGCGTGGCGCCTTTTTGATCAGTATACTGCGTCATTAAGACTTAATACTCCCGCCATTACCGCCGCGATGACCCCTGCAGTCATGAGGCCCATTATTGCGGTCATAATCGGCCCCGACAAGGCGGCAAATCGTTTGAGGCTCGTTGTGATCTGTCCATCGAGATAATCTGCTGATTTCTCGATCATCTTTCCAAGATCGCCGGTTTCTTCGCCAAGTTCGAAAAACGACATCGCATCGCGCTGGAAGGCGGGCGTTGCTTTGGCCGCTTTCGACAAAGGCGTCCCATTGCGGATATCGGCTTCGATCGTGCTGACCCCGTCACGTATATGGCTGTTTGAGAGGGCGGCGTGGGCGATGGGCATGGCGCGGGCAAGCGGCATCCCGCCTGACAAAAGTTCGCCAAGGCTGCGGCAATAGCGAGCCGTCTCCATTTTGCGGACCATGGCGCCGAGAATCGGCGCCGAAAGCACCAGGCGCTCCCATCCGCGCCGGTTGCGGTCGATAAAAAACCGCGTGAGCAAAATCAGCGCCGCTAATCCGAAAGCGGCAATGTGCCAATAGGCCCGAATAAAGGCGCCGGCCGCAAGCACGAAGCGGGTTTCCGCGGGCGGCGAGGCGCTGGCCGAGAGAAACACGGATTCAAATTGCGGCAATACGAAAAAACTCAAAAACACCATGGTCAGGACAATCAGCACAAAAAGCGCGGCCGGATAAATGAGCTGGCTGACAATTTCCTTGCGCAGCGTTGCGCGCGTTTCAAAAGACGAGGCGAGGCGGGCAAACTGGCCGCCGAGATCACCCAGCGCTTCGCCCGAAGCGACAAGCGCAATCATGATCCGCGGCGGCGCAGCGGGATCGCTCGTTAATGCAGCCGACAGCGCTTCGCCTTTTCGAATCTGATTGTGCAGCCTTGCGGCGAATTGTTTTAAACCTTTACGTCGCGCCTGATCGGCGATGAGGGCGAGGGCTCTCGATGCCGTCACGCCCGCATTCAGAAGATCAGCCATGCGCGCGCAAAATAAGGTCAGATCATTATGGGAGATGGCCCCGCCTGTGCGCCGGGGCGAAAACAGCCGCACCGATGTTTGGCGTTCCTCTTCTATATTGATCGGCGCGAGGCCCTGTTCCTTCAGGCGCGCGATCGCTTTGTTGAGATCAACGGCGCCAAGCGCGCCTTTAACGACGCTGCCTTGGTTGTCTTCCGCCGAATAACGCCATTGCCGGTCAGTCTGCATAAGACCCCACCGCCCGGTTCACTTCACTCATGACGGTCAGGTTTTGCGCGGCTTTCGCGCGCCCATCCTCCAGAAGGGTGACAAAACCCTGGGCCTGCGCCGCCTCGGCGATGATCTGCGCGCGGGCGCCGGTTTTGATTTCATTGCGAACCGCGCCGTCGATTCTCATCGTTTCGGATATGACGATACGGCCCAAAAAACCGTTTCCATGACATTGCGCACAGGGCGCAGCGCCATCTGTTCCGGTGGCGCCTTTGCAGGCCGGGCAGATGCGCCGCACCAGGCGCTGGCCGACAACCCCAAGAAGGGTTGAGGCCACAAGGAAATCTTCAACGCCCATATCCAAGAGACGTGTTACCGCGGATGCGGCGTCATTGGTGTGCAGTGTTGATAAAACCAAATGCCCGGTCATGGCGGCGCGCATGGCGATCCGCGCAGTTTCAGCATCGCGCATTTCACCGACCATGATGATGTCGGGATCATGGCGCAGGAAAGACCGCAATGCATTTGCGAAGGTGACGCCGATTGCCGGATTGACTTGCGATTGGTTGACGCCCGCAAGCTTATATTCAACAGGGTCTTCAATCGTCAGAATTTTGCGGTCCCCGGTCGCGAGCAAAGTAAGAAGAGAATAAAGCGTTGTGGTTTTGCCGCTGCCGGTCGGGCCCGTAAGCAAGACAATGCCGTTCGGCGCCGCGATCCATTCGTGCAATTGATTGCGGGTTTTCTCGTCAAAGCCAAGGCCTTCAAGCTCCAGGGGCGCGCGTGATTGATCAAGAAGCCGGATCACCAGGCTTTCGCCATTGACGGTTGGCGTCGTCGAAAGCCGCAAATCAATAGCGCGCCCGCCCACGGGAAAACTCATGCGACCATCCTGGGGTCGGCGCTGTTCGGCAATGTCGATATCGGCGAGTATTTTTAGTCGTGAAACAATTGACAGCGCTTGGCCGCCCGGCAGCATATCAAAATCCGCAAGGCGCCCGTCAATGCGCAAGCGCACAAGGGTCTGGCGCGCCATGGGCTCGATATGAATGTCGGATGCGCGCTGGCGTGATGCCTCCGCGATCAATCGGTTAACATAGCGAACGACGGGCTCGGCGCTCGCCATTTCTTTTAAATGGCTGATATCGGAAGCGGCGTCGCTTGCATCGCGCTCGGCCCCGGTCAACTCTGTCTCGGGAAAAATCTGCGTGAACAACCGGTCGAATTGCGATGCGGTGACAATCGAGCGTTCCATTTCGCAATCCAGGGCGAAGGCGACCCCCGCGATGGCTTCCTCATCCGATGGATCGACAATGGCGATGATTGCGGCGCCGTCATCAATTGAAACCGGCGCCAGCCTTCGGGCAAAAAGGAACTGTCGGTTGAGTGCGTGATTGAGTGTGTTTTGTGAGGGTGAATTTGGCGTGTTGCGCATTGTTTCGCCCCAAAGGGGGGCGGAAAAAACGCGTCCATAAGCACGCGCAAGATCGTCTTCCGTCGCGAGGCCCAGCTTGCAGATAATCTGGTCGAGCGGGTCGCGGTTCTCCCTCAGGATAGATGCGACGTGGGCGGTATCTAGCTCGTCAAGAACACCGAGCGCACCAAGGGCCTCCAAAACGCCGCGGCGGCGATCGTCAAAAGCATCAAGATCAGGTCTTTTTGAAAATGAGCCGTCCATGATGTTATGCAATAACGAAAAAAACCGCACAGGTGCAAGTAAACAGCAAGCGCTGACGAAGAATCACCCACGCGCGGCAAGAATTGGGCCCGTTGTTCCAAGGTTCAGAGAAAACAAAGATCCATCCGAAAATTTGTAACGTCCCCACTCATAATAGGAAGCGTGTGATGTTCCGGAAAATATAATGAGCAGTTTGACTTACAGAGAGCATGAATAAGTTGTGTGGCAGGGTCAACGCAGCACCAAGTTGTGATGAGTGAATGCTCACATTGGTCTTGTGGAAAACTATTACCACGCAGTGTTTCTAGTAATTTGTTGAAGTTTTTTGAAGTTAAATAGCGCGTGTGTAAAATTGTGAGTTGACAGTACACAATGATTCAATAGTTGTTGCGCTCCGGATTGATTGGGAGAGTCATCTTATGAAACGCATAAAAACAATCTTGTTTGGCGCGGCGGCAGCTTCGGTTGCGTTGATGACGACGCCGGTTCTGGCGAACGCCACGATTGATTTGCTGCTTCAAAAAGATGTCGCGTTAGAGATCATCAAACCAAACGGGAATACTCAGCTACTCTTTCTCGATACTGACGGAACCTATGAAACCACCAGGGGCGCCAAGGGCAAATGGACCGTAAATGGCGAGGATTTTTGTGTAACGCGCAACCAGGCGTCGAATTTCGACGGCCGCGGCGGCAAAAAAACCTGCGGGACCGTGCTGGAGGGAAAGTCTGTTGGGTTTAGTTGGGTTGTGCCGTCCAATGCCAAGGGCGACACCAAATATACGATTGTAAATGCCAGTAGAAAATAAAGTTGTGTTCCAGCCGGGCGCGTAGATCTATCCATCTGACACTTCGCCCTGAAATTTGATGACTGCGCGCGGTTTGCGCCGCGCTGACGTCGCCTTTCGCAAAAATTGCGAAGGCGCGAGACGGGTGAGTTGCGCCCAAATCTGGCCGGCATTGGTCAAAACTAAAACGAGGTTACATGAACCGGCATCTCAAGATTTGGACCATCGCGAGCGTTGCAGCGCTGATCACTGCGCCGGCGCTAACGCAAGATACGTTCACCTATGATAAATTGGGCCGGCTGGTTCAGGTTGATTATGACGACGGTCAGGTCTCGAAATATACTTACGACCCGGCGGGCAATCGAACTTTGGTAGAGCAGGGCGGCGCGCCGGCGCCGTTGGATGACCTGGCCAGCACGGCGGTCAACACAGTTAAAGAAATCAATGTTCTGGCGAATGATACTGATCTCAACGGCGACACGTTGACGATTTTCAGTGTGACGACGCCAACCAATGGCGCGACGCAAAAAGTTCAAATCGCCGGGTTCGACTGGGTGCGTTATACGCCGAACACGAGCTATAGCGGCCCGGATAGTTTCTCTTACACGGTGACCGATGGGGCCACGCAGGTCAGCGCCAATGTGACTGTCGATGTTGTCAGTAACAATGGCGCGCCCGTCGCTGATAATGAAACAGAAACCACCAATGAGGATGTAGACCTGATCGTTAGCCCGCTTGTCGGCGATACAGACCCGGATAATGATCCTCTCAGCATTGGCCTTATAACAGCGCCGTCCCACGGCACGGCGACAAAGAACGGCTCCACGATTACATACGACCCGGCCCCTGACTATTTTGGCCCAGACAGCTTCACCTATGAGGCGAGCGACGGAAGTCTCACTGATATTGGCACTGTAACAGTCACCGTAGTTTCGGTGAACGATGCGCCGGTCGCTGACACTGATGCGATTACAACCAATGAAGACACGCCCGGTACAATTGATCCGCGTATCGGTGACACGGATATCGAAAACGATCCGCTGACCGTCACATCGATCTCGCAAGCGCCATCGAATGGTGTCGCAACGTATACGGCCACATCCGTTACCTACACGCCAGCCTCCAACCACAATGGCGTCGATATGTTTAAATACACCATATCGGACGGCAATGGCGGTACCGCAGAAGGGCAAGTGGATGTAGCGATTACGGCAGTGAACGATCCGGTGATTGCTGTCGATGACACAGAGGCGACCAATGAGGATACACCGCTCACTTTCGATCCGCGTGCAGACGACATTGATCCGGACGGGCCCGCGCTGACGGTTACGTCGGTGACCGTGCCGCAGCATGGAACTGCGAGCTATACCTCGACTTCGGTGACTTATACGCCAGCTGCGAATTACAACGGCGCCGATAATTTTGATTACGTCGTGTCGGACGGCTTGTCGTCGGACACCGGGCGGGTCGATTTCACCGTCAATGCCGTCAATGATTCGCCGGACGCGGTCGTCGATAATTACACCAACGTCAATAAGCTGGTGTGGACGACCCTCAATGTGCGGGTGAATGACACCGATCCGGAAGGCGATACGCTCACGATCACTGCGGTGAATGACGGGCCGTCAACCGTTGAGATTATCAATGGGGGCACGCAGGTGCGGTACAAATGCACCGGCGCTGCATGCGGCGAACCTCAGGATTTCAATTACACGATTTCAGACGGCAATGGCGGCACGGATGTCGGCACCGTCAATGTGACCCATCAATCCGGCGGTGGCGGTGGCGGCGGCCCCGATCCATAGACGCTCACATGTTTAGCCATGAGCTCTCTTGATTTCGACCCGACCCAAACGCCTTGAAGGATTATCGAATGAAACCGTCATATTTTGCATCCACTCTGTTCTCGGCCGGTTTTGCGCTCTCGGCTTTTGCGTCCTTTGGCGCTGCTGCAGACGATACGCTGTCAACGGCGGTGAATGGCGGCGCGGCGCTGCAAACGCCGACATCTGCGCTCACCTATTATAACGGGCAGTCGCAGACCATTACGGCGCCGGCGGCGGATACGCGCATCGATGCTTTGGCGCGGGCGCTCAACTATGATCCGGACCTCATTTACGAGCATGTCAGGAACCATATTGAGTTCACGCCGACCTTTGGCCTCACCAAAGGCGCGATCGGTGCGCTCTATGACGAGGCGGGGACCGCTTTTGATCAGGCGCAGCTCATGGTCGAGTTGTTGCGGGCCGATAATGACCCGAACACTGCAGGCGTTCAAAATACACCGGCGAGTTACAAGCTCGGCCAGTTATCGCTGAACGCAGCCGAGTTTGACGAGTGGTTCGGGATCACCAATGCAAAAGCCGCCTGCGATGTGCTCGCTGATGGCGGCATCCCCGCGACCGTCAATGGCGGGACAGATTGCAGCAACATGTCGGGCAATGTTTCGAGCGTCGTCATGCTGCATATTTGGGTCGAAGCAACCATTGGCGGCAGCAATTATGTTTTTGATCCCGCCCGTAAAATCTATGAACAAATCGGCGGTGTTGGCCTTGCTACATTAAAAACCCAGATGGGGTTTACATCATCTGGGCTTAACGCACAGGCGACTGCAACGCTGGGCGCCACCAATGGCGTTCCCTGGGCGAGCAATATCAATTACACAGGGATTGAAAGTTACCTTGGCGCGCGCGCCAACACGCTGATCACCTGGCTGAAGAACAACCATCCCGACGCGGCGCTCGAAGAGATCATTGGCGGTCGGCGCCTCACACCTTATCGCGGCCCAGCGTTGCGTCAGACCGCCATTCCCGATCAAACCGCTGTCAACAAGACCTGGACCGGCGATCTCCCCGATATCTATCGCACCAAAGTGACGATCTTTGTGCAGGGCTGCGGCGATGGGCAAACGGCGCCTTGCCCGAGTTTTACGTACAACACTTATGCGGACCAGATTGCCGGCAAGCGGGTGGCGCTTGGGTCGAAAGAGGCCGGTACCGGTTTGACCAACAAGAACCAGGCGGATGTGCATTTGTTCATCGATGGCGCCAGCGTTGCGATGATTGCGCGGCCGCTGAGCCAATCCGATCCTGTTTGCAGGGTTCAGCAAGGCGGCATCGATAAATTCATGCCGGCCGGCGGACCTGCCGATATCAAAATTACCGTCAATGCGCCCTACGCCGCCAATAGCGGCGCCTATATGGATCGCGTCTATGACACACTTGCCGAACTCGATGAGCCGGCGGCGCTTATCCTTGATTTTGGCGACCGCCGCGCCGGCAAAGGCCATGATACGGTGTCAGAGCAGCATCATGAGTGGGTCCACCCTTATCAGCCAGCGGATTTTTATCATGATTGGGAAAGCATAAACCCGGCGACGTTTCCAGGCAGTGATTTGCCGCGGGTCAGCAGTGATAAACAGCGCTTTACCATTGCCAAAAGCTATCTTGACCAAACGGCGCAATTGCGGCGCATGGTGGACGGGCTATTCAGTGCACGCACGCAACACCATTATTCCATCGGTGTCGCCTGGAGCCGCACCCAAACCGGCATGCAAGTGCGCGGGGATGTCAGCTTTCCATCGGCACACCCCTGTCAGCCGCAAATACTGGATGCGGCAACCAGCCTTGATGTGGTTTCGGGCATATCAGCCAATGCGCTCGACGGCGATGACAATGTTTCCAAACGCCTTGCTCATTTGGTTATTTCGTCCGGCGCCATGATCGAAGGCAGCGTTGGCGAACAGGCGACCGACAGTCCGGTGGTATTGAATACCCAGTCACGTTTTAAATGGGCGTCGGAAAAGCTCTCCGGTGAAAAATTCTACATGGTGACGGCTGCAAATTATGCAGCGGCGTCGGCGCTGGTCGCCGATGAAGCCTATGCCCAACCCTACATCAATGCCGGCTACTCCGTTCTCATGCCGGCGTCCACCAATTTGGGGCCAGGGCCTTCCGTCGGTGTGCAATTTGCGAGCGGCTGCCATGAATTTAATGGAATTTGCAACAAGAGTTATATGCCGTCGAATTATCAGGGCGGCGCCTTTGTCGCCTTTGACAGCAGTTCTGGCTCCGGCGCCTATATGGTGCAATCCGGCAGCGGATTTTATGGCGTTAAATGGTTGAAGGGCGGCGGCGCCACGGAAGAATTCGACGAGTTCGATCCGACGCAATTGCCTGATGTCATGGAAGAAGATTATGGATTGCGCGCTGGCCTTGTTGACGGCGTTTCCCTGCAAAATGGTCAGCTTACCTATCAACCGGCGCCGGACCTCGTCACCGGCTCAGGCTCGTTCCCCTACAGCCTTGCCTTTCAGCGCAAGTTCAAAGCCGGCCAGACGCGCTCGCGCGGCCTTGACCATGGCTGGACCCATAATCTCGATATGCGGGCAAGTTTTGGCGGCGACGGCATGGAAGCCCTCGGCGTCTCGAGCCCACAAAATGCTGCGGCCGCCATCACAGCGCTGATCGCGGCCGATTCAATCCTCGAAGCATTCGTTGCACGCCGATTGATGGCATTTCAGATCATCCAGAACTGGCAGCGCGAAAAGATGGCCAACAACACGGTCACGCTGATCCAGGGCAATGACACAATCCAGTTCTATAAACTGGCGAACGGAACGTTTAATCCGCCCGCCGGACAAACTGGATCCCTTGCCCAAACCGGTACAAGAGCTTTTTATGTGAGCGCGGGCAATGCGGATTGCCCGGTCGATCCCGTGGCGGCTGGCGGCACCGGCGCCTGGGGCGGCGCTAATTGGTCGAGCCTTTCCGTTGATAACAAGACGGGTTCCTGGTGGTACGGCAATGTATCGCTCACCTACACATCGGCCAATGGCGACAAGCAGACGTTCCAGCATTTTAAATGGAAGGGTTTGCCCTATGACGCGTTTAATCCGGGGGCTGTCAATCGATGCAATCAAGGACACCGCGCCACCGCCTGGGTATTTCCCCAAGGCGTAACGCTATCCTTTGCCTATCAGACCGACGACGCGACGGGTCGCGGCCGCCTTTCAAGCGTCTCTAATGGGCTTGGCCGGTCTTTGAGCTTCAGCGCCTCGCACACACCATTTTCTGTGACGGCCAGCGACGGTCGCAGCGTGACGGTTTCCTCAACGCAAACGACCCGTGCCGATGGCACTGTGATGAATTATGAATATTCAACGCCGACCAAACTTTTTTATAATGATACGTCGGACTGGAACACAAACGGACGGCCCATGCCCTGGCCGCAGCTGACCAAAGTCTATGCGGCGTCGGATGCGGTGAACCCGCATCTGACGATCGACTATGACGAGATGTGGAAGGTAAAATCCGTCACTGATAAGAACAGTTCCAGCTGGAACTTCCATATTGCCGGGTCGCGCGGTTCGATCGTCGATCCGCTTGGCCATGAAAACGCCAGCTATTTCGACGACAAAGGCCGTCAAGTGCTGCAGGTCAGTGCGCTGGGCGACCGCACGGAAACCAAACATAACGGCATCGGCCTTTCCATCGAACAGCGGCAATATTTTGTCGGCGGGGTCTGCGCTAACGATATTCATTATGATGCGAAATCAATCACCGAATATCACGATGGCGACGCCACAAATCCGCCATGGTGGCAGCCGGAGCGTGAGGCGCAATTTCCGGCTGAATGCATCAATGCCAGCCCGATTGACCCAACGGATCTGATTGTCACCTCTACGGTTTATCTGACGGGTTACCCGCTGCCTTCATCGCAAACCGACGCGAAGGGCAGTGTGACGTCTTACGAATATATCTCAAAATCCCATAGCGGCGCGACGACAAAACTCGTCTCCGCGGTCAACGGCCCCTTGGGCGAGCGCACGGAAATTACCTGGGGCGCCGCCGGTAACGGCCGGCCGACCCAGAAAAAAGTAAAAGTCTCGGCGACGCCGCTGGTCTGGGACGTCACCGACTATGGCTATACAGGGGAGCATTTTTCCAGCCGCACTATTGATCCCGGCGGCGTGAACTCAGTTACATCATTCGGTTATGATGTTGCCGGAAACGCAACCACTGTTACCGATCCCAACAGCAATGCGACGACGATTGCCTATGATGATATGCGGCGGCTGACGCAGCTGACCCAGCCTCTGGGCGCGATCACGCAATTAAAATATGACGATGACGGCAAGGTGACCAAATCCTGCGCGGCGCTTGCGGCGACGCCCGGCGATTGCGCTGCGAGCCCGTCGAATTTTTCGGTGACAAGCTATCTTTATACGCCGACTTTCAAGGTGGCGTCGGTCACTGATCCCGATAATATTGTGACGGACTATGCCTATAATCTGCGCGACGAAGTTGATGTGGTGACGCGCTGGCTTGATGCAGCCAAGACGCAAAGCCGAGAAGAAAAATCCGTCTATGATGCGGCGGGGCAGGTTGTCAAACTGATACAGGCATGGGACGGCCCCGGCTCAACGCTTGATTGCGCTCAGATGCGAGCGGACACGGCTGCTGATCCGACGAAACTGCAACAATGCTATCGTCAGGCGACGTATAATGGCGCATCGGAACAGCTGGCGACAGTCACTGACGCCAACGGCAATGTGACGGCCTATACATATGACGAATTCGGGCGCCTTCAGAAGAACTGTTTTCCTGACAAGGTAAATGCCGGGTCTGTTTCGACGACGGATTGCGAGACTTACGCCTATGACAAGAACGGCAACCAGACCGTCAAGGTCACGCGTCGCGGCTATAATGGCGGCGGGACGCCCACCGAGCAGATTGACTTTACTTATGATCTGTCAAACCGTCTGACAGACCGGCAGGTGCCGGGAAATGGCAGCTTTGTCTTCACCTATGATCTTGTTGGCCGTGAGAAGACAGCGCTTCACGCGAACCATTATAATTTGTTCAACTATGACGGCGCCGGACGCCTGCTTGATAAGAGCGAGCATGCCGCCGCGGCGACGCCGACGGCAAACGAGATCATGACCGTGAGCTATCAATATGATGCCGCGGGCAATCAGACCAAACTGACCCATCCGGACGGTTTCGCGGTAGACTTCATTTATGATGCGCTGAACCGCGTCACCGCTGCGAAGGACGGAACGCGCACCCTGGCGAGTGTTGCTTATGACCGCCAATCGCGCCGTCAGTCGGTGACCTATGATAATGGGACGTCTGCGCAATATGATTATACGCCTAAAGGCAATCTAACCTGCCATGACTGGAATTTGACCGGCGCTGCGCCCGCAAGCTGCAATACAGGCGCCCCTGAAATCGCCTATGACCTTGGCTTCAATGGCGTCGGACAGATGATCAGCCGCAGCGTTTCCGATCCGCTGTTGCGCTGGTCGCCGACGACGAACGAAACCGATAGCTACACACCGAACGGACTTAATCAATATACGGATGTTGACGGCGCGTCGCCGACCTATGACGGTAATGGCAATATGACCGTCGACCTTAAGGGTCAGATTTACACCTATTCGGCAGAGAACGTGCTGACCTATGTGGAGGACGCATCGCATGTGCGCCTTGGTTCCTATGTTCATAGTGCCGACGGCACCCGCCGCTATGTCAACCGGGCCGGCGTGGGAACGCGGCGGTTTTATTTCGATGGCGATCAGGAAATCCTGGAGACTGATCGCGGCGCCGGCATTTTGATCGCCACGGCGCCGATTTTGCGGCGCTATATCCGCCTGCCGGGGAGCGTCGATGAACCCTTGCTGATGATCGATTACACGATCAACGGATCATGCACCAATACAAGCTACGCCGTGTGTGAACGCTGGGCCCACCAGAATTATCTCGGCTCTGTTGTTGCGGTGACAGATAGCGCCGGCGCGGTCACCGAGCGCCACACATATTCCCCCTACGGCGTATCGGGCGGGTCCAACTCAGGGTTCCCGTTCCGGTTCACCGGGCAAAAGCTTGACGAGGCAACCGGTCTCTATTTCTACAAGGCTCGCTATTACGATCCAGAAACCGGACGCTTCCTCCAGACCGATCCCATCGGCTACGAAGATCAGATGAATCTCTATGCGTATGTCTACAATGACCCAATTAATAACGCTGACCCGACAGGACGGTGTGGCCCATGTGTATTTGCCATTCCCGCAATTCCTGCTGCTATTACAGCGGTTGTCGAAGGTGTAGTTTTAGTTGGATCAGCATTGGCTGTTGCTATAGTCGCTGATGCAGCAATCGATCATGTTACCAATGAAGCAAGTAGCGGTGACGATGGCAGCGATGACAGCGGGGCAGATTCATCGAAGCCGGGCGATGTTAGCGCTGCACCGCCCTATGACGACGTAAAAGGCGATGTTAAACTGCATCCCATCCCTGGTGTATCTGCCGAGGCCGGTAAGGGCGAGATTGACACCCGTCCAGATACAGGGCCAGTAGAAGACGAAGAAAAAGCACGTGCGACTGATCGGGACTTACTCGGTACTGGGCTCGAACAAGGGACTGAAACAATTAAGGAAATAATACAACCGGACCCGACAGCCGAACCACCGACAGATCTTTAGGGTAATTGGAAATGAATACTTCTGAAAAATACGCAAAACGCGCCTGCGACCTTGGAATACCGCTGGTAAGGGCTGAATCAGAAGGGCGCTATGATGATGAAATTCGCAAATATGGCGCATTCGTTCATTCATGGAATGACGAGATGCGGGATGGAACGCTGCGTCGCGAAGATGCGTTATTTGCGATGATCATCATGCATATTTGCGAATCTTATTCTGCTTATGCACGAGGCGGGATCGACGGCATTCGCGAACGATTCGATTTGTCAAGGAGAGTACTCGACCAGATCGACTTGGCGCCGGACTGGGTGTCAGTTTTGTCGAAAACGCTGGACGTAATAGAAAATGATATATTTCCTGATGTATCAAATGTGGTGCGTCCTTTAACAACAAAGGAACGCAACTCTGCTCCAGAATATTTGATGCGATTATACATCGCGATAAATAAATACCGCATCAAAAAAGGATCAGTGGGTGGCTCTCCCGCATAGCGACAGTCTTAACACCGCGCTCACCAAACCGAAAACAATTAGCTATTCAGCCGCTGGACTCTCCAAATAAACACGGGGGCCAAAAGGCCCGGGTCCGGATTGTACCAGTGGGACGCCCATGACCACTGATGAGTGAGGAGCGAACCCATGGACGGGATATTGTTTGAAGACAAAATCATAGCTGTCCCTACCGAAAACTATATCCTGACATATTCATGATGCAATCCGCCGAGGTGCGAAATTGCTTTGATGCGTCCACAAGTTTGAATTGATCTTGAAAAAGGGGCGTCTTTATTCAATCCGAGATGCGTACGCGTGCAATTATAGTATCGAGCATAAGCTTTCAGAACGTGGCTTAAGTGAGCCTCATCGCGAATGATCATGTGATCAAGACACTCGCGTTTTACTGAACCGATCATGCGTTCTACAAAGCCGTTTTGCCAGGGGCTCCTGAGCGCGGTCCAAAACCGCAAACGCGGACAGTCTCAGAATTCGTACACATGCCGGATGCGAGATAGTAAGTAAAAAGTTAGGCAGAAAAATGAACAAAAAAGCCGAAAATATCTACCTAAGACGATTTAATTCTGCCGTCATTTTGGTGTATTTCGCGATCTCCTATTTGTCAGGGTTTTATATTTTGTTTTCAGTGTCGGCAGAAACGACGGTTACCAGCTTTGGTCTTGACGGTCAAAAAATAGGTCGGATTGGCGCAACTCTAGCCTTTATTTCTGCTTTAGGCCTATTGATAATACCATCTTATAGTATTTGGGGGGTAATTAATGACTTGTTTCGGTTGCGGCCGAGACTAGTAATCACGGAGACCGGATTATGGATCCGCGGGCGAATGAAGTATCCAGAAATTCCTTGGGTGGACATATCTAATTCGCGAATAGAAAAAGTGGATATGGGATTCTTACTGTGGCGTCAAAAAGCTCAGTATCTTTCAATAACAGTAAGAAACAGCAATCGATATCTTAGGACGATCATTTCAAATAGAAAAGAATTTCGAATTTACGCGTCTCACCTATGGTCGGATGGGAATTTAAGCGCGAATGAATTACATCAGATGATCTCCGAAAAAATAGCTGCCTCTACCGAAAACTAGATTCTCACATATTCATGATGCAATCCGCCGATAGAGGACATTAATCGGATATCCCAGTCAAGGTGAATGCAGGGTCTGTTTCGACAACGGATTGCGAGACTTTCACTTACGACAACCCCGCGCGCGAAGGCGCGCACACAAAGTTCCGCCCGTTTTAAAACGTCATAGCTTTTTGCTTCCTTTCTCCGCGCGCGGTGGGTTTTAGTTTGCCGACGGGTGGCAATCAGACCGTCAAGGTCACGCGTCGCGGCTATAATGGTGGCGGCGCGCCGACAGAACAGATTACTTTTACCTATGACGCATCCAATCGTTTGACCGAGCGGCTGGTGCCCGGCTCCGGTGGCGATGGCAAATTTATCTTCACCTATGACCTTACAGACCGCCAGAAGACAGCGCTTCACGCGAACTATTATAATTTGTCCACCTATGACGGCGCCGGACGCCTGCTCGATAAGAGCGAGCATGCCGCATCGGCCACGCCGACCGCCAGCGAAATCATGACCGTGAGCTATCACTATGATGCCGCGGGCAATCAGACCAAGCTGATCCATCCGGACGGTTTCGCGGTGGACTTTGTCTATGATGCGCTGAACCGCGTCACCGCTGCGAAAGACGGAGCGCGCACCCTGGCGAGTGTTGCTTACGACCGCCAGTCGCGCCGTCAGTCGGTGACCTATGATAATGGGACATCGGTGCAATATGATTATACGCCCCGCGGCGACCTGACGTGCCATGACTGGAACCTCACCGGGACGGCGCCGGCAAGCTGCAACACAGGCGCCCCTGAAATCGCTTATGATCTTGGTTTCAATGGCGTCGGACAGATGATCAGCCGCAGCGTTTCCGATCCGCTGTTGCGTTGGTCGCCGGCGACGAACGAAACCGATAGCTACACACCGAACGGGCTTAATCAATATACGGACATTGACGGCGCGTCGCCGACCTATGACGGCAATGGCAATATGATTGTCGACCTTAAGGGTCAGATTTACACCTATTCGGCAGAGAACGTGCTGACCTATGTGGAGGACGCATCGCATGTGCGTCTCGGCTCCTATGTTCATAATGCCGACGGCACCCGTCGTTATGTCAATCGGGCCGGCGTGGGTACGCGGCGGTTCTATTTCGATGGCGATCAGGAAATCCTGGAGACTGATCGCGGTGCCGGCATTTTGATCGCCACGGCGCCGGTTTTGCGGCGCTATATCCGCCTGCCGGGGAGCGTCGATGAACCCTTGCTGATGATCGATTACACGATCAACGGATCATGCACCAATACAAGCTACGCCGTGTGTGAACGCTGGGCCCACCAGAATTATCTCGGCTCTGTCGTTGCGGTGACGGACAGCGCCGGCGCGGTCACCGAGCGCCACACATATTCCCCCTACGGCGTATCGGGCGGGTCCAACTCAGGCTTTCCGTTCCGCTTTACCGGGCAAAAGCTCGATGAGGCGACGGGGCTCTATTTTTACAAGGCCCGCTATTACGATCCGGAAACCGGGAGGTTCATGCAGACCGATCCAATCGGCTACGAAGATCAGATGAATTTGTATGCCTATGTCGCAAATGATCCGGTGAATGGAATTGATCCGACTGGGATGTGCCGACCTCCACACTGTCCTACATTAGAAGACGCAAAGAGTTTTGGAAGAGGGACTGTGGAGGGCCTCAAGGGCATGTACACAGCCTATAAGCTGTCGCAAGATATTAAAAACGGTGATGCAAGGGCGATATGGATTGCAGCAGGAATGTCATTGGCCGTTGATGCGGCTCGATTGGACAAAAGTACGGCAGCAGAACTTTCTATAAAATCCCTTGGCAATAACCTCCCTCGGGTTCTGGGGAGAACAGCAGGAGGCTCAGCCTCATCCATAGTTGGTTCGAAAGGAGCCGGACTGATTCTTGGAAAGCTTGGAGCGGGTAAATTCACCACATCGGTGGCAGGCCTTAGTGTCGGTGCAACCAATTTTTCGTCTGGTCAAATTGCTGCAGCTACAATAGGATTAGGTGGATTGCACGATAGTATTTCAGAAGCAGGCTTTGATCCAAATAAACTTTCCGCCAGTATGCTCGCTGACAGCGCTATTGTGTCTGCTACCGGTGGAGACCTAAGCTTTAACGCTGAGACAGGTACAATTACAGCACGGTTACCCTCCACGACTGGTAGTCGAATTGGGGAGACCATCACATTAGGCACATTAAAAAAAGAGTAGCCTTAAGAGGGACTTATGAAGCCATCAAATATTTCAGCCATGTGGGGGGGGGGGACTTTTCTGTTACTCACCATCGCATTTTTCTTGATGTTGATTCTTCCATTTGATTGGGGTGTGTCGATAATTTTTGCGGGGGTCCTTGTTTTTGTTGGCTTGGGGCTGATGACGTACCTGACAATTAAAAGCAAGTAGCAGCGGCCTTCGACTGTAGGGTGCATTAAGCGAAGCGCAATGCACCATTGCGCTTTCTGCGTGGCTTGCGACTTGGTATCGTTTTGCAATGCCAAATTACCGACGCTTGATTGTTCCGGGGCCGGCGTAGGACGATCGGCTGTCCCTACCGAAAACTATATCCTGACATATTCATGATGCAATCCGCCGAGGTGCGAAATTGCTTTGATGCGTCCACAAGTTTGAATTGATCTTGAAAAAGGGGCGTCTTTGCTCAATCCGAGATGCGTACGCGCGCAATTATAGTATCGAGCATAAGCTTTTAGAACGCGGCGCAAGTGAGCCTCATCGCGAATGATCATGTGATCAAGACATTCGCGTTTTACTGAATCGATCACGCGTTCGACAAAGCCGTTTTGCCAGGGGGTTCTGAACGCGGTCGGACCATCACGGATACTCAAGGTAGCAAGTTGTTTCTTGAACGCTGCCCCGTAAATAGAGTCATTGTCACGGATGAGAGTTTTAGGCGCGCTATCCCAAGGGAAAGCTTCGGTTATTTGCCGCGCAGCCCATTCCGCTGTGGGATTCGCGGTTACTCCGATATGGAGCAATTTGCGCCGACCATGCCCGAGAATGACAAAAGCATAAAGCAGCTTAAAACCAATAGTCGGAACAATGAGAAAGTCGCAAGAGGCAACTCCATCCGCATGATTGCACAGAAATGTCTTCCAAGTTTGTGATGGCGGCAGGCGTTGTTTCGTTATGTATTTTGCGACTGTCGATTGAGCGATGTTAATCCCAAGCATCATCAACTCGCCGTGAATGCGTGGCGCGCCCCACAACGGATTGGCGAGGCTCATTTCGCGAATGAGGTCGCGGATTTCCTTTGAGACTTTCGGTCTGCCGCAACGCGGCCGAGACTTCCAACGCCACAAAGCTTTAAAGCCCATTCGATGCCATCGAATGACAGTTTCGGGCCGAACAATATGGATTGCCGCTAAAACGACGGGAAAGAATCGGTAGATCATGGCGAATAACAGGCGATCAAGGCAGGTCAGTGTTAGCTGTTGCGGTGCACGCCGGCGCAAAATGACGATCTGCTGGCGCAATGCGGCATTCTCGGCTTCGAGCGCAGCGCGTGATTTGAGAATCGAATAAGAAAATGCCAGAAGAATTTTGAACCAAGACCATATTATTGGAGCATCGCTTGGTCGCGTTTTGGTTACAAGCCGCCCAAGTAAAATTGCGCCGCCGGCGTGATCGTCGAACCAACTGATCGTTTACGGTATTTTTCGCTGGGTCACATTTGGATACCAAAGTAATGCAAAAAACACGTACTCCGCTCCTAATTTGCATTCATGACCAGACCTACTGATTTGTGAACAGTGGGTCACAGGGCCTATTTGCGCTGAACAACTGATTCATTTCCAGTAGGCTTCAACACTATTTCTGGGTAACAGATGGGTAACATACCCCTGCGATTGGGGGCGATTTCTGTGGACAGAGAGAGACACCACATGTAATGAAAACAATGGCTTGAGACGTGTAGAGATGATCAGAAACAGGCGGTTTAGACTTTTAATCAGTAGGTCGATGGTTCGAATCCATCAGGGCTCACCACTAATCCAGAATATTAGCGCTACACGTTCTGCTCGAGGAGATTTGAGAGTGAATGGTGAAGTTTGGTTGATCAGAGCCCCGCTTCTCTGATGCACGTGCTGGCCTTTCTTGTTTCATGTTTTTGCAGCAAAAAGCCGGCGCGCCGCAGTGGCGCGCCGGCGGTTTGACAAAGCGGTAATAATTACCTGCGCAGCTGCTGCCTTCGTGCTGCGAAGTGTTTCTTTTGACGGCTTAACGCATCGCTTACACCAGCGACGACGCGGCACTCGCTATCGGCCGGAAGGATTCCGGCATCGCGTGCGTCAAGATATTGACCAGCCGTGTTCCACCAATCATTAAATGGACGCCCAACCGGCCAGGCAAGATGATGCCAGCCATGGGCGATCATTGTGTCGTCGAGGATCGTCAGGCGTTCGCTAACTTTCAGTGTCATTTCACCAGCCCATCTGAGCCACGCTGCCGGTTCGTTGACGAAGGTTCCCGACGGCATGGGCTGGTATGGAATGCGTTCCCATGTCCGCGCCGCAAGCTGTTCGAGATTTTCGGCGGGCCCATCAAAGCCATAGGGATGTTCGGTGGCGACCTGGAGAAGGCTCGCAATCTGATAGCCCGGCCCCCAGGGAATAAAAATCGCAAACAACCATACCGAAAACGGAAGAATGAATGCCGATCCTATAAGCGCAGCAAGCGCTGTAGCGCCAAGGGCACGGCGATAGGCTTTGCCTTTCAACAGATTAGTCTTGATGCGGTCATAGAAAAATCCGAGATGCCACAAAGGATTGAACGCAATAGCCGCGAGTGAATGATATAGATTTTGAGACTTGCTCGGCCACACACCCCATTGATAAAGCGCTGCACCATCAGGATCGCGCAACGTACCGAGCATGGGTGGGCGATGGTGGCGCGCATGTTCGCGGCGATAGTCCTGCCCATTCAATGTGAATGTCAGCGCAGTACCTATGTCGAGGATAAATTCGGAAATACGCCGCGCTGCTGGCTTGGAAACGCCGCGCTCACGATAAAATTTCGTGACTACGCCGTGCGTCGCCTCGTGAACATGACCGACTACCAGTCGCCGCAAGCGGCCGACGGCGCCGAGGCTGCCGACAAAGGCGGGCAATAGCCCCCAAAGGCTGCCAGCGCTAATGATTGCGCCGCCGGTCCCAGCGAGTGTGGAAAAAGCTGCGAGCCAAGCAGTGTCCATCGCGAAAAGGCGTAATGGGGTCGTTTGTTTATGGCGTTTGCTGCGGCTTGGCAGCCCCGTAATAAGCGCATGGGCCGGACGTAAAAACACCGGCAGTCGCGCCCGATCAGCAAATACCTGATCAACTAATGACTGATCGCGATTGGGTTGGCGGGAATTGTGGTGAGAATGACGAAGTTTCATGGCGGTTTCCTTTTTGGTTGCCGCCTTGACCGGTCTTTATCCCCCTCTGAGCCTTGAAATAACGCTGGACATCCGGCCTTGCGCCGTCCTGTATGGCTTGAGCATTTTTTTGACGAAGATTTGAAAATTCCCAATAATTCAAAGGATTGACGTCACTACAGTTGGTGGTTTACTTTTTTCGTGTGTGGGACAGATAATCTTTATTTCGGGGGAATAGATGGGGGGGCATTCAGGAACATTCGAAGAAAGCTTCGCTCGTTTTTCGACAGAAAAGCGGGCGCATGCGGGCCGTGGGCTCGTTGGCGGCACGGAAAGAAACGCGAAGCAGAATTTCACGGTCATCAATTGGAGCGACGACGCTGGCGCCTATGTCTTTGGCGAAGAGATTGCGGCGACTGAGACAATCTTGATGCGTCCCTTGCCTCGCGGCGGGAGTGATCACAGCTCGGATTATGCGTATTTGCGCATCGAGTTCGAATTTGAAAAATCAGACATGGAAAAATTCGGACTGGGCGCCGGCGCGACGGCTTTTTGGGTCGACGTGCCGGGGGGATTTAAGTCCGTATTCAGAGCGAACGTTCAATCATATGCTGGAAAAGTGAAGCGGGAGAAGTATCCGGAATATGACGAACGGCTATTGACGCCCAAGAGGCAGAAAGAAAATCCCTGCGATTTTACGATGGACGATCATGAACAGCGCCGTTCCACCGGTGATCTCGCTGCTATCGCCCGAGTATCGTCTGCAGACCGGGATATCTATTTGAGTGATCATAAAAAGCTTCGTGCCTCCTTTGCGTCGGACAAGGTCGTCAATTGTTTTTTTCCGCACCAGCAACAGGCGCGTTGGGCGGGCTTTAGGGCGTCAACCTATCGCAAGGAAAGTCCGCCGCGAAAGCGATTTGGGATTGTCCATGATGCGGATGAAGTCAAAGTCTTTGCCTATGAGGCGTTGGCAAAAGAACATGAAAAACTCAACAAGATCATCAATGATAACGGCTTTTATCCAATTGGCGGACAGCCCATACAGCTACATTCGAAACTGACTGATTATCTTGACGATACGTTAATTCTCTCGGTCGCGCAGGCCATGGGGGGGCTGGACGGCGATGAAGACCAGTTTCTGGGGCAGCCGATTCATCGTCTCGCCTATTTTTATTTCCTCGATCACATCGCTAACATCAACAGATTTCTTGTGCGGCGCGATAAGGGGCAAAAAGATACGCACGATGATGAAAACCAACCCTCAGACCCAATTGGCGCCGCGCCTTTGGACGCTGAAGAACGGTTACTTGCGATCGAAGAACTGCAATACCAGGAAAAAGAGCTCCTGAAGAAGATTGCCGACAACTCCAACCCAAAATTCGAAGAGACCCTCTCTTATGTCCGAAACCGTCTGGCCAGCCTTTCTCGCGGTCATTAAATTTGCGCGCGGTTCCTTTGGCTCCGGCGTTATTCTGGGGCGTCGGTACATACTCACCTGTGCGCATGTCGCGTTCCCAGATCAATATCGGGTTGGCGAAGGTTGCGACGCTGTTTATTCACGAGATAGACCGCACGCAAATGAAGAGATCAGGCACCGTTTCCCAGTTGGTAAAAAGATACCTAATGTTACCATTGTCGGTGCGGACGGTGTTGAGCGACCGGCGATTTTTGCGGGGATTGCCGAAAATGATGATATGGCGCTATTGAAAGTCGAGCTTCCATTCGACTTCGCCGCAACTCTGAACATCACCAATCACGAAACTGATGTAATCAAAACTTATGGCGTTCAAGAAGCAGTTGGCGGGCGTTTTCGTGCAGTGAGTGACGATCAGCGCATTCGCGAAGATAACCTGCCGGCTGAAGGGGCTGAAAGAGGATTTACGATGACGCTGCCACCTACAGAAGGCATGAGCGGCGGGCCGGTGCTATGGTTTTGCGAAGCGGGAAAACCGCATCTCGGCGGCTTGACCTATCTGGGTGGCGACCTCGCCGAGATCGGTCAGGCGTATTCAAGTGGATGGATAAAGAAGTTTCTGGATGAAGCGTTAGGCGCCAACGATCTGGCCATTGATGAAGGGGAGGATATGGCGGATGATCCGGGTGCGCTCGGATATGCAAGGCGGTTCGATCTTGCGCGCGTGGATGCGCCGCCGATCGAATTTCAGTTTACCGGCGTCGAAGCGGGAAAGGGCGCGCGGTATCTGGCAAGATGTCCTGTGACATTGAAACAGTCCGGTCGGTCACCCGGCGGGCATGATGAGCTCACGATGTTTGAGGCGCTCACTGAAGACGCAGTTTCGTTTATTGACGAGATTAGTCGCGATTATCAGCTATACCGTTTCACATTGCCGCTGCGTGAAGCGTTGTCTAGCGAATTTTCTTCGAAGCAAGAAAAAACAACTGATCAGCCTCCGCGAATGGTGCTGCCATTGAACACGCCCTGCACGATTGCTGATCTCGACAGTAGTAAAGACGGTCTCGCCTTTCCGCCGATCGGCGGTGCGGAGTGGTCGATTGGCGATCATGGTGCGTCTTCTGTGGAGATGGTGGGCGAAATGCTTTCTCGCGGATCGGGGAAGCCATATCTCGGCCGGGTCTCACGCGCCGGCGCTCTTGTGGCGAAACGGGCTTGCGTGCGCCCGGGCCTCTATGTCCATTCTGAAAAGATGATCCGTGATGTCTGATATTGAAGAGCCGGGGGTGGGTGACACAGCGGACCCAGAACCCGATGATGGTGGCCAGAACGCGATGCCTGATGGGGCGCCAGCGGTTGCTCGGGAGCGCCCTGAAATTGAGAAAGATCCCGAAGGTGAGGAAGTAACACCAATATCCCCAGGCGCTCTTTCGAAGAGTGAAGGCGGAAACACCCTTCATCGCAAAAAAAAGAAACCACGCGATCCGGAAGTTGATAAGAATGAAATTGAGGACGGCGTAGGTGCGGGCTTTGGAGATTCTGGCAGCATAGACCTGCTTCTCGTCGAATTGAGCGATGATGATAAGGCATTTGCTGCCTATGCTGACAATCTCCGCGATGCACGCAAAAATCGCGCGGGACATTCTACATCCCCACAAATGCGTTTGCTCTGCGGCGTGGCGGCGACATTTTCAGAGCTGCACGTTCTTACATTTATATGTCGCGAAGAACACAGCGCTGCATTTTATGGTCTGGCGAACCTCTTAGGTGGCCCGGCATATAGGCTGTCAGCAGTGGGGAAGTCGGACGAGGCAAAAAAGTCAGACTGGACAGGGAGATATTTCACGCCGTCGAAAGCGCTAAAAGCACTTCGGCGGGAACGCGAGCGAATAGGATCTTCCAATGATGGAGTAAGAAAAACACCCTCTATTATTATACCTCTGGAGATTGCTGATTCAAATGATCCCTGGTTGACCTCGTCAGGTGAAGGTGTCGAGCTGGATGCTCTTAGCGAGTTTTGCAGAGATGAAGATGTTCGCCTAGTTCTCCAGATAATTATTCCACGTCATGCGCTAGTAAGCCATTATGTGGATGATCGATGCGCCAACATTGTCTTTCCCTGGGCGGAAACGTTGTTCGATGCGGTTGATGAGCACGCGTTCAATGAATTTGATGAAGAAATCGGCGGCGATCGCAGGCGCAATTTTTTGGCAAAAGCTGCCTGGCGCAGGCATAGCGACGGCAAAAATGAAGCAAGCGAATACGATCTCTTGAAGAATGAGTGGCAATTCCTCATGTCGTGCTCGCTCAAAAAGATTCGCGATCGTTTTGATATGTCGACAAAAGAGCGGCAAGAAGAGGCGCTAAAAGCACGTAAGAAACGTGACGCACAATTGGAAAAGCGGATTGGTCTTTCCAGCGATTCGAACCCGATCCGCGAAGCTCTTTTGTTTGCGCTGGCCATCTGTGAGTTTCTTCCGGGTGGTGTCCATGACGCGCTTTATCGTGAAATTGCCATTTCCCTCCTGCCAGAAGGCGTATTGCCGGAAAAACTGCTCGATAAAGCGACACGCCGATCGCTGCGGGGCAAGCGTAACAAGGATACTGAGAATGCTCCCCGGCCCACCTGGAGGCAGCATTTCGAGGCCACGTCGGATCAGGAACGCAAGCGACTCGACATCGTCATTACCGAAAAACGCTTGGTGGCGCTGGGTGAGGATTGGGCTGACTACAGCCTTTCGGATCAGGTGTTTCGTATGGCGCCAGCGGCGACGGCGCGTGTCGTTGCTCGTTTTCTGGATCATGTGCCGATCTGGCTCTTACAGATTCTCTACAAGAACAATGGGGCCCCTCATGCCTGGAATGAGGGTAATCTATTCGCGATTATCGCTGGCGTTCGTTTGGCGCTTGGCAAGGATTTTGACGATATACGCCTTATTGAACAGCTTGTGAAAGCAATAGAGTATTTTCAAAAACAGCAGCAACAACAACTCGAGGGTGTTTTTGAGTCACTGAGTTTCGTTAATGAAGATGAACAGCGCCGGGCGGTCTTAAGCCGTAGCATTAGGCAACATGAAATCGATTATGTGACAACAGCGAAACTTGCTGACATTGCGGGTCAAATCATCTGGCACTCGCGTGTAATATCAGCGCGGCATCAAGGAACAATAACAGCGAATGATGATACGACTGTCTCCTTCGTCAAAAACCTATGCGAGTTCCTCAACGAAAGTGAGCGGCAGACGCAGATTCTGGCGACGCTCGTGTCATTTGATACTGAAATGGGGGCAAGGTTCTATCTCACCTGGATTTTGCAGATTGCCTCTGCTCGGCAGGAAACCAGCCCGGGCGCTGTCGCCCCCGTCATTGGAGCGGTGCGCGATATTTTGATCAGTCATATCGTCCAATGGCGCGATGACAATTATGATTCCTGGGCCCATTGGATCGGTTTATTGAGCGATAACACGATCGCGACACGTGACAGTAAGTTTGACAAGGCATGTGACCTTCAGCGAAAGCGCATGCTGTCTATGGCCCTGGAGCTTGCCGTGAATTTCGATATTGAGCAAATCAAATTCAAAGGCGGTGTGATTGAGTTGAGGGACTATGCTGCCATGCGTGATGGTGTTGCGTCGAGCGTTGTTTTCGAAGGTGATAAACCGAATGCGAAGTTTCTTGAGATAGCAGCGAGGGAGTTTTTTGACGTCGAACCGGAAACCTGGGCAAAACACTGCTTTATGTCGGATAGCGCGATCAAGTGGCGCCTTAGTGACATTGTTGCGGTCATGGTCAACGGACCCTCGCTGAAAGAGACTGGTCTTTCAAAAGAGCGATTAACTGAGGTAAAGCGCCTTCTTGTAAGTCGCACTTACGCATCCTTGGCGGTCAACGTCGGCCTTCCGGCCACCATGGAACTGAAAGATGTCGCTGAGCGCATAACAGACAAAAAACATGATGACCGTGATATGAGGCGGCAGGCGAGCCTTTCGCTTTATGGATTGTTTTGGCCGGCGCTCGTTCTTCATTGGCGGTGTCGTAAATTCGGAGTTGCGCCACTACAGCCGGGTAGTGATGACCTGCAAGCGATGCTGCGCGTGCTTGACGTAATAGCTGCCTCGTGCTCGTCCACGCGCCTGATAAACATAGCCGAGGGTATGGAAATAATCACAAAAGTCTTGAAAAGCGAACCATCTATTTTGGCGCGGCAAGTGAACAATGCCGCCGCCGATTTCTATCTAAAGAAGTCTGACGCGGCGGAGAAGCTGGCCAAGTATCTTCGTCGCAAAGCAAGCTTGAAACAATAAGGATAGGCGCGATGCCATTTTATTCAAAACTTATCTACAAAGTCGCAAAAAACGAAAAAGAAGACCGCGTTCGCGCGATCACGAACTTTGATAAGCAAGGTGGGGTTATACCCAAGGGTGTCCTGTCAGGATTGTTGAGTTCGCCGGTTGACCGGATTTGCGTGCGCCTTGGAATTTCACGCGCGACAGTTGAAGAGGCGACCAAGAAGTTACACAACCGCCTCGAGCGGCGTCTCTTTCCAACCGGTGAAGCGTTGCGGCCCGGATTGCAAACCGATGGGGGTGGGGGGTTGCGGTTTGATGTGGACCTGCGCGTTTCCTTTAACAATGATCCGCAAGAAGTCGCGAAGGCTCACTGGCATCCGGAACTAACGCCTGAGGAGTACTTTTTTAGTGCTTTTGCTGAGATGGTTGAGCTTCGCCTCGAGCGATCGGTGGGTGAATTTGACGGCACAATTGATCAACGCATTGCGAAATATCATGTTCAGTGGCGCGAAGAAATTGCGCGCGCCCTTTCCGACAAGTTCAAGATTGACGTTGAGTTGCGGTTTTCGATCAATGTCGCTCCGCCCAAAGTGTCGATCATAGAAGTTGGTCGCGGCCGTGATGCATCGTTTCGAGTGGCCTTCAAGGACCGTATTGATAAGGAATTTCCACTGGCTGCGACGATGTCGCTGGATCCTGTCGGAAGTGGTGACGCGTCGTTTCCCTTCGCGGAAGACGAGCAACGCACGATAATGCGAAATTTGATCTCCGCCATCTGCCAGGAGGATGTTTTTCTTTATGATTATTGGTTTGATGCGGAAACACTGACGCAGTCGTTGATGCGCCTCCTGAATGTAAAATTGGCTGAATATGGTCGAAAAATATCGACGCTGGCGATAACACCGCCAACCGATGCTCCTCTTCGCATGGAGCGCGAGGAATCAACGTGTTCATGGAAAGATTCCCTGGGGCTGAGCATCGATTTTCACGCAACAGGACATATCAGTGTCGCCAGGGATGGTGCAGGCATTTACGACCGGGAAAACCAGCCAGACAAGAAAAAATGGTTCAATAGCGCGATCGAGCACGAACTGAAGGAGCGCCTGGCTGGTTGCACGGTTTTGAGTATTGATAAGCCACGCGTGGTGACGCTTGAAGAAGAAGTGAAACAGGGCATAGCCAAACGCGCAAAGGCGATTGGACTGACAGTCGAACCTTTTGTTGGCGATCCTGAGCTTCGCTATCAGGATCTAATGAAAACGACCTATGTACCGGTTGTAAATCGGGATTATCCGACAGCGCATCCGAAAATTCCCGCCGAATTCAGCATGGAGTTAAGCGTCCGCTTCACGGCTCTGAAGGGATTGCTGCCATTTATTCGTGAGGCGGGCGGAGCGGTTTCAAATGACGAAATCACGAATGTTGTCAAGGAAGGTTTGGCCAAATTGGCTGAAAAAACCGCGGCGTATGTCATGCAAGATGTGGATGCGACGGACTATTTTGCAGCCTTTGAAGAGTGGAGCACGTCTGTTTCAGGTCTTGGAGAGCCTGCTTATGATGAGGAAGCGGGTGAGAGTCTTATCAAGGCTCAAATTAGCCGTGTCTTCCATGAACGCCATCCGGATCTCGAACTAATCGACATCAAGTTTCACCGTATAGACCAGCGGCTTGAAAATTTGCGCGCTATGATAGGGCAAGTGCGCAAAATAACTTGTACAACGACAATTCCCGACTTGGTGCATTATAGCAAAGCGCTTGATCGCAAGATTCGCGTTACCGCATATGTTGAAGGCGGCAACGCCAAGCGTGTTGTAAAAATGCTGGAGGATAAACTCACCGAAACTGGAAGCGACATTGCGGAAAGTGCGCACATATTCCGCATGGATGTCGAGGCGGGTCTTGAAGAGCAAATTAGTATTGCGCTTAGAAAGGCTGATCAGTCGCAGCTCGAGGGATTGGTGGATAGTCTTATAGCTGATGGCGTCGGGGGGGCGACATATGATGATCTGCGAATGAAACTTATTGAGCGGTTGAGGAATTTTCTTGCCGACATCTACGGCATAATCTCAAACAAAATTGATTTGTTTGCCAAAGAGACCGACTATGAAGATACGGTGCGCGACGCTCGTGGGACAGAACAGTTGGTTCCAATTCAAGTTCATGCAAAAAGGATTGAATCCAAAAAGCTTGAATTGGAGAAGTTGGAACAAGAGCTTGGTCAAATTCGTGGCAATTCGATTGAACAGCGAGATGATCGCGAGCGAATTAGGGACCGCATTCAAACCAGCATGACGGAACTTGCTCAAATTACCCGTGAATCGCAGGGGGATGACGTTCAATCCATCGGTGCGCGGGCGAGCTTGAACGCGGAGCGGTTCCTGCCTGCTTCCCAAAAACCCAGCAACGCGACGACAATAACAAAAAGCGAGTCCGGAGCGGATGGTGTTGATTCCGGTGAAAGCGATCAGGATTATGATGCGAACGAAGATGGTCTTTGACGTCGCCCTATGCCGGCCCAGTGAGGGTGCGTTGACGGTGCGTGTCTCATGATGCTTGGGAAAATTTTGCCTATCTTGTCAGCGCTCATTGTTATGGGAGTGATTTTTTTATCTCTCTTGGCTGCGGCGCTGGCGGGTGAAAACATAGCGAACGGTTTTGAAGGGATCAGATCATTTGTTTGTTCCGGTCGGGGAGAGGAAAGTTGCTCTGCGGCGGCGCCGATGTCGGCCTTTTTCGTATTTGCGATTCCGACAATTTTGACGTTTTCAGCAGTGGCTCGTTGGGTGCGACGCATGCGTCGTGAAACCGACGCGAGCAAGGCTCTATTGAAGATCATGGATGATGATATCGGTCGAGATGATATCTATTTGTCGAACGACTATGAAGAAAGTAATCTCCTTGGCCGCGACCCTGCTAAGAAAAAAGAACTGCTGACGACCTATGCGTCGGCGTTGCAACGCACCGTTTATGAAGACGTTAAAGCGCTACGATTCGATCCAATTACGACACTTCTTGATCGGCAGCGCCCATATATAACGAAAATTTCCAACGAATTAGCGTCTTATCAGAGCCTTGCGGTGCGCCTTGGCATCCTCGGAACTTTTGTCGGTCTGATATTCGCACTCAACCAGGTCGGCGACATTCTTCCCGGCGCAGATAATGTGGCTAGTGGTTCGTTGGACGATATTGTCGGCTCACTCGCGGTTGCATTTGGCACCTCGATTACTGGTATTGTCGCGGCGATGATCATCGTGTTCCTGGCGGGGGCCATGCGCGGTCATGAATTGGATCTGATGCGTCAGTTTGAGTTGCTCGCCTCGCACGCGCAGGCATTATGTCGCGTAAAACTGGGGGACGATCGAGGTATTGCGAAAACAGCCAAGGAACTCGCCGTAGAAATGAGCGCCCAAAAAAAGGACATGATTGATACGCGTAACGCCATTGAAGGTGAGACGGTTAAGCTGCAGGAGGCCGCGATGTCTCTGGCGAAACAAACAGTGCGTCCGGGCTCTCTTATAGAGGATAACGCCGCAGCGCTGGCTCAATTGCTTGAGCGGCTGCGCGACACATTACAAGAAACTTCGAAACTCGCGGCGCAGCAAACCGACGTGGAAGAGCGTGCGTTGGTGGGGTTTCAAAAAGCTCTCGACACAGTATCGGTCCGCCAGGAGGAGCGGTTTGAAACTCTTGTAAAATCATCGACTGAAGCGGTCGTGTCGCAAATGAGCGATGTTCGCATTCACGCTGGCAAGCTGTCCGCTGACATTATGGATGTGATGCAGGACTTTGCCAAATCCCTGCGAAACGCCGCTGCACAGGCCGCCCAACAAAAGGTTGATGAGGCTGTGCTTGGGCGCCTGGAGATGATTGAGAAATCTGTCGATACAGCGGTGAAGGTCCACGGAAGGACATTGCGCACGCAGGCGGCATTGTTGTTTTTTGTTTATCTTGCTGGCGTCGGCGGCATTGTCGCCCTTGGTTTTTATACAAACAAATCGTTTGGCTTGAATCCCGCGGCTAATGCCGTTGAAGGGCCTGTCGCTGATGGGGCGCCGCAAAGTGACAATGCTTCTACGATCGAAGACGAAAATGCATTCGGCACGACAGGCGAAAGCGAAAAGGCCAGTGAGGATCCGCAGCGATGATGGATGACGACTGGTTGCAGAGGGCGACGCAGGATGATGCATTCGGTCCGGGATCGGATCTCATCTTGTCGCTGCTTGCGGTCGCGGTGTTATTGCTCGGGTTAGTTGGTGTGGGAACGGGTGCAGCGCCCGCAGAGTGCGACGCGTGCGACAGTGAGGAATTGGCAAGTATTGTCGCGGAACAACAAGAGGTGATCCAGGCTTTGCGAACGCTTGCTGCGCCCCAGGCGTCTGAGCGACCGGAAATAGTTACCGTGGGGGAGTATCGGATCAATGCAGGCGTTTTGTTCAGATCGATGCTGAATGATGGCCCGGTCGTGTCAGACAAAGATGTTGTGGCAACCGCGTTGGATGACTTGCTGGCGGCGTTGGACGGTGTTAGCTCCCCGATAAAGTTGATTCTGGCCGCTACAGCCCCGGTGGAACTGATTGGCCTTACTGACCGTACTGTTGATGCAAGCGCGGCAATATCCCGTCTTTATGCGACGAGTGCGATGTTGGCGCTGGCCTATCAGGCGGAATTTGTCGCGCTCGGCGTGCCATTGCGTTGTCTGGAGATCAAACCGGCGGGATTTGCTGATCAACCGGGGTATATTGAGGCTATCACGAGCAAGGGTGACGGCCTGAATGCGATTTTGGAGCTGCGATCGCTTTTTTCCACCGCGTCTCGGGCGGAGATTGCCTCGGCCGACGCCATATTATCCGTGAGTTTTGAGCCAACGCGTAGAGGCGAATGCTCGGTGGGTCAGCTAAGGCAAGTAATCGATAATAGAAAATAATTGATCTTTTAATCTGGTGCTTTAACTTAAGTGTGAAAAACAGGAGGTGGGAAATGCTGGGTATATTACCAAAAAAAGCAGGTCTGTTTGTTTGTATAGTTCTTGGCGTCGTCGCCCCCATTAACGGCACGGGTGCGGTTGAGCACGCGCAACCTGAAACGCCAACGGAGCTGGCGACAGATGCACAATTGCGCACCAGTGTTGAGGACTATAGGCGCACCGTGATTGAGGGTGCGGCGATTGGGGCCGCCACCGGGGCCGTGTTGGGCGCCGTTTTTGGAAAAAAGGGAAAAAAGGCGGAAACCGCTGCTATCGGCGGTGCAATTGGCGGGCTTCTTGGCGGCGCGGCGGGGCAGCAGGTTGCAGATTCTAAATCCAAACAGATCACTGCTGAAGAATCGCTTGATCAACAGATCGACGCCACTGCGCAGCGCAATCAGAAACTGACAACAATCGCGGAAACGGCGCAAACGCTTGTAAACGAGCGTCGCGTGACTTTAGCAGGCCTTGCAGAGATGGAAAAGTCTGAGCGTAGACGATTTCGCCGTATGGTTCGAGGCGATGTCAAAACTGTAGAGGCCGCCATCGAAACGGCGCAGGATGACCTTGCGAAACTCACATCACTCAAAGCCCGTTATCAAAACACACCGACTGCGCCGAAGATCAATGAGCAAATTCGCATCTCTTCAGCAAATGTGGATACGTTAACTCAAAGCAAATCCGCTCTCGAAGAAATAGTATCGTCGCTATAATTACCGGTGAAGATGTTGAAAACTTTAATTGTTTTCGCCAGCGGCGCGGTGTTGAGCGGATGCTGTACGGGCGTTTCGACAGACCCACGCGAAGGCGGGTTTGCTGGCGGCGTGTGCGGCGGTATGACTGGCGCCTACGATCAGCGTATTTTTGAGCGTGAGAAAAAACTTTCTGACCTTGATGCAATTGGCGATAGCCTCAATGCCTCAATTGCGGAAAATGAGGCGCTTGTAGTGTCATTGGACGATGAGATCGTTCGAACGTCAGCGAATTTATCATCCTTAAGGGAAAATATCGACGAGTTGCAGCGCCTATATCACGAAAGCGATGTGCTTCGTGTGGAAATAGGAGTCCTAAAAAAAGAGCAGGCGTTGTTAGAAGCTCTGTTTGAGAATTTTAAATCGAAAACAAGCAGTGTGGTAGCGCAGCAGAAAGAAACGGCGGTTGATGCACAGATGCAAACCATCGATCCGCCGTTGCCCGAGGGCGATGAGCCAGCGCAAATGGAAGCGACGGATACAATTATCGAAATTGACAAGAGAATTGATGCACTAAATGAACGGGTGAAGACCTTGTTGGGTCGATGAAGGCTCGTCAGCCCCAAAAAATCATATAAGATTTAAGGACTGCCGGTTTGTATTGTGTTGTCAGCCTGCGGTGTTAAAGACATTTGAGATCTGACGTTTAATCAGTTGGACCAAATCAACAAGAGCCAACGGCTCGAATCCATCAGGGCTTACCATTTTCAAATGGCCCATTCCAGACGCGAGGGCTTCAGAGTGTCCCGGAATATACGCGTCACATTTTTCGCAAACAGGTTTATTGATCAATAATGCCCCGCAAAATTATCATTGACTGTGATCCCGGCCAGGACGACGCGCTGATGCTGTTTTTGGCGTTCGCCGCGCAGGATGAATTGGAAATTCTCGGCGTCTGCGCGGTAACGGGAAATGTGCCGCTGGAGAAAACCCAACGCAATATTTGCATATTGAGTGATATTGTCGGCAACAAAACTGTCCCGATGTTTGCGGGCTGCGATAAGCCACTTGAGACAGAAGGCGCTACCGCCGAATATGTGCACGGCGAGGATGGCATTGACGGCATCGATATTTTCGATCCGGTCACAAAATTGGAAAGCAAGGGCGCGGTCGATTTTATCATCGATACGCTAATGTCGGCGGCTGACAACGAAATCACGCTTGTTCCAATCGGACCGCTTATCAATATCGCGACGGCAATTTTGCGCGAACCGGCAATCTTGCCCAAAATACGCGAGATTGTTTTGATGGGCGGCGCCATGAGGGAGGGCGGTAATGTGACGCCGTCAGCCGAATTCAATATATATGTGGACCCGCATGCGGCGAAAATTGTCTTTGAATGCGGTCGGCCGATTGTGGCGTTCGGTCTCGACGTTACCCATCAGGTCTTTACGTCTGCCGAGGTGCTGGATCGCATTTCAACAATAGACAACCCTGTTGCAAAGGCGTCCCATGACTTGCTGTCATTTTTCGGACGCTATGATGCGGATAAATATGGGACCGAGGGCGCGCCGCTGCATGACCCATGCACGATCGCCTATTTGCTGAAACCGGAATTGTTTGCGTTGAAATCCTGCAATGTTCGCGTGGAAACCCAATCGGCGCTGACCATGGGGCACACAGCCGTTGACTTCTGGGGCGTCACCAATGAGCCGAAAAACACGCAATGGGCGTATCAGGTCGACCGCGACGGATTTTTCGAATTACTGATTGAGCGTCTTGGACGGTATCGAGCTTAGGTGGAGCGGAACGGCTCCTGCCAATCTATCTCAACTCGGCATGAGGCTCAAAGCGCGTTGCCCAATTGTTAATATCAAGAATGATGTTGGCGCCGCTGGCGCATTATTTTGCGTCGCGCGGATGCGCCGGATTTCTATTCGAAATATTTACCCTGTGATCGGTTTTCGACGCCAATCAGTGACCGTCGTCAGTTCTACTGAATTTCTGCGGGAATTATTTCATGAAGGCTCAAGCCCTTGAGGATGGCGCTAAGTTTGTTGCGTGCGCCGAATTTGTGCTTGCTGTTTTCAAGGTGTGTATGGACAGTATAAGGACTAATGGAGAGTGATTTTGCTGTTTGTTTTTCTGTGTGTCCTTTGGCTGCAAGAATTAGACATTCGCGCTCGCGGGGCGTCAAAATTGGCTTATCACTCAGGTCCGACTCTGTTTCCGTCATGATCTTTTCGATTGCGTCCAGGCAATAGGAATAGATCAGGCGCAATTCGAGGTTATCTATTTTGCGTTTCCGGCTAGAGATGCCCGATACGAATAATCGGCCGTTGAGGTCACGGATCGGGAGATAATAAACTTTGTCAAATCCCTCTTCGTCGAGGGCATTAGCAAATTCCCGAACATTGTCATTTTCAGCAATTTCGGGATCATGGATTGAAATCGCAATAGGCGTGTGCCGGTTGTTGGCTAGAAGAAGCCCGGGATGTCTGTTCTGTTCCGTAAGGTGCAAACCGAGCGAATAAATATTCGACGGCACACCGTCGGATTTGACGCCATGCATGTAGTGGCCGTCAGCCCTTTCATATGACAACGAGCCATGCATGACATCGCATCGCCGAAAAACGTCCTGCATCGCCACCGCAAGCCGTGTCTCATCCAGTGAAGGTGCGCGCTGATTTCGGGAATATTGTAAATTTGCCATGACGAACGATACCCTCCTGCTTCATGAGAGGCTGGCGTCATTTTGTGGCGCGGATGTTTGGATAATGTAACACAAACTCCGCGCGACATTAGTTACGCCATCCAATCATGAAGCAGCGTTCACCTGTTCGCGTGTGAGATCAATGTGGGTGTGCGGTCAGTAATTAACCGGCCGGTCTGTGATGAAAACTCATTTCAATTGTGAAGCACAATCAAACCGGTGTGCAGGACGCACTCACAATATAGGGAAACCAGCCCAGCGCTTTTGAGCGGCGACCATAATAAGTTATCTTGCAATCATTGAGTTCACTGACCATGGCGCCGGCGATTTCTGCCGGGTCATAGGGCTCAAAGCGCGTCGTCCAGTATTTGATATCGAGAATAACATTGTCACGCAGGCGGTAATAGGTCGTGTTATCGCCGCCATCACACCCCCTGATATCACGGCAGCCCATGACCTGGAAAATCTCACGATCCGGATTGATGAGTTCGGCACGCCCGAGAAAAAGATGATCTTCGCGCATTGTTGCAAGCATGCCCGCATCATAAATTGTGCGTGACAGCGCGGGAATAAAGTCGCGCACCAGCATCACCGGTGTAAAGACAGTGATGATTGCGAGAACAACGGTGACCATCGCCGCACGTTGGCGGGAAAAGACGCGGGTCTCGTCCGGCGCTTTCGTGTGCGCGAATTTTTCGTAACTCCAGCCGTAAAAGCGCCAGACCCGCCGCGTGATCGGGCTTAAAAATCTCGTGAAGGGCTTGGCCCAGCCATTCCAAACCAGGTCGGCAATAGCGACGATCTTGCCGAACCCGGGCAGGCGCAACATGCGCGCCGCCTGATCCGCCCATGCGGGATTGCTGCGATCATTTGCCGATGAGGATTGAGAACCTGATGTCTTTGCATCACCCGAAATGTCCGCCTTTGTGCTGCGGCGGCTTTTTTTCAGCGCTGCAAGCGCTGCTTCCAGCGATTTGTCGTCTTTTTCGCTCATTCGGCGGCCTGCGCCGTGTTTTCAACGGATGTTGCGTCGCTCGGCACGAAGTCCCAGGAAAAGCTGTCGTCCTTTGGGTTGAACGTGGCTTTGATCACGCCGCCCGCCGCAGCGCCGGAGTGGGTCAGCACGATCTTCGCTGCTTGATTGATCAAATTATTCTGGACGAATTTTTGCACCTGGCGCGCGCCTTCCTCAAGTAGATATTTGCGTGCAACAATTTCGGTGATGTCTTCGTCGGGCAACTCGATAGAGATCGCTTTCTTTTGGCGCTTGAGGTTTTCATTTTTCTTGCCGATCAAACGTTTGACAATGCGTTCGATGTCGCTGGGCGCAAGAGCCTTGAACAACAGGAACGCATCGACGCGGTTGATCAACTCCTGGGGAAAGATTTTACGGACTTCATTTTTTATGTCTTCGCTGGAGTTTTCCGAGTTTCTCTCCGCATCGAAGGAAAGATATTGTCCGAGATTGGTCGTCATAATAAACAGCGTGTTTTTAAAATCGACCGTGCCCAGTTCGTCGCTGAGGCGGCCCTTATCCAGTAATTGCAAGAGGATTTTGAAAACATCCGGGTGGGCTTTTTCGATTTCGTCAAGCAGGATCACCTGATAGGGGCGACGCCGTACGGCATTGGTCAACATGCCGCCCTCGCCATAACCGGCATAACCTGGCGGTGCGCCGATCAGGCGCGCAACAGTGTGCTTTTCCATGAATTCGGACATGTCGAACACAGTGAGTGCATCGGGATCATCGAAAAGATCTTCCGCCAGGCATTCGGCTGAAAAAGTTTTACCGGTGCCAGAAGACCCTACGGCGATAAATGACCCGATCGGCGCTTCAGGATTATTGAGGCCAGCCTTGGCCGTCAAAACCGAATCTGCGATCGTTGCGACCGCATCACCCTGGCCGAAGATCTTTTGTGTCAAGCGATCTTCGAGGCCAAGCGCCCGCGTTGCCTCATCGGCGTTCAAGTCCTTTGACGGGATGCCAGACATCTCGCTGAAAAGATCCCGGACGGCGGCGACCGTTAGTTCCAGCTCTTCATTATGTTCGCTGCGCACCGCACGCGCTTTTTCATCGGCTGTTTCGAGCGCCTTTGTCGTCTCCCGGATATATTTCTCTATTTCTTTTACTTCAGCGGATTTATGAGCAGCAAGATCGCGCTCTGACGGTTCGCGATTGTGCTTTTCAATAAACGCAGTTTTTAGCTGTTGTTCTTCTTTGACCAGCTCGAGATGGAGTTCCTCCAGTCCGCGCTCATGCTTGCGTTTTTCCAGATAGGCCTGGCCCAGGGCGCGGGCGCGGTCCTCCCAAACCCGTTGAATGTTCTCAATGCGTTGCATGATGCTTGCACGCTGTTTTTCCTGTCCTTGTGCGTCAGCATCGATTGCCGCGAGTTCGTTTTCCAAGTCGTCGAGTTCCGGTGGCCGGGATTGGCTGCGTGAGACGAACTGGCTCGCAATGCGATCGCGCATGCGCAGGGCCCGCGCCGGTTGCTGACGCATATAGATTGAAAGATTGGGATATTGCAGCGTCAAATTAACGATTTCACGATTGGCGTCATCATTTATTTTCAAATTGTCGAAGTGCTTTTCAATCGCGGCCCGGCTTTGCGCCATAATTGAGTGAATTTCATCTTTCGCGGGCGGCTTTTTCTCAAGAACGCTGAAGAGCTCTGCAATGTCCGAGTGGCAATTCAGGATTTCGCCGAGTTTGTTTTTCCCCGGCTCATCGCGCACCATCAATATGCAGTGAAAGGCGTGTTTTTTGAGCTCGCGCACAAGGATCGAAATCAACCCCTGACATTGATTGTCTTCGATGCCCTTAAGAAGATCATTGCCGTCTTCCACAACCAGTACATGGTCGCCGGGCTTATCAAGCTCGGTAAAAACCAATTTGATCGAGTGTTCAATTTTTTGCGGGTCATTGCTGTCAAACAACGTGTTCGTATCGAGCAACAAAAACTGGCGGTCGATCATGTGAAGCGGCAGACGTTGTTCAGACGCAGCAACGGCGCCCTCTATCGTCTTATTCTTCTTTTGGATGATCCCGTAGAGATTGGCAGTTTTGCCGACGCCGCTTCGGCCCACATAGATAAGGTTGGAATACTGGTTTTGACCAAGAATGCTGGAAATTTTCTCGATGTCGCCGTCGCCGACAAAATCAAAGTCAGGCTCGACGGTCGCGAGGTAATCTTCGAGATCGAACAACAATTTGTTTTCCATAGGGCTCCAGAGCTTTTTCGGGGCTGACAGGACGAGCGTGCCTTATGACGGGCTATCGTCGGCAGCGTAGAGTTTTTTGTTGACGGTTGCTTCGATCGCCAGCGCTGCCTCGTTGGCGCGTCCGAGGTTTTCCGATTGCTCAATCAGTTTGTCGATCAGCATTTTGCGCTCTTCAGCGATTTCGAGGACCACGTCGTTCTTGATATCAATGGCATCCGCCATTTCCTTGAGGGCGGCATTGAGATCCTTTATTGACGCGTTTTTCGCCATGCGTCCCATCAAGGCGCGTTCCATTTCCTTGGCGAGGTCGCCCAGCGCCTCTTCTGATTCTTTCGTGTATTGACCCTTGGTGATGACAGACTGGACGAAGGTTGCGAGGCCCTCGACACGCATCAAGGTGTTGTTGCCGCTGACGGCGGCGCTGCCGACAGCCAGCATTTGCTGTTCTATTGCGTCAGCAAGGCCTTCTTCCATCTGGTCTTTGAAATTGGTGAGGCTTGATTCAATCTTGCCAAGCTCGCCGGCAACAGCCGCGGTCGATTGAATGGTCTTGTCAATCGCAGATACGTGCTGATTGAGGGCGCGCCTTTTCTTTTCGCGGGTGAGGGCGTCGAGTCCAGTCGCCTCGGTTTCGCCTTCAAACGCTTTCAGCATCTGAGCGTTGCGTTGCTGTGCTTTTTGTTGCGCGTCAAGCATGACGGTTACGTTTTCTTTGGTGTTGTGCGTCAGCGTATGAACACCGGTGACGCGCTGCAGAAGCGATTCCAGCTGATTGCGCACGCCATTCAGCGTTTCTTCGGTGTTGTCGATATAACTAAGCGTCAGATCTGAAAGCGCTTTGACGCGTTCAATGAATTCTTCATTGCCGATATCGAGAATTTCGAGAATGCGCTCATTGATCCGCCAATCGTCGGTATCGACGAATGCCTTGTAGGTCGTGGCTTTTTCAGCGAGCGTCTCATCGGCCTCTTGAAGCGCAACTTTTTGCTTTTCAATCGACGCTTCTTTTTCTGTTTTAGATTCGCGACGCCGTGTTAAAAGTCGCTTCTTTTCACCTTTGAAAAACAAAAATACGTCTTTTTCATCAGCCTCGATGGCGCGAGTCAACGCGATGACATCTGCGCTCAGTCCACCGATGTCGCTATTGAGCAGTTCTACATTTTTTGTCGCTTCATTGAGCGCTTTTTCAAGCGCATTTTTCTCAATTTCCTTGTCGCGTGCTGCGAGCATGGCGTCGATCAACCCTTGTGGCCCGCCTTTTTTCTCAATCAGCTCGTCAATCAGTTCGAGTTTGGCTTTAAGGTCGGCGCGATCGCTAACGAGTGTGTGATACTCTTCAAAAACTTCCTTGATGCCGCTGCGCAGATGCGACAGAGGATTGTCGCGCACCAATTGGATGCTTTCCTTGTTGTGCTGCGTGAAGTCAGCCAGCAATGCTGCGACGATAGCGCGATTTTCGTTAAGGCGCGCGACGTTCAAATCAAGATCATCTTCATTGAATGTCAGCAGCCCCATTAGCCGCTCGATTTTCTGTTGCGGATCAAGGCTCCCATCAGTCAGAATTTTGAACGCTTCGGTGTCTTCAATATCGGCTTGCGCGGCTGTTTCTTTATCGACAACGCCGCTGAGGCTGGTCTTGTTGAGCCGCCGGGCTTGCCTGGACGTTTTTTCCTGGGCGTCGTTTTGGGTTTCTCGCAGCCGTGCTCTTACGGCTTCCAACCGATTTGTGACATTGTCATCTGACGCCATGGAAAGGCCCCTTTGCTGGTTTTGCTTTTTCGTATTCGAATCAACTAAATGCACGCGTTATCACCGCAATCATGCAGTGAAGAATATTGAGCGGCAAGCTGCTAGCAACTGCAAAGCGGAGCGCCAAACTGTTTTTACGTTGATTTTGCCCCGATTTAGCGATCTCAGCCCAATAGACCACTCCTTAAACACTATATGTTGAGTGTAGGGGCAAATTTCAAGATTTGAACGGAACTTTTCGGCGGTGTCCGGGTTGTTGCGCATTGGGCCGAGCGAACCGATCGCCTGTGATTTTGCGGGAAGCGATACGGGCGCCTCCTTAAAAATAAACTCAACAAACAATTGAGTCATCCTCGCCGAGTATTCAATGACGAAGCTGCAACAAAAAATTCCACCAACGAACAAACAAATGTAGTTGAGTCCGGGTTGGCAGCGGACCATCAAACTGGAAGCCATGACGAAGAATTGAGCGTATTAAAGGTTTAACCGCTTGGCGGTCTCGCTTATAGGAGGCGCCCAATGGCTTTGAAAACAAGCAGTCTATCCAGAGCGTGCAGCATGAAATCGGTTTTGAAAATGAATTTGCCATTGGGCGCAAACAATCCAGAGGATGCTTGAGTTAATGAGTGGCGAGATTGAAGAATTTGTTTTCGATATTGCAAAGCATGAAAATCGCCTTCATGGCGACAAGTTTTCAATCTCGACATTATCGCCTCTAGGGCTTCCGCCCTCGCAGGAAAGATCAAGCGACAGCGCGATACACTTCAAAATCGGCGGCGTGCAAGCAAAAGACGATGCCATCATATCCGTTTCGAATGCCCAATTCCCTGAAGCGGTGGCGGGCGCTGTCGAGCGGGGCGCGAAAATTGCCACCTATGTTGAGGAACGTGCGGCGAAACCAATTGTGCGACCAATACTAAGTGGTCGTTTTGGCAATCAAAGCTATGCATTTTGGTCTGAACACAAACCGCTGAGCAAAAACCGGCTCATGCGCAAGATTCAACTGATGTCGATAAACCGGCACGTGCTCGACTGGCTGGGTTATATTGGCAACGTCTCTGGCCGAGCGATTGTATCTGAATTGGATTTGTACGGTCGGTATATAAAACCAATTCGTTATTTGATAAATGATGACGACATACCAATGGCCGTAAAATCGGTTGCCCACGAAGCGCTTGAGATTGTGGAAAGCGGAAAGTTTCAAGCCGTAGAAATTGTCCAGCACGGTGATCTTTGGCACGGTAACATTATGCTGGCCAAAAGCTGGCCGATGAAATCCGGCGACGGGCAGCTGTTTTATGTCATCGATTGGGGTGGATCAAACACTCACGGATATCCGTATGCAGACTTGGTCAGATATATGGTTTCAATTCATGCTGATGCCAATTCTATCGCCACAGAAATAGGAAAATACGGCCTCACATGCGGCCTGGAGAACGAGCATGTGCACGCCTATATTTGCGCCGGTCTGGGACATTTGGGTATGAATCGGAATGAATTTCCGGCGGATGTTTATTTGAGGCTATGTGAGGCGATGATTGCGGCAATGCCAAAACATGAGACCTCAAGCGCGCGGGATCTATAGGGCCAGTCAAGGAAGGGCGGCGCCTATTTCAGGCGCGTTACATGGCCCATCTTGCGTCCAGGTCGCGCATCGCGTTTGCCATAAAGATGCAGGCACGTATTTTGTTCATCAGCGAGTGCGCGCCAGGAATGAACATCGTCTCCAATGAGATTTTCCATCACGGCGTCTGAATGGCGCCCCGGATCTCCCAAAGGCCAGCCGGCGACGGCGCGGATATGCTGCTCAAATTGCGAGACTGCGCAGGCGTCAAGCGTCCAATGACCGGAATTATGAACCCGCGGCGCAAATTCGTTGATGAGAACATCGCCGCCTTGCAATACAAAAAATTCAACGCCGATAACGCCGATATAATTAAGCGCCGTGAGGATTTCAGATGTCGCAGCGCATGCTTTTTTTGCGGTAGCTGATGATATAGCGGCGGGCACGGAAGAGGTTTTCAAAATGCCGTGGACATGATTATTTTCCGTCGGATCGTAAAGGCAAATATCGCCATTTACGCTGCGCGCGCCAATGACCGAGATCTCCCGTTCAAAGGGAACAAAGCCTTCGAGGATCGACGGCGCTGCGCCAATTTCGGCCCACGCATATTCAATCGCCTTTTCAAAGGCCCCGTGAAGGTCGATATCGGCGTCGGTGAGGCGCGTCTGACCTTTGCCGTCATAGCCAAGACGACGTGTCTTGAGGATCGCAGGGCGACCGACTTTTTTAAGACCGGCATCGAGTGAAGCCAGATCGTCCACGCCATGAAAGGGTGCGGTTACGGCGCCGAGACTTTTGATAAACTCTTTTTCGACCAGTCGATCCTGTGCTTTTTCGAGCGCCAAAGCGCCGGGGCGAACGCGCGCGTCAATTGAGTTCAAAAACGCAACGGTCTCCGCAGGAACATTTTCAAATTCATAAGTGATGACGTCGACGCTCGCAGCGAAAGCGGCCAGTGCGTTCTGATCGGTATAGTCGGCTTTTGTGGCAGCGGCTGCGACATCGGCAGCGGGGAAAAGATCATCGGGGCAATAAATATGGCATCGTAACCCGAGGCGGGCGGCAGCCATGGCAAGCATACGGCCTAGCTGGCCGCCGCCGAGGATCCCGATGACGCCATTAGGGTCAACGATCTCGGGATGGCGAACGCTTGTCATTGATGCCCGTCAATCTTCTACGGTTTCGGCGACAGCATTGCTCTGCGCCGCGCGCCAATCATCAAGGCGACCGGCAAGGGCGTCGTCGCCGGTCGCAAGAATCGCGGCCGCCAACAGCCCGGCATTGACGGCGCCTGCATCACCGATCGCGACGGTTGCGACAGGAACGCCGGCAGGCATCTGGACAATGGAGAGGAGGCTGTCGAGGCCCTTTAGAGCATTCGATTTGACCGGCACGCCAATGACCGGCAGCGGCGTCATGGACGCCGCCATCCCCGGCAGATGCGCCGCGCCGCCGGCCCCTGCAATGATGACTTTAAGGCCTCGAGATTTAGCGCTCTTGGCATATTGGAAAAGGCGGTCAGGGGTGCGGTGCGCCGAGACCACTTGCGTCTCATAGGCGATGCCGAGATCGTCAAGGACGGTCGCGCCGCGCTTCATGGTCGGCCAGTCCGACCGTGAGCCCATGATAATTCCGACCCGTGGTCCGTCGCCGTTTATGTCGGCCATTACCGCTGCTTTCCTGCCGCTGGAAAACCGGGCTTATAGCAGGCTTTGAGAGGGCGGCAAGGATAGGCAAGGGTCCGAGCGAGGAGACGCCAGTCTACAGACGGGGGCGCGAGGACCAACGCCTCCTCTCACCGGACGCGGGAGCTGGCCGCGCGTCAGAAGGGGACTCGTGCGCGACCGTATCCGCGTGAAAAACTTGGCGTGCCGCGACCTTTGTCACAAGGGGCAAGCGCTAAAGCGAGCTGGGCTTGCGCTGAATCGAGCGTCCATGATTTAGAGGTCAAAAATGCCGCCTGGTGGCGGCATCCTCAGATACGGTTCCGGCAATTTCGCTCTGGATTGTTGCGCAGCGTCAAATCGCGCTATGTGAATAGATCTATTGGAAGTGGGAGTGGTCGTTCGCATTAATTGCTGTAACGATTTCAGGCTTGTCGGGAGGCCACAATTATGAAAATCGGCGGTGCGCCACGGGCTCCTGCGACGAAACCGATGCGCAGCAAGACGGCGTCGAAGCCATCGGCCAGTGGCGCTGCGACCGCCGTTGACGAGACCGTCCTCATGGGGATCCCGGACATTGAGCTCACGCCGCGTGTGCGCGAGGCGTTGTTTTCGTTGATGGCGGAAGTGCAAAATCTACGGGCGGAATTGGTCCAGATGAAGGGCCGGATGGGTGAGCTGGAAACTCTTGCTGATCATGATCCGCTGCTCGATATCTATAATCGGCGCGCATTTGTGCGTGAGCTTGATCGCACCCTGGCCATGGTCAGTCGCTATGATGTCCAGGCCTGCCTTGTTTTTATCGATTTGAATGATTTGAAAATAATCAATGATGAAAGAGGGCATTTGGCCGGCGACGCTGCACTAAAGCATGTGGCCACAGCATTATCGACGAATATCCGCCAAACCGATGTGGCGGGCCGCCTTGGCGGCGACGAATTCGGCTTGCTCCTGACGCATGTCGATCAGGAAAAAGCGGAAAAGAAGGTTACCGACCTGGCGCAGCTAGTTTCCGCAATACCGGTCAAAGGGCATGGCGACGCCTTTACCGTGAAGATTTCCTGCGGTGTTGTTTCCATTGGGAAAGGCGTCACAGCGGATGAAGCAATGGAAAGCGCTGACAGCGCCATGTACGCAGCAAAAAAGAAAAAATAATCGAAGCATGATCAGGAGTTGAAAGCGTAGCTTTCAACCCGGCCGGTTTGGCCGCTTCGTAGCCAAACCCCGGTTCGGTCACGCGACAAACAAGAAGCTGGAGCGTGATCAGGAAAAGGGGGAACCGGTTTTCCGGTTCGATCGCGCGACAAATAAGAAACCAGAGCGTGAATTAGGCAATAATATCCGGGAGCATCGAGTCCTTCAGTTCCTGGATTTTGTCCTTCAGGCGGAGTTTTTTCTTTTTTAGGCGTGCGATGGACAGACGTTCATAGGGCGCATTTTGTTCGAGCGCACGGATGGCTGCGTCAAGGTCTCGATGCTCTTCTTCCAAGATGGACAGGCGGATCGCCAGGGCTTCGTCATTGGCGCCGTCAAAATCCCCATCCCGCGCCGAAAACCGGTTATTTGTCACCAGTTGGGGCGCCAGTATAGCGCTTGGCTCGCCGGGTTTTGGGCCGCCCGGGCCGCGGTCATTGTCTTCTGGCGGCGTGTCGTCCGTCATCGTTTATTCCCGGGTTGCAGGTTTGAGTGGCGACGACGCATATATATGATCAATCAGCTGTTCAAGCAGCGAGACCGTGAATGTATTCTTTTTTGCGGCGCCAATCAAAGCTGTATAAGCGGCGAGATTTCGCCGTGCCCTGATTTGCGGTTCGCTGTGATGTGGATCTGCCTTTGAGGTCGAAAGCGGTGACATCATATCTGCAAGGGCTTCCAGCCGCGATTGTTCTTCTTTCTCAGCTGCAAGTTCATTTTCTTTTATCGCGTCGCGAAAGGGTTCGCCAAGCGCTGTTTTTGTTGGGGCTTGGTCAGCCAGGTAACGCCTTATGGAACGCAGAGGTATCGTGACATTTGTGTTCCAGGCGCTGGTCCGGTCAATGGCGTTGCGCAGGACGAGTTCCGGCATATCTTCATAAAATTCAGCACACCAGCAACACCAAAGCGCGATATTAATGTTGAAGTCGAATTCATCCTGCATGCGCAGCAACGTCGGCTCGACGCCATTACGCCCGTAATGGTCCAGCGACCAATACCAGAACGCGTCGCCTTCGGGCGCACTCATCGACGTCCATTCTCCAGGTCTTCACCCCAGCGTTTCGCAAGCGGCGTCTCGATGCCGAAAAGGTCGAGGCTGCGTCCAACAGACTGATCGACTAGATCGTCAATCGTCTGGGGTTCGGCATAAAATGCTGGCAGGGGGGGCGCAATGATGGCGCCCATTTCTGTGAGCTGCGCCATCGTACGGAGATGACCGAGGTGAAATGGCGTTTCACGGACCATCATGACTAGCCGTCGCCGCTCTTTCAAAATCACATCGGCGGCCCGGGTGAGGAGCGAGCTCGTAACGCCGCTGGCGATTTCGGACATCGTTTTGACGGAGCATGGTGCGATGAGCATGCCGTCTGTCTGAAATGAGCCGGAGGAAATGGGGGCTCCGATGTCGCCGATAGCATAGCGAAAATCGGCCGAATCAGCGAGCTCGCCAGCCCCGATGTTGAGCTCATAACGCAACGTTATTTCAGCTGCTCTGCTGACGACGAGATGGGTTTCAATACCTGCATCGCGGAGCGCGGTGAGCGCCCGTCGGCCATAGGTGACGCCGGATGCGCCGGTAATGCCGACAATGATTCGCTTTGGCGTTTTCATAAGAAACTCAATAACTTGTTATGCGTTCATAGCCCATCGTTTGAGGCTTTGCCAAGCAAGCGGACAGGCGGCGGTTTTGGCAACGTGGTTTATGGCCGTTAACACAAGACTTCGTGACAACACCCTGCGCTCCGTGTTTATATAGGGTGTTGATCGAAAAAAAAGGAGGCCGACTATGGCGATAAGGGCTCACATGGAAACGCTGAACAAGCGCCACCAAGAGCTGGAAACAGCGATTTCGTCAGAGATAAAGCATCCAGCACATGACGAATTACGAATCGTAGAGCTAAAACGCCAAAAACTGAAAATTAAAGATCAGCTGGAAGAACTCCGCACAATGACGAAGGCAAATTAGTGCGCTGATCGCTATTAATTCTTCGCTTACGAAGAGCACATCCTTGGAAATTATACGACGCATCTAAATCCATGCGACGCACTCCGGTGTGTCGCTGTTTTTGCGCATTGGAGCAGATCAATGGCGAACCGATCAATCATTATCACTGGCGGCGCTCGCGGCGTAGGCGCTGCCTGCGCCAGGCGGTTTGCTCAGGACGGCGAAAAGTTGATCATTGCCGATGTTGATGAGGAGGCCGGCAAGCTTTTTACCGCGGAACTAACGGCCGCCGGCGCCGATGCCACCTTTGTTCACGCGGACGTCACGAACCGTTTGCATGTCCATAACATCATCGCTGAGGCTTTGGATGCGTATGGCCGCATTGATGTTCTGGCGCACACAGTGGTGGAGCAATTTACAGCAACGTTTCTCGAAACCAGTGAAGAAGATTTCGACAGGATTGTGACGGCGAATATTCGCGGCGCATTTTTGATCAATCAGGCGGTAGCAAAACATTTTGTTAAACGCAGTCAAAATGAAGACCGTTCTTCCTCACCAGGTGTGATTGTGAATATCGGATCCGATGAAGCGGTCACGGTCGCTGCCGATCACGTCGCCTTTGCCGCCTCACAAGGGGGGCTTCATCAATTATCCAAAGCCGTCGCCATCGCCATGTCGCCCTATGGTGTGCGCGTGAACATTGTCGGCGTCGGCGCCATTAAGGGCGAGATGGCGGAAGGCGCAAAACGTGAAGCAGAGCGCGACGCCACGCCGCTTAAGCGTATTGGCGATCCGGAAGAAGTCGCTGAAGTTGTGTATTTCCTAGCGAGCGATGCAGCGTCCTATGTGACGGGACAATCCCTCTATGTTGATGGCGGGCGCCTTGCGAGCAATGCATCAAGCTTGATGAGCAAGAAAGAATAAAGCGCTTATAGCGAGTTTGAGCAGAGCCTCACATTATCCCGCGCGCCATGAAGCATGACGTCCAGAGGACGCGACGCTTAAATCCGTGGATCAAGAAGAATCCTTCTATTCCCCGCCGTTTGATGAACCGCCGAGATTGGCGAAAACTTTGTCGAGATCGACAGTTTTGCTTTCGTCTTCTGCGCTCTCGTTTTCAACTGCAGGCGGTTGATCGTCCAAAGGCGTGAGCGACGGGCCGGGGTCTGCCACAGCTCCAGGGTTCAATTTTGCAAGTTTTGCCGCCGCTTTACGCACGGCTGCATCGAGGTCAATTTGCGTGCACAGGCCGAGACCGACCGGATCCTGCGGCTGCAGATTTGCAGCGTTCCAATGGGTACGGTCGCGGACGGATTGAATCGTCGTTTTCGTCGTGCCAAGCAATTTACCGATTTGTGAATCCGGCACTTCAGGATGATTGCGCACCATCCAGGCAATCGCGTCGGGGCGATTTTGGCGCTTGGATACAGGCGTATAACGCGGCCCTTTTTTGGGGCGGTCAGGCACGGGTGTTTTTGGCCGTGACAGCTTCAGGCGGTATTCTTCATCGCTCTGGGCTGCTTCAATTTCGTCTCGTGTAAGTTGATGGGTGGTGATCGGATCGATGCCGCGTACGCCGCCGCCGACATCTCCATCAGCAATGCCTTTAACCTGCAACGGATGCAGGCCGCAGAATTCAGCAATCTGGTCAAAAGTAAGGGATGTGTTGTCGATGAGCCAGACAGCAGTGGCGATTGGCATTAGCGGACGGTCGGCCATGATCGGTCTCCAATAGGTTTTCAAACGGCTCTTCTTTTGAAGAGCCGCGCTAACCGCCGGATTTTCGGGGAAAGCGACGCGCTGGACACGCGATTGACGGCGCATATAGCCCTTTTGGTTCTCCGCGCCAAGATTTTTCAGTCGGTTTTTAGAAGGATTTTCCCAATATGCTCGCCCGCTTCCATGCGGGCGTGAGCCGCCGCCGCCTGCGAGAGCGGAAAAATGCCGTCAATCACTGGGCTAATCGCTCCGTTTTCGATCAGCGGCCATATATTGTCGCGTAACCCATTGGCAAGTCTTGCTTTTTCTTCAAATGAGCGGGCTTTCATGGTTGAGCCGGACAATCTGAGCCTTTTTTGCATAATGGCGAAAATATTGACCGTTGCCTCAGCGCCTCTGAGAAACGCGATTGAGACATGGCGGCCACCGGGGTTGAGGCAGGCAAGATTGCGCGGGATAAAATCTCCGCCGGTCATGTCGAGCACGACATCGGCGCCGCCAAGGTCGGCGATCTCTTCTTCCCATTTATCGTCTTCATAATGGAAAGCGGCGTCCGCGCCGAGTTTCATGGATGAAGCGCGTTTTTCTGCGGAACCGGCAGTGGCGAACACTTTTGCGCCCATGGCTTTTGCCATTGCGATCGCGGTGACGCCGATGCCACTTGTACCGCCATGAACCAGCAGGGCTTCGCTTGGCTGTAATGCAGCGTCATCAAAGACATTGGCCCAAACCGTAAAGAATGTTTCGGGGAGTGATGCGGCCTCTTCAATAGACAGGGCCTTGGGCGCCGGAAGGCATGAGCCCGCATCTGCGCAGGCAAATTGCGCATAGCCGCCGCCGGTCAAAAGGGCGCAGACCGCGTCGCCGGGTTTCCAGTCGCTGACGGCGGCGCCGACAGCAACAATGTCGCCGGCGACCTCAAGCCCCGGCAGATTGCTGGCGCCCGGTGGGGGTGGATAAAGCCCCTTTCGCTGCAGGATATCGGGTCTGTTGACGCCGGCAACGGCGACACGGATTAGAACGTCACTGGGCCCTGGTTGTGGAATCGGTTGCTCGGTTAACTTCAGAACTTCGGGGCCCCCCGGCTGTGCGATCTCAACCGCGTTCATCACCGACGGAAGATTGTCTGCATTGCTTGTCATTAATCAGCATCCCAAAATTCGGATATAACCTTGAACCAAGCCCGGTGATTCAGCAAACTGTTGCGACGCAGCGCCGGGAGCCGAATGAATGGATGAAGCAGTTTCAAGTGAAAAGCCGGATATGACGCTTGGCTATCTGGCAAAGCAGGATCTTTATGACTTGTCGGTCACAGACCTCGAAGACCGGATCGGCGCTCTAAAATCGGAAATCACGCGCTGCGAGAAAGCACTTGGCGATCGCGGTTCATCAAAATCCGAAGCCGACAAGCTTTTTAAATTTTGACACACGGCTCATAGCTTGGTCGCGTTTTCGAACCGCGAAACCGGCAACCACTTTCGCTGAAAACGCTCTAGTTTTCCGGGAGCGGCGTAAACTCAGATTCTGAAGGCGGCAGCGAAAACACCGTATCGGCAAACCGAGCATCTGTTGATGCAATCCAGTCCGTCTTTGCTTGATCGATGCGGGCTTGCGTCGTTGCAACAAGATTCCACCAGATTAGGCGCTGACCCAGCGGTGCGCCGCCAAGCAGCATGAGCTGCGACGCGGCCGTTATTTCGATATGCGGCGTTGCGCCTTCTCGAAAGACGATCATCCTGCCGCCAGCATGCTCTTCGCCATCAATGCGTGCGTTGCCACTCACCACATAAAGCGCACGCTCTTCATATTCCGTCGGCAGTTCCAGAATGGCGCCGGCCTGCGCTTCAACGCCCAGATAGAAGGTCGGCGAAAAGGTTTTTACCGGCGACACTGCGCCATAGGCGCTGCCGGCGATCAGCCGCATCGACATCCCGTCACGTTCAATCATTGGCAGCGATGTTTTGGGATGGTGATGAAATGATGGCGCTGTGTCCTCTGCATCCTCCGGCAGCGCGATCCAGCTTTGAATACCGTGTATACGCTGGCCGCTCTCGCGGCGAGGGGTGTCAGTTCGTTCTGAATGGGTGATGCCGCGCCCGGCAGTCATCCAGTTGACGTCGCCGGGACGGATGATCTGATCAAACCCAAGACTGTCACGATGCCTGATCTCGCCGTCAAACATATAGGTGACGGTGGCAAGGCCGATATGCGGATGCGGGCGCACATCAATTCCGGTTCCCGGCGCGAAATCCGCCGGGCCCATTTCGTCAAAAAAGACAAACGGGCCGACCATACGGCGCTTGGCGTAAGGCAAGACGCGCCCGACCGAAAACCCGCCAAGATCGCGGGTGCGAGGCGTGATAACAAGTTCGACAGCGTCGGTCATGGACCCGTCCTTGGTTTGCCAGCGAAAGGGCGTTTTTGTACACCAGCTATGCGACCGTCTGGCTCAGAAAAAAGTTGTCCTCTCTAGCCTGTGATTTGGCGGCGCCAACCGATAACACTAGCCTGCCGTTGTTGCGAATGATGATAAGGAAAGCATGTGCAAGTGAAAACCGTATTTACCGCTTTGTGTCTTTGGGTTGCGCTTCCCCTGGGGGCTCTCGCTGCAGAACATCAGCTTTCTTCCGATGCGACCCAGGCGAAATTGACAGAACTGATCGCCAGCAGCGCACGGCCAGCAAAACAAAAGGCGCGAGACCAATATCGCCGCCCCCTGGAGACACTGACCTTTTGCGGCGTTGAACCGGAGATGAATGTTGTTGAAATCTGGCCTGGCGGGCAGGGCGGCTGGTATCGGCGTATTATCAAGCCGCTGGTTGAGGATGGCGGCGAATATTTTCCCGTCGGCGGCCGCAGCGCCTTTCCTGAGCGCGTGACAGATGCGCCCTATGGCGAAGCCGATATGGTTTTCGTGTTTCGCGCCCATGGTTTCATGATTTATGATGATCCCGCACAAGACCACGTAAATGCAGTTTTCGAGATGCTGCGCCCGGGCGGCATTTTCTGCATTGTCGATCACGCTGGCGATGAGAATGTTCCTCAGGATCCTGAGGGTGAAAACGGATACGTCAATGAAAGCCATTTCCTGATGCTCGCCAGGGAGGCTGGCTTTGAACTCATCGCGACTTCAGATCACAACAGAAACCCGAAAGACAACAAGGACCATCCGCGCGGTGTCTGGTCATTGCCGCCGTCGCTGTCGGGGTCGTTGCCATTAACGAGAGAGCGGCAGGAGTTTCTTGATATTGGCGAAAGTGATCGGTTTACCCATAAATACGTCAAACCGGAATGATCGCTGATTGAATCTTATTGCGCCATTACAATGCGTTTTGTCAGCGCGCGAATATCTTCTTCCGCTGTTGCGATCGCTGCGGCATCGCCGGGGCCCATGCCGATAAACAGCTTATAGCCTTCTTCCAGGCTGAATATCTGTAACGTTGCTTGCCGGATTTCTATGTCGGTGAGTTTCGGGTTGGCAGCGCGGACCAGATAATAAACAAATCGTCCAATAGGCAGATATAAATTGCGCACCGTGTTTTTTGCTTCTTCGTTGCTGCCTGCATACCCCCATATCTGATAGAAGAACTGATGCTCGCTGCGTGCGTTGCGCACATAGAATTCGACAACGTTAAGTAGAATGTCGAGCGGGGCATCTTGATCCTGCTCAAATTGCTCAAGATGCGCCTCTACAAAATCCGCGAGCGCCTCGCGCAGCACCGCGTCTAAAAGCGCTGACTTGCTCGGAAAGTGATAGGTGAGATTACCAACAGCGATCCCGGCGCGTTCGGCTACTTTACGCAGTGACAATCCGGCGTGGCCGTCAGCCGTGAACACTTCGCGGGCCGACCCAATTATTTTCGCGACGGTGCGGCATGTTCTCTCGGATTTGTCGGCGGCGATCTGGACAGTTGGTCGCTGGCTTTTGAGGTTGTCGAGATGGGCGTGAATTGCGCTCAGCGCTTTTTCTTTCTCACGATTTTCATATGATTGCGGTGAGTTCATCTTTTTTTGCGATGGGTCAGTTGACGCAGCCATAAGTCCCCCCTACGTACACCCCGAAAAATTTGTTAGGGCAGTTGACCTAAACAGGTTTCAGGATACTAGACAACCTTCCCGGTACCGGCTGTGATCGGCCTGGGGGCTTCCAGAATCCCGGCTGTGTGGCGATCTCCCCCTGCTGCATTGTCGGGCGGGCCGCAACAAGGTGACTTGTTGCGGCCCACCTTTTTGTTTTTATTGATTTATTCTTGTTCTACTGGGGCGCCGACAAGCCACGGCGCCAATTCGTCGAGTGCGCGCTTTGTGAGCGCCTGTTTTTTCGCGCGGCCTTTTTCTTTTCCCTTGATGCGGCGGCCATCGGCGTCTGTGCGCGGGATTGTGATGTCAGGGAACAGACCGAAATTAATGTTCATGGGCTGAAAGGTTTTTTTCGCGCCCGCGCCCTCTGACAGATGGCCGCCTGTAATATGACGCAAGAGGGCGCCGAGAGCGGAACTTTCCGGCGGCGCAGGATCTGGCGTGCTGTGAATGTCTGATGCTGCAAAACGGCCAGCAAGAAGACCAACCGCTGCGCTTTCGATATAGCCCTCGACGCCGGTGATCTGTCCGGCAAATCTAATAGAGGGTCTCGCGCGCAGGCGCAGTCTTTCATCAAGTAATTTTGGTGAGTTGATAAAGGTGTTTCGATGAATGCCGCCAAGGCGGGCAAATTCAGCATTCTCAAGACCGGGGATCATGCGCAGAATTTCTGTTTGCGCGCCATATTTCAACTTCGTCTGAAACCCGACCATATTATAAAGCGTGCCCAGGGCATTGTCCTGGCGCAGTTGAACAACTGCGTGGGGCCGCTCGTCAGAATTTGGATCGGTCAGGCCCACGGGTTTCATCGGCCCGAAGCGCAAGGTTTCCGGACCGCGCTCGGCCATGACTTCGACGGGAAGGCAGCCCTCGAAATAGGGCGTTGATTTTTCCCACTCTTTGAACTCGGTTTTTTCGCCTTCGATCAACGCATCAATGAACGCTTTATATTGGGCTTCGTTCATTGGACAGTTGATGTAATCGGCTCCGTCGCCGCCGGGCCCCTTTTTGTCGTAGCGCGACTGAAACCACGCCACGTCAAAATTGATGGAGTCTTTGTAAAGGATTGGGGCGATGGCGTCGAAAAAGGCAAGCGCATCTTCGCCGGTCAAACTGTGAATCGCATGGGCCAGCGGCGCCGCCGTGAGCGGGCCGGTTGCGATAATGGTATTTGACCAATCTTCCGGCGGCAGTTCTTCGATCACCTCGCGGCGGATTTCGATGTTAGCGTGATCGCTGACCGCGCGTGTGACGCCCTCGGAAAATGCTTCTCTGTCTACCGCTAGCGCGCCGCCGGCGGGAACCTGATGGCGATCGGCTTCGCGCATAATCAGCGACCCGGCTCTACGCAGTTCTTCGTGTAAAAGCCCGACGGCATTCATTTCTGCATCATCGGAGCGAAACGAATTGGAGCAGACCAGTTCCGCAAAGCCTTCCGTTTGGTGGGCTTCTGTTCCGCGCACCGGGCGCATCTCATGAAGGATCACTTGCGCACCGGTATTGGCGGCCTGCCATGCGGCTTCGGACCCGGCAAGTCCTGCGCCGATGATGTGTAGGGTATTTTTGTTGTTTTTCGTCATGGCAGTTGTGTAGTCTAACAATAGGTGGAGAGCGAGGGGCGACAGATGAAATCTGTAGCGGTTTTTTTTGCGTTTGCAGTGGGCTGGTTTTTCATCACATCGGCGCCACTTCATGCCCAAACAGACGACGACGTGATGGCCGCCTATAAAGCTTACAATGCCGCCATCGAAGCTGGCGAAGATCAAGCCGCGTTTGAACAAGCAAAGCGGGCCTATGAACTGGCAGAAGCCGTCTGGGGAGACAGTCGTCAAGAAACCGCTTTGCTTGCGATTAACTACGCGGATCGGCTCTTTGACCGGAAGGAATACAAGGATGCCGTCAAGATTTACGCCCGGTGCATCGAGTTGCTTCAGGAGCAGCTAGAAAATTCGCGCTTTAATCTGGGCTATTGCTACTATCAGCAAGGAACCGCGTTTCTTGAAGATGGGCGAAAAAACAAGGCGGAAGCAGCCTATTTGTCCACCGTCGAAACACTGAGCCCACTGACGGATTCTGATCTCGATGCGGCCGCCTATGTCGGGCAGGCCTATCTCGCGTTAGCCGGTTTAAATGCGCCCAAGCGCGTGCGTGCGTCTTCACCTGATGTGGGAGCGAGAAGATTGGCGCAACTCTTGGAGCAAAGTCGGGATTACGCCAAAAAAGCGCAACCGCTATTGATACGTGCTTTGGGTGAGGAAGCGTTCTTGGTTGGTTACGCTTATCTTGTGGAAGCTTATTATTACGAATGGGCGCGCGAGTGGAACACAGCACGTGATCTATACAAGAAGGCGCTGGACATATTTGAAAAACATTTGGGTACAGATCATATTGAAACAAGACGTGCGCTTGGCCGGCACTTATACGCTGATGCCCTGGCTCGACGTGAAGATGAAAACCCTGAAGAAGCTGAGGATAAAGCCCTCAAAGAAAAAAATGAAATGCTCGCTAGCGGTTGCAGCACAGTTGAACGCGATGGTGTAGAAATTGAAATCTGTATCGTCAAACGCCGTGCGCCGATTTTCCCAATGGACGCCGCTTACAACGGGCAATCGGGGTTTGCGTTTATCGAGTTCGATATTGATGAAACGGGGGCGGTCGTAAATCCGAGAATAATCGAGAGTTGGCCCGGCGAAGAATTCGATAGAGCAACGCTGAGCGCTATGAAAAGATGGCGATATAAACCGCCTGTTACCGCAGATGGGACAGTGGTTTTTGTCACAGATATTGAGACATTTGTGAGATTTGACCTGGAATGGTGAAGTAAAGGGCTTTTTTGGCGAGGGCGCTGGGTTTTGCGCCGACTAAGTTTTGTGCTTTGATGGTGCGCGGGCGTGTGTTTGATAAGCGTGTGTTGGGGATAAGAGGGGCTGGGTGCATGGGGTTGCGTATTTTCTCGGTGACCGGTGCGGCGCTCAATTTTGGCGGCCGCCGGATGGAAACGATCATGCGGGTCGCCTGGCTCCCGGTCGTGCTATTGCTCATCGTTAACATGGCGACGGTTTTTGCCTATTTGTCGGTGATCGCCGGCCAGGTGATTACTTTTGCAGATATTTCGACATTTACCCGCGCGCAGCAACTGGTTGGCCAATATGCTGCGCAGGGGTTTGAAAAAAATCCGACTGCTATGTGGTCGATCACTGGCGGTAATCTCGCGCTTCAGACGTTGCTCATCGCGTCATTCATGGCGCCGCTGATCCGCTATGCGGGGCTCGGAGAAAAACCATCGCCAGGCGTGGTGCGGCTTGCTTTTGGTCCGGATCAATTGCGGTTTATCATCTCGGGCATTTTCAGTTTCCTGATTGTTGCCGTGCTGGTTTTGGCCCCGGCCATTGCGGCAACATTTTATGTCGCAAAGTATATTATAGCTGCAATGGCGCAGACCATAGCGTCGTTTCCTGACCCCAACAGCTTACACACAATTGAACTGACGACGGTTGGTGAAGGATTGGCGGCGCGCGGCGCATCCTGGATTTATGACTTGGCGGCGCCCACCGCTGCTGTGGCGCCGTTCGCATTGTTGTTGTGGCTGGTGGTTTTCTTTCACTTTCACCCTCGAAACCGCCCAGCGGTAACACGGCGAAATCCGGTCTTGCGCGGTATTGTCACTTTGGTTGTAACGCTGAGTTTCCTGGTTGGCGGATATTGGCTGTTGCGCGAGCAGGTGTTGGCGCTGTTTCAGCCGGTGGAGGCGCTTGGCGGAGAGGCGGGTAAGGTTTTCGAAAATACGCCGCTCAATACAAAGTTGTTTTTCGGCGTCGTCATTTATTTCTTTGCCAGTTATCTTAATTTGCGGCTTCATCCATATCCCGGTGTTGCTGTGTGCCGAAAATCTTTGTTGCTCGGCAAAACACTGAAGGTCTCGCGCGGCTGGGATATTATCCGCTTGCAAATTATATTGATGCTTATCGGTGCGATAATGTTTGCGGTGTTGCTGGCGCTCAATATCTTCGTCGTACCATGGGTTTTTTCGGCAATAAATTTGTTGTCGCAAGCCGTGGCGACGTCGACGCGACTGGTCGATAGCGGCGTCACGGCCGATTGGGTCGCGCCATTATTCGTCTGGATTGCGAATGGCGTGAAAATCCTGATCAATATTTTCTGGACGTTCTTTTCCTACGGCGTTGTAGCGGGGCTCTATGGCCGCCTTTATCGCGATAGTGAGCGGGAAGATGTTGTTCACCCCAGATCGTCCAGTCCGGAAGTCTGGCGGCGCAATCATCCCGAGCCAATGGAGGCTTAGAAAATGTCAGCAAAATTACCGGTCGGTGAGACGCTCACTGAAGTCTTTCAATTTGCACTTCATCGCTGGTCAGCTGTTTTGCGGTTTGGCTGGTTGCCGGTACTGCTGTCTCTGGTCGTCATGCTCGGTTTTGCAATTGCTGTATTTGATTTTTCTGCATTTCCTCAGACCGATGAGCAATATGAATCATTTGAGGAATTGCCAAATGTCCTGCGGTTTTCGTTGCCTGTTGTTATCGGGTCGGGCGCCATTGTATTTTTATTGCTAGGGTTTTTGTATTCAGGCGTTCTGGCGTCAATCTATCGTTTGGCTGCGCTCGGCGAGGACAGGCCCGGGTTGGCTCAGCTGCGTATGGATGGCCCCGCGATTAGGGTCTTTGCTTCTTTTTATATTAAGGGGTTTGTCACTTCGATCATTATGTGGCTCGCAGTGACCATCAGCCTGTCACTAACCGGAAGTTCATGGGGTGAAGCTGTATCAAGCGTCCAGCGCTTGTTCGAATTGATGGCCTCGACTGAATCCAGCGAGAGTATGTCGCCTGGCGAACAGGAAGTTTTCATTATCACATTCAAAGCTTACATGTATGGGTGGCTAATCGCAGCCATTCCCTTGCTCTATGTCAATGTAAAGCTCATTCCATTTGCAGCCGGTTCTGCGGCGGAAAACCGGGTCTGGTTAATCGGATCTTTCGTTAAGACCACAGGTCATTTCTGGTCGATTATCGGCATTTCGATTTTGATGGTGTTGATGATCATGGCGATCGGTATCGGTTTTCAACTTGTGATGATGATTTTCCAATTGCTCTTTGTGGCTTTGCTTGCCCAAGATTCAGGGTTTGCGATTCTCGGAGGTATTCTCGCTTTGGCGTTTATACCGGCAACCATCGTGTATAGCGCTTTTGTTTACGCGCTTCAGTTTGGCGCACAGGGCATTATTTATCGCCGACTTAATACCGACACGTGATCGCGCTCAGCCCCAGATTTCCATTGTCAGACCGCGCGCATCTCTCGCCCCATCTGTGAGGTGAATGGCGTTGCCTTCGAGGCGTGCCCTAGCCGTCAGCGCCAGGGCGCAGGCGTCATAGACATCGTCCAGAGCGACTTTTGCGCCGACCTTTGTGCGTAATGCTTCATAATGAATGTCGGGTTCCGAAATGCCATTCTGCGCCAGAAGCGCCTTTCGTTCCGCCTGACCTTCCTTTTTGCGCTTTGGGTGAATGCATGGCGCGCCGCCATTAAGACGCCAAAACGCAATTTCGGGATGGCCCTCACCAATATAACATTGGTGGGCCGGCGTGATTATCTGATCAATTTCACGAATTTTCGGTGTGATCATCCATGCCTGTTTCGACAAACCGCCGCCGCCGGTGTCGCCTTGCGCTTTGCCCCACGCATTCGCTTCTTCGTAGGTTTCAAAATCGAGCATTGGCCTTCTCGGGGAAGAAAAGACGCTGGCATGGCGCAGTGGTTTTAGCAGTTTGCGCGCTTTTCCCTCACAAAAGCGGCGCCCCCGGTCCACGAGGCCTATAGGCATGTCGACCATGGTCATCTGCGCCTGTGCTCCTGCGCCTTCAAGAATTGCCCTGAATTCAGACTCAATTCCGGCAACGACCGAACCATCGTTAAGATTTAGCCTAATAAAGACCCAGCCGCCGCGGCAGCCATCGACACCAATAACGATTTTGTGCTGTCGAACTCTCCTTATGGTTGTTGGCATGGGCGTTGCTCATATCGGGGCTGAAGGGGCGCGATGAAGCGACCTTGGGATTATTATAGCATTTGTCCGCTTGTCAGCTCGGTTACAGGGCTGCATGTTGAGACGGGATGGAAATAGTTAAGCCTATGACATTGATTGAAGCGGACAAGACCGAAACAACAGGCGCTGCAGCCTTTGTTCAGTCTGAGCTATTTGCGCGCACTTTTCGTGAGGGCATGGCGCTGGTTGAAGAAACCGCAAATTATCTCGATGGCGACGGCCGTGAAGCGTCGAAAGGACTAGGCCGTGATGCGGCTTTATCCTATGCGAGCGCGTCCATGCGGCTGACCACACAATTGATGCAGATTGCATCATGGTTGCTGGTGTTGCGCGCCGTGCGGGAAGGGGAAATGGCGCTGTCGGAAGCCGGCGATGCGAAATACCGGGTTGAGCACAAAGATGAAACCGGCGCTTCCTTGCAGGCCGAGGGAATGCCCGACCGCCTTATTGGGCTGGTTGAGGAAGCGCACCAGTTGTTTAGCCGAATCAGCCGGCTTGACGCGGATTTGTTTTCTACGAATGCGGCGACGTCCAATGCGTCTGATGCCGCTGGTCAGCAACGAGCGTTGCACCAAGCGTTTGGCAATCGCTCCTAAAGCGCCTTCCACACAATAACTGGTGGCGTGTTCTATTGAGCCATTGGAAACAGAAACGCGATGCGGTTATCCGCAGCGGGCGCCTATTTCTTTAGGCCAAAACTTCCGAATTTCTGATTGAATTTCGAGACCCGGCCACGCTCGCCGAGCTTTTGAGGGCCGCCGGTCCAGGCCGGGTGGCTCAATGGGTCGATATCAAGATTAAGCGTCGCGCCCGGCTCACCATAGGTCGAGCGGGTTTCAAAACTGCTGCCATCGGTCATCACAACCTTAATCGTGTGATATTCCGGGTGAGTGTCCTTTTTCATGGCAGCGGCCCTTTTGTGCGGCAAATCGTGAATATGGTTCGTAAGAGCGGGGCATATACGCAAGGCGTTGGCGATGCGCAACCCCGAAAGCGCTTCGGTCAGCGCCTAGCAGCCCTCTTGCCTTGGTGATATAGACACAGGCTTCCCGGCCCAACGGCCGTGATCCCACGCCGTTTCATTCCGTTGTACGTCCTCGCTCATGCGTTTTTCCGTAATTCTGGTTGTTGTTTTGGGCCTTGCTGGCGCCTGTATCACCGCGGGCCTCAATTCCTTTAACCATTTCAATAAAGTCGAGCACGCCTTTGCCGGTCGTTGTGAGCCCGTCACCGGGATCCCGGGATCCGGGGACATCCAGATCGACATCGCGCGCAAGCGCGCTTTCATTTCGTCCCTCGACCGGCGCGCTGGCGCGGCGCGTGGCGCCATCCACATTTTTGACCTCAATGACCCGCTGGCGGCAGAAGGCTGGCGCGATCGAACCAATGGCAGTCCCGAAGCGTTCAGGCCGCTTGGTTTTGATTTTTTTGAGGAGGGGCAAGTCCGTCGCCTTTTCGTGGTGAATGAAGCAAACGCTGCCGTCGAGATGTTTGATGTCGAAGATAATGGAGATCTTGTTCATCTGGAGACCTTTGCCGAGCGCCGTCTCAACAGCCCCAACAATGTCGTCGCCGTCGGCCCGCGCAGCTTTTACGTCACCAATGACGCCAAACCTGGTCGCAACACGCCGCTTGCGAATGTGCACTTTTTTCTGCGCGCCGGTTCTGGGCAGGTGTTGTTTACCAACGGCACGGTCTGGCGCGTTGTGGCGGATGGCCTCCGATTTGCCAATGGCGTCGATATCAGCGCCGACCACAAGCGCCTTTATGTAGCGGAAACAGCCGGCGGTGCGGTGCGAATATTTGACACCGATGCTGAAACCGGTTCGCTGACGCTGGTACAAGTGATCAAGCTTGATGCGTCGCCGGATAATATCAGCATCGATAATGAGGGTGATTTGTGGGTTGCGGCCTTGCCGAAGCCGCTTTCGGCGTTTCGTCTTACATCGGATCCTGACGCGCGGGCGCCGTCGGAAATCTGGCGCATTCGCGATGGGCAGGCGCCCGAAGCCGTCTATCGCGATGATGGCGATGAACTGTCAGCCTCTACAGCCGCCGCCTATACCGACGAGATACTGTTGATCGGGTCGCACTATGAAAATAAATTTCTCTTTTGCGAATTGACTGGGCGCGCCGTTCAGGCACAGACAACGCCATGAACTACGTGTCCACGCGCGGCTTGGTCGCATCGGCAAATTTTGAACAAGTGCTGCTGACCGGTCTGGCGCCGGACGGCGGCCTTTATATGCCGCGGCGCTGGCCGACGGTGACAAAAGATCAGATGGCGTCATTTGCTGGCGCGCCCTATGCCGAGGTCGCGGCAACAATCATCGGGCTTTTTACTGGTGAAACATTTGCCGACGCACATCTCAAAGAGATGGCGCAAAGTGTTTATGGCGGGTTTTCCAACGCTTCCGTGGCGCCGCTGACGCCAGTCGGCGACAAAGATTACATTCTCGAGCTTTATCACGGCCCAACGCTCGCCTTTAAGGATTTTGCCATGCAAATCCTGGGGCGCATGTTTGACGACGTGCTGCAGCGCCATGGTAAGCGCCTTACAATCATCGCCGCGACGTCAGGTGACACCGGCGCTGCCGCTATCGAGGCGTTAAAGAGCTGCAAATATGTTGATGTTGTTGTTCTGCACCCCGAAGGTCGCGTGACCGACGTACAGCGCCGTATGATGACGACTGTCGATGCACCAAACGTTCTTAATATTGCCGTGAGCGGCGCCTTTGATGACTGCCAGGCGATCGTCAAACAACTGTTTGCTGATCACGAATTTGCTGAGCGCACATCCCTGGGCGGTGTTAACTCCATCAACTGGGCGCGGCTGGCGGCGCAAACGGCATATTATTTCACCGCGTGCGCTGCGTTGGGTGCGCGTGACGAAACTGTGAATTTCGTTGTACCCACAGGTAACTTTGGTGATGTTTTTGCCGGCTTTGCCGCAAAAAAAATGGGTCTTGGCATCGGTCAGCTCGTGGTCGCCACCAATGCAAATGACATTCTACACCGCGCCCTGACGTCGGGCGATTACACACCGGCAAATGTCACACCGACGACTTCGCCATCCATGGATATCCAGGTCGCGAGCAATTTTGAGCGTCTCCTGTTCGAAGTGATGGGCCGAGACAGCAGCGGGCTGCGCGAAAAGATGGCGAACTTCGCGGCCGATAAAACGATGGCCCTGACAACGCAGGAGCGACAGGCGATCGCGGAGCATTTCATATCTTATGCAGCGTCAGAAGAAGAAACTCTGGCTGAGATTAGGCGCCACTATGAAAAGACCGGCGCCTTGATTGATCCACACACAGCCGTTGCTCGTTGCGCTGCCGTTAGGTTGCGCGCTCAAGGCGCGCTCGAAGGAAAGACCGTCACCTTGTCGACTGCTCATCCGGCCAAATTTCCGCAGGCTGTCGAGCGGGCAACAGGCGTAACCCCGTCACTGCCGAAGGAATATTCTACGCTGTTTGAACTGGATGAGCATATGGTGACAGCGGAAAACGATGTGAGCGCTGTGAAGTCGATAATCCTTGATCGAGTAGGGGCGGTGCGCGGATGAGCGAGATTCACCAATTGTCAAATGGCATACGCGTTGTGATTGATCATATGCCGGGCCTTGAAACTGCTGCGCTTGGCGTGTGGGCTCATGCCGGCAGCACCGATGAGCGTGAGGAAGAACATGGTGTTGCGCATCTCCTGGAGCATATGGCGTTCAAGGGAACCCAACGCCGAACGGCGCGCTCCCTTGCCGAAGAAATTGAATCTGTCGGCGGATACCTCAACGCTGCGACCAGTCATCAACGCACAGGTTACTATGCTCGGATTTTAAAAAATGACATTGCGCTTGGCGTCGATATTCTCGCTGACATTTTGCAAAATCCGTTATTCGATGAAGGCGAACTCACCAAAGAGCGAGAGGTTGTTGTCCAGGAAATCGGTGAAGCCGCTGATACGCCCGACGATGTGGTTTTTGATTTACTGATGGATGCAAGCTGGGAAGGTTTTTCCCTGGCGCGTCCTATTCTCGGCACGCCGCAAACGGTGCGTGCGCAGACGCCCGGTTCTTTGCGCGGATTTATGGAACGTTGTTACGGGCCCGAAGGTCTCGTGGTCGCGGCAGCCGGCAATGTCGATGAGAAAACACTGTTGGGCCTGGTCGGCGAGCAATTCGGCGCCATCAACGTCAGGGCGTCCTCGCCCTCGCGTACAGCCCCTTCATTCAAGGGCGGGACGCGACACGATGCTCGGGATATTGAACAAACGCATCTCGCACTGAGCTTTTCCGGTGTCTCATCAACAGATGACGACTTCTTTGCGATGCGCATTTATGCAGATGTTCTCGGCGGCGGCATGTCCTCACGTCTGTTTCAATCAATTCGTGAAGAGCGCGGGCTTGCCTATTCTGTATATGCCTTTGCCGACAGTTTTGAACAGTGCGGACTTCTTGGCGCCTATGTGGGCGCAGATGAAAGCCAGATTGTTGAAGCGACCTCAATCATCCGTAAAGAGATGAAGGCGATGAAAAACTCTGTCACGCAAACAGAAATTGACCGAGCCCGCGCAATGTTGTGCTCATCCCTGATGATGGGCCTGGAAAGTCCAGCAATGCGCATTGAATCTGCCGCCGGACAGCTGTTTACATTTGACAGGCTGACGACGGCAGAGGAGATTATCCGCCGACTTGAAGCCGTTACGATCGATGATGTGAAGCGATGTGCGGCTCGTGTGCTTAGTGGTCCGCATGCGATCGCCTTGGTTGGGCCGGGCGACGCGGCCGATATAGAAAACGCCCTAAACGATAATTAAGATCAGCGATCCATTTGTTCCAAAGCGCATGCAGGTTTTGCTAGGCGTCTGGCGGTGGTTCAGGTAGTGTCGCAACACGCTGATCCCTGACAGGACGCGGCCGATTCGGCGTGCCTGTCAGATTCCTGGTTGGCGATGGGCCAACAGGGAGCTGCATGGATGTCCGGGGCGAAAAAACTGAAGATCGGTATACTCGATATTGTCACGCGAAATCCGAAGCCGACGCTCTATGGGCGCATCATGCATGGCAATCTCGCCAGTATCATGCCTCAAGCGATTGGAGTCTGGTGCGAGGAGGCTGGCCACGAGGTTAGTTTTATTTGTTACACCGGCCACGAAAATCTTGATACGGATTTTCCAGATGACATGGACGTCCTCTTTATCGGCGCCTTCACCCAGAGTGCGCAACTTGCTTATGCCGTAAGCAATTTGTTTCGAAAGCGTGGTGTTGTCACGGTATTGGGCGGGCCGCATGCACGATGCTATCCGGAAGACGCGCAGCTCTATTTCGATTATGTGTTGGGCTTTACCGACAAAGCCGTTGTCAGCGACGTCCTGGCGGATTGCGCGCCGCATCAGCCACACGGGCGACTGATGTCGGCCGCGACACAGCCGCGCGAGTTGCCGGGCGTGCGGGACCGTTGGAAGTATATTTCCGCAACGCTGGCGAAAACAGCGACGAACTTCAAGATGGTTCCGATGATTGCGAGTTTAGGGTGCCCCTATACGTGTAGTTTTTGCATCGACTCTGTTGTCAAATATCAACCGCTGGATTTTGAACAGATCCGCGATGATTTGAAATTTCTCCTGACAAAGTACAAGCGACCCATTGTCGGATGGCATGACCCCAATTTCGGTGTGCGGTTTGATGAAGTGTTGTCGGTCATCGAAGAGGCGGATCCTGAACACCGCATGCGATTTATCGCTGAAAGCAGTCTGTCGCTTTTGTCTGAGGAGCGCTGTAAAAGGCTGGCGGCCGCGGGGTTTGAAGCCATGCTGCCGGGTATAGAGTCCTGGTACGACATGGGACACAAATCAAAAACCGGTTCCAAGCAGGCGCGAGAAAAGATGCTGCAGGTGTCCGATCATGTTAATATGATCATGCGGTATATTCCCTATATGCAGACGAATTTCGTTTTGGGTCTTGATTGTGACACCGGCCCTGAACCGTTTGAACTCACCAAGGAATTCCTTGATCGCTCGCCGGGCGCTTTCCCCGCATATTCTTTGTTTTCTGCTTTCGGTCAGGCGGCGCCGCTAAATCTTGAGCTGCAAAAAGAAGGTCGAATTTTGCGTTCGCCGTTTCACTTCCTGAACAACAATCTGGCAATGAACGTCAAGCCAATAAATTATGAGTGGCCGGAATTTTATTCGCGGCTGGTCGATCTGACGAAGCACTCGTTTACATGGAAGGCGATCGCGAACCGCGCAAAGGCGACCGCCGGCTGGACGCCAAAATGGATGAATGTTGTGCGCGCTGTTTCGTCCGAGGGATTTGGACGCATTAAATACCACACTGCGCTGCGCGAACGGCTTGATACGGATACGTCTCTTCGCGCCTTCTTTGATCGTGAAAGTGAAACGATACCGGAATATTACGTTAATACCGTAAAAGAAGATCTCGGACCATTTTGGGAGCACCTGCCGGAGGGCAGTTTGGAACACGACCAAAACGCGTATTTAAAAAAATCAAACCTTGCGGCGGCAGCGGCGCAATAGAGCTAAGACGGTATTTGTTGTTTATGCACAAGCAGGATCGGAAAACGCGTGCTCGACCCATGTTTGTGCCGACCACGCTTCAGATTACCGGCGCGTTGACGATCTCGCGCCTGGGGCCTGGAAACCGGTGCGGCGACCGGGCTAGATAACCGATCATGTTTCTGACCAAATCCCCGACACAGCCGGCATTTGATCCTATCCTGGTGCGCGACCCGGTGCTGCTGCGTTCCGGCGCCATCGCTGATCATGAGGAATGGGCGCTATTGCGTGAAAGCAGCCACGGTCATCTGACTGCATGGGAGGAAGACTGGCCGGCTATCGATCTCAGCCTATCGTCTTATAAACGACGTCTGCGCGCATATGAGCGGGATATGCGCCGCGGTGGTGGGCTGCCGTTATTTATCTTGCGCCGCCATGATCGCATTCTTCTGGGCGGCGCGACGCTGACAAATATCCGCTATGGATCATCACGTTCCGGAATCCTCGGATATTGGATCGGGTCAAGATATATCAGGCGCGGCTATGGCACAGCTGCTGTGTTCGCCATGCTTGATCATGGGTTTAACGCCATCGAACTCAACAGGATTGAAGCGGCCTGCCAGCCAGAAAATATTGCGTCGCAAAAACTTCTGGAATGTTGCGGTTTTAAACGTGAGGGGCTTGCGCGTGATTATCTGAAGATCAACGGCAAATGGCAGGACCACCACATATATGCCGTTACAGCGAGCGATTTCCGGGAGCCGGGACGCTAATTTTCGGGTTTTTCGACGAAACGCATAAAATACCCGGCGATACGCGCGCGGCGTGGTCTTGCGATCTCAACGCGCCCGCGTGATGATAAGGTTAATTTCATGGTTTCGCGCACGGCGCGAGGCTGCGTGCGTTTGGTTGGGTTGGCCCGGTTTTTGGGTGGGATGGGGCTGATAGGCGCATAAGTATTGTCGGTAAGTAAATTACAGGGGTCTGGGGATTTATATGATCACGATCATTACGGCGGCACTCGCTGACAGCGCTTTTCTGGCGGAGCCGCAAGGGCTGGAATTGGGTCGTGGGGCCATTGCCGGGGGGCTGATCGTGGCGATCGCTTTTTTGGCCGGATACGCCGCCATTCGGCGCAGCGGGCTCGCAGCATGCGGGCTTTTTATGGTTGCTGCCGGTGCGGTGCTTGAATTCTCATGGCTTGGTTTTTACCCGGGACTGTCGCCTGACATGACCGTCTTGTTCCAGGCGCTCTTTGCCGCCGCTGCCATCGTTTTTCTGTCTGCTTCCATTGGCGCTGCCCGATATAATCCGCTTTTGGGTGGGGCGATGTTTACCGCGGCGCTCATTATTGGCGGCATGGGGCTTATCAATTTTTTCGATCGAATCGACCTTGCCCAGCCCATGCGATTGGCTGTCTTTGGCATCGGCGGTTTTGCCGGCATTTTGGCGCTTACCCAGGCGTTTCGCGGTGATTTGGGCGCCCGGCTCATTTTGCCGGGCGTGGCGCTGGCTGTTATGGCGCCACTCATTGGTCCGCTCGGCATCGTTGATGCAGCGACATCAAATCTTGCAGCCCATGGTCTTTTCAGCATGGGCATCGTGGCGGCCAGCCTTGTTGCCCTGACTGAGGGTGTTGCTTCTCAGTTGAGCGGCGGCGTTGTCGGGGAGGTTCAGCCTATTCACGGTTTTCAAGATGAGCAGAACCACCAGTCGCCCGAGATTGAACCACAGGCGCGCGAGCGCGATGAGATTGTTCTTGATAGCCAGATTGCACGCGTCCTTGATTACTCCGGCGTGGCTATCTGGGATTGGAGTGCGGATGATGCTGTCAATCAAACGACGTCTTTGCCGGCGCTGATAGGATCTCAATCGACAGCCTCTTTGACGCCTGACGCTCTGCGCAATTTTATCCATAAAGATGACGTGGCGCGTTTTAATGTGGATGTGCTGGCGCCTATTGATGGCCCGTTTGATGTGACGTTGAAGTTAGTTGACGGTCGACGCGTGCGTGTGCGCGGCGCCAGGGCTGCTGACGAGGACATGGGTGTTATAGAACGGATGGTCGGGTTTTTTGAACTTGCGCCTGCTGCGAACGCAAACCGAAGTGTCGTCGACGGGACGATGGTTCGCAAGGCGACAGAAGCGGCGATTGTGCCGGCGGTTGCCGATGGCCTTGCGGTTAAGTTGGGTGCAGCAATTGATAATGGCGACATTGTTGCTGCATTTCAGCCGGTCGTTTCGCTGGATGATCATAACATCGCTGGTTATGAGGCGTTGGCGCGCTGGCGTGATCAAAAGGACGGCGCGGACGAGGGGCCTGAAACTTTTGTGAAGGCTGCAGACAATGCCGGCAAAGGCGCTGCCCTTGCTGAAACGATGCTTGATCAGGCAGCCTCATTCCTTGCAGAAAAACTCAAATCCGAGAAACGCAGCGATCTTTTTGTCGCCATGAATGTGTCATGGGGACAAATCAGCGATGCAAGTTTTGCAAAGTTGGTGAGTGAGGCGATTAAGAAATACAAGTTGCCGAAGAACGCGCTTGTGCTGGAATTAACAGAAGGCGATGCGGTATCCGACGCAGCGCTCGCCGAAAGTGTTTTCAAGTCTCTAAAAGCTGCGGGCGCAGCGCTTGCTTTTGATGATTTTGGCGCTGGTTTCACGTGTCTTTCAAATCTTTGCAAATATGATTTCGACTATTTGAAAATCGACAAATCATTCGCGGTCAATCTGGAAGACGCCAATGATGGCGCAAAGATTGTCGAGGCGCTGGCGTCGCTTGGAAAAGAACTCGGCCTTAAGGTTATTGTTGAAGGCATTGAGACGAAAGCGGCGGCAAAAAAAGCACTCGATATTGGTTGCACTTTCGGCCAAGGCTATGCGTTGGGCAAACCTTCAGAAACTGAAACCGGGGCTGATAAGCAAACGGTTTTGGAAAAGCTCGCCAGTTATTCCGGCGTCGCGAAGAAAGATGACAGCGGCGCTGACACTGCAAATCTTGACGTGGTCGAGGCAGAAAATATCGAAGATGACCCCCCGGCGAAAACCGCGCGCTGGAAACTGTGGCGCAACACTGATCTGCGCTGATTGCTGGATTGGGTTTTTGCTAGGCTTTCAGATTTTTGAAAACGCTTAGTTCAATGGTTGATCGCCGCGCCGTACGGCCGCCCATTCCGGCGATAGCATCGCGCTCGTAACCCCAAGCGTTGACAATGCCAGGCGCCAAGATGCGTTTTCAGCGCCGTCAAAAATAATTGCTTCGTCGGGGTCGCAGTGCACCCATGCATTCATACCGATTTCCTGCTCAAGTTGACCGCTGCCCCATCCGGCATGACCAATCGCAAGCAGAAAACGTCGAGGCGCCGAGCGGTTGGGTTTTTTCCCCGCGATATCGATCAGCATTTCTTTGGTTGCCGTAAGGCCGACATCGGGCCCAAGTCGAACCGTCGTTTCCAGCGCATAGTCCAGCGTGTGCAACACAACGCCGCGCTCTGTCTGTACGGGCCCGCCAAAAAAAACCGGCGTCTCACTGGCCTGTTCGCCTTGTTCGATTTCGAGCTGCTCAAGAAGGTCTGATACGCCCATATTCGTGAGTGGTTTGTTGACGATCACCCCCATGGCGTGATCTTCGTTGTGGGCGCACAAAAAAATGACGGCATGTTCAAAACGGGGGTCGCCCATATTGGGCATCGCAATCAGCAATTGCCCCGCAAGGAAATCGCGATCCTGGTTTTTCGGTTTTCCATTGCTGCTTGCCATGGGTTCCAAAACTAGGCCGCCCGCACCGGCGGCGCAAGTTCGTCAGCGTTGGCCATGGACTGCGGTGACGTTGGGCGATAAAAGCAGCCGGGAACAAAGGAGAATGACCTCGTGACGATATCCATAGGCGACACAATACCGAATGTGAAAGTAATGATGGCGGCGGCGGCGGGCCATGATCAGGTCGATACAGGAGATTATCTCGGGCAAGGCAAGGTTGCGTTATTTTCGTTGCCGGGCGCCTTTACGCCGACCTGTTCGGCAAAGCACCTACCGAGTTTCATTGAAAAGGCCGGCGATTTTAATTCAAAGGGCGTTGATAAAATTATCTGTATGTCGGTCAACGACGCTTTTGTTATGGCGGCCTGGGCGCAAGATCAGGGCGCCGGTGACAAGGTTGAAATGCTCGCTGACGGCAATGGTGATTTCGCGCGCGCGCTTGGGCTGACAATGGACGGCAAAGGCTTTGGCATGGGCGAGCGCGCTCAGCGTTTTTCAATGGTGCTGGAGGGCGGCGTTGTTAAGCATTTGAATATCGAAGAGCCGGGCGCGTATGATGTTTCGAGCGCCGAATACATGCTGAATCAGCTCTAATAAACTATCGATGCGCGGATGCGGGGCAGCGTCCGCGCGTCATTAATTGCCGTTACTGGCGTCAACGGCGCCTTGTCGTGCTAATGCGTCCGCATGTTCATTGCCGGGATGGCCGGAGTGGCCTTTGATCCAATGCCATTTGACCGTGCGATTCTTGGTTTGTGAATCCAGGGCCTCCCAAAGGTCTTGATTTTTTACGGGCTTTTTCGACGCTGTTTTCCAGCCATTTCGTTTCCAGTTATTAATCCACTGATTAATGCCATTTTTGACATACTGACTGTCGGTATGCAGGTTCACCGGCTTCTCGGGGCTCGTTTCTTCGAGCGCCCGGATCGCGGCCATTAATTCCATTCGATTGTTCGTTGTGGCGCGTTCGCCGCCGAAAAGTTCGATGCGGTTTTCGCCGTCAACAATCAAAACGCCCCATCCGCCGGGGCCGGGATTACCCGAGCAAGCGCCGTCAGTGAAAATGTCAATCATATGTTCAAGCCGTATGAAGAAGGAGCGTAGCTGTTACGGTGAAACTCCAGAATGTCGCGATATTCCAGCGGATCTTTAACCGTCACGATGGCCCCGTCGATTTGATGCAGCCAGTCATAAAGGCGTGTCAGCAGAAAACGCAAGGCTGCGGCGCGAAGAAGTGTTGGAAAAGCCTCAACTTCTGGAGCCGTGAATTTGCGTGCTTCAAGATAGGCAGCCATGAGCGCCTGCGCGTTCTCCGCCGTCAATTTTCTGCGCTGATCAAAACACCAGGCGTTCACGCAGATGGCGATGTCATATGCAAAATATTCGGTGCAGGAAAAATAAAAATCGATGACGCCAGTGATGTCGTTGTTTGTGAACAGCAAATTGTCTGGAAAGAAATCCACATGGACAACACCTTTTGGCAAGTCCAACGGCGGTAGGGCGGAGAGTTGTTTCAGCTCATCATCGATAAGCGCCGAGAGACCCGGCGCGCAACTATCGGCGCCGTTCCGGCAAGCGTCAGCGAGCGTTGCCCAATCTTCTATTGATAGTGTGTTTTTCCTTGTTAGTGGAAAATCGACGACCGCTTCGTGCAGCCTCGCGAGCATTGCGCCGGCGGCGCCACAGTGAACCGCTTTCGGCGTCATCACCGGGCGACCGGGCAAAAACTCGATCATCACTGCCGGCCGGCCGGCCAGCGCGCCGATAAATTCGCCTGATATTGTTTTGACGGGCGCCGGCGCCGGTAATCCGCGATCAGCGAGATGCGCCGTCAGTTCCATAAAAAACGGGAGGTCCGCTTCGTTGGTGCGTTTTTCGAACAGCGTTAGAATATACGCGCCGGCGTCAGTCTCGACCCGGTAGTTCGTGTTCTCGACGCCTTCCGCGATGGGCGTTTTTTGAACAAGCGCACCAATGTCATAGTTTTGAAGGAAGGCAGCGAGTTCTTTATCGCTGACTTGCGTGTAGACGGCCATCCAGTCAGCTCGCGAGGCGCATGGGCGTGTTAAAAACAATGTTTTCGCGCGCGGTTTCGATCGTATCGATCGTCAATGTGCGCTGTTGCGCCAGCGCTGTCAGCAATTCTTCAACCAGGCTTTCCGGCGCTGATGCCCCGGCGCTGATGCCGATTGTTTTGGCGTTGGCGACAAGCGTCCAGTTCAGCGCGGATGCATCGTCGATAAGCACTGCCTCTGCCGCGCCAGCTCCAAGCGCGACCTCGATCAGCCTTTTTGAATTGGAAGAGGATTGCGATCCAATCACGATGAAGACTTCCGTTGAGGGCGCCGTGGCTTTCACCGCTGCTTGCCGATTCGATGTTGCATAACAGATATCGTCTTTTGATGGGCCGGCAATATTGGGAAAACGTTTCTTCAACGCAAGAACGATATCATGTGCATCATCAACTGATAGCGTTGTCTGTGTGACGTAGGCAATGGGGCCGCTGCGCTCGGGCGCGGCTGCAACATCGGCCATCGTTTCAATCAACGTCACATCGTCTTCAGAAACTTGCCCCATGGTGCCAATGACCTCGGGATGATTTGCGTGACCAACAAGAAAAACATGGCGCCCGGCTGCTGCAAAGCGCTTAATCTGCGCGTGCACTTTTAGAACCAGCGGACAGGTCGCATCGATGGCTGTTAATTGGCGCGCCTCGGCCTCGGCGTGGGCAGCGCGCGGCGCCCCATGGGCGGAAAAAATCACTGGGCGACCATCTTCAACGTCGTCAACAGATTCAACGAAAATGGCGCCCATGGCTGTCAGTCGGTCTACGACATGTTTGTTGTGAACAATCTCGTGGCGCACATAAACAGGCGCGCCATAATGGGCCAGTGTTTCCTCGACGGTCCGGATGGCGCGCTCAACACCGGCGCAAAACCCCCTGGGTGCGGCGAGGCGCACCGTCAGCGGAGGCTTGGTTTCATGCGAGGTCATATGCGCCGACTTCTCTTTTCCATGCCGCGATGGGCAATCCCGTACGCGGGGCGTTGCGCCGCCGGATGCGAGGCGCTACGAGAGACGAACCCGGAAAGTGGGCGTCACAGCGGCGACCGGCCGGCAGCCATAAGGCGATTTCTTGAGCAGATATAAGGGTTCAGTTAGATGAACAAACTGTTAGTCGGCGCGCTTTTCGCCGCAGCCGCGACAAGTTCCGGGTGTTCGAGCTTCAGCCAGGAAGCAAAGGAGGCCAATCCAGCGCCATGCCCTAATGTGCTGGTTCTTAATGATGCCGCCCGGGCGCTGGAATTCGACGGCGACAAGGAGCTTGAGAACATCGCCTATACGGCTGAAATAACAGGCCTAAATGTGGCTTGCCGCTATTTCGGCGATGAGCCGATCGACGCCGAAGTCACGATCGACATGGCGTTCGGCAAAGGACCGAAGGGCGTGGAGGACAAAAAATTCTTCAAGTATTTCGTCGCTATAACCCGAAAAGACCTTGAAGTTATTACGAAAAAAGAATTCGTCGTTTCCGCCGACTTCGGTGGTGGTAAAACGCTCGTCTTTGCCCAGGAGGAGATCGACAAGATCATCATTCCGCGGTTGAATGAAGAGACCTCGGGCATCAATTTCGAGATTATTGTGGGTTTGTCCCTGTCGCCCGAACAGGCAATTTTCAACCGTTCCGGCAAGAGCCTGAAATTTCCTGATCTGAAATGACGCTTTCCGAAGAGCTTTCGAAAATCGTTGGCGATGCGTTTGCCGACGAGGGGCTGGATTTTGCGTTCGGCGCCGTAAAGCCTGCGGATCGGCCTGACTTGGCTCAGTTCCAGTGTAATGGCGCCTTGGCGGCAGCCAAATCGGTGAAGCAGAACCCGCGTGCGCTCGCGGAAACCATCGCGGGCCGGCTGCGCGATCAAACTCTTTTTCAGGAAATCACGGTGGCCGGGCCCGGATTTATCAATTTGACGCTGACGGATAACAGTTTGTCAGCGCGACTTGGCGACATAGCTGATGGCGACAGTTTCGGCGGCTGGCGCAAGCCAGCGCCGGAAAAGATCGTCATGGATTATGGCGGGCCCAATGTCGCGAAACCGCTGCATGTGGGGCATCTGCGCGCCGCTATTATTGGTGAAAGCCTGAAACGGATATTCCGTTTTGTCGGCGATCAGGTCGTCGGAGATGTCCATCTCGGCGACTGGGGGTTGCCGATGGGTCAGCTCATCACCGAGCTGCGCCGCGAACAGCCTGATTTGCCGTATTTTGATGCAGATTTCTCAGGGTCTTATCCGTCCGAGCCGCCGGTTGTGCTTGCGGATCTGGAAAGGCTTTACCCGCAGGCTTCGGCGGCCTGTAAGGCCGATGCGGTGCGCGCCGACGAAGCACGGGAAGCAACGTCGGAACTGCAAAAGGGCCGGACGGGCTATCGCGCCTTGTGGCGTCATTTTGTTGCGCTCTCTCGGGCGTCCATCGAGCGGGAATATGCAGATCTTGGCGTCACTTTCGATTTGTGGAAAGGCGAGGCGGATGTCGATCCGCTGATTGAAGATATGGCGGCGGCGCTTCGATCAAAGGGGCTGGTTGAAAATAGCGACGGCGCACAGATCATTCGCGTTGCCCGCGATGATGACAGGAAAGAAGTTCCGCCGTTGATGCTGTTTAAATCAGACGGCGCCGTTACCTATGGAACGACCGATCTCGCGACGATTTTAGACCGGGTGCAGTCGGAAAGCCCTGATCGGATCATTTACGTTGTCGATCAGCGCCAGCGTTTGCATTTCGAACAAGTCTTCCGCGCCGCCGAGCGTGCCGGTTATTTTGATGCGGAAAAGCTCGAGCATCTGTGGTTTGGAACGATGAACGGTAAAGACGGTAAGCCGTTCAAAACCCGCGAAGGGGGCGCGTTAAGATTACGTGACCTTATCGATACTGTTACCGAACGCGCCAAATTGCGCATTGCGGAAAGTGGTCTTGCGGAAGGTTATGGCGAAGAGGAAACCCATGATGTGGCGCGCAAAGTTGGCGTTGCTGCGCTGAAATTTGCAGACCTCTCAAACCCGCGCGTTAGCGACTACATATTTGATCTCGACCGGTTCATGGCCTTTGAAGGCAAAACCGGACCCTATTTGCTTTATGCGAGCGTGCGCGTGAAATCCGTGCTGGCCAAAGCCAAGGAAAAAAACGCGGGCGCGCCGGGCGCAGTGGTCATTGAGGCGCCGGAAGAGCGCGCCCTTGCACTTGTTTTGCTCGCATTCGGAGAGGCCGTACGCGAAGCACATCAAAAACGGGCGCCGCATGTTCTATGCGATCATGCGTTTCAATTGGCGCAAGGGTTTTCAAAGTTTTACGCAGCGTGCCGTATAGCAGACGAACAGGACGCCGAAATTCGCGCTTCGCGACTCACCCTGGCGTCCATGGTTGGTGGTCAGCTTGGCTTAGTGTTGAATTTATTGGGATTTGATGCGCCCACGCGTATGTAACTCCGTTTTTCCTCTGTGGCGCCAAGCACACAGTTCCTGGTTAATTTCGCTGGTTTTTGCGTTGCGGCGCTTGTTTTTTCTGGCCAAAAGTTATCCTCACCACGTCGAAAATGATCCTAAATATCTGCGTTTGTTAAAAAAAACTTCCCCATAGGTGCGCCTATGCGAGCCACATGCGAATTGCCGCGAGGCAGTCATGCAACTGTTATTTTATTGTCATCAGACGGTCAAACAAGGTAAATATATCGGTTCCGGTAAATGTCGCGCACAAGCGACAACCACACTGAATTTCAGCTTGGGGAATATTAAAATGAAACTAATGAAAACACTCTCCGCAGGCGCTGCGGCGATTGCCTTGACGACCGCATTTGCGGCTGTTGCGACACCAGTTATGGCGCAAACGACGACCGGCGACATTCGCGGTGTTATCACTGACGATTCTGGCGCGCCTCTTTCCGGCGCGACGGTCACAATTACTCATACAAGCACGGGCAGGTCACGAAGCACCACGACGGATGGTTCCGGCCGATTTAACGCGCAAAACCTTAATGTTGCTGGCGCTTATACAGTGACCGTCACGCGGTCCGGATATCAGGGTGAATCAGTAGAAGGTGTTTCGCTATCTCTTAGTGATACGACTGTTGTGAGCCTCGATCTTGCCGCTGCGGCGGGCACCGGCGATGAGATTGTTGTCGTATCGTCTCGCGCCAGCTCCGTACAGATAGCGACCGGTCCGGCGGCGACTTTCAATTTTGATGATTTGCAAAACACGCCGGCGCTTGATCGAGACATTAAGGATGTCCTTAAGACAGACCCGCGAATTTTTATTGATCAGTCTGGTCGCAATAACGGACTTCAATGTGCGGGCGCCAGCCCCCGATTCAACAGCCTGACTGTTGACGGCATTAAATTGAACGACAATTTTGGATTGAATGGGAATGGCTATCCGACTGAACGTCTTCCGTTCCCGTTTGACGCTATCAATCAGGTGGCTGTTGAGTTGGCGCCGTTCGACGTTGAATATGGCGGCTTTACCGGATGTAACATCAACGCGGTAACACGTTCAGGCTCCAACGAGTTTCATGGCTCCGCCTTTGGTGACTATACAAATGATGGCCTCCGGGGCGGGTCAATTGAGGGGTCCAGTTTTGATAAGGGCGACTTCCGAAAGGTTCGCTTCGGCGCCACGCTTTCGGGACCAATCATCGAAGACAAACTCTTCTTCTTTGCCGCATACGAAAAACACAATGACGCGGAAGTGATTGTTCGAGGCCCAGCTGATATAGGCACGGTTGGGGTTCAGGGCGTCAGCCAGGCGCAGCTTGATCGGATCGCAAGCATCGCAAGCACTGTCTGGGGCTATGATGTCATCGATCTGCCGTCGGTATTTGCTGAAAGCGACGAGAAAATTCTCGTTAAGCTTGACTATAACATCACAGACAATCACCGGGCGTCGGTTACGTACAACCACAATGACGGCAACAATATCACCGGATCAGATCGCGACCCGGACGAGTATGAGTTTTTTGATCATTACTACCTTCGCGGAACAACGATCGATTCTTATTCCGGGCAGATTTTCTCAAGCTGGACCGACAATCTCTCGACCGAATTTCGTATTTCCTATACGAAAAATGACACGCGACAGGAGTCTGTTGACGGAACGGATTTTGGTGAGGTTCAAATCCGGACGTTCAATAACGGCGAAACTGCAACAGTTTATCTTGGCGCCGACGATTCACGTCAGTCAAACAAGCTAGACACCGAAACGTTCAGCATGAAATTCAAAGCTGATTATTCAGTGAATAATCACTTGTTCACGCTTGGCTATGAGCGTGAAGAACTGGATATCTTTAATCTGTTCGTTCAGCACACCGAAACTGAAAACCGATTTGATCGGGTTGGCACTTCCGGCCTTGTCATTAATCCAGATGCGAATATTGACGACTTCGAAATTCAACTTATCGATGATCTTTATTATGGTAACGCAGGCGGGACCAATAATCCTGATGATGCCGCCGCTCAGTTCGGTTTCGTCACAAATACCGCTTATATCCAGGACAAGCTTGTCCTTGACGATTGGGGCCTGACGATAACCGGGGGTGTTCGGTACGATTGGTATTCATCCAACGACGTGCCTGCGGCGAATCCAAACTTCACTGCTCGTAACGGGTTCGACAATACATCGACCTTCGATGGTAAAGGTCTTCTGCAGCCGCGTTTGGGCCTTAACTACGAGGCGACGGATAATCTGACCATTCGCGCCGGCGGCGGGATTTTCTCCGGCGGCAATCCGAATGTCTGGCTATCCAACAGCTATCAAAATGACGGACAGACAACGATCCAGCTTCGTATAAGAGACGTTCTCGCTTCGACGCTCACCTATATTAACGATGAAGACGGGTTGGGTCGGCCAGGTTACGGTGTGCCGTTGTCGCTATTTAACTCAGTTGGTTCCGGCGTCGCTGATACTGGCGTGAATGCGGTGGACCCGAATTTCGAGATTCCATCTCAATGGAAGGCGGCGATTGGCGCCACTTATGATATTTGGGGATATACGGTACAGGCGGATTTCCTTTACACCAAAGACCGAAACGCGGCGACAATCGTTGATGCGACGCTTGCGCAGGTTGGAACCGCCCCGGATGGACGTCCAATCTATCGCAGAGTTGATTTTAGCGATCCAACTTGTGCAACAACGCCGCTTACATGCTCCGGTCGTGGATTTAACCAGGATTTCCTTTTGACCAACAATGCTGGCGGAACGCAGAAAGTTATTTCCGCCATGTTGTCGAAGGAATATGAAATGGGAAATAGCTGGCGTGCAGACTGGACGCTTGCTTATGCCTTTACCGATGCGCAAGACCGCAATCCGATGACATCATCGGTAGCGTTTTCTAACTTTGTTGGTGTCCAAACATCGGATCCCAACAATCCAGCGCTTGCGACGTCAAACTATGAAGTGCCGCATCGTATTACACTCCGCGCAGGCGTCGCGAACGAGTTTTTCGAAGGGTATGAAACAAGCCTGAACCTTTTCGGAACGATTTCACAATCGCGGCCTTACAGCATCAACTTTGAAGATGGCGGCGACCTCTTTGGCGACAGGCTTGACGGACGTCATTTGATGTATGTGCCAACAGGTCCGAGTGATCCAAACGTGATCTTTGCACCTGGCTTTGACACGGCGGGATTCTTTAGCGCAGTTACTGCGTTGGGACTGGATCAATATGCCGGTATGATCGCGCCAAGAAACGCGTTCCAGTCAGATTGGTATTCGCAATGGGATATTCGGCTTGAGCAAGATATCCCCGGCATCATGGGGGGCCACAATGGAGCGATCTTTGTTGTCATCGACAATGTCGGCAATCTTCTGAATGACAAATGGGGCGTAATTAATCAGGCCGGTTTCCCGGGCGCTGTTGAATTCGCATCGATTGATGAAAGTGGTTTTGGGCCCGGCGGTGAATATATTTTCACCGGGTTTAACGACGTTACACCGGATTCAATACAAACTCCGGTTACGAATGCTTCTGTTTGGGAAATTCGCTTCGGCGTTCGCTACAGATTCTAGTCGTTACCACACTAGAATGCGAAAAAGGGCGGCCGTTTGGCCGCCCTTTTTTATTGTCAGCGAACACGAAATCTCACAACGACTTGAGACGGGCTGGCGTGGCTCGATAGCGGCTGTTATCTGGCGGCACATCGTTAAGGGCGTATCTGCGCGAGGCGCCCACAGGAGGCAATGATATGACGACGTTCATCAAGACGGGCATCAAGGCGGGCGTGGCGGCGTTTGCCGTGTTCTTTGCAGCAATGACAAGCGTCATCGCAGCGACGCCGGAAATCTATTTAAACAAGAGATGGGACTATGCGGTGGATGGCTATGACGTCACCAGCTATTTTGACGGTGAGCCCATCAAGGGTGACCCTCAATATTCAATGCAGGTCGCCAACGGGACCTTCATCTTTGCCAGCCAGGACAATCTCGACACATTCCTGGCCGACCCGGATGCTTACCGTCCGGCCTATGGCGGGCATTGCGCCTACGCGCTCGGCAAGCGGGAAATTCTCGTCAAGGGAGATCCGCAAGTCTGGCATATTGAGGGCGGCGTTCTTTATTTGAACCTCAATCGCGGCGTTCAAAAGAAATGGCTGAAAGACATGGATACCTATATCAGCCATGCAGATTCGCTTTGGCCTTCTGTTCTAAGCCGATAATGAACTAGCGCTCCCAGCGCCTGGAAACGCTCACGAGAAACGCCGCCTTTTTGAGGCGGCGTTTTTTGTTGGCGTGATCAATTCTTCCCAATCAACCGAAAGAACCGCGCTTCCATTTTTTCGTCGGTCTGAAACGCGCCAGTCAAAGCCTGGGTCACGCAGGCGACGTCAGTCTTGTGAATGCCTCTGGTCGAGATGCATTGATGCTCGGCTTCCAAAAGGACGGCGACACCGCGTGGCGCCAATGCTGTTTCAATGGCGTTTGCGATCTGGTTCGTCAAAATTTCCTGGCTTTGCAGGCGCTTGGCAAACGCGTCAACGACGCGGGCAAGCTTTGAAATCCCCACAACGCGGTTTGACGGCAGATAGGCCACATGCGCCGTGCCGATCATCGGCTGAATGTGATGTTCGCAATGGCTTTCAAAACGGATGCCGCGCATCAGGACGATGTCATTATAACCCTCGACCTCTTCGAAGGTGCGCGACAGGATCGCTACAGGATCGTCAGCGTAACCCGACAGAAACTCCTCATAGGCGTCAACGAAACGCCGGGGGGTATCAAGAAGCCCTTCACGGTTTGGGTTTTCACCAAAATAGGAGAGGAGTGTTTTGACAGCCTCTTCGGCTTCCTTGCGGGTCGCCTGATCCGGCTGTTTCAACTGTATGGTTTCTGCGGTCATCTACGCCTCCTCACCAGTTCTGTTCTCAATGCTGCGTGTGAGATTGATCATCTCGATTGTCGTGAGCGCGGCTTCTGCGCCCTTATTGCCGGCCTTGGTTCCGGCGCGCTCGATCGCCTGCTCAATGGTGTCAACGGTCAAGACGCCGAAGGATATCGGCACGCCAGTCTCTCGTGCAGCGGCGGCGATGCCGGTTGCAGCTTCTCCCGCCACATAGTCGAAATGCGGCGTGGCGCCCCTGATCACGCAGCCCAGGGCGACGATGCCGTGATAGCGCCCGCTCTGCGCAAGTTTTCTGGCGATGAAGGGAATCTCATAGGCGCCGGGCGCCATAGCGAAGTCGACGGCGTCTTCATCTACGCCGTGAAGACGAAGCGCGTCTTTTGCGCCGGCGGTGAGGCGTTCCACAATGAACTCATTCCAGCGCGTCGCGATAATTGCGATTCTTAATCCCGCGCCGGACATCGTTCCTTCAAAATGCTGTCCCATCTTCTACTCCTAACTGGCGGCGCGTAAGTCAGCGCGACTGTCTTGGTGGGCGCGGCGGTAATCCTGCAACGCCTTTACCGAGATAATTTTTAAGCCGTGGTGCGCGGCAAAGATTTCGAGATCCGGCAATCGCGCCATGGATCCGTCATCATTCATCACTTCACACAGCATCGCCGCCGGCGTCAGACCGGCAAGCATAGCGAGATCGACGCAGGCCTCTGTTTGACCGTCACGTTCAAGAACGCCGCCCTCCTTGCCGCGCAACGGAAAGGTGTGCCCCGGCGTAACGATATCGGCAGGCGTTGATTTCGGATCAATCAACGTTTGAATTGTGCGCGCGCGATCATAGGCGGATATGCCCGTAGTGACGCCTTCAGCAGCTTCGACTGACACAGTGAACCGCGTACCAAAGCCGGAGCGATTGTCTTCGTCGGGCACCATGAGCGGCAGGTTGAACCGGTCGATTAGTGATGGCGCCATGGCGCAGCAGACCAGCCCGCGGCCTTCCTTGGCGAAGAAATTGACCATTTCCGTCGTGACGAAATCGGCGGCAATCGTCAGATCGCCTTCGTTCTCGCGATCCTCGTCATCAACGATGATGACAATTTCGCCCGTCTTAAAGGCCGCAATGGCTTCGGTCACAGATGCGATGGGCATCAGCGCGCTCCTTCTTTTGTAAATCCGTGGGATTGGAGAAATTCAGGTGTTAGTTGCGGGCGGTCCGCATCGGCGGGCGCTGCATGAAGCCGCTCGATATATTTAGCGAGAATATCGACCTCGAGATTGACGCGGTCGCCCGGTTTTTTCCGGGGCAGGATGATTTTCGGCTGCGTATAATTAATCAGCGTGACGTTAAACCAGTCAGACCCCGTATCGACGACCGTCAGCGATGTGCCGTCGATGGCGATATAGCCCTTGGTTACGATATAGCGCATCAGCGCCGCATCGGTTTCAATCTCTAGCCACAACGCATCCTTGTCGGGGCGGAATGACTTGATAATGCCCGTGGCATCAACATGACCTTGCACGAAATGCCCGCCCAGGCGGGTTGTCGGTAAAAGCGAACGTTCGAGATTGACGTGATCGCCTTGGGACAGGTCGCCTAGATTGGTGCGCGCCAATGTTTCCGGCGCAAGACCGACTGTGAATGTATGCTCGTCAAATGTTGTTACTGTCAGGCAGACGCCATTGACGGCAATTGAATCGCCGAGCTCTACGCCGTCCAGCACAGTTTGCGCCGTAAGCGTAAGATCAAAGCTCTCCGCTGATTGTCGGACGGCGGTGACAGCGCCGATTTCTTCGATGAGGCCGGTAAACATTATTTGCCCTCATCTTTGTTGATGCGCCCGCGCATTAAAATATCCGGGCAAAGGGTCTGTGTTTCGATGTCGCTCATGCGCAATGCGTCTGACAAATTATCGGCGCCAGATCCGGCAACCGGGCTTTTGCCGTCGCCGCCAATAATGACCGGGGCGATAAAAGCCCAGACTTCGTCCACGAGGCGCGCGTCAAAAAACGATCCAAGAATAGCGCCGCCGCCTTCGATCATGATCCCGTTGAGCGGCCGCTCGCTTAACGCGATCATCAACGCGTCCAGATCCGGGCGGCCATTGCGGTCTGCCTCCAGCGCCAGAATTTCAACGCCATGCTCATGAAAAGCTGCAAGACGGTGCGCTGGCGCCGCTTTTGTGGTGACCAGCAGTGCGCCTTTGCCGGCGCGATCATAGACTTTGGCGCCGGGCGAAGTGCGCGCCGTCGAATCGAGAACAATGCGCAGCGGATATTGGGTTTCGCTTTGATCGCGGCGCGCTGTCAGCGAGGGATCATCAGCAATGACGGTGTCAGCCCCGACAATGATAGCATCAATCTGGCGGCGCAGATCATGGGCGCGCGTCCGGGCGTTCTCGCCCGTGATCCATTTGCTGTCGCCCTGATGGGTTGCAATTTTGCCGTCGAGGCTGGCCGCAAATTTCGCGACCACATAAGGGCGATGCGTCTCAAGCTTGTGCAGCCAGAAACGGTTCAGCGCCCGGGCTTCTTTTTCGAATTCGCTTCGCGTTACTTTGATTCCGGCTTGGTCGAGCCTTGCAGCGCCGCCCGCCGCAACCGGATTCGGATCGGCGACGGCGTAGATAACTTCTGCAATGCCGGCCTTAATCAGGGCGTCGGCACAAGGGCCGGTTCGGCCTGTGTGGTTGCAAGGCTCAAGGGTGACATAGACCGTCGCGCCGCGCGCAGCGTCGCCAGCGGATTTGAGGGCGACGATTTCAGCATGATCGAGGCCGGGGCCTTCGTGCCAGCCTTCGGCGACAATCCTGCCATCATTGACGATGACGCAGCCGACCATTGGATTGGGCGCAGTCCGGCCTTCGGCACGCGCCGCCAACGCTATAGCCCGCTTCATATGGTTCTGGGCAAAGCCCATAAAAAAAGCCCCTTGGCCAAACGGATTCGGGGCGTCAAAACAGGACCATTACGCTTTGCGGGCGCCGGACGCATCCATAGCGTCGTCGCGCACAAGCCTGACGGCCTGTCTCGAACCTTCTACCATCCGGACTATGACCGTCGGCTCTGGGCTCTCACCAGAATCTGCATCGGCGCAAATGGGCGCTTCCGCTCGCGGGCTTGTCAGGAAAATCCCTGCATTACCGCCGGTGGGGACTTTCACCCCGCCCCGAAGATTCTTATCTCGCGGATTGCTCCACGCTTCCTATATAGCGCTCGCGCCCAAGCCCTGCAATATCTGGCCACAGTCAATTTCCGGAGCCCCTAATGATTACGCCCCGCCGCCAGCCCGCTGAATGGTCACCTCATGAGGCGGTGTGGATTGGTTGGCCGAGCGCGGCTGACCTATGGGGGGATGATTTGGGGCCAGCACGTGCTGAGGTTGAGGATTTCATCCGCGCGATCCTCTTTCCCAACGCCAACAAGCCAGGACCGGACGAGCGCGGCGAGCGCGTTAACCTCCTTGTGCGCGGCGCCAAGGCGCGCGCGGCGGCAGAGATTATGCGCGCACGTCTGCCGGACACTGATGTGCTTTCCATTCACGAAGCGCCCATGGGCGACATCTGGCTGCGCGATACGGGGCCGATTTTCGCGCGCACTGAAGGTGGTTCTCTTGTTGCGAGTGCTTTTCGTTTCAATGGCTGGGGCGGTAAATATCAGCTGCCGGATGATGACCGGATCGCTGATATTATGGCTGCCAGTGCAGGCGTGCGCCTGCGTCGCTTTGACGATTTTGTCGGTGAGGGCGGGGCGCTTGAGACCGATGGCGAGGGAACATTCATCACGACGCGGCAATGTTTGTTGAACAAAAACCGCAATCCGTCTTTGTCGGAAAAAGAAATAGAGGAAGTCCTCGCCGCCGCCTTGGGGGCCGAAAAAGTGATCTGGCTGGATGAGGGGCTTGCGGGCGATCATACGGACGGTCACGTCGATAATCTCGCGCGGTTTGTTGCGCCGGGAAAAGTGGTTTGTATGCGGCCCAATGGCGATGACGACCCCAATAGGAGTGTCCTGGCGGCAATCGAACAGAGGTTGCGTGTCGCGCAGGACGCTAAAGGCCGGAAGCTGGAGATCATCACGGTCCCATCGCCGGGTCGTGTCGACATTGACGGCGCGCCTGCAGCGGCGAGCCATTTGAATTTTTACATCTCAAATCATGCGCTGATCATGCCATGTTATGGACGTCTGACCGGCGTCAATGACGCTGCCCTTGAGGCGCTGGAAATACTAGAGGGACATATGGATCGCGGGCATCTCTTCGCAATTGATTCGTCCCACCTGCTGACGGGCGGCGGCTCCTTCCACTGCATTTCTCAACAGCAACCCAAAATCTAGCCGAAACGGCTCGCCGGGGCCGATGAAACGAGCCATTTTTGCGCTGAATAGAGGAAATTTACGTCTTCCTTACTTGCCAGCTGCTGCCGGCCTCATCACCATGCGTGCCGAATGACGCTTCGGTCGGGGATTTGACCCGTCGGGCGCCCTTGGGGTTTTGCCAATAAAAAAGGAGCCGCGACCATGCGGGTAAAAACTATTGTTTCTTCATTAGCGTTGATGACAGCGCTTTATGGGTGTGGACAGTCGGGAGACACTGTGAGCGATGTTGACGCTGCCGAAACGGAAACGGTCGTGAACGAAGATATCGGTGATCTTTTCGCCGGATTGGCGCCTGCCGTCGCCTCGAACGATGAAGGCAATATATTACTTTCCGCTTATGATGGCCCTTATAGCGGTGTGCCGCATTTCGATGAAATGGACATCGCTGGCGCCAAACCCGCTTTTGAGGCGGCGATGGCAAAAAACCTCGCCGAGATCGATATCATTGCCGACAATCCGAACCTGCCAACATTTGCAAACACGATCATCGCACTTGAAAAAACCAGCGAGGAACTGAGCAACGTTTTTACCTATTGGGGTATCTGGCGTTCCAATATGTCGACGCCTGAAACACGCGCAGTCCAGCAGGAGATGGCGCCGGTTCTTTCAGAGTTTTTCTCAAAGATCACCCAGAATGACAAATTATTTGCACGGGTGCGCGCCGTTTATGAAGGCGAAGAGTTTAAAACACTGCGGCCAGATCAGCAGCGCGTTGTCTGGCTCACCTATGATCAGTTCGCATCAAATGGCGCCACGCTGGAGGGGGACGCAAAGACCCGCTACGCAGAGATCAATCAGCGGCTTGCAGAACTGCACTCGCAGTTTGGCAATAATGTGCTGGGTGACGAAGAAGGCTATGTCACTTATATCAACGCCGATCAGCTTGGCGGGTTGCCTGCGTCTTTTGTGACCACAGCTGCCGCCGCTGCCGCTGATCGTGGTCGAGACGGTGAATATGCGATTACCAATACGCGCTCTTCCATGTCTCCTTTTCTGATCTATTCAGACGAGCGCGATTTGCGCGAGACCGTCTGGAGCACCTATTACAGCCGCGGCGACAATGGCGACGACAAGGACAACAACGCCATCATGGCGGAAATCCTGCAGCTTCGTCATGAACGCGTTGGGCTGCTCGGTTACGAAAATTACGCGTCATGGCGGCTGCAAAACCGCATGGCCAAGAAACCGGAAAATGCACTGAATCTGCTGGAAGCAGTGTGGCCGGCGGCGTTAGCGCGCGTCGAAGAAGAAGTCGCCGAGATGCAGGCGATTGTCGATGCGGATGGCGGCAGTTTCGAGATCGCACCATGGGACTATCGCTACTACATGGAAAAAGTCCGTCAGGCGAAATACGACCTCAACTCCGATGAAGTGAAACAATATCTCCAGCTCGACAAACTGCGCGAGGCGATGTTTTTTGTTTCCGGCGAACTTTTTAATTTCAACTTTGAATCGGTTCCGGAAGGCTCCGTGCCGGTCTGGCATGAGGACGTGAAAGTCTGGGAGGTTACTGACAAAACTTCCGGCGATCATGTGGGGCTTTGGTATCTTGATCCATTTGCGCGTCCGGGCAAACGCTCCGGCGCTTGGGCCACAACCTATCGCAGCCATGATTTACTCGATGGCGTAAAGAAAACGCCGTTGTCTGCGAATAACTCCAACTTCATCAAAGGCGCTCCAGGCGAGCCGGTGTTGGTTTCATGGGACGATGCAGAGACCCTCTTTCATGAGTTTGGTCACGCACTGCATTATTTGTCGTCAAATGTTGCTTATCCGACCTTAAATGGCGGTGTCCGTGATTACACTGAGTTCCAGTCACAATTGCTCGAGCATTGGCTTTCAACCGATACCGTGATCGAAAACTATCTTGTGCATTATGAAACTGGTGAGCCGATACCGGCGGAACTGGTGGCGAAAATCAAAGCCGCTGCAACGTTCAATCAGGGATTTTCAACCACCGAATATCTCGCCTCTGCGCTGGTTGATATGCGCTATCACTCGGTTAATCCTGCCGGGATCGATACAGATGCATTTGAACGCGCGACGCTTACGGAACTTGGCATGCCGGACGAAATCGTCATGCGTCACCGGTCTCCGCATTTCGGCCATATCTTCTCTGGGGAAGGGTATTCCGCCGGATATTATGGTTATATGTGGGCCGATGTTTTGACCTCCGATGCGGCGGAAGCTTTTGCTGAAGCGCCTGGCGGATTCTATGACAAGGATATGGCGAAAAAGCTCGTGGATAATCTGTTCGCCGTTCGCAATTCGGTTGATCCCGCTGACGCCTATCGCGCGTTTCGCGGTCGTGATGCATCGATCGACGCCTTGATGCGCGATCGCGGTTTTCCGGTGCCAGAGGCGGAAGGCGACGAATAGACAGCCGATCGCATAGCGATTGCTTGAGTTAAAAAGCCGGGACTGGTTGAGGCCAGTCCCGGCTTTTTTTCCTACTTACCCCAAATTTTCGCTACGCGCCGATCCCGTCCGCAACTCGTTCGATAGAATTTATACCGGACCGGATTTTTCTTGTAATAATCCTGATGATAGTCTTCGGCGATCCAGAATTGGTCTAGCGCGCGTATCGGTGTGACGGTCGCTTTGCCCAGCTCCATATCGGCCTGGGTTTTTGCAGCTTCGGCGGCTGCCTTCTGCGCGGCGCTGTTATAAAATATTGCCGTCGTATAGGCGTGACCGCGATCGCAAAACTGGCCGCCATCATCCAGCGGATCCACATGACGGAAGAAATAATCCACAAGCTCCCGATAGGAAACAACATTCGGGTCGAAGGGAATTTTTGCAACTTCCAGATGGCCTTCATGGTTGCCATAGGTCGGGTTCTGTAAGGCGCCGCCAGCGTATCCGGACTGAACGTTGCCGACACCGTCGAGTTTTTCAAAATCACTTTCAACGCACCAAAAACATCCGCCGGCGAAAACAGCCGTTTCTGATGTCGATATTTCCTTCGCTGCGGTCTCGCCTGCATCTTCCGAAAGGGCGGACAGCGAGAAAATGGTTAATGCGGCGGTAATGATAAAAACAATCATGTTTCTTGTCATTGGACGGCTCCTGAGTCTGACCGAAGATATGGGCATTGGGATGCCTGTTTGACTAGGTTTTTCCGGGTGGGCTCACCACTTTGTTATGTGATGTGCGTCATGTGACCAGCAATTTCCATACAATTTGAATGAAAATATTCAAAGGCAGTTCATTACTCTCAACGAATAATGGACGCACAGGGAGTGAGGGCTCGTGTTGCGTAATCTGGTCATAAGTGCGGTCGTGCTTTGCGCCGCTTCGATAGGCACTGCATCGGCTGCAGTGACTGTTTATCCCGTCAACATATTCTCGCAAACCGGCGTGACGAATGCCGGTAACGCGTTGGGCGCCCCCGATGGCGCCGCCGCCGTAATCGGCAATGGCGGCTCACTGGTTCTGGAATTCAATCGATGGCTGGTCGGCAATACGGCTAGATTTGACCTGGTGGCGAACGGGGTATTCGCGGCCGGCGCCGTTTCCATTGGTCACGTGGTTGGCGGTGTTGCGACATTTTCGGCGGAATCCAATTTCAATACCATATTCGGCGCCGGCATTGTTCAGACGTTCGACCTCTCTACGCAATGCGCAGCGATATCGGTGAACGGCTGTAGCCTGGTGCGGATCAGAACCACAAATACGTTTTTCAGTAGCGGTATTGCTCTTGATGGCCTGACCTCTTCAGCGCCTGAGCCCGGCGCCTGGGCACTGATGATTGTTGGCTTTATCGCCATGGCTGGACGCCTCAAAATGCTCCGCCGATCTGACCGCATTGGGGCGCTCGCCATCGCGCGCTGAGCCGAAAAACGCTGCTTTCTCCGACCTCCGCCGCCATGGAGAAGAATTTTCGCCGTTCCGGAGCTTATCCCTGCCGGTGCGGCGAAAATTTGCGTCAGCAGCGGGCCTGAAACAGGCGCATTTGCGAATATCTCGGAAACGGCATATTTGCCCGAATAACATTCGCAAGAAACGCAGGAATATCTGGACATGAATGAACGCGATCCGTTCGCCGGCGCCCGTACCGTCGCGCTGCCTGAAATTGAAAAGCGTCCCATTGAGGCAACTCAGCATGGCATTACGCGCGTCGATAACTACGCCTGGCTGCGCGACGAAAAATGGCAGGAGGTTCTGCGTGACACGTCAGTATTGGACGCGGATATTCGCACTGCGGTGGATGCCGAAAATGGCTATTATAAAAAGCTTACCGATGACCTTGATCCATTACGCAAAACGCTATTCAGCGAAATGCGCGGCCGAATCAAGGAGGACGATACGAGTGTTCCGTCGAAAGATGGCGACTGGAAATATTGGGTAAAGTTCCGCGAAGGTGGCGAGTATCCAATTTTTGTGCGCGCGCCGGCGGCTGGCGGCGAAGAAAAAACTCTCTTTGACGGCGATAAAGAGGGCGAGGGCGCCGAGTTTTTCGATATCGGCGCTGTCGCCCATAGTCCTGATCACAAGTTAGTTGCGATCGCCGTTGATCGGGTCGGCTCGGAGTATTTTACGATCCGCATCCGCAATATCGAAACCGGCGAAGAGCTTTTGGAGACCATTGACAGCGCCGATGGCGGCGGCGCCGTCTGGAACGCATCATCGACGGCGTTTTACTATGTGGAACGCGATGATAAGCAGCGGCCGAAGCGCGTGAAGCTTCACATTTTGGGCGAAGACCCAGCTTCTGACAGGCTGGTTTATGAAGAGGCCGATGACGGATTTTTCCTCGATGTTTCAAAAAGCCAAAGCGGCGATTACATCTTCATTCGCGCGGGCAGCCACACCTCAAGCGATGTTCATTTCCTGCGTGCTGACGACCTTCAAGCAGCCCCAATTCTCGTTGAGGCGCGCGCCGAAAATGTTGAATATTCGGTGGAGCATCATGGTGATGATTTTTACATTCTGACGAATGCTGATGGCGCCGTTGATTTTAAGATGGTCAAAACACCAGTCACCGCGCCGAATAAAGAGAACTGGTCCGACTGGGTTGCCCATGAAGCCGGCGTTTATCTCGTGAGCTTTATACCTTATCAGGAATATATTGTACGGCTTGAGCGGTGCGATGCCTTACCCCGCATTGTGGTGTCGACGTATGACGGCGATGAGCACATTGTCGAATTTGACGAGGCCGCCTATAGTTTGGGGCTCAGGTCTGGTTATGAATATGACACAAGCGAAATTCGGTATGTTTATCAATCGCCGTCAACGCCTGAACAGACTTTTCAATATAATATGGGAGCGCGCACGCGTTCGCTGTTGAAATCTCAAGAGGTGCCGAGTGGTCATGATGCATCACTTTACGTGGTTGAGCGCATCAATGCGCTGGCTGCCGATGGCGCCGCTGTGCCGGTCACGGTTTTGCGCCTGAAATCAACGCCTAAGGATGGGTCAGCGCCGGTATTGCTCTATGGATATGGGGCATATGGAATGAATATTCCGGCGAGTTTTTCGACAAGCCTCCTGCCGCTTGTTGATCGCGGCGTCATTTATGCGCTTGCTCATATTCGAGGCGGTTCATCAAAAGGACGGCAATGGTATCTCGACGGCAAGCGCGACAAAAAGATGAACAGTTTCACCGATTTTACCGCCGTCGCCGATACGCTGATTGCACAAGGCTATACGTCGGAGAAGAAAATTGTGATTTATGGCGGCAGCGCCGGCGGTCTTTTGGTGGGCGCTGCGGTTAATCTGCGTCCGGAACTATTTGCTGGCGTGATCGCGGCGGTGCCGTTTGTTGATGTGATCAATACGATCTCTGACGCGGACCTGCCACTGACGCCGCCGGAATGGGACGAGTGGGGAAATCCTATCACCAGCGTCGAGGAATATGACTGGATCGCTGCTTATTCGCCTTATGACAATATTGCGCCAAAAGACTATCCGCCAATTATGGCGACGGGCGGATTAACGGATTATCGCGTGACCTATTGGGAGCCCACGAAATGGATCGCAAAGTTACGTGATGCGGCGACGGGCGGGCCATTTGTCCTGCGCATGAATATGGGTGCAGGGCATGGAGGTTCAGCAGCCCGCTTTGAGCGGCTTGAAGAACGCGCGCATCTTTATGCCTTTGCCCTGCGGGCATGGGGAATAGAGGATGCCGAGCCCGTCAGCCACGGGAAGCAGGGTTAGAATTTGCGCGGCTTGGCATTGGCCTTGCCGCGCTTTTTCTTTTTACCGGCGCCGGGTTTTTTGAGATGTTTTCCGGATTTTGATTTCGCGCGGGCGCCGCCTGGTTTTTTGCCTTTACGCTTTGGCGAACCGGGCAGGGGATTGCTTAACATGTCAAAACGCAAGCCGCCGGTGAGTGGCGTTGCCTCGGCAAGGCGCACCCGCACCTGCTGGCCAAGGCGATAAACGCCGCCGGTGCTTTCACCGATGATTGAGTGCAGCGCTTCTTCAAAGCGATAGCGCTCCCTCCCGATCGTGCGCATGGGGATGAACCCGTCTGCGCCGGTTTCGTCAAGCATGACAAAGAGGCCGAATTTGGTGACGCCGCGAATGCGCGCATCGAACTCGGCGCCTTCGCGTTCCGCCAGAAAGCCGGCGAGATAGCGATCGGTCGCTTCGCGCTCGGCGGCCATGGAGCGTCGCTCAAGGTCGGATATCTGACTGGCGATGTCGGAAAGCGCCTTTGCTTCCTTGTCCGTTTGCCCGCCCTCGCCAAGTTTGCAGGCGCGGACAAGCGCGCGATGCACCGTCAGGTCTGCATAGCGCCGGATCGGTGATGTAAAATGCGCATAGCGCGGCAGGTTCAATCCGAAATGGCCAAGATTTTCTGTGGCATAGACCGCCTGGCGCTGCGAGCGCAGGACAACTTCCGAGACCATTTCCTTTTGGTCGCGTTCACCGGCAATTTTCAAAAGCTGGTTGAAATTGCCTGGGCGCACGGACCCGCCTTTTGTCAGTGTATAATCCAGCGTGCCAAGATATTCTCTGATCGCTTCAAGCTTTTCCGGATCCGGCTGATCGTGAACCCGATACATGCGCTCCGTTTTTGCGCGTTCCAGCGTTTCTGCTGCGGCGACATTGGCGAGGATCATAAATTCTTCGATGACGCGGTGGGCGTCAAAGCGCTCGCGCAGGACAATTCTTTCAACATTGCCGTTTTTATTCAAAATGATTTTTCGTTCCGGCAAATCAAGATCCAGCGGTGCGCGTTTCGTGCGTTCGGTCCAGCGTGCGCGAAATGCAGCGTAAAGATCGGTGATGGCGCGTTTGATCTCGGGGGCAGCAGCAGCGCCTTCACTGATGGCCTGCGCGTCCTCATAGGAGAGCTTTGCCGCTGAACGCATGATCCCGCGTAAAAAGCGGTGGCTTTTCTTAACGCCGCCAGCGGTTAAGAACATTTCAACTGCAAGACAGGGGCGGTCTTCATCGGCGCGCAAGGAACACAGATCGTTAGACAAGCGTTCCGGCAACATCGGCACCACGCGGTCCGGCAGATAAGTGGAATTGCCCCGCTTTACCGCTTCGGTATCAAGCGCGCCGCCGGGGCGCACAAAGAAACTGACATCGGCGATGGCGACGATGACCCGGTATCCGCCCGGATTGTCCGGCGCCGGATCGGGCTCTGCAAAAACCGCATCGTCATGATCCTTTGCGTCAGCCGGATCGATCGTAAAGAGCGGCGTGCCGCGTAAATCGGTACGCTCGCCAAGGGCCGGTAATTTTGCGCTATTGGCCTCATCAATAATGGCGGACGGAAAATCGGTCGGGATCTGATGATTGGCGAGCGCAATCGTCGAATAGGCGCCCTTGTCGTCAATATGGCCGGCGACCGACCGAACACGGCCACGCTGCGGGCCATAACCGCGTTCATTTTTTGTTTCCACCCAAACAAGATCGCCATTTTTGGCGCCGGCTTCGTCGCCGCGATTGATTGTAAAGGTGGTGCGGGTGCGTCGCTCGACAGGTTTGCCAATGCCGCCCTGGGGGGTCTTTTGAAAGACCGCGAGAAAACGATGTGCGCCTTTGCCGATCGCCCTGATAATGTCGGCCTCATAGCCGGCGTCGCCGGCGGGTGTCAGCCGCGCCAGAAGCCGGTCGCCAATCCCCGGCGGTGGTTTTTGTTTTGCCGCGCGATGTGCGGAAAGGCGGATCATTGGCGGTTCGTCATCGCCGCCCCAGCCTGCGGGCATGCATAAAAGATCGCCATCATCATCGACGGACATCACATCGATCGGCGCGACAGGCGGTAAATCGCCTGCTTTCATGATGCGTTTGCCGGCTTTCAGATCGATTGATCCGTCCGCCTCCATTTCTTTGAGGAGATTGCGCAGATCACGACGCGCATCGCCCTTAACCTCAAAGGCGCGCGCAATATCGCGGCGCGCCGCCTCGCCAGGGTGTTTCTTGAGATAGGCAATAATGTCTTTTTTTGAGGGTAGTCCGGTGTGTTGGGTGCGCTTTGGCGCATTTTTTTTCTTGGGCAAAAGAGAGCTTTCAAGTCATTGTGGCTGATAACAAACCGGCTTCTAGCACGGTTCCAGCCAAGAGGGTATTAGGCCGCGGAACGCGGTTTTATTTGTTTGAAGCGTTCCGGGATTACCGCCGGGCTAATTCATCGGAACTGTTCCGATGGTCCCTGACGGATACGCGCCATATATTTGGCGCAGCCGCATAATACAAGACACAGTGTTAATATTTTTTCCGCTGCCCACAATAGTACGAAGTCTGACGGCCATTGTTTTGGCGTTCGGCATTCTGGCTTCAAAAGGCGCTTCAGCCGCCAACAGTCAACGGATTGCGCCGTTTGCCATTGATCAGAATTTCGTAATGAAGGTGAACCGCCGTGGCATTGCCGCTGTCGCCGGTATGGCCGATGAGATCGCCGCGACGGACGCGTGTCCCAGCGTTAAGACCGCGCGCATAGGATGAAAGATGCCCGTAGCGGGTCTTTACGCCGCCCTCATGACGAATCAGCACCATGCGGCCATAACCTCGGGCCGTTGCTATTTTCTCGATGACGCCGTCACCGCCTGCGTAAACTGGTTCCGGCGTTTTAGTGAAGAGGTCTACGCCATGGTGAAAGCTCCCGGCGCCGCCGCGCCGTGGTCCGAACCCGGAGGAAACGCATGCGCGCACCGGCGCGCGGGCGAGGGTGACGCCGGCGACGCGAGCGAGTGGGTCGTAATTGATGATTTTCCGTTTCGTATCTGTCGTTGGCGCATTGCTGACGTGGCCAGAACAGACATGAAGTGCTGTCATGGCGCCGGCACGCGGCGATGTTCTTTGTGTCTGGCGCGAGGTTTCCTGCGGCGCGGTCGCACAAGCGGCCAGCGCCAAAGCGGCGGCAAAAATACCAACGAAACGACCCATACCCATACACAACACGCATTTTTTCGACGAAAAACTTAACGCTCAAAATAATGCGTCTTTGATAGGGTAAAGTTAAGGCAAAGCCTGCGTTTGTTGCGACAGTGTAACATTGATGTGATGGGCCGGCGCGGGTTGGCGGTATTCGGTCGCCAGTTGTCATCGTTTCGTATGTCCTGCGTGGCAAGAAAATATCAGCGTCTTTTGTTGGTTGAGATCAGAAAATCCTGGCTCGGTCTGGGTTCGTTGGCAAAGACGGGCAACCAGGCGACCTCAGGCCGCCTGGAAAACCAATCGATGCGTTATTCTACGGGTGTGAAGTCAAACGAACTATCCGCATGGAAGTAGAATTCACACGGCGTATCGGAGACACAGGCTGTAGTATGTTCCATTCCGGCCGGGACATACCAATATGAGCCGGGCTGCAGGTGAGGGGCTTTTTTTTCGCCCTCAAACGGGTTCGTCATTGTACCTGCTATGACCACGCCGTGATAAGCACCTGTATGAATATGCACCGGCGTTTCAAAATTTGCTGGAAACTTCCCAAAGGTGCCGTGCGGTGTTTCAGAGAACATTCCATGGGCCGGGGCGAACTGGATCGCGGGATTAATATTGATAAAACTGCGATTTTCACTCTTTATGGTGACTGATTTGCCAGCGTCATATGTTGCCGCAGCTGACGAGCGTGTTTCGGCACCGCTGGTATTGCTGCTAACGGCAAATACGGCAAAAGCAGCCAGGCCAACAACTGAAGTTGAAAATTTAAGCGATCGGGATGAGATCATGATGGTCTTCCGATTGTTAAGCCCGGCCGCTAAGGGGCAATGAGACGAAGGATGCGGCGGATCAATCAGTATATTCGGTGCGCTGTCGGTTGAATTACTGAATGACCGGAAAACCAAATCGATCGTCTGAATCTATGCGTGTTAATCTTCAATATCGTTCAGGTGCTGATAGAACCCGCATGGACGAAGGAGATCAGAATGGACGATGCGCTCAGCAGTATATTCAGCATGTTGCGGCTTAAGAGCTGCGTTTACTTTCTGCGTGATTTCTGCGCGCCCTGGGGTATGTCCATGGACAAGGGCCGCTTTGCCCAGTTCCATTTGATTGTCGCCGGTATGTGCGTTGCAGAAGTGGATGGGAAAACCCATTACGCCAGAAACGGGGACGTGTTGCTGTTTCCCCGCGGCTATCCGCACCAGCTCAAGGATCGTGAAGACACCCGGTGTTTAACCGGGTCGGAAGTGATGGCGTCGCTCGAAACGTCAACGCCGGCCTTTGTTGAGGGCGGCGAACCCGTTCGTCTTGTTTGCGGGCATTATGAGTACCGCGACACGCCGCCTGTATTGCTCATCGATCAGCTCCCCGAGTTTATCCATGTACGCGCGTTTGACGTGGCGTCGCCAAGAGCAGCAGATTCGATCGTTCCGTTGCTCCTTCGTGAGCTGGACTCCGGAAAGCCGGGCGGCAGCACCATTGTCGAACACCTGGCTGAAATCCTGCTGATCCAGACCTTGAGAGAATATGTTGCGACGGCGCCGCATTCGGCCGGTCTGCTAAAGGGGCTGGCGGACCCTCAACTTGGCCAGGCGCTGAAACTCGCACACGCTCATCCCGAATGGAATCTCTCGGTGGAGCGCCTGGCGCGTGAGGCGGGGATGTCGCGGTCGGTCTTTAGCGATAAATTTAAATCCGTTATCGGCTTGCCCCCAAGCGAATATCTCACGAAAATACGCATGGTGAACGCAATTGATCTTCTGGCGGATCAGGCAACCACGATCCCGCAAGTCGCGGAACAGGTTGGATACGCATCCGAAATTTCGTTCGCTCGTGCTTTTAAGCGTGAAACGGGCGCCACACCGAGCGAATATCGACGACGGCAGTCAATCGCTTAATCGGCACGCTGCTTTACAAGGCGTTCCCTGTAATTCAGTTGCCACTCCTGATCGCTGTCGTCGGCAGTCCGGATATATTCGACATTCCCGATGACGCAGTCCTTGTAGGTGAACTCGGACCGAACGAATTCTGTGTGTCCTGAATTTTATTTAGAATCCAGAATCCAGGCGCAGCATTTGAGGCCGGATTGTGGACCATTGATCGCTGGGAACCATCAACGCGCAATGACAAAAAAAGGAATTGCGCGCGCCGCTACTCCGCTGCAGCTTTTACGGTTTTCTTTTTTGTTGTTTTTTTGGCGGCGGTTTTTTTCTTTGTCGCCTTTTTCTTTGTGGCTTTTTTAGCGGGCGCTTTTTTTGTCGCCTTCTTTTTGGTCGCCTTTTTCTTCGTCGCTTTCTTCTTCTTCTTCGGCGGTTTCTTTTCCTTGGCGACGATCAGTTCCAGCGCCTGTTCCATGGTTAGTTCGGTGGGTTCCATACCGCGCGGCAACGTCGCGTTGGTTTTTTGATGTTTCACATATGGGCCAAAGCGGCCATCAAGCACGCGCACCGGATCGCCGGTTTCCGGATGCTCGCCAAGTTCCTTCAGCGCGTTTGCCGCCTGTCGGCCGCGCGGATTGGCAATCTTTTCCGCAATCAATGTCACGGCGCGATTAAGACCAACTTCGAAAACTTCTTCGATGGTTGACACATTTGCGTAAGTTTTGCCGTGTTTGACGAACGGTCCGTAGCGTCCAAGCCCGGCTTCGATCATGACACCGTCTTCGGGATGTGCGCCAACTTCGCGCGGCAGCGACAACAGCATCAGCGCTTTTTCAAAATCGACGTCTTCGACCTTCCAGGTTTTTGGTACGCCGGTACGCTTTGGTTTTTCTTTTGAGCCTTTTTCAACTTCGCCGAGCTGTATGTAAGGACCGAAGCGGCCAATTTTCAACCAGACTTCAAGACTGCTGTTGGGGTCGACGCCCAGCACCTTGTCGCTGGTTTCAGGCGCATCATCGCCATTGGTCAGGGCAGATAACTGACGCGTGTGGCTGCAGTCCGGATAGTTCGAGCAGCCGATAAAGGCGCCATAGCGTCCGGTTTTCAAGGACAGTCGGCCATCATCGCAAGTGGGGCAGGCGCGCGGATCGGATCCGTCTTCTTTCTTGGGAAAAATCAGCGGGCCGAGGGACTCGTTCAGCGCATCAAGCACTTCTGAAATGCGCAACTCGCCGGTATCTTCGACGGCGGCGTGAAACTCTTTCCAGAAATTTTTGAGAAAGGCTTTCCAGTCGGCTTTGCCGGCAGAAATTTCATCAAGAGTTTCTTCAAGGTCAGCAGTAAAATCATATTCCACATATTTGCGGAAATAATTTTCCAGAAACGCAACGACGATACGGCCTTTGGAATCCGGAATGAACCGGTTTTTGTCCATCGTCACATAGTCGCGATCACGCAAAGTGGTCAGCGTTGAGGCGTAAGTCGACGGCCGGCCAATGCCGAGTTCTTCAAGGCGTTTAACCAGGCTCGCTTCGGAATAGCGCGGCGGCGGCTGGGTAAAGTGTTGATCGGCTTTGGCATCCGAAATATCAGCGCTGGCGCCGACGGAAAGTTTTGGCAACACGCCGCCGCCATCCTCGCCATCCACGTCGTCGCGGCCTTCTTCGTAGAGCTTCAAAAACCCGTCAAATAAAATGACAGAGCCATTGGCGCGCAGGCCGGTTTTTTTATCAGCCGAGGAAAGGTCGATGACCGTGTTTTCAAGCCGCGCCGATTCCATCTGGCTCGCCATGGCCCGCTTCCAGATCAGCGCGTATAGCTTTTTCTGATCTTCGCCGAGACCCTTGATTTTATCGGGTGAGCGCGAAAACGATGTGGGCCGAATAGATTCGTGGGCTTCCTGGGCGTTTTTGACTTTACTCTTATAGACGCGCGGGCTGCCGGGAACATAATTGTCGCCAAAGGTCGCGCCAACAGTGCTGCGCGCGTCCTGGATGGCTTCCGGCGCCATATCGACGCCGTCGGTTCGCATATAGGTAATAAGACCCGTGGTCTCGCCGCCGATGTCGATACCTTCATAAAGATTTTGCGCGGTGCGCATGGTGCGCTGCGCATTAAAGCCAAGCTTGCGCGCGGCTTCCTGTTGCAGGGTAGAGGTCGTGAAGGGCGGCGGCGGGTTACGTTTGGCGGGCTTGGCCTCGACGGCGCCCACGGTGAATGTCGCTTGCTCGACCGCGCGCTTTGCCGCCATCGCGGCGGCTTCGTTGGCCAGCGTGAATTTTTTGAGCTTTTCGCCTTCGTGAACAACGAGGCGCGTTTCAAACGCAGCGCTGCCGCCGGACGCTGCCTGCGCGCCGACGCTCCAATATTCTTCCGGAATAAAAGTTTCGATTTCCAGTTCGCGCACGCAGATGATGCGCAGCGCCACTGACTGGACGCGGCCGGCTGAGCGCGCGCCCGGCAGTTTGCGCCACAACACCGGCGACAGGGTAAAGCCCACCAGATAATCAAGGGCGCGCCGCGCGAGGTAGGCGTCAACCAGCGCTTCATCGATCTGCCTTGGATGCGCCATCGCTTCCTGGACGGCGGATTTGGTGATCGCGTTGAAGGCAACCCGGTCGATCTTGACGCCTTTCAGCGCCTTTTTTTCGGTCAGGGCTTCCACAAGATGCCAGGAAATCGCTTCGCCTTCGCGATCCGGGTCGGTCGCGAGGATCAGCCGTTCGGAACCTTTTACGGCTGCGGCGATCTCGTTCATGCGTTTTTTGGAGCCCGCATCGAGTTCCCAGATCATTTTGAAATCATTGTCGGGATCGACAGAACCGTTCTTCGACGGCAGGTCGCGGATATGCCCGTAGGAGGCCAGCACCGTGAAGCCGGACCCCAGATATTTGTTTATGGTCTTCGCCTTGGACGGAGACTCAACAATGACAACTTGCATATGGGGCGCTGACCTTGGCCGAGATGGCAGTAACTGGCTTTAGGCGCGGTCTAATGCGTCGCGCGCGCCCCTTCTGTCAACCGCTCCTGCCATTGACGCAGATCAGGGCACAACCCTTAGCGGTTTATTAACCCCTATGTAACCTATAGTTGTATTCTTAAAATGAGCGGATAACCGGGCGTGAGAGAGGCCTGGACCCGCAAATCTCCGGGAGGGAACCATGGCGAACACAGAACGCCAACACGCTGCCCATGACGAGGGCAATCACCATATTGCCGAGCCTGGCAGCGCCGCCAGCCCCACAGCGGGCTATATTGAAGAGATGGTCGCGGAAATGGAAAAACTAGCCGCTGCCGAAGGCCTGGAGGCCTTGCGGTTCCTTTTGGGCCGCGCCCGCGAGGAAGCCGGGCGCGCTGCTGGCTGAAGCGTGATCAGGAAAAGTGGGAACCGGTTTTCCGGTACGATCACGCGACCAGGCATTAATCGAAGCGTGATCAGGAAAAGTGGGAACCGGTTTTCCGGTACGATCACGCGACCAGGCATTAATCGAAGCGTGATCAGGCGTTGAAGGCTGGAAAGCCATCGACCGGAACCAATCCTGCCCTGACGTCATGCTCGGATTTATTCCGGGCATCTCAGGAAACTGAGAGCACGCGGTCAAATAACCAAGAACCGGCGCGTGCTTGCCGGAGATCGTCGGAACAAGTCCGACGATGACCGTTGTACAACTCTTAGACGCCAGCCCTCGCAAAAACGGCCGGCAAGCGGGTTGACCCACATACCGGCCGGATTCATCGCGCGCCTAAGCGCTGATCCGCGATCACCTCAGTGCGTTGCCGCAATCAATCATCATCATCGTCATCGTCTGACGCGGTCACGCGAACGGTGCGATTATTGCGCGCCTGAAGCGGGCGAAAATTATTGCCCATAATATTATTGAAGGATTTGAATTGCGCCTGTGACATGGTCGCCTGTTCCGTCAGCACAAACCAGGTGACGATCTCTGAACAAGGCGGCGTCGTGAGCGAACCGGGATAAGTATAATATGACCCGGCGTCTGTCAGCGCGTCGCTGAGGTTCACCTCATGATGCGAAATGACCGTGTCTCCCGCCTTTTCCGGCAGGCCTTCCGCCATCAGGTCGGCTAGAAATTCACTTTTCTTGCCGAGTTTATAAAGCACGCCAACGACCGCAAGATCGCCGGACATGGCGTCGCGAAACACCGCATGCAGCTCCATCACGCCGCGCTTGCCGCGTACCGCATGTTCTGACTGGGTATGAAAATGGAACTGCAGCAGGTCGAATGGCGCGCCGCCTACATTCAGGCTGCTGCCGGTTTCATATTCCTGCTCAATCGTATGTCCATTATTAATGAGGTGAAGCTCCGTATCCAGCAGCGTCAGCTGCAACGGGCCAAGGCTGTCGTCTTCGGTGGCTTTGCGAATATTAATCGGGGTTTGGCGGGCGCCGGGTTCCGTTGATCTCGCGCAGGTCTCCCAGCCGGGCGTTTCGCTCCAAAATCCCGGCCCTGTGTCACCGGAATAAGCAAAGCTCGGCCCATCCGCCGCGCTGGCGGATGAGGCGAGGCCTGCGACCATTGTCAGTGCAATGAACACATTCGTAGATTTTCCCATGATACCCATCGTGACGGCTCCTGATGTAGCGGACGATTTCTGTCGACCGTCCGGTTGTGCCCTCCAACTAGCCTGCGAAGTCTTAGCGCCGGCGACAGCGCGTCACAATTGCATGGTAAGATTATGGGCGAATATTAACGTCACATACGCGCTATTTATATCAGAATTTTGACAATGGATCTCAGGGTTGCAGATTTCATGTTACCCACAATGTGGTTGCACTATCGGCGTTCTGTCTTCACGCCCGCGCTAACGCGGTTGCGCATCTTTGTCCGCATTCAAAAGTTGCGCGGGTGAAACATTCAGCGCTTTGGCAAAACGCTCGATCAGGACAATAGTCGGATTGCACTCGCCGCTTTCCATGTGGCTGACAGCGGACTGGGTCATGCCCACCTGCAAGCCCAGCGCATGCTGGCTGAGTTTACATTCCTCCCGAAATTTTCGGAGATTATGACCAATGATCGACCGCATATTCATTTCGGCGTTTTTGCGTTCAAATGCGATCCGCGCGCGGGATGTGTTTTCAGGGTTCATCTTGCCTCTCTCGCGCCTGATGATGTTCAGGGCATTGGACAAATTTCAGGCGCGCGATCACAGGCGGTCGATCGCCTTCATTGCTCTTTAGTCTGCTATGTGATACAAAACATATCACTTACGATCCTTATTATAAACCTATTTGTATCATAAAAGAGCTAGAAAGTTTCAATGATTGAATCGAGTCAGATCAAAGCGGCACGGGCGATGCTGGATTGGTCTCAGCAAACGCTGGCCGATAAATCAGGCGTATCACTGCCGACGATTAAGCGAATTGAGTCCGCGGGACCCGGCCGCAGCTCGCTAGATACAATCAACGCGATCAAGATGGCTCTTGAAACCGCCGGCATTGAATTTATTCCCGAAAATGGCGGCGGGCCCGGCGTAAGGCTGCGCGAGAAAAGCGCGGGCTGACGAGGCGGGGGTGTAGCTGACGCACAATGTTTTTGATTACGTGCGCCAACAAAGTCACTGGAACCGATCTTGGCTGGTTGTCGGCGATGTCGACCGATGTCGAACAGGTTCAGATCACCAGGACGCGCAGCCATGCACGACGCTTCAGGCAGGAAGCGGACGCGAACGCCGCGAGGGATATCGCTGCCGGTATCGCACAGGACTTCACCTGGAAAGTTGTTCCCGCAGACGCGGATGCGTGAGGTGAAGGTCTCAATTAAAACCGGTCATCCCGGCCTTCGCCGGGATGACGGGAGCGGGGGCAGCATTCGGAATGGCGATCGTTAATTGTGCATCCGTCTCAATCCCGCGAAAACTTGCCGCCTTCATGTTCAACGGTGTCGCCGGACAGGACGAGATCGAGGAGCGTATCTATGTGGCAATGCTCGTAGACGACAGGTCTGGCTAGAACTTTTGTTTAGTCTTTTGACACTCGCTCGTTCGGATTGGCGCGCCATCGCGATTAGTATGAAAAAAATAGTGCTCGAAGGCGCCAGTCACTCTTGAAATTCTGATCGATTGAGTAACCCCAGCAAGCGTTTCATCTTCATCATCTCGATTGCTGCAAAATATGAATATCTCATTTTCAGTGATCGAGTGTTCTTCTACGTGGCCGCACAAAGGGAGATTCGGAAAATTTAAACCCTGTGTTCCGTCTGCATTATCGATAATTGCGACAACAAATCCGCCAGTTGTTGGTCCGCTCAACGAAGGGTCAGCGGTATTATGTGAATAACCATAATCGCATTGCAGCAATGTTTCTGCCAGCGCTTCATCAATGATCGATAATGAAATTCCGGCAGCAGCGATGCAAATATGTCGAATATCAATTCTCATGATGCCCCCTCGTGTCATTCTCGACGGTAGCATAAGTTTTGCGCGAAGGTCGGTACGCCTGTTATCCAATTTAGTATTGGATAAAGTATAGTCAATCTGCTGGTTTATTGGAAGTTCCTGATTGACCCGGTGCACCAATACGATTTTGATGGTGAGGCATACTTGGAGAGAAAGCGAGCTAATATGCCAAATAGTTCTGACTCCGGTTTTTTTCAACGTCAGTTGAGCGTTCTGGAAAAACTCTGGCCGATCAGCTTGCTCGCAATGATCTTCACTTTTCTATCGCAAATAGAAACCGTCATGCAATATTCAGCGCTGCTTGCTGAGGGATTGCTGAAATGGCGAGCGATACTTGATGCCCTGTGGGAAGTGCCGATCAATATTTTGCTTGCCTTTGTCGGCGCGGAAATAAATTTGGTTTCTCCGGTTCCTGAGGTTTTATTTTTTATGTCGGTATTTGTGTTTTCTACACTCAGGCATAATCAATTTGACGAGATCCACAGCGATTTAGATGGCCGCGATTCGATCAACAAAATATCTGGATTGGAGTGGGTCGCATATTGGCCAGTTATTGCGTTGATGGTTGCTAGTCGTAAAGCAAACAACCACGTAGTTTTTGTAATTCCCTACTCGCTCAGCATAGCGATTATTGCATTCGTTTTCTTTAAATCGGTTTTTTTGACACTTGCCATACCAATAATCGTTTTGGCGTTGACGGTAATTTTAATAAAAACAGATAAAAGCAACTCCAAATTCGCACGTGGCATTGGCGTATTCATTGTCTTTACAAGTCATATTATTGTGTACTACTCAGTAGTAATCATAATGCTCTCGTATGCATTGGAGAGCGTTGCAGATCCGGCCGGGCAATTCAAATGTGACGCGTTTGAGGCGAAAGACTTGGAATTACCGGCCTATTGTAAATGATGCTTTTGATCGAAATCAAATGGTGGCCAAGGAATGTGGGCGGCAATCGTTTCGAGTTAGCGTGGTAAACGCATCGGGACCATTGCGCGGATGGACGTAGGCAGAACTCGGTTAATCGCGGCCCCAGCTAACCCCGCGAAAATTTGCCGCCTTCATGTTCAACGGCGTCGCCCGTAAGGACGAGATCGAGGAGGCTATCAGCCACAAGACCCGCAGGCGCCGCGATCTCGCGCAGGATTTCATCACGGTGGAGCGGGGTGAAACTTAACAGTTCCAAAAGCTGTGCGCGCAGGGCCGCTGTGTCAGCATCATTTTGCCGTGAAGACTGACTGTTCAGCGTCGTATCGAAAAAACCCGTCTGTTGTTCTTGGGAACGAGGGATTTGCGCGTTGAGGGCTTCCAATATGTCGTCAGCATTCTGGATCAGCGTCGCGCCGTCGCGGATCAGCTTGTTGGCGCCAGCGCATCTGGGATCGAGCGGTGAGCCGGGCGCTGCAAAAACCTCGCGGCCCTGTTCAAGCGCATAGCGCACGGTGATCATGGTGCCGGAGCGTGCTGCGGCTTCAACCACCACGACGCCGCGCGAAAGACCGGAAATGATACGGTTGCGTTTTGGAAAATCGCGTGCGGTTGGGTGGTACCCCATGGGGCATTCCGAGATGACGGCGCCATTGTTGATGATCTGCTCTGTCAGCGCTTGATGTTCGGGCGGGTAAATAACATCGACGCCGCCAGCGACGGCGGCAATCGTGCCCGTCTCCAATGATGCTTCATGGGCAGCGCCGTCAATGCCGCGCGCTAACCCTGAGACAATGACAAAGCCCGCCCGGCCGAGATCAGCGGCAAGGAGCCGCGCAAATTTGCGGCCGGCGCCGGAGGCGTTGCGGGCGCCGATAATGGCCACGGCCGGTTTTTGAAAAAGCGCCGGGTCGCCGCAGACATAGATCAGCGGCGGTGGGGCGGGGATTTCAGCGAGCATCGCCGGATAGTCGGGCTCGCAAGATGCGATCAGTCTCGCGCCGCAGCGCTCGGCCTGATGAAGCTCTTCTTCCAGCTTTGCGCGATTGGCCGGTTTGTGTGGTCGTTTACCGGGGAGGTCAGCGAGGGCGGCGAGTGCTTCATCCGCTGCGCCATATTTTGCAATGAGTTGTTGAAACGTCACCGGGCCGATATTGGGCGTGCGAATCAGCTGCAGCCAGTCGAGACGTTCGCGCTCGTCAAGCTGACGCACTGGTTTCTTCTTTCTTGGCGCCGATTTTTGCTTCAACGCCTGCGATCAGGCGGTCGATATTGTCACGGTGTCGTATGAAAATAAGCACGGCCATGAAAACCGCAGCGATCGCAAAACCTGGTTTACCCAAAGCAAACAAAACAAAAGGCGAGGCGCTGGCGGCGACCAGCGCCGACAATGAGGAATATTTTGAGAGCGTTGCTGTGCCGAGCCAGATTGCGCCTGCGAAAATGCCTGCCGTAAAATAAAGCGCAAAAAGCGTTCCCATAAAAGTTGCAACGCCTTTGCCGCCCTTGAATTTCAGCCAGGCCGGATAGCAATGGCCAAGAAAAGCAGCAGCGCCGGCAATCTCCGGGCGCCAATTGAGATAGTAAGCAATCCCAACCGCTATAGCGCCTTTGCCGCCATCAAGCAGCAGCGTTGCGAGTGCAAGATCCTTGCGGCCCGTGCGTAATACATTGGTTGCGCCTATATTGCCGGAGCCAATCTCGCGAATGTCGCCAAGGCCAGCCATTTTGGTTAGCACCAGGCCGAAGGGAATGGCGCCGAGAAGATAACCGAGAATTGCCGCCAGTATCATCGTCATGGATTTTTCCTAAACCACGCCATATTTGATCATGCTGTCGGCCATGGCGATGCTCATTTCCTTCAGTGAGCGCGGTTCCCAGCCGAGAACCGCTTTGATCCGCGCATTATCAAGGTCGCGGCGGCGGCCCAGGCCCGGGACAATCTGTTTCAGCGCCGGATTAAAATGCTGCATCAGTTTTGGCAGCCAGTCGGGCAATTCGCCCGTGGGAATTTTATATCCATCGTCGCGAAAATGCTGGTCAAGAATTTTCGCGACTTCGCTCATCCAGCAAAATTCAATGGCGCAGATAAATCTCTGACCCGCGGCCTGGGGCGTCGTCATGGCGGCAAGGTGAGCGCTGGCGACGTCGCGCACATCGACGCAGGAAAAACCAATCCGCGGGCAGGCGGGCATGGTGCGGCTCATCAATTGCCGGACGAGTTCGCCCGAGGTGCCGGAATCCGTGTTGAGGATCGGTCCGAGAATGGCGCCGGGGTTAATCACCGCAAGCTCCATTCCAGCGCCCTCGCTTTTGACAAAATCCCAGGCGGCGCGTTCCGCAATGGTTTTTGATTTCTCATAAGCCCCGATCTCGGGACTGAGTGTAATCGACCAGTCATCTTCATTAAATGTATGTGCGGGTTCGTTTGGATGGCCGGCGGATACTGCTGCGACCGATGACGTCATCACCGTGCGCTTGACGCCTGCCTTTGCTGCCGCCCGCAACACGCGCAGCGCGCCGTCGCGTGCGGGCCCGATCAGGTCGTCTTCATGTTTCGGCTGGCCGATGATGAAAGGTGAGGCGATATGTTGAACATAGTCGCATCCGGCGATTGCTGCGTCCCAGCCATCATCGCTTGTGAGATCGCATTGATGGAGCGTGAGCCGGTCATCCGCTTTCACATGGCGCGCGACGCTCTCGCGGACTTCTGGTTCGCGCGCGGGAGAACGCAGCGTGCCGCGCACATTGTAACCATGTTGCAAAAGCAGGATCACTGTGTGCAGCCCGACAAAGCCGGTTGCGCCGCTGACAAGGACGGTTTGATTTGTCATGAACGGCTCCTGTTTAAGACGTCAAAAGCGCATCGAGCGCCGCCATGCGGGCCGCGACGCCGTAAAAGACCTGGCGCAAAATCAGTGAGCGCTCTTTATCGTCGGCCAACGCGCCATCAATTTCAACGCCTCTGTTCATGGGGCCGGGATGCATGATTTTAGCGCCCGGTTTGGCGAATTTGATCGTTTGATGGGTGAGGCCAAATTCATCAAAATAGCCTTGCGCCGCGTCGCGGCCGCCATCGTCCATACGCTCGAACTGCATACGTAACCCCATGACGACATCGGCCGCTTCAAGACCGTCGCGCAGATTGTAATGGCGCTCGATATCCGGCAGCAGATCATCACCCGGCATCAAATGCGCCGGACCGACAAAACGCACTGTGGCGCCGAGGCGGGAAAACAATCGCGCGTCGGAACCGGCGACGCGGGAATGTTTAACGTCGCCGCAAATCGCAATCGTCAAATCCTCGATGGCGCCGAAACTTGAACGGATCGCCGCTGCATCAAGCAGGGCTTGGGTTGGATGTTCTTTGACGCCGTCGCCGCCATTGACGATCACGCAGGATAAAAGCTGATCGAGGGTTTCATGAAGGCCCGGTTCCTTTGCCCGCACGATCATCACATCGGCGCTCATGGCGGCGAGCGTCTGGGCGGTATCCACAAGGCTCTCGCCCTTATGAACGGACGATGCGTTGACCGGGACATTCACCACATCGGCGCCGAGCTTTTTGCCGGCGAGATCGAATGAGAGATTGGTGCGTGTTGAATCTTCAAAAAACAGGTTGATCTGGGTTTTGCCCGCGAGGCGTGGCGGGGCCGGTTCAGCGCGTTTTAAAAAGCCGGCATAGTGCTCGGTGAGATCGAGCAGAAACGCGATGTCGCTGTCGCTCAGATCGTCAATGCTGATCAGGCGGCGCGCGCTAAAGCCGCCTTGAAGCGGGGAGGGTCGTTGAGGGGATGCCATTAAGGACGGAGGTTTAGCGGGGCGAGCCGATTCCGGCAAGCGGGTGGAGGGCCTGGGCGCCATGCTTATCTGAGCGGTCGAGGCCAAAAAGAGCCGTCTCGACCTGTAACTCTATTTATAATACATTTAGAGGTCATAATTTATGGAGAGAATGATGGTGACAGAAGCACTGCAAATCATAGTTTTACTTCTGTCTGGCTTGGGTTTGACTGGCGTTACCGGTGCCTATTTTGAACAACTCATTCTCCGGCGTACAAACACGATCAAACGTCAGATGCTTATGCTGGAGGTCTGTGAAAAGGCAGTTGCAATTAACGAGACGCTGAGAGAAGCCGGAACGGCTGGCGCCGATCTAAAAAATATGACGCATGTGCTGGAGGAGTTTGACAATTTTCTCGGTGTGCAGCGTAATGGAACAAATGCTCTTAGCGGCGACTACGAGAAAATATTTTTGAATGAGTTTGATAAACAGAAAAGCATTGGCAGTGACGTAAACACCAATCTTGCAAAAAAATTCGTAGAATACAGTCAAAAAAATGTGTTTTTTCGATATTTTACCGCGCCAGGATTTTCCAATTTTCCCTCATTTGTTTATTTTTCTATTTTTGTATTATTAACACTCATAATCATTTGGTTTTCAATTGTAGGCGTTACTTACCCATTTATGGAGCGCGAACAATCGGAAGACCTCGCAACTTTTTGGTTGGGGTTGACGATGATGATGTTGGTCGTTTTTGGCCTCATGCAGGTATTTCGACAGCTCAACAGGCGTGCGTTTATGCGCGATATCAAAGAAAAAATTATTGATGCGCAAAAGTAAAACGCTCAGCGCGCGCCAGAATCAAATGTTTTCGTTGGACACAGTGAAAGCCCGCTACTCACGCCGCCCTTGCCGATTCGGCCTTTGGGCGCGCGGCTATTTCCACCAGAAGCAAGAAACATCAATTGTTCCAGCGCGCATATCGGCTACATTGATTTGATGTTGCCAAATCGAGATTTACTGAGTGTATTGGGCGGCGTTTGCGGCCAGCTTGAAGACGATCAATCGCTTGACTTGCTGTCGAAGCGATCAGGATGGTCCAGGTTCCACTTCCATAGAGGATTTAAACAGACCCTCGGAGAGACACCAAAGCAATATATCATGCGGCTCCGCATAGAGCGCGCCGCAGCTTTGCTCGTATCGAGTTCTCAATCTGTGCTTGGCATCGCCTTGTCTGTCGGGTTTGACAGTCACGAGGTATTCATCCGGGCGTTTCGGCGTCAGTATAATTGTTCGCCCTTGCAGTATCGGTCTGAAGCGCTCAGAGACGCAACGCGTTCTGAACGCAAGCAACACCAACATGTCGTCCGATCAACCGGACCTTGTGTTCATTTGTTTCACGCATCGATGGAGCAAGCAGCAGGAGAAATCGATATGCCAACGCTCAAGGTCGAACGAATAGAGGTCGGCGCACAGCCCATCTTGTTCATCCAACGCAGGGTTGCACGGACCCAGTTGCAGCCGCTGTTTGCTGAGTGTTTCCCCAAAATATTCGGGCATTGCATGCAAACCGGACTGGCCATGGCCGGTCAGCCAATCGCAAGATACGTGGCTACCGGCGCAGGGTTGTGGACCGTTGATTGCGCGATACCGCTCGCTGAAGCGGCTTCGGGTGAAGGGGAAATGCAGGCCGGTCAGCTTCAGGCAGGACCGGCAGCCTTCGCTGTTCATCAGGGCCCGTATGATCGGCTCGCAGAAACCAACGCTGCGATAGAGCAATGGATCGAAGACAACGGATTGCAAAGCGATGGACCAGCCTGGGAATCCTACATTACCGACCCCGCGCAGCATCCTGATCCAGCAGATTGGAAAACCGGGGTTTACTGGCCGCTTGCCAAGGTATGACCGTCTTTGGCGAAACTTTGCCGGCGCCACTTAGAATATAGCGTTTACGTTTTCTTTGGCGCTTTCATCAGCCACATCAAGCCGGCCCGAAATCAACACCCGTATTGCTGACAAAGGTTACCTGTGTTTTTGTAAAGTTTGACCAGTCGGCGTTGACCTCTGTAAGGTATTTCCCTGAATTATGCCTTACAGTAAACGCTCGCCCAGGATTTGAATAAGTCAAAGGCGCCTTTAATTTTCAATTGCTTTCAGCACGGTTTCGCAATCGTAGTATTGGGAAACGTCATTGCAAAAATCCGGCATTCTGCCAGTTGTGCGCCACAATTCAGCGATTCCCAATTCTTCGGCCAGCTTCAGAACACGTGGCTGACGCCGCAATGATTGTGCGGTTGGTTTGTACAGATGATGGACCATGAAATATGACCCTTCTCGAATGCCCATCTGAACAATTTCAAACGCCTGATCTTCTGCGCCGAGAATGAGTAGGTAATCAAACATTTCATGCAATGGCGCTTTGCGCGTTTTGGCAGCGTCGATCATCTGTTCGATCGCTCGCCCGCGATCGCCTGAGTTGGAATTACGGAGCCCGGCGATTAACGCCTGACGCAACGCGACACCGTGCTGTGAGGGTCTGACATTTAACCACTCTTCTGCGGCGTCAAGTTCGCCTTTTAGAATATGAATCTCGAACAACCCCTCCCAAAGAAAGTAAGCCTTAACGCCAAGATCATTCCATGCGCGCAAAAAAGTTGCGCGTGCGCTGTCATACTCACCAGCAACCATTAAGAGAAACCCAAGCGTGATATATTCGCCGCCTTCCAACGGATCGAGCTCTACGCCATTCTTTGAGTGAATGACTGCCTCCTCGATCCATCCAGCGCGGCCATAGTTAAATGACATCGTGTTGAGAACGCCGGTATGGTGCGGCGCCAGAGCAAATGCCCGCTCTGTGAACGCCATTCCCGCGGTATATTCACCACGCTGATCTTCATATGCTGCAAGACTAAGATAAGGCTGAGCTAACAACGGATCGAGGCTTACAGCATGCTTCGCAGCCTCTTTTCCGTTCGAAACATAATTTTCCAAATCCTTTTGCGCATAACGCGGCAACACAATCCACGCCTCGCTAAGCGCGGCCCAGGCTTCGGCAAACTCGGGATCCTGCTCAACGGCGTTTTCAAATAATCGGATAGCAGCACGTATCGGCCCTTCGCCCTTTCGTTGCCATAGGGCTTTGCCTTCAAGATACATGCTCCAGGCGTCTAAATTGTTCGTTGGAGCGGCCAATGCGTCGTTATTCAAAATATTAGCATCCAACGCATCTGCGACGGCAAGGGCAATCGTGTCTTGAATGAGGAAAATATCACTGTGTTGGTTGTCAAAAGTGTCCGACCACAGATGATAACCAGTTTTGGCGTCTATAAGTTGCGCCGTCACGCGCAAATTCTCGTCATCGCGACGCACACTGCCTTCAATCAGATATGCAGCCCCAAGCGCCGCGCCGATTTCGTCCATATTGCGAGACTGATTACGGAATTGGAACGAAGACGTTCGTGCGACGACCCGCAGGTCGGGTGACTGGGCTAGTCTGTTTAATATCTCTTCCGCCAATCCATCGACGAAATAAGTATCTTTATCGCTGTCGCCAAAATTGGCGAATGGCAGGACCGCAATCGATATGGGCGCTGCTGACTCAGCTGGCGTGAATTGACGATACAGGAAGAAAACAGCAAGTACGGCCAACACGCATGTTAGCGCCGAAACAAACGGTCTACGCCATGGCAACGGCGCCTTATCAATATCAACCAAATCAGCGATTGAGGGCGATATTCGGAGGTTTGCCTGTGCGTCAGCGCCGGCAGGCTCAACAGGGCAGACAAGACGGTACCCTTTTTTGGAAATTGTCTCGATATATTTCGTACTGTCGCCGTCTCCGCCCAGCGCTTTTCGCAATTTGGCGACTGTTTTGTAAACCGGGTTGTCGCCCATGGCGCGCCCGCCCCAGACGCGGTTGATGAAATCATCTGCGCTGACGACCTCGCCTTGCCGCTCCGCCAGGTAGACAAGCAGCGCCATAGATTTCGGCTCTATGATGGTCACGCCTGCCGGGCATGACAGGCGATTCATATCAGGCTCGACCAGCCATGCGCCAATTCGAAAGGCGTCAACCAAAACACTCTCCCGGAGCGTATTGCCAAAAAACCGTCAGATTTTTCGCTAACAATTTGGAAATGCGCAATGTTTTGAAATCATTATGGCGATCCTCCAGATAAAATCCAGATAAATTCCCAAAGCCCGGCAGGTTGCGCGCCTCGTTCATGCGCACAGTCAAGACAGTTCAGATCCTTATTCCATTGGGCTGATTGCGACCGACGTATAGTCAGCCCAATTAAAAACACGAACTCAATCCGGATCTGATTTCGAGACGGCCCAATAATCGTTTACAGGAGCTAAAATGACAAAGAAATTAAACTGGCTGACGATCGCAGCATGCATTTTGGCGGCCAGTTTATTGTCGCCGGCTGACGCATATATATTCTACGATTGTAATCAAAAGGGGTCGTTGACAACGCCGGCGATGGTCGCTGACATCAATCCCGGCCCACCTGACGCAGCAAAGATCTACCTCGGGCGCGTCAATCAACATAGCCACATGATCCAGTATCGCGGTGATCTCTATTTTCAAGCGGACAATGGGTCGAGCGGATCTGAACTCTGGAGAATTTCCAATGGCGGCTCACCCCAACTCGTTCAGGATTTAGCGCCGGGAATTGAAAGTTCGTCGCCGCACTCTTTTGTCATTTTGGGGGCGCGCGGCAATTACCCAGGCAAGCTTTATTTCGCCGCCTCGACGCCGGTCACCGGAGAAGAGTTATACGTTTACGACGGCGCCTCAATCACGCTTGCAGCAGAATTGACACCAGGCCCTGAAGGCGGCGCCCCGATAGACGGGCTCATACGTTTTCAAGATTCAATTTATTTCGTACAGCGTGAAAAAATCGGTAACATATTTGCCTGGCGATTTGATGGATCGACCGTTGAAAAGGTTCAATCCATCAATCAAAGTGGCGCGCTGACACTAAATCATAATCCGGATTATAAGTCGCGGTTTTTCACGCATTTTGATGGAAGATTGTACTTTGTACTGATCGACTACGCTCAACCAGCTTACAGTCTGTTTTCATTTGACGGCTCATCAGTAGAGCACGTGAAAGATTTAACCTCACCAGTTTCGGGATATTTTCCAATCCGGCGGTTCGATCTTGGCGTATATCAAGGCGCCCTCTATTTCGGTTCTGTCATCACTCAGCAGAGCAATGCCTTCATAGGCGTTGAACAGCTTTGGCGTTATGATGGCCAGGGCGCGCCGGTGATCGTTAGCGATGGACTGGCTAATGTTGAATGGGACCGCACGCAAGCACGAGACTTTCAAATATTCAAAGATAATTTGTATTTCAAAATTGGTGCTGAGCTTCATCGTTATGATGGCGGTGAAGTTAGAAATTTGACCTTTGAATCAAGTGCCGTGCCAAATGTGCATACTGGACTGTCAACCTATTCAACCAATTTGATAAACACTCTTTTCTTCAGTGGCTTTGTCGATAACTCGTTATATGCAGAGCCCTATATATTTGGCGGCGCCAGCGCCAACTTGTTGGCGAATGTGAAACCGGACAATCAAATCCCGCCAGGTTCACATCCGACGCGCGGCGTTCAGGTTGGAAATGATTTTTATTTCTATGCAGATGATGAGGCTCACGGCCGTGAACTCTGGTCATTTCGCGAGAGCAATCTCGTAGGTCTTGAGTGTCTAGTCGTCGTTGCGCCCATTTGGGAAAACTGGTTTGATTGGGATGTTGAGCGGCGAACTGTAATCGTCAAGTCACATCTATTAACGCCGGACGCCGCGCCTGAACGCTTATTTTCGAAATATGTCGATGTCACGCGCGGTGAAGAGAGCCGCATTGAGGCGGTGACCTTTAATGAAGAGCAAAATCCCGTTCCGTATGCGTATGGGTTCTTTACCTCGATCACGGACTCACTAACGGGCGCATTAATCGAATATGGTCACGAAATTATCGGCGTTCCCTCCGAGCGCGACCGTGAAGTGTTTGATCGTCAGGTGATAGAGCTTAAGGAAGGCCTGCCTGGCGCATCGGGTCGATAGCTGCGCGGGTCCGTCAGGGGACGCCTTCGGCTGGGTGATCTTCAAGGGGCGTTCCTGCACGCAGATACATCTAAGATGTGGTTCAGCTTCGCTGCGATTAGCTGTTATGGAGGATGAACCACCGGTGCGAGACGGTCTCGGCGTTGTCTGAAAAGCCTCAGCTTTTCCCGGTCAGCGTGTGATGTGTTTATGACCGCCTCCGGCGAAAGGCCGCCAAGGCCAGTTCTGTTTGCCAATGACGCGGGGTGCGCCTGTGGCGAGTCAATTTCAACTTGAGGCGTGTGCCTGAAAGATGGAATTACGTTTTCTTGGGCGCCTTAATCAGCCACATCACGCCAGCGCCGATGATGACGACATCAATCAGAAACATGATCGGCAGCGCCGCAGGCCCGCCATTGGAAAGATAATTTGCGCCGCCAAGACTAATGCCGATCGCACAGGCGGCAATCGCAGCGATGATCGCGTTGCGGCTGTGGCTTTTCGAGCCGTCATTGGTGTCGCGGCGCACGTAAAAGCCAATCACAGTGTAAATCAGGCCAAAACCCGCCAGCGGCCACGCAAGGCCGGGGACGATGCCGAGCATCGCGACGAGAAGATGAAAAATGCCGGTCAGCATCAACAGCGCGATGATGAGCATGCGAAGATTTTGTCGTGTCATGATGTAAGGCCCCTGATTCTGTCGATCGCCCCCTGCAGTATAAAGGTCGCCGCCATTTCGTCGATCTTTTCCGCACGTTTGGCGCGGCTGGTGTCGAGGGCGATGAGATCGCGCTCCATCGCCACTGTGGAAAGCCGCTCGTCCCACAAGGCGATGGGCAGGTTGAGGACGCGCGGGAGGTTTCGGGCAAAGGCGCGCGTTGACTGGGCGCGCGGACCCTCGCTGGCGTCCATATTGAGCGGGAGGCCAATGATGACGCCGGTGATCTTCCGCTCAGCGGCGAGGGCCGCCAGCCTTTCAGCGTCCTGGGTGAATTTTTTGCGGCGGATGGTTTCAACCGGCGTGGCGACCATGCGCGCCGGATCGCACACCGCGACGCCGATTGTCTTCTCGCCAAGATCGAGGCCGAAAAGCGCGCCGGACACGCCGAATGCCGCAGCCTGTTGTTCAAATGTCTCTGTCATGGCTCAATAGTAACATTGTTCGTCAAGGCCGGTCGATTAGGGGCCGCAGGGGATTACAGGTGACCGGCGCCAAATTTCTTTCACGATTGCTGATCGTTCTGTTTTTGGTCATGGGCGTGGCTATCGTCGTCGTCACAGCGATGATGAGCCGTCCGCCGCCGCCCAAAGAGATTGAGATTGCTATTGAGCAGCTTGACGGCGCCCAGGTTCGCGTTGCGTGGCGATCTGTGCGCAGTCTGGAGGCGCTGAATTTTGAAGCGCTCGCCGGCGCGTATCGTGATCGGCGATGGCAAATCGAAACCCCTGGATTTGGCATCAGCTATGATGAGGGCGTCGCCCGGCTTGCGCGCCGCGATGGTAAACCCTTCATTGGTGTTGCTATCACCATGGAGGCGGACGGTGTTCGTCTGCCCAAGGAATACCAACCATTAGCTGAATATGGAGAAGGCGGCGTTCTTGTTTATACCGGGCATTTCCATCCGGTGGGGAAAGACGGCGCCCGTTTGGATGCGATGTTTAATTTTGCAGCAGCACCGGATGCAAAAGTTGCCGCATTTGGCGATCATGCTGCCGTAATGAAGGATTGGAAGAGCCCGCTTGCCCATCCCGCCTTTATTTATTTCGGGCCGCTAAGCCCCGTTGAAACCACTCATGTGATTACGCTGATCGATCTAACAGCGCCGCAATGGATCATTGAAGAATTCGACAGGCTGACACCGCGTGCCTTTGACTATTTCGCGACGGTGTTCGGCGCCTCGCCGGAGAGGGAGGTGAAGCCCAATTTGTTTTTAGCAGCGCGCCCTGGTGGGAATGAGGGGCGCCTTTCTTATGCCGGCGATGCGCTGCCGGGGCAGTTTCAGATCACCCTCGATGGCGCAGCATGGCGCACGCAATCAATGCAGGGGGAAGATATCTTCCGGCGCTCGACTTTGCATGAGGCGTTTCATCTCTGGCAGTCTGCATCCGCGTCGCTGGGTGGCGAAGACGATGCGGCGTGGATTCATGAAGGCGGCGCCGATGCGGTCGCTGTCGACGCCATGGTCGCCCTTGGTTTTTGGGACGGTGATGATCTGGCAGCCTTCGCGGCCGCGGCCAGGCGTGATTGCGCAGCGGGTCTCAATGAGGGTTCTTTGTCACGCGCTGAGGAACGGCGCGCCTTCACGGCGCTTTATGCCTGTGGCTATCTCATCGCCGAGGCTGTCGCTCGCGCAGATGGAACGACGGCGACAGCCTTCTGGCGGGACTTCATGGCCGAGGCCAAAGGGGGCGGTGGCTATGGAGACGGTTTTTTCTTTGATTTTGTCGCCGCGCGCACTGGCGATGAGGATTTTTCCCGCGCGCTCAAAGAATTCGTGCGGATGCCGCTTGCGGACCCGGCCCGGGAAATCGACCGGCTGCTGGCAGCCGCGCCTCGGGCTTCATCTCCACTTGCGCCGGGAGAAAGGCGTTGATAGGCCTTCGCGCCTGCAAGAGCCGTCAAAACCAATGAGAACCGACTATGTCCATAGATAAAGATACTGTCCGTAAAGTTGCGCGCCTGGCGCGTATCGCCGAGCCAGAGGAACGGCTTGAGCCGCTGGCGAAAGAGCTGTCGGACATTTTTGGCTGGATCGAGCAACTGAACGAGGTCGATGTCGAGGGCGTTGAGGCCATGGCCTCGACCGTTGATGTTTCGCTGCCTATGCGCGCAGACCAGTTACAGGGCGGTTCAATCGGTGGCGGCCAGCCCGACAATGTCGTCGCCAATGCGCCGAAAACCGAAGACAATTTCTTTGTCGTGCCGCGAGTGGTGGAGTAAGCGATGAGTCGTTGGCGCAATATTTTTCTAGTGGGTTTTGCGGCGCTTTTCGTGATGGCGCCGGCCGCTGGTATCGCGTGTATGGTCGAGAGAGATTTCGACATCTCACATATCCGACTTGCAGATGTTGTCTTTAGAGGCGAAGTGGTCAGCTACGAAGTGGTTCAACGACAAATAAATGGCCTCGAAGCGCGCTACGCCACGATTGACTTAAATGTCATCGAGACATTGAAGGGAGAGACGCGCGAGCATTGGAAGGTGTATTGGCAGAACTCCACCTTTGAATTACCTGAGGCTTGGGAGTTTGAAACTACAGTTTATGTGGCCGGTAGTCTGTTGAAGGGTGTTGATTACATACCAAGCGATATGTTCTCTGATTGGCTTACTGTGGTTCAGGCGCCCTGCTCAAAACCGTTTTTTCTTCCTGGCACTGATGAAAGCCGCGAGCAGCTTGAAAGTGCGCTGACCGAAGCTTCATCTTCACACAATAATTGATTGAAACGATTATGACCGACATCTCAAATCTCACGCTCGCCAAACTGCGCGACGCCCTCAAAGCAAAAAAAGTTTCCGCGAGCGAAGCGACCGACGCTTATCTCGGACGCCTTGAAGCGGCGAAAGAACTGAACGCTGTCATAACGCTCACGGCGGATAAGGCCCGCGGGATGGCGAAAGCCTCGGACGCGCGCCTTGCCAAAGGCGAGGGCGGCGCTCTTGAAGGCATACCGCTCGGTATCAAGGATTTATTCTGCACTGAAGGCGTTTTGACGACAGCGGGCTCGCATATTCTTGACGGGTTCACGCCGCGTTATGAATCGACGGTGTCGAGTAATCTCTGGCGCGATGGCGCGGTGATGCTTGGCAAACTCAATATGGATGAGTTCGCCATGGGCTCCTCCAACGAAACAAGTTTTTATGGACCGGTCGTCAATCCGTGGCGGCGCGCGGGCGATCCAACGCCTTTAACGCCGGGCGGTTCGTCGGGCGGATCAGCAGCATCGGTGGCGGCGCATTTGTGCGCAGCGGCAACAGCCACGGATACGGGCGGGTCTATTCGTCAGCCTGCGTCTTTAACGGCGACGGTCGGCGTTAAACCCACCTATGGACGCTGCTCACGCTGGGGCGTCGTCGCGTTTGCCTCCTCGCTCGATCAGGCTGGCCCGATTGCGCGGGACACGCGTGACGCGGCGATTATGCTGAAAAGCATGGCCGGCCATGATCCGAAAGATTCGACGTCCATTGACTGTCCGGTGCCTGACTATGAGGCGGCGATCGGCCAGTCCGTAAAGGGTCTCAAGATCGGTGTGCCAAAGGAATATCGTCTTGATGGTATGCCAGCGGAAATTGAAACGCTGTGGCAGCAAGGCATCGACTGGATGAAGGATGCGGGCTGCGAGATTATCGATATCTCTCTGCCGCTTACCAAATATGCGCTGCCGGTCTATTATATTGTCGCGCCCGCTGAAGCGTCTTCGAACCTGGCGCGCTATGACGGCGTTAAATTTGGTCACCGCGCAAAAACCTTCGACGACATTACGTCGATGTATGAAAACTCGCGTGCTGAGGGCTTTGGTGATGAAGTAAAGCGCCGGGTTTTGATCGGCACTTATGTTCTGTCTGCCGGCTATTATGACGCCTATTATTTGCGCGCGCAGAAAGTCCGTAAAAAGATTTTTGATGAATTTACGGAAGCCTACAAGAAAGTTGATCTGATCCTGACCCCATCGGCGCCGTCGGCGGCATTTGGGCTTGGTGAGAAAGCCGACGATCCTGTGCAGATGTATCTGAATGACGTCTTCACCGTCACCGCTAATCTTGCGGGCATTCCCGGCGCCTCTGTGCCTGCAGGGCTCGATGCGCAAGGCCTGCCCTTGGGGCTGCAATTGCTGGCGCGCCCGTTCGACGAAGAAACCATGTTCAAGGGCATGTACGCGATGGAACAGGCAGCGGGCTTTTCGGCGCGACCGGATGAGTGGTGGGCGTGACCCGCACTTATCGTGAAATTACGTATATGGCGCCGACGTCGTCGCCGATCGAAACCGACGCTTATATCGCGCCCGCCGAAGGTGATTGGCGCGTTGTGGTGATTCCGGGCACGCCCTGCAATAAGCTGCAATTTGTACGGTTTTTACGCACGGCGCCGGCAGGCGTCGAAATTGTCGTCGTCACCCGGCCCGGCTTCGGCAAGGGCCATCGCGAGGCCTATACCGATTGGGACGATCAACTCGCGGCGATTAAGCCATTCCTGCCGGGCGGTGAATGGGGCGACAAAAAAATTGTGACCCTTGGCGTTTCTTATGGCGGTGAGCTGGCGCTAAAAGCGGCGCTCGATTTTCCCGAGGCGGTGCGGGGCGTTGTGACCGTGGCGGCGCTTATTGATGAGCCTCATGATTATGCGCTGACGCTTGAAAAACTCGGCGGGACGGCAGGGGTTGAGGATTTAGTGCCTGATCACTGGCACAAGGTGCGTGCGGAAGTCGCTGGTCGACGCGATCAGATTGGCCCGTTGCTGGATCAGCTGAGATCGCTTGATGCGCCCGTCGAAGTCCTGCATGGCGATTTTGACGCCATCGTACCGAAATCAAATGCGGATAAGCTGATGCAGTTTCTCGGGCCGAAAACCGGCGCCGCTTTTGATCTGGTTCCCGGCGGTACGCACTTTATGGAATTGCAATATCCGCGACGACTGCATGCGGCCGTCCAGCGGGTGATCGAGCGGTCGCTTTAGAGCGCCGCATTTTTCCGTGAAAAGGGAAGTGAACAGGAATTGAGGACCGCGCGTTCTTTGTGTGGTCGCCAGGCAGTCACAATAAATGCTCCGCTGAACACATAGAGCCGAGAAATGACCCGCAACTATCATGAAATAACTTACACGGCGCCGATGGCTTCACCGGTTGAAACCGACGCTTATATTGCGCCGGACGAGGGCGACTGGCGCGTTGTGGTGATTCCAGGCACGCCCTGCAGGAAACGTCTTTTTACGCGGTTTTTGCGCACGGCGCCGCGCGGCGTCGAAATTGTCGTTATCGCGCGACCCGGTTTCGGCAAAGGCCATCGAGAGGTCTATACCGATTGGGATGATCAGCTCGCGGCGATCAAACCATTTCTGCCAGGCGGCGCATGGGGCGACAAAAAAGTTGTAACGCTCGGCGTTTCCTATGGCGGTGAGCTGGCGCTGAAAGCGGCGCTCGACTTTCCCGAGGCGGTGCGGGGCGTTGTCACCGTGGCGGCGCTGATCGACGAGCCTCATGATTATGCGCTGACACTGGAAAAAATTGGCGGGGTTGCCGGGGTCGAGGACTTTGTGCCTGATCGCTGGCACAAAGTGCGGGCGGAAATCGCCGGGCGGCGCAGTCAAATCGGTCCGTTGCTTGAGCGGCTGTCAGCGCTTGATGCGCCGGTGGAGATCCTCCATGGCGACTTTGACGCTGTGGTGCCGAAATCCAACGCTGATAAACTGTTGCAGCATCTCGGACCGAAGACCCAGGCTGGATTTGATCTGGTGCCGGGCGGCACCCATTATCTGGAGCTGCAATATCCGAGACGGCTCCACGCCGCTGTTCAGCGGGTGATCGAGCGATCTGCGCCCTAAACTGGTTGCGCGTTCGCCCGCCTGCGGGGTAAACCGCATGAAATATCTGGAAGAGTAAAAAAAATGACCGAACCGCGAAAACTGCTGCAGGGATCAACCGGCGACTGGGAAGTCGTTGTCGGGCTTGAGGTCCATGCGCAGGTATCATCAACCTCGAAGCTGTTTTCCGGCGCCAGCGCTGAATATGGCGCAGGGCCGAACGAAAATGTTTCGCTGGTTGATGCGGCGATGCCCGGCATGCTGCCGGTGATCAATAAGTATTGCGTCGAGCAGGCAATCCGGACAGGCCTTGGTCTCAATGCCAAGATCAATCTGTGGTCGCGCTTTGACCGCAAGAATTATTTCTATCCCGACCTGCCGCAGGGCTATCAGATTTCTCAGTTTAAAGATCCGATTGTCGGCGAAGGCGAAATCGAGGTTGAACTCGATGGCGGCGAGACGATCAATGTAGGGATCGAACGGCTGCATCTGGAACAGGACGCCGGCAAGTCGATCCATGACCTGGCGCCGAACGCATCCTATGTGGATCTTAATCGCTCCGGCGTTGCTTTAATGGAAATCGTGTCAAAGCCGGAATTGCGTTCCGCCGAAGAAGGCGCTGCGTATTTTTCAAAGATTCGCACCATCGTGCGTTATCTCGGTACGTGTGACGGCAATATGGAAGAAGGCTCCATGCGCGCCGATGTCAATGTCTCGGTGCGCCGTCCGGGCGAACCACTTGGCACGCGCACGGAAACCAAAAATGTCAATTCGATCCGTTTTACAAAACAAGTGATCGACTTTGAGGCGCGCCGGCAAATCGAAGTGCTTGAGGCTGGCGGCACGATCGATCAGGAAACATTGTTGTTCGATCCAAAAACCGGCGAGACGCGGACCATGCGCTCAAAGGAAGACGCCCATGATTACCGCTATTTTCCAGACCCCGATCTGTTGCCGCTGGAGTTTGATCAGGCCTGGGTTGATGAAATAAGGGCGAGCTTGCCGGAACTGCCTGATGCAAAGAAGCACCGTTTCATGGATGAGTATGGGCTGTCGCCTTATGATGCGCTCGTTCTGGCGGCGGATCAGCAAAAGGCCGCATTTTTTGAGAACGTTGCGAAAACCCGTGACGGCAAGCTGGCGGCGAACTGGGTCACCGGCGATTTGTTTGGCGCGCTTAATAAGGATGGGCTGGATATTGCCGACAGCCCGATCAGCGCGAAAAAGCTTGGCCAGTTAATTGATCTCATCACGGACAAAACAATTTCCGGCAAGATCGCGAAGGATGTTTTCGCCCTGATGTTTGACGGCGAAGAAACCGGAGACCCGGCGGAAATTGTCGAAAAGCGTGGGCTTAAACAGGTTACCGATACTGGCGCGATTGAGAAAGTCGTCGATGATATTATCGCCGCCAACCCGAAACAGGTCGAGCAGGTCAAGGAAAAGCCAAAAACCATGGGCTGGTTTGTCGGTCAGGTGATGAAAGAAATGCAAGGCAAGGCAAACCCGCAAGCGGTGAATGAGATTTTGAAAAAGAAACTGGGCATTGAATAATTAGATGTCAGACGCACCGAAAAATATCATCAGAGCAAAAGATCAGGCCGATTCGGCATTTTCTTTTCGCCACCCGCTCGGCGAGGGCGGATCCGAGATTACGATGACCATGCTGGCGCGCGCTGCAGGCCTTAAGCGCGCTGGCGTGAATATGGGCCGGGTGCCGCCCGGCAAGGAAGCTTTTGTCTATCATCGCCATCACAATGAAGAAGAATGGGTCTATATTCTTGAAGGCAGCGCTGTTTCCGACATTGAGGACGTAAAAGAAGACGTCGGTCCGGGCGATTTCATCGCCTATCCAGCGGGCGTTGCACATAACCTTAAAAACAATGGTGAAACGGATCTTGTTTATCTGATGGGCGGTGAAACAAGCACCGTTGAAGTCGCGGATTTTCCGCGCCACGGAAAACGCCTGCTTCGCGCCGGGGACCGCATTGAGTTTGTGGATGAAAAGGCGACTGAACCGTTTGTTCCTGACATTCGGCCGGTGGGCAGCGAAAAAACTTAGACGCAGTCCGCTTCAGAGGGTAAAAGCCCGTCAACTGCAGTCAATCAACTGTGTCCAAAACCGCATTAAAGGTGGGAGAACAAAATGACAAAAAAGCACGACAGCATCCTGAGCACGATTGGTAATACGCCGGTCATACGGATCAATAAGCTGGGGCCTAAAGGCGTCAATCTTTATGTGAAGTCGGAAGCTTTTAATCCGCTTGGCTCGGTAAAGGACAGACTGGCGCTGGGCGTTATCGAGGCGGCTGAAAAATCCGGCGATTTAAAGCCCGGACAAACCGTGATTGAAGCAACCAGCGGCAATACCGGCATTGGTCTGGCAATGGTCTGCGCAGCGAAGGGCTATCCGCTGGTCGTCACTATGGCGGAGAGTTTTTCCGTAGAAAGACGAAAACTGATGCGCTTTCTCGGCGCCAAGGTGATTTTGACCCCGGCGCCAATGAAGGGCACCGGTATGGTTGAAAAAACAAAAGAACTTGCAGAGAAACATGGATGGTTCCTCACGCGCCAGTTTGAGAATGAGGCCAACCCCAACATGCATGAACGTACGACGGGGCCTGAAATTATGGCCGCCTTCAAGGGGGAAAAACTCGACTACTGGGTTACCGGGTTTGGCACCGGCGGTACGCTGACAGGCGTCGCGCGCGTCCTTAAGAAAGAAAGCCCGGATACGAAGATCGTTGTCTGCGAACCGCCTGATGCGGCGATGCTCTCAAGCGGCGCGGCGCAGGAACGCAATCCGGATGGCAGTCCCTCGGCGTCGCACTCGGCATGGACGCCGCATCCGATTCAGGGCTGGAGCCCGGACTTCATCCCGAAGATCACATCAGAGGCTGTTGACGCAGGCGTCATTCATAAAATTATCAAAACGCCGCCGTCTGAAGGCATGAAATGGTCACGCGAACTGGCCCAGAAAGAAGGCATCTTTGTCGGCATTTCCGCCGGAGCGACGTTTGCTGCGGCGATTGAAATCGCCAATAACGCCGCCGAGGGCACAACCATTCTGGCGATGCTGCCCGATACCGGAGAGCGGTACCTTTCAACGCCACTCTTTGGCGACATCGAAGCGGAAATGAGCACCGAAGAGGTCGAAATCTCGCAATCGACGGCGGGCTATCAACTCTAGAAGCGGTTTCACGGTTCGAAAACGCTACCAGGAAAATGCCTGAAACAAAGTTGACGAAGCGGGCATGCTCGCAAAAAGTTGATCGATGCGTCGAGGCTGCCGCCCACTGCAATATGGCGATGCCGGCAGACAATGCTTCGGGTTTGCCTTAATGTGGCATTCGGGCGGGCGGAATGGAGGAGATCGATGAACAGATCATTACTGTTGATTACGGCGCTGCTGCTGAGTGCATGCGCGTCGGACGGCACGGCGGAAAACAGGCGTGCGGAACGCGCCGCAGAACGCCTGGCGGAATTTGACCGCACCGGGGAAATGACCACCTGCCTCAGTGTCAGGCGGATCGATTCTATCACGGCGCTCGACGAGTATAATTTTCTCGTTCGTGTTGGCGTGAATCAATATTATCTGAACGAAGTTTCTCGCTGCAGCGGCGCGGATGACAGCTTCAATCGTATACAATATGAGCTCTCCAATTCATTGCTCTGCCGCAACCAAATCATCAGAATCGTCGATAACAGTGCAAACATTACTGTTGGGTCGTGCGGTCTGGGCAGCTTTGAACGTCTGACGAAAAAAGTGGAAGAAGCTGACGAATAACGGCGTCTTGGCGGTCATTCACGCTTGCGTGAGGGCGGTTTATGCTAGGCAAACTGTGTTATTTTGCCCTTCCGGGGACGAATTAACGAGGAATATTGCTCATGCGTTCTATACAGAAATTTGCCGGACCAATGTTTGTGGCCGCTGGACTTGCGACGGCGCTGATGGTCAGCGCCGCCAATGCTGAAGGCGACCACGCCGCCAAGGTGCTTGCGGGCTACGAAAAGACCGGCGACAGCACTGATTGTATTCGGCTCTCCATGGTCAGGGATTCCGATCCGCTTGATGATTTCGCGATCCTGTTCGAAGTCCGAGGCGGCGCGATGTATCTCAACGAGTTGGACGGACGGTGCGCCGGCCTGGAGCGTGAACGTCGCTTCAGCTTTACAACCCCGCAAGCGCAGATCTGTAAAGGCGATATCATCAGCGTCACCGACACTTTTGGGACCTTCAAAGGCACATGCGGTCTAGGTGAATTCCAGGCGCTGACGCCGATACCGATTGAAACAGCGTCCAACTAGTTTCGACGCCGCAAATTTTTGGCGCCAACATTAGAGCCCTGGCCGGTTTGTTCTGGCCAGGGCCTTTTTAATTGGGGAATTTAATGATCGATCTTTTTTACTGGCCGACGCCAAATGGCTGGAAAGCCTCCATCATGCTCGAAGAGCTTGGCGCGCCCTATGAGCTTCATCTCGTTAATATTCTTCAGGGCGATCAGTTCAAAAAAGACTTTTTGAAGATTGCACCGAACAACCGGATGCCGGCTATCGTTGATTCAGACGGGCCCGATGGAAAGCCGGTCTCGGTTTTTGAATCGGGCGCCATTCTTCAATATCTCGGGCGAAAGTTTGAACGGTTTTATCCTCAGGATGAACGAACGCGCATTGCGGTGGAGGAATGGTTGTTCTGGCAAATGGGCGGCCTCGGGCCCATGGCGGGACAGGCGCATCATTTTGTGCGCTACGCACCGGAACAAATCCCCTATGCCATGGATCGCTATGTCAATGAGTGCAAGCGGCTATACGGCGTGCTTGAAAAGCGCCTTAAGGATCGTGATTTTCTCGCCGGTGAATATTCGATTGCTGACATAGCGTCATTCGGTTGGGCGGTTTCACATGAATGGCACAGGGTTGATTTCGATGAATTTCCCAATGTCAGGGCCTGGTTTGAGAAAATATCCTCACGCGAAGCCGTGCAGCGCGGCCTTGCCGTAGGCGCAGAAAAAATTGCTGAAACGAGAGCGCTGGCTGATGATGAAGAGGCCAAGAAGAATTTATTTGGCAAGAAATAACAGTACACAGAGCAAGCAAAAAGACGCTGGTTAACAAAACATGTTCAAACAGTAAATGAATGTATAACGCTGCATTAACGCGATCTTAGCTTAGCGCCCATCATCCTCTTCATGGTTAATCCGATCGCAGTTGTGCGGTGGGGACCAAGTAAGGGGTCGAAAATGACAATGACGATGAGCGTTAAATCGCTTGATGTCGCAGAACCAATCCTGAGCAGCGAAGAAATGTATCGGTTGGGATTAGCGGCGTCGACAGGCGGGGAAATGGGCGAGCTGGATTTGGTCACCGCCCATAAATGGTTCAATCTTGCAGCAATGCTGGGCAGCCTTGAAGCGCGCGCATATCGCGCTGAACTTGCCAATGAAATGGCGCCTGAAGAAATTGCAGAAGCGCAACGTCGTGCGCGCGAATATATCGCAACACATCGCGCAACGCTTCACGCCTAAATTTTCAGATTTCACGTTTTAGAGCGGCGTTAAGGGCCTTGGGGTCTATCGCACCGCTGGCGCTCAGGACGCTCACCGCGTTTCGCCGGAACGGCAATTTTTGAACCTCGGCGAGATTATCATATGATGGACGTGTGACGCCGCGCAGCGCCTGACGCTGACCATCCGACATATCCCTCCAGGCAAGACGACGTTCGGCGCGAAATCGCGCCCGGTCTGCCGGCGCCAGTGACCGGTATATAGCCGGCGTCACGGCTTCGATTTCTCGTGACTGCGACAGCCGCAGGGACTTTTCAAAAAAATCCGACGCCATCTGATCAATGATCGCTTTTTCATAGTCAGCGAGCACATGCCAGCTGATATCGGTCCAACTGATGGCTGCCGGAAGCGCGCGGGCGACCGGCTCGCCTGCATTGACGCGCAATGAGCCAAACAGCACAAAAGAGAAAATAACCCCGAAGAGAAGCGGTCTACGCAACGAATTACCCCAGACGACAGCGAGCGGACCCTAGCAAAGAGGCGTTTCCCGGCGTTGAAGAGAGCCGGTGCAATTTGCGTCTATCGGATTAACCAAGAAATCAGCCAGGCCGGTTGCCTGAACCTGAAACGGGCTGGCGCCTGGCGGATAGTGATGCCGGCGCTCTATGCCCGGGGGGGGCGGTCAGAAAACGTGCCGATACGGCCTCTTTTTGTGAATGAGCAGGATATTCATGGGGGGCGGCCTTGCAAAGAACTGGCGCTTGGCTTAGACGACCGGTCTTCCAGCGACAGCCCCCGGGCAGGCGCTCACTAATGATGACAGAGGTTACCCATGGCCGTTCCAAAGAGTAAGATCACCCCGTCACGACGCGGTATGCGCCGCAGCCACGACAAGCTGGCGAGCGCGACTTATATCGAAGACAAGGATTCTGGCGAATTGCGTCGGCCGCATCACATCGACCTCAAAACCGGCAAATATCGGGGTCGCCAGGTGCTGGAGCCAAGCGAGGATTAAATCGCTGTCCAACGACCTGCTTAACAATCGCCGCCCTTTTTGAGGCGGCGTTTGCTTTTTTGGCGCCGAAAAGGGTAGATTCTCCTGGGCTGTGGGGCCCGGGGAAAGATCAAATGCAGATATTCTGGAAGCTTGCTTGTCTCGCTGGCCTTTGCCTGGTGTCGGGGTGCGTTGTTTATCCGTACCAGACGGCGTTTGCGGGTTGCGACGCTGAGGCGGGCGATTGCTACAGTTATTGCGAGCAATTTGCCGATGTGCCTGATGACTATCAGGCGTGTCACGCTGATTGTGAAATCGGCGCCAACCAGTGCTTTGCTGACGCCCGTGCGGAGTATCAGTATACACAAGCGGGGCCTGGCATATCGCAGTGGCAGGGACGCCACGGTTATTGGTACCCAGATCGCGGATATATTTTCAGCTTCAACTATTATGGCGGCAGCCCGTATTATACGCCTTACTACGGGTATAACCGGCGCGGTAATCACGGGCGCCGGGGTCATCGAGGCGGGCGCAACAGAGGCGGCAATGCGAATCCGCCGGCAAACCAGCCGCCACAGTCTTCTCCACCGCCGCAATCTTCTCCACCGCCGTCCTCGTCGCCGCCTCAGGCCACGCCGCCGCCGAGAAGTCAGCCCCGGCCACGACCAACGCCGCGACCCCGTGAGGAGCGGCGGCACAAGAAGGACAATTAGGCGTCGATTAGAGGCTGGTTGCACTCCGCGTGCGGCGGTCTATAGAGGCTTCGATCGAAATTCTCGAAACGGAGCCTCCTGATGACCGCCATTGTCGATATTTTTGCCCGTGAAATCCTTGATAGCCGCGGCAATCCGACGGTTGAGGTCGATGTTACCCTGGAAGATGGCTCCGCCGGCCGCGCTGCTGTGCCGTCCGGCGCGTCGACGGGCATCCATGAAGCCCACGAGCTGCGTGATGGTGAAACACGCTATGGCGGGAGGGGCGTTCAAAAAGCAGTAGAGGCGGTCAATGGCGAGATCTTTGATGCGCTGTCGGGCTTTGAAGCTGAAGACCAGACGCATATCGATGAAACGCTGATCGACCTTGACGGGACTGAAAACAAAAAGCGCCTTGGCGCCAATGCGATCCTCGGGGTCTCGCTTGCGGTTGCGAAAGCTGCGGCCGACGCAGCGGCCCTGCCGCTCTATCGTTATGTGGGCGGCGTTTCGGCGCGCGTATTGCCGGCGCCGATGATGAACATCATCAATGGCGGCGCTCATGCGGACAATCCCATCGACATTCAGGAATTCATGATTATGCCGCTCGGCGCGGAAACATTTGCCGACGCCTTGCGCATGGGCGCGGAAGTTTTTCACAACCTGAAAAAGAGCCTGCAGGATGCAGGGCACAACACCAATGTGGGTGATGAAGGCGGCTTTGCGCCAAATCTGAGTTCTACAGATGATGCGCTCGGTTTTATTATGAAAGCGGTGGAGAAGGCCGGTTATAAACCGGGCGACGATATTTTTATTGCGCTCGACGCGGCCTCAACTGAATTCTATGCGAACGGAAAATATGAACTCACCGGCGAAGGCAAATCTTTGGATGCCGGCGCCATGGCGGATTATTTTGCTGATCTCGTTGGGCGTTACCCGATCGTTTCCATCGAAGACGGCATGGCGGAAGATGATTGGGACGGCTGGAAGATATTGACCGAACTCGTCGGGGATAAATGCCAGCTCGTCGGCGATGATTTGTTCGTCACCAATGAAACGCGCCTGGCCCGCGGGATCGAACAGGGCTGCGCCAATTCAATTCTGGTGAAGGTCAATCAAATTGGCACGTTGACCGAGACCCTCAATGCGGTCGAGGCCGCCCATCGGGCGCGTTACACGGCAGTGATGTCACATCGGTCGGGCGAGACCGAGGACGTCACCATTGCCGACCTGGCGGTCGCGACAAATTGCGGACAGATCAAAACCGGCTCTCTCGCACGTTCGGATCGCACGGCGAAATATAATCAGCTTTTGCGCATCGAACAGGAACTCGCCGACACTGCGCGCTATGCAGGTCGCGGCGCGATATTACGTTAGACCATGAGCGCGCCCATCATCCGTACAGCGACGAAAGCGGATCAGGATGAAATTCGTGCGCTCATTTTTACCATTCTCAATGAATATGCATTGGAACCGAGCCCGAAAACCATCGACGGCGACCTCGATGACATTGAAGGGTTTTATCATGACGGCGTCTTTGATGTGTTGGTCTCCGCTGATGGAGACATCATGGGTACAGTGGGCTTAAAGCCAACCGGCGATGGTGTTTGCGAATTGCGCAAGATGTATTTGAAAACGAGCTTTCGCGGCCGAGGCCATGGCGGGCGGCTTTTGAAACACGTCATCGCCAGCGCCAGGGATCTTGGGATGAGCCGGATCGAACTTCAAACCGCGCGCGTTCTTGAAGAGGCGATCGGTCTCTATGAGAAATTCGGTTTTCGTGAAATCGAACATGACGCAATGGAAAATCGTTGCGATCATGCGCTGGCGCTGGACCTGACCGCCTAAAGCGAACAGGCATGTCAACTTTGTGCCTTTAACGTTTCATTAACCAATTTCAAGCGAGGTGAGTCGGCAAGAAAGAGCCTGTTCCCATGTTGCGTTCCCGCTTCCTTTTCGATGTTGTGTTTCCAGCTTTGGTGATGTGCTGGGCGGCCGTTCTTGTCTACAGCGCAATTGCCAGCGATACCGGGTATCGAGCGCTTTTTGCGCTGGAAGCAGAAGTCGAAAACAAAGCGGCTGAAGTCGAGGCTTTGCGCACCCGGCGACGCGCACTGGAAAAAAGCGCTGATCTCCTGAATTCCCGTTCGCTCGATCCTGACCTCGCCGATGAGCGCATCCGGTCGATCCTCGGCTATACAAGGCCCGGCGATACGGTCCTGTCGCGCCGCGAGCTTGACCGGATACTCGAGGCGCCGGCTGTCGATAATACCAACGGTCAAAAGTAACCGTTGGGCGTTCAAACGCCACGCAGGCTTGCGCGCCATAAGGCGCGGCGACCGGTCGGTCTTGCCAGAGCGAAAATGAAGGGTTCATTTCCGCTCTGGTGAAGGAATTAACGGGATTTCATGCCTAAAACTCCCGCTTGTCCGGCGCGGCTCCGCCGCGTATGAGATGCCGGTTGAAAACCGGAGAGCCCCATGGCTGACAAATCCAAGGCGAAATCGAACCTGACCGCAACGACGGACGAGCTTCTCGCCTATTATCGCGACATGCTGCTCATCCGGCGCTTTGAAGAAAAAGCCGGCCAGCTTTACGGCATGGGTCATATTGGCGGGTTTTGTCACCTTTATATCGGTCAGGAAGCCGTCGTTGTCGGGATGGAGGCGGTCAAGCGCGAGGGCGACCAGACCATCACCGGTTATCGCGATCACGGCCATATGCTGGCCTGCGGCATGGACCCGAAAGGCGTGATGGCGGAACTCACCGGCCGGGAGGGCGGCTATTCCAAGGGCAAGGGCGGCTCCATGCACATGTTCTCCAAGGAAAAGGAGTTCTATGGCGGCCACGGCATTGTCGGTGCGCAAATTCCTCTCGGCGTCGGACTCGCCTTCGCCAATAAATATCGCGAAGAACCAAAAGTGAGCCTTACTTATTTTGGCGATGGCGCGGCGAACCAGGGCCAGGTCTTTGAGGCGATGAACATGGCGCAGCTGTGGAAACTGCCGGTCGTGTTTGTGATCGAAAATAATCAATACGCCATGGGGACCAGCGTCACGCGCTCTCATTCGGAAACGCATCTTTACCGGCGCGGCGCCTCTTTCGGCATTCCTGGTACGGAGGTTGACGGTATGGATGTGCTGGCCGTGCGCGAAGCAGCGCGCGATGCGATGGAGCATGCGCGTACAGGCGAGGGCCCCTATATTCTTGAAATGAAGACCTATCGCTATCGCGGCCATTCCATGTCCGACCCGGCGAAATACAGATCCCGCGAAGAAGTCGACGATATGCGCGAGCATAATGATCCGATCAAGCGCTGCGAAATGCGCCTTTCCGAAAACAGCTTTGACGATCCAGCGGCGCTGAAAGCGATCGACAAGGAAATGAAGGCAATCGCCAAAGACGCGGCTGACTTTTCTCTTGAAAGCCCGTTCCCTGCGGCGGAAGAACTCTATACGGATATTTCGGCTTAGGGAGCGTGATCAGGAAAAGTGGGAATCGGTTTTCCGGTTCGATCACGCGACCAATTAAGATTTAGAGCGTGATCAGGAAAAGTGGGCACCGGTTTTCGGTTCGGTCACGCGACAAACAAAATTCTGGCAGTCGCTTATCGCAGTCATCGTCGGGCTTGTTCCGACGATCTCAGGCAGCCCAAAGCAACTATCGATTAATTCCAAGGCAGTTCCCGTCGCCTGAGATGCTCGGAATAAATCCGAGCATGACTCATGGTGATCATGTTGGCGCGTCGTGACCTGCTTTCAACCGGAAGCCCCATCGCCTTCAGCGTGTAAATGCATTTCACATCCATCATGTTCGAACATTACGTGGTGATCAAATTTTGAATCGCCATTCGTGCATGCTCCGTAATCTTCTCCAAGCGCTCCACTCAATGGAACATAATACATGCAATGGAGACATTGCTGTATGCGCCACTCTTCCAAATAGCCTGGTTCTTCTTGACGCCGGTTTCGATGAACCATCCAGCGCTGGAAAACAGCGCCGCGATCAATTTTGTTCGTCTTCATTCTGGTTCTTCCTCTATGCCCCTACGGCGACCCAAACCGCCCAACCCCCAAAAAATCAAACGCGCTTTGTGTTTCGCCATTGATCGCAAGATCCGCAAGGGCTTCGCCAATCACGGGTGCGAATTTGAAACCATGCCCGGAAAGGCCTGCGGCAAAGCAAACGCGCTTATCTCTCGGATGCGCATCAATGATAAAATGGCTGTCAGGACTCGTTTCATAAAGGCATTGTTTTGCATTGGAAAAATCCTGTGGCGCGTCGGGCATGATTTCTCGCAAGAATTCCTTGACGCCGGCAGCTTCATCGGGCGGCGGCTGGGTCGGGTCTGTCGCGCTTTCGAGCACTGTGCCGCCCGTATGCTCGCCAAGTTTGACGCCGTCGCCGTCAATGGCGGGAAAGCCGTAGAAAAATCGTCCATCTTCGCGGTCAATGGCGAAAGGCGGGAAGTTGCTTCCAAACAAATAGGATTTGTCGCCCGGCGCAATCCAGAAGAGGGTCTTGCGCAACGGTTTGATGGGAACGTCGAGCCTCAAAAGGTCATTGCCCCAGGCGCCGGGCGTAATGATCAGGCGATCAAATGTTTCCCGCCCGTCTTTAGTGGCGAGTTCAACGCATTTGTCGGAGACTGACCAATCCGTCACATTTGTGCGCGGCCTTATGGTCCCGCCCATTTCCGTAATTTTTGCAAATAGATGATTGAGGACGCGATCCGCGCGTATGAACCCCGCCTCGGGTTCAAAAACAGCGTCATAGCCGTCCGGTTGACGAAAATGCGGATAGCGCTTGGCGGCCTCTTGCCGGGTCAGGTCCTCTATGGTGATGTCATGCTCAAATGCGCCGCGTCGCATCCCTTTTATGAGATTTCCGTTTGGCGCGCCGATCATAAAAACGCCAATCTGGTGAAAGAGTTTTTCCGGCGCTTCACTTTCCATGGCGCGCCACAATGAAATCGCCTGCCGGAGCAGCGGTACGTAATCGGGATGCTCAAAATAGGCGAGGCGAAAAAGGCGCGTCGGCCCGTGCGAGCTGCCGCGATCATGCCTCAGATCATATTGTTCAAAAAGCTGCACATTGGCGCCGCGCATTAAAAGCGCGTAGGCCGCTGATGCGCCGGCGATGCCGGCGCCGATAATTGCGCAGTTGAGTTTTGCCGTCACGGGCCTTCCTACCGGAGTTGCTTCGCCATGATGATCACGCGCTGCTTTTTGTCTTCCCAAATGCGCTCGAATTTGTCGCTGGCAATTGTGAAGCCGAGCTTTTCATAAATATCCATGGACGCGGTCAGGCCCTCGGTTGTTTCAAGAAAAACCTCGCGCCAGGCCGCTTGTTCCGCAGCGTAGTCCATGGCCGCCTGAATAAGCTGTTTACCGAGCCCCGTGCCGCGCATTGTTGATGACACCAGCACCCAACGCAGCTGGCCGCGGTCGCCGCGATCGACCATCGCCGTGCAGCCGACCAGGTCAGCCCCGCGCTCGGCGAGCCAAACCCGCCCCCTGGCGTCATTATCAAGAATGAATTCGGCGACCGTGCGCGCCACATGGGCTTCAAAAGTTAACCCGAAATGGCTCGCTTCCCCCTCATAACTCTCGCCATGAAGCTGAATAAGCCGCCCCAAATCGCCGGAACGCAGGGCTGTGCGGATTGTAAGGGTGTCGGTCATCTCTTCGCTTATGGTTAACTTCTTACCGAGTATTCTAGTCCCAGGGGGCGCATACGCCAGCTTGGCGTCAAAAATAGAATTCTGTCGCAGATGAGCGCCATGGACATACAGCACAATCCACGTCTGGCGTTAAACCGCTCGATTGTGCTCCATATATTTCCGTCATTTGGATATGGCGGGCAACAGGCGCGATTTGCGACCCTGGCTGCGGGACTTTGCGATGAGTTTCGCCACCATGTGGTGTCACTTGATGGCGATGTCACGGCGCAGGCGCTTCTCTCCGGTAATGCGCCGGTAGAAATTTCAGATTATCACGCCAAAAAATCCTCGCTGGCGAGCATTTCAAATATTACGCATTTTCGAAAACTGATGACGGCTGTGAATCCAGGTCTTTTATGCACCTATAATTGGGGCGCCATGGAAGCGGTGATGGCGAACCGTTTAGGCCCGCGTATTCCACACATTCATTTTGAAGATGGATTCGGCAATGGCGAAAATCCGGACAGCCAGTCGGGAAAGCGCATCGCGACGCGGCGGTTTTTGTTGAACACCAGCACGGTTGTCGTGCCGTCGCGCACATTGGAGACAATAGCGACCGATGTCTGGAAACTGAAATCGAAACGCGTGCGCTACATCGCGAATGGTGTCGATATTGATCGGTTGCAGGGCGCGCCTTCTGCCGTCAGCACGACGGTATCCATTGGAACACTTGGTTGCCTGCGGCCGGAAAAAAATCATCTGCGTCTGATCAACGCCTTCATCACGGCTGATCGCGACAAACGCGCGAGCCTCACCATTGTCGGCGACGGCCCCATGCGTGAAATGCTGATTGGTTCCATCAAAGTCAGCAACGTAGAAGATCGTATCTTTTTACCGGGGGCAACAGCAACGCCCGAGGACGCCTATCGCAATTTTGATATTTTCGCGCTGTCGTCGGATACCGAGCAGGCGCCGCTTTCGATGATGGAAGCAATGGCGGCGGGGCTGCCCGTTGTGGCGCCGAATATCGGCGATATCGCAACAATGATCTCCGACGAAAACCGTGCTTTGATCACGCCAGCAGGCGACGATGACGCTTTTGTCTACGCGCTGGCGCAATTAATTCAAAATCCCACGGAGCGCGCGCAGCTTGGCGCAGCGAACCGGGCAAAAGCGCGCAAAGCGTTCGCTCTTGAGCCAATGATTGAGGAACATCGCGCACTCTATCTGGCGGCTGTGCAGTCAAATGGCTAGAGCGTTTTCAGCAAAAGTGTTTACGGTTTTGCGGTTCGAAAACGCGACGAAAAAACCCCCGTATCGGGCTTACTAGAATATGGTTCAGCCAAACCGATCTAAGGCCACCGTGTCGCGGCTGGATGCGCCGAAAGATTTTCTCCAGGACTGGGCGGCGCTCTATCCGAAATCCGGTAATGCTACATTTTTCCAAAATCCGGCCTGGATGTCCGCCTGGCTCGCTGACATTCCTGCAGAGACAGAACTTTTTCGCATTGAAGTGCGCGACGGCGATGATGTGAAAATGCTCGGCGTTGTCGGGGCGGCGGTGCGTCGGGCGCCCGCCTTGCTCGGTTTTTCCGAAGCGCGGCTCCATGAATTTGGGCTGCCGGAATATGACGCCATTTATGTAGAATATAATGACTTTCTAACGGTACGAGACGCAGAGGATTTGCGGGCCGCCGCATTGCATGCGTTGCTTGATCATTTCGCTGCGACCGACGGCATCGTCTTTCGCAATGCCACGCCGGCGATGACGCTGGCTCTGAAAGAAATGGCCGTAAGCCGGTCGATGAGTCTGCGTATTCTCAATGAGCAGCCAGTTTATGGCTGTGATCTGGCGACGGCCCGCGCCAAAGAAACTGATTTCATCGAAACGCTCAGCGCCGGCCTGCAATCAAAGATCCGTCGATCGATGCGGCTTTATGAAGAGCGTGGGGCGCTTAGCTGTCATGTAGCGCAATCGCCAGCGGAAAAAGAGCGCGCCTGGGCGACGCTCGTCGAGCTTCATGAAACAACATGGCGCGCGCGCGGGCAATCAGGGGTTTTTGCCAATCGCGATCTGGTGGCCTTTCATGAAAGGCTGTGCGCTGCAGCGCCAGAGGCCTGTCAGCTGTTCGAGGTAAAGGCCGGCAATCAAACAATCGCGGTGCTTTACAATTTCCTCAATGGTGAAACCGTGATGAATTATCAAAGCGGGTTTCTTTACGAAGAAGATAACAGGTTGACGCCAGGTTTTGTCTGTCATGCTCTTGCATGCCAGCATTATATGAAAGAGGGCTTTGCGCTCTATGATTTTCTGGCAGGAGACGCGGATTATAAAAAGCGGCTCGGCGAACAACAAACGACATTGACGTCGCTCGCGCTTGATCGGCCAAGCTTTCGCCGTTCAGTCCGTGACGCTGTAAAGGGTTTAACGGGCCGCCCGTAAAAACGCATCAAACATAATGACCGTCCAAAGCTCCTGGGCGCAATTGGCGATGCCGGATCGATGGGCGATGGCCATGCGATCGATCGCGGCTTCGTTAAAGAGCCCGCTCTCACGCCAAAGATGGGATGCGTTGAGACGCAATAGCGGATTGCCATCACGCTGTCGCATCCAACCTGCGATGGGCAGATCAAACCCTCTCTTTGTGCGCGAAGAAAACCCACGGCCGAGACGGGGCGCCAGCGCTTCTTTCAAAATCCGTTTTCCGGTCGTTCCCTCCAGTTTATAGGAGGATGGCAGAGACCCGGCCCATTGGATGAGCTGGTGATCGAGGAAGGGTGCGCGCAGCTCCAGCCCATGGGCCATGGCGGTGCGATCAGTTTTGACCAGCATTCGGCCGGGTAGCCAGGTGGTAAGGTCGGCATATTGGGCGCGGGCGAGGGGATCGTCGCTGTTTGCCTCTGCCATCGCTTCCGTGATTACTGAATGAGGGTGGTAACCATCAAGGCTGCGTTTCAAATCTGTGCTGAGCATCGCTTGAACGCGCATCGGCAGATTGATCGCGACCGCCGCCGCATAACCTTCGGCGCTTGGGCGCGCGAGGGCCTGAAAAGTTGTCTTGAAACGCAAAGTTTGTGGCGCCCAGTCGAGTTTTGGATAGAGCGTTCCCGCGGCGCCAAAGACGGCGCGCCGTGCAGCAAGCGGCGCCGCCTCGCGCATTTTTTCTTCGGCGAGGTAAAACGGATAGCGCCGATAGCCCGCAAATATTTCATCAGCGCCGTCGCCGGTCAGCGCGACGCTCACATGTCGCCGCGTTTCCTGCGCCACCATAAAGGACGGGAAGGCTGATGTGTCGGCGAAAGGTTCGCCAAAAGCCGATGCGACCTGATCAATCAGTGATGCAGCGCCGCAATCGGCAACCAGCTCATGGTGTGTTGCGCCAAATTTATCGGCGATGCCCCGCGCATAAGGGCGCTCGTCGTGCGTTTCTTCATGAAAACCAACATTGAACGTCTCGAGAGGCGCGCCGGTTTCCGCCATGGACGCGACAATCCCGGCGGAGTCCGTGCCGCCCGATAGAAAGGCGCCAAGCGGCACATCGGCGTTCATCTGACCTGCCACCGCATCGTCGAGATAGATACGCAGCATTCTTGCGGTGTCGTCAAATGCCATTGCGCCGCCCGATGCGATGACCGGGCGCCAATAACGCTGAAGGCGAGGGGCGCGTCCCGGCTCAATTGTCAGCGTGTGTGCAGCGGGCAATTTATGAATGCCGCGATAAATGGTTTTTGGATCGGGAACGTAACCGTAAAAACAATAGTCAGCGACGGCGCGCGGATTAAGCTCTGTTTCGATCATGCCTGACGCGATGAGGGCGCCAATCTCTGACGCAAAAAGAAAAAACCCGTCCTCTGTGGTCGCGTAATAGAGCGGACGCTCGCCAAGACGGTCACGCGCCAGGGTCAACCGCTTTTGATCAGGTTCCCAAAAAGAAAAGGCGAACATGCCGCGCAGCCGGTGCAGGAAATCCGGCCCTTCGAGGGCCAGTCCTTCGGCGAGCACTTCCGTATCCGATCGGGTTTTGATTTGTACCTGTGAGGAAAGCTCGCCGCCAAGCGCGCCGTAATTATAAATCTCACCGTTAAACGACAGAACGCATTTGTTCGTTTGTGCGTGAAAGGGCTGCGCGCCGCCGGGCCTATCAATAACGGCAAGGCGGCGGTGACCAAAGCCGACACCCGGCGCGAAGAAAAATCCTTCGCCGTCGGGTCCGCGATGAGCGAGCGCGTCATTCATGCGCTTCAATGCTGTGCGATTAATCGCCCGTGCTGCTTTCAGATCAATAATGCCTGCTATGCCGCACATGGCTCAGATCGCCTCCCGTTCCCGGCGGTCGGCCAAACGGCGGCCAATGGCAAGGAGGATCACAATCATCACGGCGTAGAGGGCAAGCCCGATTAAATAATGATCAGCAGCGATGCGCCATTCCGGCGGCGTCACGCCGGCAAGAAAAATGATTGCGGAAATGCGCAGGATATTTGTCGCGATCGCCGCAGCGACGGCAATTGCAGCGAACATCAATGCTTTTTCCCAGCGACTGAACCAGGCATGCGCGAAATATGCTGACGCCATCAGCGCAACAAGAAGAAAATTCAGGCCGGCGCAGGCTGCGGCGATATTAAAGCCGCCTGCTTGCGTGATGATCACGGTGCCGTTGTTGATGAGACCGACACCGCCAAGTTTGAGCAAGGCGGAAACGCTTATCGTTGTGATCGTCTGAAGGCCCGGGACCAAAACCTCGCCAAAGGGAACCATGAAATAGAGAAAGGCGAGCGGAAACGCGTATTGGCGCGTGACAGCCAGCCCAAAGATCACTGCAACGCCGGCGATGAGCAGGCTGACAAAAGCGAAATGCTCGATAAGGGCGATGCCAGCGACCTGTCCGGCAAGCCACAAGAGCGCGGCCGCGAGAACCAGGCCGCATGCAATAAAATTCGCTTTCGGCAAGGGCGCTTCGTGGCGATGCGCATAGATCATCCATAGGGCCATCGGCGCGACGAAAAACCCATGACGCCAGGAAGATGATGTCGCCCACAGCGTCACCATTTCAGCGACGGTCGATTGCAGCAAAGTGATACAGGCGAGCACAAATGCGCCATAGGCGGCGATCAGCGCGGCCCATCGGGGCTGTGAAACAGCGACATTGTTAACGCTTGCAACGGTCATGGCGGGAGAAGTGCAAAACCGCCGCCAGGAGGGCGGGGCTGTTAACCACGCTTCGGGGCCCATGTTTATTTTCGAGCGTGCTTCCAGCCGGATTCGGTTGTGATTAAGGTGAAGCCCTCATTCACCCTCATCCTGAGGAGCCGTTCGAAGAACGGCGTCGCGAAGGATCGGACGAAAATGATGGCCTCACACCACGCTGGGATAACGCTTGCAACGCGGCACTGTCACCGCGAATGAGCGCCTGTTTTTTTGCTCGGTTCCAACCCTTGATGCATCGTTCGCAGGCGACCATTTCGTCATAGCGATGGAAATTCTCGCTCCAGACCAATTCAACGGGACGACGGCGAAATGTATACGATTGCGTATCCCTTCCGGAATTGTGCTGAGCGACACGTATTTCCACGGTATCGCCGCGATGCGAACCAACGTAGTAGCTGCCGTCTGCGCAATTCAGCATATATACGACACCGACTACGCGCATTTTCCTGTTCCCGTTGATGGCGCTATGCCTGTTGCCGATCCTTCGCGACGCAAAGCTTCACTTTGCTCCTCAGGATGAGGATTGTATTCTGGCACAGAGATTTGCTACCTATTCTTGCGACCGTCGATCAGCGCATCGACGACGCTGGGATCAGCGAGCGTTGAAATATCGCCAAGGGCTGAATGTTCATTCTCGGCGATCTTGCGCAGGATGCGACGCATGATTTTTCCTGACCGGGTTTTTGGCAGCGCCGGCGTCAAGTGAATGAGATCCGGTTTGGCGATCGGTCCGATTTCCTTGCGCACCCAGTCCGAAAGTTCTTTTTCAAGCGTGGATGTGTCGCCTTCAATTTCCGACTCTGCGTCTTCCATCAACGTCACATAGGCGTAAATGCCCTGGCCCTTGATGTCATGAGGATAGCCGACGACGGCGGCCTCGGCGACTTTGTGATGAGCGACAAGGGCGCTTTCAACTTCGGCTGTTCCCATACGGTGACCGGAGACATTGATGACGTCATCGACACGGCCGGTGATCCAGTAATACCCATCCGCGTCGCGCTTGGCGCCGTCACCGGTGAAATAAAGACCCGGATAAGTTTTAAAATAGGTGTCGATGAAACGCTGATGGTCGCCATAGACACTGCGCATCTGACCGGGCCAAGAACCGGCAATGACGAGATTGCCTTGCGCTTCACCTTCAAGAAATTCGCCATTGGCGTCAACGATAGCGGGGAAGATCCCCGGTAGCGGCTGCGTCGCAGAGCCGGGTTTTAGATCAGTGGCGCCGGGTAAAGGCGAGATCAAAACGCCGCCGGTTTCCGTCTGCCACCAGGTGTCAACAATCGGCAGCTTTCCGTCGCCGACAATGTTGTAATACCACAGCCAGGCTTCCGGATTGATCGGCTCGCCGACGGTGCCAAGCAGACGCAAAGATGACCGGTCTGCGGCTTTAACAAAATCGTCGCCGTCGCGCATCAATGCGCGGATCGCGGTCGGCGCTGTATAAAAGATTTCGACTTTATGTTTTTCAACAACGCGCCAGAAGCGTGATGCGTCGGGCCAGGTCGGCACGCCCTCAAACATTAGTGTCGTCGCGCCATTGGCGAGCGGTCCATAGACTATATAAGTGTGACCAGTAACCCAGCCGACATCGGCCGTGCACCAATAGATTTCACCGGGCCGGTAATCGAAAACAAGTTCATGAGAATAGGCGGCATAGGTGAGATAGCCGCCCGTTGTATGGAGAACGCCTTTGGGCGTTCCCGTTGACCCGGAAGTATAAAGTATAAACAGCGGATCTTCGGCGTCCATTTCTTCAGGCGCGCAATCCGGGGAGACATCATCGCGGGCTTCGCCATACCAAAAAAGATCGCGGCCCGGCGCCATGGCGATATCAGCGCCGGTGCGTTCAACCGTCAAAACCAGCCTGACGCCATCGGTTTTTTCCAGCGCTTTATCCACATTGGTTTTTAATGGCACTGTCTTGCCGCCGCGCACGCCTTCGTCAGCGGTGATGACCGCAACGGCGCCGCAATCTTTAATGCGGCTGGCGAGAGCGTCCGGCGAAAAGCCGCCAAAGACGACGGAATGAACGGCGCCGATCCGCGCGCAGGCGAGCATGGCGTATGCTGCTTCGGGAATCATTGGCATATAAAGAACAACGCGATCGCCGCGATTGACGCCGCGCGCCTTTAAGAGATTCGCCATGCGGCAGGTTTCTTCGAAAGCCTCCGCGTAGGTTATTTTTTTGTCGGTTTTCGGATCATCGCCTTCCCAGATGATGGCGATATCGTTGGCGCGCTCCGGCAAATGGCGGTCGAGGCAGTTGACACTGGCGTTTAGTTTGCCGTCGTAAAACCATTTGATATGGAGATCATCAGCGTCAAAGGAGACGTCTTTGACTTTTGTAAAAGGCGTGGACCAGGTAATCCGCTGGGCGACTTCCGACCAGAAATCCTCTGGATGCTCAGCGGCGCGCCGGTGCATCTCAGCCGCTTTGTCAGCATTGACGAGGGTATTTTTTGCAGCAGCGCCGCTCACTTTGACGATTGTGTGGTCAGTCATGTCTTTCTCCAGAGTCTCTAAATACCAACGGGCAAAAAGAATGACCGTTGGGCGTTCAATCGCCACGCAGGCTTTCGCGCCATAAGGCGCGGCGGCCAAAATACCCAAGAGGGGCGGCCTTACCAAAGCTCAAAATGAGTGGGTCATTTCGTGCTTTGGTAAGAGGAGAACCTAAGCGATCCGGCGGGCCAGTGCAAAGAGGACCAATGCTGATTTAATCGAGCGTGCGCTTGTAGCGCAGCATCGCAATGCCGACAGCGATCGCAGTGAAGATGCTCATGGCCACAAGCGCGTCCTGAACATCACCAAAGCTCGCGCCTTTCAGCATAACGCCGCGTACAATGCGCAGAAAGTGGGTGAGAGGCAGGCCCTCGCCGATCATCTGCGCCCATCCGGGCATGCCGCGAAAGGGAAACATAAAGCCGGAGAGCAAAAGCGACGGGAGAAAGAAAAAGAAGGTGAGCTGCATCGCCTGCATTTGCGATTTGGCGATGGTTGAAAACGTAAAGCCGAGCGCAAGATTGGCGAGCACGAAAATCCCGACACCTAATAGTAACAACCACAAAGACCCGGCGAAGGGTACGTTAAAGAGAAAATGCGCCGCTAAAAGGACGACGGTCGTTTGAATGGCGCCGACGCCCGCATAGGGCGTGATCTTGCCGATCATGACCTCAATCGGTTTTGCCGGCATTGCCAGAAGGTTTTCGATAGTGCCGCGTTCGGCCTCTCGGGTCATCGCCATGCCGGTGATCATCACCAGCGTCATCGTCAGGATCACGCCGAGAAGGCCCGGCACAATATTATATTGCGTAATAGCTTCGGGATTATAGCGGGGATGGATGACAAGCTCGAAGGGCGCCGGCGTCGCGGCGAGAGGCGACAGCGATCCTTTTAGGTCGTGACGCAGAGCGCGATTGAATATTGCGTCCGCGCGGGCGATGGCGTTGGAAGAAGCTGCGGGGTCAGAGGCGTCGGCTTCAATCAGCAATTGCGGGCGCTCGCCTCTGATCAGTCGTTCGGTAAATCCCGCCGGGATTGAGATGACAAAAGCAACATCGCCGCGTGCGAGAAGACGCGCGCTTTCCCGCGGGTCGGGCGTTTCCAGCACAAGATCATAATAGCCTGATGTTTCAAGCGCCTGCAGCAGCGTTCTGACAATCGGCGTTTGTTCTTCTACATGAATAGCGGTGGGAAGATCTTTCGGGTCCGTGTTGATGGCAAAACCAAACAGCACAAGCTGCATCACTGGAATGGCGAACATCATGGCGAAGGTGATCCGGTCACGGCGCATCTGCACGAGTTCTTTGACGAAGATGGCGCCGATACGCGCGGATGTGCCGGCGCCGACCATCATGCATGAACCCGCTGGTCAGCGCCGGCGCGCGCCATGAGCGCAATGAAAGCATCTTCAAGGCTGGGGCGAACTTCTTCCCAGTGAACATCGGCGCTGCGTTCATTGCCAATAACCGACTGGATGAGGTCTCTGTCATGCCCGCTGATATGCAGGGCGGCGCCAAAATAAGCGGCGTAGTCGACGCCCTTTCGGCCTTTCAGTTCTTCGGCAAGGCGTCTCACGCCATCGCCTTCACCACGGAACGTGAAAAGACCGGACGCCGTGATGATATCGCTGACCAGGCCTTGCGTCAGAATTTTGCCATTGGCGAGATAGACAATGCGGTCGCAGCGTTCAGCTTCATCCATATAATGCGTGGAAACGAGAACGGTCATGCCTTGCGACGCGAAATGATGGATCTCATCCCAGAAATCCCGCCTTGCCTGAGGGTCAACGCCGGCTGTTGGCTCATCGAGGAGCAACAGTTTCGGCGCATGCATGGTGACGGCGGCAAGGGCGAGGCGTTGTTTCCATCCGCCGGAGAGGGCGCCGGCGAGCTGATGCTGCCGATGGGTGAGGCCAAGGTTTTCAAGTGTTTCATCGACTTTTTGTCGCCGCTTCGGCATCTGATAAAGACGCGCGACAAAATCGATGTTTTCCCGGATCGTCAGATCGCCCCAGAACGAAAATTTCTGGGTCATATAGCCGGTTGATAATTTGATCTGATCGGTGTCGCGCGCGATGTCATAGCCAAGACACTCGCCTTCGCCTTCGGTCGCCTGCAAAAGCCCGCAGATCATTCGGATTGTTGTGGTCTTGCCTGAACCATTAGGTCCAAGAAATCCCCAGACTTCGCCGTGCGGCATCTGAAGATCAACGCCGTCAACGGCAGTCTTGTCGCCGAAGCGTTTAACAAGGCCGCGCACATCGATAGCGAGCCCGGTCACGGGACGAAAACATCGACGGGCAGGCCGGGTCGCAATAAGCCGCTGTCGGCGAGCCGCGCCTCTACGAGAAAAACGAGCTTTTCACGCGAACCCGCGCTGTAAATGACCGGCGGCGTAAATTCCGCTTCACTGGCGATATGGGAGATGACAGCGTCAAGCGGCACATCGGCGCCGTCGGGGGAGATCTCGACCGGGGCGCCAACGGAAACAGACATAAGATCTGCCTGCGGAACAAAGAATCGGATTTTCAGATTGCCCCGGGGCAGGATGGCGACGACCGGCGCGCCTGCGCGGATAAATTCACCTTTGCGCTGATGGATTTCTTCAACGCGGCCGCTGACTTGCGCATGAATGCTGCGCTGGCCAAGTCGCCAGTCGGCTTCATCGAGCGCTGCCTTTGCAGATGCGCTCGCGGCGGCGGCGGCGTCTTGCGCTGCGTCCCGCCCGGCCAGCTTAGCGACCTCGATGGCTTCTTGCGCGGCTTTCACGCGCGCCTGCGCTGCCTTGTGATCGGCGGTGACCTGATCGCCGCGGGCAAGCGATGCATTGCCTTCTTCCACCAGCGGCAACCAGCGATCCATCTCTGCCTTGGCCTGCGTGTGTCGCGCTTTTGCTTCTTCTAACTGCGCTTCAAGAGCGGCGATCTCATCCGCCCGGGCGCCTGTCGCAATATCGCGCGCCTGCGCGTCCGCTTGCGCTGCACGGCCGGCGGCTTCGGCATATGATGCCTTTTGTTGATCTTGATCGAGCTGGAATAGAAGATCGCCGACACCGATTTCATCGCCTTCGCGCACCTCCAGCGATTGCAGCCATCCGGCCTGCGGCGCCGCGACGTAAATATATTCCGCTTCCACGTAACCGACATAAACGCCGTCATTATCTGCGGGCGCGCAGGCGACCATCATGCCGGCTAAAGCGACGGGGAGGGTTGTTTGAATAAGGCGCATCCGGATCATGATGCTGTCTCCGGCCTTGGCGCCAGGGCGCGCAGCAGCATTTTTCCGTGCAAGGCAAACAACGCTTCAAGGTCGACTGTTGCCGTCTCGTCGTTGCGTTCAAAAACCACATGCCAGATCGCCGATAAGATCATGGGCGCAATAACAAGCCGGGCGGTTAGCTGTGGGTTTTCAATATTAAGCTCGCCTGTTTCTCCGGCGCGCCTGAGAATATTTTCGATCACCTTGAGGCCGCGTTCGATGACCGCGCGGCGATAGGCGTTCACCACATCGGGAAAGGCCGGCGCATCCGCAATGAGGATTTTCATGATTTTCGGCACTGCAGAGGTGCGTACGAGGAGAGGCGCAAGCTGCGTAAACGACTGGATCGCTGTCGTTGCGTCTGGCGCTGCGCTTGCGGCGGCCTCTACGCGTTCCACATTCGGCAAGGCGTAGACATCAACGAGCGCGCCGAACAACGCCTCTTTGGATTTGAAATAAAGATAGAGGGAGCCCTTGGAGAGGCCAGCACGCGCCGCGATGTCGTCCATGCGCGCGGCAGTGAAGCCGCGCTCAAAAAATTCATCCAGCGCCGCGGCCAGCAAAGCCTGGCGGCGTTGATCTTTTGCTTCTTCGGTGCGGGCGCGTTGTTGCATGATACCATATAAATAACTGACCAGTCAGTTATTTATATGGATGAAAAGAGGAGATTGCAAGCCTTTCGGGACAAAAAGGGGGTTCGATAGGGTTTGGGGGCCTGATCTCTTCGGCTTTTCCGTCACCGTCGGGCTTGTTCCGATGATCTCAGGTGGCTGTGGGCAAAACCATCCTTCGAGGCTCGCGGCTTTGCCGCTCGCACGTCAGGATGAGGGTGGTGTTTAGCGGGACAAAATAAAAAGAGAGCGCTGGCGCTAATTTATCTGCGCGGCTGTGTCTGAAACGACAAAACAGGCAACGCCTTTTTCCGTCAGGCCGGCGCAAGCGTTCGCCGCTTCGGCTTCTGACATGGCGATAATGCGGGCGCGATAAAGTGTGGAGCCGTCACTGCGTATAGTTGGCACCACCGTCCGTGCACGTGCAGTTAGTCCGCCTTTGGCGATGGCGTCTTCGAGCTCGGTTTGCGCCAGTTCTTTGGTTGAATAAGCGCCGATCTGAACATTCCAGTCAAATTCCGTCAGTAACTCGCGATCGCCCTGACCGACAAAGCCGTCATCTTCCGGTATCAGGGATGCAAGGCGTGTGCGTTCAAATTCGTTGAAGTCATCCGTTTCGGCGACAGCGATCAATGCGCCGAGCTGGTCGGATTCCGTCGCAATCGGGTCGACAGGCTCGTTCAGCGCCGCTGCGGCGCTCAATATCTCCAGGCGCAAGGCGTCGCTGTCTGCAATCGTCGGAACCGCCTGTTGGCGTTCCAACGCTGCAAGTTCCAGTGCCGCTAACAATGTTGGTTTTATGCGCGGACTTGGTTTTTTTCGGTGCAGGGCAGCGATAAGTGTCGGTTTTTTTGCGATTTCCGCAAAGCCGTTATTGAGAATATCGCGCATATGCCGGTCACGCGTGGCCGATGAGCGGCCGCCAAGAACAATACCGATGAGGCGCTGGTCTTTGCGCACCGCGGTTGTTGCGAGATTGAAACCGGATCTGCGCGTATAGCCTGTTTTCAACCCATCGGCGCCGGGAAAAGTTTTGATCAGCTTGTTATGGGTCCGGTAGGTGCGTCCGTTCCAGGTAAATTGCCTGATTGAAAAATAATCGAAATATTGCGGAAAATCCTGCGTGATCCGCTGAGCAAGCGTCGCCATATCCCGCGCGGTCGTAACCTGTTTCGAATTTGGCAAGCCTGAAGCATTGCGGAAGGTGGTGCGCGACATACCAATCGCACGCGCCCTCGCTGTCATTTTCTGCGCGAAGCGCCATTCCGAGCCGGAAATTTTTTCTGCAACAGCGGCGGCGACATCATTGGCGGATTTTACGACCAGCGCTTCGATGGCGGTTTCCACATCAATTGTCGATCCGCTTTTAATGCCGAGTTTCGACGGCGGCTGGCCGGCGGCGCGTTTTGACACTTTAATTTTTGAGGTAAGCGTCAACTTGCCGGCTTCTATCTCTTCGAACAGGAGATAAAGCGTCATCATCTTGGTGAGGGAAGCTGGATATCGCCTGCCATTGGAGTATCGGCTGAACAAAACGTCGCCGGACTCCGCATGCACGACATAGGCTGCATATTTGGAATTGGCCGTAGCGTGCGGCGCCAGACCGCCAAACAGGGCAAGAACCAGCGCAAGAACTGTTACACGACGAAATACCATACTCATTAAGCGACCCTCGCTTATTCCAAAAAGCTTTTCAATATCTCGAGAGCCCCAGCCCCCAAAATCAGCAATTTCTGAATGCCCGGCCCGATAGAAACCCGCCCGCCGGGCTTATGCCGGTGATCAGCAAACGCCGTGCCGCATATTGGGCAGGGCGATTAAATCATCTCTGAACAGGGTAAATGGAATGTTAACGATAAATTCACGTTTTGCGGCGCACAAAATATTGTGCAGCGCAGCAATTTCTCTTGACTTCACCTTTAATCCGATTATGTTGCACTGCACAAACGGCGTTATGAGACAAAAAGTCGTTTAAAATCATTAATTTATAAAATATCCTCCGGAGAAACACATGACTGAGACGAAGAAAACCGCCAAGCCGGCTGATGCGTTTGAAACGCTGACGGCTATGAGCCCTGACGCCTTTAAGGGCGGCTATGAGAAATTCGCCGAAGGCGTCTCCACCATGGCTGATTTCCAGAAAGACACCTATGAAGCTTTTGTCGCTTCAGCTGGCGCTTTCGCAAAAGGCTTTGAAAAGCTGGCCTCCGAGCAGAGCAATTTTGTAAAGACAGCGTTTGAAGGCGCCGCCGCCAACGCACAAGCGGTTGCTTCTGCGAAAAGCCCTCAGGAAGCCTTTGACCTGAACAGCGAATTTGCCCGCAGTTCTGTGGAAAACAATCTCGGCCAGGTGAATAAAGCCGCTGATTTGTGGATCGAAACGACAAAGGAAACAGTTGAGCCGCTGACCGTGCGTTACGGCGAACTGGTTGAGAAAATCCAGGCTTTCCGCCCGTAAGATATTTCCTCCCTTTTAGTTGCGTATCAGGCCCGGCAGTAATTCTGCCGGGCCTTTTTTGTGCCCTCATGGCGCACTATTTATATTGATGCGCTGCATTGTGAGACGGTGTGGCGTCCGAATTGTGCTATTTTGCGACGACGCCTCCCTAAAAAAGCGGCGTGATCACAAGTTTGCGTCTTTTCAACCTTGTGCGGCTACATATCTAAAAGAAGCGGTCGCAAATCAGCGTTGCGGCTGCCAAGTGGAAATATTGGACAGAATTTAGAGTTGATCATGGCTGAAGATAACGAGAACAATCAGGACGACGACCAGACCCCAGGGCGTGGCCCGGGGCACGGCGTTGATGTCGTCACTAAAACCGCGCCGAAGACAAAGCGCCCATCGCTTTACAAGGTGCTTCTCCTGAACGACGATTATACGCCGCAGGAGTTTGTGGTGTGGCTCTTACAGGCGGTCTTTAAAAGAGACCCCGAAGAGTCGGTCAGGATCATGCAGCATGTGCATCAAAACGGCGTCGGGATTTGTGGTGTTTACACTTATGAGGTTGCCGAAACAAAAGTGGCGCAGGTGATGGAATTGTCCCGCCGCAACCAGCATCCGCTGCAATGTACAATGGAACGGGAGTAAGCGCGTGGCGTCATTCAGTAGAAGTTTAGATGAAGCACTGCACCGCGCAATCGCGCTGGCGACGGAACGTGAACATGAGCTGGCGACGTTGGAGCATCTTCTCCTGGCGCTGACCGAGGATCGCGATGCGGCGGCAGTGATGCGCGCCTGCAATGTCGATGTCGATTTACTACGCCGCAATCTCAATGAGTTCATCGAAAATGACCTGACAAATCTCCCGCTGGAAGCTGGTGAACAGTCAAAACCGACCGCCAGTTTCCAAAGGGTTATTCAGCGTGCAGTTATTCACGTTCAATCGTCTGGTCGTGAAGAAGTGACGGGCGCAAATGTACTTGTCGCGCTGTTTGCCGAACGCGAGTCGAATGCTGCGCATTTCCTGCAAGCTCAGGATATGACCCGCTTCGACGCCGTAAATTACATTTCCCATGGCCTCGCCAAACGGCCAGGTGAAGCACAGACACGCAGCCCCCGCGGCGTCAATGAAGACGCTGATCAGGGCGGTGGCGGCAAGCAGGAAAGCGCACTGGAGGCTTATTGCGTTGATTTGAATACAAAAGCGCGTGCCGGCAAAATTGATCCGCTGATTGGCCGCGCTGCGGAGGTTGAACGCTCAATCCAGGTGCTTTGTCGGCGGCGCAAGAACAACCCGCTTCTGGTGGGCGATCCGGGTGTCGGCAAAACGGCGATCGCCGAAGGGCTCGCGCGTCAGATTGTTGATGAAGAAGTGCCGGAAGTTTTGGCGAAATCAACGATTTACTCCCTTGATCTGGGCGCGTTGTTGGCGGGCACACGCTATCGCGGTGATTTCGAAGAGCGCATCAAAGCGGTCTTGAAAGAGCTCGAGGACCACGAAGATGCGATTTTGTTCATCGATGAAATTCACACAGTGATCGGCGCCGGCGCGACGTCCGGTGGAGCGATGGACGCATCGAATTTGCTAAAGCCTGCGCTTCAATCAGGCACGCTGCGATGCATGGGATCGACAACCTATAAAGAATACCGACAGCATTTCGAAAAAGATCGTGCGTTGGCGCGACGTTTTCAAAAGATCGATGTGGTTGAGCCGTCAAAGGACGACACCATTCAAATCTTGCGGGGCCTGCGTCCATATTTCGAAGAACATCACAAAGTAAAATATACCGATGAAGCCATTACTGCTGCGGCCGAGCTGTCATCGAAATATATGACCGACCGCAAGCTGCCCGATAAGGCGATTGACGTCATCGATGAGGCGGGCGCCCGGCAAATGTTATTCCCGGAAGACAAGCGCAAGAAAGAGATCGACACGCCGGAAATCGAGGAAGTTATCGCCAAAATGGCGCGCATTCCTGCGAAATCCGTCTCGAAGACCGACGTTGAGCGGCTGCAAAAGCTGGGCGAGGATCTGCGGCGCGTGGTGTTTGGCCAGGACGAAGCCATCGACCAACTGGCAGCAGCGATCAAACTCAGCAGGGCGGGTCTGCGTGAACCGGAAAAGCCAATCGGTTCTTATCTTTTTGCCGGGCCCACGGGCGTCGGCAAAACTGAAGCCGCCAAACAGCTTGGTCTGGCGCTCGGTGTCGAGCTGATCCGGTTCGACATGTCGGAATATATGGAACGCCATACGGTCTCGCGCCTCATCGGCGCGCCGCCCGGTTATGTGGGCTTTGATCAGGGCGGGCTTTTAACCGATGCCGTCGATCAGCACCCGCATTCGGTGTTGCTGCTCGATGAAATCGAAAAGGCGCATCCGGAGATATTCAATATCCTTTTGCAGGTCATGGATAACGGTACGCTGACGGATACCAATGGCCGCAAAATTGATTTCCGCAATGTGATCATCATCATGACCACCAATGCAGGGTCGTCCGATGCGGCGAAATTCGCCATCGGCTTTGCAGGCGGCAAGAAAACCGACGAAACCGATATTGCAATTACGCGATTGTTCTCGCCGGAATTTCGCAATCGCCTTGATGCGACCATTCAGTTTGCAGGCCTGTCGCCGGTGATCATTAATCGCATCGTTGAGAAATTTGTTCTGCAACTGGAAGTGCAGCTCGCGGATCGCAACGTCACATTCGAGTTGGCCGAAGATGCAACGCGCTGGCTTGCTGAAAAAGGCTTTGACGATGAAATGGGCGCGCGGCCATTGGCGCGCACCATCCAGGAACACATCAAGAAACCGATTGCCGATGAAATCCTGTTTGGCAGCCTGAAACATGGCGGCGTCGTTAAAGTGCTGGTCGATCAGAAGGATAAATCGAAACTTGCTTTCGAATATCTACCGGACCCCGAAGAGCCGAAGAATCCGGAAGAGGGCGGCGAAGGCGGCAACGTGCCGGCGCTGGTGGAATAACGCCTCACGCACAACATAACGAGGCAGACCGATTTCGCCGGCATGTGTAGAGCCGCCAAATAACTCAGGCGTCAATCCGCGCCATTGACGGGCGCTGGCCAATCAGCGAATTTCCTGATTATGACAAGTGCGCTTGAGCTTCACGAACGCTATGAGACCGACGGCTATGCGCTTGTGGAGCGCGCCGCCGCGCCCGAGGTCGCGAAAAACCTGCTGGCGATTATCCATGCAAACATGACGATGAAGCCAGGCATGTTGAAAAACTTCCTGTCGGAACCGCGTGTCAATGAAATGCCGGCCTATGAGTTTTACGGCTACCGGTTGCCGTCAGTGATGGCATTTCATTGGGGATTGACCTCCCGTATCAGCGATATCGCCGGCAAGAGATTGCTCCCGACTTATGCGTTCTTTCGGGTCTATCCGAAGGGCGATCGTTGCCTCATTCATACGGACCGGCCGTCATGCGAGCACAGTTTCTCTATGGCGCTGGGTTATGGCGACGACATTGTCTGGCCGCTGGAGATTGGCGAGAAGTTTCATGAAGAGCGTGAGGCGGCAGACCGGCCCAAGGCAGAAGATTTTGAAGACGACGCCTATAAGGCATTGATGCTCAATCCTGGCGACGCCATCATTTATCACGGCGTCAATTATCGCCATGGCCGGTCAATGCCTAATCCAAACCGCTGGTCGGCGCATATGTTCCTCCATTGGGTCGATGCTGACGGTCCGTTCAAGGAATGGGCGTTTGATCGCAAGGACTTCCCGACTGATACTGATTTTCCGTTTCCGGGCGCTGGCGCGAAATAAGGCCACTGCGGGGTGGGGGGCCTTCAATTTATTGACCGACATATTTCAATCAAAGAATTTGTGACGCTATGACCAATGCCAAAGAACTTCGCCAACGCTACGACACTGACGGGTACACGCTTGTTGAAGATGCGGCGCCACCGGAGGTCGTCAAAAACCTGCTTGGCGTTATTCACGCGAATATGACGGCGACGCCCGGCCTGCTGGAGAAATTCAAATCCGGCTCGCAGGTCAATGCGAAAAAAGGGTACGAGTTTTACGGTTACCGGCTGCCCATGGTGATGGCGTTTCATTGGGGCCTGACATCGAGAATGAGTGAGATTACCGGAAAGCGATTATTGCCCACCTACGCCTTTTTCCGGGCCTATCTCAAAGGCAATCGTTGTTTTATCCATTCCGACCGGCCGGCGTGTGAACACAGCTTTTCAATGTCGCTCGGTTACAGCGATGATATCGTCTGGCCGTTTGATATCGGCACGCAGCATTTTGAACCGGGAGACGGGGCAAGCCTTCCAATGACCGACGATTTCGAGGGGGCGGACTATTCGACCCTGAATTTGAAGCCGGGCGATGCTGTGCTCTATCACGGTGTTAATTATCGTCATGGCCGATTGGCGCCCAACCCCAATCGCTGGTCGGCACATATGTTTTTACATTGGATTGACGCTGACGGACCTTATCAGGAATGGGCGTTCGACAAGGGAAGTTTTCCCGGCGACGTCGATTTCCCCGCGCACCAGGGCGAATAAAAAAAGGCCGCCGCAAGGGAAGGGGTCGCGGCGGCCTTCTCAACAACGCGTTCCCAAAAGTGGGGGAGAGAGAACGCGCTACTTGGGGGGATTTCGTTAGACGAGGTCTGCGGCGCTCCACAGTTTTGAATAGGCCTCGCAATGAATGAGGATTGATTTGTAATCGGCGAGATCGACGCCTGCCGGGATTTCATAGGTCTGCGCGCCCTTATTGCTGGAAAGCGGCGCAATCAGCATCGAACCATTGGTTGCGTTCTTGCCATTCGCATCAGCGGCGGCGAGTGGTGATAGAAAGATTTTTAAATCCGGGGCTTTGCGCGTTTTGAAATCATCGGACAGCTTAATCAACATTCTGTCGCCCTCTTTGACGATGGACCAGTCACCGGACGACTTGAACGATTTTTTCGACCAGACGCCTGAATGAAGCATCTCTGATGCCGCATGCGCTTCATCCGCGCTATGATTGTGATCAGCCCATGCTGGCGCCGTTGTGGCGCCGACGGTCAGGGCTGTTGCGGCAAACGCGCTTAAAACCAGGTTTTTCATATTTTGGTCCCACTTCCTTATTTCGAAGGCGCGGTTGCGCCGCTTTCTGGAACTGGAGATAGGCGCAGCGCCCGCTCACGTGCAAAACACGAGCGCGGGAGCAAGATTACGAATGCGTGAAGAGCGCGTTTTCAGGAACAGTGGGAACCGGTTTTCCGGTTCGAAAACGCGATAAAGAAAATCTGAAATATTTATCGGCTTCGCAACCAAACTTCTGGTTTGGATGAAGCAAACCAACATTGATGATGACACAGTAAAACTCAAAGGCTGGGTTAAAGCGCCGCCCTGATTTTCGCCGCTGTCGGTTCGAGAATTGCGGTGTCCGCTGGTCCGCCGCTCGCATGTGACGCCAGTGCGCGACCTTCATAAACCGGGATAATATGGAAATGCAGGTGGAAGACGGTTTGACCTGCGGGCGCGCCGTTAAATTGCGCGATGCGAATGCCATCAGGCTCCAGGCCGTCATTAACGCCTGCAGCAATGCGTTGGACCGCGTTCATCAAGACGGTGAGATCATCGGCATTGATATCCAATAGGTTTGTTGCCTGTATATTCTTGTGGACAACAAGACAATGGCCTTCGCTTTGGGGAAAGACATCCATGAAGGCGAGCGTATCGCCCGTCTCCGCAATTTTGACGCAGGGGATTACGCCTTTGATGATTTTCGCAAAGATATTGTCGGCGTCGTAAACGGTTTTCAGACTCATGCCTGATCATCCTCATCGATAGCAGCCGCGCCCGATTGAGCGTTAGCGAGCAATGTTAGCGCTTCGGCTTCCTGATTGTCCGGTACAGCGATGCGCACGCCGCCCGGCATCGGCAGCACTGAATTGATCGCGCCATCAAGCAGTTCAGCGTCAATACCGTGGGATTGTAGAAAACCGACAATTATTTTGGCTTCCTGCTGATTATGCGTGCGTTCGATGGTTTTCACAGCGATCTATCCTATGTGGTTTTCTTGAATGGCATGTAATCACGCAACGCCTCGATTTCCATACCGGTTTGCGCGCGTTCCGCCTCAAGGTAATTATCTATGGCGCCGCGGAATCCGTCATCGCAGATCCAATGGGCGGAATAGGTCGGGATGGGTTCATAGCCCCGGGCAATTTTATGTTGGCCTTGTGCGCCCGCTTCGACACGGGAGAGCCCGTTCGCAATGGCGTAGTCAATGGCCTGATGGTAACAGATCTCGAAATGCAGAAATGGCACGTCTTCAGTACACCCCCAATATCGCCCATAAAGTGTATCGCCGCCAATGAAATTGAGCGCGGCGGCGATCGGCTCGCCTGCGCGTTCAGCGACGATCATTAACAGTCTCTCCGGCATGCATTCGGCGACCAGTCGGAAAAAGCCCCTTGTCAGATAGGGCTCGCCCCATTTTCGGGCGCTGGTGTCCTGGTAGAAAACCCAGAACGCGTCCCAATGGCGTTCCTCAATGTCTGCACCCATCAAATGCCGGATGGCGACGCCTTCCGCGTGCGCGTCACGACGTTCGCGGCGGATCGCTTTGCGCTTGCGCGAGGAGAGCTGGCCGAGAAAATCATCGAAGCTTTTGTAATCGCGATTAAACCAGTGAAACTGTTCGCCGATGCGCTGCAGGAAATCTGCGCGGGCGAGGGTCGCCTGATCTTGGTCCGTCGTAAAATTCACATGAAGAGAGCTCGCGCCCATTTGCTGCGTCGCCTGGCGTAGAGCGACCGCAAGCTGAAATCTTGAGGCGTTTGTTTTCGCGAGCAGCCGCGGCCCTGGAACTGGCGTAAAGGGCGCAGCACAAACAAGCTTGGGGTAATATCGCCCGCCGGCGCGCATATAAGCGTCCGCCCAATGATGGTCGAACACATATTCGCCCTGACTGTGGCCTTTGGCGTAAAGCGGCGCGACACCGGTGACGGCGCCGTGCTCTTCGAGAACAAGATGCATCGGCGCCCAGCCGGCGTCTGGCGCGACGGATCCGGACCGCTCGAGGGCGCGGAGAAATTCATGAGCGATAAATGGATTAAAGGGTTGGTCTGCCGGGTTGGCGAGCGCATTCCAGATATCACCGTCAATGTCGTCGATTGACGACACCGACCGCGCCAGCAATGCGTCTGACCCGTCTGCCATCAGCTGATTTCAAAGACGCCATCGACTTCGACGGCGGCATTCATCGGCAGAGCCGGCGCGCCGACGGCGGCGCGTGCATGACGGCCAGCATCGCCGAAGACGGCGACCATCAAGTCCGATGCGCCATTGATGACGACCGGCTGGTCAATGAAATCGCCGGTGCAGTTGACGAAGCCACCGAGTTTGACGACACGCTTGACCCGGTCGAGATCGCCGCCGCACGCTATTCTCAATTGCGCGATGAGATTAACGCCGCAGGCCTGGGCGGCATCTATACCCGCTTCGAGCGAGACATCCTTTCCCAATTTGCCGGTGATCAACCCATCGGGACCGATCGACACTTGTCCGGAAATGAAAACGAGATTGCCGCTGACGACAAAGGGGACATAGTTGGCAACCGGCGCAACAGGTTCAGGTAGCACAATACCGAGTTCGGCGAGATGGTGTTCGATGCGGGACATGAGGGCTCCTTATTTCCGTATTGTTAGTGTTGGCCGCGAAAGCCCTGGGGTCAATCGGGCAGCCTGGTCAAATTATTTGCGCCGTCGCAAGCTGCGGCCCGCCTTGACGGCGTCGCGGCCGAATTTGCCTCTGATGGCGTCAATGGCCTTTTCCTGCGCCGCGATTTTCTCATTATCATCGCCGAAAAGATCGCCCGGTCGCTCGTCGCTTTCGGTCGCCAAATCCGAATAGCCGACGCCAATCAGCCGATAGGCTTTGCCTTCGGCAGCCTCGTGCAGCATTGGTTTGGCGGCGGCAAAAGCAGCGCGGGCAAGATTGGTGGGCTGGCCCACCGTGCGCCGTCGGGTGATCGTTTTAAAACCGGCCGTTTTCAGTTTAAGCGTTACAACCCGGCCTTCGAACCCACTGGCTTTCATTCGTGCGGAAACTTTTTCACACAATTCCCAAAGCAAGTCCTCGAGCCATTGCGGGTCTTTGATGTCGCTATTGAAAGTTGTTTCTGAGGAAACTGATTTTGTGTCCCGGTCGGGTTTGACGCGGCGCACATCATCGCCCCGGGAAAGGCGCGCCAGCCGCAGGCCGAGTTCGCCATATCGTTTGCCAAGTGTTGATGCATCCATTTGTTGCAGTTGCCCAACAGTCCTAAGGCCGTCTTTTTCAAATTTTTCAGTCATCGCTTTGCCAACGCCCCAGATCAGCGAGATCGATTGCCGCGCAAGAAATTCTTTTGTCTCCGCTTTGCCGATAATAGAAAAACCACTTGGCTTATCGAGGTCCGATGCAATTTTCGCGAGAAACTTATTATGCGACAAACCGATGGACGCTGTAACACCAAGCTCGTCGGCTACCTGTTGTTGCAGCCTCGCAAGGGTGATTGCGGGCGGCGCCCCGTGCACACGGGTGGTGCCGGTAAGATCCATAAAGGCTTCGTCGATCGACAGTGGCTCGACGAGCGGCGTAATAGCCAGCATCATTTTTCGAACGGCGCGGCCAGCCTCGGCATATTTCGCCATATTAGGTTTGATGACCACTGCGTTGGGGCAGGCATCGAGCGCCTTGAACATCGGCATGGCTGATTTCACGCCGTAGGTGCGGGCAATATAACAACAGGTGGAGACCACGCCGCGCACACCGCCGCCGACAATGACCGGCTTATCCGCCAGGCTTGGATCGTCGCGTTTTTCGATGGCGGCGTAAAAGGCGTCGCAATCAAGATGGCCAATGGCAAGCTCAAAAATTTCGGGATGCGTAGTGATTCGGCTTGCGCCACAGGCAGTGCAGTGCTGGGCCGCATGTTGGCCGGCGGCCAGGCAGTCTAGGCAAAACCCGTTCTGGTTGGGGGATTTAATCACTTAACAAATGGTTACCACGTATGGCTGTAGGCATTTTTTAGGTAAAAGCACGCCGTTTCGTTCACCACAATAAACATTCAATTAAGACCTTTGTCGCAATATTTATCACTGACGGCGCCGATTCGGCGCAAAAGAAGACTTAAAGGCGTAATATGTCTGCCATGGAAAAGCTGGACTATTCCGAGCTTCCAAAGACTGTCCTGATCGTTGAGGACAACGAGCTGAACATGAAGCTATTTCGTGATCTGCTTGAAGCGCATGGCTATAACACGTTGCAGGCGCGCACCGGGCCGGAAGCACTCAAACTGGCCAGCGAAAACCATCCGGACCTTATTTTAATGGATATCCAGCTGCCGGAATTTTCCGGGCTCGAAGTAACCCAGAAAATTAAGGCCAATGCCGAACTCGTTGATATTCCAGTCATTGCCGTTACCGCTTTCGCCATGAAAGGCGATGAAGAGCGCATCCGGCAGGGGGGCTGCGAAGATTATATCGCGAAACCGATCTCGGTTGTTTCATTTCTTGAGAAAGTAAAAAGGTATTTGGATTAGCCTTAAGTCAAATTAGTCCACTGTTGCTGATGGGGGTCCCATGACGGCGCGCGTATTGGTCGTCGACGATCTTGAACCTAACGTCAAACTGCTCGAAGCAAAACTTCGGGCGGAATATTTTGACGTACTGGGCGCCTATTCGGGCGTTGAAGCTCTCGATATAGCAACACAAGAACAACCCGATATAGTCCTTCTGGATGTGATGATGCCTGGCATGGATGGGTTTGAAACCTGCCGACGGCTCAAAGCTTCCCCGGAAACCATGCATATCCCCGTCGTGATGGTGACAGCACTTGATCAGCAAGCGGACCGTGTTGCCGGGCTTGAAGCCGGCGCTGATGATTTCCTGACAAAACCGGTTGAAGATCTCGCCCTCTTTGCCCGTGTGCGTAGTCTGACACGACTCAAAATGATGACCGATGAATTGCGGGCGCGCTATGCCACCGGCAAGGGCCTTGGCGTTGTTGACAATATCGACGTGGAAGAAGAGGGCGATGAGGCCCGAGTGCTCATCATTGATGACAATGAAGAACAGATTGAACGGCTGCAGGCTGCTCTGGGCGACGAAAAATATGTGATCGATCATGAAATCGATCCGGAGGTTGCAATGGGTCGCGCGCGATCCGGCAATTATGATTTGTTGATCGTCAATTTATCTATTGAAGCGATGGATCCCCTGCGCCTGTGTTCATCGATCCGCTCTTTTGAGGAAACCCGGCTGACGCCGATCCTCGCTGTTGTTCGTCAGGGCGACACACGCAAACTTGTTCGCGCGCTCGATATCGGCGTCAGCGACTACCTGACGCGTCCCATCGATAAAAATGAACTGACAGCACGCGCAACAACCCAGTTGCGTCGCAAGCGTTATGTGGATCAATTGCGATCATCGTTCCAGACAAGCCTTGAAATGGCGGTAACGGACCCGCTAACGGGGCTTTATAACAGGCGTTACCTGGCCAGTCATTTGAGCGCGATGTTTGATCGCGCATTCTGGACCGGCCGGCCGTTATCGGTGATGATTCTCGACATCGACTTTTTCAAGCAGGTTAATGACACCTACGGTCATGACGTTGGCGACAAAGTTCTGCAGGATTTTGCATCGCGTATTTCGGGCACAGTGCGCGGCATTGATCTGGCCTGCCGCTATGGCGGCGAAGAGTTTTTGATCGCCATGCCAGATACCGATCTTGCTTTTGCCTCGGTAGTGGCGGAGCGGTTACGCCAGGAAGTCGCCACGCAAAAATTCGTGCTCAATGGCGGCCGTGACGAGCTTGCTGTCACTGTCAGTGTCGGCTTAGCGTCAACTGAAGCCGGGCCGGAAGACGATAACGCCCAGAAGCTCATCAAGCGTACCGACGAAGCGCTTTATGAAGCCAAGACTGCCGGACGCAATCGCGTCATTAAAAGCGCGGCGTAATTAAAGAAATAAAAAAGCCGCCTCGAAAGGCGGCTTCTACCCATCAAAATAGCGCTGGCAGCGCTACTTGATTTTGCCCTCTTTGAATTCGACATGCTTGCGCGCCACGGGATCATATTTCCTGAGGACCAGCTTGTCCGTCATGGTGCGGGTGTTTTTCTTGGCGACATAGAAGAACCCCGTTCCAGCGGTGGAATTGAGCCGGATTTTCACGGTTGTTGGTTTAGCCATCAGTATCTCCTCAGACCCGCAGATTGGTCAGCGAGCGCGGATACATACCCAAGGATCGGAGACTGTCAAGACGGCCTCGGTCTGGTTTAGACGCCGCCGCCGGGCGCACTGCCAGGATTGGCCTTCAGGGCGCGCTCAGGCCCTGCAAATCCATGCATGCGGTTGGCCCATTGCAGACCGATCAGGGCGCCTTTCGCCAATGGCAGAAGCGAGAACGTCGCCAGCAGGATAACAGGGCCCCAGACCGCAAATTGCAGCCAGATTGGCGGGTCGAAAAGCTGTTTGGCGGCCAGTGCCGCCGGTATCGTTATATGACCGACAATCATGATGGTCACATAGGGCGGGGCGTCATCGGCTTCATGGCCCGAGAAATCGAGCCCGCAGGCGCTGCATGAAGAGGCTGCTTTCGTATAACCTGCAAACAGCGCGCCCTGGCCGCATTGGGGGCAGCGCCGCATAAAGCCCCGGCTCATCGCGTGTAGCCATGAGCGCGAATCACCGGCTCCGGCGTCAGGATATTCCGAATTATTGGTCATAAATTGGGTAATAGGCGCACGTAGCCCATCCTGCCTTAAATTTTCGCTTGTGGTGTGATCGAGCTGGAAAACCGGTAACCACTTTTCCTGATCACGCTCTGCTGCGCATATGCGGGCGCTGCCCCAAGGCCGCAACGCGCGAAATCAGCGCAGGCTATGGTTAAAAAGCTCGGCCCTTCACGGAGCTGTGTAGTTCAAGTGAGCCCCAGAGCCGCTATTTTCTGGCATATGGATTTGAACTGAATTTAAGGGAGGCGGGCAATGACGATTTTGAAATGGGTGCTGGCGCTGGCGGTGGGTGGTTTCCTGATCATGTTCGGCGTCATGAAATTCACCGGCGGCGCGCATATTTTTCAGTTTATTGAATTCAAGGCTGGCAGCGCAGGGCTACCCCTTGCCGAGCTGGCCTATCCGCTTGGCAATTATGCAACGGGCCTTTTGGAAATCGTGGCAGGCGCTTTACTTATTTTGCCCATGACACGCCGGCTCGGCGCAACGCTCGCCGTGCTGCCGCTTGCAGGCGCAGTCATTTTTCATCTGTCGCCGTTTCTGGGTGTCACCACGCCGGACGGCTTTGCTGATCCCATACCCGCTGCAGCGCTCGCTGCGGGCGGGCCTTTCACACGGGCAGATTTTTCGACCGGGGAATCGAACATGCTGTTCACGATCGCCGTCGTGATGCTGGTTGTCGCGATCGTCAATCTGGTGGTGCAGCGCCGGGATTAATCGCAGGTAGTTGGTTCATTGCGTTGGTCACGTGATCGCAGAGGAAAACCGGGAGCCACTTTTCCTGATCACGCTCCGAACACCCGCGTGAAAATCGTGTCCACATGTCTGGTGTGATGGCCAAGGTCAAACAGCGCGTCGATTTCTTTCGCCGATAGCTTGGCGGAGACGTCGCTGTCCGCTTTGAGATTATCGAGGAAGTGGCCTTCGCCGCGCCAGGCGGGCATCGCGTTACGCTGCACCCAGGAATAGGAGTTCTCGCGTGAGACGCCAGCTTGCGTCAGCGCCAGCAAAACGCGCTGCGAAAACACCAATCCGCCGAGGCGATCAAGGTTTTCCTGCATGCGTTCCGGATAGACCACGAGATTTTCCATTACATTGGCGAGCCGGTGCAGGGCGAAATCAAGATGGATCGTTGCGTCGGGGCCTATGCCGCGCTCGACCGAGGAATGCGAAATATCACGCTCGTGCCATAGCGCTACATTTTCCATGGCGGGAATGACGCACATGCGCACCAGACGTGCGAGACCGGTGAGGTTTTCCGTCAGGATCGGATTGCGCTTGTGCGGCATTGCCGAAGAGCCTTTTTGGCCCTTGGAGAAAAATTCCTCCGCCTCGAGAACTTCGCTGCGCTGCAGGTGACGGATTTCGGTCGCCAGGCGTTCGATAGAAGAGGCGATAATGCCCAGCGCCGCAAAAAATGCTGCGTGACGATCGCGCGGAATGATCTGGGTTGAAACAGGCTCGATGGCGAGGCCCAATTCTTTTGCAACATGCTCCTCAACCGAAGGATCAATATTGGCAAAGGTGCCGACTGCGCCAGATATGGCGCAGACAGCAATTTCGCGGCGCGCAGTTTCAAGACGCTCCCGGCCTCTTTTGAATTCCGCATAAAAAGTGGCGAGCTTGACGCCGAATGTCGTGGGCTCTGCGTGAATGCCGTGGCTGCGACCGACGCAGACCGTGTTTTTGTGTTCCAGGGCGCGCTTTTCCAATGCGGCGAGAACGCGGTCCATACCGGCGAGTAAAAGATCCGACGCCCTGGCGAGCTGCACTGACAGGCAAGTGTCGAGAACATCCGACGAGGTCATTCCCTGATGGACGAAACGCGCTTCATCACCGACAATTTCTGACAGATGCGTCAAGAACGCGATGACGTCATGTTTGACCTCGCGTTCGATTTCATCAATGCGGTCGCTGTCGAATTGGGCGTCTTTGCCTTTTTCCCAGACTTTCGCGGCGGCGTCTTTCGGGATGACGCCGAGCGCCGCCATCTGGTCGGCGGCATGGGCTTCGATTTCGAACCAAATACGATATCTGGATTCTGGCGACCAGACCGCAGCCATTTCAGGCCGGGTGTAACGAGGGATCATCGACAACTCCGTTTGGGCGTCGGCGCATCTTTTTCGCCGACCCGATTAGGGATCACATTATTCAGCTTGGCGTGTCGCGATTCCTGTCAACCCGCGCCGCATCACTGTCCAGCGTTCCCATAGGCGCCGCACCGGTTGGCGGCAACGCGTCGTCTGCGCGCGCCCCCCAGATCCACCATCCGACACCAAGCCCGATGGAAAACACCAGGAGGAGGAGAAACCACATATGAGCGGCAAGCCAGAGCATGTCTGTTCCTATCAACTATTGCGGGTCGAAGATCAAATCCATGTCGATTCGGCGATTGCGGCGGCGGCCTTCAGCCGTTGCATTGCTTACCAACGGTTCCGCCTCGCCGGCGCCGCGCGCCGTGAGCCGTCGCGGCGGAACGTTGCCGCTCTCCACCAGAAAAGTGAGAACAGCGTTGGCGCGGCGCTCGCTTAGCTGGCGATTGCGCGTTTGCCCGCCTGTGGAATCGGTATGGCCGGAAATTTCAAATGAGAATTGCGGGCATTCATTCATCTCGCCAGCGAGTTCCAGCAGATAGTCGCGGCTGGCGTCGGCGAGGAATGCACTGCCTGTTCTAAAACCGATGCGGCGCTCAGAGATTTTCCCGCGCAGCCGGGTACGGCAGGCGTCGGTAAAGGCTTGCTCTGTAAATGGCGCTGCCGCGATGTCGGGCGCAGGCGTTGAAAATTCGCTTTCGGTAACCGCCGGGTTGTCTGCAACCGCTGGGGCGTCAACCGAAACGGGCGCGGGCAGCACGACCGCGATGTCCGCTTTGCCAGTCATACCTTGCGGCAATGTGGACATAAACCTGCGCAACACGTCGGCGCGCTCTGCGCTATTGGCAGCGCCCGTCAACACAAATTGCGCGCCATTGGCTTCGATCGCGCCTGCTTCGAGACGCGCTAATGCGTGAAGGCTGATTGCGGCGGCGGCGAGCCAGTCGCTTTCCGGCGGCGCCCCGCCGGCGAGATCAAGCGCGCCGGAAATTTCTGCGTCTGGAAAAGCTTCAGCGGCGCGTTTGAATATCTCTTTACGTGCATTGTCGCTTGGTGCCTGGCCTGAAAACACGAGGGCGCCGGTCTGATATTCAACGATCCAGATGAAAGGGTCCGCAATGGGAAGTCTTTCAGCGTCTCTCACACCGGCGGTATCGACTGCCGTGACACCGCCGACGATAAAACCGCCATGCCATGCCGATCCGCGGATAGCTGCGAGGGCATTGTCAAAATCTTCATGGGACGGCGCACTGCCTGAAATAACGGCTTTTTGCCCGTCAATGGTCACTTGCGCCCATGGATAATCGCTGGCCGCCAGTTTCTGATCGACGTGTCGCTGCAATTCCGTTTCTGCGGTGAGGGCGGAGCCAGGCAGGATATCAAAGATGATCGACAAAACGCCCACAAGCACTGTCGCCAAAACGCCCAGCAGAATTTTCAAGACGGCCATCATGAAAGTGGTCCCGTGCGCGGCTGCTTTGTCGTCACCATTCAAGAATGACTTTGCCGGATTGGCCCGACCGCATCACGTCAAAACCTTTTTGAAAATCACCAATAGGGTAGTGATGCGTTAATATCGGCGAGAGATCGAGCCCCGCCTGGAGCATTGTCCCCATTTTGTACCAGGTTTCAAACATTCGCCGCCCGTAAATACCTTTTATCTCGAGGCCTTTGAAGATCACATTGTCCCAGTTAATGCCGGCGCCGTTCGGCATCAGTCCGAGCATGGCGATCCTGCCGCCGTGATTCATCGTATCGAGCATGGACGAGAACGCCGCTGGAACGCCGGACATTTCAAGACCTACGTCAAAGCCCTCGGTCATGCTCAGATCACTCATGACATCGCGTAAATTCTCGGTCGATACATTGACGACGCGGGTTGCGCCCATTTTTCGCGCGAGATCAAGGCGGAAATCATTGACGTCTGTGATGACCACATGCCGGGCGCCGACAAATTTGGCGATCGCCGCCGCCATGATGCCGATGGGACCGGCCCCGGTAATCAAAACATCCTCGCCCACAAGATCAAACGCCAGCGCCGTGTGGGTCGCATTGCCGTAAGGATCAAAGATCGCGCCCATATCGTCGGACACATTGTCCGGCAATTTGTAGACATTAAACGCCGGCACCGAGACATATTCAGCAAAGGAGCCGGGCCGATTGACGCCGACACCAACCGAGTTGCGGCACAGGTGACGCTTGCCGGCGCGGCAATTGCGGCAATAGCCGCAAGTGACGTGCCCTTCGGCGGAAACCCGGTCGCCGACGCTCATATTGAAATGCTCGGGGTGGACCTCTGAGCCGATCTCGACAATCTCACCAGCAAATTCGTGACCGACCGTCATCGGTACGGGAATGGTTTTCTGGGCCCACTCGTCCCAATTATAGATATGCACATCAGTGCCGCAGATCGCCGAACGTTTGACCTTGATCAAGACGTCATTAACGCCGACCTCGGGCTTTGACGTATCGAGCATCCAGATGCCTTCTTCAGGCTTTGCTTTCATCAGGGCTTTCATGGGCGGGATCCTAGATTATACCCAGCGTCTTACCAACTTTGGCGAACGCCGTCACGGCCTGATCGACCTGGTCATCGCTATGGGCGGCGCACATCTGCGTCCTGATGCGGGCAAGGCCTTTCGGCACCACCGGGAATGAAAAAGCGGTAACGTAAACGCCTTCTTCCATCAGGGCTGCCGCCATTTCACCGGCAAGGCGCGCATCTCCGAGCATCACTGGAATGATTGGATGCTCGCCGGGTAAAAGATCAAAACCCGCTTCCGCCATCTGCGCACGAAAACGCGCTGCGTTGCGGAAAAGTTGCGTGCGCAAATCGTCGCCGCCATCAACGAGCTCAAGGGTTTTTAGCGTGGCGCCAAGGAGGGCTGGCGTCAGCGCATTGGAAAAGAGATAGGGGCGGGCGCGATTGCGCAGGAGGTGAACAACTTTTTCCGATGCGCAGATATAACCGCCCATGCCGCCGCCAAGCGCCTTGCCGAGTGTGCCGGTTAAAATATCCACACGCTTCGCAACGCCTTTATGGGCCGGCGCGCCGCGTCCGCCGGGCCCCATGAAACCCGTGGCGTGACAATCATCGACCATCACGAGGGCGCCAAATTCATCCGCTAACGCACAAACTTCATCAAGCTTGGCGATATAGCCATCCATGGAAAAGACGCCGTCGGTAACGATGAGCTTTGTGCGCACGCCGTCCGCATCCGCTTGCTGCAATTGTTTTTTCAAATCATCCATATCGGAATTGGCAAAGCGATAACGTTTGGCTTTGCACAAGCGCACGCCGTCAATGATCGACGCGTGATTGAGCGCGTCTGAAATGATGGCGTCTTCGGGCCCCAGGAGCGGTTCAAAGACGCCGCCATTGGCGTCAAAGCAGGCCGCAAACAGAATTGAATCTTCATAGCCAAGGAAGTCGGCAATCGCTTTTTCAACCTTGCGATGAAGATCACTGGTGCCGCAGATAAAGCGCACCGACGCCATGCCGAACCCGTATTCATCCATGGTCGCCTTGGCGGCTGCGACAATTTCCGGGTGATCAGCCAGCCCAAGATAATTATTGGCGCAAAAATTCAAAACACGTTTGGTTTCGCCATTATGGATCACGTCAATCACTGGCCCCTGGGGCGATGTGATCTGGCGTTCAATTTTTTCCAGGCCCTGCTCACGGATGTCGGCGAGCGTTTCTTCGATGCGGTTATAAAATGCTTCGCGCATGGGCTTTCCCCGTGATGAATTGCGTTGGTTGCGCTTGGTTTGACAGCCCAATGCCACGGGGTCAATTGGCAGGAGAGGGAAGTGAATTCAACGGGTTGAGGCGCATCGCTTGCGTATCAACCACGAAATCAGCAAGACCTTGTGAGGGGGCGTGTTCAACGAAAGCCAACAAGGTGCCGACACTTTATCTGATACGCCACGGACAAGCTGCTGCGCGCTGGGACGAAGAGGCTGATCCGGGCCTTAGTGATGAAGGACGCGAGCAGGCGGCGCGTGCGTCGTCGACTTTATCATCGTTGAGCCCTGGGGTGATCGTCACCAGCCCCATGCGTCGATGTCGCGAAACTGCAGCCCCGTTGGAAGCATCCTGGGCGCGCAAGGCCGTCATCAATGACCAAATATCGGAAATCACATCGCCGACCGTCGACCCCGCGGAGCGTGGAAACTGGCTTAGCGGCATCATGGCCGGGCGCTGGAATGAAATGGACCCGGAATCCGGGAACTGGCGACAAGGCGTGATCGAGGCGTTGTTGGCGATCGAACAGGACAGCGTCATCTATTCGCATTTCGTGGCCATCAATGTCGCGGTGGGTTGTGCGACGGATGACGACAAGGTTTTAATTTTTCGCCCGGAAAATTGCTCGGTGACAATCATCAATAATGATGACGGGCGCCTGCGGCTTTTGGAGCGCGGCGTCGAGGCGATAACGAAAATTGGCTAAGCGGCGCCGTGCAGGTCTTAGATTCTTGTTTGTCGCGTGATCGAACCGGAAAACCGGTTCCCATTTTTCCTGATCACGCTCCCTACAAAAACCGCGCGACGACATCCTTATAAGAACGCGAGAGTTTTAGCTCGCCGCCATTTTCGAGGATCAGGAAATACTCGCCATTGGAATGAGGGTGCAGTTCCTTGACCTTTTTCACATTGACGATGGCCGAACGGTGGACGCGCTGGAACCGCGCCGGGTCGAGGCGTTGCTGTAGCGCTTTCATGGTCTCGCGGATGATATGGGTCTTACCGCCCGCATGAATGCACATGTAGTCGCCTGCTGCATCGATCCATTCAATTTCATCGGCGGTCAGAACAACGACTTTCGATCCGTCCTTGAAGGACAGGCGTTCAGCATAGCGCTGTTTTTCTGCCCAGTCTGGATCGTTGATCAATTCTTTGATGCGATCGCGATCATCGTCGCTGAGGGAGGCCAGCAACTCAACAAGTTGCGACTCACGGCTGGTCGCCGCCTTTGATTTCATCGCCTCGCGGGCGCGGTGGATCGCGTCTTTCAGGCGCTCTTCCTCGACGGGTTTGACGATGTAATCGAGGGCGTTCGCTTCAAACGCATCAATCGCGTATTTGTCATAGGCGGTCACGAATACAAATAATGGCGCCGGTCCGCCGATCATCGCGCGCACAACGCCAAAGCCGTCCAGTCCGGGCATTTGTATATCGAGAAAAACAAGATCAGGCGTTTTCGCCTTGATGTCTCTTACCGCTTCACGGCCATTAGCGCATTCGCCGACAATTTCGATTTCCGGAAAGGCCTGAAGGCGGATCTTAAGACCGCGCAGCGCCAGCGGTTCGTCGTCAACGATCAGCACCCGTATGTTGTCTTCGCTCATTTTATTGTCCCCGATTTTCAAAAGGCAGTTTTATACTGACGCACAGGCCCTGCGGCTTCAGTTTTGACAGGCGGAATTCGCTGCGGTCCTGATACATAAAAGTAAGTCGATCACGCATATTGACTAAACCAACACCATTCTTTGAGTTGGTGAGAATTGTCGAGGGGTCGTCCGGCGCATTAGGTCCATTGTCGCAAACCCGCATGTGCAGCATATTGCCGTCGCGCTTGGCAATAATGGTGATCTCGCCGCCGTCTTCCATCTGCGCAATGGCGTATTTTATGGCATTTTCGATGGCCGGCTGCAGGATGAGAGAAGGCACCGGCGCATCAAGTGTTTCTTCATCGATTTCGAAATCGACTTTGAGCCGGTCCCCAAAGCGGGTTTTTTCAATCTCCAGATAAAGCTTCAACGCCCGCACTTCTTCGGCAAGCGATGTTTTCAGCAGCGGATCGCTATCCAGCGAGTAACGCAAAAACGCAGATAATTGCGTCAGCATTGAATTTGCTTGTTTGCCGTCCTGTTCGAGCACGAGTGTTGAAATGGCGTTCAGGGTGTTGAACAGAAAATGTGGGTTGAGCTGGTAGCGCAGCATTTTCAATTGCGCCTGATCAGCGAGGCGCGCTGACAACAGCGCGCGTTCCATTTCATTGCGGAGATTAAGGTAATAATTGATCCCGAAATAAAACCCGGCCCAGGACCCGAGGAGAAACAGATTCGCCGGCATGCTCGGAACAATAAGCAGTATATAATCGGTCAGGCTGGCGCTTTCGGCGTCCAAAGGTATCCACCCTCTGCCGATGACGATGCTGAAGATCAACGCTTTCATGCCCGACATCGCAACGGCCATGATGACCGTCGAGGTCAAAACAGTGGTCAGCAACAGGACCGGGCCCTGGCGGCGCGCCAGGCGGTAGATCGGTCGCGCCAGAACACTCGTTGTTAAAAAACCGATGCCGGATGACGCCACCGAATAGAGCAGGGCCGGTGTTGTCCGGCCCGCAAGGAAAGTCGACACGCTCAAGATATGAAGGACGAAAAAGCCGACCCATCCCGCGATCTGAAGAACCCAGAACATGCGGTCTTTGTCGGCAAACAGCCAGTTCATCCACCGCCCGGAAATACCGGTGGCGGAGATAAAGGGTCCTGGCTGTTGGGCCGGGATGTCAGCGATGGTCATAAAAGAGTGCTCGTCATCTGGGCCTGAGTGAAGGCTGTTGCTTGCTGCAATGCAAGATCACCTGCGGCGAACAGCCCCTGCGCCGCGATAAATCCCTTCTCGCGCGCCTGTTTAACCCTATTCGCCAAGGGATAATAGCCGCACATCGCCGCCAGCAGCGGTGGTGTTGATAGAGAGTGTACGCTCTGTTGCAAAGCGCCAGGGGCCATCCAGACAGGATAGAAGGGGGATGATGGATCCCTCTCGTTTTGCAAGAATTTTCTCAATATCGGCTCGTCCTTCGCTGCCGCCGTCGAAGATCACGGCACTGACGCGGCCATCGAGGAGCAGCGCCTGTCTGACCGGACCCGGGAAGCAATGAACAATACCCGGGAGCCCGTCCGCAGCGCGTTCAATCGCTGTTGCGAGACTGGCGGCGGCCGGGTCCGTTGTGATGGCGCAATTGCCGGCGGCGAGCGCCAGGGCGATTTGGTGAAAACTCGTCTCTGCGTCGGCGCCGCCGAGACACAGCGCGACGCCGCGGCCCCGCAAGCGCAGTGTGTTAGATTCGCCTGTCGGGCCGGGCAATTCAATAGCCGGTTGAAAGACGGTGTCATAAATGTCGGCGCCTCTTGATAATTGTTGCGCCGCCTCCGGAACATTTTCCGCCGCCCGGCGCATAATCGCGCCGCGGTTACTGTTGTTCCATTGGTGATAGTCGGCATTCGCGGCGTTGAGTTCCTCGTCTTCTGCGAGCGGCAGTGTTTCGTCGGCGATATCACTCATGGTTTTCGAGATTGCGCGGGCGCGTTTCGTGAGCGCCTTCAAATAATGGGGTCCGCCGGCTTTCGGCCCGGTTCCAGAGAGGCCTTCGCCGCCAAATGGCTGCACGCCGACAACGGCGCCAATCTGATTGCGGTTTACATAAAGATTGCCGACGCGCGCGCGGCGTGAAATCGCATGCATGGTTTCATCGATACGCGTATGGGCCCCCATGGTGAGGCCAAAGCCCAGCGCGTTGATCTCATCGATGAGAGATTCCAGCCTGTTCGCCTTGAACCGAACGACATGGAGAACCGGTCCGAAAATTTCCTCTTGCATATCGCTGAGCGCGCTGACCTCGAACGCTACGGGCCGGATGAACGTGCCTTCCGGTGCGTTGTCTGTCTCTGGGGCGCGTGCGATCAATCTTGCGGTGTTTTCAAGCCGCGTAATATGGCGCGCGATATTGTCCCGTGCGCCCTTGTCGATGACCGGGCCCACATCGGTTGAGCGCATCGATGGATCGCTGGTTTTGAGTTCCGCCATGGCGCCGGCGAGCATTTCATTGAACCGGTCTGCGATATCTTCCTGAACGCAAACGACACGGCAGGCGGAGCAACGCTGTCCGGCGCTTTGAAACGCTGAGGCGACGGTGTCCGTCACTGCCTGTTCCAACAGCGCCGTTGAATCGACGATCATGGCGTTGATGCCGCCGGTCTCCGCGATCAGCGCTGCATCATGCTTGCCGCTGTCAATGAGGCTTTGCTTGATGGTCTGGGCAACGCGCGTTGAGCCGGTAAAGATGACGCCATTAACATCAGGGTGGGCGACCAGCGGCGTGCCGATTTGCGATCCGCCGCCGGGAAGAAAGTGCAGCGCGCCGCCAGGAATGCCGGCTTCATGAAGAAGCTTAACAGCTTCGAAGGCGATCAACGGCGTTTGTCCAGCGGGTTTGGCGACAACGCAATTGCCGGCAGCAAGACCCGCTGAAACCTGTCCGAGAAAAATAGCCAATGGAAAATTCCACGGAGAAATACAGGCGACAACGCCGAGCGGCGCACCCTCAAGTTGCTCTGCCTCGTCAGGGTAATATCTGAGGAAATCTACAGCTTCGCGAATTTCGGCGATGGCGTCTGGCCAGCTCTTGCCGGCCTCGAAAACCGCGAGTGTCATGAAATGCTCGGCGCGCGCTTCCATGAGGTCAGCAGCGCGGCGCAAAGCATCCGCGCGTGTATGCGCCGGTGTTGATGCCCATTGCGATGCAAAGGCGGCCGCCGCATCGCAAGCTTCATTCACTTCACGTTCGCCGGCGCTCTCCACTGATCCGACCGCGTCACTGAGATTGGCCGGGTTGGTCGCCGGTTCGATGACGCCGGCGCGTAATTCGCCATTGATGATCGCGCGTGCGGCAACCGGTGACAAACCATCGCGCGCTGCTCGCGTCATTGCTGCCGCCACTGGCGGGTGGGTTTCATCAAAGCCTTTGGCGGCGAGGCGCCCGCCCAGATGATCGCGCGGCGCCGGGATATTCGGATTTGCAATGGGGGTAAGCCCCGTCAATTCTTCAACCGGATCGGCGACAACATCGTCTACGGATAAATCAGGATCAATGAGTTGATTTACGAAAGAGGAATTGGCGCCATTTTCGAGGAGCCTGCGCACAAGATAGGGGAGGAGCTCTTTATGACCGCCGACAGGCGCGTAAATGCGCGAGCGCACGCCGTGAGTGATCAGATTATCATGAAGCGCTTCGCCCATGCCGTGCAGGCGCTGCAATTCATAATCGCTGTAATTGCCAGCCATTTCCTGCACCATGGTCGCGGTCAGCGCATTGTGGGTGGCAAATTGCGGATAAAAGAAATCGGTCGCGGAAAGGAGTTTCCGTGCGCAGGCAAGATAGCTGAGGTCCGTCGACACTTTGCGGGTGAAGACCGGATAGCTCTCAAGGCCCATCACTTGAGCGCGCTTGATTTCAGAATCCCAATAGGCGCCTTTAACGAGCCGCACCATGATCCGGCGATTGGTGCTGCGGGCAAGCGCGGCGAGCCAGTCGAGCACGAATGATGCGCGCTTTTGATAGGCCTGAACGACGACGCCGAAGCCTTCCCAATCCTGCAGATCAGGATCACGCATCAGCATTTCGATGATATCGAGGGAGAGATCGAGACGGTCGGCTTCTTCCGCGTCGATGTTGAAACCCATATTGGCAGCTTTAGCCTGTAGCGCCAGCGCGCGGGCGCGGGCGCCGAGTTCATTTAGGACGCGGGTTTTTTTCCCATATTCATAGCGCGGATGCAGCGCCGAGAGCTTGACGGAAATACCGGGATTGTCAGCGGCTTTTCCGCTCGTGGAGCGTTCCGCGATCGCGGCGATCGCTTGCTCATATTCGCGGTAATAATTTCTGGCGTCAGCTTCGGTATGGGCCGCCTCGCCGAGCATGTCGTAAGAAAAGAGATAACCGTCTCTCGCGAATTTGTCGCCGCGCTTCATCGCCTCGTGGATGGTTTCGCCGAGCACAAAATGCTCGCCCATAATGCGCATGGCCTGGGCGACAGAGGCGCGGATCACCGGCTCGCCGAGCCGATCGAGAACGCCTTTTGTCGCCGCCGCCATGCGGCCGAGCGGATCTTTGGCTTCGATCTCGTCGAGCCAGGCTGCGGTCAGCATCAGGGCTCTGGTTGAAAAATTAACCAGAGGAAAGGGGCTCGCGCCTGCATGGGCGGACCAGTCGCCGCCCTCGATCTTGTCTTCAATGAGGGCGTTTGCTGTCGCGGCGTCGGGCGTGCGTAACAGCGCTTCTGCAAGACGCATCAGTGTGACGCCTTCGGCGGTCGACAGGCCATATTCCTGGAGGAATTTGTCAATAAGGCCTGATCGGACTGCATTGGCCCGCGCAGCCTTCACAAATTCGGCGGCATTTCCCTGCGCCCGCGCCCGCGTGTCCGCACTTAGCCCGGCGTCCAGGACCAGCGCGGGTACAAGGTCCGCTTCGGCCACGAGATAGTGGTCACGAATGATGGAGCGCAGGGCGTCAAGGCTGGCAGGTGTCGACATTCTCAAACCCCAAAAAAGGATATTTTCCAGCCCGCTTAGCGTGTTGATTGCCGTCTGTCATGCCCGATTTATCCGGTCTGCTCAGATGTCGCTGGAGAGCCGGAGCCGGCTCGTAAAAATTGATTAGAATTGACTTTCTAAAACCCGCGCCATGCGCTGCAACGCGCCATTGCGCGGGTCCCCAGCCGGGCCTAACTAAGGACCTGAAAGCACGGGTCGACGGGCCCGCCGCGATGCAAATTCTGACTGCAGAATTGACAGCCGAAAGGACGCCCTAAATGACGGAAGCCTATATTTATGACGCTGTGCGCACCCCGCGCGGTAAAGGCAAGGCCGATGGCAGCCTCCATGAGATAACACCCGTCCAGTTGGCGACGCAGGTTCTTGAGGCAATCCGGGACCGCAATGAGATTGATGCTGGTGAAATTGAAGATGTGGCCCTGGGCTGCGTTTCGCCGGTGGGCGAGCAGGGTGCGGTCGTCACTCGTACGGCAATCCTGAATGCGGGCTATCCCGAAACCACATCAGGCATTCAGGTGAACCGTTTTTGCGCTTCCGGTCTGGAGGCGATCAACATCGCCGCCGCGAAAGTGAAAGCCGGCGAAGCGGATCTGACGATTGGCGGCGGCGTCGAACATATGAGCCGCGTGCCCATGGGCTCCGATGGCGGCGCCTGGCCCACCGATCCTGAAACCGCGTTTAAAACCTATTTCGTGCCCCAGGGTATTTCCGCTGATTTGATCGCTACGAAATACGGGTTGTCGCGCGACGACGTGGACGCCTATGCGGTTGAAAGCCAGAAACGCGCTGCGCAGTCCTGGACCGAAAAACGTTTTGCGAAATCAATCGTCCCCGTGACCGATGTGATCGGCGAAGTCGCGCTCGATCATGATGAGACGGTGCGCGCCAATACCGACATGCAATCGCTCGGCGCCCTGTCTCCCTCTTTTACAATGTTCGGTGAGAATTTTGGTTTTGACGCAGTAGCATTACAAAAATACGCCGAGATTGAAAAAATCAAACATGTTCATCATGCGGGCAATTCATCGGGCATCGTCGATGGCGCCGCCGCAGTATTGGTTGGCAATGAAGAGATTGGCAAAAAGCTCGGGATGAAACCCCGGGCGCGCATCCGCTCTATGGCGTCGATTGGTTCAGAGCCAACGATCATGCTGACAGGGCCGGAATTTGCGGCCAAAAAAGCGCTCGCCAAAGCCGGGATGAATGCAAAAGACATCGATCTTTGGGAATTGAATGAAGCATTTGCTTCGGTGGTCCTGCGTTTCATGCAGGCGCTCGATATTGATCACTCGGATATCAACGTCAATGGCGGCGCGATCGCAATGGGCCATCCGCTCGGCGCCACTGGTGCGATGATCATGGGCACCATGGTCGATGAGCTTGAGCGCTCGGGCAAGGAAACTGCCCTCGTGACGCTGTGTATCGGCGCCGGCATGGGTACCGCGACAATTATTGAACGCGTTTAACTTTAAAAAATAATACGGACGGAAACGATGTCATACGAAACCATCACAGTAGATATTGATAGCGACGGCATAGCGCTGGTGACCATCGATTTGCCGGGCCAGTCGATGAATGTCTGGAACGAAGCGCTGATGCGCGAGTTTCAGGCTTTTATCGACGACTTTGTTGCTAATGACGCGATGAAGGGCGCCGTGATCACGTCCGGTAAAGCCTCCGGGTTTCTTGCGGGCGCCGATCTCCGCATGCTGGGCGGGTCAAAAGCGTCGACGATGAAGGAAGCATTTGAAAATGCATTCACGCTGAACGCAGCGTTGCGTAAGCTTGAAACCGGCGGCCATCCGGCCAAAGCGCTGCAGAACGGACTGGCGCATGCGAAACCTGTCGCGGCAGCGGTAAACGGTCTAGCCCTTGGCGGCGGCCTCGAACTCGTGCTTGCCAGTCACTATCGTGTGGTTGCAGATAATCCAAAAATTCAGCTTGGTGTGCCTGAGGTGCAGGTTGGTTTGTTGCCGGGCGCGGGCGGCACACAACGTTTGCCGCGTCTTGCCGGTTTACAGAACGCCGCGATGATGGCGACGCAAGGAAAGCCGATCAACCCAGCGACCGCCAAAGGCTATGGCATCATTCAGGGCATTGTTCCTGCTGATGAAGTGGTCGCTAAAGCCAAAGAATGGGTCAAGGCCAATCCGAAAGTAACGCAGCCCTGGGACAAAAAGGGTTTCAAGTTTCCCGGCGGCGGCGGCGCCATGGATAAGCGTGCGGTTCAGTTCTTCATGGCGGCGAACGCCATGGCGCAAAGTCAGGCGCAGCATAATTATCCGGCAATCCAGGCAATCCTTTCCTGTCTCTATGAAGGATCGATCGTTCCTTTCGATACGGCAATACGTCTCGAGTCCAAATATTTTACAAAACTGATGGCCGGCCCGACGGCCAAAAACATGATCCGTACCCTGTTTGTTAACAAGCAAGCGGCGGAAAAAGGCGAGCAACGCCCGAAAGACGTTCCAGCGACAGATATTAAGCGCGTTGGCGTTCTCGGCGCCGGTATGATGGGCGCCGGCATTGCCTATGTAACGGCAAAAGGCGGCATGGATGTCGTCCTGCTCGACCGTGATCTTGATTATGCGGAAAAGGGCAAAGCCTATTCAGCAAAGATTGTTGAAAAAGGCGTTTCGCGCGGCAAGGTCACCAAGGAAAAAGGCGAAGCTTTACTCGCCCGCATCACGCCGACAACAGATTATAATGACCTCAAAGATGTCGATATGATTATCGAAGCGGTCTTCGAAGATCCCGATGTAAAATCAGACGTCATCAAGAAAACCGAAGCGGTGATCGGCAAAGAAGTAATCTTTGCCTCAAACACATCGACGTTGCCAATTACGGGGCTCGCAAAAAATTCAGAGCGGCCGGACCAGTTTATCGGCATTCACTTCTTTTCGCCGGTTGATAAGATGCCGCTTGTTGAGATCATCCCCGGCGAGCAATCCGGTGATCGCTCTCTCGCGACGGCGCTTGATTATGTGCGTCAGATCAAAAAGACGCCGATTGTCGTCAAAGACACACGCGGCTTTTATACCAACCGCGTCGTGCCGCCCTATCTCGGCGAAGCCATGATCATGGTGCAGGAAGGGATCAAGCCGGCGCTGATTGAAAATGCCGCAAAATCTCTCGGCATGCCGGTAGGCCCGCTTGCGCTCACCGATGAAACATCGCTGTCGCTTGGCCATATGCTGATGCAATCGACCAAGAAGGAACTGGGTGACAAATACCAGCCATCGGGCAATGAAGACTTGCTCGAAAAAATGGTCGTCACGCTTGGCCGCCATGGGCGCAAATCCGGCGGCGGGTTTTATGAGTATCCCGAAGGCGGCAAGAAGCACCTTTGGGCTGGCCTGTCCGAACATTTCCCGATTGCCGATGAACAACCAGGCGTTGACGACGTCAAGGAGCGCTTGATGTATTCGCAGCTCGTGCCGGCTTCACAGTGTTTTGCCGAGGGCATCGTTTCCAATCCGCAATCGGCAGACCTTGGCGCCATTTTCGGCTGGGGCTTTGCGCCCTGGACCGGCGGGCCCATGAGCCATATCGACACGATCGGTATGGAGACATTCGTTCGTAAGGCTGAAAGCCTCGCGCAGAAATATGGCGCGCGCTTTAACCCGCCGCAAAGCTTTCGCGATATGGCGAAGAAGGGCGACACGCTTTACGGCAAGGCGGCGTAAGGCGGAGCTTACAGTATCAACCTGTCCATTCCGACTAATTCACGGCATTGACTTGGAAATGATTCTGTAAACTATCTATCGCGCATATGGCCTTCGGGTGCATGTCTAAGACTTGGCGGCCAAACGCAATCGATTAATGTCGTATGCGCCTTAGTAAAGGCGCTTGCGTTCATCATTTAAAACGATCTCGTGCATTTGCACCGGCGTTAGATCGAGTTTGCCCGCATCGACCATAGTCTCCGCCAGGCGCGGCAAACCATCCAGATCTGGCCAGTGGTCTGACTGCCAGAGCTTTGACCTGATCATGCACTTTGAGCAATGAAAGAACGCCTCCTCGACCGAGACGACGATCGCGAAATCTGGGACCTTATTGTTGATCGCCATCGATTCGCGCAAGGCGGTGTCTCGAACGATTTTCGCTGATCCGCTGACCCTGAGGGTTTCTGTTTTCCCCGGTATCAGGAAGATAATGCCAATTCTAGGATTTTCGAGGATGTTTTCGAAGGAATCCGCGCGGCGATTACCAAGTCGTTCTGGAATGGCTAGTGTTTTGTTATCAACGATTTTGACAAAGCCAAAAGGATCTCCTTTTGGAGAGACATCCATTCGTCCGCGCGCGTCAGCAGTTGACAAAATTATGAAAGGGCACCGGTTTATAAAGGCGCCGCAATGCCCATCCAGATGGCTGAGCGTTTTCCGCGTCACCAGTTCGCTTGGCTCGCCCATCACTTTTCGAAATTCATCGCGTGTTGTTATCACATCTTGGAATTCAGCCACACCAATATCGCGATATAGAATTCTGAAACTATATGCCAAAGCCTTAAGTCTGGCTATGATGGTCAGATGCAGATTCATGCGCCTGGAGGGCTGACGCGGCAGCGTCTTTCAACTCTGCAGCATGAAGGCCTGCCAATCACCACAGCGCTTTTCTCCGGAACCGATCACGGCGTGCTGGAGTTTATACAAACGCCAGACGACAGTTGGCGCTACACGCATTTTACCGAAGGCTATTTCCGGCTCATTGCCGACTATATGAAGGGCGATTTTGCGCCGTCATCATGGATTAACTGCAACATTCGTTGCCGTTGATCCATGATACGTGGTCAAGCGGGCGTCTGGCGGAGCGGCGGCGCTATCTTAATCCCTTTCGGGAATTCGAAGGCCGCTGGTAGATTAAGTTTTCCGAACGATCGCTTCATTATTGTGGCGCCGTGACTTGCTAACTCTCCATCCGCGCCAGCATTGCCGACGATAATTTTTATGATGCGCCCTTTTTTTATTTTGAGGATTGCGCCATCGATTTTGAGTTTCAATTTGATATCGACTGAGGCTTCCGTCACCTTTTTGTTATGCAAAATAAGCTCAACTCTCGGGGTGTGAACGGATGTAATTTTATGGCTGGCGAGCGCGAAGCTATGTATTTTATCTGATTCCAGCTTTTCACCCGTCGCATATTCGCGCAATACACTTAGCTTCACCCAGGCGCTCCATAAAATATCGCCGATTGATATGTCGAGTAATTGATCCAGTGAGCGTTCAATGAGCCCATCGAGATGTTCACGCGTTGCTGTTGCTGCGCTTGCGGAAGCTGCTTTCGCCGTTTTCTCAAGATCTTCAACGGAGAAGAGGGCCCTCATATATTCTTGAGGATCGCCATCACGGAATAGATCCGACAATTTTCGGTGGTCCTGCGTCATTACCTATCATCCTCTTCATTTGTTTCGTCGATCGTCTGCGTTCCGAGATCTGTAAATACGCGTAATTCGACGGGCGCCTCATTTTGTCGGTCGTCCTCGGAACCGGCGAGCTCAGAGACTGATTGGCGGCCATGGTCGCGGAACACCCGCAACTCCAAGCCGTCTGATGCATCTATCTCCGGTGAGATTTTCTTCGGCGACGCTAATGCTTGCGCGCCAAGCCAGGCCCCGCCGATCACCAAGGCGCTAATGACGCCTGCGGCCGCTGCCAACAGCGGGAGTGGTTTGTCTGCGGAAACAACGATCTCGACGCTTTTTTGGGAATTTAGTTTTTCATTCGCCATAGGCGATTGCGAAAGAATCTCGCCGTCGCGTATGAAGGACAATTGCTGACCGACTTCGATAAGTCTTATTGGCGGGAATGCGAGCTTGGCTTCTTCTGCGGTTTTACCAAGTAGGTTTGGCGTCGTCGGCCAGCCGCTGGAAACAACGATATTGATGGAGCGGTTTGCCGGCAGTTTTTGTCCTGGCGCAGGTGTTTGCGCAATGATGATATCAGGCGCTGCATCTAGGTGCTGTTGTGGTTCGGTAATCAATGTCATACCGCGTGTTAATTGCTGCACTTCGGCGCTGTCTGCCAGTTTGCCTTCAAGTGTTGGCGCGGTGGGCCAGCCGCTGGAAATAACGACATCGATGGAGCGGTTCGCCGACAGCTTTTGTCCTGGCGTCGGGACTTGCGTGATAATGGTGTTTGGCGCCGCCGCCGGATCTTCCCGGTGCTCCTGAATCAGCATCATACCGCGCGTTAATTGCTGCACCTCGGCGCTATCTGCCATTTTTCCCTCAAGCGCCGGCGCTGTGGGCCAACCACTCGAGACAACGACATTGATCGAGCGATCTGCCGACAGCTTTTGTCCTGGCGTTGGCGCTTGTGCAATAATGATGTTTGGCGCCGCCACTGGATCCTCGCGGCGCTCCGGAATCAAATTCATGCCGCGTGTCGTTCGCCGTATTTCGGCGCTGTCTGCCAGTTTGCCCTCAAGCGCCGGTGCGATGGGCCAGCCACTGGAAACAACGGCGTTGATCGAACGATTCGCCGGTAATTTTTGTCCCGGCTTTGGCGTTTGCGCGACAATGATGTTAGGCGCGGCCTCGGGATCTTCTCGGCGTTCCGACACTATTCTTATGCCGCGCGTTAATCGCCGCACCTCCGCGCTATCGGTCATTTTGCCCTCGAGCGCGGGCGCGGTCGGCCAGCCGCTGGAAACAGTGATGTTGACGAAACGGTTCGCCGGCAGTGTCCGTCCTGGTGTTGGTGTTTGTGCAATAATGATGTTGCGCGCCGCATCGTGATCTTCACGGAATTCTGGAACCACTCTCATGCCGCGTGTCATGCGTCGCACCTCGGCGCTGTCTACTCGCTTGCCTTTGAGCGCAGGCGCTGTCGGCCAACCACTGGAAAGGTCTATCTGAAATACATATTCGCCGGCGGCATTTGCGGGCAGTATCCCATTTTGGGCGGGGCTCTGCGAGACAATGCGTCCGCGCGCTATTGTTCGCGACTCGATGTTTCGGCGCACAACAGCTCGCGCGATCTGCGTTCCATAAACACGATTTTCCGCTTGGCGTCGAACTGCTTGTTCTGCCTGTGCTGTCGTCATGCCAATGATGCGCGGCATTGTAATGGGCACAGGAAACTCAACCTTAGCGGGGGAGCCCTGTCCGGGTTCAATTGATTGCGCGGATGCACTTTGCGTTATTGCCAACGCCGAACAGAACAGCACGATTATAACCCGTGCGCCGGTGGCCATCAGCGTCAAAAATCGATTGTGTAACGCAAGACCAGCAAAGGACATTGAAATCGCTCCAAGTCAGCCGGCACAAACAGGGAATTTTAACAAGAGTTCGGATGCGCTTGGAAATTATTACACAGTTACTTCAGATATAAAAGGAGAAGCAATTCATGTATTTATACAAACAAATATGTACACGATGTATGGTGTGTCGCTATGGTGCTTTTTTGTTGTTTGATCGAACGCGATCAGCGTAACAAAACCGTCATTCATTCACCCCACTGACGCTGACAGTGCGCTAAACAATCTGTCGCGCACCCATTTATGACGCTCATCATGGGTCCAGTTAGGGTGCCATCCACCAAACATCGAAAAACCCTGAACGGAGAGGGGCGGCGTGCTGATCCGGAAATTTTCCTTTTCAAGCTGCAACAGGCTTTCCGGCGCGGTGATGATGCAGTCGGTTTTTTTCACGATGGGCAGCGCCAGGAGGAAAGACGATGTGCGATAGGCGATTTTGCGCGCCTTGCCTTTGTCTTCCAGCATACGATCAACGATGCCGACTTTCGCGCCTTCCGGTGTTACCAGCACATGATCGAGAGACAAAAACTGTTTTAGCGTCAGTTTTTCTTTTGCGACGGGGTGTTTTTTTCTGACAGCGCAGAGATAGCGTTGGGTCAGGATCTTTCGGCGCACAAACTGATCCGTATCGATGCTCGCCGGCAGGTTCATGATGGAAAGGTCCGGCAGAATGACGAGGTCAATCTTTCCTGATACGAGATCACGACTGACCTCGAGGGTCGGGTTAATGATATCAAGCTCGAGGTCTGGCGCTGTTGGACAAATAGCGTCAGCCCATGCGGCGGCGACCAGCACCCCCACATAATCAACGCACGCCACGCGAAATTGTCCGCCTTGTGTCGACGGATCAAATGTATCGGTAATTTTTAGAACATCGCGGCACCGTTCTACCGCATGCGCCACCACTGGCTGCAGGCGTTCGCCCATTCGCGTCGGCGCCATTTCATTACCGGAGCGCACCAGCAGGGGGTCGTCGAAAATATCTCGCAGCCGTGACAATGCGCGGCTGGCGGCGGGCTGGGAGACGCCGATTTTATTCGCCGCCGCCGTGATGTTGCGCTCGGTCAATATCCAGTGAAGTGACAGGAGGAGATTGAGGTCGAGGCTTTCGAGCTGCTTTTCGGCCATACGTTATTGGTATACCTTCTATGCGAACTATTCATTTCAAATATATCTCTGCGAGCCCTAAATTTCAACTGTCAAAACAACAACGTTTTTCACCCGATGGAGATTTCAAATGAACCGCATGATTTTTTCGACCGTCGCCGCACTTGGACTAGCGTTTTCTTTCACTGGCAATGCATCGGCGTCCGGCGAGCAGCAGGATTTTCAACAATGCCTGAGCGCACTTCAGGCAGAAGCTGCTGACAATACTGCTTCCTTTGAACTCAAGACGATGCGCGGAAACAGCTTGCGCCGCCTGACATTTGAAATGACGAAGGCAGGCGAAAAAGAAGCCGTGGTCTGCAATATCAAAAGAGGCGCTGTCGTTAATCTTGACTGGATTGTAAGCTGATCATTACGGCCATCACAGCGAGCGTTCAGTACAATAACCGGGGCCGCAATCGCGGGCCCGGTTGGTCTTGTTCTAACATAGCAGCTTGACATTTTCCATTTATACAATATTTTGTACAAATATTTGTAAAAATGTGAGACGTCTAGTGAATGAAAAAGCCTTTTCTTATGCCAAGGATCTGCGTCCCGCCTTTCTCGCCCATATGGCGGATCGGTTAAATGCGTTGGTTTGCCGGCAGACCAAGGTGTTGCTTCAGAAAGCCGGGGCGCAAACACCGGTGCGGTCCGTATCAGTGATGATCTACCTTGATAAAAACGGACCATCTTCTGTTGCTGACATCGCGCGGTCCGAAGGGCAGAGCCACCAATTGGTGACCTCGCGCACGGCGCCGCTGGAGCGTTTGGGGCTGATAAAGTCTTATGACGACCCGCAAGATGACCGGCGCCGTCTTTTAAAACTCACAGCGAAGGGCGCTAAAGATGCAGCGCGGGTAACGCGCGCTTCTAAAGACGTCGCCGCGTCGCTCGGCAAACTGAATGATGAAATAGGCGTTGATCTGATGTCGGTGATTGAAGCGGCGGAACAAAGCCTTCTCCGGCAGCCTATTGCCGAACGCGTCAACAGCCGCGCCGCGTGAGCACATCAAACGGATGGAATGTGATGTCTGACTTGTTACCTTTAAAAGCCGCGCCGGTTGTGCGCAGCGCGATCATATTACTCTGCGCGACTGTCACAGCGTGTGCGGCGGAGACGCCCGTCAAAGCCGCCTGCGATCCTGGTATTTACAATAGGGGCGAGGAGAAAGCCGTACTCTATGCGCGGACGCAAGAAAATGGCGATCCCGTCATGCGCTACACTTTTGTTTCCGGTTGGCGCGGTGTGTTGGGCGATGAGGGTGCGATCCTCGAATGTGCGTCGGGCGTTTTGTCATCAGCTGAGGGCGTCTTTGAACGGGTCTTCGTTAAAGAGCAGGACACAGTCTTTCAAAGCGGCGCATTGAATCTCAAGGGCCGATTGATCACGCCTGACCGTGAAGTCGCGGATGTGCGTCCGCTTGTCGTGTTCGTTCATGGATCAGAAGCGACACCCACCGTCGGATATTCATATTATCCTTATATTTTGGCGGCGCAGGGCGTTTCGGTTTTTGTCTATGACAAGCGCGGCACGGGTCAATCCGAAGGCGAATATAATCAGGACTTCCACGCGCTTGCCGGCGATGCGGTAGCGGCAGCCAAAGAAGCAAAGCGCATGGCCGGCGCAAGCTATGATCGCTTCGGTTTCTTTGGCGGGAGCCAGGGCGGCTGGGTCGCGCCGCTGGCTGCAATGACGGTCAGCGCTGACTTTCTTGTTGTTGGGTTTGGTCTTGTTCTGGCGCCCCTCGAAGAAGACGCTGAGCAGGTCTATGATGAAATGCGCCGCGCTGGTTATAGCGACGATGACATAGAAAAAGCGCGCGAGGTTACAAAGGCAACCGGCGAGATCGTTGCTTCACATTTTGAGGCCGGATTCGAAAACCTCACCAAGATGAAAACAAAATACACGGATGAGCCCTGGCTCACAGAGATAGAAGGGGAATTCACCGGCGATATTTTGCGCGCGAGCGATGCTGAGTTGCGCGGGGGCGGACCCGATGATTTTGATGATGCTGACGTCCCATGGCGCCATGATGCCATGGCGGTCTTGCGATCGCTTTCATTACCGCAGCTCTGGGTGATCGCGGGAGAGGACACAGCGGCGCCCGGCGCGCTGACGCGACAGCGCCTTGCAACCCTGCAGCAGGAAGGATTGCCGATTACGACAGCGCTCTTTCCCGGAACCGATCATGGCATGGTTGAATTTATTGAGGCGCCCGATGGCAGCCGCCACTACACGCATTTTACAGAAGGATATTTCCGGCTCATCACCGATTATATGAAGGGCGATTTTTCGCCGCCCTATGGGCGGGCGGAGATCAGCGGCGCGCCGGATTGAATGCTGGTTGTTTTTGCAGGCCGCAGTTTGTCGCCAAATTCGGTCATAGCAAGTACGACAGTTGAACGTTGGTTTGCGAGGGCTGAACAGACAATTGGTACCTTGAAATTCAAGATACCCAAAGCCAGCTGTCGCCTACGACAATCCAAGCGCCATTCTTGTTTTCGAGAAGAATAAATCCGCCCAAGCCACAAAGGCCACCGCAATACTGGCCCGCATACATAACCGCTGATTTACCATCCTTCGAAAAACCGACAGGAGAAACAGTCCAGAGGGAAACAAACTCATGGGAATCCCGCCCGAGAACTGTCTCACGGGCATACAACAAGTTATATGGTCCTGAGTAAAACCCCGGCGAGTTATCCAATGCATCAAAACAATTGCTTATACGTCGTTTTTCGCCCTCAGCGACCACGCCAAAATAGTTGGTTGTGTCCTGTTCAATTGTTTCACGAACCGGGCGATCAAATGGCTCCACACCGGGCGCTATTTCAATCTCCTCAAACTCTCCTGTATCCCTTTCGAATTTCTGCGGAGGCTTCGGCACGCGATCACTAGGAAAGTGTGCATAGCTCCTCGAAAAACCCTCAAAGAAAGCAGCATTCTTTTCGGGGAGCTGGCTGTAAAAACTCTTATAAATGGCACACGTTTTCGGATCTGCGTCAATAATTCGTTGATCCCAAAAAGTCGCCGCGATCATTCCACAAAATAACAAGAAGACGAGGGGCAGATATATAGTCTTTGAACGGGACAATGGGCGGCCTCCACGGAGAGCCTCAAAGTAAGTATGTGCTGTTCCGATTCAAGCAGCATCAGCGTTTGTCTGACTGGCGGTGATTGATTTATGTTCGGTCGCAGAGAAATGGTCGATAGACTGTCTGGAAAGGGTCAAAAGCTGCCAGATTGAGTGTTGACTATGCGTTCGCCGGAAATCGCTAAAGGATTTGATCCTGAACAAAAAGACTGATGTCGCTTGCTAGCGCGACCCTTTGGCTAACCCCGCCGTTAAAACGATCTCTTTTGCATAGGTTGAAAGCGCTTTTTTCCCTGCCGGGCTGAGATCGTAAATGCCTGTCGCGACGCGATCAAACCAGCCATAATGATTATCAGCCATGATCCGTCGCGCCAGTTCGACATCGACGCTTTTCGCCACCAGTGCAGCTTTTGTTGCGCCATTGTCCGACAGGAATTTGACACAGCGCAGAGCATCCTGCCGATAGGCGGTCATCAGTCCGCGGCGTGTGGCGCCGCCGACATTTGGATCACCAGTGCGTTTGTGAAACTCGCCCAGCAACCGGGTCTTTTTTTGCTTTGACTGGCGCGGCCGATAGGGCGCCGGGTCAATATGCACGACAACACAATGATCTTTCAGGCGAACGGTGATCAGTCCAAGCCCGAGGCGTCGACAAAGTGTTTTGTTTCTTAAAAGCGCTTTGCCGAAGTCCCGGCCGGTGCTGGCTGGGATGGCGACATAGACAAAATCAGTAATGGTTTGTCGTTCAATTCCCTGATGGAAGAGCGAGAGGGAAAATCCCGTTTTGAGTTCGACGATAACAGGCGCTTCATCGCCGCGAACCGCAACAACGTCGGCGGCGCCGATTTCAGCTTTCACCTCATAGTTTTGCGCCTCAAGAAACCGCTTGATCGGCTCATAAAGTTCTGTCTCGCGTGGAGGTTTCCTGGCCATTGCGCTCAATTGCGTGTTCGCGCCGGCTTTGCAATTGGCGCCGACCCTTCCAGGCTGGGCGAGGGCCGCTGAGGGGAGATCGCCGCCGCCGCAATTAAAGGCGCTTGGGCCGATCCAGCCCATCTAAACCGCTGATTTATATGCGGTTGACATTCGCGTGGATGTATATAACCATATGGTTATGGAGCAATTGGCGTATTCAGATCCATCCCCAAATCTCGACGCCATTTTTGCGGCGCTCGCTGACCCCACGCGCCGGGCAATCCTGTCGCGGCTTGCGGATGGTGAGGCCTCCGTCAACGAGATCGCAGCGCCATTTGAAATAAGCCAGCCAGCCGTTTCAAAGCATTTGAAAGTGCTACAGCGGGCAGGGCTGATTGAGCGCGACGTTGATGAACAGCGTCGCCCCGCCAGATTGAAAGCGCAGAACATGGCAGCCGCCGTTGATTGGCTGACTGAGTTTGAAGCGTTCTGGAAAACGAGCTTTGACCAGCTCGATGATGTTCTTGTCAGATTAAAACAAACTGAAGCGAAGGAATGAGACCATGAGCGACTTACCGGAATATATATTGGATCGTGTGTTCGACGCGCCGCGCGAACTCGTCTGGCGCGCCTGGACGGATCCAGAATTGCTGTCGCGCTGGTATGGTCCGGGCGTTGAAACCATCATCCATAATTTTGATTTAAAGCCTGGCGGGACGTGGCTCAATGAAATGAAATGGGGTGACAACTCCATGCTCAGTAAAGTGGTGTTCAAAGAAGTGACGCCGCCAGAGCAACTCGTCTGGCATCACCACTCGTCTACCGATGCCGAGTGGAACAGTGTGGCGAACCCAAAGATGCCGGATTGGCCGCCTGTGCTTTTAACAACCGTTACCTTCGAAGAGGAGGGCGGCAAGACGAAAGTGCGACTGGTATGGACGCCATTGGATGCGAGCGACGCCGAGATTGCGTGTTTTGCCGGCGCCGTCGCCAATATGGGCAAAGGTTGGGAAAGCGGTTACGCGATTATGGACGAAATGCTTGCGGAACTGCAGGCGGCAAACAGCTAGGGGGCATGCGATGAGCGATAAAACCGCCAGCGGCGTTCACTGGAGTTTCTGGGTGATCGCCGCCGTCGCGCTGGTCTGGAATTTGATGGGCGCGATGAATTTCATCATGCAGATGAACCCGGAAATGGTCGCGTCCATGCCGGAAACTCATCGCGCGATCATCGATAGCAGACCGATATGGGCGACCGCCGGTTTTGCGGTTGGCGTTTTCGGCGGCGCCATCGGCGGTCTGTTGTTGTTGCTTAGAAAATCTCTGGCCGTTTATGTGTTCATCGCATCGCTCATTGGTGTTGTTGTGACCATGGTCCATTCGCTTGGTTTGGAGATACAGTTCAGCGCCTTTGAGCGTGTCATGATGGTTTTCATGCCGCTGGGCGTCGGGACATTTTTGATCTGGTATGCAAAGCTTGCTGTGACTAAGGGCTGGATCAGCTAGGACAGTCGCGCAAGCTCCTCTAAAATGAAAAATTGACGCCGAAGGCAATAAAGAACGGGATGCCCTCATCATCATTGGGCAGGATCGTCGCGCCGTTTGGGTCAATCAACGTGTTGGGTATGGGGAAAGAGCGGTTTGCGACATTCTCGCGGTCCGTGACGTTTAAAATATCTACGTAATAGAGAACATCGCCAAAACCATATTGCGCGGTTTTCTCAATGCGAATATCGAGCCGATGATAATTATCCAATCGCTCGCTGAAGGGTGTGCCGAAGCTCGGTAACGGCGCGCCGGTCGCCTGGTCAAGCATCACATTCAGCAATGGGGTAAACGGATCGCCGCTTTGGATGCGGTATTTTGCGCCGACTTTCCATCCACTATCGAAAGCATAGGTTAAAGCCATGGTGGCGCTAATCGGCGGTGTGAACTGATTGTCGACGTCAAGGGCCGTATTCGTATCGGTGATGGCGCCGTCACTCAGCGACAGCGCCGCCCAACCATAAAGGCGTTCGCTGATCGGTTTGGCGAGCAAAATATCGATCCCATAGGCTTCGCCCTCGAATGTGCGTTGAAGCGGCGTGCCGATGAGTTCAGTGCGCGAGAAATCCTTGAACCAGGCTTCCGTTTGCAGCCGCCAGCCTTTTGTGATGTTCCAGCGCTGTCCAATCATTGCCTGGGTCGATCGCTCGCTCTCCTGATTGCCGGCAAGGTTGTTCATAATAAGAAGATCGCGTGCTGCCGGCGCGGTGTGGTGGCGGCCAGCGCGCGCATAGAAACCCAGATCGTCATTGATGTCATATGAAAGGCCGATGCGCGGTTCAATAAAGGTTTCATCGAGAAAATGATCGATGGCGCCGTGTAGACCCAAATCAAGCGTCAAACGATTCGTGGCGGCAATACGCCCGCCCGCATATAGCTCTGTTGATTGATAGCTTTCATTGACGCTTGTCGGGATAGCGGCGAAGGGGCCGCCGCAATTTTGCTCGAACCGGTCACACAGGGGAACGAACCCGCGAAAAGAGAGATCATTATCCGCATATTGGTGGTTCACCCCGGCGGTGAATTGGTGGCGGCCGGCATCATGGGAAAGCTTGCCGCGAAAGGCGATGACATTGGCATTGCGTTCCAGGAAGTCTCCATTGGCATCACGGCGGGTTTGATTGATTTTTGAGTGAGACAAGGTCGCGTTGAAGTTGGTGCGATCAGACAATCTGGAGCGGATGCGGAGCGATTGCGCGTCGAGCTGTCTAATTTGCTCCACGCCAAGACTATTGGCGAGGCTTTCATCCCGCGCGACATCTTCTGTTTTATCCCAGGAGCCGAACGCGGTCATTGTTACATCGGTGTTCCCACGGCGCCAGATGAGGCGTCCTGTATAGTCGCGGCTTTCCGGCATCTGGAAAACAAGTGCGTCATTGCCGCGTTCAAATTCTTTCAGAAAGAGATGCGCCAGATTGTGCCGATAGGCGCCATAGACGGCGATCGTATCCGTTATCGGCGTTTCAAATAACAGGCCGGATTTCAGCTGGCTTAGATCGATATTGAGACGCCTATCCGTTGCGCTCGGGTCACGTAAGCCGATGTCAATCACACCCCCTGTGGCGTTGCCATATTCCGGGGGGAATGCAGCTGCGTGAAGATCGAATGTTCGAATGACATTGGGGCTGATGATTGAGTCGCTAAGTTCGTGAAATACATTTTCAACGGGTACGCCATCGATGAGGAAGAGATTATCTCCTGGCCCGCCGCCGCGTATAATCGGATCATCAAGATCGCCGCCGCCAAAGGTAATGCCGGGCAGGGACAGCAGCGCTTTCAGCGGGTCATTAATGTCGCCGGGCGTTGCCAGCAGAGACGCTGCATCGGACGCGATCATCGTCGGATCATCCACAGGTTTATGCGCGGTCACGATAATTTCGTCGAATTGTTGCGCTGCGTCCTGAGCGATTGCCGCTGAGCTGCAGCAATATGCACACAATATTGTCCCCATACCGCATCGCAAAGCGATGCGGTCCATACCGAATTTGGTCATCAGTTAATTTCCCGTTTTGCTGATTAAATCACTTAGGGCCTACCCCAGAAGGCCATCTGTCCGGGCAACACGCCCGATAATCATTGCAGCAAAGACTTTCCCCTCATGTCTTGACCGCACCCACCCAATTAGCCGTTGAACCTCATGAAACATCTAGGTCTCATCGGACGCCTCTCTGTCGAATTCGAGAATGTCGCCCGGCTGGCAGTCAAGCACATCGCAGAGCTTGATCAGCGTTTCGAAACGAACTCCTTTCACCTTGTTTGTTTTGATCATCGAGAGAGCCTGTTCTGTCATGCCGATTCTCGCCGCCAATTCCTTTAGCCGCATCTTTCGTCTGGCGAGCATCACATCGAGATTGATGACGATTTTCACGGATATATGGCCTGCCTATAAAAACGCTTCATTTTCTTCTTTCGCCTGTTTTCCTTCTGCGAACACATGGGCGACAAAGACGAGCAGAGCGCCGATATAAAGCGCCTTTATCTCATTCGTTCCAAATTGAAAGCTGAGTGTTCCCTCGCGTCCGGGTTCGCTTAAGGACAAGATCACGATAAGGCCTGTGTGCTGAATGATCCCGACAAAGACCATCGCTAATGTGACCCATGCGAAACGACGAAATCCCTTTACGGCGCGCGCTGAAAGAGATCGTCCTTCAGCCGCCTCAAGAAAAGTTTGGCGTAATCCCAACAGGCCATAAGCCTGGATCACTGCGCCCGCGAGAGACAGCGTAAATCCCGAAAGCCGGGCGCCAACGCCGATATTTGTGACATCAAAGGCATATTGAAGATTGCCGACCGCGTGCGGGGCGAGCTGGTCCCAGAAGAACCAGATTGCCAACGCCATCAATGGCAGCGCTGCAGCGCCGAGAAGCGTCAAATGAGCCAGCATTGTCGCAAGAGGGCGGTTTTGACGAGGCTCGGGCATCAGGATACCTTGTTTAACATTCAAAAATGAAAGTATCACTTGAATTTTCCAATTTCAAGCATTATTTTGACCTCAACTGGAGGAGCCATCCCATGAGACCATTTGCTATCGCCCTTATTGCCTGTTCATCGATGCTCGCAGCGGCCCATGCAGGCCAGCTCACTGTCGCGCAGACCCTTGCGATCAAGGATCGGGCAGCTGCGGGGGCTTTCGAGGGCCGGGCTGAATGGAATGCGCTGAGCTTTTATCTGCAGGGCGTCATCGAAGGCGCCGCAAGCTATCAACAAACATTGGCTGAACAAGGAAAATCGCCGCTATTTTGTCCGCCGCGCAATAAGAGCTATTCGATTGAAGAGATCATCGTGTTTATGAATAAAAGCACCGAGACGAACAAAAAACGTGCGGCGACGCTGGTGATCATGGAGGCTTACGCTCGCCAATATCCATGCAATGATTGAGCGCGCTGCCTGTCGCCCAAAGGAATGAAACATTTGACGCCCGAGATACGATCCGCATTTGAGACGTTGCCGCAAGAAAACAGGGCGAAATGTACAAAGCTGCGAAAACTCGCCCTTGAAGTTGCCGCAGAGCACAGCGAGATCGGGCCGCTCACTGAAACACTGAAATGGGGTGCGCCGTCATATTTAACGGAGGCGACGAAAGCGGGGACGACGCTTCGAATCTGGCAAACGAAAAATGACAAAAACCCGGCGCTGTTTGTACATTGCCAAACGTCATTGATCGCCCGATTTCAGGAATTGTATCCAACGACATTTGAATATCGCGACAATCGCGCCCTGGTTTTGAAGGCAAGCGTTTCTGAAGCCGTTGATGCGCTAAAGCATTGTATGGCGCTAACATTCACCTATCATCTGTGGAAATAACCTCCGCACTGGAGGCTGAAGAAGGCGGCCGGATCATCGGTCTGTCATAGCGAAGAATCGCACAAGAATCTTGATTTCGAATTGAACTGGCAAGGCCCTCCAGTTCGGTATATTGCAGGTGCGTTTTTGGAAAGCCCGATGGAAGCCAGCATGGATTGGGAACAAATCTTCGCCACACGCGCCTCGCGGATTAAAGCATCCGAGATCCGTGAATTATTAAAGCTGCTGGATCAGCCGGACATCATTTCATTTGCCGGCGGCATCCCCGATCCGGCCCTGTTTCCGGCTGAGGAATTCAAGGCCGCCTTTGCCGATATTTTTCGGGACGGTAAGCAAGATGCAGCCCTGCAATATTCGGTGAGCGAGGGCTATGCGCCGTTGCGGGTATGGATCGCGCAGGAGATGGCGAAAGTTGGTGTTCCTTGCAGCGCAGAGAATATTCTCATCACATCCGGTTCGCAGCAGGCGCTCGATTATCTCGGTAAGCTGTTTTTATCGCCCGGCGATACCGCACTCGTGACATGGCCAACTTATCTGGGCGCTCTGGGCGCCTTTAACGCCTATGAGCCGAGATATGACAGGCTCGACGACAGGAGCAATCGTTCGGCAGACCATTACCGCGAAGCCGTTGCTGCTGCGGGCGGGCGCATTAAATTTGCCTATGCCTCTGTCGATTTTGCCAACCCAACGGGCGAAACGCTGAACCGAACCTCCCGCAATAATATGTTGGATCTGGCTGAAGAACTGGATATCGCCATTATCGAAGATGCTGCTTATCAGTCGCTGCGTTTTGACGGAGAAGCGATCCCGCCCATTCTTGCGCTGGAGATTGAGCGAAAGGGCGATATCGAGGCGACGCGGACGCTTTATTGTGGGACGTTCTCCAAAACCCTGGCCCCCGGCCTTCGTGTCGGCTGGGTATGTGCTGCGCAACCTGTGATTTCGCAACTTGTTTTGATGAAACAGGCGTCTGACCTGCATTCTTCGACGATTAATCAGATGGCGATCGCAGACGTTGCCGCGAAGGGTTTTGATCAACAGGTTAAAAAAATCTGCGCGGCCTATCGCGCCCGCCGCGATCAGATGCTCGCGGCGCTCGACGCAGAAATGCCCGAAGGCGTCACCTGGACTCGGCCGGAAGGCGGCATGTTCATCTGGCTAACATTGCCGGAGCATATCGACGGCGCTGATTTACTGGCGCTTTCACTGAAGACGCAAAAAGTTGCGTTTGTACCCGGGCGCGCCTTTTTCGCTGACGGGTCAGGCGGGAACAATATAAGGCTCAGCTTTTCGCTTGCCGACGAAGCAACAATTGGAGAAGGCGTTAAGCGCCTCGGCGCGTTGCTGCGGCAAGCAATCCAATAGGCAATTCAATAGGTAATCCCGTAGGCGGGCGGCTCACGGCTGGGCGCCGCCTATTCAACAACATTACCGTGAATATCCAACTCGATCGCTTCGCCTGACGCGAATTCGTTGACCGGGTCAAACTGTGTTTCTTTGTCGCCAACGACAACATAGATCATGGCGGATTGGTCGAGATAGTCTGCAACGACGCGTTTATATTCTTCGACGCTCATGGCGATAAGCTCACGCTGTTCATCCTCAACAAATGTTTTGCTTTTTTCATATTTGCTGATCGCTCTTAGAAGGCGTAATTTTGCATCAAGCCTTTCATAAGTGAGCGCATTTTTCTTAATCAGCTTTTGTGTCGTCATTTCCTTGTCGGCCGCGGTAAAGTCCGGACCGTAAGCGGTAAGCATATCGCGAATGATCTCAAGCGAGGCTTGCGTTGCGTTTGCGCGCACGCTTGTGGAAACCCGGAAGGGTTGCGCAGTGTTTCCGCCGACGACGCGCGATACCGCGCCATAGGTGTATCCTTTTTCAATGCGTAAGGTTTGCGCCAGGTCGCCGCTGATGCCACCGCCAAGTTTTTCGTTCGCAAAATTGAGCTTGTTGGCGTCCGGATCCGGTGTCGCCAGCGCCAGTTTCCCGATATTGATCACGCTTTGTTTGCTGCCGGGAACGTCAATGAAAAAGACTTTGCCGGCATCCGCCTGTTCAGGAATTTGATAGGCGGGACGCACCGTGTCAGCGCCGGAAAAATGCGCGGCGAGGGGGGTAAGAGCGGCTGTTGCGCGTGCGCGCGATATGTCGCCGGCAATGTGAAAGCGCGGTGTGCCTGACAAGAGCCGTTGATGATGGTCTTGCAGATCAGCAAGCTCAATTCGTGCGACGGTCTCCGCTGTGCCGGTAGAAAATGTCCCGAACGGATGGGCGTCGCCATAGATCCGCTTTAGGAAATTTTGCGCAGCGATTGCGCCTGGACTGGCTTCGCGTCCCTTGATCGACGTTAGGGCGGCGGATTTGGCGCGGTTGAAATCCGTTTCCTCCCAGCGCGGGGTTGCCAGCACTTCGTCAACCAATGCCGTTATCTCTTCAAAATTCTTCGACAACGCGACGACAGTTATCGTGATCTCTTCATTATTTGCAGAGAACTCGACATTCGCGCCTGTCAGTCCAATTGCCTGCTCCAGCTCTGCGGCGGTTTTTTCCGCCGTACCTTCATTCATCAGCCTGGTGAGCAGTTGGCTCATGCCTTTTTTGTCGAGAGGGTCAGTGCTGCCGCCGCCATCAATCATGATATCGAAAACCACCAGCGGTGTTTCCGAAGTTTCGGTCCCCAGCAATTGCGCGCCGCCCGGTAAACTTGCTTCCCAAACCGCAGGCGTTTTAATCAATGGCAGATCGCCAAAAGGCGGCTCGGATCGGTCATAGGCGCTGGGGGTTTTTTCATAGGCGGCTTCCGCACCCTGACTGACCTCTTCATTTGCAACGCCAGCAACGACTTCCTCAATCCAGACTGTCGCGAGCGTCGAATCGGAGAGCGCCAGCTCGCTCATTCCCGCGGGCACGAAACTTGTGATGAGAGAGGGCTTATCTTTTATATAGGTTCGGTAGACCGCCATCACGTCGTCCGCCGTGACGCCGGCAATCTTTTCAGCGGATTTAACCACATGGGCGGGATCGCCAAAAAACTCATTGTCACTGGCGAACTGGTTAGAGCGTCCGAGAACGGTCGACAGATCCGCGAACAGCTCGGTTTCACGTTCAGCTTTGATCCGGCGAAGATCATTTGCATCGACGCCCTCTTCCTCAAATGCCGCAAGCGCATCGACAACGGCGGCGGCGACATCATCAAGATCGGCGCCGGCATTGGCGCGTATGCGCAGCACAAACTCGCCGGCGATCTCCAGGCTGTTATTATAACCTGCAACGCTGGGCGCGAGTTTGTCTCGTTCCACGACCATCTTGTGAAGCGGCGAATTTTTGCTGTCGGCCAGAAGACTTGCAAGAACGTTTAGCGCGTCGACGTCGTCATGGCGGTCTTCGACAGTCGGAAAAATCATTCGCAATTCAGGGAGTTTAGCGAAATTGTCCTCAAAGTATAATTTCTTTGTCTCGGCCAGCGATACCGGCGTCACCGGCAGCGGCTCGATTTGCGGCCCCGGTCTGATTTCGCCGAACCAACGCTCGACTTTGGCTTTGGTCTCTTCAATGTTGATATCACCGACAATGGCGAGCGTTGCGTTGCTGGCGCCGTAATACTGATTATAGAATTCTTTCAGATCGTCGAGTGTGGCGGCCTGCAAATCCGGCAGGGACCCGATGACTGTCCAGTGATAGGGATGTCCCTCGGGATAAAGGTTCGCTTGAACGACTTCCCGGGTATAGCCATAAGGGGCGTTGTCGCCGCGTTGCCGTTTTTCGTTTTTGACAACTTGTATTTCGCGCTGCAGCGCTTCTTGCGTCACTGTGTTGATCATGTAACCAAGCCGGTCGCTGTCGATCCACATAATTTTGTCGAACGCATCTTTTGGCACGACTTCGTAATAGATCGTGCCGTCGCGCCATGTCCCGCCATTGCGCTGTCCGCCCCAATCGGGAATCGCTTTGCGGTTCCAGCCGCGCGGCACATTTTCTGAATCGTTGAACGCCATATGTTCAAAGAAGTGCGCAAAGCCCGTTCGCCCCGGTTTTTCCCGATTGCTGCCAGCATGCACGACCGTGGTGAAAGCAACGATCGGATCGGAGCGATCAACTTGCAGGATCACTTCAAGGCCGTTTTCCAGTGTAAATTTTTCATATTCAAGACTGAACGAACTCTTGTCTTGTGGATCGGCAGCACTGCTCGATCCATTTTCCGGCGCTTCGCTGCTGCAGCCAGCCAGCACAGACAGTCCGAACCCAAGAAAAAAAAGCGCTGATTTGCTATGCATGATCTGACTTACCTGACTGGAACGCCAGGACGGCGCTCGATGAAATTTTGCGGGTGAACAAGACATGGGTGCGGCGACTGCGTCAACAGAATCCGGAGTGACGGTTATCTGTTCATTCTCGCGCGCTTGTTGGTCGGCACAGCATTGACCACGATGCGACGAATCGAAACTTTCAAGCGACGAACCGCGCGTTAACTGTCTGAAAACGCCTCTACTATGGCATTTCAGAAATGCGCTAGGCGGAGGCGATGATGGTTCAACTGACAGTCAATGGCGAAAGCCGTGAGTTTAGCGGCGATGAGGAAATGCCGCTGCTCTGGTATCTGCGCGAGGATGCGGGACTGAAGGGGGTTAAGTTCGGTTGCGGCATCGCTCAGTGCGGCGCCTGCACCGTTCACATTGACGGCCAGGCAATACGGTCATGCGTTACCCCAGTGGCTGCTGTTGACGGCGCCTCGATCACAACCATCGAAGGCTTGAGCGATGGCGAAACGCTGCATCCTGTTCAACAGGCATGGATCGAAGAAGATGTCGCGCAGTGTGGCTACTGTCAGGCCGGCCAGATCATGGCCGTCGCCGCGATGCTGGAAGAAACGCCGAACCCGTCGGATGACGACATCGATCGCAATCTGACAAATATCTGCCGTTGTGGAACCTATTATCGTTTACGCAAAGCGGTGCATCGCGCCGCCTCTCTCAAAAGGGGAGGCTGATCATGGACGGTTCGCACCATTTCGCCACACGCCGCGATGTCCTTCGCTATGCCAGCGCCGCTGGCGCGCTGATCGTCGCAGCGCCACTATCTGCTTGTTCACGTCGCCCTGGAGAAAGCGTGGCAATAGCTGACGGCCCGCCAGCGGCCGTTGGCGCGTTTATCGTTATCCGTCCGGATGAAACAGTGCTCATCGCATTCCCCAACCCGGAAATGGGGCAGGGTGTCGATACGTCGTTGCCGATGCTCATCGCTGAAGAGCTGGACGCCGATTTTGACAAGGTCGAAACAACGCAAATGCCGCTCGAGCTAAAATATGGCGATGACGGCGAAATCACATGGAAATATGCCATACAAGGCTCCGGCGGCAGTACTTCAATTACCGAACATTGGGATGGACTGCGCCGGGCTGGCGCAACCGCGCGCCAACTTCTTGTCGGGGCTGCTGCTGCCGATTGGACGGTTGACGCTAGCGAAATCACCGTCGCTAAAGGCGTGATCCGTCATGAGACTTCCGGCCGGACAACCACGTTCGGCGCTATCGCCAGCGCCGCTGCACAACTCGAACCACCGACACAAGAGCCGGCGTTAAAACCGCGTGACGAATTCACGCTCATTGGTACGTCGCAAAAAATGAAGAACGCGCGCGCCATTGTTACCGGCAAAGCCGTCTATGGAATTGACGCTGAAATGGCCGGTATGGTGCACGCGGTCATGGCGCGCTGCCCGTATTTTGACGGGACTGCGAGATCGGTTGATGAGCGCGCGGCGCGCGCAATTCCCGGCGTGCGCGAAATTGTCAAAATCGACCGGCCGCCGCTGGATGGTCCTTATAGTGTGCAAGCCGAAGGCTATGCTGTGGTCGCCGATAGCGTGTGGGCGGCGATGAAGGGCCGCGATGCGCTGGTCATCGACTGGGACCATGGTCCTTATGCGGCTGAAACAAGCGCCGGCTTTAAAGACCATTGCCGCGATCTTTTGTCGGGCGAAGGACAGATTGTCCGCGATGACGGAGATTTTGACGCTGCCTTTGCCGCTGCTGCAACCACCCATGAGGCGCATTACTGGGAGCCCTATGTCTCCCATGCACCGTTGGAGCCGCAAAATTGTATTGTCCATGTGCGCGACGGCAGCGTTGATGTGATCGCGCCAACACAGTCTCCGAGCGGCGCCAACCGCAACATTGCGAGGGTGCTCGATCGCGATCGTCTGAGCATCAAGGTTCAGCCGACGCGCCTTGGCGGAGGCTTTGGGCGGCGGCTCTCCACCGACTATGCGGTCGAGGCGGCGCTGATCAGTGATGCAGTGCGCAAACCGGTCAAGCTTTTGTGGACGCGGGACGACGACTTGCGCCACGATTTTTATCGGCCATCGGGCATGCATCATCTGCGCGCCGGGTTTGATGCCGACGGTAAAATGATCGCCTGGACTCATCGTCTGGCGAGCGCCTCGAAATATTATCGTCGCCCGAATATGCCGGAAACGAACTATTATAGAGCAGAGCTTTATACGGACGATTTCCCGGCGCAGCTGGTTGAGAATTTGCGCGTTGAGTATTTCTCCGCCAAGTCCGGCGCCCCGCGCGGTTCATGGCGCGCGCCGGCCCATACGGCCAATGCGTTTGTCGTTCAGAGTTTTCTCGATGAAATCGCTGCCGCGCGCGACGAAGACCCTCTCGATTTGCGTTTGCGTCTCCTCGGTGAACCGCAGGAATTATCCTATGAGCAACATGGCGGACCGGTTTTCAATCCGGGCCGGCTTGCGGGTGTTTTGCGTCTCGCGGCGGAAAAGGCCGGCTATGGCGCCCCCATGCCGGCGGGACGCGGGCGCGGTATCGCGGCGCATTTCACCTTTGGCGGGTATGTGGCGCAAGTCGTTGATGTTGAAGTCAGCGCTGAGGGTCATTTGCGTGTTCCCAGGGTCGTCGCAGCGGTCGATGTTGGCACAGTCGTCAATCCTAACGGGATCGCTGCGCAACTTGAATCCGGTGTCAATGACGGGCTTTCAACTGCTTTGCGTCTCGCGATCAACATAGAGGGCGGGCGCGTCACTGATGGTAATTTCGATACCTATCAGCTGATGCGTATTGCTGACGCCCCGCGCGAGATTGAAACCCACATTATCGACAATGGCGATGCGTCCGCGGGTATGGGTGAGATGGGTTTGCCGCCATTGGCGCCCGCGCTTGCCAATGCGATCTTTCAGGCGACGGGCACGCGTATTCGGAATTTGCCAATCGGCGATCAGTTGAGCGCGTGATGCGTTCGCAGTGTTGGATGAACAGTTTGTTTAGGCGTGCGCATTTTGATGCGCTGGATTTTCTTGGCGGCGATGCCGGCGCAAAAAGTTCTATCTAGATGCTCGCGATCGCAAAAGTGATCAGGGTTTCGTTGGTCATGCGTGGTCGCTACCGTCTCCGCAGTCAGTCTCGACATCGTTCCAGGGAGGGAAGCCGTAAAAACGTGCAAATTTTGAAGTCGGGGATCGATCCGGACGGAATAGGTTGATCGGCGCCGAAGCATTCGGCCACCCTAAAGCCATACCGCAATACAAAATCTCGTTGCTGTCTAGTTTGAAATGGGCATGCAAATTCTGACGATGGGGCGCCCATGCTTCTTGGAAGCAGGTTCCAAGGTCCGCTGCTGTCGCCGCCAGTGCGACGGACTGCATAAACATACCAAGGCTCGCCCATTGCCCGTGCCCCATGATCCGGTCAATGACGAAAAATATTCCCACCGGCGCACCAAAGAAATCGAGATTGTCCAGCGACCATGCATGACGCGCTGCTTTGTCTGCGCGCGCGACGCCGAGCAAAGCGAACATATCTGCTCCGAGATCAATGCGGCGGCTGGCATAGGGTTCGGGAAGCGGTTCGGGGCGAATTGGATAGGCATCACCAGGGCAATTGTTCACATCGCCCTGGTTTAGATCCGCCTTTGCAAGCTGACATACTGCGCTGCGCGCCGCGCCGCTGACTGCGATCACCTTCCAAGGCTGAAGATTGTTGCCGGAGGGTGACCAGCGCGCTTCTTCGAGGATCGTCTCCACCGTTACTCGATTAACGGGGCGATCTAGAAACGCGCGAACCGAGGTGCGTCGTTTGATGGAATTTTCCAGAGGCATATTTGTTTTTATCAGGCAGACCCGATATTAAACATGCGCCAAACCATTAGTTTTGATAGGTTTAGATGATGAAAAAAAGGCCAGCGTTATGAAACGCCTTCGATACGAAAATGGACTGCTCGATGCGACAGATGCAAAGATTCTACGCTGCCTTGTTGCCGACGCCCGGTTGTCCGTTGCCGCACTGGCCCGCAAGGTGAAGTTATCGCCGCCTAGCGTGAGCGAGCGCATCAAGAGACTTGAAGAGGCAGGTGTGATCTCAACTTATACTGCGATCATGACGCCGGAATCGATCGGGTTGCCCGTCTCTGCCTATATTCGGGTTAAACCCGTACCGGGCAAACTCAAGAAAGTGTTGGAGATTATCGCTGGATTGGAAGAAATCGTTCGCTGTGATCGGGTCACCGGTGAGGACAGTCTTGTTGCCCGCGCTCACGTGGCGTCCATTGGTGATCTTGAAGCCCTGGTGGATGAACTCTCTCCCTTTGCAATGACTAGTACATCCATAATTCAGTCAACGCCGGTGCCTTACCGCCTGCCTGCATTCCCGGTCATGTCTTAATCGCGCCTACTCAAAAAATGCGCCCGTTGTTTCCCAGTTTTTGTCGGCCGGATCGTGAAAAGCGTCATAGTCAATTTCACCGCGGCGCTGATACTCCCTCCAGATACGGATTTTCCCATTGGTAATTTCGACCACCGCAACGCCATGAACGGCTGTATTTCGGCCCCCATTGTGAAACGAGTATTCTCCCGCGCCGACACCCGTCTCCGGATTGTACCAGAGGTGATGCCATATCATTGATGAACCAGGCCTTACCGCATTAAAAAAATTACGTAACTCAGTCCGACCACGATAGATCTGAAAATTCGGCGGCTCAGTGTAAACCGCATCGTCCGTAAATGCACTCAATGCGAGGTCGACATTCTGGTTGGTCCACCCGTCGGAAACTCGCTGCATCAACGTCTCGAAATCGGTGTACATATATTGCTCCAATTTTGACTGCGCCGTCTTGGATGTGAGGTCCTCAGCCATGACCGCGTAAGGTGCAATTGCAACGAGACTGAACGCACTCATCAAAGTGACAAGTCGGTTTCGAAAAACACTGTGCGTCATCATGGTCAGGTCTCTTTCTGCGCCGCCACCAATGGGCTGTCCCGCACAACTTTGCAGGCCGGTTTGCATCGACTTCAATCTACAACGAAATTGAAGATCTCGCTTTGAGTTTTCGAAGGCGAAACTGCTCAGAAATCAGCGAAAACGAAGGCCGCAGAGCCAGCCTCCCTTTGTCCGGATTTTTGATCAAGCACAGGCCTAAAACCGTCCCGACATTGTCAATGTCACCTGCATGCCGCGCTCACGGCTGATATTTTGAGAACCGGTGAATATCCCGCTGCGATCAGGGTCGAAAAAGCGCCTGTTGCGGAAGAAGTTCTGCTTGCCGATGCCGGCAAATTCGAGATTGGTTTTGACGCCGGGAATGCGCGTTGTCTCAGCAAAAACTGCCCAGCGGCGGCCGTCGCCGGCGAAACTTTCCTCGTCAGCAAAAAAGAAAAGGCTGTCGGTCTGAGCACGATATGAAAAACCCCAGGCGACGCGATGTTCTATAAGGTCCTGACGGAATTGCGCAAAAATATTCGGTGAGTCGATGCTGGAAACGACGCGGCGTTCGCCGGTGATCGGATCGGCGAAAGTCGAATCGAGAAATTCCGCTTCGACTTCAATAAGCCCGCCGGGGATAACAGGCGAGAGCGGCAATGATCCGTTGGTTTTTACACCCCAGACCCGTGCACTGCCCGCATTGGCCGTGCCTTGTCCGCCGGACGGCAGGACAATATGTTCAAGCACATCGCTCCGCCACTCGTGAAACACTTCCACATTAAGAGCGCCGCGCGTGTCGGAGCGCAAATCTGTTGAAAATGAAAGCCGTGTTGTTTGATCGGGGCCGAGTTCGGGATTGCCGGCCGTCACGCGATTGCTGGCCGCAGATTCCGATGCGGCGAAATCGCGAAAATCAAGCTGGCCGACTGTACGGCGCGCGCCAAGGCGCAATTGAATGCCTGGCCGCGGGTCGTAAATCAGCGTTGCAAACGGTTTTACAAAAAAGAAGGACTGCGTGCTGTCGGCATCGCCGGACACTGTGATCTCGGAGAGCTCTGCGCCGACGCCGGTTTCCACACTGAGCTTGTTCGTTGCTTTCCAAATCACATTGGCGAAGATTTCGCCGCGTAGTTCTTCGACCAGCACATTGGCTGCGGGCAACGCAATATTGCTGATGCCGCTCGCATCTTCAACGCGCAAAGAAAGCGCGCTGTCGAGCCGGTTATACGCAAATTCCGCGCCGAATTCCGGTTTCAACCGCCCTTCGCCGCTGCGACCTGCGACTGCCCTTAAAACCGTCTCAAAAGAATTCTGACTGGTGACAGAACGGGAATTTGACGTTTCTGCGCCCACGGGGCGTTCGGAAAAAACCCCTTGTTCTATATCTCTGTTGTCGAATGACGACAGCGATAAGAGTTTGACCGACCAGTCATTAGCCAAAGGACGTGACCAGTCGGCCCCGAATTCAGCTTGTATTAATGATCGATCGAAAATGATAAATCGCCGCGCCTCGGGCGCGCCGTCCAGCATGCCGCCATCAAAGCCAAACCTTTCGGTTTCCGTGTAAAAAGTTTCCGGGTTGAAACGGCCATTGAGGGTTAGCACGCCGCCCGCTGCATCTCGTTTTGCTTCCGCCGAGATCGTGATGCGTCTGACGGTGCCCGGACGCGATTCAAATTCGATTAGGGAGAGGGCGCCGGCAGCATCGCGAGAAATGCGCGTACCATCGAGTGGTTGGCGGTTGATCATCGCATCGAGCTCTGTCGATGTTTCCCAAGCGCCAAAACTCCGGGACAGCGATAATTCAGCTTCCGCATTGATGCGGCCATGGGCGGCGCGCTTTAGCTGCGCTTCCCAACGAGACGACCCGCTGGTCGTTGTCCTGATGACATTAGCGACGATGGCCTGGCCTGCAGTTTCGCTGGCGCCGGCTGAGCCACGGATCAAATCAATGCGGGTGACGGCGTCCGCCGGTACCCGGCTCAGCGCATCTTCAATGCCACCGGTCTTCGATGACGGTCGTTCGCCATTGATCAAGACGTTGCCAGCGCCGGCGCCGAAACCCCTGAGATCCTCGCCAGCGTCAAGTGTGAAACCCGGCAGCCGGTCGATCATATCGAGCGCTGTTTGCGGATGATATTGCTCAAAATAGGCGCGCGGATAGGACTGTACGCCGTCTTCTATTGTGGATACCGGCTGCGCCTGGGCGGACGGCAGTCCGGCATTGGCGACGCAAAAAGCAAGCATCAAAGCGGGGGAAATAATGAAGATTTTGCGGGACATCGGATACTCCTCGGAACGATGGGTCACGAGGATTCCTACTGGCGCCAGCGCTCAAAGGCGTATCGGCGTATGCCTTGAAATGTATCAAAAGGCGCCGGGCGTCATATCTGACAAACTCTGTTACAAATTAATGGTGCGCCGGATGATTTGTTTAGTCGGGAAGGCGGTATAGATCAGGGCCAGACGCTCACCATCATATATGACCGATAGCAAAACACATATTCTGATTATTGATGACGACCGGGACATTCGTGTCCCGCTCGCGAAATATCTCGGCAATAATGGATTGCGATGCACGCTGGCGGCTGACGGTAAAGAGATGGATGAAAAACTGTCCGGCGCGCGTGTCGACCTTATCGTTCTGGATATTATGCTGCCTGGCGAGGACGGGTTTTCAATTTGCCGACGCCTCCAGGAAAAAATGCGCGTTCCGATTATTTTGCTGACGGCGTTGTCGGAGGAAACCGACCGGATTGTCGGGCTTGAACTGGGCGCTGATGATTATGTAACAAAGCCTTTTAATCCCCGGGAATTACTGGCGCGGATCAAATCGGTTTTGCGGCGAAGCCATATGCTGCCGCCGAAGCAAGAAAATGCACGCGGCGCCGTTGAATTTGATGGATGGCGGTTTGACTTTTCGCAAAAGGAAATTACTGGCCCCGACAAGGTCGTTCTACGTCTGAGCTCGGGTGAACATTTATTGCTTCAGTCACTCATCGAGCATGCGGGGCTGACGTTGACGAGGGAGCAGCTTCTTGATCTGACCAAGGGGCGGGAAACCCAGCTTTTTGACCGCAGCGTTGACAATCAAATCAGCAGGCTTCGGCGCAAGCTTGAAAAGGACCCCAAGAATCCGCGCATCATCCTGACGGAGTGGGGCGGCGGTTACCAGTTTGCAGCATCGCTCACATGGGTGGCCTGAAATGTTCAAACGCATGACGCCGCAAAGCATCGAAGGACAGATGATGGCTGTCCTTGGCATATCGTTTCCGATTCTATTGGCGATTCTCGCGATTCTTGAAATTCGTGAGTCCAACAGCGCCACTGATTGGGCACGAAGCGATTTTACAATCAGGCGGCTCACCCGCGTCAAACCGATCATCGAGAATCTTCGGGAAGATAGGGTTGCGAGCTATGTCGACCAGATATCGCACTGTCATAACGGCTATACGATCACTGATGCGCCATTTGCTGTCGATACAGTAACGACAGAAACAAAAAGAATTGCGAAAGCAATCGCAATGTCCTTCGATCTTGATCGAAAAAAAATAAAGGTAGGTAATGCGCGTTTGAACCAGAGTGATTTTTCTTATAGCGAGTGCGCGTTGTCGGAGATGGACTTTCCTATTGACGGCATGGTGATCAGTTTGAATCTGACACCTGATCAATGGCTCAATGTCGAAGTTCACCCGCATGAATGGCACTTTACCCAGACCATGACGGACTGGCTCGTCAGATCCGGCGCTGCGTTCATGTTGATCGGTGTCGTCGCCCTTTTGTTCGTGCGTCGCTTCAGCAAACCTATTAAAAGCCTCACAGGCGCAGCTAAGACATTCGGATCGGGACTTGAAGTCGCTGAGGTTGAAGAAACCGGCCCGCCGGATGTGAAACGCGCGATCCGGTCCTTTAACGCGATGCAGCGGGAAGTTTCTGATGAAGTCAAACGCCGCACCAATACGCTGGCGGCAATCAGCCATGATATTCGCTCGCCGCTGACGGCCCTGCGCGTCAAAGCAGAACTCATTGATGATGAAGCAGCGAAAGCTGACCTCATCGCCAGTATTGCAAAGATGGAACGCATCACGGCGTCAGCATTGGCTTTTCTGCAAGGGGAGTCCCGCAATGAACCCATGCGGCAGGCAGACCTTTGCGTTCTGGTCGAAAGCGAGTGTCAGGATTTTATTGAATTGGGCGCGCCGGTTTCATTTAACTGCCCGGCGCCCATCCAATATGCCTGCAGGCCCGATGCACTGGCGCGCGCGGTTAGAAATCTTATTGAAAACGCCGTCAAATATGCGGGCGCCGCAGCCGTGAGTGTAAAACAAATGGGCGACCAGATAGAGATTGTGGTCTCCGATCATGGTCCGGGGATTCCTGAAGACAAACTGGAAACCGTGCTTGAACCTTTTGAGCGCCTCTCAGACGCCCGCGAAAGCAAGAATGGCGGGTTCGGTCTTGGCCTCGCGATCGCGAAGGCCGTGACCGATGGCCATGATGGTGTTTTTGAATTGCGTGCGAACAGTCCAACAGGGCTTGTTGTGATTATGCGATTGCCGCTGGGATAGACGAGCCTTACATGTAGTCGTTGGCGCGCGGTTCGATCGAGCCATTTTTGACCCATATCCGGCTGCCATTTCAGCATCCGTGCATAACCTTGCGAAGGATTTGCTTAGCATCGCGTCACAGGATATTGGTGAGGATTGATCAAGCGTCAGGAGAGCTCATATGAAACAATTAATCAACGTAACGCTAATGCTGAGTCTTTTGATATGCGGTACGGCGGCCAGGGCTGACGTTTACGAAGAGGCAGTGGTCAATGAGGCGCGCAGCGAAAAAGATCGAGAGATTGATGAGCGCCGTAAACCAGCTGAGATCATGCGGTTTTTTGAAATCAAGCCGGGTATGAAGGTGTTGGATGTGTTTGCCGGGGGCGGCTATTACAGTGAGTTGATCAGTTACGTCGTAGGTGAAAATGGCGAAGTCACACTCTACAACAATGCGCCTTGGGACAAATTTGTAGGTAAATCCGTAAGCGAGCGGCTCACAGGTGATCGCCTGCCCAATGTTGAGCGGCTGGTATCTACGCCAGAATCGTTAATCGATATGGATCGGCAATACGATGCCGCTGTATTTATCCTTGGTATGCATGATGTCTATTATGCGCACCCGGAAGATGGTTGGCCGGAAATTGACAAACAGAAATTCTTGAGAGGAATCCACCATCTTTTGAAAGATGGCGCTGTGTTTGGGGTGATCGATGCCAACGCAGTTTCTGGCGCAGATAATGCTGAAGTGGGCAAGTCACTTCATCGGGTTGATCCCAAAGTCATGATCGACGACATTGTCGCTGCAGGTTTCAAAGTCGACGCACAGTCAGAAACATTGCGTAATCCGGGCGATGACAAAGTCAGCTCAGTCTTTACGCCAGAGAATCGTTATCGCACAGATCGCAGTGTCGTTAAGTTCAGGAAGTAGCAATTTTTTCCGGACGCTAGGATCCGTTGTGCGGCAATGACTGTTGGCCATCTCCTGACCGGCACTCCTGAAACGTAAAAACCGGCCACCTTTCGGCGGCCGGTTTTCAACACATGTGAGACCGGGGGGTGGTCTCTTATGCGATTTTCTTTTTGCGTTTGGATGCAAAGCCAAGGCCTGCAAGACCGGACAGAAGCAGGGGCAGGGCTGCCGGAATTGGCACTTCATTGACGTCGAACTGAGCGATGGCGAAGCCGCCGCCGACAGTCACCGGTACGAACTTAAACGATGCGCCCATATATGTGTTGGTCAGAAGGTCAACCGCTGCGATCGTCGCAATAAAGATATTGTCGATGTAAAAATCGAAGTCGCCGCATGGGCCTTCAGGCCCAGGATTTGAACAGTCGCGATCGGCGCCAGAATTGAACTCGATGTCAGAAAGAAAAACGTTGCGGGTAAATGCAAACTCAATCCATTCACCAGAATCCGTCTGTGTCTGGTCGTCAGAAGGATTTGTTTCCGACAGCGCGCCAAGACCGGAATTGCCTGGAACGATGTCCTGGATCAGGCGAACCGCCTGATTGCCTACATAGGCTTTGGCCGTCAAATCAAAACCGCTGACTGAATACTGAAAGCCCTGATCGTGATCGACCGTACAGAAATCAGCGCCGATTGTGCCGCAATTTTGTACGATGTTGCCGGTCGGGGTGGCGTTAAGCCCGTTCCCCTTAAAGACGATCGGCGCTGCTTGCGCTGTCGCCATCATCATTGCTGACGCTATCGCCGCCGCTGCGATATGGCCAAAATTCCTCATAGTGTCCCCACTTAAACAATACTGCCCGGAAACCGCCGGGGCGCTGCGTCACTAACGGTTTGGTAATGACAAGTTGTTATTTCCATAGTTCAGATTGCGAGTCAATCTCATTCGCAATATTTTGCGAAAAAATATTCAGTTAAAACAATTGGTTACAACTTGGGTGGGCATTTGCGGTGTGGATTCGCCGCAAATGCGAAAATTAACCACTGTCACCAGCGATCAAACGGCGACCAGCGCTGATCCTACATCCCTCTTTGCAGGTCTGTTGATCGCGCCGGCATCATTGCTGCGTGTGCCGGTCCTTTCTCGTTGTCTGTCTGCGTATATTCATCAATGATTATGGAGGCTTCGCTGGATGCGATCGCAGCGGTTTTCTCACCGGTTTTGACCGCATCGGCGAGGCCAAGAATTTTCATATAAAGTTCTTCCGGCTCGCCTTCGATGGTCAGGCCAAAACTATCGTTGCGCGTTTCAATCCGCGCCCATTCGTTTCGAATGTCAGCCCAGAAATTTTCTGTTGCCGCCCAGTAATCGTCGCCAATGGCGATGTCGAAGTCGTCGAACTTTGTATATGTGTTGACGCCAATCTCACGCACAAGCGCATAAGGTTCATCGCCAAAGACGAGTTTTGAATTATCCTGCTCATGCACCCAGCCATCAGGCGTGATAGCGTGGCGGTTGACCGCTTTTACAACGTGATAGTCGTCTCTTGTTGTCGCATCGCGACGCGGGAGGGGGCGCCATTCCGCAGGCGGTGTCCAGGCCGATACGCCGTCTTCATGGGACCAGTCGCCAAGCGCGCCATAACGCGGCGCGTCATCAACCTGATAAACCGTTTGCGACCATTTTCCATTTGCTTGAACACCGCCGACTGAACGTTTTGTCCACGCATTGCGACCAACATAGATAAGAACCGATTGCGGTTCATATTGCCAGTCCTGTCGCCAGTGCTTGACCGGGAATTTCTCATCGCCGCCCACCACGAGAATATGTTGCAGGCTGATAAAGTCGCCGCGATCTTCAATGACCCGAACAATTTCATGAGCGCCGCTGAGTTTGCGGTCTTTCAACGCATAGTCCTCAACGAATGATACCGTCTCAATGAAATCAAAAGTGACGCGATAGTTTCCGGCCATGGCAAGAATCGCTTCGCGGTCTTTCTCGAAATCACTTTCTGCATTTGTCTGGCTGGTTGCTGCGGGGGCGGGGGCATTGAGGGCTGCAGTTTGCGCAGTCGCGCAGCCGGCAAGAAGGATCGCGGCGGCAGCGGCGAAAAGCAGGGTCGGGCGGGAAGTCAGCGTCATTTCATTTCTCATGGTTATGCGGCCGCGCCGCCTTGCTGGTGATTTGAATTTTATAATGAGAATAATTCTTAGTTGCAATACAAAAATGACCATGCTACCCGGCTAATTGCAAATCATTCTTAACTAGAAGGCAGTCATGAAACGGATTTTTCTATGCGGCGCAGCAATTACAGGGCTGATGGTCAATGGGGCGCTTGCCCAGTCGAGCGAAGATGAAGCGGGCGGCGTGACCAGTGAAATCGTTCTTGCGCAATTGGATGTGCTCACTGTTTACGCGACGCGGAACCCGCTGCCGTCATTCGATTTTCCAGGACAAGTAACAATCATTGATCGCGCACAGATTGATGATTTCAACCCATCCACCATTTCAGACATTTTTGACGCCGTACCCGGGGCCGGTTTTGACGGCGGTCCGCGAAAGGCCGGTCAAACGCCGTCGGTGCGCGGCCTTTCAGGCGAGGGCGTGCTCGTTCTTTTCGATGGGGCGCGTCAGAGTTTCCTGTCGGGGCATGATGGGCGTTTTTTCATTGATCCGGATCTTGTTCAAACCGTTGAGGTCATCCGTGGCCCAACTTCCGCGCTTTACGGTTCCGGCGCGCTTGGCGGCGTTATCGCGCTGCGCACGATCAATGCCGCAGATTTGCTGGAAGACGGTGAGACAGCGGGTATTAGTGTTGGCGCCGGCTATCAGAGCGTCAATGACGAATGGCGTGTGACCGGTACGGGCGTTTGGCGCAGCGCCAATGAGAAAGTTGATGTTGTTGGCAATGTCACCTTGCGTCAATCCGATGATATTGAGCTCGGCAATGGCTTCTCGCTCCCCGCTGATGACGAGATCGTTTCGTCGCTGTTAAAAACAACATTGAAGCCGGTCGATGATTTAACGCTCTCCGCATCATGGATTCGTTTTGGCGGCGACAGCATTGACCCCAATAATCCGCAGGGCGCCAATGTTGCGAACGCGGGGAATGGCAATGTTTTTCGAAATATTGAAGCGAATACAATCCAGACAGCGTTGAACTATGCGCCGGCGTCGTCGGATCTTATCGACCTCAATCTCGTCGGCTATTATACACAAAACACAGTTGACGAAGATGAAGTGGACACAACGCGACTGATTTCGCGCGAAGTCCAAACCATCGGTATTTCCTTGGATAACAGGTCGAAATTTTCTTTTGGATCATCAGCAGATCTGACGCTGACCTATGGCGCGGAATTTTATCGTGATGAGCAATCCGGTCGCGACAATACAAGTGCAGACGGCACACGCGGCGGCGTGCCCGATGCCACCAGCCGTTTTTATGGCGTCTTTGCACAGGCTGAATTTGCGTTAAAACGCCCGCTGGGCGCACCGGGCGTTTTGACGTTCATTCCGGCAGCGCGCTGGGACAAGTTTGAAAATGATGCAACCGGCGAACCGTCCACTGATGACAACGCCATATCGCCCAAAATTGGTGTTTCCTATAAACCCATTGATCAGCTGATCTTTTTTGGAAACTGGTCCGAGGCGTTTCGCGCGCCGTCCTTTAATGAAACATTTGCTGACGGAGTTCACTTTCGGATACCGGACTTCTCTGCGGTCCCGGGTTTCCCGCCGACATTCGTCACCAACTTCTTTATTTCAAATCCTGCGCTCGTATCTGAAGAGTCGGAAACCTGGGAAGTAGGCGCCGGTATCGACCTTGGCGATGTGTTATTCCATGGCGACAGCCTGACAGCCAAAGCGTCATATTATGAATCTTCAGTGACGAATCTCATCGACCTTGAGGTCAATATTCCTGTGGGCTGTTTCGGCGCGCCATTTCCACCTTGTGGGTCTGGTGAAGCATTTGGCAATTTCAGCCGTAATGTGAATGTCACGAATGCAGAGATCGACGGCGTTGAACTCGAGGCGCAATATGATGCCGAATATTATTATGCGCGCGCAAATTTTGCGACAATTAACGGCCGGGACGCAAACAGCGGCGATTTTGTCGGCATTCTCTCGCCCACCACTTTCTTTTTCGATAGCGGCGTCAAACTGCCGGCAGCAAATGTCAGGCTTGGCGCGCGGGTCACCGTCGCGAGCGATTTCGATAAGGTAAATGACCCGACACTGGCGCGCGACGGCTATGCGGTCGGCGATGTTTACGCCGTCTGGGAACCGTCAAGCGGCGCGCTGGAGGGGCTGCGTCTTGATATCGGCGTCGATAATGTCACAGACGCCAATTACGAAATTGTTGCCGCAGGCGTCAGCCAGCCCGGGCGTAATTACAAAGCGGCCATCCGCTGGCGCCAGGGATTTTGACGATGCTTTTAAATGAAGCGCGAGGTTGAAACGAGGGAGAGAACCACATGATGCGTTGGCATGGAGAAGAAAGATCACTGTTGTCATGGCTGATGATGCAGGAAAAATTCGTGGCGCTGTGGATCGATGAAACGCTGTCAGTGGCGCCGCCAAACGGAGACTTTATCGCCAGGCTCGAAACGCACCGGAGATGGCTCGCCGAACAGATTGATCTGTTGGCAAACCGGCGGGCGGCGTGAAGGCGGGACGCGGCATTGGTCGCTGGAGAAGTGCGCTGGCCATTATGCTTTTGGGCGCCGTTCTGATGATTTGGCTCTATGCAACCGGCGATCAAATCCACAGCGCGCCATCGCGGGAGGAATTGATCGCGGCAATATGGCGACATGTTGGTTATGGCGTTGTCACAGCGCCATTGTTGCTTGGGTATGTTTTGTGGCGGTTGAGGAGTGACCAATCGACATTCCTGAAAGGGCCTTTCCCGGAACGCGCTGGAAAATTTGCGCTTTTTGCGCTTGTCGTTGGCGTCACTTTTTTGATTGTGACCGGGCCGCTGGTTGTCTGGACCCATGGATCACCGCTGAAAGTGTTCGATTGGTTTGTGATCGCAAACCCGATTGGCGCACAGGCTGTGTTACATGAAAACCTTGAGACCGCGCATGGCTTTGTCGCAAGGCTCACGCCATGGTGGGTCGGGATCGACTTGTTACTGTATATCTGGCTGGGGTTGGACCGGGAGATGCGTCGAGGGTGAGGCGGGATGAAGGATTAATCAGCCTGTTTGCGCAACGTTTCTGAACTCGGCCGCACCCGCTCACTGCAGATTGGCAGAGCCTCACGCATACGTCTTGTGAAGTCACGCAGGCAGATTTCTGACTGCGAGATTGGTCCCGGTTGATAATCGCCGGATTGTAACCCCGCCTGCACGCGTTCGATGACGTCTTTGTCTTCGACATTAATGACCCGATTAACGCGCCAGTTTAAATAGCGCGCTGCGCGCATTTCGCGTCTTTCATCGGGGAGGGCGTAGGAAATTTCCCGCAGTAATGTGCAGTCAGGCGCGAGTGGAATGAATTGCATGAAATCAATCTGGTCAGGATAAATATCAAAGGCGAGATTCGGCCATAGCATTTTATAGGACCAACTGCGTTGACGTTTCTCCGGCAGATGCGGGACATCAGGAAGAAAATGTCGATAGGCTTGCGCCGACAAGGACTGATTGGGCGCGTCGCGAAGTTCAGCGCTGATGTGATAGGCGCCATTGTCGTTTTCCAGCGTGTAGCTGTCGCCTACAAGATCGTCGAGCCCCTTATGGGCGATTGGCAAATGCATGGCGTCGACGTAATTTTCAACGGCGATCTTCCAGTTGACGGCGCGGGTCCGCAGGCTGATGCGGCCAAGCGCCTGCATCTTTGATGTCTGATAGGTTTCAAAGACGGGTTTCATGGGTGCAATGAAATCGTCAAAGGACGGCGCATTATCGTTGAGGGCTGCGAATAAAAATCCGCCACAGCTGCGTAATTCCAGCGGTATCAGCCCGTAATCCTGATTATCAAACGCGTCATAGCCGTCGCGTTGCGGAACGCCCACCAGGGCGCCTTTTAAATCATAGGTCCAGGCGTGATAGGGGCAGGTGATGCGTGATTTGCACTGACCAAAGGAACCGTCAAGAAGTCGCGCGGCGCGATGGCGGCAGATATTTTTAAAAGCCCGCGCCTTGCCGTCGTCGCCACGCACAACGAGAACCAGCACGCCGCAAAAATTCAACGTTGCATAAGCGCCTGTGTCGGCGATGTCGCTTTCGTGACAGATAATCTGCCAGCTTGGCCGAAACAGTTTTTCACGTTCCAGCGCCAGGAAATCATCATCCACATAGACCCATGGCGGCAGGCCGGTTTCTGTCTGTTCGCGTTGCACGGTTTGCTCAGTTTTTTCTTCGCTGCATTTCTCGCGCGCCATAAAACACCGGAATGCCGGCGGCGATCAAGATTGTTCCCCATAAAAGGGTTTTAATGCCGGCGCCGGCCATGGCGATAATGGAATAGGCAAGGGCGATGACAGCGATCAGCGCCCAGGCGCGTGCATTGTTGAGAGCGTGGCGGATTTCTGCGAGCGCTGAGACAGCGTAAGGCGTCAAGGTCGCCAGCGTCGACATGGAAATCAAAAAGGTGAAGGCCGCAACCAGGCCATTGTGGTAATTAAAAAATAACAACAAGGTTGCGAGAACAGAAGAGACGATAAGCGCGACTGTCGGCGCATGACCGCGATTAGTCCGCGCGAGAAAAGCTGGCATGACGCCGTCGCGCGCTGTTGCTGCGGGCATTTGCCCGCCCAGTAAAATGTTTCCGTTGAGTGATCCCGCTGTTGAAATCAGCGCGCCGACCGCGATCATGGGTCCGCCAAGGGGGCCGAGCTTTGCGGCGGCATCGGCAAAGGGCGATTGCGAAGTTGTGAGGGTTTCCACGGGAACCAGCATCATCACGGCTGTTGTTGATGCAATATAAAGCGCGGCGACCATGATCGTTGCGGTAATGACCGCGCGGGGCACGGTGCGCTTGGCGTCGATCACGTCGCCCGCCGGCACGACGCCAGCCTCAATGCCGATAAACGCCCACATAGTCAAAAGCGCCGTGGTTGCCAGCGCCTGTGTCATCGGCAATTCTTTTGGATTGAAGGGCGGAATATTGTTGATGTCGCCGGCGAACACAGCGAGCGCGATGATCACGAGCAGCGGAACAATTTTGGCAAGCGTCATCATAAGCTGGAGTGAGGCGGCTTCGGCGATGCCTTTGAGATTGACGCCGGTTAATATCCAGATGACCGCGACAGCAATTGAGGCCTGCGCCAATATGTTGCCGTCAATAGCGGGGATAAGCACGCCCGCATAACCGGCAAAGGCGACGCTGATTGCAGCGATTGCAAAGATAATGCTGAGCCAATAGCTCCACGCCATGAGAAAGCCGGGCAGCGGGCCGAACGCTTCGCGCGCATAGATATAAAATCCGCCGCTCTTGTCAGTCCGCCCGGCGAGCCGCCCCAGCACCAGGGCAATGAAGATGGCGCCGAGGCTGGTAAAGAGCCAGCCGAGAAAGCTGATCGATCCGTAGGGCGCCAGCACCGCCGGCAAGAGAAAGATCCCTGAGCCAATCATGACGCCGACACTGATCGACCAGCATTTCCAGAAACCAATGCTACGCACGGCGCCGTCGTTGTCGGAGTGTTCAGTTGACTGATCCATTCAGTGACCTTCGCGGGCGTTGGCCGCCTATGCAAGAACAATTGTGCGACGTGCGAAGGTGGTCGTGAAGCCGACATTGTCGATTGCGTATGCGCCCACCCGGACTATACTCGTTGGGGTTTTCGGATGCGAGGGGCGGCGCGAGAATGGTTGAGAAAAATGAAGGGCCTAAGAAAGAGGCGTTGGGGCAAGATAAACCCGAGGTTTCAAAAGGTGGTGTAAAAGACAAACCGCCTACAGATCAAAACAATCCTCAACCTGCCGAGGAAAACGGCAGTACAATCGCGGCGGATGATACTGGAACGCCAAAATCCGGTAAGCGCGGCGGCTCAAAAGCAACAATAAAAAGCAACGCCAAGAAAAAGAAGCGTTCCCGGAAAGTCCCGGATAATACGGAATGTCAAAATTGCGGGGCGGTGCTGCAGGGCGATTTTTGCCATCAATGCGGGCAGGCGGCGAGAGAGCCGCGCCGGTTGGTCATCGGCCTCGTCCAGGATGTGTTCGTTGAAACACTCGCCATCGATGGGAAACTGGCGCGCTCCATCGGACTTCTCCTGTGGCGGCCAGGCGTTCTCGCCAGGCGCTTTCTTGACGGCAAGCGTGTGCGCTATTCGCCGCCATTCAGACTTTATCTCTTTGCCAGCGTCTTTTTCTTTCTAACGGCATTCTGGATGATTGATCTGCCGAACAGTTTTTCCTTTGACAATGCTGTAAATGCCGATCCAGCGGAGATCGCGGAAGCGCAAGCGGCAATCGAAGAGGCGCAAAGGGAAGTTGCGACGGCTTTGGGCGAGGCAGCGCCTGATGAGATCCGCGAAACCGCTGAAGAGCCGGCAGAGACCTTAAACGATGACGCAGATGCAGATTCGGGGGCAACCGACGCCGAAGAATTATCCGGTGAGCGCGATGCCGCAGAAGTCAAACGCTCCTTTGTCGAGAGCGAATGGGGAGACGGCACGTACAACTATAGTGGGCCTGCGTCGCTTGAGCCTCATGTCAGGCGCTTTTATGAGGCGAGCCAACGGGTCGTCAGTGATCCCCGTCTGTTCGTTTCAGAGTTGCGCGCAAATGTGCCGCGCTTTTTGTTACTGGCGCCGTTGATCTACGGTTTGATATTGACGCTGCTTTATTTCTATCGGCGCAAGTTTTTCATTTATGACCATTTCATTGTCAGTCTTTATATGCATGCGGCGCTTTATGCCTATTTGATGGCGGCGCTGCTCCTAAGCCGCGTCCCCGTTATGGGCGGCCTACTTGCGGCTGTGCCGATTGTTTGGGGTGGGTTCCAGCCCTTGATCGTCTTTCGGCAAGCCTATGGTTCAAACTGGTTTTCCGTGTGGGCCAAATGGTTTGTGTCGACCAGCATTTATGTCATCGCCCTTATGCTGATCATCATATTGGGGCTTTCTTACAGCCTGTATCAGAGCTGACGATTGCGGATCATATCTTAGCACCCTGCCGGCGCAGGGACATGCAGGACAACCCGGCGTCGATCTTGCCGATCTGCGATGTTTGAAGAAGCACAATTTTGTAACCGCGCTTGTCGAGTAATTCCGCTGTACGCGGAAACCCGTCGCCGAGCATCACGATATCATTGATACGCAAGGCGTTTGCCGCTGCTTCTTCGCCGGCGGGCGTTTCTATAATGTCAAAACCATCGAATACGCCGCTGGCGGCAAGACGCTTTGTTGAGAGAATGGTTTCCTCATCAAGAAGCGCGCAATCAGATTTGAAATGAAGAACGCCCTCAGGCGTGTTGACGATTTCGCCTTTCCGGCCGATCTCTGCAAGAAGACGTTGAAGACCGCGTGCGCCAGCCTCATCGGTGCGTGCGGAAAGGCCGATCATGACTTTGCCGGGTGTTTGCAAAATATCGCCGCCCTCGACGAAACCGGGGACGGGCAGCTCCAGTATATTTTGAAAATGATCGTGCAGCGCCGCCGCTATTTCGCCTGCTTCGCCGCGCCGGCTTTCGGCGCCGGGCCGTAACAAAATTGCATGCTTTTCAAAAACCAGCGCCGGGTCCTCGACAAAGATCGAATCCGGAAACGCTTCCAGCGCCGGCAGCATAATCAATTCAACCCCGGCGGATTTGAGCGCTGCAGCGTAAGCATCATGTTCGGCTGCAACGCCGTCAAAACCTGGATTGTCGCCCGCGCCAGCGCGCAAGCCACCGCTGACCGATTTGCCGGGCTTGCGTAAAATGGCGGCGTCAAAATTGAAGATGGGCATGTCTGGAATTTCTCTTTGTTGCGCCACGATAACGGCCCAGTTTGGGACGGCTTGGCGATAACGGCAATGGCGTAAAGTGCTGATATTGAATGCTGAAATGGCACATAATCTATGCGCGTATGGGGTCGTAATTACAACTTTAGGTGCATTTTATTAACCCCCGACTTTTAATCTTTCCGCCTTGTATGGGGCTGCAATCGCGGCGGAAATCCTATGGTTTTACTGGTTGGCGTCATTGGCTTTCTTGTCGGCGGGCTCGCTGCGGGTTTTTTTACCTATCATTTGTTGAGCGGCAGAATCCGGCGCAGGCTGCGGTCGCAAACTGCGCTGATCACAACGGCCGGTCACCAGCTACGCACGCCGCTCGATCAGATATTGGGCATGGCCCAGACACTTGAACTTCATGTTGGCGAACTGCCCGATAAGATCGGGGAAACGGTCGACAGCATTATCGGATCCGGCGGCAATCTGAAATCCGCGCTGATTGATATTCTCGACATCATGGAGCTTGAATCGGGTCAGTTGATTCTTGAGCCCGACATTCACGCGCTTTTGGAGAGTGTTGAAACTATCAATCGTATATTCGCCCCTCGCGCGGAGAAAAAAGGCCTTGCATTTGATCTGTCCGTAGACAGAACGGCAAAGGTCTGGCTCAATTATGACGAGGTTCGTTTCCGGCAATGCACAGAGGCCATCGTCCGGCAGTGTATTGAGCAGGCGGAGAGTGGAACGGTCTCGGTCAACATCAGCACGAAATTCTCGAGCCGGAAATTCGGGCACAAGATCATAAAAATTTTGGTGCATGATGGCGGCCCGGGTATGGAACAGGCGGTCGCCGACAGATATTTCAAACCAACAAAGCGCACGCTTGATAATAAGGTGATGATTCCCGAAGGGAAAAGGCTGTCTTTGATGCTGTCGCGCGCATTGGCGAGAAAGATGGGCGGCGATTTGACCGTGAAGAGTGCGCCCGGACGCGGTGTTTCATTCATGCTGAAAATTCCAGCGAAGTTTGAAATGCCGCCCGGTGAGGCAGGTGAGGCTGCGCCATTGCCGGCGGTCGAACAGGCGCGCGCAGCCATTCGGGAAAAAACGATCATGATCGTCGATGATGATGAGCTGTATGTTCAGGTGCTAAGCACTTATCTTACCCATGCTGGCGCCGGCAATGTGCTTGTCGCGCGAGACGGCCAGGAGGCGCTTGGTTTTGTAGAGGCGCATTCATGTGATCTTATATTGATGGATATTCAGATGCCGGTGATGGATGGCGTCACGGCGATGCGCAAAATTCGCAGCAGCAAAGAAAGCTTTAGCGATATTCCAATTATTGTTGTCTCAGCAGTGTCGCAGTCACAGGAACGCCAGGCCTGTCGCGCTGCCGGCGCAACGGCTGTTATGGCAAAGCCCGTTGAGGCAAATGATCTCTATAAAAAACTAGCGCGGGTGCTGGCGGCGTAAGCGGCGTCGGCGCTAATTCAGAACGCCGCTACGCGCCATGGCGCGTGAATATAAAACCAGAAACAGCGCCACCAAAAAGATAAGCCCCGTAAACCCTGCGCCCACCGATCCCATAATTTCGTAACCATTGGCGAAGCCAAAATTATGGATTGCCGTAATGGCCATAGACAGAAACGACAGCAGAAAGACCGGCGCCGCTAAGCGGTTGCGCAACAGTAAAAGCACCGCGCCAATGACGCCGCCCCATACGGCAATCGCCCAAAGGGCGTTGAGCCAGAGCGGAAACCCCGTAAAAAATTCCAGCTGTGCGGGTGTGAACTGTGCCAAATATATTTCGTTGTTTGTCTGTGTCATGAAATAGTCGAAAGCGCCCATTCCGCTCCACAAAAACCCGATGACGCCGATGACCCAGAGATGCCATGGCGCGCCGCTGCCTGTTCTGTCTCCCATCGCAACGCCTCCTGTCGTTCGAGCCTTTATCATAGCACTGATGCGGGAGCCGCGCATCTTTTTTGCGGACCAAGGCGGCGCGTGCCGTGCGTGAAAATGACGTCAGCGTCATATGATGAGGCGAATCAAACATATTATTGTATTGTGGGCGCCGCCATCACGGCATGTTGCGGAGCGCCGGGGGAGGGGCTTTACATATGCACTACGGGCAGAGGACGGTTCAATGAATCCCGGTAACGACACGGCGAACCAGTTCGCGAGCAAACTGATCGAGCAGGGCCGGGCGGCCTGGCGCATATTTCTGGATATCGTACGGACACCGGCCAGTGCGGCGGCCCAGCCGCTGGCGGGTCAGAGCGGTCACCGGTTTTTCCTCTCACTGATGTTTTATTGCGGCGTCGCGCCGGCCATGGCGATCAATGGGCTCTTGACCGTGCTGAACTGGATCAGCCCGCGTTTTTGGGACTTCAGCGATATCAACCCGACGACAATTTTTGTTATTGCGCCGGTATGGTTGCTCATTGGGCTGGCGCAGGCCTGGCTTCTCGGTTGGTGCCTTTATGCCGGCTTGCGCATGTTCAATGTTGCCGGGCGCGAAGATATCGAACGCATACGGCTTTTTGGATGGGTTGCCGGCGCGGTCGTCCTGACCCTGAGCCTTTGGTGGTATGGCTTCGGCGTTCCATTTTACACAATCGGCAGCACTGTGGATTTGCCCCGGTGGTTTGGTCAGAATTTGCTGACGCTCGCCTTTCCGGTGATTTTTATTTTGAGCGTGCGCGTCGTTCTTGGCGGCCTTCTGGCGACGGTTGCCGGTGCGCGCACCCATATCCTTAGCGGCGGCGTTGCGGGGGCGACGCTGTTTTTCGTTGGATGGAACATCATCAACGGTTTTGCGTTGGGGTTTCTCGCATTTGTGGCCATGAAAGTTCTGTGATGACAGATGGTTTAAACGAAAAAACGCATCCGCCGATTTATGAGCCGGCGGATCTTGCGCGCGGCGCCGCCGCATGGCGCGCGCTGAAAGCCGGGCTAAAATCGCCGGCCTCTTTTATCGCCACGCCTGAAACCAGTGAAGAAGCAGCGCCGGGCAGCGGCGATATCGGCATAGAGCGAATGTGGAATACACTGGTCTGGTGCGCCGTCGTCCCTGTTCTGGCGGTCAATGCGGTGCTCGCCATGATGTCCGTGATGTTTTCTTTTGTGCGTTTTAGCGACGAGCAACCCATGGCCATTCTGGCCGCGACGCCCATGTGGCTTGGCTTTGCACTGATTGCGGGATGGCTTGGCGGTCATGTGTTGCGCGGCGGTTTGCGTCATGGCGGCGCAGCAACAAAGGGCGATACTTCAGCATTAAACGACATTGGCTGGGCGATGTCGGCGGGCGCATTTGTCATGCCGATCTGGGTGCTGGGTTTTGCGCCGTCGCTGTTAGAGCTTGTTCATCGCATGGGCGTTCCCCTGAATGTCGTTGAGCTCCTCATGTTGATTTTTTTCATCGCCGGTGCGGCGCTTGCCCTGCGCCATATTTTCCTGTGCCTTTGGGCGTATCTGAAAGAACAGGGCGAGACATCTCTTACGCCGCTGGTGCTGGGCGGCGGCGGCTTTGCGCTTGTCTGGTTTGTCATCGGCGTTATCCCGATGCTGTTCGCGCTCGTGCTGATGATCGACAAGTTTGATTGAGGGCGCGCGGATTCATAAAAAACATCGCTTGCAACCATCCTTCGAGGTTCGCGGCTTCGCCGCTCACACCTCAGGATGAGGGTTGTTTAGTGTAAAATCCGCCCCTCATCCTGAGGCGCCGGGCAAAGCCCGGCCTCGAAGGATGGAAACGGGTCAGGGCGTCACTCATCACTCCCCATCCACAACCCCCAGTCTTTTCGCCTCGGCGACAAGGCCTGTGCTGCTGGAAACGCCGAACGCCGTGAACATGATCTTCAAGTGATACTGGACATTATGAGTGGTGGTTTGCGCCGCATCGGCCATCGCGTTGCGGTCGAGCCCGCGGGCGAGCAGCGTGAGGATGCGCAATTGCTGCGGCGCAAATAAGCCGCCTTCGATGTCCGATAGTCGCCGTAAAGGCGTCATTCGGCGCCGCAGCAGGGAAATAGCGGCATTGAACGTGCGTCTATCAAGGCACGAATATCTCTCGACACAGTTCGTCGGATGCAATCGCATCAACAATCATCTCTTGTTGGTAAGATAAAGAAAGTTCATTATCTCATCATCTGCTATAATGCGTTTTTAAAGGAGGGGTGTTGATGTGGGGAACTAAGAACGCTCAATTAATCTATTCTATATTGCGTAGTTGGAACGGCGCCTTGCTAGTAGCGTCAATTATAACCGGGTTGACTATCTCTTATAACTCCAATTTTGGTTGGGATTTGGGTGTCGTTATATCGGGGCTCGTTTCCGCAGCTTTATTTTTTATCTCCTTTAAAGCCATTGTGTTTACGATTGTATTTGGTACGGACGAAGGAAAGTCCTTTCGAGACGATCACGAAAACGAAGATATAAAGCAGATCATTCTAAGGTTGCGATCACGGTCAAAATCTCTGCGAATTGCGGCGAGGGTGGTTTTACTGCTGATAGTGGCTACCTTGGCGCTCGGTATACAGATTTTTTCATTTGCAGATATATCAGCCGCCCGGAGTCAGAGTTATTTGTCGATACAGAGAAGCGCCAGATTGTTGTCCGAACAAATCACAAACAACCTAACTCGCGATATGTCAAAAGTGGTTGTCGAATCGTTAAAGGCCGATGGAGTTATCGTTCGCGGAGAGATGAGTGATCAAGAGTTTACAAAATCAGTTGAGGACATTTCCGCTGCGGTTAACAAGCAGATTGAAAATAGCGTCAAGGAAAATATTATAAAAAATATTCAGAATGCGGCGACTGAACTTGAAAAGCAAAGAGCATTGGCTGAGCAAACAGAAGCTCAAACGCAATCGCTTTTGGTGTCTGCTTTGAGCACGAGAATTGGAATAACTTTTCTCCTCTTGTTCTTGGTACAGATACTTGTATCTCTTTATCGATATAATATTCGCTTGTCTGCATTCTATGACGCGCGCGCTGATGCGCTGGCCGTTGCAAAAGACGTAAAGAAAATGAAGTTCTCTGACATTGTGGATTTAACAGCGCCGGAAAAGCTCGACTTTGTGAGACAGAAAGCGCCGACAGATCAAGCAATCGATATCGCGCGAGAAATTCTGACGCGGTATGCAAAATGATCCTTTACCGACATGGTATCGGGCCCGTGAAAGAAAGCCAGACGAGCGGGTACATGGTTTGAAGGGTGCGCTTGCGACCATCCTTCGATGGGTTGATCGGGCTGGGGGACCGATCAACCAGCATAAGCCGGTTGCGCTTCAGGATGAAGGGCGCACTTTACAATACGCAATCCTCATCCCGAGGCGCCGGACTTTGTCCGGCCTCGAAGGATGGAAGCACTCACCCCCCGTTTCCACACTCCTCCACCAGCCCCAGCCTTGTCGCTTCGGCCACAAGGCCCAGACTGCTGGAAACGCCGAAGGCGCCGAACATCTGCTTTAAATGATATTGAATGTTGTGCGTCGTGGTCTGCGCTTTTGTCGCCATGGCGATGCGGTCATGACCCCGGGCGAGCAAGCCGAGGATGCGTTGCTGCTGCGCCGACAGAACCGGCGCCGCGCGGCGGTTCTCCGGCGGCAGGAAAGCGGGCGCCGCGATCAGCCATTGCATCAGCGCGGCGTTGAACGCCCCGGCCCGTTTGGTTTTGGCGAACCGCGCCGCCGTTGCGTCGAGGAGCGCGCGCGCGGATGGTCCTTCCTCCAGGAAGAAGGCGCGCATGCCCGCCGCTTCGCCTTTTTCAATCAGCGCGCGGGTGAGGCTTGCGGCGGCGGCGGGCTCGCGCCGGTCCGCGAGGGCGAGGGCGCGCAAGGCGCCCGATTTAAGCGCGAACCATTGCAGGTCGGTCGCCGCAAATCCCCTGTCGAAAGCGTCGAGCATGATCAGCGCGCGATCGCCGTGACCCAATGCAATTTCAAACCTTGCTTCGGCAAGGATGCGCGAGGCGTCCTCGCGCCAGCCGAAACCGGGCCGGCCCTTGCGATTGACCGGGCCGAAGCCGCGATCAAGGTCGGCCTTGAAACGCTGCGCCGCCTTTAACTTGCCGGCGGCGGCAAGATGAAGTTTTTGCGTCATCAGCGCCTGTTGCAGGCGCGGCAAGCCGCGCGTCCGCGCCCATTCCGTACCCTGATCGAGAATGGCGAGGGCGTCGTTCAGCCCCCGGCGGTGAAGGGCGAGATTTGCCTCCAGCCGGAAAGCGTCAATGAGCGGTTCCACCCGAATGTCGCCGTCGGCAATGAGCGCGCGCCGCGCTTCGGCAATATTGCGGTAAAGCTTTTCAATATCGCCCGTGAGGTTGCCCTGTTCATAGGCCGCCGCCGCCGCGCCCATAGTGACGCTTGCTGAAAGGGCGGCGTCATCGGCCGCGTATTGTTCGTAAAGCCGGCGCGCGGCCCCGAGAAATTGTTGCGCGCCGGCGATATCGGCCTTCATCATCGCGATCATGGCGCGGTGACTGTTGAGCCGCACGAGATTGCCCGGCGCATGCCCCCGCGCGAAATGGTCGGCGGCGATTTGAAACGCATCATCCGCCGCATCCACTTGCCCGGCGCGCAAATAAAAACCGCCCAGCGTTTCATGCAGCATGCCGCCATATAAGGCGTGTTCCATCGCGCCGCCGCCGCGTGGTTTTTCCAGCCCCGCCACCGCCGCTTCGGCGTCGGGCGTATCGGCGTGGAGATGATAAAGCGCGGTTGTCAGCTGCGCATCGGCTGCGGCGGTTGGCGCCGTCGCGGACCTGCCCGTCGCCGGATGCTTGCGTGACGCATCGAGAAGATCTTTTGCATCCTTTAACCGGCCCGCCATGATCGCCGCGAGCGCCCGGCCGGGATTAAGCCGGGCGTCGCGCGGTGCGGCGTCGTCAAGCCGCGCCATCAGGCGCCGGAACCGGCGCCGGTCGCCGGTGATCGCGATAAAACCGAATGACGGGTCTTGCAGGATCTTTTTGATCAGCGCGCCGTCGCCGGCCTCGGCGGCGTGCTCCAGCGCCGGCAGCAAGTCGCCCGCCTTTACCAGCCATGCGGCGCTGCGTTTGCGCAAATTTTTGACGGCGTCGGCGCCGCGCGTTTCAAACAGCCGGTCACGAAAATATACCGCCAGCAGGGGATGCTGGCGGTATCGCCCGTCATCGCCCGCAAAGACAAGACCGCCGCGCCGATCAAGCCGGCGCAGCATGGCGCCGCTGTCCCGGCGCGAGAGCGCCGCATCCGCAAGCCCTTCGTCGCATGACGAAAACAGCGCTGTCTGCATCAAAAAATCCCGCGCCTCATCGTCGAGATCGCCGGCAATTTCCTGGGCGATATAATTGGCGACAACGGAAAGCCCGCCGGAAAACCGCGCCGCTCTTTCGTTTATGTTGGCCTCGTTGACGCCGTCTTGCCTGACGCGATCTGCCCGCAGCCATAAAAGCGCGAGCCCCAGACCGGCGGGCCAGCCCATGATGGTCGCCGCGAGGCGGTCGGCGGCGGCGGGCGCCAGCCCCTCGTTTAAAAAAATCTCGCGGGCCTCGCTGTGCGTGAAGGCGAGATCGGCCCCCTTGAATTCGCCAAGCGCCCCGTCAAGGCGCAGCTTGGCGCCGCCGCAGGCGGGTTCGGTGCGCGCCGCCAGGACGACGCGGCAATCCCGCGGCGCCGTTTGCAGGAACAGTTTCAACTGGCGGTCGGCCGCGTCGCTTTGCGCTGCCTGATATTCGTCGATGAAGATAATGACGGGCCCGGGATGGGCCGCGAGGCGCCGCGACAGCGCGGCGTTGAGGGCCGCTTCGCCGCCGCGTGGCAAATCTGTGTCGCCGCAAAGCCCGGCGCCGACACAGGCGTCAACCAGCGCCGCCGCCAAACCGCCGCCGCCCTCAACACCGCCCGCCGCCAGCCAGACGCAGTCATAGCCCCGCTCTTTCAGCCGCGCCCATAAGGCGCGCAGCAATGTGGTTTTGCCGTAACCGGCAGGGGCGGTGACAAGCACGAGTTTCTTCGTCAGCGCCGCTTCGAGGCGGCGCACCAGACCCGTGCGGGGGATGTGGCTGGGGGGCGTTTCAGGGGCTGCGCCGGAAAGCTGGTTCTGTTCGGCAATTTCGAGAGAAGAGGCGGGTCCTGTGGCGCCCGATGCTGCATCCGGTTCTGCTTCCGCATGTTTGGCCGCAGCGGGCCGGTATGTGTTTATTGCGGTCGCCATATTGTTTTGTGCTTGATCCTCTTTGCACACAATCCATTTGCGCGCAGTTTTCGTACCGGCATGTCGCGGCGGGTTTGATTTAGTCCGTCTCCACGTCATCCGTGCTGAGTTTGATGGCGCCCGCCATGATGGTGGAAACAATTCTGTCTTTGGCTGTCGCCTTGCGCGCTGACAGAGTGGCCGGAAACAAGAGCGCCGGAGGCGCTTTCAGCGCCCTGGCGATCAATTCGATAGTGTCGAGGCTGGGCGCGAAGGCGCCGCGCTCGATCTGGCTGACCGTCTGGACTGATTTCTCGATGCGCTCCGCCAACTGGTCTTGGGTTAGGCCCGCCGCTTTTCGAAAATCGCGAATCTTAAGTCCAACTTGGTGCCTGATCGCCATTACATAAGCGTGACTTAATACGGCGGTGAAAAGAAGCGAGGGACACTGTCAGTTTTGACCCGATACTGATAGCGCTACTGTACTTTTTGAAAATAACCGTTCCGGCGAGGGCGCGGTGTAGTCAGGCGGAGCAAGGCGAAAGTATAGCAATAGCTATCTTTTTTTTGTTTGAATGGTTATTGTGGGTTTCTTCTAAAAAGCGTCGCTTCATCCGAAACTGATGGGATGACGCTCAAGCAACAGGCCGGGCTGCGCCTTCGCGACCTTCGAAAAGCGGCGGGCCTGACGCAAGATGAACTGGCAGGGCGGATCGAGATGTCTGTTCAAATGATCCAGCAAGTTGAACGGGGCGCAACGGCGCCAAGCCTCGATACAATAGAGGCGATAGCCAAGGCGCTGAAAGCGCCGCCGGCGCTGATGTTTCCAGCAACGATCTCCGCGAAAGGACCGTCTGCGAAAGACAAATCCGTCTCCGCCGTCATGGCCAACACCATAAGGCTGACAAAAGAAGATGCGGAAACCGTGCTTGCGCTCGCGACGCATCTCAACAAGCGCAGCCGGTAGGGCGGGGCGGTCAACGCATGAAAGCCGTATTTGATACAAAAGATAAATCCGCTTATGACGACGACATAACCTGGCGTTATCACTTCCCATCGAGATATTTGAGCGTTGCAGAACAATGTGTCGGCGATTGGATCGTCTATCGCGAGCCGCGAGCGGATGGGGGCAGCAAAGCTTATTTCGCCGCGGCGAAAGTCAAAGCCGTGGAGCCCGATCCAAACAAAGACAAGCACTTTTATGCATGGCTATCGGATTATTTTGAGTTCGACGAGCCGGTCCCTTGGACCGTAAACAAGCGCTATTGGGAAGAAGAGCTACGCAACTTGGAAACTTCCCAAGTCGGCGTCTTCATGCGCGGAAGGTCGGTTCGCGCGCTCACCGACAAAGATTTCGATGACATCATGCTCGCCGGTAACGGTTTTACGGTAAAAAAAGAAATCCCGGATTTTGCAAGCACTCAATCCGACGAAACGGACGCGACAAGGAAACGCCGCACCGTTCAAGCGCTGACCAACCGCACAATTCGAGATGCACGCTTCCGAGGAAAGGTTGTCCCAGCATATGAGGGAAGATGCGCGTTTACCGGCATGGAAATGCGTGACCGAAAAGGAAATTCGGAAGTGCAAGCAGCCCATGTCAGATCTGTGGCCGATGACGGGCCCGATATTCTAACAAACGGCATTGCGCTGTCGCACACTATTCATTGGATGTTCGATCGCTATCTTTTGAGCCTAACGGACGATTACCGGCTGATAATTTCTTCTGATGGAATCCCCGAACGATATCGCAATCTTCTCGTGGGAGAGGGTCAGCGGATATTTCTACCGAAGGACGAGCGCGACTGGCCCAGCAAAACTTTTATCGAGTTTCATCGGGGCAAGTTTCAGGAGAAGAACGGTTAGGTGTTTTTAAAATGGCCATGCGGACACCAGCGCTGACAATGCACTAAACAATACCGATGCGGCCGTTAGTTGTGCCGCATAACCGTTTAGCCTTCCTGTTTTCTGGTTTGCCTTGAGCAGCCCGGCAATCCATTGGTTTTGCACCCATTGTGCTTCGTCGGCGGGTTCGATCAATCCGACAGATTCATAAGTGGGAGAAACAGATATTCTACTGGATGTAAGCCAAAAATAGGCGGCGGCCACACCGCAAGCAAAAGCCAGTAGCGGTAACGCGATTTCAATTGCAGGTCTAAGTTCAATCATAAAAAAAACCTCCTTGCGGTCCTCCCTTCATTGCTGACAAATCGGCGCCGCTTTGCCCTAGGGCGGGCGAATGCTAGCTATTCATTTTGCGACTGACGGAGGCATCCCGCCGTGCTTTGGGCAATGGCGCTCATGAAAATCGCAACCGTTTGCTTCATACTCTTGCCCGCATTCGGGTTGCGTGCACCGCAATATCCAGGGCTTTGCAAAGGGATGATTTCCGCGCTCTTCGGTTTTTCTAATCAACTTTTGGCCGTGCTTATTTATGTCGCCAACCATAGCCGCCATTTTCGGCCTCCTTTTCAATGCGGTTTCAATATTGTCCCAATTTCTCTGCCCGTTGGCATAAGCCAAACGGAAACACTATTGACGTTCGCAACACATATAGGTGCAGGCAAGGACGGCTTGGTGGCGAACTGCCGGTATTTCTAGCGAATACGCTTGGCAAGATTTGGGCGTATTGAGCTTGACGGTTTGTCCGCCGGCCGCGGTTGGCCACCCAAGGCATTGAAATATTTAAGCTAATGCTGGGTCAGTTCAGGGCCATATAACAAAAGTGCCGTTGTTCCATGTTGTGGCATAGGCCTTGACGGAGGGCAAAATATCTGCGAATACCAAAAACGGAACAACAGAGAACAACAATATGAGTAACGTCACGCGAGCATCCAAAACGCGCTCTAACCGCCCTGGTTGGAGTGTAACTTTCCGGCACCCTGTGAGAGCAGACAGCCGCGGCCGGCGCGGCCTTAAGGTGCGGCGCGGCCTAGGAACCGCCGATGATGCAGAGGCGGAACGTCTTGTCGAGCAATTAAACGCACTTCTCGAAGATGAGCGTTGGTGGAACGGAGACCGACGCGGCGAAGCGGAGCGAATGTTTAGCCCTGTTGTCGTTTCGGCATTTTTCGATGGGATCGAGGCCAGCGAAACGGACTCACAAGTTAGACGAAATGAAGTTATCCCGCTTCCCGGCCACGAAGAAGGTTACAGTCGTGTACTCCTGCTCGGTACGACAGGCGCCGGAAAAACAACACTTCTTCGACATGTGATTGGGTCTGATCCTATCAAAGATCGGTTCCCCTCCACATCAACCGCAAGAACAACAACTGCCGACATAGAGATCATCACATCGCCCGGATCCTTTCGGGCGGCAGTGACGTTTATGCCGGAACATGAAGTAAGGGCGCACATTGACGAGTGTTTGGAGGCAGCGTGTCTTGCCGCTGTTCAGAGTCGGGCAGATGCAAAAATCATGAGTGCTTTCCTGCAGCATCGTGAGCAGCGTTTTCGATTGTCCTACATAATAGGGCCGTGGACGGGACAATCTGAAACTCAAGAGCCTGAAGTGGACGAATCCGAGTTTGACTTCGGGGATGAGGATTCAACTGAAGATGACATTGGCGACAGCGAAGCGGTAGGGCCTGAGGAACGATCCCGGCATCAGGCTCTGCTTTCGGAATATCTGCAAAAGATCAAGAAAATTTCGGATGAAGTCGAAGGGGAGGTAATTGAAATTCGCGGGGCTCTTCAGGATCAGAAGACCGCCGACGATAGGGCCGCGTGGCTGGAAGTTTTCGGCAATGAGGCTTTTGCCCACAAAGAGTTTGCCGATATCGCCCTTGATGTTATGGACGATATTTCGGAACGGTTTTCTTTGGTGAACGCTGGCATAATTGAGCGTGGAGCAAGTGGGTGGCCGGCCCTTTGGTCATATGACAACGATGACCGCAGTGAGTTTCTTTCACACACGCAATGGTTTTCAAACAATCACCATAGGCAGTTTGGCCGCTTGCTCACGCCTCTAGTTGATGGGCTGCGCGTGCAGGGGCCGCTTTATCCATCCAAGCTGGAACTGGACGATGAAGTTAAGTTGGTGCTGCTTGATGGGCAGGGATTGGGGCACACCGCGACAACCGTATCATCCGTATCGACCAGAATCACACAGCGCTTCAATTCGGTTGACATGATCTTGCTGGTCGATAATGCACAACAGCCGATGCAAGCGGCTCCACTTGCTCTGCTACGGGCGGTGGGGAGCGCCGGGTTTGCTGACAAGTTAGCGATTGCCTTCACGCATTTCGACCAAGTCAAGGGAGCAAATTTGCGCTCATTTGATCAAAAGCGCCAGCATGTTATTGGGTCGGTGGAGAATGCTATTGCCAGCCTGCGGGATATAGTTGGTACTGGGGTGGCCGGCGCGTTGGACAGGCAGATTGAGCAGCAATCGGCTTTTCTTGGCGGGCTCAATCGGCCTACTGCAAAACTTCCAATTGGTTTTCAACGGGAGTTGACCAATCTAATCAGCGCTATGCGCCGGGCGGCAGAACCAGATCAACCGGTTGAGTGCATCCCTGAATATGACCTCAAAGGTCTTGAAATTGCGATGCATGATGCAATTGATGCATTCCAACACCCTTGGCGGGCCCGGCTGGGGCTCACATATCACGATGGAATTGCGAAAGAGCATTGGACACGGATCAAGGCGCTTAGCAGGCGTTTGGCCAATAAGTGGGCAGATGAGTATGATACGCTTACACCGGTTGCGGACTTGCTTTCCCGGCTTCAGGAGGAGGCTTCGAAATGGCTCGACCGCCCCGCAGTGTGGAGCCGTCAACCCAAGGATGAGGAAGAGCGCGATGCAGTGTTGGACAAAATTCGTCGCGCTGTATTTGCCCGCCTTTATGATCTGATCAAGCATCGGTTGAATGATGACATGGCCGCAGAATGGAGAAATGCTTACGACTATAGCGGAACCGGTTCGACAGTGCTGCGCGCAAGGGCTATCGATGAAATTCACCGCAGCGCGGCGCCCGACATCAGCGCAGCAATGAGCCAAGATGCGCGCGACTTTATGGACGGGCTGTATGCAATAGTTCAGGAGGCGATTGACGAAGCCGGGGGAAAGATCCGGTGAGGCAGGGTATAAATGATAAGGTCGTTTCGACAATCTCCACCGACGCCATCATCAGACCGGCCAAAGAAGACATCGAATGCTGTTTGCGCACGTGATTCACCGCAACGAGCACGAGCGTTAGGGGCGCGCGGTGGCGAATTGTCTACAGTAGGGGGAGAGCGGCTCCGGTTGAACGGCGCTAATAGGTAAGGTGTGCCCAAAATTGACGTTAAGGCGGTCCACGAGCTTTGAGGGGGGGGGCTTCGTGAATTTGCGCGGTTTTCCGGCGATAGTATTGCCCTATCGGTGCATTCGCTCGCGCGACCTTGACTAGAGTTTACAATCAATCATAAGCATAAACCCTTCCTTAATTGGAAGAATATTCCAAAACCGGAGGAATATAATGACAGATTGGAGTTCTATTGTCGGCAACGTCGGCAACGACCAATACGAGAAGAGAATTGCTGCCCTAAAAGGTAGAGATTTGGACACAACTCCGATCGAAGTCACTGTCAATAGCACAATCGAGAATCTCAAAAAGGGAGACGGGCGCTCGTTCGTTATTTTTGGCGAACCACAAAGTGGAAAGACAGAAATGATGATTGCGCTGAACGCGCGGCTCTTAGACGAAGGCACAGAAATAATTATTAATCTTTTGACCGACAGTCTTGATCTGCTCAGTCAAAGCCTCACACGGTTTCGTGAGTCAGGCCTTAGTCCCTCTCCAAAACAGTTTAGTGAATTACCGACAAACCCGAAAGATTTGGACGGAAAGAAATGGGTGATTTTCTGTAAAAAGAACGCGCGCAATCTGGAGGATCTGATTACGATTTTGAGGCAGCAAAAACGAATCATGGTGATCGATGATGAAGCGGATTACGCGTCGCCAAATGCGCGCGTGAATAGAAATGAAAAGACAAAAATAAACCAGCTGATATGTGATTTAATGGGGACCGACGGTCAATATATCGGTGTCACGGCCACGCCCGCCAGGTTAAACCTCAATAATACATTTGAAAATGACAGCGAGCTATGGGTCGATTTTCGACCACATCCAAAATACGTTGGCCAAGAGTTTTTCTTCCCTTCTGACGGCGCTGTTGACTACCAGGTACACACTTTCGATCCAGACGAAGGCGATCACCGCGCTGAAATACAAAACGCTGTAATGCATTTTTTGTGCGGGGTGGCGCAACTTCACAAGGCTGGTGTGGAAGAAAATTTCACGATGCTTGTGCACACAAGCGGAAAGAAAGATGAGCATGCTGAGGATATTGAAGCTATCCAGTCAACTATAGGCATTCTTTCCAGCAATACGCATGCTAGGTTTGCGGGAATGGTGGGGCGTTTGGAGCGTATCGCGAAAACTTATGCGCTTGATGACTATGAAAGCATCATGAAATTCGTGTTGAGCAATATTGAAAAACACCACATTGTCGAAATCAATTCCAAAGGAACAAGTGGAAGTGTTTCTGATATCGCAACGCCAACTAGCTTGTTTTCGTTTGGTGCAGGAGGGAATATTATTTCGCGTGGCGTGACATTTGATAATTTGCTCTCCATGTATTTCACTCGTTCAGTGAGGGGAAAATTCTCACAAGATACATACATTCAGCGCGCGCGCATGTTTGGAAGTCGAGAGGCGTTCAAGAAAAACTTTCAACTGTGGATTCCTAAAGATCTATTAGCGAATTGGAGTAAGTGCTTCGAGTTTCATAAGCTGGCTCTGGAGGCCATGCGCAGCGGTGCGGGTGCGCCTGTCTGGTTAGCCGACCACAAAACTACGCCTACTGGCGCGGCGTCAATTGATAAATCATCAGTGGATTTTGAAGGGGGCGTAATGGCGTTTGCGCTTTTTAATTATGAGCCTGATACGCATGCCGCGCTATCGGAGCGGGGTAATAAGTCGGATTCCCAAATTATTGATGGTTTTAGAGAGATATTTTCTGAAGCGGAGTTTCCCGCATATCTCTATCGATATCTAATCAGAGACGTCAATGAACGCGGTGCTGCTCTTTCTCTGAACAAGCCTAGCCTGTTTGGTAAAGCATCAAAAACCTATTCTGAGGAAGAAAAGAGATTAATCCAAAGGAGTAAAGGTGTGTTTGGACAGGCGCAGCGTGGGGATAACAAAGAGGCGCGTCATCACTTCAAAATCTTCTATAATGAGTATGGTAAAGCGCGTTTGTTTTACAAAATGAACAGTGGCGCCATACGGTTTATGCAGAAGCGAAAATGATTCGTGACTACCAACGTTATTGTGGGTCTGTCCTGGTTGCGCTGGTCGATCAATGGGACGGGCCGCTACCAATCAGAAGGGCGTTTGAGGATCGAAACGGATATTACTTATTGGATGAAAAATTACCCTTGGCGATCAAGTTTTCCCGGTCACGAAAAGGGCCATGGACTTTTAATTATCAACGAGAACATCAAATACTTTACAATGAGCTTGTGCGTGTATTTGGAAATTGTGTAACGGCATTTGTTTGCGGCTCAGACGGTGTTGTGGCTGTGGAGCACAATCAGTTAAGGCAGATTCTTGATGAAGTGTTTGAAGAGCAGGAAAGTGTTACTATACGAAGAAAGCACAAGCAGATGTACGCTATTCGGGGGAGAGACGGCGATCTTGATAAGAAAGTCAGCCGTGATTCATTTTTGCAACTAGTAGGCAGTCATCTAAAAACATGAAGCATATTCATCCTTTTCCAGCGCGCATGGCGCCGGATATTGCATTGAGCAGGTTGGAGTCGTTGCCACCCAAATCCATCGTGCTTGACCCGATGTGCGGGTCAGGGATGGTTTTGAGTCAATCAGCTAGAGTGGGACTAAGATCTATGGGATATGATCTTGATCCGCTAGCACGGTTGATATCGCGTGTTGGATCTACAAGAGTCCGAGAATCCGCTGTTTGGGAATGCTTCGATGAACTCAAAGCTTACTGCCTGAAAAACCAAAAATATCAAGCTCGGTTGAATTGGATCGACTCTGATCAAGAAACGCTAGATTTCATTGATTATTGGTTTGCTCCCGAGCAAGAAAGACAGCTGCGGCGGATTGCAAAATTCTTGCATGCTGAGAATCCTGATTTTCGAAGCAACGTTAAAAATATTCTTGTAGTTGCGCTAAGCCGCTTGATCATATCAAAAGAACCCAAAGCATCGCTGGCGCGGGACACAGCGCATAGTCGCCCACACAAGACCATAGAGACTAATGATTTTGATATACACGAGCACTATGAAAATTCCATCAAACACGTTCTTAGCGCGCTGAACTCTAAAGAAATAAAAACTAATTCTACTGCATATCTGGGGGATGCGAGGCGATTATCTCGGATAAATGACTCGACTGTTGATGCCATCATAACCTCACCGCCGTACTTAAATGCGATTGACTATATGCGAGGGCACAAGTTCTCTCTCATTTGGTTTGGTTACAACCTGTCTTATTTGCGCGCTATCCGTTCAAGCGCTATTGGGGCAGAAACAGCAGTTAGTTCTGGTAACGGCCGGGAATTTGATGAGTTAATGAGCACTTTAAAACTCAAAAACATAAATGCGCGAACGAGTTCTTTGCTAAGTAGATATTACAATGATTTACGCGTTCAATTGGGAGAGAGTAAACGGGTTCTTAAGCCCCGCAAGAAGGCGTTATATGTCATTGGCAATTCTTCGATTCGGGGTGAGCACATAAAAAATAGCGAAGTGCTTAAATTTGCAGCCCATAAGGTGGGCTTTAAAATTACAGACGAGAGTATAAGAGAAATTCCAAACAATAAACGATATTTGCCAATGTCGGTTGGGAAAGAAAACAGTTTGTCTCAAAGGATGCGCACAGAGCACATCATTGAAATGGCGGCTTAGCTGGCAATGGTCGGTCTTGCGGGTAAAAATTGTCTCCTTGCAGTCACAAGGAAATGACAAGCTTGAATGAGTTTTTAAGAAACTCCCCATTCCCCTAACGTCCCGGTGCAGCTAAAAGCGCCCCATGAATATTCCTGACACCCCCAAACCCACCTTTCTCGCCATCCTTCTCTTCCTCGCCGCCTGCGCTGAGCCCCAGCCGCGCATCACGGTGGAAACCGTTGCAACGCTCCCGACGCCCCATGCCAATAACGCGGTCGCAGTAATGCCCGGGGAAGATGGGGCGGTGTTTTATTCTTTTAACGGGCTCGAACCCGGCAAGAGCCATGAAGATGTCAGCAAGCGGGCCTTTGCCTGCACGATGCCTGGCGCGATATGCCGGGAAATCGCCGGGCCGCCGGTCGCCGAAGGCCGCCTCGCCAGCACAGCAATCTTTCTCTATGACCGGATTTTTCTCTTTGGCGGCTACAGCGTCGCCGAAGACGGCGCGGAAGTTTCAACGCCGGAGGTGTTCGCCTTTAATCCGGCAACGGAAGAATATCAGCGCCGCGCCGATATGCCGACGCCGGTCGATGACGCCGTCGCGTTTTCTTACGCCAATCGCTACATCTATCTTGTGGCGGGCTGGCATGATGACGGCAATGTCTCTCTCACCCAGGTCTTTGACACATGGGAAGATAAATGGTTTCGCGCGACCGATTATCCCGGCGCGCCGGTATTCGGTCACAGCGGCGGCGCGGCGGGGAACAAATTCGTTATTGCCGACGGCGTTGCGGTGATCGGCCATCATGAAAACGGGCGGCGCAAATTCGGCGGCGTCGACGAGGCCTGGCTCGGCGAAATTGACGGCGACGATCCGGCGGTCATTCAATGGACAAAACTGCCGCCGCACGGCGCCGCGCCGCTTTACCGCATGGCGGCGACAGGTGACGCGGCGGGCAACCGCGTCGTCTTTTATGGCGGCGGCGACAATCCTTATAATTATGACGGCATCGGTTATGACGGAACACCTTCTGAGGCGTCTGATCTATTGTTTGCCTTTGATCTTGAAAGCGGCGCATGGGTGGAGATCGGCCGCACCGGGCGCGGCACAATGGATCATCGCGGGCTGATGCAATGGGACGGCGCCTGGTGGGTGCTCGGCGGCATGGATGAGGCCCGCGCGGTCACCGGGGACCTGACACGTATTAAAGTTGAAAACTGAAACAGAAGCGATCAAGTAACAGTCATGAGTAATCAAAAAACAGCGGCGATCCTCGCCATTGGCGACGAGCTTTTGTCCGGGCGCACCCGCGACGCGAACATGCATTATCTTGCGGGCTGGCTGACCGAACGCGGTGTGACGCTGAAGGAAGCGCGTTTTGTCGGCGATGAGACGGATGGCATTGCTGCCGCGCTCAATGCGCTGCGCGGCAAATATGATTATGTCTTTACCTCTGGCGGCATCGGCCCGACCCATGACGACATTACCGTTGACGCCATTGCGGCGGCGTTCGGTGTACCGGTGATCGAACATCCCAAAGCGATTGCGATGATCCGCGAGTATTATGCTGCGCGCGACGTGGAGATGACGCCGGCGCGGGCGCGTATGGCGCGGACACCCGAAGGCGCCGAGCTGATCGATAATCCGGTGTCCGGCGCGCCGGGCGTTAAAGTCGATAATGTTTTTGTCATGGCGGGCGTGCCGCGCATTTTCCAGGCGATGCTCCACGCTGTTGAAGGCGCCATTGAGCGAGGCGCGGTTATTCATTCGCGCGCGGCCATGGCGCGCAATCTGCCGGAATCAAAACTCGCCGACCAGCTGCGCGATATCCAGGCGGCGCTGAAAGGCGTCAGCCTCGGGAGCTATCCCATTGACGGCGATGTCAAAGGCGTGACGATTGTTGCGCGCTCCGAAAACCCCGCAACCGCCGATGCGGCGATCACCGCCGTCGCCGCCGCCATGCGGGCGCTTGGTTTCGAGCCGGAAATGGAAGACCACAAGGATGCGGGGGAATAGTTGGGCATGTACTCGTCGCTATCCTTCGAGGCTTTCACTTTGTGAAAGCGCCTCAGGATGAAGGTTTATCTTCTTTTCGCGAGGCCCTCATCCTGAGGTGCGAGCATCGCGAGCCTCGAAGGATGGAAACGAGTCAGCGGCGGTTCGTGCAAGCAAACAAGTCTCTGGGTAATGCGCAAAAACCAGGGTGCATAATCACAACTGCTGGTGATCGGATTCCATCGGAAATTCTCGGCGGCAATCATATGCGAGATCGACGTCATTGCAGAAATCCGGCAGCTTGCCGGACTCAATCCAATATTCAACGAGGCCGAGTTTGGCGACCAACGGCATAAAGCGTTGATCGTCGCGCACGGATCGCATCTCAGGGTAGAAAAGAAGAATGGTGTCCCGATACCCATCAATTGATTCTGCACCGCGCAATTCCGCCTCGATTCCCGCAAAGGCTTGATCTGTTCGCCCCAGCGCAGCCGCGTACCGTGCCTCAACAAATATTTTATTGTCTTCTCGGCAGGCTTGTGTCGCCAGATCAATTGACGCTGCCGACTTGGCCTTTCTAGCGGCCAGAAATTTTCTGGTGCAGTCGATCTGACCATCTTCAAATGGAAGTCCGTACCCGCCAGTAATCCTATCAATGAAGGTCAACGCCGTATCGGGATCGCCATACCAATGCGCAATATAAAAGCGTCCAAATTTTGCTGTATCCGGCGCGAATTTCTCAAGCCTGTCCAGAATTACGCCGGCTTCGCGGGGCCGACCATCAGTCGCGGTCAGCAACGCCAAATTTTTTTGCACAAAATGCAGTCCTGAATTGGCGGCAGCGGCTGATCGATATACGTTCGCCGCTTCTTCCAGGCGGCCAATTTCTCGCAGGAAATGAGCGTAAAGAGCGAGCGCCAACGCATTGTCGGGGTCACTTTCGATAGCTGCCTGAAAATAGCGCGCGCGTGTCGCCCAGTGTCCACCAGGCATATATGAAAGTGCGATCGCAAGATTGGCTTCGCTATTGTTTGGATCTAATGCAAATGCCTGATCGGCGGACGCTCTAACCAATAAACGCTGCTGCGCAATATGATCACTCGATAGGCTACGACCGCTGGTGTTGGGGTTGATCGTTTCTGCGATCGCAAGCGCGAGGAGCGCATGGGCCATCGAGGAATTGGGCGCCGCCTCTGCAAGCAGGCGCGCGCTCCTGCGCATTTGATCCTCATCCAGGTAATAATTGGAAATGCAAGCGTCAAACAATAGCGCGAGCGCCCTGTCATCATCTCTGATCTCGGCGGTTATTTCGCGTTGAAAAACGCAATGCAATCCATTCGCGATGGCGTGCGCGTCGCGCCTGTAGTTAATGTCCGCAGTGTCAATATTGTGGATGATCGATTTCGACCAAATGACGGCGCCCGATCGATTATTGACAATTTTCAATGTTACCGCCGATTGATCATCGGCGTGATCTTGCGTTGTGTCGATGCCAAAGCTGAGCGGACCGGCCGATCGTTGATCGTCTATGTCAATTGGGCTCGTCGTGATAACTGCATTCACGCGCGCGTTCATCACTGCCTGGGCCAATGTTCGGGTAAGAGAACACGAGGGGGTGGGCGATTGATCGTTTTCGCATTCCGGGATGTTTTCGAAAATAATTTGATGCGTTAGCGGCGCATTGTGAGAGGCGCTGTCAGACGGTTCGCTGTAATTTGAAATCGCGAACAAACCGACGCCAATGGCGAGCACTAAAGATACAGCGATAGCGACCGGTGTTCCGAACAACCGGCTAATTTTTGCTGATGGTCGTGACGCTGGCGTGTCACCTGTCAGCGTGTCGGCAGTTTGAACCGCGTGGCCCACATCAGCGTTGAGGCGATAGCCGCGCTTTGGGACCGTCTCAATAGCGTCATTGCCAAGGATTTTGCGTAATTTTGAGATCGCGCGCGTGAGGCTCTCATCGCCGCCGAACTCGACGTTCCAGACCGTTTCAATCAGGGCCGTTCTTGAGATGACGGTGCCGGGTTTTGCCGCCAGCGTTCTGATCACGTCCATGACTTTTGGCTCGACACGCTTTGTGACGCCGTCAGGGCCAGCGATCGAATTAGCCCCCGGATCAACCAGAAAGCCCGCTACATGAAACGGATCGCGGCGGGTATTTTCAGCGTGCGACGCCACTATATTGCTTCCCGCGATTACGAACGAAGGCCTGAAAAAAGACTGTAGATCGCAATCAATCGAATTGCAGCCACAATATCAACTGAAAATATCCGATATATTTCAATGGCCTCGTTGCGCCATCAGAAAAGCATCAGATAAATTTCGGAATTTCTACGGGAGTCTCAAACGGCGCCGCGTTTAAGTGCCGGGCAAAAGTGTCTGATTTGCGCGTTATGTGAGGATTTGAAATCGCCAATCTAAAGTCGCGGCCAAAATCGCAGCCTGGGTTTTATTCAAAGGCCAAGAGAACTTCTGGGCAAATATCCCGCACGCCAAATGTCGAAGTGAAAAAAATATCCATGCGCTTGGGAAAACGGCAAAACAGGAGGGGAAAACAAGCAACGCTGCTCGAGTGCTTTTGCGTTGCTATTAGGCATCCTCAGTCGATTGTTGGGCGGATCGGAAAAGTTTGCTGCGAAGCAACCCAGAACGCATTTTTGGTTGTGTGTGCAACGATGTTGATCGTCGCGCAGCCGGGACAGGCTCAAGTGCTTCAGCGGCCGAATATTGACATCGACCAACCACGTATTGACGCCGGCCCAACACCGATTCCATCACGGCAGTACAAAATATTGGGTCCGGTAGGTATCGACGGACTTGAAATAGAGATTAGCGCTGACACGCCTCAAGCGTTGCCCAGGGACGGATACAGGGTTTTATTAGGTCGTGGAGGCCGTACGTTTGAGTTCAAAGAGGATGCATTTCTAGAAGAGGATTCGCCTACCGACCCGGCTGTTATGGCGCCATACCCGTTTGAGCTACCTTCAAGCGAATATTCTACCGGTGTTGCGGACAGTGACTCAAATGGTTTGTTCTGGTTAACATTGCCCATAAATTTATCCGACACAGACTTGAGCGAAAATACTATTGTCGGGGAAGTGAGAGGATTGGAACATAGTTCGGTTTACTGCCTTGCGGTGCTAACTCAGACAGTTCCGAAATCGAAAATTGAACAAGTTGACTGCGGAGAAACGGCGCGCGGCCTTCATGCCCCGAAAATACGCGGAGTAGGAGAAAGGCAGAATAACGCTAATCAACCACCGTTTTTAATAGCCTATCGTGATAACGACCAAACAGAGAGCAGCTATAATCTCTTCGTTGCACCATCAGGTCGTCGCGATCGAAGCACCAAATTTATTATCCGCAGGACTAGCAATGAGTCTCGGTATACGGGTTGGACTCAATATATTTTCAACGACTATTTTTCTGACATTCTTCGAAATGCCTCTGGCGAACTGTGTTTTTCGATGCAAGCGTTCCGGTCTGAGGCAGATGGTGTTGAAATAAAAAGTGTACGGTCTGGTGAATTCTGTAAGCGATTTGGATCTGAACCGTCGCCAACCCCTTCTCCCGATGAAGAAGAGCCCGATGATCCCACGGGGGTAAAAGCTTTGCTGGTCTGGAATTGTCATTTCGACCGACGTTCGGTTTATGTGTGGGGACGAGATCTTTCGGTGGCAGGCTCCGCGTTTACGCAACGCCAGCAAATCTCCAGCGACTGGGACGGATCTTCCTGTCCCGGAAACAATGACGCGACACAGATAAATGTCCCAGCCGGCAAGAGCACAATCTTTGTTGTTGTTGATCCCGGTCAGCTGAGTTGTCAGGCGGGAAATGACCCGTTGGCGGGCGGCTGCCATAGAGTTTCGCCAATTCTTATGGTTGGCGATGCTGATGGGGAATTTTACCCGCTCATTGTGAATTAGCATGGGCGACCGGAAGGGCATTTTTTAGGAAATTCGCTCGAGGTGATGACAGTTTTATTTCGGGCAGGCTGACGTTAAAGCGGCGATCCTTTCCCTTGGGCAATTTTGGCGCTGAACTAGGAAATTATGGTATGAATTTAATGATCGCGACGAAAATGTGGAGGAGCGTGAAAGCTTTCAGCCCAGCGCCAAGAGTTGGCGCATTGTCGGCGATACTTGCAGTGATACTGTTGTCACTTTGCCAAACGGCGATGGCTGCAAAAGCTACCTTTACGTGGACGCCGGACCGCGATTTTTACGACTCGCGCAGCGCCTATCACGACCGATCTCATCGATATCGAAACGCCTATTCGCAACCTGAACATTACAGCGGAATTTTCGACGGCTGCAAATCGGATCTGATACTTTTTGATGAGGCGCAATATCAATGGCGTGTTGAACGGTCAGTTCGATTAACTTCTATGGGCGCGCACAGCCGATGGGTGAGGCAATGGGAATCTGAATGGACGCCTGCATGCCGGATGCTTGCGAGCGGCCAGGGCGAACAGATTGGCAAGGTGTTTGGACCGGACGTCATATTGCGGCGCGGCAGTATCGATCCGGCTATTGATCCGGGTGCGACACGGATCGGTTCTTGGGAGCTCGCTGACTTGCCGCCCGTCAGGGATGGGGTCTCTCCAGCGACCCGGCCGCGTCACAGCCTGCTGATCGGTCCTGTTTTTGAACGTCAGGGTTTATACCGGGTGCGTTTGACAATCCGAGACACTGCTACAGGGCAGTTTGTGGATTATGAAGAGGAAATCCCGATAAAGAATATTGTCGTAGCCGTCTTGGGCGACTCCTATGCGGCGGGGGAAGGTAATCCAGACCGACACGGTAGGGTCGAGCCGCTGGCAGAGCTCGGAGACCTCACTATTGGCGGCGACGCCCGTTGCGAGTGGACAAAAGGCGCCGCCGCATATGTTGACCTAAAAAAGCTCGGTGAGGACTATGATCCTGTACACGCTGAATCGGATAGCCGTAGATACGGCCTCGATATGGCTACGCCGCCGGATTGGCTTGATCTCTCGGCTCACCGTTCCATGAGATCGGGGCATGCATTGGCTGCGCATGAATTAAATGATTTTGTGAGCAGTGAATATGGATGGACATCTACATTCTTGACATTCGCAGTTTCTGGCGCTGAAGCGCGACATATCGATCAACGACCGCAATCGTTTTTCCATTACACCCGTTTTCAATCCGACCCTGATGGAAGTTGCAGTCGGTGCGGCCAATTACATGAACTCGTAGAGGCGGTTGGATCTACGAGAGTTGATGCACTCGTTCTTTCAATTGGCGGGAATGATCTCGGTTTTTCGGATCTATTGAAACAGGGGATTACCGGAAAGCTTCGCGATGAGGAAGAACCCAGTCTTAGCCCGGGCAATTTTTACCCCAACGACGAAGCAGTGTTCATTGATGCGCTCAGTGCACTGCGGATCAGCTACCGAAGGTTGAATATAAATATCCGTCGGGAGCTGAGTGTCGGAACAATCTATTTGACGGGATATCCCGTCGATCTGTTTAGTGCAATGGATGGCGGCACTGATGACGGGTGCGGTATATTCGACACAACTTCAGTTTCCTATGTTGGCAGCGGCATAACGCAAGGAGAGGCCGACCTTCTTCGCAAATGGGGCGGCATGATGCGCGACTTTCAGATGGAAGTCGCCTCTGAGCTTGGCTGGGTGTTTATCGATATCGCAGACGCTTATGTGGGGCACGGATATTGTACAAAATCCAGGTCCTTCTTCCGCAGTGGAGAAAAGTCCTGTGAAATTCAGGGGGATGTGCGCGGGGCAATGCACCCAAATGAGAGGGGGCACGCCGTTTATCGGGATCGAATTTTTCAAACGCTTCGAGAGCAATTCGAAACGGATGCCAAGCCATCAAATACTGCACCGGCACTAATTCCAGACCCAATTGTGAACGTGGCGGAATGAATTTTTTGCCATGTTCATAACACCACGCAGGATTGAGCCTCCTTTTAGGCGCGCAGGAAGCACCGATAATCTGGACCGCAACAACTTTTTAAGAAAGCTCGCACAATGACATACGTTAAAAAAAATGCTTCAAAAACTCTGTTTCGGTTGCTTGCGACACCGTTGCTCTTTGGGTCGGTGTTCATTGCAGTAACGCTGCACTACGAAACGTTGCTGGCTGCGCAATTCGAAAACGAGCCAGGACAACAAATCGCTCTATTGAATGACCCCCCACTTTATCAGGTTCCATCACCGGCCACAGATGATCTGGAAGAACGAAAAAATGAGACACGTGATGATCCCGGTGAACGCCCACGGCATCAAGTCCCTCCGGCCGTTGGCGACGAATTGGACGAGCATGAGGATGACAAGGTTGCAACAACAACCCCACCTCAACATCAATTTCAGACAAATTGTGTGCAGGATATTGAAGACGTATTCTCAGAAGGAGTATTTGCGACTTACCGAAAATCGAATGGTAAATTGAAGGAAGGCCCCTCCAGGACATTTATTTTTAAGATACCTGATGGGGAACGCTTGCCGCCGGACAACGACCAAGTGAATCTTCCTGCATCTCTATTGTCGCATGTCGAGTCGATTGTAAAAATTGATGGTGACGGAAATGGTACGTGGCTCGTGATGGGCAGGGCATCGAGAAATCGCGCGCCCTTTTATGTCATGCAAAACACTGTGGGACTGGAAAGTGAGAGCACGGTCAGAGCGTATAAAAAAATATCAAAAACCCACCATATTGGGGGAATGCAAGCCCTTGGAAATATGGTCGCCATGGCGATTGAATGCAACGAGCAAGACTGCTCATCGGACTCAATCATGTTTTGGGATTTTTCTAACCCTATAGAACCTAATCTCATTCACGAGTTAAATTTGCCGGATCTAAAGAAAAAGGCCCATTGGGTTGCTGTATCGCATATTTCTGACGGGCGCTTGCTCGTCATGGTCAACAGAGGAGATGACGGTGTAACGGACGCTTTTCTTAGCGTTGAAGCGAACCAGCCATTACACGCAAATACGCAATGGAGTCGTTTGCCCCGGTTTACGATAGATGCTGATCGGTGGAACAAAGGACCTGGTACATATCAAAACGCAAATTTTTTACGTTCATGCGAATCTGGTGACTTGTATCTGCTCGGCATGCGACAGCGCGGCAGGAAATGGTGGAGCCAATGGAACAAAGATAATCAGGTCGAGCTTTTCAAAGTAACGTCTTCGATTAATGAAAGTGACCCGGTTGAATTTTCGTTTGTAACACAAGCCCGTTTTAAGCGATTCGATAATTCTTGCCTGATGAGAGCCGGCTCCTCAGTTTTTGTCGGCGACGATTTTGAACCGAGAGTCTATTGTTCGGATAGCGATACACGGTTGGGGGACTTGTTAGTCGTAACTGAGTTTACGGCATTGGATGAATAAGAATGAAGCGCTCCTTACTGGGGTTATTTGCAAATCACGTTTCTAGTATTCCCATCTCCCTAATTGCACTGAGAGAGCATTTGATGTCCGCCAGCGCGTACTCAGAGCGTCTGTGCGCCAATATGATGCACCAACCGACGAGCGTCGGCAGTCCAAATGATTTTAACAATTTGTTTGAGGTGGAAATGGCAAATGATGGCCGGGACCGCTGATCAGGCCATGTGAGCTTGCCACCGGCGCTATGTGCCGGTTGATCTCATAATGCTCGCTCTTTGAAGGCATTGTTTTCAAGTAATAATTCTCGTCGCGCGGCATATCGGCCTCAGCTGCTGTCCTCAAAGGATGGAAACGCTCCTGAAATCCCGAAATTCGGTCCCTGCGCCGCTGATTGTGAAGTCAGACCAGCGTTCACAACCAGCTGAATGGATGAACGTGGTCTGAATTATTCTTTTCGCGCATTCTAACCCAAAAAACCGCATACACTTTTTTGTGAATGCGCCTGACAGGGGTGTTTTGAAACCCGCAATCCGTGCCAGTCTTCTCGCGGGTACGCGCCGAAACACCAGCCAGGGACCAAAGGGAGAGTTATCAATGACCAGGGGCAGGGACAAAATCATTCGCGCCAAATCCATTCAAACAGGAAATTTCATTTCGGCGCTTTTAGCGGTGGCGGTGCTGATCGCGGCAATTCTCACAATCATCACGCCGGCACTGGCAAATGGCGGCGGCAGCAGCAGCGGCGGTCTACCCGCAACCCAATCAGGACCGCAGATCGATCCGGCGCAATCTTATCGCGAAGGCCTCGAAGCGCTGCAGGCGGGCGATTACAAAACCGCTGAAAAAAGATTTAATGAAGTGCTGACCGTCGCCCGTAAAATGCCCGAGGCAAATTATTATATGGGCGTCACCAAGGTGCGTCTTGGCAAGGAAAAAGCATCGGTGCGTTATTTCAAACGCGCGATCAAGGCGCTGCCTAATTTTGTCGAGGCGCGCGAACAACTGGCGCTGGTGCAGATCAGCATCGATAAAGCGGATAAAGCCGCTGAACAGCTTGCCGCGTTGAAGGAAATTGACGCTGAGTGCACCGCCAATGGTTGTGACGACGTGGTTGCCGCGAGCGCCAAACAGGCGATTGCAACGGTCGAGGCGGCGCTGAGCGCGGCGGGTGAAGGCGAGGGTGACGATGTCAGCACGTTGACGCATGGCGATCACTTCGCACAGCTGATCTTTGAGCCGCGCGAAGCTGGTGTGACGCGTTACATGGATGCCGTGAAACTGATCAATCAGGAACGCTTCGCCGAGGCGATCGACGATCTTTACGGCGCACAGAAAATTGTCGGCCCGCATCCGGATATTTTGAATTATCTCGGCTACACGCACCGCAAGCTTAACCGCTTTGATGAGGCGAAAGAATATTACGGCGCCGCTCTGGCGCTGGCGCCTGACCATCTCGGCGCCAATGAATATCTTGGCGAGCTTTACCTGGAGTTGGGCGAAATCGATAAGGCAAAGCGCCAGCTCGCGAAACTGGAACGTTTATGCGCCTTTGGGTGCGCCGAGCGTGAGGATCTGGCGCGGCTCATTGCTATTCGCACATCCGATCGCCATGCGGCGCGTGAATGAGGTTCTGGCGAGACTGTCTGATTGTATCAATAGCGGCGGGAATAACGCTTTCCGGCGCTGCCTATGGGCAATCCGCATCGCTGCTTTCAGAGGCGCAGTGGAACAGTCCCGCTACGGATGATGTCGCGTTCTTGACGCGCACGCCGGGGGAGTGTCTTGCGCCCGCAAAAAAGCCGGGCGTCGAATATCAAATCGAGCTCGGTCGCGCGGCGTTTTCAAGCCCGTTTCTGTTTGGCGGGCCTGCCGCGCGCAGCGGTCTTTCCTGTAACAGCTGTCATCGTGACGGGCGCGACAATCCGGATTTTTATCTGGAGGGGTTAAGCGGCGCGCCGGGGACAGCCGATGTCACCTCATCGCTTTTTTCAAAGACCCGCGAGGATAATGTTTTTAATCCGGTTCTTATCCCAACGCTGGTTGATATCGCCGGTCAGGATTCATTCGGGGTGACCGCGCCGCAGCCATCGATCCATGATTTTGTCGCCAGCGCCGTTGCGGAGGAATTTCAGGGCGTCGCGACGCCGACGATTATTGACGGGATTGTCGCTTATGTCGCGCATTTGAATGCCGGGTTTTGTCCCGAGGGCGAAACGGCGCAGACATCGGCGCGCGCGGTCAGCGATATTGCGCGCATGTTGCGCACTGCTGACACTGCCATGATCCGTGGCGAGGCGGCGACCGCGGATTTTCTTCTCCTCAGCGCTCAACATCAGCTGGGCCTTGTTCACGAGCGCTATCAGGGCAAGGGCCTCATGATGGAACGCGGCCTTGTCGCCGATTTATCGCGGCGGCTGGCGGAGATACGATCCGGGCTGCATGAAGGCGAAGACAACGCGCTTGTTGCGACCGCCGGAAAGACAGCGCTGGCGCTCGATCAGCTCGCCAGGGTCGAGCGCCGTTTGCGCCGCAAAGAGCAAAAATCGCTCTATAATGAGGAGCAACTGCGCCGTCTGATGGCGCGTGAGCCAGCGCCCCAATAATTCGCTGGATCGGCCGGGTTTTATACCCTTGCGTCGCCGCCATGAATTGGCCAGAACGCGGGCATGTTAAGCGTCATCGACATCTTCAAGATTGGTATTGGTCCGTCATCATCGCACACGGTGGGGCCCATGCGCATTGCCGGGCGTTTTCTGAGCGATGCTGGCGAGGCTGGCCTGTTGCGCCAGGCGGCGCGGGTCAAAATTGATCTGCATGGCTCGCTGGCGCTTACGGGTATCGGGCACGGCACCGACAAGGCGACGATTTTGGGGCTTATGGGCTTTGCGCCCGAGGCGACAGACCCGGACGAGGCGGAAGCGGCATTTGCGCGGGTGAAATCGGAAAAACGGATTGCCCTTTTGGGCCAAACGGAGATCGCGTTTGATCCGTCAAAAGATATCGATTTGCGCGGCGATATTATTCCGGAAATTCACCCCAATGAGATGCGGTTGTTTTTGTTTGATAAAGCAGGCGTCGAGATTTTTTGTCAGACCTATTATTCCGTTGGCGGCGGGTTTATCGCCAGTGAAAAACAACTGACGACAAAGACCGATGATGACTTAATCGTGGGTGCGCGGCGCGGGGAACACTTCTTTGCCTCGGCCCATGATCTTCTCGAGATTTGCCGGACAAAGAACATGGCAATCCATGATGTGATCTTCGAAAATGAGGATGAACATCGCTCGCGCGCCGAAACGGAAAACCTGCTGGACGCGATCTGGTCCGCCATGCGCGATTGTGTTGATCGCGGCCTTCGAACCGAAGGCATTTTGCCGGGCGGGCTGGAAGTCAAACGGCGCGCGCCGTCGCTTCATGCAAAACTGCTTGCGGCGCCGCTCGCCAATGAGCGCGAACAGATTTTCGACTGGCTTAATGTCTATGCCATGGCGGTCAACGAAGAAAATGCCAATGGCGGCCGCGTCGTTACGGCGCCCACCAATGGCGCCGCCGGTATTATTCCAGCCGTCCTGAAACATTATTGCGGCGACGACGGCGTCAATATCGCCCATATCAGAATATTCCTCGCGACGGCGGCGGGCATCGGCATGCTGTATAAACAGCGCGCCTCTATTTCCGGCGCCGAAATGGGTTGCCAGGGCGAAGTTGGCGTTGCCTGTTCCATGGCGGCGGGCGGTCTTGCGGCGGTCTGGGGCGGCACGCCCGGCCAGGTCGAACATGCGGCGGAAATCGGCATGGAACATAATCTGGGCCTTACCTGCGATCCGGTCGGCGGCCTTGTTCAGATCCCATGTATTGAAAGGAATGCGATTGGCGCTGTAAAAGCGGTCAACGCTGCGCGCCTCGCATTGCATAGTGAAGACGGTCACAAAGTCTCGCTTGACCAGGTGATCGAAACCATGCGGCAGACGGGGCTTGATATGTCGCGCAAATATAAAGAAACGAGCGAAGGCGGATTGGCGGTGAATGTTGTCGAATGTTGATCAGAGTACAGATGGGCCTGTCGAGCAAATTCGCGTCGCCTATCGCCAGCAGGAATTTGAAAAAGCTGTCGCGATTATTCGCGAGGCGCTGACGAATGATGCGGGTCTTGGGGACGCCGGTTCTCTTGATGATTGGCGCTTGATCGCCAATGCAGCCAATGTGCTGTCAGATCGCTATGGCGCGGCGCAGGCCGCGCGGCGCTGGGCCGAAGCGCGGCCCGACCATGTGGAAGCACAGATATTTTACGCGGATCAACTGGCCCAGGCGGGCGATATCGATGAAGCCCTCGCATTTTCAAAACAGATGTGCGGCAGGTTTCCCGATATTGCCCATGCCTGGTTTACTGTCGGCGGTATCGAAGCGCAGGCTGGCGATCTTGACGATGCTGTGCCGCATTTGCGCAAGGCCTGGGAAATCGAAAAGGAATTTTCCGGCGCCTGGGAGCGAATCTCGCAGGTGAAGCGTTTCAGCGGCGACGACCCCGATCTGCCGATCATATTCGAGCTGCCAAAAGAGGCGGCGAAGCTGGGACCGCAATTTCAGATATCGGCGCATTATGCCTGCGCCAATGTATTTGATCAGCTGAGCCTGCCGCATCGCGCGTTTCCGCAATTCGTGGAAGCCGCGCGTCTCGTGCGCGAATCGTCGACCTATGACATGGCCGCGCAGCTTGGGGTCATCAAGAACGGACTCGATGCTTTTGACGAGGCCCGGTTGGCTGAACTGGCTGATGCGGGCGATCCGTCACCGTCGCCGATTTTTATCGTTGGTCCGCCGCGCTCCGGCACGACGCTGGTTGAACAAATTCTTGCCAGCCATTCGCGCGTGTCGGGCGGCGGCGAGGCGGCGGCTTTACGTGTCGCCTCATGGCCGCTGAAAGATTATGCGCCGGATGCGGTTGCCGCCTTTGCTGGGACAGGCGATCAAGGCCAATGGAGTGCAATGGGCGAGCATTATGTCGCGCTGATGCGTGAGTTATTCGGCGATACGCCCCATATCACCAACAAAGATGTCGGCTCCATCGCCAGTATCGGCCTGATACGGATTATCCTGCCCAACGCAAAGATCATTTTTTGTGATCGCGACCCCATGGATGCCGGCTGGTCTGCGTTCAAGGCGCATTTTTCAGGCTCGATCCCATGGAGTTTTGACTTTAAGGACATCGCGCAATATTTCGCCGCCTTTCGCTTTGCGCGCAATGAATGGCGCAAGCGTCTGGGCGATGGCTTCCTTGATGTTCAATATGAAGACCTCGTGCGCGATCCGCAAAACCAGATCACGCGGCTCCTTGCCTATTGCGACCTGCCGACGGAAGACGCGTGTTTCCAATCGCACAAAACCCGCCGCCAGATCTCGACGGCGAGCATCACTCAGGCGCGCCAGCCTATCTATACCTCATCGATCGAGCGCTGGCGGCAATATGAAGATCACCTCACGCCCTTGAAGGACGCGATGACGCGTTACGGCATGATCTGAGGGGCAGGTGATTGGCGCTCTTTCCGTCTCGCGCACGCCTCACTAAACATTGCACCAACCCCGTCATCCTGAACTTGATTCAGGATCCACTGAAGGAGCGCTGCGCGGCTGGCTGGATTGCGGTTGGGGTCTTTGCCTCGCTCGCGATGAATGCTAGAGAGCCGCTTTACCGGCCCCGTGGGCCTTATGGGCTTGCGTTTTAGCGGACGTGGCGGAATCGGTAGACGCAACAGACTTAAAATCTGTCGAGGGTAACCTCGTGGGGGTTCAAGTCCCCCCGTCCGCACCATTTTTCGAGACCGTTTGCAAAGCAAACGCAGCTCGAAAAATTTCCAAGCAACCTCAACTTTCGCGCTCTTGAACACCCACAAATTATGATTGCGCGGCCACGCCGCTCCCGTGCGAATGCGCGCTAACTGAATTCTGACCGCCGTCGCGGTCGGGGGAGGGTTCAAGTCCCCCCGTCCGCATCATTTTTTGAGGCCATTTGTAAAACAAATGCAGCTCGAAAAAATATCGTACAAGCCGTTTGATGAATCAGATTTAGGCGGAGAATGTCCCGGCAGGACCTAGTGAATTACATTCAAACCAATACCGCCTATCGCTCGACCTTCCATATCGATCGTATTGATGATGATTGTCATTTCCTCGTGAGCTTTTACTTCCTCGGGAATAGTCACCAACAATTTCACCGGAAATGGCTCGCCTTTTGGGCTGACAATTTGACGCAAAACGGCGCGATCGCTGTCAATTCTATAACGGGCGTCGGGAATTTCGTTTTCCAAAACTTTAAAGTATTCCTCGCCCATGGGTTTCATACTATCGTTCAGCAATGGTTCCTTGACGCGTGAAAAACCTTCATTACGTGCGAAAAGTCTCTCTTCATAATTCTTGTCGACAATGAGTTCGACAATGGCTTCTTGAGGCAGGTTCCGTTTGAGGATTTCGACGCCAAACGGCGCACTCAAATTCTGTGGCAGTGGCTGAATGTTAAAGGCGAATGTACTCGAGCTCGTTATGATGTTGAAAAAATTCTTGAAGCCAGAGTTGTTCGACGTGTCGACTTCTACTGTATTTGGCGGAGAGTCAGCTACAATACCAATACCGACGCACCAGTGATCGCCTGTCGGCACCGGTATGCTCCAATTGGCAAGCGCTATGGCCTCAGCATGATCAGACCCAGCTGGCCCTAGTGTTGGTACTCGATACGAACCGATATAGGTGAAATTCCCATCGGCAGGATCGCCATCGCCGTTTGGGTCAAACCCGGAAATCCCCAGGGTTGATACATCGGCATAGTAGAATTTGACTTCAACATTGCTCACAACTTCTCCGCCGGTATTTCGGATGCGCGCATACAAATGATTGTTTGTAAGCGCAACGGGAGTATCGGGCGATCCGTCGTCGTCATTATCCACCCAAATGTCCGAATTGGCCCAAACGGCGCTCGTGCCGGTAACGGACAGATCGTAATTTGTAGAGTCGATTACATAATTGGCCGCATCCAGAGCATCGACGCGACCCCAGCCATATACGTTATCCGGACCCGCAGCGCCGAGCTCAAGAGCGGTCTCTTCAAGAAGAAACTTTAATTCGTATGGAGACAACGTAGGATCTTTTTCCAACAATAATGCAGCCACGCCGGCGGCATGGGGGGCGGCCATAGAGGTCCCATTCCATGTGTCGCCGCTGTAACCACCCCCAAGAACGGTGGAATTCACGTCGACGCCGGGCGCTGTCACATCCGGTTTTAGCAACCCTGGCGGCCATGGATAATCAAAAGACGGCGCAACAGTTTGCCATGTAACCGGCCCGTTATTGCTAAATAGCCCTATTGCGTCGGCATTGTCAGTCGCACCGACCGTAACCGCGAGCGGCACGCGGCCTGGTGTTCTGACATTATTCGGCGAGCCAGTCGTGTTTGAATCGTTATGTGCGATGGTGACGAATAGGACGCCGCCATCCATCAGATTGTTCACTGCTGTGCGCCATGTGTTATAAGCCGGAAACCACGAGTCTAGCCATCCCGAGCTGAAATTCACGATGTCAGCGCCGTTATCGAGTGCATATTGCATGCCTGCCCAGCATTCCTGCTCTGTCGAGAGTGCAATAGTATTGCTTTCCCGCAACGCCATAATCTGTGCAGCGGGCGCTACGCCTGTGATAGTTCCGCCGGTTCCATCGCCAGCGACGGTGCCGGCAACATGGGTGCCATGTCCTTGAGCGTCGATCGGATCGTTATTGCCTGTACCGGAAAAATTCCAGCCGATAACATCGTCAATAAACCCATTTCCGTCATCGTCGATTCCATTGTTGTCTGCGGCCGTGAACGTCATATCGCCGTCGATGTCCTCGGCTGTGTTGATCCACATTCTGTCGCTCAGGTCGGAATGATTATAGTCAACGCCGGTATCGAGTATTCCGACGATAACACCGTCCCCGGTATATCCTGTGGGCGCCAAATTCCAAACCTGATCTGCCCTTACCTGATCAACGCCCCAGGCATTGGCGCCTTTCACCGGGCGCGGGATATCGAGGTGAATGGAGTCAATATTTCTAAAGGCGGTCAGCCTTCTGATGATATCTTTCGGAGCTTTTACGCCAATTACATTGACGATCCACAATGGTCGAACTTGAGCGACGACCTGGGCTGATTCCAAATCGTGCAGGTAATTAGCGATAAGAGATTGGTCCGCACGTGAAATCCTTTTAAGGTCATTGATCAAGGTGCGGCGTTTTTCATCTGATTTTTGCGCACGCTCGGTCTCATCAATACGGTCGAACAGCCTCGCCTTTTCCTCGTTTGAAATTTGCCGGTCCATTATGAGGACAACAGAGATCAATTCTTCTTCGTCAACCTCTTCCATATACTCAGCGAGAGGGGCTTCAATCTTGTGAAGCGCCCAATCCGCCTCCATCGACGGATAGATCGATTGTGCGACTTCCGCGGTCTTTGCATCTTGCGTCGCCGAGGGAGCTAAAATTGCTTTGTCGCCGTAAAAATAATGTTTGAAAAAAAAGAGCCCTGACAAAACCAAAAGCCCGCCAAAGAGCCCAGCAATCACTGCTCTAAAAGTCATTATGACCTCTCCCCAAAGTTACAATAATTCATCAATTAGATCGCTAATCACCTAATGTAACTAGGCCATAATTATAGTAAATATCGGGATATAGACAAGCCCTTGCTTGAGCAATCTCAAACAGAGCATAACCATTGGATATAATTGGATTATGTGGTGTTACTTCATAACTCAACGGTTCTAAGACTTCACATGCGAGCTGTTTTCGACTTGCTCTTGTGCATCGCGGTGATTTAAGGCGCATACCCACCACGGATACGCACTGACGTCTGCGCCCTTGAACACCAACAAACTATGATTGTGCGGCCATGCCGCTCCCGCGCGCGCATGCGCGCTAACTAATTCTGACCGCCGTCGCGGTCGGGGGAGGGCTCGAGTCCCCCCGTTGGCGCCATTTTTCGAGGCCGATTACGAAACGACGCAGTCTGACAAAAAGACCTGTTCGGGGTTCACCTCACCCTAAACTCACTTTATTTATCCCTGATCATGCCGGTCGGCATTGGGGGGGGGGACGCTATGCCTGGAGGGCGCAATGAATAAAATGATCGCCGAATTTATCGGTACACTAACGCTTGTTTTGTTTGGTTGCGGTGCTGCGGTGCTGGCTGGCGGTGATGTCGGGCAGCTCGGCATTGCCTTTGCGTTTGGATTGGCGATCGTTGCAATGGCGTATGGCATCGGGCCGATTTCCGGTTGTCACGTAAATCCGGCTGTTTCATTCGGCGTGTTTGTGGCCGGACGTATGAGCATGGGCGAGATGTTTCAATATTGGGGCGCCCAGTTTGCCGGTGGACTTGCCGGGGCGGCGCTGTTGTTTGTCATTGCGTCTGGCGCTGCCGACTACAACCTCGCCACAAACGGCCTTGGGCAAAATGGTTGGGGTGAGGGTTATCTGGGCGAATATAGCCTTACATCGGCCTTCATCTTTGAGGTTGTTATGACCACGTTATTCCTCGTGGCGATATTGGGCGTGACCGTCGCCGGGCCGGCCAATGCTTTTGCCGGACTCGCCATCGGGTTGACCCTCGTCGTGATTCACATTGTCGGCATACAGGTTACCGGCGTATCGGTTAATCCCGCGCGCAGCTTCGGCCCTGCCGTCATCGTCGGCGGTACAGCGATTTCGCAACTCTGGCTCTTTGTCGTTGCGCCGCTGATCGGCGCGGGCATTGCCGGTGCGCTGTTCCGCAGCGGGCTGCTGGAATCAAAAGCCGGCGGTCGTTAGTCCGGCCGTGCCGGTGCCGCCCGTGCGGGTCAACGCCGTGCGGTTGCCCACAAGGTCATAAGCATAATCGATGGTTCCATAGAGCCCGACCGCCTTGAGCATGATGCGAAAAAGTGGTTTCCGGTTTTTCGCAAAATCATGCGACAAAACAATAACAAGGAGCAAAATGCCGATTCAAGTTATCGGCATTTTGCTCTTGGTCAGGCGATTAAGGCTGTCATATTGAAAGCTGCCATCGCGGTCGGCGCCGATATTATCGGTGATCGATGTGATGTTGCTGTTATTGTCATAGGCAAAGGAAAGATCGAGAACGGACGAACCGCCGGCCGCTGTTTTGAGGGATGAGGCTCGCCCATCAAGATCATGACCCACAGTCATCGACAGGCCATTTTCAAACAGGCCGGATTTCAGGGCCCATAAAATCGTTCGTGAACATCAGAGATTGAGCTTACGCAGCTCAGCGGGAAAATCTTCTTTAAGCTCTTCCGCCAAACCGCGTTGCGCCGCCGGCGCGAGTGCGGCGGCGATGTCGGCGTTGAATGTTCCTTTAAGTCTCCAAATGTCGCCGATTGAAACCCCGCAGGCCTCCAGGATCAATGCCGGTTCGTCGATGCGTTGGCCAATGTGAATGAGCGCCTGTTCAGCGATCGGTTCCTCATAGGCCCCGAGCTCCATCGCAGCGCACTGCCGGTCATATTCCCGTTCCTTGATTGTAAATAATACAGAGACCAGTCCTTCAAGTTGAGGGAAGGGCTTCTTTGGCTTACCAAATATCATTTGTACTCACATTTCTGCCGAGCGCCTTAGCCGCAAGGCGCCAGGTCAACAGTCCAAAGGCAAATAACAGCAGAGCCAGGATGAAAAACCAGCCCGCCTGCTTTCCCTGGAAAGCTGCAATTGTCCAAGCAACCCATAAAAAGGTGAGGGCGTATGACGACAGACCGGCGGCCAACAATGCCGTCCTTATAATCACCGATTGCGCGTTTGTTTGAAATGAATGCCGTTGTGTCCAGAGTGTTAGGCCGATTACAGCCGTTACCAAACCACCGACCAGGCTGACGATAACTGCCTTGCCAAACAAGTACGCCAAGATGATGCTGCCGGTATAAAAGCAGGACGCTGCAACACTTAACGAAGCAACATAGTGTTTCCACTTTCCGTCGGAGCCATGATTTATGCACATGCCAAAAATTGCTGAAACCAGCAGAAATATGATCGTGGCCAGTCCGATATTTCTGTTCGGATTGTCCCAGGTCCATTCCAGTAAATAAAATAGCGCAATCGCGTTAGCCATTGCGTGCAGCACCAAGTAGCCGCCAAAAAAAACGTGAAGCGAAACTATTTTCGCCGAGCGTTTTTTGTGGAGAGCAGGCAATTTTGTGCTAAGGGGCAAGGATTGCTTCCAGGTCCAACGACGAGCCTATCAAATCATGTCGCTGAGTAAAATTCAATTTAGAAAGCTGGTATTCGCCCTTGCGGTAGCGACGCCGTTGATCATCTATGCGGTTCAGGCGCTTAAGCGTCCTGATGTGGATAACTTCGAATTTCAATCCGTCTTTGAAGGCGTTTCATATCTGAAAGGGCATGGGTTTAGAGATCGCACAGTGAGTTATCATCTTGTGATGATTGACCTTGGATCCTCGGGCGTCCAGCCGGTCTTAACGCCGCCCTGCGAGGACGCCCCCGATCACTTCTGCGCCAAAACCGTCAGTGATTTTGTCAAGGATCATGATTTACAGCTCGCCATTAACGCCAGCTATTTTTATCCGTTCAAGGAAGAGGCATTTTGGGATTTTGCACCCCGTGCGGGCGGCAAGGTAAAGCCAGTCGGCCTTGCTATTACAAATGGCGCCCTCATCAACGCTGGATCCGCCGGCGCCCCCAGCCTGTGTTTTCACCAAGAAAATGCGACGATGCAACATGACGGGATGTGTCCGGCAGGAACGAAAAACGCGATTGCCGGCCGAATGTTGATTGAAAAAGCGGGCGCCAAACCACAGAGAAACGATGCCGCCCGAACCTATCCCTTGAACATGGTTGGACTAAATCAGGAGGGGACAGTCCTCTTTCTTCTTATTGTTGATGGCAAGCAACCATTCTACAGCGACGGTTTACTGCCCGAGGAAGGGGCCGAACTGTTGTTTCAGTTTGGCGCGGTGAGGGTTCTTCAACTTGATGGCGGAGGGTCAACGACACTCGTGATGAACGGCAATGGAGCGCCGCACATCATGAATGCAGTGATCCACAGCAAGATTCCAGGGCGAGAACGCCCGGTGGCCAATCATCTCGGTTTTTATTTGCAGCCCATAACTGATTCCGCAGAGAATTAAGTACTAGTTTATGGAAAATAGGGCGTATCGCACCTTCGATGTGACTGAGAATGTGCCAAGAATTATCGACTATAGAGAGCCGCAAAAATGAGAAACGACTCGGTCGTTTTTTGCAGCTGCGCTACCTGAAGGACATCATAGTTGAAACTGCCATCGCGCGCTTACTCTTCGTGTTCTTTCGTCCTGGACTGCTTGCCCTCATAGGGCGCGAGGTAAAATTGGGTATTTTTTTGATCGCGAGGAACCCGTGGTTGCTGCATTTCCTCTTGCCAGCATATTCGATGATAAGTTTTAGCATCAGGGGCCGTATCCGGATATTTTGATGTGTCCAGAGTAAATGTGAACGCCGATTCCTCTGTTCCCGGCCAGGCAGAGACCATGTTTTCAATCGCCGCGTAATTGCTGATCAAGTCATGGAGGTTGGCGGCGTAGTTATCGTTTAACGCAACATTTAAAGAACGTATTCCGCCAAAAAGGTTTGGTTGGCCATATTTGTCTATTTTGCCGAGCTCTTGCGAGAAACAGTTAATTCTGTAATGGCCAATTTGAAAAACCGGACCGTAACTGGAGTTTTGAAAATCTTCTTTGTCAATATCGCTGGCGCTAATATAACCACCACCCTTCAACCAGATTTCAAAATCATAATTTTTTCCTTCATACGAACTAAATTGATAAGCCTCGACATCTCCACGTGATGTGAGTTCCGCACGAATTGCATCAAGCTCGTCATATATAAGGCGCGGGAGAACAAAGCTCACAATCGTTCCGAGCCCGACGATCATGACGGACCATTTAATAATTTTGACGATTACTGAAAGCAAAACAAATAACTCGCGATTGTGCACGCTTGGCCGGGTACTACGGGAAACTCAAGTCCCAGAGCAGATCCAGACACGATTCATACTTATTGAAGCACCTAATGCCCATCGCATCAAAATATTGAAATTTGATCTCGGAAAAAGATGAAATCTTTTCCGTACCGCCCGTTGCCCGGCGGAAACATTGTGTGAGGAAACTTGGGAACCGGTTCCGCCCAACACTTTGCTTTGAATTCTTCCTCTTCATATGGCCGAAATTTACGATGTGCTTCAACGCTGATTGAAAATTCAATTGGATCATTTCCGCGACGCGGCCAATCGGAGAAGATCTTTTCATATTTGGTGTAATTGGTGATGAGATCGTCAAGAGCAATCTGGCCCTCTTCGCCCCATAAAACTGACAAGCCATAGATCGTAGGCCAGCTGCCGCTATTGTCGTCATGGTAAGAACATTTGAGGTCATATTCCCCAAATTGATGGAGAAACGTCAAATCAGGTTTGTCCAGACTAGCAGAATAGCTGCTATGCCCAAAATGAATAAAACCACCGCCTTCCAACCATATCTTTGCATCAACTTCGCCTTTCCTACCCGGCAAAAATCCAAAAGACTCAATCTCGTCAAACTCAACCAGTCGATCATAATATTTCCATGGTCCCGCGTAGACAACATATCGCTGAAGCAAAGGCCAAACCATTGCTGCGGTGCCCCAAACAGCAAGAAATAGTATCAGTGTTTTTCTGGTTTTTCGCACTTCAAACCTCTGACTGTAAATCCTAGTCGAAAAAGAGTTTGCAGGAGTCGTTTATACTCGGGCGGCTACCAGAGTTCAGTTCGTCGAGGAATTCGTCGGGCTTTGAGAAGTCTCCTTTGACCGTACCATATATCCACCAACCGGCACCATGGGTGCGCTGCATGCTGAAGGCCGGCCCTAAACCTCCAATAGAATTACCGCCGCGTCCCCTGTAATCCTTCGGAGGGATGTAGCCCTCTCCTCCCGGTGACCACACTGCGGGTCTTGGTGGATCGCGAATTTCGACAAATCCATCGACTATTTTCGTCCATGAAAAATCAGGCGATTGAAAGAAATCAATATCGACGTCTGGGCGGTCAGGAATAGAATCAGCATCACAAGTGCAGAAAACTCCATCGTTTGAATCATAGACTATTTTTGTTCCTGCCGGAATTGGGCCGATAATGCCGCCATTGCCGAACTGCCCGCGAGGCACTGGAGCTAGCCCTGTTGGATCAACAAAGCTCAACGGATTCCCCGCCACATAAGCATAAGTATTAATCCCTCCCAATAATCCGATGGGGTCGCTTTGCACATAGCGCCCGAGCAACGGATCATAGTCCCGGTTCCAATTCTGGAAGAGGGATGTTTCGGAATCTTCAAGCTGGCCGGGGAATTTTATCTTGTTGGTTAAGGAACCGGTAGCCGTAACTTCAACATTGTATGGCGTTGCGACGCGGTCCCAGACGACGGTTCCTATTGCGTCGGTCATTTTCTGCGGCTGCGCCACCTGATCCGTATGAATGTAATAAATCGTCGGCGTGACCGGGCTGTGGTCAATCATCGCCACCGGCATGAGGCCGAGATAAATATATTCGCGCAACGTTGCGCCGGTCGATCCATTGTGCTCGGCGATGAGCCGGCCAAACGGGTCATGGATCATATGGATGCTTGCGGCGCCTTCGGTCTTCGAGACCTGTTGGCCGTACGCGTCATAATCATAAGAGGCCTGAAGCACCGTGTTTTCGCTTGCGCTCGCCATGCGGCCTTCGGCGTCATAGGCAAATGTTTTCGTGACGCCGCCGGAGACATCAGACGACATCTGGCCGCTGGCGAGATAACTTAGCGTGCGGCTGGCGCCCGCCGTTACGCTTTGCAGGCGATGGGCGCTGGCGCCATAGCTATAGCTGGCGGTCGTTAGTCCGGCCGCGCGGGTGCCGCCCGTGCGGGTCAGCGCCGTGCGGTTGCCCACAAGGTCATAAGCATAATCGATGGTCCCATAGAGCCCGACCGCCTGGGTCAGGCGATTAAGACTGTCATATTGAAAGCTGCCATCGCGGTCGGCGCCAATATTGTCGGTGATCGATGTGATGTTGCTGTTATTGTCATAGGCGAAGGAAAGATCGAGAACGGACGAACCGCCAACCGCTGTTTTGAGGGATGAGGCCCGCCCATCCAAATCATGGCCCACAGTCATCGACAGGCCATTTTCAAACAGGCCGGATTTCAGGGCCCACAATCCATAATCGCCGCCCAAGCCGCCGGATCTGGAACCGGACATCGGCACATGTTTGATATGCTTAAAGACTTTAATATAGGGCGAAGACCCTGTTTCCCGCATCCGGATCAAGGAAACCGGCCCATGCGTATTGTGGGCGTATACAATAACGCGTCCCGAT
>JAJFGB010000008.1 GCA_021776335.1 Hyphococcus sp.
CCGGTGCCAGAATATAAGCACACAGCGCAGATCACCTATCTTCAGGGTCCTCTGACTGCGAGCTTACGCTGGCGTGCGCTTTCAGGGGTTGATTCCTCTGTGACAGGTCTTTCGGATCTTTCCGATGACATCGGTTTCTTCAACTACATCGATGTCACGACCCAATATGCAGTCAATGAGCATCTTGACCTGACCGTTGGTGTCAAAAACATCACCGGCAAGGACGTGCCGCTGCTTGGCTCGACCGTTAACGAGCAGGCCAACACCTGGCCGGCGACCTACACACCATTTGGTCGTCAGCTGTTCTTCGGCGCATCGCTCCGCTTCTAGGCGATTAACCGATACGACTATTGGAAACGGCGGGCCTCGGCCCGCCGTTTTCTTTTGCGCGTTTGTGATAAAAAGGCTTTTGCGAAATGGATAATAGGCTAGCCACATGGCAGTAGTTCTTATCGGTTGGGAACGCTCAGCTGCTCACATTCATCTTGGGATCGGAATGACCAATTCCTCGGTTGGCATTTCGCCTTCCGACAGAAAGCGCGCCTCAATGTTGGCCAGTTCTGCGCCTATTTTGCTAGATACAGATCGGCCGAGATCATGGGTTGCATTTTTTACAACGAGTATTTGAGCATTTGACCCTTCAAATGCGCGCCGCACATTTTCAACATTGGCGCGCGCATCAAGATCGCCCTGAATAACAAGTATTGGCGTTGGAATGTGCACAGGCTTGCGAAAATCGACGCCGACATCGCCATGCGTCAGTGAATCGCAAATGTCAGGAAACGGAACATGAGCGCCTCTGCCCAACAGGCTATTGTCGAGCTCCGTCTTAAACTGCACCATGTGCGATTCACTGGCGCCATTTGCACAATCTAACGCCAGCTCGGACAAATTAAGGGGAATTCCGCCACGAAACCATTGAGCAGCGATTCCGCCAACAAAATTAAAGTCGCCCTGGCTCATGCCCTGGAATAATGCTGGAAACGAGAAAATCGCTTGCGTTTGACGCAAGGCCAGCGCGGTTACGATTTCGAGATCAAATCGCCCAAGAACTAAAGACGCCTCTCCCAGGTCGATTTGGGCGGGCGATGTATCGAGGTCATCCAGAACCGTTGCAATCATGCTGGTAAGATCTGCGCCGTCCCAGTCCTGGCCTACGCCAAGCCGATCGCCAATGCGGAGAACGAATTCATCGATTGTACTCGGCAAAACAAATGTATGACCGGGCGCAAGCATTTGGGTGAGAACGGCTCGATTTACATTGTCGCCATGTATTCGGATGTACTGATAGGCCACGGTCGCGCCAAAGCTGCCGCCTGTGATATTAATTTTTGTGTATCCGAGCGCACGGCGGATCGCATCGATATCTTCGACCATTTCTAAGGTGGTGTAGCCGCGAAGATTGGTCCCGGCGTCGCGATAATTGGATGCGCAGCTTTCGACTGATGAATGCAGGAGAGAATATGTCGCCTTCGCCGATAAAGGCTGATCAAGAGGCGGTATAGCGGGTTCGCAGTTGAGCGCTGGTCGCGACGCACCGATCCCGCGCTGTTCCACAATCACCACGTCGCCGGAATGAAGGAGCTGGGCATTGGCTGCGCGTGCCTCTGACAGATCGGGATAGTCCGTTATTGACTCGCCCGGCCCACCCAAAATGACAAAAGTTGGTATCCCTGGGTTTGGGCTCTGGAATCGGACATAGGCGACTTCAATAGTACGGCTCTCGATCGCCCCGCGCACTTCGGGGACGCGTATATAGGAAGTTTCGTCATTTTCCGCTTGTTGCTCCCGGGACTGGGCGCTGACACAACTGGATGCGAACAACAACGCAGAAAAGAAAATTGGAGCACAGCGTTTGTGCGCTCCCCTATGCGTAATTTTGAACATGGCTATCCCTCAAATTGACAGTTTTCTTCGGACACGCTGGCCAAAAGCCCGCGCAATTCGCAGAGGTCTGTCTGCTTTCGGAATAAAAGACCTGAAAAAAGCCTGAAATCGCCGCTGAAATTTCCTGACAGGGCGTTGCTTTGTCAGGTCGCGCCGCGATCACTGGAGATAAACAGCGCAAACATCGAAAATGGCGGCAGTTCCATCCCTGCCTGTGCGGCGTCATTGCGAAAAGACGTCAATGCGTTTTCGTCGATACGCGTCCATGTCTCACCAGACGCCTCCCGCGCGCCTTCCATCAACTGAATAGCCAAGTTGGTCTCGCCGTTCTCATAGGCCATTCGTGCGCGCAGTCTGTTACTAATTGGACTAATCTGAGGCAGCAGGCGTTCGGCCTTGTTCAGCAGATCGATGGCCTCTTCAGTTGATCCAAGCATCATTTTCGCGCGTGCCGCGCCAATAAGGGCGCCGGCCTGCCCAGGGCGGTAATGTAAAGCTCTGAATTTTCTCTCCGCCTGTTCAAATGCCGCCAGCGCATCACGGTTGCGATTTGTTTCCAAGAGTGCTGCGCCTAAATGTAATCGCGGCGCGGCGCTGTCGAAAACGATGCCCAGCGAGTCGTAGATTTCTATGGCGGCATCAAAGTCCTCAATGGCGAATTCGATTTCACGACGCTTTGCCGTTGTTTCTGTGTCTAATGCTATCGTCATGTGGGCGAGCCCGCGATAGAAGGTCGCGCGCGCTTCGTCTCGGCGAGCGCCCAAATTTTTGGCCGCAATTCGCACTTCCTCTACTGCGTTGAGCGCTTCTTGCCCGCTCATCTCTCGAATATACTGAGAGCTAAGTTCGAATTGAGTGTCGATAACGCCGATTCGGTTTCCGATGGATCGGTATACACGAAGTGACTCTAACAGTGCGGCTTTTCGTTCTCCCATGGAAAATGCCGGATTTGCGCCAAATGCCCGTTTGGCGGCAGCGAAGTTGCGTTGGTCTCCAAGTTGTTCAAACAAAATCGCAGCTTGCTCAAGGCGTTCGCGATTCGATTGCTCAGTTATGATTGGATTTACGGTCGTAGCGATTGAAAGCAATGCCGCCGCGTGGCTAGGAAGCTCACTTTGTACCGCGAGGAGGTTTGAGGCTGCGGACCTTGCAGCGAGGTAGTCTCCAGTATGCCCTTTGTCGGTGTAGACCAATGCAAGGCTATTCAAGATACCGGCTTGGGCGACTATGTCGCCGTCCGCTTCATAATGTGATTTTGCATTTGTTAAGGCGCGTTCAGCATTGTGAACATCGCCCTTTCTGTGTGCGATGCGTCCGGAAATTTCAGCAGCAAAGCCATAGATGCGTTGACCCAGCCCAGGGACCTCTTCTCCAATAGCAGCAATGAGCATTTCCGCTTCAGGCCATGAACCCAATTCGTAGTGTGCTGCCGCCAGCACTACCATTGTTTCCTTATTTTCCGGATCAACAAGGAGGGACGCTTCAAGATAGCGTTTTGCGAGATCGCTGTTTCCTCGCCTGTAGGCGCTGAGGCCTCTGGAAAAATCAAACCCACCTCCATCAATGCTATTTCCGAGGGGCGCATCTCCGGTCGCAACGTCGGCTATGGCAACAGCTAGTTCTGTGAGTGTTTTTGATACACCGGCAACAGTGCCCGTTGGACCTTCAAGCCTATAGGCGAACTGAGTGACGCCTTGCGCCTCTGTAAGTGTGGTTTCGAGCAGCCAAACAGATGACGCCGGGCGTTGGTCTGTATTTAGCTCTACCGCTTGAAAAACCTTCAGCAATAGCAATTCATCGACGAGATGGGTTGTCAGCCTGCCAGTCACCGCTTCAAATGCGTCAACATTCGTATTATTCAGGACCGGTAGCACTGCGATCGTTGGGGCAGGATTGCCTTCAAAAGAAAACTTCTCAATCCAGAAATACCCTAATGAGATGAAGGCCAACAGCGCTGTAGCAGCTATTGAGTAAGCAAATTTCTTTCGAACAGTGTTGGGCGAAAGATTCCTTGCCTCATCACTTAGTGTTGGTGTTGGGCCAATCCAGCGATATCCACGGCCATGCACGGTCTCAATATATCTTGGTTCGCTTGCGGAGTCATCTAAAGCGTGACGCAATTCACGCACACATTGCATAAGCGTATTATCGCCGACGATTCGATCATTCCAAATCTCGTCAAAAAGCTCGTCTTTGCTAACAATTTTGCCGGGCTGCTTTAACAAGAAAGACAAAAATGCCGCTGTCTTCGGCCGTATTCGAACTTTCACACCGTCGCGCAGGAGGTCGCCCGATTGGGCGTTGTAGGTAACCGGTCCGAGGCGTAAATTTGACATTATGGGTTGGCGACAATGAAAGGTTCAATAGACTTTGGATCGACGCTCATTCTGTAGCCCATTCAGACGGATTATAGAACCGTTCAGCCTCTGCACCTATGGGCCGGCGCTTTTGTTCCTTCCAGACCCGGTGATCGCCATGTTCTTTGCAAGCGCCCGCGTGTTGGTGTTTATTCAGATGCCACGCCTTTTGCTCTTAGCAACTTCAGTTCGGTAAATTGCCTGTAGGCGCGGATAGTCAATCTTCGAGCGATGGCGTTTATCCAGGGGGATTTTTTTGACCTTCACCACATGCAGATCACCAATTTTGCTGGCGCGCTTTTGCCAGTCGCCGGGCTGTGGTTCGGCGCCCTGTATGATGAGGGCCGGTGGCGCGGAACCAGGCGTCAGCGCGACCTGTTCAACGCCAGGCCAAAAGCGGGCGGCAACTTCGATTTCAAAGGGGTAGCGCCCACCGGCTGCTGCGCCGAGGCGGCCACGCAGCCATAGATTACCATCAACGTCGAGACTGCCGGCGTCGCCTGTGCGATGCCAGATTTCTCCGTCCAGCTTCACCTTGTTTGCGTCATCGCCGCGACCATTGAGATAACCCTTATTGACGTGATCGCCAGTGACAACGATCTCCTCGTCAAGGAGAACTAATTTTATCTTGTGCATGGGCTTGCCGGCGAGCAACCCCTTGCCCGCCATCATGTCAGCCCATTGCGCTTCCGAAATTTCATCCATGCGTTGATGGGCGATGGGTTCTGCTTCGGTTGATCCATATACGGAGGTGATTGTCGTTGCCGGCATCTTTTGGCCAAGGCGTTGCAACAGGTCGGGGAATACGGGGCCGCCGCCCGTGAAAATCGCATCAAGGGCGGGTTGAATGGGACCGGATGCGATGGTTTCACAAATAGAGGGCGGCGCCAGCATGCGGGTTATTCCATGTTGCGTTGTCAGCGTGGCGATACCCTTAGCTGTTGCGAGGTCGTGCCGTGTCAATTTCCAGTTTGGCAAGACAGAGGTTACACCCTGGCCCAGATTAGCGATCACAAAAACCGGGAACGCCACAAGGTCGCGCTCATCATCCCGCTGCGGCGCTAGTAACTCGCCGACGCAGGCATTTTGCGCCGCGAGAAATCCGTGGCTCCGGCACAGGCCTTTCGGCTTTCCGGTTGAACCGCTGGTAAAGGAAATCAGGGCCGGATGACCGTTGGCGACATCTGTAAGCGGATCAGCACCGTCATCGGCGTTATCAGGCCAGTGAAGAGTTAAGGGGATGCGCCAGAAAGGCGGCAGCGCATAGCGAAGCAGGCGATAGGGGCCTGTCGCCAAAATCGCTTTTGGTTTGGTCATTGCTATGCCATGGGCAAGGCCGTTCAATCCCATCGCCGGTTCAGGAAATACAATCGTCGCGCCGATCCGCCAAAGGCCCGCGATCGCTCCGTACAGATTAATGTCGACAGACATCGCGAGAAGCACTCTGTCACCCGGACCGATGCCGGCTTTGCGCCAACCTGCGGCCAACCGGGCAGAAAGATCGGCGAGCGCGCCAAATGTGATGGCTTCGCCTGCGCCTGTAATAATCGCCGTCTTTTCGGGATTTCGTTCTGCCGTTTCGAGAAATGAATGGATCAGGTTCATGACTGGATCAGAGCTTTCGACCCATCAAAGCATAGCGGCGGAATATATTTGCCGAATGCTGATCGCTTCGCGTGCGGGAAATATTGTCTTGATGCATCAGGGCGTGGATTACTGTTTCAAAGCCCATTTTCAGGGCAAGCCGGTGATAAGTATCTGCCAAGAGACGCCCGACGCCGCGCTGTGCGCTTGCATAGGTTTTTAAAATAACGCTGGGGTTGCCCGACGCACACAAATGATCCGGGGTTGCAAACAGAAAACCGACAATGGCGCCCTCATCGTCACGGGCGAACAAAACATGTTTGGGGTCGATAAAAGGCAGGAATGGCTCATATAACGCGAGGAACGCTTTCCGACTGATGGGCTTGTAGAAATTATTCTGACTAAAAGAACTTTTCGACATCGCAAAAAGTTGCTCGATAAGAACAGCAGTGTTCGTTCCGTCCCAGCATGATACCGATATGCCGGTAACAGACACCGGCGCCGCCCCTAATGCGTCCTCAAGTTTACCGCGGGCGGAAACATAGTCAGATACTTTATGAAATCCAGCACGCATGAATGCTGAAAGATCATGGGGGCTGCTTGTCGGCTCCATAAAAAAGGGCGGCGCGCCGTCGGTCTCGGTAACAAGCCGATAACTGTGCCATGTGTCGCCATTCATCGGGCCAAGCAGGCCATGAAATCCTTCTTGCTGCAAATCATCTGCGATTTCATTGAGAAGCGCAGCGCCTGCTTCTTCATCTGAAAAACGGACATCCCCGATTGCGGCACAACGCATCCCATCCCAGTCAGGCGCATCGCGGAAAATTGTCACGCTGCTATCGCCGCGTGCACAGGCCTCTGTGTTGGTACTCACGCGACTACACCCTTTAAAATAAATGCAACTGCCGGAACAGTGAACGCCAGAGCAAACACTTTGCCAACGCGGCGGCGGTCAAACCAGCCCGGCGCCATCACAATAAACGACAGGATCAGTCCAAAGGACAATATTAGCGGCGGATATGCCGGATGCCACCAAGCCGCAAACTCCATATTGAGAGAGGCCGCCCAAAGGTAAATGGCGCCAGCGGCCATGGCGGGAATGATTACAGCAAAGCGGTATTTTCCTGGCAGCGCCAATCCCGCAAAAGCTATTGCAGCGCCTGCAAATGTCAGGTTGTAAAGGTCGATGGCTATAAGACCTGAGAGTTCACCTGTGGCCAGCCAGAACAATGCAGTGAATGCGGCGGCGGCAAGTAACTCAAGGTCCGGGTGTTGGCTCTCAGAGGGGCGTATGCGGCGGGCGATCATGTGAGCGATAATCGCCAGGCAGGGTAGAAGGTGATTGCGCGGTTCCGCCGTCACCATGAACATCACAAATAACAAGACAGAATAAGCCTGAGCCGTGTGCCGGTCATATTTCAGCATCGGCATGAGTGCAATCATGGTCGATATGACAACAACAAAGAGTATCGCGGCATACAGGAGGTCGAGCGGCGGCGAACCGATATGCGTAGCGAGAAAAAAATGAATCGCGACGGGCACAAAGAGATTGTCGAGCCCTTTCCACGACACCGCCTCTACAAGTGCGCCAAATGCGGCAATCATGAAACCTAGAATAACTACATTCGACCTTGCGGTGTCGGTCATCAGCAACAGAACGATCATGGCGATTAGCCAGGTTATCAAAAAGAATGCGGCAACGCCTTCTGCGCTTTTGGCGCCATCTTCGACTGCGAACATTCGGCGCCCATAGTTTGTGCCGATCATCGCAGACGCGGTATCGGAAAGCGCAATGACCAACATCGGCAAAACATATAGTACGGGCTCGCCTTGCGAACGAAAGAACACAAATGCTGTTGCGATGGAGAGGCAGATTTCCCCATAAGACTTGCGGCTCACGGAGTGCAAGACGGAACTCATCTTCGAGCGCGCAAACGCTGGCGTCCGTAAAGCCGTCATCACCACAATTGAGAGCGCCGAAAGAATGAGTACAGGACCAGCATTTGAAAATAACCAGGGAAAGGTCAGCGCTGTCAGGCCGGTTGCTACGTGAACACTCTTGCGTTGAAGCTCTGCCGATAACCCCCATCGTGGCGCGACAACGCGGACGCCGACCATCAGCCCCAATAACGCCGCCACGATTGCAGCGATCCATGCGGCATCCAGGATTGTTATGCTCACAGCACTTCTTCCACGATGAAATCGGAGTAGAAAAAGGCCTTATCCATTGATTTGCCGCGTGCTTCTATATCCGTCAGTGTCCGGATACCCTTTGACCAGCGCTCGGGGACACGGCGCGGCGCCATCATATTCCAGTAAACGAGCCGGCACCCTGGATTGGCCGCTTTAAGAAGGGAGCCATAGACGGTCTCGAAGGTTGCGGCGTCCATATATTCGAAAATGTCGGAGAGATTGTATCCATCAGCGCGCTCACCGGTCTCGACGAACTGCTCCAGCGCGCCGCAGCGTAAATCGAGCCTGTCCAGGCGTTGCCGGATTGTGTCGTAATGTTCCTCGCGCCATGCAAGAGGCAGGGCGACGCCGTGGCATCCTTTCAAAATCCAGTGGAGATACGGATTCTCCGATGGGTCGAGATCAATTGCTGCGTGAATGAGGCGCCGTGAAACATGTTCGGCGAGACTGCCTTCAACATAAGCAAAAAAGGAGGGGTCGCGCCCCAGCCTGCCCATAACGAAATTTGAAAAGAAAAAACCGAGGAGCAGTCGCCAACGCCAGTTGTTCCACCGTTCGTCGAAGAATGTCTGACGGTCCGCCTGTGGGCGCGCATTGAACACATCATCAAGGGTTTTACGGTTATGGGCCAGTGGCAATAACCAGGTGCGAAAAGTCCGGAAATATGTCTCGAACTTGCCGATGCCGCCAATGCCATATTGCGCTACGGATTCGCGGCGACTGGCCCAAAAAGCCTGATCCGCATCCTCCAACACCGACGCCGCGCGGGCCAGCAATTCGCCCCGTCGTGATGAGGGTCGTGATCCGGTCAATTCCAAAAACTCAACATGAGATAGTTTCCGGTAAGCCTCGATCCGCAGACGCAAACAAGAAATCTGTGCGGGCGACAAATCTAACGCCACCACCCGGTCGGGATCTAACAGGAGCATCGCCAGCGCATTGTCTCCACCGGAACAAATAGAGACAAATGTCGCGCCGGGCTTTGAGGGAAGGGCGTCGACCAGGACATCGGCATCCTCCCACAATTGCGCGTAGCGGATCAGCTCAAATTGCGCCTTTCCGGCGATTTGGGCGTCAGCCATCTGTTTTTCTCACTTTGCCCGTTGCGCCATCAACCTCGATTGTTTCGCCATCGACAATCCATTTCATCGCGCTTTTAAGACCAACTACGCAAGGAATACCCAGTTCGCGTGCAACGATCGCCGAATGCGACAGCAAACTGCCACGCTCAACCACGATCGCCGAGGCATTTGAAAATACTGCAATCCAGCCCGGATCGGTGTGACGCGCGACCAGTATTTCACCGGGCTTGATGCCTTGCGTGCGCGGATCGCTTATCAGCCTGGCGGCACTCTTTACGCAACCGGCGCTGCACCCCGTACCGCTACGCTCGCGCTCGTTGTTATCCGCCGGCGTTTCTTGCGGTGTTGCCGTGTGGAGACCGGAAATGGCCGCGCCCTTTACAATAATCCGTTCTTCGGGGTCCGGACGCGCCACAGATGCGGTTGTTTCAGCCTTTCTCAATGCGACAATCCCGGACAAGCCGTTGCTAACAGCAAAACCTTCGATGGCGCCGAGAACCTCCTGAACGGTCAGGTAGAAAATATCGTCGGGGTCATCGAGCAAACCATGGGCGTGAAACTGGCGTCCGACCGCGCGAAATAGATGTCGCGCTCGCCCAAAAATTCGTGTCCGTTCAAACCGAAGGTTTTCGCGATCGCGGACCCGTCGCCGGGCCCAGCCAACAAGCAAACGCGCTAACCATCGCTTGACGGGTTTTGTCGCGAAGAGTGCGCCAAGGCTGTCGGTATTTTTTTGTTCATCCGCGGCATGTGTGTTCTGTGCGGCGGGAATTTTTCTTGTCGCCGAAGCGATCGCCATATAAAGCGGCGCGGGATCACGTTCAAGCGGAATGCTTTCGAGTTTGAGCTCCTCTGTGCACCGGTCGCCAAATTTTTCTATATAAGCCGCAACCGCTTTTTCAAGCTCCGGCGAGCGGGCAATCAAATCGCCATCGCCGCGTTCGAGGGTTGCTGTTAGTTCTGCGTCCTGTCCGGCCATTGCGCCCATAGCGCGAATTCGCTTTGCCGGTTCAGCGGAAATGATATCGCCTTGACCGATCATAATATCGTTGTGCGCGGCAAGCCCTTCATCGCCAGCCCATTTTTCGAGCAATTTTCGCGACGCGCCAAAAGCTATCATACACAAAAAGTCGTTGACCAGCGGTGCGTCCCAACGATCAAGCAGGTCCGCTTCTATACGTCTGTACTCTGCAGCAAGAGAGGTTAGCGGCATCGTATCAAGCTCTGTAGCGGGTTGGGCCAGTGCAAGATTAAGCCGCTTGTAGAAATCCCCCACGGTCAAGCGCAACCGCAGCGCTTCAAAGCCCAGCTTCAATCCAACGCCTGCAATTTTTAGCCATTCAACGGCGAGGGCGACCCCCTTTGGCGGTTCGCCGGCGATATCATCTGCAATTTCCTGCGGAAGTGCAGAGCTGACACCCATCATCGTTTCCATATAGGCGCGGTTCAGCGAAAAACCTGGCAACAGCGCCAGCGCGCGGTACCAATTGATCAGATTATAATAAACGCGCCCATCAAGGCGTGCGAGCATATTGTCGAAGACATCCGCATGCGCCCTTATTGAAGCATCGCTCACGCCGACGAGACTGACAAAGCGGCGATAGACCCGGGAATAGGCATATTGGGCGAAGCTGTAGGTAAGAGGCGATACAATGCCGGGATAACTCTCAATGATATTAGAGTTGTCAAAGACAATCACGCCGTCGTCACTTAAAGGCGAAGGTCTCAGCGCAGTGGTAATTGGCCGGGTTTGCAACAGAAAGAGTTTGGAGCCTTCAAAGGCCCACTCAATGTCCTGTGGGGCGCCGCAAAAATCTGCAACCTTGGCAATCAACTGATGCAAGGCTGCAATATCTTCCGACGACAGCACGCCTGTGTCTGGCCCGCGCAGGCGTGCGCCGCTTGCCCGACCGAGTATGTATGTCTCACCGTCTTCTTCTCCGCCAACAAGCCGGTCGCCAAGGCCGCTGATTGCCGAGATCACGAAGCGATCCTGCAATCCACTGACGGGGTCGGCGCTGAACGCAACGCCAGCACATCGTGCGTCGATCATTTGTTGCACAATGACCGCAGGCGCGCTGCTGTCGCCATCAATGCCGCGACTTTCGCGATAAGAATTGACGGCAGCGTTCGCGCCTGAGCGCCAAACCTGCAAACAGGCGTCCGGAATATCTTTCGCGCTGACGTTAAGCACGGAGAGAAACTGACCGGCATGAGAATTTGCTGCGCCATCTTCTTCAATGGCCGATGACCGTGCCGCGTATGGACCGGGCCCAAGCTGTTCGAGCGATGCTATCAGTTCAGCATGCGCGGTCGCTTGTAAGCCGTCATTTGAAAAAGCGGCTGTGCTTAAAACAAAGAAGGGCGGAACATCAAAGCCGTGTTCGGCGGACCTTGCGAGCGCGGCGCCTTTGCCGCCGAGTTGATCGACCCCCGCCTTGTCGCGGAGCTTAAAGATGAGCTGCGTCACTATGTTGAGCCTCGCGAAATAAGGGGCGCAAACCCCGCAAGGCTGTAACATGCGAGCACCCAAAGACCGGCAAATGTGTCAATACGCTTTTGCGCTTTCGGCGTTGGCGATTGTCGGTAAGACCAGGCGGCCCATAACGCGGCGCCAAGCGGCGCCAGCCCGGCCAGCGCGATGATACCAGCTGCGCCAACGGCAACGCCAACGCCGCACAACAATCCATAGGCGACGAAGATGATGGTTGCCCAAGCTTCTGCTCCGCGTGCGGGGCCGAGCAGTCCGGAATATGTTTCAACGCCATTACGTTCATTTTCCGGCGCCCACAGTTTTCGTCCGATTTCCAGAACGCAACCGTTTACAAAGCTCAAAAAGAGAAACAACCAGAGACCAGGAGGCGGGTGTGCGCCATGAGGCAACCATTCTGAGGCGGTGATGAAAAGGTCGATCAGCGGCATGATCGCCATATGTGAGACGAGATATGCCAATGGACGCGCCTTGATCCATTTCGGTACAAAGAATTCCATCGTCATCAAGCCCAGCCACACCCAAACCAACAGGAGCGGCAACACGAGCGCCGTTGACAGAACCGATACGGCGGAAAGTGCGATGATGCCGCCGATAATCCCAATGCTGATTATCAAGCGTAAGCTGACCAGGCCGCTTGGGATGGGGCGCTCGGGCCGATAGAGGCGGTCGTCATCCAGGTCTTTATACTCGTCACATGCGCGCATCTGGAAGAAAATGACCAGGGTCGCGAACCAGGCGACAAAAAACGTCATTACGCCGGGTAACGAACGGTCGCCGAGATGGGCGGAGACAGAGATGCTGGCGGCGGAAAAAACGCCGAGCAGTAATGTTGTCTTGAAAATAGGGAAACGATCCGCCTGATAGATCCACAATTTCTTCCAAAGCGGCTGGTCGGCTGCCGGATGGCGCGGCAATGCGTTTGTCGACATTACCGATCTCGCGCTAATTTTTTGTGGGCGCGCGTAAAGCGCCCAGATGCGATAGCGCCGATGATCGAAACTTCGCCGCATAAACAGATCGCCGCAGCTACTTCGGCAAGCGCAGCCGCTTTGTTTTCTCCCTTCAATCCCATGATGCGCAATCCAGCAGATTGACCAGGGAGGCTTGTGCCGCCACCCACCGTACCAACCAATATGTTGGGCAGCGTGACTGAAAAGAATAGGCCGTCATCGCGGCGTTCCATGCGCGTAAAGCCGACCGCAGATTCCGACACGCAGGCGGCGTCTTGACCCGTTGCGATATAAAGTGCGGCCAGCGCGTTCGAGTAATGCGCCTGTGCGCCGAGTTGACCGGAAAGAATAGCGCCGAGATTGGCAATTCTTCCATAGGCCAGCATTTTTTCCGGCTCAACGTGTAATCTACGGGCGATGAGTTCATTTGGAATAGTGACGCTTGCGGTTACCCGGCGACCACGCCCTGTAAGCAGGCCAAGATAGGAAGCCTTTTTGTCGCCGGAAAAATTTGCCTCAATAAACCAGTGTAATGGTTTTACCGGGCAGCTTTCTTCTATGGCGGCGCAGATGGCTTCGGTTGCGACGGTCACCATATTTTGACCCGAGGCGTCACCGGTGGTGTATCGGCACATCAAGAATACCGTATCGCTGTCCAATACAGGTTCTATTGAAATCAGTTTGCCGTAACGGGTGGTCGCTTCGGAAGCGGTCTTCAGGGCCGCGCTGTTTTCCGCAATCCAGTTGATAAAAAGACCGGCCTCATGAATGCCGGCGAAGATAAAGGCGGGTGTGCGCAGCAACCCTTCCGACACCATTGCCGCGCTGATGCCGCCTGATTTGCTGCATACATCGGCGCCCCGACCATATGAGGCGACGAGGGCTGCTTCTGTAGTCGCAAGCGGTACAAAAAAATCACCATTGGCGTGAACGCCATTCACCCGCATCGGGCCAACAACGCCAACGGGAACCCTCACGGCGCCAATCAGGTTCTCGATATTTTTGCTGTAGATTTCTGGTTTCAGGCTACCCGCAGATCCCGTTAGCTCGGCTTCGTCCTCAGCGGTTGCGTCTGATGTTTCGCGCAACCGCTGCCAGATTCGCGCTATCGAATCGGCGCTTGCTTTGTGGCGTGGGCGAATTTGTGTACTTGCTTCACCGAGGCCGCCAGTTCTTAGTCGTTCGCCGAGATCGACTTGCCCCGACTTTGTCCGCAACAATTTGAGCATGCGCAGGACGTTCGATGGCACGATTTGCATGAAGTTCCCCACTGTGCCGGCGCCGCAGATCTATCCAGCGAAGGGATTTCTGCGGCAGATAAATTCATGAATACGAAACTGAGCCTTCTAAGTACCTAACCTATTGTGATTTGATCGATAGAAAACAAGGGTCGATGCGCTCCGCAGCGAAGCCTCATTACGCAGGGTTGGCGGGTTGCCGCCAAGCTGTTGAGTTCTGGTTGTAAAATTGGCCCTACTGTCGGCGCGCGCCGCACGGACAGCGATGCTTGCCACGCAGGTTTATGGAATTGAAGGCGGGAATTTCGGCGTGCCGGCCATACTCCGGCCGCCGTCACGGCCATACCGTAAAAACTATTTTAAAACAGCGCGGTAGGAAACTTCGCGGGTTTCGTTGGCAGGCATTGCTGCGACGAGTGACCATTTGATATGAGTGATCTCATTGCTTTTTGCCGGGCGATCCTCACCGTCCTCCGAGACCGTCAACCGGCCGCGGGCCACATAGGTCTGCCCGCCATCAGCAGAAAAAGTAATTTTGGCAGTTTGGCCGCCGACTGAGCCCTCTACGTAACTCACCTCAGATGGCACGGGCATTACCAGGATGACGGCTTCTGCTGGTGCATCACCATCATTTGAGAACCGAAGCGAATAAATTACTTCCTCACCAGGGGTAACTTTTTCAGCCTTTATCCGTTCAGTAGTTTCATTGCCGTTGTTGTCACGCGTGACGATTTCTTTTTCGACAATTTGCTCTGCCACAATTGCAGCAAACACTGGTGTGGCGCTGGCGCTGAAACACAGCGAAATCAGGAGAAGTCGGAGCATTGATTTATCCCCTCAAGGCTAATGCTGATTATCAATTATAGCATTTCTGGTAAACATCCTGTTAACGATGCTCGCTCGAAATTTGCAACCGGAAGTGCGTAACGCGTTCATTTTGCTGCCTATGGTGGTTTTTTAATTTAAAAGTAAGGTTAATAATCAGTATGCATCTTATAATAAGGCGTATAAAAACTATTGCCAATCGATAAAATTTTGGGGTTTGTTTACGTAAGCATGCCATTTTGATCCCCTCTATAGGTGTAGGGGAAGTACACATGATTACAAAAGCAAACCGCTTACGCTTGGCGGTTATTGCGACGAGTGCGGTGTTTGCCGGTCTCGTTTCAAGCGTAGCACATGCTGCCGGCACCAGCGCCGGTACATCTGTGTCAAACACATTTACGCTGGATTACGACATCTCCTCGGTTGCGCAAACCCAAATCACACCGGGTGCGCCAACGACTTTCACTGTTGATAGGAATGTTGATCTCACCGTGACCAGTCAGGGCAATGTCAATGTTGCGCCGGCTGCGACTGGAGAGGAACTGGTCTTTGGCGTTCGCAATGACGGCAATGACAACCAAGCCTATTCGTTTGCGCTTGAAGATCTTGGCGGCGATAATTTCGACGCCACGTCTGTTGCACTCCGCTACTATGTGGATGCGGGCGCTGATGGCATCTTTACAGCAGGTGTCGACGATGCTGGCGCCGGTACGGCTTACACTGCCGGTTCGGGGGCTGCTTCGACGGACCTCGCGCCAGATGCAACGCTCTGGATTGTCCTTTCGGGCGATATTCCGGGGGCGGCCACCGACGGGCAAGCTGACGGCCATATCCTTCTTGCCGATACGCTCAATCCAGTAGCTTCACTGGATGCGGCCTATTCGGCGACGGCGGGTACTCAAGCCACGGCCGCAGCGGGCGCTAACAATCTCAATGGAGAGGCGCAAAACGTCCTTGCAGACGGTACCGGCACCGCGGCGGCTGACGCAGCCAATGACGGGGCACATTCTGCGACAGCAAGCTTTGTTGTCGTTACGGCAAGCCTGTCAGCGTCGAAAACTGTTTCTGTTATCGCCACAGACGCGAGTGCGATTACTTGTGCGACAGATGCGGCGCTCGCTGGCAATCAATATGCGGTCCCTGGGGCGTGTATTGAGTATGTCATATCAGTGACCAACGCTGTGGGCGCTTCGGCGACAGCAACTGATATCGCTGTCTCTGACACATTGCCCGATGAGGTCGCTTTTGTCGGCGTCACGCAGTCGAGCTTTACGGTGGCAGGCACACTGACATCACCGGGCGGCGGCTGCACGACGTCCTGTGTTGTGTCGCTCTCGACCGCAAGTCTTGCGCCGAATACGACAGGAACGGTGACTATCCGAGCGACCGTCAGATAACGGCCGTTCTGCTTTCCTGACGCCTTTGGGCCGCCGTGCTGATGAAATCAGCACGGCGGCGCTTCCACACTAAAGAGGCGTCTTTGTAAGAGCTCAGAAGGGCTCAGTTGCGTGAAAAAAACAGTTTGGATATCGGGGTTTTGGGCATTTTTTGCCGTTATTGCGGCCTTTTCGGCTGCAATTTTTCCCGCACGATCCGCCGCAGCAGAGCTTGGCGCAACCGTCACCAACATCGCTCAAATCTCGTTTCAACCTAATGGTGTTACGGTCACATCTGTGACGCCGCCCGCGAGTTTTGTCATCGAAGCGCAGCGAACGCCGTCAACGATCGCGTTTTTCCGATATTCGCCGACGTCTCCGGACGGTATTGCTGTTCAGATCAACGGCACGGACTTCGTTTCATCAACGGATTTAAGTGGTAATCCTGTTTTTACAACGAAGAGCGCACCGATTTCGGTCGGCGCAGCATCGCTTGATTTTTCAGCTCCAGTTACGCTCGCCAGCGCCGAAAATTACTTTACCGGTGAGCCAATCTTTGTTCAGGTAATTGACGCTGGGCAAAACGGCGACCCAACGCTCGTTGAGACAATCATTGCGACAATCGTTTCGCAGGCCGGCGATCAAGTGACGCTGCAGTTTTATGAAAGCGGTGTAGATACCGGGGAGTTTTTTGCATTCATTGAGTCGACTCGTAACTCCACGCCGATCGATGACGCGCTCCTCACAATTGTTCAGGGAGACAACCTGACGGCGACCTATCAGGATCCGTTCGACGCGAGCGAAATTTCCACAGACACAGCGGGTGTTGACCCATTTGGCCTTTTGTTTGACAGCGCCACCGGAGCGTTGATCGACGGCGCTGAAGTGACCATCGTTGACGCGGCAACCGGTCAACCTGCGCAGGTCTTTGGTGTTGACGGCATTTCGAGTTATCCCTCAACGATCATTTCGGGCGGTGTCGTCACTGACGCCAGTGGGTTTATTTACGCATTGACGCCGGGTGAATTTGTTTTCCCGATCATGCTCCCCGGCGTCTATCGGTTGGTTGTTAATCCGCCCGGCGCCTACCAGGCGCCGTCAGTTGCCACAGCGGCTGATGTCGCCAGCCTGCCGAATGGTCCTTTCACGATTATTGGGGCTTCATATCTTGCGCCATTTACGCTCGACGGAACGGTCGACATAAATTTTGACGTGCCGCTGGATCTCAACGCCGAGCTTGTTGTGACAAAAGAAGCTTCAGCGAATAAGGCCGCGGTCGGCGATTTTATCCGGTATGAAATATCCACTGAAAATATCGGCGCTGGTCCGGCGCTTCTAGCATTGCGGGACTTGCTCCCAGAAGGGTTTCGTTATCAACGAGGTTCGGCACGGCGCGATGGCGTTCTTATTGGTGATCCGTCGATTGATGCAGGCGGTGAGGCGCTGACATTTGCGGGCGGCATCATTCAAGCTGGCGAGACGATCCGGGTCACTTATGTTGCAGAAATCGCATCCGCCGCCAAAACTGGATACGCAATCAACCGCGCATTTGTTGTCGATGGTCGAGGCCAGGCGATCTCGAATACAGGGCAGGCGGCTGTCTTCATTCAGGAAGATCTTTTACGCAGCAATTTAACGATCGTCGGCCGTGTTGCGGCGAATGCGTGTACGCCTGAAGATGCCTGGCCGCGTGCCATCGTTGATGGCGAGGGCGTCGCCAATATTCGGCTATATATGGAAACCGGCGCCTATGTGGTGACCGATGAAGAAGGCCTTTTTCATTTTGAAGATGTCGATGCGCGGACCCATGTCGTGCAAATTGATACTGCGTCGCTGCCTGAAGGATACACGCCAGTCATATGTGAAGCTAATACGCGCTTTGCCGGCAGCGCGATTTCACAATTTGTAGACGCTCAGGGCGGCTCCGTTTGGCAAGCAAATTTCTACCTTCAGAAATCTGCCGATACGCAGGAAAATCCGGCGGAGACCGACGCCACCGAAACGACTTTTAACGACGCCACTGAATATGAGGCCTTCGACAAGACCTGGTTAAATCGCCAGGACCCAACGAACGCCTGGGCTTACCCGGCGGAAGGGCGAACACCCTCCACACGGTCCGTTAGTCTGGGCATCAAGCATGATGCAAGAATGCGTGTTGAGCTTCAGCTAAATGGGGCAAAAGTTCCAGCTGAAAACTACGCTGGCCGGGATACCAGCCTGACTGGTCAAGTCGCGATCACGCGGTGGCGCGGAGTAGATCTCGTCGACGGCGAAAACAATTTCACCGCTATTATGCGTGACGCAGATGGCAAAGAAGTCGAGCGGCTGCCGCGCCGTGTCACATTTGTATCAAAAGCGGTGCGCGCAGTTCTTGCGCCTTCGCTTTCACATCTCGTGGCGGATGGGCGAAATCCTTCAATGATAGCGGTGCGCGTCACTGATGCGGCCGGCCGGCCGGTTCACGCGGGGCGAAGGATCGAAGTTGAAATCGACCCGCCCTATCGCGCACGCGACTTTTCACAGATCGAAAACCGTCTGCCAATAACGAACGCGCTTACAGCCAAAACGATTGTCTCTGCGGGGCCAGATGGCGTCCTCAAAATCGAACTCGAACCAACGCTGCAAACCGGTAAGGCCCGTATTTCGGTTGTTCTCGACGGCGGCCGGCGAGAAGAATTCTCTGTTTATCTCAAACCGGCGCCGCGCGACTGGATTGTGGTTGGTTTGGCCGAAGGGGTTGCATCCCACGAAAGAACAAATCCGGGCGCTGGGCCACAACAGGCAGGGCGTGACCTGCTGAGCGACGGCCGCGTCGCTGTTTTTGCAAAAGGAACCATTAAAGGCGATTGGCTGGTCACAGCTGCGGGCGATACATCGAAACGGCGCGGAAACGAAGATAACGAGCTTTTCGATGTGATCGATCCCGATGCGCGCTATCCGCTTTATGGTGATCGGTCAAACATGCAATTCGAAGCGCAAAGCCGGTATCCAATCTATCTAAAGGCGGAAAAAGGCGCATTCCAAACGCAGTTTGGTGACTACGATACTGGGCTTAGCGATTCAACGCTCGGCAAATACACGCGCCGACTTTCAGGCTTGCAGACAGTTTATGAAGGGCAGCGTTTCAGGTTTTCCGGTTTCGCAGCAGAAACCAATCAGGATTTCATGCGCGATGAGATCGCCGCGGATGGAACATCCGGCCCGTTCAATTTGAATGCTGCGCCGCTTGTACGTAATTCGGAAAAAATTATAGTTGAAAGCCGCAATCGCTTTCGTCCCGACGAGGTTTTGTCGACAATTTCGCTGGCGCGTTATGTTGATTATGACATAGATTTCGAGACCGGAGAGTTGTTGCTCCGTTTGCCGATCGCCGCAGCCAGTGACGACAAAAGTTACAATGTTTTGGTCGTCGAATATGAAACTTCTGCGCCGGTAGAACGAAACATTGTAGCAGGTGGACGCGCGGCGGTTGTTTTTGCGGATGGTCGGGCGGAAGCGGGCATCACCTATATTCATGAAGAAGGCCGTCCTGACGCAATCGACAGCCAGAGCGACCTAGGCGCTGTTGATCTGAAGTTTAATCTTTCGGAAAAGACAAAATTCCAGGTCGAGTATGGCGCGTCTCGCCGTGAAACCGCGTTCGGCCCCGAAGATGGTGACGCATTTTTGGCAAGAGTAGAACATTTCAGCGAAACCGTGAGGGCGCGGGCTTATTTCGATCAGGCTGATTCAGAATTTGGCCTCAATCAGCAAAGCTCCGGTGTATCGGGCGTGCGCCGTTTTGGCGGTGAGGTTAGCGTTCGTATTGATGCTTTTCACGATGAGGAAAATGGTCGGCGCGGGGAGCGCTTTGTCGATGCACTTGCTTACCGGGAAGAAAACCTTGTTTCCGGCGCGCGCCGATCCGTTATGGAAGTTGCGCTGCGGCAGGAAAGTGATTCTACTTCCGGGTCGGTCGGTTTGCGGCGCGTTGTTGAGACGACATCGACCAATGAAAAACGGGAATCAGTCCTGGCAACCAGCGAAATTCGCCATAATTTTGAAGATGTTGGCTTAACGCTGAGCGCGTCACGCGATCAGCCTATTGCTGGGCAGGACGCATCGAACTTTTTTCCAAAGCGCACGACCGTAGGGTTGGAGCAGAGACTTTTTGAAAGCGTAACCCTCAGCGTCAGTCACGAGGTGTCAGAAAATGACCAGGCAACGAGCGCCAATACGATTGTGGGGGTCTCGGCGGAGCCATGGACGGGCGCGCGCATTAGCGCGGCAGCGGACAAAATTACACAAGATTCCGGCCAACGTGTCGGCGCTACTTTCGGCGTTGATCAGCAGCTGCGTATTGATGATAAATGGTCGGCGTCCTTTGGCGTCACACGCCGCGAAGAGCTTGATAGCAGCGGCTCGGTGAGTCTGATTGATGATATTGTCCCCGATACGCCTTTGTCGCCGCTCGAAAACAATGAAAATTATACGTCTGCCTATATCGGGGCAGGGTATCGCAGCGATTTGACAGCAGGGTCAGCCCGGCTTGAGATGCGCAAATCAACACTTGGGAATCGTTATACCGGCGTTATCGGCGCCGCTCGGGAAGTCAGCGAAGAACTGTCCTTTGCGGGCGCCGCGCGATTGCAGTCAAACGAAAATGCGATTCGCCCCGATGAACGCTCATTTGATGCGCGCCTGGGCGTTGCCTGGCGCCCTCGCGGTGATGGCTTAATCGCCTTTAACCGTTTCGATATCAAACAGAATATTGTTGATGGTGAATTCAACAGCTGGAAGGCCGTCAATAATCTCGCGCTCAGTAAGATGCTCAGTGAGCGGTTTCAGGCAACGCTCAATCACGGCTTTAAATATGCGGAGCTTAACGCAGATGGAGTTTCTCATGGCGGCGTGACGCAGCTGGTCGGGTTGGAAATGCGGTATGATCTGACAGATAAGTTCGATGTCGGGTTCCGCGGTTCCATGCTCTATTCTCACAATTCGAATACAATTGACTATGCTTACGGCCCATCGGTTGGCTTCACGCCCGCTGAGAATGTTTGGATCAGCTTCGGCTGGAATATTACAGGCTTTGTTGATGATGATTTTACGGCCGCGGAGTTCACACGGGATGGCCCGTTTGTACAATTGCGCATCAAGTTCGATCAAAATACAGCAAAGGGTCTTCTCGATTCTATTTCTCCAGGAAATCGCTAAGCCCGGCCCTGGAGGCATTGCTGGGATACTGGCTGAGCATCGGCTGAATGTTGCGGCCCTCAAAATAATTGATGAGAAAATAGCGCGATGAACGCTTTGAAAGTCAGCCCTTGTTGACGTAAACCATCCCGATGATCGAATATCTTAAAAATACGGGCGGCCTGAGGGCGCGCACGCTGACTGATGCCTGCCGGCGTTTCAAGGAAGATGCGACCGAAAACCCGCTATTGAACCCGGTGCGGCGGCTTGCATCCGACCTGTTTCGTGCGTTGGAGGCGGAAACGCTTTCAATTGAAGATTTGGCTTTTGTTGTCCGCGAGGTGAGCGAAGCATCCTTTGAGGAAAGAGCTGCAGCATTTCATCAAAGGCGCGATGTCGGGGCTAGAGACCCGGCAAGTCTGACTAGGCAGCTGGAAACGGCGAAGGATTTTGACGGGTTTCGCAATATCACCGAAAATGCGCGCGCTGGCGTAGTTTTCACCGCTCACCCGACATTCGCGCTCGGGACTGAAAAACGACGCCTGATCGCCAGCTATCCCGGTTCGAAAAACGAACCCGCGCTCAACAAATGGCGCGAAGCGTTATCGACCCATCCTGATACAAAACCCGGCGACATTACACTGCGCTATGAGCATGGTGAGGCGCGCAATGTTATCGAAAATGCGCAAAACGCGATTCGCACGTTGAATGAGAAAATCCTTTCTGTTGCAGAAAAGCGCTTTCCCGATCAATGGGCGCTGCTGGATCCGAACCCGGTAAGCCTGGCGACTTGGGTTGGATATGACCTTGATGGAAGGACCGATATTCATTGGGGAGAAACCATTCGGATCAGGCTGGAAGAAAAAGCGGCGCAGCTGCGGCGTTACATGGCCGCTTTAGATGACATTTTATCGACAGAATCTGACTCAGAACTAACTGTCCTGCGGGATGAACTAAAGGCAGCGGCCATGTTTGCCGCGCAGCAAACCGCAGCATTTGGCGTGGATCTCAACGATCCTGACCTGGTTGTGCAAGCGGCAAATCTTTTGACGGGATCGCATCCCGGACGAATTGTCAGTCTTGGACAAGCGATAGAAACGCTGAACCGCTGCATCAAAGCGACATCAGCGCCGGACAGGCGACGGGCCCTAATGCTGCTGCGCGCCGAAATGCGATCTTGCGGCCTGGGCGTTGCGCGCATTCATCTTCGTGTCAATGCAGCGCAGGTTCGTTCTGCATTGCGCGCTGACTTAGGACTTGATCCTGACGGCGGGTTCATGGGGCGATCAGCTCTTGAGGTTGCGGCCAAAAAAGCCACTGAAACCCAAAAGCGGGCGGTAAATTTTGGCTCGGTATTTCTAGAAAAAATGACCGCGCGCCGACAATTTATGTTATGCGCACAAATCTTAAAACACATTGATGCTGACACCCCAATTCGGTTTTTGATTGCGGAATGCGAAGCGCCGGCGACGGTGATGGGCGCAGTCTATCTCGCGCGGCTTTACGGCGTAGACGACAAGATTGACATTTCTCCACTCTTTGAAACGGCACAAGCGATTGAAAGCGGCGGCCGGTTTATCGAGCGGCTTTTAAAAGAGCAGGAATATCGAGATTACGTCGTAAAACGCGGGCGGGTGTCGATTCAAATTGGCTTTTCCGATTCCGGACGGTTTATGGGGCAATGCGCAGCGGCGCTTGCTATCGAACGATTGCAGGTTCTTTTTGCAAGAGCGTTATCCACTGCAAATCTTTCCGGCGTTGAAGCGCTGATCTTTAACACCCATGGCGAATCCATGGGACGCGGCGCCCATGCTGGAAATTATTCTGAACGTCTCAATCATCTTGTAACGCCCTGGGTCAAAAGCCGCTTTGCGAAGGAAAAACTCGCGCTCAATACGGAGTGTAGTTTTCAGGGCGGCGAGGGGTTTTTGCATTTCCAGACAGCTGCCCTTTCAACTGAGACAGTTGGCATGCTGTGGACAGACGCTTCCCAAACGCCAATGCCGGATACAGCGGATCAGTTTTATGCGGACATCAATTTTTCCTGGGATTTTTACAGAAACCTGAAATCCTGGCAGGAAACGCTCTTCGACCTTGAAGAATATCATCGGGTGTTAACCACCCTGTCCAACGGATTGTTGTTCAAGACCGGCTCGCGGGAAGTCAAGCGCCAGAAAAGTGATGCGGGCCGCCCTGATCTCAGCACAATACGTGCTATTCCGCACAACGCGCTGCTCCAGCAATTGGCGATTCCAGTCAATGTCTCTGGTGGTATCGGCATGGCCGCAGGGCGCGAGGGCGAACGCCTAGTTGAACATATCGCTGGCTCACCGCGAATGCGAGAATTAATGTCGCTAGCTTCATCTGCAAGAAATCGAACCGACATTCTCGTATTGCGCGCCTATGCCGGTTTTTACGCGCCTTCCTATTGGTCGAATCTTGCTTCCATGGAAAAGCCGGCGAAGGCAGAATCTTATGATGCTGTGCAGCAGGCATTGGGCGGTGGTGATACCGCGATGGCGTTTCAGCGACTGGCAGATTTTCTGGCGCGGGATTTGCGGCTTTTTGATGCGGTCAGTGCTGGCGGAGATGGCCATGATCCAAAACACTCTGAATTGGCGGCGGATCGGTTGGGTGTGCTGCATGCTATTCGCCAGGCGTTCATCGCGCATGCAATTTCATTGGTCGCGTCTGCGCCCTCTTTCTCCCGACGGCACGATATCGACCATGGTGAACTGGTTGATCTGGCGCTCAACATGAAGCTGCAAGAAGCGACCGAATATCTGGAAAGCATCTTTCCTGCGCAAAGTCGCATGGGCAAAGTCTTTGCCGATCTAGAGGAAAAAACTGACAGCGCCGGGTTGCCCGGCGGGGCCTATCCAGAAGTTCACGCCAACATCATTGAGCCGCTTAATTCGATTTGCGGGGAGTTTCGCAATATCAGCCTGGCGATTTCTAATCACTATGGCGCATACGGGTAAGTCGGTTTTCTAGCGGTTTATTTTTTGTGCTTTTCGCCATCGAAAGCTTCGTAAAAGTGCTTTCTGCAGAGTGGCGTATAGCGTTCATTGCCGCCGATTTCTATTTTTTCGCCGCTTGATATTGCATTGCCGTCCTGGTCGATGCGTAAATTCATCGTCGCCTTTCGGCCGCAGCGGCAGATTGTTTTTAATTCTCGTATTTCATCAGCAATAGCTAAAAGCCTTGCGCTTCCTTCAAACAGGCGCCCGCGAAAATCTGTGCGCAACCCGTAACAAACAACAGGAATATTGAGGTCGTCAACAATTGTTGCGAGCTGCATGACTTGTGTTTCGTTTAAGAATTGAGCTTCATCGAGAAATACACAGGCGATGGATTTTGATGCGCACTCGGTTGTTACGGCTTGAAGAAGGTCAGTTTTCGCTGAAAACAAAAACACATCTTTGCGCAGCCCTATGCGCGATGCAATGACGCCAGACGCATCGCGGTTGTCGATTTCTGCTGTGAATTCGATCGTACTCATACCGCGTTCATGATAATTGAAGCTGGCTTGCAGGAGCATTGTCGACTTGCCTGCATTCATCGCTGCATAATTGAAGTGAAGTTTCGCCATCGTTAGAAACCTTCGCTCAACACACCATCATTTTCAAATTCGTAGGGTCCGGCCATCACGATATTATTATCATCGCGCCACTCAATCGCGAGATCGCCGCCATCGAGTGTCACGGTGGCTTTGCGGGCTGTAAGCCGGCGACGGTTTGCGGACACGAGCGCTGCACAGGCGGCTGATCCGCAGGCTCTGGTGATGCCGACGCCGCGTTCCCATACACGTAATCTAATAGCGTTTTTGCTGGTCACCTGGGCGACCGAAACATTCGCGCGCTGGGGGAACAAGGGGTGGTTTTCTACCAGCGGTCCGAAACGGTCCAGCGCTTGAGCTTCGGCGTCGTCAACAAAGAAAACACAATGGGGATTACCGACATTGACTGCTGATGGTCCCCACAAGACAGGATTGTCGATCGGCCCCAGTTTAATGTCGATAAACCGCGTGTCATCCATCTGTTCAGCGAGCGGAATATCTCGCCAACGTAGTTTGGGCTCGCCCATATCGACAGCAATGCGACTGGCGCCGACGCGCCATGCCTTGAGGAGGCCAGCGCCGGTCGTAAAATCGATGCTGTCGGTCTCAGCTTCGTCCATCAACAGAGAGCCGACACATCGCGCTGCATTTCCACAGGCGTTTACTTCGGATCCATCAGCATTCCAGACTCCCATAAAGACACCGTCGACGCCTTTGCGGGATTCGATTGAAATAATCTGATCGCATCCCGGACCGGTTTTTGGGTCCGCAATGAGCCGCGCCGATTCTTCGGAGATTTTTGCGCCTGTTTCACGGGTGTCGAGAATGACGAATTCATTCCCGAGGCCGTTCATTTTTCGATAGGCGTGATTTGCAAGACCTGTCATGTCACTCGTGTGAATGGATTTCCGTTTGTGTACAGCTGCGCGGCAATCTAAGCCGCGAGCTGCCGAAGGACATAATGCAGAATGCCGCCATGGCGGTAATAATCGAGCTCATCCGCAGTATCGATCCGAACCAAAACCTCAATGTCTTTTGTGTCGCCATTGGGAAACTTGATAGTGGCCGTAGTCTTCGACCGTGGTGTAATTTCGGTGACGTTGTGAACAGTGACTTCTTCATCGCCGGAGATGCCGAGCGAGGTCCAGCTGTCGCTTTCGGCAAATTGCAACGGCAACACGCCCATGCCGATCAGGTTTGATCGGTGAATACGCTCAAAGCTTTGTGCGATAACGGCTCTAACGCCAAGCAGAATTGTACCCTTTGCCGCCCAGTCACGCGAAGACCCGGTGCCATATTGCTCGCCCGCCATGACTACGAGTGATTTGCCTGCGTCCTTATATTTCATCGCTGCATCGTAGATCGGCATGATCGCGCCGCCCGGACCTTTGGTAACCCCGCCTTCGGTGCCGGGCGCCATTTGGTTTTTAATGCGAATATTGGCAAATGTGCCGCGCATCATGACGTCGTGATTGCCACGCCGCGAGCCGTAGGAGTTGAACTCTGCAACAGGCACTTGATGTGACTTCAAATATTCCCCGGCCGGGCTGTCACTTTTGATGGCGCCGGCAGGTGAGATGTGATCGGTCGTAATCGAGCCGCCAAAAAGCGCGAGGATGCCCGCGTTGTTTATGGGTTCGACGGGTTTGGGTTCGCGGGTCATGCCCTCGAAATAGGGCGGGTTCGCCACATATGTTGATGGTGGCCAGGCATAGGTTTGGCCATCGCCGGAGTCGATTGATTGCCATCTCTCGTCACCCTTAAAGACATCCGCGTAGCGCTCCGCGAACATCTGCGCGGTCACATGAGCGCGGACAACTTCTGCAATGTCATGGTTCGATGGCCAGATATCTTTGAGGAACACATCCTCTCCATTTGCGTCTTGGCCGAGGGGATCAGTCGTAAGATTGATATTCATCGATCCCGCAAGCGCATAGGCGACAACGAGCGGGGGCGATGCGAGATAGTTGGCGCGGACATCCTGCGAGACGCGGCCTTCAAAATTACGGTTCCCGGAAAGCACTGATGCGACCGCGAGGTCGTGCTCATTGACCGCGGCGCCGATCGCCTCCGGCAGAGGGCCTGAATTGCCGATGCATGTCGTGCAACCATAACCTACAAGATTAAATCCCAGAGCGTCGAGATCCTCACTAAGACCGGCTTTATCGAGATAGTCGGTGACGACCTGGCTGCCCGGCGCCAGCGATGTTTTGACCCACGGTTTTACGGTAAGACCGCGCGCGCGCGCATTGCGCGCCACGAGGCCGGCCGCAACAAGCACGGACGGGTTTGAAGTGTTTGTGCATGACGTGATTGCCGCAATGGTTACATCGCCATGGCCGAGATCAAATGTCTCGCCTTTCACCGGCACACGTTTTCCTGCTTCGCTGCCTTTGCCATATTCCTTGTCGAGCGAAGCGGCGAAACCCTGAGGCGCATTTTTAAGGTCGATCCGATCTTGCGGGCGTTTCGGTCCGGCAAGCGACGGCGTTATCGCTGACAGATCCAGATCAAGCGTGTCAGTGAATACGGGGTCCGGCGTTCCCTCGTCACGCCACATGCCTTGTGTTTTTGCATAGGCTTCGACCAGAGCGATCCGGTCATCTGGCCGGCCGGTTGCTTTCAGATAACGCAGGGTTTCGCTGTCGATTGGGAAAAAGCCACAGGTAGCGCCATATTCAGGCGCCATGTTTGAGATTGTTGCCTGGTCTTCGAGTGTTAGGTGGTCGAGGCCGGGACCATAAAACTCAACGAATTTTCCAACGACGCCTTTTTTGCGCAACATTTCAACGATGGTCAGGACAAGGTCCGTTGCCGTTGCGCCCTCCGGAAGTTTGCCCGTCAATTTGAAGCCGATCACTTCAGGGATGAGCATGGATATGGGTTGGCCGAGCATGGCGGCCTCAGCTTCAATGCCGCCGACACCCCAGCCGAGAACCGATAAACCGTTGACCATTGTTGTGTGGCTGTCTGTGCCAACAAGCGTATCCGGATAGGCATAGGTTTCGCCGTTCGATTCTGCGGTCCAGACTGTCTGCGCCAGATATTCGAGATTCACCTGATGGCAGATGCCGGTGCCGGGCGGCACCACGCGGAAATTATCGAAGGCGCCTTTACCCCATTTCAGAAATTTGTAGCGCTCGCCATTGCGCTCATATTCACGGTCGACGTTTTTCTTAAACGCGTCGGGTCCGCCAAAATAATCAACCATCACGGAGTGATCGATAACGAGATCCACTGGCGCCAGCGGGTTGATTTTTTCAGGGTCTTCGCCGAGCGCTTTCATGGCGTCGCGCATGGCGGCGAGATCGACGACGGCGGGAACGCCGGTGAAATCCTGCATCAGAACGCGCGCCGGACGGTAAGCGATCTCGCGTGTGGATCGGCCATCCTTCAACCAATCAACGAAAGCCTTAATATCATCGATTGTGACAGACCGGTCATCTTCAAACCTCAACAGGTTTTCCAGGAGGACCTTTAGGGAAAAAGGAAGCCGCGAAATGTCGCCGATCTGGTTTTCGGCCTCGGCAAGGCTGTAATACGCATAAGTCTTGCCGCTCACGGCGAGCGTTTTTTTGGTTTTTAGCGAATCGCGTCCGGGTATCATCAATTCTCTCCGGTTGGATCAAAATTCAAGAAATTCCGGGCCGTTATGGCCCATGGAAAGGCCCGGCGCAATTCACCCTTTCGCCATCGTCTTGACTGATTTAGAACCATGATTGACCGGGGACTTTCAATCCCGGACTAACCGTCTCACAGGAGCGCCAAATCGATGTTTCGTTCGCCGCTGTCTTTTGCCGCCGCCATTATCGCCGCCGCCTTTGCCGGGATTGCCGTCATGGGGGCAGCGTCTGCCGCTGAACCGCAAGCCGTTGCGACCTATAAGGATTGGAGCGTCTTTGTCCGCGATGCCGATGGCGACAAAATTTGCTTTGCTGCGACTGAGGCCAAGGACAAATCGCCTAAATCGGTCAATCACGGCGATATCTTTTTCCTTGTCTCCAGCTGGAAATCTCGTGCGGCGACGAATCAGCCGAGCCTGATGACTGGCTATGCGCTGAACGCTGCGCCAGAGCCAACATTGCGCGTTGGGTCGGACAAATGGGACATGTACGTTTCAGAAAACGAGGCCTTTATTGAATTGACGTCTGAAGAGGAGCGTTTGATTCGCGCGATGCGCCGTGGCGCCGACATGCGCATCAGCGCTGTGTCGCAACGTGGAACGGCGACAAGTTATATTATTTCTCTTCGCGGTATCTCCGCAGCGCTCGATCGCGTCTCTTCTGAGTGTAAATAACCACTAGATTTGCCGATAAGCATCCAGCGTCAGGAAGGTGTCGAATTTTTCGGACACACAGAGTGCATCGAGTAGTTGCAGTGCCTCATCGAAATGACCGGACTGCCAGCGGGTGTCGCCAAGTTCTGACTTCACAATTTCAACTTCTTCCGAAGTGACCTTTCGGAAATAATCCGCCGTCATGTTCTGGCCGTTTGACAACGTCGCGCCATGTTTGATCCATTGCCAGATTGAGGCTCTGGAAATTTCCGCAGTGGCCGCGTCCTCCATTAGCCCGTAGATCGCCACGGCGCCGAGACCGCCAAGCCAGGCCTCAATATACTGTAGCGCAACGCGAATATTATTCCTCAAACCTTCATCTGTGAACGGACCTATAGGCGTTTCCAACAAATGCTCGGCCAGTATTGGGCCGTCATTGTCGCGAGTGATTTCGATCTGGTTGGTTTTGCCGGTGCGGAAGGCGTCTGAATAAACCTTGTTGACAACTTCTGCGAGGGCTGGATGGGCGACCCATGAGCCGTCATGGCCATTGTCAGCCTCGCGCTGTTTGTCGATGCGCACTTTTTCCTTATTTGCCGCGTCCTCATCAGGTGTTTTGGCCGGCAGAAAGGCCGACATGCCGCCCATGGCCAGGGCGCTGCGGCGGTGGCAGGTTTTGATTAAGAGCCGCGAATATGCGTCGAGGAACGGTTTATCCATACCCACGGCGTGACGGTCTGGCAGCATACGGTCAGGGTGATTTTTCAAGGTTTTGATGTAGCTAAAAATATAATCCCATCGTCCGCAATTAAGGGCTGCGGCGTGATCTTTCAATTCAAAGAGAAACTCATCCATCTCGAAAACAGCAGGCAGTGTTTCGATCAACATTGTCGCTTTGATTGTGCCTACAGAAACGCCAACATGCGTTTGCGCGCGGACGAAAACTTCGTTCCACCATCGCGCTTCTTCATAACGTTCCAGCTTTGGCAAATAGAAGTAAGGGCCGGAACCGTTTTCACTGAGGCGCTTGTGATTGTGCAGGAAATATAAAGCAAAATCCATCAGGCAACCGGGGATCGGCTTGCCGTTGCGCAACACGTGCTTCTCATCGAGATGGAGTCCGCGTACACGGGCAATCAGGACGGCCGGGTCATCGTTTAGTTGATATTTTTTACCGGAGTTCGGATCTTCATAGCTGATTGTGCGGTTGACGGCGTCACGCAGATTTACTTGACCTTCAATGACATTGCGCCAGGTGGGTGAGAGCGCATCCTCGAAGTCGGCCATAAAAACTTTGACGTCTGCATTCAGCGCATTGATGATCATTTTTCGCTCAACCGGCCCGGTGATTTCGACACGCCGATCCAGAAGATCGGCGGGCAGAGCGGCGACTTCCCAGTCACTGTCACGCACCGTTTCCGAATCCGATCGAAAATCCGGCAGTGCGCCAGCGTCGATTTTTGCCTGCCAGTCTGCGCGCGCTTTTAGGAGAAAATCCCGGCGGTCAGCGAATTCATCGACCAATGAGGCAAGAAATGCACAGCTCTTTTCATCAATAATATCAGTATCTTGACTGGAAAGCGGCTCGGCAAATTCCAGTCCGCCGCGCATGGTTGTCATCTGGCTGTCCTTCATTCATTCAGCGATGGCCACGGTTTATCCCATGCGACTTGTGCGGCGCAACATTACAGTGCAGCGGGGCCGCTCCGCGGGCTGGCCAGTCTATTGAAGTTGAATAAGCGGCGCCAAGCGTTGAGAGACCGATGCGGGCAATATTTGAAATTCTACATTTTCGGCGTGAATTTTTCACGCATGGTGACGAGTTCTTCAGCGATCGTCGGATGCAACGCCACCGTTTCGTCAAATTGCTTTTTCGTCACGCCGGCTTTGATCGCGATCGCGAGACATTGGATCATTTCAGCCGCGCCGTCGCCAACAATATGGCAGCCAAGGACGCGATCCGTATCACCGTCGACGACAAGCTTCATGAGAACGCGTTCTTCTGAGCCCGAGAGCATGTTTTTCATGGCGCGGAAATTTGTTTTATAGATGTCGATATTTTTAAATTCGTGTCGCGCTTCGTGCTCGGCATAGCCAACTGTGCCGACCGGCGGTTGGGAGAACACGGCTTTTGGAATGAATGTATAGTCCATTTTCATGGGATTGTTGTTGAAACAGGTTTCAGCAAAAGCAGCGCCTTCGCGAATTGCAACAGGTGTTAGGGCGACGCGGTCGGTTACATCGCCAACGGCGTAAATGTTCTCGACCGATGATTTTGAATATTCATCGACTTTGACGGCGCCGCTTTTGTCGAGGTCAACGCCGGCGTTTTCCAGGCCCATACCACCTGTGGCAGGCTTCCGGCCCACCGCCCAAAACACCATATTTGTGTCGATATGCGTGCCGTTGGTCAGGTGGACGCGCTTGCTGTCATCATTAAGCTGTTCGATATTTTCAAATTTTGTCTGCGTGACAATGCGGATACCCTGGCGTTTCATTTCCGAGTGAACTTGCACAGAAACATCGGTATCGAAATAGCGTAAAATATCTTCACCGCGATAAACTAGACACACATCGCAACCGAGGCCTTTAAAAATACATGCAAATTCGATCGCGATATAACCACCGCCCGCGACGACAACATGTTTAGGGAGTTTTTCCAGGTGGAAAGCATCGTTTGACGTAACGCCCAGATCATGACCAGGAATGGAGCTATCGGTCCACGGCGCACCGCCGGTGGCGACCAGAATTTTTTCTGCGGTGACGTCTCGCCCCTCCGCCTCGAGATGAACAGTGTGCTTATCCTTCAAGGTCGCGCGGGACTGAAAAATGTCCGCTCCGGCATTTTTGAGGTTTCGTATGTAAATACCATTGAGACGATCGATTTCATCGTCTTTGTTTTCTATCAATTTTGTCCAGTCAAAAGAGAGCTCACTTGCGCTCCAGCCATAGCCTTTTGCGTCGTTAAAACCGTGACCATATTCGCTGGCGTAAACCAGAAACTTTTTCGGCACGCAACCGCGAATGACACAAGTGCCGCCGACACGGTATTCTTCAGCGACACCGACTTTAGCACCGTAATTTGCTGCAAGACGTGAAGCGCGCACGCCGCCAGAGCCGGCGCCGATGGTAAAAAGGTCGTAATCAAATTGCGTCATAAAATTCTCTTGATTGTTGCGGGGGTTTATTTCTCGGGCAAAAACCCGATACCAGTTTCAAACCGTTTATCGTTAAATTCGAGAACTTCCAGCTGAAATGTGTTCAAAAATTCGCGATATATCGCTTCGAAGGCCGGTTCGAGCTTGTCGCTGTAGTCCAGCGGCGCCCGGATGCGCGGTTGTTGCGCAACGAATATGTCAAATCCGTTCCCCGTAACTTCGATGGAAAGAGCTGTACGCAGCCATAAGGAGCCGGAATCCTCCTGATTTTTGACCGTCAATGCGATGCCGAACTGAACGGGCTCCAACGCGATAACTTCCCGTCGCCGATAGCTGAAAGCCTCCTCGCCATAATCCTTACGCGGATCAAAGGCGCCCTCTGGCGGTACGGCGGTGACGCAACCGTGGCTGCAGCCGAGATAGTCTGGAAAACCAGCGACGATCGCTTCGCCGAGCCCCTTACATCGCATTAGGTTTTCAAAAGCTGCGGCGCCGTAGGTTTTGATTGCTTCCTGTAGCTTTTCAAATCGCGATTGCGTCATGCATTTCGTTCCATGGTGTTTGAGATTGCAGTATCATGTTTACGCCATCGCGGCGCTATGGAAAGTGCAAATCGAGTGATACGGCCCCTGCATTCAACCCCGCTCGGTCGATATGCCATCCCCGCCGCCATATATGATGAGATCGGTCATGCCGCAAAAGAGACCAGTTTCGATAACGCCGGGAATTTCTACAAGCGATTTGTCGAGGTTCGCCGGATTATCGATCCGTCCGAGTGCGCAATCAATAATCAGATTGCCGCCATCGGAATTGAAAGCCTCTCCCGCCGCGGCGCGCAACTTTAGCACCGGATTTTGGTAGCCATACTCAGTTAAAACTTCCCGCAGCTGACTGACTGTCAACGCCCAGCTGAAAGGCTCTACTTCAACTGGTAACGGAAATGCGCCAAGCGCAGCAACGCGTTTCGATTTGTCGGCAATAACAATGAATTTTCGCGCGGCGTTGGCGATAATTTTTTCTCTCAACAGGGCGCCGCCGCCGCCCTTGATCAGGTTTAGGCTTGGGTCTGCCTCATCGGTTCCATCGATGGCAAGATCAATGATTGTCGTTTCATCGGGCGTGATGATTTCGATGCCAACCTGTTCGGCTTGGCGTCTGGTTACCTCTGAGGTTGGGATACCGCGCAAAGACCAACCTTCACTTATGCGGGCGCCCATGACTTCAACGAAATATTTTGCCGTTGATCCTGTACCAAGGCCCAGTGTCATGCCGCGCTCTACATGAGTTGCGGCTTCTTCCGCCGCGCGTTTTTTGCCGGCTTCTTTATCCATTGGAAAATCCTATTTGCCATCATTTCGGGTTTTGCGTAAGCGAGCGGCCCAGCCTTTGATAACTGCCTGTCGGCTACGGGCAACAGCGAGGTCACCGCTTTCGACATCTTTTGTGATGACTGATCCTGAACCGATATAAGCGCCATCGCCAATCGTCACTGGCGCGACAAGCGATGTGTTTGATCCAATGAAAGCGGATTTGCCAATCGTCGTTTTGTGTTTGGCGTATCCGTCATAATTGCACGTGATGGTTCCGGCGCCGATATTGGCGTCTGCTCCAATCTCTGCATCACCGATATAGGTCAGGTGGCTGACTTTTGCGCCATCGCCGATGAAAGCGGCTTTTATTTCGACAAAATTACCGACCTTGGCGTTTGGTTGAAGATCGGCGCCGGGCCTCAATCTCGCAAACGGGCCGACAGAGGCGCCTTTGGCGATTTGCGCGCCTTCTAAATGCGAAAACGCCATAATATTGACGTTGTCTGCAATAGAAACGCCAGGCCCGATCACGACATTAGGGCCGATTGAGACATCCTCGCCAATCTTCGTGTCGTGAGAAAAGTAAACCGTTGACGGATCTGCCAGTGTTGCGCCTTTCTTCATTGCTTCGTGACGCATGCGTTCCTGAAAAACGGTCTCTGCTTCAGCCAATTCGACCCTCGAATTGACACCCAGGACTTCATCGGCGCGGGCTTCAACGATGGCGCATGGTTTTCCATCTTGATGGGCCAGCGCGACAATGTCCGTCAGGTAGAATTCGCCTTTGGCGTTATTGTTGTCGATATCTTTCAAGCGCGCCAGAAGGAACGCTGCGTCAACCGCCATCACGCCAGAATTGCATAGGTTGATTTCGAGTTCAGCGGCAGAAGCGTCTTTTGCTTCGATAATCGCCGTGAGCGCGCCGTTCGCGTTGCGCATGAGCCGTCCATAGGCGCCGGGATCCGCCGGCGTAAACCCGAGGACGGCGACAGCAGCGCCATTCGCGATTTCCTCAGTCAGATTGCGCAAGGTCTCGGGTGTCACCAGCGGTGTGTCCGCATAAAGCACCAGCACTGCGCCGGAAAAACCATCAAGCGCCGGTAATGTTTGTTCGACTGCGTGCGCGGTGCCTTTGGGGGGAGATTGAATCGCAATGGTAATCTTTGGGTCCAGCGATTTGGCAAATTCGCCCACAGCTGGCGCATGATCTCCGATCACGACGGCCATTCGCTCCGGCGCCAATGCGCGCGCCGCATCCATGACATGGCCGATCATGGCCTTGGCGCCAATCTCATGGAGCACTTTTGGCCGCGCCGATTTCATGCGCGTGCCATGGCCGGCGGCGAGAATAATTGCAGCGATGCCAGTATTCGTCATTTTGTGTCCGTCATTCTGGCCCGGTCCTGTCCCTTGCTTTTAACGTGCTCTATCACAGGCCCGTCGAAGCAGACTATGCAGCGTTGGCGCGATTCGCGCGGTTTTCGCGAACCATTGTAAAAGTTTCCTGTAAGAAGAAGGCGCGATAATGGCGGATGGGCTGAGCGGGGCGGCGGTTTTATTCGATCTTGACGGTACGCTGGTTGACACCGCTACAGATCTTGCGGCGTCGATGAATCATGCCCTGGCCAGCAAGGGTCTGATACCGATCCCAGCCGCAGAGGTGCGCAATCTGGTCGGACATGGCGCCCGGCGCATGCTGATGCGCGGTTATCAGGTTGCGGCGGGCCGGGATGCGCAGGAATCCGAACTTGACGACGCGCTGGCGCTTTTTTTGGAGCACTATGAAGCCAATATTGCAGTTGCGTCCCGTCCGTTTGACGGTGTTGTCGAGATGATCGAAGGGTTGCGGGCCGATGGCGCGCTTGTCGCTATTTGCACCAATAAACGTGAGGCAATGGCTGAATTGCTGATTCAATCGCTTGGGTTGTCGCCACTTTTTGATGTGATTGTTGGCGCTGATACGGCGTCGGCCCCAAAGCCTGATGCTGCGCCAGTTTTGTTATGTCTTAAGCGGACTGCTGCTACGCGCAGCGTCTTCATTGGTGACAGCGACACAGACATAAAAGCGGCTGGCGCGGCCGGGGTGCCGTGTCTTGTTGCAGATTTCGGTTATGGGCCGCTGACGCTTCAGCGTCAGGCCTCCGCTGTATTTTCTGACTATAGCGCGGCCAATGAAATGGTCAGGGCCGCGTTGGGCAAGTTTTAGCCTGCCTCCGCCACGCAACGTGTTGGCATACCATTGACCATATTGCTGCGCACATCTGTCCGCGCTGAACGCATGGTCGATACAAAACCTTCTTCTTTCATTTCTACGTCGACGTCGAAACCGCGTTTGCGCCAGAAGTCCTGGATTTTCGTCGCCAGACGGCTTGCACCGTCGTCATCGCAAAGATCAGCCATCAATAACCCCGATCCAGTTTAGAGCGTTTCCATCGATGCGATAATATAAGATGATCTGATTTTTTCAAGACCTCCGTGCGAAAATATATACTGCACAGTTTACCCAATAATCCCGTTATATTCTCACATTCGAGCACGGATAAACAATTATATTGCGCAACGATGGGAAAAAATATAAGAAAAACTAATAATTTTGAGGTGAGTAATGGCCGCTAGTCCGGAAACTGCAATTGCCCGGTCCATTGGTGAGCGAATCAAACAGGCGCGAAAATCCCATGGGTTGAGCCAGGTGGATCTCGCGCGGCGCGTTGGGGTCAGCCAACCAGCGATCGCCAATTGGGAAAGCGGTGTCCATGATCCGCGCCGTCTGATGTTGGCGAAACTGGCGGAAGTACTGGAAGCGCCGCTCGACTGGCTTGCGGCAGGTGATCGCTCGGTGGTCGAAAGCGACAAGCATGCTGCAGCGGCCTATATTCGCCGCCCGTTGCAGCATGTGCCGGTCATCAGCCTCCGCGCCGCTGCGCTGTTGGCTCAGGATATGAGTGCGGATCCTCACGGCATGGCAGAAGATTATATTCCCGTGACGGCTGGTTCGTCGAAGATGTTTGCGGTTTTTTTGAATGATCGCGCCGTCAATCTTGCTTTCCTCCCTGATACGCTGGTTGTTATTGATTATTCAGATCGAACACCTGGAGACGGTGATTTTTGCCTCGCCCATATTCGTGAGACACCAACATTGCGGCGATGGCGTGCGCATCCGGCACGGTTGGAGCCTTATTCAAGTGACGTCGGGCATGAGACGATTGCGATGACACCGGATATCAGAATTATAGGGTGCGCGCGTGTGTCGATCCGCATTCACTAGGCTGTCGAGTGACACATAGTAATTGCCCAATGATCCAAAACGCATCGCACCCGAAAAGAGTGCGCGGATTTCAGTAAAGAGCGATACGCAAACACAATACGGGCGATCACGCTACGCTGCGCGAATATTGTTCGATGATCGCCGGCAGCGCGTTATGGGTGTCGCGAAATTTTTTGCCCGCAAACTTGATCAGTGAAACAAGTTGGGGCATCGGCGCGCTCTTATTAGCGCTCTCTTCAATCGCACTGCATGCTCTGGCTAATTCATCAGCGCCGACGCTTAAACTCATTGACTTCAATGCGTGGGCTGCTTTTGTGACAGCCGCAGGATCATTCGCTTTTGGGCTCTCAATCAGTTGAATCATCGCATTCCGGGAGTGTTGTTGAAACAGCGTCAGCGCCCGGCGCGGAAGGTCTGCACCGCTGGTCTGCATCTTCAGCAATTGCTCAAGAACAGATATGTCAAATAGCGCTGAGGTTTGTGGCGCGTTATCTGTCCGGGATGACGCGTGCGGAGGTGTTGAGGCGCCGTCCAATTGTTCGATCATCGCCGTCGCTGCCGGCCTGGATTGTCCCGCGCCTGCGTCGAGATGTTTACCGATCTCTTGTGCGAGCGCAGTGATCGTGAATGGCTTCGTCAAATAGCCGTCCATTCCGGCTTCGCGCCACGCTTTTTCGTCATTCGTGACATGTGCGGACAGGGCGACAATTGGAACACGGTTTCGGCCCTTGCTTTTTTCGAATGCCCGGATGGCTCGTGACGCTTCAAAGCCGTCCATGAGAGGCATGGAGCAGTCCATCAAGATCACGCCGAACTCATTTTCTTCAGCCTCCAGCAAGGCCTCGCGGCCATTTGTGGCCAGTGTGACGTCGAGGTTGAGATGAGCGAGCGCCTCTTTGACGACTTCGCGGTTAACCGCGCTGTCATCTGCTGCAAGAATACGTTGCCTGGCGAAGGAGATGATCGGCGGCGTTTCCTGTTCCGGAAAAACTAATGCTGAACTGTCACGCAACTTGTTATCGCGAATTCGATTGATTAACTCGATGACCTCACGGCGTGACAAAGGCGTCACAAGCGCTTCCTCTGCAACGCGCGACTCCAGCAGTTGGTCAAGCGCGGCATTGCCAAGCGCGCAGATGCAAATACGCGCCGCTTTCCAGTCAGCAGGTGTGCTTTTAAGTGATCGCGAGGCTCGATGATAAAAATCCGGGGAAGCAAATATCATGTCCGCATCGGCAACACCTGCTGCAAATATTTCATTGGGATCTGCGATGGTTGTAGAAATCCCGGATTCTTGAAGGTATCGTGCGAGCAGTCTTTGCGTGACAAGACCGTTGACAGCAACGAGCGCTGTTTTCTCTTGGGCGAATTTAATGACGGGTACAGCAGATTCCACAACCTTGGTGGGAAGACTAAAATAGAATTTTGATCCTTTCCCATCAGTACTCGACACACCAATCGATCCAAGCATAGCTTCAGATAGTCGCTTGCAGATTGCGAGGCCGAGGCCTGTTCCACCATATCGGCGCGTGGTGGACTGATCAGCCTGTGAAAATGCTTCAAATATGGTTGGCAATTTGTCGCCCGGAATTCCAACGCCAGTATCTGCGACGACAAACTTAAGGACGCCGCTGCCGCTGTCTGAAGGAGTATATTTTGCCGAAACCACGACGTGACCCTTGTCAGTGAATTTCAGCGCATTGTTGACTAAATTAGATACGATCTGACGAATCCGCATCGGATCCCCCTCGATCACTTCAGGAACATTTGGCGCCAGATAAGCCGCGAGTTCGAGATCTTTTGACGCTGCTCGTTCCCAAAACAGTCCGACAATATCATCAATAATCTCGGCTGGGCGGACCGGGATTTTTTCGACTTCCAGACGCCCTGCTTCGATTTTGGAGAAGTCAAGAATGTCGTTGATGATTGCAAGCAAGCTTTGGCCCGATTTGACGATGATATCAGCATAGCGTTTTTGGCGAAAGGGAAGGTGCGAATTACTGAGCAGGTTGGCCATTCCGATGATGCCGTTCATTGGCGTTCGGATTTCATGGCTCATTGTGGCGATGAAATCGGATTTTGCCTTGTCGATGGCTTCAGCCGTTTGCTTTGTTTGCTGAACTTCCAGTGCGCGTTTTTGAACGAGTTTTCTTAATTCCGTTTGATTGGCCCGGAGTGCGGCATCGCGATTTTGCAATTGATCAAGCAGTTCGTTGAACGTCTCAACAAGACGTTTAGTCTCGTCGTTAGCGGTGCTGGCGGCGCGCATGCTGAAGTCGCCCGACTCCCGGACCTCGGTCATGGTTTCGGCAAGATTGTGAAGCGGATTTGTGATTGTGCGTTGTATTCTTACGGCAATTAGATTGCCAATGCCGCCGGCAAATATTGCAGCGACCAGCACATCGAAGACCACGAGACCAAGTCCTCCCGAGAGCTCTCCCGCTTGAGTGTAAATAGTCAGGGTCGCGATTTGCTCGCCATCATGCATCACAGGCACTGTCGTCGTTATCGCGCTTGACGTCAGGAATTTGATGAGTGACGGAACGCCATTGTTCTTGCTTGCTTGGCTCCTGGCTAGCGCACGCCCATTTCCAATTTCGGCCAACAATTCGCCATCCGGGGCGGCAACAGATACAAACTGCACAGAGGGAATATCAACGATTGGTTGTAATGCTTGTTCAATTTCCCCGCGGGATTGAGCGGCGACGGGTTCAACGAGTCCAGCACTGTAAACGCTCGCAGACGCGCGCAATTCAGCATATTCATTAGCCCGATATTGGGCAGTCTCGCGCCACACCGATGACGAAGTGACAATCGTGACGGCGCCCACGACCGCCACGGCAACAAGGACCGTCAACCGATGGTGCAAGGGCTTGCTGTGCTTTGACACGGTCGAGGCCTTTGTTCTGTGCGGTTCAGAGCTCGGATCGTGTCAGAAATTGCTTGCCAATTGATTTCCTTAACGCACTGCAAGCACTTTTTAACGGAATTTCGGGTAAATTGAGGATGTCCGTCGCAACGACACGGCGGATCAAAATCGGGGAGTTAACAGCGTGTCTTCAGGTGAGCGCATCATTCTGGCCGATGATGACCCGGTTATGCGCGAGCTTGCTTGCGCAAAGCTCCATGAAGCTGGCTATCGTGTTAACGCCGTCGAGGACGGCGCCGCCGCACTCGCCCTGTTAAAGCGAGACGGCGCGGACCTTGTTATTTCCGATTTGAATATGCCGGAGATGGACGGATTTACGCTTACGAAAAGAATTCGCGACGACCATCAAATCTCCGAAACACCGATCATTGTAATTACATCGAGCGACCATGAGGCTGCCGTGGATCGTGCATTTGCGGCTGGCGCTACATCGTTTCTTGCCAAACCTGTAAACTGGCCGCTTTTCAATCACGCGGTTCGATTCGTATTACGAGCGGCAAATGACAAAAAAGAACTGCGTGAAGCGCGAGACCGGGCTCGGGCCGGGGAAAAATTCAAAGACAGCCTGATGTCAGTGATGAGCCATGAGCTGCGCACACCGTTGAACGCTATTATCGGCTTTGGTCAGCTCATATCCGAATTTTTTGAAAAGAAAAATGATAGTCTTTATAGGGATTATTCGGATTATATTGTTGATGGCGGCAGGCGGTTGCTAAATTCGGTTTCTGATATGTTGCTGGCTTCTGATGCGCGCACCGGGCCAATCAGTCTAAATGAAGCGGATGTGACCGTCGGTGCTTTAATAGACGAGGCATTGTTGGCAGAGAAGCCGGCGATCAACAGCGCTGGCGCCAAGATTAGTGTAACTGTACAGGATCGGGAACTCGAGTTGTGTTGTGATGGTTCGTTGATATCGCGGGCTTTGGCAAAGCTGATCGACAATGCGGTGAAATTTTCGCCCAATGGTGTGGAAATTGTCATCGGCGCAGCGTTGGCCAAAAATGGCGACCTTGCGATATTGGTCAAGGATAACGGGCCCGGCATGACTGATAAAGGGCTCAAGATTGCAATGTCGCCATTCTCGCAATCGGACATGTCCGTCCGGCGTTCAAATGAGGGGCTGGGCCTTGGTCTTTTGTTGGTCCAGGCAATTGCGCAGGCGCATGGCGCTGTTTTCAAACTCGAAAGTGCATCGGGTAAAGGCACACGCGCGTTATTGTTGACGCCTGCATCACGGATTTGCGGTAAATTCAAAAAAACCGGTAGTCGCGCTGCGTGATGTGAGGCTGGTCGATGATCAGTTTCCGCCGCTTAAAAATTCGCGTGAGTCATTTCGAAACGCTCATAACCTTTGCGTATATGAAAAAGCGGGCAGGTCAGCCGGAATGCGCAGCAGAGCGCCACATTCAATCCCGACCTTGCGCTTCAATCATGTCTCTCACTGTGGCTACGGGCAGGGCGTGATAAGTTCTCTCATGCCCGTCTGCATCGCGATGCGTCGCGCTTTGCGCCATTAACAAAGAATTATAGATCGCCTCTTCCGTCGCTTCGATAACGGCTTGCGACAATGGCGATAGACCGGCATTGGCAAGTTCAGTGAAACCAGCTTCTCCAACACGTCGGTCTGGCGTGCGCCGCACATCGCGATGGGTGGAAAAAGCAATTGCGTAATCTCCGGACCCATTGGTCATTGATGCGCCTGTCCGGGCAAGACCGGCAAACGACCGCCGCGCCAGCCGCGTGAGATTTCGGTCCGATAATGGCGCATCAGTTGCGATGATGATCATGATGGAACCATCTGCGCGATCGTCGGCGACATAATCATCCAGGTAATACTGGTTGAGGTTCTCACCGACGGCCACTCCATCCATCTGAAGCACGCCGCCAAAATTGGTCTGCACCAACACGCCGACCGTATAACCGCCGAGCGCATCGGGCAGATGTCTGGAGCTGGTGCCGATGCCGCCCTTCCAGCCAAATGCGACGGTGCCTGCCCCGGCCCCAACGCCGCCTTCTTCGACGGGGCCGGCGGCAGCAATATCAATGGCCTGGACCGCGTGATCAGGCGTAACGACACGCGCCCTGATATCGTTGAGCCGGGCGTCATTGGTTTCACCCACGACCATGTTGATGGAGCGAATATCATCAGAATCAGGACGCGCGATTGTCCAGTCGAGAATGCCGTCAGCAGCGCGCGGTACGGACATGGTGTTGGTGAGAAGAATAGGCGATTCAATCTCGCCCAGCTCTTTTATTTGGGTGCTGCCCATTAGCTTGCCATATCCATTGCCAATCACGACGCCAGCCGGAACCTTATCCGTATAAAGATTGGCGCCATGTGGCAGGATTGCGGTGACGCCGGTGCGAATCGACGGCGGATCAATGATCGTCACATGCCCGACCAAAACGCCTTCAACGTCGGTAATCGCATTTAAGGGGCCAGGTTCGAGTACGCCTGGCGCGACGCCTATATCGCGCGCGCGGACCTGTGTCCGTCCAGGTTCCATTTGATCCGGCTCTTGGCCCACGCAGCTCGTTGTCACGGCAAGCATGACCGTTGTGCTGGCGATGAAAAGGGCAATATCGCGGTGGACCATTGATGAACTCCCGATGTCTGGTTGTCTGCGTGGAAAGCGCTAGCTGGCGGTCCCCGTATTCAATGCGCCGGTTTCAAGATCAATATTGGCGGCGATAAGTCCGTTTTTTAATGGCGTAAGATAATCAGCATATCGCAATGCGGCGCGCTCCGGCGTTTTTCTTATGGGTTGCCGCGCCTGTACGCTGCTAAACGTCGCGATCGGTCTTTGGACGCGATGAAATGAAAGGCACGCGTCATGCCAGTCGAGGCCGCAATGGGACAGCATGCGGCGGACTTCATTTTCAAAATCGGCGATGAGGTTTTCATATTGAAACAAGGGAAAATCCGATCCGAGTGTTTTTTCCCAGTGTTCAACGATGCGCGCGTAATCGCCATAAAAGTGCGCAATGTTTTCAAGCCAACAGGAGAACGGCCACTGCTTGTTGAAGGGATGGCGATAAATGGAAAACCCTGTCTCGATTGGGTTGCGCCTGATGTGAACAATTTTCGCATCCGGAAACAGCGCCCCTATCAACCCCGCGTGACGGAAATTTATCGGCTGCTTATCAAGCATAAAATTTTCCGCATTGTCCCGTGGGAAATACGAAAAATAAAGATCGCGCCATGCTTGAAGCTGCTCCGCTGACGCATCGTCAATATGCGTTGCGCCGGATTGATGCGCCCAATCGAGCACTCTCTTGTAAACCTCCGGCAAGCTCGACAATTCGCCGATGCTGAAAATATCAGGGTGCGCTGTTAGAATGCTTTCTGTGAGCGTAGTGCCGGATCTTGGCGTGCCGACAATGAAGATTGGCGTGTATGGGCCGGGATCCAGACGCCCCGCTTCGGCGCGGCGATGAAAGAACGAAATAATCTGGTCGGTTTCTTGGGTGTATCCGAGCCGGTCAAAACCGCCGCCGGTGGCGGTCGCATTGTGATCGCCAATTTCATTGCCGCGGCTCAATGCTGAGAATGCATCATCAATATCGCCCCGGCAGTCATATATTTTTGCGAGTGAAAGCAAGAGTTCATAGAGTTGTTGCGGCGGCATGGATGTATCTGCCGATAACGCTTTCATAGCAGTGAGATGTTCATCGTTCATTTTGCCGCGCCGCAATGTGCAGAGCTGCGTCAGGGCAGGTGAAAATTCCGGGTCGGCGGCGATCACTTTTTCGCAAAGCTGTTCAGACGATTGAAGATCGCCGGTGAAGTATTTCAAACGGCTTAAGGCAAAAAGGCCGGCTGCCGATTTCGGATCAATACTCAACGCCTTATCGATTGCGACACCGGCTTTGTCGTATCTTTGGGCGGCAGTGCAGTAGCGGCCATAGGCGAATAATGTCTCTGCGGAGGTGGGATCAAGTTCAGCGACCACCTCATAGATGTTGCAAGCTTCACTTGTGTAGCCGAGATCAAAAAGCAAATTGGCCAATGTTGATAACGATCTTTGATCGGCTGATTTGAGGGTCTTCCATCGATGCGCGAATTGGCCGATCGCTTTTCCGTCGCGCTCAGCCGCTGCAATGCGGATTCCAAGCTCCAGGCCATCGACATCCATCGGTGACGCGCCAAGCACTGCGTGCAGGGCGCGCTTTGCTTCTTCGATATTGTTCATGAGCAACATTGCGCGCCCGTAACCGGCAAGGGCGCTGACATTTTGCGGATCCAGCGCGATTGCATGTCCGTAGGCCGCTGCCGCTTTTTTCGCGTCATCGCGTTTGAGTTCGATGGCGCCCAGCTGTGTTGACAGATCGCTGGAGCGCGGCCTGGCATTGACCGCTGCACGAATATGATCGGCCGCCAAATCGAACCGGCGATCTTTTTCCAGAATCGCTGCGAGATTAAGCCGGAAGATCGGCTCTGCCGGGTCGACTGCAATTGCTTGTTCGATCAGCCGGATGGCGCTCTCCCGGTCATTTTCCTGCTCATGAACGAGGCCGAGCAAGTGCAATGCTTCCGGGTTGTCGCGCGATAACGCCAGCGCACTCAGGTAATTTTGACGTGCGTTGGATAGATCGCCAGTTTGTTGAGCCGCGAGACCCTTGTCTATTAGCGCGTTAACGGCTGTCGATTGCGACATGGAAACTGACTCATCGGTAGCAATTCGTCACTGCCATATCCCGGTAACGATGAATACAAAACAGGTTGGGGGCGAATTATGAGAAGAACCTGTGCGCCAGCGAAACCGGCGGTAGGCTTTGTCTCATGTGTGTCTGATTGTGCAAAGCTGCGGCCGAATTGGCGCCAGAGCTGACCCCTCACTTTGTCCAGCTGGCGCGAATTCGATGTATATGTGCGATTCGAGCCGAATTAATCCCACTTTAAGAGTTTTGATTAACCTTGTCTCAGGTCAAAGAGCGATTTGCTGCAGTGCAGCGTGGCCTTAATCGGGCGCCCGTCCGGTTGTTGTAATTTTGTAACGGTTTTCGTTTTGCAGCAGCGAAGAGGTCATTGCCGACTGGACGTCAAATCATCCGCAGGCACAATAGAAAAATTGGCCATTGCCTTAAAAAAATTGGTCTACCGAGGCCCCGCAGGGAGGGGCAAAAAAGGGATTTCAGGAATGAACAGAAAGAAATCAAGCGCTACGCTTTCGAAAATTTTGCTCGCTGGCGCTGCCGTAGGCGCGCTGACAAGCGGCGCCGCGCTGGCGCAATCTGACGTCATTATCGTCACGGCGACAAAGCGGCCGCAAACGCTGCAGGAAGTGCCGATTGCGGTTAGTGTTGTTGACGCTGACACGATCGCCAAATCCAACGTTCGGGACCTTATTGATATACAGACAAGCGTTCCGTCCTTGCGCGTGACCCAGCTGCAGAATTCGTCGCAAACCAACTTCACGATTCGCGGCTTTGGCAACGGCGCCAACAATCCCGGCATTGAAAGCTCGGTTGGTGTGTTCATCGACGGTGTTTACCGGTCACGTTCTGCCGCAGCGATCCTCGATCTGCCCACCCTGGAACGTGTTGAAATTCTGCGCGGCCCGCAGTCGACCTTGTTCGGCAAGAACGTGTCCGCGGGCGCGATCAGCATTACAACCAAGGCGCCACAATTTGATTGGGGCGGCAGCGTTGAAGCGACGTATGGCAATTTCGACCAGATCAATTTCAAAGGATCTCTAACGGGGCCGATCAGTGACACATTGGCGTTCCGAGTTTCCGGCAGCACCAATAATCGCGACGGTTATTACACAAATATTGTCGATGGTAGTGACCAGAACGAACGTGATCGCTGGGCAGTGCGCGCGCAATTACTGTGGGAGCCGTCTGATGTATTGTCGTTCCGCTTAATCGGCGATTATAACAAACTCGACGAAAACTGCTGTGGCGCCATTCAGGTCGTTAATGGGCCGGCGACGCAGTTAATCGGGGCTCCGGCGCCGTTTGGCCTCGGCGCTCCAATTAGCCCTGCCGGCGATCCGTTCGCCCGCCAGGTAGCGCTCGATACCACCACATTCAACACGCTTGTGGGCAAGGGAATTTCGCTCCAGGGCGACTGGGATCTCGGCAATATGGCGGTGACCTCAATCACTTCCTATCGCGAGCAATCAGATGATACCGATACTGACGTGGATTTCAGCGGCGCTGATTTGGCGACAAATCCTCAGGACCGCAATTATGAAACCTTCACTCAGGAACTTCGGCTGGCATCCGTCGGCGACAATCGTTTTGACTGGCTGATTGGCGGCTACTATTTCGACGAAAGCGTAACGTTTCAGCGCGATGTAATCTTCGGCTCTGAAATCCGCCAGTATGCTGATTTATTGGCGATGGGCCTGGGCACGTCGCTATTGGCGGCTGAGGGCGCATCACAAGTCGCGGCGGCTCTAACGACTGGTCCGACCGCTGTTTTCCCGACTTTGGGGCCGTTGTCACCTGTCGCGTTCGGCGGCAGCTTTGTGCCAGGCAGCGGTGTTACCGGCGCGTATACGCTGGATGACACATCCTTTTCGTTGTTTGGCCAGTTTGATTATGACATTACTGACCGCCTGACGATTTCCGGCGGCATCGCTTATCTCGACGACAGCAAGACGGCGACGGGCCTCAGTAATCTGACAGAAGGACTTTCGGGCTTTGACAATGCCGCTGGTGGAGAGGCATTTGTCGCAGCAACACTATTAGGCGGCGCTATTCCCGGCGCTTTCGGCGGACCACTTGTATTCGACCCTGCCAATCCAGTTCCTTATCTTACCGCCGTTGGTACTTGGGCTGCTGTCGATTTCGCTACTTTCGACCCAGCTAGAAATGCGGCATTGGCTACCGCGCAAGGCGGTATCGCTGCCGGCCTTATTGCAAATCCGCTTGCCGGAATTGACGCTCTGCAATTCTTCCAGCCGCAGGTGAATTTCCCTAATGGTGCGGATCCGCTCGATAATGGCAAGCTGGACGGCGATAAAATCACCTACACGGCGCGTCTCGCTTATGACGTGACGGATAACCTCAATGCCTATTTCACCTACTCAACGGGCTGGAAAGCTGGCGCCTTTAACTTGTCTTCGGATTCCCGTGCGCCAGATCCAATAACCGGGTTTGGTCGGACAGCAGCGCCTGAAGAAGTGCGGCTTTTCGAACTTGGCTTCAAAGCCAGCTTCGATGGCGGCTTTATCAATATCGCGCTGTTTGATCAGGAAATTGAAGGCTTCCAGTCAAACGTCTTTAACGGCACTGGGTTTGATCTCGCGAATGCTGGTAAGCAATCCAGCCGCGGCTTTGAAGTCGATTCGTCTTATTCGCCGATTGATCCGTTGAACTTTACCTTTGGGATCACCTATCTCGATCCGCAATATGATTCCTTTACGATGGCGGGTTGTACGCCGTTCGATGTTGTCAATTGCGGCATGGGCGAAGCTTTCCGCGATCTCTCCGGAACACGAGTGCCGGGCGTTCATGAAATCAGCCTCTCCACATCGGCCACCTGGACCCATGATTTCAACGATACGATGAGCGGCTTTGCGCGTGTTGAATATATTCATGAGTCGGATGTGCCGCTGATTGAGAATATTCCCGCAAGCATTACCCGTTCGGTCAATCTGATGAATGTCAGTGTTGGTCTTGAAACGGAAAGCGGTTTTGAAATCATCGGTTGGGCGCGAAACGTCACCAATGATGAATACTTCCTGCAAGGCTTCCCGACCGTCGTACAGGCGGGCAGTGTTTCCGCCTATACAAATGCGCCGCGCACCTATGGTGTGACGGTTCGCAAAACTTTCTAACGCCGGACGCGTCAGAGGGGACTTTTGGGAACGGGCGGCCTTTGGGCCGCCCGTTTTCTTTTGGGGGTGAAGAAACCGGACGCGCACAAAGGTCAGTCGATAAAATTGCATCTTTTCGCTTCATGCGATGTCAAATTGTTTTGCTCAAATTTGAACAATCGGGATTAGACAAGGGATGGGCGATGGGATTCGGCAAACAACAAGCCGCACCACGGATTAGCGTTGACCGTTTGGCGGCGGTGACAGGCTGCTCGGCAGCGCCCGCCGCTGCGATCAGCGCGCCGGTGACGGCTCAGGCGAGGCGTGAGAGTGTTGAGCCTGACCTTTCGAAGATGCGTAAAAACCGGATTGAAGAAACGCCGGAAGAGCGAAAAAAACGCCTTGCAGCAAAAACAGTAAATTTCGGCATTACATTCCTTGCCCGGATTATTATTATCGGCGCCGCCGGGTATATCGGCTATCTGGCTTACGAGTCGACCGGCATATTCCCACGCAATATTGGTGTGGGCATCACTATTGTGCTCGCCGATTTCGGCCGTGTTTTGTTGAAGGCAATGGAGCCGGGGTCGAAATAGGATGGAAGCGTGATCAGAAAAAGTGGATTCCGGTTTTTCGGTTCGATCACGCGAGCAAAAAGAATTCAGAGCGGGGCGTAATTCTGACAAAAATGATCCTGCGTCGGGGGCGGCATGAAGATCACCCAAAATACGCCTGACCGGTTCGTTGTGGTTGAGCGACCATGGTTTCTCGCAGCGATATTTATGCTGTTCACAGCCGCCGTTATCTACGGCCTTGTCACGGACTGGACTGGAATGGAATTGGCCGAGCGCGCGCTGCTGATTGGCTTTGCGATAGTGTTACCGCTGGGCGCGCATCATTTTATCCATTGGGTCAGTGCTGAGTTTGATCGAACGACCGGACGCGTTGACATTTTCCGGCGCGGTTTTCTGCGTGACCAACATCGCACCTATTCCCTGCGCTATTTAAAACGCGCGCTGGTCGAAGAGTACAACAATGAGGGTGTGACCTACCGCGCGGTCCTGGTGTTTGACGAGGCGATGCTCGCCGAGATGGACCCGTCGCGGCGAGAGCAGCTCGAAAGGCGCAAAGCTCAGGGATTTCGCCAGGCCGCAGCCAATGAGGCGCCGCTCACAGCCTATTCTTCTTCAACGTCGGATGTGAAAAGCACCGCAAAGGCACTCAATGAGTGGCTTGGGGCGCCGGCATGAGGGGGCAGGGACGGCGCGCCTTGCAGCGCAGGGCCTCACCAAAATCTCCCCCCTTTGTGACTGAGGGGGTTAGCGCCCGACCCTTGAACGCGCACCAAGACGCCTTATTTCCGCCTTATCGCCGCGGACCAATGACTGAGGGAGAGCAAAATGGGCGCTGTTGAAATTACATTGATGAGTTTTATCGCCCTGATGACCGGGCTGGCGGGCTCGTGCATTGTCAGCTTTGTCCTCAAGCGATTGAGCATGTCGTCGGCGCGGCGCGGCCTCGACATTACCGGGTCGGAATAAGCGCCGGCGCCGGGCTATTTCTGTGCAAGCCTGCCTTGCCAGAAGATGAGCAGCGGCAACAGGAGCTCAAGCGCCATGGCGCCGAGCATGCTTTCAGGCGGCGCCCCCACCATTATATAGGAATAGACCCGCGCCAGGCCGCCCAGAAACAGGGCCCCGATCAGGATACGGAATAATATTGTGTGCCGTTCGATGTTGGGGATCATCCACCAGATGATGAATGCAAGGCCAAGATACCAGGCGGACTGAAACCGGAACTGGCTGTCGAGGGCTGGCGTGACATCTTCGGCGGCGATGAATCGCGCCGCGCCATAGACCAGATTCATCGCGCCGTAATAGAGCGGAATGAGGCTCATTGCAGCGGCGACGATTTGTAATCCGAGCTTCATATCGGGCTCCTTTCGGGAATACCGCATATCCTTTCAGAATAGCTGTGGCGCTGTCAGTGACAAGCATGTCCGCGGCGTATAAGAACGGCCCATCGAAACGCCAAAAACAGGAGGTCATCATGAAAAAATTTAAGTCTCACGGAAATCTCCCCTGCTTTCGAGGACTATCTGGGACCGCGAACCCAGATCATGTCAAAGCGGCGTAAGGGCTTTCCTTCGGAAACCAATGTCAAACGCGGTTATCGCACCATCAAGGGCGGCGAGATTGAGCTGAGCGAAAAACTCGGTCGCAATGATCCGTGTCCCTGCGGATCACGGAGGCGCTTTCAAGAAGTGTTGCCTGAAATCCGGCAATTATGACGGCGCAAATCGTGGAGAGTATTTTTAGGTAGTAATGCGCAAATTCGATCGGCCGCATATCATTTGCGGCCGATCATGTTGCTTCACTGACAAGCCAAACACTCGTCATAATCGGTCGGCGCCGCTGCCTGCATCATTTCATCAACGCCGCTGGCGGTGCTTGCCTCGGCATTTGCCTTGGCGTCAGCGTCATTGGCGGCTTTTGTGCCATTGGCAAAGCCGGCGCGCTGCACTGATTTTGAGCGGCAATAATAAAGCGATTTGACGCCCTTTTCCCATGCCGTCCAATGCAGCATGTGAAGATCCCATTTATCCACATCGCCCGGAATGAAGACATTTACCGACTGGCCCTGACAGATATACGGCGAGCGATCAGCGGCGAGGTCGATGACCCAGCGCTGGTCGATTTCGAACGCGGTTTTAAAGACGTCTTTTTCATCGTCATTCAGGGCGTCAAGATGCAGGACTGAGCCTTCATGCTCAAGGATCGACGTCCAGACTTCGTCCGTGTCCTGCCCTTTTTCGGCGAGGATTTTTTGTAAGGCCACATTCTTCACTGTAAACGAGCCCGAAAGCGTCTTGTGGGTGAAGACGTTGGCGGGGATTGGCTCGATGCAGGGGCTCGCGCCGCCGCATATGATCGAAATTGAGGCCGTCGGCGCGATCGCCATTTTATGGCTGAAGCGTTGCTTGATGCCGGCGTCGACAGCATCGGGACAGGCGCCGCGCTCTTCGGCAAGCGTCACCGAGGCGGCGTCTGCGCCCATGCGGATATGCTTGAACAATCGCGTGTTCCAGGATTTCGCCATGGCGCTTTCGAAAGGAATGTTCAATTGCTGCAAGAAGGAGTGAAAGCCCATGAGGCCAAGCCCGACGGAGCGTTCGCGCATTGCTGAATAAACTGCTTTCGCCATTGCGGGCGGCGCGCGGTCGATAAAATCCTGCAACACATTGTCGAGGAAGCGCATGATGTCTTCAACGAATTGCGGCTCGTCTTTCCACTCGAAATATTTTTCTGCATTGATCGAAGAAAGACAGCAGACGGCGGTGCGATCATTGTCGAGATGATCCTTGCCGGTGTGCAGCATGATCTCCGAGCACAAATTCGACGTTGAAACTTTGAGACCAAGATCGCGCTGGTGCTTAGCCATCTGGCGGTTCACCGTATCCGTGAACAGGAGATACGGCTCGCCCGTCTGCAGGCGTATCTCGAGAATCTTCTGCCACAGTTTGCGGGCGCTCACTTTGCGTAATACTTCGTCTGATTTCGGAGATCTGAGGCCGAACTCTTCATCAGCCGCGACCGCTTCCATAAACTCGTCGGTAATGTTGATCCCGTGGTGAAGATTGAGGCTCTTCCGGTTGAAATCACCCGACGGTTTGCGGATTTCAAGGAATTCTTCGATTTCCGGGTGGTGGACGTCGAGATAACAGGCCGCCGAGCCGCGTCGTAAGCTGCCCTGGCTGATTGCGAGGGTGAGGGAATCCATCACGCGGATGAACGGAATGATGCCGGAGGTGGCGCCAGCATCTTTCACCTTTTCGCCGATCGACCGGACACCGCCCCAATAAGTGCCGATGCCGCCGCCATTGGAGGCCAGTGCGACATTTTCATTCCAGGTGCTGACAATGCCGTCGAGCGAATCACCGACACCGTTCAAGAAGCACGAGATTGGCAGGCCGCGATCGGCGCCGCCATTGGAAAGAACCGGTGTCGCCGGCATGAACCACAGCTTTGAGATATAGTCATAGATGCGCTGGGCGTGGTCGGCATTGTCGCCATAGGTGCGGGCGACGCGCGCGAACATGTCCTGGAAGTCTTCGCCCGGAAGGAGGTAGCGATCCTCCATGGTCTTTTTGCCAAAGTCGGTGAGAAGGGCGTCGCGGGATTTGTCGAGTTCGATATCGCGAACGACCTTCAGTTCGGGCTTTTTCGAATCCGGGTGTTGCGGGGGCGGCGCCGGTGTCTCCTCGGCCGTTAGTTCAGCGTTTTCCATCTCTTTAGCAGCTTCAAACAGCGACATGCTTCCCCGTCCCTTTGCCTGTTTCGCCCCCTACAGCGGAGCGCAAAAATCCCTCGGCCGGATTGCCCTAAAGGGGCCGCATCCGACGCGGCTTTATTGTTCTTTTGTGAATCACCGACATCCTCTGCCGGCACAAGATATAGTGATAGACCTCATGACTAACGTCAATATGAAGTTGGTCCATGGGCAAAAGTTTTTCGTTAACGAGGCCTTAATGGGGCGCAATCTGTGCGCCTCAAAAATTAATCACCGGAAGGTTTTTTAAAGCTCAAACGGCCTCGTTTCGATCCCGGTTTGCGGTCTTCGCCTGCGGTAAATTTTTTCGCAAAAGCGTCCGTTCGCCATTCCTTCGGTGCGGTTGTAAAGCCGGCATCAATAAACTTTATAGATGAATCAGGATGACGCCACGGGAAAATATCAGCGTCATCAACGGAGTAGCTGGCGTTGTTATCTTCGAACTGATTCGCGCGATGTTCACGTCGCGATGCGCCGGCGCCCTTACCGCCAACCCGGGCGCGGAAAACATCAACCGCATCCTCAATCCGCCTTACAACATCAGCCGGTCTTGGCGCCTCACGCGCCGTAAAGCCGCCACGCAGGGCGTCGAGGGCTTCTTCGCGCGCTTTTGCAGCGGCGCCTGCAGCAATAAATCCGCCAAAAATAGACAGCAGCAATCCGACGGAAACATAAAGCACGCCGCCAATCAGAATGAGGCTTAACGCCTCGGGATATTGCGCGATCGCCGGTGGGACGATGGGTTCTGTTGGTACGGATTTGGGGACATATTTTGCGTAGATATAGGCGGCCCCAAAGAAACCACCGAAAATCGCGCCGACCGCAAATACCGGCAGGGGCGCGGGATTTTCTCTTCTTCCTGACAGAAAGCCTCTGAACAGGCGCATTGCATGCTCGCCGCCGCCAGTCAGAAATCCGATATGGCGAAAATAGGCGCACGCCTCAAGCGCCGTCAGATGCGCCCGCGACAGGTCTATGACTGCGTCGGCCGGGTTATCGCGCCGGTCCATCGCCGTGCGAAAGCCTGTCAGCGCTTCGTCAAACTCGCGGGAAGTATCTGCGATGGCGATGCCCAGTTGTTCTGCTTCGCCTCTGACTTTTCGGTTGTCGCCATTGCCGAAAAGATTGACGAGGGCGACGATGCCAAATGCGACGCCGAGACCGGTCGCGGCAATTGTGAAGAAGGTCCGTGACAGAACAAAGGCGTCCGCCGCCGGCATGCCGATAGAAAGCGCCGCTGCGTCGCCGCGCAGGCCATTATAATATAGCCATGCCGCGGCAGCGAGCCAGATCAGACCAATCATCACGCGCAACGCCTGTACGCTCAAGGTGATCTCCGCATCGGCGCGGTCACCCATGCGCGCGATCAAGGATTTCTTTTGTTCCCGTAATTCATCGGTGCGCCGCACCATGGCGCGCGCCGATTCTTCCAGCAGCACGCTCAACGCCAGACCGCGCCCGCCGTCATCCGCAGGCCCTTCCATATCCGGAAACAAAACCTTCGTGGGATCGGGCGGCGCAAAAGAAGGCGCTGGCGTATATGCGGATGCTGGCGCCGGTCGCCCCGAAAGCTTCGCCCATGCGGCGCCAGCACGGGTACGCAAATCGCCAGCAAGGCTTTTGATCTGATTGATCCGCGTCATCCCACTTTTCCCCGAAGCCCCAAAACCGCTCGCGACGACGGCAGTCTAGGACAAATAGGCGGTGAGGGTAATCCTTACCAGGTGGGGAATGGCGCGAGAATCTGAGGAATATGCCGGGCTTTGTCATATATAGGGCCGGCCGCGCTCGGCCTATATCCGTCTCAGGGCCCAAAGCAGGGTCAGCACAAGCCGCCCCCGTTGACCGATCCGCCGCTCAAATGTGCTGCGCGCGGGAACTGACGAAAGCGCCGCCAGCCTGTAGCGTCAAAAGCAACAAGGAGGGCGCTCATGTTCATTGGCCATTACGGACCTGCGGCGGGCGTTGCCGGAAAACGCGTCAAGCTGTGGCATGGCTTTGTCGCGGTGCAATTCCTCGATATTTTATGGGCGCCTTTTGTGCTTCTCGGGATCGAAAAAGTCCGCATCGTCGAGAACTTCACCGCATCCAATCATTTTGATCTCTATCATATGCCGTATACGCATAGTCTCGTGATGGCGGTGTTTTGGAGCCTTGTGGCCGGCTTCTTCTATCAGGCGCTTCGAAAATCGGCGGGGCTGACCGGTGCGACGATCATTGCGGGTCTGGTATTTTCTCATTGGATTTTCGATTTCATTACCCACAAGCCGGATCTTGAACTTTGGTTCGGCGGCCCAAAGGTTGGCCTTGGCCTTTGGGACAATCGGACTGTTGCGGTGGGGTCAGAGTTTTTGCTGCTGATTGCCGGGCTGGGGGCTTACCTCATGGGTACGGTCGCCAAAGGCGTATCCGGCCGGATCGCCCCCGCAGTTCTGTTTATCTTGCTGGCCGCGGCGCAAATCTACGGCAATTTCGGTCCGCCGCCGCCAGACGCCGCCATGGCGGCGCAATCGGCCATCATTGCTTACGCTCTATTTGCAGCACTGGCGGGCTGGGTTGATGCGACACGTTCAATAAAGAACACGTGACGCCTTACAGCTGCATCAGCAAAGCTGCTGCACATTGCCCTTGCAATCGAAATCAAGCATGCCGATTTTTGCCGGCGCAGCAGCAAAGACATCACCCATGCCCAATTCATTTTCTGACCTGATCGGCGGCGCGCAGTTTACCGAAGAGAGATTGTCGCTTGTCATCACCGAAGACTGGATGCAGGGACGCACGACTTATGGCGGGCTTACGGCCGCGCTGTGCCTTGAAACCGCTTCTCGCACGTTTCCTGATCTGCCACCGCTGCGCTCTGCGATGGTGTCGTTTATCGGTCCGGCAGGCGGCGCTGTTAAAGGGCAGGCCAAAATCCTGCGCCAGGGGAAATCCGTTACTTTTGTCGAGGCGGATCTGATTGCAGAAAAGGGACTTGCGACGCGGGCAATATTTGCTTTTGGCGGTGACCGTCAATCACGCTTCAACAAAACATTTACACCGTCGCCACCGACAATTCCGAACCCTGAGGATTGTGAAATCTATATTCCGGATGGTTTCGGACCGGTCTTTCTGCAACATTTCGATCGGCTCCTCGCAAAGGGCGGCCGCCCGATGTCGGGCTCATCGGAGCATGATCATTTTATATGGGCGCGTCATCGGGACAAAGGCGCGACCGGCGTCGCGTCTTTTCTGGCGCTTGCCGACATGCCGCCGCCGGCGGTGATGCCAATGTTCAGCGAGCCCGCGCCAATCAGCTCCATGACCTGGCAGGTGAATTTTCTCAGCGACAGCCCGGAGACGCGCGAAGGCTGGTACCTCCTCCAGTCACGCGCTGAATACGCAACTGGGGGATATTCAAGTCAGGATATGCTGGTCTGGAATCGCAGCGGTGATCTTGTGCTCACTGGACGTCAGAGTGTCGCGATCTTTACTTGATGAATTTCTTTCCAAGCACCGCGTCGAGGGAAAAGGCGCCGGGCCCGCGCGCCAGGACCAATAAAAGCGGCGCCGTCCAGAGAAGATGTGTCGACCAGTTACCGTTGGGCCTTAAGAGTTCTTCGGGGAACACATAAAACTGGATGAAGGCAGTCATTAGCAAAAGGCCGAGCGCCCCGGCGCGGCTCATCAATCCGAATACCAACATCAGCGGCAGGAAAAATTCGCCAATCGCTGCAAGATGCGTCATCGTCGGCGCGATGGGCGCCGGAATGCCGTAGATGTTTTCAAAGAGATAATATTTCTTTTCGGCGACAGCGAAAAAATTCCATTTGACGCCAAGAATTTCACCGCCTTCAAGTTTGCTCTGCCCTGACCGCCAGAAATCAATGGCGCCGGCAAAGCGCGCAAAAAGTGCAATCACGGCGTAGGGAATCGCTTCGCCCATTCGGGCAAAACTCTGGTAGAGTTGCGTCATCGCAATGGCCCCTTGTTTTGTCCGGCGGTAACGCCGGTGATGATGTTCCACTGGAACAATTGTTCGAAAAAATCTTGTGGGTTGAATTGTGGATCGGCGTTTGAACCGGCCGTTAATGCCTCGGCAATAGCGGCGCCCTGATGGAGAGCGGCGATAGCGGCATATGGCCCAGGGGCCAGTGTCTGCACCGTGACTTCCCGAGAGGGGCGGGCGACAAGCACATTTTCATCGCCCGATACGCTGAGTTTTTCTTGCTCAGAATTTGACTGGTGATGACGCCAGATCGACGCGACGGGCCATGGCGATGAGAGAAGGCGCAAGGAGGGGTGAAGCGTTGTCGTCAGCGTTTCGAAATCATCGCCAGCGGCGGCGATCACTTCTGTAGCGGCCATGGGCGCAGCGTCGCTGGCGTGATAAGCCTCAAGCCAGGCGATCTCCAATCGCGCGACATCTGCGAGATACGGATAATCGCGCGCCGGTTCGAAATCTTCCAGAAATACCGGTAATGCACCGCCATAATGCGCAATGAGCGGTGAGCTCGGCGGGTGTTCGTGAAAATATTCATGGGCAAGATAGCTAAAAAACGCCTCGCCGACCAAATTTTTGACGACGGGAAACTTCTCGCCCAGGGCGCGCGACAGACTGCTGCGGACATTGTTTCGATAGACGGAAAATCCAGCGTCGGTTTGTTTATCCCCGCCGGTGAAAATTGACGGCGCAGAATTGAGCTCCTTTTGCGACAGGGCTTGCGCAAAAGCGTCAAAGAAATTCTGATCAGAGGCTGACATGAGCGGCCTCGCTTTTTTGTGCGGCGTCGTTGATCGCCTCGGTCATCCAGCGCGCAGCTTTTGTCGCTTCAGCACATAATTCTACGAAGGGCGGTACATTGGTGTCCCATTCAACCAGCGTTGGCCGAGCGCCGGCGTGTGTAACAAAGCGGCGATACAGGGCGCCGACTTCCTCAATCACCGGCGAGCCGTGATCGTCAATGCGCAACCGGACGCCGCTTGCGTCATCCACGGCGTGACCGGCGAGGTGTATTTCCGCGACATGCGCCGCATCGATCTCATCAAGATAGGTATGCGCGTCAAAGCCGAGATTTGAGGCGCTGACGAAGATATTGTTGATATCGAGGAGTAAACCGCATCCTGTTTTGTGCGCCAGCGCGTTGAGAAAAGCGGGCTCGCTCTGGTCTTCCGGCATAACCAGATATTGCGACGGATTTTCGACTAAGATTTGCCGGCCGAGCGCTTCCTGCGTTTCATCCACATGATCGCATATGCGCGCAAAGGATTCTGCCGTTAGCGGCGGCGCAATGAGGTCGTTATAAAAGACCCCGTCATGGGCGCACCAGGCGAGGTGTTCAGACACAAGCACAGGGTCGAAGCGGTCGACGACCATGCGCAGGCGTTTTAAGTGATCTTGATCAAGAGGGGCCGCGCCGCCAAGAGACAGGCATACGCCGTGAACGGATAAAGGGAAGTTTTCTCTAATCGCCGAAAGCCATGCATGGGGCGGGCCGCCGGCGCCCATAAAATTTTCCGCATGGACTTCAAAAAAAGAAACTGGGTGCAAAAAGGCGCCCGCTCGTTCTCTCGCGTCCCTGGGGGAAAGGACGTCGCGATAATGAGCGGGCTTTAGTCCGACCCCGACGCTTTGCGAAGAAACCGGACATTTATGCTGGCCTGACGTCAAGCTGTGATATCTGCTCAGGCTTCGGGAAGGTCGCGGTCAAGCTCTTCGAGGCTTCCGGCGCGGCCGTCCGGCAGGTCAATGCTATCGCAGGTGCCAGCTGGAACCAGCGTCCAGGCATTACCCTGGTAATCAACGGTCGATGTACCCTCGCAAGACGTACCTGGACCGGCGGCGCAGTCATTTTCACCGGCAAGCGATACGCCGAAACATTTATCCATTTTTGCAGCGTTGGCAGGAACCGCTGTTGTCAGCGCGGCGGCGGCTGTAAGTGCGCCGGCGATGGCCGCATTCGTCCAGATCGATTTTGTCATATAAAGGCACTCCTCGTCATTTGGTTTAGCAGTTTCGTTGCTAGGCTTGATAATGTATTGAAACTAACGAAGCCGACCGAGGCCGCAATTCAAAGATCATCACGACGAGGTGATGTTACAGCGAATTTACACCGATTGGGGAATCGGCGCGGCTAGCAGATTAGGCCGTCAAAGGGTTTCGCGTTTCATTTCGAGATTGAGCCACTCATCTTCGGCATCGGACAAGCGGGTCTCGAATTCGGTAAGTGAATTGGCAGTCTTGCCGAATTCAACCGCATCACGCTCAAAAAACGAAGGATCAGCAAGCGCCGTCTTTAGCGCCGCAATGTCTTTTTGAAGCTTTTCGATTTCTCCCGGGAGGTTTTCGAGAGCGTATTTTTCTTTGTAAGAAAGCTTTTGTTTTGCAGGCGCCTTTTTTTGAAAGGGCGGCATCTCTTTTGGCGTGTTCAGTTTCGTTTTTGTCCGGTTTTTTTCAAGTCCCGGCGCGCTGCCGCGTTGCATGACCATGTCGTCATAACCACCCGCATAGCGCTGCCAGTGGCCGGGTTTTTCAGGATCAGTTGTGATCACGCTGGTTACAATGTGATCGAGAAAACTACGGTCATGGCTGACCAGCAACAACGTGCCATCATAAGAAGCAAGAAGATCTTCAAGCAGGTCCAGGGTTTCCAGATCGAGATCATTGGTCGGTTCGTCCAGGACCAGCAAGTTAGAAGGTTTGGCGAGCGCGGCGGCGAGCGCCAGGCGGCCGCGCTCACCGCCGGAGAGCGCGCTAACGGGCATGCGCCATTGCTCCGGCGCAAAAAGAAAATCCTGTAGATAACTGGCAACATGACGTTTGGCGCCATTGATGGTTACCCAGTCGCCACGGCGATCGGCAACCGCGTCGGCCAGGCGCATATCAGGCGTTAAGCTGGCGCGGCGTTGGTCAAGGGAAATAATTTCGAGATTGGTTCCAAGCGCAATCGACCCTTCATCCGGGGCAAGCTCACCGATCAGCATATTGATGAGCGTTGTTTTGCCTGCGCCATTGGGGCCGACAAATCCGACACGTTCGCCGCGCGCTATTTTTACTGAGAAATCATCGATGATCTTTTCTGCGCCAAAAGATTTGGATATCTGATCTGCCACGACGACGCGTTTGCCCGATGTTTCGCCTTCCGAAACCGAAAATTTCACTTTTCCTTGCGGTCGTCGCGCCTCGCGCAGGTTTTTGCGCATAGAACTCAGTTCAGCGACACGTCGCATGTTTCGCTTGCGGCGCGCGGTCACGCCATAGCGCATCCAATGTTCTTCGGCGACGATTTTTCTTCCGAGTTTGTGCTGGGCGATTTCTTCTTCTTCCAAGAACTTGTCGCGCCAGGCTTCGTAACCGGCAAAACCTTCATCGAGTGCGTGTGTTTTGCCGCGATCGATCCAAACTGTTTGGGTTGTCACCTTTTCAAGAAAGCGGCGGTCATGACTGATCACGACAAGTGCTGATCTTGCCGCAATAAGTTTTGATTCAAGCCATGCGATAATTGGTAGATCGAGATGGTTTGTCGGTTCATCGAGCAGGAGGATATCTGGCGCCGCCACGAGCGTTTGGGCAAGCGCCGCGCGCCGCAATTCGCCGCCAGACAGCTCGGCAGGCCCGGCGCTTTCACGCAGACCGAGTTCTTCCATCAGTATGAGCGCCGGATGCTGGTCATCTCCAGGCTGCAGCCCCGCTCGGACATAATCGCCGATCGTTTCATAGCCGGTCGCATCTGGTTCCTGAGCGAGATATTTGACCGTTGCGTCTGGATGAACAAAGCGCACACACTCATCGGGCTCGACCTGGCCGGCGGCGATTTTCAGCAAAGTCGACTTGCCCGAGCCATTACGGCCGACAAGGGCGATCCTGGCGCCGGGCGCGACAGCGAGATCGGCGCCTTCAAAAAGAGGCGCGCCGCCAAAAGTGAGCGTGACGCCTGAAAGAGAAAGAAGCAAAGCAGCCATGAGGCCGACTTACCCCCAATAGTGTATTTCCGGCAACAGAGATTATGCGCTGCGATGCTTTCCCAACAGAGCGTTACATGTCGGGCGATGAATTTGTGGGCGTTGGCGCACCGCGCTATCTGGGCCTCAAAGCAGCGAACGACAAATGAGGGCAGTTTCGAAACGTCGCGGGCCGCGTCAGGAATGCTCGCCGAGAAAGGCGGCGATATCTTCGTGTGCATGCTTGGCTTCGATGAGCGACCAGTGCATGTGAAAAAGATGAAACATGCCGTCAAAAATGCGCAGGGAAACCGGTACGCCGCGCCGTCGGGCGTTCTCCGAAAGCCGCGCAGCATCGCCAAGGCAAACTTCGCGCGTACCCGAGTGGATCAGAAAAGGCGGTAAACCTTCAAAATCACCATAGATCGGTGATATGCGCGGGTCTTTCAGGTCCATACCGGGTGCATAATATCCAAAGAGTTGACGGATCTCTTTTCCGCCCTGAGATTTTATCAGCGGGTCAATGCCATCGACTGTGATATGAGTATCACTGGCGCCGGCCCCGTCGAGTGCAGGCGAAATAAATACAGCGCCAGCCGGCAGGTCCAGATTTTCGCGCCGCCAACGCATCAGGTTCGACAGAACGATGGTTGCACCGGCAGAGTCGCCGAACATGAATATGCGTCTGTTTTCATTTTCGGCCAGCAGGGCGCGATAAACCGCATCAACCTGATCGAGAGCTGTTGGAAAATACGCTTCCGGCAAGAGCGAGTAATCAACGCCAATGGCCTCAATGCCGCTTAATTCGCATGTGGGCAATATCATCGACGCGTTGACGCGCGGCGAGCCCGCCACAAACCCCCCGCCATGCACGTATAATATGATATCATGGTCGGGGCGCGTCGATTTCGTTTCGTAATGTACGCATGGGACGCCCGAGATTTCGAGGTCGGAAAGACGATACTCGAAATCGATTTCCTTCAGCGCTTTCAGCCAGGCTTCATGGGCGAAATGTCGGGCAATGCCCCGGGTGAGTGGATTGCGCCAGGAATCGAGTGTCGGGTAGCTGCGGAGCGCCGACAGGCGTTTTTTTGCATTATCGCTGATCGCTTCTCCCGACCGCTTTGCGAGTAATGACATAAGGCGCCCTTTGAACTGACCATCGGCGTCACGCACTGCGCCAGCTGGAAAATGCAAGATGAGCGGATGTGAAAAACATCTGGTTAATACGCTATGGTTAATTGATGTAAACAAAGGGGTTCCGGCGCTTTGCCGGTCATCGAATCTGCCCTGGCGCCGGTACTACAATGTATTACCAAAACTGAAACTTTCCGGGCCGGGCATGAAGCCCGCCTAGCTTGCAAACAGCTTCGCCCAGTTGCGCTTCGGACGGTTTTTCCAGGCCCCACGATGATAGGCGTCAGAGGCAATTAATGGCGCCACGGTAGTGGCTTCGGCAAAGACCATTTGCTCCTGCATCACATCAACTTTGCCCCAGGAGCAAGCTTCTTTCAGGGTCGAGGACGAACAGGCGCCGTCCCTGACATCAGCAACAGTGATCTGCACGGCATATTTGTGCATTTCCACATCATCATGACCAAGAATTTCCGCACATACGACGGTGTCCTGGACGAAATTTTTGGGGACGCCGCCGCCGATCATGAAAAGACCTGAGGCGCCGCCGGTGATTTTGATGTCCGTCACTTCGCGAAAGTCAGCGACGCTGTCGATCGACAGATATGGTTTGCCTGCCTTGATGCGCTCCACCTGATGCTTAACCAGTCCGAAGCCAGCAGATGAATCTGTAAAAGCCGGGCAAAAAATAGGCACGCCTGTTTTATAGGCTTCCTCGATCAAGGATCCTGCCTTTTTTGCGTTACCAGCGGCGAGCCATGCGCCCATCGCGTGGATAAACGCCCGGGACGATATCGGTCCATCCGGGAGGCTCTCCGCAATTTCATAAATCGCATTGTCGCAAGCCTGTAGCTCTTCCTCATCGATATAGGTGTCGTAAATCCGGTCGATATAAAGATCGCGCAGGATGCGATCATCGGGGATGTCGCGGGCCTGATAGTGTTTAAATCCGAGTGCTTCAAAGAAATCCATGTCGACGATTGAAGCGCCCGTTGCGACAATGGCGTCTGTCATATTATGGCGCACCATATCGCGCCAAACATGCATGCATCCCCCCGCTGACGTCGATCCTGCAAGGGTCAGGAAAAGCGTGCAGTTCGGGTCTTCAAGCGCCATATTGAGAATGCGCGCTGCGCGCGCGGCGTCGCGTGACGTAAACGACATTTTCTCCCAGGCATCGATCACCGGTCGCGCGTCAAATTCTGTTATATCAAAATGCTCAACCGGGCTGGCCAGCAAGTCGGCTTTGCGGGTGTCATTAGAATTTGCTGTCATTTTCGCTGGTCCTTTTCCATCGCCGCTGCCGTCAAGTTATGCAGGCGCTGAGTTGTTTATTGCGCAGGGGACGGCGCCGGCATGGCCGCGTCTATTGTTCCTGGGTGACGATGGTATCGTTTGCAGGCTGTGATGATGCGCCGTAGACAGACATCATTGGCGCATCGCAGAGCACAGCTTCTATATAGTCGCCGAAGCCATTAAACCGGGTCGTGAGCGCGGCGCCATAAGCGCCGGTCATACCAAACTCTATATAATCGCCTTCGCTGATATCAGCAGGCAGCAGAAATGGTCCTTCCATAGCGTCAATGGAATCGCAGGTCGGACCATAAAGTTTAAAGGGCGTAAGTGGCCGTTGCGGTCTTTCTGCGGAATGTACCAATGTTGCTGGAAAGACGAGGCCATTATGAGCAGCGTCATAGAGCGCGCCATAGGCGCCGTCATTGATGTGGAGCACATTGCCTTTACGCAATTCCACACGAACAATATGGCTGCCGGCTTCTGCACACAGCGCGCGGCCGGGCTCGCACCAAAGATCAGCATTTTCCAAAACCGGCATGTCGTCAAAGGCGGCTTTGATTTCCGCCACATAGAGTTCCAGCGGCGGCGGCGTCAGACCGGGATACCGACATGGAAACCCGCCGCCGATATCGACAATATCGACCGTTACGCCAGCCTGCCGGATCAGGTCGCTGACAACAGTCATCGCAATACGCCAAGCCTCGGGCCGCATGCATTGTGAACCCACATGGAAAGAAACGCCCAGCTCATGCGCGACGCCGCGCGCTTCGCGCAGCAGCATCACGGCTTCTGCGCCCTGTGCGCCGAATTTTCCCTCCAGCTTGTGCGCAGCGTAGTCCGACGACACGGCGAGGCGCGCAATAATATGAAGGTCTTGAGCGCCGTTTGTTTCGCCAACCAGCTTCGTCAATTCCTCGAGTGAATCGACCGCAAAAATCCTGACGCCATAGTCGAAATAAGCGCGGCGGATCGCCGAACGCGCCTTAACCGGATGCATAAAGGCGAGGGTTGCATCCGGGAACCTGTCCGACACGAGTTCGATTTCCGGCATGGAGGCGACATCGAACCAGCGCACGCCGGCTCTATAAACCGCATCCAGGATCAGCGGATGCGGATTGGCTTTGATCGCGTAAAGAACGTCGCCTGGAAAGTTGCGCACAAACCAATCCGCAGCTTTTGTCGCTACGTGCGGCCGTATGCAATGAACGGGTAAGTCCGGCTCGGACCCTAGGACCAGCGCAAGCGCTGAGCTGTGCCTTTCCATCTCATGGAACCTCGCAAAAGCTGCTTCAACCAAAGCGCCAATCTTGCGGAGAGGTCCCATGGGATTGGCGAAGCGCCCCAATAAGAAAGAGGCGCGTCCTTGTAAAGATAAAAAACCGCCGGACTTTGCGCATGTGTCGGCGGCGATTGGCAGCACTCTGACCGATTGGGTGCCAACTTATTGATATAAAATGAAAAAACCCACCAAAACACGCTTTTCACGGGCCGCCTTTTGGCAACAATTATCGGGTCAAATTGGGGTGAAGATCACGAGGAGAAAGCTGATGGACATTGATCCGGGATTTACAGCGCAAATGGACGGGTATCGCCTGGCGACGGCCGAGATCCTTTATCATCTGCCGGACCATCCTGCGCTTCTCCAGAGCTATGTCTGGCAGGAGTATGATCTGGCGCCGGTCTATCCGGAGCTGCAGAAATTTCTCGAATTCTGGAGCCGTGACCTGGAGGGGCCGATCCACTCTGTGCGTGTTGCCGGGCGGCGGTTGATTGGCGCCGTCGAACTTCGATCTATAAGCGCCTTCGGCCTGAACTAGCCGCCGGCACGCGCTGGTCAAGGCGGCGGTGATCCGGGATTATTGATCCACTTTTCGCAGACCTATCCCTGAACAATTTGTAGGAATTTGAACCCGTTCAGGTGATTGGTTTGGTCGAGGGCTTGGGCTAGGGTCCCGCTATCATTAATCGCTTGAGTGATACTGGGAGAGGTTCTTTGCGCAACTTATTGATAGTAACCACCGCCATGATAACGCTTGCCGCTTGCGGAAAGTCTGAAAAGCAGGCGGAAGACAATACGGCGGATCAGCAATACATCGCCGATGACGCTAATGCCGAACCCCAAGCAGAATCCGATGCTGCGTTCGAAAAGTCCCGCGCCGAGCTTGAAGCTGAATTCGAGAAACTGGCCGCGGAAAACCTTGCCGCATCTATGGCGTTCCTCGAAGAAAACGCTGCGCATGAGGGTGTCATCGTCACAGAAAGCGGTCTTCAATATATGCCGCTCACTGAAGGCCCTGACGGGGGCGCAACGCCCGTTTCAACCGACATCGTGGTTGTCCATTATGCCGGTACGCTGAAGGATGGCGTTGAATTCGATTCATCATACACACGCGGCGCGGCGGCAACGTTTCCGTTGAACCGTGTCATTCCCGCATGGACCGAAGGCGTACAGTTGATGAGCGAAGGCGACAAATACCGCTTTTTTGTGCCGCCGGCACTCGGTTATGGAGAATATGGATCAGGCCCAACGATCGGGCCCAATGAAGCGCTCATTTTTGATGTGGAGCTGATAACAGTGCAAAACCCAGAACGAAATCTTGAAACCGCTGAGAAATTTCTCACCGATAATGGCAAGAAGGACGGCGTCACGACCACGCAGTCTGGTTTGCAATATGAAGTGATCACTGAAGGCTCGGCCGAAGGAAAAAGCCCGGCGGCGACCGACACCGTAGAGGTTCATTATCAGGGCACGCTGTTGAGCGGGACGGAATTCGATTCGTCCTATGCGCGGGGCGAGTCGATTGAGTTTCCCTTAAATCGCGTCATCGCGGGCTGGACAGAAGGCGTTCAGCTGATGAGTGAAGGCGACAAATATCGTTTCTTTATCCATCCCGATCTTGCTTATGGCGAAGGTGGGAAGGGGCCAATCGGCTCAAATGAAGCCCTGATATTTGAGGTCGAATTGATCGCCGTCAAATAAGTGTGCTCACGCGCATAAAGTCGGTGCGCTAAACTTCTGGAATTCACGCCTTTTTGCGATGGCGCTCTGGCGTCGATGCAGGCGTGAGCCCCCTTGAAACCCTCCTCGTGTCGCTGTGAGCAGGAAAAATGGGCGATTCAGCCCTTGTCAATCATATAAAGATATCTTTATATGATTGAAAGAGGTTTGAAATGACAGATAATTTTGCCGGCCGACCCGAGAGAATTGCCGCGTTAAAAGATTCGCTGTCAAAGCGTGTTCTTGTGCTGGACGGGGCCGCTGGAACTTTCATCCAGAATTATACGCTCGATGAGGCTGGCTATCGTGGCGCGCGCTTTGCGGATTGGTCCTCAGACATCAAAGGCAATAATGACATTCTCATATTGTCGCGGCCGGAAATTATCTGCGATATGCACAATGCCTATCTCGGCGCCGGCGCTGACATTATCGAAACCAACACTTTTTCTGCAACGACCATCGCGCAAGGAGACTATGCGATGGAAGACCTCGCTTATGAGTTGAATGTCGAGGGTGCGCGCCTTGCACGTACTGCAGCCGATGCGGCATCTACGGATGAAAAGCCTCGCTTTGTAGCGGGCGCTATCGGGCCGACAAACCGCACCGCATCTATTTCGCCGGATGTTAATGATCCTGGAAAGCGTAATGCGGACTTTGACCTTCTCGCGCAGGCTTATGGCGATGCGGCGCGCGGGCTTATCGAGGGCGGCGCCGATACGATTTTGATCGAGACTATCTTTGATACGCTGAACGCAAAAGCGGCGATCTTTGCGGTAGGTGAGCTGTTCGACGATCTCGGATTTGAAGTTCCGGTTATGCTTTCGGTGACAATTACCGACCAATCGGGCCGTACGCTGTCGGGCCAAACGACAGAAGCATTCTGGAATGCTGTACGGCACGCCCACCCCCTTTCCGTGGGGATCAATTGCGCGCTTGGACCTGATTTGATGCGGCCCTATGTATCTGAGCTCGCCAATGCTGCTGATTGCTATCTATCGGCCTATCCTAACGCGGGTCTGCCCAACGCATTTGGCGAATATGACGAAACGCCGTCGTCGATGACGAAGCACCTTCGCGAATGGGCGGAAAGCGGGCTTTTGAACATCGTTGGCGGTTGCTGCGGGACAACGCCGGCGCATATTGAAGCTTTCGCCGCAGCGGTGGATGGGCTTGCGCCGCGCGCGCCTGCGCAACGTAAAGTCGCGATGCAACTTTCTGGCCTGGAGCCGTTTTCGCTGGCGGGATAAAAGCCGCCACGCATATTGCGAAAACCGTCGGGTGCGGTCAGTTTACCGCCATGTCTGATCTCAGCGCACAGCTTCAATGGATTGAGCGTCTTGTCGCGTTCGATACCACGTCGTCAAAATCAAACCTCGCGTTGATCGAGGATGTCGAGGCCTATCTCCACGGATTGGGTGTCGATACTCATCGTGTCATGAATGACGACGAGACGAAATCCAATCTTTATGCGGTTGTCGGGCCAATTGTTGAAGGCGGTGTTGTTCTTTCGGGACATACGGATGTGGTGCCAATCGAGGGACAGGACTGGAATACTGATCCCTGGGCGGTCGTTGAAAAAGACGACAAGCTTTATGGCCGCGGCGTCGCCGACATGAAAAGCTTTTCAGCAATCGGTCTGTCGCTTGTGCCGGAAATGCAGAAAGCAGGTTTGAAGCGTCCAATCATTTTTGCCCTCTCCTATGATGAGGAAATTGGCTGTCTTGGCGCGCCAGATATGATTTCAGAACTGGCAGGCAAGGCGCTGAACCCCTCAGCTGTCATTGTCGGCGAGCCGACGGATATGAAAGTCATCAATGGACATAAAGGGATTTCCTCTTTTCGTGTGACCGTGACGGGATATACGACCCACTCTAGCCAAACGGATCGCGGCGTTTCCGCAGTGGAAGCGGCTGCCAGATTGATCACCAAGATTGCGGATATGCGCATCGCGCGCGCCAAGGCTGCGGAAGCAAGCTGTCCGTTTGACCCTCCCTATTCGACGATGACCGTCAATGTCGCTCATGGCGGTACGCAATTGAACATCATGGCGGGTGAGGCGATGTTTGAATGGGATTTAAGGATTATACCGGGCGATAGTCGGCAGGATATCGTTGACGAGTTTGCCGACTATGCGCGCGGTCTCGAGACGGAAATGCGCGCAAAGTCGCCAGCCTGCCGCATCGCGATTGAACCGCGTACAAACGCGCCGGCCCTGGCGCCGCGGGATCAAAACCCTGCCGCTGATTTGGCAAAAGCGATCACCGGTCATAACAGCACGGATGTCGTCGCCTATGCGGCTGAAGCCGGTCAGTTTCAGGAGGCGGGATTTTCGACCGTCGTCTGCGGCCCCGGGTCGATTGATCAAGCTCATCAAGCCAATGAGTTTATCACGCTCGATCAGGTGCGTGAGGGAACGAAATTTCTGCGCAGTCTCATTGAACGCTTATCCGCGTAATTATCGACAAAAGCTGGAGATAAAACCATGTCATCACTGGAAGCGGCGGGTTTTTGGGTCGCCCTCAATATCTTTCTACTTATCTATCTAAGCTTTCGCGTTGGTGCGGCGCGCGCAACACACAAGATTAACCTTGGCGATGGCGACAATGTCGAAATGACAAAAGCCATTCGCGCCCAGGGTAATTACATTGAATATGCACCCGCAGCGCTCGCCGGTTTGTTGATGCTTGCTTTGCTGGAAGCGCCAGCGATCTTAATTCATGGTATTGGCGCCTTTTTCCTTTTCGCTCGTATTTCCCATTTAGTGGGTCTCGGCATGGGTGTGTGGGGCAAGGGTCGTTTGGTGGGAACGCTTTGCACCATGATCACACTGCTGGTGACCGGTGTGGCGCTCCTTTATTTTTCTCTTGCTTAAATCGGGACAACCGATCTGGGGTGTTGCTGTTAGCGTTCAGCACTTGTCTATCTTGTGTGGACCATGAAATCGAAATGGCTTCTGCTGAATACGTAATGGTAAGACTTCGTTAAGAGACGTAAGCGGAACGTGTCTGGGCCCCAGTAATTCCGCCATCTTTACACTGTCTTTACGCTGTGCTGCGACGCTTCGCGCAACTCTTCAACTCGCGTGGAATAAGGCGGCGTTTCGTGAAAAAAATTACTCAATGTCGGGCATGTGGATCAAATACGTTAACGCCCGCTTTTTCAATGTCCATGGGCGCGGCGCCAAAGCGGTTGTGGCGTAGCGATAATGACAGTGTTGAATATCTCTTGTGTGATCCATCGCGCGACGCGCGTGCTTGCGGACTGCTTCAGTCCGCGGTAGCGGGGCCGTGCGATACGACAATCCCGTCGGGACGGCACAGTTCCAATCGAGACCATCTTCGTGCGGTGGCGACAGAAGCGCTTGAACTTATTTCGGGTCGTGACTGCGCTGTGCTCGATATCGGATGCAATGACGGGTCACTGCTGGCTTTCTATCCTCGCTGGGTTGAACGGTTTGGCGTGGACCCAACCGATCATGTCGAAGGTATCGGCGAATGGGCCTGGTCTGCAAAAGCAGCATTTCCTTCTCCGGAACTTGATCAGGCATTTGGTGAAAAGAAATTCGACATCATCAGCGCTGTTTCGTTGCTGGAACATATCGACGATCCCCGCGCATTGATCACGGCGGTAAAAGAGCGCCTTGCAGATGATGGGGTATTTGCTCTTGAGACACTTTATTCTCCAATGGTGTTGACGCGCAACTGCGTTGAGGCGCTGCAATCGGGCGTATCAGCGGTTTATTCTCTTTCGGTTCTTGAATGGATTGTGCGTGAAGCGGGCTTGAAGATTTTCAAGGGCGCTCTCACAGGCAAAGAGGGCGGATCAATTCGTTTGTTCATTACGCATGCAGAAAATGACGAGTTTGATTTCGACCCATGGTATGATCGTTTGGCTCGTTTATGGGATGAAGAAAACGCCCTGGCGATGCGTGCGATACAGCCCTATCAGTCATACGAACAGCGCATCGACGGCGTCCGCGCCGCCGTCATTACGATGTTGGAAGAAGTCGCTGCACGCGGCGAGACTGTGCATATTCTCGGCGCTGATCCGCAAGCGGAAGCCCTCCTGAATTGGATTGGGCCGGCTGCGAAAGTAGTGACAGCGGCGGTCGATACAGCATCTGCGCGCGACAACAGAATGTTTGCTGGTAAGGGTCCGCGCATTATTTCCGAAACTGATTGCCGCACTGCAGAACCGGACTTCATGATCGCACCGGCGCGCTACAAGCGCGAAATGCTGGAACGCTGGCGCGAACCAATTCTGCTGGGCGCCCGGATGATATTCGTGACGCCTGCGCCGCATGTGATTAATGCATCAAATTTTGCCAGTGAGTATGCAAAGGCAATCAACAGCGGCGATGGGCCAGGCGGCGTTGATACGTTGCGCACAATACTGTCGGCAGCGGGTGGTCCGCGTCTGATTGCAGAAAATGAAGAGCGCCCGAAAACCGCTCAAGCGTAAAACTCATGTAGTGATAAATCGCCGGCTTGACCCTTCCAGGGCGACAGCCGTGAGTTTTCCGGTCCAGCAAGCGCCGGTATCGACGGCGATGCGCCACCCTGCATCAAGTGGTTTTTTCATCGGCTGATGGCCGTGAACCACAACACAATCCGGTCGCTCGTTGGCGCTCGCTTTATGAAACCGACCGCGGATCCATAACAAATCTTCTTCCTGTTGATCATCAATCGCGACGCCAGGGCGGACGCCGGCATGGACAAACAGGTAATCGCCTTGTTGGTGTTTGAGGGTGAGCGCTTTCAAAAAGGACAGATGTGACGCAGGCATTTTTTCGCGCAGCTCGGTAGCGAGGTCTTCGGCCGGAGCGCTCAACGCCTTGGTAACGCCATAGCTGGCCAGTGTTTGTTCGCCGCCCCATTCGAGCCAATGCAGCATGTCTTCAGGGTCGCTCAAAAAATCAAGAATAATGGCTTCATGGTTGCCTTTGAGAAAGATGGTTTCCGGCCGCGCTTTTTTAACGGCGATCAGCCGGTCGAGGACGCCTTTGCTGTCTGGTCCGCGATCCACATAATCGCCAAGGAAGACAAGCTGCGGAATGGCTTTCACCTGGTCCCCCGCGGCATCCGAAAATACTGATTTGGCAAGGCCGGCGCTGCCGCCATCTGCGGCGATCTTGTCGAGAAGGGCGTCAAGCTCCGTGAGACAGCCATGAACGTCGCCAATCGCATAGACCCTTTTGCCATCCCCAATGGCGGCCGTATTCTTGTTCTTTGCGAAAAATTTTTTCAACATAAGTCTTTTGGGCCCGGTAATTGGCTTTACTATTCTAGCGGGAATTAGGCTATGAAAATACTGTCAAACAATCAGATTAATGGCGTTATAATCGCCGCAACGAAGGAATATTTGGTGCGATGAGCGTTCTGGTCACCGGCGCCGCCGGGTATATCGGCGCGCATATGTTGCTTGCGCTGCAAGACGCCGGCGAAAAGGCGGTTGCGCTTGATAATCTCTCAACCGGTGCGCAATGGCTTGTTCCCGCCGGCACCCCGCTGATCGTCGCTGATGCGGGGGACAAGGAGGCGCTGAAGAAGGCCTTCAAAGAACACGATATTCAGGAAGTGATCCATTTCGCGGGCTCTATTCTTGTCCCTGAATCGATAAAGCACCCGCTTGACTATTACGCCAACAATACAGCCCAGACCCTCGCGCTGCTGAAGGCATGTGTGGAGGCTGACGTGCGGCGGTTTATTTTTTCGTCGACCGCCGCTGTTTATGGAACTCCCGAGCGTGCGCCGGTCTCCGAACAGGCGCCGATCCATTCCATTACGCCTTATGGCGCCTCAATGGCGATGAGCGAGCGTATCCTGGAAGACGCTGCCGCCGCGCACCAGATTTCCTATATGACCTTGCGGTATTTCAATGTCGCTGGCGCTGACCCGAAGGGCCGCGCCGGCGAGATCAGAAAACCGACACATCTTATTAAAGTTGCGGCACAGATTGCGGTTGGCGCCCGCAAGGAGAGGCTGAAAATCTATGGCGATGATTATTCAACGCCAGACGGGACGGCGATCCGTGATTATGTTCATGTAACCGATCTCGCGCAGGCTCATCTGGAAGCGCTTGAGCGATTGCGCGGCGATGGCGCTTCAAGGATCTTAAATTGCGGGTATGGGCGCGGCAGCTCTGTTTACGAAGTATTGGAAGCTTTCAAGCGCGTCACCGGGTCACCGCTGCCCTTTGATATTGCGCCGCGCCGGGCTGGCGACCCCCCACAATTGATTGCTGACAATGCGGCGATACGCACCGCACTCGATTGGCGTCCGCGGTATGATGATATCGATTTCATCGTTGAAACGGCGATTGCCTGGGAGCGCCGCCTTGCGGCAAAGCAGGAAGACGCCTGATGGGATCTTCTTTATTTTGGGCGCGCGGTCTTTTCGCAGCACTTTTTATTTTAGTTACATATCTTACCCTGACGCCGAATCCGGAAGATACGGATGCGGGGTTTGCGCTTGCGCGCTGGGTTGCGGTCTTTGTGCTTGGCGATTCCGGGCTGGCCGACAAAGTGGCGCATTTTATGGCTTATGGCGCGCTTGGTGCAGCGGCTTTCCTGGCGCGGTTTGATTTATTCCGCACACGCTGGGCGTTACCGCTTGCGCTTGCGGGTTATGGCGCTGCGCTGGAGGGCATGCAAGGGCTCGGTGGTGTGCGCTCGCCGGAACTTGCCGATGCCGTTGCTAATTTTCTCGGTGTCGTAACAGCCTATGCGGGCGCCACACTGCTCGCAAAATTTACAAAAGAAAAATCAGCATGAAAGCGGCAATACTTATTCCGGCGCGCTTTGCATCGACGCGATTGCCAGGCAAGCCGCTTTTAGCGGAGACCGGCAAGCCGCTGATACAGCATGTTTACGAACAAGCGAAAAAATCAAGGCGCGCGTCGACGGTCATCGTGGCGACCGACGATGCTCGGATATTTGACACGGTGCGCGGCTTTGGCGGCAATGCTGTAATGACCTCCGCGACACATGAAAGCGGCAGCGCGCGCGCAGCAGAGGCCGCCGCTGAACTGGATGCGGACATTATCGTCAATTTGCAGGGCGACGAACCGGAGATCGACCCGGGTGACCTTGATACGCTGATCGACATACAGGCCGCAGGCGCCAGTTTTGCGTCAACCCTTGCATGCCGGTTCCCGGTCGATGCAAGCAGCGGTTCGGGCTCGCCCGATGATCCATCTGCCGTAAAAGTAATTTTGGGGAATGCACTGGGCGCGAACGCCAGCCGTGCAGTATATTTCACGCGGGTGCTTTGTTCTTATCCGCGCAATCAGAGCGGCCTGATTGTGGAGCCGGAGAAGTATTTTCTCCATGTGGGCGTTTACGCATTCTCAAAAGAAAGCCTTGCTGCCTTCGCCAGTGCGCCGCCGGGCGCACTTGAACAAATTGAGCGCCTGGAGCAGTTGCGGATTTTGGAAATGGGGGAGGTAATTGCCGCTGGCATCGTCAAGAAAGCCGTGCCTGGGATCGATACGCCGGAAGACTACCAGGCTTTTGTCAGGCGTTCTGCCCGCGGTGATTAGAACACCGTTGGGGCGGCGACTATTGCCGCCGCCTTATTGTTGCCGGGGAATATGCCGGTTGATGAGTGCCGCGCGGTGCAGCGGATGCTCGTTTTTAAATATCATTTTCAAACGAGCGAAGAATAAGCGTAAACAGCCGGCGCCGCTACGACAACAACGACACTCACTGCCGTCAGTATTGTGATTAATCTAGCCATCGATTTCTCTCCTCTTTCTGTTCGGCTGAAATAGGACCGAAAAGACCCATTGAAAAGGGGGTTGGCGCGCCACTCACCGCAGCGTTTGATCGCTTTGACGAATGACATTTTAACAATGACAATTCGGCGCGCAGCCCCATCGTTTCGGCGCACACGAGGCCGTGATTATTCGCTTTTTAGTTAACTTTTACCTTTGTGGGCCGCTTGCGCGACACGCCCGAAACATGGCCCATTGCGGCAAACTCGAGACAAAAGGACCGCTGCCATGGAATCGCTGTTTCAGCTTGATAATCTTTTTACCCTTCTGATGCTCATCGCGCTGCAGGCGGTGCTGGGCTTTGATAATTTGCTTTATATTTCGATTGAATCGTCAAAGGCGCCGGAAAATCGGCAGCGTTTTGTACGGCGCATGGGCATTGGCCTTGCCATCGTTTTCCGACTGGTCCTGATGTTTGTGGTGCTGGGCCTGATCAACCGCTTTACCCAGCCCTTGTTTGGGTTCGGTTGGGCGGGTGTCATCGAGGGCTCTTTTACCTTCCATTCATTGGTGTCGATGCTTGGCGGCGGCTTTATCATGTACACAGCAACCCGCGAGATCATGCACCTCCTTGCGGTTGATCATGTTGAGGAGCTGGGCGATACGCGCAAGCGCTCGGTGGCGACAGTCATCACCTGGATTGTGGTGATGAATTTGGTCTTTTCCTTCGACTCGCTTTTGTCAGCGATTGCATTGACAGAGGTCGTCTGGGTGATTGCCACGGCAATTTTGATCAGCGGCGCATTGATGGTCATTCTTGCCGATCATGTTTCTGTATTTTTAAAGCAGAACCGCATGTTTGAAGTCATCGGGCTGTTCATCCTCTTTATCGTTGGGATATTGCTGATCACCGAGGGCGGCCATCTTGCTCATCTGGAATTTTTTAACTTCAAAGTCGAAGCCATGTCCAAGGCGAGTTTTTACTTTGTGATCTTTGTCATGGTCATCGTTTCAACGGTTCAGACCCGCTATCGCAACAAACTGGAAGCGTTGCGGGCGAAAGAGCATGCCGCTCAAGCATGAGACAAAAAAACGCCGCCCTTTATGGGCGGCGTTTTTATTTTTGTTGTCTTCGGTGTGGGTCAGTCGATAGGCCGGAAAACCAGTGCCAGGACGACGCCGACAAGGCCAATAGGCGCCCAAAATGGCAGCCCTAAAACCGTATTGAGTGCCTGAGAAACACCGCCCGGAGAGTTTGTCGCTATCGATCCGCCATCGACGCCAAGCAAGGCCATAATCTGTTCTGTGGTGCGCATCACTGGTTCACCACTCTCGAGCGACGAGACGCCATCCGCCCCCAACAAGGCGACAGCCATCGCCACTAATACCCACGCAATAAAACGAAACGCCGCCATCTAAGGCCCCCTCAATTGGTTAACAAAACTTTACTGTAACAAGATAACCCGGCTACGCCCCGGCTGCAATTGCGCTGTTGGCCTATGGTGAAAGCGGCGCAATTGCTGGTGTTTGGGCCTTGCGTGTGGGCGAAGCGTAGCTATAGTCCGCGCCGCGCCGGACAGGTGGCCGAGTGGTCGAAGGCGCACGCTTGGAAAGCGTGTAGGCGGGTAACTGTCTCGTGGGTTCGAATCCCACTCTGTCCGCCAGCTGATCCCCGATCGAACTTCCGCATTGCCAGCATAGCGCCCGCGTCGCCGCCCGTAGGGGAGGCTTGGAAAAACGACGCTGTTCTATGTTTTACGTTTCAGCCTCTGTCAACGAACGTCACCGGATCGTTTGCGTCGCCCACCGTGCAGGACCCTCAGGGGTGGTGGGTGCTTTCAACATTGTTGATCACCCATTGCTCGATATCTTCATCACCCTGAATGTTAAGCCCGGGTTGAGTTTTTGGTAGGGACAGAGGTTGAGGCGCAGCAAACATTGCCAACGCCGATGCGGCAGGGAGATCTTAGAATCTCACGCGCATGCCCCCATAAACCGTCGCACGGTCGCCAGGCGTATAAATGCGCCCGTTCTGTGCGGCTTGAGACAGGACAGGTGTGATCCCTGCAGCATAATTTTCGTCGAGGATATTTTCACCTGATGCAAAGAACTCAAGATTGTCATTCATGCGCCAGCCTGCGCTAAACCCAACCAGCGCATGGCTCTGCACCGATACGGTATTTTCATGATCGGCAAAAAAGGCGCCGCCTGCGAGTTCTACATTGACGCCAGCGAACCATCGCCCGTCGGCGTCGTAACGCAGCTCGCCACGATAAACATGCTGCGGCACGCCTGCGAGACGATTACCGTCAACGCTGAGCGGATTTGCGTTATTAAAGCGAAAATCATTGTAGTTATAGACATTGCGCAACGTCAACGAACCTCCATTTGCGGCAAAACGTGATGGAAGGAGATTGATGTCGATACCGGCCTCAATGCCTTTGTGGGTTGTGCTCTCAGTGTTGACGAATGTGCCGAGTCCGTTTGTCTCCGGTTCTTCGATGTTGATGATTTCGCCCTCAACATCAGTATTGAAAACTGTAATATCCAAGCCGATCCAGTTGTTCAATTCGCCACGCAGGCCTGCCTCAATGGTGAAAGCATCCTGTTCATCCAGACCGTTAAAGGCTTCCGGGTCGTCAGAGACGAGCTCGCTCATGGAAGGCGGCTCATAGGTTCGCGCTGCATTAGCGAAAATTTGCACGCGTTGTGTCAGTTTATAAGTGACGCCGCCGCGCGCCGAAACTCCAGTGAATGTTGCTTCGTCGACATTAGTCGCGACGTCAAGATCGCGAGCTGTTCTCACAAATTTACCGCCAATATTGACGATGAGGTTTTTGAAGGGTTCGAGCACTGCGTCGACAAAGCCGGTGATGTTGGTCGACTTCTGCGTTGTTTGGGTTAGCACAACACCTCTGGCGCCGTCGATGTTTTCAAACCGATCCGAGTTTCTGGAGCCGGTGGCGTAGGACCCGCCAATGGTCAGATCGACATCAATATTGAACAGGCTGATCGGCGTCGTTGCCGCGAGATTGGCGCCCCATTCGTTGCCGCTTTGATCGAGTATCCCGACAAAGTCGATCTGTGGGCTGTCAATCCGGCGATGGGTGAAGTGAAAGCCGGTGTCGAAATCGAGGCCAAGCAACCGGAACACTGTCTGATTCGATATGCGACCGGTGATTAACGCACGGCCCCACTCGTCGCCTTCCGCGCCCCCAGCCAATCCGATCACCGGGCCGCCGGGAAACAGCGGACCGAGCACAATCGGCGGTGCAGCGCTGGAGGGAGAGGCAAGCGCGTCGGCAGGCGTCAGTCCACCCGCAAGCTCTATATCGCTGCGCAGCGCCTCAACGAAAAACCGCGTCGTGAAAGCCGGCGAGAATTCATAACCGAGATTGGCGTTAAAAACCGCATCAGCGCGCTGGCTATTATCTCGGAAACCAGTTTCATAACGGCCAGTAAAACTTGCGAAATAGTCGAGATCGCCGGAAGCGTGCGCGAGATCTACATGCGCCTGCCCGCCGGGAGTGGCGTAGATCGACGACCCTGCGTCGACCCGCAAAGAGCGGCGACTGCGTGCGGTCCGTCCGGTTGGCGAAACGAAGTCTACTGCGCCGCCGAGATTATCGCCTGTAATTCGAACATTTCCGCCGCCGCCGCGGAAGACGTCTACGCGGTCGACCGCGAGCAAGTCAATTTCCGCCATGTTGGTGTCGCCATGAACATCTGTCAGGGGCGCGCCGTCGCGCAACACCTTGACACTTGAGCTTTCCAGGCGATTGCCCACGGCGTAGCCGCGCAACACAATGCTTGGTTCTGAATTTTTCAGCCTGTTGATCGACACGCCTGGCGCGAAGAACAAACTGTCGCCTACATCATTCGCGTAGTTATCGACAAAATCATCCGCAGAACGGCTATCGGCGGCGGCAGCTGTGTTCCAATGCGTAATTTCCTCAAGCGGACGGTCGCGCAACAGACCAGGAGCGGTTGCTGCCGCTTCGATATCTGCAGCGGCGGCCTCAGCGGTGAGAAATGCGCCAAGAGCGAACACACTCGCCGTTAAAAACTTACTTACTCGCATTTTGTCGCCCCTACTCATTTTCTCAGGCAGTCACAGCTTATTCTTTTCATCTCTATACGGGTTGGAATATCAACTGATGTCGAACCGTGCCGGTTAGCTCGCAACGCCGCTAAACAATCCAATATCGCGATTGCTAAAGTTGCTTAGCCCTGGCAGCGCGTCGTCCAACTCGGTGCTATTGAGGCCGAACCATTCTCCAAGCGTCCCGGCGAGCTGGTCGACTGATGTTGTTGGAATGATGCGGCCATTGCCGGTGTCGAAATTGTGATTGATGATCGGCTCTGGGAACGTGCCGAGCATCTGGTTGCCCCGCAGTCCGCCGCCAACAACAAAGTGATGGGCTCCCCATCCATGGTCGGTGCCGTCGCGATTAACGGTCAACGTTCGGCCAAAATCAGACGCCGTAAAAGCAGTTACATCATTGGCGACGCCCATCTCCGCGGTCGCGTCATAAAACGCACGCATCGATGTTGCGATATCTGTGTGGAGCCGCGGCATGGACTCAGCCTGACGTGAATGAGTGTCAAATCCGCCGGTGCCGACAAAAAATATCTGCCGCCCAACGCCGAGCGTTTGCCGCTCCGCGATGACGCGCGCGACGATCTGCAATTGCGCGCCGAGACGGCTTTGCGGAAACGCTGTGTTGAAAGGCGCTGCCTGTTGAAACGATGCGCTTAGCGTCCGGTTCGCATCGATGGAGCGGGAAACCGAATTCACATAGTCTCGCTGCAGGAGGTTGGTGAGTGTCTCATTTTCTGCGCGCAGATGTGACTCATAAATCGCTGGAAGCGCATCCGATCCATAAAAATTATCGTCGCCAACACCGCGGATCGGTTGCGGTCCGTTTGTGCCAACTTCAAATTGGCTGGCGAGCTGACCCGAAAGAAACACTGCATTGCCCGACGTCGACACCACTGTAAATGTTGCGTCGGGGTTCGCATTCGCAGCGAGCGCCATATCCGCAAGCCGCCCGCCCCAACCGAAACGCGCGCCTTCCGGTTGCGACGCCATCCAAACCGACTGCTGATCATTATGGGAGAAAAGACGCGGCGGTCTTGGCACCGAGCCATTTCGAAATTCTGTACGGTTGATCGGCTGCACCAGCGGTCCAACACTAGAGACAATGGAGCAGTTACCCTGGCCGATTAACTCATGCAGCGGACCAAGCTCGGGTGGCAGCGCAAACTGGCGCCCGCCAAAGTCAGAGGCGTTGGCAAGTGTCATCGGCAACAATCGATCGCGTGCTCGGGTTGAGCCGCCAACCAAATCGTCATACTCGTTGAAAAGCGAACTGCGGATATCCGCATATTGATTGTAATTGCCGGTGTCATAGGGAATGACCGTATCGTGACAATCCATGCCGCCGAACAGGAAGACACACACAAGTGCGCGATAGCCGCCAGTGCTCGCCGCGAAGGCGTTAAACCGGTTTAAGTCACACATAAAGCCAGCAGCGCCGCCCAGTGACAGCGCTGTGGCGGATTTCAGAAATTGCCGTCTTGAATTGTCCATGCTGGGTGTTCCCCGTTATCGTTGTGTGATGTAATCGGACGATGTCATAACCATCAAAATTGCGACGCCAACGCGTGTTTCATCGCGTGGATAACGCGCTGATCCTGGTACGGAGTTCACCGCGTTAATGATGCGCGTGCGTGTCTCCGGACGCAGCGATCCATAGGTGAGAATTATATCCAGCCGGTCGACCAGCGCCGCTGGATCATTGGCGAGAGCGATTTCCGCCGAATAGTCCGGCAAGTAATTTGTGTCCGACGCTTCTTGCAGGATGAATTGCTCCATAAAGTTCGCGTAGCCGGTGATGCTGGAGCCGGTTGTGATCTGCAACTCCGGCGCAACGAGCCCGGCGGCGGCGCTTTCTGTCCCCGGCGCCACAAAACCCGGACGATAGAAATTGAACACTGATGGCGAGCGATAAGCCTGCTGGTTGAGGCGCGCCGGTGACGACGTGTCCTGGATGCTGTTGATATCGTCGGCATCGGTGTCCTGGACGCCAAAGGCCCGGGCCCAATGGGTGAATCGAACGACCGGTTCGCGTAATTTGCCGAAGGCAGGGTCCGACATCATCGACAAATCGCGCGCTTCAGGGTCGAGCAAAATTGCCGAGACAACAGCGCGCATGTCGCCGCGAGTTCCATTACCGGCAGTTGACCCGTCGGGCAGGGCGAATGATCCGCTACGAAAAACACCCGCGACGCGGCTCACATAACCGCGGCTCGGATTGCTGGTGACGAGGCGCTGAATGAGCTGGCGGCAAATAAAGGGCGGCGTATTTTGGTGATTGAATAACCCGTCAAGCGCCATGTCGATGCTTTGGTTTCCGGGCGTATTCGCTGGAATTGTCGTGTTGAGAAAACTTTTTGCTTCGAGGGAATGTTCTTCCTCATACATCACCAGCGGCAGGTACTCTGACTCGATTGTTTGCGGACGACCAAGAAAGCGATTACGAGACGCCCAGGAAAGACCGGTAAATACCTTGGCCAATTCCGTCACGTCGCCATTGTCATAGGTTTCAATCGGATTGCCGCCGCTATCGAGACGCGGAGATCCGTCCGGCTCCAGCTCCAGCAGGCCAATGGTGAACAGCTGCATCACTTCGCGGGCATAGTTCTCGTCTGGTACGACCTCGCCTTCGTCGTCGGCCTTCTGATTTTGCAGATAGGTCAGATAAATCGCCATCGCGGGGCTGTAGGTGACATTTTCTAGTGTCTGGCGGAAGCCGCCGAGAGCGCCAGCGGATATGATGTCCATATAGTTCGCCATTGCAATCGGCCGGTCGCCAAGTTCAGAGTCCCGGAACGAGGCGACAAAAATTTGGCTTAAGGCAAAGCCAACGCGCTGGCGCAATTGGTCGTCGCTGAGGATTGCGCGCGACCAAAACGCTTCGCTGAGCTGGTCATCGCCAACTTCCTCGCCTGCGCTCTCAGCGGCTAAAACATCCTGCAGCATTGATTCCTGAGGCTTTGCGAATTCAGCCTGCAGCCAGGCGGAAATACCCATGGAACGCAGCTCATCGATGTCGGCTTGCGATGGACCAAAGGTCGCTTGACTTAAAAACCGCGACGCTTCCGCCTCGGTCAGGCTTGCCGATGCGGTTGTCGCCACCGTCGCCGGCGGCGTCGGCGCTTGAGCGTCGTCAGACCCGCCGAAGCACGCGACCAACGAAAAACTCGCCGCAATGGTGGCGGCAAATTTCACGGCGCTGTTAATGCGGTGTACACTAACCATATAACTCAACCCTTGCTTCACGGGGTGGAGTTAAACGACCGGGAGTAAATCGATCTGTAACAGCGGCGAGCAATTTGACTAAATGTGTATTGCAAATCCCCAGCGGTCTTGGGGTTGTAGGAATTTGCGGTATTAAAAATTGTAGAGCCTATGGACTGTTTTCCAGTGGTGCGAAATAAATTTGTTCAATGACTCTGCGTCCGTTGACACGGGAGACTTGTACAATGATATCCACAATTGAAAGTATGTAGTTGATTGTCTCTGTACGGCTGAGCGGCAGCCCGGCTTGCATCACCATGAGCGACAGTTGGTCGAGTGCGCCCTGCGGACTGTCTGCATGAACAGTAGTGATTGAACCGGGGTGACCGGTGTTTATCGCACGCAAATAAGCTGCCGCCTCAATCCCCCTGATTTCTCCGAGAATAAGCCGATCGGGCCGCATGCGCAGGGCGGCTTCAAGCAAATCGGTAATATTGATGCGCGCTTCACCCATCTCACCCTTGACGGCGATAAGGCTGAGGTGATTTGGTTGACGCAGTTTGACTTCCGAGGTGTCTTCGACGGTAATTAGTCGTTCATCGTCATCAATTTCTGATAGCAGCGCGTTGAGGAGGCTTGTCTTGCCTGTAGACGTGCCGCCGGAAATCAGGATTGACTTTCGTAATCGCACGGCCTCTCGCAGAAATTTTTCTATATTTTTCGATTGAAGCAGTGTCGCAAGATTGCGGTCCGCATCGTCAGGTTCATTGCTGTTTTTGATGCGAACATCATGGAAGCCACCGGCGCCGGCGAAATCCTCTATGCGAAGATCGCTGACCACATGACGGCGGATGGCGAGCGCCCAGTTATCGCCTGCGGCGGGCGGGCCAGCCATTTGAATGCGCTCGCCCGTCGGCAACATTGCGGACAAAAGCGGCTGCTCACGATTGATTGCCTGATGGCTGACCCGAGCGATCTGTGTTGCGAGTCGCTGCAGCAGGGCATTGTTAATAGCGGCATCATCAATCCGTTCGAATTTTGCGGCGCCGTCGCGCTCGATCCAGATTTCTCCGGGCCCGTTGACGATGATTTCGGTGATCTTGCGATCATCGAGCCAGCGGCTAAACGGTTTCAGGAACGATTTAAGATAAACGTCCTGCGCCTCATGGTCTTCTATGTGGGCAACACTGCTCATTGGCGCAGGCTCGGTACATTCGCGAGGCGTGGGAAATACAAATCGCGCGCAAGGAAGATGCGGATTTCCGTTCCCTGCTTCACCTTGATAGTCGGCGGAATGCTGATTTGCTGCGATAAAGCTTGTGCGGCAATCGCTTGCGCCTCAGAAGTTGAGCCAATGACGATGCTTGAATTGTTGTCGTAAATAATCGCATTGGCGCCAATGTCGATCACCGACAACATGAATGCGGCTCCAAAGCGCTGAAAGAAATGCCGATTGACTTTACCAGCGAGGCCAGCGCGGCCAAGCGTGTCAGTGGCCGGTGATGCAAGCTCCACGGAAACGCCATCAGGCGTTAACAGTCGTGTCCAGATCACAAAAGCGCGTGACTCGCCCACGACGAGACCGGACCGATACTGACCAATCAATCGACTGCCGCGCGGGATCAACACTGTGCGACTGTCGAGACTGCGAATATCTTCGCTGACGACGGCGCGGGTAAAGCCCGGTAAGTCTGAATTGATTGCGGTTTCAAGCACACCCGCGATGATCGTCCCTTGCGGCGCTACACGTGATGGTTCGCTGATCACAGTGGCGCGCACCGGTTCCAACCCGTCGGCACTAACACGTTGGGCAAACACATCTGACGCGGTGAGGCCATTGATGGCGGCATCAATTGCCCCGGCCGCGCCCTCGCCATCACCTGCTGCGGTCGCCCGTGGTCGGCTATTATCGACGACCAGCGCTGGCGAACGAAGGTTCGCCTGTCCGGGCAGATCTGCCGTCTTTCGCTTTGTCGGGGCTGCTTGCGATTGCTGTGCATTCACCGCCAGACGTTGCTGTGCACGTTGTGCATCGGTCCGTGCTTGGTCAGCCTCGCGGCGCGCATTTTCCGCAGTGGTTTGCGCAGCGTTCAACTCGGCGCGTGTATCTTCCATCAGCGCATCGATTGAGGCGGTCCGTCGACCTTCACTCATTTGGTTAAACACAAAAACACCGAGCATCGCGAGCACCGCAAACCCCAGCACTGTGGTCATGCGCTCGCTGCTCCCGCCGCCAACTTGCGGCATGGCATAGCCATTTGCCGCATCAAGAGCGCTCTCGGACATTGATGAACGCGGATCATCGCCGCTTGCATTGCGCATCATTCCGCCTCCTCAATCTCGCCGCCGCCAAACACTTTGCCAAAGAAGCCGCGCTTTTTTTGCCGCGGTCGTGGCGCATCGGGGCCAGGGTCAACAGGGCTGAAATCGTCATTGTAAATCAGCGTTTCAAAGTCACCGTGCTTCAACGAAAAAGTCGGCGCAACTCGATCAACCACGATGTAACCCGCTTCAAAGCCGTGATTGATGACGCTTTCTTTATCATTTTTGTCGATGAGGAATATTGCGGGCGCCGGAGCGCCCTCAGACCATTTGAAATATGTTGAGCGGCCATCGTCAAACAGCTGCGAAGGCACAATTTCACGGCTGCCCTGATAGCTATAGTTTCTGTTGACCGCGCGATCTTCAGGCGTCTCCTCGACAGCTGTGGCGAGCGCTGCCTCCTGCGCCGTTTTGAGTTCGGCATCTTTACTTTTGGGATAGGTAAAGCGCAGCACGTAAACCATCTCGCCGGGCTTTGCGTCCACAGCGCTTTTTGCATTCAGCTCGAAGAAGTAGTGTCGCAGTGACGTCACCACCGTCATATTCGTGGGTGACGCCTCGCTGATTGGTTTCAGGATAATGACATCGCCGCGACGGTTTGGCGTTACCTGCCACGAAACCGAATCGCCGATCGCTACATTTTCAATGATCTCATCATCGTTGAATTCAATCGCCATCTGAAAACCAAAATGGCCGGTCAGCGCGTAAACTCTGCTTTCCGCATAGGGTCTGGTTTTGATCCGAGAGTCTGCGTGGGCCTCTGCGAGGCCCAACGTGATCAACAATCCTGCAATGGTAATGATCCAGTTTTTCTTCATGCGAAGCGCCCCCTGGCTCCGAGTCGGGCGCCGAATGACTGGTAGTGCTGGTTGGTTCGCCTGCTTAGAACTGTCGCCGAAATATTTTGCGCAGGCGCGGCGTATTGCGCCGCTGCAGCAATTGTTCCGGTGCGGTTGTCATTGCCCATCATGGCGCCGCGTTCAACCGCGACGATCATATCAGCGACGCGCCGGCCCATGCCTGCCGGCGATGCGTTTGGATTGATGGCGGGGTCAGGCAGCGCCATTTTCGTTTGCGACTCGCTGTTCGTTGTCAGCCGCCACGCATCGGTGAGCCGACCGCACATTCGTAGCAACTGCAACATCAACAGTGAGAAAACAAATACCGTCACCGCCAGCACAAACACCGGTTGCGGGTTGGCAAATCCGCTGGCTCGAAGCTCGCTAATGCGCGCCACCATCGGCTCGATCAAATATAAAACACCGCCTGCCAGCACCGTCGCAAAGGCGGCAACCAGTGCGTAGAGCGCCAGCGTCTTCAGCCAACCCTCGAAAAGCCCGCGCGTTGTATGGAACAATGCGAGCACCACCAATACCGGGCCAACTGCCAGTAAAAGGCCGAGCAAAACCTTTGCAATAATCAAAATACCGACCGTGCTCAGCGCCAGCAAAATCGCACTGAACCACAGGAGATTGACAGCCCCGCCGGTGCGCGGGATCGACTGCTGTTCGCCTTGCGCTTGTTGCAACGCATCAGCCGTGGGGCCGAGTGGTGCGTGCGCCGGGCCTGTAATCGCTGTCTGATTCCACTCGGAGGCAATGCGAATAATCTCCTGCAGAACACCGTCGAGCCGCGCTATCGCGCTGATATTTCCAGCACCATATGTTCCGTTCGATCCGCTCATCATCAGCGCAGCCAGTTGATCAGCGCCGCCGTAAAAAATGTTGAGAAACAGCGCCTGATATGCGCCCCATCGCGTTGCGAATGCGAGGACCAGTCCGATCGTGAGAACTTTCGGCGCCAGGCCCGAAAGGCTGAGTGAACCGCGACCTACAATCAGTTGATAGCCGTAAAACGCAACATAAAGCGTCAGTGCGCCAGTGAGTACGGGTTCCAAAAACCCAAACGGCCCAAACAGAGATGAGTAGGTTTGCTCAACATAATACGCGACCTGACAATCGACCTGCTCGAGCAGTGGTTCGACGAGGCGCTGGCTGTCTTCGTTCGGCGTGCAGGCATTCGCAGTCATTCCGCCGCCTCCCTCAACCCAATGGGCGAGATGCCAAACTTCGCCGCCTCCTTACCGAGAAACATTGGCAACCATGCCGCCGGGTCATCACCAACGCGTTCCCGCAAGCGGTCCAGCTCGCGAATGGTGGACTCGCGGCCCGATAATATTTTGAGCACGCCCGGCATGCCGCTGAGGTCAAGACGAGCAACGACGCTGTGATTGCCCTTCTTGATCAGCACGCAGCGCGAATGTTCAGGCAGTGATTTGACAATATCAAATTCATGAGCCGACAAACCGAAGCCGCCGCAATATTCCGTTTCCTGCGCGCGCGGGTTCGGCAAGAAGAGTTGTGATGCGGTTTGTTCTGTAATGGTCGCAGCAATGCGGCTGTCGAGCGCATCACGCGCGGATTGCGTCACGAAACCGACAATACCGTTGCGTTTGCGGATGGTCTTCAACCAGTCCTTCAGGCGTCGACTGAAGACCTCATCGTCAAGGGCCTTCCAACCTTCGTCGATCACAATCGCGACCCTCGATCCGTCAAGGCACTGACCAATGCGATCGAACAAATACATCATCGCCGGCCCGCGCAAGTCAGGGGCGTCCAGGATGTCGGTCATGTCAAAGCCGATGACTGGTGCATCCATGCGAATTTTGTCTGTGGGGTTATCGAACAGCCAGGCATATTCGCCGTTTCCATGCCAGCGCGCCATGCGCGCCGCGAGACTGCCAGCGGAGACACGGGATGATCCGCTCAATAGCTCAACAAAATATCGCAAGCGCCGGAGTGAAACATCCTGCTCAAAATTGCTGTCGACTGCTGCGGTAATAATACTCAGTTCTTCCGGGGTTAGCGCAACGCCAGGCTGCGCCGCCAGGCGGCCAACCCAAGCGCGCAGGAACGCGCGATTTTGTGCAGTGTCTTTCATGGCCAGGGGGTTCAGGCCACTTGGCTCGCCCTCTCGTAAAATATCGTAATGCCCGCCAATCGAACGCAAGAATATTTCCGCGCCGCGATCTTTGTCGAAAAAGATCGTGCGGGTCTGAAGTTTACGCGCCTGCGCCAGCAGAAAATTCAAAATCACCGTTTTGCCGGTGCCGGATGGACCAAGCACCACAAAATTTCCAAGGTCACCTTCGTGGAAATCGAAAAAATACGGCGTCGATGCCGTTGTTTCGAATACCGTGACCGGCGCATCCCAGTGATTTTTGTCCGGTGCGCCAATCGGGAAACTATGCATGGAGCAAAGTCCGGAAAAATTCCCCGTGGAGATCATCGCGCGACGCGCAATGTAATGCTCATTGCCGGGAAACTGCGACCAGAATGCAGGCTCCAGGTTTAAGTCCTCCCGTACGGAAATCGCGCCAACATCGGCCAGCGCTGCCTGTACCTCCGCTGCGGCCTGATCGAGTTCTGCAGTGGTCTGAGCGCGCGCCATCACTGTCATATGATGTTCGCCGAACCCGGCGGCGCCAGACGCGGAGTCATCCTTCGCGCTTTGCAGGCCTCGGCGCAGCGTCACCGTATCGTCATCGGCGGCGCGTAACCGGCGCAGAGCGAGGTCAATGCGTTCCTGCGCCGCCTGTCGGTCGACGAAGTGAAAGCTTTCCGACACCACAAGCTCGCAGGGTATGCGGAGCAGGTTGTCTATAATGCCCGGCGTCGTGACTGACGGATAATCTTTTACAGATAATATTGCGGCAAGGCTCGACGTCTCGCTGCGGACGCCTTTTTGTTCCAGCGTATCGATACCAAAGGATGTGCGCTTATAGGGAATGTAATTCCCGCAGTCTTCTGCGGGCGCGCGCACCGGCTGTAATCCGCCATTATAGAGCAGCGACAAAAATTCCAGCGGTTCCGAACACCGCCCGCCGGGACCATCATAGCAACCAAGAAGGCGCGGTCCATAGGCGCCGAGCGAGGCCATCAATCCTTCGCGGGCGCCATTCAGCGCTTTGCATGCCTGGGCAAGATGCGCGGTTTCATATTTTTTGCCGCGCTGGGCAAAACGTTTGACGAGGCCGCGCTTGCCCGATGTCGGTCGATAGACAAGTGTTAGAAAGAGCTCGTTGACGAAAAGGCGCTTGGACGAGAGCGCTTCTTGCCATTGTCGATCTATTCCCGCCGTTATTGGGTCGTTGAAAACACCATCCAATGAGATATCGACACGCCTTCGCACGATGTGGTGGTAGAGTGTAAATTGATGATTGTTGATTGAGCGTAGCATGGTGTCACGCACAATCTGCCGGTGATTGAGCTCTTCGGTGTCCGCTGTCTCGAACGCCAGTCCGTCAACATGAATTGTCTGCATCACGGCGCCATCGCGCAACAGCAGTGTCGCCCCATCTACATGGCGCGCATAAGGCAAGCACCCGCCCACGCGTTGTTCGCGAGAAGCAAGCCATTTCATCTTATTTGGGTTGGCGCGTTTCCCCATAAACGGCCCTACGGCATATAGCTGTTACAGCGCCAGAAAGAGAAGTTTCTGATACGGGCGCAGCGGCTGACCTTAGTCAGCCAAAGATCGATAATGCGGGGGTCCTGCAGGCAGGCGAGATAGCCGACGCCGTGGACAATGAGCGCTGCCAGTAGCGACCAGGCAGATCGCGTGATCAAAAACAACTCCGTCGTCACCACAAGGTTGATGATGAAGAAGCTATAGGTGACGCCGGCAAACATTTGCGGTTGAGTGAGTGCGCGAAATACCGGTGATGCGTTGAGGCTTGCCATCTAACTCACCCCCCTGCCGCAGCGCGGATGCCCGCAACGATCGACGTCGCGCCGAACAATACGAAACAACCCACGACAACGGTGATGCCGTAACGCCAATTAAGGCGTCCGGTGAGCATCATGAACCCAACCGCCGCAACCGCAATCACTGCAGCTGTCGTCGCGACATTGCCGAGAAGACTGCCCTGCAGCCAATCCATCGCGGCGATGATCGGACCAGACCCTTGCGGGTCCTGTTGCGGACCATGCTGGGTATATTGCGCACTAACCGGCGACGCTGCAGCAACATATAAATTTGCAACTAAAGCGCCTATCAATCCGTGGCGACCATGATCGTTCAAACGCATTTTACTCACGCCCCGCTAACCAACATTTTCATCTTGCGCAGTCATTGCAAAAACATTGGCTATAATTTTGACGCACTTAAAATCTATTTAAGTGAAAAAGCGCATTTGCTATAGAATTGGATGCGGCTTCGATTCTATCGAAGATGTAATATTCAAAACGGAATTACGGCGGCGGCATATCATTTTGCTCAAATTGGAACAATCACCGCCCAATAGAATATGATGAAAAATTTAGTCTGCTTTAAAGCAGGGTAAATTGTAGTAACCAGTCCGCTGATGATAAAGACCAGTGTGAGGGAGTGATGAGGGTGGTTTCTCGATAAAGTCTACAAAACAATCGTTGCTCGTGTTGACCGGCTGTATAGCGGATAAATGGAGCCGCCAATGGCAGCGGCTCCATTACAAACAAGAAAACGCCTGATTATTTCTGGTAATATTTTTCGGAAGTAACTTTGCCATTTTCCCAGGTGCGAACGAGAACTTCGTTCCACTCAATTTTTCCGCCATCGCCGCCGGTCATGTTGAATGTCCATTCGCTGGCGGAGTAGTTATCGCCGGCAGCCTGGCCATGAAGCGTTGCGCCGTCGAAACTTTTCAGGCTGCTGAAGAAGCCTGAAAGATGCTCAGACTGAGCTGCTTTTGACTGACGGCTTGAGCCATCGCTTTCGATGAATACGCAATTATCAGCGTAATATTGCTCAATAGAATCGAGAATTTTGCCTTCTTTGGTAAGGCTGTTAACGGCGGCTTCTAAACGCATTAGGTCGTCACTCATTTTTTCGTCCTTCATATTTTGCTGGATCAACTGTTAATGGTGCGTCCATTGGGTCCGCACTATTCATTGTAGATAGCCCAGGAAAACCGATCACAAAATGACTGAGAGGCCATCATACTTTGCAGATCGTCCAGCGAGTATTTTTATCGGTCGCTGTGCGCTTTCATCAGAAACGGCAAATGATGCGTGCTCTAATTTTCGAACTTCTGTTGAAAGCGAAAAAATCTCGCACGACTTTCGCCGTGCGAGATTAATTCGGTTGGTCTATCGAATTATGGTGGGAATGGTAGCGCCGTTATTCAGTGATAATCAGTTTGCCTTTCATCACTGGATGAAACGTACAGATATAATCCTTCTCACCGACCTCTTTCACTATGAGAGACCATTCATCATTCTTTTTAAGGCTGCCTGAGTCCCACGCCTTGTCCTTTGCCGTGGCTGTATGGGGAACAACATCGAGGTTTTTCCAGGTGATTTTGTCACCCTTTTTGACGGTCAATGTTGCGGGGCTGAATTTGAACTGTTTGATTTCCACGATGTGGGTGGTGATTTTGTCGTTCTGATCGCCACTTTCTTTCGTACTCATGGCGGTATCGGTCTGAGATGCGGTCATCGCCTGAGCGGCATTTGCAGATGTGAGCAGCGTCAGCGAGGCTGCGCTGACCGATAGCAGGATGAACGTGCGCCGGAAGATGCGCGCAGTCGATGCGCATCTTCCGTTTTTCAACGCCGCATCAACAGAACAGGAGAGAAATTTTGACATGGCGTTAGCGCCCCTTTTTGAACAGGTCTATTTAAGTGATTTAACCATCTTGCCGGCGTGGCCTTCATGTATTTCGAAAACTGCCAACGCGTCTCCCAAGAGGGCTTTGAATTCTTTGTTGTCCGCCGCGGGGATGAACGCTGTTTTGATCGTCTTGTTGACAAACTCATGATAACCGAGCTCGTTTGCGGCATAGGCGCGATCAAACGCGGCGCCGTCGAGCGCTGACAGTTCGGCAATCTTCGCATCGGCGCCTGCCAGCAGCTGCTGGCTGGTCGGATTGTCTTCGGGACTCGCACCAAGTTTTTCTAAAAGCGCCAGCGCCTGATCATTTACCGCCGCGTGGTCTTGCAACATTAGTTGAGCGAAATCGCGCACTTTCGCATTTTCTGATTTCGCGAGGGCCAAATGTGCGTATCGGATATCAATATTTCCAGCCGTATAGGCGATATGCGCTATTTGCATGTCGCTTGGACCATCGTCAGCCATCGCTGCATTTCCGCCAGCGGCGCCGAGCATCATCGCCGCTGCAATAGCGAGTTTCGTGTGTCTAAACATAATTTGTTCTCCGTAAAATCTGATTCACTCAGCTGCCTGCTGATGAATGCAAATTATGGAGTGTGCTCAGAGATTCCAGTGACCCTTGGGATTCATGGACGATGGGCAACGCAGTTCGGACTATGTGCAAAGTTTAAGTTCAATAATCGCGGATTTCCTCATGAAATGCTGGTTGATGGGCATGGTATTTGTGCAAGATCGGGTTCGCGAAGCTGACTGAGGAGAGCCGTCATTGACCCGTCAAATTTGCAACAAACATTCCTGCCCTGCAGGCGCCAATGAGCTGCCGATGCAGGCATTTGGTTATAAAAGACTGCCCATGATTTTTCCGACATGAAAGACGATGACGAACATTAAAGGAAGAACGGCGGACAGGAAGAATTGATCAATCCTCGGCGTGTGCGCATAGCCGATAAACATCGTTTCTTCTCTGGCTGGCGTTAGAACGCCTTTTTTCAAACTCATATTCAGCTCCTGTGCGCAACCATTTTCACCAATAGAGGCTTATGCCGAGTTCGGCGTAAGCCGCAGCCAGATGTCGTCACCCTCCAACCGCGTTTCATAGGTTGCAACTTCTTCGGTAAAGGGCGGTGGGGACTTCCCCGAAACGGGGTCATACTCATATCCATGCCATGGACAGACGATGCAGCCATTGACAATGCGGCCTTCGCCCAATGGTCCATTTTGATGCGGGCAGACATTTGAAACCGCATGAATATGATCGCGGTCGCGAAAGACCGCCACGCGTTCTGCGTTGGGCACAGGAACAATAATCGCGCGCTCGTCCGGTATGGCGGAAATCTTTCCAACCTTTATCCATTCCGCTTTATCCGTCATATGGAAACCACGATCGGCCTTGTACTCCTTTAGCCCGCTAAGGAGATGCAGCCCCGCGACGATGATAGCGCTTGCGCTGGCGAAATAGAGATAGATCCCTGGCTTGTAGTTTTGTAGCGCGCCAATCACGATGTGAAATACGAGCAATGCATATGCGATATAAACCAGCATATGCAGGGCTTTCCAGAATGTCGCCGAGAGCGTGTTGAGCCAGAAATCATGGCTTGTGATCGCCATCAAAAACAGAACCAACAGGGCGGTGACGCCAAGGGCCTCATAAGGAAAACTGTTGAGGGAGGCGTAGTCTGCGTCCTCGGTAAAGATTGCGACAAGCGGATTGCCATCGGCAAACCCATGATAGAGGAAAATCACGCTGAGCCCGTGTAGAGCCGCAACGGTGAAAGTCGTCACGCCGAAATGACGACGATTATATAGCAAGGGTTTAAACCGAGGAGACAGACGGGCGAGAGGGCCGATGCTGAGCACTATGGTCAGCATGACAAAAGCACAGGTTCCGAGGCCCCGGACGATCGCGCTTTCCGCAGTGGTTTGCTCCGTTGAAAGATCAAATCCGGCGCTCACAAGGTAATAGCTGGAGAGGTACAAAATAACGCCCGCGAAAAGCGCGAGATCATAGATGATCTTCGTTCTGTTCCAGGAGACAAATTTATATCCAGCAGCCATATCTCTCGCTCACAATGGGTTGGGCGGGGTGCATCTATGAGGGCTGGTACAAGGAGATCGCCAGTAAGCCCATGCTCAGAACAATCGCAAGCAATAGCCAAATCCTGAAATGCCAGTTGCGATGCGCTCTCTTCACGGGCTCACTCTTTGCTGTGTTTTTCAGTTCGACGTGAAAATAAGCAGCCCTTTTGTCAGTATTTGTTTATGAGAAAACAAATGTTGAACCGATCATCAGGATTGCCGCCCAGGAGACGAGGTAAGTCGGTGTACGCAGGAAGGGCACGCCCAGCGTATAAACAATCGCATGGAGAACCCGCGCATAAAAGAAAACAAACGCCCAAAAGCCAACGCTTTCTCCTGCCTGATCTCCGACTAAAAACCCGGCCGCCAGAACAACAGCGATAAAGGCCGGCATCGTCTCAACCATGTTGAGATGTGCCCGCTGAGAGCGCTGCGCCCAGAGGGGCGGCTCAGGCTGTGTTGCCGGAAATCCTTCCGGGTAATTGGTGATAAACTTGACAGGCCCCCACACGAATAATCGCGCAAGAATATAGGGGGTCCACATTAAAATCGTCAGCAAGCCGCTGAGACCAAGATAATAATAAGCCGTCGTCACTTTTTGTTCTCCTTACGCGTATGCAGATTCAGCAGCAGCGTTGGCAATTAACGGGGTTGCAGGGTTCTGTCGCTATGCGCGCCAGTCGGCGTCATGCGTTCATGGATCCGGTAAACTCCTGTTTTCTCGGTAACGCTTAATGCCGAAATCTAGGGCTCACCTGGATCATTTGTATATAAACCGAAAGGAGATTTGGATTACCTGCAATGAATGCCGGACTGGTTGCAATGAACTCTAGTGAACCGTTGCCGGCTCCACTCGCCGATATTCCTTAGGTGATACGCCGAATTTCTGTGAGAAGGCGCGTGTAAACGCGGCGGGAGACTGATAACCAATTTTGATCGCGACTTCCTGAATATTGATCTGCGTGCCCGACAGATAACTCAGCGCCTTTTGCAGACGCCAGTCCGACAAATAGGTCATGGGTCCGCTGCCAATGGCGGCTTTGAACTGTTCTGCAAACTTGCTGCGCGACATGCCGACGCCGGTTGCCAGCTTGTCGAGGGTCCATGGGTGCGCGAGGTCATTATGCATCAATAAAAGAGCATCGCCGATGCGTTTTTCACCCAATGCCCCGATGATCTGTGCGAGCTTTGGAGATTGATCGGCGCATGCGCGAATTGTCTCTATAAATATGATTTCTGAAAGCCGTCGTACGGTTGCGTTGGTGTGGTCGGAATCGGAAAATATTTGCCGGACGATGAGGCGTAAGACGTCATCGAGCCAAACGAACTTTGCCCGCAATTGCGGTGTAACCAGCAAAAATTCTGGCAGCGCACGCAGGAGCGGATGATCCGAATCATTGCGAAATGTGTAATGACCGCAAATCATCTGGGCTGACGCTGAATCATCGCCGTCACCCAGGGTGAAAACACCTTCTCCGTTATACCCTGCATCCGCAATAACCTGTTCCAGCGGTGCTGGCCGGGGTTTTGATTGATTTGACAGGATGTGGTCTCTACCTTCCGGTATCAAAATGAGGTCGCCAGGCGACAATTCGACCGTGGCGCCGGATTGGAGGGTCACAAAACATCGTCCATGGACAACAAGATGAAATCGTGCGGCGCGTTCATATTGCGGAACAGTGATCGCCCAGTCATCTGAAAAATCGGTGCGGAAATATAAAACCCCTTTTAGCTGAAAGGTTTCGACAATATCGTCTATGACATCCATTTGCAGATCATCCCGAGAGCTATGCAATTCGTCCTGATACGTTGGACTGCACGAGTTACGCTAGGGATATACAATAGCGATGCCAAAACAACACTACAATAATTCGTTATGACTTTTGGAAACGCACAAACGGGAATCCATGAAAACTGATGATTCAGTCATAGCAAAGGCAAAACCCTTTTTGGTTTCTGTCGAAAAAGGAAGAAAATATGCGTGGTGTGCGTGCGGGCGCAGCCAGAAGCAGCCTTTTTGTGATGGATCGCATAGCGGCACGACGTTGAAGCCCGTTTTGTTTAAAGCAGAAATAACTGAAGATGTTTTGTTGTGTGGATGCAAAAAAACCAAGGCTGGACCCTTTTGCGACGGCGCCCACAATAGTTTGCAGGACGTCTATGAAGAAGCGCCTGACGAAGAAATCGCGTCCATGCAAAATGCGCAAACAATCCCCCGCAACAAGGGCGACGTCGGAAAAGCGATGCTTGACGGCGGCGCTTATGTGCTGACCCCTGATTTGGCGGACGCCAACCGCAACGGAACGCTCTCGGAGCTGTCGCTCATCACGCATCTTGATGGCGCCAAATTTCTGAGTTTTTTTCAGCTAAGTGCGGGCGCGGGCCAATCGCCGTGGCGGCTCCACAAGAACGGGGACAGCATACTCTTTGTTGTTTCGGGAAAGGGCGCCGTGAATATTGAAGGCGAGAAATTTGATGTTACGTCGGAAACCGGGATCTTTGTACGCAAGGGAGAAGCCTTTCGTTTTGAAGCGGCGGAGGAGATGTGCGCGATGATGGCGGTCTGCCCGGAGTCGAAAGAGGTTTCCTGGCCCGATCAGCCGTCCGGTCGCTTTGATAGGGAAACACTGATCCGTTCTGTAGCCGTGGACGACACAAAGGCAAATGCGATGGCGGATCGTTTCTATCAAGTTCTCGTCGGCGAAGAGATCGGTTCCACCGAAGTGACACAATTCATTGGCGGCGTGCCGAAATCACGAGCGGCATTCCACCGTCACCTATACGAAGAGGCGATCGTCATTTTGTCCGGTGTGGGCGTGATGTGGACGGAAACCCGCCGCGCGCCCGTTAAGCCAGGCGATGTAATTTTTTTACCAGCCCGTCAAAGACACTCCCTCGAGTGCATGTCGGGCGAAGGCATGCGCCTGATGGGCGCCTTTTATCCGGCTGGAAGCCCTGCCATTAATTATTGAATGTGAATCGGGAGACACGATGACGCAACCATCTGGTGAAAGTTGGTCTTCCGGCACGGGCTTTATATTGGCGACGGCGGGCGCGGCAGTTGGGCTTGGCAATTTGTGGCGGTTTCCTTTTCTTGCGGGCGAAAATGGCGGGGGCGCCTTTGTTCTGATTTATATTTTCTGTGTCGCTGTAATCGGCATCCCGATCATGCTGGCCGAATTGGCGCTCGGACGTGAAGGCGGCGGCAATGCTGTTCAAAGCATCAAGTCGTTGATTGCGCGCAACGGCGCCAGTCGGTTGTGGCTGGCGCTTGGCGGGATGAGCATCTTCATCCCCTTTGTCGGTATTTCCTATTATGCAGTGGTTGGCGGCTGGGTCGTTGATTTTGCAGCCACGGGCCTGATGGGTCAGGCAGGCGCCGCAGACGGCGCCGCGGCGCAGGCGCGATATGAGAAAATGCTGAATGAGCCGGTGCGGCTCCTCTTGACCCATAGTGTTTTCATGATCGGGGTCATGGCAGTGCTGATCAACGGCGTTCAAGGCGGTATTGAACGGTTGTCGAAATTGCTGATGCCGGCGCTCTTTATTCTCCTCTTCGCCTTGATGATTTACGCAGCGCTGACCGCTGATTTTATACGGGCGGCGACGTTTCTCTTCAGGCCTGACTTTTCCGCTGTCACCGGAAAGACGATTGTGCTGGCGGCGGGTCAGGCGTTCTTTTCTCTCGCCATCGGGGTTGGCGTGATGATTACCTACGGCGCCTATGTGCCGCGGAAAATTTCACTGGCGCACGCCGTCGGTTTGATCTGCCTTGTGGATACGGGTGCTGCCTTGCTTGCGGGTCTGGTGATCTTTCCTTTTGTTTTTGCTCATGGTCTTGATCCGGCTGGCGGGCCGGGGCTTTTATTCGTTACTTTGCCTTCGGCTTTTGGACAGATGGCTGGCGGCGCCATCGTTGGCGCAGTGTTTTTTCTGCTCTTATTTTTTGCTGCCTTCACGACGGGCGTCGGTACGCTCGAACCCGTAGTTGCCTGGGCGGAAAAAAAGCCCGGTATGACGCGCCTGCGCGCGACGCTGCTGACGGGCGCCGCGACTTGGGTGCTCGGCATCGCCGCTTTATTATCGTTCAATGTGCTCAGCGAGTTTACGCCGTTAAGCAGTGTGCCGGGCTATGCCGGGAAAAATATTTTCGACATTATGGATTTTACGATCGCCAACATCTTGCTTCCGTTTAACGGGTTGATGATTGCGCTTTTTGCCGGATGGGTGGCGCATCGCACGCTGAGAGGCAAAGTCGGGCTATCGTCACTGATGGAGTCTATCTGGGTATGGAGTCTTAGATTGGCGGTTCCGATAGTAATTATTCTGATTGCCTTTTGGAAATAAGCGCGAAGTTGCTTGCAGCTATCAGTGCTCCTCCGGCGCGGGCAAAGCCAGAAATTGAAAAGGCTGACCCAACGCATCAATCCGAACGATGCGCGGCTCTTTTCCACGTGAGACATAGATATCATTTTCGGGCGATCCGCCCCTTAGCTCGAACAGACTTGTGTCAAATTTCCCGGCCGGCGTATCGATTTCACCGCCATCGCGGGCGGTCAGTGTCACCTCATCCACCGTATTGCCCAGCGGCGCGTACCAATGATAGCCGACAGAAGCGCCTTCCTCCTGAGACAAGACGAGGGGCAGTATGAAACTGATGATTCGCAGGGTCGTGTCTGAAGGCAGATCTTCTATATTGACCTGCGTCACGCGATCTTCTTGCCCCGGTCGAGCCGAGCGGCGTTCACCTTGCACGGTTTCATCCGGAAAACTGACCTCCATCTGATGGATCGCCGAGCCCTGATGGAATCTGAGATTGACGAATTTGGGTGTGAGGTCCGGTATCGAGACGCCAGTCTCTTGTGTTTCATATAATTCGAGACTTGGCAGCATGGAGCGATCATACATCAGGAGTTGATCTGCCTCTTTGACCCAACCAAGGCGCATAAAGCCGTCGCGGGCGCCGTCATTAAAGAGGCCAAGATAAGTTTCGCCGGAATCAGGAAGAGCTGCAATCGCGTCAGCGCGCCATTCACCGCGTGCGCCGCCGGACAATGCAATGATCGATGCGAATGCCGTGATTGAAACGGTTCGGATAGCTGACAATAAGCGCATATCTTTTTCCTCTCGATAAAATCGCTGCGCTTTGGTCGGCGCGGGCAAATCTCAACGAAATCATACGCGCAGCGCCGAATGGCGACATGTCAAATTGTGCTCGCTTTTTGCCTGCCGTCAGCCCGAGGGTGTTATTGCTTGCCACAAAGGCGTTGCTTCAATCGGGTGTTTCCTGTGTGGGCGGGTGTCAGGGCGCGCCTATTTCTCATCTCATGGATGTGCATCGCTGATACGCAGGATATTCTGGGTGAATTGAAGATTCATTTTGAAGCGAGCTCCAGCGAAGCTGCTGCGGTAACTATGCTCGTCGCTTTCGTCAATTACCTTTGCGGGGCGCCTTACCCTGAAAGTCTACCGCAGGCGTCAATGTGGCATCCGATGCGCTGGCGAGCGTTTCTTGCTGCTACGACCCGCTACTGATCGCAATAAGCGTAAAGCCGTTTAGCGGCACGACGACAAATTGAGCTACCGGTTGCGGATCAGGAACGACTGAGAGTGCATCCACAAGACAGGGCACTTTATACTTACGCGTTTCGTGCCCTTGGGCGCTTGAAGGCAATACTGACGTTGACGGGCAACCCGTCGAACGGAAATCCAGCGCGGTTATGATTTCGTCAAAGGGGAGTGACGGGTTTTTAAATCGTAATTCCGCAACAATACCTGCTACGCGCGGCGCGGCGAATGACGTACCGCACGCTGCTCCACTGTTGTACGAGAACCCGGGTGCACAGGCGAATTCAACATAGTAATTTGCATCGGTGTCAGGGTCATCGGGTGCGTCGGAACTACAAAGAAGTTGTGCCGCAACAAGCTCTGGCGGATCGTCATTTTCGAAGGGGTAGTTGTCGCAGAGAGTTACGTTCTGACTTGTCAGCGCTGAAAATCCGGCGCCGACAGCGATCGTATCCGAATGTTCGGCAAGGCCATTCATCCCGAACAGATTATTTGGTGTATACGTGGCGCCTCCTGTTGGGCGAAAACCGTTACTGCCGCCATTTCCTGCCGAATTAACAATAACGACATTTAGATTGTTTTTTAAATTATTGATTTGGGTCGCCGTTAAGTCGCTGCCCACGTCCAAAGATTGATTCAGGTTGTAGGCGACAATATTATTTGCAACCGCATTTTGTTCCACCCACAGGCTTTTCGCCTGGGTGTCGGCGCCGGTCAGCACAATGATTTCCGAATTGGGTGCGTCTTCCATCGCTGAAACAGCGGCGGCCCAGGGATGGAAACTATCCCCGCCCAATGCAATGCTCGCTGTCCCACTGGCAAACTGTTCGATGCAGGCGCCATTGGTACAAAAGAACGACTTGTGCACACGGCAGGTTCCTTGGCCTGGTTGGTGACCGCTGCATCCAGCCAGCGTTGGATGGCTGCTCGTATAGTTGAACGGGTTGTTATCCAGATCCGCAATTGCAATTCTAGGCGGCGTTTGAGCGACGGCTTGGGAGGCGAAAATAGCGATCAGTGCAATGAATAGTAGGCGTAGATGGAACCTGTCGATGCGGTGGGGCATATGGGTCTCCGTGAGTTGCAAATTTGATTCTTCTTCTACTGGAGGAAAGATCCACGTGGACTAAACCGCGCTGTCAGCGATGGTGATTATAAGTGATTTAGGGCGCTCCGTAGCTTATTCATAAGTAATAAACCGAAAAACTTCGCATTTCCCGGGGGTTCCAGAACCCTGAACATATCTAACATCCAAATAAACCTCGGCGTTGCGCGACTGGGCCGTAAGAAGCGCTGACTTAAAATACTGATCTGTCGCTGGAATCGAAACCCAATAAACATCGCATCCACTATCAGGAGTAATGTTGGAGCCGTTCGCTTTCGTGAAATGAACAAGTGTTTCGTTGGTAAGCGGTCGATGATCTATCTGAGTAACGTGTGCGTCGGTTGTTACTGCTGCCAGAGCGCCGGACAGCGGCGCCAATGCCGTCGCCGTGACGACCGCAATTAATTGCTGCCTCAAATGCATCAGGCTTTCTCCTTATGTATATATGTTCAGTGTTATTAGTTAAGTTGTGCGGGATGCGCTACACTAAGCCGACATTTCCCATGTGGTCTTTACAATAGATACAATTATACAAAATGACACTGCTTCTGGAAGTATTGATTTTCCCCAATCGCCATCACCAAGGAAGTGATATTGCTGGCTATAATTCGACAAAAATCAATTGAAAAGTAAAGTAATTTCCGGCAATATGCCGCTGACGGCAATGCCCGGCTGAGGCTGGCCCGACAGTAAAAGGCGGCGAGATGGCTGAGCGATCATTTAAAAAAGAGGTTGAAGAGCTTCGCATCGGCGAGGGCGAAATTTTTCGCGGCGAGGGCATCCTTGCTGTTACGAAGGCGTTGCTCCAATCGGGCGTTTCTTATGTAGGCGGCTATCAGGGCGCGCCGATTTCACACCTTATGGATGTGCTCGCAGATGCGCAGGATATTCTCGGCGAGTTGAAAATTCATTTTGAAGCGAGCGCCAGCGAAGCCGCCGCCGCTGCTATGCTCGCCGCTTCCGTCAATTACCCTTTGCGGGGCGCCGTTACCTGGAAGTCTACCGTCGGCACCAATGTGGCGTCTGATGCGCTGGCGAGCGTTTCTTCAAGCGGGGTCAAGGGCGGCGCGCTTGTCATTATTGGTGAAGATTACGGTGAAGGCTCATCTATCATGCAGGAGCGCTCTCACGCTTTTGCCATGAAGTCGCAAATGTGGCTGCTTGATCCGCGTCCGAACCTTACATCGATTGTGGATATGGTTGAAAAGGGATTTCAACTTTCGGAAGGCTCCAACACGCCGGTGATGCTGGAGCTCCGGATCCGCGCCTGCCATGTCTACGGATCGTTTACGGCGAAAGAAAACGTCACACCATCTTTCAATCTGCGCGACGCCATGGAAAACCCTGTGCGCGATTATGACCGGGTCGTTCTGCCGCCGTCGAATTTTGTTCACGAAGTTGAAAAGATCGAGCATCGCTGGCCCGCTGCGGTGGATTTTATCAAAAAAAATCGCCTCAATGAGTTTTTCGGCGGCGCGACCGGCGATGTCGGGATCATCGTTCAGGGCGGACTTTATAATACGCTGATCCGCGCGCTGGAACTGGCGGGGCTTTCCGATGCTTTTGGTGAAACGGCGCTGCCGATTTATTGCCTCAATGTCACTTATCCGTTGATCGACGATGAGGTCAAAGGATTTTGCCTCGATAAAAAAGCGGTCCTGATCGTTGAAGAAGGACAGCCGGAATATATAGAACAGGCGCTCAACACAATTTTGCGCAATGGAGATATTCAGGCGCGTGTTGTCGGCAAGAAAGTCCTGCCGCTGGCTGGTGAATATACCAATCAGGTCATTTTAGAAGGTCTTCGGAAATTTCTTGGCGAATTTGCACCGGAACTTGTCGCGCAAAATGCTGACGGTGGTGAGCGTGCGCTGGCGCCTGTAGATATTTCAGCCATTAGTGAAACCGTGCCGCAGCGTCCTGCGGGGTTCTGCACGGGCTGTCCGGAACGCCCGGTTTTTTCCGCCATGAAGCTGGTGCAAAAAGATATCGGCAAGTTTCACGTAAGCTGCGATATTGGCTGTCATTTATTTTCAATCCTGCCGCCTTTTGATATTGGCAATACGACCATGGGCTATGGATTGGGTTGGTCCGGCGCCTCGGCATTCAACACCGAGACATCTATGCGCACGGTTTCCATCATGGGCGATGGCGGGTTCTGGCATAATGGATTGACCAGCGGCGTTGGCAACGCTGTTTTCAACCGCAATGACAATGTGCTGGTGATTGTCGATAATGGTTATTCCGCCGCAACCGGTGGTCAGGATATTTTATCGTCCCGGGCAGAAAACAAAACAAAAGCGACGAATAACCCCATTGCCCGCGCGGTGCGCGGCATGGGCGTTACATGGCTGAAAGAAGTGAACACCTACGATATCGGCGCCATGAAAAAAGCGCTGAAGGGCGCGATGAGTACGGCGGCAAAGGGCCCGAAAGTCATCATCGCCCAGTCGGAATGCATGTTGAACCGCCAGCGCCGTGAAAAACCAATCCGCAACAAAGCGATTAGGGATGGCAAGCGTGTTGTTCGCGCTCGCTATGGCGTGGACCCTGATACCTGCACCGGCGATCACGCCTGCATCAGGATTTCCGGATGCCCGTCGCTTACATTAAAGGATAATCCCGACCCGTTGAAAGACGACCCCGTCGCATATGTAGATAATGATTGTGTCGGCTGCGGCGTTTGTGGCGAGAACGCTCATGCGGCTGTCCTGTGTCCATCATTTTATCGTGCGGAACTGATCTATAACCCGTCTGTCGCTGACCGTTTTCTCGCGCATTTTCGCAATGTTGTGATTTCCTTTTTTCAAAACTGGGGTGAAGCGAAGCGCGCCAGAACTTCATTCGGAGCGCAGTTATGAGTGATCGGCGCCCCATAAAAATTTCAATCAACGCCCTCGGCGGTCAGGGCGGCGGTGTTCTCGCCAACTGGATCATCAAAGTCGCGGAAAATGCTGGCTATGTTGCTCAGCTGACATCGGTGCCCGGCGTTGCTCAACGCACCGGCGCCACCATCTATTATCTTGAACTCTTCCCTCAAGAACTGGCGGTCGCGCATGGGCGCCAGCCTGTTCTGGCGCTGATGCCGGCGCCGGGTGATGTAGATATCGTCTTGGCTTGCGAGATCATGGAAGCGGGCCGGGCGATGATGCGCGGGCTTGTCACTGGCCAAACAACGCTGATCGCGTCGAGCCATCGTGTCTATGCGGTTTCTGAGAAAATAAAACTCGGCGACGGCCGCCAGGGAACGGAAGATATTATCGAGGCGGCGAGAGAGGCCGCCGGAAAATTTATTCTCGCTGACATGAATGAGGCGGCTGCAACTGCCGGCACGGTCATCAGCGCGGTGATGTTCGGCGCCCTGGCGGGTTCGGGCGCGTTGCCGATTGACAGAAAAATCTTTGAGGACGTCATCCGCAAAGGCGGCCGCAGCGTGGGTGAAAGCCTTGCCGGTTTCGCAAACGGGTTTACTCATGCGTCGAGCCAAGATGTGGCAACCGAAAGCGCGGCTGCTGCGGGCGCACAAAACGAAAATGCAGCGCCAGCGTCAAAACCGGCTGAAGCAAGCACTGTTTCAGCGCCCGTGCAAAATCTTCTGACACGCATGAAAGAGGAATTGCCGGCCCAGGTGCATTTTACCGCAAAAGAGGGCCTCAAAAAACTCGTCGACTATCAGGATGTGCACTACGTGGCATTCTATCTTGATCGCCTGGCGCATATTCGCGCGCTCGATGCTGAAACCGGCGGTGAACGTCGCGACTGGAAACTGACGCGTGAGGTCGCCAAACACCTTAGCTTATGGATGGCCTTCGAAGATACAATCCGCGTTGCTGATCTTAAAACACGGACGAGCCGTTTCAGTCGCTTTCGCAAGGATGTGGTCGCCGGCGATGATCAGATTGTGCATGTGTTTGAGTTTATGCATCCCCGGCTCGAGGAGATTTGCGACCTCATGCCCGCATGGCTGGGTGGAAAAATTCTTTCTTCGCCGATGCTGCGTAAGGCCTTGGGTATTTTGTTCAAAAAAGGCCGGCGCATTCCCACCACAAAGCTGCGCGGCTTTTTGCTGCTCAACTTCATGGGGTCGCTGAAATTTCTGCGGCGCGGGTCTTATCGTTACAAGATCGAAGATGCGCGCATCAATGATTGGATGAAATCCATCGAAACGCTTGCTCGCGAGGATTACGCGCTCGCCTGTGAAGTCGCCGGGCTGCAGCGCCTGATCAAAGGCTATGGCGATACCCATGAACGGGGGCTCGCTAATTATGGGACATTGATCTCACTGCTCGACGACATAAAAGCGACGCCTGCGCCTGCGGATGTTTTCGCGTCCCTCAAAATTGCAGCGCTTGCCGATGAAGATGGCATTGCGCTTGATGCCGCCATAAAGAGACTAAAACCCGGCGCCATCGCGGCCTGACGGAGATTGCCGAGCAAATGCCCACAAAGAAAACAGGACCAGGTGACAAAGGTTTCGTGCTTGACGACTACGCGCTTTATAATCTCAATCGCGCGGCGGCGACCTATAATGAAGAGATGGCGAAAGCGCTCAAAGCCTATGATCTTGACGTCATGCAATGGCGCATTTTGATGTTATTGAACGACAAGAATCCAAGTTCGGTTGGTGAGCTTGCGCGGCGCAGCGTTTCAAAAATGCCGACGGTGACGCGCATGCTGACGCGCATGGAGACCCAGGGCCTTGTTAAACGCCGGGCGCTCAATGGAGACCGGCGCGTTATTGAAATTCACATCACGGCAAAGGCCCGCAAGGTGCTGAAGATGGTGCAATCCATCGGCAAAGGTGTTTACGAGCGAGCCTTCGAAGGCGTCAATGCGGGCGAGATCAGCAATATCACCAAAACCCTCAAAAAAATTCGCGAAAATCTGGGCCGCTCGCCCTATGATAAAAGCGCGCCCTCGTAATTTCACCTAGGGGAGGAACAGGCCATGTCCATGTTGAAGGAATTTTCCGCCGCGCTGATGTCAGGCGCAGTCAAGACAGTTGATTTGACCCATACGCTGGACCCGGAATTTCCGGTGCTGGTGTTGCCGCCGGAATTCGGTCAATGCGCGCCCTTCAGGATCGAGGAAGTCTCGCGCTATGATGAGCGGGGCCCCGCCTGGTATTGGCGCAATTTCAGCTGCAATGAGCATACGGGCACGCATTTCGATGCGCCGGTGCATTGGGTGACCGGCAAGGACCTGCCTAACGCATCCGTTGATACAATCGCGCCGGGAAATTTCGTGCGCCCCGCCTGCGTCATGGATTTTTCAAAAGAAGTCGCCGCAGATGACGATTTCATTTTGACCGTTGATCACATCAAGGTATGGGAAAACAACCATGGCGAAATTCCCGCCGGGTATTGGGTTCTCTTCCGTACTGACTGGTCGAAACGCAGCGGCGCCGATTATGGCAATCTGCGCGATGACGGCGCCCATTCGCCGGGCCCTGATGCAGACGCCGTGCGCTACCTTGTGGAAACCCGCGACGTGTTGGGTTTCGGCGTTGAAACCATCGGCACCGATGCAGGGCAGGGCGGCGCTTTCGATCCGCCATATCCTGCGCATCATTTACTGCATGGCGCCGGGAAGTTCGGTCTTCAATGCCTGCGCAATCTTGATCAACTGCCGCCAACCGGAGTCTTGCTGGTGACGCCGCCCTTAAAAATCAAAGAAGGCTCAGGTAGTCCATTGCGCGTGCTGGCGCTGGTTGAAAGTTAGGCGTCGGACGCGTTGTTGTTCGCGATGCAGAATTTAGACTTCCTCCGACATGTCGATGAAGGTCTCGAATTTCTTGCATGACCAGGCGACGATTGTGTCATAGCGCCGTATTGCTTCATTGCTCATAAATTGTTCCTTTGCCCATGTCTCATAATAGGGAAGGGACGGCACGTTCACGACGAGCAGATAATCCCCGGCGCCAGCGACGTGATAGCATTGACGAACCTCGGAAAGAGACTTCGCCAGCGCCTCAAACTCATCGTAGATTGCGGGGCTTTCGGTTGCGAAAAAAATCGTCACAAAAAGCGTTACGCCGAGATGGTCCGTATCAAGAACAGAGACATCCTTTTTAATCACGCCATTGTCTCTCATCAGAGCCAGTCGCCGCCGGACGGCGGATCCGGAAAGGCCGACGGTTGCGCCAATTTCTCCATGGCTTGCCAGATTGTTTTTCTGAACAAAGTTGAGAATGGCGCGATCAAACCTGTCCAGCGCTACTAGCTGCTCCGTGACTAAATTCTGCATATACTGTCCAATTTTACAAAATATCGGCGAATGAGTAGCGAAATTTTCCAAATTTCACCAGCAATTCCGCGCTAAAGCAATGACAGCTGAATTGGAGGATTTATGCGAAGTTTTGTACCGGTTGCGGTTGTCGCCGCTTTGCTGGGCGCTGCGGCGATGCCGTCTGCAGCCGAAGACACTGCCAAAGACACGGAACGTTCAACCCGGGATCTGGATCGATTCATTGGCAAATGGCGTTTCGTCGATGAGGCAACCGAGCTTGCCGGTTTTGAGTATCGAGAGGAGGGCGTTACCGAATGTCACTACGCCCTCGACGACGCCTATATTCAATGCGATGGCGTAGGGGGCTCCAACAACAAGACGCGCCACTGGGTGGATTATCTAAATTACAATTCGATCACCGGCGATTTTGAGCGTGTTGGTATGTTTGGCAATCATCCGGCAAAATCCTCATTCACCATGCGCCTGTCGGACGATGGTCAAGTGGTTGAGTTATTCGGTGCACCAATGAAACAACGTGATGGATCTACCACAGTGAACTGGGGCGTGATCGAATTTCAGGATGAAAACAACTTCACCTGGAATACCCGCTTAAATCGCTCTACACAGCCGCCGGATCATTGGCCGCTCAGTTTTGTCGGTGTTTATGAGCGGATTGAATAATTAAAAAGCGCCGCGCAAAAGCGCGGCGCTTTAATACTAAGCGTGCGGCAATAAATTCAGGCAGCGCGCAATTTCTTTCGCTTTGATGCAAAGCGCAACCCGGCAAGCCCTGCGCCCATCAATAAAATCGCCGGCGGCAGCGGCACTTCGGCTATCTGAATATTGGCGAAAATAAAATTCGCGGGATCAGACAGAAAGTCGATGTCGCCGTTAAAGATTGTGCCATTGGCGAGCGTTAGACCCAGGAAGTCCGAAAGGCTTGACGCTGATGCAATCAGGCCATTTTCAATGCCGCCCTCGGCAATATTACGCCCCTGAACAAAGGCTGCGCCGCCAGTAGTGGACGCATCATTGACTTCCGTTCCGGCGTCGTAAGCAAAAGATCCAGTGATATCGATTGATTGCGGCCCGAGGAAATTGCCCAGATTGTCAAACAGCGAAAATTGCGTTGGATCGTCAACACCAATGAATGTGTCATTGGACGGCAGTAACATCGATGCAAAAAACATGAATCGATTGGCGATGGCGTCAAGATCGACCACAAAGCTGGCGGTTTCACCCGGCTCAATTGGACCCGGGGCGCCTTGCTCTGTACCAAACGCGGCGCCGCCAACGGAGTTGGCCTGCTGCGCCAAACGCTCATTGCGAAGGGTTGCGAAAGATCCTGTTTCGGCGATTTCCTCAATCCCGGCGCTTGCGCTGGCGCCTGCGTCAAATAGATCAACGGACCCATTGTGGAAACCAAAATAGAGCGGCGTTAAAGAGATGCCGCCCGCTCCTGCAGTATTCGTTACGGTAACGCGAACCTGCGTTGCCGAAGCCGGCGCAACAGAAAAAACGCCGCACGCTATTACGCCTAACGCCGCCGCGAGGCCGCGCATCATTTTGCCAGACATTGATAAACTCCACCTGTATGCAGGCGCACGCCCCCATCGCAGCCAACCCGGCTGCGACCCGTCGGAATCGCTGCTTGCTAATTTGTTTGATGTCCTAATTTCTTTTAAGACCTGGCCACCTTAGAAATGCTCCAAGGGGAGCGCAAATCACATTATGATATTCGCGATCACAATTTAGTTGATCGCCGAAACGCCCCCAATTCACACTTGTGCGCATTTCTTATGGGAAAACCGCAACACACTTTTCCGGATATGCGCGAACTGACATTTTTTTGGCGAAACTGGCGCCCATTCAGTTATACACTTTACGCACATGCGCAGCCCCACAGGGTTCCGCGACCAGATTTCACGACCAAATTTCACGAACAGGGGCATTTCATGAAACGTTTTGGATCATTTCTCGCTGCATCACTGTGCGCTGCTTGTGTCGCCGCATCGGCATCCGCGCAGTCATCGGACGCTGTGCACAGCGCTGAAGAAGCAAAGGCGCTGGAGATCTATCGCACCATCATTTCCATGCGCACCGCGGAGGGCCACGGAAAAGTGCCAGACATGGCGGCCTATCTGGCGAATGAGCTCAAAGCGGCGGGGTTCAGCGCCGAGGATATTCACATCCTGCCCAAGGGTGAAACCGCCGGCCTCGTGGTGCGCTATCGCGGCGATGGATCGTCAGGTAAAAAACCGATCCTGTTTCTGGGGCATATGGATGTGGTCGACGCCAATCCAGATGACTGGGTGCTCGATCCTTTCTCGCTGACGGAAAAAGACGGCTATTTTTTCGGCCGTGGCACGAGCGATAATAAATATGGGATCATGAATCTCATCCAGACTTTTATTCGCCTGAAGAAGGAAGGGTTTACGCCGACCCGTGATCTGGTGCTGGCGTTTTCCGGCGATGAAGAAACCGGCATGACCACAACAAAAATGCTCGCCCATGACCGCAAAGATCTGACCGATGCGGAATTTGCGCTTAATTCCGATGCTGGCGGCGGCTCTTTGACGGCGGACGGACGCGCCCTCGGGTTTGGCGTGCAGGCCGCCGAGAAAACTTATGCAACCTTCGAACTCACGGTGCGCAATGCGGGTGGTCATTCCTCGCGGCCACGCGCTGACGATAATGCGATTTATGATCTTGCTGACGCGTTGAAAAAAATCCAGGCTTATGAATTCCCCGTGATGTCAAATTCGATCACCCGCACAAGCTTTGCTTCTCTGGGTGCGGCGCTGGGCGGCGATCTTGGTAAAGCCATGAGTGATTTTTCGGCGAACCCGAAAAACGAAAATGCGGCGCGCCGCATCGCGCAGGAGCCTTCCTATGTGGGTACAATCCGAACGACCTGTGTCGCAACGATGCTGTCGGCGGGTCATGCAGAAAATGCATTGCCCCAAAGCGCAACGGCGACGGTCAATTGCCGCATCTTTCCGGGCACACCTGTTGATGATGTCAAAGCAACGCTCGTCGGTGTCGTCGGGAATGGCGAACTGGAATTTGAAACACTCGATGACCCGATCGAAAGCCCGGTCAGCGAGATGCGCGACGATGTGACGGCGGCCCTCTCAAAATCAGTCCATGCACGCTATCCCGGGCTTCCGATCGGCGCCTATATGGAATCGGGCGGCACTGACGGCATGCATTTTCGAAGCGCCGGCGTGCCGACTTTGGCGATGTCGGCAATGTTCATGAATGAAGCGGATATGTTTGCTCATGGATTGAATGAGCGCGTTCCGGTGAGCTCGTTTTATGCAGGCCTCGATCACTGGATGATCATCATGAAAGAACTCGCCGGGCCGCAGGCGACGCATTAGCGGCGCAGCGCCTCGGCTCACCGCGCAGATCAAACGCTTCATGGAATTCGCCGACAAAAATCGGCGGTGCAGCCATAGGATTGGCGTGAGTATCAAGGCTCGATAAATCCGGGGATCATTCATGAACACAAAATTTGCGTTTCTCGCTGCCGCCTCGTGTCTGATCACCATTCCTGCGATCGCGGCGCCGTGGTCGAGTGATGGTGCGAAGATCGTCTATAGTTATATTGGCGGCCCGGAAAATCTTTACATTATGAATGCCGACGGGTCCGAACAGCGCGATCTTGTCATTCGTGCAGAGCGCGACTTTCGTCCAGAATGGGCGCCGGACGGATCACACATCGTCTTCACTGGCGTGGTCGATAATGTCCATGTGATCATGCGTGTTGATCCCGACGGGTCGAATCTTACGCAGCTGTCAGTGTTAGAAGAAGCCGCCGGCGATCCGGATTATTCGCCCAATGGAAAACAACTGCTTTATTTCACTGACGAACCGCTACCGCGCGATCTTTTTCTGCGCGACATGAAGAGCGGAGAAGTCACAAGGCTTACTGAGACGCAAGACTTTGATGAAATGAGCCCGCGCTTTGCGCCTGATGGCCGGCGCACGGTTTTTGTCGGCGCCGAAAAACATGAAGGCGCCGAAAGCGACATCTGGACGCTCGACATCGAAAACGGTGAGCGCCACAATCTGACGCAAACGCCGGATATCGGCGAGTTTCATCCCGACTGGTCCCATGACGGCCGTCACGTCATTTATATCCGCGTTGAAAATGGCCAGTTCGACGTTGCGATCAGAGATGTCGCAACGGGCGCGGAAACCGTCGCGGCGTCAGGAAACGGTTACGCGGTTTTGTCCCCGCATTTTTCGCCCGACGATCAGGCGATCTCTTTCACCCGCACGGACTTTGCGGAAAAAGGCGAGGGCATGCCGGCGATTGTTCGTGTGTCGCTGAAGGACGGCGAAGAAGTCACCCTTGCGAAGGGGCTTTATCTCAGCCAGATGCCTGAAGCGGGCGAGTAGGACATCATTCGCCAGAGAGCCTTTCTCAATATATGGTAACTGGACTCTATTTCAGGGGGCCAATTTGTATTTACGCTTTTTGGGATTGGTTGCGTTGATCGCACTACCGATTTTCGCGGGGTATATCATCTTGCTGATGTCCCCGGAAACAAAGTTGATGATGGATATGCCTTCCGAGCACGGCGAAAATATGCGCGCAGTTATAGCCGGAATGCTCTATTTTTCACTGATGGTTGGGTGGATCGCGGCTCACACAGTTTTGTATCGGTTTCCGGATCAGCTCAAACTACTAATGCTTGGATTTCTATTATGTGCTGCACTATTGGCTTTTGCTTTTTCTCAATCGCCGTTTCTTGATGACGTTTCCGATGTCGGGTCAAATTTTGTGAAGTCGGCTGTGGTTATAGTTGGGAGTATAGTCGGCGCTGCCCTTCAATTCGGGCTTGTGCTAGTTTTCTTTCAAGTTGCGAAATCCATGATGCGATTTGCACGGCGCAATAATCGAAGTAAGAGCTAGTGGCGCAACAGCCAACCGCCGCCTACCCCTACATCAACGCCTTGATCCAGCCGCCGTCCACGGGCACGGAAACGCCGGTGATGTAGCTCGCACGGTTGCTCGCGAGGAACGCGATCATCGCGGCAAATTCATCCGGTTCGCCGACGCGGCCCAGCGGAATGTCGCGCTCGAACGCGGAAAAATCATTGCTTCCCCCCGTCAGTTTTGTCAGGCGCTCGGTGCGCGTAAAGCCGGGCATCACATTATTGACGGTGATGTTATCGGGACCGAGTTCATTGGCGAGGGTTCGGCACAGGCCCACAACGGAAGCGCGCACGGAATTCGATAGAACAAGATTGGCGACCGGTTGTTTTACCGCTTGCGAGGTAATCGCGATGATCCGGCCCCATTTTTGCGCTTTCATGCCGGGCAAGACGCCGTTGATCATCCCGACGGCGCTCGCGAGCAGCAGCCGATAGGCATTCTCCCAGGCCGCGGCGTCGTGATCTTCGAACCTGCCTGGGGGCGGGCCGCCCGTATTGGTGACGAGAATGTCGATCGTGCCGAATTTTGTCAGCGCTGCGTCGATTACCGCGCGCTGTCCCGCTTCTTCTGAAAGATCTGCGACAACGCTGATCACGTCGCCGGGGCCCGCGGCGTCAATTTCTTCATGGGCGGCTTTCAGGGGTTCTGCGTTGCGCCCGCAGAGAACGACATTGACGCCTTCTTTCGCAAGCTCAAGGGCGGATGCTTTGCCGAGCCCCTTGCTTGAGGCGCCGATGATTGCGTTCTTGCCGTCGAGTCCAAAATCCATAATCCTAAGTCCATTTTCAGAGCGTTTTCAGCGAAAGTGGTTTCCGGTTTCGCGGTTCGAAAACGCGACCAAACAATCAGCTAGAGCGGTCTGACCGCTCTAGCCTCGCAAATAATCGTCAGTTTTGTTGAGCCAGTCCTCGCGGCGCGGCGCCCAGCTGTCAAACTCCAGCACATCGCCGATCATTGTCGCTTCATGGGGGAGGTTCGCGGGGATCACGACAACATCGCCGGGGCCCAATATCATTTCTTCGTCTCTGTTCTCGCCAAACACAAAGCGCATCTTGCCGGACACAACTTGTGTGATCTGTTCATTGATATGGGCGTGCAGCGGCACGGTAAAACCATCGGCCAGAAAAATCTGCGCCACCGTCATATTATCGCCGGTGATAATCTTGCGTTTCATATGGGGGTTTACCTGCTCCCATTCGATGGCGTCCCAGTTCAATCGCTCAAGTTTTGCCATGATTGTTCCTTTAGTAAGTGCGCGTCACTTCAATTTAGTTTCTTTCTGGTCGCGGGCCCGAACCGGTTAACCGGCCTCCACGTAACCTGGCCCCGCGCGCGCTATTTCTTTTTGCGCGGCTGCGTAATGCCTTGCGTTCGAATATCATCCGCGAGGCGATCAAGCATATCAGTAGACCCTTTGGCGCCATAGCGCGCAGTGATCACAATACGATCGCCCGGCTGCTTTTTTGCGGCGATCGATTGATAAGAAAACCCCGCATCATAGAGCGGCTGCGGCGCCTGATAGAATTTCTTATTCTGGTTGAGCTTTTTAAGCTCGCCATTGAGCACCCGGCGCACGACAAATTCGAGCGGCAGATATTTCGTGAGCCCGCTTTGATCATCAATAGAAAACGCTGCGAGCCGCGCCTGTAATTTGCCATCCGCGACAAAGGGCTCAAGCGTCACATCAACCTTGCCGCTCTCGCGCGCCATGCGGCCCGGCTTGCCTTTACCGTTCCAGCCGCAATTCCAGACTTCAAGCTCAAGCGCGAGGGCAAACCGGATCGCGCCCGCTGGAAATTCAATCAGTGGTTCGCCCGCACTCCAGCGCTCGCCGCATCGCTCGCGATTTGTCAGGATCCAGACTTCAAGATCGCGCTCAGTTTCGGCGATGAAGTCTGTCACATCAGTGACCAGCGCGATGTTTAAATCACCCTGATGCGCCGCCGCCATATCCGCGTAAAGCGCGATGTTGGCGATAACCCATCGCCCGCCAAGATTGACCCGCGTGGGTTCGTTGTAAAATTCCTCATAGCCCGCCGGCGCCTGCGCGGCGGCATGCGCGTTGAAAGAAAGACACGACAGGAACGCTAAAATCGAAACCAATATTCGCATGATATCCCCAGATGGCCCCAGCCATGATTGCCCAAATCCTGATTGATCCTACACGTTAAACCCGGCCACTGAGAAGTCGTGCGCTGCGCGTGCCTGTTTCGGTCGACATTAACGGGTAAGAGGCCCCGGTTCTTGAATATCTGTGCGCGTTCAGACAATGTGCGGCGCCGGGGCAGGGCCAGTGCCCATGCCGGATAACCCCTTCAGGATTTTCATGCATTTAGACATCGATTTTACCCGCAGCCAGTTTCCCGCTTTTTCCGAAAGCAGCTTGCAGGGCCAGGCGTTTTTTGAAAATGCCGGCGGATCTTATACCTGCCGTCAGGTGATTGACCGCCTCACGCGGTTTTATCGCGAGCGAAAGGTTCAGCCCTATTACGATTTTGAGGCGTCGCGCCTTGGCGGTGAGGAAATGGATGAGGCGCGCCGGCGGCTTTCTGAAATTCTCGGGGTTGATAATGACGAAGTTTCATTCGGCCCCTCGACAACCCAGAACACTTATGTGCTGGCGCAGGCCTTTGGTCAGATGCTGGATGCGGGCGATGCGATCATTGTCACCAATCAGGATCACGAAGCGAACAGCGGCCCATGGCGCCGGCTTGCCGATCGCGGCATTGAAATCAGGGAATGGACGCTTGATCCCGACACCGGCCATCTGCCGATGGAGGGTTTAAAAAACCTGCTTGATGAAAAGGTAAAGCTCGTCTGCTTTCCTCATTGTTCCAATGTGGTGGCGGAGATTAATCCGGTTGCGGAGATTTGCGCGCTTGCGAAAGCTGCTGGCGCTTACACTTGCGTTGACGGTGTTTCTTATGCGCCCCATGGAATGCCCAATGTGGGCAAACTCGGCGCCGATATTTATCTTTTCTCGTCTTACAAAACTTACGGCCCTCATCAGGGCGTGATGGTGTTGCGCTGCGGCGCAGGTGAGGCGCTGCCGAACCAGGGACATTTTTTCAACGCCGATGCATTATATAAGCGCATGACACCCGCCGGGCCGGACCATGCGCAAGTCGCCGCCTGCGCCGGCATGGCTGACTATATGGAAGCGCTTTACGCCCATCATGGCGGCGCAGGGGGAGCGAGCGGCGCGGACAAAGGCGTTTTCGTGCACGACCTCATGCGTGGCCACGAGAAAAAACTTTTGCAACCGGTGCTCGACTATCTAAGCGACAAAAATTCCGTGCGCCTCATCGGCCCGCGCATCGCCGAGGCGCGCGCGCCAACTGTCGCCCTGGTTGCAACGGAACCGGCGCAGGCGCTTGTCGAAAAACTAGCCGCCAAAGGCATCATGGCCGGCAATGGCGATTTTTACGGCGTGCGCTGTTTAAAAGCGCAAGGCGTTGACACCGACCATGGCGCCCTGCGCGTCAGCTTTGTGCATTATACGTCAGAGGAAGAAGTCGCAAAGCTGATGGAAGCGCTGGATGAGGTGCTTTAAGGGTCAAATGGGGTTGAGACCCCATTTGACGGTCGATCTTTTCCCCCAGATATTGAAATCAATGGATCAACAAAACGAGTCCGCTTCGACGCAGAAGCGGACATACAGTTGCACGCCATTGAGTGGCGTTTTTTGACCCATTACTGACGTCAAATCCTACTGACACAACGCTGTCAGGAGAGCCGTGGTATGGTTTAACCAAACAAGGATATTGGCCGCCATGAAACACTATTTCCATCCCATAAGCCGCGCTGTAACAACCCACTGGATGCTGACAGAACTCGATGTGGATCATGAACAGGTCGAGGTGGATTTCAGGTCGGGAGATGGAAGAACTGCCGAATTTCTCTCTATCAATCCTATGGGCAAAATTCCGACCCTGGTTGACGGTGATGTTGTTGTTACCGAGTCAGCAGCAATTTGCGCATACCTTGCGGATAGGTTTCCGGAGAAAGGTCTGGCGCCGCCTGCGGGGTCGCGTGAGCGTGGTAAGTATTATCGATACCTGTTTGTTCCAGGTACAACACTGGAGCCGATGTTCACTTTCGATTCGTTGAAAATTGTGGACTACCCAGCCAACTCTGTAGGTTTTGGCGATATGGAGCGATGCCTGGCCACAATAGAATCCATGACTCCCGAAACAGCTTGGGTGCTTGGGGATCAGTTTACCGCCGCTGACGTGGTGTTTGGTGGATTATTGGATTTTGCGGTCCAAACAGGCTGGCTTCAATCTCCTGGCGCAAAGGTGTCTGCCTATGTGCAACGGATCAAAGGTCGGCACGCTTACAAGAAAAGCCACGATCCAGCGTGGCGCTAACCGCTTGGTACAACTTCCGTTATTGGCCGACGTCAGACATAGAAATTTACGGCGCGAATGTCGCATTTTGGCGATGAACAGTCGGTTTGGAAACCAGTCTATCAGACGGCTGTTGGCCCGTTGCCGACATTAGTATTGCCGATTTGAATGCCTGCAAAAATGCCGTCCTTCGTCATGTTGACCACGAGATTGCGTTGCGTCACGGGCTGCGTCACCCGCGGCGCCTTTTATCCGTTCCCTAATGTGTATTTCAATATTTCCACCACCTGTTCCGGTGTTTTTGCCCAGCCTGCGGCGGCGCCATCCACCTCCTTCAGGGCGTGGACGATCGTTGCGTCATGCAGCGTGATATAGGGTTTGCCCATCGCCGCGCACTGGCCCGCATCAAAAGCGGCATTCCATTGCTTGTATTTGTCGCCAAAGCGAATGACGGCAATGTCGCATTTTTTGATCAGGGTTTTGATGCGAATGGAATTGACCCTGGCGGATTGGTGGTCGCGCCAGAAATCATCATCCGGTTTGCCCAGCACATCGCCGGCCGAATCGCTGCTTTCATGATGGGTATTGGCGGACGTAAAAACAATGTCGAGGCCATGCGCCTTTGCGCCGGCAATAATCTGGTCTCGCCAGTCAGTATGAATTTCGCCGGATAAATAAACACGCCACTGCATGGGGTGAAGCCTTTCTGCCGGATTGAATTGATGTGAATTCTATTAGAGGCTGACCCGAAACGTAAAGCGGTATTTGAAAGGGCCTGGAGCCGGTTGATTGCCTTCTGTTCCTCCCTGATAATCCTGGAATGAAAACTAAACCGGCGTAAAATCGCAAAGAGGCGGCGTTACGTGTAATAAGCATACACTTGGGAGGTCACATTGAAATCACTGTTCATCCTGCTTTTCCTTATTCTCAGCATCGATCCGGCCAGGGCGGAAGAAACAGACGATGTGGCGTCCGTATTGGACGCCCTCCATGTCGCCGCATCCAAAGCAGAAGCTGAGGCCTATTTCGATCTCTTCACGGAAGATGCGATCTATATCGGCACCGATGTCGGTGAGTTCTGGACGCTGGAGGAATTCAAATCCTATGTCATTCCGTATTTCAGCAGGGGGCAGGGCTGGACCTATATTCCCGAGAGCCGGGACATACGGATCTCAAACGCCGGCGAGGTGGCGTGGTTTCACGAAGTTCTGGACAGCAAGAGCTACGGCACCAGCCGGGGAACCGGGGTTCTTGTCTTCGAAAAAGAAACGGGTTGGCGCATCTCCCAATACCACCTGACATTTCCAATTCCCAATGACATCGCTGACGAGATCACGGATCGCATCAAAGCATACGAGGCGGCGGCGGGTTCCCGTCAGTAACGCCTGCATATGGGACTTGCCCAATGGCGGAATAAAGCTATGGCAATATGACCATGCAAGAGCGCACATCTGATAACCCGTCACCCGACATCACCGGCCCGTTTACGGACATCGTCCGGCGGGGCTTGCAGGTCATTGGCGAGAATATACCCCAGGATTTGCAGCTGAATGTGCTGGTCCTCACCTTTGTGATTGCCGCATTGATCTGGCTGTTTCGGAACGGCCACGGCTCTAAAGGCGCGGACGGGCGTGCGCGCAAAGCCGGGTTTTTGAAATTCCTGATCCCCAGGGATATTTACACGCATGTCTCGGCGCGTGTGGATATCGGACTCTATGTGATCACGCGGCTGTTCCACGCTGTTTGGGGGGTGGCGATTTTTGCCATTGTCGGGCCGTGGTCGGAGAACCTGATGATCACCTCTCTTCAAACCATATTCGGCGACAGTCCCGCGATGCAGGTGAACTATGGCTGGATGATGCTCTACAGCCTTGTCTCGTTGCTGTTCTATGACTTCATCTTTTTCCTCACCCACTACGCCTTCCACAAAGTGCCGGCGCTGTGGGCCATTCATAAAGTGCATCATTCGGCCGAAGTTTTAACGCCTCTGACGCGGTATCGAGAGCATTTCATTGCCGGCCCTGTCTGGATCGCAGGACAATCGCTTTCCCTCGGGCTCGCAGCCGGGATATTTGCTTTTCTGTTCGCGGGAAACATTACCGAAGCAACGCTTTTGAATATCAGTTTTTTCCTGTTGTTGTTCGGGTTCACCGGGTCGCTTCGGCATTACCATGTGCAGCTTCATTACCCGGTCTGGCTATCCAGATGGCTGCAAAGCCCGGCCATGCATCACGTTCATCACAGTTATCTTGCACCGCATTGGGACAAAAATTTTGCCGTGATCACGAGCCTTTGGGACCGCCTGTTCGGCACGCTCTATATTCCCGAAAAGGACGAATATACGCCCTGGGGCATCGGCCCTGAAACGCAGGCCGACTATCGCTCATTGTGGCAAAACATATCCGGGCCGTTTCGCGATTGGCGGGCGATGCTGAAAAGGTGAGCCCGGCGGGCGCCCATCGCGCCGCCCGCCGCTTCGACTGAAACCTTCATCCTGGGGGTGCGCTTGTGTGCATCCTTCGAGGCTCGCCCAGCGGGCTCGCACCTCAGGTTGTGGTAAGGTTTTTTAGTGGGCTACCCACATCCAGAGGTGCGAGCGACTCAG
>JAJFGB010000009.1 GCA_021776335.1 Hyphococcus sp.
AAACCGACACCTTCCCAGCCACGACCTTTCGTCGCCGAGCCGGTCAGGTGCGTGTGCATGTCAATGAAGCCAGGCATGATTGTCCGATCACCAAGATCAATCGTTGGCGTATCTGCCGGCACCGTCAGCACGGCTGTCGTTGCCGCGGCAACGATCTTGCCGTCTTCGATCAGCAATGCGGGGTTCTCAATTACCGACTGAGAAACTGGATCAATCATCCGCGCTGCGGTGAGATAGGTAGTCTCAGCCTGCGCTGGAAGCGCAGTAAGGGCGGCGGTCAGCGCCGCTACGGATGCGATAAATTTCATAACGATCTTCCCCTGACTGTTTTGTGGGAAAGTCCGATGTTTGTGGGGAGCATGTCAATGGCAGGTTTTCGCCAGAAGGCGTCGTTCAGCTGGTTGCCATCGAGTAGCTTCTACGGTGAGTTTTCAGCACGCTCAAACCACGATTTTAGGTGCGGCCCGCTATCACTCAAGTGTTTTCATCCGTTCCACGAGAAAATCGACAAATGCACGAACCTTTGGTGCCAAGTGTCGGTTGTGTGCAAATACGGCGTTGATTGGTGTGCTGGGAGGTGCCAAGGCAATGCCCTTGAGTAGGGGAACGAGATGTCCGTTTTCTAATTCATTGCGAACCATCCAGGTGGGTATCATGATAATTCCTAACCCAGCCAGCGCGCTGTCACGCAAGAAAAAAAGACTGTTTGCGTTGATGCCGCCAGATATGGGTACGTCGAGCGGGCCTTGTGGCAGTTCAAAACTCCAATAGTTTTTCCCCGGGTTTGTTCGGAATGAAAGGCAATTGTGCGTCTCAAGGTCTTTGGGGTGCACGGGCGTTCCGTACTTTGCTAGATATGCAGGGCTGGCGCAAATCAGCGAGCGACTCAGAGCGATTCTCCGAGCGAATAGGCTGGAGTCGTCGAGATGGCCAAAGCGAATTGCCAGATCAATTCCACTATCAACAAGATCCATGTTGCTCGCACTCATGGAAAGACGCAGCTGAATCTCGGGATAGCGTTCCACGAAACCCGGCAGGATCGGCGCGATATACGCAAGTGCAAAGTCTGGTTCGATTGTTAAATGCAGACTGCCTTGCGGCGTTTCAGCAAGCCTACTCACGGCCAACCGTGCCTCTTCAAGGTCCTCAACGATACGACGAGCATGTCGAAAATAAATCTCGCCCGCCTCAGTGAGACTCTGCTTGCGCGTTGTTCGGTGAAACAGCCGTGCGCCAAGTTCGGTTTCTAATTGGGACACTTGCCGGGAAACCGAAGAAGGCGTGACGCCCAGGAAACGCGCAGCCGCAGAAAAGCTTCCTTCCTGGGCCACACGCGCAAATAGCTGCAAATTCGAAAGTTCGGTCATTTGTGCATTTTTCACATAAATCTTGTGCCAAACCAACTCTTTTTATCAATACAGGAATAGATCATATGGCGATCTGGCAAGCCGCCCGGTTGGATAACCAGCCGCCAAAACCAATTCAGGAGAAAATCGTGACTTTCACTTCGAAAAATATCTGGTTCGCCATTATGGCGGCCATATCTGGTTTTATGATTGCAAATACTGCCATGGCGAACGAACATTTGAGTCGTTCTGTGGATGATCTGGTCTGGGAAGAAGGGGGCCCGGGTTTACATTTTGCCCTGGCGTGGGGCGATTGGACACAAGATGACTATGGAATGATTGTGAAAATTGAGGCCGGACATGCGGCTCCAGACCACAGCCATACGTCAGACTATCACGGCGTGACTATTCAAGGAAACTGGGTTCACACATTTGGTGAAAACGACGACAGATCATTGACGCCGGGCAGTTACACTTTTCAATCTGGAAAGGAAGACCACGGTGATCGCTGTGAGGGACCTGAAGATTGTCTCATTCTAATTCATCAACACGGGCCCCGTGATTTCATTCTGTCGGGCAATTAATCGAAATCTCACGGCTGGGCGCACTACACTGAGCGGGCACACATTCGTCAGAACCAGTTGCACTGTAACGCCCAAATAACAGTTGCTGAATGACCGCTCGTGGCGCTTTTGAGACCAGACTTCGCCCTGGTAATGTTTTGGCTCTGGATTGTAACGGAACAATGGTGAGCGAAGTGTTTAATCCGTTTACGTCCAAAATCAGCCGTTCAATTGCTGCATGTTGAACGGCTGAAAGGGTCAAAAATGCTCTGACTGCCAACCTATCTTTCTGGGAGTTCATCACCAAAGGCAGGTAATCTCTGTGGACCGAGGAGAGGTCGTTTCGGGGTGAGAAAAATCTCAATTTCGTTCGGAAGGCCGGCTCTTAGCGAATCACAAGAATCGGGTGGCCGGTCTCGTGATCCCTCACTAAGTCAGAAGGCGGAATTCCGGAATGAGGGATTGATGATGAAATACTACGCACATGGCGAGATCACGCTGAAGCATCAGGATTGGGTCCAAACCTATATTGTCGAAGTCAATGCATTCATTGAACGGCATGGCGGGTGTGTTCTAAGCCGTTCGATAAAGATGGAGAAGATTGAAGGTGAAACGCCCCTACCGACAAATGTGATACTGATAGAATTCCCTTCTCGCGACGCCGCGCTTGCGTTCTTCAATGATCCTGAATATCAGCCGCTTCGTCAGACACGCCTCAATGGTGCGGAGTCGGAATTTACGCTGTTCCCATCCGAAGACCTGGCGGTAACTGGCTTAGAATAAATCAGCGTAGACGAGGCGTGTTTAGCCCCAGCCAATGTCAAAAATACACATAAGAATGGTCTACCACGTCTTGGGTCACGACCGTCTATTTCGGGCCAACAACCACCACTCGGGTTCCGCGTACTTTCTCGATTCATTGGTAATAGAAATCACACTGAGGCTTCAAGCGTTTGGAAGGTGGCGTCCCCGACAGGATTCGAACCTGTGACCCCCAGATTAGGAATCTGGTGCTCTATCCTACTGAGCTACGGGGACAGCAAAACCGACTCTAGCGAATTTCGCGCAGTGTCAAAACCGTTTCGTCGATGGCGGTGTTAAATTGATGAAAACGCCGCCGCGCTAGCGCGGCAAAGAGTGTCCGCGATTTGCATAAATTCATCAATGGCGCGGTCGAGCCACTCGAACTCATTGTCGGCGAAAGAGCCGACCATGCCGTCGCGGGCGACGCATGCGCCAAAGCGCAGTTTGGCGACGACACTCCGCAATCCCCGCGCCGGAAAATCAAAAGCGGTCTGCGCGGCAACTATATAGCGATCATGCAGCCGGGTGCAGCGCGCGGCGGCGGCATAGTACCCGGTGCGTTTGGCGAGGGCGGCAAATCCGGCGCGGCCGGCGTCGAAACCCGGCGGCCGCGCAAATTCCGGATGATGATAGGTCGCCCGGCACAGCCGGTCGGCCTCTTTGCGCGATCTGACAAACGCAGTCCAGCAGCGGTTCGCCAATGCGAGGCGCCGGTGCAGTTCAGTGTCCGGATTGCTGACAAGGCGCAGGAGATCCGGCGCGGCAGGGGCGAGGGGCGGCGGCAGCGCGAATGTTGAGGCGGCGATACCGCGGGCGAGCATGGAACGGCGGGAAACACTTATGCTAAGGGATTGGGCAGCCATGGCCTGACTCCTTTTAAGTCGGGTTGCGGTCAGGCGCGGGACGGGTGTTTCCGCGCCCTCTCGCGCCGCTTATCTATGTCAGAGTTTCACGTTTCGTTAAACTTTGACATAGATAACAGTGCGGCTTTGGGTCGTCAAACAGTTTGTTGTATCGAGGCCCAATGAGCATAACTCCAGAACAATGCCGCGCCGCCCGCGCGTTGCTGAATTGGTCGCAGCCTACGCTTGCCGAATCTGCTGGCACCGCACGGGAAACGATCGCCAATTTCGAACGCGGCGCCCATGTGCCGCACCCCAGCAATCTGGCCGCAATTCAATCTGCGCTGGAAGCTGCCGGTGTCGAGTTCATCGCCTCCAATGGCGGCGGCCCCGGCGTGCGGCTGAAGCAATAATTCCCCAGAGCTTGGGCTGACCAGCGCTGCTTTTTGCGCTGCACCAAACTCGTTTCACCTATCGCCGCGTTAAATTCATGAAATCGACGCCGAATCGTTTTCCTTCCGCTGAGTAACCGCCATAATTGGCGGCAAATATCCAGCGCAGCGGGGCGTCTGGTGTGGGAGGATTATATGGTGCGCAAGGAAGCGGCGATCATCGCGGCGAGTATTTTGGCAGCCTTTGCGGGTGGGTTGCTCATGGGGCGAGCGATCGCGCCGGACTCCGGCTCACGCGGCGCGCCCAACAGCCAGCAAATCGTCGGCGCCGATCCGAGGGACGCCGGCCAGTCGCGCCGCCCCTTTCAGGAGCGCCGCGCAGATGATGCGGAACGCCCCGAAGATGAACCGGTCAAAGGATTTGCTTACACCCGTGTGATTCTTGATACGGGCGCTGATCTGCCTAAAGCCTGTTTTCAGTTCAGCCAGGCGCTCGATGACAGCGGCGACGTCAATTACGCGGATTTTGTCCGGTTGACGCCGGATACGGGCGCTGCCGTCGACGTCGATGGTTCTTCCCTTTGTCTTTCCGGGCTCACATTCGACAAGGATTATCGCGCAAGGTTGCGTGCGGGACTGCCCAGCAAGAAAGGCGACCGCCTGGAACGCGCCGAGGAAGTTGTCATCGCGTTCGGCGACAAGCCTTCCTATGCGGGTTTTGCCGGCGACGGCGTAATTCTGCCGCGTCTCGAAGCGGACGGGCTTGGTATCGAAACCGTCAATGTCGAGAAGGTTGCAATATCCGTATACCGCGTTTCTGATCGGTCGCTTGCGCGAAAACAGATCGAAGCGGGCCAGACCTCAGGGGAGAATGAATATTTCTATGTCTGGGGAGACGAAAACGGCGAAGATGTCGGCGTTGAAATCTGGAAGGGGGAGATCGAAACCCCAGGCGAACGCAACGAGACGACAACGACCGTATTCGCGCTTGGTGCGGCGCTTGAGGCGTTAGAACCCGGGGCCTATTTTGTCCGTCTGCGCGACGCATCGCCCGGCGCCAATAAAAACCGTATGGCGCAAGCCTGGCGCTGGATCATGTTCACGGATATGGCGTTGACGACCTATACCGGCGCCGACGGGATTGACGTCTTTGTGCGCTCGATTGCTTCGGCGCGCCCGGTTGCCGGTGTTGAGCTTTCGATGATCGCCGTCAACAACGAGATTTTGGCGACCGCGATCACCAATGCCGATGGACGCGCGCGTTTTGACGGTTCTGCTGTGAACGGGGCTGCGCCGCTGACCCCGCGCATGATCATGGCGAACGGACCGCAAGATGATTTTGCAGCGCTTGATTTGCACCGTGCGCCTTTGGATCTTTCCGACCGCAATGTCGCCGGCCGCGCGGCGCCGTCAACACTGGACGGCTTTGTCTATCTTGACCGCGGCATTTATCGGCCCGGCGAAACCGCTTATATTTCCGGCTTGCTGCGCGATGATGCCGGCCTTGCTGTCGATGACCGGCCGCTGACCGTGACAATCCGCCGGCCAAACGTCACCGAAGCGGAAAAGCGACGCCTGGAATCACTTGAGATCGGCGGATTTTCCTTTGCCTATGACATTCCTGCGTCGGCGCCGCGCGGCGTCTGGCGCATCGACATCACCGCTGACGGTTATGACGGTGTTGTTGGGTCGCAAAGTTTTTCCGTTGAGGACTTCGTGCCGCAGCGTCTTGAAGTGGCGATTGAAGCCGATGAGAAAACGCCAATCAGGCCCGGCGAAGCGCGCGATATAACAATCTCAAGCCGCTATCTTTACGGGGCGCCGGCGAGCGGGCTCGCAGTAGAAGCCGAGGCGCGCCTGCGCCTTGACCCCAATCCGTTTCCGGACTTTTCAAAATTTCGTTTTGGACCGGTCAATGGGCGCTTTGACGAGCGTTTCCTGACACTGCCAAAATCAACGACTGATGCCGAAGGAAAGGCGACGGTCGCGCTCAAGGTTGATGAAGCGCCGAAAGGCTATGGCGCACCGATGCGTGCGGACCTTGTTGTTGGTGTCGTTGAACCAGGCGGGCGCGTGGTGCGGGAAAGTGCGCGTATTCCGGTGCGTCCCGACGATCACTATGTGGGCCTTAAACTTGCGGGCGACAAGAACGGGTTCGGACGAGATGACAATGTCGAAGTCGAAGCCGTGTTGCTCGACTGGCAGGGAAATGTCACCGATGGTGAACTTGAATGGAAGCTTGTTGAAGAAGATTACTGGTTCGACTGGTATCGCGACAACGGCCAATGGCGCTGGCGACGTTCATTCCGCGATGTTCTTGTGGCGGAAGGCCGTGGCAATACTGGCCGCGAGAAACTGGCCAGCCTTGTGGGCCAGCGGCTCGATACGGGAACCTATCGTCTGACAGCGACCCAGGCAGGCCGCAAGGCAAAAACTGACATTCGTTTTTATGTTGGCTGGCGATCCTATGCCGCCGGCGCCGACACGCCCGATCAGGCGGCCATGACCCTGCAAACCGATAAGGTAACGCCGGGCGCGCGTGCACGGCTCTTCCTCAATCCGCCTTATGAAGGTGAAGCGATTGTGGCGATCGCCACGGACCGCGTGCATCTGGTGCAGCGGGTAAAGGTTAGCGACAAGGGCCGCGAAATCATTATCGATACTGATCCGGCCTGGGGCGCCGGATTTTATGTTCTTGCCACCGTCGTGACCCCGCGCGATCCCGGCGACCAACCAGTGCCGCGCCGCGCCATGGCGGTCACTTATGTGCCGTTCGACATGTCCGCGCGCAAGCTCGATGTGGCGATTAACGATCCTGAAGTATTCCGCCCACGGCAGAAACTCGATTTGCCAATTACCGTTGGCGGTGCAGCAGCGGGATCACCCGTGATGATGACAATCGCGGCGGTCGATGAGGGGATCTTGCGCCTGACAAAATTTAATTCACCCGACCCGGTTGATTATTATTATGGCAAAAAACGTCTCGGCGTCGGTATTCGCGATGATTATGGGCGCATCTTGCATGCCAATCTTGGCGCAGCCGCGCGCTTCGGCGGCGATCAGCTTGGCGGAGAAGGCCTGACGGTTGTGCCAACCAAATCGGTTGCTCTTTTTTCCGGCGTACTAACAGTGGGCGATGACGGCAATGTCATCGCGCCTATTGAGGTTCCGGACTTTAATGGCGAGCTGCGCCTTATGGCGGTCGCCTGGTCCGATGATAAGCTTGGGTCTGATGCCGAAGCGATGACGGTGCGCGATCGCGTGCCGGCGGAACTGGCGCTGCCGCGTTTTCTGGCGCCCGGGGATGACGCGACGGCGACGTTGCTCATTGACAATGTTGACGGTGATGCGGGTGATTATGTCGTTACGCTTGCCGGCGAAGGGCCTGCAGAGATCGGCGCGGTCGAGACGTTCACGCTTGCACAAGGTGAAAAGGCGACTCGAACCTTTCCGATCGAAACCGGCGCTATTGGTATCGGCGCCGTCACGCTTGGTGTTGAGGGGCCGGGCGGCTTTTCCGTTGCGCGATCTTATCCAATTCAATCGCGAACGCCTTATTTTCCGGTCACCGAGGTTCGAACGGCGGCGCTTGAGCCGGGTGAGAGTTTTGTCCTCAATGATGCGGTGACGACGCCTTTCGTACCGGGATCGGCTGAGGTGACTGTTTCTTTCTCCCGTTTGCGCGGCGTTGAACCCGGGCCGTTGCTCGATGCGCTTTACCGCTATCCTTACGGCTGCTCGGAGCAATTGACGAGTTCTGCAATGCCGCTCCTCTTTGTAGATGTGCTCGGTGGTGAGGTTGGCCGCGGACCTGAACGCGCGGTCCGTCCGCGCGTGCAGAAAGCCGTGAATCAATTGCTTAATCGTCAGGGTGCAGATGGCGCCTTTGGTCTCTGGCGTGTCGGTGATCGCTGGGGTTCTCCATGGCTCGGCGCCTATGTCGCTGATTTCCTGTATCGGGCGCGCAATGAAGGCTATGCCGTGCCTCAGGAGGCGCTTGACCGCGCTTATAGTTCACTCGCGGATATCGCTCGGGTCGACCGATGGTATCTCGCGAGCTATCAAACCGACGTTTATGATGGGCCGCGAAACAACGATACGCGAGACTATTTGCGTCGCCGTTCAGCCGCTTATGCACTTTATGTGTTGGCGCGCGCGGGACGGGCGGATCTTTCGGATTTGCGATATTTTCATGATGCGCTTTTGGAAAAAACAGCAAGCCCGCTGGCGAAAGCGCATATTGGCGCCGCGCTTGCGATGATGGGCGATCGCGCCCGTGCAAACAGCGCTTTCGAACAAGCCGCTGCCTCGATTGGCTGGAACAATCGCGGTGACTATTACCAGACGCCGCTGCGAGATGCGGCCGGCGTTTTGGCACTCGCCGCTGAGGCGGGGCAGGGCGCTAAAGTTGAGGCGCTGACCGATCGGTTCATTTCTGCGATGAAAGATCCGAACCGCATGCATACACAGGAAAAAGCTTTTGTTTTGCTTGCTTCGCAAGCCCTCATTCGAAATGCCGGCCCGATGACGTTATCCGTCAATGGTGAAGAGCAGGCGGGGCTTCCGCCTGCGCCATCCTTTTCACCAGATGCAACGGAGATTGACGGCGAGGTCACCTATCGCAATGACAGCGATGGTCAGGTATTCCGCTCTCTGACGGTTTCAGGATCACCCATCACTGCGCCTGTAGCGGTTGATCAGGGGCTTAACCTGACCAAACGCATCGTGACGCGGGACGGTCGGCCTGCCGATCTTTCGGCCGTTCGTCAAAATGATCGGCTGGTTGTCGTGCTTAGCGGTGTTGCGCTGGACGACCGCCTGCACCCGTCGATCATCGCGGATCTTCTGCCGGCAGGTTTTGAAATTGAAGCAATTTTGAAACCGGAGGATGGCGGCGGGCGAGGGCGGAGTGGCCCTTATCAATGGGTCGGAGAGCTGACCTATCCGCGCGTCGCCGAGGCGCGGGATGATCGCTTTGTCGCCGCGGTCGATGTTCGTGGCCGTAGTCGCTTCACTCTTGCCTATATTGTGCGTGCGGTGACGCCCGGCTCTTTCACTATGCCAGGCGCGGCTATGGAAGATATGTACCGGCCCGGTGTGTTCTCGCGCACCAGAGTAGGGCGCGTGTCGATCGCACCGGCGCAGTGATCACACGGTTAGCCATAAATCATTGGCGGCTTTCCAGTGTCGTCGCAGCGATCTTCGTGATCGCTGCGATGGACCTGTTTTTTGCGCCACCTCTTGATCGTGCGGGGGAAATCTCACCTGTGATGACGGACCGCAATGGTCAGTGGCTGCATGCTTTCGCAAATGACGAGGGGCGTTGGCGCTTCGGGGCTGATCTTGAAGAGATCGACCCAACCTTTGTAGAGCGCCTGGTGCTCGTCGAAGACAAAAGGTTCTGGTCCCATTGGGGCGTTGACCCTTTGGCGTTGATGCGTGCAAGCCTGTCTTCGGCAAAAGCTGGCCGCGTTGTTTCGGGCGCATCGACAATAACGATGCAGACGGCGCGCCTTCTGGAACCTCGTCCGCGAACGATGGGCGCTAAAATTATTGAAATGATCCGGGCGCTGCAAATCGAACGGCGGCTTACGAAACGGGAAATTCTGGAACTTTACCTGACCTTGGCGCCCTATGGCGGCAACATTGAGGGAGTACGGGCCGCCAGTCTGATTTATTTCGATAAGGAACCGGGTCACCTTACCGATGCGGAACAAGCGCTCCTTATTGCGTTGCCTCAGGCGCCAGAAACCCGTCGCCCGGATTTGAAATCCGAAAACGCACGGTCCGCGCGCGCTGACGTTCTTGAAAAGCTGGTCACGGCTGGCGCCCTGACTGCAAAACAAACAGCGGAAGCAAAAGAAGCGCGACTTCCCGATCGCCGACATGCATTTTCACGCCACGCTTATCATGCGGCGCAGCGCTTGGCGAAAACGCGTCCGGCTGACACCATAGAAACAACGATTGACGCCGGTCTCCAGGCTCGCGCAGAAGGCATCGTTGCAGCTTACGCAAACCGTTTTGAAGATGACGCGACGGCGTCGCTGTTGATCGTCGAAACCGAGACGCGCGCAGTGCGGGCGGCTGTTGGCTCATCTGGCCTTGGCGCCAAAGGCGGCTGGATCGATTTGACAGCCGCAACCCGATCACCGGGATCGACACTGAAACCATTCATTTACGCACTCGCCTTTGAAGACGGGCTGGCGGGACCCGCGACGGTCATTGAAGATATGCCGCGTTCCTTTGGCGGCTATACGCCGGAAAACTTTGACCGGACATTCCGCGGCGAAGTGCGTGTGCGTGAAGCTTTGCAACATTCGCTCAACCTTCCAGCGGTGCGCGTCCTTGACGGTATCGGGGCGGCGCGGTTTTCCGCATTAATGCGCGCGGCGGGAATTGCTCTAAAAACACCGGTTCGCGCCGACACAAAACCGGGCCTGGCGCTGGCGCTCGGCGGTGCAGGCGTTACTGCACAGGATATCGCGACGCTCTATGCCGCTCTGGGCGATGGCGGCAAGGTAAAGCCTTTGGCCTGGACGGCAGAGCAGGAAAATGCCGCCAGCAAATCATACCAGCTCTTTTCAAACGAAACGGCAACGAGGATCAGCGCCATTCTTGCCGGCGCGCCAGCGCTTGAGGGGCGCGTGCCGGCGGCGCTTTCCCGGCAAGCCACGCGCGTCGCGTTTAAAACCGGCACGTCCTATGGCTTTCGTGACGCCTGGTCAGCGGGCCATGGCGGCGGATACACGGTCGTTGCGTGGGTTGGGCGCGCTGATGGCGCGCCGAGGCCCGGTGAGACGGGGCGTAAGGCGGCCGCGCCATTGCTGTTCGATGTATTTGATATGCTGGCGCGCGAAGGAAAAGCGCGCAGTGACGGCGTCGAACCAGAAGACAAATCCGATCCCGGTGTCTTGCTGGCGCAATTGGGTGAACCATCCAGAACAACACCACCGCAAATCATTTTTCCGCGCAATGGCGTTGAAGTATTCCTCGGGCGCGATAATCGCGGTTATGCGCTGGCGGCGCGCGGCGGCGCTGCCGAGTATCGCTGGTATGTGGATGGCAAGCCTCTGCATCGCGAGCCGCTAAGCGGTCGCGTGGTCTGGAACCCGGCGCGTGCGGGCTTTTACGATGTTACTGTTGTAGACGGAGATGGACGCGCCGCGCGTTCAAAAGTTCGTGTTATCGCGGGATGAGGCGGCGCGCATTTCTTTTTGCCAGCGCCGCTGCGAGTATGGTTGGCGCACGTGTCGCTGCCGAAGAAGTCAAAAATGCGCAGGCATTTTCGGGCGCTCGGTTTTATGCCGGCGATCAGGAATATCTGCTTGCCGATATTATTGCGCCAGCGGCTTATAAACTTGGCAAAGACGCCGCAGCGTATTTTCTGGCCTCTAAATCAGCTCTCGACACGCTGATAAAAGGTGCAGTAATTGATTGTAAGAATGCCGGGCCGCCAACCCGTTGGGGCGGGCGCGTTGTATACGCAAAGCGCCGCGGCGAAGAACTGACACTTCAAGAAGCGCTTGTTGCGGCAGGTGCTGCTCGGGTCGATCCGCAAACAACGGACCTCGAACTCATCACGCGGCTCCTGGCGCTCGAGCAAATCGCCCGCAACAACAAATTGGGATTATGGGCGCTGCGCGATTATCGTGTGGCTGACGCGGAATTCGCAAACTGGTCCATTGGTGCATTTCAACTGGTTGAGGGTATGGTCATTGGCGCCGAGAAGGCCCGAAGCCGGTATTATCTTAATTTTGGAGACGACTATCTCAGTGATTTCACAGCTGGGGCCCGAGGCGCTGTCTATCGCAAGTGGGCGGGCAAAGGCTTTGATCTTGCCGGCTTGAAGGGCGCACGTATTCGCGTTCGCGGCTTTGTCCACGATATAAACGGTCCTTCAATTGACCTCCATCATATCAAACAGCTGGAAATGACGGCGCATTGAGGCAGCGATTTGGGCGCGCGTGATTTGCGATCAAGTCGTCGCAGCAGCGGTTGCAGCAGCAGCGGCCGTTGCTGCTGCAGTTGCAGCAGCAGCTGCTGCTTTTTTCTTTAGCGTTCCTTCAAGCTCTTCAATAGCTTTGCCTAGGTCCACTTTTTTTACCGCCGCGACTTCACGGGCCATGCGATCAAGTGCTGCTTCAAATAATTGTCGTTCTGAATAGCTTTGTTCCGGCTGATCTTCGCCGCGGAAAAGGTCGCGGACAACTTCGGCTACCAGCTTAATGTTCCCGGAGTTGATCTTGGCGTCATATTCTTGTGCTCGGCGGCTCCACATTGTTCGCTTGATCCGCGCGCGGCCTTTCAGCGTATTAATTGCATCTTTTATCGTTTTGTCATCGGAGAGCGCGCGCATGCCGGCAGCTTTTGCTTTGCCGGTTGGGACGCGGAGCTTCATTTTTTCCTGATAGAAGTCGATGACAAAAAGTTCGATCGGAATGCCTGCGACTTGTTGCTTTTCGAGCGCGACTATTTTGCCAACACCGTGCGCTGGATAGACGATCTGGTCATTGACCCTGTAGTCCTGCTTGGCGCTGCTCGAAGCTTTCGCATCCTGTGATGCCTTAGCATCGGCCTGCGGCGTTTCTTTCAGCGGAATTGCTGTCGGTACGGGGATCGACGCAGCGACAGTCGTCCTGCGCGGCGCCTGGCCGACATTGGTAGGCTTTGGCCGCGGCTTTGGCGGCTCGACCACTTTTTTGGCTGATTTTGATGCCTTCTTGGGCGGCGCGGCCTTTTTAGTTGCGGTCTTTTTCGGCGCTGCTTTCTTTGCGGCTGATTTCTTTGCAGGCGCCGCCTTCTTTGCCGTCGCCTTCTTTGTGGCCGTTTTCTTTGCAGGGGCTGATTTCACCGTCGCCTTTTTCTTGGCCGGGGCCGCCTTCTTTGTCGCGGCTTTTTTCGCTACTGCAGGTTTTTTGGTCACGGCCTTTTTCGCTGTAGTTTTTGCCTTTTTGGCCGGCGTTGCCTTTTTCGCGGCTACTTTCTTTTTTGCAGCAGGTTTCTTGGCGACCGACTTTTTTGCCGATGCTTTTTTGGACACGGTTTTTCGCGCCGGTGTTGCTTTTTTTGCGGAGACTTTCTTCTTCGCAGGCGTTTTTTTTGCTTTCGCCTTGGCAGCTTTTTTCGTCGCCATAATCGTCTTGTCTCTCTTTCGCGCCGGTCAGGGGCCGGGACTTTTGTAAAGCTTGAATGATGGCGAGGCCGTCACATGCCGATGGTTGATATCATTATTTGCACTGGCATCTGGCACGCCGGAGGCAGCGGCGTTCCCTAAAAGGTTCGAAGCTCACCAGGCGGCATCAGCCATCATGACGGAATAACGCTTTTATTTCAATAGCTTGATTGTTTTCCTTAAATAGCCGGGTCAAGTGGTGTAAGCCTCGGCTCATCCGAATTTCACCTTCTATATTAGCACAAAATTTCAATCTACGCCACGCCATTCCTGCAGGGCGGTGCTATCGCGTCGAAAATTTTGAAATTCCATACAACAAGACTGGTGAATGGAGGCTGAAATATAGCTCCAGAAAACCCACTAGATTCAATAATTTCTGGCGGCGGCGCTAACGCCTGGATTGGTGTTGGGCCAGCTGCGAATCAATACGAGTTTCGTAATTCGGCAGCCGGTCAGGAGCCTTCACCAGGCTTTTCGCTGAAATACTTCTCCAGCTTGCCGGTTTTTTCTTCCGCAAATTTGTCAGCATCAGGCAACGGATCGAGTTTCACGGTAATATTGGGCCACGCGGCGGCATATTTGGTATTCAACTCTACCCATTTGTCTGCCTCAGGCTCGGTGTCAGGAATGATAGCTTCCGCCGGGCATTCGGGCTCGCAGACGCCGCAATCGATGCATTCGTCCGGGTGAATCACGAGCATATTCTCGCCTTCGTAGAAACAATCGACAGGGCACACCTCTACACAATCGGTGTATTTGCATTTGATGCATGCATCAGTCACCACGTAAGTCATGTTGCGGCTGCTCCTTGCCAAATCTCGATTTGGTCTTCTTTACCCGCTCGTCGCCCGGACGCAAGCGTGGCGAACGGCATAATTCCTCAATTTTGGCTCAGTTTCGCTGCAATGCGGGCACGTGCGGCGCCGCTGTCTCGGTCATCCACATAGATTAGCCCGCATATCCGCCGAATCAGGGTGTCCTCGAACGGGTCGCGCTCACCATCCGACAACACGATCTCCCACAGCTGTTCTATGAACGCGATTTTTTCGGCTTGCTCCATTTCTTTGGCAATCCGAGTGAACCTTTGAATGTCGAGGGCGCCAGCTTGCGCTGCTTCGCCTTTCGCACGCAGCGCGGCGACCTGTTCATTCTGCAGACCGAATTTTGCCGCCAGGGACTTGTCGATGATGGTTTTCTCGCGGTCCTCGTATTTTTCATCGGCACAAGCCGCCTCTACGAGGAGCGCTGCGACGGCAAGTTGCAGCGGGTCAGTTTCTTCTTCTGCCGCCGCTTTGGGTTTTGCGTCTTTTTTTCCAAATAATTTTTCAAACATCTGCCATTCCTTGGTTGTATCCGGCCTTGCCTGTCCAGGTTTTTTAACCAGCCTTGATCGCTTCAATCGCACGGCGGTCTTTTTTGGTCGGCCGGCCGGCGCCTTTTTCCCGCTCGAATGTCGGGGGCGGGCGCTCTTGTTTTGGCGGCGGCGGCGGCGATTGATCTTCATATAGGAGCCGGGCCTGGCTCGCAGGGCCACGCCGCAATGCGCAGTCCAAGATTTTGATAATTCGCAGGAATTCATTCTGGGTAAAGATTAGAATGTCGCTGGTGCGAATTGCGAAACTGGGTTTTTCTGCGCGGGTGGTAAGATCCCCCCGCGTCACACGAACATTGCCGTCGCTGACAAATTTCGATGCAAGGGTGCGTGTTTTGAAAAATCGGGCGTGCCACAGCCAGCGATCAATGCGCTGCACTTCCGGCGCAGCATTGTCAGCCGTCATTCGGCGGTCTCTGAGGCTTTTGATTTGGCAGCTTTTTTCGCACTCGTAAGTTCCGCCTTCAGGCCGGCAAGCACGGCAAATGGCGAGTTCGGATCAGCTTTCTTTTCACGCGGCGGGTGACGGCGCGCCGCGCCTTGCTTCTTGGCGCCGCGCCCCTTGTTCGCACCGCCCTCATGCGCCTTTTTGCCTTTGGCGCCGTCGCCTTTTTTGCCAAAGGATTTGGCGTCACGTTTCGGCGTATATGCTGGTTTGCGCGGCGCCGGCCGCCACAGCGCAACTTCTATCTCGGTTGGTTCGCTTGCTGCATCTGCCACAGTTTTTTCTGTCGCAGTCTCTTCGCCGCTCGCTGCTGGTGAAGGCTCCGGCTTCGGCGATGTATCAACACCATCTTTTGGTTGTTGTGCTGTGGGCTCGTCGGCTTCCAGTTCGGGGGCCACCGCCTCGGCGACGGTTTCCGGAGCCGGATTTGGCGTTGCTTCCGCAGGCGCAGCAGGCGCGACTTTCTCTGCCTGTGGTGTTTGGGATGGCGCCGCCGTTTCGCTGGTCGCAGCGCCCGACGCCGGCGCATCCGATCCCGTCTCCGCTGTTTCGATTTTTCGTTTTACCATGTGCTTGCGGAAGCCAAGCGAGCGCAGGATCGCTTCAAACTCCTCGCCGGAACAGCCGACCAGGGACATCATCTGCGACGTTGTTTCAAAACCTTCGCGGGTTTTTGCTTCATTGCGCGCTGTTCGGATGAGGCCGGCGAGGCGTTCAAGCATATCGATACGGACGGCGCGTTCGCCGGAAGGGCGGTACCCGCTGGCATAGTAAAAAGCGTGCGGCAGCTTTTCCGTCATCTTGACTGAAACCAGCCCGGCTTTTGGCGGCTGGGTTTCGCCCGGTTTGCGGTCCGCCCACAGCGTCCACAACAGCGTGAGCAGGCTTGCTGGCGCTGGCTTTAAAAGCGCTGGCATGTGCAGCGAATATTCGCCAAAGCGTAAGCCGATTTTACGCAGCTTCGCGCGCTCTTCCTGGGCGATTTGCTTTAAATCATCGCCAAACTGTGTGCGAGAGGTGGCGCCAAAGTTTTCAACGACTCGATAGGCAACGCCTTTGGTAAGTCCTTTGAGCGAATCGTCGCCTTCTGTGTTTGCGGCTGTTTGCAACAAAACGAGCGGTCCAAGTAGCCCCTCAATTCTTGCTGCAGCAAATTCTTTCAACCGGTCTTCAACGCGTCCGCGCATATTGGGCGTGATTTCGGCAAGTCCAGAAATTACCACATCCGGCCGCAGCGCTGCCGGGCCTTTCGCCAGACGGGCTACTTGCGCAGATCGCCAAATGATCGAGCCATCATCGGCGAGCTTCAGCTCGTCTGGGCCGGCATTGGCAAGTGCGGCGGCGCGCGCCGCCATGACCGGTCGAAGCGCTTTTTCGCCGGCAGCCCTCAACGATTTCGCCTCGGCGCCGCTGGCGCGAGGGTCGACTATGAATTCAAACCCCAAAAGGCGGCCGATAAACTGGCCTTCCACAATAACTTCTCCGTCGTCGGTAACCCCAGCGAGTAAGGGTGTTTCATCTTTTAGACGCTTTACTAGTGTCGACGTTCGTCGATCGACAAAGCGTTGTGTGAGTTTTTCGTGCAGCGCGTCCGAAAGCTTATCTTCTATCGCGCGAGCGCGCTCTTGCCAATAAGCAGCATTTTCGAGCCATGCGCCGCGATGAGACAGATAGGTCCACGTTCTGACATGGGCAATGCGGGCGGAAAGGGCGTCAATGTCGCCGTCAATCCGATCCAGGGGTTCGATCTTGGGCGCCAGCCAAGCGTCGGAGACACGGCCTTCGTGCATCAGCATGAGATACAGCTCGCCCAACAATCTTGAATGTTGATCCAGGGTAATTCTGCGAAAATCTGGAATCTGACAAATATCCCACAGCGTTGACAATGCGGCGCCGCCTTTGGCGATGTCTCGAATATCTTCACGGGCGAGCAGCCGGTGAAGCGCGTCTTCGTCTTCTTCTTGCTGGGAGCGGATGAACTCGGCTCGCGGAACTGGGTGGTTCAGGGAATGAAGAAGCGCGGGGATCGAAGAAAGGTCTATTCGTTCGGATCGCCATTGCAGGGCGACGGCGGGATCGAATTGATGGTCTTCGATTGATCGCACCATGTCCTCGTCCAGGGGTGAGCAATCGGCTGTAACGCCGAACGTCCCGTCGCGAATATGCCGACCAGCACGACCGGCGATCTGCGCCATTTCCGAGGCGGTGAGGTTACGCGTCGACCTGCCATCGAATTTTCTCTTTCCTGCAAAGGCCACGTGGTCGATATCCATATTAAGCCCCATGCCGATAGCGTCGGTGGCGACCAGATAATCAACATCTCCGGAATGATAGAGATCGGCCTGTGCGTTGCGGGTGCGGGGGGAAAGAGCGCCGAGAATGACGGCGGCGCCGCCTCGCTGCCTGCGGATTAACTCGGCGATGGAGTAGACCATGTCTGCCGAAAAGGCGACAATTGCAGTGCGGCGTGGCAGGCGCGTGACTTTCTTTTGCCCGGCATAAGATAGTTTTGAAAAGCGTTCGCGTGTGAGAAATTGAATGTCGCGAAACAGGCGTTGCAGCACGGGCCGCATTGTGTCCGAGCCGAGCAACAATGTTTCCGAGGACCCGCGCGCATGAAGGATACGCGATGTAAAAATACGGCCACGTTCGCGATCGGCCGCGAGTTGTATTTCGTCAATGGCGAGAAAATCGACCTGGCAGTCCAACGGCATGGCTTCCACCGTCGCCACCCAATATTGCGGCGAGGGCGGGATTATTTTCTCTTCACCGGTGACAAGTGCAACGGCGCGCGGCCCTTTTAGCTTGACGACGCGATCATAGATTTCCCGGGCGAGGAGGCGCAGCGGCAAACCAATCATTCCGGAGCGATGCGCCAGCATCCGTTCCAGCGCATAATGAGTTTTGCCGGTATTGGTGGGGCCCAAAACAGCGGTCAGACGTCCGCCGCCAGCTGGAGAGAATTCATTAAATGCAAAAGAGGAGGGCACGAGGAAAAGAAGGCCTTGATTTGCCGGAAACAAGCAGCAATACGCCTGAGCTTGATCATCCGGTGCCGCGTCATAATTAGCAATATATGACGACGGCGCGGATTCTCAAGCGCAGGGTTGAATCAACACCCCGTGAGTGAAGTAACGACAGATCAGTTTCTACTGATTTACGGCTATTTTTTCGGCCGGCGATCGATTGAGGACTGCATCCTTAAGGCTTGCAGCCGCACCCATGATCTGGTCCGTCAGATGGGCCGGGACATCCAGTTCGTTAAGCGTTGCATTCAGATGTCCGGCGACGGCGGCGAAATGCGCGTCAGACAGGCCTTTGTCTTCCACCAGCGATTTGTGGGCGTTGCGCATATAGGTGTCAGCGCCAGCGGTGTCGCCTTTGAATATAGTGGTGAAAAAAGCTTTTTGCTTGCGGCTTTGGCCGCTCATATCAACGCTGTCAAAAAACGGCGTCAAAAGCGGATCCGCAAGGACTTTTTTGTAAAAAATATCGACTGCTGCATTCACAGCGGCGTCTCCGCCAATTTCATCATAGATAGACATAGGTATTCCTCCTATTGACGGAAAACTTCCGGCACATTGGTTGGGGTGGTGTGATGAGACCTGAATGGTCCCGCTCGTTTGGCGCATTCTTGCGTCAGGTGCGTTGCGCCAGTTATCCCGGCGACGCGATTTCCGATAAAGTCGCCGCGCTGGTCCACGCGTTGAGCTTTGCCCATAGGTTTTCTTTGCCTACGGGTTTTGGAAGATAGTCGTTCATGCCGGACGCCAAACTCTTTTCGCGATGTTCTTCAAGAGTATGGGCCGTAACGCAGATGATCGGCGTGTGATTTAAGTGATGTTCTGTTTCATGTGCTCTGATTGCCCTGGTGGCCTCATAGCCATCCATGTTCGGCATTGAAATATCCATCAGAACAACATCGAAACTGTCACGCTTGAACGCCTCGAATGCTTCCCGCCCATCGACGGCGAAGGTTACGTTGTGACTTTGCGTGCTGAGCAAATGTTTCAATACAAGCCTGTTCACTTCATTATCTTCCGCCACCAAAATCCGAATGCCCATTGTTGGTGTTTGGTTAGAGCCAGTTGGCGCGGCAGGGCGCAGGGGCGCCTCTGGCGCCGCGCTATCCGAGGCCACGAATTCATGCACCACATCGCGTGCCGGCAGCTCTGCATTTGATATGACCGGCAATTTCACCTGAAAGCTAAAGGTAGAACCTTTCCCTTCGACTGAGCGCACACTGATATCGCCGCCCATCGCGCGGGCCAGTAAGCGTGAAATCGCCAGGCCAGCGCCGGTCCCGTCATAGCGTCTGGTGGTGGATGATTCCGCCTGGGCGAACATATCGAATATGTGGTCGGCGCGATCATCTGGAATGCCGATCCCGGTGTCTTCAACATCGATCGTCAGGGCGAGGACTCGATCTTTGACCTTGCCGGAAATTTCGACGCTTACTGAGCCTGCAGCTGTAAATTTCAGCGCGTTATTTAAAAGATTGATGAGAATTTGACGAAGCGCGCTTTCATCTCCGCGAACGGTCTCCGGCAGCGTCTCATTAAGGGCAAGTTTAAAGTTGATGTTTCTTTGGCGCGCGAGCGGCTCGAACGACGCGTAAACTTGCTCAGCCAGCATATGCAAATCGAATGGTTTGGATTTGAGTTTTTCATCTCCAGTTTCGATCCTCGACAGGTCCAGAATATCATTGATGACGGCGAGCAACGACTGTCCGGAAGACGAGATTGTATCCGCAAAAACCTTTTGCTGTGCGGTCAATTGCGTGCTCTCGAGCATTTCTGTCATCCCGAGAATGCCATTCATAGGCGTGCGAATTTCGTGGCTCATATTCGCGAGGAACTCAGATTTGGCGCGATTAGCGGTTTGGGCTTCGGCGCGCGCTTCGGTGAGTTTTATCGCGGCGCGTTCCATCTCTCTTTGGAAAATCGCAGCGCTGCCTGTTAGCACCAGCAAGGTCATGCTCAGGCCTACGAAAAGCCATGATGACAGCGTTTCAGAAGACATGTCATGGACGCCCTGAGAAATGGACTGACTGTTGAGATGAAGGAGAAGGTATGCGGCAAAAACCAGGATTGCAGCACCAATCCCTTCCTTCCATCCCAAAAAAAGGGTCGCCATCATCGCCCATGGCAGCATGAATAACGTTGCGCGCGAATACATGCCGCCGGCGATAAGCGGCACAGCGACCATGGTTAAAAAAGTAAACCCGAGAAAAAAGAATGCAACGGCGCGAAGGTTATTAGTAAAGGCAAGCATGATGGGGCAGGCGAGGAGAACCAGGGGGGCCAGCACTGCGACTAATGTCTGGATAGGGTAGGCGGCGTAGGACGCCTCGAAATTACGCAATCCGGAGGCAAAGCCCACCGCCGCCGCCACAAAGCACATGACCAGAAGACACCGCCTGCGCGCGGCGTCCAGATAATCCCCGTCAGTGACTGGCGGCCAGAAAAGGCGGGCTAGAGTGGCCTTCATTGGGCGTTCCCACGGCTAAATTCCCCTTGTCCTTACTACGGGGATAGTCTTACTTATTATTTACTGAGGGCTCACCGGAATGCGGGTTAACGGACGCTGCTACTGGGTCCCGTCACTCGGCTTGACGGCCTGTGGTGCGTCCGGTAAATGACGCCGCTTCGTTTCAGGATTTAATGACGGGCGAGTGCTCTTCGATGGCGCGCCCCTAACTTTAAGGCTAAACCCATGGCGCGCCGCTGTGAATTGACAGGCATCGGTCCAATGACCGGAAATAATGTCTCCCATGCCAAAAATCGCACAAAAAGGCGGTTTTTACCGAATTTGTGCAATGTGACTTTGCATTCAGACAGGCTTGGCCAGGGCTTCAAATTCAAGGTTTCAGCCTCGACTTTGCGCACCGTCGACCACATTGGCGGTCTCGACGCCTTTCTGGCCAAAGCCGACGATGCCAAATTGTCGACGAATGCCTTGAAAGTGAAGCGCAAACTGGCCAAAGCTTCCTAAAAGGGCCTTAAGCGCTCTCCGGCCTTTGAGGACGGAAATTATGGAAGCCTCGGCAGCGGTCGAAAAACGGCATTCTAAAGAAACAGCGCTTCAGCGCTTTGTTCGTCAGTCGGTGGATCTCTCCACCACGTTCAGCCGTTTGTCGTTGTTGGCGGTGATTTTGACGCCACTCCTGCTCGCCTCGTTTTTGACCGTAGATATTCCAACGCGCACTTTTGATGTGCTCTTTGGGGAGACCCTCGCTGCGCGCCCGTCCAATTGGCTCTCTGCTGGGGGGCTCTTTGTGAGCGCGGCATTGCTTTTGGTTATTCTGTTCGCCCGTAAATATGGAGGCGATGAAGCGTCAAGTGCGGTGACCGCTTCCTGGGGCTTGGCGGCGATCGCTGTTTTTGCGGAGCTTTCCTATTTGGCGCCCGCGCTGGAAGGTGATGATATGCCGGGCACGCGATTTACGATTGTCTTTGTCGCCAGCGCCATGGCGGCGCAATATATCGCGGCAAATGTTTATGATGTGGCCCGCGGTGGCGATAGCTGGTGGCGAGCGCCGCTTTACGCCGCGCTTAGCGGCTATATTGTTTATGTCTTGATCTACTTTCCAGGGGTTTATTTCGGTACGGGCGCGCCATGGCTCAACTGGATGGTGGGTGACTTCGCGATTAAAGCAATGCTCGCCTTCGCTTTTTTGCCGATCTATGGATTTCTGCGCAAATCCCTGAAACCCCAGAGCGGATATGGCGGCTGACAGATCGTCATGGCGTCCGGCAATAATTTAGCCGCCGCGAGCGACTTATGTGTTTAGCGCCATTGCGGCCTCTGCTGCAAAATAGGTGATCACGCCATTGGCGCCGGCGCGCTTAAACGCCGTCAAACTTTCCAGCATCGCCATTTCGCCATTGAGCCAGCCATTCTCTGAGGCGGCTTTGATCATGGCGTATTCGCCGGAGACCTGAAATACGAATGTCGGCGCCCCAAACGCATCCTTCACCTGTCGTACAATATCGAGATATGGAAGACCCGGTTTGACCATTACGCTGTCGGCGCCTTCAGCGAGGTCGAGCGCCACTTCGCGCAATGCTTCATCACTATTCGCCGGGTTCATCTGATAGGTGCGCTTGTCGCCCTTCAGGACGCCCGATGAGCCGATTGCCTCGCGATAGGGCCCATAAAAGGCTGATGCATATTTTGCCGCATAGGCCATGATCTGGATGTTTTGAAATCCTTCACTGTCGAGCCCCGCTCGGATCGCGCCAACGCGACCATCCATCATGTCCGATGGCGCAATGATATCAAATCCTGCACGCGCCTGGACAATCGATTGCTGTACAAGAATATCGACTGTCTCGTCATTGATGATTTCGTTATTGCGCAACAGCCCGTCATGTCCGTGGTCTGTATAGGGGTCGAGGGCGACATCAGCCATCAAGCCGACCTCTGGCGCGGCGTCTTTAATCGCACGCGCCGCTCGGCACATTAGATTGTCAGGGTTTAGGGCCTCTTCGCCGTTGGGGGTGCGATTTTCGGTGTCCGTATACGGAAAGAGGGCCAAAGCTGGAATCCCCAGATCCCGAGCCTGCTTTGCGGCTTTGACTGCCTCATCCGGCGACAGCCGATATACGCCCGGCATTGCTGCAATGGGCTCACGCAGCCCTTTGCCCTCCTTCAGTACGATTGCCCAGATGAAATCATCGGGTGAGATGTTGGTTTCAGCAAACAACCGGCGAGACCAGCCAGATTGGCGAGGTCGTCTCAGTCTTAATGCCGGAAAGCCGGCTTGAGGGGTTTTGTTCATATTCTGTTATCATATTTGGCGCTGTGTCTGACCCTATTACTGCACCTCTTAGAATTTGATTTCAAATTGAACATTCGAGCTTAACTGCGCTTTTAGACCTGTATGTATAGATTGAGGCCATCGATATTAGTGTGAGTTTAATCATGGCGGTCAACGGGGCAATGCAAACAGAAGTCATCGGACAGGCGGAAAATGCCGTCAGCACAGATCCGGATGCGCTCGAATCCGGATATTTACAGCTTCTCCATCTTGTGGAACGGCTTCATCGTCAGCTTCTTGATGTTATCAAGGATGAGCTGGAACGGTTGGGGCAGACGGATATCAATTCGGTTCAGGCGCTGTTGCTATATAATATTGGCGACGCAGAATTGACGCCGGGTGAATTGCGCTCTCGTGGCCATTATCTTGGTTCCAATGTGTCCTACAATCTCAAGCAACTGGTCGAAAAAGGCTATATTCGCGACGAGCGTTCAAACACTGATCGTCGATCGAAGCGCGTTTCCCTGACCCAGGAGGGCCTCGACATTCGCGCTAGCCTCGAAAGCTTGTTTCAACGTCAGTTAGCCTCCGTTGAGCAGGTTGGCGGCGTCAACCAGCAACTGATCGAAGACACCAACAAAGCGTTGCAGCGCCTGGAACGTTTTTGGGCGGACCAGGTTCGGTTCCGCCTCTAATATCAAGAATTATTTTTGAGAATTATTCTTACCTGGAGGCGACTCCAGAGCGTAGAATGATATTCGTCTCATGCGGCCATCGGTCCAGCTTAAGCTGGACGAAAAACGCTGGCCATTGATCGGGCTGTTGCTTATTTTCGAATGAAGCAAATGGCGGGCAGGAATTGTGCCCAAAGAGCCCGATGATTGACTACAATAATGCATTTGAGACAGCCGTAACTGCCGTCCGCCGCGAAGGTCGCTACCGCGTTTTTACCGATATCGAGCGCATTCGGGGGCAATTCCCGTCTGCGATCTATTATGGCGATGACGCGCCCCGGGAAATCACCGTTTGGTGCTCCAATGACTATCTTGGAATGGGCCAGCATCCGGCTGTCGTAAAGGCGATGCAGGATGCGGCTGGTCGCGTTGGCGCTGGCGCTGGCGGCACTCGAAATATTGCCGGGACAACCCATTTCCACGTTTTGTTGGAGCGTGCGCTTGCCGACCTTCACGGCAAAGAAGCGGCGCTATTGTTCACGTCCGGTTATGTTTCCAACGAAGCGACGCTGTCGACTATTGCGCGCATTCTTCCGGACTGCGTGATCATCTCGGATGAGTTGAATCACGCATCGATGATAGAAGGCATTCGCAGCGGGCGGTCGATCAAACGCATCTGGCGGCACAACGACCTTGAGCATCTTGAAGAAATGCTGTCGGAGATTCCGCTCGATCGGCCGAAAGTCATCGCTTTTGAGTCCGTTTACTCAATGGATGGCGATATAGCGCCGCTCAGAGAGATTTGTGATCTGGCGGAAAAATACCACGCATTTACCTATCTTGATGAAGTGCATGCGGTTGGCCTTTATGGCGCACGGGGCGGCGGCGTTGCCGAACGCGACGAGGTAAGTGATCGCATCGATATTATTGAAGGTACGCTTGGAAAAGCAATTGGCGTTATGGGGGGGTATATTGCCGCCAGCGCGGCAATCGTTGATGCAATCCGCTCTTACGCATCCGGTTTTATTTTTACAACGGCGCTTTCACCAGTGCTGGTCGCAGGCGCGCTTGCCAGTGTTGAAACGCTGAAGCAATCAAATCATCTACGTGAACGTCATCAGGAACGCGCCGCTCGCCTGAAACAAATCCTGAGGGAAGCCGGGCTGCCTGTCATGGATTCCGTGAGCCATATCGTGCCGATTAAAGTGGGCGATCCTGTGCTTTGTAAAAAAGTTACCGATTATCTGCTTGAACGACACAATGTTTATGTGCAGCCGATTAATTATCCCACAGTTCCAAAGGGCGCCGAGCGCCTGCGTTTGACACCAACACCGCTGCACACAGATGATCACATGGCGGCGCTGTTGGATGCGTTGGACGACGTTTGGACGGTGTTGAAGCTGCAACGGGCGGCATGAAAAAACGTTGGTCGCGTCGCTCAACGCATCGATTTTTTGTGACTTAATGTCAAATTTCTTAAATTGCCGCCGCCACCAAATGCGCTGACTGCTGATGGGCAAGGCTGGAAATTGACGGATCGTCTATCTCGACTCCGGCGCTTGCGCCTCGAGCGACGACACGGCGCATCAACCAAAAGCTCCAGATTTCTGCCAGACCCTGATATTATGAACCCGCATTGCCGCGTGCCGCAGCGGCGCGTATATGTCGGCCGGGAATCGCCGTTTTGACTTGAATTTAGGCCATAGGCGCGCTGTCGCGCCACAAACAGGAGTAATCTTCATGAGCGCCAGCGCGGGTTACGTTAGTCCACAAGGTTTTTTTAGCGAGGGTCTGGCTTCTCGTGATCCGGATGTTTTTGCTGGCATCGGTCGTGAGTTCGGGCGGCAACAGCAACAAATTGAGCTTATTGCGTCAGAAAATATCGTTTCTCGCGCAGTCCTGGACGCGCAAGGATCCGTGCTCACGAACAAATATGCCGAAGGCTACCCAGGCCGCCGATATTATGGTGGGTGTGAGTTTGTCGACCAAGTAGAAGAACTCGCGATCACGAGGGCCAAAAAACTTTTCAATTGCGATGAAGCAATCGTTCAGCCCCATTCCGGAAGTCAGGCAAATCAGTCGGTGTTTATGGCGACAATGAAGCCCGGCGATACTTTTCTGGGCATGGACCTCGCATCGGGTGGGCATTTAACCCATGGGGGTAAAGCCAATCAGTCCGGCAAGTGGTTCAACGCTGTTCATTATGGTGTGCATGACGACGATCATCTGATTGATTATGACGCGGTTGCTCGTCTTGCGGATGAGCATCGTCCAAAAATTATCATCGCCGGCGGCAGCGCCTATTCGCGTATTATTGATTTCAAAAAGTTTCGCGAAGTCGCTGATAGTGTCGGGGCCATTTTAATGGTTGATATGGCGCATTTCGCCGGGCTCGTTGCGAGTGGGCATTATCCAAATCCGCTTGACCACGCTCATGTCGCGACGTCGACAACCCACAAGACATTACGTGGCCCTCGCGGCGGACTTGTCGTGACGAATGACCCAGATTTGGCCAAGAAAATCCGCTCGGCGCTGTTTCCCGGTCTTCAGGGCGGTCCACTGATGCATACGGTAGCCGCCAAAGCCGTGGCATTTGGTGAAGCGCTGCAGCCGGAATTCAAATCCTATGGCCGTTCCGTAATCGACAATGCGCAGGCCATGGCGGCGGCCCTCGTTGAGGGTGGCTATGCGGTGATTTCCGGTGGAACGGATACGCATCTGGCGCTGATCGATTTGCGTCCAAAAGGCGTCAAGGGCAATGCTGCCGAACACAGCCTCGAGCGCGCCGGCATAACGTGCAACAAAAACGGCATTCCCTCCGATCCAGAAAAATTCACGGTGACTTCCGGTATTCGGATTGGTTCTCCGGCTGGCACGACACGCGGTTTTGGTGTCGCAGAGTTTCGTGAGATCGGATCCATGATGGCTGAAGTGCTTGACGGTCTTGCCGCCGGCGGCGCCTCGAACGAAACAGCTGAAAAAGCTGTGGCGGAGCGGGTATTGGCGCTAACCAGTCGGTTTCCGATTTACGCCTGATGATTTTGGGCAAGAACGAGGGATAAGACATGCGGTGTCCTTTCTGTGGCGGTGAAGACACTCAAGTGAAGGACTCGCGTCCCGCTGAAGACAATTCGTCTGTGCGTCGCCGCCGGGAATGTTCTGCATGTGGCGGCCGGTTTACGACTTTTGAGCGCGTACAGCTGCGTGAGCTCATTGTGATCAAAAGCACCGGTAAAAAGGCCCCATTTGATCGCGACAAGATGATGCGATCGATTAACACCGCGATGCGCAAGCGTAATGTTGAACCTGAACGGGTTGAGCAGATGGCGTCTGGAATCGTGCGCCGGCTTGAGGCGACGGGCGAGAGCGAAATTGAATCCAAAAAGATTGGCGAGCTCGTCATGGAGGGCCTCGCTCATCTCGATGCCGTTGCTTATGTTCGCTACGCGTCGGTGTATATGGACTTTCGTGAAGCGAAGGACTTTGAACAATTTCTTGGTGGGCTGGACGGCGGCGAGCGTGAATGACGCTCCGGGCATGGAGCCCGCCAAAGGCGGGCGGGGCGGCGAGGGCGCGCCTGCGCGATCTGCGGCGCGTTTGGCCGCTGTACAGGCGCTCTATCAAATGGAAGCCTCGGGCCAGGGCGTTGACGCGACGATCAGGGAATTCGAGGACTATCGGCTCGGCGGCAATATTGACGGCGCGCAAATGCATGATGCAGACGCGAAATTCTTTGCCGATATCTTGCGCGGCGCCATAGAGACCCAAAACCGGCTTGATCCCTATCTTGAGCGCCAGCTTGCGCAGGGTTGGAAGCTCGCGCGCCTTGATGCAACTGCGCGCGCGCTATTGCGCGCGGGCCTTTATGAAATGATCCGCCGTCCAGACGTTCCCTATAAAGTCGTGATTAACGAATATCTCGATATTGCCAATGCGTTTTTTGATGGCGACGAACCGGGATTTATTAACGCCGTTCTCGATGCAGCAGCGCATGAGGCGCGTAACGATGAATTGAAAGTCTGAAGGCGACAGGCGCCGATGAGCGAGTTTAAAACCATCCACGATATTTTCGCACCGCTAAGCGCTGGCGCTCCGGGGGCGTTTAATCTTGCCGATGATGCGGCATTGCTTGATCAAAGCGCCTTCGTGGTCACCAAGGACATTATAGTCGCCGGTGTTCATTTTTTACCGAAAGATCCGCTTGATCTCGTTGCGCGCAAATTGATCCGCGTCAATCTCTCCGACCTTGCCGCCAAGGGCGCAAAACCCGTCGGATATTTTCTGGGGTGCGTTTGGCCGACAAATATTAAGCGCGAACAAATCGAATTGTTTGGGAGCGGGCTTCGTGAAGACCAGGAAACCTATCGTGTTGCTCTTTACGGCGGTGATACCACCATGCACATCGCCAAGGGCGCTCCCTTAACGCTTTCAGCGACGTTTTTCGGAATTCCCTCGAGACAGGGGCTGACGAAGCGGTCGGGCGCTGCGGCAGGTGACGATCTGTACCTTTCCGGAACCGTTGGTGATGCAGGGCTTGGCCTTGCGGCGCTGAAAAAAGAGATGAAATTTACGACTGTGGACAAGGCCTCGCTGGCAGGGCGCTATCACCTGCCGGAACCGCGTCTAAGTCTGGGCGCTGCGCTGGCGGGGCTGGCGACAGCAGCGATCGACGTCTCTGACGGGGTTATTGCCGATGCTGCGCATTTAGCGCGAGCGTCAGGTGTGAGTGCGAATCTGGACGCTGCTGCAATTCCGCTGTCGCGCGCCGCGCGGGATTGGGCTTTGGCGCAGGATGAATTTGACGCTGCGATTGCTACGCTGGCTGGGTTTGGTGACGATTACGAGCTTCTCTTTTCTGCGCCGCCTTCGATGCGTCGATCAATTGGCGTTGCTGCAAAAGCATCACGTACAGAAGTTGTTCGAGTGGGCTCGCTTTCACGCGGTGAAGGGGTCAGCCTGTCCGATGGTCAGGGCACCGCTATTGCGATAACCAGCGCCGGCTTTGATCATTTCAGGAAATGACCGGTTGCGAAGCCGCCACGTGTTGAAGCTGCTAATCGTGTCGGTCAAATGCGGCGTTTTCAGTGACAGAAAACGCTTTATTGCCCCGGGTTCTGCCCTTCCTGGCCAATAGCTGCGGGAAGTTGGCCCACATTGCCTAAGAGCTGTTCCCAGAAGTTCAATTCTTTGCCGCGGGTTGGGGTCGCACGTGACACGAGTTTGATGTTTTCGCCATCAGCAAGGTCAAGCGTCTGCACATTTTCTACGACGCCTTCACCGTCAAAATAAAACGCGACAACATCGCGCGATCTGGTCTTTGGGCGGAAGAAGGCCCGTGCGGTATCGATGGAATGCAAATAGTACCACGCGTCCCGGTCAAATGCGCCGATGAGCGAAGGTTCGCCAAACTTTGCCAAGACGCTTTCTTTGGTGTCAAAGCCGGGCTCGGCAGTAAGTTTTGTCTGATCGCGTTCCAATACATAGCCATGACTGGTGCGCACCGAAACACAAGCCTGAAGTGAGGCCAGGCAAACTAACAAAAGAACTATTCTAGTCATATTTTCATCCTGTTACGCACCGCAACAATGGCAGGGCTTGATCCCGCCGGGTAGGGCGAATATTTCCCTTTCGATACCAGCGATCCTGGCGGGCGGCAATTCCAGAAGCGGCCACAGAGAGGAATATAGCGTGAAAATGTCATTTTTCAAAAAAGACCCGGCGCTGGAGGCGGGGCAGGCGCTCTATGCGGCAGCCGTTGAGCAGGCGCGAATGCCGGCGCTTTACGAGGTTTTTGGCACGCCTGATACTGTTGAGGGCCGGTTTGAGCAGGTCGCAATGCATGTCTATCTGATCCTGCGGCGGCTCAAGGGCGATGAGCCGGGGGCCAGGAAGGTTGGTCAGAAGCTGTTTGACGTCATGTTTGATAATATGGACGACTCGCTGCGCGAACTTGGTGTCGGCGACATGTCAATTGGCCGGAAAATTCGGACCATGGCGGGAAATTTTTACGGGCGCGTTGCCGTCTATGAGGATGCACTTGGTTCCAATGCCAGCGAAGACGACCTTGCAAAAGCGCTCGGGCGGAACATTTTTGAAGACGAGCATGCGGTGTCAGTTGAGCCCTTGTCAGATTATGTCCGTATGGCCGCCGCTTTTATCGAGGAACAGCCGGTTGCTCGTATTGTTGGCGGTATTGTCCGGTTTCCGCAAATCCTAAAGCATGAGCAGCAGACGGCATGACCACGGAAGAGAACATACCGCCAGAATTCAGCGTGGAAGTCGATCTCAGTGCGTTGTCGCGCGTTGGTAAAACGTTGCGCCTTGCCGCCAATGAAGGCGAGTGTCGCAAAATCGCCAAACGACTTGGTGTCGTTTCTATCGGAGATCTTGAGGGTGAGGTGCGCTTAACTGCGTCGAAAGCTGATATTGCGGCCACCGGGGTTGTTCGTGCGTCGCTTGTGCGTGAGTGCATCGCGAGCCTTGAACCATTGAGCGAGGTCGTTGACGAGACGTTCGACATTAAATTTGTCCGCCAGGCGCTCCCGGAGGTTGCCGACAACGCCGAGGACGGCGAAGACTGGGACCTGCCTGAGCTGCATGAGGGAGACATATTTGATGTTGGTGAGCTTCTGGTTCAACAACTCAGTTTGGCCATGGCCGCCTTTCCACGAAAACAGGGCGCATCCAGCCTTGTTGAACAATATGGCCAGACGGAGCTTGATTCGCCTTTTTCCGTTTTGCAGGCCGTTTTTGAAAAAGATGATAAAAAACAATAGGGTTACGCTTGGTAACCGACTCCGGTAGTATGATATAATCGTGCGTTGCATGGCCGCGCGGTCGCTGTATTCTTCGCCGCACACTGGGAGCTGAACGCATTGAAAAACGCCGCTGAATGCGACACCGAGTTGACCCTCGCGATTGATGCGATGGGTGGAGACGCCGGGCCTGAGCCTGTCGTGGGCGGCGTCGCTTTGGCCGTCGCCAAAGGCCTGAAAGCAAAATTTCTGTTTTATGGCGATGAAGCACAGCTTCGACCGCTCATCGCCAATGCAAAAGGCCTTGACGAATCCAGCATTCAGCACGCTGATAATGTTGTCGCCATGACCGATAAGCCCAGCCATGTCATCCGACGCGGCCGCGATACATCAATGTGGGGCGCCATGACTGCCGTGAAGGAGGGAAAGGCGCAGGCCGTTGTCTCATGCGGGAATACAGGCGCGCTAATGGCGTTGTCGCGCACTCAGCTAAGGATGATCGAAGGTATCGACCGTCCGGCCGTAACGGCGCTGTGGCCAACCCCGCGAGGACGCTCGGTGGTTCTGGATGTCGGCGCGAATGTCGAAGCCGATGAAAATCAGCTTGTACAATTTGCCATTATGGGCGAGGCGTTTTACCGGGCCGTTGCTGGCGTAGCAAAGCCTACGGTTGGTTTGCTAAATGTCGGCGCTGAAGATTTGAAGGGCCACGAATTAATTCGCACGGCAGCGCGCGTTTTACGAGAAGCCGATCCTGACATGGCCTTTATGGGTTTTGTTGAGGGCGATGACATCTCCAAAGGCACAGTCGATGTCGTGGTGACGGACGGTTTTACTGGCAATATTGCGTTGAAATCGGCCGAAGGCGCCGCGCGTCTTGTGGGGGGATGGGTTCGCGAAGCTTTGCGCGGCACGATCAACGCCAAGTTTGGGGCGCTATTCATGGCGCCGGGGCTGCGCAAGCTGAAAGATCGCATAGACCCGTCATCCAACAATGGCGGTGTATTTCTGGGCGTGAATGGCATCGTCGTGAAAAGCCATGGCGGCGCGGATGCACGCGGTGTCGCCAGTGCGGTCAATATGGCGGCGCGCCTTGCGGGTGAGAATTTTCGCGACGAAGTTGCTGAAACCGTTAAAGCTGTTCGGCGCCGACGCGCGTCTATTGCAGAAGCAGTTGAAACCGAACAGGAAATCAAAGCGGCGGCAGTATGAGTTTAACAGCGATTGTCCGGGGATGCGGCGCGTATCTGCCGGAAAATGTCCTGACGAATGAAGAATTGTCAAAAACGGTTGATACCAGTGATGCTTGGATACGCGAGCGCACTGGCATCAAAGAGCGCCATATTGCGGCGAAGGACGAAAAAACGTCCGACCTTGCAGCGCATGCGGCGCGCGCTGCATTGAAGTCAGCTGGCATGGATGCTTCGGATATCGATCTTGTTGTTGTTGCGACAACCACTCCCGACCTGACATTTCCCTCGACTGCGGCGATCGTTCAGGCGAAGCTTGGCATAGAGCAAGGCGCCGCCTTTGATATTCAGGCTGTGTGCACCGGTTTTATTTATGCGCTCTCGACCGTGGAGAAATTTTTGGCGTCCGGTCAGAACAAACGCGCGCTGCTGATCGGTGCTGAAACATTTTCACGCATACTGGATTGGACTGACCGCGCCACTTGTGTGCTTTTTGGCGATGGAGCAGGGGCATTCGTGCTTGAAGCCCAGGACGAGACCGCGGCGGCCGGGCGTGGGGTGATGAACAGCTATCTGCGCTGCGATGGGCGACTGGTGGATCTTCTCTATGTTGATGGCGGGGTTTCAGCGACGCAATCCACCGGGCATGTCCGAATGGAGGGCAACAAGGTTTTTCGCGAAGCGGTGATACGCATATCCGAAGCCATGGAACGCGTTGTCGCGGATGCATGCATCAAAGTAACGGACATCGACTGGTTTGTTCCCCATCAGGCGAACGAGCGGATCATAAAGGGCGTAGTCAAAAAGCTCGATTTACGGCCCGATCAGGTCATCACAACCATTGCGGGCCAGGGAAATACCTCAGCGGCGTCGATCCCGCTTGCGTATTGTGCGGGTGTTGACGATGGGCGGATCAAACAGGGAGATCTTGTCCTCCTTGAAGCCATGGGCGGTGGCCTCACCTGGGGGGCGGCGCTGATGCGCGCCTAAATAACAGGCAATATATTTCAATGAGTTATTGACCAATTCGGGGAGTTAATATTAACCTGTTTCCCCGGTGGGGCGAACATATTGCGGGGTTTGACAATCATGGCGGGAAATACGGTCACGCGTGCAGATCTTACTGATGCGGTATATCGGTCTCTTGGTATATCGCGCAACGAATCATCTGCTTTTGTCGAACGCATCCTTGAGGAAATCTCTTCGGCGGTCGAGGAGGGTGATACAGTGAAAATATCGTCCTTCGGCACATTTTCCGTTCGAGACAAGAAGCTTCGCATGGGACGCAATCCGAAAACCGGCGAGGAAGTGCCGATCGCGCCGCGTCGCGTCATCACTTTTCGTGCGTCCCATGTCTTAAAAGACCAGATCAATGAAGGTCACCGACGGCCGAATGCCGCGGAATAAAAAAGGAAACGTCAGGCAACATAGTGGCGAAATCTGCTGAAGCTTTCCGCACGATCTCCGAAGCCGCCAATGAACTTGACGTGCCGCAACATGTGCTGCGCCATTGGGAGGAAGTTTTTGGTCAGGTGCGCCCGATGCGTCGCGCCGGCGGTCGACGATATTACAGGCCCCTTGATATCGATCTTTTGCGCGGGGTTCGCGTGTTGCTCTACGATCAGCGCTACACCACCAAGGGCGTGCAGAAAATTTTCAAAGATGAGGGCGTTCGATATGTCTCCGAGCTCGGCCGTCGGGCTGCAGCCGGCGAGTCAATCGATATACGGCCTGTTATTGCTGAAGATAACGACGTAGAGACGAGCGCGCCCACGGCGAACGGCGCGGGTCACTCCGAACACGAAATCGCTGCCGCGCTTGCGGTTTCGTCGGCGCTGTCGCCCGACGTGGAGCGCACTTTGAAAGTGCTCCTGGCGCGCCTTGAACTCGTGCAGGAAGCTCTCGACGAGGCAACGCTGGCGCTCGAGGCGATTGCGCCGGATGATGCGCAAGATGATTTTGACATCGAAGATTGATTGCACGGTCAGTATTACGCCATTGCGGCGTCTGCGGCCGATCCCTATAGTCCCGCCTCCCGGGCGAGGCTTGATGTAAAGCAACGCTCGCGTGGTCGGAGCGTGGCGCAGCCTGGTAGCGCACTTGACTGGGGGTCAAGGGGTCGTGGGTTCGAATCCCGCCGCTCCGACCAATTTCTACCTGCACTTGCTTTTGTCCGATCCCCGTCGCGACGCTCCATTACTTTTGAGCGCGCCCGCGTGTTTTGCGGCCATTTGAACTGTACTTTGCCCTGCTGCAAAAAAAGATGACGGCTGACAGGTTTGGTCAACTACATGACAATCTATTTTCCTGATCTACGTTAAGCACGCAATTAGAGGCGCATCCATTGCGGATAAATACCCTCTTGCCGCCCGCGCAGGTCATTCTCTCCCCCAGGTCTGTGCGGGCGGTATGTTTTTAGAGGGCTGGTTTTCGGCATCAATCAGTAACATCACCGGGATATGACGCCGCGTGCGCTTTATGGTACCATCGCGGTTACGTCAGGTCGTGAGGGGACTGGGATGAGCCGGCTCGAATTACCACAAGGCATTTCACCAACAAATGATAAGCCATCTTTTGCGGCGCCGGCCCTCCAGGCTGCGCCGCATAGGGCGTTGAGGCCGAACGCCATCCCACAACAGCTGGATTTTGTTGAGAGTGTTGTCAGCGAAGAGTTTCGTCACGGCGATGATGGCGGCGCGCTCCCCAAGGGGAATATGAAGCTGCGGGCAATGATCGCCATGATTGCCACAGCCGGGCTGCTAACGGCGCTCGCCGTTGTGATCATTGCCAATGACCGCTCGCCAACGCCGCTTTGCAGCGAGCTGCCTGAATGGAACCAGCATAATTGTCGTTCCGGTTAAGTTTGAAGCGCTGGTTCTGCGGATAGCGTACGCTAAAAAAAGAAAGCAATCATGGGCGCTAATTCGTGTGCGCCGCAAAACCCATTTCGATTTGAACGATCCGCAGGGCTATTTCCGATCAGGCGCGGATTTGTTCGCTGCCGGGTCTGCGGTCATCCAATCCATAAGAAATTTTGCTGGAAAGGCCCAGGCAATGCCGGCAATGAGGAAATAAGCGGCTTTGAGAAGTTGAAGATCGGGAAGGCGCTCGCCAAGTGCAGCAGCAGCAAAAAAATATAGCATCAGCGCAGGCAGAAAGATGGCAAAGCCAGCGAGTTTCTTAAAACGGGGAGGCATAGGTCCTATCCTGAGGCTGCCCGCGACGCGGAGTCGCGCGGCGCCCGGTGCTGCTTTGTCATAGTAACAGGTCATGGGCTCTATCAGCTTATCGCAACAGGCGCAAAAAGCCGGGGCGGCAGATTTGCAGTCGGCGCGACGCATCGCCCTCTGGCTGTTCGTCATGTGCGGGCTTGTGGCCGCTATGGTGATTGTCGGCGGTGCAACACGGCTCACCGATTCTGGCCTGTCGATAACGGAATGGCAGCCGGTGACAGGCGCCGTTCCGCCGCTGAGTGAGGCCGCCTGGCTTGAAGAGTTCGAAAAATACAAAACCATTCCAGAATACCAGGAAGTCAATTACGGGATGAGCCTTGAGCAGTTTAAGGCGATTTACTGGTGGGAGTGGGGGCATCGGTTTGTCGGGCGCGTAATTGGGCTGGCGTTCATTTTCCCACTCCTGTTTTTCGTTGTGACGGGTCAGACAAAGCGGACGCTGGCGCTAAAACTCTTTGGCTTGTTTCTCCTTGGTGGTCTGCAGGGCGCTCTTGGCTGGTATATGGTGCAGTCCGGGCTCGCCGACCGTATTGATGTGAGCCAGTATCGATTGGCGGCGCATTTATCGCTTGCTGTGATCCTCTTTGGGCTGATGTTTTGGTTGGCGTTGAATTTATGGCCCAGCCCCAAAACTGATGCGTCACGCGGGTTGTTCCTCGGCGCGGCGGTGCTTTCCTTTGGTATCTTTGCGCAGATGATGCTGGGCGCTTTCGTTGCGGGCCTGCGCGGTGGCCGGTCATTTAACACCTGGCCGTTGATGGACGGAAAGCTTTTCCCAGATGGTTACTTCGTCGGTAGTGCGGGGCTCAATGATCTTTTTGAAACGATCGCGGCGGCGCAGTTTAATCACCGCATGGGCGCCTATCTTGTCGCGGCGGGTGCGGTGTGGTTCTGGGTTGCTGCGCGCAAAACAGCGATTGAACCACGCGCGCGGCTTGTCCTGGCGGCGGTGGGTCTGCAGATTGTTCTGGGTGTCTGGACCTTGCTTGCTGCAACACCGATTTCGCTTGGGTTGTTACACCAGGCTGGCGCACTCGGGGTGTTTACGGCGGTGCTTTATGCAGCACACGGGATCAGGCATCGCGTCATTGACGCCTAGCAGGGGCGGCAATTACAGAGAGATGCATTTTTGCGCAGCGATTTCCGCAGCGCGTTTGGCCAGGGCGTTGTCGATGTAGCGCGTCCAGTTCACAACATAAAGCCGCTCGTCATTTGCCCGGTTTATATATTGCCATGTGATGTCGCCGGCGGCGTTCATTTTTAAGAGCCGCCCATGATTGGTTTCTTCAACAAATATCTCACCGTCGGGAAGGATTTCGCTTCGCCCTTCGAGGGCTGTCCGGATTTCGTTGATCTTGAACCCCTCAGAGAACGGCGTTTTAATTTCATCGGTGGAAAAATCGTAAATGATTGTGTCATTAACACCGATGACCACGTGGCCCCAGGGAAGAGCGCCAGTGTTGTTATTGAATATTGCGATCTGATGATCGTTTAAGATGTCGACATCATGCTGCATCATCCATGGGCCTTCGCGCCACCACAATACTTCATTCGTTGACGGTCGATAAAGCATGATCGTTGAAGTGTGTCGCAGGCTTAGAAACAAATCGCCGCGTTTCCAATGCGGCCCGTCATTAAGGGCTGGCTGTACGTCATTCACGTGTAAAGGGTCTTCAGTATATCTCGTGCCGCTAAAGACAAGATGTGACAGATCGTTATCAATCAGGATTTCTGCAAGCGATTTTTCGTAGAGGACTTCCCCGTCCGGCGAGATTTGAATAAGAGCGTCGTCGTGCCATGTGCGAGGCATATTCTTGAGATGTGGGGGGTCCAAATAAATCGATGACCAGTAATTGCCGGCTGCATCACGCTCCAACGAATGATGGAACAACTTGTCGACCATCCAGACGGTGTTTGAGCAAACATCAACCTTGGTAAGCGGCGTGTTCATACCATGAAAAATTAAGCCGCCGTCCTCTGCAAGAATAGGATGACTGATCGTAAAATTCTGCGGTTTTTTTATCCGATCCAGGCCTGCAATGTCATCCGGCAATTGTGAATCACGAAGAATATCAAGAAAGTCCGGATCGTATCGGTGATGTATCAAACCATTTTCAAGATCCAATAGCTCGACGACAGACCGATTTTCATCGCCATCATATCGCGTAAGCAGCAATGCCTCGTCATCACCATCCTTGAAGCGCTTAAACCCTTTTTCACTGCCGAAGCGTTGTTCATGCGTATGGGTGGGTTTAGTTCGTGTCAGGAATTCTCTGGTCATTCGGCGCCCGGTGACGGGAATCCGCGCAACCTGCAGTGCAATTTCGGTAATGCCTGAGGTGCGCTGAGTATCAGACGCCGCACGCTCAACCAGTGCGCCAAAACCAACGACGCCAAGGATTGCGGCGACGATCACCAATATAATTTGCCAGGTTTCGAGAGAAATCGTCCGGCGTTTTAAAAAGAACTCTTCCACAGCGTGTGACGCCCCCACCGAATGTGTGATTGTTTACGAATATCACGGATGTATCGAGATGTGAATTGGTTGAAACCAGCCTGCTCAGTTCAGCTGGTGGGTCGTGCGTTAAAAACGCTTGTGTTTCGGTCACCATCGGCATTGCGCAAGAAAGGCGCACACCGGTTAGATTGGAAGGCAGCCACGCGCCTTATTTGACAATTGATGTCTTTGTCCGGGCAATCTGAAAACTGATTATTCGTTCGGCGCTGGTGCGATGATCGAAAAACCGTCAAAAGCATATTCATAGGCGCCGTCAGTTTCGACAAAATCCGCGCGGTTTGCCTCTATAGCCTCGAAGGCGTCATGTAACCGACCAAGATAAGAGCCATCAGCCACCGGAACATTATGGGCGGTGATCAGGATGTCGATGTCGGTTTGCAGCGCAGCGAGCCTTTCAACGGATGCTTTGTAGTTCGAAAAATCAGCGCCTTCGATATGGGCGTAAAGCGGGGCGAGATAGAATGTATCGCCCATGAACAACCGGCGGCCTTCCCGGTCGAAGAGGCAGATAGAATCGGGCGAATGGCCCGGCGTTGAAATTACCTCGAGACGTATGCCGCCAAGGTCGATGATATCACCGTCCGCAATGGTTTCACTCACGGCATAGGGCTTGATTTCAAAATTGTCCGGGGTGACCCCGTCGGGCAGCGGCTTCCATACCCAGTCACCGCGGAGAAATTCCCCCACCGTTTCATTTGGGGCGCCGCTCATATGCGATCGCGCATATGGATCATCGACGCCGGCGATGCGGCCAAATTCGTAATTGCCGCCAATATGATCGTAATGGCTGTGAGAATTAACGACGGTAACGTTGTGATCTGTCAGCGAAGCTATGACCGGTTCAATCCTCGCGACGCCCAGTCCTGTATCGAACAACAATGCGCGGGTTTCACCGACAATCAGAAATGAAATGACTTCTTCGAACTGGCCCGGTTCGTAGATGGCGTAAGTATCAGGAGAGATGCGATAGACTTCAAACCATGGGTCGCTGTCAAGCACGCGCTCATAGGCGCCCCATTCACGCCGGGGCAGGGCGTCCCACCACTTGTCGGTATCGGCGCCCCTTCCTTCAACAGCATCTTCTTTTTCATTTGCGACAATGGGTTCGCTGTTGCTGCATGAAACTGCGAGCGCTGCAGCAAAGATCAATAGCAGATTTGGTGCGCGGCGGTTCATTGCGGCTGAAAGTCAAGTTCAATGATCAAGGCGTCATCTTCGATTGCGGGAACTGCCCCGCGTGGGCTAATCGGGTCACCGTCCGGGAGCGACAACGCGTTCATGACGCCATTAACCGGCGCCAGGCGGATAGCTGGGCTGTCCGCGCCATCAACGCCCAGCGCGATAACGCCATTGCGGTAGAGCCCGCCAAGATTGCCGGCTGTTGCGCCCATGGCGCTGGCGGCGCTGACGCCTTCCAGCTCATCACTGGCGGTAACAGAGATGACCCCCAATGCCTGCCCGTCGCTGCGGTCGAACAGATGCAGGGCGCCGGTGTCTCGGTCCAGCAGCATGATTTGTCCGTGAACGGATACTTCATCATCTTCAGTTGATTCGAAAGCGAGCACGGCCATCTCTCCAGCATTGGAGATTTCAGCGCGGGCAAATGGGGCGGAAAAACTATCGCCGCCGACGACACGAAAAATCGCACCGCTTTCGCTGGCGGCCAAAACAACGCCATCGATGTCAACGGTGCACGCCGCAATATCGTCAGGCATTTGCAGCGCCGTTTCACCTGCTGCAACGAGACCGCCCGCCGCCTTTTCAAAATTAAAGATCGACAATTTTGATTTTTGAACAACAAAGAGCGCCGGGGCGTCGCCATCCACGGCGCGGCCGAAACAAAAACCGCGCACATTGCCGCGGATGACGGGCCCTCCCTCAACTGGCTGGAAAGCCCGTGAGGCGTTGCCAACGCCATAAAATTTGAAGGCGCTGTCATCCACGTCGAAAATCGCAAGCACGCCGGCCGCCAGGGAACCGTGTCCGATATAACTCACCGCGGCGCCCTTGGCGCGGATGCCTGGAATGCGTGATACTTCGTTGCCGTCTTCGACATTGTAGGAAACTATTCCATTGTCGCTCGCGACAATCAGCAAGCTATTGAAGGCCAGAGCCGGATGATCCCAGAAGGTTATGCCTGTCGCAGGCGCGGAAAGGCCTGGCAGTTCGTCGCTGACGGTGACGTCGGCAGCAATGACAGGGACTGCGGGAGCCGGCGCATCCGGTTCAACAGCCTGCCGCTCACAGGCGGCAAGGAAAGCTAAGGCGGAAAGAGCGAGGATGGAAAAACGCATGAGCTACTCCAGAATATTACACATCGCCGCTACGGTGCGGCGCAATACTGTCTATAAGTGCATCCGGCAGATTTCGCCATGAATAATCGAACAGCTTTTGCTTAGCCCGGGCGGCGCATCATCGCTTGGCTTTTAGTGCCGCCAGGCGCCGCCGGGTAATTTTAAGATCATACGCCCATTGTGTATGTGTTTGGTCAAGGGCCGCTAAGCGTTCGGCGACCGGAAGGCTTTCCTCATACTGACGGATTGCGGCTTCGATGTCATCCAGCTTCTCATATGTGTCGCCGGTACGCTCCAGGCTGACAGAAAGATCGCGCTGGGCGCCGGCATTGGTTTCATTTTCAGCAAGGCGTCGGGCAATCACGAGGCCTTCCTCATAAAAGGTGAGCGCGGCGGCAAGATCGCCGCGGGCGATTTGAATGTCGCCAATGTTGTTGAGGCTGACAGAAAGGTCGCGCCGGGCCCCGGCATTGGTTTCGTCTTCGGCAAGGTGGCGGCGGATTGTGAGGCTTTCCTCATAAGCGGTGAGCGTAGTGGTGAGATCGCCGCGGGCCCTTTGAATGGCGCCAACCCTGTCCAGGCTGACAGAAAGATCGCGCTTGGCCCCGGCATTGGTTTGGTCTTCGGCAAGGCGTCGGGCAATCACGAGGCCTTCCTGATAAAAGGCGAGCGCGGCGGCAAGATCGCCGCGGGCGACTTGAACGTCACCAATCTTGTTGAGGCTGACAGAAAGATCGCGCTTGGCCCCGGCATTGGTTTGGTCTTCGGCAAGGCGGCGGAGTATTGCGAGGCCTTCCTGATAAAAGGTGAGCGCGGCGGCAAGATCGCCGCGGGCGATTTGAATGTTGCCAATGTTGTTGAGGCTGACAGAAAGATCGCGCTGGGCCCCGGCATTGGTTTCGTCTTCGGCAAGGCGGCGGCGGATTGAGAGGCCTTCTTCATAAGCGGTGAGTGCGGCGGCAAGAGCGCCGCGGGCGACTTGAATGTCGCCAACCTTGTTGAGGCTGACAGAAAGATCGCGCTGGGCGCCGGCATTGGTTTCATTTTCAGCAAGGCGGCGGCTGATGGCGAGGCTTCCCTCGTAAGCGGTGAGCGCGGCGGCAAGATCGCCGCGGGCGATTTGAATGTCGCCAATCTTGTTGAGGCTGACAGAAAGATCGCGCTGGGCCCCGGCATTGGTTTCGTCTTCGGCAAGGTGTCGGGCAATCACGAGGCCTTCCCCATAAGCGGTAAGCGCGGCGGTAAGATCGCCGCGGGCGACCTGAATGTCGCCAATCTCGTTTAAAGCGACGGAATGCTCACGTTCTGTTAACGCCGCATTGGCTGACAGGTTTGCGAAGGTGAGTGCCTCTGCAGTCCTTGCTGAAAGATGATAAATCCGCGTCAAATAAACTAACGTCCAGAAATCGTTAGGCTCCAATTCTCTGGCGGCCTCATAATTTTCTAGCGCTTTTCCAACCTGCCCCAGAAAAAAATGAGCCGCGCCGGCGGCACGGCATGACCGAGCAGCGGCGAGCTTTTCAATCGCCAATCCCGATTCCATGTCGCGTATGTGATTAACTCGTTGCCGGTTCAGTGCATCGAGATCGTCAATGCCGTCACCGGGCACCCCACGCTCAAGCGCTTTTTGCGCTTCCACGTCATTGGATCGATAGAGGGTTCGAATTTGTTTCTGCAATTGCGCGGGGTCGCCAAGGGGCCGCGCATCACCACTGGTATGCTCAATCGATTCTAGTCTAGCCAGTATTTTCTCCATGCCCTCTGCATTTTCTAGACGAAGCTCGGCGACACCATCTTTAATGATGGTCAGATCCTGCAATGTTTGTTGAGTAATTTTTGGCGCAAGGGATAGGAGAAAATCTTGGCGTGCAAATGCGCGCTCAAATGCGCCTTCAAAAATTCTCCGGGCTATTTCGCGCCAGATTTTATCAGTCTCAAACCGTCCGTCTATTTGAGACAGTTTTTCCAATATCAGCTTGCCGATTTCCGAAGGTGCTACGCCCGCTTCAACCAATTCAGTATCGGTTGGTATGCAATCCTGGAAACTAGAGTCCAATCGAATGTATATTGCGTCGATTGTAGCAGGCGTTGTTTCATTTTCGGTGGTGTATCGGCTGAGCGATCCGTAAATTTCTTTTCTGATTTTCGTCAGTTCGCTTTCGATACTGGATTTCGATGCCTGATCTGAAAACAGGCTGGCAGCGCCGGTCGCGCCAGCAAATATTGTTAGTATCCCGCCGGTGATGGCGGCGTCCGCAAGGGTGGCGCAACCTGCCCCAATACTTGCTGCGCATGTTATTGCTTTTTCACCCGCCGCCATTTTTACTCCGAAAATCTAGATTAGAAATGGTAATAATATTGGCTGAGGTCAACTTCACCGAGAGAATGTTGCATTGACGTTTTGACCAGAACCAGCCTGATTGATCCCAAAATTCCCGATTTACGCCATATGGAAACTACGGTATTATAATACCACATAAATACCATGCTGTTTTCAAATAGTTTCTCGGCATATGTTGACGACAGCTGTGCAATCGCGTACTTGCCGCGCTCGTTTCGCCAGCGGGCCGTAACAGGGCTCGAATGCTGGCTCAATTATTCAGGATTTGACCATGAAAACCTACGCCATGAAACCGGCGGACGTGGAGAAGAGCTGGATCATCATCGATGCTGAGGGTCTGGTCGTTGGCCGCCTCGCTTCGGTTATCGCCACGCGTCTCCGCGGCAAGCACCTGCCTGCCTATACGCCTCATGTTGATTGCGGCGACAATGTCGTTGTCGTCAACGCCGAGAAAGTCGTCTTTACCGGCAAGAAACTGACAGACAAAAAATTCTACTGGCACACGGGTTTTCCCGGCGGCATTAAAGAACGCACCATGGAGAAAATCCTCGGTGGTGCGCACCCTGAACGGGTGCTGACAAAAGCCGTTGAGCGCATGATGCCGAAAGACTCGCCACTTGCGCGCAAACAGATGACCAATCTGAAAGTCTATGCCGGCGCCGAGCATCCTCACGAGGCGCAAAGCCCCGCTAAGTTCGACGTTGCAGCGATGAATTCCAAAAACAAACGGGAAGCCTAATCCATGAGCACGACCTCTCTTGAAGATCTGAAAGACGTTGTCGCGGAAGCAGGCGTCATTGTCGCTGAGCCTGAAGAGGCAAAGTTGGCGGAACCTAAAATTGATGAACTGGGCCGCGCATATGCAACAGGCAAGCGCAAGACTGCGATTGCCCGCGTATGGATTAAGCCCGGTGCTGGACGCATCATCGTCAACAAAAAAGACCACACCGAGTATTTCGGCCGCGCAGTGCTGCAGATGATTATTAAGCAACCTCTGGTTGCTGCTGAGCGCGCCAATCAATATGACGTCTATTGTACGGTGACGGGCTCAGGCCCGTCGGGTCAGGCTGGCGCTGTACGTCACGGCATTTCAAAAGCGCTGACTTATTTCGAACCGAAATTGCGTGCGGTCCTGAAAAAAGGCGGGTTCCTGACCCGCGACAGCCGTGTCGTTGAACGCAAGAAATATGGCCGTGCGAAGGCGCGTCGGTCTTTTCAGTTCTCGAAACGCTAAACCGCGCCTCGGGGTCAGTTCTCGAAACGCTAATTGTTATTTTCAATGGTTACGAAAAACGCCGCCCTTTGGGCGGCGTTTTTTTGCCTCGATTTGTTCGCGTCGATTTCTCTAGAAATTTCGTTCGATGCCAAAGTAAAATCGCCGCCCAATGACATCGTAATACTCCGGATAGGTATTGCCAGATGTGCTGAAAGCGAGCAGCGGTGGGGAGGCATCCAAAATATTATCGACGCCTGCCCGCATCGTCCAATCGGGCTTGATCGAAACAACAGCAAAGAGATCATGATAGGCGATCGCTGATGCATTATTGCCGTCGAGATTGCCCAATGATGAATCTACAGTGGCGCGCGATCGGTATCGCAGCTTCCAGCCAACTTCAAAATCCCGTAGATCGTAGGAAAACCAAATGTTCGCCCTGTGTTGCGCAAATTTGAGCTGCCCCTTCAGGGGTGTAAAGGCGTCTCCATCAAACGCTTGCTGTTTGGCGTCCAGCAATAATGTGTAGTTTCCCCTGAGTTTAAGTTGGCCCGGAAGGCCGTTTCTTAAAATTTTGCCGGGTGGATAATGCGCCGTGAGGCTGAAATCCAGCCCGCTTACAAGGAATCGCCCACCGTTTAGTGGAAATAAGTTGGCGCTAATAATTTGATCGGTGTTTGTGTCTCGTGAGAAAATGGGGCCGCCAATCACCGGATTATCGCCGCAGGCAGGCGAAGAAAAATCAACGCTTGTGTAGCAGGAGGCAAGCGCCGATGAGAGGTTGGGTGTTGAAATTGCATCGTTGATTGAAATGCGAAAAAAATCGACGCTGAAGTCAATGTCGCGCGTAGCGCTGGTTGGCCAGGAAAAAAACATATTAGCGCCGACGGACAATGTGTCGGCGCGTTCTTCTTGCAAATCGATGTTGTTGACGATGGTTGTATCAATCGTCAAATTGATTTGCTGAAAACCGGGAGCGACGCCAAACGCACCGATCGATGAACAGTTGGCCACAACAACTGCGTTTGCCGCCACCGACAATCCTGAACAAGGATCACTAAATGACGATGATGCAGTCGAAAATTGGCTGAATAATTCATTCACATTCGGGGCGCGTAGCGCCCTTTGTTGCGTGAACCGCAAGGTCAACCAGTTCGTCGGTTGATAACGCGCGCCGCCTTTAACGCTATAGGTCAGCCCACTTCGCGCAACCCGCAATATACGTGCTGCCCCCTCGACGGAGAGCTTTGTCGCGCCGTCAAAATCAGACAATAGCGGGACAACAAATTCCGCATAGCCTTCGACGGAATTAAAAGAGCCCTCAATGCCAGCTATTGGATTAACGCCGGGGATCGTTCGGCTCAAGAGAACAGGGTCAACGGTCACACGCGCAGACTCGCTGCGATATTCGCCGCCAATTGCGAATGAGATTGGACCCGACGGGATTTGTGCGATGTCTCCTCTAAGGTTGATTGAGGCGTTATGTTGCCCGGTAAAGAAACGATTTTTCAATGGGCGCAGTTGGACAAAGCGACGTTGGGCAGCCGTGAGCGCAGTTTCGCCGAACGGATTGATCAATGAGCAACTGGTCGCTTGCGCACAAAGCGCAGGATCCACAGCGCGCGCCAATCGCTCAGGATCGATCAAATTGTTAAATGTTGAATCGGCAACTGAAGCAGCGAATTGGTAATGTGCGTCATATGACCAATGTGCGCCGATATCTCCGCCGATAATGACGGCGGCGCGATATGAACTGCGTTCAATCTCGTTTTCTCTCGGTCCGAGCGCTGAAAAGCGTCGAGCGATATATGCGCCGGCCCGTTGAGTAGCTGGCGCCTGTTGCTCCAGTAGATTGGTAACGGAAGTCGGAAATGAGGGATGGCTCGTCGGGGCGAATAAGGAAAAATTTTGCGCACCGCCAGCATCAAATGGTGAAGACGGCAACATACTGGTTGATTTGAAATGGGCGCCAAACAGCTCAAACTTAATATGTGCATTGTCGCCGAGATTGGCGGTGAGATTGACTAAACCCGAAAAACGTTGCTCAGGCGTGACCAAAAGCGTCTCGCGATTGAAGTTTTCCAATTGATCGATATTGCGGGTAAACGCGTCGATAGCGGCGCCGTCAGGAGATATGGAATAGGATGCGCCATTAGCAAATGCGTTGAAGTCGGCAGGGCCGGCGCCAAATCCAATGACCCGCCCCGTGTTGGTGACATCGCTGCGCCCCAATCCCGGGGTAAATACACCCCCGGCGCCAAATCCCGCTGGATCTGCAGTCGCCTTGCGGTCAGCCTGAAACAGTTTTCCGGATTCAGTGTAGCTTGCAAAGATGTTTAGATGGGCATCGCCCCGCCACATATCGCGCCCATAAGCGATTTCCGCGAGCATGTTCTTGGCGCCACCGCGTGTCGCAACGCCACCCTGTATTGTTGTTGTGAACCCCTCATAGTTGTCGTGAAAATCAATATTGATGACGCCAGCGATGGCGCCGGGACCGTAAAGTGCAGATGCGCCGCCCGTCAGGATTTCGACCTGTCGCACAGCACTGATCGGGACAGAAGAGAGGTCAATGCCAATAACGCTTGATCCGGCATTCGTTGGGGCAATGCGCCTGCCGTCAAAAAGAACAAGTGTCCGTGATGGACCGGCGCTGCGCAGATCGACAATGTTCAGCCCTGCTGCATTCGAAATCGAATTTGTATTTAGCGACGAGAACGCGGTATTGACCGCCGGCAGCTCGGATAGCGTGTGCCCAATGTTTACGGCGCCGTCTGTGCGTAGATTGTCTTTCGAAATGATTGCGATTGGAGATAAATCGTCAAGCGATGTTTTCGTGCGCGTCGCTGTGATGATGATTTCGTCTGTATCTGTTTTGAGCGGACGAAATTGTGGGCGTTTGTCAATGCCTGGCGCTGCTGGGTGCGGCTCCTTTTTTTTGACGACTACATAGACATTTGCCGTCTGTTTTTCGAACGCGAAAGGCGTATCAGACAGCGTCTCATTCAGCGCCGCTTCGGTCGTCATATACCCGTGAACACCATGCGTTTTGTGTTGTGGTAATTTATCCGTTGAAAAAACAATTGTGACGCCGCCTTCGACGCCAATCTTTATCAATGCTTCGGAAAGCGGTTGCGGTTTAATGTCAAAAAACCTCAGCGTACCTTCTAACGCGGCCGCTGAGCCGAACACCGCAACCCAGAACGCGAAAGCAATGCCAAGAGTATATCGTTGTAATCGCGTGCACATTCTGTGTTGTCGCTTTCGCCCCCAGGTCGATCGCGTTTTTAGCGAGCCTCAGCTTATGCTGATTGTCAACGGAATCGCAAATACGCGTTCGTGAAATTTGCTATTTATGCAGATGCGAAGGGCCAATATGCACAGCTGGAAACTCTGTTGTGATTATCGACGGTGTTGTATGCTGAATATAACCGCATCGCTTGCTGTCGCGTCCGCCATATGTCCTGGATCCAGGCGATGGAGCGCATTAACGCCGAGTGAATAACCCCATTTGGTGCGAAAACTATATCCTATTTCAATGTCAATTTGCCGCCCAGTCGGCGTTAAGCCGAAGCTTCGATCCTGAAAGACGACGCTGCTATGGCCGAGTGCGGTGCTGACAGGAATATTTAACTCCAGTGTGCCGGATTCTACGCGCAATGGCTGTGAGATCGCAAATGTCAAATGGTCTGAATCAGCAATGACACCGGATTTATCGGCGCGGGCCGAAAAAGTGAAACTCGAAATTGCGGACGCCCCCTGTACGAGACTTTCGCTCACACCACGCATATGCGTGGCGCCGCCGCTTGCCTGGGCAAAAAGCGATACACCTTTGGGCAATGCAAACTGCGCTCCGACCCGCGCGTAGATTGTATCCGCCCCTCTGCCAAGATTGAGAGCGCCGGAAGACCGTGCACCGAGCAGTGAGTCACTCTCTCTCACCATGCCGATGCTGGCTTCCAGATTGGCGTTCGCTGTATTCTTGCGTGCAAAAGCGAGCAAAGAAAACATCTCGCTTTCTTCAATCCTCGCGCCGAAGGGCGTTGCGTCGCGCCCCTGAATGCCGCCCATGGAAAAGGCAGCGCCATATCTCAGATTGTTTGCACCGCGCTTTCTGATCGCGACGGAATTTATGGTTGACGCCATTTCGTGGAAACCGTCACGGCGATGCCCGCCGCTAATGAGGAAAATGTCGCCGCCGACGCCGGCGCCATCGATAATGGAGAGAGGGGAAAAGCCGAATCCCGTATGAGCATCGATATTTTGTGACAGCTTAGTACTGAGGACTGCCCTTAGGGATGCATCACTATAGGGCGTATCGCCGGTCTGTAGATGGCGCCAGCTCGGCCGGTCGTGCGTATATGGTTCGCCGACCTCCCAGTAAAATGAAGCATATGTGTGTTTTCCGAGGGCAAGACCAGAGTCGTAATTGCGAAATGCTGAGTTCAAAATTTGATCGACAGCCAGAGACGGCGCGGTCGGGCGGGTGATCGCGGCGCCAATGTCCGCGCTATAAAACCGGTTAAACGCGTCTGCGGCGACAATGTTGACGTCAGAAAAGCCGCCGGAGAAGGAGTCGCCAAATGGTGCGCTTCCGGCGATCATCGTTTGGGCTAGCAATATTGGATCAGCGCTTTGGGCTGCCGAAAGGTTGATAGACAAATTGCCAATCGGCTGTATCGCTGCGGCGAGGTCAAGCATACCATGCCCGAAAATATCATCTACGCCAGCCGCCCCGCGGTCACGCGCAGTGTTCAGGAGGATTTGCCCAACTTCCTTGGCCGTTAGATTTGGAAAAAGTTCAAACAGTAAGGCCGCGGCGCCGGCAACATGAGGCGCGGAGAATGACGTGCCAAAGTCGGTCTGCGCAAATTGATCGTCAAATACTGTTGTTAGAACTTCACTGGGTGCGACCAGATAAATATCGCGCGCTGTGTCGCCAATGCTCGAGCCGGCAAAAAGATTTCCGTTTCTGTCTGCAGCACCGACCAGCAGGATTTGCCCCGAAATGTTTGCTTCCAATCCGATCTGCGCAATGAAGGGCTGTGGTATTCGGCCAGGTGCGTTGTTGCCTGCCGCCGCCACGATGAGAATATCATTTGCGATGGCGCGGCGAAGCGCGGCCTCCATTTCCGGAGGTAGAAAAACATTGCCTGGCGTCGGTGTCTGGCCCGGGGGGGCGTCCAATACCGGGAAACTAAGGTTTAAAACTCGTGCGCCGGCTGCAATTGCTGCATCAATACCAGCCACGAATTCGTCGGTTTTTATTGTACAACTGCCGGCCTGACAGCTGCCGGGCGCATCCGCGCGCAGCGCAAGAATTTCGGCGCCGAATGCGACACCATGCATGCCGACATTGTTTTTTTCTGCAGCGATTATCCCGGCGACTTTTGTCCCATGATCACTCGGTCCGCGAAGGCCGGATTGTGTTCTGGAGACTGATACATCGTGGCTTTGTGGGTGTAGATTGTCGTCCAGGTCTATGTGCATAGGGTCAATGCCGGTGTCGATCACCGCGACGATCTCGCCGGCGCCGGAAAGGCCTCGATCATATGCAGGAAGCGCATTGATTTCAGACAGGCCAACATTGCTCCGAAATTCCGGCGTGTCGAAAGCTGAGGGTGCTGGCGGCGCCGGAGGCGCCGGCGGCGCTGGTGGGGCAGGCAGCGGTGGCAGCGAAATTAGCGGCGCGTTGTTTGTTGCGCACCCTGCTGTGATCAGCGCAGCGATCGCGACTGCAGAATGTAAAGAAAATGCAAGCTGTTTTTTCATAAGGAAACCCCTTCACCATCATTCCTGTGCAGGCTCGACGAGCGGCGCCGTACCAACGAGACGAATGGGGCAGGTGAAACCTCAGCAAAATAATTGATTTATTCTGGGCGGGCCTGAAATATGATCTCTGTATCGCTCAACCTTACAGATTTAGCGCCGGAAACTGCTTCCAGGGACGAGATTATGGCGGCGGGATCACTCAGCTGAATGACGCCGCTAAAGGTACGGTCAGCTAGCGTTTGGTCGTCAATCGAAAGGCGCATTGGTGTATATCGCGATAGTTCTGCGATCGCTTCGCTGAGGCTGGCATTTTGAAATATCAGCTGGTTTCGTCGCCATGCCAGCAGGTTGTCGATATCTGCATCACGCAACTCATGGCTATTGTCCAAAATATTGCCTTCAAATCGCTTACCGCCACTGACAGCGACTTCAGGCATCTGGGGAGCGGTGTGGCGACTTTTGTTTTGATCGTTCAGCGCAATGCTCACCAACCCTTCTGCGACACTAACCGATATTTTGTTTTTCTTTGAAATATCGACGTCAAACCGGGTACCCGTCACCGTAACGCTGGTGTCGTTTGCGCGGACGATGAACGGCCGGCGTTCCTGCCTTGCAACATCAAAATAGGCTTGGCCTCTATCGAGAAAAATGCGTCGTCTCTGCAACCGAAACGCTACACGTAGCTGGCTGTTTGTGTTCAGCTCAATTTGCGAACCGTCATTGGTCGTAATGGTTTTTGTGGCGCCGATTGCGGTTTCATAGCGATGGTCGAAAGCGCCGCCATAAAGGGCGCCAAGCCACATAAATGCAAACAATGCTGCTGCAGCGCCCGAAAACGCCGCGATCTTGCCAAATGGATTCCTAAAGCCGGCTTCCAGTGACGACAATGCGTCGCTCAAAATTTGCCCTGGCGGGATGTGCGCTTTGGCCGGGCTGGTGATTTTGTCCGAAGAGGCTGCAAGGTCCAATTCTCCGATGTCTTCCCAGACAAGGCTAATCTCGGCATAAGTGAGGGCATGCGCTGGATCGGTGGCGCGCCAGGCGTCGAATTTTTCCCAATCGGCGTCCAACACCTCGCCACTATTGAGGCGTGCATACCAAGAGGCGGCTTCTTTTTCGATTGCCGCTAAGTTGGAAGTTTCGTTCATGCGCAATCAGCTGTCCTTTTTCCAGTGTAGGTAAGAGACGTTTCTTGCGGCGCCAACCTCATTCATTCCGCTCTCCTCAGTACCCTTTTTTTGTGAGTTCAAGGCGGCAACAGGCGAGAGCGCTGGCAATATATTTTTCCACCATACTCTTTGAAACCCCCATTTCTTCTGCAATTTCAGCATATGAGAGCCCGCCAAACCGGTGCTGCATGAATGCGTGGCGCGGTTTTTCGGGCAATGTTGCAATCGCTTGCGTCAAAATTTTCATCCTTTCCTTGCTTTCCAGAACGCGATCCGCACCCGGTTCGGCGGCCTGCCGCGAATGTATCTCGGAATTTGCGCCGTCACTCTCGCTGTCAAACTCAATTTGGCGTCGGCGGGTCTGGCTGCGCAGATGGTCAACGGCAAGGTTGAGGGCAATCCGAAAAAGATATGCCTTTGGATCGCGCAATTTTTCCGGTGACGCAGAATTGAGGAATCGGATAAACGCATCCTGTGCGATATCTTCCGCCAGTGTGCGGTCACCAAGTTTCCTGGCGACCAGCCCGATCAAGGCGGAGCGTTCTCTTAGATAAATACGTTCCAGATTCTCTTTGGTGTTCATAAATCATCAAAAACAAATGCCGGACTTAGCGGATGCCACTGTGTAAGCGCTTGCTTGCCTTGTCCATAACAGAAATTCGCCCCGAAGGTTCATTTCAGTTATTCGCAATCGGTAAGTGAGAAGCCAGATAAGTTGAAAATCATCATCGGCGTTGCCGCCAAAGCGCTTAAGGGCAGGGGTTTTGGATCCGGCCGTGAAGTTCATTGACTGCACGCTCCATCTCAGCTGTCCAATTGACCTCTAAAGAAGAAAGGATGATCTCGAGTTGGTCCATGCCGCGGGCGCCGAAAATATTGGAAGTCAGAAAAGGCCGCGTGGTGACGAATTGCATTGCAAATGCCGCCGGATGAACGCCGAACTGGTTAGCGAGTGCCACATAGCCGCCAATCGCTTCTTCGGCCTGCGGCGTTTCATAGCGATTAAGGCGGCCGAACATTTCTCCGCGCGAGCCCTTTGGTTTTTGTCCGCCAAGATATTTGCCGGTGAGTGCGCCCTGGCCAATCGGCGAATAGGCGAGCAGCCCGACCTGTTCTTCCATGGCGATTTCGGCAAGCCCCATCTCGAAGGTGCGGTTCGCGAGATTATAAGCGTTCTGGATAGAAACCATGCGCGGCAGGCCGCCGATTTTCGCCTCGTGCAGGAACCGCATCACACCATAGGCAGTTTCATTGGAAACGCCGATATGGCGGATCTTGCCGGCCGTCACAAGATCGCCGAGGGCGTTGAGGGTTTCCTCAAATGGCACGCCCTTTTCGTCATAGTGAATATAGCCGTCACGCGCGCCACCAAAATTCTGCACGCCGCGATCCGGCCAATGGAGCTGGTAAAGGTCGATATAATCTGTCTGCAGATTTTTAAGGCTGCGATCCACTGCATGAAATATCTGCTCGCGTGTAAGGCGGGTCGCCTCGCCATCGCGGATCCAGGTCATGGGTGAGCGACCGGAAACTTTTGTGGCGATGATCATATCGGCGCGGTTTTTTCTCGTCGCCATCCAGCGTCCGACAATGCGTTCTGCCTCGCCTTGCGTTTCTGGCTTGGGCGGGACCGTATAGAGCTCCGCTGTGTCAAAGAAATTGATCTCGCGATCAAGACAGGCGTCCATCTGCGCAGCGGCGTCAGGCTCATTGATCTGGTCGCCGAACATCATGGTTCCAAGGCACAGGATTGGCACGTCGAGATCTGTGCGGCCTAGGCGGCGTTTTTCCATGATTATCAGCTCCAGTTGAACAGTGAGCGTAGATGGCGCGCCTTGCCGCTAAAAACAATGGCCGAATCAATGGATTGAAAGCGTCCCGGCGGGTCCCCATCTTATGTTGCAGATTATGGCGAAACGCATGGACAAGACCCGAAAAGCAAAGGTCGCGCTGATGGCGGCGGCGTCTGTATTGGCGGGTGCGGCGGCTTTATCGCCAGCGCAGGCGAGCGATATTGATTCGGCCGCTAATCCCACCATGATTGAAGCGCCCATGTCGGCGATCGATCCGGATGCCGCTGATCATGGTGATGACCAAAAAACCATGACAGCCGCGAAATGGACTTTGCTTGCGACAGCCGCAGCCGCGCTGGCCGGCATCGTTAAGCTGATCGGCGCGCGAAAACTTGCCCGCGCGGCGGGAAAAGCCGTTTCCGGCGCGGCGAAGGTTTCGGCTGAGGCCGCCGCTGGGGCAGGGCGCGTTATCGGGCGGGCGGTTGCGTCACCTTTGCGGTTTGCGGCGTTAATGACCGGCCTTGCGCTGTTTTCCCTGACCGGGTTGTGGCTCTTCGATATCGAGTGGATGGGCGGGTTAATCGTCGGCGCCGCCATGGCGGGTGTTGCAGTCTATGGGACTACGAAAACACGTAGTTTTTTGCAGCGGGCCAGGGTGTTGAAATCTAAGGAGTAATTTATGGTAAACGGAAATTAACCAATAAAAACAATAGATTGTGGCGGGTTGTGCCTATTTCGTCTTAATTCTGCCCAATTCACCTTCTAGAAGAGAGACAACAGCATTTGCCCGGAGAATTTCTACAGCTTCCATTTCGATGACTTCCCAACTTCCCTTGCACCCACCCTCACATTGAACCCCGCCCTCGTGGCGGGGTTTTTTGTTGTTACAAACACGATATTTTTGATGGATTTCGCGACGCTCTTTGTTGCGTGCGTGTGGCGTATCACGATACCCCTCATCTATGAGTCGCGTTTTTATTGCCCCTTCCATTCTTGCCGCTGATTTTGCACGTCTCGGTGAAGAAATTTCGGCTGTCGCAACCGCTGGCGCCGACTTCATCCATGTCGACGTCATGGACGGTCATTTCGTTCCAAATCTGACGATCGGTCCTGCGGTTGTTCGCGCCGTCCGCTCAGCCACCGATTTGCCTTTTGATGTTCACCTGATGATCTCACCGGTGGATCCTTACATCGACGAATTCGTTCAGGCTGGCGCCAATATCCTGACAGTTCACCCAGAGGCCGGCCCGCATCTTCATCGTACGATCCAGCGCATCAAGGCCGCCGGCGTTAAAGCTGGCGTGGCGTTGAATCCTGCGACCCCGGCAAGTGTTGTTGAGCCCATTCTCGAAGAGCTCGATCTGGTGCTGGTCATGTCGGTGAATCCCGGTTTTGGCGGCCAGAAGTTTATTGCATCGCAATTGGAGAAGATCGAAACCTTGCGAAAAATGATTGACCGCACCGGTAAGGACATTCTTCTGGAGGTTGACGGCGGTGTTGATCCGGTAACGGCGCCAAAAGCGATCGCTGCGGGCGCCAATATGCTGGTTGCGGGATCTGCAGTTTTCAAAGGCGGCGCCAGCGCGTATGCCGCGAATATCAGCGCGCTTCGGTCATCATCATGACGGGTGCAACGGGGCGCTCAAAAAAAATTTCCGACCCATCGCATCGCGCTCGGCCGCGCGACGTGATCGGGCGCGTACAAAAAGCGTGGGGCGAAAGCCCGTTTTACCAGGTGCAGTTGAAAGGACCGACACCTGATCGGTTGTTCTTTCAACCTGGTGATCCGCGCAAGCCGGACACGGATATTGCAAAATCACTCGCGCGAGGCCGCTTGGCGCTCGGCGATGAGTCGGTTGATTGTGAAGGCGAGCTTGAACGGCTTTGGGACCTGCCGGTCCCGGGTGGCGCGCTTTCGGCCTATCTCCAGGAGTTTTCATGGCTGCGCCATCTTGAGGCTTTGGGGGAAGCTGGCCGGGCGCCCGCACGGACGCTGATGAAGGCCTGGCTTGAGCGTTATGAACGCTGGCACTCTGAAGCCTGGGCGCCGTATTTCGTTGCCGAACGCCTGGTGCAGCTATGCGCGCATTATCCACTTTTGTTGTCAGGGGCCGACGCGCTTTGGCGAAGTCGCGTTTTAACATCCATGGCTCGGCAGACCCGGCATCTTGCGCGCACAACGCATCGTGCCGAAACAGGTTTTGACCGGCTGATGACGTCGCTGGGACTTGGCATCGCCGGATATTGCCTGCCGGGCTGCGAGGGCCCGGCCGAACGCGGTCTGGAAATGACAAGGCGCGAGCTGCGTCTGCAATTGCGACCAGATGGCGGTCATGTGAGCCGTAACCCTTCGCGGCAGCTAAAACTGGCTCTACGTTTACAGACGCTATTGAAAACGATTGAAGCGCGTAGCTTACAGCCGCCCGGGTTTTTGCGCCACATGGTCTTGCGCGCGAGCGCCATGGCGACTTTTTTTCGATGCCCGGATGGACGGCTCGCGGTTTTCAACGGCGGCTATGAAGATGATGGGTGCGCTGTCCTGGCGGTTCAAAGTTTCATTGACCCGGATTCGGCGCCGACAAATTTTGCGCGGCATTCAGGCTATCATAAAATGTCTGCCGCGCGGGCGTTACTGATTATGGACACTGCCAATGATCACGGCGCTGGTTCATCCTTTAAAAGCGCCGGTTCTTTGCATTTTTCGACCGGTCGAAGCCGCATATTTATCAATTGTGGCAATGGCGGTCACCGCGGTCCGGAATGGCGTCAGGCGCTTGATCGCCGCGCCGCGCATTCGGCGCTTTCGTTTGATGGCGCCGCTCAAGTGTCATTCGGCGAGACGTCTCATCGGCGCGCTGAAGAAGGAAAGGGGCAATTGCTCGAATTTGAGCGTGAGATCATTTCTGCCCGTACCACGAATGCGACACATGTCAGGCGGCTCTTTTTGTCGGCGGACGGGGCTAATCTTCGCGGCGAAGAGCTCTTAACGGCATTGCCGCCGGAAATCCTCGCGCATGCCGTGTGGCGCTTCCATTTGCATCCCTCTGTACGCGCATCGCTTGCCAGGGACCGTCGGTCGGTTTTGTTACTGCTGCCGAATAAGGAGGGTTGGCGTTTCAAATCCAATTGCCGTGAACTGCAGCTTGAAAAAAGCGCATATTGTGGTGAGGGTGGAGCGCCGGTATCGACGGAGCAAATCGCTGTCCGCGCCCCGTTATGCGGTAGAGAAAATGGCGAAAAAACCGCAGCGCGGTGGGCGTTGCAACGGCTCGATGCAGTTTAGAGCCGGGCTTTGTGTTCCTGCCCGGAGCGCGTTTACAGGTAGTGCACACAGTTTTTGAGTTTGAAGGCGCGACAAACTGGTATTGGGGACCACGTTCGCCGATTCAATGAATTGCGAACGAGGTCTAGGTGCGCTAATTCCTAAGGCTCAAGAAGGGTCAGCGGACGACGTCATGGTAAAATTCGGGGGTATTATAGACCGCGCACTTCGGGGCGGCAGGCGGGCCAGTGACAGCCACGCGATCAACGGTTCACCGCTTTTGGATCTGGGCGAGATGTTGCCGCGCGCACCAAGGAAAATTGATCAACGCGCAGCTCGTCGCCTCATCGCTGGAAAACGCGTTTTGGTTACCGGCGCGGGTGGGACGATTGGCTCGGAACTTTGCCGTCAAATCTCCTCCTTCGAACCAGAGCATCTGGCGCTGGTCGATAATGCCGAGTTTGCCCTTTACCAGATTGACCTGGAATTGAAGGAGGCGGGGCGCGGGCCGTTCATTTCCTCTGATTTGACGGATGTTTGCCGGCCTGAACATCTAAGGCGTGTATTTGACAGAACCCGCCCGGAAGTCGTTTTGCACGCTGCAGCGTTCAAGCATGTGCCAATTGTTGAAGAAAACCGTTGCGCTGGCGCCCTGACAAACGTGTTTGGGGCTAAGAACGTATTTGACACCGCTATCGAAAATGAGGCGGAGACGGTTGTTTTTATTTCCACCGACAAAGCCGTCAATCCGACCAGTTTCATGGGCGCTACAAAGCGCATCGCCGAACTTTATGCGCAGGCGCAGGACGTTGCCCAGAACAAGACGCGTTTCGTTACTGTTCGCTTCGGAAATGTTTTGGGCTCTACGGGGTCCGTTGCGCCTCTTTTTAAACGTCAAATCGAACGCGGCGGTCCGGTCACTGTTACCCATCCGGAGATCCTGCGGTTTTTTATGACCACGCGCGAGGCTGTCCAGCTGGTATTACAGTCAGCAAGTCTCGACAGCGCTGAGGAAATGATCGTTACCCATGACGGCAGGGTCTTTGTTCTGGATATGGGCGAGCCGGTGAAAATTCTCGAACTCGCGAAGAGGATGATCGAGGCTTATGGGCTGAAGCCGGGGGAAGATATAGAAATACGGTTTACGGGACTGCGCGCAGGCGAAAAGCTGTTTGAGGAAATCTTTTTAGATACAGACAAGCTGATTAAAACGGGCGCTGACGGTGTTTTGCTTGCATCACCGGCAATGATCGATTTGCCATTGCTCAATCCCCGCCTTAGCGATGTGATCAAATACGCGAAGGATGGAAATCAGGATGCGCTTGATGAAGCGGTGCACCATCTTGTGCCGGAATTTAGCGCGCCTCAATCTGACACTTCGCGTGAGCACAAGCGGTCGAATCAATAGCATATAATATATAGGTTTTGTCGCTCGCTATTGCGGCGACGCCAATTGTCCTGATGACGGAGTTTAATATGACCGACGAGCGCCCGGTTCGCCGCGCTTTAATTTCAGTGTCTGACAAGAACGGCATTGTGGCCTTCGCGGGTCGTTTAATCGCCTCGGACATCGAGCTGATCTCGACCGGGGGCACGGCGCAGGCGCTTCGGGATGCGGGGCTGGCGGTCCGGGATGTGTCGGACGTGACAGAGTTTCCGGAAATGATGGATGGACGGATAAAGACGCTTCACCCACGCGTGCATGGCGGGCTCCTATCCTTACGTGACAATGCGGAACATCAACGCTCAATGGCTGATCACGGGATCGTCGATATCGATTTGCTGATCGTCAATTTATACCCCTTCGAGCAAACAGTCGCCAAGGGCGCCGGCTATGATGAATGTGTTGAAAATATTGATATTGGCGGGCCTGCCATGATCCGGGCGGCGGCAAAAAATCACCGTTTTGTCGGCGTTATCACTGATCCCGCGGATTATGATTTGGTTGCGGATGAATTGGAGTGTGGCGGCGCGCTGTCGATTGAGACAAAGCGCGGCCTTGCCGCCAAAGCCTATGCAAAAACGGCGGCCTATGACGCGGCAATTGGCGCCTGGTTCAGAAGTCAGACAGGTGAGGCGCTTACAAAAGATCTCAGCTTTTCCGGCGAGCGCCAAAGCGAATTGCGATATGGTGAGAATCCGCATCAGCAGGCGGCGTTTTATCGGTCCGGTGTTGCTCGTTGCGGCGTCGCGACAGCGCGCCAGATCCAGGGCAAAGAACTTTCATATAACAATCTGAACGACACTGATGCGGCGTATGAGTTAATTGCCGAATTCGATCCGGCGACGCCTGCGGTAGCTATCATAAAACACGCCAACCCCAGCGGTGCCGCCGCGGCGGCTGATCTGGCGACGGCATATGAGTTTGCGTTGCGCTGCGATCCGGTATCCGCATTTGGTGGAATTGTAGCACTCAATCAAAAACTCACCGGCCCGGTCGCTGAAATGATCGTCCGGGTGTTTACTGAAGTTGTTATTGCGCCGGATATTGATGAGGCAGCGCTCGAGATATTTTCGAAAAAGAAAAACCTCAGGCTTTTGATCGCCGGGGGCGTTCCTGCCCCGGACATGACAGGGCTTTTTGTGAAGCCTCTTGCGGGAGGATTTCTTGCTCAAACGCGCGACAACAAGATTACCAATCGGTCGGACCTTAAAATTGTTTCAAAAAGGCAACCAACTGAACGCGAACTTGACGACATGTTGTTCGCTTTCAAAGTCGCCAAGCATGTCAAATCAAATGCCATTGTCTATGTTCGGGACAGGGCGACAGTTGGCGTTGGCGCAGGACAGATGAGCCGGCTCGATTCGAGCCGCATCGCCGCGCAAAAAGCGATCGATGCCGCACAAGCATGCGGCGCCGAAGCGCCGCTAACCGAAGGGTCAGTTGTCGCATCGGATGCATTTTTTCCGTTTGCCGATGGCCTGCTAACGGCGGCGAAAGCCGGCGCGACGGCAGTCATTCAACCGGGAGGCTCGATGCGTGATGATGAGGTTATCGCCGCGGCGGATGAGGCGGGGCTTGCGATGGTATTTACCGGCGTCCGGCATTTTAGACATTAAGCGGTGACGTGAAAAAGCCGGAGCTGCGTTTCGCTTGGCGCGCTGGCGCATTTCCGAAAAAGTGTGACGCGGTTTTCCGATAAGAAATACGCTTGGATACTAATCTGGGGTGTTTCCCGCGCGCGAAGGCGCGCTAAACAATATCTTGACCGCATTCGCGGTCGGGAACGATAAACCGGGAACCACTTTATCTCGGAAACGCCCTAGAAGTCGATTGCCTCATCTGCGAGTTCGTCGAGTTTTCGTGCAAGCAGTGTGAATTTACCGACACTGACCGGGCCGGTAAGGTCAAGCTCGCCGGCTGTCGCATCGAATCGCGCGATTGCTTCTGCGCCAATCTCACCCCATCTTGCAATAACCTTGTCGACCCATTTGGAGGGTGCGCCTTTTGGCTCATCACCTGCGAAGGATATAATTCTTTGGGTCAGGACGCGTTGCCGGGTTCCCAAATCTTCAATGATCTGTCGCATCGCCACTTTATCAAAGTGATCGCTTGGCGGATCGCGCCGTGCTCTGTCTCGAAGCGCATCAATTTTGAACATTCGGCCGACAGCGAAAAAGACGCCGCCCACACCGGGATTCGACCAGCCGGTTTCAGCCGCCAAATCTACAATATCAAATGCATATTCGAGAGCCGGGATCGATGCAGCCTCGCGCGCAATTGATTTGGGCGCCTTTAATCCAATCCAGCGTTCATAGCGCTCTTCAAGCATATTTGCGGCGTCGGCCGGTAAAATATCCGGCAAGGCTTTTTTGAACTGAGCAACTGGCGCCTGGTATTTTGCGATAATGGCTTTCAAGCCGCTGCGAATTAGGGCGTCTCTGGATTTTGTGTCGCTCAGAAGGTGGAACACCTGCTCGCGAAGAAGCGTTGCCGCTTCGAGATATAGTGCGGTTTGCAGTGACGCGGGGGCCTTGTTGTCAAGCGCGTCAACTGAAGTGGCAAAATCATTAAGGTTATAAATCCGGCGCGCAGCTTCATAAGCGAGTGATACTGTTGGAAAATCCGCGCCGGTCGTTTCGACTGCGCGTTGTGCAAAGCTGACGCCGCACGTGTCGACCATTTCATTTGAAAGCCGCGTTGCGATAATTTCCTTGCGCAGGCGATGAGATATAATCGACCTGGTGAATTCATGAACGGGATCCGGGAAATAGGAAAACAACTCTGATTCGAAAATCGGATCATCAGGCGCATCCGAAGAGACAAGCTCATCAAAGAGCCACAATTTTGCATAGGCTAACAATACGGAAAGATTCGGCCGTGACAGCCCGATATTTTGTTGCCGGAGCAGATTGATGCCTTCCGCGTCCGGTAAATATTCAAGCGCTCGATCCAGCCTGCCTTCGCGTTCCAATGTTGCCATAAATCGAGCATGGATATCGAGGTCGGCCGGCGCTGTCGCTTCCATCTGTGTGATGGCGCGGGTCTGGTCGTAATTATGGCGCAGCACATGATCAGCCACATCATCAGTCATTGAGGCGAGAAGCTCGTTGCGCTCCTCAGATTTCAATTCTGCTTTCTCGATTGCATTCGACAACAGAATTTTGATGTTCACTTCATGGTCGGAAGAATCAACACCGGCTGAATTATCGATTGCATCTGTATTGATGCGGCCGCCCTTATGCGCGAATTCGATACGCGCCATTTGCGTCAATCCAAGATTGGCGCCTTCGCCGATAACTTGTGCGCCGCTTTCGCAACCATTTATCCGAACAGCGTCATTTGCACGATCTCCAACGCGCCAGTTTTCCTCTGCTTCGGCTTTGAAATAGGTGCCGATGCCGCCCAGCCAGAAAAGCTCAACCGGCGCTTTCAAAATAGCGCGGATCAACTCATTCGGCGCAAGTTTTTCATTGCTGATATTCAGAAGGGTCTTGATTTCCGGCGTCAATTTTATGGATTTTGCGCTGCGTTTGAAAACGCCACCGCCGTCGGAAATCAGATCCTTGTTATAGTCGTTCCAAGAGCTGCGCGGTATTTCGAAAAGCCGTTTGCGCTCCTTATATGACGCCGCAGGGTTGGGATCAGGGTCAATAAAAATATCGCGATGATCAAAGGCAGCGATGAGCTTTGTTTTCGTTGAAAGCAACATGCCGTTACCGAATACGTCGCCCGACATGTCGCCAACACCAGCCGCAGTAAAGGGTTCTGATTGGATGTCTTTACCCATTTCGCGAAAATGGCGTTTGACGGCTTCCCATGCGCCGCGAGCCGTGATGCCCATCACTTTGTGATCATAGCCGACGGACCCGCCGGATGCGAAAGCATCATCAAGCCAGAATCCATATTCGGCGGAGACAGCGTTGGCGGTGTCGGAAAACTGCGCTGTTCCCTTGTCCGCAGCAACGACAAGATACGGGTCCGGCTCGTCCCATCGGACGACCTGTGGAGGCGGCGTCACTTTGCCTTGAACAATATTATCAGTGAGATCGAGCAAGCCGCGAATGAAGATTTTATATGCTTCCCGGCCTTCTTCATAAATCGCGCTGCGATCACCGCCTTCTGGCAATTGTTTCGGATAGAAACCGCCTTTTGACCCATTCGGCACGATGACCGCGTTTTTTACGCGCTGGGCTTTGACAAGCCCCAAAACTTCCGTGCGAAAATCTTCCCGCCGATCCGACCAGCGCAAACCACCGCGCGCCACCGGGCCAAAGCGCAAATGCACCCCGTCCACACGCGGGCCTGAAACAAATATTTCTCGATATGGCCGCGGCTTAGGCAGCTCATCAATGCGCTGACTGTCAATCTTGAAAGAAATATATGGCTTCAAGTCGCCATTATCCTGGCGCTGGTAGTAGTTCGTTCTTGTGGTGGCGGTGAAAAGATTTGAAAAACGGCGGATGATTTTGTCTTCGTCGAGACTTTCGACATCGTTCAGGCTTTCGGTGATTTTGCGCTCGGCTTTTTCGACTTCTGCAAGCCGTTGTTTGGAATCTGCGGCGCCATCCGGATTGAATCGAGTATGAAATGCAGCAATCAAATCGCGGGCGAGGAGCGGATGGTTTGAAACAGCTTCTACAATATAGCTCTGAGAATACTGAAAACCCGCCTGCATATGATGTTTTGCAGCGGCTCGTAGCAACCAAGCCTCGCGCCAGTTGATGCCAGCGGTCAAGACCAGGGCGTTAAAGCCGTCATCTTCGGTTTGCCCTTCCAGTACAGCGCGGATTGTGTCTTCAAACGCGGTTTTGACTTCATCAAGGACGATCTCGCGTCCCTTTTCTTGTTCGGTGTGAAAATCATGGATCCAAAGTGTTCCGGTTTCCGGAGTGCCGAACGGCGTCACCTGGTACCCGGCCTCCTGAATGACCTTCAGCCCCAAATTTTCAATTGTCGGAATGAGCTTGGACAACGGCATTGGCTCGCCGTGTTTGTAAATCTTGAGACGAACGATGTCGTGCGCATCGGCCGGATGTCGATAAGCGCGCAATGCAAGCGATTTATCGGAGAGGGCCTCAAGGGCTGCAATGTCAGCAAGTGTTTCGGCAAGTGATGATCGGTCCTTATACCCGGCCCGAAATGCTTTTTCGTATTTGGAAAATAGAATCGCCGGAACGGCGCCGCTATGTGCATCACGCATAGCCTCAAGCAGATCATCGCTCCAGTTTCGACAAATTACACGGATTTGACGAGTGAGCTCGGTGAGGCCAGGGCCTTCCGGGGCGTTTTGATCAATGCTGATGACAAAATGAACGCGCACGAGCGCAGCGTCGCCGAAAAATGGCGAGAAAGATAATACTTCGCCGCCAAATGTAGTCGCAAGAAGTGATCCAATTTGCTCGCGCACATCAGAATTGAAACGATCGCGTGGGATATAAACCAATGCTGATATAAATCTGTCAAACCGACCGCGCCGGAGAAAGATCTTTACGCGAGGTCGTTTGTAAAGCCGCAATATTCCAAGGCTGATCTCTCGCAGGGTCTCGAGATCGATCTGGAATAGTTCGTCACGCGGGAAGGTCTCAAGAATATTGATGAGCGCCTTTTCATTGTGGCCGCCCGGTGTGAATGCAGTCGTCTCAATGAGTGACTTTACCTTTGACCTGATCAGCGGAACGTCAGTCGCCCGTCTGTTATAGGCGTCAGCTGTGAACAAGCCGACGAAACGCTGCTCGCCGGTCAGTTTTCCATCGAGTGAAAATGACTTAATGCCCACATAGTCCATATAAACACGGCGATGAACCAGCGACTTTGTATTCGCTTTGGCGACAATAATGGGTTCGCTTGAATCCAGAAATGCGACAACTGCGGGTGAGAGTTCGCCGCTTTGCTGATATGTCGCATTCAAGACGCGCCGGTTTGGGTCTCTTAAAATGCCTAAATCATGCTCAGGGTCATGTTCGAATTGGATGGCGTCATCGCTTTTGGAATAACTGAACTGACGGACGCCAAGAAATGCAAAACGATTATCCCACAGCCATTTGAGAAATTCGACAGCGTCTCTTCGCTCTTCGCCCCGGACGCCGGCCATTTGCGATTTTTCCAACTGCGTAATACACGCGGCGAGGCGTGCGCGCATTGGTTCCCAGTCGGCGACGGCAATAGCGACATCATCGAGGACCGCCTCTAGTTCTGCGTAAAGAACGTCAAGCTCGCCGTCCCCTACAGGAGGGTCCATTTCTGCATGAATCATCGATTCGCGAATGTGGGTGGCCTCGCCCGTCGCGTCGCGTTTGCCCGTCGCGTTGCGAGCGACATCGACAACCACATTAGAGAAAAAAGAAACAGGTTTGCCGACATCCGAAAGCGCCGCAGACAATGAATCGACGAGGAAGGGTTTGTCTTCGGTGACGATATCAAGGACCAGCCGTTTTTCGGTCCAGTCTTTTCCGTCCTCGATACGCAGATTTATTTTGCTTTCGCCGATTTTGCGGGATTGAGCGTTTTTCCAAGCATGTGCAGCGCGATTAAGCAGTGATTGTGGCTCAGACCAGATTTTATCTTCGCCGGTGGCATAGAGCACCAATTGCTTTAGGTAGCTCGCATAGGCTTTCGCTGGCTCGCCCGTTTCGTCGAAATCGCCGCTTTTTTTCTTTTTCGCTAGATCGATAACCTGTTGCAGGACCTGATCGTCGATATGTGTCTGGAAGCCCTCTGGCATCTCATTCCCATCGCTACATTGGCTCTATTTCCGCCGTATTAGCGTGAAGGGTTTGACATTGTCTAATGAATTGCGGGCGAATTCGGCAAAATCCCTATGCCGGTCAAGTTGGGGACCGGTCCGATGCCGCTAATCTAGAAGCTGGTTGGCGACGAATGTAACGAGGCCGTGGTCAAAAGCGACCAGATGCTCACATGGCCCTGAATACATAAAACAGCGAAAACTTGTCCTAGAGCGCTGTCTTCGCAGAGATGCTGTGTGGTGCTCGGCTACCTGGATTATTGGCGCTGCGGCTGGAAATTTCGCGTCTCACAAAGGTCGTTCGCGGGTGCTGTCTTGCCGCTTTAGCCCGAACGAAATGGCTGACCGCGTAAACACTGGTCGTACATACCAGCGCCGCCGCAAGTCCCGCGGCAAACAGGGCTGCATCGCCTGACCGGACACCAGCTAAAACCGTAAAAATAGCGCCAGGCGCGGCGAATGCCGCGGCGCTTGCCATATGGGCAGTATGGAGCATCGCCGCGCCTGAGGCGGCGAGCAACGTCAAAACGGTGATTTGCAGGACCATCGGTTGCGGCGCTCCTGCGGGGGCGAGCAGGATGGGGCCGCTCGCCAGGATAACGCCGAGCACGCTCAGGCAGGACGTATAAGATGCGCGCCATCTGAACGGTCGAGAGGTAATTGCGTTGCCGGAACGGAACTGATTACGCAAATGTCGGCACACCCACAGGGCGCAAAGCGACATGGCTGCCCACGCAGCAGCGCGTGCCGGATAGCCCCTGCCGACTGTGACGGCAAGATAGATGCTGACCCCGGCCACGAGAGCCAGACCGGTTGCGCTTTGGCGCGACAGCATATCGATCAAATGGAGCCTTGCGGCGCGTGAAAGTGGCCGGCGACGGTCACGATGCCGCGCATCAGGCGCCTCACGCGCTAATTGCTGCAATTCGCGGACGTTTTTTTCCTGGAGGGATAAGGACGACATGAATCCGATTCTTTGCTGTGCTTCGGTCTTTATGGGAAGCCGCAATTGTTAACCAAAGGTTAACACGATGGTTTCGGTTATTGGCTATTTGGGCGCAGCGATAATATGGGATCGCCGATCTGTTGCGGGCGAAACCGGCGATCCCGTGCGCGCTAAATTCTGCGCGCCAGGCGAAATGAAAAGGGGACCTAATTCATCTCGCCTGAAACCTCTGCTGAGGGCACATCTCCAGAAACCGTCAATATTTGAGACCTCTGGACTGAACTTTGTGGGGGAATTGTAATCTCTTCGGCTGCAATTGTCCGCTCGCTCGGCTTCACACTGTCGTGACCCGTCGGCGTGCCCGGAGCGGAAATTTGTAAAGAATTTCCTTGGCGTGAGGCAGGAAACGTCAAACGCACGGCAAATTATGTTCTGCAGCTGTGGCGCTAATTTGGCTTTAAAAGCACGTTCGGAAATTATTCAGATCGGCTGGTTTTTTTTGTTTTGAACTACATCGCGTGCTTGTCGGACGGGGAGGGAGCTTCAAACCTACCTTACTGATTTGTCTCGTCGGGGCCGCCATAATAAACATCAATGACAATACCTGTTTGCTGCAAATCGCCACGCAGCAATAATGCTTCGATATTGGTTGGTGCGATCGACAGGGCGCTGACAACGTCCTGTGCTGCAGTTTCGTAATTACCAAACGAGTAATATGCCCGGCCGCGAAGTACGAAAGTCTCCGCCGAAACGATGCCAGCCTGCTCGGCAGCATCGACCGCGTTGATGACGTTTTGCCATCGCTCAAGTGCGGCATAAACTTTTGCAGCCGTTAATTGAAGCTCACCAGCGTCGGGCACGAGCACTAACGCCTCCTGGATAGTTCTTTCAGCATGAGATGTCTCTTCGGCCTTGAGCCATGCCTCGGCGGCCTGCGCTAAGACCCTGGCGCGAACGAAATCGTCGCCAGCGTCTTTGCGCTGTGCGATTTCTTCAAGACGCGCTGCTGCAAGCCTTGGAAATCCACCCTCCAGGTCCGCCAATGCCAGACAATGTCGTGCGTCGGCGCCGCCGCCTTCGCTGACCCATTGTTGAGCGGCGCGTCGTCCGTCCTCAATGTCGACCTTTATCAGGGCTATGCATTCCTGATAATGCGAGGTTTCCGGCAATATGACGACAGATGGCTCAGCAGCTGTGCTGGCGGTAATTGCGGCGATGATTGAAATTATACTCATTGACCGAGCTTATGCGGGAACAAAGCGACTTTAAAGTGGCTCAATTTTCAAAAATTGAAAATTATTCCGCCGCATGGGGGTGGCCAGCAGCGCCATTCCCCTTACCGTTTGCGGGCGTCGCTTTTTTGCGCCGCTTCTGGCGTTTGGGCGCCTCACCTTTTTTGCCTTCGCTGCCTGGTGATTTTGTCCCGGCTTTACGCGGTTTTCCTGGGGAGGGCGCTGGCGCCGGTTCGGCATTGTCAGGATATGTCTCCGGCAGGAAGCAGGTGACGCGAACGCCTTCACCTTCCCTGGAATCCATGCGGACCCATCCGTGATGCAGTTTAACGAACCGCTCGACCAATGACAGGCCGAGGCCTACGCCGGCGCTGGGGCCTCGGCTTTCAAAAGAGTCGAAAGCTTTGGCCTGATCAGCCGGGGAGATGCCTCTGCCGGTATCGCTGATCCAGATCTTGAGGGCGCCATTGTTGCGTTCCGCGCCGATCGTAACCGCGCCGCCAGCGCTCGTATAAGCAAATGCATTGGACAAAAGATTGAAAAGGACTTGTTTGATCCGCCGTTCATCTATGTCCGCTGAGCCGATATCTTTTGGACAGTCCACTTTCAATTGGATTTGGGTGTCTTCAGCTTTTAACGCAGCAAAGGTCGCGGCGCTTTCCAGCAAGGACCGAATGTCTGTTGTCTTCCTTTCGAGTTCCATCTTGCCGGCGTCGATTGCTGCAAGGTCGATTATGTCATTGATCAAATCGCGCAGATGGTAGGATGCAGAAAGGACACTGGCGACATAGTCTTTTTGCCGGTCGTTCAAAACACCGAACATTTGACCGTCGAGCATCTCAGAAAAACCGATGATTGTCGAAAGCGGCGTACGAAGCTGATAAGAAACGTGATCGACGAATTTCGATTTCAGCCTGTCCGCATTTTCCAGGATGGCGTTGCGTTCCTTCAACTCCTTTTCGCGTTCTTTGGAGTCGGTAATGTCCATGAAATGAGCCAGCGTAGCGCCATCGGGCAACGGCTCCGTTCCGAATGCCAGTGTGCGTCCGTCATCGATCGTAACGTCAATGGCATTGAGCGGCACACGATCTTCTGGCGACTTCGATGTTACACATCGGCGCAAGGCGGCAAGGTGGTCAGATGTATTTTCGGCTCTGTTTTGCAACTGTTCAACGATGACATCGATATGAGGTTTGCTATCGAGCATTTTCGCACGAAGGCGCCAGATCTTCTGAAATGCCTTGTTGTAAAGCCGCAGCGTTCCGTCCGCGGCAAATACAGCGACACCTTCGTTTAAGTTGTTCAGCGTCGCTTTTTGGACGCTTATCTGTGTGTTGAATTGCGACTCCAGCGATATTTTTTCGGTGATATCTTCGAACGCCGCCATGACGCCGCCCAAGGGATGGCGTTGCTTGGCGACCCGCAATGTGCGGCCGTCGGGTAAATGCCAAATTTCGTCCGGCGCACCGCCGTCGCGTTCTGATCCGGGTGCTGCGAGTTCTTCTGTGTAGAGCGCAAGCTGCAGCGTCTTCCAGGAATCGTAGTCTGCTGGTTCAGGCAGGCGACCTGTTAGACGGAGTTTGTCCAATATTTCGCCGTGATAGGCGCGTCCGCTCAAATCGGAATCTTCCAGAGACCATAAAGTCTGAAAGGCGCGGTTGTGGTAGATAAGATTTTGGCTGGTGCCAAATATGGCGACGGCCGTTTGTATTTGGTCCAGCGTTCGCTGGTTAGCTTCAATATGCTGGCGAAGATCCGCCTTTGCTTTGTCCAGTCCGGTAGAGTCAATTGCATATCCGCCAAGGGCGGCATCGCCGGATCCATGTAGCGGCGTTTCGATAACACGAAGCACACGTCGTTCGCCGCGCGAGTTTATGACCACCTTGTCGTCGTTCGGTTTGCGCTCCGAAGCTGCTGTTGCAGCAAGCTTCTTTATAGAATTATCAAGTTCAATTTGTTGTTTGATAACGTCGGCTGCACTCGGCGCCTCGACTATTTCAACATAGGCGCGGTTCACCCATACAAGCTTCAAATCGGCGTCACGTCGCCAGGCTGGTATGGGCGCTCGCTCCAGTAGCGCGTGCGATCCATGAAGGTCTGTTGTCTTTTCGCGGAATGCGCCAATAATTGCGCCGTCCTCCGCCATGCGAACAGCAGGGTCGGTTATCCAGAGAGCGACCTGACCGCCAGCAACGCGACCGTCAATCTCGATTGATCGGCCATCAGCGGTTATGACATTGCCAGAAAATGCGATCCCGTGATTGCGCAGATCGTTGACTTTTGCTCGGAGCGTTTTTGGCTGTTCTGCTTCATCATCATGGAGCGGTAGTGCGCCTAGAGAATTTAACAATCGGTCCGCAGGAGCGACATCTGCGTCGCCGGCGCCGTGAGAAAAAGAAAGTAACGAAGCAAGCGCCGCCGGGCCGCCGAGAATTTTCGGATCGCCCCAGCCCGCCTTGAGGCTGTCACTGTCGTCTTCCCAGACCAGGACAAGGCCGGGATGCGCCGAGAGGACGCCATCGGCTTTTTCGAGCCGGGCCTCCATTTCCGCCAGCCGCCGTGACCAATGCACCGATTGATCTTTGGTAGCGGCTGATACGCGCATAGCCCAAAGAACAGCGGCGACGGCGAGGGAAACAGCGCCGGCAGCACCGACAAGGAGCGGATCAAATGTCACCGCTTCCGTGCCGATTGTTTCGGACGTCTGAGCGAGTGCTGGCGCGGCCATGGCCGCGAGCGCGCTCGATCCCAACAAAAACTGTTTCGGCAGTCGCATTTCTGCGCACCTCGACCACAAATACCAAGCCTCGCCCCACGCCCAAAATACTGGGATTCGCCAATATTTTGTGCCGGGGCGGGCGAATTGCACAATATGTACTGTGTTTGCTGAGGTCTGCTAGGGGCACTATCGGCTTTTCTGGAGGGCGCCGGGTGAAGTTTTCAACAGGCCCGACGCCCCGATTGGCTAGTCCTCTAGCTGGAAATGAAAGACTTCGACGAGGCCATATCGCATGGTAGCGCGGCCACCTCTGGTAGATGGCGGATATTTCCACTTTGAGACCGTCGCGATGACCGTCCGATTAAAGCAGGAGTTCGCCGATTCGATTACGCGAGCATTGACGACACTGCCTTCCGGGGTGACGTCAAATTGCACGGTCACATAACCTTCGGCGTTCTTCGATCGGCAGTTCTCGGGATATTGCGGCGCGTATCTGATATCAGGGGGGGCAAATCGTTCTGTGTCGGGTCCCTCATCCGGGGGAGTGACCTCGGTGTCCGGCAAAACGTTACGCGGGCCGGGTACTTCAGTACGGTCTGGCAGATCTATTTCAGTTTCCGGTAAATTGTCCGGTAAGCGGTCTGGTTTTGGGATTTCCGGATCAGGATCGGTGGGTCCGAGTTTAGAATGGATGGAAATGTCTGGCAGCTGCTTCGGGGGCTCAACATCAATTACATCTTGCCGGATAAGCCCTGCCATCATTGCGAAAAGACCTGCGGTAATGATCGCCGCCAACGGTAAGCCTACAAACCATCTGAAAAACACCATTACGCGCTCCTTTCGGGGCAAAGCCCCGGTGGGGTTGGCGCAGCACGGATGCGCTACATACAATTACAGATCTTCAGCACGCCCCGTGCTACAATAGTAGCATGGTAGGGTAATGCAAATCCTTATGCAAGGTTTTTTACGTCTGGCGGCGATGCCGATTTGTCATAAAAAAACGCCCGGGCCGGTTAAAATCCGGTCCGGGCGCCATTTTTTTTGTTTCAGATGCTGCTGCCTAGTAGCGGTACTGATCGGTTTTGAAAGGGCCCTCAAGCGGCACACCGATATAGTCTGCCTGCTCCTTGGTCAGTTGCGACAGATGCGCGTTGACTTTGTCGAGATGCAGTTTTGCGACTTTTTCGTCGAGATGCTTCGGCAGGACGTAGACCTCGTTCTGGTATTCGTCACCTTTCGTGAAGAGCTCGATTTGCGCTAGCGTCTGGTTGGTGAAAGATGCTGACATCACAAAGCTTGGGTGGCCGGTTGCGTTGCCGAGGTTGAGCAACCGTCCCTGTGACAAGAGCAACATGCGCGTGCCGTCCGGGAACGCAATCATGTCCACCTGATCTTTGACATTCGTCCATGTGAAATTACGCAGGCCCTCGACCTGAATTTCATTGTCGAAATGGCCAATATTACCGACAATCGCCATGTCTTTCAGTGATCGCATGTGATCAACCGTCAACACGTCCTTGTTGCCGGTTGCCGTGATTACGATATCGGCGCGTTTGGCGCCTTCTTCCATAGTGACGACTTCATAACCGTCCATTGCCGCCTGCAGAGCGCAGATCGGATCAACTTCCGTCACCATAACGCGGGCGCCGGCGCCGCTCAGCGACAGCGCTGAGCCTTTGCCGACATCGCCATAACCGGCCACAAGCGCCAATTTACCAGCCATCATAACATCCGTGCCCCGACGAATGCCGTCAACCAGTGATTCTTTACAGCCATATTTATTGTCGAATTTCGACTTGGTGACTGAATCATTGACGTTGATTGCCGGAAAGGGGAGCGTGCCGTTCTTCTCGCGTTGATACAGCCGCAACACGCCGGTCGTTGTTTCTTCGGTGACGCCTTTGATATTGGCTTTGACGGTTGAATACCAGTTTGGCTGTTTAGCAATGCGGCGTTTGATCGTTGCAAAAAGCGCTTCTTCTTCTTCGTTCGACGGTTTGTCGAGCAAAGAAGGATCTTTTTCAGCGTCGGCGCCCAACAGGATCAGCAATGTCGCGTCGCCGCCATCATCAAGGATCATGTTGGCGGTTTCGCCATTGGGCCATTCAAAGATGCGATCGGCAAGGTCCCAATATTCTTCAAGCGACTCACCTTTGAACGCGAACACTGGCGTACCTGTCGCGGCGATGGCTGACGCGGCGTGGTCCTGGGTTGAGTAAATGTTGCACGAAGCCCAGCGCACATCTGCGCCCAACGCCTGCAATGTTTCAATCAACACCGCTGTCTGGATTGTCATATGTAGTGAGCCGGCGATCCGGGCGCCTTTTAATGGTTGGGCGCTGCCGTATTCCTCGCGGGTTGCCATCAAACCCGGCATCTCGGTTTCGGCGATTTCGATTTCTTGTCGGCCCCACTGGGCGAGTTCGAGATCCTTGACGACATAGTCATGGTGGCTGGGCGCGTTCATGGGGCTCAAATCCTTATAATTTCATGTGATGTGGCGCGGCATATACCAGCGCGCCGGAACAATGCCAAGAGACATATAAAGATTTCTTTATGTGATTGGATTTTGCGGCTCTCAGCGGGCTTTTTTGACGATTTTGCCGGTGATTGGCGTATAGATGGGCGGGGCCGGGCGTGAGAAAAGGGACTGAAGACCATGAATATTCAATCCATTATAGCCGCGGCGGCGGCGCTGACGATGATTTCGGCGCCAACCTTTGCGGCGGAGGATGAAAAGGAAAAGGTGGTTGATCAGCGAATTGGCGCTGAAGTCGATCGCATTTGCTTCCCGCGCAATATCAATGGCTGGAAATCGGTGAAGGGCGAGGACAATGTTGTTTTGCTCAAGAAAAGCGCATCACGCTGGTATCGTGTGGAGGTTTCTGGCGCCTGCCCGGAACGCGTTTTCAGATTTGCTCATGTGATCGGACTTGATTCGCGCCCCGCCGGCGGTTGCCTCAGGCGCGGCGACACAATCCTGGTGGAGGACACTGGCGGTTTCAATCGGCGCTGTTCCATCAATCGGATGTATAAATGGGATAAGAACGCCCCGGCGCCGGGCGAAGAGGAAGAAACCGAAGAAACGGAAAGCGACAGCTGAGCGTTTTACCGTTTTGCACTGAAGAGTGCGTCGAGCCCTTCGCGATAGGTTGGATATTGAAGCGTGATGCCAAGCGTCTCTTTCATGCGTGCATTTGAGATGCGCTTGTTGTCTTGATAAAAACTTTTTGCCATGTCCGAGAGGCCAGCTTCTTCAAACGAGGCCAATGGTGGCGGGTCAACATTCAAAAGCCTGCAGGCGTAATCGATGATGTCTTGCGGCGGCGCTGGCTCGTCGTCGGCAAGATTATAAAGATCGTGCGCGCGCGGGTTTTCAATGCTCGCTGCGAGCGCGGCGGCGATGTCGTCCACATGCATGCGGTTGAAAACCTGGCCTTCCTTGATGATACGCCGCGCTTTGCCTGCGCGCACCGTGTCGAGCGCAGAACGCTCCGATCCGTAAATGCCGGGCAGGCGAAATATTATCAGCGGTAATGACCATGCGACGCCAAGCCCTGCCCAGTCCGCTTCGGCGCTGATTCGGCGCCGGGCGCGATCTGATGTGGGACAAAGATCGCTTGTCTCGTCGACCCATGCGCCGCCGTGATCGCCATAAACGCCATTGGTGGATAAGTAGCCAATCCATTTTATCGCCGCATAGTGCGCTGTAATCGCGTCGTTCGCTGCGCGAAAGGCTGGACAACCTTTGTTGTCCGGCGGTGTGGAAACCAATATTGCTGTGACGTTATCGAGCCAGGTAAGGTCAAAGCCGCTGTTATTCCAAAGATGTGCCTCGACATTGCTCTCGCGCATAGCGGTTGCTTTATCTTCAGACGTTGTGGTGCCGGCAACATGCCAGCCATCACCGCGTAATTGTCGAGCGAGCGCAGCGGCGGTGTAGCCATATCCCAAACAAAACAGCTTATTGTTGCTCATGGATTTTCGTCATTCCTCTTTTGTCGACATAAACCGGAAACCGGCGTAAGCGACGACTTTAAACGTCGCAAGCCGTATCACTATATGCACCGGTTATTTGTTGCTCTTTCCATTCCCGAAAATGTCGCAGCAGCGCTGGCCACGCTCCAGAATGGTGTGGAGGGCGCGCGCTGGCGGCCCGTCGAGAATTTTCATTTGAGTCTTGCCTTTATTGGCGAAACTGATCGCCATGGGTTCAACGGCGTCATTGATGCCCTTGGGGAAATTGATGCGCCTGCTTTTGATCTCAAAATTTCGGGGCTGGGATTTTTTGGCGATAAAAAACCGCGCGCGCTTTGGGCGGGCGTTGATGATGCTGCGGCGTTGGCGCATCTGAAAAGCAAGATAGAGACGGCGCTGCGCCGCAAAGAATTCGATCTCGAGCGCCGAAAGTTTACGCCCCACGTAACGCTCGCTTATTTGAAAGGCGCGCGCCGGGACGAAATTGCGGCTTATTGCGCGGCAAACGGAGTATTTTCAGCGGAGACATTTCGCGTTCAGGCGTTTCATCTCTATTCGTCGCGCCTCGGCGGCCAGGCAAGTCAATATGAAATAGAGGCGAGCTACTCACTTTCATCTTCCAGATGATCCAGAAATCCCTCGGCGCCTTTTTCGATGAGGTCGAGCACCTGCGCAAAACCATCCACGCCGCCATAATAAGGGTCGGGGGTCTCGCGTTCCTCACCTTCCGCAAAATCCAGAAACAATCGAATGTCGCAGGTTCTCTTGGGTGGGCCAATGGAAAGAAGATCCGTCTGGTTTGCGAGGTCCATGGCGAGGAGGTAATCGAATGTGTGAAAATCGGAGAGTTCGACTTTCCGCGCGCGCTGGTGCGAGATGTCATAGCCGCGCTGCGCTGCCGCTTTGATCATCCGTGCATCCGGCGGGTCGCCCACATGCCAGGCGCCGGTGCCTGCGGATTCAATAAAAAGCTTCATGTCGCGTTCGCGCGATTTTGCGCGCAAAACGCCTTCTGCTGCCGGCGATCGGCAGATGTTGCCAAGACAAACAAAGAGAATGCTTTTTGTCATTTAAATCACAGCTCATCTAGAGCAAAATGCAGGTGACTTGAATCGGCATTTTGCCCTTTGTTATGGTGTTGTCGCATGATTTCGCGAAAAACCGGGGGCCACTTTTTCGCATCATGCTCTTGGGCGGCGTCTGTTGTAACTCGCGTCTTACGTCTAATATAGAGGCAGCGCCTGACTGCGGCGCGTTTTTTTGGGAATAAACAGATGTCTTTTACGATTTCTACTATCGCTAACAGTTCCATTGATCAAATGTTCGGCGGCCTTACCGGCGTTCTTAAAAAGGGTGCGGCGCATGCGCAAGCCAACAGTATTGAGGAAGAGGTTTATCTCAATTGGCGCCTGGCGCCGGATATGTTTCCTTTTGTCCGGCAGGTAAGGATCGCTACCGAGCTGCCGGCGCGCGCATTGTCGCGACTGGCGGGTGCGGAGATGCCAAGCTTTGCTGATGATGAGACGAGTATTGCTGAACTGCATGAACGCATAAAGAAGGCGCATGACCACATAAAAAACCTCGATGCCGCGGCGCTCGACGCTGACCCCGATGGGCCGATTAGTTTTCCCGCCGGCGGCGATAATGAAATGACATTGCCGCGGCGGGCGTATCTTCAAAATATGCTCCTTCCCAATCTCTATTTTCATGTCACCGCGACTTACGCGATTTTGCGCCATCTCGGCGTTGATATCGGCAAGCGCGATTTTCTGGCTGTACCCGGTTGAGGGCGCCGCCACGAAACATAGTCGTCCTGACCGGTTCTGGCATTTCCGCTGAATCCGGCGTCGCCACTTTCCGCGACAAGGACGGGATATGGGCGAAAGTTGATTATCGAGAGGTGGCGACGCCTGAGGGCTTCGCCGCCAACCCGGCGCTGGTTCATGAGTTCTATAATGACCGGCGCCGCGCTCTTCCCGGTGTTGAACCAAATGCTGCCCACAGAGCGCTTGCAGAACTTGAGCGCGGTCTCGAAGAGCGTGACGGCCGGCTGACGCTGGTGACGCAAAATGTCGACGATCTGCATGAACGGGCTGGTTCTGCGAACCTGCTTCACATGCATGGCGAAATTCAAAAAGCGACCTGCGTCGCCTGCGGTGATGTCCGCGATTGTCGTGCGGATTTGAGTATAGAAACCGCATGCCCGGCATGTGATCGCGCCGGCGGTGTGCGCCCTTACGTTGTCTGGTTTGGGGAAATGCCACGGTTTATGGGCGAGACAATGGAAGCGATTACAGACGCCGATTTGTTCGTTTCCATCGGTACCTCTGGCTCAGTATATCCTGCTGCGGGTTTTGTCGCTGAAGCGCGCGCTTTGGGCATTGCGGCAACCGAACTCAATCTGGAGCCGTCTGAAAACGCCCACCATTTTACTGATAGCCGCTACGGTCCGGCGACAAAGATTGTCTCGGAATGGGTGAGAGAGTTGTTGGGCGGGTCACAACCGACCGGGTAAATCAACGAGATTCCAGCTTTTTATCACGCTAACAGTGCGAGGGTTGTAACGGGCCTCTGCACGGGCATAGGTTTGTGGCAACGAATCTCCAGGGGTATGATCCATGAAACTGCCAATTATTGTTTTGGCCGCACTTGTTGCGTCGCCGCTTCCTGCTCTAGCGCAGGACAAAGAAGAAAAAGCTGAAAAATGGGATGTCGCTGCGCCGCCCCTACCGACCCGGAATGTTGCGATTGACGTTGATGAAGGGACGTGGATGAGCCTTGACGTCAGTCCGGACGGGCGCACCATCGCTTTCGATCTTCTCGGCGATATTTATGTGATGCCTATTTCTGGCGGCGCGGCCCAGTCGATCGCCAGCGGCATGCCCTGGGAAATACAGCCGCGCTTTTCACCGGATGGGTCAAAGATCGCCTTCACGTCGGATCGCGGCGGCGGCGACAATATCTGGATCATGAACACCGATGGATCCGACAAGCGTCAGGTCACCAAGGAAAAATTCCGCCTCCTAAATAACGCGACATGGTCCGCCGACGGCAATTACATTGCGGCGCGCAAACATTTTACGACGCAGCGTTCGCTTGGCGTCGGTGAAATCTGGCTCTATCACATTTCCGGCGGCGACGGCGTGCAGCTTGTTAAACGGCCAAGCGAAGCGCACCAAAAAGAACTTGGCGAGCCAATGTTCTCCGCTGACGGAAGATATGTCTATTATTCGCAAAACGTAACGTCGGGGTCGCGCTTCATCTATGCGCAGGATTCCAATAGCGATCTTTTCAATATCAAGCGTTATGAAATGGCGACCGGCGAAATCGAAACCGCAGTTTCAGGGCAAGGGGGCTCAGTGCGGCCGGCGCCGTCTCCCGATGGCCGCTCGATTGCGTTTGTGCGGCGCGAGCGGATGCAATCAACGCTTTACCTAAAAGATTTGCGGTCCGGCAAAGAACGTAAGATTTATGATGATCTGGATCGCGATTTGCAGGAAATCTGGGCGGTTCATGGGGTCTATCCGAATATGGACTGGACGCCGGATTCCAAATCCATTGTGTTTTGGGCAGGCGGCAAGATTCGCCAGCTGAATGTTGCGAGCGGTGTGGCGGAAGTCGTTCCATTTCACGTGTCAGATACGCGCGCCGTGATCGATCCGCCACGCCCCGCGGTCGAAGTTGCACCGGCAACCTTTAAAACGACAATGCCGCGTTTTGCCAGCGTGTCGCCCAACGGGCGTCAGGCGGTATTTGAATCGCTTGGTAAGCTCTACATCAAGTCACTGCCTGATGGCGCGCCGCGTCGGGTTACAAGCGGACGCGACGATTTTGAATTTTTCCCGTCATGGTCGCGTGACGGTCGGCGTATTGTCTTTGTTTCATGGAATGACAAAACGCTCGGCGCTATCCGAACAGTTTCCGCCAGTGGCGGCTCGGCGCGAACGATAACGCGCGAGCCCGGTCACTACCGACGTCCACGTTTTTCGCCGGACGGGCGCATGGTCGTTTATGAAAAAGGTGAGGGCGGATATCTGACTTCTGGCGAGTGGTCTGAGGCGCCGGGTGTTTACCGCGTTTCCGCCAGCGGAGGCGGTGCTCAGCGTATTGCGAAATCCGGCTCAGCGCCGCATTTCGGCGACGACAATGATCGCGTCTTCATGACAGCCTTTGAGGGCGATATGGCCTCGCTCGTCAGTGTCGATCTTGATGGCGACAATAGCCGCACCCATGCTTCCGGCGATCTCATCACAGAATATCAGGTCGCGCCCTCAGGCGGCTATCTCAGCTTTGCCGAAAATTACAGCGCTTATGCGATGCCGATGACGTCAGGCTCGCAGAAAATCAGCGCCGGGCGCAGCGCGTCCGCTGTGCCGGTCACAAAGGCGAGCGGCGCCGGCGCTGCTTACATGAATTGGTCCGGTAGGCGGCTGAATTGGACGCTGGGGCCGGTTCTCTATTCTGCAGGCATCGACGAGATGCTGCCCGCCGCGCCCGCGGGCGATGATGATGAGGCCTTTAAAGCGCCGCTAACAGGCGTCGATCTTTCGATCACCGTGTCAAGCGATAAGCCTTCGGGCATAACTGCGCTGACCGGCGCAAAAATTATTACCATGGCTGATGGCGAGGGCGGCGTCATCGATAATGGCGTAATCGTCATTGACGGCAACCGGATCACTGCGATCGGCGCTGCGGGCGATGTTTTAGTCCCGGCCAATGCGCGCCGCATTGAGGTTGCCGGTAAGACAATTATGCCCGGACTGATCGACGCGCACGCGCATGGGCCGCAAGGCAGCGATGATATCATCCCGCAAACTAACTGGGCGGCGCTCGCCCATCTGGCATTAGGCGTTACGACCGTCCATGATCCTTCGAATGCGGCGAGCCATATTTTTGCAGCGTCCGAATACCAACGCGCGGGGCGCGTTCTGGGCCCTCGCACATATTCCACCGGTGAAATTGTTTATGGCGCGAAATCACCCAATCGTTATGCGGCGATCGACAGCGCTGATGATGCGCGTGATCACGTGCGCCGCCTCAAAGTGCAGGGCGCCCATTCGATCAAGAATTACAATCAACCACGCCGTGATCAACGCCAGCAAGTGATTGCAGCTGCGCTGGAAGAAGATCTCGCTGTTGTTGCTGAGGGCGGTTCACTTTTTCACATGGATATGGCGATGATCAGCGACGGCATTACGTCGATTGAGCACAATCTTCCGCAGGCGATGCTCTATGAAGATGTGTTGAGTTTCTACAGCGCCACGAAAGTCGCCTATACGCCGACCCTCGTCGTCACTTTTGGCGGCCTTGGCGGCGATCCATACTGGCGCCAGGCGATGGATGTGTGGCGCCACCCAATTCTGTCGAAACACGCGCCACCGCGTATTCTGCAGGCAGGGTCGGTGCGCCGCGTGACTGCGCCGGAAGAAGATTTCTCAGATCAGGTGAGCGCGGCGACGGCAAAACTTCTTGCGGATCGCGGCGTGCGCGTTTCCATTGGAGCGCATGGTCAGCAACAAGGTCTCGCCGCGCATTGGGAAATGTGGTCTTTCGCGCGCGGCGGAATGAGTCCGCTGGAAGTCCTAAAGACCGCCACCACGGCGCCGGCGCAGCATTTGGGCTTTGATGGCGATATTGGCTCGCTGGAAGTTGGCAAGCTCGCGGATCTTGTCGTTCTCAACGCCAATCCGCTGGATGACATATCGAATACAGATGATATTTCTCACGTGATGCTGAATGGCCGCCTCTATGACGCCGCGACCTTAAATGAGGAAGTCACCGGCGATCGACGGCGCGAATCCTACTGGTGGGAGTAGGAATTGCTGGAGATGCGTGCGCGTCAATATGCATTGATTGTGGTCAGGTTTCTTAAGTTGCGTTTTCTCACCGGATAGCGAGGCCGCTTATTCCGCGCATGCAACGGCTTCCACTTCCACGAGCCATGCTGAAGAGACAAGACCGGCGACAAATATTGTTGTGATCGCAGGACGCACGCCGTCCAGCAATTCTTTGCGCACGTCGACCAGCATATCCATGTCTTCGCGTCGCACCAAAAAGAATGAGAGCTTTACAAGGTCGCTAAGTTCCATATCTGCGTCGCGTAGTACGGATGCTACATTCGATAGCGCTTGTACGCATTGTTCGCGAAATCCATCTGGTAGCTGACCCTCTGGCGATACGCCAACCTGTCCTGAAATGTGTAGTATTCTCGCTCCAGCGGGTGTTTCGACGCCATGAGCGTATATGCCATGATATGGAGCCTGAACGGGAAAGGGATCATGTCGCGTAGAGATGGGCATTGGTTCTCCGATGCAGTTCGTCGATCAGGACCCGGTGTGGGTTTGAGCTGGAGGACGATGACGTGAGGAGAGGGCGTATGGAATGGAGAATAAGGCGGGCAGCATATGAGAAAACTTCATAGGGCTTTTGATGCGCCCTGTGATTGCTGACGTCTTTCAGGAAACAGGCGGTAATTATTTCCGAGCCGGATACTTCGATGCACCGATTATTTCCAAACGGCTGTGTCGTCCTTGCCGTTAATGCGGGCGGCGAAATGCTTGGGCCGCTCAGAACTCCGCGGTTGATCAACATCCACATAAACGGGGTGGTCGTTCTTTTTAGCATCGAACTTGGCAACGACTGAGGCAGGCCCAGCTGGTTGAGCGGAGGATTTTGCCCTCAAACTGTTAAGCTTGCCGATCACGCCCGAAAGTTTCTGGAGGCTTACGGGTTTGCTAATATAGTCCGTCATGCCGGCGTCCAGATAGGTTTCGCGATCACCCGCCATCGCGTTGGCAGTCACTGCAATAATCGGAATATCTTTTGCCTCACCCGGTAATGTGCGAATTTTCTTTGTCGCCGTCACGCCGTCCATCTCGGGCATTTGAACGTCCATTAAGACTAAATCATAACGGCAGCGCATTACCGCAGCGATAGCCTCCATGCCGTTATTCACCATGTCAACATGATGTCCGGTCTTTCCAAAAATGGCTTTCATAACCATCTGGTTGACATGATTGTCCTCTGCGACAAGAATTCGGAGACCATGCTCCGTCATGTTTCCCTCGACAGGATCGGTTCCACCAGCAGGCAACGTATCGTCAGTGACGGCGGCTGAATCACCCCGCGTGCAACGGATTGTAAACCAAAAAGTTGATCCTGATCCGGGCGTGCTTTCGACGCCAATCTTTCCGCCCATCAAAGCTGCCAGTTTTTTTGATATCGCAAGGCCGAGGCCAGTGCCGCCATATTTTCTTGTCACGGAACTGTCGGCCTGGGCGAATTTGTTAAATAGTTTGGATTGCGCTTTCTGGGTCAAACCGATGCCGGTGTCGGTTATGTCAAATCGCAATTCAAAGTCATCGCCTCTAGCTGCTTTGGCGGTGACAGCCACATTGACCCCGCCTGTTTCCGTAAATTTGAACGCGTTGCCAATTAAATTGAACAATATTTGGCGAATACGAGTGGGATCACTTCTCAGTACGTGAGGGGTTTCTGGCGATATTACAAAGGAAACACTCAAACCTTTGGCTTGAAATTGAGACGCCCAAAAGGCGTCCAGAGAATCGAATAACTTTTGTAGGTCGAAATCCAATATTTCGAGTGTGACGTGACCTGCTTCTATTTTTGACAAGTCGAGGATGTCATTCAGCAGTGAAAGCAGCATTTCACCCGAATGCTTGATGGTGGAGACCAGCTTACGTTGATCGATAGACAGGTCCGACGCCATCAACACCCCCGCCATACCGAGAACGCCATTCATCGGCGTGCGTATTTCATGACTCATGGAGGCTAAGAAGTCAGACTTTGCTGAATTGGCGCGCTTCAGTTCCCGATTTAGAATCGCGAGGCGTGTTTGCTGGCTATATAACAAACGTACGATTATGCACCAAAGTACGATGACCGCCATGATTGCGATCAACGCAGCGAAAAGGGATAGTTCAACGTATCGGATGTCTTTTGCATTTTTCTCATCGAGGATGACATGGAGGTTTTCGACAAACGTGCTCATACCATCAGTGTAGAGTGTTTTTTGTGATTGATATTCTTCTGAACGCAGTAGAGCCAAGGCCGCATCATGGTGCCCTTGGCGAACCAAATCAAAAGCTCGTGCTTCCAGTGTGATTAGCTTTTGGTTGGCGTCGTTTGTCTGGGTGGCGCCAGAGGAGGCAATGGTGGCGCCGGCAGTCGACATGGCGCTGGCAATCGCGTGTTCCAAAATTGGGGCGTGTTCTTCATATCGCGCCTCCCAACTTGGATCGCCAGTTGTGGCCGCCAAGCGCGCTGAGCTTGTTAAGACTTCATCAAGATAATTTATTTCGCCTTTTAGAGCTTCGAACGCGACTGCGCGCGTCTTCACGCTTTCGCCTATCCTGATTGACTTCCAGCTTGCCCAAACGAGCCAGAAAGTAACCAAAACGGTAATCACCCCTGCGGCCAAAAATAACAGCAGAAGTGCGCCCTGCAGGGATTTTTTCGATGGCCGCATCGGGTTGCCGAAAAATAAATGAACACGTATTGCGTGTAAATTAGCGCCTTGCAGGTTAATTTTGGGTTGGGATGTTGGGTTTTCAGTGCTTTACCAACGTTGACCGAGCTTCTTTTCCACCGTTATGCCCATACGGTCTTGTGGTTGGCCCGTTTAACCGGGGCGGGCGTGTCGAGGCTGGCGAGAAAGCGACCGTCAACAGCATCCAGAAATTCCAGCGCTGTGGCATGAGCATCACCTGTCAGGCTGCTGAGGTAATCCAGTGCCCGTTGCAGCATCCATTGGGTGTAAGGCAGGAGGACGCGCTGGGCCGTCTGCCCCTCAACGGTGAATTCATGCATTCCAATCATTCGTGGAATATCAGTATCGGGATTTTCTTTTCTCCAAGCGGCAAGCCGTACAGTGAGATCTGCGAGACAAGGGCCCTGTTCAGACATCATACGGCGCAATATTGGCAACAGTGTCTCCGGCATTTCGTCGCCGTCAAGAAACGCGCCGGTTTTTGGGGCCGGGGGTGACTGCATTCGTGATACCCAGCGCGCGACATTCGGCGCCCGGGATTTCATTAACTCGCCTGATGCAGGGTCACGAAAAAGATGGGCGTATAGAGGACCTATCAAACCAAAGTCGCCAATTGAGGGCCGCGATCCAAAAAGATAGTCATGCGCTTGGAAATGTGCATTCAACTCGTCGAGGAGCGCTTCATAAGACGCTTCGATGGCAGGTGCCATTTCCGGCGTTGCGCCCAGAAATGGGACGGCGCCTTGAAACATTTCTGCTGCTTTTTTGCCGGCCTCGAACTGCGCGGCGCCCGAAAGATTTGGCGCAACGATCTTGCCAAATTCCCCATACGCAAAGTCGCTATTATAAGCCCAGCGATAATGCATTGCCGGGATGACCAGCCATTCATCGCCATAGAGCTCCAGCAAATGCGCGGCTAAACGCTGTTTTGGCCCCGATGGAAAAACCGATGGACTGGGTTCCAGCGCCTCGAAATGATCGATGATCTCGGTTGTATCCTGGATCGCCTGATCGTCCGGCGTGATCAGAAGCGGGATCATCGGATAACCGATGCGCGGTATGATGGTTGATGCATATATATCGCGGGTCGCCGGGCGCTCCTCATAGTCAACGCCTTTCCAATTGAGATAGGCGCGCGCCTTGCCGGTAAAATAGGATAGCTGGCCGCCATAGAGAATGTGCCCGGATGTCATTGAGAACGCCTTTCGATCATCGACGCACAGGCTCGCGCGGTGTGTGAGGTGAAGTCAATCAACGGACGCAGACCCCGCATTGAACATATCGTGAGGCTTGTGGTTTTGACGCGCATCATGCCGAAACGGCACTGAGAGCTGATGGTCTATAGATGTTTTATGACGACGATCCGGATTTGAAAGGTGTTCATTTGAGCGGCATGGCCGCTCAAACTCAAATCGATCCGTGACAATGCTTATATTTTTTGCCAGAGCCGCATGGGCAAGGGGCGTTTCGCGGCACCCGGCCCCAGGTTTCGGGGTTCTCGGCATCGACCTCGGTTCGCGCTGAAAGCGCACGCATGGTGGCTATACCACTCGACGCACGGTCGCGCGGTATAGGTGCGGCCATCTCATTTTCGCCGGTGAGCGGGTTTACATGCGTCTCCGTCATCGGAATATTCGGGCGTTCGGGTTCAGCGTCTTCCGGGCGACGCACTTGAACATGCATCAGCATGCGCGTCACGTCACGACGCAGCCCATCAAGCAGGCTTTCGAAAAGTCCAAAAGACTCGGTCTTGAATTCATTGACTGGGTCGCGCTGGCCGTGCCCTCTAAGCCAAATCACTGAGCGGAGGTGGTCAAGCTGCTGCAAATGTTCACGCCAGTTCGTATCGAGGACATTTAAGAGGATCGCTTTTTCAACGCGGCGCATTACATCGAGGCCTATATCGGCTGCGCGCGAAGCTGCCAGCTTGTCGGTTTCCTCTATTAAGCGTTCCGAAATCTCCGTATCGGCGACACCTTCTTCTTTTGCCCAGTCATCAACAGAAAACTCACGGCCAAAAATTTCCGTAAGGTCCTTTTTGAGCCCTTCAACATCCCATTGCTCAGCATAGGATTTGGATGGCACATGGGCGGCGACCACATCATCCACCAGCTGCGCGCGCATGTCTCCGATGATTTCGTCAACGGTATCAGAGGACATGAATTCAATGCGCTGTTCGAATATCGCTTTGCGTTGATCGTTAATGACATCGTCGAATTTCAGTACGTTTTTGCGCATGTCAAAATTGCGCTGCTCGACTTTTTTCTGTGCGGTTTCGACAGCCTTGGTGAACCATGGGTGCTCAATGGATTCGTCAGGCTGGATGCCGAAACGGTTCAACATTTTTTCCATGCCACCGCCAAAGATCCGCATCAAATCGTCTTCGAGCGACAGGAAAAACTTTGTGGTGCCGGGATCACCCTGTCGGCCAGAGCGGCCACGTAGTTGGTTGTCGATGCGTCGGCTTTCATGGCGCTCGGTGGCGAGTACGAACAAACCTCCAGCGGCAATTGCCTTGTCTTTTTCGATCTGAATTTTTGCTTCAATTTCGGTGCGCCGTTGCGCAATGACCGCTTCGTCGTCGTCTTCCTCAAGATGGTCGAGCACTTCCTTGTCGACCGAACCGCCGAGCTGGATGTCGGTGCCGCGGCCCGCCATGTTTGTTGCTATAGTGACCGCGCCGGGCGCGCCGGCCTGGGCGACGATCTCAGCTTCCTGTTCATGATAGCGCGCATTCAGGACGTTGTGCGGAATGGGCATCTTTTTGTCGCCGAGCGAGGCGAGATAGGTTGCGCGTTCTTCCAGCTCTTCTTTTTGGTCTGCTTCCTTATCTTTTAAATCTTTTGCGCGCGCGCGAAGCGTTTTTGCGATGTCCTTAAAAAACGCCTTGTCGCTTAGTAGTTTTGACAAATGTTCCGATTTTTCAATTGAGACTGTGCCGACCAACACTGGTTGGCCCAGTCTATAGCAATCAGCAATCTGCATACCGATGGCTTTAAATTTTTCCTCCGCCGTCATATAGAGCTCATCGTCCATATCGTCGCGATCGATTGGCTTGTTGGTGGGAATCTCAATGACGATCAGTTTGTAAATGTCGGCAAACTCTGCTTCTTCCGTCATCGCCGTACCGGTCATGCCGCCAAGTTTTTCATAGAGGCGGAAATAGTTTTGGAACGTGATCGACGCGAGTGTCTGGTTTTCTGGTTGGATGGTCGTTTTTTCTTTTGCTTCCACAGCCTGGTGTAAGCCGTCAGACCAGCGTCGGCCTTCCATCATCCGCCCAGTAAACTCATCGATGATCACGACCTTGTCGTTGCGGACGATGTAGTCTTTATCTTTCTGGAACGTCTTGTGCGCCTTCAACGCTTGATTGACATGATGAACGATAGAGATGTTGGCCGAGTCATAAAGACTTTCGCCCTGCAGAAGGTCGGCCTCTTTTAACAGGTCTTCGGCTTTTTCGTTGCCCTCTTCGGTGAGAACGACCGAACGCTGTTTTTCATCAATTTCAAAGTCATCGTCGTCAAGCTGCGACATGAACCCGTCGATGGTCATATACAGTTCCGACTTATCGTCGGTTGGACCGGAAATAATCAGCGGCGTTCGAGCTTCATCAACAAGAATCGAATCTACTTCGTCGACAATGGCGAAGTGATGGCCACGCTGTACCATCTGGTCGAGGGACGATTTCATATTGTCCCTCAGATAATCGAAACCAAACTCGTTGTTGGTGCCATAGGTAATGTCAGCGGTGTAGGCAGCGCGGCGCTGTTCGTCGTCGAGTCCATGGACGATGCAACCCACGGTCAAGCCAAGACGCTCATAGACGCGGCCCATCCACTCAGCATCACGGCTGGCGAGATAGTCATTGACAGTGACGACGTGAACGCCTTTCCCGGCGAGGGCGTTGAGGACCACTGGCAGCGTCGCCACCAGAGTCTTACCTTCACCGGTCTTCATTTCGGCGATATCGCCTTCGTCGAGCACCATCCCGCCCAATAGCTGGACGTCGTAATGGCGCTGCCCCAGGGCGCGCTTGGCGGCCTCCCGCACGGTTGCAAAGGTCTCGACCAGCAAATCGTTAAGCTTTTCGCCGTCTTTATGGCGTTGTTTTAACTTTTCGGTTTGCTGGATCAGGCCATCATCAGTCAGCTTGGCGATCTCGTCTTCAAGACCGTTGATCGCCTCAACATGGCGCCATAAGGGCTTAATACGGCGGTCATTGGATGAACCGAAAATTTTCTTCGCGATACCGAGCAGCGCCATGAGTAAGAAGCCTTCGTGGTGCGATGAACTGGCCGGAAGCGCCCTAAACACGTTAAAGCAGGGCGCGCCCTTCATCTTTGGGACTGGAAAACCGCCCCGAAGGGCCGCCGGAGAGATAGTGAGCGCCTATGGCGCTGTCAACGAATGGAGCGTGCGAACAGGAACGCGATGACGGAGAGTGACGGAAACAAAAATCGGGCTGCCGCCGTGCTGAGACTGCTCAGCGGCTGGGCATGGGTCGCAACCCGGCTCACGACGCGGGTCGTGGTCACGGGGCTGGTGACGCTGCTTCGCGGCGTTGGAAAGATAGTGATCACCACTTGGCGCATGGCGGCGGCGCTCGATTCTGCGCTTTGGCGGGCAACCAAGCTAATCGGGGGGAAACTCCTGGAAGGCGTGATTTACGCTGCGGGAATCCTTGCCCTTGCCTTTCGGGGGCTCTTGTTATGGCTGCCAACACGTTGGGGGCGCGCCTATAGCGCTATTTCAGGTGTCGTTCTGGTGATCACAAGCATGTGGATCGTGGATGAGTTGCGGTCAGGGCCGGATCTGACCACCGCGAACGCGGCGGCGCAGCGCCCGCCGATTGATGAGGAGGATCCCATTTTAGCGCGTATAGAAGGTCGCTATGTGCATTTGTCGGAAATAGAAGCCACCGCGCTGGCGAGTGGCTTTTTGAGGCCGGGAGAGGCGCTGACGCCGGAAACCGCCTTTGACCGTGCTCTGGTCGAATCCTATGTGGAGCAGCGTCTTTTGGCGCGCGCGGCTCTTGATGACGGCCTGCACCGGACCCCATCTATTTCTCGCCGCGTCAATGCGGCGCGCGATCGGGTATTGGCGGCTTCTTTTGTCGATTTGCGTATCAACGAAGCCGTCACGCCGGAAAGTATAGAGAAATTCTACGCCGCTCAGGCTGGGGTCACCGCGCTCGGTGACGCTGTGCGAGCGCGTCACATTCTTGTGGCGACCGAAGCTGAAGCCGAAGAGATACTCGCTCTTTTGACGGCCGGCAGCGAATTCGCAGATCTTGCGCGCGAGCGCTCTCTTGATCGCGCCACTTCATCACTGGGCGGTGATGTTGATTGGTTTACACATGCGATGATGGAGCCGGAATTTTCCAATGTGGCTTTCTCCACGAAACCAGGGGAGCGTGCGGCGCCGTTCGAAACGGAATTTGGCTGGCATATACTGGAAGTGACAGATCGACGGTCAACGCAGGCAGTGCCAATCGACGAGGTGCGGGAACGTATTGAAAAGTTCTTACGCTTGCGGACGATTGATACGCTCTTGAGCGAACTTGAGGCTGCGAGCCAGGTAATCTATTTCCGGCCGGAAGCGGAAGGAAGCGCTGATCTGACGCCACCGCCTGATTTGTCACCGCCGCCTCTGCGCGAAGGCAATGATGCCGGTGGCGACACACCGCTTCGGTAAACCAATGCTTAATCACAATTACCTGCAACCGGATTAGTTCAAATTTTATCTGTCTCGGCAAGTATCTGGAAACATGGGTCGAGTATCAATTAAGGCAGGATTATGGCAAAGCTGTTGCTCGTTGCGGCATGTGCGTTGGTTGACCGAGATGGAAGGGTTCTTCTGGCGCGCCGTCCCCCACACAAACCCTTTGCGGGTTTGTGGGAGTTTCCGGGGGGCAAACTCGCTGAAGGCGAGACGCCGGAACAAGCGCTGATCCGCGAGCTAAGGGAAGAGCTCGGGGTTGATACAGAAGAGTCATGTCTTGCGCCGATCGCTTTCGCGTCACGCGAGTCGGAGGGGTTTCATCTTTTGATGCCGCTCTATGTGTGCCGCAAATGGAAGGGAATGCCGCGCCCCATCGAGGCAGATGAATTGCGATGGGTTCGGCCAGAGGCGTTGCTTGGTTTTGATATGCCGCCCGCGGATAAACCGCTTGCGGCGCAGTTGAGGGACTTTTTATGATGGGCATGACAGCAAAAATCGCAACGGGCCGTCGGCGTTTAGAGCGCCTTACCGAAGAATTTCGAGCCGATGACAACGGCGCAACCGCAATCGAATATAGTCTAATTGTATCGCTGATCTTTCTCGCCATTATGGCTGCGGTCAGAAGTGTTTCGGCCACCACTAGCGACAATTACGATACGATTACGACCACACTCAGCGGCGCTACTTCTCCGTGATTGGAGACCTCAACGCGCTCTCCAGCGAGGTTTGTGCGGTTCCAGGTTTTAACGGTTTCTGCTGGCTTTCGTGTGGAGCCCAGCCAGTCAGATAGACTATATCAAATTGTTCTTCGCTGCCTCGCTCGGTAAAAATTTGCATAGCGCGTTGAAAGACGGCGTGTGGCAGCAACTTTCCGCGACCTGCAAGGGGGGCAGTTTCACCCATGCCCTGCAAATCGGTGACGAGCTTTGAGGGCGTCTCATAGCGCACGCGAATTTTGTCAATATCAACGACGGGCAGTGCGAAACCGGCGCGGGTCATTGCCGCGCCAAAACTTTGAATGGCGGCGAATGGCGCCACGCGCGCGCTAACCCCGCCAGTTAATTCGGCCTCAGCTTGATAGAGTGCGTGGCGTAGCGACGCTAATGTTTCCTCGCCGAAGATCGCGGCAATGAAGAGTCCATCGGGTTTTAGAGCAAACCGAGCCTGCCCCAGGGCGGCGATCAGATCATTGGCGGAATGTAGCGTCAAAAGGCTGACAACAAGATCAACACTTTCGCAGGCAAGTGGTGACGCTTCTTCTTCGCCGACTGCTGCCAACGATCTCATTCTTGGCAGCCGACCTGATGCGCAATCCAGGCTGAAGATTTGATCGACGCCGCAAGCAGGCGTCAACATGGAGGTCAACTCGCCGGCGCCGGCAAAAACGGCGCGAGGAAAACTACGTGTTACAGTTTCCAGGCGATCAACGATATCAGCCATTGAACGGCGATGGATAAAGTCGTGGGTATCAAAGAGCTTTGTTGAGCGCTCACGCCGCAATCGTACGCGGCGGCGGTCAAAAATATGTGGCGGCGCTGTTTCCTTCATGCTCTCTTCCATCGGGTTGGAGAGTTCGTTAATCTACACGGCGTGAAATCTCAAATGTACCGCCAGACACGTCTCGTTGGGAGCGCCGCCATTCGGCAGGTGCTGAACGCTCTGATGCCCCCGATTTGCCCCGTTTCCAATGAGGAGATTTCTACATCTGGCGCTGTCGGGCCCGCAGGGTGGTCGGCTTTGCATTTTGTTGAGACGCCATATTGTCAGCGCTGCGGGATTCCCTTTGCGGCGGAATATGGAAGTGAGGTTGAGTGTGCACCATGCATCGCGGGGCCGCCTGACTTCGATACGGCGCGGGCCGCAGTGGTTTATGATGAGGCCAGTCACAATCTGATTGTTGGTTTTAAACATTCCGACCGTACCGAGTTGGCGCCGATGTTTGGTCAATGGATGACCCGCGCAGGCCGTGATCTGATCAAATCAACATCGATCCTGGCGCCGGTGCCCCTTCACCGGCGTCGCCTCGCATCGCGGCGCTATAATCAATCTTTACTGCTTGCCTCAGAGATCGCAAGAAATACCAATGCGCGACTTGCGGTGGGCGATCTCACACGTACACGCGCAACGCCGTCTCAAAAGGACCTTTCGGCGGATGCACGACGTCGCAATCTGGCGGGTGCATTTAGGGTTCGACCGGGTGCTCTGAAGACAATCAAAGATGCTCACGTCATTTTGATTGACGATGTGCTGACGACGGGCGCGACATTATCGTCGGCAGCGCGAACTCTAAAGCGAGCGGGCGCAAAGCAAGTTGATGCGCTTGTTCTGGCGCGGGTTGTCAAAGGCGGAATTGGCGCCATATAGCGCGGTCAGGCGTTGATACGGGAAATATGAGATGCAGGAAGTCACGATATATACAAGACCAATGTGCGGATATTGCTCCCGCGCACTGTCGCTTCTGAACAAGAAGGGCGTCAAAGTGACGGAGATCTCCGCTGCTTTCGATCGTGAAAAGCGCGAGGAGATGCTGGCGAAGTCCAATGGGATGAATACCTATCCGCAAATTTTTATCGGCGACACCCATGTGGGCGGCAGCGATGAGTTGGCGGTGCTCGAAAGGTCTGGCGAGCTTGACGCACTCTTAAATGGTTGATGCTGTTACATATCGCGCAGCTTGTGTGCAGATGCGCTCCGGGTTGGACCGGGCTCAGAACGCCAGAGATGCGCTGGCCCTGATCGTCGAGGCAGCGAAAAGCGGCGCAAAATTTGTTGCAACGCCGGAAATGACCAACGTTGTCGATCGCAAGCCGGGCCGACTTTTTGACGGGTTACCGGAAGAAGCAAACCTTGAAGAGATCGGGCTGTTCAGCACGGCTGCGAGAGAACATGGACTATGGCTGTTGATCGGCTCCCTGGCGGTTAAGGTCGGCGAACGGCGCGCTGCCAATCGTAGCTTTCTGTTTGCGCCCAGTGGCGAAATTGCAGCGCGATACGACAAGTTGCACATGTTTGATGTTGACCTGCCCGGTGGTGAGAGCTGGAAGGAATCAAATGTCTATGAGGCCGGCAATGCGGCCATACTTGTTGACACGCCCCTCGCGAAAGTTGGACTAACTATCTGTTATGATGTTCGCTTCCCAAATCTATATCGGGCGTTGTCACAGGCCGGCGCCGAGGTCCTCTGCGTACCCGCAGCGTTCACGCGACAAACAGGCGAGGCCCATTGGAAAACACTGTTAACAGCCAGAGCGATCGAAAATGGCGCTTTTGTGATAGCGCCTGCCCAGGGTGGAACCCATGAGGATGGGCGCGAAACCTATGGACATTCGTTGATTATAGGCCCCTGGGGCGAGGTCCTTGCCGAATCGTCGAATGATGCGCCCGGCGTTATTTTTGCAGATATTGACCCTCGTTTGGCTCATCAGGCGCGCTGCAGAATTCCTAATCTTGCTCTTGAACAAAAATTGAAAGTCTCCATTCTAGGGCCATGATCAAGTACCAGTTATTGTGTGATACTGACCACGAGTTTGAAGGCTGGTTTCGCGATAGCGCCGATTATGATGCGCAATCCGAAGGCGGACTGATTGAATGTCCGGCTTGCGGGTCCGAGACTGTGCGCAAAGCGGTCATGGCGCCGTCAATTTCTCGCCGTTTGGGCGGCGCTCGCGAAACGCGCCTTGCCGAGGTCGCAAGAGATATGACTAAGGCGGCAGAGCGGGCGCGCAACTATGTCGAGAAAAACTTTGACTATGTTGGCGAAAAGTTTCCCGAAGAAGCACGCAAAATTCATTATGGCGAGGAAAAAGAGCGAAGCATCTTCGGAGAAGCGACCGGCAAGGAAGTGAAAGAGATGCTTGATGAGGGCGTTCAGATTGCTCCATTGCCAGGCGTCTCGAAAAAGCCTGACAAATCCGGCAAACCAAAAATCTCCCCGTCGACCTCCAAGAAGCTGAACTAGATCGCTGCGCCAGTCTGCCGTTCGATATGACCGGGTGTGCACTATCTGTACCTACATGAAGCAACAATCTGGTCAACTCGCCGGGTGGGCGTTCTCTTGAACATTATAGCGTGCGCACCCGAACTCCTTTACGGTGGCGGTCATGGATGCGGTACGCGATCGCCTGTTGGAATTTTCGTTTTTTGCCGGGCTGGATCCCGAGGCGTTGGATTCCATTGCCGCGCGCGGCGTTTGGCAATCATTGGCGGGCGGCTGGGAGCTTTTCGCTGAGGGCGCGGCCTCGGATGCATTACATTTTAATTTATCGGGACGGCTGATCATTGTTCGGTGCGGCGAGGCGGGTGACGAGGTCATCGGTTATGTGCGCGCAGGTGAACCCGTGGGCGAGATGTCGCTACTTTCCGGTGAGGCGCATTCGGCGTCGGTTTACGCTTTGCGCGACACGGAGGTTTTAACTCTTTCTCGCGGTGATGTTGAAGAGCTGATCCATGATCACGGCGACTTTGCGGGCGCGCTGGCCCGTGCGGTGCTGGGTCGGGCGCGCCACCCAAAAGCGAGTTTTCAACAATCGGCGCCACGCATTTTTGCACTGATCGCTTCGTCACCGTCCATAGATGTTGATATGCGTGCGAAAGGGCTTGCTGATCGGATTGCCCGTTATGGCGTAAATGTGGATTGGATGCCGGTGAGCGAAAACGCCCCGGACAGCCGCACCTTTGATCGGGCCGAAGAAGCGCAGGATGTATTGTTGCTTGCTGCGCGTGTTGATGACAGTCCGTGGTATCGATTTGTCATCCGGCACGCAGATCGATTTTTAGTAATGGCGCGCAGGGATGCGAAACCGCCGCGGCCGTTCCCGATGACCACAGCTGCCGGTGAACGGGCGCGAAAGTTCCGTTTGGTTGATCTCATCATGTATCATGAGGGCGCGCCAGCTTGTCCGGTTACAGAATGGATGGACGCTGTCGGCGCGGCGCGCGTAATCAATTGTCACGGTAGCGCCTGTGACGAACGTCTGGCGCGCATTGTATGCGGCAAATCGGTTGGCCTTGTTTTATCCGGCGGCGGCGCCCGTGCATACGCGCATATAGGTGCTGTCATGGCGTTGCGTGAGGCAGGCGTACCGATTGATTTTGTTTGCGGCGCTTCCATGGGCGCCGTGATAGCGGCGTGCATTGCCATGGGTTGGGATGACGAAGAAATAGAGGAGCGGGTTCGTGATGCTTTTGTCCGTTCGAATCCTTTGGGTGATCACGTATTGCCGGTTGTGGCGCTGACAAAAGGCATTCGAGTTGAAGAACGGCTGGAAAAGCATTTCGGTGGTGCGCTGATTGAGGAGCTTGAAATTCCCTTTTTCTGCGTTTCATCGGATATCTCCGAGGGCGTCGCGCGCATACATCGTCGCGGTGTGTTGTGCAAAGCATTGCGGGCGTCTATCGCGCTGCCCGGTATTCTGCCGCCCGTGATTGATGGGGATGCGCTGCTTGTCGACGGTGCGGTTATCAATAATTTCCCAACAGACATAATGGCGAATGTCCATCGCGGCTTGACAATCGGCATTGATGTTGCGCGGCGTGGTGCGATCGACATCGAAGCATTTCGCGATCCGCCGGGTTTTTTTGCTTGGATCGCGCAGCGCGGGGCCAAATCGGCGCCGCCAATCGTTTCGTTGTTGATGCGTACAGCGACAGCGCGTCATGAACGGATTCTCAAAATACACCCAGCCGACATTATGATTGCGCCACCGGTTCCCGGCGTAGAACTACGTGATTGGGAGGAGTATGATGAGGCGGTTTCAAACGGCTACCACGTTGCCAGGGCGGCAATCGACGAGCACTGGGACTCGCTTGGCGGCATTGCTGCGACCGCGCGCAAGGCGGGTCCATGACGCCAAGTGCATTCGCGATCAATGCTTGGTATAGTGAAAGGCGTGAAGCATCTCGCCCGCAGTATTTTTGACGATCTCGCATTGCATCTGCGACAGGCTAGTCCGCCAACGCCCAACACGCTCCGTGCTTAGGGGGTGGCGGAGATGCGAGCGGCTCTCTTGCTCGACGCCGACAAGGGGAATGTCGGTTTCATAAAACCGTATGACGCGGTTGTCGAAGGGCTCTTCGAGAAAACCGAACAATGCCTGCAGTGTTTTCTTTGGATTGCTGACCAAGGCCTCATAGTGAAGGACATGAAAACGCTTCGGATTGTTAATTGCTTGCGCAGCCTGGAACCCAATACCGGTAAGGCCGCCCCAATAGGCGGCCGCAGCAGTTGTGTCCGTCACATGGGGAAAGGGCTTGCCGCTCGTTGGATTGCACCAGTCGCGCTGCAGAAGTGACGCGACGACATCGCGTCCGTCGCGGACAACGTGAATGAACTTCGCGTTTGGAAATAAAATCGCAAGGTCTTGGAATGCCAGGACATTAAGCGGTGTTTTTTCAACAATCAGTCGGCTCTGCGATGTAGCGGGCGCCTTCGCCAATAATTTCCAAAGTGCGGTTGAAAAATTTTTATTTACCGCTTGGGGAGCAAGGGCGAAGTGGGCTTCGTGCAATTCTCCGAGCTGTGATGAAAATGCTCGCCATTGCAACGCCAGTCCAGGCAGGATGCCGGTGTCGGGGCCACAAAAAATATGCGGGTGCGCGCTGAGGATAGCGCGCAGCAGTGTTAAGCCGGATCGCGGCGCCCCTCCGGCGAAGACGAGCCCCTTACCAGTCATTGTCGCGTGCATATTCGAGTTTCATCAAGAGGGCGCCGGCTTGTCCTTTGATCGCCGCTTTTGTCTCTTCGGAAAAGTCTTGCCGCCAGCGGCCAACGGACTGGGTATATAACGGCTTTGCGATCTGACCCTCGCTGGCTTCCGCGACGCCGGTTCGAATTTTATCGCCTAGGTGAAATGACAGCGTTTGGTCGCTCCAGGGCTCATCCAAAAAGCCAAAAAGGCGGCCTAGCGCTTCGCGCGGATTTGCAACAAGATTTTCATAACGAATTTCAAAGACTCGAATGCCGGCATCTCTGGCATTGAGGCCAGTGGTGACGTGATGCGCCCAGGTCGCCGCTGCGATCGCCGGATTACGCGTCATCTCCATGGGTTTGCCGGTTCGGGTGTCCGTCCAGTCCATAGTGAGAAGGGAGGCGACGACATCACGGCCATCGCGAATGACATGTACGAAGTCGGCGTCTGGAAAGAGCTCGTTGAGTTCAGTGAAATGCAGCACATTTGCCGGGGTCTTCTCCGCGATTCGATCCTTACCCCGCAAAATGAGATAGGGCTCAAGGAAAGAACCTATAAGATCGTGAAAGGCCTCCTTAAGATGCTCGGGCGTCAGGCCGTAATATGTTTCCAGCGTATCGCCGCATAATTGACGGGTCTGGGCAGAAAAACCTGCCAATGCCGGGATCACGCGCAATTCCGGTCCGCACGCAATATTCGGGTGCCGGTCAATCATGGCGCGTATAAGTGTTGTGCCGGATCGCGGCATGCCGCCGATAAATATGGGCCGCGAAATCATGTTATCATCAACTTTGTGCGCCGGGCGCCCGATTGGGATCGGCGCCGGACCGCAGCCAACCGGTGATTGAATAACGCGACGCGCCCGCAAATGGCGCCACCGCGCTTACAGAGTGTTTTTGAGGAACGCGGAAAATGTTGAGCGCATTGAATTTTGGCGTGAAGGCTTCGATGACATGGCCGTTGGCGCCATAAAACTGCAGCAACCCGCCCCAATCAGCACGCCATTCCCTGGTCAAATTTAGGACATAGGCGCAACACCGGTTCTTGCCGGAGATATTGTCATCATGAACGGTCAGAAAATGGCCAGGCTCGTATTTCGTCGCTTGTGCGTCCGCGAATTTGATCGTGTTGTCGCCAGTAACGGCGCGAACAAACGCCAGGAAAGACGGGCTGTTGAGGAATTCGAAGGCCTGGCGCAGTAGCCCCTTTGACAGGCGACCGCTGAAATAGGAATCGTAAATAGGGTAGTTTGCAAAAAGATATTGAAAGTGGGAGCGGGCTTGACTGTGAACAGCGTCGGCAAATTTGATCTGATCATCGTTTGAAAGCCCCGCTATTCCAGATGCATCGAGGTCCAAATGACGGCCATTGCTGTTTGTGACGATATTCCAGTGCGTATCTTTCTTCATCGTGTTGACTATGTTTTCCGCGCTCTGAGCCGCCAGGATGTCAGGGATGTGGACCCGGCCCGACGATTCAAAGCGGTTGCGCAAGTCAGTCAAATCGTTTCGTTTTGCCAAACAAAGATCGTCGCATCGCGTTAACGATTGTCCGATCGTTGCGTGATCGTTCGACGTGTTTGTAAGATTCGATGTGCTCATGAGCCAAAACTATGCGTTCCGTTCCGCTAAATCCTGAGGTCGTGGTGAGGAAAATGTGAGGGATGAACGGTTCGGCGAGCCGAGAGAACGCATCGTCGAAAAACAATATTCTGCGATTGAGCTTGAGGCCGATAGCGCGGTTAATCGGCAGGAACGGTAGCGGAATTCTTGGCGCGCAAATGTGAGTCGGATGAATTGAAGGGTGGCGTCTGTGAATCTCCAGGAGACAGAAGCCTATTTACTTTACGAATTTACCGTCTATCCGCGCCGCAATGTAATCGTAGGCCCGATCCAGACGCATCAGATCGAACCAAAGGTAATGGACGTGTTGTGCGCCCTGATGGTGCGCCACGGAGATGTCTTGTCGCGCGATCAACTGATCGCGACGGTATGGGGTGGTAGCGTAGGCGGTGATGAACGGCTCACAAGGGCAATTTCTCAGCTGCGAAAAGCGTTTATAGATGACGCGAAATCGCCGCGGTTCATTGAGACGGTGTCAAAGCGCGGTTATCGGCTCGTTTGTCCTGTTGCGGTCGAACAGAGTGGCCAGATCGATAAAAGCGGCGAAAAAACACCCTTTGATTCAGTCGCTTTTGAGCCGACCACAGATTTCGACCGCCGCGCGGCGATTATGGTCACCGGGCTGGCGGTTGGCGTCTTGGTAATCTTGGCAGTTGCGCTGCTCTCGCTGTCCTAATACTCGCACAATCAGCGATTGATGGCGGTGAGCATATAATTGACATCGGTATCTTCACTGATACGCCAGATATCCATGAGCGGATTATACGAAACGCCGGCCTCGGCAGTAATGAAGAGGCCCGCATGCGTTAGCGCGGCCTTCGCCTCATCCGGTTTTACGAATTTGCGGGGGTCATGGGTGCCGGCGGGCAACCAGCGCAATATATATTCGGCGCCTATCTTCGCCAACGCTACAGCTTTTAGCGTTCGGTTGATTGTCGCAAGCACCATCACGCCGCCTGGCTTTAGCAGTTTTACTGAAGCTTCCAGAAAAAGCGGAACATCGGCCACATGTTCAACGACTTCCAAATTAAGAACAACGTCAAATGGCGCCTCATTTTCCGCGACAAGCGCTTCGACTGTTGTCGTGCGATAATCTATATCGAGGCCGAGCGGCGAAGCATGCGCCAGGGCGGTTTTGATGTTGCGTTCGGCAGCATCGATTGCAACGACTTCAGCGCCGAGGCGGCGCATGGGTTCAGCAACGAGACCACCGCCGCATCCTATATCTATCAGGCGCAAACCCTCCATCGGTTTTTTGGCGCGCCGGTCACGGCCAAAATGGGCGCAGACGCCGTCGCGAATATAGGCCAGGCGTACAGGGTTGAATTTGTGAAGCGGCCTGAATTTCCCAAATGGATCCCACCACTCATCGGCGATGGCCGCGAATTTTTCGATCTCCGCCGGGTTGACGGTGGTTTCGCCCGTCGAAGGCGTCGAAACTGTCTCAAATTGCGTCATGCTTACCTGATCCTCGCTTGCGTCGTCTTGGCCAGCTGCCTACAGATACGCGCGAGATTTACGTTCCCGATCACCATATACAAGACGGCAAGAATTCGCAGGTCATAATTCCCCCATGTCTCGGATTGTCATGAAATTCGGCGGCACGTCAGTCGCCAGTCTGGAACGCATCCGTGCGGTGGCGGCGATCGTGCGCCGGGAGGCGGATGCGGGGCATTCGGTCGCTGTGGTGGTTTCAGCCATGGCTGGGGAAACCAACCGGCTGGTGGAGCTATGTTCGGAGGTTGGCGATCCCGCTCCAGCGCTTGATGCGCGAAATGTAGAATATGATGCAGTGGTCGCCACGGGCGAGCAGGCGAGCGCCGGCCTTGTGGCGTTGGTAATGCAGAATCTCGGCTATCGCGCTCGATCATGGCAGGGATGGCAGATTCCGCTCAAAACCGATCGCGCTCATGGCAAGGCGCGAATCACAGACATAGATCAGAGTGATATCGGCGAGTCGATCGACAATGGCGAGATAGCGATTGTCGCGGGTTTTCAGGGCGTTGCTGATGGCGGACGAATTGCCACGCTGGGCCGTGGTGGATCAGATACTTCAGCAGTGGCGCTTGCGGCGGCAATCAAAGCAGAGCGCTGCGATATCTATACAGATGTCGACGGCGTTTATACAACCGATCCTCGGTTGACCAAACAAGCGCGCCGGATACCGAAGATTTCCTATGAAGAGATGCTTGAAATGGCGTCGGTTGGCGCCAAGGTTCTGCAAACGCGCTCGGTTGAATTGGCGATGGCCTATCATGTGCCGCTGCGCGTGCTATCAAGTTTCGATCCCCCGGACGCGCCCGGACCCGGCACCATTATCTGCGACGAGGAAGATATCGTGGAACAAAATATTGTAACGACCGTCACGCCGGATTTCGATGAGGCTGCGGTCACAATCCTTGCTGTTCCCGATGAACCGGGACGTGCGGCTGGAATTTTTATAGCGCTGGCCGACGCCAATATTAATATTGATATGATTGTGCAGAGCGCTTCGCGTGAGCCGGGCTTTGCAAATATTTCCTTTACAACCAAAGAAGGTGATGTTGAGCGCGCTATCACGCTTTTGGCGGGAGAGCAGGAGAAAATCGGATTTAAGACACTTCAATCCGACAGGAATGTCGCTAAGGTTTCTGTCATTGGTGTTGGTATGAAAAGCCACGCTGGCGTAGCGGCAACTATGTTCAAAACGTTGGCTGACAAAGGCATTAACATTCAGAATATTTCGACTTCTGAAATTAAAATCAGCGTTCTGATTAACGCTGATGCGGCAGAGTACGCCGTGCGTGTTCTACATGAAGCTTATGGTCTCGACAAAAAGCAGCAACCGGCGCCGGTCTGACGAGTTGCAATGAGCATTGAAAACACCCGCCCGCCTCATGGCGGCCATGGCGATCGCGGCATTACCGTTTTGTTGCGGCGGATGCATGATGCTGTCGCGCAGGAAGGCAGCGTTCAGGAGCGGCTCGATCAGCTGACAAGCGTGATCGCCAGTCACGTGGTTGCAGATGTCTGTTCAATTTATTTGCGCCGGCCGGACGATGATCTTGAGCTATATTCAACTGAAGGCCTTAACCGTGAGGCGGTACACAAAACTCGCCTGAAATGGGGTGAAGGTCTCGTTGGGCTTGTGGCGGAAGGCCACCGGCCGCTTGTAACCGCGGATGCCCCATTGCATCCGGCTTTTGCCTATCGTCCGGAAACCGGTGAAGACCCTCTGCACTCGTTTCTGGGTGTGCCGCTGCTTCGTTCCGGCAAAACTCTTGGCGTTCTCGTGGTCCAGAACAAAGCGGCCCGTGTTTATTCCGATGACGAAGTGGGGGCTGCACAGGCGGTGGCGACACTGCTTGCCGAGATTGCTGCCTCGGGCGAGCTTCTCAGCCAGGAAGAAACCGACGTTGTCGGCGAGATGCTGCACCGCCCGGAGCGGCTAAAAGGGTTCGGAATTGTATCCGGCGTTGCCTCTGGCCGTGCCGTTTTCCTCCAGCCGCCTGCGCCGAAACACAAAGTCTTTGCTGATGACACTGCAGCCGAAGCTGCGCGGTTGGAAGATGGATTGAACCGGTTGCGCGCTTCGGTCGATGAAATGCTTGCAACGAATGCGTCGCTTAGCGGGGTGTCGCGGGAAGTGCTCGAGACCTATCGATTGTTTGCTTATGATCGTGGTTGGAAGGACCGGCTGCGTGCGGCTGTCTTTTCAGGGCTAACCGCTGAATCTGCTGTCGAACAAGTTAAGTCGGAAAATCGTGCGCGGCTGTTGCAGTCACGCGATTCCTATTTGCGCGAGCGTTTGCACGATCTCGACGATCTCTCGCATCGACTATTGCGGTTGATGGCGGGCGATAAGAATGGCGGACGTCGCAAGGTCTATGATGAAACTGTCCTTGTGGCATCGACGATGGGCCCGGCTGAGCTTTTGGAGTATGATCGCAAGTCATTGAAAGGCCTTGTGCTGGGTGAAGTTTCTGCAACTTCGCATGTGGCGATTGTCGCGCGGGCGCTGAAAATTCCCATGGTCACGGGCGTCCATGACGCGATTGATCGCGCCGATGAAGGCGACCAGATTGTTATTGATGGCGATGCGGGTGAAATACACATCCGCCCGGCGCCCGATGTGGTTGAAACTTTCAGGGCAAAGCAACAACGTCACAGTGAACGCCAGGCAGTCTATGCCAGTGAGCGGGGTAATCCGTCAGAGACAAAAGACGGCATAAAGATTTCAATCTTGATGAATGCCGGTCTTGCACTCGACCTGCCGTATCTGGAGGAAACCGGTGCGCATGGTGTCGGGCTATTCCGCACGGAATTACAGTTCCTGATCGGCACGCAGCTGCCAAGTGTGAGCACGCAGGAAGCGCTATATAGTGAGGCGTTGGATCTGGCGAAAGGCAAACCCGTTATTTTTCGCACCGCGGATATCGGCGGTGACAAAACCGCCGCCTATATGGATCACGGAGCAGAAGTGAACCCGGCGATGGGATGGCGCGGATTGCGAATGGCTGTTGATCGCCCAGGCATGATACGCCCGCAATTGCGCGCTTTATTGTCGGCTGCCGCAGGGCGCGAGCTTCATGTCATGTTTCCTCTCGTGACGCTTTCTTCGGAACTCGATGACGCACGCGCACTTCTTGACCGTGAAGTTGAGCGCGCAAAAAAAAGCGGCCGCGAATTGCCACGAGCGATCAATATTGGCGCAATGATCGAAACGCCGGCCGCTGCATGGCAGGCAGACAAGATTGCCGAAAAAGTCGATTTTCTTTCAATTGGGGGAAATGACCTTGCGCAGTTTTATTTTGCTGCCGATCGCGATTCGGAACGCGTACAGCGAAGGTATGATCCCATGAATCCGGGTTTTTTGAGCTTTCTACAGATGACCATTCAAAAAACCCAGAAAGCCAAAGCGCCCCTGTCATATTGCGGTGAGCAGGCCGTGGACCCGGTTATGGCGGCGGCGTTGATAGGCCTTGGCGTTAGGCAGTTTTCATTGCCGGCAGGTTCTGTCGGGCCGTTCCGCCGCCTTGTGCGCTCCCTGAGTGCTAAAGAATTGGCGGCCTGGCTCGCCACAGAGATGCAAAAGCGCCATTTGACCCTGCGCGAAGATTATGCCCGGTTCCTAAAGGATAAAGGCGCCGCGCTCGAATAAAGCCGTGGTTAATATATTCCTGCTTCAACTAAGAAAGGGCGCCATTGTCCGGTTATAGCGAGGATCGTTTTCCGCTATACTGCGCGCGCCAGAGATTCTTTGTGGGACGTAGCGTGGCAATCAATAACGGGTCAGCTGAAATTGTCGATATGGAGGACGCGCGGGCGCGTCGTCGGGGTGAGGATTATTCAAGCGCCGGCGCCCAATTGGCTGACGCGCGGGAATTAATGGGCATGACCCTGACCGAAGCGTCGACAAAAACCCACATCAAAGAAAGTCATCTTGCAGCGATTGAGAGTGTCGATGTTGCGGCGTTGCCGCCGCGTCCATACGCCATCGGATTTGTAAGAGCGTATGCTGAGTTCCTGGAGCTTGATCCGGCCCCGGTCGTCGCGCGATTTAAGGAAGACACAGGCTATTCTGTGTCGACGCCTATCCATGTTGAAAAATTTGAGGCGGCTGAGGTCGCTCACGATGCGCTTACCAAGGATATGTCGCTTTGGGCATTTGCCGCCGTTTTGGCGTTCATTCTGTGGTGCGCCTGGCAGCTAACTGTTTCTTTGCCTTACAGGGCCATGCAATCAGAGAATGCCGCCTTGGCTTCACCGACCAGCGCGGGCGGCGTTGCAGCAGACCCTGCTTTGCTGGAGTCGCTTGAAGACATCGTTGAGGCGAGTGTTATTGACCAGAGCACACCAGTCTATCCTCGTCGTTGCGCTGCGTCGGCGCAAAGCTCTGAAACAGTTGTCGTGACATTTAATATTTCCGCAGGGGGCCGCGTCGGCGGCGAGCGGGTTTTTGAATCAACGAATGGTTGTTTCGACGGCGCCGCACTCAATGCAATCAGGCGCTGGCGATATGCACCACGCACCGTAGATGGCGTTGCACGCCCCGCCTTTGATCAAAAATACAGTTTTTCCTTTCAAAGACCGCTCTAAAACCTTACATAAGCCGTTGAAATGCGCTTGATTTGAGTGGATTAGGGGCGTTTTCCGGCTGGGCTTGACTTCAGCGGGGAGCGCGTAATCTTGGCGCTGAAAATACGCTGTTTTTAAAAGTAAGGCCTTAAAGATGTCGATACGTCCGTGGCGCGATATTGAACGCAGGAAATCCCGGCAAATCATGGTCGGTGATGTACCCGTTGGCGGCGATGCCCCGATTGCGGTGCAATCGATGACGAATACGCTGACCTCGGATGCACAGGCGACCATTCGCCAGATCAACGAGATCGCGGAAGCGGGCGCTGATATCGTTCGAGTGTCTTGTCCGGATCAGGATTCAACCAAAGCGCTAAAAGAGATTGCCAAGGCATCGCCGGTGCCGATCGTTGCGGATATCCATTTTCATTATAAGCGCGGCATTGAATCGGCGGAAGCGGGGGCGGCGTGTTTACGCATCAATCCCGGTAATATTGGGTCAGAGGAACGCGTGTGCGAAGTAATCAAGGCGGCCAAAGATTATGGCTGTTCAATGCGTATTGGCGTTAATGGCGGATCGCTGGAAAAAGACCTGCTTGAAAAATATGGCGAGCCATGCCCCGAAGCGATGGTGGAAAGCGCCCTTGATCACGCGAAAATTCTTCAGGACAATGATTTTCACGAATTCAAGATCTCGGTAAAAGCGTCAGACGTGTTTCTGACCGTTGCTGCTTATCATGCACTTGCCGAAGCTATTGACTGCCCGTTGCATCTTGGCGTCACCGAGGCTGGCGGCCTGCGGATCGGATCGGTTAAATCTGCAATCGGGATGGGCAACCTTTTATGGGCCGGCATTGGCGATACAATCCGCGTCTCACTGTCTGCGGATCCGGTTGAGGAAATCAAGGCTGGATTTGATATTCTGAAATCACTGAATTTGCGCCATCGCGGCGTTAATGTGATTTCCTGCCCGTCCTGCGCCCGTCAGGGTTTTCAGGTGATCGATACCGTCGAATCACTGGAGGAACGGCTTGCCCATATCACCACGCCGATGACGTTGTCGGTGATTGGCTGCGTTGTGAATGGTCCAGGTGAAGCGCGGGAGACGGACATCGGCTTTACCGGCGGCGGCGCAGGTAAAGAACATGGTATGATCTACCTTAATGGCGAGGTTGATCATCGCATTGATAATGCTGAAATCGTTGACCATCTGGTTGAGCTGGTTGAAAAACGCGCGGCTGAAATTCAGGCAGAAGAAGCAAAACAGTCTGTCGCGGCGGAATAGCTTTGCTCAATCAATTTAATGCGCGCGGGCGTTTCGGCTCCGCGCGTTTTTCGTTTTATGAAGGAGGTTCGAATGCGCAAAATCGGATTCATTCATGCAGCAAGTTGCTTGCTGGTATTATTCATCGCGAGCTGCAATGCGCCACCGGCAATTTCTGAGGACGTAATGGAAAAGTCATCATCTGCCCATCTTATTATACGATTTAATGTGAAGAGTGATCGCCTGGGTGATTTTCTGCCAATCATGGAAGGCGTAAGTTCTGACATGGCAAGTGAAAATGGGTTTGTGGCTGCGCGCGTCTATCGCGACGTTGACGACCCGCTTTCTTTCACGCTGATTGAAGAGTGGGCGAGCCGCGACGATCACCAGGAACATTTCAAGGCGATCAACGGTTCCGGGGATTGGGATAATATCCTTGGTATGCTCACGCGCGATCCTGACATGAGTTACAATGATATTCTTTGAAACACACGCTGCAGCGCTGAACACAAAAGTCGACCCATGATCCCTCAGGAAAAAATTGAAGCGCTGATCGCTCGGTTTGAAAAGATCGAGGCGGAAATGTCGAGCGCCACGGTGACGGAAGATATTATTCGTCTGTCAAAGGAGCACGGCGAATTAAAAGACGTCGTTGAAAAGGCGCGGGAGCTTTCATCGGCAAGGACTCAGATAGATGAACTGACCGAACTTGCTGGGGGTGATGATGCTGAAATGGCGGCCCTTGCCCGTGACGAGCTTGCGGAGCTTAAAGAGAATATGCCTGCGCTTGAAAGCGGTCTGCAGGTGATGCTGTTGCCGAAAGACAAGGCTGACGATTCCAGCGTTATTCTGGAGGTGCGTGCCGGTACGGGCGGCGATGAAGCCGCGATATTCGCTGGCGATCTTTTCCGGATGTATCAACGCTATGTTTCCCTGATGGGTTGGAAACTGGAAGTTCTTTCGGCGTCTGAGGCTGAAATGGGCGGATTCAAGGAAATCCAGGCGAGCGTTGCCGGGGATGGCGTGTTTGCGCGTATGAAATTCGAATCAGGCGTTCATCGCGTGCAACGCGTGCCGGACACAGAAACCCAGGGGCGTGTCCACACTTCCGCCGCCACTGTCGCGGTTTTACCTGAACCGGAAGAGGTCGACATAGATATCAGTGATGGCGATTTGCGCATTGACGTTTTCCGCGCTTCCGGTCCCGGCGGCCAGTCGGTCAACACCACAGATTCGGCCGTGCGCATAACGCATATCCCGACCGGTGTGGTCGTTATTCAGCAGGATGAAAAATCTCAACATAAGAACAAAGCGAAAGCCATGAAAGTTCTGCGCGCGCGCCTCTATGAAGCCGAACGCGCCCGCGCCGACGCTGAACGCGCCGCTGCGCGCAAAGGCATGGTTGGATCCGGCGACCGCTCCGAACGCATTCGCACGTATAATTATCCGCAGAGCCGCGTTACTGATCACCGCATCAATCTGACGCTCTATAAATTGAGCGAAATCGTTGCTGGCGACGCGCTTGATGAAATTGTCGAGGCGCTGATTACACAAAATCGCGCCGACAGGCTTGCTGAAATGCAGGGCGATGTCGCCTGATACGAAACCAGGCCGCACGTTCGCTCAGGTGCTGCGGGACGGCGCTGGTCTGCTGACAGCATCCTCTTCGCCGCTGCTGGATGCGCGCGTCCTGTTGAAATTCACGACGGGCGTTGATGACGTTGAGCTGATCACGCGCGGTGATCAGCCATTGGCAGAAGAAAGCGCATTGGATTTTGATGCACTTATTGCCCGACGTGCCCGCGGCGAACCGATTGCTTACATTGTCGGAGAGAAGGAATTCTGGAGCCTACCCTTCAAGGTCACACCGGATGTCTTAATCCCGCGGGATGATTCTGAGTGCTTAATTGAAGCGGTGTTGGCGCGTCGGCGGCCTGAAGGGGCGCTGAATATTTTGGATCTCGGAGCCGGATCGGGATGCCTGCTATGCGCTCTCCTGTCAGAATTCCCCAACAGTTTCGGGGTCGGGCTCGATCAATCCGAAAACGCGTTGAAGGTCGCACGCTCGAACGCCTCAGCCCTTGGATTTGCTGATCGATCGATTTTTGTGGCCGGTGATTGGCTGGCGGCAGTGGGTGGCGCATTTGATATCATCATCGCCAATCCACCTTATATTTCTGATGGTGAGCGGTCGGGACTGCCTGTGGATGTTGCGGAATTTGAGCCGGGAAGGGCGCTGTTTGCCGGTCCCGACGGAATGGACGATTATCGGTCGATTCTGACTGGCTTGGCGGCGTCGCCTTACATATTGGGAGAAATGGGTTTGTTGGTCTTTGAAGCAGGACACCAGCAAGCTGGCGGCCTGCGGAAAATGGTTAAGGAAACCCTGTCGCCCGCCGAAGTCGCTGTTATCATTGACCTGAAGGGCCGTCAGCGCGGGGTTGTTGCTGATTTTCACCTAAGCAAAAAAAGGGATTGAATTGCGCCGCGAGGCGGTTATCATACGACCCAAGACAGGGGAATTCGCCACTAATAATAGAGATTGCGGCGGGCCTGTCCTAAATCCAACATCAGTCTGGCTTCTAACTAGCTTGGCTCATGGTCTGCAGCAAGGCTGCGAGAACAGAACAAGATAACTGCATGACGATGCTGGCGCGTTTGAACCGCCGATAAAACATCAAGGATTTTCGAATGCGATCTGCTGGCGGTGCGCCGGTTTTTCGCGAAGGGGCATTACACAGGAAACTATTATGAAGCGTGGTCGCAACCAACGCCGCCGTCCAGGAGGAAACCCTAATCGGGCACTCGATTCCAACGGACCCGAAGTCCGCATTCGCGGTACCGCCAATCAGGTCTACGACAAATATGTAGCACTGGCGCGTGATGCGACCTCTGCAGGCGACCGCATCAAGGCTGAAAATTATCTTCAGCATGCCGAACACTATTTCCGAGTGCTCCGCGCATCGCAGCCGGCTCAGACACCGCGTCCGGCCAATGGTGACGGTGAGGGCGACGACGACCAGCCACCCGTTAATGACCGGAATGACCGAGGCAATAATCGACGCAACGATCAGGAACGACATCAGAGCCAGCGTCAGGAGACCGATGCTGCGGGGGCGAGCGAAGAAAAATCAGAGCCACAAAAAGAAAAACCGGAACCACAAGTAGAATCGCCCACCGAAGCATCAGTCGAACCTGACGCCGCAGCGGCCAGTGAAGAAGAGCCTGAGAAAAAACCCCGACGCCGCCGAACGCGGCGCCCTGCTAAAAGTGCTGAAAACGGGGATGGCGATGCGGCAGAGAGTGCTGACGCCGAAACGCCCGCCGCTGCAGAGTAGCTTTTTCGCGCGGACTGCTGTTCGTCATTTTGAATGTGGAGATCATCGCCTAAACTCCTGTTTCGTCTGACAGGAGGTTTGCGCCGATGACCAGCGGCCCATCGCTTTTCGACCTTTCCGGTAAAACGGCCATTATTACCGGCGCCTCGCGCGGTATTGGTGAAGCGATTGCACGGCGCTTCGCTCAAGCCGGCGCCAATGTTGTCGTTTCGAGCCGTAAGCTAGATGCATGCGAAGCAGTTGTTGGCGCCATCAATGACGCGGAGGGGCGCGACGCAGCGTATGCGGTCACGTGTAATATTTCACGCAAGGAAGACCTGCAGCGCCTCGTTGACGAAACCAAATCAAAGTGGGGTCCGGCGGATATTCTCGTTTCCAATGCTGCGGTTAATCCCTATTTTGGTCCATCCTCTGGCATGTCGGATGAGCAGTTCGACAAGATATTAACCTGCAATGTGAAAGCATCGCACTGGCTGTCGCATATGGTGCTGCCGGATATGCGCGCAAAAAAAGACGGCGCCATTATTGTTGTTTCATCAATCGGCGGATTTGTCGGGTCCGATATGCTCGGCGCTTATAATATTTCAAAAGCGGCCGACCTGCAGCTTGCCCGCAACCTCGCCGTGGAATGTGGGTCGGACAATGTGCGCGTTAATTGTATCTGCCCTGGCGTGGTCAAAACCTATTTTGCGGAGGCGTTGTGGAAGGATCCGAAGGTTGAAAAAATGATGACGCAGAAATTACCGTTGCGTCGCTTCGGTGAGCCAGACGATATTGCAGGCGCCGCAGTGTTTTTAGCGTCTCCTGCGGGGCGCTGGATGACCGGTCAGAACATGATCATTGATGGCGGCGCGATGGTCAGTTTGGGTGGGCTTTAAAGAATAGCGCCAAGTCATGGGCGCAATGAATTGCACGAGAGATGATCAGCGCTGTCGCCAATTCTAATCACGAACAAGCACTAAATCTCCCTTGTGGCGTTTTCGAACCAGGCCTTGATCTCAGCGGGTAACAGGGACGCGAGCTTTTCGCGCACGCGGGCATGGTAATCGCTGAGCCACTGGCGCTCGTCGTCAGTTAGTAATCCGGGGAGAACAAGGTCGAGATTAATCGGCGCCAATGTGATTGTTTCAAATCCCATCATCTCCCGTTCACCACCCGGCACTGTTTTTGGTTGTGTCACGATAATCAGGTTTTCAATACGAATGCCGAATTCCTCTGCTTTATAAAATCCGGGTTCGTTTGAAAGGATCATGCCAGGTATCAGCGCCTGTGAATTTGGCGCTTTGGCGATACGTTGCGGACCTTCATGGACGCCAAGAAAAGACCCGACCCCGTGACCTGTGCCGTGATCATAGTCGAGCCCGGCGTCCCAGAGTGGTTTGCGCGCCATGGCGTCAAGCTGATGGCCAGTAGTGCCCGCCGGAAATTTCATGGTGGCGAGTGCGATATGGCCTTTCAAAACGCGGGTGAATCGATCGCGCATCTCTTCTGTAGCCGCGCCGATGGGGGTTGTGCGCGTGATGTCAGTGGTGCCGTCGGGATATTGTCCGCCGGAATCGACCAGATAAAGCGTACCCTTTTCGAGTTTGGTGTTGGTCGTTGTTGATACTTTGTAGTGACACAGAGCGCCGTTGGAACCGGCGCCGGAGATCGTGTCAAAGCTGATATCACGCAGATCACTTGAGTGAGCGCGGAATTCTTCGAGTTTTTTGGCAGCAGCAATCTCATCCACATTGCCGTCCTGCGCTTCGGTTTCAATCCAATGAAGGAAGCGTGTTACGGCGACGCCGTCTCGAACATGTGCTGAGCGCGCGCCATCAAGTTCTGTTTCATTCTTGGTCGCACGCGGCAGCGCACATGGATCGGTCAATTCAACGATCTTTGCGCCTGCCATGCGCAGCGTCTCGACAAACCCCGATGGCGCCAGCGCAGGGTCAATTGCGATTTTGACGCCGCTTGCCCCTAGCTTTTCAAGCGCTGTGCGCACATCCGCTTCGGCGCGAATATCGACATCGTCGCCGAGAAATTCCGGTAGTTGGTTGTCAATTTTTTCCGGTGCGAGAAACAGCGTCGCTGAACCGTCCTTGTTCAAGAGCGCGCGGCTGAGGGGCAGGGGGGTGCGATCCACGTCGCTACCACGAATGTTAAACAACCAGGCGACTGACGGCGGCGCGGTGATGAGTGCGATATCGGCGCCGGCTTTTTCAACTGCGGCGGCGATTTCACGGCGCTTGTCAGCAGATGCTTTGCCCGCGAATTTTATATCATGTGCTTTAACGGGGCTGAGTGGAACCGATGGTTGGTCCTTCCATGCGGCGTCTATCGGGTTTTCTGTCACGGCAACCAGTGTGAACCCGGCTTTTTTTTCTGCTGCTTGCAATCGTTTTACACCCGCCATGGTGTGGAGCATGGGATCATAACCGATGCGTGCGCCAGCGCTTACATTTTTGGCAAGCCACTGGTCTGGCGGCGTCTCGATCAAATCTTCATAGGCGAAAAATTCGCTATCGACTTGTTGGCGTACTTGCAATGTATAGCGCCCGTCTGTGAACATGACCGCCTGATCAATCATGACGATTGCAGCGCCAGCGGAGCCTGAAAACCCTGACGGCCACATCAGCCGTTCGGCATAGGCCGGAATGTACTCGTTTTGATACTCATCATCATGGGGGATGACAAAACCATCGAGGCTTTGCTTTTTTATTTCTGCGCGCAAGAGCGGCAAATGCTTGCCGGCAAAACTACGATCGGAAACGGGCTCATAGGTCTGAAACATTGGTTGTTAATCCTCGTTGTCCGGCGCGAAAGCGGGCTTGATGTGCGCCCATTTGGACGAGCCAAATATTGGCGCCATGTGCGTATATTGTCGAGGGCTGAAACCGTGTTAAAAACCTACAGTCAAAAAGGTTTTGTTATGCACCGTGAATCCTTGGCGATTGGCGCCGTTCTTCTTATTTCTTTTCTTTTGGTGGGCTGCCGTAATCCAGACGGACAGCCCTCTCGTGTAAAAATTGGCAATATTGTAATCGAAATCCCGCAACGCAACCGGATCGCGTCACTAAGTCCGGACGGCGCGCTGTTGGCATATGATATATTTGAAAACGGCCAGGATTTGGTCAAAATCAGAAATCTCAACACCGAACAAGAGAAAGTTCTTTCCCTTGAGGGGATGAATTTGAAAGCGCCAAAATGGTCGCCCGACGGCGGCAGCATACTGATGCATGGTATAACACAGGATGCTGTGCAGCTCGTTCAATATATTCCTTCAACCGGAAAATTCGTATCTCTAACAAGGTTGGAGCAAAGCGCATCTCGCGGGGATTGGCATCCGGATGGGCGCAAGATCGCCTATGTTAGCGACGTAAGCGGCAGTTATGATATTTTTGTTTTGGATCTGGAAACGCAGCGTCACAGCAAAATTACAACAAATCCCGGTAATGAATACTGGCCGCGCTGGTCGCCTGATGGCGCAAAAATAGCATTTTATCATACATGGAATGAATGGACCAATCTCGCCATCGTCACCGTTGCGACTGGGCGTGTTGAAGGGTTGACCGATAATGAGCACGAAGATTATCGACCGATATTCTCAATGGATGGCGGCGCGCTCTATTTCCTATCTGATCGATGGAATGATGGCGGCATTGGATATTATGATCTTGAGACCGATGAAGTCGCGAATATTGGCCCTGGCATCCAGGATGCGGATTACATCATTCCGTTATCGGATGGTTCAGGACTTTTTCACGCTCTGCAAATCATAAGAAACACTTACGAAATTTCTCGGCACGGAACGAGGTCGGAAATCCAGTCCGGAGAGGGTGATCGATCAGGAATTGCGTTGACCCCGAACGGCGATCGGCTGGTCTATGCGGCTTGGCATGAGAATTCTCGGCAAATCTTCTCCATGAATTTGGATGGCAGCGATATCAAGCGTCACACGGACACACGCCATCATTATGCGAGTCCATTTTACACGCAGGACGGTGCTTTGTGGGTGTTGCGCAGCGGCGGTGACTACCAGCATTCGCGCCTGGGCGTGCTGGACCTCGATAGCGGCGAATATGTTGAAAAAGACGATTCGCCTTCGACACGCATGCCAGCCGCCTGTGGCGACCACATTTATTTTCTTTCCTCAAATGTTGCCTACCAGAGCACGATGACATTGTTCGAGTTAGATTATCGAACCGGGGCAAAGCGACGGGTGACCGATCGTTCGATCGAGGTAGGGGGCATTGACTGTGCGCCCGACGGGCGAATTTTGGCGGCGATTGATTTCGACGGAGACGTGGATTTGGCGATGATCGAACCAAAAAGCGGAAACGTTACACGCTTTTTGGAATTAGAAGGCACGCAGATCGATCCGGCGGTGTCTCCCGACGGAGGTCGAATAGCTTTTGCGACGCGTGATGGAAATTATTTTCAGGTTGCCGTCGTCGACCGCGCATCTCCTGACAGTGTGAGCAATATTTCCGCAGACGCCGGTCAGCACCGCCATCCCGTTTGGCTGTCCGATGATGCGTTGATATGGGTAAAGGAGCAGGCCTCAACGCGCTGGGTCATATCAACCTTTGAGTAAACCGATCAAATCAAGGGGTGTGCGCGGTGGGATTGTTTTTTGAACGACCTCAGGTTTTTACAAACAGTAAAACCGGCCAAGTCGGCTGATCGAGCCGGTTGATGAGACGAAATCCGGCGGCTTCGTATGCGTCGGTCACGCCGGCTTCCTGCTCACTCATCAGCCCGGCCAGCATGACACGACCATTCTTTGCGACATGATCGGCCATCCCGGGAGCCAATTCCGAGAGCGGCCCGGCAAGTATATTGGCAAAGACAAAATCGAAGGGCGCCGCTGCAGCGATGTCGGGATGATCGAAACCGGCGGCTGTGACGGTTTTGATATTATCGCCGACGTCATTCATGGCCGCATTTTCTGCTGCGATGGAAGTTGAATTTTCATCGATGTCGCTGGCCAGTAACGTACGGCCCCATAATTTCGCCGCCGCGACGGAAAGGACCGCGGAGCCACATCCAAGATCTAATATTGATTTTGGTGCAAAACCAGCAAATCGATCGAGGAGGGTCAGGCACCCAGCCGTTGTCGGATGATGGCCGGTGCCGAAAGCCTGATTAGCATCGATCCGGATGGGAATGTCGCCGTCCGCGTTTGGCAATTTGTCCGCATCGTGAACGCCATAAAGAACAAATCGTCCGGCGCGGACAATGCCAAGTCCTTCGAGCGAATGCGCGACCCAATCAACGTCCGGCAGTTCTTCCATATCGCCAGGATCAAACCCACCATGTTCGCTGACCAGCGCGTTGATCGCATCCATATCCGGAGCGGCTTCAAAATACGCTTCAAGACACCAGGCGCTGTCGCCATCCTCGACTGTTGCATCGTTTTTGGTCAGGCTAACGGCGCCTGCCGGCGGCCAAAGAAATTCGTGCAAGGCGTCGCCCGCGGCTTCGAGGCGCGCGCGGTCGCCGCGCCATGTGATTTTGCAAGACGGCATTTATGATTTGTCCGTCATTGATGGCCCCAGTCATCTTCATCGTTATTGTTGTTGGGCGACAGGCCAAGTTGATCACCTTCGGTTGTGACGCCGAGCCCTAATACCGTACGGTTAGCGTAACAGAAATAAGCAGCGACCTGGTTGATCTCAAGAATTTCGCCATCATTCCAGCCTGCGGTGCGCAATTGATCAATATCGTTCGCGCCAATCGATGCCGGCGCAGCGGTTAACATGGCGGCATAATGCAATGCGGAGATTTCCTTCGGCGAAAGCGACGGCGTTTCGACCGAGCTGCTGTCGAGCGCATCTGTCAACGCTGACTTGATCGCGATGGCTTTGTCATCGTCGTTCAAAAGTTTGCGCAGGCCTTCAAAATGATGGGCTACGCAATAATCACATCGATTAATCAGGCTTACATAAACACCGATGGTTTCAAGCAACCATTTTGGTGTAGTGTTGGCGCGATGATGCAGGACATTTTTATAAAGCGACATATGCCCTTCGAGCGACGCCGGGCGCAGGCTGTGAGCGGTCAGGATGTTGTCGATGCGGCCATCGGGTCCTTTGATGCGCGCGTAAATTGATTTGAGCCGCCCCTCGGCGCTGTCAGGTAATATGGTTTTGATAAAAGTGATGGTGCTGATCCTGTTGCTGGTTACGTTGCTTCGACAAATGTATCGATTACTTTTTTCGGGCCGGAATGTTCAAAGTCAACCGTGAGCTTCTGGCCTTCGACAGAGGAAATTTTTCCGTAACCAAATTTCTGGTGAAAGACGCGGGCGCCAACTTTAAATTTGGATATTCCCGGCGCGCTGACGGATATCGTATTGGCGCGACCTTCGATCAATGGCGCCGCAGAGGCGGCGCGATTGTTCGCTGCACGCGCGCGGCGCCAGCCGGGATTGTCGTAATAGGCGTCTTCCTTCAGTTTTGCGCCATCGAAGGATGAATGGCTTGCAAGACTTTCCGCTGTATTGCCGTAAAGGCCTGGTTCAGAAGCGACTTCCACATATTCCTCGGGCAGCTCGTCGATAAACCGTGACGGGATGGCGGTTTGCCATCGCCCGTAAATCTGGCGGTTTGCGGCAAAGGAGATACGGCAGCTTTCTTCGGCGCGGGTGATGCCTACATAGCCGAGGCGGCGTTCTTCTTCGAGGGCGACGGCGCCTTTTTCGTCGAGTGAGCGTTGGGACGGAAAAATACCTTCTTCCCATCCCGGCAGGAATACGACGGGAAATTCCAGTCCCTTTGCAGCGTGAAGCGTCATCAGCCAGACTTGGCCTTCGCCCGTGTCTTCGTTGAGTTCGGACACCAGGGCGACATGGTCGAGATACCCTTCGAGCGTATCAAATTCCGATACCGCCTGGATCAGTTCCTTAAGGTTGTCGAGTTTGCCCGGCGCTGTGGGCGATTTTGAATTCTTCCACATATCAATATAGCCGGATTCTTCGAGCACGAGTTCGGCAAGGTCCGCCGGCGCCATGTCTTTGGCGTCACGCGCCCAGCGATCTATCGTGTCGACAAAATTCACAAGTGATCGGCGCGCAGCCGCGCGTAGTTCATCGCTTTCCAGCGCATGGCGTGCGGCGATCATCAATGGAACATTTTTGGCGCGCGCAAGCTTGTGTAAAACCTGCAACGCCTTGTCGCCAAGCCCACGGCGCGGTTTATTGATGATCCGGTCAAAGGCAAGGTCGTTATCCTGGCTGCGGAGCAGCCGCAGATAAGCAAGGGCGTCGCGGTTCTCCTCACGCTCATAAAAACGAGGACCGCCCACAACGCGATAGGCGAGGCCAAGCATGTTAAAGCGCTCTTCAAAAGCGCGCATTTGAAATGATGCGCGCACCAGCACGGCCATGTCGTTGAGCGATCGGCCTTTGCTCTGTTCCGCTTCGATATCATCGCCAATAAGGCGCGCTTCTTCCTCGCCGTCCCAGACACCGCGGATTTTGACGTTTTCGCCTTCATCGAGATCGGTCCACAGGGTTTTGCCAAGGCGATCCTTGTTCGCGGCGATCAGCCCTGAAGCGGCGCCAAGAATAGACGGGGTTGAGCGATAATTGCGCTCAAGGCGAATAACTTGCGCGCCGGGAAAATCTTTTTCAAAGCGTAGAATATTTTCCACCTCGGCGCCGCGCCAGCCATAAATCGACTGATCATCGTCGCCAACGCAGCAGATATTTTTATGGCTTTGCGCGAGCAGGCGCAGCCAAAGATATTGCGCGACATTGGTGTCCTGATATTCGTCGACCAGCATATAGGAAAAGCGCCGCTGATACTCGGCGAGCACATCTGCATTATTTTGAAAGATCGTTAGGTTGTGCACCAGAAGGTCACCGAAATCAGCGGCGTTTAACGTCGTGAGGCGCGCCTGATAGGCTTTGTAAAGATCGATCCCTTTGCCGTCGGCGAAATGATACGCCTCATTGGTCGGCACCTTGTCGGGCATGAGGCCCCGGTTTTTCCATCCGTCAATCACCGTCGCAAGGCCGCGTCCGGTCCAGCGTTTTTCGTCAAGGCCTGCCGCTTCGATAACCTGTTTTGCCAGCCGCGTCTGGTCATCGGCGTCGAGGATGGTGAATGAAGATTTCAGGCCGACGAGCTCAGCGTGACGGCGCAGTATTTGTGCGGCGATGGAGTGAAACGTGCCGAGCCACTTCATGCCCTCGACACGGTCGCCCACAAGCTTTTCAATCCGCGCCTTCATCTCCCGGGCGGCCTTGTTGGTGAATGTAACGGCCAGGATCTGCCAGGGCTGGGCGCGGCCGGTAAAAAGCAGATGAGCGAGGCGGGTCGTCAAGGCGCGGGTCTTGCCGGTGCCGGCCCCGGCGAGCATTAGCACCGGTCCTTCTGTTGCGAGCACAGCGGCGCGCTGTTCGTCGTTCAGATCATCAAGATAAGGCGTTGATCCAGCTTGGCTTTCACCACGCGCGCCGGCCCGCGCTACGGCCATGGCGCGCTCGGAAATGGACAGCTTGTGATCTGGTTCGGCGCTCATGCCTGCATCCTACTTAAATGAGAACGATTCTGGAACATCCTGACATATTGGGTATCGTGGAATTTGCAATATGGCTCAAAATAAGGGTTATAAGGGTGCTGTAGGGAGAGTGGGTAATTTTAGGGAAAGGAGACAACCGGATGGCCGGTAAATTTGAACTCTACAAGGATAAAGCAGGCGAATTCCGCTTTCGCTTGAAGGCGGGCAATGGCGAGAACATTCTTGCCAGCGAGGGCTATAAGGAAAAAGACAGTGCTGAAAACGGCATTGCGTCGGTCAGGAAAAACGCCGCTGATGAAGCGCGTTTTGAGATCAAAGAGTCCACAAGCGGCAAGCCTTATTTTGTGTTGAAGGCGGGGAACCACCAGGTGATTGGGCAGTCGCAGATGTATGATTCAGAAGGCGGCGCCAAAAGCGGTGTTCAGTCGGTGATGAATGCAGCGCCGGATGCATCATTGGATGATCAGACAGCGTAAACCCATAACAATTATCGCATAACAAGAAAACGCCGCCTTGTGTTGAGGGCGGCGTTTTTTGCGTTTCAGCGCGAAGAGAGCCTATTACTACGTATGGCAAATTCTGTTTTCACTCATCGTTTGGCGCAAACATCGGATACGCCCGCCATCATTAGCCTGATGCAGGCGTCGATCGCGGAGAATATGAAAGACTTTTTATCGGCAGAGGAAATCAAAGCCGCCCAGGAAACCATGGGGCTCGATACGACCCTCATAGAAGACCAGACCTATATCATTATTGAGACCATTCACGAGGGTGAGACGATCGTGGTCGGTTGCGGCGGGTGGGGCAAACGCCGAACGCTTTATGGCGGCAATCATACCAAGGGCCGCGATGACAGCTTTGCCGACCCGGCCATGGACGCCGCTCGCATTCGTGCCATGTACACACATCCCGACTGGACAAGACGCGGAATTGGCGCGCTGTTGCTTGATCTCGGTGAGGAAGCGGCGCGTGAGGCTGGTTTCAAGAAGATTGAGCTTGGCTCGACCTTGCCCGGGGAGCCGCTTTATCGTGCGCGAGGCTATGTGGAATTTGATCGCGAAGTCCAGACCGCAGCAAATGGATCGATCAATACGATCATCTCGATGCGCAAAGCACTCTAAGTCCCGCTTCTGTTTTGCACGAGCAAAATTCGGCGCATCGCTTTGATCTTGTCGCCAAACCGCTTGACGCCATCAGCGCGCATTTCCTGCGCAGGCCCTGCAAGGTAAGCGTTCATCGCTGTCATGTCGCGCAGGCGATAATGGCAGGTAATTTCGTTTTCATCTTCGGTATTGAAAAACCAATCGGCTGAATGGAACCCGTCGAAAGCCAGCATCGCATCCATATGGGGGGCGAGCCATGTCAGATAGTCTTCGCGCACTTCCGGTGCGACGGCGATGATGACTTCGTAGAGGATTTTTCCATTTGTGCTCACGACAATTTCTCGATTATGGCGCCTGCGCATCATCGCCATCGCTGGACGGCTCGGTAAAGTCTTTCAACGCTTCCTCGCAGCGATCATCGACAAAAGCGACATCGTCAATCAGGAACCGCAAAATCTTTCTTGCTTCCGCGCCGTCCTTGCTACGCATGCCGATGGAAATCTTGCTGGCGCGTTCGCCCAGATAATAAGCGCCTGCCATATGGCGCCAGCGTATCGTGTCCTTCGTCCATTCAAAATCGACCTTTGCCGGCGCCAGCTTTACGCCAGCCGCTGTCCAGCCATTGATGGTGAGTTCAAACGGTTCGCCTTCTTTACCGCCGGTTGGATAAATCGCCATGGCGACGACGCAGATTGGTTTGGCAAACTCGATCACCAGCGGCTTGTTTAGATAGTCCAGATAACCGGCGGAAAACCTGCCACTTGGCGCTGCTTCATAGGTGCACATGGAATCATATTGAAAATGGCGCTGGCCTTCACAGATCTGGCGCGTCAGCCCGGCGGCGAATGTCACGCCAAATTCGTCTTTGTAAGCTGTGCTGATTTCATCGCCATGAGCCCCTGGCGGCGTCTCGAATGTGACAACTGCATAGGGAGGGTCGTCTGCGGCTTTCGCAGCGTCACCCACTAATGAAATTGCACCGGTTGTCGTTGCCGGGTTTGTGTCGCGATCAGGATCAGCGCCGATACCATTTTCGTGCACCTGATCGCTGCTGTGATCATGGCCGCCTGCGGGCCCTTCTTCATGCGGATGAGCGATAGCACTTGCCCCTGCCAGGAAAGCAGCGCTTAAAACCGGATAGATAATATTGCGGTTCATGATTTTGTCCCCGGTGCAATGATACACCGGCTTGGCGGTGCCTCCAACTCTGTGAGCCATCAGGGAAGCGTTTGTTTTCTTTCAGTAATTCGCGTGCAGGGAGATTTTTCCAAAAACTGACTGGATTTCCCACGAGCAGAAGGTTTCACGCGACGAACCGCAGTTGACGATGCTTGAGGCGACAGTGCTAACTCGCGCGAGCAAAACAGGGGCTATTTATGATGATGCGAAGCAGCGTCCTTCTGGTGGGCGGATATCTGGCGCTTTCAGCGTGTGGAAATGTTGATGCGCAGATTGATCCCGCGGCGACAGCAGCAGCGGCGATTGCCTCAGGGGAGGCGACAGTTGCAGCCCGCATTGAAGCGGATGTTGTTTATCTCGCGGATGATGCGCGCGAGGGCCGCGAGGCAGGGACATCGGGTTATGAAAGTGCAGCGCAATACGTCGCTGCACGACTGGCGACGATGGGTCTTGAACCCGCGGGCGATGATGGTTGGTTTCAACAGGTTCCGCTGCGTGCAGCGACGCCTGTGCTGGAAGCGGCGGCGATATCGATGACGGGCGCCGACGGGGTGACAACGATGCTCGCGCATCTTGATGATTTCCGTGTTTTTCCATCTCTTGATGCGACGTCCTTCGACATTACAGCGCCCACTGTTTTTGTCGGCTTTGGCGTTCACGCGCCCGACGCCGGGCATGATGACTATGAGGGTCTCGATCTCAACGGAAAGGTTGCTGTTTATTTTCAAGGCGCGCCGGATTTCTTCGACAGCGAACAGCGCGCTCATTACGGTTCGGGTTCGTCCAAATCAAAAGAGGCGGCTGCACGCGGCGCGGTGGGGACGATCTCACTGATGACGACCGAGCGTCAGACCCGCACACCGTGGGCGCAGTTTATCTCAAATCCGTCGCGGGTTTCCATGACTTGGGTTGGGCCTGACGGACAGGCGGATATTTCGGGGCCTGGTCTCAAAGGCAGCGCAACGCTGCACCCTGACAAAGCGGCGATGTTGTTTGAGGGCGCTGCGGGATCTTATGCAGAAGCATTGGCTGAAGCCGATGCAGAAGGTGTTGCGCCGAAAGGGTTTGATCTTGCTGCGACTGTTTCAATTGCGGGTGGGGTTTCTTTTGAAGATGTTGATAGTCCCAACGTTGCCGGGATGATCCCTGGCGCTGATCCGGCATTGAAAGCTGAATATGTGGTTCTGAGCGCCCATCTCGATCACACCGGCATTAATCAAAGTCTGGTGGAGGAAGGAAAAGACGGTCTTAACAATGGCGCCATGGACAACGCCCTCGGCGTTGCAACAATGCTGGAAGTCGCGAGCCGGCTGATGGAAGGTGCGCCGCCTTCACGCAGTGTGATTGTTCTGGCGGTGACGGCAGAAGAAAAAGGCCTTCTCGGTGCTGATTATTTTGCGCATTTCCCAACTGTCGCCAAGGAAGCGATTGTAGCCAATGTTAATCTCGACATGCCGGTGATGTTGCATTCCTTCAGCGATGTCATCGCCTTTGGCGCGGAACATTCGTCGCTCGGTCCGATTACAAATGCGGCGGTCGCCGAAGCCGGGTTGGCGCTGGCGCCGGATCCATTCCCGCATCTTGGGGTCTTCACGCGTTCCGATCATTATAGATTTGTCGAGCAAGGCGTACCGGCGGTTTATTTGTTTCCCGGTTTTGCCAATGGCGGGGAGGAAAAATTCGGCAGCTTTATGGCTGAACATTATCACAAGCCGAGCGATGATCTTTCCCTGCCGATCCTTTACGAGGATGCGGCGCGGTTTGCGGATGTGAATTACCATATCGCATTGGACATCGCACAAAGCCCGGTGCGGCCGCATTGGAATGAAGGTGACTTTTTCGGCGATCTTTTCGCTGACGATTGAACCGCAGAAAAAAATGGCGGGCCGTTTCGGGCCCGCCAATTCAGGCTTAGTTTATTTCGTAAATGATAGTCACGCTCGCGCTGATAACCGATTCGCCGGCCTGAAGCGGAACGGCTGAGTCCGAAGCGGCTTCCATGCGCATCATTCTCGGCTGTGGCGATGGCGTCGCGGCGTAACCGTCATTGATCGTCAGCACTGATCCCAGGCGGACACCGGCAGCCTCTGTCAGCAGCTTCGCCTTGGCGCGCGCCCTCGCGACGGCGTCCTTGCGGGCGTCATCCTGTAAGGGTTTCGGATCAGCAAAAGTAAAGGAGATGCCGCCGAGAGAATTGGCGCCGGACGAGACGGCCTGATCGATAACTTCGCCGGCGTGCGAAAGATCGCGTAATTTAACGGTGAGGGAGTTTGACGCCGTATAGCCGATCAACGGCGGGTTGGATCGGTTGCGCTCATAGTCATAGCGCGGGTTGATCGACAGCGCGGAGGTTTGGATGTCCCGGTTCTCGACGCCCAGGTCTTTCAATTTTGCAATTGTTTCCGTCATTGCTGCGGAATTGCCCTGCAGCGCTTCGGCAGCGGTTCTCCCGTCGGTTCGAACGCCGATGGAGAGCACGGCCATATCGGGCGCGGCGACGGCTTCGCCCTGGCCGGTCACGGTAATCGTGCGCAAAGCGACTTCGTTTTGGGCGCTCGCCTGCGGCATCGTGCAGGCGGTCATCGCCATGGCGGCGGCGAGTATCAATGTCTGCTGGATTCTCATAATTCCTCCCTTGTCCATCCTGAACCAAACGCAGCAAGGCGACAAAATCAAGGCATATTCATGAAGGTCGAAGGGCGCCGCCAGCAAAGCGTCAAAAATCGCAAGGCCAAAAATCGCGAAGGTAAGGGTTCATCCCCCTGACAATTGCTGATAAGAGGGCGCTCCCTTGAGGGCCCCTGGCTCCGGAAGGGCCTGTAGCTCAGTTGGTTAGAGCCGGCCGCTCATAACGGTCTGGTCGCTGGTTCGAGTCCAGCCGGGCCCACCACGGATTTTATGGAAACAATTTCAGGACAGCACAGCCCATTTTATGAACTGGGGTGATACTCAATATTTTTAAAAACTTCCGGCATATCAAAACAGTCATTCATCGAACGGAAATTTTTCGCCAATCACGGTCATTCCCGGTGTAATTCTGAATGGCCGATTTGCAGTATGTTTCCACCTTGGCCTTCAGCGGATTACATGGGGTGATCTTAAGCCGCGAAATCGCATCTGGAAGCGACCTATTTTGCCATTCCCTTTAAAGCAATTAAGCGGAAATTTCTCCGTTATGTTTGGTGCATCTTTTTCCCAACTACAAAATAACTCGATGCTCCTGCAAATATTTTTTCGGAATCAGTGATCTGAAAAGCCCCATTTCCCATCAAATCATCTAGATCAGTGCTTTTGAGTCTTCTGATAGGGACAGGAATTACGCCAACCCGACACAATACCTGAACAAGCTTAATCTGCATGCCGACCAGAAATGACAACTTGTCCCGCAAGCAAGGCGTGACAGTTATAACCAATCCTTCGGGTTTCAGGAGCTCGTGTATTCTTTGCATAACAGTCTGGGGATCAGGAACTGTGTGCAACATATTGAAGGCCAGGATGGTATCGAAAGATTCTGCTTTGTATCCTTCATCAAAGATGTCCCCTTGCGCGAAACTTACATTTTCGATGTTGGCGGCAGCTGCTTTCTCCTTTGCGAGTTCAATCATCTTTGATGATAAATCAATCGCGTGAATCTGTTTCACCTCGTTGGAAAGTTCGCAGGCCGTCGTTCCGGTTCCACATCCATAATCCAAAACGATATCGCTACTCTCGAGGTGTTTTCTAGCGTTCTGCCTGCTTCTGCTATGGATAGATTCAAAGCGTTCCTCAGTTTTATCATAATTGCTTGCAGAGCTATCCCAGAACGCCTCCGATTTATCCATTTCTTGATTCCTTACTTTGTTGGCGGCACATTTTATTCAGTTGATTCGATGCTTGCCCCACACCCCAATCGGCAAGACACTCCACCAGCTCAACGAGTTTCGAAGAATGGTGGCAAGAAATAGGCACAGATTGCCTCAACGACCGTTTTAAGACATTTGAGTCGCTGACTTGTGGCAAAAGTCAGTCAGTTTTCAGACATTCCTCTCGCCATACTGAATGTCGCCTTTGGGCAATCCGCGTTATATCCCCCCAAGGTGTGCCTGCTGCGCTTATGGTGGCGGTTCCAGAAGATTAGAAGCATCATGAAGGTCGATTTCCCAGTCCTGTAATATCTCAAAAATCTGGTTCGAGGTTTGTTCCTCGAGGCCCACCATCAGTTTTAGAATCTGCACTTGTCCAGCGGACCAGCGATGAACCCGTCACCCGATGAAGAAACCCTGATCATCGACGCCGGAACGTCGGGGTTGGTGCTTGCTCACGAATTGATCAAGCAAGGCCTGCGTCCGTGCATTCTGGAGGCCGCGGCGCGTTTCCGTCGCGAGATGATTTCATCAGCTATATCGAAATCTATGAACGCGCGCTGGCCGCTGACATCGACCGTGGTGTGCGGGTTCATCGCATCACATGTCAAGAAAACCGATGGGTCGCCGAAACCTCCGCCGGCCTCATGGTCGAACGTGATCCCGTTATCGCGACCTGGCCCGACAATGTTCCGGTCATACCGGACTGGTCGGGCATGAAAACATTTCCGGGGCCGATCATTCATGCGGCTGATTTTGGCAGGGTGGAGGATTGCGTTAGCTTTTAATGTCCGTTGCCGCCGTTCTTCTTGCTTGCGATTAACTCGGTGAGCGCGAAAACAACGCCGGACATCACAAACGCTGTATGGATAATAACTTTCCAGAACAAGACGCTCTCGTCGGCGCCTTCGTCGCCTTCAAAGCCGACAAAAGTTTTTAAGAGTTCAATAGCGGAAATCGCAACGATCGCGCTGATAACCTTCAGCTTCAGGCCGCCGAAATCGACTTTGCCCATCCAGTCCGGCTTGTCTTCATTGTCGCTTACGTCAATCTTGGAAACGAAGATTTCATAGCCCGAGAAAATGATCATCAACATGAGGCATCCCACCAGCGTCATATCGACGAGCGAGAGAACGCCGACGACAAGCTCGGATTCCTTCATCTGCGTAACATGAAGGACGAGATGGGTCAGTTCTTGAACAAACTTTGTGAGCAAAAGTGTGATGGAGAGGATAAGACCTATAAAGAAAGGCGCTAACAGCCAGCGGCTGTTAAAGATAATGCCTTCAATGATGGTTTCCGCTTTTTTCATCAGCCGTTCCTCACTACGAGCGGCCCATGTTTGGCGACAAACCTCTTTATTTACCGTAAATTGTCCTGTTTTTACTTGTGTTTTTTAGCTTGCGGCGTGTCGTTTGCGCCCAGACAAGCTTATAGTTTTCGCGTTTGCCCGGCGCGGAGATGCCGATATCGGCTAGAATCCGTCGCCGACACGTCCTAAAAGTTCAAGCGCTGCATTGCGACTTTCGCGGTTAAGGCTATGTAAGTAATTAAGCGCGCGCTGCAGCATCCACTGCGTATACGGAGTGATAATCCGCTGTCCAGTCTGACTTTCGATGGTGAACTCGTGTGCATTGATCATGCGCTGACGCAGAACAAGCCGGTGAGGCCGCCAAATGCCATCGCAAAATGTGTGGTCGTATTTAACGCGTTTTGCTATAGAGTGCAGACTTGGTTGATGTGTACCCCATCAGCGTTTTATTCTAACGATGCGCCGTCTGGCTCCCAGGTGATTTCGATGCGCAGCCCGTCAGGGTCGGGCAGAAAAAGACATAAGGTGCCGTCTATTTTTTGTGTGTCGGGGACCGGCGTTTCGTGGGCGTTAAGGGCGCGGATGGTTTGATCGAATGCTGCGCGGCTCGGCGCTGTAAAGCCGAAATGATTGAGACCGGCGCCATATCGATCATAAGGAGTATCTGAACGCGCGGCTCTTAGGTCAACGGCGAAGCCGTCGTCATTCGCCCAAACCCAATCCCGTGTTTTACGGAAGCCGATCGCCCCCAGCACACGGTCATAAAAATCGGCGCTTTCCGGCAGGTTGGATGCGTAAACTACAATGTGATCAAGTTTCATGGCGATGTCCGAAAGAATTCGAACAGATTTTAAGCCAGCCTGTCACGCATGCAACCAAATCATTTATGAAACGCGACATAAAAGGCTGCATTGTCGGAGAGCTGAACATAGTGGCGTTCTTCCGGCAGAATGACGAATGGCGCGCCTTCATTGAGAATGGCTGTTGGTTCTTTGTCGTCCTCCACAAAAAATCGCACCGTCCCTTTCTCAACATGCAGTAATCCCCATGTGCCGGATTTTAGATCATGATGGGACAGGAGCCTGGACGGCACAGTGTCTGCGGTGAAAACCGGCGTTTTGGCGTATGGCTGCACATGCGCTGGAAGAACTCGTTTTTCAGTCATGATTTTGCTTTTCTAACACCGCAGCGGCGCCATTTGCTGGCCGCAGCATATGTCGGTCGATACGTCTTAACCTGCAAGCGCAATAATACTGCCCATACCAATAGTGGCGACCAGGATTGCCGTTGGAATTAAGAGAACTTGCGTCAGGGCCTCTCGGCCGGTGATGACGCCTGTCCAGGTCTCGAAGGGTTCATTGAGGAATTTCAGGAAGGGCGTGGTCTGTGGCGCGTCAGCATTGCCAATGCGGGTCATCACATAAGGTGTGCCCAGATAGGCGGCCAGATAGACCGCGCTGATTGCAACCATGAACAACGCCTCTCCATCACCGCGAAAAGTCCACCAGAAAACGCCGAGGATCGATGCGTTGATTGCCGCGAACGCCTTGAACACACCAGGGTGAAGGCTGGTGTTCAGTTTGGCCGCCGGCCCGCCTTCGATCAGCGTCAAATGCGGCGCTGGCTGGTATGTGCGCGCCGCCTCCAGTTCACTCTCAAGGACTGTAGTTTCGATCGTTTGTGCGAGGAGGGCGGTCATGTCATTCTCCATAAGATGTATTTCATATGCATCTTATCTATTGCATCCTCGAACAAAATGCAATATATAAAATGCATCTTTTGAGGATGCGCTATGAGATTGAATTTACAAACAGATTATGCCCTGAGGCTGTTGATGCATCTGGCTGTGCATGAGGAACAGCTATGCATAATTGCCGACATCGCCAGCCAGTACCGAATCTCAAAAAACCATCTAATGAAGGTCGCCCATGCGTTGGGGAAGGCAGATGTGATCGAAACCGTTCGCGGCCGAACCGGCGGTTTGCGCCTCGCGCGCCCCGCCGACAAAATCATCATCGGTGAGATTGTGAGATTGATGGAGGCAGATCTTGCACTGGTTGAATGTTTTCAGGGCGGCAATGGCGATTGCGTGATTACACCGGCCTGTCGATTGAAGGGTGTGTTGGGTGAAGCTGTGGATGCTTTCCTGAGCGTACTCGATCAATACACCATTGATCATCTTGTTCGCCGAAATGCGAAATTGCGCGCGTTGCTCCAGGTGGAGGCTGCGTAATGGAAGGTTTTGTCCAGGCCGCAAATCAGCGGCGCGAGCAACTGCAGGCCGAAGCAACGGCGATGGGCATTGATGATGACTATATCTCCCTTCTTGTTGATACGTTTTATACGCGCGTGCGACAGGATTCGGTTCTGGGACCGATTTTTGAGAAGGCGATCGGAGACAATTGGGGGACGCATCTCGCCAAAATGAAAGATTTCTGGGCGTCAGTTGCATTTAACGCCGGCCGCTATACGGGAAAGCCTGTGCCGAAACATCAAAAGCTAAATGATGTGACGCCGCAACATTTCACACTCTGGCTCTCTCTTTTCCGGCAGACACTCGAAGAAACTGCGCCGTCCGATGAAGTCGTTACATATTTTATGGAGCGGGCGGAGCGCATCGCTAAAAGCCTCCAGCTTGCGATGTTTTATAAGCCTTGATTCATCCCATTGGCGGTTAGTTTCGGAGGGTTGTGCATCCAGCTGAGGCTAGTTTTCACTCGAGCGGTTGCCAATTTATGCAGAGTGCAGTTTGTGTGTAACCGACACCGTTCACACAATGCACTGCAATCCCCAATAAGTAGCAATAATCCTTACGTCACTACTGGAGATCGGTATATTTATGCGTGCTATGATGTGGTATAGCTAACATTGCGTATAAATACTCCGTGGGCATTTTTGGGGGTTCCATGAAGTCGTTTTTCCAACGCGCTTGCTTGCGAGTGCGATCGTTCGGATTCCTGTTGACGCTGATTGTGTTATCGGCATGCGCGCAAATTCCTGATCAAATGCAGATCGACACCGGTAACGATCCGTTCAATGCGGACAAGGATGTCCGGTTCCGCACCACTTATTATTTCAGGGTCTATGATTATTGTTATGACGCAGATACGACGACCGCGCTGCGGCCGCAGACAGACTCTCTTTATCGTTTTGTGATGACGGGCAAGGCAAACGCCTATGCCAACAAAGTCCGGTTTGAATCCGGCACGCTCCTCGCAAGCGAGATTGACCCTTTTGGCGCCACCATCGAGCGCGACGATGAGACCAATCGCGTGCGATTTGTTTCTCAAAAAGAAGTCGAAGATACGGCCATTCGAAATCAGGGCTTTGCTGAAATCGACAGGCTCTTGGACCTGCGTGCGCGATTGGCGAAAATGAGCGGCGCCAATGGGGAACAGGCAGTCAATAGCGACGTTACGGTAGTGATCGACCAAAAAATCAAAGAGATTTTAGACGCGGGCGTGTTCGTCGGCCGGGCAAGAGATACTGGCAATGACAGCAGCAGCGGGAGCAGTGAGGCATCGTCGGCCGAAAATTGTCCCCCTGGTACGCAAACTCAGCGCGGGTTTCAAATTATGGGGCCGCAAGGCGTCAAAACATATAATCAGGAAGACCGGCTGATTATGGCGATGACGTCAGACGCGTCACCCTTGATCGCCAGCCTCGAAGAAGTCTCCGGTCGCATGTTGAAAGCTGAGGAAAAGAAATTTTCGTCCGATGCAGCATTGCTTGCGCTCATCAAAGAACAGCTGCGCGTCAGCGAACTTAACGGCATGGTGCTGAGTGCTGGCGATGATTTCAAACCAAAGGATTTGGTGAAGGAAATACAAACACGCCTGGTCGAAGGTGACGATCAGGATGCGTTGGAGGCAGCAAAAGCAAAACTTCCGGATCCGGCCCCGCCAACGCCGAATCCTGTGTCGGCGCCAGCGCCAGCCCCTGCGCCAGCTCCAAACTCCACGCCAGCGCCAAACCCGTCCCCAGCGCCAGCTCCGATCCCCGTGCCGGCGCCTTCAGTCGAAACACCAACTGAAGCTGAGGGATCATAAAATGAATTTGTTCCGAACCCTTTTTCGCCTCTGTATTTGCGTGCTCATGCCGTTCGGTCTTTTGATTGGTTGCAACAGTTCAAGCTTTTTGTCCGGCGCGTCGTCTATGCGCATCGAAGTCGATGTTTACAAAGGGCCGCTTGCCAACACCAAAACAATTCAAGAGGGTCAACTCGACGCTTTGGTTAAGACGGCTGTGCCGGGGCTGCGCGATATAGATGGTCAGCTGGTTGCCTCGATGTGCCGTATTGGCTGCGTGCAGCGCAATGAGCCGCCGCAGTTCAATTTTGATGCATATGTGTTGCCGCTGAGCCGAAATGAGTGGGGTAGGCAGGGCAATATCACACCCTCGGGCAGTTTCTCCCCCTCCAAGTATGACAGGTCTATTGATCCTCTCCCCGACAACGCGGCGTTCAGGAGTTTTACGCCAAGCGTTGCGCAATGTGAGCGGATCAATATTCCACAACGGCGCGCGCTGAAATATGGGGCCTGGTTCGGAAAGACATATCAGCCAGAAGTGAGAAGCAGTGACGATGATCGAAACCTCGCAGAGAGCGCCGGGGCGCTGCACGCGGACTTTCCGGTCAGCGTAAAGCGCAGGAACCCGACGCCCGGAGAAATCGAAGCGCAAATCGCCAGTAATCGCAGAAACACCCAAAGCAGTTGGGCGCGGTTTCCGGAAACAAACGATAACGCACGCCATGTTTGTCCGTCATATATTCGCATGCGCACCCAGGCGGTGGGCATGCGAATGCAATTCGCCGCTGCGTGGACCAATATAGAAAAATTTGGCGATATAGTTGACCAGACTGATGCAATTGCTTCCATCGAAACCACATTGCTTGATGATTTTGCGACCCGGCAATCTGCGATATGTCGCGCGGAAAAAGACTCAGCGAACCGAACCGAATGCAAAAACCTGTTGCACAAGTTTGAGCAGGAATTGAAAGCGTTCAAGTCAACGCAGACCTCCTGGGTCGCGTTCATAGACGGATATGATGCGATTTCAGAAGTGCGTGACGCATCGGATTTTAACGCGATTTCACAGGTTGCATTTTTAGACGGGATTGAAACTCTGATTGAAAACGGCGACCTCATGCGTGAGGCTGCGGCATCGGCTCTAAAAGCGCTCACTGCGATTAAGGCATCCACCGAACATCGAACGGAAGTCACGTCTTTCGCGCGGGGGTTGAATGAAGCTGCAAATAACCTTGAAGCATTGGACGGGGCGCCAGCGACGGAGAAAATACTGGCGCTGCTGCAGACGGTAAATGACGATGAAAAACCTCCGAAGGCGCCGATCTCCGCTGAAAACGCTGCGGCGTGGTTAGCGTTGATCGACGCGGTAACAACAGAAGAAGAGAAATTTACAGCCGCTGCGACTAAGCTGAGCGCCGCTGTGACCGCGGCGGCGACAATTTACAACGCCGCCGCGAGAGGAGAGCTTGAAGCCTATATTGCCGCCAATGGCGATATTATAAAATTTCCGGAACTCGTCCGTGCTGGCAAGAACGCCGCCTTTATGCAAGCCCAATTGACGCGAATGCGGGACATTCGTTCTCCACTGAATACTCTCGCGAGCGTTTCCGCGCATCAGCACGATCTTTCAACGAACCTTGAGAGTCAGCGAGCGGCGATACTCAAATTAGATTTTGCAAAACCGCCCAGTGATCAGAAACCGGAAATCGACGTCCTCGAGAAAATAACCGATAAAACATTGAGCGGTCTTCGATTTGCCAAACAAAAATATTGGGCGAGTGACACTGACGTTATTGATCCAATTCTGTCGGCGGAAACATCGCTAAAGGCGCTGCTGTTACAGATTAAGGGCCGCACTGACTGGAAAGACGATAACAAGGACTACGCACAAGAATTGAAAACGCTGACGGGACGAATAAGTGCGGCGTCGCTGCCGGCAAACATTATTGATGCGGAAACAGCCAAAGCGTTCGCCGGTAAAGTGGGTGCTATGAGCAAGCTGATTAGTGACGACACCTCACTCGACGACATAGAGTCAATGTTTGGCGCAAAAGGCCGCTATGAGCATGTGGCGAAAGTCACTGCGGAATTGAGAAATGTCGCCAAAAAGGTTAGCGTCAACGGACTTGCATCCTCAGAGAAAAAGCCAGCTCAGCAGCTTGCCGGGGCGATGTCGGCGTTAAAAGCCCAAAAGACGCTGATTGTCGAGACGCAGAAAGCTTTGCGCGAAAGCCTCAATTTTGCGCGCAGCCGGCAGGCCGCTCACAATCGGGTCTCCTATAAAACTATTGCCGGGTTAGCGGCTGGGTTTCGTATCATCGCAACCGCTATTTCATTTCAGATCGCTTCTGTTGATCCGGATGAAACACGATTGCGCATTGATCTTGCCAAGGCAGCGAATTTGTCGGCGGAGCTGGCAAATCAGTTCACCGCGCGCGCCAACGCGCTAGAGCTTCAGGAAACGGCGGACAGGCGTCAGCTGCCAACCAGCCAGTATCTGCGCGATACGCAGCCGACGGCCTTTCTTGATATGTACAATTGGCTTGAAGCGGCGACTGACGATAGCGGCCGTACCCCCCAAGATCGCATCAGCATCGCCAAGCGTCTTTTTGAAAACGACAATTGGGCGCGTATCAACGAGGTTTATGCTTCGGGCGCCGGCGATACGACGATGGCTTTTATCCGCGATGAGATCGGTAACTGGAATCTAAAATCCTTTGAAAACGATCCATCAGCGCTGACCGCGGCCTATAGCCGACTTACCGGCGAACTTCTGGAGCGGGCGATCACGCTTGCAGGTGATGCAACGACCGGCGGCAGTGTTTCGACCGTCTCGTCATTGATGAAAGCGGCACAAGACTCACAATCGGGCACTGCTGTATCCGATGTGCAGACGGGCGTTTTGATCGATGCGGTTGATCTGGAAGGTTTTCGCAGAGAACTTTACGTGTCGTTGGAGGAGCTCCAGCGGGATCTGTCAGATCCAGTACCTGAAGGGCAGGAAGAAGCGGAAAGAACTGATGCCAAACGGAAAGTGAAAAACATTATCAAACGATATGAGGATTTGATCGATGCGATCGGCACTGTCGCTGCCGCAGGTGCGGAGAACAAGGAGTGATTTCTGCCGTACTCATAGGTGTTGTGTGGGGCGGGAACGTTCAGTCATGAGCGATCGGTATATGGATAGTACGCGTACGAGATTTCAAAACGCCTGGCGTGACGAAGTGGAATTCCTCGAGGCTGAACACAAAAGGACTTTGATCAAAAGGCATCACGCGCAGAGGATATCAAATCAAAGCGCCAAATGTAGTGATGGCAATCGTTCTCAGGATAAAAAGCGCAAGAAAGGCTATGCGAAGGAAAAACGAACCGCGGGGTTAGCGCTTTCCGGCGGCGGTATCCGGGCCGCGTCATTTTCTATTGGCGTAATGCAGTCTCTGAACAAGAAGAAGAAAGGCGAAGACCGGTCTTTGCTGGATGAGGTTGATTATCTGTCCACGGTATCTGGTGGCGGATATGCAGGCGCCGCACTGACATGGTTTAGAAATATTGCAAGCCAGAACGGGAAAACCGGTCGCAGCACCGAGCTTAACAAGAAGACGCTGGCACGGTTTAGCCGTTTTCCAGCTTCTGATTATTCACAAAATGGCAAAGGCGGCAAGCTGATACTAGACTTCATTCGGTATCGGAAAAATCACCTCACACCGACGGTCATGCTGAACTTCACATCTTTGTTGGCAGTGGTGCTGCGCACCGTTCTGATCTCCTGGCCAATTTTTCTTGCCGGGATTATAGGCGTGCTCTTTTTGATCTATGGCGCTTCGCATGCTGTGGGACATTGGCTTACCGATGAAGAAAAGGAACCCTTTGACGTCATTCTGAATTCAACCCATCCGCCTATATACGACAATATAGAACTCATGGTCATAGATTGGCTAACGCCGGATGCGACAGTCGCGGCTAAGCCAGATATTGATATCAAAGCAGAAGGTCTGAAGAGTTCTTCCAGTTTTGAGATATGGTTTCATGAGAAAGGGACGAGAAGCCCGGAGCTGAAATGCCAAAAGACTCGAATTGAAAAAGACACCGCCACCTGCGCTGTCAATAAAATTGATCTTATTCACAACGCATTGAAAGGCGAACCGCGAATTTTGCTCGCGCGGTTTTTCATGTCTGGCGTTTTCATGTTGGGCATTGTCAGTATAGCGTTGAGTTTTCTGTTTTTGACCCTCAGTCGCACCGGCCGGCACTGGGGTCAGCATTATGTTTATCGACGGAACAGCCAGAAAGTCCTGGGCGCTTCAATCAGTCTCATGGTTGTGTTTTTTGCATTATGGGCGATTGCATATATTTCCGGAGCAGGCCTCACCAGCCGAATGGGCCCGCTGATTTGGGGCGTTCTCACTGGCAATATTGTCGGCGCATTTAGTTTTAAGTCGCTATTGGAGGGGGCGGCGAAGAACGTACAATTGCGAAGCAAATTGATTATTATCGCGATTTCGATTGTTCTCTTGCTGGCAAATATTCTTCTTGCCATGGACCTGTTCAAATATCTGATTGATGAATGGAAAATTCCGATCGCGAGAAAAGGCATTGCGGATTACATGCCATTCGTTTTTTTTGTTCTATTTATCGCCGCTGGGCTGCGCGCAAATTTGAACTATGTATCGCTCAATCGTATGTATCGGGACCGTTTGATGGAGGCGTTTCTGCCTGATCCCAAATCCGTGCTCGGGGAAGTCTACGCGGAGCGGGCGCAATTTGCCGACGGTGGATTTTTAAAAGACATGGCGCAGCGTCCTTACCCATTGATCAATACGAATATTGTGTTGAGCAGCTCGATAAAATCAAAAGAGCGCGGCCGTAGCGGCGATAGTTTCATTTTGTCACCGTTTTACTGCGGCAGCCGTGCGACCGGCTATCGATCGACAACGACATTTGCGACGGCGCGCGCCGATGGCGAAGGTGGCATGACACTGGCGACTGCTATGGCGATATCCGGCGCAGCAATTAGTCCGCGGGTGGGGCCGGGGGGCTGGGACACACCGATCAACAATCCGATCATTTCATCGATGATGTCCTATTATAATCTGCGGCTTGGTTGCTGGGTGTCTAATCCCAACAAAGTAAAGCAGGGCCACGTGCCAACATTTTATCAAGAGGGACTTTACGGTCTGTTGAATATCGGATTTGACGAAAAAGCCGAAATGGTTGAGCTAACCGATGGCGGCCATTTCGAGAATATGGGTCTTTACGAACTTCTTCAGCGTAGAACCGATCTCATTATTTTAGCGGATGCTTCTGCAGATGGCGATTTTAATTTTAAAGACCTTGGGATCGCCATTGAGCGCATTCGCGTGGATCAAGGAGTGAGTATTCGGTTTGATTGTGACGGCTGGGATTTGGCGCATTTAATGCCAGATTCAGCCAAAAACCCCAGCCACTATTCGAAGCGATACAAGCTAGCTGAGCGCGGTTTTGCGATCGCCAATATCTATTACCCCAAAGCGGAAAATCATCTTGGCGAACCGGTTGCAAAAAAAACAGGCCGCTTGATTTATTTAAAGCCGGTCATGACGCGAGGATTGCCCGGCGATCTCTACGGATACAAAGGCGCCTATGATGTATTTCCAGTGCAGCCGATTTCTGATCAGATGTTTGATGAATCGCAGTTCGAAGCCTATCGCGAACTCGGCTATCAGGTTACAGAGGCGATGAAAGAGGCTGAACCAAACTACCACCCAACCCTCCAGTCTGAGATTGGGGCGTTCCTTAATAAATCGGACAGCACTTGAACCAACAATGAAGCTGACTGGAAAAGCGTTGCTACGATTCTTCAACTTAAACAAAATTCAGAATTTCACCGAAAGACTCACCGCGCCAAAGCGATGGCGATCCAGCTGTTCTTCGAACTCTCTCGTCCGCACAATATATGTGTACGCGATCTGAACGCTGCGAAACTGCGCCACCAAACCGGTTTGGAAATCACCGACAAGCGTTTTACTGGTCACGCTCGGGTCATTGTCGCGAAAAAGGCTGCCATCGAGAAAAATGTCATGGGCGACAGCGCGTGCTTCGGCGCCGAAGAACACATACCAGCCAAATGGTCGTCGCGGCGAAAAATATCCGCTGCCGGCAAGCGAGGGCCGGACGCGCGGCGGGCCATAGTCGCTCGGCAAATCCGGACCAATGCGGAGAGTAATACCAAGTCGCGCATGGGTCCTTATGTTGCCCAAAGAAGCGCCAAAACTTGGTGTAATGTCGGCCATGACCGCCGGTTTATCAACGATTAAACGATCCCGGAGTTTTCGGTCATAGGAGAGAACGACGCCAAATTCGTCATCAATTTGATTGTCCCACCCAAGGGCAGGGTCAACGCCAATAAGGCTGTGCCAGTTGTTCTGTACAAATTCGCCGCCGGCGCTCGGCCCGACCACGCCTGCCTGAATGGTCAATTGATCAACGGTGTCGTCGCGCTCGATTGCTGCTGAATATTCTGCGTATAGCCACGCGGCATATGGGTGTTGATCGGAAAGAGGCGCGGTTACATCCGTGTCCCTGGGCGTGAAAATGGAATGGCCAAGGGCGAACCCACGCCTGATGACAGCGTCGTCGCCAGCACGCAGCACATTTTGCGCAATCACATCCGCGAAGCCGCGCGGTTGTTTGGGGCCGGTGAAATAAGCAATGCGTACGCCGTTTGTATAATTCTGGTCGGTCTGGGCGAAATAATCATTCTCCCAAACAAAACTCCAGGTGCCGCGCTCGTCCTGTGCGGCCTGACTTGTTTCGCCGTCCGTTTGGGCGCGCGCTGCGTCTATATTCAGTGCGAGCAAGGTGATTGCGACCGGAAACACAGACCTCCATGCCCGGCCCGGGTTGATCGGGCGTTGCAGTCGTTCTTTCTGCTGACGCGAAGGCTTCAATGCTGAGGTAAGGGGTTTGGTTTGTAAGGTCATCTATGTTCCGCAATGTAGCCGGTTGCCGGGGCCAGGCTATCCGGAATTTTGTCGCCTGCGCCGGCGCCACCAATATTCGTTATTGCAATGATGCGCCACTGATTGATGTCAGGCTGCACAAATTTTTCCTGTGTATCGGACGGATTAAAGACACACAAAATATCGGCGCCGTCATAATGCCGGGTGAAGGCAATGATGTTTTCCGACGAAGGCTGGAAATTCACATCACCAAGACGCAGTACCGGGTGATCCCCGCGCATTTTCAACAGATGCCGCATAAAATGCAAAAAGGAATTCGCATTCTTTTCCTGACGATCAATGGCGCAATCAAAATGGCGGGGGTCAACGGGAAGCCATGGCTCCATTGAAGAAAAGCCTGCAAATGGTTTGTCCGCATTCCATGGGATGGGTGTTCTGGCGCCATCGCGCCCGAGGGTTTCAGGCCAGTTTTTGATTGCTTCGGGGTCCTGTAATTTCTCAAACGGCACATCAGCCTGCTCCAGCCCCAGCTCCTCGCCCTGATAGATGAAAATATTACCGCGCAGGCTCACGAGCAGCAGCGCAATAAATTTTGCATATTCCTCTCTCGCTATTTTATTTGACCAGCGACTGACCGCGCGTGGCGCGTCATGATTGGAAAATGCCCAGGACGGCCAACCATCATCATTGGCCCAATTCTGGCTGGCGCGCCTGATGAGCTCAGCACTCAGCGTGTCCGCATAAAGATAGTCGAAGCTGTAAGCGGAGTTGAGGCGCTGTTTTCCTTCAGTGAAGGTTTTCATTTCACCGAAAGTGTCGAAACCGCCGATTTCCGCAACTGTAAATACGTCGCCGAATTCATCGGTAACCGCGCGAATGCGCTCAAGGAATTTTGGAATATCAACGTGGGATCGACTGAAGCGGTGTTCCTGAAAATCATAAGACCGGGTCGGCGGGCGTGCGAATTCTTGCGTCGGCGGATTATCGCGCAGCTCGGGATCGTGCATTGCGAAATTGATGGCGTCGAGCCGAAAGCCGTCAACACCGCGTTTGAGCCAGAAACGCGCAACATCAAGCAGGGCGTTTTGAACGTCCATATTGTGAAGGTTCAAATCGGGCTGCGAATGCAAGAAATTGTGGAGATAATATTGGCGACGGTTGCTGTCCCATTTCCATGCGGGGCCGCCAAAGACCGATTGCCAGTTATTCGGCGGCGTACCATCCGGTTTTGGATCCGCCCAGACATACCAGTCCGCGCGGCGATTCGTCCGATCAATCCGGCTCTCCTGAAACCAGTGATGTTGATCCGAAGTATGCGAATAGACTTGGTCAATAATGACTTTCAGTTTCAGGCCATGGGCTTTGTCGATCAATTCATCGAGATCACTTAGGGCGCCAAATAGCGGATCCACATCGCGATAGTCGGAAACGTCATAACCAAAGTCATCCATGGGTGATTTAAAAAAGGGAGAGAGCCACACGGCGTCGACGCCGAGGGAGGCGACATGATCAAGGCCTTCTATACAGCCACGCAAATCCCCGACGCCGTCTCCGTCTGTGTCCAGAAAACTGCGCGGATAGATTTGATAGATAGCGGCGCCCCGCCACCACGGCATGGAGGATCGCTTGGCATTTCGATGCCTATCGGCCTTGTCTCCGCCGCCGGGATTGCTTGTTGGTGACTTTTTAGGCGCCATGGGTCATGTTTAGCCTTGGTCGTCGGGATTTCAATCAATGAAATGAACAGGGGCAAGATGGCGTCGCAGTCGGTTTTAGTTGCAGATATTGGCGGTACTCATGCCAGGTTTGCTATCGCAAGTCTCAACCGCGATGAGATAGCCTTGGGGGATATTCATAAATTTCGCATTGAGGACTTTGCTTCCATTGACGAGGCCATCAATGCATATCTTGGCTCAATTGAAATGCGACCTGATATTGGCTGTTTTGCAGTGGCGGCGCCGGTCGATCAGGCGGAAATCATCTTTACAAATTCAAACTGGCGGTTTCGATACGATGAATTGCAGTCATCGCTTTCGTTAAAGCGGTTTCATGTAGTCAATGATTTCTATGCGCTCGCCGCCGGGGTTGCCTGTTTGCCGGACGACGCGCTCGAAAAAATAAAGCCTGGCGCCGGCGACCCCGCTGCGCCGTTGTTAGTGATTGGCCCTGGTACGGGGCTGGGGCAAGCCTTCGTAGCGCCGACATCGGCGGGGCTTCGGATTGTTTCGACCCAAGGCGGGCATGTAGGGTTTGCGCCTGCGACAGATGAAGAAGTGGAACTCTTGAGGTTCATGCTTAAAAAACACCGCCGGGTCAGCGTAGAGCGCCTTTTGTCCGGTGAGGGCCTCACCAATATTTATGATGCCATTGGCGCGTTGACGGAAACGCAACAACCCATATTGCTGCCAAGGGAAATTACCGCTGCGGCGCGCGATGGATCGTCGGTAAATGCGGAGAAAGCTGTTTCGCTATTTTTCGAAATATTGGGCCGTACGGTTGGAGACGCTGTATTGTCCACCGGCGCCCGTGGCGGCGTTGTTTTGGCGGGGGGTATTCTCCCCAGAAATCGTGATCTCTTCCTCAAAAGCAATTTCACTGATTGCTTCCTCGATAAGGGCCGTATGCGCTCTTATGTGGAGGATGTCCCGGTTAGGTTGGTGATCAATGACGAGGCGGCGCTTTTAGGCGCCGCTCATATCATGAATAGCGAACTTGATAGCGCCGGAAAATGAATGTGCAACTTTTTTTGTAAGGACCAATTTTCCGTCCCAACATTGAGTGCGGCGGTGGTGGTATTTTGTAGTTTTGAAATAACGTCTGTATACCGCATGAATTTCCGGGCGGCGTAGTAAAACCCAAACAGGTCACAGCATTGTACATGTCGGTTTTTCTGCAAAAATGGAATACCGCACCAGTGATTGCAAAATGGCAGCAGAGTTCGTGGATACTGCTGTGAAATAGCACAATCATCTAAGGCGATCTGTTTTCTTCGCTTTTGCACACAAAATGATGTTGCGTTGCAGCAAAAGCCTTTTTACCGTCCAAGCCGAATCTATTGCGGCAACGGAGATTACTATCCCCGAGAAAATGCTGAAATTTGTCTCGCATGACCGCGAGACGCCGACAAAAAAAGATCCCGGCGCGCGGCGTCGGGAGTTCGGCGAAATATATGCAAAATTTGCAGACGACCACGCGACCGCACAGGCCGCGCGATGCAGCCAATGCGGTATACCGTTTTGTCAAAATCACTGTCCGCTCGAAAATGATATTCCGGACTGGTTACGCCTTGTTGCCGAAGGTCGTCTGAAAGATGCCTATGAGGTTTCTTCGGCGACCAACAACATGCCGGAAATATGCGGCAGGATATGTCCGCAAGACCGGCTTTGCGAAGGTTCATGCGTAATTGAACAATCAGGACACGGCACGGTGACGATCGGCGCTGTTGAACAATATATCACCGAAACCGCATGGGAGGAGGGATGGGTAATGCCGGTCCGTCCCGTTATTGAGCGTCCACAGTCGGTCGGAATCATTGGCGCCGGTCCGGCAGGGCTTGCCGCCGCCGAGGAACTCCGCAAACTTGGATTTCAAACGCAAGTTTACGATCGGCATGACCGCGTAGGCGGTCTTCTTCTTTATGGCATTCCAAATTTCAAACTCGAAAAAGAAATTGTGAAGCGACGCACTCAATATCTTGAAAAGAGCGGCGTAAGATTCTTTCTAAACTTTGAAGTGGGTCGTGATGCTGCGCTTGGTGAGCTTCGCGCCAAACATGACGCGGTGCTGATCGCAACCGGCGTTTATAAAGCGCGTGAACTGGCCTGTCCCGGCATCGGCAATCGCGGCGTCATCGCAGCGCTCGGCTATTTGACGGCCTCGAACCGCAAGGGCCTTGGCGATCAGGTTCCGGCATTTGAAAATGGCGATTTGAATGCGGTGGGTAAAAATGTCGTGGTGATTGGCGGTGGCGATACAGCGATGGACTGTGTCAGAACTGCTGTGCGGCAAGGCGCCAAATCCGTGACATGCCTTTACCGGCGTGATCGCGCCAATATGCCAGGCTCTGCGCGAGAGGTCGCGAATGCAGAAGAAGAAGGTGTCATTTTCGAATGGCTGGCGGCGCCGAAAGCGATATTGGGCGCCTCTGATAAAACAACAGGCGTGCGTGTGGCGCGTATGAAGCTCGGTGATGCGGATGCATCCGGACGCCGTGCGCCAGAGGAAGTTTCAAGCGCTGACTTCGACATCGCGGCGGATATCGTCATCAAGGCGTTGGGATTTGAACCTGAGGCGATACCGCAGTTGTTTGGCGTGCCGGATTTGAAATTGACGACGCGCGGCACATTGCATGTTGATCCCGCGACAATGGAAACGAGCTTGCCGGGCGTTTACGCGGCTGGGGATATTGTCCGCGGCGCCTCGCTGGTTGTCTGGGGCATAAAGGACGGCCGCGAAGCGGCGGCGGCAATCACAGAAAAACTTTTCGCCGCGCCGCCGCGCGCCGCTGCTGAATAGCAAACGCAAGAACCAATCATGACTGATTTTATCTCCGCCTATCAAAACTGCCGTGCTGCTTTGGTTGCCGCAAATGCCTATGACCCTGCATCCGAGCATGATGCGTGCGGCGTCGGTCTTGTTGCGGCGCTTGACGCCAAGCCGCGCCGCGAGATCGTGGAGATGGCGATTGAGGCGTTAAAAGCCGTCTGGCATCGCGGCGCCGTTGATGCGGATGGCAAAACCGGCGATGGCGCCGGCATTCGCCTGAATGTGCCGCAGGAACTGTTCCGTAAATTTGTGGCGCGCACGGGTCATCATGTGGGCGACGAAGATATCTGCGTCGGCATGGTGTTTTTGCCGCGTGTCAATTTTGCAGCTCAAGACGCGGCGCGCTCAATTGTGGAAACAGAAATCCTTCGTCGGGGCTTTTATATCTATGGCTGGCGACAGGCGCCGGTGCAGGCTCGTTGTCTCGGCGAAAAAGCCAATGCGACACGGCCTGAAATAGAGCAGGTTCTGTTTTGCGATCCAAAAGGACGTGCGCCGGAAGAACTTGACCGGATTCTTTACCTCGTGCGGAGACGTATTGAAAAGCGTGCGCGCGAGGCCGGTCTGCACGAACTTTACGTTTGCTCTCTTTCTTCTCAGGATATTGTCTACAAAGGGATGTTTTTGGCGCAGGACATCGATAATTTTTATACTGATCTGAAAGATAAGCAGTTCATCTCACGCGTCGCGATTTTTCATCAACGCTATTCAACAAATACCTTTCCAGAATGGCGTTTGGCACAGCCTTTCCGCATGCTCGCCCATAATGGTGAGATCAATACGCTGAAAGGCAATATCAATTGGATGAAAAGCCATGAAATTCGGATGACGTCGGAGATCTTTGGCGATGACGGCGAGGATATCAAACCTGTAATCCAGCCCGGCTCTTCGGATTCAGCGGCCCTCGACCAGACATTTGAACTAATCGTGCGCGCCGGTCGATCAACGCCCATGGCAAAAGCGTTGCTGATTCCGGAAGCGTGGTCAAAACGAGCCGCCGTCATGCCGGCGAAATGGCGTGCGCTTTATGAATATTGCAATGCCGTGATGGAACCCTGGGACGGGCCGGCGGCGATCGCCGCCTATGACGGGCGTTGGGCGATCGCCGGGCTTGATCGCAGCGGGTTAAGGCCGTTGCGTTATGCGATCACTGAAGACGGCGTTCTTGCGGTTGGTTCTGAAACCGGCATGTGTCCGCTTGATGGGCGCAAGATCAAAAAACGCGGTGCGCTGGAACCAGGGCGCATGATCGCTGTTGATATGGCTGAGGCGAAGTTTTACGGACCGGACGAGATTCTTGATCAAATCGCCGATAAACATCCCTATACAGAGTGGCTTGAAAACATTGTCGAACTGGAGGGGATGATCGGGCCGGGCCCGGAAGACCGTCTGTTTTCCGGCGAAGAAATGACCCGCCGTCAGGCGGCAACCGGCTATGATCTGGAAGCGCTTGATCTGATTTTACGCCCCATGGCCGAGGGCGCAAAGGAGGCCGTCGGCTCTATGGGCGATGACACGCCCATCGCCGTTTTATCAGAGCGATATCGACCTTTGTCACATTATTTCAGGCAAAATTTCAGCCAGGTGACTAACCCGCCGATGGATCCATTGCGTGAAGCGGGGGTCATGAGCCTAAAAACCCGATTTAAAAACCTCGGCAATATTCTTGTGGCCGACAAGACGCAGACTGATGTTTTCGTGTTGGAAAGCCCGGTGCTCACCAATGGCATGTTTGCACGGCTCAGCAACTATCTGGACCAGCAAGTTGCGGAGATCGATTGCACATATGATTTCCAGGCGATCAATAATAATGGTGAAGCATTGCGCGATGCGCTCAATCGCATTCGAGAGGATGCGGTTAAAGCGATTGAGGATGGCGCCGGGCAGATCATCCTTACTGATGAACATCAGGGTGTTGGCCGCATCGCTGTTCCCATGATCCTCGCTGTAGGCGGCGTCCACGCGCATTTAATTGCGGCAGGTAAGCGCTCCTATTGTTCGATCATCGTTCGTTCAGCGGAATGTGTTGATGCGCATTATATGGCGGTGCTTGTTGGTGTCGGCGCCACTGCAGTTAACCCATATCTCGCATTTGACAGCCTCGCGGCGGCGCATAATCGCGGCGATTATGGTAAACTCACGCTTGGTCAATGCGTTTATAATTATAAATGCGCCCTCGAAGCCGGGCTGTTCAAGATTATCTCGAAAATGGGCATTTCGGTAATTTCGAGTTATCGCGGCGGGTGTAATTTTGAGGCGCTGGGCCTGTCGCGCATGCTGGTCGAAGAATTCTTTCCCGGCATGACCAGCCGTATTTCCGGCATTGGCCTTGCGGGGCTTGAAAGAAAAACTGCGGAGCTTCACGTTAAAGCATGGGAGAGCGCCGCGCCGCGCCTGCCGGTCGGCGGGTTTTATCGCCAACGCAGCAGAGGTGAACATCATATTCTTGAAGCGGCGCTGATCAGTGATTTGCAACAAGCGGTGCGCGAAGATGATTATGACGGATATAAGCGCTATTCCGATGCATTAAAAAGTCAGCCTCCGTCGCAGCTCCGGGATTTATTGGCTGTAAGGTCGAGCGTAGCGTCGATCAGCGTTGATCAGGTGGAAAACGCTGATGATATTCGCCGCCGTTTTGTAACGCCCGGCATGTCACTCGGCGCGCTGTCGCCGGAGGCCCATGGGACACTCAATATTGCGATGAATCGGATCGGCGCGAAGTCGGTTTCCGGTGAGGGTGGTGAGGATCCGGCGCGCTATCTCTCTTTGCCGAATGGCGACAATGCGAACTCGGCCATCAAACAGATTGCATCAGGTCGGTTCGGCGTGACGGCTGAATATCTCAACCAGTGCCGTGAGATTGAGATTAAAGTAGCGCAAGGCGCCAAGCCTGGCGAGGGCGGTCAGCTGCCTGGTTTTAAAGTGACGGAATTTATCGCGCGCATGCGCCACGCGACGCCGGGGGTGACGCTCATTTCGCCGCCGCCGCATCATGATATCTATTCTATCGAGGACCTTGCGCAGCTCATTTATGATTTAAAGCAAATCAATCCTGATGCGCGCGTCTGTGTAAAGCTTGTTTCGGCCTCTGGTATCGGCGCCATCGCCGCGGGGGTCGCAAAAGCGCGCGCTGATACGATTTTGATTTCCGGCAATGTGGGCGGCACGGGCGCCAGCGCACAGACATCAATAAAATTCGCAGGGGCGCCATGGGAGCTTGGTCTTTCCGAAGCGCATCAAGTATTAACGCTTAACAATCTTCGCGGCAGCGTGACGCTTAGAACTGATGGCGGTATCCGGACCGGCCGCGATGTCGTGATCGCTGCAATGCTCGGCGCTGAGGAATATGGGATCGGTACTATATCGTTGGTTGCCATGGGATGTCTGATGGTGCGCCAGTGCCATTCAAATACATGTCCGGTCGGCATTTGCACGCAAGAGGAAGATTTACGCCAGCGGTTTCACGGCGCTGCCGATCACGTGGTCAATCTGATGAGTTTTATCGCTGAGGAAACCCGGGAAGTGCTTGCATCCATTGGCGCATGCTCGCTTGAAGATGTGATCGGGCGCGCAGATCTTCTCGATCAGGTCTCGCGCGGCGCCGCGCATCTTGATGACCTCGATCTCAACCCAATCCTGACGCGCGTTGACGCCGGTGAACGCCCGGCGCGATCAACGCGCAAGGGGCGAACGGAGGTCAGCGATACAATTGATCAAAACATCTGGCCGGCGCTAACACCATTTTTTGAACGTTGCGAAAAGCTACAGCTGTCGCGGTCGGTAAAAAATACAGACCGAGCCATCGGCGCACGCATTTCATCGGAAATCGTGCGGCGCTTTAAACCGGGCGACCTAGCGGAGGATCATCTGACACTGCGGTTGAAGGGATCAGCCGGACAATCGCTTGGGGCATTTTCGGCCCGTGGGTTGAAGATTATTGTTGATGGCGACGCCAATGATTATGTTGGCAAGGGTCTTTCCGGCGCGATCATTGTCGTTCGGCCCGAGAAGGACAATTGGAATTCCGGCGACGCGATCATTGGCAATACGTGCCTTTATGGCGCTACCGCCGGCGCGCTCTTCGCAGCGGGCCGCGCGGGCGGCCGATTTGCTGTGCGTAATTCCGGCGCGCTTACAGTAATCGAGGGCTGCTCGGCTAATGGATGCGAATATATGACCGGCGGCGTCGCGGTGATCCTTGGTTCTGTTGGCGCCAACTTTGCTGCCGGTATGACCGGTGGGCAGGCGTTTGTCTTTGATGAGGCGGGGGACTTTGAAGATTACGTCAATCCGGACAGCGTTGCGCTCCATCGTTTCGATACGGAAGACGAAGAGACATGCAGAAAGCTGATTGAGCGTCATGCTGCGGCGACGCGATCGCAAAAGGCGCGACGGCTCCTTGATGATTGGGCGCATATGCGCTCAAAGTTCTGGGTGGTGACGCCTTTGGAAACCATCAACAGGGCAGGGATTGCCGACGCCGCCAAATCAGCGTGAGCTTCTAACGGCGGTTTCCGGAATCCTTTGCAGTAAATTTACATCATGTCGAACACCGAAGACTTTTATCGTATTCAAAAGCTGCCTCCTTATGTTTTTGAAGAGGTCAACACGCTGAAATCGTCGCTGCGCAAAGCGGGGCGCGACATTATTGATCTCGGCATGGGCAATCCTGACATGCCGACGCCGGACCATATTGTCGACAAGCTGATTGAGACGGTGCGCAAGCCGCGCACCCATGGCTATTCTGCATCAAAAGGCATTATTGGTCTGCGCCGCGCCATGGCGCGCTATTATGAGCGCCGGTTTGGCGTTGCGCTTGATCCGGAAAAAGAAGTCATTGCGACGCTGGGGTCAAAGGAAGGGTTTGCTAATCTGGCGCAGGCCATTACTGCGCCTGGCGATGTGATATTGTCGCCAAACCCGGCTTATCCAATACATGCCTATGGGTTTATCATCGCCGGCGGCGTTATCGCCCCGACACCAGCGCACAGCCCGGAACAATACCTTACAAGCGTCAGTGAGGCGATCAAAACCTCGCATATGAAGCCGCGCGCGATGGTGCTGAACTATCCGTCTAACCCGACGGCGCAAACGGTGACGCTTGATTTTTACAAGGACGCTGTGGCGCTGGCGAAAAAGCATGACATTCTTATTCTCTCCGACCTTGCCTATGCGGAAATTTATTTTGGAGATCCGCCGCCTTCGATTTTGCAGATAAACGGCGCCAAAGACATTGCTGTTGAGGTCAATTCCCTTTCCAAAACCTTCGCAATGGCGGGCTGGCGGGTTGGCATGGCGGTCGGTAATGAACGGATGATTAAAGCGCTGGGACGGGTGAAATCATACCTCGACTATGGCGCCTTTACGCCGATCCAGGTCGCGGCGGCAGCGGCGCTCGATGGACCTGAAGACTGCATAGACGAGATGCGGCAAACTTATCGTGGACGGCGTGACGTCATGGTTGAGCATTTCGGTAAGGCGGGCTGGGAGATTCCTGTGCCTGATGCGTCGATGTTTGCCTGGGCGCCGATTCCCGAACAGTTCCGCGAGACCGGTTCCGTCGAATTCGCCAAACGGTTGATGAATGACGCAGATGTCGCTGTGGCGCCTGGTATTGGCTTTGGTGAATTTGGCGAAGGCTTTGTCCGTATCGGGCTGGTGGAAAACCAGCAGCGTATTCGTCAGGCGGCCCGCAACATCAAAAAGCTTCTTCGAAGCTAGGGCCGCCCATCGCAGGCAAATTCACTATCCGACAGGGAATCTAACGGCCTGTCGAGTTTAGCTACAGACCAACTCATTCGGAGCAGGATCGGGCGCCGATTTGCATATTCTTGAAAATATCGGTTGACGATTTCGCATCTGCGAATATAGTGCCCGGCAACTCATCAAGACCAGCTGAGGGATAGGCCCGTTGAAGCTGGGGCAACCGCCGAGAAGCAAGACCTGCTTTTAGGAAAGGTGCCAATTCCTTCGAGACGTCAATGTTCGTTATTTGGCCGTTTCGAGAGATGAGTCGGACGAATGCTATTTGAAGGGCAAAGCCCCGTCCGATTTGGTCTCTGTGAATACCTTGTTGAGCGACGAGACGCGTGATGCAGGGATTTTACATGACTAAAGCTCAGCAAAATGCTCCAACGGAACCGCATTGTCGGTATTCTGACTGTCAGGATATCAGCGTGCTTTTGCCACGTGATTTCGAGCTTGAAAGCGGAGAGCGGCTTCAGCGCCCAGAGCTGCGTGTGCGTCTTTATGGTGATCGCGCGCAACCTTTAGTCGCCGCACTTGGCGGCATTTCCAGCGGCCGAAAAGTGGCTGACGCTGGCGACGGACGAGGCTGGTGGCGCGATATTGTCGGCGCGGGCCAATCTATCGATCTAAATCAATTTTGCGTACTTGGTTTTGACTTTCTGCCAAATTCCCAAGAGACCGCGCGGACGATCACGACGCTTGATCAGGCGAAGGCGCTCGCTATTGCGCTTCAGGTGCTTGAACTCAAAAAGCTACGATGTTTTGTCGGCGCTTCTTATGGCGGCATGGTTGCGCTGGCCTTTGCTGCGCAATATCCCGATCTCGTAGAGCAATTATGCGTCATTTCCGCTGCGGATCGCGCGCATCCGGCCGCGACTGCTGTACGGGGCATTCAGAGGCGAATCCTGAATTTTGCGGTGGAGAGCGGCAATCCGGAAGTCGGCGTGGCGTTAGCGCGTCAACTCGCGATGACAACTTATCGAACGCCTGATGAGTTTTCCGAACGGTTCAATGGCACACCGGGGGCAGCTGCAGGAGATGCTTACGATGTGTGCGAATATCTGATTGCGCGCGGCGCTGCATTCGACATGGATGCTGCACGTTATTTAACGCTTTCAGATTCAATCGACCGTCATCATGTCGCTCCGGAAAATATCCGGTCCGATACAACACTGATATCCAGCCTGAGCGATCAACTCGTGCCGCCAGCTGATCTGCGACGCCTTGCGTCAATAGTTCCGGCCTTGGTGGCTTTGCACGAAATTCAATCTCACTTTGGCCATGATGCGTTTTTGAAAGAAGCAAAAACCATTGGCCCATTAATCAAAAGTTGCATTAGGGAGAATAACACATGAGCCGTTCGCGAAACCTTGAAACGATTTGTGCTGCGGCCGGGGTCGGAGTTGACGATGCCCATAATTCCGTCGCGCCGCCGCTGCATCTTTCTGCAAATTATGCCTGGAATGATCCCTGCGAGAAGCCACAATATGATTATTCTCGCTCCGGGAATCCAACACGCAGCCAGCTGGAAGAAGCGCTTTGTGCGCTCGAAGGCGCCGAAAAGGGTGTCGTAACAGCATCTGGAATGGCGGCGCTTGATCTTGTCTTGTGTCTTGTCTCGCCTGGTGAACTCGTTTTGGCGCCGCATGATTGTTATGGCGGCACCCATCGGTTGCTGACAGCGCGTGCCAAGCGCGGTCAATTCGATGTCGCTTTTGTCGATCAATCTAATCCGGAAACACTAAGCGCGGCGTTCGCCCGCGCGCCGAAACTGGTGCTTATTGAAACGCCGAGCAACCCGCTATTGCGCATTACCGATATTGGCGCCTGCGTCGCGCTCGCCAAGAAGGCTGGCGCCATCACTGTCGCAGACAACACGTTTCTGTCACCGGCGCTGCAGCGTCCTCTGGAACTTGGTTGTGATATTGTCGTTCATTCAACGACAAAATTTATCAATGGTCACAGCGATGTAGTTGGTGGGGCGGTACTCGCACGCGACGCGAGTATCGGCGAGGAGCTGGCCTGGTGGGCGAATTGCACAGGTGTTACCGGCGCCCCGTTTGATAGTTTTCTTACGCTGCGGGGATTGCGCACGCTTTTCCCCCGCATCGAACGTCAGCAACAAACTGCACAGACCGTGGTTGATGCTTTGGTGGCGGATGACCGCGTGGAAACGGTCTTTTATCCGGGGCTTGCTTCACATCCTGGCCACGATATCGCTCGTGCGCAACAAAAGGGCTTTGGTCCGATGTTCAGTGTGGAATTCAAAGAGGGCGTTGATGTGTTGCAATTACTTCGCGCTACCGAAATCTTCACGATAGCTGAATCGCTGGGCGGATTTGAAAGCTTAATTTGCGTGCCGGCAGCGATGACCCATGCATCGATGAGCGCAGAAGCGCGGCAGATTGCAGGCATATCTGAAGGGCTTGTGCGGTTTTCTGTTGGGTTGGAACATGAAGACGACTTGCTTCGCGATATTTCCCACGCGCTTGACAGCGCATCCATTACGACAAGTGACAACGTATCTCTATTTCCAAAACAGGCGGCAAAACAATGTGTCTAGATGTTGTTGATATGTCGGCGCCTTTACCAAAAGCAGGCGCGGATGAGCCGGTCTCAGCGACGTCCGGTCCCATCGTCTTAAAATTTGGTTCGTCCGTGCTTCAGGATGTGTCCAATCTGAAAGATGTCGTCACAGAGATCTACCGATACACCCGGCTTGGGCGAAAGGTTGTTGCGGTTGTATCGGCTTTTGCCGGTGAAACGGACAAATTATATGCTGAAGCTGCCGCACTCGGCGCGTCAGGCCTGTCCCGGCATGCGCCGAGGCTGATCGCCCTTGGCGAGGACCGTTCGGCAGCGCTTCTCGCGATTGCATGTGATGCATCAGGGCTGGACGCACGGATCGCTGGTGCGCGCCAATTATCGCTGTGCGCAGGAGGTCCCGTCGACGACGCCCATCCGCAATCGATTGATGCCGTTGCGTTGAAACAGGCGCTGGCGGAACATGATGTCGTCATTGTGCCCGGGTTCGTCGCAATTGGCGCCTCTGGTGAGCCGGTGTTATTGGGCCGCGGCGGGACTGACTTGACCGCTGTCTGCGTTGCGCATGCATTAAATCTCGGTGAGGTGTTCCTGATAAAGGACGTTGACGGCGTTTACGATCGTGACCCTGCTGTCGCTGGACCCGCTGCAAAGCGTTTTCGCTTCCTGGATTGGTCAGCGGCCCGGGATGTTGCTGGAAAACTATTGCAACCAAAGTCCATTGACTTCGCGGCGGCCTGCAATGTGGCGATCAATGTGCGGCGCCTCGGCGCCGCTGAAGGGACACGCGTTGCCGCGCGAAGTGACGAGCCGGTCGCTGCACTATCCAAAAGCCCCTTAAATGTCAGCGTTGCCGGTCTTGGTGTTATTGGCGCCGGCGCCGCTTTGCGGGTCCTGGACAATAACATTGATTATTCCTTTGACGGAGCGCTCGTGCGTACGCCGGCAAAACTGCGCAGCGATGAATTCGCCGGATATACGCTACATGGTGATCTGAATGCGTTTCTTCGTTCAAAACCAGATATCATTCTTGATGCATTGCCGTCGGAAGATGCCGGAAAGGCCTTGATCGAAAACGCATTGTCTCAAGGTGTCAGCATTGTATCCGCAAACAAACAAGCGGTTGCGGGATCGGTTGAAAAATTTCATGCGCTTGCGGCCGCAAATGGCGCTGCGTTCTATTACAGCGCATCCGTCGGCGGCGGCGCGCCTATGGTGGAAACCCTGCGCAGCGCAGTCGCCGTGGGGCGCGTTAAATCCGTGACCGCAATTCTAAATGGCACGGTCAACTTCATATTATCCGCGATGAGGAATGGTGAAACCTTCGACAGTGCCGTTCGCCAGGCGCAGGAGGCTGGATTTGCTGAGCCGGATCCTTCAGCAGATTTATCGGGAGAAGATGCTAAAGCGAAAATATCAATTCTGTGCTTTGAGGCATTTGGCCGCGAGCCGGATCCCGACAATATTGCGGTCGAGGCGTTAACACAAAGGCTGGCGGAAAAAATAGCACAAAGTGGTGAGGCATGGAAGCAATTGGCGACATTCTGTGAAACGCCGGAAGGCGGCATTGCAGCCAGCGTCACCTATAAGCCGATTGGCGATGATCCGCTTTTTAGCGACACGCTTGGGGAGAGTAATGCAATGCGTGTTGCCATCGACGGTGGGCGGCAGTTCGAGTGTCGCGGCAAAGGGGCCGGCCGCCGGCCGACGGTAGAAAGCCTGCTTGCAGAGCTTAACGATTATCGGCGATCTCTTCCGATTACCGATAATTTTAATTGATTGCTGCGACGCGGCTTTTATAGCTAATCCTCATGTCTTTGCATTCATCATCTCCGGCAGCTGAAACTCTGCGCTCATCAAACCGCCTTGTGATCAAAGCGGGATCGGCAATTCTCTGTGGTGAGCAGGGCGAGGCGAATGCCGAGTGGTTATCGTCGGTCGCAACCGATATAGCGATGCTGCGCGGCAAGGGCGTTGAAGTCGTCATTGTGACCTCTGGCGCCATTGCATTGGGCCGCGAAAGGCTCGGCTTGACGGGCGCCTTGCGGCTTGAGGAAAAACAAGCGGCGTCGGCAGCGGGGCAGGTTAAACTGGCCGAAGCCTGGCAGGCAGCGATGGCGCCTCACGACATTAAAGTCGCACAAGTTTTGCTGACGATGCAGGATACAGAAGAGCGCCGCCGCTACCTGAATGCGCGATCGACAATCAGGACACTGCTCGATCTTGGCGCATTGCCGCTCGTCAATGAAAATGACACCGTTGCTACAAGTGAGATACGCTATGGCGACAATGATCGGCTGGCGGCGCATACAGCGCAGATCGCCGGCGCCGACGCGTTGATGATATTATCCGATATTGACGGGCTCTATACGGTCGACCCACGCATCAATGATAATGCTGAACATATTGGCGTTGTCGAGGTGATTACGTCGGAGATTGTCAATTCTGCGTCAGGCCCAAACAGCGCTGGCGGCGTCGGATCAGGCGGTATGGCGACAAAAATTGCGGCAGCGAAAATTGCCGGCGCTAATGGATGTGCAACGATTATTGCAGCGGGCAATTGCGCACGCCCGGTCAAAGCGGTTTTGGATGGTGCGCGCGCGACCTTGTTCCGTCCGTCAAACAACAAGGAAAATGCACGGCGTCAGTGGATTGCCGGGCGGATCAAGTCAGCGGGCGCCATTAGTATCGATCAGGGCGCTGCCGACGCCATCCGGCGCGGCGCGAGTTTGTTGCCGGCTGGCGTCACTGCAATTGATGGCAATTTTCGACGCGGAGATGCGGTGAGTGTCGTCAGTGCAACTAAAGAGATAATTGGGCAGGGATTATCGGCGTATGACGCGGTCGATATTAAAAAGGTAATGGGCTTGTCTTCCGACGCGGCGGAACAAGCGCTTGGCTATCGTCGTCGGCCGGCGGTCATCGAGCGCAATGACCTTGTGCTTCAGGCGGAATGACGTGGAAATGATGCGATGAACAGGGATAGCTCAATCAACGCCGTGATGGCCGCTATGGGGGGGCGTGCGCGCGATGCTGCGCGGGCTATGGCGTCGGCGCCGCCAGAACAGAAAAATGCTGCATTGCTTTTTGCCGCCGACCATATTGATCAGCGCCAGGCGGAAATCCTGGCGGTTAATTCAGAGGAACTGGAAATCGCGAACGCGCGCGGCGTATCACCTTCATTCATTGATCGCATGACCTTAACGCCTGCGCGCATTGCGGAGATTTCATTGGCGTTACGTAACATTGCATTGCTTGAAGATCCGGTCGGAAAACTGATCAACAAATGGACGCGCCCGAATGGGCTTCAGATTGAACGCGTACGCACACCCATTGGCGTCATCGCACTAATCTATGAAAGCCGTCCCAATGTGACGATTGATGCTGGTGCTATCTGCCTTAAAGCTGGTAACGCAGCAATTCTGCGGGGCGGGTCAGAATGTATTAAAACATCGAAGGTGCTTTTTGACTGTCTTGCTGACGCTTTGTTGCAGGGTGGGCTTCCCGAACATGCAGTGCAGTTTGTGGAGACGACGGATCGCGCAGCGGTCGGAGAAATATTAGCAGGACTTGATGGACAGGTTGATCTTATCATTCCGCGCGGCGGCAAGTCGCTCGTTGCACGGGTGCAGTCTGATGCGCGTGCGCCAGTTCTCAGCCATCTCGATGGTATTTGTCATGTCTATATTGATCGCGACGCCGCCCCTGAAAAAGCAATCGATATCATTGTGAATTCGAAAATGCGCCGTACTGGCGTTTGTGGTGCGGCAGAAACTCTTTTGGTTGATCACGCAATCGTCGAGAATATCTGGCCGCAACTATCGAAATCACTGCGTGATGCAGGCTGTGAAATTCGCGGTGATGAGGCAATTCGAGAAATTGACCCTGCTGTTATCGCGGCGACAGAAGAAGATTGGCGAACGGAATATTTGGCGCCAGTTCTTTCTACAGCGGTTGTTGAAGGGGTTGCAGGCGCTATCGCGCATATTGCGCGATACTCTTCTCATCATACAGAAGCGATTGTGACCGAAAACGATGAGACCGCACGTCGTTTTCTTACGGGCGTCGACAGTGCGATCTTGTTGCACAACGCCTCGACGCAATTTGCCGACGGCGGAGAGTTCGGGCTCGGTGCGGAGATAGGGATTGCCACCGGTCGCCTTCATGCTCGCGGACCCGTCGGGGTTGAGGAATTGACCTCTTACAAGAATATTGTGCGGGGCGTTGGTCAGGTTCGGCCGGGGTGAGAGATTGGTGCACTGGCGAACAGATTAGATATATATGCTATAATATCGCAATAATATGCTCAATTAAGAGGTTAATCATGCAAATTCTCAAACGTCATCTTGTCTTTTAACCAAATCCAATCTACGCGCTTATTTGCGTCGCAACAAATGCGGCGCTGAAACCGGAATAGAACAGATGCAGTCCTTGTTTGACGCAGCAATGGCCCGAGAGGTTGCGCCGTTTATCGGCGGTCAGCTGGCAGCCGTTCTACTCCCCCTCCTTCTGGTGGTGATCCTCCTTATTAGCCCCAGTAGGGGAGTGGCCTTGGAGCCCGCGCGCTAAGAAAGCGACACGGACCTTCAGACCCCGCTCCCGACTGGAAGCGGGTTTTTTTGTGTTCGAAACGGCAGCTGGAAAAAACGAATGAGTGATACGAGGCAAAAAAGATCTGACGCGATAACCAAGGGACCGGCAAAGGCGCCGGCGCGGGCGATGTTGCGCGCCGCGGGTTATGACGACAAGGATTTCGCCCAGCCAATGATCGCGGTGGTCAACACCTGGTCCACTGTAACGCCATGCAACATGCATCTAGCCGATCTTGCTGAACCAGTACGCGAGGGCGTGCGCGCCGGCGGCGCCACGCCGATCGACTTCAACACCATTGTCGTTTCCGACGGCATCACAATGGGCGGCGAAGGCATGCGCGCATCGCTGATTTCGCGTGAAGTTATCGCTGATTCCATTGAGCTTGCGGTGCGCGGACATTCCCTTGATGCCGCGATCATCATGGTCGGATGTGACAAGACCTTACCGGCCGCAGCGATGGCGCTGGCGCGCATGGATATTCCAGGTGTGATTTTCTATGGCGGCACGATCATGCCGGGCCGTTGCAAAGGTCGCGACCTTTCTATTCAAGATGTTTTCGAAGCCGTTGGCGCCCATGCCAGCGGCGATATTTCTGACGCTGAACTTGACGAAATAGAACGTCATGCTTGTCCCGGCGCTGGCGCTTGCGGCGGCCAGTTTACTGCGAACACCATGGCGATGGCGCTGACTTTCCTGGGCCTGGCGCCCATGGGGGCCGGAGATCCGCCGGCAATTGACGGCGCCAAAGCCGACGAAGCCGAACGATGCGGCAAGCTGGTTGCAGACCTTGTTCAGCGTGGTACGACGGCGCGGGCTTTTGTCACTGAGGCGTCGTTGCGCAATGCGGCGACAGCGGTGGTTGCAAGCGGCGGGTCAACCAATGCAGTGCTGCATTTTGCGGCGATCGCTGCGGAAGCGGGTGTGCCGTTTTCGATTGATCTGTTTGACGAGCTTTCTCGCATCACGCCAGTGATTACGGATTTAAAACCGGGTGGCCAGTTTCTCGCCAAAGACCTTTTTGAGGCAGGCGGCATGGCGTTATTCGGCAAGCGTTTGATGGATGCCGGCCGTCTGAGTGATGCGCCAACTGTGAGTGGGCAAACACTTTTTGAGGAATTGAGCGCCGCAGTTGAAACGCCTGGACAAAAAGTGGTGCGCAGCGTCGATGCGCCCATAAAGAAAACCGGTGGTTTACGCGTTCTCTATGGTGACATGGCGCCGGAAGGCGCCGTTCTGAAAACCGCTGGTTACAGCGATGGGTCATTCGAAGGACGGGCCCGTGTCTTCGACGGTGAAGAGGCTGCGTTTAAAGCTGTTTCGCAAAATGACATCAAAGAAGGCGATGTTGTTGTTATCCGCTATGAGGGCCCGAAGGGCGGACCAGGCATGCGTGAAATGCTGGCGGTTACCGCTGCGGTCGCAGGGCAAGGTTTAGCCGGTAAAGTTGCGCTGATAACTGACGGCCGGTTTTCAGGTGCGTCCCACGGTTTTGTTATTGGGCATGTGGCGCCGGAGGCTGCTAATGGCGGGCCGATTGCGCTGATAAAAGATGGCGATGTCATTCGCATTAATGCGGAAGACCGGCGCATTGATGCAGATATAGACTGGACGGCGCGGCGGGCGGCATTCAAGCCGCGCGCGCCAAATCGCATGGGCGGCGCCTTCGATAAATATGCAAAGCTTGTTTCTTCAGCGTCAAAAGGCGCTGTCACTATCACTCACGATACAGATCAGTAAGGAAAGTAACGATGAAAGTTTACACAGACAACGACGCCAACCCAGCCGCCCTCAAGGAAGGCCCTGTGGCTATTATTGGTTATGGCAGCCAGGGACGCGCACATGCGCTGAACCTCAAAAACTCCGGTTGCGAAGTCATCGTTGGCGTGCGCAAGGGCGGTCCCGGCGCGGCAAAAGCCACTACTGACGGGCTGGAAATCGCAAGCGTCAAAGACGCCGCTCATGCGGCCAAGGTCATTGCATTGCTGACGCCGGATATGAGCCATGAAGCGCTCTACAAGGAAGAAATCGCACCTGCCATGAGCGACGGCGATGCGCTTTCGTTCGCACATGGCTTTTCGATTTTGTACGGGCGGGTTGAGCCGCCGAAAAATATCGATGTCATTATGGTGGCGCCGAAGGGTCCCGGCGATCTCGTGCGCCGTGAATATGAGCGTGGCCGCGGCGTGCCGTGCCTCTTTGCTGTCCATCAGGACGCGACCGGGCGGGCCAAAGAGCGAGCGCTTTCTTATGCAAGCTTGATCGGCGGCACCACGGCGGGCGCCCTGGAGACAACTTTTAAAGAAGAAACGGAAACGGATCTTTTCGGCGAACAGGCAGTGTTGTGCGGCGGCGCCACGGAGCTGGTGCTGGCCGGATTTGAGACGCTGACCGAAGCCGGATATCGCCCGGAGATCGCTTATTATGAATGTCTTCATGAGCTAAAGCTCATTGTTGACCTTCTTTATGAGGGCGGGCTGGCGAAAATGCATGAATTCATTTCTGAAACAGCAATTTATGGCGACCTTGTTTCGGGCCCGCGCGTCATCAATGACGAAACGCGCCAACGCATGCGTGAAGTCCTGACAGATATTCAGTCCGGCGCTTTCGCAAGAGAATGGGTCCTGGAAAACCAAGCCGGCAAGCCTCGTTATGGCAAACTGCTGGAAGCGGACCTCAATCACCCGATTGAGAAAACCGGTAAGGAATTACGTGAACGTATGGCGTGGCTGCAATCCGGCGCCAATACCAAAGAGGGTTGATACCAACCATGACTGGGCAAGTCCTGCAGGATAAAAAAGCGACCAAAACGGTTTTGACAGAGAAAAAGCCGGGCGCTGAACTGTTACTCGATGCGCTGGAAGAGCAGGGCGTCGAGGTTATTTTCGGTTATCCCGGCGGCGCAGTGTTGCCCATTTATGACGCCATCTTCAAACGCAATACGATCCGGCATGTGATGGTGCGCCATGAGCAGGGCGCTGTGCATGCCGCAGAGGGCTATGCACGGTCTACTGGCAAAGTCGGCGTTGTGCTCGTTACGTCAGGGCCCGGCGCGACCAATGCTGTCACGGGATTAGCCGACGCGCTGCTCGATTCTATTCCGGTTGTGTGCATTACCGGGCAGGTGGCGAGGGCGCTAATCGGCACCGATGCTTTTCAGGAATGCGACACGATTGGTATTACGCGGTCATGTACCAAGCACAATTATTTGGTGGAGTCGCCGCAAAAATTACCGACGCTGGTGCATGAGGCATTTCATATCGCGCGCAATGGGCGTCCTGGTCCTGTACTGATCGATATTCCAAAAGATGTGCAGTTCGAAGAGGCGCACTACACGCCTCGTGATGAGGCGCGAAAACGCAATTGCATTGTGCTGCCTGAAATTAGAGATACACAAATCGAGACGGCGGTCGATTTGATGCGCCAGGCGCGCCGGCCAGTATTTTATACCGGCGGCGGCGTTATTAATGCGGGGCCCGTCGCCAGCGAAACATTGCGGGCGTTGGCGCGCGACACAGGGTTCCCGGTGACGTCAACCTTGATGGGCTTGGGCGCTTTTCCGGCTTCGGATCCTCAGTGGCTCGGCATGCTCGGCATGCATGGCAGCGTTGAGGCGAACAGCGTCATGCATGATTGCGATGTGATGATTGCGATTGGTGCACGGTTTGATGATCGGATCACGGGTCGTTTGGATGCGTTCTCGCCAAATTCCCGAAAAATCCATATCGACATCGATCGATCATCGATCAACAAAAATGTTCGTATCGATTTGGGTATTGTCGGAGACGCGGGCGCTATAATGGAGGCGCTGCTTGCCGAATGGCGCAAGCGTGAGGCGCAGGAAAAATCGGATCGAGATCGCATTCGGGCATGGTGGACGCAGATTGGCAAATGGCGCGCAACGAAATCGTTTTGTTACGACGCGAGTGACCAATTCATCAAACCGCAATATGCGATAGAGCGGCTCTATCAACTGACGCGCGACAAGGATGTCTATGTGACGACTGAAGTCGGCCAGCATCAAATGTGGGCGGCGCAGTATTTTCATTTTGACGACCCCAATCGCTGGATGACTTCTGGCGGTCTCGGAACGATGGGTTACGGGTTGCCGGCGGCGTTGGGCGTTCAGGCTGCGCATCCTGATGCACTGGTTATCGATATTGCAGGGGATGCGTCGGTGCAGATGACGATGCAGGAAATGTCCACAGCAGTGCAGCATGATTTGCCGATCAAGATTTTTATCGTCAACAATGCCTATCTCGGTATGGTTCGCCAGTGGCAGGAATTGTTACATGGCGGACGCTATTCTCATTCCTATTCGGATAGTCTGCCGGACTTTGTCAAACTGGCCGAGGCCTATGGCGGCGTCGGTTTGCGCGCCACGAAGCCGCAAGAACTCGACGCGAAGATTGAGGAAATGATCAGCGTCAATAAGCCGGTATTATTCGATTGCGTCGTGACACAGGAAGAAAATGTCTTCCCGATGATCCCTTCCGGCGCCGCTCACAATGAAATGCTGCTGGGTGGGACCGTAACCGGTGATGAAATCAGCGATGCCGGAAAGGCGTTGGTCTGATGCATTCAAAAACTCAATCCCAATCTGTTTATCCGGTGACACCTGATGAGGGCGCGGCAGCGGAGGCTATTCTCGCTGTCATTGTCGACAATGAGCCTGGCGTATTGTCTCGCGTTGTCGGGATGATTTCTGCGCGCGGCTACAATATTGAAAGCCTTACGGTTGCCGAGACAGACGTCGAAAAACATACGTCACGCATTACAGTTGTGACCAATGGCACGCCGGCAAAAATTGAGCAGATCAAGGCGCAGCTGGGCCGCTTGGTGCCGGTGCGCCGCGTTATCGATGTGACAGCAGAAACTGAAGCGTTGGAGCGAGAGCTTGCTCTGGTTAAGGTTGTCAGCAGTGGCGACCAACGTGTTGAAGCGATGCGTCTTGCGGACATCTTTCGCGCGCGAGCCTTGGATGCGACCCAGACTTCGTTTGTTTTTGAAGTCACGGGTACGCGTGAAAAAATCAATGCCTTTATCGAACTTATGAAACCGCTTGGCTTAACAGAAACCTCGCGCACAGGTGTTCTTTCAATTCGACGCGGCGTGGAAAGTGATTAGTAGCATGCGATGTAAAATGTACCGGTTCATGATTGATCTTGACCTCCTCCTCCTTATCACCGCGCGGCGAGAATCGCCGCGCGCTGGAAGCTGAAAAAGATAAGGTAAAAAAGGATCATTGATTATGACGACGCAGACCGACGACACCCATGTGAAAATTTTCGACACAACCTTGCGCGATGGCGAGCAGGCGCCGGGTTTTTCAATGTCAACCGATGCAAAGCTTGTCGTCGCAAGGGCGCTGCAGGCGATGAATGTTGATATTATCGAGGCGGGTTTTGCTGCCGCATCGCCCGGCGATACAGCTGCGGTTCGGGCGGTGGCGGAGGAAATCGAAGGGCCGGTGATTTGTTCTCTCTCACGATTGAATGAGGGCGATATCGAAGCCTCCGCCCGTGCGATCGAGCCAGCGGCGAAAAAGCGAATTCACACTTTCATCGGCACCAGTCCAACGCATCGCGAAGCTAAACTGAAACTCACTAAAGATGAGATCTTGAAACGTATCTCCGAAACGGTTCGTTTTGCGCGCTCGGCTTGTGACGACATTGAATTTTCGCCGGAGGATGCGATCCGTACGGAGCGCGAATATTTGTTGGAGGCCGTACAGGCCGCGATTGAGGCCGGGGCGACCACGATCAATATCCCCGATACCGTCGGGTACACCACGCCGGAAGAAATAACCGCCCTGTTTAGGCACCTTAAAAAGTACACGCCCGGCGCCGATCAGGTCATATTCAGTGTCCACTGCCATGATGATTTAGGGATGGCTGTCGCCAATAGCCTCGCAGCGGTGCGTGGCGGTGCGCGCCAGATTGAATGCGCAATCAACGGCATTGGTGAGCGTGCAGGCAATTGTTCGACGGAAGAGGCGGTGATGGCGTTGGCGACACGCCGGGATTTCTTTGGCCTGGATACTCAAATTGAAACGACCAAGCTCTTTTCGGCAAGCGTCGCGTTGTCCCGGGTCACCCATAACCCGATCCCACGCAACAAAGCCATCGTTGGCAAGAATGCATTTGCCCATGAAGCGGGCATTCACCAGCACGGGGTTCTTGCAGACAAGCGGACTTACGAAATAATGGATGCTGAATCGGTGGGAATGCCGTCTAACGCCATCGTCCTTGGTAAGCATTCCGGCAAACATGCTTTGGCGGCGCGCATACAAGCGCTCGGATTCAGCGTGGCGAAACAAAAGATTGAGGATATATTTCCTGACTTTAAACGCCTCGCCGATACTTGCCGCGAAGTTACTGACGCTGATCTCGTCAAATTGGTCACCGGCAACGCCCGTGTTGACGGGCGCGCCGGTCCGTGGCGCATGCGTCGGACGGAGTTGCGCGCTGACGTTGAAGACGGCACGCGTCCCTATGCACGCATCACCATGGAACATGATAATGGCGATCGACGCACCGTCGCGCACGATGGCGACGGGCCCATTGACGCCGCATTTTCTGCGGTTTGCGCCCTCACTGACGTGCCGGGGCGTATCAGCGTGCTTGACCTCCACCATGTGGCGTCAGAAGGCATTGTGCGTGCCGAAGTCGTGGTTGAGGTCGATGGCCGGTTTTTTACCGGCAATGCTCAGGAAGTAGATATTGCTGATGCTGCGGTTGCCGCCTTTGTCGCGGCTATCAATCAGGCAGCGGCATTGCGGGCAAACGCGCCTGTGAAGGAAGAATTGGCGACCGCGCAATGAGCAACGCGGAAGACAAACCGCTGTCGCTTTTTGAAAAGCTATGGCGACGACATGTTGTTGTCGCAGAGGACAGCGAGCGTCCGGCTGTTATTTATATAGATTTGCATCTCATACATGAAGTGACGTCGCCGCAGGCTTTTGATGTTCTGGCGGGAAAGGAGCTTCGCGTGCGTCGCCCGGATTTGACTTTCGCGACGCTTGATCATTCGACGCCAACACTCCCGGCCGACGACAAAGGCGTATATCCCTACGCGACTCCGGCGGCGGCGGCGCAAGTTGACACGTTGATCCATAATTGCCGCGAGCATGATATTCCATTGCTGGGGCTAGATGACCCAAGGCGCGGGATTGTACACGTTATCGGGCCGGAACTTGGGCTCACCCAACCTGGCAAAACAATCGTGTGTGGCGACAGTCACACGTCAACGCATGGTGCTTTTGGAGCCCTGGCTTTCGGTATCGGGACAACGGAAGTTGGTCATGTGCTGGCGACCCAGTGCGTATTGCAACGTAGACCCAAATCCATGCGTGTAACTTTCACTGGCGTATTGTCACCCGGCGTTAGTGCGAAAGATATGGCGCTGGCGATGATTGCGGATGTGGGCGCTGATGGCGGACAGGGTTATGCGATAGAATTCGCCGGGCAAGCAGTTGAAAACCTTTCCATGGAAGGGCGCATGACCCTTTGCAATATGTCGATTGAGGCCGGCGCCCGATTTGGCATGATTGCGCCGGATGCGACGACATTTGAATGGCTTGAAGGCAGGGAGCAGGCGCCGTCGGGGGATAAATGGGATACATGTGTTGCCGACTGGAGCACATTGCCCAGCGAGCAGGATGCAGTATTCGACAAGGAAGTGCGCATCGATGCGTCTGCGATCCCGCCGATGATTACCTATGGTGTGTCGCCGGATGCTGCCGCGGCAGTTGACGGGCGCGCGCCGCGACCGGTAAGCGATGCTGAAAAGCACGCATCGGAGTATATGAAGTTTGAAGCCGACCAACCGTTTTCAGCCGCCAGTGTTGATCGCGTGTTTATCGGCAGTTGCACTAACTCACGTTTATCGGACTTACGTGAGGCAGCGAACATAATGCGCAATCGAAAAGTGAAAGAGGGCGTCATCGTTCTTGTGGTGCCAGGCTCGGAGACCATTCGCGCAGCGGCAGAAGCTGAGAACCTTCACAAAATATTTCTAAAAGCCGGCGCCGAATGGCGACGGTCGGGTTGCTCGATGTGCATTGCAATGAACGGCGACCAGGGCGCACCGGGCGAACTGGTTGTTTCCACCTCAAACAGAAATTTTATCGGACGCCAGGGCAGGGGCGTTCGCACGGTTCTCGCAAGCCCGGCGACGGCCGCTGCATCGGCCATTGAGGGGCGAATTGCAGACCCGCGCCCCTATCTTGCAGTGGCGGGAAGGTGAAGCCTGTGTCTGTAGAGCCCTTTCGCAAATTAACATCGCGCACAATCGTATTGTCTGAAGATAATATCGATACGGATCAGATTATTCCAGCGCGTTTTCTCACGACCACCGAACGGTCTGGCCTGGGCAAAGCCGCTTTCTACGACTGGCGTTATGACGACGCCGGTCGGCCACGAAATCAAAGCCCTTTAAGTCTTGTTGAACAAGGCGGTCACTCAATTTTGGTGGCGGGAAGTAATTTTGGATGCGGATCCTCACGAGAGCATGCGCCATGGGCGTTGGTCGATCTTGGTGTTCAAGCGGTAATCAGCTCGGATATTGCCGATATTTTCAAAAGCAATGCACTCAAGAATGGATTGTTGCCTGTTGAGGTCGATAGCAAAACCCATCGCCAATTATTGAATTCGCCGGGCGAGGAAGTGACCATTGATCTTGAATCTCAAACGGTGCGATTTGCCGAGGGGGAGTGGCAAGCAGTGTTTGAAGTAGACAGCTTTGCCCGCTATTGCCTGCTTGAAGGCGTCGATCCGCTTGGTTTTATTATGCAACAATTGCCTCAGATTATGCAGTTTGAGAAGGGCCTGAAATGAGCTTTGCAATCGCATTTTTGCCAGGCGATGGCGTCGGACCGGAAGTAGCGAGCGCCGCGCGTCAGATTATGGAACACACAGCGCGGCGTCATGAAATTTCGATTAGATTCGATGACTATTCGTTTGGCGGCGCTGCCATTGATCTATGCGGCGAACCATTTCCGCCCGCGACGAAAGAAGGCTGCGTTAATGCAGATGCCGTTTTTCTTGGCGCTGTTGGCGGGCCAAAATGGGAGGGCGGTGACATTCGCCCGGAGATGGGCCTTCTTGAGTTGCGCAAGCAGCTAGGATTGTTTGCCAATCTACGCCCCACACGGATAATGCCGGGACTGGACCACTTATCGCCATTGAGGGCTGACCGCGCAGCTGGTGTAGATCTGCTGATTGTGCGGGAATTGATTGGCGGATTGTATTTTGGCGCCCGCGAAGAAGGGACAGAAAAAGCAAGTGATCAGTGCGTTTATACGCGCGAAGAGGTCGTCCGTGTTGCCCGTGTCGCGTTTGAAACGGCGAGATTACGTAGCGGTCGTGTGACTTCTGTCGACAAGGCAAATGTGCTGGCGACAAGCAGGCTTTGGCGGCGTGTTGTTACGCAATTGCAGGAGACGGAATATCCAGACATCATACTTGATCATATGTTGGTCGATGCGATGGCCATGAAACTTATACAAGCGCCCTCGGATTTTGACGTCATTCTAACCGAAAATTTATTCGGTGATATTCTGAGCGACGAAGCCTCAGTGATCGCGGGTTCAATTGGGCTGGCGCCGTCTGCTTCGCTTGGGGAAAGCCGGGCCGGACTTTATGAACCCATCCATGGATCAGCACCCGATATTGCCGGCACAGATAGAGCAAACCCTGCCGGCGCTATCTTGAGCGGCGCCATGTTGTTTCGCCATAGCCTCGGCGCCGAAGAGGCGGCGTTGTCTATTGAGCAAGCGGTCGAGACCGCGTTGGGCAATGGCGATGGAACAGCGGATGTCAACGGGGCTGACGGATGTCGGTCTTTCACAGATAAAATTGCCGCGCTGATCCCATAAGCGATCTGGTAAAACCCGCCTGTTACTCCATAATGTCTTCGTTCCAGAGCGTCGGATTTTCAGCAATAAACCGCGCCATCAATTCCATTGAAGCCGGGTGCGCAACATCAATCACTTCAATGCCATGCTCACGCAGGAATTTCTCATTGCCGCCAAAATTTTGAGTATCGTTAATCACGACGCGCGGAATCTTGAACTGGACGATCGTGCCAGCGCACATCATGCATGGTGACAGGGATGTATATAACGTTGTGTCCCGGTAGGATTTTTGTCTGCCGGCATTTCTCAGGCAGTCCATTTCGCCATGGGCGATAGGATCACCCTTCTGTATGCGCTGATTGTGCCCGGTTGAAATCAGGCGCCCATCTTGCGCTAGTGCTGCACCAATAGGCAGGCCGCCAGCGTCAAAACTATTCTTTGCTTCTTCAAACGCTTTGTCGATGAACTGATGATCCCATTCATTGAGCATGATCATATCCTGTTCGGCGGCAGACTAACGTTGTCCCTGATGGACAACGAAATCAGGATAACGGATAACAACCGGAAATGTTAGAAGCATCGTCACGAAAAGCCATTGGCGAAAAGGGGAAAAATGTCCCAAATGCTCACGATCGTGGATCACCCGCTGATTCAGCACAAGCTCACAATTTTGCGCAACAAAGAGACGTCGATCATGCAATTTCGTCAGGTTTTGCGCGAGATTTCCTTCGTTCTTGGTTGCGAAGTGACAAAAGATCTGGTGCTTGGGGAGGTAGAGATCGAAACGCCGCTGGAGCGTGCGACTCTGCCTTATCTTGAAGGCAAAAAACTGTGCTTTGTGTCAATTTTGCGCGCTGGCAATGGTTTGTTGGACGGTGTTTTGGATCTTGTTCCGTCGGCGCGTGTTGGCCATATCGGTCTTTATCGCGACCCTGAGACGCTTGAAGCTGTTCAGTATTATTTCAAGGCGCCGGATGCGCTGGGCGAGCGGCAGGTCATCATGGTCGACCCGATGCTGGCGACGGCGAACACCGCGATCGCGGGCGCGAACCTGCTAAAGGGCAAGGGCGCAAAGCGGATCAAGTTCATGTGTCTGCTCGCCGCGCCGGAAGGCGTTAAGGCATTCAGTGACGCGCATCCCGACATTCCCATCGTAACGGCGGCGCTCGACCGGAAACTCAACGAGCATGGCTACATTGTGCCGGGTCTTGGTGATGCCGGTGACCGAATGTACGGCACAAAATAGTATTTTTAGAAAAAACTATCTGCACCCTTGACTAAGGAGAGAGGGTGTTGCGCGATTAAATCGCACAACACCCTGAAGTTTGGTCGCACCCTATCGGACAAGTTGAATGCCGCCGCCGGCTAAGCCGCCAGCAGTGTGGCTTGCGCATTTGCGGTCAGGATCCGGAAGGTTGAGACCACTGTTCGAGTCAAATTGGGCTGTCTTCGCGATGAGGCGAAAACAAGTGGATCCCTGGGCCATTTGTGAGTTGCTATTTGAAACAAAGGTAGCGTTAGGAAAGTAAAGCGCGCCATCAACGGTCACTGCCGTGTTGCTGTCAAAGTTATGCACTTCTGTATTGTTTCGCGCTGAGAAGAAGAGAACACCTTTGTAGCGGCCTGTCGTTGCAGCTGTAAATTCGATAGTAGTGTTTGAGCCGAAAAAGATTTTCACACCCGGCGCAACAAAAATGAATATATCTGTACCCTTTACGACGGCATTACTGTCGACCTTGAATTCGCCGCTTTTGATAATATATTCGCCAGGCGCAAAAGTGACCACGGCGTTGCTTGTTATTTCAAGGCCGCTACAATATTTCCCGGGCTGTATCGTAACTGTGCCCGTGTCGATTTTATCAGGTCGTGCGTCGCATCCAGTTGTTGACGGTTCCGGCAAGGCGCCTAAAGGGTCGGCTAATTTACTGGCGCCGGTTTTTGGGGTGGGACCGATTGTCGAGTTACTTTTTTCTGCATAACCGCCGACTGTCGCGATATTTTGTGCGTCGATAACCGCGTTGCTGTCAGAAACCAAGGCGTTGTTACTCTTCGAATTAACATGAATACCGCATGTTTTCATATCAAGTGTTGCATTCGACTTTACGTCAAGTGCGGGCGATGCGTTTGGGTCCAATACCACAAGGCAATTTGGCGATAGTGGAGCGCTCAGGATCGCTGATGCAGAGACGTTGATAGTGTTTTTACCAAAGAGCTTCATGAAATATGTTGGTAACCCGTTTCCTCTGGCGGTAGAAAGCCGCATTGTCATGCGCACCGAGGATTCATCGCCTCCAGCATTGAAGTTTGCCCCATCCCATTCGCCAAATTCAATATCTGAGGCGCCCAGGACCGTTCCGTATTTTGCTGAAGGGTAATGCGCTTTGGCATATACGATTGCCCTTGCGGTGGTCGCAATTTTGTCAGGCATTTGTGAACCTGAAGACAAAGCGACGGTGTCAACAACGGTTTGCATGCGTTTTTGGGTTCGACGCATATTTCCTTCATCAATTGCAAAAGCAATCATGCCAAACAAAACGAATATCGCTGCGACAAAAATCATCGTCACATTGCCGCGTTGGCAATCTTTGTACCTACGCAACGCATCGGAGAGCGAACTTATCATGATGAATTTTTTCATAATGCGGTGTAGCTCCTCATTGTTAGATTCGCCGTCAAGCTGCTTGGCACGAATAAACTGAATGGGAGTTTTGCTTTTAGATCCGCATGCGTTAGCCCAATTGACACCACAGCATCGGGGTCGGTTGGATCGCCCTCCGTGGGCGGATCGACGTTGACAAAGGCGGTGATGCCGATACGGGCCAGGCTCTGCGTTTTCACAAACGTCTCAGCCTGGGTCTTATCAAGGTATCCGGCCGCGATGCCACGCGTTGCGTCAAAGACAATTTCGTCAAGTATAGATTGTGTGCGTAGAACAAGCGCACCCTGGATCATACCCAAAATCATGAGTAGGACCACTGGTGCAATCAACGCGAACTCGACAGCAGCGCTGCCGCGGCGGTCGCGCAAGTAATCAAATAAGTTTCGCCATGCCAAAACGCGCATAATACAAACTCCCCAACTCTGCTATTTCTTCGCAACAAAAGACTCATAAAAAGTTAATATGAGGACTTAATGAGCTATATTGCTGATAAAAAGAGCATAATCGGCTCAACGTGACACTTGGTTGGAAAGAAAATTTGGATCACATTGTCAAACTGGGCATGGAACGATTTGTATTTGATGAGGTATCACGCAGGATTACTTGTGTAGAATTGGATAGGAAGCGGCCAAATCAGAGTAGGGGCTGACCAGGTTCAGGAAACTCATTCGCGTTTGTGGAATATCAAGGCTCACCAGAATACCGGCTTGCCCAAAATTCAACATTGCTGCAGATGCATGCGGGGGCATCGAACCCCGAGGGTTCGGTGCGAATGCGTTTCAGGAGCCGCCGTCGGTCTTGTTGACAATGCCGATCAGTTCCTTGGGTACATAATTTTCGTCATGTTTTGCAAGAATTGTGTCGGCGACAAAAATGCCGGTTGCATCCAGACGTCCTTGAGCGATGACGCCTTGCCCCTCGCGGAACAGATCGGGGCGAATGCCCGTATAGGAAACCATGATACGCTCGGCGCCGTCGGTAACAGCAAATGTCATCTCGGCGCCGTTTTCGTTTTCTATGCTGCCTTCTTCTACTAATCCGCCGAGGCGGATTTGCTGGCCCGGCTCGATTTTGGCGGCGAGTGCATCCGTTGGCGTGTAGAAGTAAGAGATATTTTTCTCTAGGGCGGAAAACACCAGAAAGGCCGCTCCAATGAGCAGAATGGAGCCGACAGCGACATAGCCAATACGACGATTGCGGTGGGCGGGTTTCATAGCTGATCATTAGCGGGTCTGACCCCGGGCTTCAAATGGCCGTTTCGCGCCTTTTGTCGCGGCGCAGTTGCGCTCTACAGGGAACTTGTAGGATAGGCTGAATGCAGGCGGATCAGAGTATTCTGCCGGGAGACCGGATGGCGCGCTACAATCGAGAAATTACCCTGCAAGCTGAAGATGCTGGATGCGATCGCGCTGGCGTCCCGATTGTGCGCGGCGTTTCCTTTACGTTGAAGCCTGGTGGCGCACTTCAGCTTTTCGGCGCCAACGGGTCTGGCAAAACGAGCCTTTTGTCACTTTTTGCCGGGCATATCCGTGCGGGGGCGGGCAGTTTGCGTTGGCGCGCCAGCAGCGGTGCAGAGCAAGAGTTTCCGTTCGACGACAGCGTTTTCTTTCTTGGTCACCAGGTGAGCATCAAATCATCGCTCACAGCAGAAGAAAACCTTCTCTTTTGGTCAAAGCTCTATTGCGGGGATAAAAGCGCCATCAGGGATCGCGTAGGGGTGGCTCTTGATCGCGTTGGCATGGGCGATTGCGGACGCCTGCGCGCGGGGCGCTTATCAGCGGGACAGCGCCGCCGGATTGACCTGGCGCGGGCGCTGCTGGCGCAGCGCGAAGTCTGGCTCATGGATGAGCCCGCTGCTGCCATTGACGCCGACGGCGTTGGCATACTGCGCGGAATGATCTCGGATCATCTTGGTAGAGGAGGGATTGCGCTGATTGCAACGCATGATGAGTTGGGCGTGTCATCACGCAAACTGGAGATTGGCACGTGAAGGCAGCGAGACCTTTTGTGGAAGCAGTTTTTGCACGAGACCTTAAAATCGCTTTTCGCTCCGGTGGCGGATGGTTTTACGCCTTGTTCTTTTTTGTGGTGTTCGCGGCGCTCGCTGCAATTGCAATTGGGCCGGAATTATCCGCGCTTGCCGCCGCAGCGCCAGCAATCCTTTGGCTCGCGGCGGCGTTCGCGCTTCAATTTTCTGCAGCGGATATGTTTGAAAGCGATATTCGGGACGGCACGTTGCGTGCGCTCGCAGCAGAGCAGGCAAGTTTGTTTCCCTACTGGCTCGCGAAGGTTTTTCTGTTGGCAGCGGTCGCTGCAGCGCCCATCGCTGTTGCAGCGCCATTTGTGCTGGCCATGCTCGGTGTCGCGTTTGAGAAGTCATCTCAAGCGGTCATTTTGACAGTTCTTGGTTTTCCGCCGCTGATCATGGTGGCGATATTGACGGCGGCGTTGGTCTCCGGCTTGCGTGCAGGCGGCCTGCTGGCAACCATCATCGCAGCGCCTTTTGCTACGCCGGTTCTGGTCTTCGGCGTTAGCGCGACGAACATACTTTTTTCAAATGGCGTACTTTGGTCTTCTGAGACCTTGATTTTAGCGGCGCTTGGCTTGTTTATGACGGCGCTGACGCCGGCATTTGCCATCGTTGCGTTGCGACTCAGTCTTGAATAGGAAGAGGTCGACCCCGCAGATGTTCAGTTATTTTTCCAACCCGGCAAACTTTGAAACCCTGGCGCGTCGCGTCGGGCCGATATCGTTCGGTGTATTTGTAATTTTTGCAGCTGTGGGTCTGTTGATGGGGCTTTTTTATTCGCCCGCAGATTATCAGCAAGGTCACAGCGTGCGCATTATGTATGTGCATGTGCCAGCCGCCTGGATGGCGCTTGCCGCTTATTCCTTCATTGCAGGGATGAGTTTGGTTGCATTCATCTGGCGCCACAGTCTCGCTGATCTTGCGGCGCGCTCAGCAGCGCTTCCGGGCGCTGTCTTTACCGCGCTGGCGCTTTTTACCGGCGCGGTTTGGGGCAAGCCGACCTGGGGCGCCTGGTGGGTTTGGGATGCGCGCCTCACTTCGATGTTGATTTTGCTGTTTATTTACTTCGGTTATATGGCGGTGTGGCAATCCGTTCAGGAGCCGGCCCGGGCGGCGCGATTTGCGCGCCTTCTGGCGCTTGTCGGGTTTATCAACATTCCGATTATTAAGTTCTCGGTCGATTGGTGGAACAGTTTGCACCAACCAGCCAGTATTTTGCGTCCCGACGGGCCGACCATTCATATCAGCATGCTAATCCCGCTTTTTGCTATGCTGATTGCCTATACCGCGATTTTTGTGTGGCTCGTCTTTACAGGCGTTCGCACGGACATTGCCGAACAGAGACAGGCCGCTCTGCAACGCCGCTCGCCAAGCCGTCCTGTTGCGTCATCAAATGTGGAGAAGGAGGCATGATCGAGTTTTTTGAATTCGGGCGCCATGCACCTTATATTTTTGCAGCTTATGGCTTTTCGATTTTGGCAATAGCTATTTTGATTCTCATCCGAAAAGATGAGTTGAAAAAAGCACTCGACGCCGAGCCTCGCCCCGAGAATGAGGAAAAGCAGGTCAAATGACTGGTGTTACAACCGGTAACTGCCATCGCTGTGGAGCTAGTTTGCAGCCTTTTTTGCGGCAGCGATTTTTTCCTGCAGCTCTTCCGGGCGAAAACCTGTCACGACGTCGACATACTCGCCATTGAGTGAGGCGACAATAAATGTCGGCGTGCCATCTGTGCCCAGTTGCGCTGCGATGTCGTGATTTGTTGAGATTGCAAAACCGATTTCACCGCTCTTGATCGCTGTTTCCATTTTCGCAACATTGAGGCCTTCACTGCGTGCGATGTCTTGTACGCGCTCTTTCGTGAGCACGCCGGATGCGTCCATCATCGCAAGGTGAAATTCAAGAAATTTCCCCTGATCGCGGGCGGCAAGCGACATTTCTGCGGCGTAGTCAGACTCATCGCGCAGGATCGGCAGCTCTCTTAGAACAACTTGTATCGATGCGTCGGACTTTGCCATTTCATTGACCATCCCTGCAGCGCGTTTGCAGAAACCGCAATGGTAATCATACATTTCAATGACAGCGACTTTTGCCTTTGATGGGTTTTTACCGCCGACGAAACTGGTCCTTGGATCAAGCAAGCGATCGAGATTTTCGGCTGCGAGCTGGCGTGCGCGCTCATCTGCGGCCATGCGTTGGCGGGCGCTGTATTCGTTCACCGCCTCGATGATGACTTCAGGGTTTTCCATCAGATAGGCGCGCACAATGTCGCCGATTTCTTCCTCTTCCAATTCAGAAAAGGAAGTGCTCAAATTTTCCCTCGGTGCTTTTGATTGCGTTTGCGCCTGCTGTGCGGAAGAAAAACCGACAACGGTTACACCCAATACAAACGCGCCAATAAGGGCTGCACCGATGGCGGCTTTCGTTTTGTTCATTTTTATAACTCCTGAATCACTGTTGGCGCGACTTATCGCCTGCGCTGTTCAGTTCATTGACTGCGCTTATGTGTTTTCTTCTGGAATAGTCGGATCTGGTACATCCGGGCGGCTCGGCGGTGTTTCCGGGATTTGCCGCGGCGCTGGCGCGTCATCGTCGATACCGCTTGGCAATGCTGCTCCGCCGGTTTGTGATTGGGTCGCCAACACAATATCAGCGGCCTGTCGCCATTCCGGTGTGCCTTTTCTCAACCCAGCCATTGCGCGCCGCGCAAAAGCATTGGCATCGGGCTTCGCGCCGGCATGATAGCGCGACTCCGCTGTCGCGAGATCTGCCATCGTGTCGTTTTCGAGACCGCCATAGGCGCGCGCCAGCTCATACCATCCAAAACCATTATCGGGTTCCAGCAGGAGCGCCCGTTTGAATTCCGTTACTGCCTCTTCAAAATTTTCCGGCGCGTCCATAGCGTTTAAGGCGCGGCCTAAGCCGATACGAAGGAGCGCGTTATCGGATTTCAGTGCAATCGCTTTTTTATGAGGTTCGATCGACTCTTCGACTTTACCGAATTCGAACAGCATTTGCCCTTCAAGCTCATGAAAATAGGGGTTATCCGGCCTTGCCTCTGTCAGCGTTCGGATTTCAATCAGCGCTTTTTCGACCTGAGAGGTTCGATAATAAGCAACGGCGCGCGCATAATGCGCGGGATCAGACTGATCCGATAATGGATACCGTCGCAATGTCGCGTGGGGCTCTTCTAAGAATCCATGGATCTTCGCTTGAATAAACCGCAATCGCTCAATCTCTTCAGGACTATCCTCGACCTCGTAATAGGGCGACACTTCTGCGCGCTGTTGCAAAGCGGACAGGCGATCATTGGCGAGAGGGTGCGTTTGACGATAAGGGTTTATCTGCCTGCCGCGAATGATCTGCGAATTTCGCACATTGCGCCACAGCTCAGTGGCGCCCTTGCTGGAATGACCGATGCGGTCGAGATAGGTGATTGACGACTGGTCGGCCGTTGATTCCTGGCCACGACTGTATTTTAAAAAATTTGCTGTACCAATATTTTGGCCAAGGCCCAATATGCCAATGCCAGCTTCAGGTGCGCCTGCTGCCACCGCGCCTGCTGCGAGTATGAGACTCAAAAGCATCGGGCGCGACGCGCTGGCAATTGCCGCGTCTGTTCGTACCGAGTGCCCGCCGGCAAGGTGGCCCGCCTCATGGGCGATGACGCCTTCAATTTGATTGGGCGTTTCGGCGATCGTCAAGAGGCCGGAATTGACGCCCATATATCGTCCGCCGGCGAATGCGTTAAGCGACTGGTCAGCGACGAGCAGGATTTGAATCGAGTCTTCGTTAAGCCCCGCCGCCCGAAAAATCGGCCGCGAATATTCGTCGAGAAATTCCTCAATTTCTGCGTCGCGCAGTAGTGAAATGCCGCGCGCCTGAGCGAGGGGCGTGCCGACGGTTGCCATCAGCACCGCAATAGAAAGGCAAAATTTCCGCAGTTTCACGCGCCCAATCCTTACTTGCTCGGCCGGCAGTCTAGCTGCTGTTTGCGGCAATTTCGAGGTTGCCCGCGCCCGGCGCCGCGTTTGTGACCTTAGCGTGGTGATTTCGGCCAGCACGCATTATACGCGTCCTGGCCGGAATTCCGTCGCTATAGCCCCGTTGCGCGTTGCCACCAGCCCTTGCGGCTCGGTTTTTCGGCTTTTGAAGCCGGATCTGTATCTTCTGGCTCAGGCGCTGGCTGCCCCGAGACAACGACCGGCGGAGGCGTGTTCTCCGGGGCCGGGCTTTCGACAGGCTGGTCGGTTTTGGCGCCGTTGCCGCGCGTATCAGCATCGTCTTTGGGCTTGGTCTGTTCCAGCGCCACACTATCGGCCTCGGAATGGTTTGCGGCCGATGATCCTTCGTCCTGACCGCCATCTGCCTTTTCGGCGTCGGACTGTGATTCCGCTTGGATGCCGTCCTGACTGGCGTCACCCTCGGTCTTACGGTTGCGGCGCCCGCCGCGGCGTCCCCGTCGGCGACGGCGTTTGGGTTTATCGCCGTCTTCTTCCTCACCGGCGGCGGCGTTTGTTTGTTCAGCTGAGGGTTGCTCGCTGACGTTTTCTTTTTCTTCGGCAGATTGATCGCCGTCGCTTTGTTCACGCGGCGCAGCGTCTTTGCGCCGCCGCCGTCGACGGCGTTTCTTGCGGCCGCCATCTTCGTGATCTTCCTGTTTTTCTTCGCCTTCGACGCTGGCTTCTGGCTCTGCTTCGCTTTCAACGTCGTCCAGAACAATGGCGTCGGTTTGGTCTGCACGAATGACGGTAGTTTCCTGTGTGCGCTCCCGCGGGGCGCCGCTCTTTTCGAGGTCGTAGACGTCGCCGGCCTTTTTGGGGTCCGCTAGAATTTCGATGGAAACGCCGTTGTCGTCTTCAATTCGTTTCAACCAGTCGCGGTTGTGATTGAGTACATAAAGGCTCACATCAAGCGAAGTATGTGCAACGATCAGGCCGACCTTGCCCGATATAGCTTCGCCTTCGATGGCGCGCAAAATACGAAGCGCGGCCATTTCGTGCGACCGGACAGCGCCCGCGCCGGAGCAGGTGGGGCAGGTGTGTGTCGTGCCGTCGACAATGCCGGAGCGTCGGCGTTGGCGCGAAAGTTCCAGCAGACCGAAATTTGAAATGCGGCCAACCTGAATGCGCGCGCGGTCCGATTTGAGTCCGTCCTTAAGCGCTTTTTCGACTTTGCGATTGTTTCTGGACTCTTCCATGTCGATAAAATCGATCACGATGAGGCCGGCAAGGTCGCGCAACCGGAATTGTCGGGCGGCTTCCTGAGCGGCCTCAATATTTGTTTTCAAAGCCGTCAATTCGATATTGCGCTCACGCGTTGACCGGCCAGAGTTAACGTCAATAGCGATCAGCGCTTCGGTTTGATGGATGACGATATACCCGCCTGATTTTAGGCGAACTGTCGGCTGATACATGCCGTCCAGCTGTTCTTCGACACTATGTTTCAAAAAGATTGGCGCCCGGTCTTTGTAGGGCTGCACATTCTTGGCATGAGACGGCATCAGCATTTTCATGAAATCTTTGGCTTCACGATAGCCGGTTTCGCCCTCCACGAGTACGGTTGAAATGTCTTTGTCGTATAGGTCGCGGATCGCCCGTTTGATGAGGTTGGCTTCTTCGTAGATCAGACAAGGTGCGATGGACTTTAAGGTCAGTGTTCTGATGTTTTCCCAAAGCCGCAAAAGATAATCATAATCTCGCTTGATCTCGATTTTTGTGCGCTTTGCGCCGGCAGTTCGGATAATCAATCCCATGCCTTGCGGCACTTCAAGGCTGTCGACAACGCGGCGTAAACGCCGCCGGTCAGTTGCACTCGGAATCTTCCGTGAAATGCCGCCGCCACGTGCAGTATTGGGCATGAGCACACAATATCGCCCTGCAAGCGACATATAGGTGGTTAAGGCTGCGCCTTTATTACCGCGTTCTTCTTTGACTGCCTGCACCAGCAGAATTTGACGTCGTTTGATGACTTCCTGAATCTTGTAATTTCGCAAAAGGTTTGAGCGTTTGCGCTTGGCGTCTTTATACCGGTCAAAAAGTGCGTTGCGCGCGGCGCGGGCTGCCTTCGCGGCGCTCGTTTTTTCGTCATTGGCCGCGTCGCCTGACGTCTCGTCGGCGGCGCCATCGGCATCCGGGTCACCTTCATCACTGCCGACAGCAGCGTCTACATTCGTTTCGCTGCTTTCCGCCTCGACCCCGTCGTCGCTTTCCGGAGCGATGTCGATTGCCGGCTGCTCGTCATCTGCCGAAGCTGCCTGATCTTGTCCGTTTCCGTCGTCATCATTATCAACGTCATCGGGCTTTTTCTGGTCGTCGCCAGCATCATTTTTGACGTCTTCTTCTTCGTCCTCTTCATCAGTTGCGTCATCTACACTGCCATCTACAGCGCCCGATTCGTCGTCAGCGTGTTCGTTCACAGCCTCGACTAATTCATCACCCTGCTTGGACGTATCATCGCTGTCGCTATCTGTCGCGCCATTGGGCTCGTCATTTTCTGCGGCTTCAAATCCGCGGCCATTTTCATCAAGCGGATCTTCGCCATCTTGTTCAAATTCATCTTCGTCGCCGCGTTGTGACAGCTCAAGTTGTGCGGCGAGGTCGGCGACCTCCGCTTCGGCTTGTTGCAACAGTTCGCGGTCGGATACCGGGATCTGATAATAATCTGGATGGATTTCGCTGAACGCCAGGAAACCGTGGCGATTGCCGCCATATTCGACAAATGCTGCCTGCAGAGAGGGTTCAACGCGCGTAACGCGCGCCAGGTAGATATTGCCTCTAAGCGGTTTTCGCGCCTCGGATTCGAAGTCGAAGTCTTCGATTTTGCCATTGTCGAGCACGGCCACGCGCACCTCTTCCGGGTGGGCCGCGTCGATCAGCATACTTTTTTTCGTCATTGGATATTGCTCCGCAATGCGAGGTCGGAGCCGCCGCATTGCCTGGGTTGGACCGCCGAAGCGCGCGCGCGACCGATGGGCTGTCCCCTTGCAGGGCAGCGTCGGATTTCATTTGCGCATCTTGCGTCATCGGCGAAAACTAATTTTCATGCCGGGCTATAATCCGGCGGTTTATTGTTATGGCGCTGGGCGCCTGTTTTTTGCTCCTCGCAAGCCGGCGTGATGCCATATGCTGCGAGCCGGCCAAAGGAGCTGCCGGCGTTTATTCCGGGAAAAAGCGGACAAATTGGCGCTTTCCGGAAAATCTCAAATACAGGCGCTAAGGGTGTAAATCTCGTACAGCCTGCAACTTCTGCCTGCGATGTTGCCCTAAAAAAGGCTTTTCGCAAGCAATTTCTGACCATGCATGAGCGCGTGGAAAAAGAAAACCCATAGAAGTGGGCGACTCAGTGTTGCATGCAAAAGTAGCTCAAATGTTAACGTCGCGTTAACGTTATCGAAAAGAAGATTATTTGCGGGATTTTGTAACAAATCCGCATTTTTTTTAACTTTCCGGCGTATACGCGGCGGCGTATGGATGGATTTGATGATAGTAAAAATACTCAAAAATGCGGGATATTCGGGTCTTCAGGCAGTTGTGGCCGGTTTTAGCCTGTTTGCCAGCGCCCAAGCGGCGGAACTCCTTGACGTTCGATTTGGGCCAAGCGGGGATACAACGCGGATCGTATTCGATCTGAGCGGCGCGACCGATTACACGATTTCCGGTGACGAAACTGGCGCGGGCCGGCTGATGGTCGATTTCGCTTCTTTGGCGACGAATAGTGGAGACCACAACTTCAAGCCAGGCAAAGGCCACATCCTGCGCTATGGCTTTGCTCAAGCGCCTCAATCTGGCGCCAGAGCCGTACTCGAGCTGAAGCAATCAGCCAAAATAAGCAAGATATTCATGCTGGAGCCATCTGCCGGGGTCGCGAAGCACCGTCTGGTGATAGATCTGCAAACAGCCGATAAAAAAGACTTTCTGGCCAGTTTGCCTGGGCGTTACCCGGATCTTGCGGCAGTGATTGAACAAGCGACCGCAGAGACCTCACAGCCGGTGTTGGTCCTGCCGCCAACCCCAACGCAGAAAGAAGTTCGGGCAGAGCCGCTGGCGCTCCAGACCATTGTCATTGCCGCCGGCCATGGCGGCGCTGATCCTGGCGCCCAAGGCCAAAGCGGTACGTTCGAAAAAACAGTAACGCTGGCTGCCGCCTTGAAACTTGCCGAAATATTGGAAAAACGGGGACGTTATAAGGTCGTTTTGACGAGGAACGACGATTCGACCATCAGGCCGGATGCGCGTGAAACCCAAGCGCGGGAGGCAAACGCTGATCTTTTCATTGCCCTGCATGCGGATGCCATTGCCAATACAGTTGTGCGCGGCGCCTCCGTATACACGCTGTCTGATGCTGGCGCCGCGCGCTCTGCGACGCTGGCGAAAGCCCAGGGTGAATATGAGGTTTATGATCTGGACCTCGAGAAAGTTGGGCAAGAGCGGGGGCAGGATCTTGGCGACATTCTCTTGGATAAGGCGCAGGATTTTACCAGCACCGCATCGTCCAATTTTGCGGAAATGCTGATCGACAAGCTTGCGAAGAAAACGCCCATGCTGAACCGGTCTCATCGCAAAGGTGATTTGCGGGTGCTGCTGGCGCCGGATGTTCCAGCTGTTCTGATGGAAATGGCCTTTATTTCAAACGTCAAGGACGAGGCGAACCTCAATTCTCCGGCCTGGCGCAAACGCGCCATGACGGCCGTTGCTGACGCGATAGACCAGTATTTTGACGATCCAAGGTTGCAAAGGCAGGCGGCAAATACCGCAGGTGGGGCGCAATAAGCCAAAGCGTTACGAAATCGACATTTTGCGACGCCATTGCGCCTCGCTGTGGTCCAAATTATGCGCTAAACCGACAAGGCCATAGAGGGGCGTCTCATCGCTTTTCAGACGGCGCCAAGCTTTTCGAGAGAGCGAAAAGTGAAGAATTAACAGGGCGCCGCTTATGGGCGTGGCGTAGGAATGATGACTGACGATAAGAACAAAGACGGACGGCCCGATCAGCGGTTGTCTTTTGGAGAAGATGAAGACGCGGCGAGAGAGCATGCGCCGGTTTCAGAAAACCTGGCCTCAGAAAATACTGAACAGGGCGATGCTGTTTCAAGCAACGCTGAGCACGGCAATTCTGCTGATGAATCTCCCATCGTTGACGCCATCTCTGTGGAACACGAAACCGAAGTCCTCCTCCGCGAAGGAGATGTCGTGAAGGAAGAGCTTCTCGCGGCGCCAAAGCGGGCGCCGGCTGCGCCAGCGATGCAGACCGCGAAATCAGACACCCGTAAAGGCGAGCGGGCTTTACCATTTATCTTTAAACTCGCCGGAATGGGTTTTGCCATTGCAGCGTTTGGCATAGTCGGCGCGGCTGGCTTTGCGGGATGGTATCTTAACAAACTCAATCAGGATCTGCCGGATTATTCTGCGCTGGCTGAATATGCGCCTGCGGTGACGACGCGCGTTTATGCGGGTGATGGGTCGCTTGTCGCGGAGTTTGCTCGGGAACGTCGCCTGTTTGTGCCGATCGAGTCGATTCCACATCATGTGAAATTCGCGTTCGTATCGGCCGAAGACAAATCCTTTTATGAGCACAATGGTCTCGACATCCGCGGAATCGTTCGTGCGCAGCTGTCGAATTTTACAAATATATTGCGCGGTCGACGTCTTGAGGGCGGCTCGACGATAACCCAGCAGGTGGCCAAAAACTTCCTTCTTTCAAGCGAGCAAAAAATCGAGCGCAAAGTGAAAGAGATGCTGATCGCTCGGAAAATGGAGAGAGCGTTTACAAAAGACCATATTCTTGAACTTTACCTCAATGAGATTTATCTCGGCAACCGTTCCTATGGTGTTGCGGCGGCTGCACTCAATTATTTTGACAAACCCCTCAGTGAGCTGACGATTAACGAGGCGGGCTACTTGGCGGCGATCACCAAAGGGCCGAGTAACTACCATCCGATCATTAATGAGGACCGCTCGTTAGAGCGGCGCGACTGGGTAATTGGGCGGCTGTTAGATGACGAACACATAACACAGGAAGAGGCCGATGAAGCGCGCGCCCGCCCGCTCGGCGCCTCCATAGCGCCGCCGCTTGGCGCCCGTGATTGGACCATGGAGTATTTTGCCGAAGAGGTGCGCAAGCAAATCGTCAGTCTGTATGGCGTCGAAGCGCTTTATGACGGTGGCCTGGCGGTCAGGACATCCGTTGATCCACGGCTGCAATTGGCGGCCGGCAATGCCTTGCGTCGGTGGCTGGTGGAATATGATCAGCGTCATGGGTGGCGCGGGCCGCTGGGCACCGTTGAAATCGCTGAAGATTGGGCGGAGACATTTTCTGAGGATATAAAAGGGCTCTTCGACAATCGCACACTGTCTGATGATCTGGCGCCGTGGCGCCCGGCGGTAGTGCTGTCTGTTAGTGACGCGGCGGCGCTCATCGGCTTTGCCGACGGAACCGAAGGCCTTATCGCACTCGAACAAATGGCGTGGGCGCGCGAATATATTTCGGCCAATGATCTGGGTGAAGAATTAACGTCGGTGACGTCGGCGCTGAACCCGGGCGATGTCATTTATGTTGAGCAGGCCGTAAAGCTGCCCACAATTGGAGAAGATGGCGTCGAAGAAGCTGTTACTGGCGAACCAGTTGAGCTCGAGGGCGTCTATGCGTTGCGGCAAGTACCGGCGGTGAATGGCGGCCTGATCGCGATTGATCCTCATACAGGCCGCGTGCTGGCGATGGTCGGTGGTTTTTCATTCCGGCTTTCAGAATTTAACCGCGCTATACAGGCGGAGCGTCAGCCCGGTTCAACATTCAAACCCTTCGTCTATTCTGTTGCGCTTGATAGTGGATATACACCGGCGTCGACCGTACTCGATGCGCCGTTTGTCGCGCCAGGCATCGACAGCTGGTACAAGCCCGGCAACTACATTGAGGGGCGTTGGTACGGCAACAGCACGCTTCGTCTGGGGGTTGAGCAGTCGCGAAACGCGATGACCGCACGGCTTGCGCAGGATCTCGGCATCGGGCGCATCATGGATTATGTGGAACGTTTCCATCTTTCTGACAAATTACCGCGAGAGCTCGCGATTTCCCTTGGGGCGGGAGAAACCACATTGATGCGCATTACGGCGGCCTATTCAATATTCGTGAATGGCGGCAAACGCGTGGAGCCGGTGGTGATTGACAGGATCCAGGATCGCACTGGCAAAACCATTTATAAACGCGACGAGCGCGTATGTTTGACGTGCAATCCGTCGCAATGGTTGGGCCAGCCCGAACCACAGCTTGCTGATCTGCGTGAGCAGGTCGTTGATCCGCGTACTGCTTATCAGATTACGTCGATTCTTGAAGGTGTTGTTGTGCGCGGGACAGGCTCCGCGGTTCGTCGGGTCAGCAATAAGCCGCTGGCGGGAAAAACTGGTACGACAAACGATTATAAGGATGCCTGGTTTGTGGGTTTTGCGCCGGATTTGGCTGCGGGCGTCTATGTCGGCTTTGATATGCCGCAGACGCTTGGTCAAGGTGAAGCCGGCGGCAAGGTTGCCGCCCCGATCTTTGCGGATTTTATGGTAGAGGCGCTGAAGGATTTGCCTGGCACGCCATTTCGTGTCCCGTCGGGCATCCGGCTTGTTCGCGTTAATGCCAAAACCGGCCGCCCGGCCGCGGCGGGCGACAGAAATGTCATCCTTGAGGCGTTCAAAGCCGACGATGTTATTGGCGGTGATCCCTCGCGGGAAGATTTGTTCCTGGATCCGTTGAGCGCAGCGCCGGTGGAAGAAGAGAACGAAGACAATCTCAACGGTCTTTACTAGCCAGCCGGCCATTCCCATAACAGTTTCAATGTTGGCGGCCATTGAGGCCGCTGATCTCGCAGGAGATATTGTATGCGCGCCGAGATGGAAGCGATCGTCAATGAGACCAAGCAGTCGTTGGAACTGCTGAGGAGGCGTCTTTGACTGGGATAAAGCGCAAAGAGAACTCGACGAATTAAACGCCCGCGCGGAAGACCCGAAACTTTGGGATGACCCAGGCGCGGCGCAGGCGCTGATGCAAAAGCGCAATGCGCTCGAGGCGCAGATGAACGCCATTGGTGGGACCGCGCAAGAGCTGGAAGAACTCGTTGAACTAGCGGAACTTGCCGCCGAAGAACGCGACGAAGCTAGCCTTGATGAAACGCAGGAGATGATAACAGCGCTGCGTGATCGCGCCGCCAAAGCCGAAATCGAGGCGCTTTTATCGGGCGAAGCCGACAGCAATGATTGTTTTGTCGAAATCCATCCGGGCGCCGGCGGCACGGAATCCAACGATTGGGCGGCGATGCTATTGCGCATGTATGTGCGCTGGGCGCAGCAGCGCGGCTATAAAGTCGATATCATCGAAGAACAGGCGGGTGACGAGGCGGGGATCAAATCCGCAACCATCCAGGTCAAAGGCCACAATGCCTATGGCTGGTTAAAGACCGAATCCGGCGTTCACCGTCTGGTGCGCATTTCGCCATTCGATTCAAATGCCCGCCGCCACACGTCATTTGCGTCCGCCTGGATATATCCAGTGGTCGACGACAATATCGAAATCGATATCAACGAAAGCGATTGCCGCATTGATACGTTTCGCGCATCAGGCGCTGGCGGCCAGCACGTCAACACAACTGATTCAGCAGTGCGCATTACGCACCTACCGACTGGATTTGTCGTGCAGTGTCAAAATGAACGTTCGCAACATAAAAACCGCGCCACTGCATGGACCATGCTGCGCGCGCGGCTCTATGAAGCGGAATTGCAAAAACGCGAAGAAGCCGCCGCCGCCACTGAAGCCGGTAAATCTGATATTGGCTGGGGGCATCAGATTCGGTCCTATGTGTTGCAGCCCTATCAGATGGTGAAAGATTTGCGCACGCAGGTTGAAAGTTCCGATCCAGACAAAGTGCTCGACGGCGATCTGGACAAGTTCATGAGCGCCTCGCTGGCGCAACGTGTGACCGGTGAGGGGGCGTAGGCGGAGGAAACAATGAGGTTTGATCGGCGGCAATTTGTAACTGCGGGCGCTAGCGCTCTTGTCTCCGGCTGCTCTTTAACCGGCGCCGCCGTTCGTCCGAATTTTGCGCAGTCGGCGCCGCTCGCGCCGTTAAATCTTTCGCCTGCAGATGTCGTGCGCGTAACGGTCTGCACGCGCCCTTTTCGAACCGCCGGACCGCGACTTGAGGCGGAAACGATCAACGACAAGTTGATCGTCCATAATTACGGTCATGGCGGATCAGGCTGGTCGCTCTCCTGGGGATGCGCTGCAGAAGCTGCGGCGCTCGCCCTGACCGATGGAGCGCAGCGTGTCGCCGTGGTCGGCGCCGGTGTTATGGGGCTGACAACCGCTCTTCGGCTTGCCGAGAGTGGCGTCGCCGTGACGATCTATGCGAAAGAATTCCCGGCGGAGACGCGATCAGCGCGGGCGACAGGCGTCTGGTCGCCGAGCAGTCGTATTGGTCTTGCCGGATCTGTTGAGAGCAATTTCGAAGGTCGTTGGCAGGGATGGGCGCGCGCCTCTTACGCAACCCACCAGCATTTTGTCGGCGCGGTCGGCGAGCCGGTGGAATATCTGCCTCAATATGCGCTTTCCAGCGGATTAAATTCATCGCGAACGCCTGCGGAACACGACTATCTTCATCTCGATGGTTTGGTGCGCAACATGGTTCCGCCTTTGTCGACACTCACTGCTAACACGCATCCTTTTCCGGTCGCGCGCGCCCGTAGCTGGCAGAGCATGACTTTCAATGTTGCGAGCTATATGAGCCGGCTGACGCGGGATTTTTTATTACGCGGCGGGCGAATGGTTCGCCGTGATTTTCCGGATCGTGCTGCAATCCTCGCTTTGCCGGAAACTGTTATTGTCAATTGTACCGGCTATGGCGCCAAAAGCCTTTGGGGCGACGAGAATCTTATGCCCGTCCGCGGACAGATCAACTGGATGGCGCCACAGCCGCGCGCACGCTACGGCCTTTATTACCGCAATGTCTTTGCGTTATCCCGTCGCGACGGGGTAATTGTTCAGTATTTGGGCCCGAATAATGACTGGGGGCTCGGTGATGCAAGCGAAACCGCAGATCGGGAAGAGACGTCGAGTGCGCTCGCAACGCTTGCGCCGCTATTTTCCTGATTGACGACATGCCTCGGGCGGCCGAGCAATAGCCTGCTTTATTTCTTCGCTCGCCTGTCTTCAAACGCAGCCATTTGCTCTGGCGTCGCCGGGGTTTGGTATTTTTCTTTCCATTCTACATACGGCATGCCGTAAATGCGCGTTCGTGCTTCGTCTTTCGTCATCTCGACGCCGTGTTCAGCCGCCGCTTCGCCCCGCCAGTTTGCGAGGCAGTTGCGGCAAAAGTCGGCGAGGATCATCAGATCGATATTTTGAACTTCTTTATGTTTGTCGAGATGAGAGAGCAGCCGACGGAACGTCGCCGCATCGAGTTTGTCGCGCATCTCGTCGCTAAGGTCAGTCATGGTGTTCTATCCTTGCATCACGTTGCTTGATAGACAGACATAACGTCTCTTCCTTTGTCCGTCTCGGGTTTATCCATAGCAGGGGCGAGGGGCAGGGCATAGAAGACCAGTGACCAATAAACCTAAACCTGCGGCGGAGCGACGAGGGTTCGCCTGATAAATGCTTTTCCGGTCAGTTTTGCAGTCATATGTCTGCTTCTGGCCCTATGCAGGCAATAAACCCCTAGAACGGAAACAGAATATCGTAAAGCTGTTGGCCGTAGCGCGCCTGCTGCACATCCGTCAGCTGTCCGCGCCCGCCATAGGAGATGCGCGCTTCGGCGATCTGCGTGTGATTGATGCGGTTAGCGTTTGAAATGTCTTCAGGCCGGATAATGCCAGTGACCGTCAGCTCACGCAGTTCAAAATTGACGCGCACTTCCTGCTTGCCGGCGACCACAAGATTACCATTGGGCAGGACCTGTGTGACGATTGCGGCGATCGTCAGTTCCACATCTTCGCGCCTGTCAACGCTGCCTTCGCCGCGTGTTGTCGATTGCGACGACAGATCGACAAGCGGCGAGGGGCTCGCGCCGGTTGGCAGAAGATTTGTCAATGATTGTTCGAAGCCGCCAAAGGCGGGAACATCCGCTGCTTCGGCGTTCGTTCTGGTGCGTTCGGACTTGTTGTCGAGGCGCGCGCGGTCATCAATGTCGATAACAATCGTCACGATATCCCCGCGACGTCGCGCCCTTTGGTCCTTGAAAAAAGCCCGTGCGCCGGGACGCCACAGAGAATTTGACTGGCGAGGCTGCTCATAGGTTGCGGGCATCGGCAATGCTACTTCTCGCCCGCCATAAAGCGCGGCGGGGTTTTCTGTTGGCGCCATATCGGGCGCCTGGCCGATATCCTTGATGCGGCCAAACGAGGAGCAAGCGGACGCGGAGACAAGGGCGGTGATAAGAAGAATGCGCATCAGGAGATTCATGGATCAGCCTTCCAGTGTCGTATGCAGCGGGCGCGGCGAAGCAACGCGGGCGATATTTTCGCCGTCAACAACGGCCTTCAGAACGCGGTCGCTTTGAACATTGCGTACGGTGATGACATCACCGGCGCCGCCGGCGCCGAGCGCCACGCCCTGATGCGACAAGCGCAGCCCTTTGACGCCGTAGGTGAGCGTCACAAGCGCACCTTTCTTAATCAATACCGGCGTTTCGATATCAGATGCGCGCAGCGGCGTTTGCGCCCGTATCGGGCGACGCGCTTTCATGCCGATCAGATCATCGGCGTTGCGGACGAATTGGCTGGTGCGCGCACCAGCCGTTTCAACGAAGATGATATCCGTTTCCTGGATAATGCCGCCGCGATCAATCGGGTGAGCTAGAACTGGAAAAATTTCGGTGGTTTGGGCAAAGCCTGTAATGGCAGCCGGCGCGCCCTGCAATCGGATCACGAACCGCCCCGAACGTTCATTATAGCTGACAAAGGCGATGGCTATATCGCCGGTGGTTGCAAATTTCTGTTGTGGATCCTTGAGAACAATCTCAGCGCCTTGCGCCATGCCTTTTTCGGCCAGCGCTTGTTCGATATGAGGCAGGATATCTGTTGCTGTAAGGACAATGGGTTGAACAGGCTCCTGCGCGCGCGCTGCATTTGCGGTCATAACGGTCAGCAAAAACCACATGACGACGAGTAAATAGCCGATAAACCCCGGCGCACTGGTGCGCTTTTCAGAATGTCTCGATATTGGATGCTGCATCATGTTCGTGTCACTTTACTGATTTTCTAGCTTCGTAGATTTGCGTTTGTCGCGAGCATCTGATCGGAGGTTTCGATCACCCGCGCATTCATTTCATAGGCGCGCTGGGCAGCGATCAACGCGGTGATTTCCTGCACCGGATCAACGTTTGATGTTTCGATGAAGCCTTGCAGAATGGCGCCAAAGCCTGTGTCGCCCGGGTTGCCGATGGTCGGCTCGCCGGACGCGGCTGTCTCGAGAAGCAAATTGTTGCCGATCGCTTCAAGCCCGGACTCGTTAAAGAATGTGGCGAGTTCGAGCTGACCGAGTTGCTGCAAATTTTGCTGCCCGGCAATACGCGCTTCGACAATGCCGTCTTCGGAAATAGAGATATCGATCGCATCATCGGGAATGGTGATTCCTGGCGAGACTTCATGACCATCCTCGGTGACAATCCCGCCTTCGCCGGAGATCGCGAGATTGCCGGCGCGCGAATAAGCGTCGCTCCCATCGGGCAACACAATCCGGAACAAGCCGCGTCCGGAAATCGCCAGGTCGAGATCATTGCCCGTTGCGGTGACACTGCCCTGTTCAATGATCCGATAGACCGAACCGGTTTTGACGCCAGTGCCAATCTGCACGCCGTTTGGGACGGCTGTGCCGGTTTCCGATGAAATGGCGCCTGGACGTTCCAGGGTTTGATACAAAAGATCCTGAAACTCGGCGCGCTGACGTTTATAGCCCACCGTATTCAGGTTCGCGATGTTGTTGGAGATAACCTCCACATTGCGCTGCTGGGCCAGCATGCCGGTGGCGGCGGTATTTAATGCGCTCATGGGTTATTGCTCCGTCATTTAGGATTGTTGCGTAAGAGTTCGCACGGCGTTGCGGGCGAGGTCGCTGGATGTCTCAATAACTTTTGCGGCGCTCTCATAGGCGCGCAGGATTTCGATCATTTCGGTCATGGCGGTGACCGGCGCTACATTCGAGATCTCTATAAATCCCTGGCGAATGACTGCATTTGCAGGGGTCAGCTCTTCGATCTCGGCGGCAAACAAATTCGTTCCGATTTTTCGTAAAGACCGGATGTCTTCAACCTGGAAAACACCAAGCTTGGCGACAGGACGACCGGATTGCTGCAACTCGCCTTCGCGCGAAAGAAGGATTGGCCCCTCTTCCGGGTCGATCAATATTGCTGATCCGCTTTCATCAAGGATTTGCGCGCCATCACGGTTTACCAATTCACCAAAATCGTTAAGGCCAAAATGTCCGTCCCGTGTATACCGGATACCGGTATCGGTCTGAACGGCGAAAAAGCCATCCCCGTCAATCGCAAAGTCGAACGGCGCATAGGTGGTCTCAAGTCCGCCCGCTGAAAAATCCGTATATGAATCGGGATCATAAACGAGCGAAACAGTCGGATCGCCGCCACGGGGTGTTTCGATGAGCGAGACATATTCACGGAAATTAACCCGCTCGGCTTTGAAGCCTGCCGTTGTCTGGTTCGCGATATTATTCGCGGCGACGTCGAGGGCGCGCGCCAGGACAATTTGGCGGGACAAACCGGCTGTTATGGCGTTTTCCATGCTCACTTCCATTGACTGACGCATGAGGGAGGCCTTTGCGTCGATTTGTTAACGCAATCGACGTGCCAGCATTAAGCCAAATAAAAACAATGACTTATGCTATATTGGACCAGGCAAAGGGAAAAAATTGCCGGGCAAAAACCGCCACAGCAACGGTCTTTTAACCGTGTTTGGCGCTCTATGGAGATCGTATTGAAGCTGACGTGAAACGGACGGCGTGACATGGCGCGAGAAACTGCGCTCTCGATGGGTTTGCATGGCGGGGTGCGTGTGCACACGCCCGGCAAGTATATTGTCTTGAGTCTGTTTGTGCCGGTCATGTTGGTGGCGCTCGGCGCCGGCATATGGCTCAACACCGTCAGCAATCGTTCAGCACTCGCGGCGCTCGAATATCGAAAATCAGAAAGCGGCATTGAGACAGCGTATTTCACGCTGCCTGAATTTCTTGTGGACCTTTCACCGGACCTCAACGGGCGTACGGCTTATTTGAAAATGCGCGCGTCCATTGTTCTCAACGAAGAAGACGTCAAGGAAATCGCCATGACGATCAATGCGGCGCGTCCAGCCGTTTTGGAACGGCTTACATTTTTCATGCGTGAACTGCGTCCTGAGGATTTCCAGGGTTCCGAAGGAATGGCGCGCGTTAAGCGCGAGATGGTGCGCCGGATCAATATCGTAATTGCACCGGAACATGTCGGCGATGTCGTTATCGAAGAAATAGTAATTCAGTAGGCCCTAATGCCCAATTCAACAAACGAAGAGATTATTCCTGAAATACGATCTGCCGAAGAGGTGCAGTGGGCCGATGATCTTAATTCCGGGGACATCTCTGATATTCTTGGTTTCGATTTGTCATCGCAGAAAGGTGATGACCGGTCCGGATTGCGGGTATTGATCAATTCAGCGCTGGTTTCTCATCGTCGGTTGCCGATGCTTGAGGTCATATTTGACAGAACCGCGCGTTTGATGACCACCAATTTGCGCCAACTCACAAATGACAATGTTGAGGTGACGCTGGACGACATCAGTTCGACACGGTTTGGCGACTTCATCCACTCGATTTCCGGACCTTCAATTGTTGGTGTAGTAAAGTCGCCGACGCTGGATAATTACTGTCTGATCGCAGTAGATTCGCAGCTCGTCTATTCGGTTGTGGATCTTTTGCTGGGCGGTCGGCGCAGCGGTGGTGTATTGGCCATTGAAGATCGAGATTTTACGCAGATAGAACTCGCCCTGATCGAACGGGTGATGACCCAGTTGATCGACGATCTTAGCGCTGCTTTTGCGCCTGTTGCGGACGCGAATTTCATCCTGGACCGCATTGAAACGACGCCGCGCTTTGCTGCGATTGCGCAGGAAGCAAATGTTTGTTCTCTCGCCAAATTTCGCGTTGATATGGAAGATCGCGGCGGGCGGGTTGCGATCTTGATGCCGCATGCAACGCTGGAACCGGTTTACAAACTTTTATTGCGTGAATTCATTGGCGAGGCGAACGAGAGTGAGGCGGTCTGGCACGATCACTTGGCGGCGGAATTAAACGCTGCGACGCTTGATCTAAAAGTTGTGCTCGCTGAACGGGATATGGCGCTCGGAGAGATCGCTGATCTAACGCCGGGTCAAACCATTAGTTTCAACGCCGGAACAAAAACTATAGCGGAAATCCGAGCAGGCAAAACAGTTGTTGCACACGGCGCGGTTGGTCGGGCCGGCGAAAATATCGCTGTGCGCCTCATTGGCGGCGCCGAAAAGGTCACAAAAGAAACTGAGGAAGCGGCGTGAACGTCGAATTGATCATAGAAACGATCGTCATCGCATTGCTGATTTCCACATGCGGGTATTGCTATGTGCTGAGCCGGCGATTGCGGACTCTGCGCGGCGGCCAGGAAGAGTTGTTGACGCTTATTTCTCAATTTGACGATGCAAGCCGGCGCGCCGAGAAAAACCTCGCACTCATTCACACTAACAGTGCAACCGTCAATCAGGAGCTCACACAAGCAGCAGTTGGCGCCAATTCCCTGATCGACGAACTGTCAGTGATGGTGAATGCCGGCGACAATATTGCCTGCCGGATCGAGGGCGCTGTCAATGAAGTGCGCGCCATTGGTCTCCAACGCGCCGCCAATGGGCAAAGGCGGGCGTCATGAAGGCTGCCGAGCGTACGCGAATATTTCCCGTTATTATGTTGGCGCTGGCGGTGTTTGCTGGGCTCAAACTCGCTAACGTCTGGATTGGTTTCAGCGAGGTTGAGGCGCAAACTGGCGCGCTGATCGATGTCGCCGCGAAAACATCGACAGACAGTGATGCAATGGCGCTGCGAGATGCGCCGCCACCGCCGACTTCGCCTGGTGAAGTAGAACGGCGCTTCCTTGAAAACCTTGCGGCGCGCCGCGCATCTCTTGAGCACCGCGCAAATGAATTGTCGGCCCGTGAAGCAGTCATTATCGCCGCAGAAAAGCGCCTTGACGAGAAGATCGCCGCTTTCGAAGCTGAACGTATCGCCCTGGCGACTTTGCGTGAGGAAAAAGATGCAGATGACAACGAGGAAATCGCTTCCATCGTTAGCGCCTATGAGCGGATGAAGCCGAAAGACGCTGCGATCATCTTTAACGCGCTCGACGAAAGCATTCTTGTGCCGATCGCGGCCGGTATGCGCACGCAGGCCCTTTCAGGCGTTCTGGCTGAAATGGACCCGGATAATGCGCGTAGGCTGACGACGCTTCTCGCTGAACGCAATGGCGTTGGCGAACAAAACTCAGCATCCGCAGGCGGTGTTCAGTGATGCGCCTCTTGGGTCGCTCATCGATCTCCGTCATTGCGGGCTTGTGTTTTGCGACGGGTATTTCCGCCCGGGCGTCTGAAACGGCGCCAGTTGAGACCGCAACAACACATCGTGTGTCCGAAGCCCTCGCGGCGCCCACGCCAAGGCTCGCACCGCGCCGATTGGCGCCCACAATTGATGTCGAGCCGGTCCAACTTGGCGTACTTCAGGGTGAGCTGCCTTTTTCAGAAGAAACATCTGGGCTGAGCCAGGAAACGCTCGTTATGGGCCGACTATCCCGAAATTTTCGGATTGAACTAGAAACGCTCCGCGCTCAGGTGCGGTCACGCGGCTTCTTGTCCGTCGAGGAACGCTTGCAGACCGGGCGCGCGGTTGCGTCGCCGGAAAATCACCTGGATGCCACGCTTCTTTTGGCAACGCTTTATATTGCCCACGACCTTCATGCTGAGGCCCTGTCAGCCATTGATGAGTTGGAGGGCGCGCATGAATATCCAGACTTTGCACTGTTAAGCGGAATTTCCAGCTTCAAGATGGGTCGGTTCGAGGAAGCTGTTGAAATTCTTGGCGCCGATGTTTTGCGTGAGGATACCGAAGCACGTCGTTGGCGCGGTATCGCGAATGCCAGGCGAGGCGCTTATAAAGACGCCGCCGTCGATCTTATTGGGGCGCCTGCAGGCGTCCTGTCGTTTGAAGAAGGCACGGCCGCATTTTTCCTTGCGAAAGCGGAAACTGCGATGGCGCTCGAGGAATATGTCGTTGCGCGCGAAGCGCTAGATGGCTTACAGCGTTCGCCGCTCAATAATAATCAACGTGCCCAGCGCGCGTTGCTGGAAGCGCAATTGATGTTGGTGAACCAACGCACTGATCCTGCGCGTGAGGTTTTGCAGCAGCTGGTTCGTTCCGGGCCTGCACCCTTCGCTAACATGGCGGCGGTTGAATTGCTGGAAGATGGTTTCAACCATGGCACATTGGGTCCCGATCAGGCGGCAAGTCGAACCGATGCATTGATGCTGACCTGGCAAGGCGGGGCGTTCGAGCGGTGCGCGCTTGCGTTTGGCGCCGCGATGTATGAGGCGGCGGATGATGTGGGCGCAGCCTATCTGTTGCGCAGGCAAATTGCGGACCGTTTTCAGGGTTCAGACGCCAGCGCCGTTGCGGTGCAACAAATGCGTGATGGTCTTGCAACATTGCTGGAGCGAGGGGCGCTCTCGCCGCTCGACGCTGCACAGGTTTTTTATGAAAATGTAGACCTGGCGCCGCCAGGGCGGGAAGGCGACGATCTTATTCGCAGTGTCGCCGAAAAGCTCGTCGCTCTTGATCTCGTGGCGCAGGCGGCGGAGTTGCTGCACCATCAAACGTTTGAGCGCCTGCGCGGTGCGGATCGATCGCGTGTTGCGGCTGATTTGGCCCGACTTTATCTTACTGACGACAAGCCGGTTATGGCGTTACAGGTTTTGCGTTCAACGCGCTTGGCGCGATTACCAGCGGCGGTCAATGATCAACGCCGCTGGCTAGAGGCGAGGGCCTTAATCGGCACCGGCGACCAATTAGCTGCGTTGACGCTTTTAAAAAATGACACGAGCACGGAGGGCGCCAAGCTCAGCGGTGAAGTCTATTGGTCTCAGCAGCAATGGGTGTTGGCCGGCGATGCCTTTAGATTGGCGGCGGCGCTCCCAACAGAGATCGATGAGCAACTTAGTCGTGATCAAAGCGTATTGGTTCTGCGTGCTGCATCGGCCTATGGCCTTGCCAGCGCACGATCAGAGCTACGTAGTCTCGGTCGCAGTGTTTCAGGAAAGCTGGCTGATACCGATGCAAACCATCTTCTTGAGGGGCTCGCCTTTGGCGGCCTCGCGGACGATCCCGCAGAGTTTCGGGCTGCGTATCGTGCTTTTTTTGGCGATCCCGCAACCGCCAGTTAGGCGCCGCGCGAAAACTATGTGGCAGTTTATTACTGAACCGCGCCAGCATTGCCGACAGCATGAGCATCAGAGAAATTGATCCATCGTGTAAAGTGAAATGTTTCGCGCGCCGATCGCCGTTACATTCAATCTTCAGCGACCGCGTCGGTTGCGGAATGGGGCGTGGGTTTTTCAACCACCGCGGCGCGGCGCGATTTTTTTCGCTTCCAGCCCTTTGGCCAGAAATGCGTCGGCATCATTTGATATTTACGCGTAAGGAAGTTCTTGTGGCGCTTTTTACGCAGCTTTGGTTTTGTGGCTTCTTTGTCCAGCACATCAACAAGATCACCCTGTGGGAGAGGGGCGGACATCAGATCCGTCAACTTTCCTGCGGGTAGCACAGCATCGATCTCGCTTGGCTCGGTCCCTGCGGGAATTGCGTCCTCATCAGCTTCGACTGTCGGCGCATCTGCCATATATGCTTCGAGCGCCGTCGGAGGTTCGGGCCGTCGTTGCGGCGAAGGCGCCGGCGTCGGTTCATCGTCGCGGAGAGCCGGGTTGCCGACCCGGATACCTGGTCGAAAATAGGCGCGCGCGGCGCCAACAGACATCGAAATCTTATCCAGCGGGTCTTTGGCGTCGGCTGCGTCCGGCGGAGGGACAGGCGCAGCCTTGGATGCGTCGGTTGTTGCTGCCGGATCTTCAGTTTTCCCGGCCGTTTTCTTGTGGCTCTCTGGATCGCTGGCGCTCGCTGGAGGCTCTGCAGGTTTTGCGTCTTTGGGTTTTGTCGCCGACGGTTTGGATTTGTTTTTGTCGCTGGTATCTTTGGCGGTCGCTGTTTTTTCTTTTACGACGGGTGGTAAGTCGAGCGTGCGATCAGGCGCCGCAGGTTCTGATGCGTCGGGTTTCTTTGCAGCGGACGCTGATTGAATTTCCGCGACCGAAGGTTTTTCTTCTTTGACTGGTGGTTTGACGGCAGCGTCAGGGACCGGTGGGTCCCATGCTGCGGGTCCTGCATCACTCGGTTTGGATGCAACGGTTTCCGAAAGCGTTGGTTTTTCTTCATTGATTGGCGCAGCATCGGCGGCAGCCTCAAGGGCGCCGGGTTCTGATGAAGCTGCGCCAGGCGCTGGTGTTTGTGGTGCGGCAAGTTTTTCAGAGGTTTTGGATTTCTCTGCGGCTTCCAATTCGACGGATTCCGGTTCGGGCGTTGCAGTGTCGCTGCCGGCCGCAAATTCCTTGTTCAACTGCTCCTGCAAATCACGCGGCGCTCGCGCTGACGGAAATGCGTTTTCAGACGGAGGATTTGTTTGCTTTGCGTCCTCGGCTTTCCGCTTGGCATGCGCCATTTTTGCCTTGGCGCGTTCTATTGCAGCAGCCTTTCGCACGTCGCGCGCTTTGGCGCGCTTGGCGAGCGCCAGTGCCTTTGCTTTTTCGCGCGCCTTGGCTTTTTTGGCGTCATCTGAGGGAGCGCCTGCTTCTTTGATCCCGGTTGCAGGCGCCTCAACCTCTTTTTTCATTGCATCAGTAGTGGTTGCGATACGCTTGTTCAGATTATCAACAATTTCCACACTCTTTGCGGTCGCTTCACCGGAGTCTGTTTCCGAGCCGGAGTCAGCAGCCGACGGCGATGGCGCCTCGGTGCGGAATAGTGCGGTCAGGCTTTCTGCATCGAGCGGCTCGAGTTCCAATAATTTTCGCACTTCATTGACCCTGCCAGGGCGAAAATCACTCAGGTCGCCGACTTTGGCGAGATGATTGCCTTGCGCGGCGGTAAAACCGAGCCCACGCAACGCCGCGAGAGAGGCCTGATCCTCCACACCAACGGCGGTGATGGCCGCATTCGCTCTGCTGGCAATTTCCAGAAGGTCGGCAATGGCGCTCAGGCCCGGGCCGCGTACGGTTCGGGCAAAACGCAAGATTGCAGAACCGCCGGTTTTGATCTCATCGAATGGAAAAGGGTCAATATTGCGCAGAAGGTCATTGGCTCGCCCGCGAACCTCTATGGCGAGGCGGGCGCCGGTTTCATTCAGCCGGGCAAAATAGGCGGAAGCGGTATTCAGATCGAGATCGACCGGCGGCATCGGGCATTCCAGCGTCACCAGATCCGGTGAAAAGTCGCGGTCCCGTAGCACTTTGGCGAAATGCGTTGTGAAAGCATCGTCGCTCAGATCGCTGAGTGCGAGATTAATCGAAAATCCTGGGGCATAGGGGCCTCGCCAGTCGGAATAGGCATTGAGCGCGCCCGCCAATACGTAGCGCGTGAGCTCGCTCATTCGGCCCTGGGTTTCGAAAAATGAGATAAACGCGCCCGGCGGCAAGACGCCCAGTGACGGGTGGCGCCAGCGAACAAAGGTTTCAACGCGCGCAAGGGCGCCATTACCGAGGTCAAAGATCGGTTGAAAAAGGACCTCGAATTCCTTGTTATTTAAGGCATTATCTATGTCGACATTAGAAAGTCGAACTGCCTGAGCGCCCATCCGTATTCCCTCCGTCAGCCAAACGGCCAAAGCCCCCATTCTTAGAGTTCGTCCATCTTCCTAGGCGCGGGTTAATTCTCGCTGAATAGGTTTTATGGGGCAGACGCTCTGGCTGACATTCAGAAGGGACAATGTGGCGATTCACCAAAAAACGTAAAGTATTTGTGAACTTTCACTGGCTCTGCGGCGCCAGAGGCGGCAGCGCCGCAAAACTGATCGTTGAATCGGCTGATCCGCCTGCGGTGGCGGACGACATCGACCGGCTCCTGACCAGCCGCCAGGCGGCTTTGAACGGTTAAAAGTCTAACATTCAGGCCCGGATAACAATCTAATAATCGAATTGCTCGCGCAATATACGTTCGTCCAGCGAATGACCCCGGTCGAATAGAAGTGTCATAGATATCGAGCGGTCTTCTTCGGCGGTGACGGAGACAGCGTCTCGCACTTCGTAATTGTCGGCCACGGCGGAAACCGGCCGGCGTTCGGGATGTTCGGCTTCAAACGTGACAATTGCGTCATGAGGGACAAGCGCGCCCTGCCAGCGGCGCGGCCGGAAAGCGCTGATCGGGGTCAACGCCAATAGCTGTGCATTGATTGGCAGGATGGGCCCATGGGCGGATAAATTATAGGCTGTCGAGCCTGCAGGCGTTGACAACAGAACGCCGTCGCAAATCAGCGATTCCATCCTGACCTTGCCATTCACGATAATTTTCACGCGCGCGCTTTGCCGCGTCTGGCGGAACAATGAAATCTCATTGATCGCTTTGGCGGTTTCGGTCCGTCCGTCGATCGTCGTTGCGGTCATCGTCAACGGGTGAATGATGGCTGCCTCAGCGTCGGCGATTTTCTCTGCCAGTCCGTCTATGTCATGGGGGTTCATCAAAAAACCGACCGTGCCGCAATTAACGCCATAAATCGGTTTGTCGCCGCCCATATGGGCGCGCAATGTTTCCAGCATAAAGCCGTCGCCGCCGATGGCGACGATCACGTCTGCGTCATTCGGCGAGCACGCGCCATAGCGCGCGGTGAGTTCTTTGTGGGCCGCCACTGCTTCAGGTCTGTCGCCGGCCAGAAATGCCAGTTTTTGGTGCGCCATAGGGCCTCTCGCCGCGGTTGGCTTTTACGCGTTGGTTGGTATGATAGGCGGGCGCGCGCAAGAAAGGAATGCGCTGACTGATATGGCGTTTGATTCTCCGATTTTGACCGACCGCTCCGCGCTCATCACCAAATTTAAAAAGGTGCGCGGCGATAGTGAACGCCTCGCGGCGCCGCTGACGCCGGAAGACTGGATGCTGCAATCAATGCCGGAAGCAAGCCCGGTGAAGTGGAATCTGGCCCATACCAGCTGGTTTTTTGAAACCTTTATCCTCAATGTTCATGCGCCGGAGTATAAGACGTTTCATCCGAAATTCGGTTATCTTTTTAATTCCTATTATAATCAGGTCGGTAAAATGCATCCGCGTCCCGAACGTGGACTGTTGTCGCGACCGACCGCTGAGGAAATTCTGGCTTTTCGCAATCATGTGGACAGCGCTATTGAAAAATTCATCAGCGAAACAAGCGACCAGTTGATTGACGAAATTGCGCCCTTGATGGCGCTTGGCTTTGCCCATGAGCAGCAGCATCAAGAGCTATTGCTGACGGATCTGAAGCATGCGCTTTTTCAAAACCCGTTGTCGCCAGCTTTATATGATGACCCGTCGCCTGATGAAGATTTAGCGGCGGCGCCCGTGCATTGGGAAAGAATGGAAGGCGGCTTGTGCGAGATCGGCTGGAACGGTGAGGGCTTTGCTTTTGATAATGAAGGCCCGCGGCACAAGGTTTATCTTCACCCCTTTGAGCTGGCGTGCCGGCCAGTGACAAATGCTGACTATCTCGAATTCATCGAAGATGGCGGTTATGAAAATCCGACCCATTGGCTTGCAGATGCCTGGGAAGCCATAAAAAGTGAAAACTGGCAGGCGCCGATATACTGGCGCAAGGCGCAATACACATGGCGCGAATATACAGTGTTTGGCGAACGATCGCTCAATCTGCAGGCGCCGGTTTGCCATGTCAGTTATTACGAAGCTGCTGCCTATGCGTCCTGGGCTGGCGCGCGTCTGCCGACGGAGTTTGAATGGGAGGCGGCAGCATCGCTATTCCCGCTTAAGGGCCGGTTCCTTGAAGATGGCGCTCCGATGGCCCCCGGTGCGGGCGCGGGCGGCGACCGTTTGCTCCAGCTTTTCGGTGATATCTGGGAATGGACGGCGAGCCCTTACGTTGCATATCCCGGCTATGCGCCGCCATCGGGTCCGATTGGCGAATATAACGGCAAGTTTATGTCCGGTCAGATGGTCCTGAAGGGCGGATCATGCGCCACGCCGGCTGACCATATGCGCGTCAGCTATCGAAATTTCTTTCCGCCCTCCGCGCGCTGGCAATTTTCCGGTTTCCGGCTCGCCCGCGACCTTTAACTCCTGATCTGCAATTCATGCATGCGCGATAGCGTCTGTTGGCCTATGCTTGGGAAAAAAGAGCCGCCAGCAGGGAGACACAATCATGAATACGCAAGCACAGACCGCCGAAGCTGTGGGCCAATCCCCGGGCTTTGACATTCCCGATCCGCTCACCCTGCCGTCATTGAAGGGCAAGATAGGCGAAGAGGAATGGCGTCTCAGATGTGATCTCGCGGCAACCTATCGGCTTGCAGCGCTTTATGGCTGGGATGATATGATTTTCACGCATATTTCCGTGCGCTGTCCCGATGAGGGCGGTAAGGAGCGGTTTTTGATCAACCCTTATGGCGTTTTCTTTGATGAGATGACCGCGACGTCATTGGTGAAGGTTGATATTGATGGCAATATTGTCGGCGAAACGCCCTATTTTTCAAACCCAGCGGGTTTTATAATTCATTCCGCGTTGCATATGTCACGTGACGATGCACATGCTGTTCTTCATCTGCATACGCCCTATGGCGTTGCCGTGTCAGCGCAGCAGGGTGGGTTGAAACGATATTCACAATTCGCAATGGTTGTTCATGACGATATTGCCTACCATGATTATGAAGGCATCGCGACGGATCGTGATGAACGCGAACGCCTTGTTGCGGATATGGGTAATCACGGTTTCCTGATTCTGCGCAATCACGGTACGCTGACTGTGGGCGACAATTGCGCCATTGCATTTTTGCGCATGTATTTTCTGGAGCAAGCATGCCGCGCGCAAATTCTGGCGCAATCCGATACGAAAGAACCACTTGAAGAACCGCCGGCAATGAGCGCCAAAGTTCTACAGCAAGGCGGCCCAGCTTTTGCGACGGGCTTTGGCGACAATCTCGCCTGGCCTGGCCTTATCCGAAAAATCCGCCGCGAAAATCCCGGTTACGACATTTAATTTGCGTCAGCTTGTAACGTCTTCAGAAAAGCGATGATATTGGCGCGCTTTTCCGCGTCGCGCTGGCCCGCATAGGCCATGCGGTTGCCGCGCACCAGGGCGCCCGGGTTTGCGATGAACGCGTCGAGCGTTTCATCATCCCAGGTAAGGCCGGCGCTGCTTAAAGCCGAGGAATAAGCGAAACCTTCGCGGCTCGCAGCCGGCTGGCCATAAACGCCATAAAGATTAGGCCCGACTCGGGCGGCGCCACCTTCATCCACGGAATGGCACACAGCGCAGGCGTTAAAAGCTTTGCGCCCCAATTCAACGGGGGAGGCTGTTTCAGCGGCTGCCTCTGGCGCGGCGGCAGGTGTCGGCGCTGCCGCTGGCGGCGCGCTTTCGGATTGTGGTTGGGCGGGAGCGGCGCTGGAGGGCGCTTGCTCCTCGCTTCCACAAGCGGCGAGAAGGAGGGCGGCGGCGAGGGTGAGATGTATTTTCATGCGGGTATTGTAGCAAGCTGCAGGTTCTTTGCTAGCCCCCGGGGCTCGCGCCGTCGGATATGTTGATATATCTCAGGCTTGCTTTTGTGTTCCCGGGGCGGCGTTTTTTACTCCCCATTTTTCGACGATGGCGTCGAGATCATCCTGCTTGATCGGTTTGCTCAGATAATCGTCGAAGCCCATCTGCATGAAACGTTCTTGATCGCCTTTCATGGCGTGCGCTGTGATGGCGACAATCGGTGTTGCTGGTCGATTCTTATCCGCTTCAAATGAACGGATTGCCTTAAACGCTTCGATGCCGTCCATGACTGGCATGCTGATGTCCATCAATACGATGTCGAAAGATTCGTTACGGTAGGCTTCGTAAGCAACACGGCCGTTTTCGACAAGCGTGACGTCGACATTTTGGGATTCGAGCATATTTTCGATGACCTGCCGATTGACCGCATTATCTTCCGCAACCAGAACGCTGCTGCGATGATTTGTTTTGGCGATGTCGCGCGCAGGCTTACCGTTGTCTTGCTCTCTGGCTTTCTGTCTCAGCTGCTCGATATTTTTGTCAACCATCATTCGGCTGATGGAATTCATCAAAGCCTGCGCGCGCGCCGGCTTTGTTAAATATTCAGTTACGCCGATCTTGCGGAACGTGGCTGCCAGTCCTTCTGTATCAACGGACGACAAGATGATAATCTGGACATCCGAAATTTTCGGATCGGCTTTGATCGCACGTGCGAGCTCCGCGCCGTCCATTTCCGGCATGTGGTAATCTAGGAGAGCAATCGAATAGGGCTCGCCACGCGAAGCTGCGCTTTTGAGTTCTTCAAGTGCTTTCGGCCCATTGTCGACAGGCACGGGTATGCCGCCCCAGCAGGTGAGCAACTCTCCAAAAATACTGCGATTCACATCGAGGTCATCGACAACAAGAATTTTGTTTTGCTTCAAATCAATCTCGGTTGATTCCGCATTTTCCGGTGCATCTTCAGCGACGGGCAGCTCTATCGTAATATAAAATGTCGAGCCCTTGCCGTGGACAGAGTCAGCGTCGATCATACCGCCCATTGCTTCGATCAAGCGACGTGTGATGCTGAGACCGAGACCGGTGCCGCCATATTTTCGCGTTGTGGAGCTCTCCGCCTGCGTGAATTCGTCAAAGACTGTTTCCAGTTTTTCGGGAGGAATGCCGATACCCGTGTCTTCAACAGAAATCCGGATATTTGCTGTGTCAGTCGGGGGGGCGGACGTAACGTCAAGTATCACATACCCTTCCTGGGTAAACTTGATTGCGTTCCCGACAAGGTTTGTAACGGCTTGACGGATGCGGCCCGCGTCACCGATCACGAAGCGTGGGACATTCGGGTGGCACCTGACAACAAGTTCGATGCCCTTTTCCCGGGCGCCGCTGCTAAGCAACGTCACGACATCCTCGACCGCCATGCGCATGTCGAACGGCGCGGCGTCGAATTCCATCATACCCGCTTCGATTTTTGAAAAATCAAGAATATCATTGATGATCGTCAACAGCGCTGACCCAGATTTATAGATTGTATCGACAAACATCCCTTGCTTCTCATCAAGGGTGGTTTTCTTGAGCAGCTCGGACATGCCGAGAACGCCATTCATTGGTGTGCGAATCTCATGACTCATAGATGCAAGAAATTCTGATTTTGCAACGCTTGCCGATTCGGCTCTGCTGCGCGCTTCAGCAAGGCGGCGTGCATATCGACGGAGCATCACGAGCGACGCTGCGCCGACGATGACGATAGCGATCACCGCTAGAATGATCAGACGTTGAGCGCCAACAACACGACGTATGAGATTGTATTCCCGTTCGCTCGCGGCGGCGCGTTCCTCGGCCAAGGCCAGGTCAGCTTCCAACGACGCACGCAGCTCACGGGCGCCTTCGTTGAAATTTAAGGCGTTTGTGCGGACGAAATCCGCATGAAACTTGCGATAAATGTCAAATGCTTGATCAGCATGCCCTTTGGAAAGCAAAATTTCTGCCTCAAGACGCTGCAGTGTCAGGCTTGCAACCGGATCGTTGCGAATTGAGATGATTTCGCGCAATTCAACGAGGTCTTTTTCTGCTTCCGAAGTGCGCCCCATCCTGGCCAGAGCCAGCGTGCGGATTGAAAGGCCGCGCCAGCGGTAGTTGTCTGATCCAATCGAGGAGGCGAGCGCTCTATTTGCGCATTGCGCCGCACGCGGGAAATCTTCGGCGGCTTCTGCAGCGGTCGCGCAAATGAGGTCACCGTAAAACTCCTCAATTGTCATTCCTGAGCGCACTGCTAGTTGTTGTTCGATGCCGACAATTTTCAGTGCAACGTCATGCGCTCCCGCTTTTGATGTCAGTTTGGCGAGACCATATAAGACCGCCAGTCCGTCAACCGGCGCCCCGCGCGCCTTATCGATATCAAGGTATTGTTCGGCGTTCTTGATGAAGGCAACATTATCTTCAAGCTTGGATGCGGCGAAACGGATGGAGTCGTGAAGCCCTGAGCGCAACGGCGCCGTCTCTGGTGTTGCCTCTATGATTGTCAACGCGTCACGCGCGATTTCCATCGCCTGACTGGGAAGTCCGACATCTGATAAGATCAAAGAATGCAGGCGGCCGCCAGCTGCAAGCAACCACGGCTCCTGAGGCTGGCTGAGGAGGTCCTTGAGGCCTTCCTGTGCACGCACATAATCGCCACCATGCGCATGAACAAAAAACCGTAATTGCTCCGCGGCAGCAACATGCCTGGGGTCGCCCGCGGCTTTGGCTTCTGTCTCATACAAAGAAAGCCATTCATTGCTATTTTCAGAATCGAACTTGACGGCATATTCGGTGGTGATATCGCGGATCAGCTCCAATCGCCTCGAGCCGGCCGGGGTAGCGAGGGCATCGCGCTTTTGTCTTTCCTTGCCGTCATGAGAAACAAAGAGCGCTTCATCGTGAATGCGATCCGCCAAACGCTCGGCATCACTGACCCAAGCGAGGTCCTCGGCGCCGAGAAGTGAAGCTGATGCAAGCCAAAGGACGGCGCCGATGAAGGAAATTCGAGCAAACACAACCATTGTTGGCGTATATGATTTTTGTCTTACAAAAGTGCAAACAGGGTTAGCGGTTGGTTAAGAATTACGCGTATGTCGCAAGCGGCCTGACTGGCGCGCCGTGACTATGATGTGCGGTGACTTTTCAGGCAGCGCTTTAATTGCTCTGTTATTGGCGCATGATGCACGCCGCTAAATGAAGGTCACCAGAGGCTGGCTCTCCGACAACTGCCGACAAGCCAAAAAGCGTCGCTGTGATCCTACCTCTTGGGCTATTCCTGGGCTCGTTGCGCCTGCACACCCGCACTGATCGGCCCTTAGCCAATTTTGCCCTTGCGCGGCGCCGCAAAAAACGCCTAGAACCCCCGTCACCACTGGCCTGCCGCAATAGCTCAGCTGGTAGAGCACCTGATTTGTAATCATACGATCCATATTCATTGCGCTTTCTTTTCATTGAGGTTTTCGCCGTCGTCGTCGTTAGTACGGGACTTTTTACGGGGTTTGCTGCATCGGCTGGCCTGCTCCATGGCGGCAGCAACATCATCCAATTCAACATGCGCATAGCGCACCGTCGATGCGATCGAACGGTGTCCAAGCGCGCGCTGCACCGTCTTGAGATTTGATCGGTCGGCATTGCGGAGCAGATTGGTTGCAAAGTGATGCCGCCAATCGTGCCATTTGAGATCAGTGACGCCGGCTTTCTCACGTGCCTTGTCCCATGCCTGACGCACGCCAGCGCCCGTCATGGGCCGCCTGGCGCCTTTATCGCGCCCGCGCTGAGCCTCATAGGTAAATACTTGCGTGGGATCCAGACCGCGTTGGCGGCGGAGGATCTCGATGCCGGCGCTCGGTATCGGCACCGTGTGCCAGCGTCCGCCCTGAAGGCTCGACTTGATGCGGATCCGCGCGACGCATCTTTCAAAATCGATCTGCGGCCATGTGAGGTACACGACATTGGCCTTACGCATACCGACAAGCGCCGCAAATTCCATGATATCGAGATAATCAGGCCGTATGGCGTTAGCCAGCGCTGTGTATTCGTCGTCTGACAATTCGCGGGCGCGCTCATCGGCTTCGGGCAGGCGCAGTTTGCCAAATTTCGGCGCCTTGATAGCGTCCTCAAGGTGCCACGCGTCGCGCGCATGATTAACCAGGCGCGAGAAGCAATCGATCACTGACCGATTGACCGTGGCATTTGACACCAGCTTCTTTTTGAATTTGCCATATGTGTCAGCCCGCCGTCGCGCCACCAGCTCTGAAAGCTTTTTTGCTGCTGTGCCATTGGCTGCGTCGGCAAGCGACGTTCCCGGCCCAAAGAACTCAACCAGGCGCTCGAGGTTTCTGTCGGTGTCATCACCGTCTGTCAAGAACTTTGCGTTTTCTTCGTAAAAGCGCGCCGCTGCGACATTCATTGTGATATCGCCGTCGACCCGCCGCGACGCATTGCGGCGCTTGGCGTCACCTCTCAGTGTGCGGAGGACCGCTGCGGCTTCGCGCTCATTCTTTTTCTTCGTTGATCCAGAAAATCGAACACCTCCGCACTGGAAGTCGTATTGCCAGAACGGCGACCGCGTGACTCTGAAGAGGCCTTTGGTTTTGGAAGAACTTGGCATGGCGTCGCCTTTATCTTGTCGATATAGATCCGGATATCTGCTTCAGCGTATCGCCGTGAGCGCTTGCCGATCAAGCAGTACCGAATGCGCCCGCAATCTCCCTCTTTCTTCAACGTCTTAACATCAATAGGGATCAGATCCGCCGTCGCCTGATGGCTGATCAATGCCGAATCGGCGAAGGCTTTGGAGATCGCGTCGGTCATGGGCCGCAGCTCGAGCACAGATCAGGTTCAACCCAATGGCATCCTTCGCCCATGAGCCCTTCGCAGCCCTGAAAAAAATTGCAATTGCATTTGCGACAGGTGCGCAGCACGTAGCGTTTGTTGCTGCGATCATATGTGATCGCCTCGGGAAAGTTTGCCTTCAACAATGCGAAATCGGCGGCTGCAGTTTGCAGCGACACGCCGAATTTTTTTGCCACATGTGACCGGTTGAGCGATCCAAAGATGACAAATGATTCTACCATCCAGCTTTGGCGGCGGTCTTGAAACCAGTCGGTCATTTCTTGATCTTCAACGGTCGAAAACCATCAGGGTACGGATACTGTGACGGTAGTAGCGATGTAATGACCGCATTTTTTCCGAGCTGAGCGCCGGCGCTGATGCCGCGATCGGACCAGAATTTGTTGATCGAGTTTACGTGCTGCCTGGCATTGTCCGCATCATCAGGTTTGCTGGCCGGCATATAGGCGTCAATCTCCATGGTTCAGACCCTTATTGTTTGATCGCGTCCGAATTGCTGTTCGACACGGGCGCTTTGTTTTCGCGCGGCGAATAGTTTTGAAAAATGCGCAACGGATCCTCGCAATGCCTTGGCCCGCTGTTCCCGCCATGCGCAATTGCCGCAAATGTCGAAACAGGCGCCGCCTTGCGTGCGCTGCTCTGCGCCGTGACAAGCAGCAAAGCGCGCGCGAGCCTTGCTCACATCATCATCAATGCGGCGTGGCTCGATATGTTCGATGTCGCAATCAGCTGCGTCACAGCTCATCAAATAGACGTCGTCCTCTCGAAGGAGTTCGATGCTCATGAAGCGCCCAACCTTTCCGCTGTGCGTTTCGACATCCAGAAGCGAGTGCGGCCAAAAATCACCATGAACGTGTCGCCGCGCGAATTCGGTACGGCTTCAAAGGGGCCAAACAGGGCGGCGCCGGGAAAGCCTGCTTCTCCGGACCCGACCGTCACGCCGGCGTTCTGCCCGGCGGCTGGTCTGTCGGGTTGTGGGGATCGGCAAATGGGCATGGCGGCGGCTCCTCTGTTCAAAGGCGGGCGCGGCGGCTTTACCCTGGAGGGGAGAGATGGGGGCCGCCGCGCCGTCCCTGTGCTTGAGGAGCCATAGGTAGCCGGAAAGGTTACTTTAATCAAGAAAAAGTAACCAAAAATGTTTCACGTGGAACAATCGTCAGATAAAGTCAGTTAATTGCTGGCCATGCGTTATACTGTTAGTGCTCTGTGGCATTACTGAAACCGTGCGATCTGGCGATAGCAATTGGGCGCGAGGAACGTGATATGGACGGATTTCTGATTTTTCTATTGTTCGCGTTGTATTTCACGCCCGCGATCACGGCGATCATCCGCAACCATCACGAGGTTGGCGCCATTTTTCTGCTGAACCTGCTGCTTGGCTGGACGGTAATCGGCTGGGTCGGCGCGGCCGTCTGGTCAGTGATGGCGGTCAAGAAAAAGTCGAAGGCGGTCAATGGATCTCGACAACGGTCGCCTGTTGAAGAGCTCGAGGCGATCAACGCTTTGCGCAAGCAGGGCGCCATCGATGAGGCCGAATTCTTGATGCTGAAAGCAAATGCTATGGCCGCTGCCAACGACACGATCGCTGCCGCGACTGAGCGCGAGGAAACCGAGCAAGGGACTGGTAGCGGCGCGAGGCCCTCTACGGCTTCCTAAGCTCAACTTTCCGATCAGCAGAAATCAAACGCCATCGCATCGACTAAGCGTCTTTGCGTGCCGGTGCTTTGACTTTGACAGCTTCATTTGTTTCGGCGTCGTCCAGTTCAGGAAATGCGCGCGCCATGAAGAAACGACGATAGGCGATTAACAGGCTTTCGTCGGTATCCTGATGAAATTCAACGCGGTGTCGTTTTGGTGGTCTGATTCCATGCCATATGCGGCTGTAAGTGGCAGGGAAATTGAGCCTTAGGATGCGCAGTCCGGAGACGATGTTTACTGAAACAAGGATGATGATGAATATGGAATTTATGCCCAGGATGAGCCATTCGGCGATAAATGTCGGTGTGCCGAACACTGTAACGTGCAGGCGGTACATCGCTTGGATGAAAAGTAAAAACACGACCCAAAGAAAGATTGGTCGCCCAGGATATTGAGGGCGTGTCGCCGTTCTCAACAAGAAATAGACAATAATGCCGTCAACCAGCGTCAGCGCGCCGGGTAGTGCGACGCCGGTGTAAAATTTTACGAGCCACAGCGCGATCGTCACGCTCCACATGAGGGCAATCAACGAGGCTAGAAACAACATTCCCTTGGCGCGCGAAAGGTGCGCCAGCGCAACCGTAAGGGCGACGCCAGCGCCATAAGATAGAATGGTTATTAAAGCCCCAGCGCTAATTTCACCATCTCCGCGACATTGTCTTTAGGCCCTCCGCCCTCCGCCAATAGGCGGCCCCCGACAGCTCCAGCCTTCGCCTCAAGTAAAGAATGCAACTCGGAAGCCTTTTCTGCAACCATCAACTGCGCATTAGTTAAGTCTGCCAACGCTGCACTTGCTGCGCCATCAAGCGTCTCATCCGCATGAGCGGCGGCTGTGACGCCGATTGTTCCAAGAACTGTTGCTGCCGCCAGGGTTGCTTTTTCGAACTTTAGCAAGGCGATTTGTGGCCTACGTAGGTCTGGTGTGGACATTATGTGTCTCCCATAAGGCGAACCGCTAAGTCGGTTTTCGCCTTAATGGGGTGGGCCGATTTACGTTAAGTTTTTATTAACCATAGGTCTTGCGCGCCTGATAGAGGTGCCGTTATCTAGTGAACCACAAATAAAAAAGGGGTGAAGTTGGGGGATTCCAAGCATAGGCGGCTATCCAGGGCCTTTTGGGAAAAGCTCCGAAAGGTGGTCGGCCCGCATGAGAAAGTCACCCAGATTTACGACGCCCATTGGCGGCGGGCGACGATTGCGGAGCATTCGTCAACAGAACCGCTACCCCTTCCGCCGATTTCCGCAGCTGAGGATAAGACGGATTCTGACCAGCGGGATTGGCGCCAAGAACTGCACCGAGAGATAACAAAATCCATTGAGTCAGATGACTGGTGACGCTGACTTCAGGCTCGAATTTTTGTTCCTGCTCAATGAAATTCTGACAATCACGAGCGTCATCAATAAAAAAGTTGTCGTCTAGATTCTCGATTTTCTGCGCGCCGGCGTGATCGATGAAAAACGGCCGCACAAATGCTTCGTAGCGCGTTGCAGAGATGATCGTCGATAAACCGCTGTGCGCCGGACCTTCCTGCAATTCCGCCTGGCGGGCATCAGTTCTCGATCCGTCAAAAACCAGAAAGTCCTCATCGACAAGTTCGTTAGTTTTGCAGTTGCCGAGGGCGGCGGACAGTTGCGCGGCGGTTTTTGGCATAATCCTGAGGCGCCCCGTTTCCATCTTGTATATCGCCTGCTTCGTCACTTTAGGATCGAGCAGGTCGCCGAGCGCTTCCTGTGTGAGCTTTGCTTTTTTTCGGGCAGCCCTAAGGCGCGCGCCATTTTTGCTAGGTGATTCCATCACAAAAAGGGTAGCCGTACCGGTTACCATGTAAAATCTCGAATTTGGTTGACCAAAAGTAGCCAATCAGGCTACCGCCAAAAAATGAATTTGGGAAACTACCTCCAGCGGGAACGCCTCTCGAACGCAAAATTCGCCGAAATCATTCGGGTTTCTGGCAAAATGACCATTTATCGATACCGAAACGGCGCCGTACCCGGCCCAACAAACATGCAGAAAATTATCGACGCGACCAACGGCGAAGTGACCGCGAATGATTGGTTCGTGATCCCGGCGCCTGAGGGCGTGTCCGCGGCTGAAGGCGACCGGCGGCAGTCCCACTCGAAAACTGAAAGGAAAACGGCATGAGCAACACGCCATATGCAAAATTGTTAATGGACCTTGATGACGGCGAAGTGGAATCCGCGCTGTCAGACAGTCTTGTCGAAAACATTAGGGCGCTGAAAGAATTCGGCGGCAATGCGCATCTGAAGCTGACGCTCAAGATGGAGCTCAACGAGTTTGGGCGCATTGAGTTCGAGCCCAAAGTGGAAGCCAAGCGCCCAGGCAAAGCGCTCAACAAATCACAATTCGTCACCGGCCCAGACGATCAGCTCGAACTGTTCCGCACGGCATCAAATGACGCTGCAACGCCGTCTGGCGTAACGATCAACTAGGAGCTGAAGTTTGACCGACACGCAAGAGCCAGCCGCCCGCGAAACCGCGTTTTACAATTGGGCGGAACTGCACCGGCTCATCGACATGGTTGATCAGATCACTGAATTCTCTGCAGGCTCTGCTGTCGTGCTGGGTAAGGGCGGCAACAAACGCATCGTTACGTTTGAAGAACTCGGCCTGAGCGCGCGCGAGGCCGCCGCGTGCTTTATCTCTGTCTGGCGCCGGGCGCTCCACGATCAGGAATTGGAAGTGCTGACAGGCTTGCGCGATGCGCACGGCGCGACAGCCGAAGATTTCAGAGACGCGCTTGTTCAATATGATCTGTCGATAGCTGAAAGGCCGGTGGCATGAGCGCGTATCATCGTCAAGCGAGCGCCCGCGATATGCAACATCGGGTGGCGTTGTTGAAGTCGAAAGTCGGGTTCGACGATGCGGTTGTGGCGCTTGGCATGGAAGGCGATGCAGGACCGGAATGCCCATCTTGTGGCGCGCTTGACGCGCTAAAGCCATGCCACAAAGGCAATGGATATTTCTGTGAGGTGTGCGCCGAAACAGGCGACGTGATCACGCTTGTGCGCGCGCGGCGCGATTGCGGCCATCTGAAGGCCGTCGAGTTTCTTGAGCGGGAATGTCTGAGCTGCAAAGACAGCCGCACGCTGGAGCTGTTTTAATGACCTTTGCGGGCGAGGGGCGCATGCAGGAAGATCCGATCGAAGAATGGTCGCCGCGCACGCAACGTTTATTGCAATTTCTCGAGTTCGCGTTCTTGGCAGTGGCCTATGCGGGCGCGGCGCATTTCGCGATTTGGGCGGCGGCAGATCGCTATGTTGTCGCCACAATCGCCATCATCGTCGCTTTGCTGGCGGGCAATTTTCGCGATGCGTTGCGCGATGTGCGGTTGGATAATTGCGGCATCTCCATACAGCTCCGGCGCAAATCATTTGTAGACGGATTTACGGCTGGTAAGCGCGATCGCGCCAGGCCGGCGGAATGAGCGATCCCTGGCGGCGCAAAGAGGTGATCGGCCCTTTCGGCGGCGGTGGAGGCCGAACATGAGCGGCCTGTTGCAGGGGCTCGTCTGGGCGGCAGACTTTACCGATGTTGATTTGAACGACGGCACAAAACAGCGACAGACGGTTTCCTCGCAATCCAAGGCCATCCTCGCGCGGCTCGCCGACGCGTGCAACGACTACGGTGTAGGCGTGCGAAACCTGTCCAAATGCGCAATCGCCACAGACATCATGTGCAAACCAGATACGGTAAAAAAGGCTATTTCACTGTGGCGAAAACTCGGCGTGCTAAAGATCCGAGAAAACGATAGCGGCGGGCGTGGCAATTACGCGATCTATGACATCGACGTTGCTGAGGTGGTGGCCTGCATACCGGCGAACCGGATGCCTGCGGGATTGCAAAATCTTGCAAAGCGCGTCGTTCCAACCGTGGAAAAAGATGATGTAAAGGGGGGCGCTACATCCCCCCTTTCTGAAAAGGGGGGCGCTGGGCGCCCGAAAGGGGGGCGCTCCACGCACAAAAAGGGGGGCGCTGGGTACCCCCCTACTAACACTAAGGAATCTAACAAATATACTAACCCGGCAGCGGCCGATCCGTCCGCCCCTGACGGGGACGGCCGTCCGCCACCGGAACAAGCGCCCGCTGACAACGAGGCGCCCGACGACGCGAAGCGGCGCAAGGCGGCCGAGGAGCGGATCCTCCTTCGATGGCTTAAAGATGGCGAGATCGGGCGCCTTGAGGCGCTTCCGCTGGTCGGGCCCAACAAAGGATTTCTGAGGCAGGAGGCAACCGATTTCGCTCTGGCGATCGACGGCGCGTCGTTCAATCGGGTTGCCAGTTTTGTTCGCTGGGCGATGCAGATCGAGGCGAGGACAGCAAACGACACGGAGCCCATCCCGCCGGTGATAGAACTGCTGGCTTTGCGGGAAGAGGGCAGCATCCTGCGCAAGTCAGTATGCAATCGGTGCGATTTGTTGATGGCTATGCACCAGGCGCGTTCGGAGAAACAGTCAAGCAATCAGCTAACGGATCAACAGCAAGGCGAGGCAGCGTAAGTGTATATTCGCAAACCAAGGGCGATACAGGATGTCATTTCCGCGAGGGATTTGATGGCGACGACCCATTGGCATCTGCTGCAGGTTCGCGTGGGAAAAGAATTTGACTTGGCCGAGATGCTGACCTGGATGGGGCTCAGAACCTATACACCGCAATCGCGGGTTTGGAAAAAAGTCGGGCGGTCGAGTATCAAGATCAAACAGGTCGAAGCGCTGCGCGCGGCGTTCGCTGGATATGTCTTTGTGGGGATCGTTCGCGGCGCCCTTGACTGGATGGCCGTGGATCAGCTCGGCCTCATCCGCGGCGTGCTGTGCGTTGCCGACCAGCCGTTTCGATTTTCACCGGCGTCAATCGCCCGGATCGCAATGCGCCAGCGTGACGGCGCATTCAGCGCCCGGAAACATATGCCAAACGTGAAAGCGGGTGATGTGGTGCGCGTTACCGATGAGGAGCACTTCCTTTGGGCGCGCGAACTTATCGTTCAGAGCGTCAAGGATGGCGCTGCATACGCAGAAATAAATCTACTCAATCAATCAACAATCGTTCCAATCCCCCTTGACGCGCTCGAGCGACGCAGCATAGACGCAAAAACCAAGGGAGGTTGTGGATCCCAGGGACCGCAAGGCGGTGAGCCCAGCACAACCACCCGGAGACGGGACGGCGGCACTGAATTCGCCACAAACCGAACTCTCCGCGAAGGCGGAAAAACGTCCAAAATTTGAAACTTTAACGCTCCGCCATGGGCCGAGCCCGTCGTTGTTTTCTTTGAGGGCGGCGGGCAAGGCGGCGGCCGGAAAGGGAGCGGCGCGCCGATCAATGACGTTTCCTGTAATCGAGACCGAAGCCACAACGGTCAGACACAACGGCACGTTCAATTGGGGCGCGCAAAACATGCCGGCGGGCATTGTTGCCGGCGATCTCCTGGTCGCGATCGTTTCTTGCGACGGTCCTGCTCGGAACATGACGTTCAGCGGCAGCACCTGGACAGAGATCTACGAGGAAAGCCCTGATCTAAAAACGACAATTTCAATCGCCTATCGTGAGGCGACGGGCGGCGACACGCTGAACCTGGCGTGTAATCAATTTGAAGCGGGTTGCTGCCTCGTCCTGCGGATTTCAGGGGCAGAAGATCCGGCGACACAAGCGCCCGAGGTCAGCGCTGGCGCCCAAAGTCCAAGCAGCACAACGTTTTCGCCGTTATCGCTGACACCGTCAGGCGGCGCCGCCGATTTTCTGTGGCTGGCGATCGCGTCAACAGAGAATCCCACGGTTGGTTTTACCAGCGGTCCGGCGAGTTACACGAGCAGCAGCGTTGGCGGCAATAATGCGGCGGCAACACGGCTTTCGAGCGGTCGACGAAGCCTCAATGCGGCGTCTGAAGATCCTGGCGACTTCACGTTCCCTTCGGCGTCAAACCACATTGGCGTCACCATGGCGGTGCATCCGGCGGGCGCCGGCGGAACGCCCGCTCTTGGGTTGGCGTCAGAGACAGGAAGCGCGCTGGGGCTGTCTGCTGCGAAGTCAAAAGCGCCCGGCGTATCGTCCGAAACTTCCACGGCGCTGCCGATTACGGCGTCAAAGGCGAAGGTAGCCGGGATTGCAGCCGCCACTGACGCTGCACTGCCTCTTGGCGCTGAGAAGAGTAAAGCTGTCGGGCTTGCCACCGCCGCCGGCGCCGCACTTCCTCTTGGTACTGAGAAGAGCCGCGCTGTCGGTGTCGCAGCTGAGATGGACACCGCGCTACCGTTGTCGGGTGTTACCCCGACGCTGGGCCTTGCTCAAGAGAGCGATGCGGCGCTGCCGGTCACGGCGGACAAGAGCAAGGCGATCGGCATCGCGTCAGAGGCGGCAAGCGCTCTTTCAGTTGTCGGTGACAAGCGAAAATCAGTGGGCGTCGCATCAGATGGTGCAGTCTCTCTGCCTGTCAGGTCTACGAAGGAAAAAGCGGTCGGCATCGCGGCCGAGGTCGACAGTGCTCTGCCTCTGAGTATGCAAACCCCGCCGCTTGGATTGGTATCCGTGGCGGACGTGGCGCTGCCAATCGCTGCAGCAAAAACCAAAGCCGTCGGCATAGCGACATTTGTCCACACAGTGCATCTGGTTTCCGCCACCAAAGAGCGTGTCGTTGGGCTGCCAGTTGAGATCGACACGGCGATCATTCTCGACGCGAACATTCCATTGGTCGCGAGCACCAAAAGAACTCTCGCCGTGTCGGCGCGTTCGCGAACACTTACAGCCGACTAGCCGGCGACAACCCCAAGAGGAAAAACCATGGCCAATCAAATGTTCAATGTTGCGAAAGCGAAAGCAGGTGAGTGGTGGGAGCGCGTTAAGAACAACGATCCCGCTAACAGCGCATTCATTGTTGTGCTTCTGCAGGTATCAGAGGCTGACGCGACGCTGATCGATTACGATGATCTCGGCGCAATCCTCGGCGCGGCAGGCAACACTGAGGCCACTGCGACAAACTATGTTCGTAAGGTGCTCACGGACTCTGAACTCGGCGTGTCACCGACACCGGACGATGTGAATGATCGCTTCGACTTCGACCTGCCAGACCAGGTCTACACGGCTCTAGGCGGCGCGGTGAACAACAATCTCGTCAAAGCAATCCTGTGTTACGACGATGACACAACAAGCGGCACTGACGCCAACGTCCGGCCAGTCGCGCACTATGATTGGGCGATCAACACGGACGGCAGCGACACAACGCTGAACTTCGATGCAGCAGGCGCGTTCCGTGGCGCCTAATTTCACCGATCAACGAAAGGCTTAGAACCATGGACGCGAACACAGCAACAATCGACGTGCCCTGCGACGACAAAGGGAAGACGATTTCAATCGATCAAATCGCAAACACCGACACGCATGAGCGTATCGCTGGGCAGTTCACAGGTGATGTCACAGCCGGCGACCTAGAGAAGATTTTCTTTGAAGAGAAATTTCACGTTATGGTTAAGCACCGTGGCGAGACCTTCACAGGAATAGTCGAGAACTGCGAAGACGGTCGCTTCGTCTTGATCCGACGCATCGACGCAGAGCCCGCTGAAGCGTGAGCGATGGTTACGACCTAAAGCACGCAGGCGCAAGACTCGACTTCCCAATTCAGTGGTCAGCCGAGCTTGCGCAGGGAGAAACGATCTCGACGGTTTCGACGACGGTGGATCCTGTCGAGAATGGCGGCGTTACCGTCAAGAGCGGCACGGATACATTCTCCGGTACACTCGCAAGCCCTGTCCTCGAGGGAGGCATTGCCGGCCGGCGCTATGTGATCAAGCAGGTCATCAGCACGAACCAAGGCCGCACGGACATACAAGAGCGAACGGTCCTGGTGAATTAGTGGGCCGCTACTACGCGCCCGGCGCGTGGCGCGGTTCACATCTGGCAATGCCGCGCGATCTGTCTGTGTCAGTGCGACCTCTAGTGATTGTGTGCGGCGCGCCAGCGAGTGGCAAGTCGACATGGGCGAGCGAGAACGCAGATGATGTTATAGATCTAGATGTCATCAACCAACAGCTGAGCGGATATCCGTTCCGAGAGACGCCCATAGCATTCCTTGCTGCGGCGTTGCAGCAGAGGAACGCGGCGCTGCAGTTGTGCGCAACAGAAGGACCATCCACTGCGTTTATCGTAGGCGCGCCAGAGAGCGGTGAGCGACAGGCGTGGGCGGACATGCTGAGCCCGCAGCGGGTTGTCGTTCTCAATCCCGGTCAACGGACGTGTCGTGCGCGATTGTTGGCAGACAAAACAAGAGCGACAATAAGGCGACGACAGATAACAGCGCTTGATCGTTGGTATCAACTGTACACGCCTGCACCATGCGATGAGGTCATAGGCGACGGCGATAGCGGCAACCCGCATCGACGGCTCTATAACTCAACGCGCTGGCGGAAAATGCGAGCGGCACACCTCAAGACGGAACCCATCTGTCGCTACTGCAAAGCGAGGGGGTTCGTTAACGACGGCACGAGAACGGCCACCGGCGCGCAGCAGACGATCGGCCGCCGGCGTTCGCTGATTGCCGATCACATTGAGCAACACCATGGAGATCCGGAGAAGTTCTGGAACGGTGAACTGCAAACACTGTGTGCTGATCACCACGACATCGCGAAACAAGGCGAAGAGCACAGAGGGTATTCGACGCAGATCGGTGACGACGGTTGGCCGGTTGATTCTCGCCACCCTGCTGGAGCCAAAGGTTAAGGGGGGGGCGTCGGATCTTTGGGGAGGTGGGCGATAGACCGGTGGGGCCCTATATTTTTTCTTGGAGTTGGAATTCAAAGTGAAAAACCCAAATGCCCAAAGGGCGTAAAGAAGAACAGAAAAACGTTGTCCCACTTACAGGAGACGACGACGGCCAGGCATTTGAACGGCACCGCAAGGCTGCAGTTGAGAAAGCCGATAGGCTGAAACCTGCGCGCATGCCCAAGCAAGTTCAGGTTGTGTGGGATCGTGAAGCGCCGCGCTTTACTCACGCGACAGTCAATCGACTGAATGAACATTCAGTGACTGCGTTTCGGTGTCTATGCGAGGCGCTGGCGCGCTACGAGAAAGCCTATCGATCATATACTCGTAAGGGCATGACTTACACGCCGGGCGAGGGTCGCAACGGAAAACAACGCCGACACCTTCCGGAGTTTGCACAGATGAATACTTTTCTAAAACAGGCAATCGAACTCGGCGGGAAATTTGGATGGACGCCCCAAGACGAACGCGGGTTGAGCGCGGAAGGTCAACGAGAGCTGCCGCTTGGCAATGACTTCAATTGACAAACGGCTCGCCGCAATTGACCCGGTTACAGCATGGGCAGAGCGAGTTGATGCCGGCAAGATTGTAGCCGGGCCGCATATACGAGACACAGCGCGGCGACATCTTCGGGATTTGGAGGACGGCCGTGATCGCGGGCTGGTTTGGGATCTCGACGGTGCGCGCCATGCAATTGATTGGTTCTCTCGACATCTGAAACACACCGGTGGTGACTTTCAGGCACTGCCGTTCATACCGCACGAAAGTCAAGCATTCCGATTGGGATCGCTATTCGGTTGGAAGACGGATGCCGGCGATCGCAGATTTCGCGTGTTCTACGACGAGGAGGGGAAAGGCAACGGTAAGTCGCCGTTGCTGGCTGGCATCGGCCTTTATGTGTTGACGTCGGTCGGTCGCGCCCGCGCGGAGGTTTACGCGGCGGCCGCCAAGAAAGACCAGGCGATGATCGTGTTTAGTGATGCCGTCGCCATGCGGGATTTGTCTGACGAGTTGACGGCGCGCGTATCGGTTAAGGGTTCGAACCCGGTCACTGAGTTGATCTATCACGGGCGGCGGCCCGGCGATCGCCGCATCTTCAAACCGATCTCATCGGACGACAAACAGTCTGGCGTTCGGCCGCAAGTCTCACTGGCGGACGAGGTACACGAGCACCGGAACCGACGCATCGTATCGATGCAAGAGCGGGGGTTAAACAAGCAGCCGCGCAACTCCCTACTAGCGATGGCGACAAACAGTGGCCATGATCGAACGACGCTTTGCTGGGAACGACACACTTATGCGATCAGAGTTGCAGCCGGCGATGTTACCGGTCCTTCTGCCGACAGGTTTTTCTCGTTTGTGTGTTCGCTTGATCACGGTGATGATTGGCAGAACGATGAAGCAACGTGGGCCAAGCCGAACCCGCTGCTCGATGTAACCATGACGCGTGAGGCGCTGCGCGACGCGACCTCACAGGCCAAAGCCATCCCCGGCACAGCCAATGACATCGCGCGGTTGCATTTTTGCGTTTGGACGGAAGCACACACGGTTTGGATCCCGCGCGACCAACTGGAGGCCTGCGAGGATCCGGATTTCGATCTTGCCGACTTCGAAGGGCAGGATTGCAACGCCGCGCTCGACCTGTCGGTACGGCGCGACATGACAGGCAAAGCGCTCATTTTCAATGATGGGCAAACAGCGGACGGCCGCCCGTGTTTTGCCATTTGGTTTCATGGCTATTTGCCGAAGGGCACCCTGCTCGATCGCGAACGTGAAGATGATGCGCCGTATTCGCAATGGGTCGGCGAGGAGCACTTGACGGCCGCTGGCGACAACAAAGTGGATTATGGAAAAGTTGCTCGAGATCTGCGCGAGGATTGCAATCGCTTCAACGTTCTAAAGTTGTGCATGGACATGCATTTGGGCGATTTCTTTCTGGATGCGCTAGGCGAGCTTGGCATGGATGACCTCGAGATCGTTGCGCATGCGCAAGGCTGGTCAAAGACGAAGCACTCTCCGCTGTTCATGCCGCACTCGATCGCGATCTTTGAGCAGCTCATCGCGGAGAAAAGGCTGCGGATCGGAATCAACCCAGCGTTTCGCGCTGCCATTATGTCAGTCGCTTTTAAACTTAGCCCAGCCGGGCTTCGTCGTTTCGACAAAGCAGCGGCGACCGCGCGCATTGATCTCGCGGTTGTCGGCGCTATGGCCGCCGGCATAGCCACGACGAATACTGAAACAGAGGAAGAATCATTCTGGATGGCTGAAGCATCATGAGCATCAAACAGCGACTGCACCTCATCGGTCGCGCTCTGCAACTCAAACGAATTGATTATCGGGAGATGTTCCAAGATTGGGGCATCCCTGCACACAATCTACCCTTGCGGCCCATGACGTTCGCTGAAGCGATGGGCGTCACGACCGTATGGTGCGGTTGCCGCGTTCTGGGGAACGGATTAGCCCAAGTCCCGTGGCGCGTGGTCAGGAAAAGCAAATCCGGCAAAGAAGTACTTACTGATCACCCGCTCTCCGATCTCCTCCGCTGCGCGCCAAACCAGTTCCAAACGAGTTTTGAATTCCGCGAGATGATCAGTTTCCACATAACTCTTGCGGGTGAAGCACACGTCTTTCTCGACCGCGTAGGTTCGGATCGCAAAATAATCTCGATGCTGCCAATAACGCCCGAGCTTGCAAAATCGGAATTCAAAAACGGCAAGCTGCTCCACAGTATCAAGGATGAAAGTGGGCGCTGGGTCGAGGTTGACCCTGAATTTATCTGGCGCATCCGAGGGCCGGCTTGGGGAACGCACACCGCATTGCCGATCATCAACATCGCGGCGAAAGCAATCGGTCTCGCGATCGACACCGAAGAGGCCCACGCACTGTTGTTTGAAAATGGCGCACAGACGAGCGGCACTGTGTCGGTCGACGGCTCGCTGTCAAGTGAAAACCACAAGAAGCTCAAGGACTATGTAGAGGCGCAATTCAACGGCAAGAACAGATTTAAGCCGATGGTCCTGGATCGCGGCGCGAAGTGGCTCACGACCCAGATGAGCGGTGTCGACGCACAGCATATTGAGACCAGAAAGTTTCAAGTTGAAGAAGTTGCTCGGGCGCTGGTGATGTTTCCAATCATGTTGATGCAAGCGGATAAGGCGTCGACGTTTGCCAGCGCGGAGCAGATGTTCACTGCACACCACATTCATACATTGATGCCTCATTACACGCGCGTTGGTCAGTCTGCTGACAAATCGCTGCTAACGCGCGATGAGCGCGATGAGGGCGTCACCACTGAGTTCGTCTCTAACGATCTCATGCGCGGAACATCCAAAGATCGATCGCAGTACTTCGCCAGAGCCCTGGGGGCAGGCGGAGCACCCGGCTGGATGTCACAGAACGATGTTCGTCGAACTGAGGGGCTAGATGACGACGACGGGGATAACGCGAACACGATCTTCTTCCCGAATGCAAATGCGTTGCCTGATGGCGAAGACGTCGATGAGGACAATAAGGAGGACGAGGATGATAACTGAGAAGGGATTCTCTGCCATTGACGTAAAAGCCACTGGTGATGACGGTCAGTTTGAGGGGCTCGCTGCAGTCTTCGGCAACATCGATGGCGGCCGAGACATCATCGCCAAGGGTGCTTTCCGAGCGACGTTAAGGGAAGCAAAACGCATCAAGCGAATGCCGCGATTTCTGTTGCACCACAACCCCCAAAAGGTTGCGGGTGTGTTTGACGAGATGACTGAAGTTGAGCGCGGATTGTTTGTTCGCGGCCGGTTCAATCTCGAAAAACAGGAGAGCCGTGAAGCGTTCTCCGACTTCAAAATGGGCGCATCGGACGGTCTCTCTATCGGGTTTTTCCCGCGCAAGACCATGCGCGACGAGTCAACCGGTGTTCGCACGATTAAAGAATTGGACTTGCTTGAAGTGTCGCACGTGACGTTCCCGATGAACGAAGACGCGCGTATGAGCGCGGTGAAATCTATCGCCGCGCAGATCATGAGCAAAAGAGATCTCGAGGAGCATCTACGGGATGTGGGTTTCTCGGCCAACGCCGCGAAGGGAATTGCGGCAACAGGATTTGCTGAACTCCGAGATGGAGCAGCCGATCCAGCACTGCGGGCGCTTGGAGCGCTTGCCGAGTCGATGAAAACCTAAAAAGGAACCACCAATGCAACTCGAAACGAAAGACAACACGCCGGCTGATCTGTCGCCGGAGGCCAAAGCGGCGCTGGACAAGATCGGCACTGCCTTTGAGGAACTGAAGAAAAAGCAGGACGGCTACGATGAGCAGTTGAAGAACTCAACCGCCGACATCGTAACAAAAGAACATGTCGACAGGATTAATGCCGATATCACCAAGTCGATGGCCGAAATGCAAGAGGTTCTTGGGAAGGAAGCAAAGGAACGCGAGGCGTTGGAGTCACGTTTCAATAAGCGCGTCCTCAACAAATCCGGCGACGATCCTGAAGAGCAAAAGGCCGCTGCATTCTCGCGGGTAACCAGAGGCTTCAACGGTCGTGATGCAGTACTCACCGCCGCTGACATGCCGCACTATAAGTCAGCAATGGACAAAATTATTCGACGTAAGTCGGATTTCGACTTAACGCCCGAGGAGCAAAAAGCGATCCGCATCGGCTCGGATCCCGCCGGCGGCTACCTGCTCACTCCAGATAAAACTGGCGACACCGAAAAGTTCGTTCACGAGTCCTCGGCAATGCGTCAGGTCGCCAAAGTGAAAACGACGAACCGCGATGCAAAAGAGGGCAAGTACAAATTGGGCAAAGCCGGCGCCGCTTGGGCAGGGGAAGTCGCCCAGCGTCAGGAAACATCGACGCCCGAGGGCGGTGTGTGGCGCATTCCGGTTCATGAGCTATATGCCTGGCCGGAAATTTCTCTGAAGTCGCTTGAAGATCTGGACGAGGATGTGGAAGGCGAGTTGGCGGAAGATGTCGCAGAGGAATTCTCTCGCAAAGAGGAAACCGCTTTCTTCACCGGGTCCGGCATCGGCGAGCCACGCGGGTTGCTAACTTATCCAGCGGGGACGCCAGCGTTCGCCAATCCTGCGGCATACGAAAAAATCCAGCAAATCGGAACCGGTGTTTCGGGCAATTTTGCGGCATCCGATCCCGGCGACATCTTCATTGATGTTATTGGCAACACCAAAACAGTGTTCCTCCGCAACGCGTCGTGGATGTTGAACAGACTGACGTTCGCCGCTGTTCGCAAACTCAAGGACGGTGACGGCACATTCCTCTGGGAAAAATCGCTCAAAGCTGGACAGCCGTTTAGTCTTCTTGGTTACAGCGTTGAGCAAGCAGAGGACATGCCGTCATTGGCTGGCGACAGTCTGTCGATTGGCTTTGGCGACTTTGCCAGAGCGTATACAATTGTTGACCGCATGGGCATTGCCGTCCTCGTTGATCCTTTTACGTCAACGACGGGTTTCGTGAAATACAAGTCACGCAAGCGTGTCGGCGGTGCAGTCACGAACTTTGAGGCTGCGAAACTGATCAAGTTCGGCTGATTCGAAACCCCACCAACAGTCACGCACGCGGCCGTCATGAGGCGGCCGCGCATCAACATACGAAGGAGTTTTAATCGTGACAGCAAGAGATCTTCATTCAAACATCAAGACCGTGCAATTGATTGATCCAATCGTCGGCAACAACACAGCTGAGGGTACTCCCGCCGCAGGCCTCGACACGAGAGGTTTTGACAGCGCTGAGTTGATCGGCCTCTTTGGCGATTCCGGCGACACACTCTCCGGCGCCGTCAAGATCGATGTCATTCTCGAGGACAGCGATGACGACGCTGCTTATGCAGCTGTCACCGATCCGAACGTCGCCCTGGTTGGCTCAGATCCGATCGCTGCGGCGCCCGATTCCAGTGGCATCGTGGCGACGATTGACGCGCCGGCAGAAGACTCTCGGAAGATCCGCGTAGGATATGTCGGGTCGAAGCGATATGCGCGCCTGCGTTACGTTTTCACCGGCACGCACACAAACGGCATTCCGATCGCTCAACTCGGACTGTTGAGCCACGGCAGCGCCCCGACCGACGGGTAACCGTCAGCAAACAGCAACACGGGGCGGCCGCGAGGCCGCCCTTTCTGAACTCTGAAAGGAAACACCATGACGGTAAAAGTAACCACGCCTTTTGACTTCTGTGCGGACGGCATCAACGCAGTGTCCTTTGAAAAGGGCGCGAGTTTGGATGATGACACTCCCGCTGCAGTACATGCGCTGAAGCACAAATTTGGGATCAAGTCGCGGTCCAAAATACGTGCAGACCTCTCTGACGATGAGAGCGACAAAAAGGATGCCGGCGCTGCCCCTGAAAACAAAGCCAACAAGGGCGCAGCTGAGAACAAGTAAGGTTGCGTGCGGCGGTTGACTAAGACCGTCGCAGCAACCGGCTTGCGGTAGAGACATGACGTTAGAGCGCATTACACCTCCCACAAAAATCTTCCTGACGTTGCCCGAAGTGAAGTCCCATTTGCGGATCACATCGGACGACGAGGACGCTTATGTTTCGCAACTCTCCATCGGTGCAGAGGCGCATCTTGACGGATATTCCGGGATCCTCGGGAGAGCGCTGTTGACCCAAATTTGGGAGATGCGGCTCCCATCTTTCAGGCACCGGAGATTTAACATTCCGCTGCCGCCGCTGCAGTCCATCAATTCCATAAAGTACCTAGACCTACAGGGTGCGGAGCAATTGGTTTCATCGTCGATCTACAACGTCGACACAGGAGGAACCTCCGGTGGCACCGTGGAGTTGAAAGACGGTCAAGTCTGGCCGTCAATAGTCACACAGCGACAGGATGCAGTCAGAGTTCGTTTCACTTGCGGATATGGTGAGCGTTCAGATGTGCCCGCTCCCATACTGTCGGCTGCGCTGCTTATCGTCGGGGCGCTGTATGAAACGCGGGAAAGCTCAGTCATCGGAAAATCCGTCGTCGATAACCCGTCCGTCAAAATGTTGATTAATCCGTATGTCTTGGTCGGCACGCATATCGATAACGCTGACCAAACATGAGCGCCGGCGCCCTCAACGAAAAAATTACAATCGAACGAGAGACTACTACCGGCGACGGTTCGGGCGGGTCTTCCTCGAGCTGGGCCCAGATCGCAGCGCCATGGTCGAAGGCAAAGCCGGTGCGCGGCACGGAGTCCGTGAAAGCGGGCCAGGCTGCATCGGTCAAGACCTGGCTCTTCACTGTTCGCAAAGGCAGCGACACCGAAGGCATCAACGCATCCGACCGCGTGCGTGCGTTTGGGCAAGTGTTGAAGATCCTTAGCGTCCGACCGGGCGGGCCAGACGGATCTGATCTGCGTGCCTGGCTGACGATCGAAGCCGAGACGCAAGTCGGCGTGAGCTAGGCATGGAAGACGCGAGCCTTTCACTACAGACCGCGATATATGAGAAGCTGAACGGTGACGCGCCGCTGCTCGCCCTGGCTACGGGCGGCGTCTTCGACGACGTCCCTGCAGGCACATCGTTTCCATATATCGTGCTGTCGGAAATCACGGCCGTCGATGACGGATCAAGTCTCTTCGAGGGATTTGAACACTCCATTGAAGTCCAGGTTTGGTCGAGCGCGCGCGGAAAACAAGAGCTATTCAAAATCATGGGCCTGATCGATCCGTTGCTGCACGATCAACCGCTCACCCTGACGGATCACAAACTAATCAGCCTACATCGCGTCGACAGGCGCACGTTTCGCGATGCTCAACCGGAAGTGCGCCGGGGCGTCATGGAGTTTCGCGCCGTAACAGAGGAAGAATGATGGAGATTTATGTCCCGGAGCGAAAGCTCTTACACATGAGCGACGGCCGCACGATGTCGCTGCACAAAGGGCTAATCGATTGCCCTGACAAGGATGTCGCAAAGGCTTTGATCGATGGCGGCCATGCAGAAAAACCGACGCCAAAAAAGCCAGAGCCGCTCCTGGCTAACAAAGAGGAAAGCTGATGGCCGCTTTACCGATCCAGAGTATCGTTGAAGCAGGTCTGCTCCCGGTTTTCTCGGGCGCTGCCGGCGTCGGCGACACCATCGCGAACTCTTCTGATGAGCGTACTTTCCTATATGTGAAGAACGGCAGCGGCGGGTCGATCAATGTCACAGCGACGGCCGTCAAAACAAGCGCGAAAGTCGCAGGCTTCGGCCAGCTGCCGCGCGCTGACCGCATCGTTGCCGTGCCTGCCGGCGAGGATCGCATCATCGGACCATTCCCAGAGGCGTTCAATTCCACAGCGGGTCTCGTGGCCATCAACTACTCCGGCGTCACCAGCGTCACGGTCGCTGCCCTGCGCCTACCAAAATAAATCCCAACACCAAAAACGGAGAGTGAACTATGGCTGCTCAAAAGGGCCGCAATATTTTAATCAAGGTCGGCAACGACGATGGCCCGCCAGAGACATTTGACACGCTCGGTGGCGTGAGATCGCGAACAATGACGATCAACAATGAAGTGGTCGACATCACTGACAGCGACTCTGCTGGTATGCGAGAGATCCTCGACGGCGGCGGTATCCAGTCCATGAGCATATCCGGATCTGGTGTCTTTAAAGATGACACAGCTGTGAACACTCTTGAAGGTTATGCGCGCGCAAATGGATTGCAGACATATCAATTCGTCGCCGCTGGACTGGGCACCTACGAGGCGGATTTTCTGTGTGCTTCATTTGAATATGCCGGTGAACACAACGGAGAGGCGAGTTATGCCTGTTCGTTTGAAAGCTCCGGCGCCATCTCATTCACGCCGCTATAGTCATGGTGAATACCTATAGAGGTGAAGCGCCCCTCGTGATCGATGGTGTGACTTATATTCTGCGATCGAATTTTCAGGCGATGGCTGAGGCAGAATTTACACTGGGGTGCAACGGGCTGGAAGAGTTGCATCGCCGTATTTCTAATATGGGATATCAGGAGGTCGCGGCGTTGTTGCCGCCGATGGCGCGTGCCGGCGGCAATCCGATACCCGAAGAGGTTCTCGCCTCCATCGATTTCACAGATGTTCTCGCGATTGTGGAGCCCATTACAGACGCTATGGCTGCGGCAGCCCTGGCTAAAAAAAAATCGCGCGATGCGGCCGGTCCGCCCGCCAAGATTGCGGTGAAGAAACGGCCCCGGAAAAAGCGAGCAAAGAGAAAGAAGCCAAGCAGGACGTAGACAACGGAAAACCACTCCACATCTTGGATTTGCTTGCGGTCGCGCTCGGTTTTCTCGGTTGGCGGCCGGCAGACTTTTGGGACGCAAGCATGATCGAGTTTAACGCTGCCGTCGAAGGATATAACCGTGCCAATGCCGAACCCTCACCTGATGCACTGTCGCGCGATGAACTCGAAGAGATGATGGAGGAATTTCCGGATGGGAAAAACGTTTCGCCTCGAGGGCGTCGATGAACTCAATCGCGTTTTTAAAAAACTACCGAAGAAATTGCGACAGTCCGCCGTCTTAAATGCAACGCGAGCGGGCGCTCGAGTTATCAGGGATGAAGCAAAACGCTTGGCGCCCAAAGACACGGGGGCTCTGCGAAAAGGCATCAAAGTTATCACACCAAAAAAGGCGGCGCGAACTTCCGAAAGGCTCGTAACTGTAGGAGTTAAGGGGGACGCTGCGTTCCGCGCCCACTTCACTGAATTTGGCACTGGCGGCGGCGTCATAGGCTCAGGGCCCCGCAAAGGTCAAGTGATACCGCCGCAATCTGCACAGCCGTTCTTGCGCCCAGCCGTTACTAACAAGGGCAGGGAAGCAATTCGCATAATCGCAGAGAGTTTGGGTGACCAGGTCGGAGTCCAAGCCGCAAAATTGATCGCGTCTGAAGGCGCGAACAAGAAACGATAGGCAGCGCATCGATGGGAAAGAATGCAGTCGCGAAGATCGGCGTTGATCTCACGGCAAAAATCGCTGGTTTTGAGGCCAACATGGCCAAGGCGACAAGAACCCTCAACAAAAACCAGAAGAAGATGAACAGATCCCTCGAGCGGATCGAAGGCGGCTTTAAGAAATTGAGCGGTCGCATCGCTGCGTTTGCAACCGTAGCAGGAGTCACTGTTCTTGCCCGCGGTCTGTCGCGGGCGAGCGAAAGCGCGATCGCGTTCGGCGATACGTTGGCCAAACAAGCGGATCGCATCGGTGTCTCGGTCGAAGCATTGCAGGAGCTGCGCTTCGCTGCCGAGCGGGGCGGGCTTGGCCTGGAGGCGCTGGACGGCGGTTTGCTGAAATTGTCGAAGGGTCTCGGTGAGGCGAAAGCCAACACCGGCACCTTGGTTACTATACTTAAAAACATAGATCCGGATCTGTTGAAGCGGTTGATTGATGCCGACGATCTTGATGTCGCGCTGAAGATCATCCTTGATCGGTTGGCGCAGACAGAAAACGTCATGGAGCGTAATGCGATTGCCGCGGCAGCTTTCGGTCGGAGCGCAGGCGCAGCTTTCGGGGCATTCGCCAAGGACGTAGACCCGCTGCGCGCAAAGTTGCGCGATCTGGGCGGTGTGTTGGATGAAGAACTGGCGCGCAATGCGGAGATCGTCGCAGACAAACTGACGGATCTGGACGTGGTGTTGAAAAACAAACTCCACACCTCCGTCCTCGAGAACATAGATGGCTTCGTCAAGTTCAAGACTTTGATGAACGAGATCTCACAATTCTCAGTGGAAATGGCGGCCAACATCGGTACGCTTTCGGGAAAGTTCGACAACTTCCTTGACAGCCTTCCTGGTACGACACTGCGCGACAACGCTAACGAAAGCGCACTCAAACGACGTGCAAAAAGCTTGCAAAAAGTCATTGATGCGGACCTCGCGGTCGCCGCACGAATTGATGCTCGAGCAGGTTCCGCCGCTGCCGATCGCCTGAAAATGTTGAACGATCGAATCGAGAAGAATACCCAGAACTTGCAAGCCACGCTTGCGAAGCTAGAAGAAATCGCTACGGCCCCCACGGGCGGATCCGGCACGTCTTTAACAGGATCAACCGGGGCCCTAGGGTCGAGCTCAGGCACTTCAGGCACTGCCTTGGTGGGCAAGAGCAAGTCCTCGCTCACTCCGCTTGAAAAGCGTGCGAAGGAAGCTGGCGATCGCATTCGCCAGATCTTCGAGCAAACTAGAACGCCGTTGGAGGCGCTCACAGCACAACTGAAAGAGATCGATGCGCTGCGGCCGTTCGCACAGACACCGGCGGAATTAGACGCCATCAATCGCGCGCTGAAAAACGTTAGCGATCAGATGGGTGAATTGAACAGCGGAACGCAAGTCTGGAGAGACTCGATCCAGGACGCGACCAGGGGCATAGCTGACGCGCTCTCGCGCGCCATCGTTTTCAGCGACAATCTCGGCGACTCTCTGAAAAGGCTCGCGAAACAACTGGCGGCGCGTGCGCTGACAAATCTCTTTCTCAGTCTCATACCCGGCGGCGGCGGCGCGAGTGGCGGCGGCGGGTTCTCGTCACTGTTTGGCGGCGGTAAGGCGGGCGGCGGGCGCTCTCCCCCGAACGTTCCAGTCGAGGTCGGTGAGCGCGGGCGTGAGTTTATCGTCCCAGATCGTGCGTCCACGGTTATGAACAATGCCGATTCTCGCCGCGCGTTTGGCGGACAGTCCGTCGTCATACATCAGACGATCGCGCCGAATTTCGCCGGCAATGCTGCAACGATAGAGGATGTTAGAATGATGTCCGAGCTGACGAAACAGTCCGCGATGGACGGTGTTATGCGGGCGCTGCGCCGCCCTAGGCACGCTTAGTGTCTGTTATTCCGCTGCCCGACGGTGGCGCTGACATCAAATTTCGAGACGCCAGCTTTGAGCTGGATGGTGCTGATGCCGTCATGGAGTATACCAACGGCGGGCAACAGGTCACGAGTTTTACAAAAAGGCTCTGGAACGCGACATTTGATCTGCCGAAGCTTCGCGGATCGAAACTCCGAGAATGGCGCGCGGCGCTCGTTGAACTCACTGAACTGGCCAACACATTCGAGGCGACGCCGCCGGACTTCACCGGCGTTTCAACAGGCTACGCCGGCGCTGCCCCTCTGGTTGCCGGCGCGGCGCAAGGTGGTAACACGCTGAACATAGACGGCGCGGCGCCATCCACGACGATCGCCAATCGCGGGGACTACTTCTCAACTCCCGTGGCTGGCCTGCCGCAACTCAAAATGCTGACTGCCCCGCTGATAACAGACAGTGGCGGCGCTGCGACCGCGAGTTTCAAACCGCCGCTGAGCGCGTCGCCGGCGGACAACGCCGTGCTTGATTTCAATGCGCCCAAGGCCGCATTCCGGTTCGTCAATCCGCGCGCCCGCTGGTCTCTGGATCTAATGAGAAACGGTGTCATCGGTATCGCTGTGAGAGAGGCGCGCCCGCAATGAGCCTTGATCAACGGCTGACCGCAGATGTCGTGCGGCCAGTATTTGTCGGCCTTCTTGATATCAAGGATGATCCTGTCATGGGATGGACGGGGCCTGGTGTTTTCGCACCGACGCTCACCGGCGACCCGGATCTTGACGGCAACCAATTCACGTCCGTTGAAGGGGCCGCCACCATATCCGATTTCGTGGAGTCAATGTCCGGATCGTCTGGCGTGTCGATTACATTTTCGGGTCATGACAATGACGCGGAGGTCATGAAACAAATCATTCGTGACAAGCGCGTATGGCGGGTTCGCAAAGCGAAGATCTGGCTGTTTTTCTTGATGGATGATGAGAAAACGGTTCACCCCGAGTTTCGGCAGCTGTTCTCAGGCGTGATCGCCGAAGTGAAGTCGGCCGACCAGCCATCGTCACCGTCCGCCATTGTCCTGGATCTGGACGTCGATCTTCAAAACGCTGCCGGCGCGCCCGCAAGGTGGATCGACCATCAACAGTTTAATCTAGGCGACACATGGAGTTCATACATCCTTGATCTGCTTGTCGGGCCGCTCGCCGGCCCCAGAAATCGCAAACGTGTGCGGCTAACATCTGGCGGCGACCGCGCCGGCTCCAGCCGCGATTCATTTAACGTCCGATGAAAACAAATCCAGAAAAATGCGCCGACTGGCCGCGCCAGTTAAATCTGTACCTGGCTGAGGCGCAGCATCGCTACGCAAAAACCGGCCTCAAATGGGGCGAGTTCGACTGCTGCACATTCGCGTTCGATTGGGTCTTGCGTTGCACCGGAGAAGATCCGATGGCGGACTACAGGGGCGCGTACAAAACAAAAAAAGAAGCGCTCGAAGTTTTACGCGACAAGGGCGGCGGCACGCTGCTCAGCGCCTGCAAGCAGTATTTTGGAAAGCCTGTCAAAGGTCCGTCCGGTCATCGCGGCGATGTTGCCTATCTGAAGTCGGAAAAGGCCTGCGGCATCTTCGTGACCCGTGGTTCCCTGATGGCCGCCGTATTTCTCGGCGAAGGCGGATTGGTAAGCGCGAAGGCTCATGACGCCGCCTGGGCCTTTAGGGTCGGCCGTTAGATCAATCCATGGGACAGGTAATCAAAAAGGTCGCCGGTTTCATCGGCGCCGTCGTCGTGTCCGCGATCGGTGTCGTTCTGGCGCCCTTCACTGGCGGCGCGTCAATCGTCGTCGCTGGAAAAATTGCGTCGGCGCTTGTCATCAGCAATGTTGCGAGCCTGGCGGGAGAGCTGGTTTCTAGTTCGCCGCCAACATTTGAGGAGACCGGCGCCAACGCCCGCGCGCACGCTTTTTCAGATCCGGACGCACTAGGCGACTTTGTTTTCGGAACCACTGCTACCCATTTCAGTTTGACTTTCGAGCAGCCTCACGGAATCAACAAAGAGCAAATAACGGATGTGTGGGCGCATGCCTGGCACAAAATCGAAAGCTATCAGAAGCTGTGGGTCGAGAAGGAGCTGGTCTCATTCACCGGTCAATCCGCCACGGGTGAATTCGCCGGCATACTGACATGGAAGCAGTCCTTTGGCACGCAGATACAATCCGCCCCAAGTCTGCCGGGTACGGTATATGGGGCGACTGATAAGGGCGCCGGCGTTGCATATTCCGCGCTCACCTGGAACCTCGCCAACCAGACCAAACTGAAGAACGGCGTCCCTACGCAGATCATGGCTGAGGTGCAGGGCGCGCATCTGTACGATCCACGGCTAGACTCCACAGTCGGCGGTGTCGGCTCACAGCGCTATAATGATCAGTCGACCTGGACGTGGAACGATGGCAACGCCGCGCTGGTCCTCCTGCGGTATATCATCGGCGAGTATTCTGCCGCCGGCGATCTGATCTGGGGTATGGGCGCCGATCAGGGCGATGTTGAGCTCGCTTCGTTCATCGCGATGGCGAACGTCTCGGATGAAATCGTCGACGGTGTCCCGCGTTACAGGTTGGGCGGCACGTTTGCGACGTCCAATGTCCACGAGGATTTCATTTCTCGCTGGCAAGACGAGACTGGCGGCCGCCACGCGCGCATCAATGGCAAGCGTTTTGTCCACTTGCCGCACGATGATCTGACCTCCATCAAGACGTTTACAACAGACGATGTTCTATCGAGCCACCCGATCGAGTATTCTGGCGCCGGTGACATCGCGAAGTTATATAACACCGGGCGCGGCCGGTTTATCGATCCAACAAAGAACTATCAGGGCGCGGACTTTCCGGTAGTCAAGGAAGCGGCCGCGATCGTTGACGACGGCCGCGCGCGCGTATTGCCGCTGGAATATTCCTGGATACAGGATCGATCGATCGCAGAGCGGATAACCCGCATCAAGATAAGGCGGTCGCGCTTTCAACAGACATGGACCTTCGCTCTGGGTTGGGAGGGTTTTCTATACGCTCCGTTTAGTGTTCTCACGATCAACTTCAAATCGACCAACTTCCAGGACCAGCTGGTTCGGATTGTCGACATGCGCATGTCGCCCACCGGTGTCGTTCTGATCAAGGTTCAGGAAGAAGACCCGTCGATTTACGACACGACGATGCCGCTCGGCACGCCGTCGACAGCGAACGCGGTGCCGGACCACATCGGCACCCTTGAAACCGTAACTCCGGGTATCGTTGGACAGGCCGTGGACGCGCAAATCTCAGCGCACAGTTCATGGAGCTTCAAGTCCAGCCTTGACGGTTTTACTGCGGTCGGCGCAAATCTGACGACAAACGTGCTGAATGCGTCGATCGCTTCCACCGGTACAGATCCGCAATTTCTGTCACCGACCATTGCGATAGACGGTGTTTTGGCGACCAGAATCCGGGTTCGAATTCGACGCACAGCGGGAACGGGCTGGGACGGTAAGGTGATGTATGTCACCGCCGGCCACGCCGCGACGCTCAGTCACCGAAAGGAAATAGCAACAGATCCGACAATCCTAAATAGGCCCGTCACGATCGAATTTGACATGGCTAACCTTACGGCCGGCGGCACCGACTGGGTCGACAGTATCATCACGCAATTGAGATTCGATTTCGGAGCAACAGCCGCCGACGCTTTCGACATCATGTGGATCATCGTCGGCGATGTAGGCGTGGCGCCGGGACCGCGCGCGACGCAATATACAAACGGCGAATTCGTCGACGATCTAAGGCCTGGTGAAGCCGGCGCGAACATCACAGAAACCCGCGTTTCATCTGACACGTCAAATGTCGGCGGGACTGCAGCGGCGGCGGTCAGAGACAACGCCGAGCTTGGCTTAAATCTCACGACGAGCAACGGAACAGTGCTGCACCGATCGTCTGTTGATCGATTGCTGTTCACCGCGCACGAAGATTTCGACATGGATGAGGGCCCCAACAGGCGCAGGTTGGCAAACGGGCTCATTCCATTTTCGAGCAGAAACGGGAACTCACACACATACAACCCAACTTTCAGTACACAGCCGAAAGTCCGCTTTAACGCCGCCGGCACTGCGTTCGATCCGGCGCTCAACTCTGTCACAAAAGCGCTTTTCATGGTGCGCGCTGTTACAAGCCATACTGTTTCTGGGTTTACGTCGTCGCTCTTGCTGAAAGAGCGCGACCTCGGGACCATCACAAACAGATCGCTGAACTGCAACTCGCCGGCGACCGGCCTGCAGCGAGATACGCCAAATAAGGGAATCAATGACAGCGGAACGACCGCGACGGTCGGCGATTCCTATACGCTCAATTTCGTCTTGACGTTGACGGGGTTTAACCAGGCCGGCGAAGACTTTCCGGGCAAAGCGCGTGTTGAAGTTTACGAGAATAGTTCTGGCGCTTTTGTTTTGAAAAACTCAACAAACGTCGCTGGACCTGACAACCTGACACCGACGAACGTCGGCGGTTCGGTCGGGTTCGTTCAGAATGGTATAGACACAGCGGACAATTTCAGGATCCTCGTTGTTAAGACCAGCGGCGGGTCAAGTGCTGTCTCAATCTCAGGCACGCCAACCATAAACTACCAGACCAGCGATGTCACAGGCGCCACATCGGTCAGCGCTACCCCAACGGGTGTAGATGATGTCACCGGCGACATTTTATTCAATGAAGACACGGGGCAGGTGGTCTGATGCCAAAAAGTTTCATGCTCCCCACACTACGCACACGGATCGACGCAGGTGATTTTGAAATGGATCAGCTGCAGGTCGACTCTGCAAACTTGATTGATCTGGCGATCGACAAGTCGAACCCGAACATCTTGCTGCTGAAGCATCCGACCTGGCCTGACTTCTTTCAATGCCCAGGGGAGAATTGTCGCCATTGGCGCCATGTCGACACTCTGATTGATTGCCGGCACATAGACCCGAAAGATGGAACCGAAGGGCAGCCATTCATGTGCGATGGTTGCTGGACGTTTATGGTCCATCGGGCCGGTAAGGACAGAAGCTTGTTCGAGAAAGTGGCCATTGAGCTACAACAGGAAATCGGAAAGCGATCAACATTTAAGCAACGGCAAACCATATTGCGTGATCGCGTCCGCAGAAAAGTGGATCGTTCAAAGGCGATCGACGACCTTCTGGACCCAATCGCGGATGTCATGCAGAAAACGTCGCTCGCTGACATGGTTCCTGCATTGAAGCAGAAAAAACTGGACGGGTCGGATCTGTCATGCAGTGAAGTCTGCGACTTCATGCTCAACCGCAAAATGAACGACGGTGTCCTGATCACTATGCGCCACACGCGCAATATGCCGATCAGTTTGTGGCTAGGGTTGCACAATGCTCCCAAACCAGAAGTCGATCGGGTGCGAGGCCTGCCTCGCGACTTCCTTCCCTAGGAGACATTCGCAATGAAAACATCAGAAAATGGCGTGGCGCTTTTAAAGCGCCACGAGGGCCTCGAGCTGGAAGCCTACCAGGACATCGCCAGCATCTGGACTATTGGCTATGGCCACACGGCCGACGTTGCTGCCGGCGACGTTCTCACTGAAGAGGGCGCGACGTCGCTGCTGTCTCGAGATCTTGCGTCACGTGAAGACGCGATCGCGCGCCTGGTCACTGTGTCACTCAATCAGAACGAATTCGATGCGCTCGTGTCGCTGATCTACAATATCGGCATAGACGCATTCAGGGGATCGACTGCGCGTCGCCGCCTCAACGCCGGCGACCGCATCGGTGCTGCGGAGGCGATGACCTGGTGGAACAAAGCAACAGTCAACGGCGTCTTGCGAGAAGTTACCGGCCTGACGCGCCGCCGCGTTGCTGAGCGTGCATTGTTTCTGACGCCGATCGAGCGCCTCAGTTTCGACGAATGCGGCGATACGGGCCGCGTTACGACGCCCGGCAAATCCGCAACAATCAGTGAACGAACAATAAACCCAACCGTCACCGATGCTGGCGGCAAAAAATGGAGTCTATTCGGATGGATGCCAAGATGACAGACAAAACAGAAATCCTATCAGACATTGACGATATTGAAGCCGATATCGCCGCGGTCAGGGCAAAGGTTGTGTTGCATTGGCCCGACGTCGATCAACCCGGTGGCGAAGACCCGGCGCCCGGAGAAGGGGACCCCCCGGTTCCAGAAGAGCCGGAAAACCCCGGTGAGCCAGAGGATCCTGAGGAGCCAGAAGAACCGGAGACGCCCGAAGATCCGGAAGAGCCGGAAGATCCTGGGACGCCGGTAGACCCGGAGGATCCGCCCACGACGCCTCCGCCTGGTCCGACGTCGCCGCCTGCGGCCGGCGCGTATAAGTTCCAGGGCGGGCCCTGGTTTATGCGCCGATGGAATACAGAAGGCGCGCCGGCGAACCTGTTTAAATGCAATATCGGCAACTGGTTCGTTGGCGACAGAACAGCAAACCTAAAACTGGACGAACAATACATCGATCAGGCAACGGGAATGCCGATGCAGATCCCTGCCGGCGTGTCGAAAATTTCGTCTGACTATTATTTTGATCGGCCGACAGGTTTCGAGGGGCATTGGGTTGTTGAGGCGATCGGCGATAACCCGATTATTTCGGCGGGTTTAATGCCCAATGTAAACAAGATTTCTGACGCGCGTTTTGAGTTCGTGGTTGATGGGTCATTCAAGCCGGTGTTGACCGTCGTGATTGATGCGATTGGCCCAGGCGGTTTGCAAGATATCATTCTCTGCCGGATTGAGGATGAGCAGCGCATCAAAGCGGGCGAAAAATGGGGCACGCGGTTTCTGAATGAAGCGAACAGATATGACATCATCCGCACGATGGACCTACAGCTGACAAATGGCACATTTGTCAACAGAGCGAATTTGATCGCGCCGGAAGGGTACAAATTCTGGGGCTCGCAAGGTCATCGTTATGCGTCGCTTCCCTTGGAGCACGCGCTGAAACTTGGTCAGGAAGCAGATTGCGAGATATGGCTAAATGCGCCGTTGCATCTCGGGTTTCCCTATGATTGGAAGGATCCCAGGATCACTGGCGGCGCCAATACATTGGGGTCTCTGCAGCTTGTCGCGTCGCAAAAGGTAGATGAGATCTTTTCAAGCAATGAGTGGGACCTCTACGCAGACCGGCTCGTGTCGTCATTGACAAAAGCGAATTATGACCCAAACAAAATGCTCTATATTGAGCTTGGCAATGAAATCTGGAACGCTGGCGGTTATGGATTCTTGCTCCAGACGCAATATGCGAACGGCATAGGTCAGCATCTAACCGGCAACAACCACCAGAACAAACTGGCCCATGGACATTTATCAATGCGCCTAATTCTGGCTGTCGAAGCGGCGATGCAGCGGGCCGGTTTGAACCAAGCGATCACTTATGTTTTTGCGGGCCAAGCCGCAGTCGCATGGGGCACCAAGCAATATCTCATTGGCGCCGACCAGTTTTGCAAATCGCGCGGGCTTGCGTTTGCTGACTATGCTGCAAAGATCGGCGTATCCGTCGCGTCATATTGGGGCGCGTCATGGGACAAGCAGATGGGCTTTGCTGCATGGAATGCGGCAATCGCTGCGGACCCTGACGCGGCCGCTAAAACGCGCGCAGACTTTTTGGTGAACGGTCCGGCAAATAGTACCGGGACACTGAACTGGATTGTCAAACAGTTTCACGCGCATGCCGCTGAGGCCCAAAAATACGGCGTTAAAATGATCGGCGCCTATGAGGGCGGCAATCACGACAGCCCGCCGAAACAGATCCCCCGATCATTCTATGATCAATATGCCTGGGGTCCGGAAGGCGCCCGCGTCAACACGGAAGTGCAAAAAGCGCTGATCGCCGCTTTCCCCGGCATCATCCTTTCAAACTACGTTCTGTTTGGACCGGCCAAGGGCGGACAGCCCTGGCATGACGGATCGCCGGAAAACCCTACCGACATGTCGCGAAGCTGGGATGCGTTTAAGCGGCCATAATATGCAATTTCGAATTCGATCGGGAGTTTAAAAATGGTCGCCGAAAACCTCACACAATACGGTCCACTGACGGGCGCCTATCTAGCCGGCGCCGGTAGCGCCTGGGGCTTCATAATGCATTGGCTTTTGCCTCGTGAGCTGAAAGCGCTGACGGTTCAGATCCAATATCTCAACGAGCAAATCGCTGAGATGAAGCCGGAGGTTGATGAATATCGAAGGCTCAAAAAGCGCGCCCTTGAGAATGATCTTGTCGATAAGGATTTGCTCGAGGGAAAAGTGCGATGATCACAACAATTCTTACATCGATCATGTCTGACAAGCTGGCTGGTATGGTCGCGCCATTTGCAAAGATCGGGCTTGTGCTGCTCGCCTGGTTTGCGTTCAGTCAGCACTATATCGGTGTCGGCAAAAACAAAATCCGCGCTGACATTGCGGTGAAAGTCGAAGAGGCGACAGCGCGTGAACATGAACGCTACCTGGAGCGGGAAGCCTCGACACGCGAGAGTTATCAGGTGGCGCTTACAGCCGCGCTCGAAGCCCGCACCGCGGCGCCGCAAATCATAAGGGAGATCCGCAATGCGCCAGCAACGACTTGTTCTGCTGAGCCTGTCGGTATTGAGCGCGTCCGCCTGCTCAACGCTGCAATTGCCGGGTATCGGGACCAAGATCCCGCCGCCGGGCAACCAGCTGGTTGAACGGTTTGAGCCGGACTTAACGCCTGTTGCCGATGACGCCGACAATGATGAGGTGCTGTTGCGCGCAGCGCAATGCTTCGCTGACCTCAATTATCTATTGCCTCTGCGCAATGGCTTGATTGATTGGGCGGAGATGGTGCCCGTCACTCGCCCTGAGTGAACGGTCCTTCGTGAAGCTCTCGATTGCGAATATGTAAAGAACGCTGAGCTGCGAGGCGACCTCTAAGAAGCTTCAACCTCTGCATAGACTACAAGCTCGTCTTGTTCCCCTTCGTCGAGGCGAAGATCTACTGCCGTCACATTTTTGGGGAGTTCGCCTTCTCCAAGCATTCCCTTCACAATGTAGTGGGGCACGTCTCTGAGTTTCACTACGATTCTGCTTCTAATGATCAGCATTTTTCGTCCTTTCTTAGTTCTTAAAGACGAATTCAGTCGGAGCGGTCCTCCTCCGGAGTCAACAGCGGACAATCACTCTATCCATGAAACGTTCCGCGAGGCCTTACAAAGCTGGGTCCTTAGTTGACTGCAATTCTAACAGTTTTGTGCATTGTCCTCATTGCACGGAAACGTCGCGTTGAGAGCGTCGGAGCCATGGTCGGCGATTTCGTCAATGACGGGATTACCGTAGTAAACCCGCATCACTTCAAAAAACGTGACAAATATGACCGCTGCTAACACTACTGCGAGTCTTCGTCTTGTCATGTCCAGCGGTCCTTTGATTAACAGTCTAACACATCAAGTATGGCGGACATTTCGGTGCAAAAAGTCAAGTATGCGCCGGTCGTTATCTAACGGTTGCGTAACGAACTTCATATTGGGCGTACACCGCTCGTCCGCCGTCGCGACCTTGAGTTGAAAACGCTTCGTACTTTAAAAGGTGGTCGTGCGGATGGTCGGTTGCAAAAGTCTGGCGAAACTTCAAGTCTGCCTCGAAGAGTTGTTGATAGGACGGCTCCCCATACGTTCCTGGCTCACCGTCTACCTGCGCAACGAACTCACGCTCGTGGTGCTGAGCGCCCGTGTCTGCTAATTGGACTGAGTACTCAAATTTAATGTACATCCTAACGTCCTTAGTTGGCTACAAATGTTTGATCAAAATATTCCCAAACCATTCCTGGGTCGGCCCTTAGTTGACTTGTTTGGGCGTTTTCGCTCCCAGATGGTCGGTCAATGCGAGCTGTGCGTGATCTGCAAGCGATTTGAGTTCTACGATCGGCATGACCAGTCGCGCTCGCACAATGTTTTCAACTTTTTTGGAAGTAGGTTCGACCGAACGCCGACGCGAGAACATCAAAACTGCGTTGGCTCCCTCAAAGTATATTGAGCAAACGCCGTCGACGAAATTCTCAGTCACGCTCGGGTCGTCGATCACTCGTTCATTATTTTCACGTTTCGGTTTGCTCATCGCTTGTTCCTTAGTTGTTGGCGCCGGGCGGGGCATTAGCCCACGAGATGAAATCTGGGGGAGAGAAAGATTCTCCTTCGCTGCCCGGCATAATCAGGCCTTTGTTTGGCTCTATTCTCGCGCATTTGAGGACTACTTTAAACTTATATTTATCCCCGGTCTGGCGAGCTGGTTCAAGATATTGGCTTCCCGCGGTTGTTGCGAAATGTCTAGGAGGAGAGGGCGTTTTGTTCAAAGGCATCGTGATGCGCTGCGTGCTGGGCGAACGAGTTGTGGCGATTCCATTCGCATCCTACGAGCTGGCGAGCCCTTTCATCCCGAAATTTTTCTATGAATATTCTTCTGGATCGACGCGACGGCAAAATTGCCGCGCCTTTGGTGCTGTAAGGAATATTACGTCCTGTTCGCGCTTGTCGACGTTCCAAACAAAGCGATACTCCGCTTGGTAAGCAAATTTGGACTTTTTGATGAACAGGTCTTCTTCCTTCGCTATTTCTCCAACATCCCGGAGAATATCTTTCATATCAACTGAACCGCCGTCTTTCGGGAGTGTAAGGTGTGGCCCATTCTTGACCCTCTTTAGAATACGATTATTTGCATATATACAGTAGCCACTCACACCATGTCTGAATCCGGAAAGTTGGCGAGCTACTTCATGGGCAAAATTCGGTGGGTTCGTAATTTCGATAACCGCATCGCAGCCCGGAAATTTGCTCATGATTTCACTGCTCAAAATAAAGCTGCCGCACAAAATATAAGCACGCTCACCATTCACAACGAACGCGCTCGTAGTCCCACCATCCCCTTGCGCCACGAGTAATGATGAACCTTCATTGGCGTCATTGCGAGCCTCATCCGAATGTTGGGAAAACTGCGCAAAGGACGATAACCGCAATTCGCCTGTCTCGAAGAAACTATCAACGTGAATTTTGGGCAGGTAGCGGTAGACTGGCGGTAGGATTACGTTCCAGCTCTGCCCTATATTTAATCCAATCACAGCGGGATTTTCGCCGCGGGTAGCTAGTTTCGCCATGATGTCTGTTCCTTTATTGGACCAGTACTTTGGGTCAATTTGCGAACTGATAAAACGAATATTTATCCCCGTCCAACTGGCGGGGGCCGGGGTGCTGTAACACCCCAAGCCGAGCGCCGATAACGCTCACGGGAAAACCCGTCCCGCCGTCCACGCGGACAGCGGCAACATATCGGCAAAATCTAAATGGACCTTTTCAATCCGGACCTCGATCACGTCGAGCCCGCTCGCCCAATTGCGCCCTATATAGGTGGGAAAAAGCAGCTATCCGCGCGCTTGTGTGCGCTGATCGATGCGATCCCGCACGAGTGCTACGCCGAGCCCTTTATCGGCATGGGCGGAGTATTTCTGCGCCGCCGGCGTCGGCCCAAAGTCGAGGTGATTAATGACGTTAGCGCTGACGTCTCAAATCTCTTCCGGATCCTGCAGCGCCATTATCAAGCGTTCATTGATGAATTGAAATTCAGCCTTGCCGGCCGCGCGGAATTCGTGCGCCTGCAGTCGGCCGAACCATCATCGCTGACGGATCTCGAGCGCGCTGCGCGTTTCCTCTATCTCCAACGCCTGGCGTTTGGCGGTAAAGTCGCCGGTCGAAATTTCGGCACATCGACCACAACGCCCGGCCGCTTCAATCTCACCACATTGGAGCCAATGCTCGCTGATGTTCACGAGCGCCTCGCCGGCGTCGTCATCGAGCGCATGGACTGGTCCGACTTTGTCAACACCTATGACCGCGAAGGAACGCTGTTCTATCTAGACCCGCCATATTTCGGTTGCGAAAAAGATTATGGCCTGGGTGTTTTTGATCGGTCGGATTTTAGGAAGATCGCAGAGCAGCTCGCCGCGATCGAGGGCGCATTCATATTGAGCCTGAATGATACATCAGAGGTGCGGGAGATCTTCGCTGGCCTCCACATCATAGGCGTAGAGCTGACATATTCCGTCAACGGTCCAAAGCCGATAACGGCAAAAGAGGTCATCATCATGAACGATCGCGCGGCGCAGGCCTGCGCCGCGGCCGGCGCTGCCTGATCATTTCAAGATAGCCTTGCGTCGCTGGCAGGTATGTCCTACATAAAGGACATACGGAGAACCACCATGGATCATGATCTTTTCATTGAGTGCGCAGAGGCGTTGTTCGGCCCGTCTTGGGTTCGGCCGCTGGCCGAGGCCCTCGAGGTCAATGAACGCACCGTGCAACGTTGGCGCGGCGGCTCAAATGAGGTGCCTGACTGGGTGCCGGGCGAGCTGACGGTTCTCCTCGCCACGAAGTCAGAAACCTGCAGCAAATTACTGAAAAAGCTGGCGATCGGGACTTGATGCCGTTTTAAAAATGTCCTATATTTAGGACATAACGGGACGGCACAGGCCGCCCGAAAACGGAGAGACCGACATGAAAGACTTCCTCACAACCCGTAACCCTCACCATGGATTTTTCCGAACAGCACAACTGAACTATGGGCTGAACGATTCGAAGGCGCACGTCCGTTTTGCAACGGCGTGTACGGTGATCCAGCTGCGCCACAAAGCAACGCCGGAAGACGCGTGCAACTTCCTGGACAGTGCAATGGGTCGGCACTTTGCCGATACGCTCAAGGATCTCGACAGCAACTCACTAGAGAAAGCGCTGGAACGGTATCTTAAAGAGGGTTTAACAGGCAAAGACTGGGTCCAGCTCAAGCTCAATGAGATATCGTGCCCGGAGATGCGCGAAAGGTTCGATCTCGGCGGGGCTGAGTGAGGGTGATATGAAAACCCTCGACAAACAAACCTCCTCTCACCAAGTCAAATCACGGCCGCCCGGTCGCTCGATGAAAGTGCTGATCGCCTGCGAATGGACGCAGGTGGTCCAGCGCGAATTTTTGAAGCTAGGTCACGACGCATGGTCATGCGACTTCCGGCCGAGTGAACGGCCAAGCAACCGCCATATCATCGGCGATGTCCGTGACATACTCGGCGACGGCTGGGATTTGCTCATGGTTGCGCATCCGCCATGCACACGCCTCTGCAATAGCGGCGTGCGATGGCTTCACAATCCTCCCGGCAAGTTATCCGCGGACCACTACACCGATGAAGAGCGCGCGGCATACACCCTTATGGATAAGGCGCAGCGTCTCGACTTCATGTGGATGAAGTTGCGAGAGGGCTCTGAGTTGTTCTCAACGCTTTGGAACGCTGATATTCCACGCATCGCAATCGAAAACCCGGTCATGCACAAACACGCGAAACGCCTGATCAGAAACTATGATGAATTCGCGCAGAGCTTTCAGCCATGGCAGTTCGCAACAGAGGAAGACAGTTTCGACAACCAGAAAAAACGCACATGCCTCTGGCTCAAAAATTTGCCATTGCTCGAGCCTACCGGAACGCTCGACGGATCCACAGCGCGCGACCGCGTGTTCAGAATGCGGCCGGGCCCGGAACGCGATATGGAGAGAAGCCGGTTTTTTCCCGGCGCGGCCGCCGCAATGGCGGATCAATGGGGCGGCGCGCTTGCGCGCTGACGGATTGATTTACTCAGTGTATCGAAACCAACAATTCTAAGCGAGATCTTTAGAAATAATCAGTGCTGAGAGCGAGCGCTTTAAAACATCTACCTGATTGACAAGTGATCCATATGTTTCCAGCAGCCTGCTGGAAATTGCATCTGTCGTGCCTGAATTGTTAGTGATCGACTGCTCGAAGGCATGTGCAGACTTCAATAGGTCGACATACGTGCGTTTGATATCTTCGAGTCGGTCTATCAACTCGTGAGCATATACATGTACTATATGTTCGCATGCCCTTAGCGCTCCGGGTTCAATCAATTCATCCTCCAGTTTGTCGGTGGACTCCTCTAGATTGACTGTCGCAGTGACCAAATTGCTAATATGGAGACGCGCGTCATCGAGCAGCGAGATCGCTTCTTGTAGCTTTGACAGTGCTCTAGCTTTTTTTTCTTTCGCTTCTTCTCGTTCGTAAGTTATTCTTGATCTCACGTCCTCACGCTGGTGATGAATGTGTTGTGCAAATATAGAAATGCCGCCGCTCAAAGCCGCACCTAACAGCACGCCAACTAAGGGCAAAATAGAATTCCATGGGATTTCTGACGGCATTAGGGTGTCCTCTGTAACTGGTTAGAAGATCGGCTCTCCGGTAAGGTCGATCAAGTCCGGTCTACTCCACATCGGGATAGATCGCCATCTCGTCGGCCGGAAACGGCCGTTGCAGCGCCTTCGCCTCTTTCCAGTCTGCGGTGAGCCACGCTTCGTAATCATCAGGATGCAGTATAACCGGCATTGCTTTTGGGTGGTGCGGCTTCACAAGCTCATTCGGATCTGTCGTCAAAAACGCATAGACGTCGCCGGCGTTTTCTTTGTCCGCCCAAGTGCGCTCCCAAGGCCGCCAGATGCCGGCAAAGGCATAGAGCGCCTCCGGTTCTTTCATTCCAAACCAGATGTTTTTCGGCTGTCCTGGTTGCTTTGCTTTAGGATTTGGTTCGGCGAACAGGTTCGATGGAACCAGGCATCGATGTTCTGGCGCGAGATAATCCCTGAACATTGGATAATGCGGATGTCGAATGTTTGTCGTTGGGGTTGGCGCGTATGGCTCGCCATTCGCTTTCAGCGCTAGTTCGTTGCTGCCCTTGACGCGTTTGAAATATGGATGGCCCCATTCCATCATGAGCATTTCGCGGTCGCCGTCGGCGCGCCGGCGTATGACAGGACCGGCGCGGCGAGGGAACTTATCGATCGGCCCCATGTTGCCGGTTAGATCAAATTGCGACTGCACATTGAACATGCGCCGGATCTCGTCGGCGCCGCTTCGGAGTTTTTCAAAATTGCACATGATCAGCTTTTATCCGAATAATCGGGATAGGTGAAACGGGCGCCATTGCCGGCGGCGAGGATGGTGCCGCCCAGGTGCCCGCACTGCGTACACCGCAACCGATCCTCGACCTGATCAAGCCGGACGCCGGCGGGCGCCAATGCGCTCAAATCCGGAATGTGGCGCCATCGCCGGCAGCCGTCGCAATAGGCTGTGTGGCCGCGTCGATGGCTTCTCATGGCTTCGGCGACGGTGATCTTGATCAGTCGGCCGGTGATTGATTTGGGACTGCGCACGGTCTCGGGCTCTTATCTTGCCCTTCGAGAACCGACCGCCTGGCGGCATGGAAGCGAATCAACGCGTGAGAGTCAATCGGGCGGCGGTTGCTGTGAGCAACAGCGCTCGGTGTTCTCGTCAACTGGAAACAAAGGCGCTTCACCACGTGATCGCGCGCCGGCATTGTAGGCGAAGATGGCGATTGCGACGAGGATCTGCACGGTCAGAAAAAGCGCGATCAGCACCGGCCATATGCGGCGCCACAGGCTTCGCTTTGGCGCGCTCATGACGCTGCCCCCAAATCGAGAACATCAATGGAACAGAGTCTGGGACTTTTACGGGACTTTTTGTAACCAACAGTCCCGTATGATCCCCTTTTGTCCCTTTTTTTCACTTGCGCACCGCAGCAAAAAACGCCTAGAACCCGCGTCACCACTGGCCTGCCGCAATAGCTCAGCTGGTAGAGCACCTGATTTGTAATCAGGGGGTCGGGAGTTCGAGCCTCTCTTGCGGCACCATTTTCAGGAAATAGACCAATATTTCGTCCTCGCGATAAAGCGGGGCAAATGATCAGGCCCTGTTTCAGGACGCCCGCCGGAAGCAGTCAGGCGGCACATTAGCCAGCATATGCCATCCGATAAACGTTGTTCTCAGGAATATTCCGAGCGTTATTTTGACTGGGTTTTCTGTGGGCTTGTCAGCCTGCGCTTGCGGTCGTTATCCCCGGATAAGCTGGTTCGATGACCCACATCAATGAAAGTCAATTGAAAACGAAAATCCCATGAAGCATCATTCGGATTAATCTCGAAAAAACATGCGATTCAATCGCGCCAACCAAGGACCTAAGAATGATGGCCGACCTGTCTGCTGTGAAGGGCGTACGCCATTTTTCTGACAGGCTTGGTGTTTCGTTTGCTGGCGAATAGCCATGGATAGTCAGACAATTTTTGATGTGTTTGTCGAGGCGTGCGAGCGGTTTTCCGATAGGCCGTTTCTGCATGCGCCGTCAGAAACTGCATCTGTCTATGAATTGAGTGTTTGCGACTACTCATATGAGGAAGCGCGTGATGTCGTCGCCGGGCTGAAAGAGGCGTATGAGACAGCTGGCGTTGCGGCAGGGATGCGTGTTGGTCTCGCTTTGGAAAATAGACCGGAATTCTTTTTACATTTTCTGGCGATCAATGCCCTTGGCGCAAGCATCTCGCCGCTTAATTGCGCCATGCAACCTGACGAATTGCAGTTTCAGCTGGACCATAGCGAATGCACATTCGTCGTGGCGATCGAGAAATTCATCAAATTGATTGAGGCGGTCGCGGATGAAATTGATCGCGGCATTCCCGTTGTTGCGCCGACGGCAATTGCAACGGCGAACCCAATAAGCGCATTCCAGCCGTCATTACCGCCACGCCGCGCCGAGATGGAAGCCGCTATTCTTTATACTTCAGGAACGACGGGCAGGCCGAAGGGGTGTATTCTGTCCAATGAATATTTTCTTGGCATTGCTGAACATTATACGAACATTGGCGGGTTTTGCGCTTTTCACGAAGGGGTGGAGCGCATCTTAACGCCGCTGCCGGTGTCGCATATGAACGCGCTCGCCTGTTCGTTCATGGCCGCCATGAAAACTGGCGGTTGTCTGATCCAGCTTGACCGATTTCATCCGCGCACATGGTGGAAAACGGTTCGCGACTCTAAAGCGAGTATCTTTCATTATTTGGGTGTCATGCCGGCGATGCTGTTGCGCGCACCTGAAACGTCCGAAGACAATTTTAGCAAACAAATCAGGTTTGCGTTTGGCGCCGGCAGCGATCCACGCCACCATGCACGTTTTGAAAAGCGTTTCGGCATTTCGCTTGTGGAAAGCTGGGCAATGACGGAAACGGGCGCCGGCGCCTGGATCACCGCTTCCCATGAACCGCGCCATGTGGGTATGCGGTGCTTTGGACAGGCGCCTGAGGGGCTTGAGTATAAGCTTGTTAATGAAGATGGGTCCGAGGCGACCGGCGATACGCCAGGCGAACTGCTTGTTCGTCGAAGCGGCATTAATCCGCGGCGCAATTTTTTTAGCGCTTATTTTAAAGATCCGGCCGCGACTGAAGAAGCATGGGCTGGCGGCTGGTTTCACACCGGCGATGTTGTGCGGGTCGACGAAGACGGCTATTTTTACTTCGTTGACCGGCGTAAAAATGTTATCCGCCGTAGCGGTGAAAACATCGCAGCGATTGATGTTGAAAGTGTGTTGATGCGGCATGAGGGTGTTGCGAGTTGTGTCGTCGCGCCAGTGCCCGATGAAATTCGAGGCGATGAAGTGGCGGCGCTTATTGTGCCAGCGGGTGGTGGGTCGCCGGCAGACCTTGCGAAGTCAGTCTTTGAACATGCAATGAATAATCTCATCTATTTTAAGACGCCCGGTTATATCGGTATCGTCAAAGATATTCCCTTGACCGCATCTGAAAAAGTCAAACGTGGTGACGCCAAAATAATTGTGCGCGCAATGGTGGAACGTAACGAGTGTTATGACTTCAACGCCTTTAAAAAACAGCGTAAAGGATAGGCATGAGCGCAGGACACAATAACCGGCATTCCTATGACGGCGTTGTTGCCGCCGCGCCTGTTACTGTGCCCTATGAACGCTTTTCCCGGGAGTCTGCCCATTGGTGGATTGGCCACGCTTTGCGCGAACTGGGAAAGGGCGCCGGCGTCACTGCAAAAGAAATTGACGGGCTGAGCGTATCGTCTTTTTCGCTTTTTCCCGATACCGCGGTTGGTCTTACACAACATTTCGGATTATCGCCGCGGTGGCTTGACCATGTGCCCATGGGCGGCGCCTCAGGTGTCGTTGCTTTGCGCCGCGCCGCTCGGGCCGTCCAGGCTGGCGACGCAGAAATCGTCGCCTGCCTTGCGGGGGACACAAACCACGTCAATTCGTTTCGCAATATGCTGACAAGTTTCAGCAGGTTTTCCCAGGACGCCGCCTATCCCTATGGGTCGGGCGGGCCAAATGGCAGTTTTGCGCTTTTAACGCGCGCTTATATGAACACATATGGCGCAACACGCGGAGACTTCGGCAGGCTTTGCGTGGCGCAACGGGAAAATGCGCTGACATTTCCACATGCGCTGATGAAAAAGCCGTTGTCGCTTGATCAATATATGGATGCGCGCGCGATCGCTGAGCCCATTCATCTGTTTGATTGCGTGATGCCATGCGCCGGCGCTGAGGGATTTTTGGTTATGCGGGAGAGTGCCGCGCAGGCGCAAAACCTGCCCTATGTGCGCATTCTGTCCACGATTGAACGGCACAACGCGTTCCCGGATGACCCGATACAGCTTCGCGGCGGTTGGGCAATGGATAAAGATGAGTTATGGGCGATGGCAGGGGTTGCCCCTGACACTATCGATTTTCTGCAGACTTATGACGACTATCCAGTGATTTCGATGATGCAGATCGAAGATCTTGGCTTTTGCGCCAAAGGCGAAGCAAAGGATTTTGTCCGCAGCCATGATCTGACAAATGGCGGGAGCTTTCCGCACAATACATCTGGCGGGCAATTATCCGTTGGGCAGGCTGGCGCCGCGGGTGGATATCTGGGGCTTGTTGAAGCCATCCGGCAGCTGACCGGCGAGGCGCTTGGCAAGCAAGTAAAACATGCAAAACTCGCCGCCATCTCTGGCTTTGGCATGATCAATTATGATCGCGGGGTATGTACTGCGGCGGCAATCCTGGCAAGCGGAGGCGTTGATGGTTGATGCATTACCGCCGCCGCGAAAAAAACATCCGACACGGCGAACCCGTGTTCCTACGCTGCCGCCAATGGCGCGCAGTCGCGCTGCGCTGTTTTTTACCGCTTATGCGGCGCGCGGAGAATTACGGCTGCAGCATTGCGAAGAATGCGGGACCGTTGCCTATCCGCCGCGCGACATCTGCGGCAATTGCTGGTCGAGTGCGCTACACTGGAAGCCGGTGGCGCCGGACGGTGTGCTATTGGCTGAGACGACCCTCCACACCAGCACGAATATCTATTTTCGTGAGCGCCTGCCATGGCGCATTGGCGCCGTAAAATTAAAGAATGGTCCAGTCGTTGTCGCGCATATCCACAGTGATGCGGAAGAAGGCGCCGGCGTTCGGATTTTTGCGCGCACGGATAAATCGGGGCAGGGCGTTTTGTTCGCACTGCCAGCAGAGGACACAGAGAACATGGCTGATGACAAGGCTCTTAGAGAATTGACCTGCGACCCGAAACACCGACGCGTTCTGATAACCGACGTCCGAACGCGGCTGGGCCAATCCATGGCGCGCGCCGCGCTTGATGCGGGCGCTGCGAAAGTTTTCCTCGGGGTCGCTGAAACCTGGAAACCGTTTCAGGATCAGGAAGCGCTTTATGCCTTAGCCAACACGGAGATCGCGCCGCTCGATCTGGCTGACGGCGCATCTGTTGCGGAACTGGCGAGTTCGATTGGCGGCAAAGTCGATATTTTGATCAACACCGCGCAACATATCCGGCCGGGTTCGGCAATGTCGCGCCGCGACGTCGTCACAGCGAAAGAAGAGATGGAGGTCAATTTCTTTGGGCCGTTGCGATTGCTGCAGGCGCTTGGTCCCGCCATGCGCGCGCGCGGCGCTGACGGCGCCAATAGCGCTGTTGCGTGGGTCAATTGTCTATCCGTATTCGCTCTGTCAAATCGGCCCTCTTTTGGCCTGACATCGGCCAGCCAAGCCGCGGCGCTGTCGCTTTCGCAAAATGCGCGATCTGAATTTGCTGGCAGCGGCGTTAAAGTCATCAATGCATTCCATGGCCCCCTCGATGATGAGTGGTCACAACAATTGCCGCCGCCAAAAGTTGCACCGGAACGGTTCGCGACCGATGTGATGCGGGCGTTGAGGAAAGGGCTTGAAGAGGTTTATTTTGGCGAGATTGCGCAAGACATACATGAACGCTGGCGCGAAGACCCCGCTGTTCTTGAGCGTGAACTCACATTGACGAACTTGATGGATTAGGAAGCAACAAGATGACCCTTCTGCAAAAACTGGGCGACGCTGTCATATCCAAGGCAGTCAAAACGATTGACCTGACGCACACTCTGGACCCGGATTTTCCGGTTCTGGTGTTGCCGCCGGAATTTGGTCAGTGCCAGCCATTTCGCATCGAAGAAGTCTCACGCTATGACGAGCGTGGTCCTGCGTGGTATTGGCGCAACTTCAGTTGCAACGAGCATACTGGTACGCATTTCGATGCACCGGTGCATTGGGTCACCGGTAAAGATCTTCCCAATAGTTCGGTCGATACAATCGATCCTAATGGCTTCATCAGGCCGGCCTGTGTTCTCGATTTTTCCAAAGAAGTCGCCGCTGACGACGATTTTGTTTTGACCGAAGACCACATCAAGGCTTGGGAAAAGGAGCATGGAGACATCCCGGGCGGGCATTGGGTGCTGTTTCGAAGCGATTGGTCAAAACGGAGCGGGGCTGACTATCTCAATTTGCGTGACGACGGCGCACATTCGCCGGGACCTGACGCCGGCGCCATTCGATATTTAGTGGAAACCCGCGACGTTATCGGATTTGGCGTTGAAACGATCGGGACTGACGCGGGGCAGGGCGGACATTTTGATCCGCCATATCCGGCGCACACGCTGTTGCATGGCGCCGGTAGGTACGGACTGCAATGCCTGCGAAATCTCGATCAATTGCCGCCGAAAGGTGCGGTTATTGTATCGGCGCCGCTGAAAATTAAGGCGGGCTCAGGCAGTCCGCTACGGGTGCTCGCTTTGGTGGAAGATCAATGACGAAGCAAATGAATCAGGACAACATTGTCGTTGTCACAGGCGGCAGCGCCGGCATCGGCGCTGGCATCTGTCAGCGATTGCTGGACGAAGGTCATCGCGTTGTCTCCTTGGCGCGCCGTGCGCCGGAATTGCAACACGGCAATCTCTCATTCGTGAAAGTTGATCTTGCCAATCGGCAAGAAACACAAGGCATTGCCGCAGAACTGGCGGCGAAAGAGCAAATTCTGTCTGTTGTGCACAATGCAGGGGTAATTCGTCCGGCGCTGATTGAAGATGCGTCGCTTGATGACCTCGACTACTTAACCGAGCTTCATTTGGGATCGATGGTGACGTTGGTGAAAGCGGCGCTGCCGGCGATGAAGGATGCAAAATTTGGCCGCATTGTCGGCGTGTCATCGCGCGGGGCGTTGGGACTGCAGACGCGAACCAATTATGCAGCGACCAAAGCCGGTATGTTCGGCATGTTGCGCACCTGGGCGCTGGAACTTGGGTCACACGGCATTACCGCGAACTGCGTGGCGCCCGGCCCGGTCGAGTCCGAAATGTTTCACGACATCGTGCCGGATGGCAGCGAGCGAAAAGAAAAGCTGGCGGAAGCTATTCCGGTAAAGCGCGTCGGCGTGCCGCAAGATGTGGCTCACGCCGTTTCCTTTTTTCTGTCCGAAGATGCGGGGTTCATCACCGGACAGGCACTTTATGTCTGTGGCGGCACCAGTATTGGCTCGGTTGTTATTTGAAAATGAAATTGCGGAACGTAGGAGGCAAGATATGGCGACGTTGATCGATAGCGGACACCGCTCCATCGATATCGACCATCTGGCGCAGTCGGATAAGGTCCATCGGTCGGTTTACACAAGCCCGGAAATTTTCGAGCTCGAGATGGAGCGTATTTGGGAAAAGACCTGGGTTTTTGTTGGCCATGAAAGCCAGGTGCGCGAGCCGGGTCAGTATTATGCGACTAGAATCGGCAGGCAACCCGTTTTGCTGACACGGCACACCGATGGCGAAATCTACGTTCTGTTCAATCGCTGCGCCCACAAGGGCGCTCAGCTTGTCGGTGATTGCAGCGGCAAGGTTAAAGAGCTGCGTTGCTGTTACCATGGCTGGCGGTTCAATCTCGACGGCAGTCTTTTATCGATTCCGCTGGAAGGCGGCTATGACGGCACAGATTTCGGCAAGGATGATCCGCAGGCGAACATGCAGCGCGCACCGCGTTTTGATTCTTATCGCGGCTTTGTGTTTGCGAGCCTCGCCGAGGATGGACCGGATCTCAAAACCTGGCTGGGGGGCGTTGCTTCTTCCATCGACAACATGGTTGACCGGGCGCCGGAGGGCGATCTGGAAATTACCGGCGGCGTCTTTCGCTATGAGCATGATTGCAACTGGAAGTTTTTCATCGAAAATTTGAACGATTTGATGCATCCCATGGTGACGCATCAATCATCCAGTTTGACGGCGCGGGCGGTTGCAAAGAAAGCACTTGGCGCTGATACGCCGGCGCCCGCGGCAATCGAGATCCTTGCGCCATTTACCGAGAGCTATAGTTTTTTCGACAATATGGGCCTGCACGCCTTCGACTATGGTCACGGATATTCCGGCGGAAAAACCAGCATACATGCGAATTATTCCGATGTGCCTGAATATAATGAGGCGATGGAAAGCGCGTATGGCAAAGAACGCGTCGACGAGATATTTGCCGTCAACCGGCACAACACGGTGTTTTACCCAAGCGCAACAATCAAAGGCGCCATCCAAACCATGCGGATCGTGCGGCCGATTGCGGCTGACAAAACAATTATTGAATCCTGGACGTTCCGTCTGAAAGGCGCGCCCGATGAATTGCTGCGACGCTCAATTCTTTACTGCAATCTCATCAACTCATCCGCGAACCTTGTCGGTCCTGATGATCAAGAAGCCTATCGACGCCAGCAGATCGGCCTTGAGAGCCAGGGATCGGACTGGGTCGCGATGCATCGTGATGCTGGCCGTGATGAAGACCTTGGTGACGGCCATATTTACGCAAAAGGCTCAAGCGATCTTGCATTCCGAAATCAGTACCGCGCCTGGAAGGCGTATATGATGAACGGAGGGCAGTCCGATGATTGAGGCAACTGACATTGAGGGGCTTTTGTTTCATCACCGGGTTTCACAGTTTTTGTTTAGTGAAGCGCGCATGCTTGATGACCGGGAGTGGGATAAATGGGCGGCCCTGTTCACTGAAGAGGGAACCTATTGGGCGCCCGCCAGCTATGAGCAGCCCGATCCCATAGAGCATGTATCACTCATCTACGAAGATCAGCTTCTGCGCAAAGTGCGCCTTGCTCGATTTTCAAACCCGAATGCATTTTCGCTCCAGCCATTTCCGCGGACATGTCATTTTATCTCGAACATTATGATCGACAGCCATGAAGGCGCCGCCGTCACTGTCTCCTCATGTTTTCAAATGACCGAATATCGACGAGACAAACCAAACCAGTTTAACGGCCGGTATGTTCATGACCTGGTCGACATGGATGGAAGTTTTAAGATCAATCAGAAAAAGGCAATTCTGGTGAATTGCGATGGGACGCAACCGAGCTCCAGCATATATTTCTAGTGGCTGCAGCGTTGTTTTGGATTTGACTTCATGTGGAAGCCGCCTGAACGCATTCGACATCAATCAATCGATGCGCCATGGCCTGGTGAGAATGAGGCATCCGCCTCGCTGCTTTTTTCAACCCTGAATTTCCAACGTCTTTCTCTTGCCCGCCGCAGTTGGGTTCCTGCGATGGTGCCCTGGCGAGCGACCGATGAAGGTTTTGTTACCGACAATGTTGTTGATTGGTATCGCCGATTTGCGAAGGGCCGACCCGGCGCGATCGTTGTTGAAGCAACGGGCGTTCGCGATGTGCCTTCGGGGCCGTTATTGCGCATCGGTCATGATCGTTTCCTCGATGGGTTGCGCCGTGTCGTTGACGCTGTTCGTGAGGCGAGCGACGGCGAGACAAAGCTGTTCATTCAGTTAATTGATTTTCTGGCGATCAAGCGCCGCCCGGAAAAAAAGAAATTTATACGCCGGTTCCTGCCGATTACTGAGGCGCATCGTGATGCCCTCAGCATGATCGGGCAAGATGATGAAGCTGTGATTGAGCGCCTCCTGCAGGCTGAGGATGCAGCGCTAGAGGAAATACTGACGCCGCGTGAATTCGAGAGCTTAATGCGGGGATTTCGCGAACGCGTTACGGACACAAGTGAATCGCATATCCGTGATTTGCCGCAGTCGATGCCAGGGATCTTTGCTGACGCCGCGCGCCGCGCCGAAGCCGCTGGTTTTGACGGCGTCGAGCTACATTACGCTCATGCTTATACGATGGCGTCTTTCCTCTCGAGGTTAAACGCGCGGAATGATGGGTATGGCGGCAATCTGGAGGGTCGCGTGCGTTTGCCGCTCGACGTCTTTCACGCTGTCCGGGGAAATGTCAGTGATAATTTCGTTGTTGGCTGCCGCATGCTGAGTGATGAATGTATCGCTGACGGATCCGGTATCGATGACGCCAGTGTTTTTGCCGAGAATTTCGCGCGGGCAGGGATGGATTTCATCTCCCTGTCACGCGGCGGAAAGTTTGAAGACGCCGCAACGCCGAAGGTCGGCGAAGCCATATATCCCTATACCGGGCGCAGCGGCTATGAATGTATGCCGCAGATAATATCCGACGTGCAAGGGCCGTTTGGCCGGAACGTCTCGCCTGCCGTTCAGATCAGAGATCATGTTCGCGCAACGGGACTGGAAACGCCTGTCGTTGTTGCCGGCGGCATACACCATTTCAGACAGGCGGAAATGCTGCTTCAGGATGGCGCCGCGGATATTATCGGCTTTGCGCGCCAGGCGATGGCGGACCCGGATTGGTTTGAAAAGGTTCGACTGGGGCGCGGCGCGGAAATCAATATGTGCAAATATACAAACTACTGCGAAGGCCTCGACCATAAGCATAAAATGGTTACGTGCCAGCTTTGGGATCGCAAAAAGACAGATGATCCGGGTGTCAAACTTGCGCCTGACGGTAAACGTAGAACCACCGCGCCCGATTGGCAGCGTTGAAAAAACTGCCTGAAAGGAAAATTGCTTTGGCCGACGCTTTTATTTGTGACTATGTCCGCACCCCCATCGGGCGGTATGGCGGTGCGCTTGCCGCTGTTCGTGCGGATGACCTTGCGGCCGCACCGATCCAGGCGTTGAAAACACGGTATGGGGGGATCGATTGGGCGTGCGTTGACGACATTATTCTTGGTTGCGCCAATCAGGCAGGTGAGGACAATCGCAATGTGGCGCGCATGGCGACATTGCTGGCGGATATGCCCGATAGCGTACCCGCAATGACGGTCAACAGGCTATGCGGGTCCGGCCTCGACGCCGTACTGGTTGCTGCCCGCGCCATAAAAGCAGGTGAAGCAGATTTTATTATCGCTGGCGGTGTGGAATCGATGTCCCGCGCACCCTTTGTGATGCCGAAAGCGCAAGCGCCGTTTTCGCGCAATGCAGAGATTTTTGATACGACCATTGGTTGGCGCTTTGTGAACCCGGTGCTTAAGGCGCAATATGGCGTCGATTCCATGCCGGAGACGGCGGAGAATGTCGCTGATGAGTTTTCAATTTCACGACATGATCAGGATGCGTTTGCTGCGCGGTCACAGGAGCGAGCGGCGCGCGCCCAAAAAAATGGGCGTTTGACAAAGGAAATTTCGCCTGTCGCCATTCCACAGCGAAAAGGTGATGCGTTGGTTGTTGCTGAGGATGAACATCCGCGTGCCGGAACGACGATTGAACAACTTGCCAAACTAAAGACTCCGTTTCGCAGCGGTGGCGCCATCACTGCTGGTAATGCCAGCGGCGTCAATGATGGCGCTGCGGCGCTGATTATCGCATCGGAAAACGCCATGAAACGACATGGGCTAACCCCGCTGGCGCGAATCATCGGCGGCGCCCATGCGGGCGTTTCACCACGCATTATGGGGATTGGGCCGGCGCCCGCAACAAAGAAACTGTGCGCGCAACATGATTTGGACATTCGCAATTTCGATGTCATCGAATTGAACGAAGCCTTTGCAGCGCAGGCGCTCGCCGTGTTACGCGCGCTTGGCATTCCCGATGATGCCGACAATGTGAATCCAAATGGCGGCGCGATTGCTCTTGGCCACCCCCTTGGTGCGTCAGGCGCGAGGCTGGCGGGGACGGCGGCGTTGGAGCTCTCATTGACCGGCGCCCGTCGCGCACTTGTCACCATGTGCATCGGCGTCGGACAGGGTATCGCTGTTGCCCTTGAAGCGGCGGATTAGTTTCGCTCCCAGAGAGGTATAGTTCTCGGGCGCTCATGGTCCTCGATAATCATATTGGCGAATGAACGGAGATGCCGGGCGCCTTCGCTGGATTCGCTACAAAATCGACTAATGACAGCGATAAGTTTTTGCTATTTGACGTGCAGAATCATGATGTGAGACCATAACACCCTGTGCGCAGTGCGATCTTTTCTGAGCGACATTTTGATCAATCCATAGTGGGGCAATTTGGGACAGCGGATCATTTTCCCCGAAAAGGGCGTCGTTGCGCTCGAGGAATTCGAGCCTCCGGCGCTTGGTCCCGAAGACATTCGCGTAAAAACGCTTGCCAGTCTGATTAGTATCGGCACGGAAACGACAATCCTTCAAAAAAAATACGACGAAGGCTCGCATTTCGCGGAGATGTTTTCTTTCCCACAAATGCAGACAGGCAACCAATCCGTTGGGGTTGTTGAACGCGTCGGCGATGACGTTCAGGACATCATACCAGGCGACAGAGTATTTCTTCGAAAGGCGCATGCGTCGCACTGGACGCTGCCCGCGTCATCCAGCGCCCCGATACCGGCCAGGATTGATACGTCCTCAGCCATATGGTGTGGATTAGCAAAAATTGCTTTCAGGGCTGCGCAGGCCGCTCCGTTCCAATTAGGCGGAGAAGTTCTCATTATTGGCGCTGGACCGGTTGGGCAAATGGCAGCGCGCTGGGCGTTGGTGGCTGGTATGAGGCGAGTCGTGATAAGTGATTTGTCCGAGCAGCGGTTGTTGCTCGTTTCTTCGCGGTGCATCCCACATGCCGGTTCCGTCATCGACAGGCGTGACGATCTACTCGCATTGGCCGATGGCGCCGGGTTTCAATGTGTCGTTGACACAACTGGAAATCCCGCGGTGTTTCAAACGGCTTTGTCGCTTGCCGCTGAATTTGGAAAAGTCGTTCTTTTGGGCGATACGGGATTTCCGGCGCAACAATGTTTGACATCCGACTTGATGATGAGGGGTGTGAGCGTTGTCGCGACCCACGAGCAACTCGATCGTGATGGATGGACCCAAGGGGCCATTGACAGTCTCTTTTTCCAATTGGTGGCAGATGGGGTCTTCGAGGTGCAGGGGCTGATCACGCATCAATTCGCGCCGGAACAATATGAAGAGGCCTATGATTTGATCAGGCGTGAAGTCGGCGGCGCCGTCGGCGTATCATTTAACTGGGCGCAAGAGTGAGCAATTAACAAAGAGCGAGCGAAAAAAATGGCCAGGGTTGTACTTATCACCGGATGTTCGAGCGGCATCGGAATGGAGACTGCATTAGCATTCTCGCGCGCTGGCGATATTGTTTACGCGTCGATGCGCGATACGTCTAAAGCTGCCGGGTTAAACGCAATCGCCACGAAGGAAAAACTGCCTCTGACCGCTGTCACGCTTGATGTAACGCAGCCAGAAAGTTTCGCCGGTTTGGTGAGCGATATCGTGGAAAAAGACGGGCGACTTGACGTGCTGGTCAACAATGCTGGCGTGCTGCCAATCGGCGCCTTTGAAGATACGAGCGAAGCTCAAATCCGCCAAACCATGGAAGTTAATTTCATTGGCCCGGCGTTGTTGAGCCAGGCTGTATTGCCGGTCATGCGCGCGCAAAAGAGTGGCTATGTTATCATGATCAGCTCACTTTCCGGCATGGCGTCCAAATCGGGGGACGCTGTTTATGCGGCCAGCAAGTTTGCGCTGGAAGGATTGACAGAAGGATTTCGCAATGAAGTTGCGCACTGGAATATCAAGACTGCGCTGGTCGAACCAGGTCAGTATGCGACGAGTATTTTTCAGGGCGTCAAGCAAGCGGAAGAAACGCCGGATTCCGCCTATGGATCATTGAATAAATTTCTGCGGGATGAGGTTTCCAGCGACACGCCGCAAGGATTGCCACCGGAACGCCTGGCGCGGTTGCTTGTTGAAATATCACATTCTGACGGGTCAAGATTGCGTTGGGCTGCTGATGAAACGGCGGAACGCGTGATGAGCGCAGTTTTTGCGCAAAGCGACGACGAACGCGGTGCGTTCTTGCGTGACGTCGGCGGTATCGATTGGTGGATTGAGGGTAAAGATGCGCCTGAGGCAGGCGACGGACAGGGAAAAGAAGGATGATCAAACTCGCACATGTTTGTATCGAGACGGATGATGTCGTTGCGACAGAGGCCTTTTACGAGAAGCTGGGGTTGAAACGGCAATTCGAATTTCGAAACAATGACGATGAGCTTATCGGTCTATATCTCGCATTTTCGAACAATAGTTTTATTGAAATCATCAAAGTCCTCAAACCTCGGGAGGAAGGGGCTGTCCGGCATTTTGCCATGGAAGTTGACAATATAGACGCGGCGAAGGCGCAGTTTGAGGAGCGCGGCGTTTCCGTCAGTGAGAAGAAGTTGGGCGCTGACAAAACATGGATGATTACAACGCGGGATCCGAACAACATATTTATTGAAATCCAACAATATACCAGCGAAAGCCTTCAACAGTGCGGCGGGCGTTGTTCGATAGATTATTCGCCGCGCTGAAATGGGTGTCGTTGTGAGCACTGACAAAAACGAAGACCGAAAGCGAATGCGTCTGGTGATCGCTGCATCGACAGCAGGCACCGCATTCGAAGGCTATGATTATTTTATTTTCGGGGCGCTGGCGACAATCCTCTCGACGAAGTTTTTTTCCGGTGTGGATGAGGGAACGGCGTTTATCTTTGCATTGCTGACCTTTGCGGTTGGCTTTGTAACGCGCCCCTTGGGGGCCATTGTGTTCGGCCGCATGGGCGACCGTCTGGGCAGAAAACGCGTTTTTCTTGTTGCGATTGCGTTGATGGGCGGCGCGACAGTCGCGATCGGATTGCTCCCGACCTATGCGCAGATCGGCGTTTTTGCTCCGGCGCTGTTGGTTCTCTGCCGAATGATTCAAGGTTTTGCATTGGGCGGTGAATATGGCGGCGCGATTATCTATGTGGCTGAACATTCTTCAGCGAAACGGCGCGGTTTTAACACCGCCTGGATACAAACGACAGGCGCGTTGGGGCTGATATCCGCCCTCAGCGTAATTCTCGCGACGCGCAAACTGCTCGGTGAGGATGCATTTCAGGATTGGGGGTGGCGCATTCCGTTTCTTTTATCCGTTCTTTTATTGATTGCGTCGATCTGGCTGCGGTTGAAGCTGTCCGAGAGCCCGGTTTTTGCTGACATGAAAGCCCGCGGCGTGGCGTCGGAAGCGCCTGTTCGCGAGAGTTTTTTCGTCTGGAAAAACTTGAAAACTGTTTTGCTGGCGTTGTTTGGTTTGGTGATGGCCACAGGCGTCATGTTTTACAGCGGACAGTTCTTTGTTCAGTTTTTCCTGGAGCGGATATCGAAAGTGCCGCCGGCGACGGTCAATGCGCTCATAGTGGCATCGGCCGTCATCAGTGCGCCGCTGTTCGTTCTGTTCGGCGCTCTCTCAGATAAAATCGGCCGCAAACCGGTCATGCTGGCGGGCATGGCTTTGATGCTCATTCTGTATTTTCCGGCATTTAAACTTCTGGCGAACGCCGCAAATCCCGCCCTTGTCGACGCTCATGAAATCTCCCCTGTCGTTGTTGTTGCTGCGCCCGAAGATTGCTCGGTTCAGTTCGATCCACTGGGGCGCGCGCAATACACCTCTTCTTGTGATATCGCGAAGCGAGCGCTGGGCGCGGCAGGTGTCAGTTATGAAGTCCGTTTTGAGGAAGAAGCGACGGTCGCGTTTATCGAAATTAACAGCTTGCGCCGCCTAGACAGCATTGCGCGCGAGAGCGGCGACGATGCGTCTTCCGAGCGTGAGGAAATGTTTCGCATAGCGTTAAGGCGCGTGCTTGATGACGCCGGCTATCCCGAAACCGCAGATCCACAAAACATCGACTACCCAGGGATCATTCTTGTCATCGTTCTTTTCATCACATCGATTGCGGCGTTATCTGGTCCGCAGGCGGCAGCGTTGGCCGAGCTCTTCCCGGCGCGTATTCGTTACACGGCGCTGTCATTTCCTTATCATGTGGGGCTCGGCTGGTTCGGCGGATTTATGCCGGCAATCGCGTTCGCGATCATGGCCAAGACAGGCAATGTTTATTCCGGGCTCTGGTATCCCTTTATCGTAACCTTAATTGCCTTGTTGATTTCGCTTGTATTCCTGCCGGAAACAAAGGGGCGGTCGCTGAATGTATAGAAAATGTGCAGCATTGGGAAATTGGTGGTGGGCGAAGTACAGCTAGATTAGTCTCGATAATCACGGCCATGAAATTATTTTGTTTGATTGGCTGCCCAATATTCGGGAGCTTGGGGCTATTATGATGGGGTGTATCTGATTGAGGTTTGAGTGATTTTTGTGATCGGGCGGTGGTTGGGCGCCGCATACGATGTTTCGATCACGGTGATTTGAATGCTCACGGAATACGCCGCTCCTGGGCGCAGAGTGATGGAATCGGTATTGGACAAGGCATGAATACGAGCCGAAAAAAAGGCGCGGACACTTTATTGGATTGTCTGCTTATCAATGAGGTCGACACGGTCTTTGGGCTGCCCGGCGGGCAGCTCAATGATTTTTTTGACGCCATGCAACGCGCCGGGTCTGATATTCAATATGTCGGCTCCCGTCACGAACAAGGCGCTGCTTATATGGCGTTCGGTTACGCCAAATCGACCGGAAAGGTCGGCGTTTATACGGTGGTGCCAGGCCCTGGTGTATTAAACACCGCCACGGCTATATGCTCAGCCTACGCGAACAGTTCGCCGGTATTATGTATTACGGGTCAAATCCCCTCCCACACCATCGGTCGCGGTGTCGGCGAGCTGCACGAATTACCGGATCAACTCGCAACGCTGCGATCACTGACGAAATGGTCAGAGCGCATCGATCATCCTTCACAAATCAGCAATACCGTTCATGAAGCTTTCCGGCAGTTGAAAACTGGACGCCCAAGACCGGTAGCGCTCGAAACGCCTCCTGATATTATGGCTATGGCGACAGCGGTGGAAGCGCCGCGCGCTTTTCACGATAGTGTCCGGGACATATTCGACGACGATCTCGTTAGTGAGGCTGCAAAAGCGCTTTCGGCGTCAAAAAAACCAGTAATCGTTGTTGGCGGCGGTGCGCAGCATGCAAGCGATGAAATTCTCCAACTTGCGGAGCTTGCGCAGGCGCCGGTGATTTCATTCAGAAATGGGCGTGGTGTTGTAAGCGACCGCCATCATTTGGGTCACAACTTCGCTTCCGGATATGAGCTTTGGCGAGATGCCGATGTCGTGATCGGCATAGGCTCACGTATGCAGCCCTATTTGCAAGAGTGGGGTGTTGACGATGAAATGACATTGATTCGGATTGATTGGGATCCGACAGAAATAAATCGCATTGTCAAAGCTGACATCGGCATCTGCGGCGATGCGCAAACGGTTACCGCAGCGCTATTTGAACAGACCTCGCGTCAGATCGACAAGCGCGAAAGCCGCGAGGATGAACTGACGGCTTTGAAAGGGCGGCTCGCATCAGAGATTCAAGGAGTGCAACCGCAACTTTCTTTTCTCGAAGCGATCCGCGCAGAATTACCTGATGACGGCATTTTAGTTGATGAAGTTACGCAGGTTGGTTTTGCTTCCTGGTTTGGGTTTCCGGTTTATAATCCGCGCTCACTTATTACGTGCGGGTATCAGGGGACGCTAGGATATGGTTATGCGACTGCGCTTGGGGTAAAAGTTGCTCATCCAGACAAGCCCGTTGTCGCGCTGGCCGGTGACGGCGGATTTATGTTCAATGTTCAGGAACTCGCCACTGCTGCGCAATATGGTATTGGCCTCACTGTCATCGTGTTCAACAATAGTCGGTTCGGCAATGTACGCCGCCATCAACAAGAGTGGTATGATGGACGCTACATTGGATCAGAATTACACAATCCAAAATTTGCCAAAATGGCAGAGACCTTTGGCGTGGCGGGGTATAGTGCAGACTCTCCTGAAACGCTTCGCGTTGCACTCAAGCAGGCTATTTCAGAAGGCGCGCCTGCATTAATCGAAGTTGAAGTTGGCGAGATGGGTTCGCCTTGGCAGTTCATCCTCCGCGATCAGCTGCGCGGCAAGAATTCACGTCACTAATCATCGAGACGGATCGAGACTTAAGATGGCAACAGCAAAAGAGATGGTAAAAGAAGCAACTGCGAATGCGGCGCCGGCGCCGAATTCTGCAGTGCAAAAACTGGCGCCCTACAAACAGGGAAAATCCGAAGCGGAAGGCCATGAAGATCCGATAAAACTGTCTTCAAATGAGTCGCCGCATGGCCCGTCTCCATTGGCGATAAAAGCCCATCATGATGCGGGAAATCGTTTGTTCAGATATCCTGACGGCGCTCAGGTTGATTTGCGTTCTGCCATCGGTGACGTTTTTTCATTGGATCCAGCGCGCATTGTATGCGGCAATGGTTCTGAAGAATTGCAGCTGCTTCTTGTTCGCGCCTATCTGTCGCCGGGCGATGAAGTCATTGTCAGTGAGCATAGCTTCGTCATGGGTAAGATTCATGCCCTGGCGCAGGGAGCGACTGTAGTTACAGCGCCTGAGCCAAACTATCATGCAGACGTCGACGAAATTATTGGCCGGATCACTCCTGCGACGCGCATGATTATGCTCGCAAGCCCTAATAATCCAATCGGCGATTATATTCGGCGCAATGATTTTGTACGTCTGGTTGAGAATACGCCGTCTAGTGTCATCATTGTTTATGATGGCGCTTACGCCGATTATGTGACGGCGCCTGACTATGATCCGGGATTTTCGATTGTTGACTGGGCGCCGAACGTTGTTGTCACCCGGACATTTTCAAAAATATACGGGTTGGCGGGGATGCGTATCGGTTGGCTTTATTGCGATCCGGTGGTGATGGATCCTGTGCAACGCATCAGAACGCCTTTTAACGCCAATATCGCCGCGCTGGCTGCCGCAGAGGCGGGCGTGCGCGATACAAAATACACCGATAAGGTGCGCAGTCATAATGCGCTCTGGCTGAAGCGGATAAAGAAGGAATTGACTGCGCTTGGTCTTTTCGTTTTTCCGACGGTCGCGAATTTTTATCTTATCAGATTTTCTGAAACCGGGCCTCATACAGCGAAAAAAGCTGCGAGGTTTTTAATGAACAGTGGGATAATTCCGCGCCCGGTTAATGCGGGCGGCCCGAATGACTGTTTGCGCATCACCGTTGGGCTTGACTATGAGAATGAAGCGGTTCTTGAAGTCCTAACCGAATTTATGAGCGCAGAGAATTGAACCCTGGCGGTTTGGCGTATGACAAGCCAACTAAATGAAGTTTCTGCACCGACGCGGAAATATGTCGAGCGCACGCATCATATATTGATTGATGGCGTATGGCGCGAACCCACAGGCGCTCTGGTCGACATCATTGATCCTTCAACCGCGGAGCGTATTGGCGGTTTTTATTCCGCAACGCGTGAAGAGGTTAATGATGCGATCGCCGCGGCCAGAGGTGCGTTTGACCGTGGTAATTGGCGAGGGATCGCCCCGGCGGCGCGCGCAAAAATTTTATGGCGCATCGCTGATCTTATGGACAAAAACGCGCAAGAACTGGCGGAGCTAGAGGCGCTCGATGGCGGTAAGCCATTGGCGGCAGCGTTAAATGGCGAAGCGCCGGCAGCAGCGGAAGCATTTCGCTATCATGCTGGCTGGTGCACAAAAATTGAAGGGCGCACATTTCGACCCTCTATTCCGGGACTGGATCTTGAAGGCTCCACACGGCTGGAGCCTGTCGGTGTCGCCGGGCTCATCACGCCGTGGAATGGCCCACTTGTGATGGCGGCCTGGAAATTGGCGCCGGCATTGGCGGCTGGGTGTACGGTTGTTCTTAAACCGGCCGAAAATACTGTGCTCTCAACATTGCGCCTTGTTGAACTTATATGTGAAGCGGGCGTTCCGAATGGCGTCGTCAATATCGTGCTCGGCGATGGCGCATCCGTTGGATCCATCCTTGGCGAGGATAGTCGCATCGATAAAGTTTCTTTTACCGGATCAACAAACACAGCACGTTCACTGATTGACGCGTCGAAAGGCAATCTCAAGAAACTGTCACTGGAACTTGGCGGTAAATCGCCGGTGATCATATTTGATGACGCTAATATCGACGAGGCGGTTAATGGCGCCGCCGAGGGCATTTTTTCCAACGCTGGACAGGTCTGTGTCGCGGGCTCACGCGTGTTGGTTCATCGCACCATTTACAATCGCGTTGTAGAAGCGCTGTGTGATAAAGCGCGCAACCTCAAAGTGGGGCGCTCGATGGCGCCCGATACGCAGATGGGGCCGTTGATTTCAGCTGCTCACCGCGATTCCGTAGAAGGCTATGTGGTAAAAGCAACGTCTCAAGGTGCGGAAATATTATGCGGTGGGAAACGAACCGGCGATGAGGGGTACTATTTTGAACCGACGGTGATGGCGGACGAAAAAACGCAATCCTGTGTTTGGTCCGAAGAAGTGTTTGGACCAGTCGCCGTGGTCACACCGTTCGACGACGAAGATGATGCGCTGCGTTTGGCGAATGATTCTGATTATGGGCTGGCAGCCAGTGTTTGGACCGAGAATGCATCACGCGCCCAGCGGGTAATGCGGAAAGTCAGGGCTGGAATCGTTTGGTTGAACTGTCATGGCATTCCGGACATGGCGATGCCGATTGGCGGATATAAGCAATCCGGTTGGGGGCGTGAGCATGGCTGGAAAGGCGTCGAAGCTTATCTAGAACATAAATCAATCATGCAACGCATCGACAATATCTAAGCGCATTTCTTGCCGGAAAACCGCGCCACACTTTTCCAGAAATGCGCTACCCGTAATAGGCCATTGTGTTGGCGGCTTCTTCCAACAACCAATTCCTGAATGTTTCGATCCATAATTGATCGGCCAATTCTTTCGGGCATACGAGATAATAAGAAAATTTTGATCGGATCTTGAGATCGAATGGTGCGATCAGTCGGCCGCTTTCCAATTCATTAGCGACAAGCAGGCTGCGACCGAGCGCCATTCCTTCACCCGCGATGGCGGACTGAATCACGATGTGGGAATGATTGTAGCGCAACCCTTTCGTAGCGTTCGCTGTTGATGCGCCAGCGGCCTCCAGCCAATCCGTCCATTCCATGACCATTTCGTCGTGAATGAGGCTGTAGTTTTTTGCATCTTCAACATTTTTTAGCTTGCGTTTTCGGCCCAGCAGTTTTGGGCTGCAAACCGGGAAGATGTCTTCATCGGCTATTTTGATGACATATTGATTGGCCCATCCACCATCGCCATAACGAATCTCGACATCGACATCGTTTGATGAAAAATCCGAATAAGAATTTCGGGTCACAATCTTGATCGCTACTTCGGGCGAATTTTCCTGGAACTTTCGAATGCGCGGCGCCAACCAATTTGCGGCGATCGAATCAAACGTTGCGATATTGATGGATTGCGGGCCGGTGTCCTTCAGGATTGCATCGGTTGCCAGGGCGAGCGCGTCAAAGGCCTGGGTCAGCGGTTTTGCGTAGGCTTCGCCTTCCTTGGTCAGTTTGATCGACCGATTGAGGCGCAAAAACAGGGTTACGCCGAGCCATTCTTCAAGTTTTTTGACCTGATGGCTGACGGCTGCCTGGGTGACGTGGAGTTCATCTGCGGCGCTGGTGAATGAAAGATGCCGTGCAACCGCTTCGAACACTCTGAGTGATATCAGCGGCGGTAATCGTCTTCCCATCTGGCCTCATTTCATACGCAAAATCTGAGCAAGAATCGCCCACATTAGTCTATCTTATGGGTCGGATGAAGGACTATCAATTGCGAAGTGTCGGATTCTTCGACAAAAATTAGCGTTGGCCAACGCTCGCCTCTTGTTTGTGGCAGGCAAGGCGTCAATCGTCAGGGGCGTTCGCGCCGTGATGGTGACGATCGTCAGCGCCATTACGTTGTTTGCATAAAAAGGGGTCGCACGTGAAAATAACAGACGCAAAGGTCATCGTGACTTGTCCCGGTCGAAACTTCGTGACGCTGAAGATTTCGACGGATGAGGGCCTTTACGGAATTGGCGACGCGACGCTCAATGGTCGAGAGCTCGCAGTCGTTTCCTACCTGCAGGATCATGTCGCGCCTTGTCTGATCGGACGCGATGCTCATCAGATAGAAGATATCTGGCAGTATTTCTATCGCGGCGCCTATTGGCGGACAGGTCCTGTGACGATGGCGGCAATCGCCGCGGTTGATACAGCTCTTTGGGATATCAAAGCCAAAGCCGCCAACATGCCGCTTTACCAATTGTTGGGCGGCAAAAGCAGAAACGGCGTTATGGTCTACGGTCACGCTAATGGCAGTGACATTGAGGAGACGATCGACGAAGTCTCAAAATATATTGAACTGGGATATAAGGCGATCAGGGCCCAAAGCGGTATTCCAGGTCTTGATTCAACTTATGGCGTTTCGCAGGACAAAATGTTCTATGAGCCCGCCGACGCAAACATGCCGTCGGAAAATGTCTGGTCGACGACAAAGTATCTCGATCATACGCCGCGCCTTTTCGAAGCACTTCGCGAGAAGTTCGGGTTTGACCCCCATTTCCTTCATGATGTTCATCACCGCCTGACGCCAATCGAGGCGGCGCGGTTGGGGAAGTCCCTGGAGCCATATCGTTTGTTCTGGCTGGAAGATGCGGTTCCTGCTGAAAATCAGGAAAATTTTCGCCTTATTCGCCAACACACAACGACGCCGCTTGCAGTAGGCGAAATTTTTAATACGGTTTGGGATTGCAGGACGCTTATCCAGGAGCAATTGATCGATTATATTCGCACCACTGTCGTTCATGCTGGCGGGATTACCCATCTGCGCCGCATTCTCGATTTCGCGAGCCTCTATAATGTGCGGAGCGGATGTCACGGCGCAACCGATCTTTCACCCGCATGCATGGGTGCTTCTCTACACCTTGGTCTGGCGGCGCCAAATTTTGGCGTTCAGGAATATATGCGCCATACGCCGGAAACTGATGACGTGTTTCCGCACGCTTATAGTTATGCCGATGGCTATCTGCATCCAGGGGAAACGCCGGGGCATGGCGTTGACATAAACGAAGATCTCGCCGCTAAATATCCGTATCAGCGCGCCTATCTGCCGGTTAATCGGCTCGAAGACGGAACCATGTGGAATTGGTGAGGGTCCGGCAAAAACCAAACCGCCCGCTAACAACGTAAAATGAAAAAGGGCGCAGGGAGGAAAATCTAAATGCCATTCTTACCGGCTGAGCCGTTGCTTGCAGCGGATGACATCTTTTCCATGAGTGCGGTGATGATCAGCCTCGCCTGGTTTGGCATTTGGTTAGACGGCACGTGGTTAGGCAGGAAAACTTCTGGCGTTGTCTGGGTTATTATTTTTGGAACCGTTTTTTCAAACTTCCGAATAATTCCGTTTGAATCACCAGTTTTCTCATTTATTCACGGTTACATCGTTCCGATTTCAATACCGCTATTGTTGTTTAAGGCGAATTTGCCGCGCATTTTTCGTGAGAGTGGTCCCGTCATATTGGCGTTTGCCATAGCAAGCATAGGCACCATCGCGGGCGTCATGCTGGGGTACATTTTGCTGGACCTGGGTCCAATCGGTCCCAAAGTGGCTGGCGTTTACACCGGCGGCTGGATTGGCGGTTCTGTAAACTTCGTTGCGGTCTCACAGGCTGTGCAAATGACGCCGGATGAGTTTGCGGTGGCAATTGGCGCTTCGATGGGTGTTAGTATTTCTGCGCTGATGATTCTCCTTGCGCTGCCTTCGATACCAGCCTTACGGAAGTTTATCCCGTCGAAAATCATTGAAGCCACTGATAAAGTAACCGCCAGAAAAGAGGCTGTAGAGGATCGTCTTCCGTTAAATCTTTCACATCTTAGCGGGGCCTTGGCAGCGAGCTTTATCATTTGCGCAATTTCTTATGCAATAGCTGCGGCTATATCATTGCCGCAATATAGCATTCTAATTGTAACGTTGGTGGCCGTTGGTATCGCCAATATTTTTCCACGAAAAATGCAACATTTTGACGGTGACTTTGAGCTGGGCATGTTTGCCTTATACATATTTTTCGCTGCAGTCGGCGCCGGTACTGATGCTGTGTCCTTTATCGAGTCAGCGCCAATTTTGCTGGTGTACGGAATAATAATCCTGGTCGTTCATCTCCTCGTTGTAATTGCCGGCGCCAAGATATTCAAAATTGATTTGGCGCATGCGGTTATCGGATCGGGCGCGGCGTTCGTCGGGGCTGGGCCGACCGCTGCAATCGCCACGGCCCATGGCTGGAAGCAGCTCGTAACACCGGGAATTATGTGCGGCGTGTTGGGCTATGTGATTGCAACCTTTATCGGGGTTGCGCTCAGCGGCATGTTGGGCGGCCTGGGCTAAGCTCCGCCTAAAGAGTAAAAAATTACGATAAGCCATGCGCTAATGTTCCATTTCCGCGCCCGATTATGCTGTGCGTTTTTAACATGCAACGCATTAGCTTAGGTTATGCGATCTATGAAAAACTATGATTTGTCGGAGATTTGCGATGCCAATAAATTGAATGCTGCACAAGTCTGTGTGCGATCGAGGTTAATGAATGTCGGCGTTGTGTCGACAGGTCGGCCCAGTGCCGACAAAGGGAGGGATTTCCATGAGTGGGCGAGCAAATAAGATATTGCTGGGCGTTTCGTCTCTGGCGCTTGTTTTGTCGTTGGGGGTGACGTCAAACGCATTCGCGCAGAGCGGTGAAGACAGCGCAGATGCAGATGAAAACAATGATACGATTATCGTTCGAGGACAGCGTCGAGAGCAGTCTATTCTTGACGTGCCGATCAGTTCGACTGTTTTCGATGATGATTACTTAACGCAGAGAAATGTGGATGACGCGAAAGGTTTCTTGCTTGAGACGCCGAACGTGTCGTTCCAACAGGGTGGGCGAAACGGCGCGCGGGAAATTGTCATTTCAATCCGCGGTATTTCTGATTTGAAAAGCGCGGAAAAAGTTATTACGCAGAGCGCTTTTTCAACCTATTACGATGAGTTTGCCCCGGGCCAATTGGCCAGCGGTCAACCCAATTTGCCGATTTATGACGTTGCCGCGGTTGAAGTGTTGCGTGGGCCGCAGGGCGTTTTCTTTGGCCGAAATTCAGAAGGCGGCGCCATCAATATTGTTACCAAGAAGCCTGATGATGAGTTCTATGGTCGCGTTGATGCGGGCATATCTCGATTCAACACCTATCAACTGGCCGGTGTGGTCAATGTTCCTGTAACGGATACACTATTTGCAAGATTGACAGCGTATGGCACCAAAACTGACGGACCGTTTGATAATGCGCATCCGATCGGCGGTGATACCGGCGCGGAATTTTATGCGTTGCGTGGTCAGGTTCGTTGGATGCCGACACCGCAAACGACAGTCGATCTTGGTGTTAATCACACCACAGATAATCAGGGCTTCACGCCCAAAATTCCAAGTTGTGTTGGGACAACCACATTTGGGTTGCCAATTCCCGTTCTCGGTGCGAACGGCGTTCTTGGCGGTATCGGCTGTTATGATGCGAACAACGAATTCTCGAGCCGTGTTGCGTCAGGCGATATCACGCTGCCGGCTGGGTTGACGATTGCAGATATCCCAGACAATCGAAGCCTTCTGTATCAAGATACCCGTGAATTCACTGATATTGAAACGGATATCGTAACGCTCAAAATTAATCATGAGCTGACAGACACGATTGCGATCACGTCTGTAACGGGTATGGCCAGATCCGACATGGATCAATTCCTGGATCTGGATAAGTCGGGCATTAAAGCGATTAATCGGTTTGGCACGTTTGAATCGGACTCATGGAGCCAGGAAATTCGCCTGAGCCAAATTGATGCCGGTAAGCTCGATTGGACCATTGGCGGTATCTACTACAATGAAGATTTCACGGCGGTTAACCAGATTTTGATCGAACAGGTGCTCGGCCCGTGGGTTCCTGGCGACAAAGCCAATGAAAACATCGTCAACAACAAGATCGAAGGTTATGCGGCGTTTGCGAACCTTGAATATCACGTCACCGACGCTCTCTCGCTCATTGCGGGTGGTCGCTACTCCCATGATGAAGGAACCAATCAGTGGGATGAGGTTTATGCAGCTTGTGGACGCAGGGCGCCTGGCGACCCTCTGGCTGCAGGGTGCCAGTTAACACCCGAACAGCTAATACAGTTTCAGCTGGGCGGCGCCTTACCTCAATTCTCTGACAGAAGTGGCGGCTTTGTTATTTCCGGTGGGAGAAATGAACAGCTTACGGGTCGGTTTGCTTCAAATAGTGGCAATGACTTCTCGCCGCGCGTTGCCATAAACTTTAACCCAAGCGACAATTATTCCGCCTACGCATCCGTGTCGAAGGGCTATAAGGCGCCTGGCGGACAAGGAAACCCGGATAGTGGCCTCGGCATCGTCAGCGAATTCGATAAGGAGACGCTTTGGAACTACGAGGTAGGGGGTAACGCCTATCTGTTCGATCGCAGGCTGAGGTTGTCCGGCGCCATATTCTATATGGACTGGAATGATTATCAGCTCATTCGTCGCGAGACTTTGTGCCAGTTTGCCGATGGCAGCACGCAGCTTACGATTCTTGTGCCGGACCTATCGGTGTGTTCAGCGCAATTGCAAGTTGACCGAACAACCAACGCGCCAAAAGCGCGATCAAAAGGCGCTGAGCTTACTTTCCAGGCGAGACTTACCGACAATTTCCAAATTGGCGGTTCGGCAGGTTACCTGGACGCTGAGTTTGTTGAGGGTTCAACAGTCATCGCTGGTTCCGATTTTGATTTGGCGGGCCTGACCATCGGGAGAGCCCCCAAATGGACAGGCGCACTCAACGCGCAGTATGACTTCCCACTATTTGGCGGGGATGCTTACCTACGAGGCGACTGGTCGTATCGTTCGTCATCAAACAACGGTATTCTGGCCCAATTGGTGGATACGTTCCCTTCCAGAGTGGATGGATTTGGCCTGTTAAATCTGAGCGTTGGTCAATCCTGGGATAATCACAGCATTACAGTGAATGTCTCTAACATCCTTAACAACGAGTACTTTACGGGTACGGATGGGTTTAGCTTTGGCGGTACAACGCTGTCTTATAACCCAAGAACGTGGTCAGTTAGATGGACGAGCGAATTCGGCCCAGGTAACTGAGAGTAACAACAACCTCCCTCCCAGCAACGATGGCCGGCGCAGTTTACTGTGTCGGCCATTTTTGAAACAGCTTCAGATAATTGAGTGGTGAAATGAGTATTTTGAAAAACGCTTTTTCTTGCTTTGTCGGCGTTATGATCGTTGGCGCAGTAGCGCAGGCAGCGCCTGACGCAAAATTATTACGCCACCCCGACGTTTCCCAAACCCATATCGTATTTTCCTATGCGGAGGATTTGTGGATCGTCGACAAATCTGGAGGCAAAGCGACAAGATTGACCGCGTCACCCGGCGAGGAAACGCACCCAAAGTTTTCTCCGGACGGACGGTATATTGCTTTCACGGCGCCCTATGCGAACGGCAATGAGGATATCTACATATTGCCGGTAACAGGCGGCGTTTCAAAACGCGTTACGCATCATCCGGCTTTTGACCGCTTGATCGACTGGCGACCTGACGGTGAGGCGCTCATCTACGCCACCGATATGACCAGCGAACGGACGCGCTATAATCAGCTCTATGTGGTTGATAAAGACGGCGGGCTGCCGGAGCGCTTGCCGATGCCCTATGGAGAAATGGCGGCGTTTTCGCCAGGCGGCGGTGCAGTTGCCTATAGTTATTTGAAAGATTTTCAAAACCAACCGGATTTTAATCGTGAGGCGTGGAAACGTTATCGCGGCGGAAGAGCGCCGGACCTCTGGTACTACAATACTGCAACGAAACAGTCGCGCCGGCTGACAAGTGATGACGCACCGGATTCTGCGCCGATGTGGAACGCTCAGGGTTTTTTCTTTTCATCAGAGCGCGGCGGCGAACGATCCAATATATGGTCGCTTGATCTGGAGACAGATCGCTTCACGCAAATTACGAACTTTACAGATCGTGATGTTACACGCCCGTCGATTGGACCATCTGATATCGTATTTGAGCTGGATGGCGAGCTTAGTCTGCTCGATCTTGCGACAAAGCAAATTAAATCGGTATCTATCCAGACCATCACGGATCATCTCGTGCTGGCGCCGCACTTGCGCAACATAAGTGAAGACATTCAATCGGCAGATCTTTCAGCGGATGGGAAAACCGCTGTGTTTTCCGCGCGCGGTGGGATCGTTTCCATTGATGTTAAAAACGGCGTTACAATACGCCACGGCGCCACAAGCGCGTCAGCGGATCGCTATCCGACGCTGTCGCCGGACGGGCGATACGTTGCTTATATGAGCGACGCGCCAGGTGAATATCAACTGCATGTGCGCGACCTTCAAACGCAACAGGTTCGGGTTCTTACGAATTTCCAAGACCGTTTCCGATATAAACCTTTTTGGTCACCTGATGGGCGTTTCATCACATTCATCGACAGCGACCAGGAGCTTCACCTCATTGATGTAAAAACCGGGCGCAGTGAAGTGATTGGCAGAACATTGTGGCGCGATCATTTCGGCCTTGAAGCATTTTCCGTCAGCTGGTCGCCTGACAGCCAGTGGATCGCATGGTCTCGCGGGCTTGAAAATCGTAATCAGGTTGTTCTTGTTTACAACGTCAAACAACGCCAGCGCACCCAGTTAACGGCGGGCTACTACAGCGATGAAAACCCTGTTTTCGATGTAAGCGGAAACTATCTCTATATGCTGTCGGCGCGGACGCTATCCGCGGTCTATAGCGATGTTGATACAACCTGGGCTTACGCCAACTCAACCAATGTAACGGTTGCGCCCTTGCGATCAAATATGCGATCGCCGCTCGATCCATCAACGGACTTCCCGGAGACCCAGAGAAGCGTTCGCATTGATCGCGAAGGATTTGAGGGGCGGATTGAAGTGCTTTCCGTTCCCGCTGGAAATTATTCTAACTTGTTCGCTGGCGATGGCCGCGTTGTCTATTTGCGACACCCCAATTCAGGCGTGGGCGGTAGAGAGGCGAGCCTTGCTTATTTCGACTTGAAGGAGAAGCGAGAAACGGCGGTTACCTCCGGCGGGTTGGACTTGTTGGCGGTCAGCGGCGGTAAAGCGATGCTGCGTAAAGATCGTGCGTTTCATTTGGTTGATTTGAGGCCAGGCCAGTCTGTTGGCGCGCCGCTGCCGACCAGCGACATCATGGCGCCTTATGAGCGTCTCGTGGAGAACCGGCAGATCATTACTGATGCCTGGCGTTTTCAACGGGATTTCTTTTACGACCCGGGCCTGCATGGCATTGCCTGGGACACCATTCTGCAAAAGTATCTGGCATTTGCATCCTTTGCAGTTACGGACTCAGACTTAAGTTTCGTTCTGCGTGAACAGGTCGGGGAGTTATCCGCGGGGCACGTTTGGGCCGTCGGCAAGCGGCGTGTGCGCTATACTTATGATGGTACGGGCCTTCTTGGCGCCGACTTCGCACTTGAAAACGGCGCCTACCGAATCGCCAAAATTTATGACGCTGGTCCTCGCCGCGGCGAGCATCGCTCTCCGCTGGCGGCGCCCGGCGTCGGTGTGGGTGAGGGCGAATATTTGCTGGCGGTTAATGGTCAGTCGCTTGACCCTTCCAAAGATCCCTGGGCGGCTTTCGAAGGCCTGTCGGGTAAGCAGGTTGAACTGACGGTCGGTCCAAACCCGAATCGAAACGGATCAAGAAAAATCGTTCTGGAGACCTTAAGAAACGACGCCAAACTGCGTGAGCTTGCGTGGGTCGAAGACAATCGACGCAAAGTTGAAGAGGCCACCGATGGACAACTCGGCTATATCTTTATTCCGGATACAAGCCGCAACGGTCAAAATGAATTGATGCGGCAGTACCGCGCGCAGTTCAGAAAAAAAGGGCTCGTCATCGATGAACGCTTCAATAGCGGCGGCGCCCTTGGCGACCGGCTGGTTGAGCTGCTCAATCGCCCACCACTGGTATATTTCAGCGTGCGCAGCGGGCCTGACTATCCGCTACCGGAATTTTCTCACTACGGGCCGAAGGCGCTGATCACCAATGGCTGGAGTTACTCGGGCGGCGATGGATTTCCGCTGCTCTTCAAAACTGCAAAAGTGGGCCCGCTGATTGGCGAGCGCACCTGGGGCGGCCTTATTGGCCCCGCCATGAGTGTACCGTTTGTCAGTGGAGGGCGCGTCGCAGCGCCGCCTCAGCGCGTATATACACTCGACGGACAATGGGCTGAACCGCATGGTGTGGTTCCCGATATTGAAGTCGAAAACGATCCTGGTTTGATGATGCAAGGGCGTGATCCACAATTGGAACGGGCGATTGAATATGTGCTCGATCATCTTGATGATTACCCGCCGCACGAAAAACCAGCATATCCATCAACATTACAATAGGGGATGCTTCCAATGAGAAAGATGTTAGCGGCTTTAACGCTGGTTTTGCTTAGCCCGTTTTCGGCGATTGCTCATGATGAAGACGGTGAAGCATCAGAGGTCAAACCTGATCGATGGACGATCTTGCATGTAGGGACGTTGATCGCGCGCCCAGGTGAGGCGTCACAGCGTGAGAAATCAATAATTGTCAAAAATGAACGAATTGAGCGGATAGCTGATGGCTACATTGCCGCGAATGCGCTTGGTGATGACGCCGTTGCAGATGTTCTGGATTTAAAAAATGCGTTTGTGTTGCCCGGCCTGATCGATGCCCATGTTCATTTCGGTGGCGGGGATCATACAGAAAGGCGTGAAAAGGAGACGGGCGAGAGCGCTTATCGCATGCTGAATATTATCGAAAACGCAAATAAAACGCTCAACGCTGGCTATACAACGGTGCGTAATCCCGGCGCTTCCGGTTGGGCTATTTTTGCGTATCGAGACGGCGTGAAGAAAGATATTTTCCCGGGGCCGCGGATATTTACGGCGGGGCACACGATACGGGTCGGTACACGTGATCAGGGCGGCGCTTGTTATGATGTAAGCTCGTGTAAGAAAGCAGTCCGCCAGCAGATTGATATGGGCGTGGACTGGATTAAACTTTATGCGACATGCAGCGGCTCAAAACCCTGTGGCAAAGAGCATGCGCCTTCGGTGTTCTTGCAGGAAGAAATCAAAGCGGTAATTGAAACGGCCAATTCCCGTCAAATACCTGTCGCGGCGCATGCCCATGGAACGGCCGGCATCAACGACGCACTGCGTGCTGGTGTGCGTTCCATCGAGCATGGCTCCTATAACGACAGGACATCGCGATCGCTGTTTAAGAGCAAAGGCGCATTTTATGTGCCAACGCTTTCGGTGCAGGACAATATAATAAAAGACTATGAAACGGCTACCGATGAGATGAAACCGGTGATGGAAGCCTTCATGGAAACCCACCCGGCGCGTGTTGCGGCCGCCCACAAGGCTGGCGTGAAGATAGCTGCGGGCAGCGACGCTGGCGTTACGCCACATGGTGACAATGCGCGCGAGCTTTTCTGGTACGTAAAAATCGGTATGAGTGAGGCTGAAGCGCTGCGTGCGGCAACTATTGTCAACGCAGAGTTGCTGCAAAAAGAGGCGGACATTGGCTCCATAGAGCCGGGAAAATATGCAGATATCATTGCCGTCACGGAAAACCCGCTCGAAAACATTGAGGCCTTGAGCGAAGTGGGGTTTGTGATGGCAGGCGGCGAGGTCGTTAAAACCATGGCAGCCGAATAAGTTTTGCGTTAGCGCGGCCGTCATTAGTCTATTTTATGCGAGCTATCACAAAGTTGCATTTGTGCAGCTCTGCCCCGATTGGTACATACTGGCGAAGCCGCTTAAACGGTCTTCTCCAGAAACTGCAATCACTTATGGCGACGTCGCGTTTGAGACATAGCGTAGGGTCGATATTTGGAAAACGGGTATGAACGAATTTGATGTTGTCATCGCGGGCGCTGGCGTCAATGCACTTTCTTGCGGCGCCTTGCTGACTAAATATGGCCTTTCAGTCTGTCTGGTGGAGCGCAATCCCTGGGTCGGCGGCGGCGCGGTGACGCGTGAGGTGACCATCCCCGGCTTTAAGCACGATCTTTTTGGTTCTTCACATGTCTGGATACAGGCAAATGCCGACTTTAAGGATTTGATTGAACCGGAACTGATCAAGCATGGGCTTAAATATATCCCGTCAACGGATCATATAACGGGTCATCCGGATAAGTCCGGCGGTCCAGGCATCGTTATCTACAAGGACATCGATAAAACCGCGGAGAGCATCGCGCAATATTCACGCGCTGATGCAAAACGATATCGCGGTGTTTACGATCACTTTTCAGCTGTAAAGGACGGTTTTGTTAAAGCGTTTTTCTCACCACCTGCGCCGCCATCGACAACCATGCGCGCCCTCGAAACGAGCAAGGAGGGTCTGAAGCGCCTGCAGGAATTCAACCTCAGTGCGCGCGCCTGGGTCGACTACAATTTTGAAAATGATTTCGTCAAAGCAGTGATGCTGAATTGGGCTTTGGCGCCGCAGATTTTGCCCGAGCAGGAAGGGGCGGGGCAGTCCTTTTACATAATGATCCCCGCCATTCACGTCTATGGCCAGGCAATTCCTGAAGGCGGCAGTCAAGAGCTCCCGAATTCAATGGTCCGGTACATAGAGGCGAGCGGCGGTCGGGTCATTACGGGCGCTACGGTTGAAGAAATTATTCTCGAAGACAATACCGCGCGCGGGCTGAAGCTCGCTGACGGCACAGTGATCAAGGCGAAACGTGCGGTCGTCTCTTCGCTCGAGCCCAAACAAACTTTCCAAAAGCTTTGCGGTGAGGAAAAACTGGAAGAAGATTTTGCCGGCGCCGTGAAACGCTTTTCTTTTGGCAAAGTTTCAATTTGCCGCGTGCATCTGGCGCTGTCTGAACCGCCCGATTTTATCAATGGCGCCGATATGAGCCAGTGCTCGTTTCATCGCATTGTCGATTCCATGCCGCAGATGATGCGTCAGTATGCCGATATTTCGCTCGGCCGGCCGCCGGAAGATCCGTTTCTTTGGTCAGCGTGCTGGACGTTGCTGGATCCGACGCGGGCGCCGGACGGCAAACACACATTGATCTTTGACACTTATGTCTCGAACTGGCTCGAAGATGGCCGTTCGTGGGAAGATATCAAGGAAGACTATGCGCATAATGTTCTGCTGAAAAAGCTTCAGCAATATGCGCCGAATATCAATGAACGAACGATCCTGGGCGAATACATCGAAACCAGAGAGAGCCTCGAGCAGGCCAATCTCTCTTTTGTGGACGGCACGACAAATGGCGGCGAACGTATCGCTGCGCAGCTTGGCGCCTTCCGGCCGTTCCCGGGATATGCGCATTACCGCTCACCATTTAGAAATCTCTACATGACGGGCCCGCATTGCCATCCAGGCGGTGGCATTTCGGCGGGCGGCACAGTGGCGGGCAATGTCATGCTTGAGGATTTTGGACTTAAGGCGCCGCCGAATTGATGGCGTGAATAATTGGATTGGAAAGGTCGCAGCAGATGACAACGAAGATTGATAAATACACCGCGCTCGTCATTCAGCCTCATGTGGAGGTTGCCGAGGATCGCGACGGGATCAAGAAAAATCTCGAACGCGCCTGCAATATGATTGACTTTGGCGCGGGATATTTCTGGGAACTGCCGGCGCGCCTTGTCGTGCTGCCCGAATATTTCATGCAAGGTGTGACGACCCCCGGTAAGGGTGAGCACGGCATCGAAGGCTTCATGAAAAAAGCGATTACGCTTGATGGACCGGAAATGCAGCGCCTTGGCGAAAAAGCCAAAGAGTATAATCTCTATATTTGCGGCGGCGGCGTCATTGAACAGGTCCCGGAATTCCCGGATCGGTGGTTCAATACGGCGTTTATCATTGGCCCGGACGGCAATGTGGCGTTGCGTTATCACAAATGGCACATCCCGGCGTCGATTGGTTTGGGCTCAAGTCCGCATGATATTTTTGACGAGTATCGCGAAGTCTTCGGCGGCGACATTAAAGACCTTTTCCCGGTCATCGATACAGAGATCGGTAAACTTGGAACCATGACGTGTCATGATGGGTGCACGCCTGAAGTCTCACGCGCGCTAGGTTACAATGGGTGTGAAGTTATTTGCCATCCAGTGGCCTTACAAGAAGTCGAAGGCGTATCAGAGCCCTGGGATTTCTGGATGTTCACGCGCCGGACTCGCGCCCATGACAATATGGCCTATGTGTTGGGATCAAATTGGGGAACTGTCGATTACGACTATTACCCGAAAGCATTTTGCCCGGGCGGTTCCTTCGCGATTGATTATACAGGCATGGTTATGCGCCACGCACCTTATCCGCAGGAGCAAGTTCTGGCAGCGACAATTGATATTGAGTCGCTGCGCGAACATCGCTCACGCTGTAACCATAACACATGGGTCGATCTCCGCACGGAAGGTTTCAAGCAAATCTACGAAAACCCGATCTATCCGGCAAACCAGTTTCCGAGCGGGCGCCCGCCGAAAAACCTCGCTGACAAGATGGGGCCGGTCAAAGAAGTCTTTACAGATCTCTATAGTCGCGGACAGTTTACACCGCCAGCCGGAAAGACTGTGGAGGACATGGCGAATATGCATGCTGACCGGGTGAAACGCGCTCAGGATATCGGTACGCTCAGAAAAGATTAGAGGAGCATAACATGCGTGTACAAAGCCCGCTTGCGGATATTGATTTCGTGATTGGAGGGATGCGCCGGGACAGTGACCGCCTGGTGTTTACCAGTGCTGCATCCAGCTCCCTTGAGGCGACGGTCTATATGAGCGCAAAAGACGCCGGCCAGCTGATCGCAGCATTTTTTAAAAGTCCGTCTGCGATTGGTTATGCATTGTCGCTTCCGTTTTTGTGGTTGCGCGGTGAGGGTGGAAAATCGGGCGGAAAAACAAAATCGGACCACCCGTTTGATGAATTAAACCAACCCTGGTGAAGGTGAAAATGCCAAGATGGCGGGGCATTTTGTTTTTGCTGGCGGTTTTCGCCCCGTTTACAGCGTTGGCTGAAAGCGGGCGCGATCCGTTAAACCTCATCCTGATTGTGACGGACAACCAGAGCCCAGGCGTGTTGGGTGCTTACGGCAATCGTGATGTCATAACACCTAATATCGATAGAATGGCGCGCAACGGCGCGGTCTTTATGTCAGCGCATGCAACAAGCGGCGTGTGTTCGCCGTCACGTGCTACATTGCTAACGGGTTTATTGCCGTCTCAAACAGGTGTGCATAACGCCTTACCCTCACAACCGCCGATCGAGAATTGGTCAGCAATCAGTGAGTTCAGAAACCTGCCATCAATGTTAAAAGCAGCGGGATATGCTACAGCGCTTATTGGAAAATATCATTTGGGCTGGCATGATTCGGCACAGCTTGATTTCGACAAATGGGTTACATTTCCATCTGGGCATACCGAAAAATTCTACGATGTGGAAATAATCGAAGACGGTAAGCGGTATGTCACGCCGAAACACCTGACTGATTTCTGGACGGAAAAAGCTACCGCGTTTATCGAAGATCAGACGGGCAAAGAGCCATTTTTTCTCTTGCTCACATATAATGGCCCTTATGCTTTGCCGCCCGTCGTCAACGCGGTGTATGAAAATCGGCATACGCAGTACTATCTGGATAATCCGCCAGCGATGCCGCAAGAACCGGTCGGCGACTATCTTGAAAACTGGGCGAAAGAGGGCGACCCCGGAACGTACAGCGAAAAGCACGGCATTACCCCCTGGGCGGCAATAAAGGCGCTGAATAATCACCGGACAATGGCTAATCTTGCTGCGGAAACGACCATGATTGACGATGGCGTTGGTGAAATTTTCAACGCGCTCGAACGTGTAGGCGCCGACAGGAACACGGTTGTTATCTACACGTCTGATCAAGGCGCGGCTTACGGGCAAAGGGGACTTTGGGGAAACAGTTCCTGGTCATGGCCCTTCGCCGCATATGATGCAAACACGAACGTGCCGCTGATCTTTTGGGACAATGGTCATCGGATCAAACGAAAGAGCAATATTGATCAGATCGTCAATCAGTACGACTTTTTTGCCACCATCCTTGAACTGCTGGCGCTCGATGACATCGAAATCTCCAGCTCGCCGGGAAAAAGCTTCGCACCGCTCGTTATTGAACCGCATGCTGACAGCGCAGCCGACATTGCTGCTGATGGCGCCGCTTTCTTTGACTATCTCACGGCGCGCGCTGTCAGGACGGCCGAATTCCGATATGTCAAAAGACTGTTTTCAGACGATGTAGAGCTATATGATATGCTTGCTGATCCGGGCGAGCGTGTGAACCTCGCGTCAGATCCTCTGTATAGGGAAACCGTAGCGACGCTTGACGCTATGCTGGTGAAATTCTTCGATCAATATGGCGACCCATATTATGACCTATGGAAGGGCGGTGCTGCCAAGGGCAGGATGCTTGATGGTCGGCGTGTCGAGCAATATCGTGAGTATTTTCCCGGGTGGAACAAGGTTGAGCTGAAACAGCCTATGCCCTTCGATCACGACTTAACGAATAACCCAAAGGACCATCGTGATGATTAACGAGGATTCGCCGATTGTTCCTCTGGTTCAGTCTGAAGATGTCCAGACAGCTGTTAAGACCGCGCACGCCTTACAGGTCGGCGGGCTTAGCGTTATCGAGGTTGTTTTGCGCAGCCAAGCGGCGATGGACTGCCTTGAGGCTATCGCCAGCGGGGCGTCTGATGTCATCGTCGGCGCCGGCACGGTGCTGACGGCTAACCAGGCTGAGGAGGCAATAAGCAAGGGCGCGCAGTTTATTGTTTCACCTGGCCTTAATGAGGAGGTCGTCAGCCATTGTAAGGCTGGTGGGATCAATGTGTATCCAGGCGTCGTGACGCCGAGTGAAGTGCAGCGCGCGTGGAATTTGGGATTACGCACGGTCAAGTTTTTCCCCGCAGGTTTGTCTGGCGGTGTGCCGATGCTCAAAGCCCTGAGTACGGTCTTCCGCGAGATGCGATTTATGCCGACTGGCGGCGTATCAGCGGAAAACCTACAAGATTATTTGGCTCTGCCATCTGTTGTCGCCTGTGGCGGCAGCTGGCTGACGCCGCAAAAGGAAATTGACGCTGGAAATTTTGAAGCTGTTACGGGCTTGGCGCGCGACGCATTGGCCCTGGCGCGTCAGGCGAGATCATAATTTAGGGAGGCGCTATATGGTGCAATATCTATCCTTTGGCGAAATCATGCTGCGATTGAAGTCGCCTGCTCATGAGCGTTTTTTCCAATCTCCTGCATTCGAAGCCACATTTGGTGGTGGCGAAGCGAATGTTGCCGTTGCGCTCAGCAATTATGGATTGTCGTCCGGCTTTATATCTGCGTTGCCCGACAATGATATTGGCGATGCCGCCATTGGCGAGCTGGCGCGTTTTGGTGTTGATACATCATTGGTGCGTCGGTCCGGTGATCGGGTTGGTGTTTATTTTCTTGAAACCGGCGCCAATCAACGCCCTTCAAAGGTCGTTTATGACCGCGCCCATTCATCAATAAGCGAGTGCCAGCCCGGCGATTTTAATTGGAGCGAGGTTTTTGAGGGCGCACGTTGGTTACATATAACCGGCATCACGCCGGCGTTAAGTCAGTCCGCGGCGGATTTGAGTCTTGAATGCGTGAAGGAAGCGAAGCGCGCGGGAGTAACGGTTTCTTGTGATTTCAATTATCGCGGAAAACTCTGGAAATATGGAAAATCAGCGCCTGAAGTAATGTGTGATCTTGTCAAGCATGTTGATGTGGGCATCGCCAATGAGGAAGACTGCCAGAAATCATTAGGCGTTAGCGTTGATGTTGATGTGAGGGCGGGCGCGCTTGCCACTGAAAAATATGAAGCATTGTCGCAAAAGATGCTTGAACTCTATCCAGACATGTCGGTGATCGCCATTACGCTGCGCGAGAGTCAAAGCGCAGATCGCAATGGGTGGTCCGCTTGCTTACGTGATGGTGATGGATTTAAGCTGAGCCGCCGCTACGAGATTACCGACATTGTTGATCGCGTCGGTGGCGGTGACAGTTTTGCCTCCGCTCTTATTTATGGTTTGGGCGCTTATGATGATCGCCAGCGATCATTGGAGTTCGCGGTTGCAGCAAGCTGCTTGAAGCACTCAATTAGCGGGGACTTTAATCGCGTCAGTGTCGCCGAGGTCGAAAAGCTTATGTCTGGCGATGGGTCGGGCAGGGTGCAGCGATAGCTGCCGGCTGCTATAGCGGTGCACACCAATCGCGCGATATTGCCATAACGCTATGTTAAATAGTAGAAATCCATACTGAAACGCACCGTCAGGAAGTGATCAGAATTCGGCGCAAACAGGTTTGAATTTAGGGGGGCGGGCGTTCGAACCTGCTCCAGCAGCGTCATTTTCTTCAGTTTCAAGGGAAGGCATTATAATTGTCAGCATCGATTCTAAGTTCTGGATGCGTCGTGATTATCGGGGCGGGGCACGCAGCCGCTCAGGCTTGCGTCAGCTTGCGTCAGCAGGGCTGGCAAGGCCGGATCGTGTTGATCGGCGAGGAACCCTATTTGCCGTATCAGCGTCCGCCCTTGTCCAAGAAATTTCTGCAGGGCGAACTCGATGAGGGTCGGTTGTTCGTCAGGCCCGCCACATTCTACGAGCAGCAAAATATAGAGTGTCATCTGAGCTCCCGGGCCATTCGGATTGACCGCGAAAAGCGGCAGGTGGAAACGGTCACTGGCGAGCTTTTTGATTTTGATCGTGTCATCATCGCAACAGGCGCTGCGCCACGAAAAATTTATATTCCCGGGATTGATGCAGAAGGCGTTTGCGAACTTCGTACAATGCGCGATTCGCTTGAATTGCGGGCGCGGCTTACAGCGCAGAGCAAAGTTGTTATTGTCGGCGCAGGCTATATCGGCTTGGAGGTTGCAGCAACGGCACGGGCGTTGGGAGCGAAAGTGACCGCAATAGAATCTGCCGATCGGGTTTTGTCGCGCGTTACCAGTCCGGAGATGTCTCGCTTTTTTCAGGATCTGCATCGTGACAAGGGCGTCGATATCAAGCTTGGCGAAACTGTCACTGCTTTTGAAACGGAAAACGGCGTCTTGACCGGATGCCGCCTCTCGAATGGCGACGTCGCGCCGGCAACGATCGCGGTTGTCGGCATTGGCGTTGCGCCAAACGTATCGCTCGCTGAGGATGCGGGGCTGCCGGTTGATAACGGCATTGTCGTTGATGAGTATACGCGCACAAGCGATCTTCAGATTTATGCGATCGGCGATTGTTCCAATCATCCAAACGCGCTTTTAGACTGCCGGCTTCGACTGGAGAGCGTTCCAAATGCGCTTGAGCAGGCAAAAACCGTGGCGGCGACAATTTGCGGCAAGGATTTGCCCTATAACCAAATACCCTGGTTCTGGTCCGACCAGTATGAGGTAAAGCTACAGACAGCGGGTATGTGTCACGGATATGATCAGGTGCTTCTCAGGGGCGACCAGGAGGCGCGCAAATTCTCTGCCTCCTATCTGGATGACGGTGTGTTAATCGCTATCGATGCGGTTAACAGTCCTGCGGATTTTCTGCCGGCGAAGAAACTCATTGCCGATAAGGCGAGAGTTGATCTTGCGAAATTTGCCGACCTTGAGATTCCGTATAAAGACTGCTTTAAATAAAAAACCAGCTGCTGAGTAACTGGTTTTTTATTTCTGCTGAACGGGCACTTATTGTTACTGCGTTAACGCCCGTAACATCCATGCAGTCTTTTCGTGAATCTGAATGCGCACGGTCAAAAGATCGGCGCTTGCGGCATCACCGGCCTCTTCGGCAACCCCAAGGCCTTCGCGTACACGCCGAATAAGCGTTTCATGACCGTTGAGCAAATTCTCAATCATCGATGCCGCTACGGGCGGCGTTTCGTCCGCTGTGTCGATGGCGGCAAGCTCTGACAGCGCCTTACCGCCTGAGGGCGCGAAAACGCCAAGGGCGCGAACCCGCTCGGCGATTTCGTCAAGCGCTGCCCACATCTCGCGATATTGCTCCTCAAACATAATGTGCAGGGTGTGAAATTGCGGCCCTGTCACGTTCCAGTGGTAAGCGTGGGTTTTCATATAAAGCGCATATGTGTCGGCAAGAGTCGCATTGAGTGCTGAGGCGACAGAGTTCCGCGCATTTTCGCTAAGTCCGATATTAAGGTCAGCCATGTCCATTCTCCCGTGGTCAGTTCAATTTGCTGCTGACAAGCATATAGGGAGAGAAGTATCATCAATCAAATTGATAATATTAAAAAGCTACATCTACTAAATCGATTGTTTGGTTACCAGTGCAGCGAGCCGCAAAAGCGCTGGATGCGCGCGCAGGCGTCCCGCAGCTGATCAATGGCGGCCGCATAGGATATCCTGAAAAAGGGAGATAAACCAAAGGCTTCGCCAAAAACGACAGCGACGCCTTCCGCTATAAGAAGCTGAGCGGCGAAGTCCTGATCGCTCTCAATCAGTGTGCCATCGGGCGTTTTCTTGCCGATAACGCCTTCGCAGGACGGATAGACGTAAAACGCGCCTTCCGGCATAGCGCAGCTGATCCCGTCGGCGGCATTCAACATCTCCACCACCATATCGCGGCGCTCTTTGAAGGCCTCGTTGCGCTCGTTCAAAAAACCATGGTCGCCATTGAGCGCGGCCGCGGCCGCCCATTGACTGATCGAGCAGGGGTTTGATGTGGACTGCGACATCACCTTGGACATGGCTTTGATCAGCTCTTTAGGGCCGCCCGCATAACCAATGCGCCAGCCAGTCATGGCGTAGGCTTTCGATGCGCCATTGATTGTCAATGTGCGGTCATAAAGTTTTGGCTCTACCTGCGCCGGCGTCGCGAACTGGAATCCGTCATAGACGATATGTTCATACATATCGTCGGACATGATCATCACTTGTGGGTGGCGTAAAAGAACATCGGTCAGCGCTTTGATATGGTCATGGCTATAGGCAGCGCCGGTTGGATTCGAAGGAGAGTTGAAGATCAACCACTTCGTTCTCGGTGTGATCGCCTGTTCCAGCGCTTCCGGCGTTAACAGAAACCCATTATCCGGAGAGGCTTCAACGATCACCGGCTTGCCGCCCGCAAGCAGCGCCATATCCGGATAAGAGACCCAGTAGGGGGCGGGGATGATCACTTCGTCGCCAGGATTAAGTGTTGCAACAAGTGCGTTATAAATCACCGCCTTGCCGCCCGGACCGACTGAAATCTGAGAGCGGTCATAGTCAAGATTATTGTCGCGTTTGAATTTCGCGATGATCGCGTCTTTCAATTCCGGAATACCATCAACCGCGGTGTATTTGGTTTCGCCGTTCCGGATTGCGGTGATCGCAGCATCCTTCACATAGTCTGGCGTGTCGAAGTCAGGCTCGCCGGCGCCGAGCGAGATAATATCTTTGCCCGCTGCTTTCAATTCGCGTGCCTTTTGCGTGACGGCGAGAGTCGGAGAAGGCTTCACGCGCGCAAGCGCATCCGACTGTTTGATAGAACTCATGGGCTTCGTTCTCCTCAATGCGTGGGCGCGGCGTTACTGTACGTCACCGTCTTTAGCGCCTTGTTGCAGCGCAACCAAATCCTTTTTAAGGGGGTGCGTCACGAATAGGATTTCGGCTGATTGCAGGCGTGATTTGCCCTTAGGGTCTTCCCCTAATGCTGTCAATATGTCTTAGGATGATACCATACATCATTGAAAATATTTGGCTTTATAGATTTTCTATTTTGCTGATGAATCATGTAGAATGGTGCAGGTTTGAGTATCGATCTATCGCCGAGTGTGGTTTCATACAGCATGGACGGGGCGAAGGAGAGAGCATGATAACGGAATTGCAGACGGCAATTTCGAATGTTCCTAGTCGCAAGGCCCGATTGAAAGGGCTCACGCAAGTCGAAGCCGTCAAAATTAAAGTCGAACGAGCAGCCCTGCTTTTTCGGGGCGCACCGGTAGCAATCGGTATGAGCGCGATGAATGCCGCCATTACGGCGGCGGTCGCGTGGTCGGATATTGATCGCACCATATTGCTGAGCTGGACAGCAGCGGTGTTGATCTTTGCATCTCTTCGCGCTGCGGTCTGGTTGCGGTTCAGGATGGGTGGCACTTCAGGCCGAAACTTGTCTCGCTTTGCGCGCTTGCATGTTTTCGCCATGGCGATCAACGGCGCCTTGTGGGGCGCCCTTGGGCCGATCTTTGCCATTCACGGCATGATCAATCACGCCTTCCTGCCTTTTGTGGTCGCGGGCACAGCGGCGGGCGCCATTGTTTCAGCAGGCGCGTCCTGGCGGGCTGCGCTGGCGTTCACGATACCCGCATTGGCGCCGCTGGCAGTCGTCTACGCTCTGGCTGCCGGCTCCGACGGATTGGCGATCGCGGGCGTGGTGACGCTTTATGCTTTGGCAATGGCGTTTCTTGCGATGACAACGCAGCGCATGATCGATCGTTCCATTCTTCTTCACACCAAGAATGAAAAGCTTTTCTCGGCGCTCCAAAAAAGAGTTGACGAAGCGCACACCGCTGAACAGCGCTACCGGGCGCTTGTCGAATCGTCGAAAGACGTGACGATCATTTTCTCACCGGAAGGACGCATTACCTATGCAAGCCCGTCGGTGGAAAAAGCACTCGGTGCGCCGTCACCATTGATGATTGGCCTCACCACAAAGGATATTGTTCACCCCGATGATTTTCCGCTGTTCCGCGCCGTCGGCGAGAAAACGCTGTCGAAACTCGGCGCGGTTGTGTCGCTGCCCCATGTCTGTATGCGGGGCGCCGGAAGCAGTGAGTTTGTGGCGCTGAGCGGTCGGCTCACCAATATGCTTTATGTCCCGGGTGTAGAAGGGTTTGTCTTCAGCGGCGGGCTTTTGACAGAGCAGGACGCCCGGCATATCCACGCGGCGGAATAGAGCTCCGTCGGGCCAATGTCGGCTGATCGCCAGAAGCAGATATTCTCGGGCAGATTGATAACTGGCTGCTCTCTAATGGCCGCTACACGGTTAATCTTCGAAAATACATCAAATGCATTTTTTGAGATAATGCAGAACTTCAAAGAACCTGCGCAGCGGGAAATTATTCATTCCATGCTTGCTCGTGAGCAGCGATTGCTCCCTCGAGTGAATGCGACCAGTGCTGCGGCTCTGGATCGTTCCGGTCAAATTCAATCAATGCTTCAACGAAGTATCTGGCCTGATCTGCGCTGTTCGTACCAGCCGGGTCGACAAAATCCACGGTTAGGACGAGGTATTCCCCAGTCGGAATATACTGGATACAGTTGTACCGCCGCATCTGGTCCGATGAATAAGGTCGCCAAACCTCGATTCTTCGGAAAAGAGGGTCAGCAACTTTTGTAGGGCGGTAGTCCCCGAGACAGGAATATTGAAGCAATTCCGCGTCAACCGTTTCTGCACCCATATGACGTATGAACGCGCTTTTCAGCTTTTTCTTTAGTTCATCCCAACTTTTTCTATCAGTGTTCGGATTCATATTGTCTGCCAAGAAGACCCACTCGGCAAATTGATCGGCAGATACGATTCCAGTCGAAGGAATAAAGTTTGTAACGTGCAAAGGGCTTCCGCGTTTAATGCATCCACAGAAACCCATGCCGACGCAAGCCTCATGCATGAGTGCGTCGAAATCTCGTTTGATTGACATGTATTTTCGGTCTCTTGCAGACCGCAAAGGTTACACGACGAATATCCCTCAGAAGACTATCGTGGTCAAGCAATCTAGATATCAGGGGCGGTTTCAGCACTGTTTACGACGGGATCGATCAGTTACCCGAGAGGTGCAAATCGGCGGTAGCCGCGAAAGACCCCCAATGTCTGCAATGGCCCAATTCCAGCCAGCCGGAAAGCGCGAGCTCAGCCACAACTTCTGAGGCGCGCAGAAATGACCTGCGCCGCGCTATTCCCCACGCCACTCTATTGATCTAAGCCGGGTGATGCGAGGAACGCGAGTGAGCGATGGATATTCTCTCAGGCATCAGGGTAATTGAATTGGAGGGGCTGGGCCCCGGTCCCTTTTGCGGCATGTTGCTGGCAGATCTTGGCGCAGACGTGATCTTGATCGAAAGACCCGGCGGGATGGCGACAGGGCCCGGCACGGTTTTCAAACGCGGCAAGCGTTCCATCACACTTGATCTAAAAAAAGATGTGGGACGCAAAATCGCGCTCGATATTCTTGCCGATGCAGACGCGCTGATTGAAGGGATGCGGCCCGGTGTCATGGAGCGATTGGGGCTCGGGCCTGATGTGGTGCGCGCGCGTAACGAAAGACTGGTTTACGGACGGTTGACGGGCTGGGGACAAACCGGACCGCTTGCGCAAGCCGCCGGTCATGATCTCAATTACATCTCACTTTCCGGCGCGGCCTGGTATGCGGGCGCCGCCGATGAGGCGCCGATACCACCACCGACGCTTGTGGGCGATGTGGGCGGTGGATCGCTATATCTTGCGATTGGTCTTCTTGCGGGTATTTTGCGCGCACGGGAAACCGGCAAGGGAACGGTCGTTGATGCGGCGATTGTCGATGGGTCCGCGCATATGATGAACCTTCTCTATTCATTACGCGCAGCTGGCGGCCTTCCGGATGAACGAGGGAAAAGCATGCTCGACGGCGCCCATTTTTACGGCGCTTATCAATGCGCTGATGAAGAATGGATCAGTGTTGGCCCGTTGGAGCCAAAATTCTATGCGGACCTTTTAACAAGGCTCGGTCTTCAGGATGATAAACAATTTCAAACTCAGCACGCGCAAACTGATTGGGCCGCGCTGCGTGAGAAATTCATCGCTCTCTTTAAAGCAAAAGCGCGCCAGCACTGGATTGATCTATTGCACGGAACGGATGTTTGCTTCGCGCCTGTGTTGTCGCCTGCAGAAGCGGCGCAGGATGAGCATATGAAATCCCGCAACATATTGCGCGAGATTGGTGGCGTTTTACAGGCAGCAGCGGCGCCGAGGTTTGATGGTGAAGTTCCTCCCGATCCGCGCCCGGCGCCCCAACCCGGTGAACATACGGAAGAAATTCTTTCAGAGATTGGTGTTGATGATCGCGATATTGCAAAATGGCGCGAAGAGGGCGCGTTATAAAACGCCATGGCTGATACGCCGCACAAACAATCGGGACGCCAATTGGTCGGGTGGCGGGAATGGGCGGCGCTGCCTGATCTTGGCGTCGACTGTCTTGACGCCAAGGTCGACACCGGCGCCAAAAGTTCAGTGCTTGGGGTCGCTGATATCCGCCAATTGTGCGTCGGCGGAAAATCACTCGTTGAATTTGGTCTTCAACCGGGAAAGGGCCCTGAAATTTATTGCCAGGCGCCCTATGGGGGTATGCGCACCATTCGCAGCTCAAATGGCGAGGAAGAAAAACGCGTTGTGATCAAGACGTCGATCGGCCTTGGAGAGAAACTGTGGAAGATCGATCTTACCTTGACCAATCGCGACGCGATGGAATTTCAATTGCTTATCGGCCGGGACGCGTTAGGCCGCAAATTTCTCGTCAATCCCGCAGCCACTTATTTGCTGGGCCGATAGGGCTAGCTTGAAATGAGGCGCGTCAGCGCTTCTATGCGCGGCGCATCCTTGGGCCGATCCATCAGTTTGAGAATATCAATTTGTTCACTGACAGCCGGCGCAAACAACGCGCCATATTGCTTGCGTGATTTTGGCTCAATACGCATCCATTCGCCGGTCGGGTGTTTTATCTCAAATTCCGCCATGGCTTCGATCGGCAGGGGCGCTTCGAAGCGGTAAAACAGGCGCGAGCGAAATTGATCGCTGGGCGCCGCTGGCAAAACCCGCTTGCCGCGCCAATGGTTTTTCAATGCGTGGATATCGCGTTCACTAAGCAAAAGATCAATGTCGTTGATGTGGCCGACATCAGCGCCGGCGATTTTTGCCGCGGCGCTGCCAATTAAAATCCAGTCGTCCTGAAAAACCTTCGCAGCCTCTGCGACGAGCGCGAGTGATTGATCAAACGCTTCATCGTTATGCACGGCTATTGCTCAACCACCACGCCCTTCCAGAACGCTACGTGGTCTTTGATATGCGCGGCTTTGTCGAAGGGCGCCGGATAATGCCACGCCGCGTCAGCATTTTCCTTGCCGTCGACAATCAGCGTGAAATAGCTGGCGTCGCCCTTCCACGGGCAATGGGTGGAAGTGCCTGAAGGTTTTAGAAATTCGCGTTTTACAGCATCGGGTGGAAAATAGACATTACCTTCAACCAGCTCAACTTGATCGCTCTCGGCGATTACCTGATCGTTCCAGATTGCTTTTGCCATCATAGGCTCCCATTGATTCAGTATTGGCCGATAGATGGGAACGGAACGCGACTTGATCAACCCGAGCAGGCGGGATGCCTCAATCAAACAGGCTCGAAACTGATTCTTCATTGGCGATGCGGCGGATCGCTTCAGCGAGGAGGGTCGCAATAGAGATCACCTCGATCTTCGGGCAGGCCGCGACATCCTCGGGCGCTTCGATGGAATCGGTGACGATGAGCCGGGTCAATGCATCAGCTTTCATGACGCGCGCAGCGGCATTGTCAGACAATACGCCGTGCGTGACACAAGCGGAGACGCTTTTGGCGCCCTCGTCCATTAGAGCTTGCGCGGCGTTGCATAATGTGCCGCCGGAATCGACAATGTCGTCAAAAATCAAACAATGCTGACCGGAAACGTCGCCAATGATGTTCATGACCTCAGAGACGCCGGCTTTTTCCCGGCGCTTGTCGACAATGGCGAGAGGGCGACCGCTCAACCGCTTAGCAAGCGCGCGCGCGCGCACCACGCCACCCACGTCGGGCGATACCAACGTGATGTCCGACACGTCATTGTTGTGAATTGCGCGAATGCGTCTTTCGAATTCCTTGACCGCATAAAGGTTGTCCGTGGGGATATCGAAAAATCCCTGAATCTGGCCTGCATGCAGGTCCACGGTCAGAACTCGGTCTGCGCCTGCGGTGGTGATGAGATTGGCCACCAATTTTGCTGAGATCGGCGTGCGCGGCCCCGCTTTGCGATCCTGCCGTGCGTAGCCAAAATAAGGAATGACCGCCGTAACCCGATTTGCTGATGCGCGGGTCAGCGCATCGATCGTGATCAGGAGTTCCATCAGATTGTTGTTGGCGGGATTAGATGTGGGCTGGATGACGAAGACGTCTTCACCGCGCACATTTTCCTGGATTTCGACGAATACCTCGCCGTCTTTGAACGTCCGGATGTCAGCCTGGGCCAGCGGTTGCGTTAGCTGATTTGAGATGGCCTTGCTCAACCGGCGGTTTGAGTTTCCGGTGATGAGTTTCATAACCCCTGTCCCCTTGACGTTGGCCCGAATTTGTCGCGGGTTTCATGACGGTTTATTGGCATGCGCGCAACCCGATTCGGCGTAATATTCAGTCGAGAGCGATCGCCGACAGGTTTCGACCATAATCGCTTCCGCCGTCGCGCGTCATCGCGCGATAGCTGAAGTAACGTTCCGGCGCGGCGAGGGTGCATTGATCAAGATCATCAAATTGTGTGACGCCAGCCTGTTGCAGGCGCCAGGCGCCAAAGCCGGCAAGGTCGAGCTGTCGTTTCTCATCAGATTTGCCGGGCTTAAAGAAACGCGCTGATTCGGGGTATTTAGCCGTGAAAGCGCTCAAAAGATCGAGCCCGACTTCAAAATTATGCTGGCGCAAACAGGGGCCAAGGGCGGCCTTGATGCCGGCGCGCTCGGCGCCAAGGTGCTCCATGGCAGCGACAACATTTTCGAGAACACCGGCGAGTGCGCCGCGCCAGCCTGCATGGGCGGCGCCAATCACTTTGGCTTCGGGGCTGAGCAGCAATACGGGCATACAGTCAGCCGCAAGGACGCCGATCGCAAGACCGGACCTTTGCGTGACCAGACCGTCGGCTCTGGCTGGAGCGGCTGGCCAGGGTCCGTCAACCTCAAGGATATTGGGAGAGTGGGTTTGATAGGCCGTCAGGAGGCGATCATCAGTGACGCCCAGGGCGTGCGCGCAGCGCTGGCGGTTTTCCGTGACATCCGCAGCAGTATCGTCGCTGCCAAATCCTGTGTTGAGGGAGGCAAACGACCCTTTGGAAACACCGCCGCTGCGGCTGAAGAATCCGTGGGAAACGCCGTGCCCTTCAAACAATTGCGATCTGGAAAAAGGCGGCGCCGTCATGCGCTTTCAAATCCCGCCGGCGTTGGCGATGAGGGTGCAGAGACACAGGCAACTTTGAAGATTTCGCCCATCTGATTAGGTGCGGAAATTCGGTGGGCGCCGGCGCGAACTTCTTCCGCCTGGGCGGCGCCTTTGCCCTTGCACAGCATTTCAACCCGCAGCGACAGGCCGAGGCTTTCAAGAAACCGGCCTTGCGTTACGGGACCATGCGCAACAGCGCCGCTGTCGATAATGGTGCGGGAAAGCGCGTCGAAATCCACATGAGCGGTGACATCGGCGCGCCCGGGCGTAGAAAGTGGCGGCCAAAACTTGTGACCGCGGACAGCCTGCAGCGTATCGCCGAGCCCCGACGCCATATGACCATAATCAATGATGAGTGCATGACCGCCATGTTTCGTTAGCATGGCGCAGATTTCTGCCGCGACATTTTGCGCATCCGAAGAGATCTCATAGATGTCGCCAATTTCGCTTTCGGAAATTTCCGGAAGTCCAATTTCGGGCGGCGGCGGCGTGCGCCCAAGAACGAAGGCGAGTTTTTTTTCGTCAGCATCCAGGCCCACGAGACGCTCACGCCAGCCATTTTCGATGCGTTCAAATTGCCGGATAGGAAGGCAATCGAAAAACTCATTCGCGATGATCAGAGATGGCGCCGGTGGGATATCTGCAAATTCATCGGCCCAGAAAGGTTTGATCTCGCTTGTACGCAATCGTTTTTGCTGTTCATGGCGCAGCCGTCCGGATGTTTCCAGGAGCCAGACCATGGCCGATTTTGTAAATTCAGGACGCAATCGCGCTGCGCGCAATATGTCGGCCATTAAAACACCACGGCCGGGGCCCAGCTCAACAAGGTTGAAACTTTTGGGCGAGCCCATGCCCCGCCAAGCCTCGACCAGCCATAACCCGATCAGCTCGCCAAATACCTGCGAGATTTCAGGCGCTGTTGTGAAGTCGCCTTCTGCGCCAATAGATGCCTGGCGCATGTAATAACCTTCATGGGGATGACCGAGTGCGTCTGCCATAAAATCGGCGACACTTATCGGCCCTTTGAGTTTGATAAGGTCGATCAGGCGTTCTTCAAGCGGCGTTGTTTCGACCGCTTCTGGCGTTGTCGTCATGAACCAGCAGCCTTTTCAGACTTCGTTCGGGTACGCCATATCAGCCACAAGCCAAGCCCAAGCATCGGTAAGGATAACATCATGCCCATTGTTAGCCCAAACGGGAAATCGGGCAGAGATGCAATATCGTCTGGCTGACGAAAATTTTCGACAAAGATGCGCGAGGCCGCATAGCCGGCGAGAAAAACGCCGATTGCAGCGCCCGGGCGTTTGAGGAGGCCAAAACTATGGGTCGCAATGCGGATGACGATAAACAGCATGACCCCTTCGAGCGCGGCTTCGTAAAGCTGGCTGGGGTGGCGCGTTAATCCAAGTGAATCAGTCGGAAAGATCATCGCCCAGGGCCCGTCCCAGGGCCGGCCATAAAGTTCTGCATTGATAAAATTAGCGATGCGGCCAAAAAATAAGCCGATAGGCGCAGCACAGGCGAACAGATCGCCCATGGACAGCGCGTCAAGTTTGTATTTCCGGGCAAAGAAAAACCCTGCGATCGTGACGCCGATCAAGCCACCATGAAAAGACATTCCGCCTTCCCACACTTTCAGCGCAGGTGGGAAGGGTAGAAGACCAAACAAAGGCGGGTTCCAGGATTCAATCAACAAGGCTGGCTGGTAAAACAGCACATAGCCGAGGCGTCCCCCGACCATCACCCCGATGGCGACCCAGAAAAGGACGTCATCAAGTTGCACTCGGGAAATGGGCGCGCCCTTTTTGGTCCAGATCCCGGTATTTTTTATGAGCCGGGTTAAATACCACCAGCCAGCGGCGAGCCCGGCAATATAAGAGAGCGAATACCAACGGATCGGCAACGGGCCGATATGAAACGCGGCGGAACCGATATCTGGATAGGGAAGGCTCATATGGCTCCGATTGGATATTCGCTTACTTGTTGCGTCTGTTTAGCGCGCTTCGCAGCCCCTGTCGCCCCGCAGAATTTATTCCTATATAGACAAGCGAAAGGAAATTTCCATGCAGACTCAAAGTGCGTTGTTTGACGAAATCGCCAAGATGATGACCGAGGCCGCAGGGGCGGCAGATGGCGTGCGCCGGGAGGCGGAGACCGTTGTTCGTAGTCAGCTACAGCGGCTTATCGCGGATATGGATTTTGTCGCCCGTGAGGAATTTGAAGCGGTGCGCGATATGGCGCGGATCGCCCGTGAGGAAAATGATGTGCTCAAGGCGCGTATCGAATCACTGGAGCAAAAGCTCAGCGGCGCGTCCTGAGGAAAACCAACTAAATCGAATCGTTTCTTGAGGGTCCGAATCGGCCCGACATGCTGGTTGCAGTGGCTACGGTTAGTCGCGCAAGCCGGGAAAAGGAACGCCGATGTCGATCGAGCTCATTCACAAGCCGAACAAAATAGCTGATCCACTGTCCGCGCTGGAAGGCGCGGCGGCGGCGCTCGAATTCGAGATCGAGCGCGTCGGCGAAAAAGAAATCCACATTATGCTGCCAGGCGTATGGCGTGATATCGGCCTGTGGTTCACATGGCGGCCGGAATTGGCAACGCTTCAGATGGGCGCTCCGCTTGATCTGAAAGCGCCAGTTGGGCGTCTTGAGGAAACGAGCCACCTGATTACCATGGTCAATGAGCGGCTCTGGGTCGGACATTTTGATCTGTGGGCAGATGATCACGGCATTGTCTTTCGCAATGCAGCGATATTGCCCGCCAATGGGGCGCTGGAGGCGGGGCAGGCTGAGGCGTTGATCAGGGTCGTCAGCGAGGCGGTTGATCGATTCTATCCAGCGTTCAATTTTTTGGTCTGGGGCGGAAAGAGTGCTGAAGACGCGCTGCAGGCATCTCTTTTTGAGACCGCGGGGAACGCTTAGGATATTGTGTATTGAGCTTCGCTTTCGTCATTCTGAGCGTGATTCAGGGTCGGAAATGACAAATACGTCTCAGGGGCAATTTCCTTAAAAGGCATCACAGGCTACAAAGTCAGCTATGACCAACAAACCTGCAGTCGCGCTCATCGGCGCCGGGGCTATGGGCGGGGCGCTCCTTCGCGGCTGGCTTAGCGCCGCTTCAATTGATCCAGCGTGTTCGGCTGTTTTTGACCCTGCTGTCGGCGCTGACATTAAAGCGCTGTGCAAAACACACGATGTCAGGGTCAATCCATCGGTCGAAGGCGAGTTTGATGCGCTGGTTCTCGCCATAAAGCCCCAGGCTGCCGGTGACGTCCTGCCGGCCTATGCCGGGATCGCCAAAAACGCAGTGGCCATCTCGGTGATTGCCGGCAAGAGCATTGCCAGTCTGACGCCTATGTTGGGCGGCGCGGTGAAAATCGCGCGGACGATGCCCAATCTTCCGGCGGCCATCGGCAAAGGCGTATCGGGACTCTATGCGTCGCCGGCAATCAATGATGACGGCCGCTCAATGATTGAGAAACTGATGGCGGCGGCAGGTGACACAGTCTGGGTCGACAGCGAACAGCAGATTGATTTTGTCACCGCAGTTTCAGGATCAGGGCCCGCGTATTACTTCCTCCTAACCGAGGCGCTGGCTGCAGCCGGCGAAGATGTCGGCCTTGCGCCAGCTGCGGCGGCCAAGCTCGCCCGTGCGACGCTTATCGGCGCAGGCGGATTGATGGAAGCTGAGACCAGAACGCCGGCGGAAATGCGCCGGGCTGTAACTTCTCCCGGCGGCACGACCGAGGCGGCGCTCAAAATTCTTGATGGCGACAATGAGGCGCTTCGCAAGCTGATGAAAGCGGCAGTGGAGGCGGCGGCGAATAGAGGCGGGGAACTGGCGGACTAAACCGGCAGCTTAACCGTAGCCTGCAATCCTCCATGTGGAGAGGGGCTGAGATTTACGTCGCCGCCATGACTGCGCGCGACATCGCGAACGACGGTGAGGCCAAGCCCCATGCCGCTTTCATTCAAATTGCGCGCGTCATCCAGCCGGGTGAATGGCTTGAACACTTCCTCATAGAGAGACGCATCGATGCCGGGTCCGTCATCATCCACGCGAATTTCAATATATCGATCTGTGCGCAGAGCCTCGACCCAAACATTACGACCGTGGCGCAAGCCGTTGTTGACGAGGTTCCCGACCGCGCGCTGAAGCGCGCTGCGCCTTGCGCTGATGAAAAGTTCTTCTGGCATTTCGACCGTCAATTCATGGCCGGCGCGTTTGGTATTGCTTGCGATTTCCCGGATCATTTCAGCGAGATCAAGCGGGCCAGGATCTTCATCGGCGGCTTCATTGCGAGCGAAGTCGAGATAGGCTTCGACCATACGCTCCATTTCAAGAACATCATTTCTGAGATCAGCTGTTTCCATTGTATCTGGTTGCATCGCCAGCGCCAGCTTGATGCGCGTTAGCGGCGTTCGCAGATCGTGGCTAACGCCTGCAAGCATGTTCATGCGTTGGCCCAGCTGGCGCTTAATGCGTTCGCGCATGGCGATGAAAGCGTAGCCAGCTTTGCGAACTTCTGTCGCGCCGGTGGGGCGATAGTCAGGTGCATCATGCCCGCGGCCGAACGCCTCTGCGGCATTTGCCAGTCGCAGGATGGAGCGGACCTGATTGCGCAGGAAGACAATTGCAATGGCCCCAAGAAGGATCGACGTGCCGATTAGCCACAGCACAAAAATCGGGCCTGTTGTGGCAAACACGCGATTGCGAAGGGCGAAAAAAATAAGGTGGCCCTCCGATAATTGTACACGTACTTCTACATAAGCAGGCCAGCTCTGGGTGTTGAACCAATAGGGTTGATCCAGCCGTTCGCTGAGGCGGCGGTCGAAAGTGGTGTTATAGACGTTGAAGAAGGACAATTTGTCCTTTTCTGGAATGCCATTCCGGCTGTCGAAACGCACGTTTAATTCGAGATCCCTGATGGCGCGCTGAGAAATATCGCGGCGTATCTCTGGATCCGGATTGTCTTCATATAGTCGAGTGACGAGGGCGATCTGGCCCGCGACGTTGGAGGAAAGATTTGCACTGACCAGATCCCAGTGACGCGCAAAGAAAACATATGTAATCACCGACTGCATCATAAAGATCGGCAGGATGACGATCAGGACGACGCGGGCATATAAGCTTTTGGGAAGATATCTGCGCAACATGGCGGCTTAATCCGAAACCAGAACGTAGCCGATGCCGCGCACTGTTTGTAGATATATGGGCGCCCGCGGATCGTCTTCGATCTTTTTACGAAGTCGCGTTACCTGAACGTCGACGGAGCGCTCCATGGCGGTCGACGTTTGTTCTGCGAGGGCCTGCCGGGAGATGGCTTCGCCGGGTTTTTGCGCAAGCGCTTTCAAAAGCGCAGCCTCGCCGGCAGTCAGCTTGATAAGATTACCGTCACGCCGCAATTCTCCCCGGCCAACAGAGAAGGTGCAGGCGCCAAAGGAAAGCTCTTGCCGATTAAGGGCGATCGGGCGTGTTCGGCGTAAAAGCGCGTTGATGCGCAACAGCAACTCGCGCGGTTCGAATGGTTTTGAGAGATAATCATCGGCGCCGCGCTCCAGCCCTTCAATGCGATCTTCCGGTAAGCCCCGCGCCGTCAAGAGCAGGATCGGAACATTTGAAGCGGCGCGGACGGATTTGGTCAAGTCAAAACCGGATTCGCCGGGCATCATCACGTCGAGCACGAGTAGGTCAAAATCAACGCCGCCCATCAGCTTGCGCGCTTCGCCGGCATTGCTTGCGACCGAAGTGCGAAAGCCATTATCCGTAAGGTAGCGCTTTAGGAGTGCGCGGATGCGGTCATCATCGTCAACGACCAGGATGTGTGATGCGCCTTCCGAGATATTCGTGAAATCCGCCATGCTATCCGTTCACTTGCGATCCGCGCGCAGAAATCGCGCAGCGCGGCCAGCATAATCTGCTCCAGTCCAAAAGGTAAGGATCGCAGCAATCCATAAAAGGCTTGTGCCAGCAAGGCTCGCAGGCGCGCCGATAAGCCCGAATGGCGCTGATGCGATGAGGACCCCGGCGGCGATCAGCTGCGCGGCGGTTTTCCACTTTGCGATCCCGGTAACAGGTAGAGATCCACCGTTTGCTGTGACGGCTTCGCGGAGGCCGCTTACCAGAATCTCGCGCAGGATGATAATAACGACGGCAATAACACCAGCGTCATGGATGACGCCGTTGCGCAACAGCATGATCAGCGCTGCGGCAATGAGAAGCTTATCAGCGAGCGGATCAAGCGCGGCGCCGAGTGCGGATACTTCGTTGCGCGCGCGCGCAATATATCCGTCTAGAAAATCAGTCAGGCTAGCGATGGCGAATACCACAAATGCTGCTTTTAATCCCCAGGACAAATCCATGAGGAACAGTGCGACAAAAGGGATGATCAGCGCCATGCGCGCGAGGGTGAGGATATTGGCCATGGCGCCGTTCTAGGGCGCGCCGCTGAAATGCGCCAGTAATGGTGTGAATTAAGCGCCAGCCCAGCTGGTTGGCCTTCTATCAGGTTCATGAGATAAAGGGCTTGTGGTTTAGGTGAGCGCTCGGTTTTTATGGCTGATATCTTTGTCTCCTATGCGAGCGGTGATCGCCAGCGTGTGGAACCGCTGGCGTCGGCCCTCGAGGCTGAGGGATATACGGTTTGGTGGGACCGCAACATCCAGGGCGGCGCTGAGTTTTCCGACGAGATCGAAAAGGCGCTTCAAGTGTCAAAGATCGTTGTCGTTGTCTGGTCGGAGCAGTCACTGACCTCCCATTGGGTAAAGGATGAGGCAGCATTTGCCCGCGACCGCGGTATGTTACTGCCCATTCGTCTTGATGATATCGAACCGCCGATGGGGTTTAGGCAGCATCAGACGGTCGACTTTTCAACATGGCGCGGCGATATCAACACACCGGCATTTGAAATGCTGCGCAGTGCACTTAAGACGCGGTTTGGCGACGGTGTGGCGCAAGCCACCCTACGGGTCGCGACAAACAGAACTCAAAAACTGAAATCAAACTGGCCGCTGCGAAGGCAGATTATTGCGATGGGGCTCGCCGGTGTCGCCATCGCTGTTTTTCTCGCAGCAATCTTCCTGATACGAGGGTCGGGGAACGGCGCGCCGGAACGCGATGCGGCTCTGACTGCAAATGAAGATGTTTCGGGGCCGTCTATAGCGGTGCTTCCGTTCGTATCAATGAGCACCTCGAAGGAGGATGAGTTTTTTGCTGACGGATTATCAGAAGAATTACTGAATGTGCTGGCGAATATCGATTCGTTGAAGGTCGCTGCGCGCACGTCGTCGTTTTATTTTAAGGGAAAAAACGAAGATTTGCGCACCATTGGCGCCGCGCTGGGCGTCAATCATGTTTTGGAAGGAAGCGTTCGCAGATCTGGTGATCGGTTGCGCATCACAGCGCAGCTCATCAAGATTGATGACGGATTTCATCTGTGGTCTGAAACTTACGATCGGACGATGGATGACATTTTCGAGATTCAAGATGACATCTCGCGTGACGTTGCGGGCGCGCTCAAAATAGCTTTGCTCGGCGGGGAAGGTGTTGCTTCGGAAAGCGCTCCGGATCATGATCCGGAAGCGCAACGGTTGTTTTTGATCGCACAAGCAAAGCTCTCGCAGCGCGGGTTGGACAATTTGCGATCCGCCCGGGACCTTTTTCAACAGGCAGTGACCATTGAACCAAATTTTGCACGCGCGCATATCGGGTATGCGAACGCGACCTTGTTGCTGAATATTAATCACTCCGACTTGCCGAGAAGTGAAGCTATTCTGGAATCCAAGCGCGCAGCGGGCATCGCTGTTGGTCTCGATCCGGATGAGAGTGATGTCTACACTGCATTTGGGCAAATCGCATCCCATGAAGCGGATATGAATAATGACCGAGAGCTCAAGGAAGAAGGGCTGGAAAACTTTCAGCAGGCGCTGTTGCTCAATCCACGTAATGTTCTTGCGACCTATTGGTATGCGATCGCGCTCGAGTCGGTCGGGGAAATGGAGCAGGCGCTTGCAATGTATGAGCATGCGCTGTCCATCGATCCGCTTGCGCGGGTTGCGCACTATCGGATGGGCGGATTATTGATGTTATTGGGCCGGTACGACGAGGCCGAAGATCAACTGCTCGATACACTTGCGCTGTTTCCAGAATATCTGGCCACGCAATCGGCGCTTGCCGAGTTGGAAACCGCGCGCGGCAGGCCAGATCGGGCAGTCTATTGGGCCCAACGAATTTATGAGTCTGATCCTCGGTCGTTTTCAAACAAAGCGCTGCTCGCTGTGAAGCTGGCGGAACTTGGTGAAATCGACGCGGCGCTCGAAATTACCGCCACCGCCGCAGAAGACACAACGTTTACGTCGAATTATTTGCGCGCCATACACTATATTATTTTATCAGACCATCAGGCCTTGTACGATCTAAGATACGTGTTGGCTGAACATGACGATTCGAATTGGCAGCAAGCAGCGCCGTTGGCGGCGATGCTCATGGGCGATTTTGAAGAGGCGCAAGACTTGTTCAAATCTGCTGTTCCGGAGTTTTATGTTGAGGAGGTCGTATTTCAACGCGGCGGGCTGGACCCGGTCACCGCTTTTGCGCCGGCCTATGTTGAACAGCAATTGGGCAATGCGGCGCGTGCGAGAAAGCTGATCGAAGCAGCGATTGCGGCGATTGAATCAGATGGCTCAAAAAATGTCGGTGCTCGGCGCCATGGATCGCTAACGATTGGTTACGCCCTTCTCGGCGACAAGGTCGCAGCGACAACTGAAGTCAAGGCGGCCTATGACAGCGGTTATCGGGGCGGCTGGATCTCGTTTGTCGGGAGACCGGAAACATACCCACTTTTAGAAAGCGTTCGGTCGGAACCTGGATTTCAAGCGATAATGGCCCGGATTTCTGCCGATCTTGAAGTCGGACGTAAGAATTGGGCTTCTGGCAAAACAGCCCGTGATGTTGAAGCTGAATTGAAAGCGCGCGGGCTGGCGATTTAGGTATTCTTTGAGTTGAATTTATGAACGATGTTGTCGTGACCCGTGCGCCAGATTTTCACCTTCCCATGCATCGTCATGATAGTGCGCGCACTGTCCTTGTTACTTCCGGTGAAATCACTGAGACTGATATCCTCGGGGAGCGAAGATATGGCGTCGGAGAGTTTATCTTTCGTCCGCCATACTATCTGCATGGAAACAACGTGTGTGATCTCGACGCCAAATATGTAAGGCTATCGGTTTCCCGTTCTGCGTTGAAAACTTTCACTAAAAAAAACGGCTGGCGTTCAGGGCGAGGGCGCGTTGACTTAAGCGAATGGAGCGTTGCTCGCTTGTGCAATGTTCGCTTCGGTGGCGATCTATTGCTTGCTTCAACGACGGCATGCGAAGCGTCGACCGACTTTTGCCGTCGAAAGGGTGCGGGGCTCCACATGCTTGCAAACGAGTTGCGAAGTGGATCTGGAGCGGAGTTGCAATTGACCCGCCGCGCCGAGAAACTGGGCATGGAACCTTATCAGCTCACAAGGCGTTTTACCCGGGAATTTGGCCTTACGCCCAGCGCCTATGGGCGTGAGGCGAGGCTCTATCGGGCATTGCGGCTCCTGATTGGCGGCGGGCGGGCATTGGCGCAAGTCGCTGCCATATGTGGGTATTCCGATCAAAGCCACCTCACGCGCGACGTCGCCGCCGCCACGGACAGAACGCCATCGCAGCTGGTTCATGAGTTCCGGTCGGCCTGAGCCTGCAAATACATTCAAGACAGTTCACAGCGCATTTCGCTAAATTGCTTCGGACAAGTCACAAATGGTTCGGAGCGATTATGCGTTTACGGGTTAGTTTATCACTGGCGGTATTGATGTTCTTCGCATCATGTGGGCCGGCATCAGAAAAACTTGAGGATGAAAACAGCGACATTGATCGCATCGGGGTAGCTCAGACCGCGCTCGAGACCCTGACGGGAGACGGATTTGCAGGATCGGTACTCGTTGCGTGCGATAGTGATGTCGTCTTGCATGGGGATTATGGATTAGAGCCGCATGATTCGACTGTGGTGCGTTATTGGGTTGCTTCAGTGTCGAAGGGATTGACGGCTATCGCGGTGTTGAAGCTTGCCGAAAATGGCTCGTTGGATTTGACGGACAAGGTTGCGCAATATTTTCCGGCGGCGCCCGCGGATAAAAGAGATATTACGCTATTTGAATTACTCACACATCAGTCGGGACTGCCGCAAAATTACGCCTCTGAGGGCATTGCGGCGAGAGATGACGCTGCTGCCGCTATTCTAGCGCAGCCGCTGAAGCATGCGCCGGGCGCTCAATTCAGCTACTCCAACGACAATTATTCACTACTCGCCATCATCAGCGAACTCGCATCCGGCGTTTCCTATAAGAAATTTATTGAAAGAACGATCTCGGAACCGCTGGACCTTGAGCCAATTGCCTTTTGGCCTGACGATCCACGATCTGGCGAATACATACCGCCCTTGCTCGATCCTTTTTCTGACACAGGCGCTGACATTGATTGGGGGTTCCTTGGCGGTCACGGCGCTCGTCTTTCGGTCGGGGAGCTGCACCGGATTGCGTTGGGCGTGAAGCAGGGAGCGTTGATTGGGCCTGAAAGTGTCGACCTTCTCTTTGGCCCGCATCTCACATCCCTGAGTGGGTTAGGTGTTGGCATGGGCTGGTTTCAGGAGGAGCGCAGTGACGGGCGTTATTTGTTATCGATGCGCGGATCCGACTCATCGGGTGGGAACGCCATGTTTTATTTTGTCGGGGGTAATGGCTTGGCCATCGCCGCTGCCACAAATGCCGGGCCTGAAGAAGATCGCGGGCCCGGTTGGTCTCGCCGCGCACGCGATACGATGATCGATATATTCGCGCCCGGCGGAGAGCAAGATTACTGCGCGCAAAAATGATTATCGAGCAGTTGCGCGGAGTTGAGTGCGCGGCAGTTTCGGTTAGCCTTCCTTGTCGTCATTCCCCCACAAGCGCTTCCACCAGGAGTCATTTTTCGGTTCCTCAAAGCTTTGACCGGCGTCGTTCATCTTGTTGCGAATATCATCGATATCCCAACCGGTAAGATTAGCGAGTGTCTGGGCCTCGGTTTCAAAGCGTTTGGGCAGCTCGGCGCGATAGCTTTCCGCCGCGTCACACTGTGCATCGCCCTTATAGGGATGTTGCAGCACATACCGCCCCTGAAAATTTGAGCGATCGCCAGTTTCCTTGAACATTAAATCTTCCGGGAAATGCGCTGCGTCATAGGAAACATGAAGCCGCGTCACAAAAACATCCTGAGCCTGCGGAGCGGGGCGGCGAGGCATAATGCCGGACTGATCGCCGCCGCCGGTCCAATAGACGCCAAGCTCACGTAACTCATCCGACGACAGCGGGTCCGCTGCACACGGATCGCACCAACTCATGTCCCAGGCATATTCAAGGAAAACGGCGCGTTCGTTTTCTTTTTCGACCTGTTGTTCAAACATGGTTTTATAAAAATCGCCGAACTCATTTTTTACATAGACCGGTACAGTCATATTGGACGGCAGTTTGACGGTGCGATAGTTCGTTGTTTCAACGCGGCCCTTGCGGGTGAGGGTGAAGACGAAAAGCTCCTGTTTGCCGTCGGCATTGAGCGTACCCAAGCGGATCGGCAGCATGAATTTTGGCGACTCAAAAGCGATCTGCAAAGGCCGCAGATATTTAAGGTTAGTCTGCGCCTGCTCCTCGAGATTGACCTTGGCGACGAAAAATTTCGTGTCCTGTTTGATATAGCTGGCGAGAGTCGCTTCAGCGCCATCGGGCAGTTTGTATCCATTTTGTTTTAGCCAAGTTGAAAGGCCGTCAGATTCTTCAGCCGAGAGAATCAAAATGTCATATTCACCGACGGTGTATTGCGCTTCGATAGTAACGCCGAGGCTGTCTTTTTTACGGATGCCCCCGTCTTCTTCAATGGCGCCTGCCATTGGCATAGCGCTCATCAACTCTCGACGCTCATACATTACACAGGGATCGTCATCGAAATATTCTACCAGGCGCGGGGAGGTGTAGGCGTCGAGATGATCCAGTATGGCATTTTCGGTAACATGGATCTGCCCTTCCTCCAGCACCACGGGTACCGGGATCACCATGGCAAATTCTGCCAGATCGCCCTGAAAATCATTGGCCATGGTAATGACGGTGCGGTCGTCATCACGCATGATCGCGACTTTCGATGCCTTGTTAAAAAGCTTGGTGTCTGCTTTGGCGACATAAAAGCCGCAAAAAGCGACGGCGCCGCCGGTCAGGCTGGCAGCCGCGATTGCGGACACGGCGGCGAATAAAGACTTCTTCAATGAACGTTGCATGGATTCTCTCCCGTTAGTTTATTCGGCCGGAGCCGGATGAGCAGGCGTTTTGAGCGGTGGTAAAAAGCGGCGCAGAATTTTTGGCCGGGTCACAGGGTCACCCCATTTGTAATGGGGTGCAGGGTCGAGCCATTCGAGGGCGGGACGGACTAGGGTGGCGATAGCCAGTGCATAAAAAAGCCCGTCATTGATGAAGAAATGGAATGTCAGAACATAAGCCAGGAGAGCCGCACCGCCGGCAAATGCAGCGCGTGCAATGGCGCCGTCGGGCGTCGTCTTTGGGTCGGAGATCATAAAGAACGCAAAGAGGATGAGGGCGCCGTTCTCTAGTCGCAAAAGTGGAATCGCGAATGGATCGCCGAGCCAGATTGCACGCGCGAATAATGAGGCGGCGAAAACACCGAGAAAAATAAGCGGCACATCAAAACGCGCGGCACGATAGGTCACGAATAAACCAGCGCCCGCGAGCAACGCAGCGAACCAGATAGCGGTCCCCCATTGGCCCGGCGTTGTCCATGCGGCGTCGGTCAACAACACCATGGCGACAATGCCGATATTGGCGGGGTTGAAAATATGTTTACCGTTGAGGCGCAACATGAATTTCGATCCGATTGCAATCGCCGCCGCCGCCATCAAGGGCCATAGCGTATCTGCGCGCAGCAACAGCGTCAGCGACAACGCTGTAATCAGCGGGCTTTTGAAATCAGGCTTGGTGGCGATCATGAATGAGCCGAGCGCTTGCGCAGCGCAGGCGGTCAACAGGATCGCGATGAAATGGACAGGATCAATATCAAAGGCGCGCGCTAGCCAACCGAAGGCGAGAAGCCCTGACAGGGTCACGATCTGGTAGATCCGAGGGTCGTTCAATAACCCCTTCATCAGCGCGCGCCTTTCTTCCCCTGTTGCAAGTCTCAACGCTTGCAAGAAAGCCCATGACTAAGGCGGAAACGGGGCGCTAAAGCGAAGCTTTAGGGGCGTTACGCCATCAACGCTGCGAGTTCCTTGACCAGCCGCGCCGCTACATGGGCGGTTGCGAGATTGATGTCCTTTTCCGGGTTCAGCTCAACGATATCTGCCCCGATAGGAGAGGCGGGAAGCTTGGAAAGAATGGACAAGATGTCTCTTGTGGAAAGGCCGCCAGGCTCAGGGTGGGAAACGCCAGGGGCGAAAGCCGGGTCAAGCCCGTCGAGATCGATCGACACATAGAGCGGGCCGACAAGTTTTTTGTATGGAATTTTATCGAGCGCGTCGGCGCCGAGCATAACGACGTCATGCTCTTTGCCGAAGGCGCGTTGCTCTGGCCCAACACTTCTAAGGCCGACCTGCACGAGATTGTCGATACAGCCATCTTCGATGGCACGGGCGAATGGGCATGCATGTGAGTATTTATCACCGCCGAATTCGTCATAAAGATCTGTATGGGCGTCAACATGAAGAATATTGACCGGCCCATGAGCTGCCTTTATGGCACGCAAGATCGGATAGGTCACCGAATGATCGCCGCCGACGCTCAGCGGTTTTGCGCTCGCTTGCGTGACCTCCGCAATGCGCGCGCTGATCGCTGCGCGGCACGCGTCAGCATTTTCGGGCAGATCGGCGAAGTCACTCGATGTGATCACTTCGCGAAAATCAACACCTGAAACACTGTAGGGGCTCGACGCTTCGCTAAAAAGCAATGAACGGATAATCGGCGGCGCCAATGCCGGACCGCGCGCATAGGACGAGCTGGCGTCCCAGGGAAAACCGAGTAGGGTTATTGTCAATTCATTCTCCAAAAGTTTGAGAGACGGAGCCTGCCTGTCACACCGGGGATCGTAAATTCGTCATCCCTTGCCGCTATTCCTCAATTTCCAGCCCCGTAATGCTGCGCATCATTTCTTTTGATGCGATCAAAATTTCCGGTGGGTCGCTGCGCAATGCGACCTCGCCATTTTCAAAAATCCGGTAATTATCATTCTTATAGGCGATCTCGCCATATTCAGCGAGGAGTTGCGGTTCCATTGACGCCAGCACGGCGGGTTCGACGATCAACCAGACAAAGGCGAGAACGCCATCGTTGAACATATATTCGACTTTGCTTTGTCCCTGGTGGATTTTCAGCCCGAGGCAATTGATCTGTGTTTGAATTTCCCTGGCGGGCGCCGCCATGGCGCCAGTATGTTGCTGTTCGCTTGTATTAACACAGGCTGCTTCGATCATCGGCCGTGCAGTTTCCAATGACTGACCGATTGAAACGTCGCCTGGCGCATCGATAGCATAGGCGCTGCCTGTTAGTGCAGCGAACACAGTTGCGATTGAAATGGCTTTTTGGGTGATGCTCATAGAAACTTTCTCAATGTCCTCATTCCGCTGGTTGCCTTTGGTCAATGGAATGATGCATGCTTTTCATGATACGCATTGTCGTTGGACAAAGCATCATCCGCTATGGAAGAAATCATAAATCCGTTGCGCCAGCGCCGCTGAAACCCCGTCAACAACAGCGAGATCTTGTGGTTTGGCGCGGGCGACGGCTTTGGCGGAGCCGAAATGGTTGAGAAGCGCTCGTTTGCGCTTGCCGCCGATGCCGGGAATATCATCGAGAGGATTGGCGCCCAGCGTCTTTTTACGTTTCGCTCGATGCGCGCCGATCGCAAAACGGTGCGCCTCATCGCGCAGGCGTTGCAGAAAGAAAAGGCCCGGATCGCGCGGCGGCAAGATGAATGGCGCCCGGTTACGGAGCACGATTTGTTCGCCTGTCGCACTCGACGTTCGGTCGATGCGTTTTTCACCGGATTCGGTTTCGCGCCGGCCTTTGGCGACGCCAATGATTGTGATGCCCTCGGCTTCGGGATCAATGCCGACTTCGGTCATTGCTTCCAGCACTGTCGATAGCTGTCCCTTGCCGCCATCAATTATAACAAGATCGGGTCGTTCAGCATCGTCTTCTTTCATAAGGCGCGCAAAACGCCGGGTCAGGACCTCGCGCATCATGCCGTAATCATCGCCAGGCGCGAGCCCCTCTGTTTTGATGTTGAATTTTCGGTACTGGTTTTTGATAAATCCTTCAGGTCCGGCGACAATCATAGCGCCGACGGCATTGGCGCCCTGGATGTGTGAGTTGTCGTAGACTTCAATGCGCTCCGGCGCTGCATTAAGTCCCAAAACGCCAGCAAGTTGATCAAGGTTTTTGCGCTGGTTTGCGGATTCCGCCATCCGTCGCGACGATGCCTCTCGCGCATTCATCAATGCTGCATCGACGATGTCGCGCTTTTCGCCGCGATGGGGTGTGTGTATCGTCACCTTTCGATCCGCGCGCAGAGATAGGGCCTCGGCGAGCAGGGCCGCTTGTGGCGGCGCCACAGAAGTTAAAATCAGCGCCGGCGGTTCACGACCATCATAAAATTGCGCGATGAAGGCGTCGAGAATTGCGGGGGGATCATCTTCCCGGTCATGCTTCGGGAAATAGGCGTGATTGCCCCAATTCTGCCCGGCGCGAAAAAAGAAAACCTGCACGCAAGCCTTTCCGCCGTCAGCGTGGATTGCAAAAATATCAGCTTCGGCGACACCGCCAGTGTTGATGTCCTGGGATCCCTGGACATAACTCAATGCTCGTATGCGGTCGCGCAAAGCGGCAGCGCGTTCAAAATCGAGGTCGCTCGCAGACTTTTCCATTTGCGCAGACAACGTGCGCTGGATCGCATTATTGTCGCCGTCCAGAAATGCTTTAGCTTCGCCGACCAGGGTGCGATAATCGTCGATGGAAATCATGCCGACGCAAGGCGCCGAACAACGCTTGATCTGGTGCAGCAGACAAGGTCGTGTGCGACTTTCATAAACACTGTCGGTACACGAGCGCAGCAGGAATGCTTTTTGCAGCGTGTTGAGCGTGCGATTGACGGCGCCTGCCGAGGCGAAGGGGCCGTAATAGGCGCCGGCGCGCTTTTGCGCGCCACGATGTTTTAAAATTTGCGCCGCGTCATGATCTTCTGCAACGAGTATGAATGGAAATGATTTGTCGTCGCGAAGGATTACATTGTAGCGCGGCTTTAGTTGTTTAATCAGATTGGCTTCAAGCAGCAGCGCTTCGGTCTCAGTGCCGGTGACAACGAATTCCATCGCTCGCGTTTCCGCGATCATGCGCATGATGCGGTTTGAGTGCCCACCGGATTTTGCATAGCTGGACACCCGGTTTTTGAGATTTTTGGCCTTGCCTACATAAAGGAGGTCGTTATTTGCGCCGATCATGCGGTAAACGCCGGGTTTTCCCGGTAGACGCCTGACGTGGTCCGCAATCAGGCTGGCGCCTGTCAGGAGGCTGTTTTCCGGGGCCGGCGGTGCATTTGGCGTATTTTTGGTGGTCATCTTGCTCGTGGTTAACCGGTCGTTCACATTCTTATCGATAGTTTTCCCTGAGCTAAGCGCGCGCGGGAGCGAGGTCAAATGGAAGACACGCTGAAAAACCGGTCGGATGTTTCCGTCGTTTTGTTGTTTTTCATCGGATTGACCATTTTTGGCGTCCTCGGCGCTGCTTTTATCGTCAGGGATTATGCAAGCGCCCGGGCCAGCATCGCCTGGCCGGTCTATGACGGCATTGTCTTAAGTCCGAACGATAGTGGCCGGGCGCTCCGCTATGTCTACTCTGTTGACGGCCGCACCTATGAAGGAAAGCGGCATCGGTTTTTTACCGCGCTGTTGTCGTCGCGCGCAAGTGAGACCACCAGTCCCGGTAAAACGCTTCATGTATATGTAGACCCAGATAAACATGAGGTTTCCGTATTGCAGCCGGGTGGCGCCGGTGGGTTCTTTGCAGCTATGTCATTATTCTTCGGCGCTGGTGTGTTCTTTGGCGTTGGCGGTATTGTCCGAACGCTGACTTTGGCGGCAGCGGAAAACAAAAAAACTCAAAGCGCAGTCATATAAGAAAAGTTCAGTTTTTTGTTCGAAGAATTTCGACGCCTGCGGCGGCGGCTTCAGGAATGGCGTTTGGCTTTTCGACGCGCACCGTGACGGTCTCGACCATGGTGTGTGAGAGCGCCAGATCGGCGACGCGCTCGGCCAAGGTTTCAACGAGCTTGATATGGCCCTCATCGATGATGGCTTTAATGCCCTGGGTTAGCTTGTTATAGCAGACGACATCTTCAAGCCTGTCCCCGATCGGATCGGAGGGCTCCATGACGTCGATCTCCAAATTGATGGTGACAGGCTGTGGTGCGCCTTGTTCGCTATCGTAAACGCCGATAAAGGCGCTTAGTTCCAAGTCTCGAACAAACACTTTCCGGCGCGGCGCTGTTGCGGCGCGGGGCAGGGGCGAAATTTCTGAAACAGCGCTTTTGGATCCGGTCATATTATTCCCTTACAAGCACATCAGATGTTTGCCAAATTAGATGTTGGCCGCCATCAACCGCAATCATTTGGCCGGTAACCGCAGGCGCCGATATCAAATAAAGCAGCGCGCCGCAGATATCGCCCGGTGTTGCGCCGTGACCCAAAACGGTCGCTTCATTTTGGCGTTTCCAATCATCATCGGATTGCCGCTGATTTTTCAGAACTGGTCCCGGGCCAATGGCGTTGACGCGAATGCCCTGAGGGCCAAGCGCTTGCGCGAGTGTCGCCGTCAGACTGTGAAGACCGACTTTGGATACTGTATAGGATAAAAACTGCGGCGTTAGTTTGAGCACGCGCTGATCAACGATATTGACGATCAGATTTTCGGCGCTGCTCTCAGCTTGTGCAGCGAAATCCTGCGCAAGTTTCAAAGGTGCGCGCAGGTTCGTATCAATATGCTTGTCCCAGCTTGCGCGAGTCACGGAAGCAATGTCGTCGTTTTCGAAAACAGACGCTGAATTGACGAGAAGATTAAGCCGGCCAAGCGCGTCATTTGCAACAGTAATCAGCGAAGCGGTTTCGTGTTCGGAGGAAAGATCCGCTTTTACAGCCGCTGCTTTGCGTCCCATATCCTTGATCCGGGAAACGACCTCGTCTGCATCCGCACTGGAAGAGCGATAGTGAACGGCAACATCAAACCCGGCCCCGCCGAGAGCGAGTGCAATCGCACGGCCGATACGTTTGCCGGCGCCGGTGACGAGCGCGGTTCCATGGCGGGGAGAAATTGACATTGCCTAGATTGCTCCAGCAAGCATGGTCAGAGCGAGAATAAAGCCCACATAGGCGCCGAACATAAGAAGACCGGTGAGCCGGCCGATATCGCGACGTGTGAGCACGAATGCGGCGAGGATAATCGAGGCGGCGATCATGACCGGGATATCGACAGCCAGCGAGGCGCTGTCGAAATAAACCGTTCCCGTAAGGCCGGCGGCGCCGCCAACTGCAAGAATATTGAAGATGTTTGATCCAATGATGCCGCCAATGGCGACGTCTGATTTTTTGTGCAGGGCGGCGGCGATAACGGTCGCCAGCTCAGGCAGTGAGGTGCCAAAGGCGATGATCGTCAAGCCGATGACTTCATCGCGCACCCCAAGGCCCTCGGCGAGTGAGGCGCCATTTGTCACCAATAGATGTGCGCCGGCAGGCAATCCAACAAGGCCGACGATCAGGAAAAAGATCGTCTGCATATTGAGGCCCGTTGCGCTTTGATATTCTTCGACTTCGTCGAGTATTGGATCGGTTGCTTTGCCAGTGCTGGCCCTGACCCACATATAGGCGACATAGATAAGGATACCGGCAAAAAGACCGCCGCCAATTTTTGTATCGAGATATCCGGCGGTATAGGCGACGCCGGAAAACACAGCGGTCGCCAATAGCATGAACAGCATATGACGGCGCAGCCCGATAACGTGCGTTGAGATCGGGTAAATAATTGCGGGCAGGCCGAGGACCAGAAAAACATTGGCGATGTTGGAGCCGATAATATTACCGATGGCGATACCCTCACTGCCAGAAAGGATCGACTGAACGGTGACAACAAGTTCGGGCGCAGAAGTGCCAAAAGCGACAATTGTCAGGCTGACGACCAATGCTGGCACGCCAAGGGCTGCCGCGAGGCCAACGGCGCCGCGCACAAGAAAGTCGCCGGCGACAAGGAGAATCGCCAAACCGATGACCACCAGTAATATTTCAGTAAACATGACCGGCCCTTGTGGCGACAGCATTCACTTGACGCCTATGCATATGGGGCCGCGCTGCGCCGTTTCCAGCCGTGCGACCCGCCATTTGCTTGGCGATGAGGACTGTCATCCGGCGCTCAGTCCAGACTGCCTTTTTCGAGCAAGTTCAATATTGCAAATACCGCGATAAACGCAGCGATCATATAAACAGCGGTCATGAATTAGCCCCTCAAAAGCGTTAATCGAGTTCTTATAGGGTGCGTTTTTCGAGCCGTCACCCCCGGGGCCTAGGGCGTTTCCGAGATAAAGTGGGTCCCGGTTTATCGTTCGGAAACGCCTCAGATTCACAATTTTCCGGAAATGCGCCAGCGTCCATTTTGGGGTTAATTGTGCAATTCCTGTCAAATTTTGGATAAACTGCGATGCCCCTGGAAACCGCACCTTCATTCCTGCCTTTCTAGCCTGTTGCCGCCGGTTCGTTCAGTAGCCGGCAAGAGGGGCGGCCATGCAGACAGCAACACACAACATTTCTACGCAGCCAATCCGGCTAAAAGACCGGCGCCTGACAAAGCGTATTCAGAAAACCTGGAGGAAGACAGCCAGTGGGTATTTGCCGTCATGGCGGGATATTCAAAGTCTTGATCTTGGCGATGACTGGGAGAATTGTTTTGGCGTCGATCTTCGGCTTTCAGACGGATTTCCTTACTTTATCTATCTCGGTGATGCGCTTTGCCACCTTTCAAACCTGTATCTGTCCGGTGATGGCCAATGGGAACGGAACCTGCTCGATATGGCGACGATCAAAATGGATGAAGCGGCGCTCAATCGCGCACCCATATCTTATGGCGATGCTTTGCGTCTCTGTGATGGGCGGCGTGTCCTGTTTCGCAGCGTTCTTTTACCGCTGGCCGACAATGGTGTGGATGTCACCCATGTCTTTGGCGCCATCAATGGGAAGGGCGTCTAAAACATGAATTACGTCTTGCCATAGAGTGGATTTCTTGCGGCAGGTGAAAACATGGTGAAGAGGCCGTTAACGGAGCCGCTTGATGACGTCTGTTTGTGATGTTTTCTACATAGTTACCCATGCGGAACAATTTGATAAAAATTATTTTACGGCTGGATACGCCGTACTCATGATCCTCGCATAGCATTCATCTGACCATCAATCCGGGGTGAAAATGCTAAGAGAAGTTGCAGATCTTTTTGATGGCGTGGCGCCTGCGCCCGCATCAGACCGAAGGCTGACCCAAAGGCTTGTTACTGCCTGGGCGCGTGCGGCGCGCGGTTACTTTCCAAGCTGGGAAGCGATGCAGGACATGGATCTCGGCGAAGACTGGAATTGGGTTTTTGTTGTCGATCTGGAAAAGAGCGTCGGTTTTCCGTTTTTCATTTTTCTTGGGGACAGCCTCGCTAAATTTTCAAACGTACATCTGTCTGGCACGACGGATTGGACGATGTCTATGCTCGACAAGGCATCAGAAGATATTTACGCCGCCGTGGCGAGTGAAGGACCGCATTATCGCGATGATATGCTCACCCTCGCTGACGGTCGGCGTGTCTTATTGCGTTCAGTGACAGCACCGCTCGCGGATGATGGACAGAACATTACCCATGTAGTGGGCGCCGCGAGCGGGCGGTTTGCCACAGACGTTCAGCCCGGTTGCGCGCCGATTGAATAAAATACGGATCCCGGTCTGAAAACTTCCCGCTATTTGCGCCGCCGTCGATAGCAGCTTCACCCTTTCAGAGGCGTCTTTCCGGTGGGTTCAGCCCGCCTTGCAGCCAGCAGCGGCGGCGACTAGGGTCGCGCCAAATTCAACCTGCAAACTGTCGAGGCGTCTCATGGCAACCGAACTAGGTCATTTCATCAATGGCAAGCATATGGCGGGGGCGTCCGGTCGCCTCCATGATATTTTCAACCCGACAATCGGCGAGGTGGAAAAACGGGTTTCGCTGGCGAGCCGCGATGAGGTTGCCAGCGCCGTTGACGCCGCCCAGAAAGCGTTCCCCGGTTGGGCTGCGTTTAACCCGCAGCGCCGGGCGCGCGTCATGTTCAAATTCAAAGAGCTTGTCGAAAAGGACATGGACAATTTGGCAAAAATGCTCTCGTCAGAGCACGGAAAGATATTGCCGGATGCGCGCGGTGATGTGCAGCGCGGCCTTGATGTAATCGAATTTGCCTGCGGCATTCCACATTTGCAAAAGGGTGAATATACCGAGGCTGCTGGCTCGGGCATAGACGTTTATTCTATGCGCCAGCCCCTTGGCGTCGTTGCGGGTATTACACCGTTTAATTTTCCGGCAATGATCCCGATGTGGATGTTCGGCGTCGCCATTGCCTGCGGCAACACATTCATCAACAAGCCATCAGAGAAAGATCCGTCGGTTCCGTTGCGCCTCGCCGAACTCATGATGGAAGCCGGCGCGCCAGAAGGGGTTTTGAATGTCGTCAATGGCGACAAGGAGTCCGTTGATGCAATTATCGAAGATCCGCGCATCAAAGCGATCAGCTTTGTCGGTTCATCGGATATCGCCCAATATATTTACGCCAATGGCTCAGCGAACGGAAAACGCGTTCAGGCATTTGGCGGCGCCAAGAACCACATGATCATCTTGCCTGATGCCGACATGGAAAATGTCGTGAACCAGCTTATTGGTTCAGCCTATGGCTCCGCTGGAGAGCGTTGCATGGCGACGCCGGTCGCCGTCCCGGTGGGAGAAGGGACGGCGGATGCGCTGATTTCCATGCTGAAGCCGAAAGTGGAAGGCCTGAGGATCGGCCCGTCACTGTCGGAAGATTCTGATCTTGGCCCGCTCGTCACTGCGGCGCATCGCGACAGGGTCTCAAGCTATATTCAGATGGCTGTGGATGAAGGTCAGGAATTGCTCGTCGATGGACGTGATTTCTCGCTGCAAGGATACGAGAACGGCTTTTTTATGGGCGGCACGCTGCTTGATCACGCCGTGCCCGGCCATAAATCCTATGAAGAGGAAATTTTTGGACCGGTGCTGCAGATCGCTCGTGCGGAAAACTTCGAGCAGGCTGTGGCGCTGCCTTCCAACCACCAATATGGCAATGGCGTTGCGATCTTTACGCGCAATGGCGCGGCGGCGCGAGAGTTTGCGCAGTCGGTAAATGTCGGCATGGTGGGGATCAATGTGCCGATCCCGGTGCCGGTTGCTTATCATACATTCGGCGGCTGGAAGCGCTCAGGTTTTGGCGACACCAATCAGCATGGGCCTGAGGGTGTTAAATTCTGGACCAAAGTCAAAACCATCACCCAGCGCTGGCCGGAAGATGTACAAGGTTCGGAGTTTGTCATTCCGACAATGAACTAACTGCGCTGACGCTAGACACAACGATCGAGATCAGCATCGTTCTTTGAGACAAGAGCCAGAGTTGAAAATGATAGGCAAAAATTGCGGGGGATCTCTGTGACCAAAAGGAAGCAACAATCATGCGTTTGCTGATACTGGCTATCGCCGTCACTTATGCAGTGAACAGCCTGCTAATGCTCATTTTGCCGCAATTCTGGTATGATACTGTGCCGGGCATATCGATGTTGGGGCCTTACAATACGCATCTCGTCAGAGATGTCGGCATTGTCTATCTTGTTAGCGCTGGCGGCTTTGCCTGGGGATTGCGAACGCAAAGGGCGGGCTTTTTGTTGATGGCGAGCGCATGGCCAGCCTTGCATGCAATTTATCATTTGCAGGTCTGGGCTGCGCGAGGGTTTCCAGTCGACATAATTCTTGCGGTTAATGTGCTCGGGATTCAAGCGCCAGCCTGGCTTGCTGTGTGGGCCGCGATCAAACTTGAGGAAAGTTATGTCAAATCAGGAAACAGATAGCCTCACCGGCCAATGCCTGTGTGGCGATGTCTCATTTTCTTTCGCACGAGAAGATTTGAAAAGCGTTGACGCTTGTCACTGTGGGCAGTGTCGGCAGTGGAGCGGCAATTACTGGGCATCGGTAAACATCTCTTTTGACGCCCTCAAATTTACGAGCGACGGAACATTCACCTGGTATCGCGCCTCGAACTATGCGCGTCGCGGCTTTTGCTCAAAATGCGGATCCTCTCTGTTCTGGCATGCGGACAAGCTTGATGATCATAAAGACCGTGTTGCGGTCGCGCTGGGGTCCCTCAATGGGCCGACTGGCCTGGCTTTGACAGAACATATCTTTGTCGCTGATAAGGGTGACTATTACGATATAGCCGACGGCCTGCCGCAAAAGCAAAAATATTGAGGGACGAGACCATTGTTTGGATTTGAAGTGGGGGACATGGCCCTGATGACCGGGTGGGTGCTTTATCTCAGCATCTTCATCCTGCCATTTATTCAGGAGGATGCGGCAGTTATCGGCGCCGCGACCGCCTCGATCACCGGCGCTGCGCCAACCTGGATAATCCTGGTTGCTATTTTGACCGGACTGGTCGGCAGTGACGCTTGGAAATACTGGCTTGGCCGTCTCGCCCGCAGCCGCGCATGGGCTCATAAATTCGCCGAAAAACCTGGTGTGTCCGTCGCCGGCGATCTTGTGCGAACAGAATTCCTGCAAACCATGCTTACGGCGCGTTTCGTCCCCGGTACGCGTATCCCGACCTATATCGCATGCGGGTTTTTTAAGGCGGATTATGCGCGCTATATTCTCGTTTTGACGATGACTGCCACGCTCTATGTGGCGATCTGGTTCGGGATGTTTCATACAGTCGGCGCCGTTGCTGGTGAACAAGCAAAGTTTTGGCTGCCGGCAATCGCGGTTGTGTGCCTGGCGATCTATATACTGGTGCGCTGGTTTAACCACACAGCCAAGCATGAGGGGCCAATGACGCCCTTGACCAAAGAGTTTGATCATCCGATGCCGGATATGCCCGGCTTTGAAGGTAATCCGCTTGAAGAAAAGAATGAAGAAGAAACTGAGCCAAAGGAGTAGCGCGCATGGATTTCGCGCTGAGTGAAGAACAGGAAGCCATTAGAGATATGGCGCGCCGATTTGCAGCGGACGAACTCGCGCCCAATGCTGCAAAATGGGACGAAGAAAAACATTTTCCCGTCGATGTGATCAAAAAATCGGCTGAGCTTGGTCTCGCCGGCATTTACACACGCGAGGATGTGGGTGGATCGGATTTGGGCCGGCTCGATGCGGTATTGATCTTTGAGGCCCTGTCGGAAGGGTGCACGTCAACAGCGGCTTTTATCTCGATCCACAATATGTGTTGCTGGATGATTGACCGGTTTGGCGCTGACGAGGTGCGGCGTAAATTCTGTCCCAAGCTTACATCAATGGAAATGATCGCGAGTTACTGCCTCACCGAACCAGGTTCAGGTTCGGATGCGGCGGCGCTTAAAACCAAAGCGGTCAAGGACGGTGATCATTATGTCCTGAATGGATCGAAAGCATTCATTTCCGGCGCGAGCGTTTCCGATCTTTACGTGGTCATGGTGCGCACCGGTGGTGACGGTCCGAAAGGGATTTCAACGGTCCTCGTAGAGAATGGCACGCCGGGTCTGTCCTTTGGCGCTCAGGAACGCAAGATGGGCTGGAATTCTCAACCGACGGCGGTTGTCAATTTTGAGGATTGCCGCATTCCTATCGCCAATCAGGTCGGCGCCGAAGGCGAGGGCTTTTCTTTTGCGATGATGGGCCTTGATGGGGGGCGGCTCAATATCGCCGCCTGTTCGCTCGGTACGGCGCAGGGCGCGCTCAAAGCGGCGCTCGATTACGCCAATGACCGCAAGGCGTTCGGCAAGCGATTGAATGAACAGCAGGCGTTGCAGTTTAAACTCGCCGACATGGCGACGGAACTCGAGGCAGCTCGCATCATGCTCTATCAGGCGGCGTGGAAACTTGATGAGAAAACACCTGACGCAACAAGATTTTGCGCTATGGCAAAGCGCTTCGTGACGGATACCGGCTTTAAGGTTGTCAACGAAGCGCTGCAGATCCATGGCGGTTATGGATATATGAAAGACTATCCGTTGGAGCGCATGCTGCGCGATGTGCGCGTGCATCAAATTCTCGAAGGGACTAACGAGATCATGCGCGTCATCGTCGCGCGGGATATGTTGCGAGAGTATCAGGCATAATTTGTCATAGCGCGTGGAGATGCGCGCGAACTTATATGACATGCCGTTGGAAAACGATGCAATTCGAAGAGACCGAACTCAGCGATGGCGACAATCGACAAACTGGCATGGATAAGGATCGAAGACCGTAAAGTGCTGGTCGCATTGTCGCGCGGCAAAGACGTTTGGTATATTCCAGGCGGTAAACGCGAACCTCAAGAAAACGATGCCGAGGCTCTGATGCGTGAAATCAAAGAGGAACTTTCCGTTTCGATTGTTCCGCGTACGATCACCTATGTGGGAACGTTTGAAGCGCCTGCAGACGGCAAAGTTAAGGGCGTCGATGTGAAAATGAGTTGTTATCAAGCCGATTACGACGGATCATTGGCGCCAGCTGCGGAGATAGCTGAATTTGCGTGGTTTACGAACGATGACGTGCATCGCACGTCTTTCGTTGATAAGATTATTTTTGAATACCTCCACGACGAAGGGTGGATCGATTGACGCTGAATTTGTATGGCGTCTCCTTTAAGCCTCCTCCTGGGAAATGAGTTAGGACGCTGGGAAAATATGACCAACGATATTCTCTTTGAACAAATTGGCGATTGGGGCGTCGTCACACTCAACCGCGAAGAAGCGCTCAATGCGCTGACCTGGGACATGGTCAAAGCAATGCACGGTCAGCTTTCCCACTGGGCGGCGGACAAAGCGGTGCAGGCGGTGTTGGTCAGGAGCATGGGCGAGCGTGCCTTTTGCGCCGGGGGCGATATTCGATGGCTCTATGAGGCGGCGAAAGAGGGTCCCGACGAGGCGTCGGAGTTCTTCCGTGATGAATATACCAACAACGCGCTGATCTATCACTACCCAAAGCCCTATGTGGCGCTGATCGACGGTATTGTGATGGGGGGCGGTGTCGGCATATCCGTTCACGGTGATTTTCGTGTGGCGGGCGATGCAACGCTTTTTGCCATGCCGGAGACGGGGATTGGTTTATTTCCAGATGTGGGCGGCGGACATTTTATGCCACGCCTCCATGACGGATTGGGGCTCTATTATGCGCTGACCGGCGCGCGCGCCAAAGCCGCTGACTGCATGGCGGCCGGCATCGCCACCCATTATACGCCAGCGGATAAGATGGCGGCGCTTGAAGAGGCGCTTTTGAGCGCGCCCCTCGGCAATCACGCCCACGCGGACATCGAAGCGGTGCTTGATGACTATGCCGGTGATCCGGGTCATGCGCCGATCAATGATGCGCGTCCAGCAATTGCGCGACTATTTCAAGGCCATGAAACGCCGGCTGAACTGATTGGCGCCTTGGTCGGTGATGGCGGTGAATTTGCGAATGATACAGTGAAGGTTCTCAAGCGCATGTCACCGATGTCGCTTCGACTTACTTTTGAACAGATGCGTCGCGGTCATCAGCATGATTTTGAACAGAACATGAAAATGGAGTTCCGCATGGTCAAACGCGTTATGAGCGGGCACGATTTTTTTGAAGGGGTGCGCGCCCAGATCATCGACAAAGATCGCGACCCGAAATGGGCTCCGGCATCGCTTGCGGATGTGCATGACGCTGATATTGCGCCCTATTTCGAGAAGCTAGGCGCTATGGAATTGATACTGCCTTAGTTTTCTCGCTGAGTGGGAGTGACGGAATGAACAATATTTTATTTGGGTTTGTGATCGGTTTGCTCGTGACGGCATCAGCGGCAGCTCAAGAGACAACAGAAAAGCCGACAATTCGAGACCTTGATCGCTTGATTGGCGTTTGGGAATTTTAAGATGCCGCCACTGAAAACGCTGGCTACGAATATGTAGAAACAGGAACGCGGGTTTGCGCTTATGCGTTGGATGATCAGTATATTCGCTGCGAGTCAAAAGGAACAGCGAGAGGAAAGAAACGAACTTATGTTTTCTACTTTAACTACAATGATGCCGATGAACGATTCGAAATGCTCTCGATGTTTGGTAATTATGCACGAAAGATTCTTTACCATCTTAAAGTGAGCGAACAAGGCAGACGCATAGATTTGATGAATGGCCCGAACCCCGAAGAAGATGAGATTGAACGTAGCTGGGCGACGATTAGTTTTCAAAGCGACGATCAGTTCACCTGGGAGTCCAGGTTAAATAAGGGGGCTGATCTGCCGGACCATTGGCCGGTAACGTTTCGAGAGATAGCGCGCAGAAAGAAATAGAAAAGCGATGTTGAAGAGGCGCTTTCGATTGATCGACCGTCAAGATGGAGGTTGAACCGATCCCGCTTGCGCGGCTGGGCTTCGCATTGGCGCCGGCGATTGTCGTTATTGCGCTGATGTGGCGATGGCGGGTAGGGCATCAAAAAGCGCTCTATGCTTTTGTGCGCATGTTTGTGCAGCTTCTGATGATCGGCTATGCGCTGGTCTATATTTTTGCATCGGACTCTGGCTTCGCCATCGCGGCGATCCTTGCTGTTATGGTGCTGGCGTCGAGCTGGATTGCGTTAAATACCATCAAGACCGGCAAGCGCGATCTTTTTTTGGCCTCCTTCGTTTCAATTCTTGGCGGCGGCGGCATCACCCTGTTATTTGTAACGCAGGGAGTTCTGCAGCTGGCTCCCTGGTATGCGCCGAATATGATCATCCCCCTGGCGGGGATGATTTTTGCCAGCAGTATGACGAGCATTTCACTGGCGGCGGAACGCTTGAGCGCCGAGCTTGGTAATGGCGTTTCATATCCCAAAGCGCGAGACACCGCGTTTCAGACCGCGATGATCCCAATCATCAATTCGTTATTTGCTGTGGGACTTGTATCGCTGCCTGGCATGATGACCGGACAAATTCTCTCTGGCGTCTCGCCGCTGATCGCTGCGCGCTATCAGATCATGGTGATGTGCATGATTTTCGGCGCAACGGGTCTGTCGACGGCGTGTTTTCTTCATATGACGCGGAACGCAGTTGTGTTTGCCGCGGGTCGAAATAGGGACTATCAGACCGGGACTAATCAAGAGGAAAAACCATGACCAAAATCGCTTTTATCGGCCTTGGCAATATGGGCGGCCCCATGGCGGCAAATCTCGCAAAGGCTGGCCATGATGTGACGGCGACTGACCTTTCCATCGGTGCTATTGACCGCGCGGTAGAGGCTGGTTGCAAGCGTGGCGACACTGTCGCTGATGCGGTGAAAGACGCAGACATTGTTGTGACGATGCTGCCGGCGGGTGCTCATGTGCGCTCGGTCTATACGGAAAGCTATGGCGTCATCGGGAATGCGAAAGCGGGTGCGCTCTTCATCGACAGCTCTACGATCGATGTGGACTCAGCGCGCGCCGTCAGCGGCGTTGCATCTGAAAAAGGTTTTGCGATGGTCGATGCGCCTGTTTCGGGCGGTGTGGCGGCGGCAACAGCGGGCGCCCTTACCTTTATGGTTGGCGGCGCCGACGAAGCGTTTCAACAGGCAAGGCCGGTGCTTGAAGGCATGGGTAAGAATATTTTTCACGCTGGCGCCGCCGGCAATGGTCAGGTTGCGAAAATCTGCAACAATATGCTGCTCGGCATTTCGATGATCGGTACTTGTGAGGCGTTTAATCTGGCTGAAAAGCTCGGTCTCGATGCGCAGACATTTTTTGACATTTCTTCGACAGCATCGGGGCAGTCCTGGTCGATGACAAGTTATTGTCCAGCGCCGGGACCAGTTCCCTCGGCGCCCTCGAACCGCGACTATCAGCCGGGGTTTGCGGCGGCAATGATGCTAAAGGATATGCGCCTTGCTCAGGAAGCGGCCCATAAAGCCAAAGCCGCAACGCCGTTGGGCGCTCAGGCTGAAGCGCTCTATGCGCTGATGGAATCGGCAGGTAAGGATGATCTGGATTTTTCCGGTGTCATGAAACTGATCAATGGGCGGCTTTAACTGGCGCACCGGGCGGGCAAATCCCATCAATCCGGGTCTGGTCGTCGCTATACTCAACACCCGTTTCATAATCGTCTTGCCACACCACGCGCACGCGTTTCCGGGCGCCGTTTTGATCGAACTTTACGATGACTGTTTCGGGAAAGGCTTGCGGCGCCTTTAGCGTAAAACGGGCGCCGTTTTCACTCACTTCATTGACGACGCACCGGACGAAGGTATTTTTCCCCGTATAGACGCTGGCGAGGCGGAAAACCGCTTCACGCTGTGGACGATAGCGCGACCGGCTCTGGCGCGGCGGCGGCGGCGGGGTGCTGATTGCCGGCTTGGCGTTGCAAATCCTGGTGAGCCGGTTGGCGAGAATATCCTTGTCGTGCGTCAAAGTTCTATTCCTTGCAGTTTGGGCGGGTCGGCGTCACTCTGTCTATGAATGAAACGTTAACCCTTGAATCAACCTCTACGGGAATACCAAATTGCATTATTGGCGCCGAAATCCGGCATTAGGTCTGGTGTTAGGGTATCGGCCTCCCCATCTTGGCCAGCATGCCGCCAGATAGCGCCGATGAACTGGAGACGAAGGGCGAGGCCGCACCATTTGGGCGGTCGATCTCACGCATGTTTGCGATTTTATTGCGTCAGGAGCTAAAACGCTGGCGTTTTCGCATGGTGATGGCGTTTCTGATCACCGTGACTGCCAAGGGCCTTTCGGTGATCGCCCCGGTTTTTATGGGCGAGGGTATTAACCAGTTAACCTCTGGCGGCGGGGCAGGCAGCCCGGAAATTGTGGCTGAAGCCGCGCAGGCGCCGGAACTTTCATTCGTCGCTTTGTTTATCATATTCGCCGTCGCCCGATTCCTCGCCAGTGCATTGCCTGCAGTTCGCGACGCTTTTTTTACGGCTGTTACTCAGGATGCGCAGCGCCTCGTATCGGTTGATGCGTTTCACCATGCTCAAAATCTGGATCTGCAGTTTCACTTAACGCGTCGCTCAGGCGCTTTAAACCGGATCATGGAGCGCGGCGCCAGCGCCATGGAATATTTGCTGCGCTTTCTGGCGTTTAATATCGGGCCGACGCTGGTGGAGCTGGTCTTTGCCTCTATCGTGTTGGCGACACTTTACGGCATTCAGTATTCCGTTTCCGCGGTGATTACGGTTGCGATTTATGCAGCCTATACGATCACCATCACGGAATGGCGAAACAAACAGCGTCGCGCCTTCAACGCGGCCGATACGAAGCTGCGCGGTGTCGCCATCGACACGCTCGCGAATTTTGAAACGGTAAAGTCGTTTGCTGCGGAAAACCGGGAAGCTGTGCGTTATGACGGCGCCATCCGAGACTATAACCAGCATTATATCAGGATTATGCAATCTCTGTCTGTCCTGAATGGCGGGCAGGAATTTATCATGGCGGCTGGTCTCTTGGCTGTCGCGATAATGGCGGGATATGGCATCGTTAATGGAACGATGCAGGCTGGCGATGTCTTCGCGATCATTTTAATGTTGGGCAACATATATCGCCCCTTGAATATCCTTGGATGGGCCTGGCGGGAGATTAAACAGGGCACCGTTGATATCGAAAAACTGTTCGACCTGATGGATACGAAGTCGGAGGTCGAAGATGCGCCGGATGCAAAGCCCTTCGGGCCGAAATCGGGTGATATCCGGTTTGAAAATGTCAGTTTTTCGCATGAAGGTCGCGCCAGTGGCATAGAGAATGTGAGCTTCAGCGTGCCGGGCGGTTCTTTTGTCGGTATTGTCGGGCCCTCCGGCGCAGGCAAATCGACAATATTGAAACTGCTATTCAGATTTTATGACCCGGCACAGGGGCGCATCATCGTTGACGGTCAAAATGTGCGCGACGTCACTCAGGAAACTTTGCGCAGAGCGTTGGGACTCGTGCCGCAAGAGGTTGTGCTATTCAATGACACGCTGCGCTTCAATCTCACTTATGCGAAACCTGATGCGGATGATGAAGAGATCATGGTCGCGGCGCGTCGTGCTCAGCTTGGCGCGTTTATCGAAAGCCTGCCTGATGGCCTCGATACGCGCGTCGGTGAGCGCGGACTGAAACTGTCAGGTGGTGAAAAACAGCGCGTTGGCGTTGCCAGGGCTATTCTTAGCGATCCGCCGATCCTGATCCTCGATGAGGCGACATCGTCACTTGATTCCGGAACGGAAGAGGAAGTGCAAGCAGCGCTCAGGGAAGCGGCGCGTGGGCGCACGACAATTGCGGTGGCGCACCGATTGTCAACGATCGCGAATGCTGATGTCATTTTGGTATTTGAAGATGGAGAGATCGTTGAACGCGGGACCCATCGTGAGTTGATTGCTGCCGACGGGCTATATGCTTCGCTGTGGCGGCGTCAAACAAGTGGTGATGAACTGACAACGCAGGCGTTCCACAAGCAGATAGCTGAATAAGCTAGCCTGTTCGGCTTTCGCCGCGGGCGACAGTCCATTTGGTCAACATCTCGTTGAGGCTGTCCTGTTTCACAGGCTTTGGCAGGTAGTCATCCATGCCTGCATCAAGGCAACGTTGGCGATCTTCTCGCATGGCGTGCGCGGTGACGCCGATGACAGGAACGCTTACGCCGGTCAATTCCTGATGCTCACGGATTTTGGCTGTGGCTTCAACGCCATCCATTTCCGGCATAGATAAATCCATCAAAACGATGTCTGCCCCGTCTGCCTTATATCTTTCGATGGCAATAGAGCCATCGGACGCCAATGTAACGTCACAGCACAGTTTTTCGAGCATGGCTTTGACGACCATTTGATTGACGATGTTGTCTTCAGCCACCAGGACACGAAGTGGTTTTCCGTCATCAGTGAATGCGCAAAATGTTACTTCATTAGCAGCCGGTGCGCCGCGTGTGGATTTCTTTCGCAATTGTGCGACAGCGCCGTCATTGAGTGCGGTCAGAATCGAATCGAGCAGCATGGAAGCGCGCGCCGGTTTGACAAGATAAGCTGAAAATAATTTGTCAGCGAGGGCGGCTGGATCGCCTTTACGGCCGGCCGAGGTCAAAAGGATCAACGGGGTCAGTCCGATCGATTTCTCCGCCTTAATCCATTGCGCGAGCTCTTTGCCGCTCCCGCCAGGCATTTGAAAATCCAGTATCGCAATATCGTAGGGCCTTTTTTGCGCTGCCGCGGATTTCATCGCGCTGAAGCACTCTTCGGCATTCTCAAATGCGTCGGATTCAAGTCCCCAGGATGCAAGCTGCTCTGACAAGATGGTGCGATTGACCGCGTTGTCATCAACGATGATCGCACGGATATTGTCGAATGCGCCGATCGGGGCAGTGAGTTCGTCAACATCCGTTTCGTCGATTGCGATAGGAATCCTGACGCTGAAAGTGGAACCAATGCCGACTTCACTTGCCGCGGAGATCTCCCCGCCCATGGCTTCGACCATGCGTTTGCTGATGGCAAGCCCAAGGCCCGCGCCGTCATGGCGTCGCCGGGCGGTGCCGTCGACTTGTTCAAATTCTTCGAAGACAGATTCAATATTCTCGGGGGAGATACCGCAGCCAGTATCGGTGATGGCGATCGTCACATCAGCAATTTCGCCGCGTCGCGCGCCGCTCACTTCAATCAGTACATGCCCGCGGTCGGTGAATTTTACGGCGTTGCCGACGAGGTTGGTCACAATCTGACGGATACGCCCAGGGTCCCCGATAAATTTTCCGCGTAAACTCGGTTGATAGCGCACCATGAGTTCAAGCTGCTTTTCGACCACCGGGAATGCTAAAAGCCCGGCGACGTCTTCTATCGTTGTGCGCAGGTCGAACGACTCGCGCGCAAGGCGTAATTTTCCCGCTTCCAATCGAGAAAAATCGAGCACGTCATTGATAATCGTCAGCAAGCTATCGCCGGAACTGACGATAATGTTAGCCATGTCTGCTTGTTTGTCGGTAAGCCCAGTATCCAGCAGCAAGGACGCCATGCCAACAACGCCATTCATTGGGGTCCGGATTTCATGACTCATATTGGCCAGAAATTCGGACTTCGCACGATTAGCGGCTTCGGCGGCGTCTTTCGCTGTGAGTAATGCGTCGGATAGGTCGCGCAATTCATCGGCTCGTTTTTGCGCGTCGGTGATATCGCTATAGGTTACGACATAGCCGCCGCAGGGGCGCTGGCGCGTAATCTCTTCGATGATGACGCCGTCTTTTTGGCGGCGAGTTGCCCGAAACTCTGATGCCAGTTGAAGCGCCTGATGCGACGCTGCGAAATATTCCGCCGCGGTCTCATACTCATACATGCCGCGACTAAGGCCAATGTCGAGGACGGGTTTGATGTTATTTCCTCGCGCCCAGACTTCCTGTGGTAATCCTGACAAACGCCAGGCCTTTTCGTTTATATCGACAATTGTGTGCTCTGCATCGAGAACGGTAACGCCTTGCGCCATTGATTCAAAGACTTCCGCCAGCATGCTGCTTTTTGCTTCAAGATCGGCGGTGCGTTCTTTAACAATATCTTCAAGCTTAGCGTTCGTTTCTTCCAATAATTGGCGTGTTCGATTGGCTTCGTTTTGCGCTTCAACCCTCGCGGTGACGTCGGTGGCGACGCCGCGATACCCCTTAAAGGCTCCATTTTCGTCAAAGACGGGTTTAGCGCTGCGTTTCATCCAAAAAGATTTGCCGCCATTTATCTCTACATAGGAAACAATACCGACGAATGGCTGTTTTGCCTTGATGGCTTCGCGCATATTTTCAAAAGTGTCGCCATTGATCTCTTCATCGTCGGCGTAGAGGGAGAGTTTTGTTCCGATAAGCGCGCTGTGATCCATGCCGGTGACTTCTTCGGCGCGATCAGAAATGAAAGTGTAACGCAGCTCTGCGTCTATTTCCCAAGCCCAATCACCGGCGCTTTCGGCGAAATCGCGGTGGCGTTGTTCGCTTTCAAGAAGCAGGCGTTCTGCGGCAGCTTGCTTTGAGATATCTTTTGTCCAGCCAATATACCCAATGAACTCACCCTGATCATTATACCGCGGCAGCCCACTGCCGGACACCATAATGAGTTCGCCGTCGGGCGTCGGCACCCGATATCGCAGATCACGGATAGGGCGGCGGTTGACGAAGGCGTCGTTTATTTCCCGGAGCACATCCGACTGATCCTCAGGGCAAATCTCAATCATCGTCTCGATGCCGCTGCGTAAAATGTCGTCGATGGACTGGCCGGTAACGTTTTCAAAGCTTGGTGAGAGATATACCAATTTTCCGTTGGCGTCGCGTTCCCACGCCCAGTCGGATGCGGAGTCGAGAAAATCACGAAACTTTTCACTGTTGAGCTGAGCATTATTTTTGATTTGCTCTTCTCTGATGGAAAGATCGGCCAGGACGGCGCCAGCATGGGATAACTGATAATAGCCAATGATGGCGCTGCAGGCATAAATACACGCAATTATCGTCATCAGCGGGTCGGCGCTGATGAGCATTGCGATGGCGAGCGGCGCCGTGCAAAGCGACATGGCGGTTGCCGCAACACGAGGGGCGGCGGAAAGTGCGCTGGCGCCCCCAAAACCGCAATAAGCGCACCATAGCGCCAGCATTACGCGCCCATTTGTATCAGTGGCTTGATACAAATATATGGCGCCGCATGCACAAGAGATGGCAAGACCGGTCGCTATGGGCATAAGAGAATTGATGCGTTTACGTTTCATCACCGCTGAGGCGGTATCGATGTCAAACGAAATCCATGATGGAATGTAAGAAACGAGCAAAGCAATAAAAAGCCCGTTGGTAAGCAGAACATATGATGCTGCTTCGTCTATGAATTGAAATCCATTGAATATCGAGACAATGGCGATACCCATCAGCAAACGCGGCATCTGCAGTTTTATCTCGCGCAATTGCCGATCAACGACGACATCAGGCGTTGTGTCGGGAACGGCGCGAAACATTCCCTGCATAGCTTTTGATGCGATGTGCATTCTAGCTTTCGCCCCCTGAAAATCAGTGCAATACCATCACTCAATATGGTAAATTTGGGGTTTAGCGGGCAGTTTTTGGTGTGCACGAACATCAGTAGTTAACAAATCACTATTAGAATAAGGCCATTGGAATCATGGAGTAATGGCGATGACGGTCGAGCCGGCGTCTGGGCGCAAGGAATTTCAGGGTTTTGACGCATTCTATGAGCGCGACATAGCACCCTTTTTGGCTGCAAATGAGGATGCGCGCCAACGTGCTGTTCTACATTCCGCGCTGATTGCGATCGCGACGGCGGTTTTCGTTTTTGCGGGGTTTTCATTCGGACCGTTTGGCGAAGGCAATATCCAGTTGGCTTTTGTTATCGGCGCAGTCGGCCTCATGGGCGCTGGATGGCGGCTCAATCGGACACGCAATGATATTACCCGCGGGCTGTTGCAACACATTTGCCGCCGTCTTGGCTTTGGCTACAGCCTTGAAATGGATCGACCTGGTTATTGTACAGAATTCGATCGTTTCGGTCTTTTGCCCAACTACAACCGGGAAGGTTGGGAAGATGAGGTGACCGGGCAGCGTCACGACGCCGACTTCACAATATGTGAAGCGCATTTGAAATATAAATCATCCGGAAAAAACAGCAGTACGCGAACGGTATTTCACGGCCAACTTCTGGTGATCGACTATCACAAGGAGTTCCTCGGTCAGACGGTGATTAAACGCGACGCTGGCATATTCAATCGATTGATGAAGCCGGGAAAGAGTTTTCAGCGTGTCGGGCTTGTTTCGCCAAGATTTGAGAAGATCTTTGAAGCGTGGTCGACCGATCAGGTCGAGGCGCGAGAGCTTCTTGACCCGCTGGTGCTTGAGCGCTTTCAGGAGCTCGACCGGTTATTTGGCGGGGCCAAGCTGCGGGCGGCGTTTTCAAAAGGCAAAGTTTATGTCGCGCTGGAGACGGGGGATAAGCTGAACATGGGAACGATGTTCAAGCCACTTCAAGGACCGGAGCGCGTCGCAAAGGTTTTGCAGGAGTTCGACATGATTTTCGATTTGGTTGATGTTCTGTTGAAACAGGCAACAGGCCGTCTTGACGGCGCCATTACTGTCGATGCGATTAGATCTGCGTGAGCCGCGACGGCAGGTCACAGTGGTTCGTCTGAAATAGCGCTTAGATTTCGTGCAGCAGGTATTTGAGAGCCAGATGCAGGGTGAAGCGCACGACCGACCCATCATCGTCTTTGACGGCGTATGCGTGCTTTGCTCGCATTGGGTGGGTTTTTTGATTAAACGCGATTCTGGCCGGCTTTTTCGTTTCGCCACGATGCAAACACCTGCAGGCCGCGATTTGCTGTCGCAAGCCGGTCTCGATCCGGACGATCCGTCGAGCTTCATTCTGGTGCAAGACAGTAAAATTCAGCGTCAGACCGATGCTATTGCAGCGGTGCTGAGAGCCCTTCCTGATCCGTGGCCCGCTGCAGGTAGCCTTATGCTTTTAGCGCCGCGGGTTATGCGGGATTGGTTATATTTTCGGGTCGCACGCAATCGTTATCATTTGTTCGGTAAACGCGATGCCTGCTACCTACCGACGCCGACAGACCAGGAGCGCTTTATTCAATGAACCGAACACTCTACCAAACCTTACTTGGTGACGCGTTCAAAACATTGCCCGATGAGATCAAAGCAATGCATGGCCGCGCAGAAAAAGCAAAAGGGTGCGCCGATATCGTACGGGGCGGATCGCCGCTAGCGCGGCTCATCTGTGCCTTGTCGCATGTGCCGAAAACCGGTCGCGGGGTCACTATTGAAACCTCATTTGAACAGATAGATGGCGGCGAGCGCTGGACGCGACGCTTTGATGGCGAAGCATTTCAGACCGACATGTTAATTGACAAGCGGGCGCCACGACCGCAGCTCAGTGAAAAATTCGGCCCGTTTTTGTTCCGCTTGCGCATGATCGCCCACAAGGATGGTATTGATCTGATGCCGGAAAGCGTATCGCTTTGGGGTCTGACCTTGCCAAAAATCCTGTGCCCCGAGGCGGTTGGTCTCGAGCGCGTAAAAGACGGACGCTACCATTTTGATGTATCGGTGCGATTCCCGCTGGCTGGCGAGGTGCTGAGCTATCAGGGCTGGATTGAACCTGTTGGCAGTTAAAATGGTTAGACGCCTGATCGTAGATCAGGCGTCTAACACTGCTTGCGTATCTTAAACTGAGGTTGGGGCGACCGCCGTTTACGCAGCCGGCGCCAGAGGACCGTCACCATATTGATTTGGACCGTCCGATGCTTTGGTGAAGAAATAAATCAGTGCGATCAGGCCAACGAGCGGAACGATGAATATCAGCACCCACCATCCCGATTTGCCGATATCGTGAAAGCGGCGTACACTGATTGCGATGTTTGGGACAAGAACCCCGAGTGCAAAAAGCCCTGCAAGTAACTCTCCGGCGCCGACAACGCTACCGACCATGTAGAGGACGACATAGGCGATAAAATAGGCGAGCGTCCAATACCAGTACTCCGAACGACGCGAGCGCGCATTGAAATTGGCATAGTTCGCAAGCACAGTTTTTACTGCTTCCATGAAACCCATAAAACTCTCCCTTTCTGACGAGCGGCGTCAAACTAGACCTGTTCGTTTTGTGTTCAAGGATCAGCGGACGACAATCAGGCGCTCTGCCGCCCTGGTAACGGCGGTATAGAGCCAGCGCGCACGGTGTTCACGGAACATATAGCTCTCGTCGAAAAGGACGATATTGTCCCATTGTGAGCCCTGCGCCTTATGGACAGTGAGGGCGTAGCCATAATCGAACTCGTCTGCGCCCTTGCGCTGGGTCCATGGCACGGTCTCTGGTCCATCAAGGAAAAAAGCGCGCGGGACAGAGACATTTACTGCCTTGCCACCCTCTTCGGGGCGTACAGAGAAGCGCACGCGTCCCCCACGTGGCGACATCCGCCGGTCCACAGCCCAGATGCCGCCATTCAAGAGGCCTTTTTTCTTGTTGTTCCGTAAGCAAACAAGCTTTTCGTCCGCTTCGGGGGTCATGTCGGTGTACCCGTGAAGCTGACGCAACCTTTCATTGTAGCGTTTGCGCGTTTTGTTGGCGCCGACCAGGATTTGATCCGCCGCCATGATGTCCTCGGTTGAGATGTCGTCGCGGCTGATCACGCGGCATTCTTCGGTCTGTTCGTCAAAAGACTCGCCTTCGCGTACTGCCATGGAAAGGCGAATGATCGGATTATCCGCTGCCTGACGGTGAATTTCCGTCAGCATGAAATCAGGTTCACCTTCGGTGAAAAATCCGCCGCCTTTGACGGGAGGCAATTGCGCCGGGTCGCCAAGCACAAGCACGGGCTTGCCGAAGGACAAAAGATCGCGACCCAGATCTTCATCGACCATGGAACATTCATCAATGATGATGAGGTCAGCTTTCGACGCGGGCGCGTCGTGGCGCAGCGTAAACATCGGCTCGCCGTCTTCTTCGCCCGAGGCGGGGCGATAGATGAGGGCGTGAATGGTTGACGCGCCCGTGCATCCCTTTTGGCGCATGACGTGAGCGGCCTTGCCGGTAAATGCCGCAAAAGCGACATCGCCGCCGGCGTTTTCAGCAAAATGGCGCGCCAGCGTTGTCTTTCCGGCGCCGGCATAGCCAAAGAGCCGAAATAACGGGCTGTCGCCCGCCTTTAGCCAGCGGTCGACAGCAAGGAGCGCCGCATCCTGTTCCGGGGACCAATTCATTCTGTTTCAGGTGGCTCCGTCTCAAAAAGCCATCGCATGCCGGTCCGAAAAGCGGCAGGCGCGGCGGAAAAATGTGTTTCACCGACGAGCGTGACTGTCTTTAACGCCCAGGGTAATTCGCTTTGCGTCGACCAGTGGTTGATCCATGCAAGGGCCGGCGTGCGAAACCGTTCGTTATCATTGGAGCCGCTGGAGACAAAGACCCTGGATGACGATGATTTCAGGCTTGAATGATTTTCAAGAAAAAACGGCAAGTTGCGATGGAGAGCGGGATTGCTCGCGATATGACCCCAGAAAAGTTCCGGCTTTGTCAGCGCTGAATATAAAACAAACTGACCGCCCAAAGACTGGCCAAAAATAATGCGTCGCGTGGGGTCGGATCTGTAGTCCTTCTCAATGAACGGCAAAAGCTCGCTTTTCAGGAAATTCTGAAATCTCGGCGCCCCGCCATAATGGTCACGATCGGGCGCCGCAGCCGTAAAATCCGTGCCGCGCAAATTGCCCGTTTCAAAATTGTCAGACCCATAGGCTATGCCAACGATAACTGCGTCCGGAACTTCACGGCCAAGAGACAGATATTTGAAATACCCTGCCAGCAACGGAAATGTAATGCCGCCATCGAGAAGGTAGATTGTCGGATAGTCGCGCTCAGAGGCATCGTAATTATCGGGCAGGCGAACATAAATATGAAATGACCGCTCAAGGGTTTCTGATTCAACAAGGTGGTAGGCGGGATTATTGAGACTTTGGAGGTGTTCGAACTCGTCTGCTTGTGCGTTCGCAAAAAGCGCGATCAAAACACCCGATAATGCGATGAACAAATGTTTCATGCTGATGCCTCGTTTTTCGCGCAGCGCGCTCACGCCAACTCCACCCACACCGGCACATGGTCCGAGGGTTTTTCCTTGCCACGTTCGCTGCGATCAACGCCGGCGGTTTTGAAACGGTCCGCCGCCTGCGGGCTGAGCAATAGATGATCGATGCGAATGCCGTGATCCTTCTCCCATGAGCCGCGCTGGTAGTCCCAGAAAGTATAGCGCACGCCCGTCGGGTCGGCCTGTCGTAAGGCGTCGGTCAATCCGAGATAAAGAATTTCGCGAAATGCAGCGCGGGTTTCCGGCCGGTAGAGGGCGTCATCGATCCATGCTGCGGGGTCATAGGCGTCCTCGGCTTGCTGAATAACGTTGTAATCGCCAGCCAGGACAAGCGCTTCCTCGTTTTCCAATAATTGTTCGGCGTGGGTTTTGAGGCGCTTCATCCAATTCAGCTTGTAATCATATTTTGGGCCAGGCGTGGGATTGCCATTGGGCAGATAAAGACCGCCGACGCGCACCGGCGCTGTGTCATCAGGCATGATCAGGGCTTCGATATAACGCGCTTGCTCATCACTCTCGTCGCCGGGCAGCCCCTTCATGACATCTTCAATGGGATGCCTGGAGAGCAGCGCGACGCCATTATAGGTTTTCTGCCCATGAACGGCGACATTATAGCCGCGGTCTTCAAATTCCAGCGCCGGGAATTTCTCATCGATGCATTTGATTTCCTGCAAAACCGCGACGTCGGGCTTTGTTTTGTCGAACCAGTCAAGGATGCGGGGCAGGCGGGCGTTGATGGAATTGACGTTAAATGTCGCGATCTTCATGGGGACCCTGTTCAGCGGCTGCTTTGACGCGGTGAAGCGCTGCTCTGAGATAGCCGGGCCACAGGGATTTGACAACGAACCACAAAAGGGGCTCGGCGATCGGAGTTCTGGGGAAAAAATAATAGGTCCAGTCGATCTGGGTCTTTTCAGCGCCGGTTGTCGTGAAGTGCCACTCGCCGCGGGCGCTGCGAACGATCGCTGCAAATAACCCGGTGAAGTCAGACACGTTGTAAGCGAACGTTGAGTTTTGGGTGAAGGCAATCAATTCTTCGTTTACGGATGAATTATCCGTTAATGTGTGTCTGCGGCGCTGGCCGACAGCTGTCCAGGGCGCATCATGGCCCTCCGTTTGGACGATGCCGGGCAGGAAGCCATGTTTTTTGATCAGTGCGCGCGCTTCGATCCCTGTCGCAACAGCGAAAGTTTGCGACAAAGGCGCATTGATCGTGAGCGCGACAGAAGTCTGGACGTGCATGGCGAACCTTGTTGTTTTCTTATTCGCAGATAAATGTCGTGAAATCATCCGCAGATACGCGCGGCGACCGCAGGCTGTTCACTTTTGCGGCCGGATCGGCATAGCCCAGCGCCATCCCACAATAAAGCTGTTCATTTTCCTCAAACCCGAAGAAACCTGAAACAGTTCTGGCGCGCGCAGCCCAGGCTTCCTGCATACAGGTGGCAAGGCCTTTATCTATGGCGGTGAGGGCGATGGTGTCCATAAACATCCCTAAATGCGCCCATTGGCCTTTGTCGAACTGTCGGTCGAGGGAAAAGAAGAGACCGACCGGCGCGCCGAAGAACTCATAATTACGCAATAGATGCTGAATACGCGCTGGTTTGTCTTCGCGTGGAATGCCGAGGAGAGCATACATCGCTTCACCGACCTCGAGCCGTCTATCGCGCCAGGGCGATTGCAGCTTTGGCGGGTAGATCGCGAGCTCCGATTCATCCGCCAGCGGATTATCTGCAATGGCCTGTTTAACGGTGTTGATCAGGCGGTCGCGCCCTGCGCCCATCACCACATGGACTTTCCAGGGCTGAAGGTTGCCGCCTGACGGCGCCCAGCGGGCGATATCGAGAATCTCGCGCACCTGTCCCTTGGTGACTGGCTTATCGAGAAATGCGCGCGTTGATATGCGGGTTTTGATGGCGTCGGTGACGTTCATTGTTTTTGCGCCGTTAAGGACTATCTTTTCTATTGATGCTGTAACGCCATAAATCAATCATTCATGACAGCACAGCCAGATTTGGCGCAGTATGCGAAAGGGATGACGATTTGAATAGGACAATGCGATCCCGGATCATGCTGGCGGCGACGTTGATCATGTTCACCCTGACCGCTGTCATGATCACGCGCAATGAGGAATTTGTATTTCGTGATGAGGGGCGGCTGGTCGTCGAACGCGATCAGGCGGATCCTCGTACTGTCATTTTCAAATGGCGCAGCGAAGTCGATGTGCCCATGGCGCGGCGGTTTGCCGAAGCTTTTGATGAATGGAAATCAAAATCAAACCACATCATTATTGATCTTCATTCACCCGGCGGTGTCATTCACGAAGGCGAGGCGGTGATTCGGGTGATCGAAGATATGAAGAGGACCCATATTGTCGACACGCAGGTGGGCCGCCGGCGGGCGTGCTATTCCATGTGTGTGCCGATTTTCCTGATGGGCGAAGAGCGCTTGGCCGCCGCCAATGCACGCTTCATGTTTCACGAGCCCACAGCCTATGATTACTTTACTGGTGAAGAGGTCAAAGAGCCGGAATTTGAAAAACGCCATACGAGTGAAAAATTTTTCAACCGCTATTTCGTCAATTCAAAAATGGATCCGGTGTGGCGCGATGGGCTGAGAGCCGAATGGCGCGGCAAAGATGTCTGGAGGACCGGTCAGGCGCTGATGGATGAAGGATCGAATATTGTGACCGTGCTGGAGTAACCGTCAAACAGCAGGGTCCAATCCCTTTGGGAGCAAGAAAATATTATCGATACGCAGCAACTGATTGTGATTTTGCTCCCAATTTCTGGCTGCCTCATGCGCGAACGATTGTCCGCGAATTAATTGCTTCCAAACCTTCGACACACGGTCATCTCGTCTGGCTACCGTTATCATGAAAACCCTTCTGGCGAGCTCGGTTGTCTCGTTTTGTGGCTGGCTTCCTGAATATATCCAAAATTCTTTTGCTGCGTCCGCAAAGTTCTGTTTTTTGGCGTGATTCAGTTTCGGACATTCAAAGAAATCAATTTGGTGATGTGCTAAGGCATGATTGCGATGATCAAAACAAAGAACAAGAACGGTTGCTATGTCAATTTCTGAAAGACGAGCGAGTGACTTTTCAAGTTTTTTTGCGCGCTGCGCGTTAACCGAAGCCATATAATTTGGAAACTTCGAGTAGATCCACGCTATCGGATTCACAAACTAAAGCTCGTCCCGCATCCGCAGCTCGCCGTTGCATTCGGATTGTTGATCTTGAATGCGGCGCCAATAAGCTCGTCAGAAAAGTCGATTTCCGATCCCGCCATATAGTCGACCGAGACTGAATCAACGAGCACCGAAAAACCATCCGCATCGAGAACAAGATCATCGTCTTCTCGGGTTTTCACGATGTCGAACTTATATTGGAAGCCGGAGCATCCGCCCCCTTCGACGGCAACACGCAGCATGGCCCCCGCGGGTTCCTTGGTGAGGATTGCAGCGATTTTCGCAGCCGCGCGGCTGGAAACGCTGACAGGAGGCTCGGTCGTGACGCTCATATCGGCTCTTTTCTACTCTACGCCGGTAAATAAGCACTTTCCGGGCCGATTTCGAGGGGCGGGTCTCAAATGCCGGTAGATTGATCGCCTAACATTCAGATTGGCCCCAGCATAGCGGAATCGCTCAATAAGGCCCATTAGAGGACGCGGGCAGTGAAATTTGAGAGACCAGGGCAGGGTAATGAACAAGCCGGATATAAAATTTGAACAGCAGCGCGGGCCAGCGTTTCCAGCGCCGCTGGCGCCCTATGCGGCGCGGGCTCAGGCCAGCCGCGGGCGGCTTTGTCCGGAGCCTGAAAGCGCTACCCGAACGGCGTTTCAGCGCGACCGCGACCGGGTCATTCACGCGGTGGCCTTTCGTCGGCTGAAACACAAAACGCAGGTTTTCGTCTCCCATGAGGGTGACCATTTCAGGACGCGGCTAACCCATTCGCTGGAGGTGGCGCAGATCGCACGCACGCTGGCGAGATCGCTGCAGCTCGACGAGGATCTGGCTGAGTGCCTGGCGCTTGCTCATGATCTTGGCCACCCGCCTTTTGGTCACACGGGCGAGGACGTTTTGAAGGAATGCATGGCGCCCTTTGACGGCTTTGATCACAACGCCCAAACCCTAAGACTTCTGACTAAACTTGAACGCCGGCATGCGGCATTTGACGGGCTTAATCTCACCTGGGAAAGCCTCGAGGGCGTTGTGAAGCATAATGGCCCTTTGACCGGGCCTCTGGCCCGCGACCACGACGCTTTACCGGCGGCAATTGTCGAATATGCGGCGCAGCATGACCTCTGGCTCGGGACATTTCCGTCCCTGGAGGCGCAGACCGCCGCCATCGCTGACGACATTGCCTATAACAATCATGATGTGGATGATGGCCTGCGCGCAGGGCTTTTCAGCTTTGAAGAGGCGCGGGCGTTGCCACTTGTGGGTGATGCGTTGTGTCAGGCGGAAGCACGCTATCCTGAAGCCCCCGCGGGTATCCTGATTGCGGAGGCGGTGTCCGACCTTATTGGCTCCATGGTGACTGACGTGCTGGCGGAAACAAAAGCGCGGCTTGAAACTATTTCTCCACAGGACACCAATGCGGTGCGTAATGCGGGAGAGGCGTTATGCGGGTTTTCCCCAAAAATGGAGGCCGACCTTCAGGGCCTCCGTACCTTTTTGCATGAAAACATGTACCGGCATTTCAAAGTCAATCGCGCCCGAAGCCAGGCCAAAAGAATTGTTAAATCTTTGTTTAACTTGTTCTTTTCCGAGCCGGAGACCTTGCCGCCAGAGTGGCGAGCCCAATATGAAGGCGCGGATGAAGCACAGCTTGCTCGGGTGGTGTGTGACTACATCGCGGGCATGACCGACCGTTATGCGATACGCGAACACCGGCGCCTTTTTGGCGTCGAATTTTCGGACTAGCGTTCTCGGCAACCATAGTCCGGTGCTAAACTACGGATCGAAAGCGATTCGTAAATTCATGCGGCGGTTGCAGACGCCGTTATAGTTTCAGGGGCGCTGGCAAGGAGCGGCTTTTTAAGATGACCAATGCAAGCGAAACCTTCGAAGACGAATACGAAGAATATGACGAGTTTGACGACGAAAATAATGAAGAACGCGGCCTGTCAGGTTTTGCTGTCCTGATTATGGGACTTGTGATGATCGGCGCGTTTTTCTCCGTTGTCTGGATCGCCTATCAGCAGGGCATCAAAACCGGGCAGGACGGGCTCGGTGGCAATACGCCATTTGTCGCTGCGGAACCGGAGCCGATCAAAATCGAAAACGCAGCGAATGACGCGCCGGTTGAGGATCGCGAAGTCTATGACGTCTTTGATGGCGAGGATGACGAGCCGGTCACAGTACTGGCGCAAGGTCCCGAAGAGCCTATCGATCGCAGCAGCGATGATCCAATTGGTGATTTGTCGGTGGAAACAGGCGATGCGCCTGCGGCGGCGAATAACGAGATCGAGGATCGGCTGGCCAGCCTTGCTTTGGAAGACGCCGCGGCGCTGGACGACGATCCCGTTGCCGATGATCCTGATCCGGTTCCGGCAACACCGACATTGGCTGTTAGTACAGGCACGCAGCAAAGTGACACACTGCCGCCAGCGCCTGAGCCAGTCAGTCAAAACCCGCTCTCGGGCAGCCACGTTGTTCAGATCGGCGCCTTTCGCTCAAATAATGATGCGCTGACACAATGGTCACGCATCGCGGCAAAGCTCGGCGATTATGCCGATGGCAAGTCACCGCATGTTGAGCGTGCGGATCTGGGCGCCCGCGGCGTTTATCATCGCCTCCGGGTCGGGCCGTTTAATTCATCGAGCGAAGCGAGTGATTATTGCGCCGGCCTAAAAGAGCGCGGACAAGATTGCCTGATCAAGGCGAAATAGCGCGGCAGTAGAGTAAATGCCCACAGCGGCGATTTATGACTGCGAAGGCCCAAGGCTGAACGCAGAGGAAAAAGCGTTTTTCCGGGACGTAGACCCTTGGGGTTTTATCGTTTTTGCACGACACTGTTCGTCTGCGGCGGCGTTGCGCGCCCACTGCGATGAATTACGCGATTGTGTGGGCAGGGCGGACGCACCGATCCTGATCGATCAGGAGGGTGGGCGCGTGGCGCGCATGAAACCACCGGTGTTTCGAGCCCATCCTGCACCCGCAATCTTCGGTGCGTTGTGGCGGCTCGATCCTGAAAAGGCGAAAGAGGCGACGCACCTTAATGCGCTTTTATTGGCGCGGATGGTCTCTGATGCGGGCGTCACCGTTAATTGTGTCCCCATGCTTGATGCGCCGCAGCCAGACGCTGATCCAGCGGTAATTGGCGACCGCGCCTGCGCCAAACACACAGACATCATTACAGCGCTGGGCCAGGAGGTGATGGCGGGAACTGTTGCCGGCGGCGCCTTGCCGGTGATCAAGCATATGCCTGGCCATGGCCGGGCGCTTTGCGACAGTCATCATGAATTGCCGCGCGTTTCAGCTCGGAAAGAGGATTTGCGAAACGTCGATTTTCAGCCCTTCATGGCGCTTAAAGGCGCGCCCATGGGCATGACAGCGCATGTTGTTTACGAGGCTTATGACGTGGCGCGGCCAGCGACCCTGTCACCGGTGATTGTCAGTGATGTGATCCGGCGCGAAATTGGCTTTGATGGTTTGTTGTTTACGGATGATTTGCGCATGAAGGCGTTGGGCGGCGCCTTTGATGCGCGTGTTCGCGACAGTTTTGCCGCGGGTTGTGACATAGCCCTGTGCTGCAATTTCACGCTTGCCGAGAAAAAAGAGAGTGCGCGGACGTTGATTGAGTTGAAAGACGCCGCCGCCAGGCGCGCCGTCGCTGCGATGGCGTGCTTGCAGGTGGTGGAAAGACCGGATACGGAACCGCTATATGGGCGCCTGGACGCCCTCTTGAAGCCAGTAATGGCGTGAGTTTTCACCAGCGAGACGATAATCATAGTCGGCGATCAGAATCGCCCGTAAAGTGAGCAAATGGCGGACGGCGGTAACATAATAGTCAAGGAAGCGGCGGGCGACGAGCCCTTCGATGCACCGGTGCGCGGGTCAAACGGCGACGCCGATATCGATGCGCTGATTGTCAATCTCGACGGCTATGAAGGCCCGCTTGATGTCCTGCTTGATCTGGCGCGCACCCAGAAAGTCGATATCCGCAAGATTTCCATGGTCGCGCTGGTCGATCAATATCTGTTGTTTGTCGACGCCGCCAAGCAGCGCAATCTTGAGCTTGCGGCAGATTATCTCGTGATGGCGGCGTGGCTAGCCTATCTCAAATCGAAGCTGCTGTTGCCGGTCGACGATGAAGATGGCGACGAGCCGACGGCGGATGAAATGGCCGCGCGGCTGGCCTTTCAGTTGCAGCGTCTGGAAGCCATGCGCAAAGCGGTTGAAGGCCTGCAGGCGATGCCGCGGCTGGGCATTACTGTGTTTCCCCGCGGCGCACCCGAGGGTGTGCGCGTCACCAGAACGCCTGACTGGCAGGCCAACCTTTATGAATTGCTGCGCGCTTATACGACACAGCGTGTTGCTGCGGTGGACAGGGACTACAAAGTTGATCCGCCGAAAGTTTATTCCATAGAAATGGCGCGCTTACGGTTGGAGCGCATTCTCGGGGCGATTCCCGATTGGTCCGAATTACGCACCCTGACCGAAGCAAGCGATGTCGATGCGCCTGAGGCGTCGATCGTGGCGAGCGCATTTAATGCGGCGCTTGAATTTGCCAGGGAAGGCCGCCTTGAACTGCGCCAGTTAGGCCATTTTGAACCGATTTATGTCCGTACCCGTCAGGAAACAGATAAAAGAGATAAGCCATGACAGACATCGACGCCGACGCGGGGCGCGATTTTCAGGGGCTCGACGCCCGCGAGGCTCAAGAAGCCCTGGCAGATGAATTAACCAGCGACAATGAAGAGACAGTGAGTGTGACGAACGAAACGAAAGACCCGGAGAACGCGGCTTCAAGTGAGTGGAGTGAGGAAGACCTTGCTGCACATATGCGCATGGCTGAGGCGCTTTTGTTTGCGGCGGCCGAACCGCTCGATCAAAAGAGCATCGAAGACCGGTTGCCTGAAGGCGCTGACATTCCGCAGCTCATTGAGCGGTTGACGGCTGATTATGCCGCGCGCGGCATTATCCTGAAAAAGGTCGACGCTAAATGGCGTTTTGTCACCGCCGCCGATGTCGCCCACGTGCTGGAAAAAGAAAAAGTGCAACAGCGTCGGCTGTCACGTGCAGCCCTCGAAACCCTGGCGATCATCGCATATCACCAGCCCTGCACGCGCGCCGATATCGAAGATGTGCGCGGCGTGACCGTTGCGAAGGGATCGCTTGACCAATTGCTGGAAGTTGGGTGGGTCCGAATGCGCGGCAAGCGCCAGGATGTGCCGGGACGGCCCACTTTATATGGAACGACGCAAGCCTTTCTCGATCATTTCTCGATCGAGAGTATTCAGGATTTGCCGGGGCTCGCTGATCTTAAAGCCGCTGGATTGCTTGATGCACGCCTGCCGCCGGGCTTTTCCGTGCCATCGCCTCTCGATAGCGATGGTGACGAAGAGAGCGAGGAGGGTGCAGAAGCCGAATTCGCGCAGGACTTCCTGGCCGAAGAAACCGAGGAAAACGTGGACGCCTGAGCGGATTATTTATCAGCGTTTGCGCTTCGCGCAGGGTGGTATTACCTATAGGGTCGTTTAACAGCATTAGAGGCGTATTATGGGTGCGATCGGCCCCTGGCAAATTGTCATCGTTCTTCTTCTGGCCCTGCTCCTGTTTGGCGGCGGTGGACGGATTTCTTCAATGATGGGCGATTTCGCCAAAGGCATTAAATCATTCCGCAAGGGCCTTCAGGACGACGATAAAGAAAAATCTCTTGAAGAGCGCGGTGAACAGGCGATGGACGTTACGCCTGTGAAAGATGAAGACAAAACAAGTTCGAGCGCTGACTAATCGCACGCGCTGCAGTCGCGAGACGGCGTAAATCATGAACCTGCTCCCGCAATTTGGTTTTTTTGAACTGATGCTGATCGCGGTCATCGCGCTTGTCGTCGTTGGCCCGAAAGACCTGCCGAAATTAATGCGGTCCGCCGGGCAGATGGTCGCGAAAGCACGACGCATGGCCGGTGAGTTTACTGCTGCATTCGATCAGATGGCGCGTGAGACGGAAATGGAGGAAATGCGCCAGGAGATCGAGGCGCTGAAAAAAGACAATATCTTTGCCGACGCCAAACGGTCTGTCGATGAGGCTATGGCGCCGATCGACAAAGAGCTTCGGGATGAGGCCAACGAAGTGAAAGACGCGATGACCACACCGGTTGACAATGGTCCTGAGGCGGACGCCGCAGAAGACGTTGCAGAAAAATCATGAGCGACGTCGAAAAACATGAGATGTCGTCGGAAGAAGACGAACTGCAACAGTCCGCCGCGCCCCTGATGGACCACCTTGTTGAGCTGCGCCGGCGCCTGATCATCTCGATCGCTGCAATCTCTGTCGGCTTTGTTTTTTGTTTTGCGTTTTCAATCCAGATTTATGAATTTCTGGTGATACCATTCAAGAATGCGGTTGGCGCAGTTACCGAGGAACCGACGCTTTATTTTGCGCCGCTGGAATTTTTCTTTACGCGTGTGCGCCTGGCCGCGCTTGGCGGCATTGCACTCGCATTCCCAATCGTCGTCTTTCAGATTTATCAATTTGTGGCGCCGGGACTTTACAAGAAAGAACGCAATGCGGCGTTGCCGTTTCTGGCGGCGATGCCAGTTTTGTTCACGGTGGGTGCGGCGCTGGTTTATTTTGTGTTGATGCCCTTTGTGATGCGGTTTGCCGTCGGCATGGAACAGGACGCCGGTGAGGGGTCGGGCGTTACAATTGAGCTCCTTACCCGCGTCGGCGATTATCTTTCACTGATCACGACGCTGATCATGGCTTTCGGGTTTGCCTTTCAACTGCCGGTATTTCTGACGCTGCTGGCGCGGGCGGGGTTAATTGATGCGGACTTTCTCCGGCGCCACCGCAAGGTCGCCATTGTCGTCATTTTTATCATCGCGGCCTTCATGACGCCGCCGGACCCGATCAGCCAGCTTGTTCTTGGCGGCGCAATTATCGCGCTTTACGAGATTTCGGTTCTGTCGGTGCGTCTGGCGGAGCGAAAATCGCGCGACGACGTGGATGAGGCGGAGAGTGCTTCAGCCTGATTGGGGATAGGCCTCGCGCGGCTGGACCGATGCCAGTGAACCCGCTAGACGAGCACGCATGTTCGATATCAGACAAATACGGGACAATCCCGACCAGTTCGACGCAGGTCTCGCACGCCGGGGCCTATCTCCTAAAGCTGCCGACATCTTGTTGCTGGACAAGGAAGCGCGGAAATTTACTGAAACGCTGAATGATTTGCAGGCGCGCAGGAATGCGGCATCCAAAGAGATCGGCGCGGCCAAGGCCAAAGGCGATGATGATGAGTTCAACCGTTTGCGCGCGGATGTGGACAGCATCAAGAACCAGATGCCAACGGCGGAAGCAGAGCAAAAGAAAAAACTCGACGCTATCCATGAGATTCTTTCGGGATTGCCGAATATTCCCGCTGATGATGTGCCGCTGGGCGCCGACGAAGCGGCGAATGTCGAAATCCGACGCTGGAGCGAGCCGAGGACAATTGATAGCGCCAAGGAACACTTCGACCTCGGTGAGGCGTTGGAGCTGATGGATTTTGAAACCGCGGCGAAAATGTCGGGTTCTAGGTTTGTCTTATTGAAAGGCCAGCTCGCACGGCTTGAACGCGCAATCGCCGGTTTCATGCTTGATCTCCATACCGGAGAATTTGGTTACACCGAATGTGCGCCGCCTTTTCTTGTGCGCGATGAAGCACTGTTTGGCGTCGGACAGTTGCCGAAATTTGCCGAAGACCTTTTCAAGACCACAGGCGATCACTGGTTGATCCCGACGGCTGAGGCGTCGCTCACCAATATTGTCCGTGAAAAGATCCTTAGCGAAGATGAATTGCCCTTGCGCTTCACTGCCTGGACGCCATGTTTTCGGTCAGAAGCCGGGGCGGCAGGGCGAGATACGCGGGGCATGATCCGTCAGCATCAGTTCTCGAAGGTCGAACTTGTTTCGATCACCACGCCGGACCAATCGGATGACGAGCATGAACGCATGACGAGTTGCGCTGAGGAAGTGTTGAAACGCCTCGATTTGCCTTATCGCACCATGGTGCTCTCGACCGGGGATATGGGTTTTTCCGCGCGGAAGACCTACGACCTTGAGGTCTGGTTGCCAGGGCAGGGGCAATATCGCGAGATTTCATCTTGCTCGAACTGCGGCGACTTTCAGGCCAGGCGTATGAACACGCGCGCGCGCGCCAAAGGTGAAAAAGAGACGCGCTTTGTGAACACGCTGAATGGCTCGGGCCTCGCGGTCGGCCGCACCATGGTGGCGGTGCTTGAAAATTATCAAGAGTCGGACGGCTCGGTCGCTATACCCGATGTGCTGAAACCATATATGGGCGGCGCTGAGAAGATCGAGAAAGCATGAGTATGCGTATTCTCTGTTCCAATGATGACGGCATCCATGCGCGCGGGCTTGAAAGCCTTGTCAAAATCGCGCGGGAGCTTTCTGACGATGTCTGGGTGGTGGCGCCGCAGGAAGAACAGTCTGGCGCGGCGAGGGCTTTGACGCTTGCTCATCCAATCCGCATCCGGAAATACGAAGAAAAACGATTTTCCGTAACAGGCACGCCCACCGATGCCGTGATGATGGGCATCACAAAGATTCTCGGCGATAAAAAACCGGACCTCGTCTTATCCGGTGTTAATAACGGCCAGAACGTCGCCGAAGACGTGACATTTTCAGGCACGATTGCCGCCGCCTTGCAAGGCATGACCTTTGGCGTTCCCTCGATTGCTCTGTCGTTGTCACGGTTTTCCCGTGAAACGGCGCGCTGGCAAACGCCGGAGGCCCATGGAAGTTCAATCATTCGCCGGCTGCTGGAACAGGGATGGCCAAGCGATGTTGTGATCAACGTTAACTTTCCTGATGCGGAACCGGACGATGTTAAAGGTATTGAAGTTACGAGCCAGGGCCATCGTGATGCATTTCAGCTCTATGCCGAGGAGCGCAAGGATTTGAGAGGCGGCACATACTACTGGTATGGATATACCGGACAGCTATCCGATCCGCCTGAAGGCACTGACCTGCGGGCGATTTATGATGGGCGAATATCGGTGACGCCGCTGCATTTGGCGCTGACCCATTTGGATAGTCACGCCGCCCTCTCCAAGGCTTTGACCGGGCCTGCATCACGCTAATCCGCATAACTTGGTAAAAATACGTTAAGAAATTTCACGAACTTTAACGTCTTATTAACCGAAGTTTATAAACTCTATCCGAATCATTCACGAGTGTTTGCGGGAGTTGGCGATGAAGTTTTTGCCTGGGGTGTTAGTTGCGTTTGTCTTTGTGGGGGTCGCGGCTTGCGGCAATCACAATAATGCGTCGGTGGTCTATGGCGCCGATGCGAGCCGTCAGGCCCGCATCTATAATTCACCTGACGACATTTACCGCAAACAACAGATTGAACGTGCGCGCCAGGTCGAGATTCAAGCACAGGCGCGGGCCCAAGCGCCAGCGCCGCAATATGCCGTTGCGAGAGACATTGAGCCTGTGCAGCTGACGCCGGTGTCGGCGATTTATCTTGATCAACCTGAGCCACAGCGTGCGGCGCGTGAACGCTCCCAAAAGGCCAAGGGTTACGTAGAGGTGCAGCGCGGCGATACCGTATTTGCTGTTGCACGCCGTTTTAACGTCTCGCCCCAGGCCATCATCGAAACCAATAATTTGCGCGCGCCGTATGATTTATCCGTCGGACAAGCGTTGAAATTGCCAAGGGGCGCCACCGTCGCCGCCGTTGACACGCCGACACGCCGCGTGGTCGCTCGCGATACGCTATACAATGTTCGCCACGGAGATACGCTTTATTCGATCTCCCGCGCCTCCCGTGTGCCAGTAGAAACGATCGCAAAGGCGAACCGGCTGCGTGCGCCTTATACGTTGTCAATCGGGCAGCAGGTTGTGGTGCCGCAGGCGCCTGTAGGCGACATTCGCACTGCAACGCCCGTCCGTTCTCAGGCGTCGGTGCGCCCGCAGGAAATGCGGCCGGCGCGCGACGTTGGCGATTTGGCACGTAACGTCGCCTATACGGCGCCCGTGCCGGTGTCGCCGAAATCACTATTCGCCTGGCCCGTGCGTGGCGCGGTGATTGCTGGTTACGGTCCTGGTGAACTTGGGCGTCGCAATGAAGGCGTAAATATTGCTGCGCCGTCGGGCACAGCGGTGCGCGCGTCTGCGGATGGCGAGGTTGTTTATCGTGGTGCTGAGCTTGAAGGTTATGGCAATCTATTGCTGGTTCGGCATCAGGACGGATTTGTCACCGCCTATGCGCATAATGATACAATGTTGGTGCGCAAGGGCCAAAAAGTGCGGCAGGGACAGATCATCGCCAAAGTCGGCTCAACCGGCGCGGTGAAAACGCCGCAGCTTCATTTTGAAATTCGCCAGGATCGTCGCTCTGTCGATCCGGTGGCGTTGCTTGGGTCGCAATAAAATTTTTTAGCGAAATCGCGCTAGCAAGCGGGGCGGCGATAGGAAAAAAAGAAAGTTTGTTGAGTAACAATTGGCGGGCCTTGGGCCCGCTTTTTTCTTTTTACGCGATCCGCCCAGGACGGCTGGCGATAATTCGCCGCGCCAGAAATTCTGCATTAGCCGATAAGAGGCCTTCTGAAATAAACGGTGTTTCAGAAAAATGCGCGAGCGCCAGACCGCCTTCATAGGCGCCGCATAAACCCGCGCCGACACGCTTGGTTGCGTCAAATTTCGTGAGAATGCAACGCTGCACGCCGATCTCTTTGAAGGCGAGCGCCCAGTCGACATATTCATCAGCATCGCCGCTTGCGGGCAACACCAGGACAGGCTCGGCGCCGCAGGTTTCCTGGTAGCTTCGCAAGGCTGCAATATCACCGCTGTCATAAGGGCTCACGCCTGGCGTATCGAGGATGACTGCGCCGCTCGGTCTGTTGGTCTTGAGGATTTGCGCGACATCCAAGGGCGACTCGACAATAAAATAATCAACGTTGAGTGCGTCGCCGTAGGAGCGGATCTGCTCGATTGCCCCGGCGCGCCCAGCATCGGCTGTAATCATAAACGGCACGGCTCCCTGCTGGTTTGCCGCTGCAGCGAGTTTTGCAGAGCAGGATGTCTTGCCGGCGCCTGTGGGGCCAACCAGCATTATTGGCGCGGTCGGTGCGAAATGAATGGGCGCAAATGTAAATGCCTGGCTGAAAGCGGCTTCAAGACGGCAATAGTCATCGTCAATGCGCGAATTTTTGGCGCCGTTGATCAGGGCGGCGAGAAGATTGGCGCCAACGCCATGTGGCGCCAGTGCTTCAGCCATGGACCGCACCTTGGTGTCGCTCATATCAATGCGTGGCGCACCTTTTCCACCGGTCAACGCGCCGCTCAATCTGGAAAGTGCATTTTCTGAAAACTGCTGTTCGATGGACTCGTTCAATCGCGCGCCAGCGCCTGTTTTGAAAGCGCCTTCATCAATTGCATCGCGGGCGGCGCCAGCAAATTGTGCCTTTGGGGCCGGTTCAGGCGCGGAGGGCGCTGGCTTGTCGGACGCCGTCACTTCTACATCGCCACTCGGTAACTCGCGCACTGAGACGATGGCGGCATTGCCGCCAAGGGCTCTGCGCGCCTTGGCTTTAGCCGCATCGAGGCCGGAGGCGATAAATTTCATCATAGAGACACAACCAAACTAGAGCATTTTCAGCGCAAGAGGACCCGGATTTACAGGTCGAACCCCGGCCGAATAGATTCCTGGAACGGTCAGACCGTTCTAGATCTGACCGAGGTTATTGAGCCTAGTATGGGGGTGAATTTCGTTTTGGGAAAGGACCACTGTTTGCGGCCGAACGCGCTCTATGACCGACCTGACGAAAGGCCGCAAACCTGCGCTTGTGACGATGGCCGCGCTTTCGCCTTCCTGGGCTGCCTGTTCGAGCTTGCCGAGGGCGGCGGCGACAAAGTCCTGGAGTTTGGATGGCGCCATGGCGAGTTGGCGGTCAGCATGCTCACCGATCAGGGCATCAGCGAATTCGTTTTCCCAGGCGGCCGACAACGTCACGATTGGGGCTGAGCCATTGGGCCCCTTCAATGCGCCGCAAATTTGGCGGGCAAGGCGGGCTCGGACGAGTTCCACCAACTGCCCGGCGCCTTGCGATTGCGGCGCCGCTTCGGCAACGGCTTCCAGGATAGTTGGAAGATCGCGGATCGATATTTTCTCCGCCAGCAAGGCCTGCAGAACACGCTGGATCGTTGTAACCGTCGCGATACTGGGAATAAGATCGCTGACAAGGTTGCGATGTTTGTCGGGCAGGGTGTCGATCAATTTCTTCGTTTCCGCGTATGACAGAAGTTCCGGCGCCTCGCCTTTGATGATCTCGGTGAGATGCGTGGTCAACACAGTTGCAGCGTCCACGACGGTCAAACCTTTGAGCGATGCCTCCTCGCGTTGGGATTCGTCGATCCACATGGCGTCCAGTCCGAATGCGGGCTCTTTGGTCGGTTCGCCGACAAGACCAATGACGCCGCCGACAGGGTCCATCACAAGGTAATGTCCTGGCTTTAATTCGCCGCGCGTAACCTCCTGCTCCTTTAGGCGTATGACATAGGTATTCGCGCCGAGTTGCATATTGTCGAGAATGCGGACCGGCGGCGTGACGAAACCCATCTCTTGTGCGATCGCGCGACGCAGCGCTTTGACCTGGTCGGTGAGACGTGGGCCTTTTTCAGCATGAATGAGCGGCAACAATCCGTAACCGAGTTCAACGCGCAAATCATCAATGGCGAGCATATGTGCAGGATCCTCCTCCAACACCGGCGCCTTTGCCTTGTCATTTTTTGTTTTTTGTACGGCTGTTGCGGTTTTACGTTTTTGGACGGACCACGCACCGGCCCCGACACCGACAGCTAGAAGCAGGAAGGGTGCAAACGGCATTCCCGGCAGCACCGCAAGAATTAAAAGGACGCCCGCAACGATGGCGAGCGCTTTAGGATATTCGGCGAACTGGGCGGTCATCAGTTTGTCAGCGGCGCCGTCGGCGCCGGCTTTTGAAACAAGAAGGCCAGCGGCGACCGAAACGATCAGCGCCGGGATTTGGCTGACCAGACCGTCACCGATGGTGAGCAGCGTATAAGAAGCGCCGGCGTCACTGAGCGACATGTTCATCTGCACGACGCCGATGACGATACCGCCGATGATATTGATGAGCGTAATTAAAAGCCCCGCAATAGCGTCGCCGCGCACAAATTTTGAGGCGCCGTCCATGGCGCCGAAGAAGTTTGATTCGTCTTCGAGTTTTTTGCGACGCGCGCGAGCATCGTCTTCAGTGATCAGGCCTGCTGAGAGGTCAGCGTCGATTGCCATTTGTTTGCCAGGCATGGCGTCCAGTGAAAACCGTGCAGCGACTTCAGCAATTCGGCCAGAACCGCGTGTGATAACAACGAAATTCACGATTACCAGAATGGCGAAGACGATAATCCCGATGACGTAGTTACCCTGCATCACAAACCCGCCAAAGGCTTCGATCACGCTGCCCGCAGCATCGGGACCTTCATGTCCCTTGGAAAGGATAAGCCGGGTCGACGCGACATTGAGACCGAGTCGGAACATCGTTGCGATCAGGAGTATCGATGGAAAGGTCGAAAATTCCAGGGCCTTACGGGCAAATAACGCCGTCATCAACACCATCACAGAAAATGTGATGGATGACGCAAGCAAAATATCCAGAAGCCAACGCGGCGTTGGAAGGATCAACATCGCCAGAATTGCGATAATTGCGCCGGCATACAGAACGTCGCCGTGCAGCACCTGCCGCATCATTGCAGGCAAGTTCAGGTCTTTTGCTGACGGAATAGCGGTCGCCATTTAAAATTTCACCTTGTCTCGCACCAGTTCACGCGCTTTGGCGTTCGGCGCCGGGAGCCGGCACAGCGACACCCTCGTCAGTATATAGCTTTAGTTTATTACGTAGCGTACGGATCGATATGCCGAGAATATTAGCGGCATGGGTGCGATTGCCGACGCAATGATCCAGAGTTTTCAGGATTAAATCCTGCTCGACCTGTGCAACCGTCTGTCCCACCATCGTTTCTGCGATATGTTCGCTGTCAGGCGCCGCCGCAAAATGGCGCATTGTTGACCCGTCAGGCGGGCGAATCGCATCGGCGTCAATTTCGTCGCCGCCCGCGAGTAAGACCGCGCGGTGCATGGCGTTTTCCAACTCACGCACATTGCCCGGCCAGGGCGATGCGGCGATGATGCGTTGTGCGGCCTCGGTAATCGGCCGCTCCGGAACACCGTTGAGTATCGCATATTTTTTTGAAAAATGTTTCGCCAGAGCGAGGACGTCGAGTGGGCGCTGGCGCAGCGGCGGTACATCGAGATTGACGACATTCAGGCGAAACAACAAGTCTTCGCGGAAGGTTCCATTTTTCACGTCATCTGCGAGATTTCGGTTCGACGTTGCGATGATGCGAATGTCAACTTTGACTGGCTTTGAGCCGCCGACGCGATCGACCACGCGTTCTTGCAATACCCGCAAAAGTTTTGCCTGTAACCGCACATCCATCTCGGAAATTTCATCGAGCAGGAGCGTGCCGCCATCGGCTTCTTCGAATTTCCCAATGCGGCGCGCAACAGCCCCCGTGAAGGCGCCTTTTTCATGGCCGAAGAGTTCAGACTCCAGCAGATTTTCCGGGATCGCGGCGCAATTGATCGAAATAAAGGGTTTGTTTGCGCGCTTGGATTTCGCGTGAACATGTTTGGCGATGACTTCTTTACCCGCGCCGGATTCGCCGGTGATCATTATCGAGGCTTCTGAAGGCGCAATTTTGTTGGCGAGGGAAATAATTTTCATCATCGCCGGGTCTGCGGCGATCATATCCGACGCCTCCTCAGCGACAGCTTCGAGTACCGCGGCAATCAAATCAGCATCCGGGGGCAGGGGAATATATTCTTTGGCGCCTGCGCGAATAGCGGCGACCGCCGCGTCTGCGTCTGATTTTACACCGCACGCAACGACTGGCGCCGCAATACGCTCGGCGGCCAGCGCCTCAATCAAACCTTTGATGTCCTGACGCACATCCACCATCAACAGGTCAGCGCCCTGACCTTTACGCAAAGCCGCGAGTGCTGAATTCAGATCAGGCGCGAAAGCAACGCGTGCGCCGCGATCCATGGCCATTTTAGCCGCAGTTGATAATTCGCTTGACTGTGCGCCAATGATGAGGAGCCGCATGGGGCTTTCTCCCGTTCTTCTGTCTAAAGGTCGTCGTCTTTGACGATTTCGGTCATGGTGACGCCAAGAGAGCCATCGACCATCACCAGTTCGCCGCGTGCGATCAGGCGATCGTTCACATATAGGTCGATCGGCTCGCCAACTTTTCGATTCAATTCGATGATGGCGCCTTCGTTAAGTTGACGCAGCTGCGCCACGTCAATTTTTGTCTTGCCGAGGACAGCGGAAATTTTTACCGGGACATTCTCGAATGTCGATGGATTGACGCGCGTCGCTGGCGCAGCCGGCGGTGCGTCTTCGGTCAGATCGGGTAATATCTGTTCGTCGGTCGTGCTTGGTAATGCACTCATGATTTCCTCACTTTTCGCCGTGCGCCGTAACGCCGTCATCCATACTTTCAAATATTGCTTCGATTTCTTTAGTAATCGCCGTCATATCGCGGGTGATGGCGCCGCCGCGCCATTCTATCCGGCAATCACCGGCCGCGATCGCGGGGCTTGTTTCGATCACAGCAAACTCCGTCATATTCTTGCTGGCGATCATATTCTTCAGATCTGTGATTGACGCGGCGGTTGTGTCGTGCGGCAACAGGACCCGCACGGGCGTACGATCCGGCGTCGCGGCAAGATATTTATTGAGCAGGCCGAGCACGATATCGACTTGACGGTCTGCGGCGGCGCCTATGCAAAATGTTGTCACGATGTCGCGGGCTGTGGTTGCGAGCATTTTTCGCTGTTCGATCACTGCTGTTTCGAATTCGCTGCGCGCCGTCACCAGCTGCGCTGAGATCTTTGTTAAGAGCTCACTTTGCGCACGTGCGTGCTCGGCGATAAACGTTTTTAAGGCTGCGTCATGTGCGGCACAGCGCGTCCGCTCGATGTCTGCAGCGGTAAACACCGGCTCTGGCGCACTGGCATGTTCGCCGAATTCATCGAAGAAGAATGGTTTTGCGTTTTTCCTGACCATCAGTAGATAACCTCATCGTCAGTTGTTTTGGAGAGGTAAATCTCACCGTCTTCGGCGAGGCGTTTAGCGATTTCGACAATTTTTGCCTGCGCGATGTCAACTTCCCGCACGCGGACTGGACCCATGATGTCGATATCGTCGCGCAAAATAGTCGATGCGCGCTCCGACATGTTGGTGAAGAACAGCTCTTTCATGGTTTCGTCAGCGCCTTTAAGCGCTCTCGCGAGCACTGATTTGTCGAGCTGACGCAACAGTACCTGAATATCGGTGTTGTCGAGTCGTACGAGATCCTCAAAGACGAACATCAGCGATTTAATTTTTTCCGCTGCTGACGGGTTTTTCGTTTCAAGCGTTTCCATGAAACGGCGTTCCACCGGGCGCTCGAAATGATTGAAGATCTCCGCCATCGCCTCGTGAGGGTCTTTTTCATGCCCCCGTGACAGCGCCGCCATGAATTCGGTGCGCAATGTCTGCTCGATCTGGTCGATAACTTCTTTTTGAACCGGCCCAAGCGACAGCAGGCGGTTGAGAATGTCCTCGGCCATCAACTCCGGCAGTGCGGACAATACTTTTGCCGCATGTTCGGGTTTGATACGGGACAAAACCACAGCCACGGTTTGTGGATGTTCATTGCGTAAATAGCCGGCAAGGGTGCGCTCATTAACATTGGCTAGTTTGTCCCACATGGTTTTTCCAGCGGGACCGCGAATGTCATCAAGGATCGTTGCGACCTTGTCTTCAGGCAAAATGTTTTTCAGAAATCGCCGCGCTGAATTGACTGAGCCCGTGATCGAACCGGTTGCTGAAAGGCTTGAAACGAAATCATAGAGTACGCCCTCGACAATTTCGGATGTGACGGCGCCGAGATTGGTGATCGCCAGGGTGATGTCGCGCAGTTCATCGTCGTCGAAGCTCTCCCAGAGCAGCTTTCCATTTTCTTCGCCGATTGAGAGCATGACCACGGCGGCGCGTTCCGCGCCGGTCAGTTGACCTGGATCTGTTATGGTTTTCACGCTCATGATGCTTCCTGCATCCAGTTACGCAGAATGCCTGCGGACTCATCTGTGTGGGCTTTTACGATTTCGGAAACTTTTTTGATTGAGGACGCTTTGACCTGGCCCTCCACCTGGGCGAGATCGATGCGTTGCTCCAACCCGTTCTCCGGGGCGTAGGCGAGCGCCGGCGCGGCGCCTTGATGTTCACTCGCGCCTGTTGCGGGTTCGCGATAGACCGGTGCGGCGAGAACCGGGTTTTGTTCCGGCGCTGCCAGCATTGGGCGTAGTACGAATACCACCAGTCCGAATGCAATCACTGCCAGGGCGCCGATTTCGGCAAGACGCATCACGTCCTCGCGCGCGAATGTTTGAGGCGCCGCCACCGGCGCGCCGGCATCGATAATGGGTAATGGGCTGAATTGAATGCCGACGATTGAAACCTGATCGCCGCGCGCTTCATTATAGCCAATTGCGGATTTTACGAGTGTTTCAATGAGCGCCAGCTCTTCCTGGGAGCGTGGCGCATAGATTTGCGCGCCGTCGACTGCGGTTTGCGTTGTGCCGTTGATCGCCACAGCCGCCGAAAGGCGTTTGACGATAAGGCCTTCTTCTATAACTGCGTTGCGGACAGTTTTTGAAATTTCGTAGTTGGTCGTTTCTTCTGTTCGCTGCTGTGCCGATGTTGCTGCTTGGGCGCCCTGAGTAAACTGCTGTGCGCCGGGCAGGGTGTTTCCAACCGTGACGCCTTGCGCAATACCCGGCTCATTGCTGTTTGATGATTCTTCTATGGTGGTTGAGGAAAGCACTGTCTGACTGTCGGGGTCGACGATTTCGGCGCTTTCGGTGACGCGGCTAAAGTCCATCTCGGTGGAAACTTCAACACGGACATTATCCGCGCCAACAATCCGGCCGATAATATCTTCAACATTTCGGCGAATGCGCGCCTCGGCGGCGATTTTCTTGTCTTCAACGGCTCCGCTCATTGCGTCGGCACTGTCGCCCTCGGCGCCGGAAGCGAGAAGCTGACCTGCCGAATCGAGAATGGTGACCCTTGAGGCGTCCAGGGCTGGCACCGCGGAAGCGGTGAGGTTGACGATGGCGCGCACGGCGCGGCTGTCGAGCCCGCCCGGTGCATCAACAACAATCGAAGCTGATGCCATCTGGCGGTCGCGCGCGAAAAGCTCGCGTTCCGGCAATACGAGGTGAACGCGGGCCGATCTTACGCCATGGATCGACGATAGGGTTCGCGCCAATTCGCCTTCAAGGGCGCGCAGGCGGTTGATGCCTTGTTGAAATGAAGTAGCGCCGAGGGTCTGATTATCGTCAAATATCTCATAGCCGACGCCGCCGCCGACCACCACGCCCTCACTGGCGAGGCGGATGCGCTGCGCGCTGACGTTGTCGCGGTCGACCAGAATAGTGACGAGAGACCCGGTATCGCGCATTTCGTGGCGCACGCCGTCCTGTTCAAGCCGTTGGATGACGCTTTGCGCCTCGCTGAAGTTTAGATCTGCATATAGAACGCTCATGGAAGGCGTGCCGATACGCGCAATAATGAGCGCCAGCGCAGCGGCGACACCGATAGTAACGCCAATAACGACGCCAAGGCGCGCAATGCCGAATGATCGGACGAGACTGATGATTTCGTTCACAGTGTATTTGCCAAATTTCCCCGGTCGTGACCTCCACGACCTCCTCACCCGGCAAATTTTGCCCCCTTTGTCGTAAAGAAAGCGTTTCTTTGGCCAACTTGCATAGAAAAAAGCCCGCGCGATATTCGCGCGGACTTTCTACAGCCCCCAGAAGTTAAGAGGAGATTACCGGTATTGTTGGACCCGAGTTGCACGCAAACCCGGCAAGCCGAATTGGTCGATTGCTTTCTGCCAGGACAAAAACTCCTCGACAGTTAGCGTATATCGTTCGCACGCTTCTTCAAGCGTGAGCAGCCCGCCTCTTACGGCTGCGACGACCTCGGCCTTGCGCCGGATGACCCAGCGTTTGGTTGATGTCGGCGGAAGGTCTTTTAGAGTCAGCGGCGTGCCGTCAGGTCCGATTACATACGGATCTTTTTTGACGGGCGGCGCGGCAGTGTTTGCTACGACAGTCATGAGCGCTAAAATCCCCTTGGAACGCAACTACGATGACACTGACCTTAGCCGCCTTGCTTTTAAAAAACGGCTAAGCGTCAAGGTAAAAGCTTCTATAAGTGGTTGATTATTCGTGAAAAAATTGGCCGCGAAAATTGTGTCAATACAGAACAATTTTTCGTTTATGCCGCAGTTTGGGTCAGTGTCCGCCACAGTTCATCGGCAACTGTAATAACGCGTGTATTGGCTGAATAGGCGCGTTGTGTTTCTATAAGTGTCGAGAACTCTTGCCCAATATCCACTGTTGAGATTTCAAGCGCAGCGCTTTCTATTGTGCCTGCGCGTCCCGTTTGGGGAATCTCAAGAGAGAGGTCGCCTGCGTCAGGGTTTAAAGAAAAGGTTGACGAGGCGCCGTCGTCGAGCCCGTCTGCATTAACAAAATTCGCGAGAGCGATTTGGTAGATGTCACGACTAAGTCCATTTGAGAACAAAGCTGCGATGCGCCCGCCCTCGGTGATTTCCACGCCCGTAAGGCTGCCTGAGGCTGCGCCATCAGCAGTTGCAGTTGTAAACTGCGTTGCGCGCGCGGCGTGACTGAGGGATGTAATGTTAAGGTCAATGGCTTGTCCGGCATTTGCGGCAATTGTGAGTGTTGACGGAAATGATGAAGCGGCCTGATCGATGAGGCCATTGGCGCCGAAAACGAGCGATCCGGTTGCAACTGTCTCCTGGGCGCCATCAGTGAAGGATGCGTCACCACTCCATTGGCTAGCGCCGGTTTTGGTCATTGAAAAGGCAAGCTGGCGCGCTGCGCCTGCTGCGTCGAAAACCTGCAAATTCTGAGTGATTGATGCGCCAATGGGCGCGTTTGCGTCGATATTACCGGCCAGTGTAATCGTTGAAGTGGGCGCTGCCAGGCTGGGAAGATTGTCGATATCGACGGTTTCCAAGCCGTTGAGCCCGCCAATGGCGAAGCTGCCATCTGCGGCGACAGGCGCGGCGCGAAGGAAAAATCCGGCATCGTTCATCAAGGTTCCATCGGCTTGTGCGGCAAACCCACCGGAACGGGTAAAGAGAAATGGCTCATTCGCAGGGCTGCCATTTGCGTTTTCAGACACCACAAAAAATCCATCGCCGGAAACAGCGAGATCCGTTGCCGAGTTGGTGCGCGCAATAGCGCCTTGTTCACTGATAAGCTGGCGGTTCACCGCGCTTGCGCCGCCGCCGCTGATGCCGCCGCCCGAGGATGCATTTGTAACGAGGTCCGAAAAGTCTGTTCGCGCCCGTTTAAAACCCGCTGTCTGGGTGTTGGCAATATTGTTGGAGACCGCCTCAAGACCAGTCGCGAATGCATTAATGCCGGACAGGCCGATTGCGAAAACACCGGAAAAGCTCATTTCATAAACTCCGTAATTAATCTAAAAATCTGCATCGACGCGGGAAACAAGATCGAGCGAAAAGCGCTGGCCGGCGATCTCGATTTCTGGAGCGCCATCTTCAAATGCGACAGCGTCGACGCGGCCGCGCGCGGCAATCTCAACAGAGAGAGGCTCTCCATCAATATCCGTTGCCTCTACGGCCAGCCGATAGGCGCCCTGAGGCGCACGCCCGCCATTGCCGGTTTCGCCATTCCAGATCAATTTATGTGCGCCGGCATTTGACGCTCCTGCGAGCGTCGCAACCAAAGCGCCACTTGTGTCAAAAATGTTGATCGAAATATCGCCGGCATTTTCCGGTAGGTTGTAGGTCCAGCGGGCCTCTTCATTGGTAAGCGTCGCGACGTCACTGCTGACGCTGGCAATGCGGCCGACCATGGCGAGGGCAGTTTCACTTGCCGAGGCGCTTTGCAGCGCGAGGAGCGCCTCTAAATGCTGGTTGGTCTGGATTGACTGCTCGACAGAAGCGAACTGGACGAGTTGTTCGGTGAATTTTTCTGTATCGAGCGGTTCGAGCGGATCTTGATGACGCAGCTGCGTCGTCAACAACGTCAAAAACGTATCGAAATTGTCCGTCAGTTGCGAAAGCGCCTGCGGTTGTTGGGCTGCCGGAGAAGAAAGGGCGGTAACGTCCATGAGGTTGGTCCTTATAATCGTAGATCGACGGCGCCGGTCGAAAACGGTGCAGCAAAAACAGGCTCGTATTGTGAAGCGGTCATCACTGTGGGGTTGAGCTCTGTCTTCGCTTCATCAGCGTTATCGCGAAGCGAAAAGGTGAATTGGTGTTGCTCAACATCCTGACCGAATGAAGAAAGAGCGTTGCGCAAGCCAGCTTCATCGCGTGAAAAAAGATCGAGCGCATCCTGATTTTCAAATTGCAGAGACATGACGGCCTCGCCGTCATCGCTAACAGTGAGGTGTGCGTCCACACGGCCGAGCTGTGGCGGGTCGAGGCGCAATTCAAATGAGGTGGCGCCGCTATCGAGCTTTTTTGCAAGAAAGTGGGCAAAATTTTGCGTGGGCGCTGAGGCTTGCGCCTGCTGAACCGGACGCGCGGCCTTCGGTGACGATGTTTTTGCAAGCGCCGCCTCTCGCAGCGTCGTCGCCTCAACCCGGGCGGTCTGCGCTGGCGCGGATGACTGAGCTGTAATTGCTGCAGCCGATGCGGCGGCGATCAGCGGCGCGGCTGGGGGTGACAGCTGCGCCGGCAATGGCGGTTGCGGCATTTCTTTGGCGTTCTGTGGCGGGTTTTCCGGCAAATGAGCCTTATTCAGTTTCGATGAGTCATGCGCATTCAATGTTACGTTTGCGCCAGAGGGTTCTTGGCTGGCTGCGCGCGTTTCACCGCCCGCGCCGGATGCAGATTGTGTTTTTTGATCCACCATGCCTTGCGTGGGCGTAGCGCCAAATGTCGTCAGTGACGTCGATGCGCGTACTTCAAGGGCGATCATTGCCGTTGAGAATGAAAATTCGGGGGCGGTGTCATCGCGCGTGGCTGGTTTTGCCTGTTGGGCTGACGCGGCTTCAGAATTTGCAACTGTTTCAATCATTGAAAGGCCGTGGCTCGCTTTGTTCGCGCGCAAGTAATCGCAAGCGGCGGGCCAGAGGATTACGATGAGGAAATACGCGCGTTGCGATGGATAACAAAAAATGAATCCAGTGTTTTGGCGGAAAAATCAGCCTGCAGAATTTACCGCAGGCGTCGTTTTTTGCCGGGCGCCGATCGCGCGCTGAAGTACGCTTTTCGTCTGCGCGTTGAGGTTGGCGCACCCATTGCAATTTACCTTCCGCATTGACGCGAAAGGATGGCGCTCATCATGCGGAAATCGGCGCAGATATTGGCGCATAGAAATACCGGGCAGGAAAACCCGGTAATTTTTGACCATGTGTTTTTACCGGGCAGGCAAGTTTTGCCGGCCGGGAAGTGCTGGGCGAAGGGGCATTGCACATGAGCTTGACCGTCGCCCTCAACACCGCCGTATCCGGTCTTTTTGCCAATCAAAGTGCGATTGCTGCGACATCGGAGAATATTGCCAATGTCAACACGGCAAACTTCGCCCGGCGGGAATCCACTTTCGTTACCGACGCCATTCCCGGGCAGTTTGCCGGTGTCAGTGTCGAAATCACCCGTGCTGGCGTCAACCGGTTTCTGCAATCCGCGGGTTATGACAGCGCGTCAGACGCGGGTGCGACCTCGGTTGTCGCGCAAGCTATTGCCCGGGTTGAAGCTTCGCTCGGCACGCCTGGTGAAGACCTTTCCTTTGCCAATAAACTTGATGAGGCGTTCGGGGCTTTGGCGCTGTTAAGCGCAGCGCCGTCGTCGGTGGCCGCGAAAGCGGTTGCCGTAAACGCGCTTGATGCCGCATTTGGCGCTGTCAATCGAACACTTAGCGCCGTTGATAGCGAGATTACCGCCGCGGATGCGCGGCTTCAGTCACAAACGGCGCGCGTCAATACATTGCTTGAGGAGGTCTTTAATCTCAATCAGATTGTTTCAGGCAGCAACGGCGCAGGCGACGAAATAGATGCGCGGTTGAATGAACTCTCCAAACTGATCGATATAAACGTAACGCGCGCCGATGATGGTCGTGTGACGGTTGCAACCTCAAGCGGCCAATTGCTGGCGAATGCTGGCGGTTACGCGGCGCTGGGATTTACTGGCGGCGGCTCGGCCGCCATTAGCCTGTCGAATGTTGATCCTGCGAGCGGTGGTCAGACTTTGGTTTCCGCCAATATCAATAGCGATATCACCGGCGGTGAGATTGGCGGTCTCATTGCCCTGCGCAATACCGAGCTTCCGGCTTTGCGTCAGATCGTTGAAAACGCTGCGCGGGGCATCGCGACGGAGTTGAATAACGTCTATGCAGGCAATGCATCGGTCGGGGTAACGGCCCCGACAACCACACCGCTGATTACTGAAACGGGTGGTGGGTTTTTCGTCAATCAGGCAATCCTTGGCGATCCGGCGCAGTTTGCCGCGGCCCGGCCGACCGGGGGTGGACCAGGCGGCGCCAATGATGGCGCCGGCGCCGCGGCGCTTGCGGCGCTCTCTACTAGCGGCGCTGCGAATAATGTTGCAACGGCGGTCACGCAGATTGGCGCTGCTGCACGCATTGCCACTGATGCAAATGCAACAGCGGCGTCATTCGCCTCAGAAATTGAAACACGGCTTGCCTCTGAAGGCGGCGTCAATCTTGATGAGGAATTGTCGAACCTCATCCTGTTCCAGCGCGCCTATAACGCCAACGCCCGTGTTATCGCCGCTGTCGACGAACTTTATCAGTCGCTGCTCAACATTCTCTAGGAACGCGCCATGAACCGTATTTCTGACATTGGTTTACAGCAAATGTTGTTACAGGGGTTTCAGCGCGCGCAAGGCGCTGCGCAAACCAGCCAGATACAGCTTTCAAGCGGTAAAGAATTCCAGACCTATGGCGGTTATGGCGCAGATGCGTTGCGGCTATTATCGGCTGAGGGCGTTTTTACAAGGGCGACGGCATATGAAAACGCTGGTCAGATTGCACTGACGCGCCTTGAGACCCAGGAAGCCAGCCTGACGACGATTGCGGATGGCATCGCCGAAACCCGTCAGAGTTTTGTCCAGACACTGGCGACAGGAAATGCAGAATTGCTGCTGCCGGGCCTTGAGGCCACAGCACAACGTATTTTAACCGCGCTGAATGTTCAATTGGGCGACGTTTATGTCTTTGGCGGCGATGACGGGACGGTCCCGCCAGTCGCCGCGCGAACGCTTGCGGATATTGGCGCTGCGTCGTCAATCAATGCATTGTTTACAGAGGGCGCGGTCACGTCTTTGGCGATCGAAGAGGGCGTTAATATCAATGGCGGCCCGCGCGCAAGCGATGTCGCCCGTGATTTGTTAGTTGAACTACAGGACTTGGCGAATGCGCCAACAACGCTGGGGCCGTTTCAGGGGAATCTGACAGCAGCGCAACGTAATTTCCTGGTGAGCAAAGTGGCGATCTTCGATCAACTCGCTGCGAACCTCAATCAGGACCTTGGTCTCAATGGCGTCGGCCAGGCGCAGGCCGACGACGCCGTTCAGCGCAATCAGCAACGCCGCGATCTGGCAGAAATCGTTGCGGTTGAAATTGAGGACATTGATATCGCCGAAGTGATCTCCCGCCTCAATCAGGACCAGCTCGCCATTGAAGCATCGGGGCGTGCGCTGGCGCAGGCGAGCCAGCTTTCGCTCCTCAATTTTATCTAGGCATATTAATCCAGCGTGTAATTAAACAGTCCAGCCCATTTGTTTAACTGGGGCAGGACCGCCTGCATCTCGCTTTCATAATGCCGCCATTTGCCGATCGATGTGGTATAGGGTTTTTGAATGACCTGTTTTGCGCTTGGCGTCCGAATGATACGTTGTTTTGCTAGCTCGTGATAGCGAAGAAGCCGGTCGTCCCATTCAAGATCCAAAAACTTCAACAAGGGCTCCACTTCGCCCTGAATGTCCTGGATGATATTTTCATAGCGCACTGTGTGGAGCTTTAGCGGCAATTTTTCTCGGCACAATTGGCCCAATCCCATCACTTGATCGTAGTAAGCAGCCGCTTTTTCAAGTGAAAGGAACTGAAACATGGCGGCGTTCATGGCAAAGGTCTGTTGAAAGCAACTCAGGACCGCGTCGCGCGGGTCACGCAATGCGAAGATAAACTTGGCCTTCGGGAAAAACCGATGGATGAAGCCAACAAGCGCAATATCGAGGGGCAGTTTGTCGATGACCAGCCCGCCGGGCGTTTTCATATGGGCGCGCGTTCGGCGCCAGTAGGCGTCCCGATAGTGATTGATGGCGTGCGCGGACAGGTCGGGCAAGCGTTCAAGTCCATCAGCTGTCAAAATGAAATCGGTCCAGGCATCGGCGAGGTTTTCTTTTTCCTCCAGAACGGTGATGTCTGGATGCGAGGTTAGAATCTGATCCAGCATGGTGGTGCCGGAACGTGGAAACCCGACCAGAAAAATGGGATCACTGTCGTTTAGGTCGTCAATCTTTGTCCAACAGGTGACATCAACGGTCTCAAAGAACGATTTCAGGCGCGCGAGATTTTCCGGCGATCGCGGGCTCTGTTCATGCGCGACCATATGGGCGTAATGGGCCTTATGAATGTCGTTCGCCATTTTGAAAGCGGCAAAGGCGTCGTCATAACGCTCCAGTTTTTCGAGCGATTTACCTAGCCGCCCCCAAAGCAGGGCGGCGTTTTCAGCGGCCGGCTTTTGGGCCTGCAGATATTGATGAAGCCGCGCTGCGACGGCGTCATGATTGTCGTCTCGCGCATCAAGCTCTGCCAGGGTGAGGTTTGCTACGGCATTGTCCGGCTGTACCGTCACAGCGCGATCAGCAAAGCGCCGCGCATTATCGAGATCATGCTCGGCTTCAAGAAAATGCGCATATTTCGCAAGCGCTTCCCCGTGTTGCGGATTGGTTTCAATGGCGCGTTCATAGGCCCTGCGGGCGCTGTCGTGATCTTCGAGGGCGGCGTAGATTGAGGCCAGATTGTAATGGGCTTCGGTAAAGCCGGGCGCTAGCGTCGTGACCTTTTCGAGCGCCGCGCGGGCGCCGGCATAATCACCGAGTTGTTTCAGGAGCGCGCCAAGTGAATTTAAGATGGGCGGCTGGTTGGGCGCCAGCGCATCAGCCTTTGTGTAGGCGGCAAAGGCCTCGTTGGTTTGGCCCTGGCGCGCGTGGCACAATCCGAGAACTTGCAGGGCATTGGGATCGTTCTGGTTTTCCGCCAGCATGGCGTTAGCAAGCGTGATGGCTCGGGCAAAATCGCCGCGTTGGGCGGCGGCGGCGGCCTCCTGAAATCTCTGGGCGTAATTTTGCTGGTCCATTTAACGGCCAATAGCCTGAAATGGCTCAATCCTGAAATAGGGCGGGGTGGCGCCGGTGCAGCGCAATCCCTATGTTCCGGCCGAAATGACCAAATTGATGGATATATCTGCGATCGATGCACCCCGGATCGACTTGGGCGTGCCCGCTGGCGCGCGCGTCGTGGTGGCGATGTCCGGCGGCGTCGATTCATCAGTGACGGCGGCGCTGGCAAAGCTTTCCGGCTATGATGTCGTTGGCGTGACGTTGCAGCTTTATGATCATGGTGTTGCGATTCAGAAAAAAGGCGCGTGCTGTGCCGGTCAGGATATTCATGACGCGCGCCGCGTCGCCGAGGCGATGGGCTTTCCGCATTATGTGCTCGATTATGAAAGCCGCTTTACCGATGCGGTGATGAATGACTTTGCCGATACTTATCTTGCGGGCGCAACGCCGATCCCATGCGTGCGCTGCAACGAGCAGGTAAAGTTCAAGGATCTGTTGGAGACCGCGCGTGATCTTGGCGGCGAAGCCATGGCGACCGGACATTATATCCGCCGGGTTGACGGGCCGGCCGGTCCTGAACTCCACCGTGCGCTCGATGCGGCGAAAGACCAAAGCTATTTTCTGTTTTCGACAACGCGTGAACAGCTCGATTATTTGAGGTTTCCGCTTGGCGGTTTGCCCAAAGAAGAAGTGCGCCGCATTGCCGGCGAACTGGGTCTTGTGGTTGCCGATAAACCTGACAGCCAGGATATTTGTTTCGTTCCTGAGGGCAAATACGCAAGCGTTGTTGAGCGGCTGCGTCCGGGCGCTGCTGCGCCGGGAGAAATCATTCATGTGGACGGCGCCATCATGGGCCGTCATCCCGGCGTCATTCACTATACAGTGGGTCAACGGCGCGGTCTCGGCGTTGCGACGGGCGATCCTCTTTATGTTGTGCGCCTTGATCCGGCAAAAAAGCAGGTCATTGTAGGGCCGCGTGAAGCGCTGCTGGTTGAGCGCGTGCGTCTGAAAGAAGTCACGTGGCTTGGCGATGGCGATGGCGAAGCAGCGGCCCGCGCCGGAACGCGCCTTGCGGTTAAAGTGCGCTCGACCAGGCCGCCGAAAGAGGCGAGCCTTGTCTGGGATAATGGCTGGGCGGTCGACCTTGCCGAACCCGAAGAAGGCGTTGCGCCCGGTCAGGCTTGTGTCTTTTACTCACCGGATGCGGGTGAGACCCGCGTCCTCGGCGGCGGCTGGATCGCCGGTACAAGGGCCGCGGCATGACAGTCGTTCGTGGGCTTGAGAAAAGCGACGAAGCGGCCTGGCAGCGGCTATGGGCCGATTACCTTTCCTTTTATAATACCGAGTTATCGCAACAGGTTACGGACAACCTCTTCGAGCGCCTGTTAACAGGCGAGCCGCATTTTGGCTTTGTCGCTGAACGCGATGGCGAGATCATCGGCTTCGTTCATGCACTGCCTCATGCAACGACATGGTCGGAGAACGGGTATCTCTATCTGGAGGATCTTTTTGTCGATCCTTCGGTGCGCGGCTCAGGCGCCGGCCGCAAACTGATCGAGGCGGTCTATGCCGAGGCCGATAAGCGGGGTCACAACCGCGTCTACTGGCACACGGATACCGGAAACGAAACGGCCCGGGCCTTGTACGATAAACTTGCAACCTTAAGCGACTTCGTTCAGTACCGGCGCTCGTAAATTCTATTCGGGGTGCGTCATGGCCAAAAAGCTGAAATATGATTGTCTGAAATGTACAGCCTATTGCTGCACCTATACCCATATTCCAACGACGAAGACCGATATCAAACGCCTTGCCAAGCACCATGGCGTCACCGAAGAGCAGGCGAAAAAGAAGTTCACCAAAAAGGGCGACAAGACCAACCCGCGTGTTTTGCGTCACCGCGATGACGAACATTTTGTGACGGCTTGCATGTTTCTCGACCAGGATACCCGCAACTGCACGATCTATGAGGGCCGGCCGAAAATCTGCCGTGAATTCCCAACGCAAAATCGCTGTGGCTATTACGATTTTCTGACATTTGAGCGCGAAGTCCAGGATGATCCGACCTGGGTCGCGACAACGGACTAAACCGCTCGTGGCCGAAAACGCTGACGCCCTTGTCATTGGCGCCGGCGTTATTGGGTTGGCCGTGGGCCGTGCGCTGGCAAAGGCCGGGCGCGATGTGATCGTCGCCGAACAGCATGACGCTTTTGGGACGGAAACCTCAGCGCGCAATTCAGAAGTTATTCACGCAGGCATCCAATACCATCCTGGCGGCATGCGGGCGCGCCTTGCCGTCAAGGGGCGCGATGCGCTTTATGAATTTTGCGGGAGCCATCACGTCAATCATAAGCGCTGCGGTAAACTGCTGGTGGCCAATGGCGAAGATGACATCGCCCGCCTTAAGTTTTTCAAGGAAAATGCGGAAAAGAACGGTGTTGACGATCTGCGCATCATCGATGCTGTTGAAGCGCAAAAACTCGAGCCGGGTATCCGCTGTGACGCGGCGATCCTGTCGCCGTCATCGGGGATTGTTGACAGTCATGGGCTGATGCTGGCGCTGCTTGGCGATCTTGAGAATGCAGGCGGCGCGCTGGCGCTGTCATCGCCGGTGATCGGCGGCCGTGCGCTCGATGGCGGGATCGAGATTGATTTTGGCGGCGCTTATCCGATCACTTTGCGCGCGAAGACGGTCGTGAATTGCGCGGGGCTCCATGCCGATAAAGTCGCGCACTCGATAGAGGGCATTCCACTCAAGACAATCCCGCAATTGAAATTCGGTAAGGGCCAGTATTTTACTTATTCCGGCGCCGCACCTTTTTCACGATTGATTTATCCGCTGCCATCGCCGGACAGTCAGGGCGTTCATTATACGCGCGACCTCGGCGGTCAGGGGAAGCTTGGGCCCGATCTAAAATTCGTTGCATCGAATAATGACTATGATGTGGACGAAGCACGCCGCAATATTTTTGCCGACACCGCGCGGCGGTTCTGGCCCGACATAGATGCCGAGCGCCTGGTTCCAGGCTATGCGGGTATCCGCCCGAAAATCAAAGGACCGGGCGAGGAGGGGGATTTCACTTTCTCCGATAAAACCGTTCATGGCGTTGCGGGCTATCTTGGTCTTTACGGCATTGAATCGCCGGGGCTGACCACATGTCTTGCGATCGCCGATCACGCAGCAGCGTTGCTTGACTGATCCCGCCGGATTTGTGCCGCCCGCGTCAAATCGCTAAGCTTCTCTCGGGGTGACATGGAGGGGCGGCGCATGAGTGCAAGAGATCTTGAAGACCGGCGTGGCGGTTCACCGAGCGGCGAAGAAGAACTCCGTTTTATCCGGAACTTTCACGACATTTTTCTCAGCATCGGGCTGGCGATGTTTGGCCTCGGTCTCGGCCTGGTGTCGATGCTCATTGTGGGTCAGTCGCTGTCGTTTGACAGCTTTGCGCAGGTGCAGCGTTCCGGCTGGACGATGGCGGGCGTTTTATTTGCAGACGCCGCGATCATGTGGCTGATCGCCGAATTTTTCGCTCGCACGCGACGGCTGTTTTTGCCGGCAATTGTTATCCTGCTCGGTTTTGTGTGGTTCTTCGCCGGTGGTGTCATCGCTGCTTACGTGACCATGTTCTCCGATGGCGATTATGCGAGCTTTAATGAAGCGGCGAGACAGTTGGAGCTATTACCGCTAACCGCTTCAGCTGGCGTGACGATTGCGATCTTTGCTTATTATCTGCGTATGAAACTGCCTTTCGCCATGGGACTTGGCGGCGTGGCGCTCGCGGTCACCGCAATTGCTTTTCTTGGCTATACGGATAAGGCGCTTTTGATGTCGCTGGGCGGGAAGCTGCAACTTTTATCCGGGCTCTTTCTTTTTACTCTTGGCGTCTTTTTCGATGCCCGAGATCCTGCGCGCCGCACGCGGCTATCCGACAATGGTTTCTGGCTGCATTTCTTTGCAGCGCCGCTGATCTTCAATGCGATGACGACCATGGTCACGGGCGGCGGGCTGTTTGCGCAAAATTTGCGCGGCAATCCATTTGCCGTTGGCGGCGAACCCACCGCCACGGCCGGGCTCACTTTGGGGCTTGTTCTGTTCTTCGCGGTCGTCTCACTGCTCATCAATCGCCGCGCACTGCTTGTGGCCGGCCTTTTGTCGGCGGCGGCGTCGATCTCCGCTCTCCTCGGCAGCGCCGGCCTCGGCGGCGCCTGGATCGCGGCGATGACACTGCTCTTGCTGGGCGGGGCGATGGTGCTCCTCGGCGGCGGCTGGCATTCAGTACGGCGGGTGCTCGTTGCGCCTTTCCCAAAAACCGGCCTTGTGGCGCGGATTATCCCGCCGGAACCGGATCGTGAGGAGGCCGCCGCCACATCTGCCGCCCGGAGCTGATATCCGGCCTTTATCAATAGGATGGCCTTGCGGGCCCTCGCGCCGCACGTTATACGCCTGCGCTCCCGGCGCATGTTTCCCACGCCGGCGTCTTGGTTTTGGCGGGGTAGCTCAGTTGGTGAGAGCGCAGGATTCATAACCCTGAGGTCGGCGGTTCAAATCCACCTCCCGCTACCATTACTTTTTCAGAGATCTTTTCGTCCTTCGCCGCTGCCTGGAACCGGTGAACAACGTTCTATGGAGGCGATCAACCATCGCTTCCTTGCGCGCGCCGCAACGCCGACGGCGCTAGCCCCGTCGCGCGCAGAAACTGCCTGCTGAAAGCGCTTTGGTCGCGATAGCCTGCGTTGAGTGCAATCTCTGCAATCGCGATCAATGGAACAAACAACAATACTGCCAAGCGCGCCGTAGGCAGCATCGCGTTAGGGCGTATAAATTATATGTTCGTCGGATCAGACCGAGGCGGCGCCGCCGCCGCGACCCATATGCTCATCGAGGCCGTCAAACCCAATTGCGTCGATCCGCAAGCCTGGCTTACGGACGTCCTGACCCGCATCGCAGATCATTCGATCAATAAAATTGACCAACACCTACTGTGGAATATTGAGTTAAATTCTTCAGATTATGTTCGCGTCGGGCGCTTACTTTTGACGGGCTTCAAGCTCAGCCCAAAATCCACTCCAGATGAGAACTGCCATAACCACACGCTTTAGCTTGTGAGTGGAACGGTTCGTCGCAATTCCTTTGATGTGTTGCATAGATGCGGTGAGGTTTCGCCCTCAAGGCAGACATCTCTGCCAAAATCGTCGGGGAACATCATGAAGAACATTGCTGCTTTGGTTTTCTTGCTTTTACCGCCTTTCATTGGCGCCGAGGCCAGTGAACAAGAATCATATGCACAAAAATCATACGAAATGCCGAGAACACAGGTCGTGCCTATCCGGGATACAAAGTCGGACAGGCAATATGAGCTCTATATAAAACTGCCAGAGGACTATGAAGAAAACACCGACGTAAAATACCCGGTGATCTATACGGGAGACGCCATCTGGCAAATGGATATGCTGTCCGGTTCCACAGAGTATCTGATGCCAAATGTTATTTTGGTCGGCATCTCCTGGCAAAAAGACCTCGGTGATGAAAGGGCGCATGCCAGCAGGTTTCGGGATTATTCGCTGGTGAAGAACACAGATGTGACGCGGCCAAGAGGCCAGGCAGACAATCACCTGTCATTCATTCGTGACGATGTTATCAAATTTGTCGAGAACACCTACCGGGCAGATCCTGATGAACGCGCCTATTTTGGGTATTCCCTGGGGGTACAGTTGGGCGCGTATATTTTGTTCGCGCAGCCGGACACATTCAAACATTATATTTTTGGCAGTCCAGCTTTCAGTGAACGAAGCGGGCAATACATTGATGAGTTTGAAGCCAAAATGGCGCCCCGGCAAAAAGACCTCAACGTAAATGTTTTTGTGTCGCTTGGTGAATTGGAAGAAAACGAGATCGGGTTCGTTGAAGACTTTGTGTCAGTGTTGCAGCGTAGAAGCCAGACAGGTTTAACGCTTACCGGGCTTGAGATAATTGAAGATTCCACCCACCAAACCGCGTTTCCCGAAGCCGCAATACGCGGCATAAAATGGCTGTCACAGCTGACAAGTGAATGATCTTCACACGCACTGAAAACAAATTCACCTACAGAAATCCAAATTAATGAAAAGCTCCAGGAATTTAATATGATGATCAGGTCGACGTTCAAAAGTTTAATCGCCGTCGCTTTATTTAGCGGTTTTAGCGGCTTTGCCGCTGCAGGCGCCGCAGAAAATACCGAAGAAAATGATAGTAGCGCACCGGAAGCGACAGCGGCCGAGGCCGAGTTGTCATTCCGGGATCTTACTCTCCTGGAAAAAGCCTTTATCGACACCGCGCCTGCGGCCAGAGAGGGCGCCCTTCCAGTGGGTGAATTGGGCGTGGACGGCGGCGAAAAAGCCATGATTGTCAAGCTGGCCGAGGAGATCGGTGACGGCAAGCACGGCAAATACGACAGCCTGCTTATCACCCAGGGCGGCAAGCTCCTGTTCGAAAGTTACACCCAGCGCGGTCGCATCAATCTGGCCCACGGCCAGGCGTCAGCCACCAAGGCCTACACCAGCCTGGCGCTTGGCCGCGCTATCCAGCTCGGGTATCTGACCATGGCCGATCTGGATAAGCCGATCATTAGTTTTCTGAAAGACCTGGACCGGACAAAACTTGTGGAGGGCGCAGAAAAAATCACACTCCATAAGGCATTGACCATGCACGGGGGGCTTAGCGTCAGTGACGAAAAATGGGAAGAGCTTCAGGAAAACCCCGCTGCATTAAAGGGCCAGGGTCTGGTTCAGACCCTTCTTGAGCATAGCGGGCCTATTACCGCAGAGTCTCAGACCTATTTATATGGAAACCACAATCCAATGTTGGTGATGACGGTCATCGACGCCGTGGCGCCAGGCACCGCCGAGGATTTCATCAAAAATGAAATCCTCGATAAATTGGGCATCACAAATTACAGCTGGGAGACACATGTTAGCGGCCTGCCACAAGCGGGTTGGATGGTGAGCATGACATCTCGCGATATGCTCAAATGGGGCAGCGTTGTCCTCAATAAAGGCAAATGGGATGGCGAACAGTTTATTCCGGCAGACTATCTCGCCAAGGCCACCAGCGGGCTTGTTAAACCAACTGAAGATTGGATGCCTGACACCTACCGTTACGGCTATTTTTGGTATCAAACGCCCATAGCGGTCGGTGATAAAAACTATAATGCCACGTTTGCATGGGGCGGCGGCGGACAACGTGTGATCGTGGTTGCCGACCTTGACCTAACAATTGTGATCACCGGCCATGACCGCGAAGACACAATAATGACTCAGGTTTCAAAAACCATCCTACCTGCGTTTGTTGAATAGGGATGGAATCATGAAACCTGTTTTGCCTTCAATGGCGCTGTTGTTTTCTGTACTGATGATGAGCAGCGGCAGCTATGGCCAGGATAATATTCCCATTCCAGATGGTCCCTATCTTGGGCAAATGCCACCCGGCTCAACCGCTGAAGTTTTTGCGCCCGGCATTGTTAATACAGAAGGAAATCGTGAAATTGAGGGCATGTTTGCGCCGGGTATGAATGAGTTTTATTTCATCCGGAGACCACTTGGCGAGGAATCCAAGTACAATGTATTGACTGTCATTGAGTACAAAAATAATCAATGGCAAGAGGCTCATGTCAAACAAGGCGTGAGTGAAGGATCATTCTCTCCCGATGGGATGACCCTCTACTTTGCAAAAGAATATATGGAGCGCACCAGCGCCGGTTGGTCTGCGCTAAAAAGCCTTGGGGCGCCTTTCAAAGACATCGCCATCATGCGGCTTTCGGCGGCGTCCAGCGGAACCTATTATTTTGATACCTTTACCCCAGAACTGGATACGCCTCTGCGCTATTCACGTTTGATAGACGGCCAATATGAACAACCAAAGTCACTGGGCCCGCAGTTTGCCATCGGCACATACAATGCCCACCCCTTCATTGCGCCCGATGAGTCCTACATTATCTGGGATAGCAGAAGAGAAGGCGGATATGGCACATCTGACCTCTATATCAGCTATCGAGCGGCCGATGGCGCATGGGGCCCTGCCATCAATATGGGCGACAAGATAAATACCGCCAGTGCCGAAAACTATCCGAGTGTGTCACCCGATGGAAAATTTCTCTTCTTTGATCGACGGGGAAAATCCGCAAACGATGATGACCCTCCTGTCGATATCTACTGGGTGGATGCGCAGATTATTGAAACGCTCAGGCCCAGGCCATAACAGGCCGCGCCTGTAAGCGAGGGCGTTAAAGGGGCAACGTCAATGCGATCACGATTTCGAATACACATCGCGTACGTCAAGTGCGCTTGAACAGAAGAATAACCGAGGGAGTTGGTAATGAAAAAAATAATGGGATTAACGTTGAGCCTGATGTCGTTGGCTGCATGCCAACACAGCGACCTGGGCAGCCGCCCGGACAACTACCAGGGCATCTCAGATCAAACCCCAACCGGCTCAAGCGCAATATCAGCGGACGGCCTTGTGGCTGCTTATGATTTCGAAACTTATACGAATGATGGCATGCTAAAAGACTTTGGCCCGTTCCAAAATCACGGCAAGGTCCAACAAACGCAAGAAACGGATGGCTTATTTGGGAAGGCGCGCATTTTTAAAACGCTGGAGGATGTTGTCGATGTTCCCGAAAATGACAGCGTGAATCTGCCCGGCCCGCTCACCATTGCTGCGTGGGTAAAGCTCAACACCCCCAATCTGCATCAACATATTTATTCATGTGATGACATCTACGTATTGTGGACAACAACGGGCAATCAATACCGGCTTGCCGATACTCAGGCCAATGGCCTGACCACGGAAAAAGACACAACACCGCTTGGCGCGTGGCACAGTGTGGTCGCCGTTCTTGCCGCCACCGAAGGGGATGCGTTAAACAACGACAACATTAAAATCTATATCGATGGACAGGAGATCGAGGGTGGCACAGGACCCGTTTGGGGACCGGCTACGCTTCGTGAAGCGGACGGTTGCCTGATTGGCGCGGCAGTATCCGGTTCGCCAGCCCATCAAAATCTGATTTTTGATGGTGTGCTTGATGAACTACACGTTTTCTCCCGTGCGCTTTCCGAAACAGAAATACAAATTTACAGCACCAGAAATTAATAACGGCCAGGTGACCGCTGGCCGATTGAAATTACGTCTTTATCGCTAAAACATTGGAAGCCTCAAAACAAACACGGATAAGCAATCATGAAACCTGTTTTGCCTTCAGTGGCGCTGTTGTTTTCTGTACTGATGATGAGCAGCGGTAGCTATGGCCAAGATGATAGTTTCATCAGCTGCAGCAAATTCCGGTCGCTGCATAACAAGGGCTGATATCCACTTATAAATCGACACATAAATGTGCAAAAACCAGGCCGCTTCTGCCAAACCTGAAACCACCTAAGGAATCCCATGCAAAACTTGTCAAAACTGCTGCTATTAAGCGCCTCCCTTTTATTCCTGGCCACTAAGGCCAGTGCTTTCGAAACCATCGCGATCAATCCAACCAACAAAGCAGCACTATTGGACGGCCGTTGTGGCAACGATGAATGGGAAGCAGCAACAAAGATCGAGCTGCCAGCGCAGGCTTCCATTTATCTCATGCAGGATGAAGACTCCTTCTACATTTGCGCCAAAGGCAAAGCGGAAGACTACACGGTCTTAGATCTTTACATAGAACATGCAGAAACTGGCCAACTCCACCATTTTCATCTCTCCGCTCAAATGGGAGAAAGTGTACTCACAGAGGAAGGATGGGAACAGGCATCCGGCAAGTGGGAGCTCAAAGACTATGCTGGATTCTGGGTGCCCTTTTCTGGGCTTGAGGATCCCGAAAATAGAAAGGATCCTAAATTCGAAAGAGGAACGCACAGGCAAGTCCAGGTGTTACGCAAAAAATTTTCGGGTAACACTTGGAATATGATGTTTGGCGTAAGCGCCATTAATCACGAAGGTAACTCTGGAGCAGAATTCTTTTACCCCGAAAAAGCAGTAGCTGACGATAAGGCGACCTGGGGGAAGTTTTCATTTTCTGAATGAAAGCTCTAAATACAATTAGTGAGGCTTAGGGGGCATGCCGCCTGACAAAAAAATCAACAGGAATGCAAACAGCAACGGCTATCGCCGTAGGGCGGGATTAATCCCGCCTCTTAAGCTATGGTGGCGGGGTAAACCCAGTCCCACGCGCGTAGCGCCTACTGAAATCAAATTAGGAAAAATTATGAAGCGTGTTTGTGCCTCAATGCTCTCACTACTTTCTGTGCTGATGATGAGTAGCGGCAGCCATGCCCGGGAGTTCCCCGTGCTCGAAGGCCCCTATCTCGGGCAAACGCCACCGGGTTTAACCCCTGAAGTTTTTGCGCCCGGTATCATTTCGACAGAGGGGTGGGAATATGGCGTCGCTTTCACACCTGACATGAAAGAGATCTATTTTATTAGAGAGGTAGAGGTTGAGGGAAATTTAAAACAAGAATTTGTTGTTTTTCAAAATAAAAATAATCGATGGCGCGAGACTGTCCTGGGACCCAGAGTGGGCCAACCCACTTTCTCGCCCGACGGTAAGATCATGCATTTGGGCCGCCGCTATAAGGAGCGTACCAGGGATGGCTGGTCAGAGAGAAAAAATCTTGGAGGACCATTCGAAGACATCCGCATTATGCGCATGACGTCGTCATCCAAAAAAACCTATTATTTTGACGAGGTAGGTTCAGATGACGGAGATAGTGTTCTTCGATATTCACGGCTGGTAGACGGCAAGCGTGAAGCGCCCAATCCGCTCAGCAAAGAGATAAACACAGGAAAATACAATGCCCATCCCTTCATTGCACCAGATGGGTCCTATCTCATCTGGGATGGTCAAAGAGATAGCGTCGTTCGTAATGCTGATCTTTTTATCAGTTTCCGACAGCAAGATGGCTCATGGGGTGAGGCTATCAAAATGGGCGCTGCGATAAATACAGAGGCGTCGGAGTTTGCCGCGAGCGTGACGCCAGATGGTAAATATCTTTTCTTCAACAGGAATATGGGCCCAGACAATACAGATACATTCTGGGTGGATGCGCAGATCATTGAAACGCTCAGACCCAAACCATAAAGAGACAAAAAGATGAAATCTGCTTTTGCTTTTATCGGACTGGTTTTTTCAGCGCTGGCAACCACAAGCGGTAGCCACGCCCGGGATTTTCCAGAGCTTGAAGGACCCTATATGGGGCAAACGCCCCCGGGCATGACAGCAGAGGCGTTTGCGCCGGGTATTTTCTCCACTGAAGCTTGGGAACTCGAAGGCGTTTTTGCACCCGGCATGGATGAATTTTACTTCACCACAAGGGGCGGCAATTACACTCGGCCCACCGTTTTCGGCTTCCGCCAGGAAAATAATATCTGGAAAAAATATATCGAGTTCACGCGGGACGGTGAAGTGACATTTTCGCCTGATGGCAAGCGCATGCATATGGCGGAAGGTTACAAGGAGCGTGTTGCAAGCGGCTGGTCAGAGCGAAAAAGCCTGGGGCCCATGTTTGAGCGTGAGGACTGGGGCATTATGCGTCTGACGGCGTCAGCGAGAGACACTTATGTGTTTGATGATTATAAAAGTGGCGATGTGATCCGCATTTCAACGCTCGTGGACGGCAAGCGCCAGGCGCCCAAAGAGATGGGCCCGGTGGTCAACACAGGCAAATGGACAGCCCACCCCTTCATCGCGCCAGATGAAAGTTATTTGATTTGGGATAGTGAGCGGGAAGGCGGCTTCGGAGAATCCGACCTTTATATCAGCTTCCGCCAAAAAGACGGATCCTGGGGCCCTGCTATCAATATGGGCGACAAAGTGAACTCCGACAAATGGGATGCCTATGCCAGCGTCACCCCCGACGGCAAATACATCTTGTTCAATAGGGGCGTAGACCCAGAAAATGACAATGTGGATATCTACTGGGTAAGTGCAAAAATCATTGATGCGTTGAGACCGAAAGAGTGAGCATTACCTGCTCACTAAAGGAGGCGCTATATGCGAGGGGGCGGCGCAGAAAAATAAATGACTTACAAAAGGGGGGCGTCACGGCCGCGTGCGCGTCGGAACGCCGACGGCGTTAGCCCCGTCGCGCGAAGAAATTGCCGGCTGAAAGCACTCTGGTCGCGATAGCCTGCATTGAGTGCAACCTCTGCAATCGCGATGGGTGATTGCAGCAACTGCCGGCGCGCCAGATCAAGTCGTTGTTTCAGAACCCATTGTCCTGTGGACAGGCCGAATATGCGGCGGAAGCGGCGATCAAGCTGATAGGGCGACAACCCGGCAATTGCAGAAAGCGTTTTTATATTCGGGGCGTCGCCGAGATGCTTGTTGATATGATCTGTGACGGCTTTTAACCGCGCGTGATCGTCATGGCTTGTATCCGGCGCGCGTAAATCCTGCGAGATGCCGACGATGCCGGTTACGCTGCCTTGGTCGTCGCGCAGGGCGCGCTTGTTGGTCAGGCACCAACCAATCGAGTGGTTCGGGTACATGTGGAGTTCGAGCTGGTTGAGGATCGGCTCGCCGGTTTTCAAAACCTCCCGGTCTTGCTTTTCATAGCTGCGCCCAAGGGATGCGCCAAGCACCTGGGAAGGGGTCTTGCCGATGAGCGCTGCGTTGTCCCGTATACTGCACCGCGTCGCCAGGGTGGTGTTGGCGACAACATAACGGCCCTCAGTGTCTTTGACAAAAAACACAATATCAGGAAGGCTGTCAAACAGCTCTTCAATTGGCCAGTTTTCCTTATAGATAGGTAAGTTTCTCCTATAGTCGCGCATCCATAGTTTTTCATCTATTGTGCAAAAAATCAAGTTTCAAATTGATTTTGCGCCAAGACGGTGCGGGATAGCGGGATTATAGGGAGCTGCTTGTTGATTTTGTCTGCGGGGGGAGATGCTGATGATTGCGTGCTCCAATGCATATTCCGGTTGTATGCCCGCATTGATGGTGACCTTTGATGATTTTATCTGCGAGGAGATGCTGATGACCGCGCCCGCCAATGTTTTTTCCGGCTGTATGCCTGCATTGATGACGCCCTGCGATGGAGATGGTCGTCCGGATTTTGATGCGCTTTCCCGTAAAGGCAAAGAGCTGGTTGAGGCCGGCATGAGTGCGGTTGTTTATTGCGGTTCCATGGGAGACTGGCCGCTATTGAGTGATGAACAACGCATGGAAGGCATCGAAGCGCTTTGCAAAGAAGGCGTTCCCGTCATTGTCGGCACCGGCGCGCAAAACACAGCGCGCGCCGCGGCGCTCGCTCGCCATGGGGCGTCTGTTGGCGCCGCAGGATTGATGGTGATCCCGAGAGTATTGTCGCGCGGCGTTTCTCCTCATGCGCAGCATCATCATTTCGCAGCAATACTCAGTGCCGCGCCGGACCTGCCTGCGGTTATCTATAACAGCCCTTATTATGGTTTTGAGACCAAGGCGGACCTCTTTTTCAAGATCCGCGCAGACCATCCAAATCTCGTTGGCTTTAAGGAATTTGGCGGCTCACAATCCCTGAGCTACGCAGCGGAACATATCACATCCGCCGATCCTGATGTCATTTTGATGGTCGGCGTCGACACGCAAGTGTTTCATGGTTTTGTTAATTGCGCCGCTGGCGGCGCGATCACCGGCGTTGGCAACGCGCTGCCCAGGGAAGTGCTCCACCTTGTCACTTTATGCGAGCGCGCCGCTGCAGGCGATCAAAAGGCGCGCCAGTTCGCGCGCGAACTTGATGATGCGCTCCATGTGCTCTCCACGTTCGATGAAGGTCCGGATCTTGTGCTTTATTACAAGCATTTGATGGTGCTGGAGGGGCATTCGGAATACGAACACCAGATTTATGCGGCGGATGCGCTGACGCCCCCACAGAAAGCTTTCATTGAGCAGAGCTGGCGGCAATTTCGCGAATGGTGGTCGAACTGGCCGGGCAAGGAAAGCTGAACAACAACCGATGAAAGTGATCGATTCGCATACGGGCGGCGAGCCGACGCGCGTCATTCTCGAAGGCGGGCCGGATCTTGGAGCCGGACCGCTTGATGAGCGCTGCGCGCTGTTCGCTCGGGATTTCGACCACTTTCGCACGATGTGTGTGCGAGAGCCGCGTTGTTCGGATGCGACGGTCGGCGCCTTGTTGTGCGAACCTCATGATTCTACATGCTCCGTAGGCGTTATTTTCTTCAACACAGCTGGGTATCTCGGCATGTGCGGGCACGGAACCATCGGGTTGGCGGCGACGCTTGCTTATCTCGGGCGCCTTGAGCCCGGTGAGCATCGCTTCGAAACCCCGGTCGGTGTTGTTAAAGTCAATCTCCTCAATGCCAATGAAGTGCGAATCGAAAATGTCGAGAGCTACAGATATCGAAAAAGTGTCAGTGTCGATGTGCCCGACATTGGTCCAGTGGTTGGCGACATCGCCTGGGGCGGTAATTGGTTTTTTCTGATCGACGGCGCCCCCGCAGCGCTCACGCTGGATAATGTGCAGGAACTGACATACGCATCGACGAAAATCCGGCGTGCGCTTAACAAGGCTGGCGTGACGGGAGAGGGCGGCGTCGAAATCGATCACATCGAATTTTTTGAAGAGCCCGCCAGTAAAGGCGCCGACAGCCGCAACTTCGTTCTTTGCCCGGGCGGCGCCTATGACCGTTCGCCATGCGGCACCGGCACCTGCGCCAAGCTGGCATGCCTTGCAGCTGACGGAAAGTTGTTGCCGGGAGAGGATTGGATTCAGGAAAGCATTGTCGGCAGCCGTTTTACAGGCTCCTATCGCTATGACGAGGCCGGGCGCATTATCCCCTCCATCACCGGTTCTGCCTATATTTGTGGCGAGGCCTGGTTGACGTTCCAGGAAGGCGATCCATTTCGTCTCGGCATTGCATGAGCCGCAACAATGCAAACGGATCGGTGGTGATCATCGGCGCTGGCATCATCGGGATCGCCTGTGCGCATTATCTGGCGCAAGCGGGTCGACAGGTGACGGTGCTTGATAGAGGTACGATCGCGGGCGCCTGTTCGCATGGTAATTGCGGCCATATCATTCCCAGTCATGTCCTGCCGTTGAATGCGCCGGCGGCGTTGAAGACCGCGATGTTGTCGCTGTTTAATCCGAAAGCGTCGTTTCGTGTGAAGCCGCAACTTCGACCGTCATTCATTAATTGGATGATGCAATTCGCTATGCACTGTACACAGCGGCGAATGCTTGACGGCGCGGCACATTTGAAATCGATACTCGATTCATCCTTCAAAGAATTCGAAGCGCTCAATGAACAAGGCACGCTTGATTGTGATTGGCGCCATTCCGGGCTGCTTTACGCGTTTAAGTCAAAGCGTGGTTTTGAGGATTTTGCTAAAACCGACGCGATGCTGGCGCGCCAATTCGGCGTAAGGGCGCAACGGATTGAAGGCGATGCATTATCGACATTTGACCCAGCGCTGAAGCCCGATCTCGCCGGCGGCTATTTCTATGAACAGGACGCGCTGACGCGCCCCGACCGGTTCGCGGCCGCCTGGGTGCAACGATTACGCGACACAGGCGTTGAATTTGTTGAGCATTGCGAAGCTCAATCCCTGGAAAAAACGGACGGTAAAATAACGCGTGTGACGACGTCAAAAGGCGTCTATGGCGCCGACGACATCGTCATTGCCGCCGGCGCGTTAAGCGGCGGCTTTGCAAAGGAATTGGCGTGTTCGATACCGGTGCTTCCGGGAAAAGGTTATTCACTGACCGTGCCGCGGCCGGCCCAATGCCCGAAAACATCCGTCATATTGCCGGAACGCAATGTCGCGATTACGCCATTTTCAGATGGGTTGCGCTTCGGATCGATGATGGAGTTTGTCGGTTTCGATAACAGCCTGCCGCAGCACAGGATGCGTCAACTCGAAGAGAGCGGGACGGCTTATTTGCGCACCGCCCCGCCGGACGGCGCACGGGAAGAATGGTTTGGCTGGCGGCCGATGACATGGGACAGTTTGCCGATCATTGGACCCGTCCCGAAGCTTAACAACGCTTTCATCGCGACTGGCCATGGCATGTTGGGCTTGATGCTGGCGCCCGCGACGGGTCGACTCATTGCAGAAATGCTGGATAAAAGACCCGTTCATATTCCTGACGCGCCATTTTCGCCCGCTCGTTTCAACAACAGTTTCATTTAAAACATAATCGGAGACAGATATGTCGGATTTTCAAAATTACATTGACGGAAAATGGGTGTCATCACCCGCTCAGATTCAAAACATCAACCCGTCCGACACCAATGATATTATCGGCGACTATGCGCGTGCAGACAAAGCGCAGGCCGAGGAAGCCATTGCCGCTGCATCAGCGGCAAGCGAAAGCTGGCGGCGCAGCAATATTCAACAACGGTTTGACAGTCTTGACGCTATCGGGACGGAAATTCTCGCCCGCAAGGAAGAGTTAGGGCGTCTTCTGGCGCGGGAAGAAGGCAAAACCCTGCCTGAAGCGATCGGAGAAGCGGCGCGTGCCGGGCAGGTTTTCAAGTTCTTCGCTGGCGAGGCGCTGCGCATTCAAGGCGAGTTTATGTCGTCAGTGCGTCCGGGCGTTGAGATTGAGATTAGCCGGGAAGCGGTTGGCGTTGTCGGCATTATCACGCCGTGGAATTTTCCGATTGCGATCCCAGCCTGGAAAATTGCGCCTGCGCTTGCCTATGGAAACACAGTCGTCTTTAAGCCCGCTGAGCTTGTGCCGGGAAGCGCATGGGCGCTTAGCGAAATTGTTTCCCGTTCCGGTTTGCCTGAGGGCGTTTTCAATCTGGTTGCGGGCGCCGGCCGGGAAGTTGGTCAGGCCATGCTTGATGATCCACGCGTTAACGCCGTTTCTTTTACGGGGTCGGTGGGCACGGGCGCTGCTGTCGCTGGGGCCTGTAGCGCGCGCGGCGCGAAATTTCAGCTTGAGATGGGCGGCAAGAATCCGCTGATCGTGCTGGCGGATGCAGATATGGACAACGCTGTCGCCTGCGCGTTGAACGGCGCCTATTTTTCCACGGGACAACGCTGCACTGCCTCATCGCGGTTGATTATTGAAGCATCGGTGCACGATCAGTTCGTTGACGCATTGAAAACGAAGGTTGAAAGCCTGACGGTTGGCAACGCGCTTGATGAGGGCACGCAAATCGGTCCCGTTGTTGATCAACGTCAGTTCGATCAAAATGCACGCTATCTTGATATCGGCAAGAGCGAGGGCGCTGATCTTGTTTGTGGCGGCGATATTGTTGAGCGCAAAACGCCGGGTTTTTATATGACACCGGCGCTTTTTGCCGATACTGGAAATGACATGCGCGTCAATCAGGAAGAAATTTTCGGTCCGGTGGCGACGACCATTAAGGCCGGCGATGTTGAAGAAGCGCTCGCTATCGCCAATGATACAGCATTTGGCCTTTCCGCCGGCTTGTGCACCACGTCGTTGAAATCGGCGGTGAAATTCAAGCGCGAAAGCCGCGCCGGTATGGTCATGGTCAATCTGCCGACGGCGGGCGTCGATTATCATGTGCCGTTCGGCGGCGCGAAGGGATCAAGCTTCGGCTCGCGCGAACAGGGACGCTATGCAGCGGAGTTTTATACAACGGTTAAGACGGCTTATTTGGGCGCATGATATTTTTTTGAGCATCATCTGTGCGGCGCGGTTATGTCCCGCGGGGTAGGGTGTCACAGTTTGCTTGATTTGCTGCGCGGTAATCGGCCACTATTGATCTAAGTTGAATTTTTCAGCACGCGCTTGTGTGTTCACAACAGTTCAGACGGGACCGGAGACGCCGTGAAGATTGTCGCAATCAAAGTCTACCAGGTGGATTTGCCGCTGGTCGAGGGTCGCTATTCCTGGTCTGAGGGCAAGTTTGTTGAAGTGTTTGACAGCACTGTCGTTGAGCTAATTACCGATGACGGTCATGTGGGGTACGGTGAGATTTGCCCGTTAGGGCCGTTTTACCTGCCCGCGTTCGGCCCAGGCGCTCGTGCCGGGATCGGTGAACTCTCTGCAACGCTCCTGGGACAAGACCCGACGGCTATCGGACCCATCAACCAGCTTATGGACAAAGCGTTGTTAGGGCATCCTTACGTCAAATCCGCGATTGATATGGCGTGCTGGGATCTTCTTGGCAAAGCGACCGGGAAATCAGTTTGCGCTTTGATGGGCGGTAAGTTTGGCGAAAGCGTTGCGCTTTATCGCGCGATCAGCCAACGGCCGGCTGATGAAATGGCTGCAAATGTCGCCGCTCATCGTGCGGACGGGTACACAAAGTTTCAGCTTAAGGTTGGTGGTAAACCCGAAGACGATATCGCGCGGATCAACGCAGCCGCTGAAACATTGACGGACGGAGAAGTGCTTGTTGCCGATGCAAATACCGGCTGGCGCGTTGACGATGCCATCAGGGTTGTAAATGCTGTTCGTGATCGGGACGTCTATATCGAACAGCCTTGTCGATCTTACGAGCATTGCCTGACGATCAGACGCCGAACATCTTTACCCTTCATTCTGGATGAAAACATTACCGGCGTTGATGCTTTGCTGCGCGGCCATGCTGATGGCGCAATGGATGCCATCAATTTAAAAATTTCCAAAGTTGGCGGGCTGACAAAAGCGCGCCTGATCCGGGATATATGTGTGTCGCTGAATATACCGATGACCATTGAAGACAGTTGGGGCGGTGACATCATCACCGCCGCGATTGCACATCTGGCGCATTCGACGCCGGAGGCGCTGCGGTTTTCAGCAACCGACTTCAATAGTTATGTCACTGTTCAAAATGCGACCGGCGCGCCACAGCGTGTATCGGGTCACATGATCGCTTCGGACGAAGCAGGCCTTGGTATTGCACCGAATATGGATGTGTTGGGAAAACCGGTCGCTGAGTACAAATCCTGACGCGCGGCAGCCTGCTTTTTCCGGGACTATGTCGGTGCTGAAGCCGCGACTTGGCCGGTGGTAACAAAAAACCCTTATAAAAGCTGGGCTGTAGAAAATTTCGGCTGAATCTGGCTTGACATGTTCTTGCTTTGTTCTGTTGAATGGGGCATGCAATATTTTCTGCCCTTCATGTCGGATAACAGGCTGAGCGGGGTCCATTGGCGTCTTTTGAGCGTATTTGGCAAACCGCCAGAATGTTTTCGCCTCGATCCGGTCAGCCAGATGGTGCTGACCATGCTCAGTGCCAGAACGCGCGACAGGATTGCCAAAAGGGTCTTTGAGAGGCTGGCGAACAATTATGCGCGGTGGGAAGAACTGGCGCGAACGCCTTCGGGCAATATTGAACAGATGATAAGCCCGGTCACTTTTGCAGAACGCAAATCCGTGTTTCTTCCACAGGCGTTGCATCAGGTTGAACATCGGCGTGGTGAGTTAAGTCTGAACTTTCTCGATGCATGGAGTTTGGATGCGGCGCTGGCATGGCTCGAAGCCTTGCCCGGGATTGGTCCTAAAACAAGCGCGGCCATTTTAAACTTCAGCCCTTTGCACAAGCCTGCGCTGGTTGTTGATACGGCGCATTGGCGCGCGGCGCGACGGCTCGGTCTTATTCCAAAGAATGCAAACCTTGCGGCGGCGCCCCGTTTGCTGGCGCGGCAAATCCCACAGAACTGGACCGCTGATGATGTCGAAGATCACCATGTTCTGATGCAGTCTTTGGGCAGAACCTATTGCACCCATGAAGATCCTGCATGCGATGCCTGTCCGCTTTGCGCCTCATGCGCCTATGGTCGTCATGCACGCTGAGCGCAACATTCATAAACTTCGCCAGTCCATTGCGGCGCAGGAACGCCAGGGCGCGCAAGCCTGGCCTGCCGTTTCCCTGGGCGAGGGCGGGTTTGACAGCGCCATGGCGCCTGGCGGCATTGGACTGGGTGCGCTGCATGAATTTTTGCCGGCGTCCTATGGCGATTTCTCAGCACTTAGCGGGTTTTGCTTTGGGATTTTGACGCAAATACTTCGCATACATACTGGTGTGGTTTTGCTTGCGGTGCCGGCATTCCAGCAGCTTCGCGAAGGCGCCTTTTATCCACCTGGTCTTGCCGCCTATGGGTGTGACCCTGACAGGCTGATCCAGGTGAAGGTTCAAAAAAGCCAGAATGTGCTCTGGGCCCTGGAGGAGGGGTTGGAAAACGCAGCGATCTCAGCGGTCATTGGCGTTCTTCCCGGCAATGATCGCATCTATGACTTCACTGCCAGCCGCCGCCTTGCCATGCGCGCGTCGGAAACTGGCGCGACGGCGCTTCTTCTGCGCGATCAACATGATGCGGATTTCTCAACAGCTGCCGAGACACGATGGTCTGTTGCCGCAGCGCCAAGCGAAGCGCGCGCCTGGCCAGGCATGCGCATACCAAGGCTCGAAAAGCCGCAATGGCGGGTCAGTTTGACAAAATCAAAAAGAGGCGCGTCAGGGAGTTGGCGCATTGGATGGGATTATGAGGCGTTTTCTTTCCGTTTGGATTCCCCGTTGGCCGATCGAACACCGGGTGCGGCGCCTGGCGATCAAGCCTGGCGGGGATGGGCTGCAGCCTCATGAAGCTGTGCCTTTCGTTTTGTCCGCGGCGTCTGCACATGGGCTGCGGGTCACGGCAACCAATGAAGCGGCTGAAAAAACCGGGCTATATGCCGGCATGCCGCTTTCAGACGCCCGGGCGATGTATCCCTCGCTGACAGTCGAGGCAGCAGATCCGAAGGGAGACAGCGCGGCGCTGAGGCAACTGACATTGTGGCTTCAACATTATAGTCCGTATACGCGTGATGACGCAGCGGATGGAATTGACGTCGACATCACCGGATGCGCCCATCTATTTGGCGGAGAAACTGTGATGCTCAAGGAAATAGCGCGCCGCTTACAGGATTTTGGCCTGACGGCAAAACTCGCTATCGGACCGACAATTGGCGCCGCCTGGGCGGCGGCGCGTTATGCACCTTGCGCGCGGGTGATCATGACGCGGGAAACACTTCATGATCATTTGGCGCCGTTGCCTGTGGCGGGATTGCGTCTCGAGCCATCACTTGTGGCGGTGCTTTCAAAGCTTGGCTTGAAGCAAATTCGCGATCTTCTCGGTAAACCACGTGCGCCTTTGGCGGCGCGTTTCGGGCCCGAACTTGTATCGCGGCTCGACCAGGCTTTTGGCCGGGAAAATGAAAGTTTCTCTCCGTTATCGACGCCGCCTGTTTATCGCGTGGACGGCCGTTTTGTGGAACCCATCATCACCACCTCTGCGATTGAATACGCCATTGCCCGCCTTGCTGAAAATCTTGGCGCCAAACTCATCAGCGCCGGCATGGGCGCACGGAAACTTGTGTTGAGCCTATATAGGGTCGATGGGTGGGTTGAGACGCTTGAGGTTCAAACAAGCGCGCTCGCTTTAAGTCGCGATGCAGGCCACCTCGCGCAACTTTTGTGTGAACGCCTTGATAAGATAAAAGACCATACGGGCTTTGGGTTTGAATCGGCGGTGCTCAGCGCTTTCAATGTGGAAATATATATTCCGCATCAAAGCATTTTAAAAAACGAAAAGACGAGGCGGGAAAATCCTGATGATCTTCCACGCTTGCTTGATCGCCTGGTGAACCGGTTCGGGGCGAAAAATGTAACGCGTTATACGCCCAATGAAAGCTATCTTCCTGAAAGGGCCGTTCAGCTTCGCTCTGCGCTTCATGCCGCCCGGCGGCATGACTGGAAACATCATACGCACACGTTACAGAGCGGCGATCATATTGGCCGACCTGTATTGATGTTTTCAGCGCCTGAGCCCGTTGCAACAATTGCTGAGGTGCCCGATGGTCCGCCCATAAGGTTTAAATGGCGGCGCGTTTCTCATCGCGTCACGAGAGTTGACGGCCCCGAGCGCATCGCGCCTGAATGGTGGCGTCAAAGCGATGGCGAAAGCCGGCAAACGCGAGATTACTATCGCGTAGAAGATGAGACGGGCCGGCGATTCTGGCTGTATCGTGATGGTTTGCATGATCGCGAAGGAGACACGCCAGGCTGGTTTATTCACGGCGTGTTTGCGTGATGACGCTCCCTTACGCCGAACTGGCCGTGACAACGAATTACAGTTTTCTGCGCGGTGGATCGCACCCCCATGAGCTGGTTGAGGGGGCTGCACAGCTTGGTCTTTCGGCAATTTCTGTCACTGATCGCAACACGCTTGCCGGCGTCGTGCGTGCGCATGTGGCGGCAAAAGAACTTGGCATTCGGTTGGTTGTCGGCGTCAGGCTTATTCTGGTTGATGGATTTGAGGCGCTTTGTTTTCCAACCGATCGCGACGCTTACGGGCGGCTGGCAAAATTACTGACGATCGGAAATCGCCGCGCGCCAAAAGGCGAATGTCATCTTCATTTTGATGACCTCCATATTTTGGGTGGCGGTCAGATTCTGATCGCTATGGCGCCATATGAATTTGATATTGGTTTTACCGAAGCGCTGGCCCGGTTGTCATTGGCTTTTCCCGGCGCTGTCTATCTTGGTTTGAGTGCTTATTATCGGGGCAATGATCGCGCGCGCTTCGCGGCGCTTGCGTCTCTGTCAGCGACGGCAAAGGCGCCGCTCGTCGCGGTCAATGACGTTCTTTATCACATGCCCGAGCGCCGGCCTTTACAAGATGTTCTCACCTGCATTCGCGAACATTGCACCATTGATGAGGCGGGGTTCCGGCTGCAGCAGAATGCGGAGAGGCATTTAAAGCCGCCGCAGGAAATGCTGCGTTTATTTGCCGGTTACGAAGAATCTGTCTTCCGGACGGGCGAGATTGTTGGTGCATGCCGGTTTTCTCTTGATGACCTTTCCTATGAATACCCCGATGAGCCGAATGGTGAGAGCGCGAGCCCGCAGGAAGAACTCGAACGGCTAACCTGGATCGGCGCCAAGGGCCGTTTCCCTGAAGGCATCAGCGCCGACGTCCGCCAAAAGGTCGCTCATGAATTGCGGTTGATTGCGGAGCTTCAATACGCGCCGTATTTTCTCACCGTTTATGACATTGTGCGTTTTGCACGGGCGCAAACGCCGCCAATCTTATGTCAGGGTCGCGGATCGGCCGCTAATTCTGTTGTCTGTTATTGCCTTGGCGTGACGGCGGTCAATCCAACGGAAGTCGATCTTTTGTTTGAACGGTTTGTCTCTGCTGAGCGGGACGAACCGCCCGACATCGATGTCGATTTCGAGCATGAGCGACGTGAAGAAGTCATTCAATATATTTACAGAAAATACGGCCGTGATCGCGCTGGCCTCGCGGCGACAGTGATCAGCTATCGGTCGCGCAGCGCCCTGCGTGAAGTTGGCAAGGCGATGGGCCTTTCGCCTGATGTCACGGACGCCCTTTCGGCGATGAATTGGGGCTCGCCATCAAAAACGCCAAAAGAACAACGCATTCACGAAGCGGGTCTCGATCCGAGTGACGTCAAGCTTGCACAAACATTGAACCTTGCAGGCCAGATCATCGGTTTTCCACGCCATCTCTCGCAACATGTGGGCGGTTTTGTCATGACGCGCGGCGCTCTTGATGAAGTTGTGCCCATCGCTAACGCCGCCATGGAAGACAGGACTGTGGTTGAATGGGATAAAGACGATCTCAGCGCCCTCAAAATTCTTAAAGTTGATGTCCTGTCTCTTGGCATGCTGACCTGTTTACGAAAGTCCTTCGACCTTTTGAGGGCGCATTACGGGCGCGATATCGAGCTTTCAACCGTGCCGCGGGAAGATTTGCCGACTTATAAAATGATCCAGAAGGCTGACACGGTCGGTGTTTTCCAAATTGAAAGCCGCGCCCAGATGTCGATGCTGCCGCGTCTTCGGCCGGAAAATTTCTACGACCTTGTTATAGAAATCGCGATTGTTCGCCCGGGACCCATTCAAGGAGATATGGTCCATCCTTACTTGCGCCGCCGGCAAGGGTTAGAGCCGGTTGACTACCCTTCGGAAGGCTTGCGCAAGGTTCTTGAAAAAACTTTCGGCGTACCGTTGTTTCAGGAACAGGCAATGAAGATCGCTATCGTCGGCGCCGGGTTTTCGCCAGCTGATGCAGATCGCCTGCGCCGCGCCATGGCGACCTTTCGCCGGACCGGCGACATTGGCAATTTCCGGGAAAAATTCATTAAGGGAATGATTGGAAACGGATATACGCTCGATTTTGCCGAGCGGTGCTTCAAACAGATTGAGGGGTTCAGCGATTACGGTTTTCCGGAAAGTCACTCAGCAAGTTTTGCGCTTCTGGCCTATGCGTCCGCCTGGCTTAAATGCCATCACCCTGATGTTTTTGCCTGCGCGCTGCTAAATTCACAACCTATGGGTTTTTATTCCGCGTCGTCGATTGTTCGCGACTTCCGCGATCATGGCGGCGACGTCCTGCCTGCAGATATTAATCACAGCGACTGGGATCATAAGCTTGAAAAAAGCAGCGCGGGTGATGGTGATGGAAAAAAAGCCTTCTTTGCGTTGCGGCTTGGCTTGCGTCAGGTCGGTGGGTTGCGCGAAACCGCTGCGCAGAAAATGATCGACGCCCGCGGTGACGGTTTTCAAAATTTGCGCGATCTTTATATCCGCGCTGGCGCTGACATGCGGGCGTTGCATCGTCTTGCCCATGCCGATGCTTTTCGCTCCATGGGGCTCGATCGGCGAAACGCCCTTTGGATGATCAAAGGTTTGAGTGGTCACTTGGATAAGCCCTCTGCGGTCGAAGATTTGCCGCTCTTTGCGCAAGTAGCGAACAGGGCGCCGGATATGGCGACGCCGCTTCAGGAAGATCAGGCTGTCACGCTCCCCGCATTATTGCCGGGCGAACATGTGATTGAGGATTATGACGCATTGCGTCTTTCCCTTAAGGCGCATCCCGTATCATTTATGCGCGATCATTTGCGCGCCCGAAAAGTGATCACGGCAGCTATGCTGCGCGATCATCCCGATAAACGTCAGGTCGAAGTCGCTGGCCTCGTTCTGGTGCGTCAACGGCCGGGAACCGCCAGCGGTGTTATTTTTATGACGCTGGAGGATGAAACCGGAATCGCCAACGTTATTGTCTGGCCGAAAATCTATGAAAGATTCCGGCGTGTTGTGCTGGGCTCGCGCATGGTCGCTGTCAGGGGCGTGTTGCAGAAAGAGCAGGGCGTTATTCACGTCATTGCCGGGCGCCTGGTCAATTTGACAGGTGATCTCATGACGGTGATGACAACACAGGAAACGCCGGTATTCCAATCACTGGCCGCAGATCCGCCGCGGCATCCCCGCAATGCCCGCGTTTTGCCAAAGGGGCGAAATTTTCACTGACCGAATTTTTGTCTATCGGCAAGCACTGCAACTGTTTCGTTCGCGAGATTTTTCGCCAAAAAACAGACGCCTCTAATTTGATCAGCAGGCGGTAATCATTCTTTGTTAACGAAGATCGGTAATCTTGATTTTGTATTTCAGGAATCGGACGCAGGCTGAGAATCGGCCAGAAGTCTCGAGATACGCATTCACCAAACATAGACCGCTTTCGTCAAAGACGCAGCAGTTTTCCAGCAAAGTCTCCGCGTGAAGCGGCGATTAAGCTGGTCGATAGTTTTAAAACAGCGATCTCTTGCACAAGACGGAGGCGAAAAAGTGGGTACGAAGCGCAAAACCGTTAAGGCGCCAACAAAAAAAGCGGCTGCAAAACGCAAAACCGCCAAAGCGCCAGCAAAAAAAGCAGCTGCAAAGCGCAAAACCGCTAAAGCGCCAGCCAAAAAAGCGGCTGCCAAACGCAAAACCGCCAAAGCGCCAGCCAAAAGCGAAGCCGCTGAAGCGCAACCCATTGTGCTCGATTCTGTTTTGGATTTACGCGCCGCTACGCCGCTTGCCGGTGAATTTAGGGAACGGCGCGGCGCTGACGTTGAAATTGATGCATCCAATGTTGAACGGCTTGGCGCGCAGTGCGCTCAAGTATTGCTCTCAGCCGAGAAAACCTGGGCCGCGGAAGGTCTTAAGTTGTCTATCACCGACAGCTCTCCCGAGTTTCAGGAAGGTCTTGGGGTTTTGGCGGTTCAGCTGGGTGAAAACCAAATGAACGGAGCTGATGCATGACTTTAACAATTCTTGCCGTCGATGATTCCAGAACCATGCGCGACATGCTCCGTATTGCACTCTGCGACGCCGGTTTTGACGTATCGCTTGCGGAAGACGGCGAGCACGGGCTTGAGGTGCTTAGCGGCATGGCGCCGAATGTCATCATTACAGACATTAACATGCCAAAGCTTGACGGTTTTGGTTTTATTGAGGGCGTACGCCGCTCAGATGACCATCGCGCGACGCCGATCCTTGTACTGACAACGGAAAGCGGCGCGGACTTAAAGCAGCGCGCACGCGCAGCCGGCGCTACAGGCTGGATCGTTAAACCCTTTGATAAAGACAAATTAGTCGACGCCATTCGGCGCGTCGCTGCATAAAACAGAGAAGAGAGCAAATCCATGGATCCGATGCTTGAACTCCGGCAGACCTTTTTCCAGGAATGTGAGGAATTGCTCGTCGAGCTGGAAAGTGGCCTTATGGCCATGGATGACGGCAGCGCTGTCGAAGACACGGTGCATGCTGTTTTTCGCGCTGTCCATTCCATCAAGGGCGGGGCGGGCGCCTTTGCCTTGGATGACCTCGTCAAATTTGCACATATTTTTGAAACCACATTGGATGAAGTCCGGACCGAGCGGATGGAAGCCACGCCGGACGTCATGAGTGTCATGTTGCGGTCAACGGATGTACTTTCGGATCTTGTACGCGCCGCTCGAGAGGGCGAATCCGTGGACCAGGAGCGCTCGCAGGTTCTGATCGATGAATTGGCGGCCTTGTCTGGCGTATCAACAGAGCCTCAGGAACCAAGTGAAGATGAGGTGAATTTTGCGCCCGTCTTGCTCGATTTCGATCTGGGTGACGATGATGATGACGACAACGCGGAAGCTGACAGCACGGATGCTGTTAACGCTGAAACCGATAACGCCGAAGATGCTGAGGCTAAAAAATCTTTCATCATCAATTTTCGCCCGAAACCAGAGCTATATGCGAATGCAAACGAAGCGTCGCTTTTATTGCGTGATTTGGCGCGCTTTGGCGATGTGGATGCCACCTGTGATGTCTCGCAAGTGCCGGATCTTGATGGGCTAGATCCAGAGGGCGCCTATTTGGCCTGGACGATCAATGTCACGACGACAGAGGATAAAGAAGCCCTTTCTGACGTATTTGATTTCGTTGACGGCGATTGCGACCTGGAAATTGTGTCTGGGTCCGAAGACGCAGTGATTGCGGCCGACGATGGCGAAAATGCAGAGCCGAATGCAGAAGCAAACACCGAAGCTGAAGCAGAAACTGCCGCAGGCGCCAGCGAAGAAAATGATACAGAAGATAACGCAGAAGAAGATGTAATTCCTGCCGCCGAGGCGGAAGAACCGGCAATCGCGCTGGTTGAAGAGGAAAGCGAAGCACCGTCGCAAAAGTCTGAACCAACCGAAGCGGTTGAAGCCGCAGCGCCGGCGCCTGCTGCGGGCCAAAAATCTGCGGAAGCTGCTACCGGCGGGGCAAAAACTGCCGGCGCCGCGCCCGCGACTGTCAGAGTTGACCTGGGTCGAGTTGATCGCTTGATCAATCTCGTTGGAGAGCTGGTCATCAATCAAGCAATGCTGGCCCAATGCGCCATAGATGCGGGCATGGCCCGAGAGTCGGGTGTCGAATCCGGCCTAGAGGAATTGAAACATTTAACGCGCGATATTCAGGAAAGCGTCATGGCAATCCGGGCGCAACCTGTCAGAACGCTGTTCCAACGTATGTCCCGGATCGTTCGTGAAGCGGCTTCGGCAACGGGCAAATCGGTCCGCCTTGTCACCGATGGTGAAATGACGGAAGTCGATAAGACGGTTGTTGAACGCTTGGCTGATCCGCTCACGCATATGATCCGCAATGCCGTAGATCATGGGCTTGAATCGACCGAAAAGCGCGAAGCAACTGGAAAGTCCGCCCAGGGGGAGGTCCATCTATCAGCAGCGCATCGCTCGGGACGCGTGGTGATTGAAGTCACCGACGATGGCGCAGGGATCAACCGCGATCGCGTTAAACAAATTGCCATCGACAAGCAGCTGATTTCCGAAGATGCGGTTCTTTCTGATTCAGAGATAGACAATCTGATATTTTTGCCCGGCTTTTCCACGGTGGAGCAAGTGTCAAACTTATCGGGTCGCGGCGTCGGCATGGACGTTGTCAAAAGAGCAATTCAAGCGCTGGGTGGAAAGATTACGATTTCATCGAAACCTGGTAAAGGATCGGTATTTAGCATTAGCCTCCCACTGACCCTTGCGATCCTCGATGGGATGGTGGTCGAAATTGCCGGCCAGACGCTTGTGGTTCCCCTTACAGCGATCATTGAAACATTAAAGCCGGACGCATCTGACATTCACACCATTGGCTCTGACGCCCAAGTTATCTCCATTCGCGGCGATTTCATTCCGCTTGTCGATATTGGATCGACGATGAAGTACCGCAAAGTAACAGCGGACCCTACAAAAGGTGTTGTTTTGTCCGTTGAAACAGACGCTGGCGAGCGTTGCGCCTTGATGGTCGATGCTATTCACGATCAGCGCCAGGTCGTTATCAAAAGCCTTGAAGAAAATTATGGAACAGTGCCAGGCGTCGCCGCCGCTACAATATTGGGCGATGGCCGGATAGCGCTGATCCTCGATGTTGATGGGATCATCGCTAACACAAGCGAGGCGCCATCATACCAGGAAACACCCTTAGCAGCAGTAGGATAAAGCCATGAGCGACAATGAAAAAATTGATCATGACAATGAAGTGGAACTCGTGGCATTTCGCGTCGAGAAACAGGAGTTCTGCGTCAACATCATGTCCGTGCGCGAAATTCGCGGCTGGACGACTGAAAGCGTACTGCCGCTGGCGCCAGAGTTTGTGCGCGGCGTTATCAATCTGCGGGGGTCAGTGGTGCCGATTGTAGACCTTGCAACGCGACTTGGTCTTGAAACGCCTGAGCCGACGGCGCGTCATGTCATCATTATTACCCAGGTCGGGGAACAGGTCGTAGGCCTTTTGGTGGACGCCGTTTCAGACATTTTGACAACACTGAATGACAAGATTCAACCAACGCCCGACGTTGCTTCTGCGATGGCTAAGGAATTCGTACGTGGTGTGCTTCCGCTGGAAGACCGAATGATCAATCTCATTGAGCTGAACACCGTGTTGCCTGATGACTTTTTGCAAGAGGCGGCGGCCTGATGACCCTCACTGCGCAAAGAAAAAAGAGCGCCGAGCCAATAGCGGACGGCGAGTTCCTGTTTACGGCGGAGGACTTCCAGGCCATTGCAACGACGCTGGATGAGGCGACCGGAATTCATCTTCCGGACACCAAGGTGTCGCTGGTCTATTCGCGCCTCGCAAAACGTTTGCGCGCATTAAAGATAGAAACCTTTGCGGAGTATCGCTCACTCATCACCAGCGCCAGCGGTAGTGAGGAACTTACCAATATGGTAAACGCGTTGACGACAAATGTTACGCGATTTTTCCGGGAAGAGCATCATTTCCAGCATCTGAAAACCGTGACGCTGCCGCCGTTACTCGAGCAAGCAAAAAACGGGCGCCGTGTACGCATCTGGTCAGCGGGCTGTTCAAACGGCAGCGAGCCTTATTCGATTGCGTTTTGCATCATGGAATTGCTGCCTGACGCGGCTTCATATGATATCAAGATTTTGGCGTCTGACATTGATGACAAAATCCTCGCCGATGCCCGGCGCGCAGTATACGACAGCAAATTCACCGCCGAACTGCCTGTGGAATTGCGCAACAAATATATGCGCCGCCTGAGTCGCGACAGTGATGAATGGCAGGTGTCGGACGAAGTCAAAAAACTGGTGTCGCTACGTACGCTGAATCTAAACGGATCGTGGCCTGTTAAGGGACCATTTGACATCATATTTTGCCGAAATGTTGTGATCTATTTTCAAGAACACACGCAGCAAAAAATTTGGACACGGTTCTCGAACCTCCTCCCATCCGATGGTTGGCTGTATATTGGCCATTCGGAACGCGTTTCAGGCCCAGCGCTTGATGAGCTTGGGTTTGATGGGGCGACGGTATACAAAAAGAAAAAGTAGGTCAGTACAAAGAGGTATGGGTAGGCGGCGAAAACTGGAGATGAGTTAACGCGACCTTAGATGGTTTTGAGTAAAAATAACTACGGGCTTAGCGCGCTGCAATTGCAGTGAGTACCCCGGGAAAGATCCGAGATGGCGCTGAAAGAACATATAAAGGTTATGGTTGTTGACGACATGTCTGTTAGTCGCGGCCTTCTTGAGCAGGCGCTCGATAAGATCGGCGTCAAAAATGTTGCGTACAAAAATGATGGCCAATCAGCGTTGGATGACCTGTCGGCAAAGCCAGTTCATCTGGTGATTTCAGATTTTAATATGCCAAAAATGGACGGGTTGCAGTTGTTGGAGTCCCTGAGAAAGCAGCAGAAAACCCAAAAAATCGGTTTTGTCCTCGTGACCGGCAGTGAGGACGGCAACGTCGTCACGCGCGGCAAGGAACTGGGCATGAATAACTTCATCAAAAAACCTTTCACACCTGACTCTCTTCGGTCCTGCCTCGAAGAAGTCGTTGGGCCTTTGGGATAGCAACGATCATGACGGGGCAAGGGGATAAAGAGGCGCAAGCGACAGTTGCTGCGGATCAGGTGCTTTCGAGCGTCTCCAATGAATTGCGCGTGCTTACGGATATGACCGAACAGTTGCAATTTGATATCAGTGAGTTGCTCAAAGAAAATAGCAACATCAGATCACTTCGGGTCTATCAGCTTCAAAATCTTGATCACATCACGCAAGTGTTGGCGAGCCTTGCATCCTTTATGGAAGCCATCGCAGTGGGTGTTCCAGGTGATTGGTCTGTAGACGCCGCCAATGCGGCGCGCAAAATACCGCTTGCAGATCTATCGTCGCGGCTTTCACACAATGCGGATGAAGATGACGCCGCACCCCGTGAGGGGACCTCTGGAGATGTTGCTCTTTTTTAGAGTCTAACACTGCCTCAGCGTGTTTCTATACATTGAATACTGATACTGTATTGTACTCTGTACAGATCATATTTCGGATGGGGATCCGGGAAAATTATCCCTGTAGAAATTGATAGGGTAAACAATTTTTAACCGCTTTCACGGTATTAAGTATGTAACTCATGGCTGGAGAAGCAGCCAGACCCACGTGCAGAAGCAGCGTTTTTTTTGGCTTTAAATGCACGAAATTTCGTCGGTCTAAAACTCATCGAAAACCCGCTGCAGAAGCAGCAGATCGCCGGCATGAATGCCGGGGTTCGGCTATGCAATTCGTTTACGAACTCCGCGAGCAGAAGCGGCGAGCTCGATTTTCCCAGTTATCCGACCAAAAAGGGGTCCAGGACATGTTTCTAAATCGTAAAACCGCTTTGGCTGCGGTGTTGTCAATTGCCTCCGTACACGGTGCTAATGCCAGTGATGCCAGCCACGATGCCGGCGCTAGCGGCAATAAATTAGAGTTTACGGCGAATGTTACGCTCATCACTGATTATGATTTTAGAGGGATATCGCAGTCCGACGGCGGGCCGGCGATCCAGGGCGGCTTTGATGCGACTTATGGCATATTTTATGCCGGCACATGGGCGTCCAGTGTTGACTTTGGCGATGACACGACCATGGAAATCGATTTTTATGGCGGTATCGCGCCACATGTTGGCGACACGCATTTCGATTTGGGCGTAATTGCCTATATCTATCCGGATTCACCGGAACTGCCGACAGGCACGCAAAATTACGTTGAATTTTACGCTGGCGTTGCTCAGCAATTTGGCCCCTTCGAGCCCAGCGCAAAGGTCTATTATTCGCCGGATTTCTACGGTGAAACCGGCGGCGCTTTTTATGTGCAGGGCGAAGTCGAATTGGAAATTGTCGAGCATCTGCATGCGGCTGCAGGTATCGGCGCGAGTATGTTTGAGGATGATATCCTCAATGACGACTACATTGATTACCATTTTGCGTTGGGCACAGAGCTGGAAGGCTTTGAGCTCGAGCTAGGCTATCACGCAACCGAAAATTTGGCGCATGACCATGAAGCCGTCATTTTTTCAATATCGCGTTCTTTCTGAGAATCCCCCCTTACAAGAAAAATACCAGGAGACTGACGGATGAAGTTCCTAGACAACATAAACATTAGCTTGAAGCTGCCCGCGATTATCGTTATTTTGAGTTTGCTCACCGGTGGCCTGACAGCGATGATGAGTTATAGCAACGCACGCAACTCGCTTAAGGTGGAATCGGAAGAGAAACTTGGGGCGGTTCTTGGCGGGCGTGTTGAAGTGCTTCAAGAATGGCTGCACTCGATCGAGATTGATATAGAGAGCCAGTCTTTCAGTCCGACAATTTACCATGCGATAGAGGAATTTACGGTGGCGTGGGCCGAAATTCCGGGAGACCAAAAGGCTTATCTGCAGGATTGGTATATTCAACGTAACCCCAACCCGACTGGCAGCAAAGAGAATTTGGATTTTGCTAGTGACGGTTCGCAATACAGCGATTTGCATGCGAAGTATCACCCCTATCTACGCCACTATTTGCGCGATCATGGGTATTATGACGTCTTTTTGTTCGATCTGGATGGCAACCTTATTTACTCAGTTTTTAAAGAGCTGGATTACGCAACCAATGTGGTGACTGGACAGTGGTCGCAGTCTGATCTTGGGGCTGCCTTTCGCGCTGCCCGAAATTCAACCGATAACACAGCGCATTTCTTTGACCTGAAAGCATACGGGCCAAGCAATGGCGCAGCGGCGAGCTTCATTTCCAGGGCGGTGAAATCGCAGAGTGGTGAACTGGTTGGTGTTCTTGCCCTCCAGGTGCCTACCAACCACATAAGTGAAGTGATGACGAAAGCTACTGGCCTTGGGGAAACCGGTCAGGTCTATGTTGTTGGAGAGGATCATTTAATGCGCAACGAGTCGCGCTTCACTGGCGATGATGTGATCTTGAAGCACGAGGTCGAAACGGAGGCGGTTCAACTCGCGCTTGATGGCAATACCGGCGTCGTTGAGGGGCATGCCTACGATGGGAGCCCTTCTATTGCCGCTTATGAATCTGTCAATTTGCTCGGCGTCCATTGGGCGGTCATCGCGGAACAGGCTAAGATCGAGCTTTTCCAACCGGCGGTTGATCTTCGCAACAAGATGGCGCTGCAGCTAGCCATCGCGATGCTTGCCATCAGCACAATCGGATTTTTCTTTGCGCGCAATATCTCAAAGCCGCTCACAGTGGTGGAGGGCGCCATCAAGACGATCAGCGATGGCGACTACAAAAGCGACCTTAAGACAGGCGATCGCGCTGACGAAATAGGCGCAATGACAACGTCACTTCGTGGTCTCCGTGACACCTTAGCGGTGGCTGAGGAAGCACGCGTTGAAACGAATTTCAAAAGCTCGGCTTTTTCGGGGTCATCCATTGCGATGATGATGGTCGATCGCGATTTTGCCGTGACTTATGTCAATGAGTCGAGCAAACGCCTTTTGTCAGACAATGCTGAGGAATTTAGGAAACTCTGGCCAACGTTCAATCCTGACGAGATTGTCGGCACCTGCATCGACACGTTCCACAAAAACCCGGCGCATCAGCGGCAGATGTTGTCGGACCCGTCGCGATTGCCGATTAGCACCGACATCACGGTGGGTGAACTCAAATTCAAACTAAATGTGAGTGGTGTGTTTGACGCCGACCGCAATTATGTCGGCAATGTTCTGGAATGGGCGGATGTCACCGAAGACCGTTTGAACGCCGGTATGCTCGCCGCCCTTGACCGCTCGCAGGCAGTTATCGAATTCTCGCTTGATGGCCATATTATCAAAGCTAATGACGCGTTTCTTAGCGTGATGGATTATTCCCTCGGTGAAATTGTTGGCAAGCATCACAGTATGTTTGCTGACGCCGATTATCGCAGAAGTCCGGAATATAAGGCGTTCTGGGAAGCACTCGGGCGTGGAGAGTACCAGTCAGGGGAATATCGACGCCTGGGCAAGGGTGACAAGGAAGTCTGGATCCAGGCGAGCTATAACCCGATCCTCGATGGCAACGGAAAACCGTTCAAGGTTGTGAAGTTCGCCGCCGACATTACGGATGTTGTTATTCAGCGCCGCAAGGACGAGGAAGAACGCAAAGCGCGTGCCGCTGAGCAGACAATCGTTGTGGATAACCTTGCCACCGGGATGAAGCAGCTATCCGACGGCAATTTGACAACACGAATCGATGTCGAATTTGCAACAGAATATGAGCAATTGCGTGTCGACTTCAACGGGGCGCTGACCAATTTGCAAAAGGCGATGTCAACGATCGTCAAGACGTCGGGCGGCATCAGCAACGGCGCCGGTGAAATCAGCAAATCTTCCGATGATCTTTCAAAACGTACCGAAGATCAGGCGGGAACGCTGGAAGAAACTGCGGCGGCGCTTGATGAGATCACCGCGACAGTGAAACAGACTGCCGAAGGGGCCAATGAGGCTAATTCGGTTGCTGATGAAACACGCGGCGGGGCTCAAAAGAGCGGCGATGTTGTTCGTGAGGCCGTCGAAGCCATGGGTCAAATCGAGGATTCGTCAAAACAGATCTCGCAGATTATCGGCGTCATCGACGATATTTCATTCCAGACCAATTTGCTGGCGCTTAACGCCGGTGTTGAGGCGGCGCGGGCAGGCGATGCCGGTCGCGGTTTTGCGGTCGTCGCTCAGGAAGTGCGCGCGCTTGCGCAACGCTCTTCTGACGCGGCAAAGGAGATCAAAGATCTGATCTCGGCCAGCTCGCAACATGTGAGCACCGGCGTTGATTTAGTCGGAAAGGCGGGGGAATCGCTGGATGAAATTGTTGGCCGGGTGGAAAATGTCAGCAATCTCGTATCGGAGATTGCGGCATCGGCCAAAGAGCAATCGGCCAGCCTCTCTGAAGTGAATACAGCTGTAAACAAGATGGATAAGGTTACACAGCAGAACGCCGCTATGGTTGAGCAATCAACCGCAGCAAGCCATTCACTGACACAGGATTCGGATCAGCTGATGCAACTGGTTTCCCACTTTAAAACCGGGGCGGAGGAAACCCGTATTCAATCGCCGCGTATCGATACTGTCGCAGAACAGCAAACCCGGGCGGCTGCGTTTGCAGTGAACGGTTCTGCGGCGCTGAAGGTTGAGCACGAACAAGCGGCTGATGACTGGGAGGAATTCTAGGAAAAAGGGCGCGTATGGCCATAAGGCCATGCGCGCCTGTGCCGTCTGTGCGTAGGTTTTAACTAATTAGCTGTGAGTGATGTTATGGCGCCTGTTCGAGTACTAATAGTTGACGACTCTCCGACAATGCGCGGCTTGATCGCCGCATCTATGCGCAACGATCCGGATATTGATGTCGTTGGTTCAGCGCGCGACCCGATCGAAGCGCGCGAGATGATCAAGACACTCAATCCTGATGTGATTACGCTGGATATCGAAATGCCGAAGATGGATGGCATATCGTTTCTTGAAAAGATTATGCGCCTGCGCCCGATGCCGGTTATTATCATTTCCACCTTGACCAAAGCGGGCGCAGCGATTTCAGTGAAAGCGCTGAGTCTTGGCGCATTTGAGTGTGTGTGCAAACCGCAAAATGGCAGCGCTGTCGATGCATTCGAAAGCGTGCCCGGTCTCGTGAAGGCGGCGGCGAAATCAAGAACAAAACCCTTGGCAGACAGAGAGGCCACCCCGGTACGCCGGGATGACTATCAGCCAAATGGCAATATTGTCGCCATGGGGTCGTCAACCGGCGGCGTTGAAGCGGTGATTACGGTTCTCACGACATTTCCGGAATATTGTCCGCCGACAGTGATTACGCAACATATGCCGGAAACTTTTACCCGCAGTTTTGCTGCGCGTCTGGATAAATTATGCGCGCCAAAAGTTTCCGAAGCGACAGATGGTGCGCCGCTGGAGCCTGGTCATGTTTATATTGCACCCGGCGGCGCCTCACATCTTGAGGTTCTGGGCGGCAGAAGTCATTTTTGCAACCTGCGGGCTGGAGAAAAGGTAAACGGTCACCGGCCATCCGTTGATGTTCTTTTTGAGTCCGTTGCCGAGCTTTACGGAAAACGCGCTGTTGGCGTCATCCTTTCCGGCATGGGACGCGACGGCGCTGCTGGATTGCTCGCCATGCGCAATGCCGGGGCGAGAACGCTTGGGCAGAATGAAAAAACCTGCGTCATTTACGGCATGCCCAAAGTGGCTTTTGAACTAGGCGCTGTCGAACGTCAACTGCCCCTGTCGCGCATATCCAATGCCATTTTGGAGCTCTGTGATCGCGGTAAGAAGGCGGGCGCGGCGGCATGAGCGGCAAAAGCAACCTCGCGACCGATCATTCCAGAAAAGAACCGCGTAAAACCCGTCAGTTTCAGGTGATCCAGGGGCAATACAAAGTCTCTAAAGATGAAGATGTCGTGCTTTCGACGATTCTTGGATCCTGCATTGCAACGTGCCTCTGGGATCCGATCGCTGGCGTTGGCGGCATGAATCATTTTCTTTTGCCAGGCGATCGCGGTGATAGCGACAAAACGTTGAGCTATGGCGCCTATTCCATGGAGCTGTTGATCAACGGCCTCTTAAAGCGCGGCGGAGAACGTGATCGGTTCGAGGCAAAGATATTTGGCGGCGCCAGTATGATGGTCGGGCTGCCAGAAATCGGTAAGAAAAATATAGAATTCGCAAGGAAGTTTCTCTCAGAGGAAGATATCCCCTGCACCAAAGAAAGCATTGGCGGCACTCGCGCACGCCGGATTAAATTTTGGCCGGTTAGCGGTCGGGTACGACTATTACTCATCGAACAGAGTGAAGCGCCCGTCCTGGACGAGAAACCGGCTGTTGTCGCGCCGCCTCCCGGCAATGATGTTGAGCTTTTTTAGATACGTTAAGCGTTAAATGCAGCCGCTGCGATGGATATCAGCCTTCGCTGTCTTCAAGGCGTATCTGGCGGGCGAGGGCCGTTTTAAGGTGTGCTTTTTGAGCGTTTTCTTCCGCAACTAAGGCTTCTTCCTCTTGATGAAGGAGCGCCATACGTGCGGCAAGGGCGTCAAGATAAATCAGCAAAGCCGGCACGTCGGTCAGTACTGCATTTGCACGGGCATGATCTGCCAGCCTTTGTATATCCCGCAGTTGGTCGATAAGGTCCATTCGGCGTTTGCGAATGAGTTTGAATTCGCCTTGCTCTCGATCATAGATAAGCCCTGCAAGCATTTTAATTTCGGCCAGATCTTCGATTGTTTCATCCATCAGGTTGCCTTCGCCTTGGCTTTGATCACGTCAGCAAAGTGAATTGCAGCGGCGACCGCGGCATAGTGTTCACGCTTGATTTCCTCACCAACCTCGACGCTTGCATAGATTGCACGTGTTGTCGGCGGGTCTGATTTGATCGGAACGCCGGCGATCGCCGCGACTTCACGGATGCGCCCGGCAAATTCATTGATGCCTTTGGCGACGCAGATCGGCGCGCGCCCCTTGTCGCGCTGCCATTGCAAGGCCACGGCATAACGGGTCGGGTTGACGATTACGACGTCGGCGTCTGGAACGTCGCGGAGCATCGTATTGTTTGCTGTATTCTGCGCTCGTTCACGCCGACTCCGTTTCATTTCCGGGTCGCCTTCATTTTCTTTCGATTCTTTCTTGAGATCCTCGTAAGTCATCCGCAATCGCTTGGCGTGGGTGTGGCGGCTCCACGGCAAGTCGATAGTGGCCAGCGCGACAGAAAACAGAACAATGACGCCGACAAAAACCACACCTTCTTTTAACAGGCTGGCCGGCAAATTTGTGGCCGGAAGCCGTGCATCAAGCGGGATCGAAGAAAACCGCTGAGCAAAGAAAAACCCGAAGAGAATAAAAACGAAAAGAAGTTTAACGGAGTTTTTTGCGAACTCGACGAGCCCGTCTGTGCCATATTTCTTTTTTGCATTTGCGATCACCGACAGTCGAGAAAGCTTTGGTTTTATTTTTGACGGCGCAAAGGCAATAGCGCGTTGAGCAATCAGAGCGCACAATGTCGCTACGGCCGGCAGTAAAAAGAACGGCGCAACGCCCGCCAGGCTTTGTGTAATAAGAGAGACAATGAAATCGCTCCCGCGATCAGCATCGAACGCCAACCTGCCGACATCATCAGGGTGTTTGATAACTTGCAGTAATGAAAAGGTTAGTTTTCCTGCGGCGCCAGCGCCCAAAACTGCCAATGCGAGATAAAAGCCGAGATAGCTGGCGGCGGCGTTTACATCGCGCGATTGAGCGACATCGCCTTCGCGGCGCGCTTTATCCAGCCGTTCCGGCGTGGCTTCATGGGATTTTTCCTGGCCCTGGTCGCCTTCGCCCTCGCTCATAAGGGCCCCGCCAGAAAATCCATGAGAACGCGTTCGAGACCGGCGAGCCACTCAAACAGTATTATTGGCGCCGTGACTGCAAACAATGCGAGACCTGCAAGCGTAATGGCGGGGGCACCGACAAAGGCCGCCATTAGTTGAGGCATGGCTCTGCTCGATGCCGCGAGGGCAAGGCTGTAGATGAAGCCAAGAATGACGAAGGGCGACGCCAGCGCGAGCGCCTTCGCGATGGCTTCGCCCAGGCGGTTTGTCGACCAGACTCCTGTTTCTGCGGCGCCAGGAAACATTCCAAATGGGAGGATTTCATATGACTGAGCAAGTGCGTTGACCATATGGAAATGGACGCCGGATGCGGCCGCCAGCGCGAGCGCGCTCGTCACCAATATCGCGGAAAACGGTGAGGATGGATCGAACCCGACATTGGCGCCAAAGAGTTGTGACAATGAAATGTGCTGCGCGGCGATACTGCCGGCGATTTCGAGAACAAAAATCATGATCCGGAGAGCAAACCCAATGAGAAGACCAGACATGGCTTCGGCGGCGTAGAGCGTGACCACCGCGGAAGGGAGTTGAGGCGGCGGCGGCGCGCTAGCGAGCACCATCGGCGCCAGGATGAGCGTTATGGCGATAGCAATCGCCAGGCGAACACGGGCGGGAACGGTGCGCTCGCCAATGCCGGGCGCGAGAAAGGCGATCGCAGATATGCGCATAAACAGCGCGCCAACCAGAAACACATATGGCCCGCCGGCGCGAAGAATGGGGTCAAGCGTTGCGAGAATGTCCATGCCTTCATGCCACGCCGATCAGGACTGGTTGTGCCGTGGGGTCGATCTCATCATAGGAAAGCACCGGATTACGGATTTTCTTCGCGTGCAAGACAGCGCGGATGAAGCGTCGGCGCGCTGCTGTTGTGACGATTGCAGGTGCAACGCTGCGCTCGGCAGCTTGATTAACCTGATCCAGAACTGAGCGCGCCAGGCGATTAAACTCTTCCGGCGGCAGTGCTACGTCAGTCTGATTGGCGGCATTTGTAGTTTCGTATTGCTTGAAAATATCTTCCCAGTCGAGACTGATCTGTATGAGCGGCAAAGTACCGTCTTCGCTCTGAAGTTTCGATACAAAATTCATCGCAATGCGCTGACGCACATATTCCGTGACGTCCTCCGGCGTTGTGAAGATATTACGGCCGTCAGCCGTTGCTTCCAGAATGACAGGAAGGTTTTTGATCGGGGTCATCTCGTCGAGAAGCAAACGGAATACTGCTTGCACAAACTCGATCGGCGCTTTTTCAGGTATGAATTCATCGATAAGCTGACGGTTCGCAGCTGCTCGATCAAGATCCGATGTTTTTGAAAATTCATCGAGAATTCGGCGTACGGAGCGCCGCGTAACAAGGCGAGAAAAGTTCTGTTTTATCGTCTCCATAAGATGCGTAGAGATGACTTCCGCCGGATCGACAACGGCGAGTCCCATAGCGACGGCTTCATCCCTGTGGATCGCGTCGGCCCAGCGTGCGGGCGCTTTATATACGGGCTCCTCCACATCCTCGCCGGGAAAGGGAAGAACATCGAGATCGTCTGCAATGATCAGCACCTGGCCCGGAAACAGTTTTCCTTTCGCCGCACGGACACCCTGAATTTTGATAACATATTCATTGAGCGCGAGATCGAGATTGTCGGTAAGCCGGATTGGCGGGATAATAAATCCGAATTCTCCAGCGATGAACTGACGAATTTTAGTAATGCGCGGTTCCAGCCCGTCGACGCTGTCAAGCGCCATTGGAATCAAATCGCCAGCGAACTCCACATGGATTTCATCGACATCAAGAATGTCGCCCAGAGGTTTCGTTGTGGGCGCTGGCTTGGGAGTGTCCAGATCAATGGGAATTTCTTTTAGCTTCGCGTTGTTCTGGAAAATAAGATAGGACGAGCCCAGCAAAATGGCTGCACCGATAAAAAACGGCGCAAAAGGCAAACCGGGCAAGAATGCGAATATGGCCATGATCGCGCCCACTGTTGCGATCGCAATAGGGTTGTCGCCAAGCTGGTCCATCAGTGCTTTGTCTGCCGCACCGTCCACGCCGCCTTTGGCAAGGAGCAACGCGGAGGCGATCGAGATAATGACTGCCGGAATTTGCGATACGAGACCGTCACCGACCGTCAGAATTGAGTAGGTTGCAACGGCGTCCGCCATGGACATGCTGTGCATGCCGACGCCGACGCCCAAACCGACAACGAGATTAAGGAGCGTAATCAGAAGGCCGGCGATAGCGTCGCCCTTGACGAATTTTGACGCGCCATCGAGGGAGCCGAAAAATGTTGTCTCGTCCTGTTCCAGACGTCGGCGCTTTTTTGCTTCCTCGTGGGTGATGGCGCCCGCAGCGACATCAGAGTCGATCGCAAGCTGTTTACCCGGCATGCCGTCGAGCGCAAAGCGAGCGCCAACCTCCGCCATGCGTCCGGCGCCTTTGGTAATAACCATAAAGTTGACGATCATCAGCACGCCAAAGACAACAAGTCCCAGCAAAATATTGCCGCCCATCACAAACATCGCAAAGCCGTGAATAACGCTGCCGGCGGCGTCGGGGCCAGTATGGCCATCGCCGATAATGAGTTTTGTGGACGAAACATTGAGCGACAGACGCAGCATCACTGACCCAAGCAGTGCGGTCGGAAAAGCCGAGAAATCGAGCGGCCGTTCAATGAACAACGTTATCGTAAATATCAGGATCGCGATGGCGAATGAAAGCGTCAGGCCAAGATCAAGGACAATCGCAGGAACCGGCACGACCATCATAATGATGATGGCCATCAAGCCGAACGCCAGCAATACTGTTGTTCGCTCCGGGAAATTTATGGTGAGCGCGTTATTCATCTTGTCTTTATCTTGGAAAAAGCGAGCGCCGGATTATCCACGTTAAACACCCGCGATTGTGGGCAACACGACGGTGTTAAAGAGTTTGAGCAAAACATTCGCCATATAACCGGCGCTGAGCATGTAGACGATCAACATGCCGAGCAATTTTGGTGCAAATGTAAGCGTTAATTCCTGAATGGATGTCAGCGCCTGGAATAAACCGACGGCTACGCCGATGACGAGAGCGGCGCCGATCATGGGGGCGCCCATCCAGACGCCAGCCCATAAAAACTGCCGCACAATATCGATGATTTCTGCTTCGGTCATGTGAGTTTCTGATTAGATCGGCATGCGAATGAGTTCTTGATAGGCCTCAACGACCTTGTCGCGAACAGTGACTGCGGTTTCGACAGCGAGTTCCGCTGCGGCCATCGCTTCGACAACGGAATGGGGGTCAGCGCTGCCAGTCATATAGGCTTGCGCAGCACGTTCGCCTTGTGCAACCGCGCTCGTCATCTCGTGAACGGCTTTAAACGCGCCACCACCATCGGATTGCGGCGCGGTAGGGTTTGGCGACGGGCCTTCCGGTTTCAGCGCTGTCTTGGCGCCGGAATATGTTTGTGCGGCCTGGAATGCAGCAAATTTCATGATTTTCCCTCTTTAACGTCGCAAGATGTCGAGCAAGGAGCCGTACATGTCACGCGCCTGCCGGAAGACTTCGAGGCCGGCGTCATAAGATCGGCGTGACTCGCTCGCATCCGCGAATTCGGTCATGACGTTAACGTTCGATGTGGTGACGTAGCCTTCCTCGTCGGCGAATGGATGGTCGGGATCGAAAACCTTATCTCCAGGCTTGGTGTCCAGAGAAACCCGCCCGACTTCGACGCTGTTTGCCCCGGTGTTTCGGTCAAAAATATTTTCGAATGTAACGAGTTTACGTTTGTATCCGTGAGTGTCGGCATTCGCGAGGTTTTCACTGACGATCTGCAGCCGGTTTGCCTGTGCGCGCATGCCGGACATCGACAGAGACGCAATTTTGTCAAAGGGATTCATCTTTGGCGCTCCTATCTGTTGCCGCCGAGACTTGAGCGCAGCATCGTTAGTGCTTTTGAATAAATGGTGAGGGCAGTATCGTGATCGCGTGAGGCGCCGGCACTGCGCCACATTTGATCTTCGATAGAAACAGTGTTGCCGTTGGGCGACGCGGCGCCCTTTGCGGCGATGGTTTCTGTTCGAAACGGGCTTTGCTTTTCACCCGTGCTGGCCAGCGTTACGCCGCGCGAAAAAGCTTCGCCGAAGGATTCAAGGTCTTTGGCCTTGTAGCCGGGGGTATCGGCGTTGGCGATATTCTCGGCGATGACCGAATGGCGCTCCGCAGCATGGCGGGCCATGGCGGTTGCGGTCTGTAAGATGTTAATTTCTTTAAACATTTATACTTCGCCTTAAGGTTTCGCTAGGCAAAATATGCGCGCTTAGGTTGAATTAATGGTTAACGCGATAGGTCGTAATGATGTTATTGACGCAATCATCCCTTGAGGAAATATTGCAGGCTGCCGGGCCGCAGATCTACGGAAAGGTAGCGGCGACGGATGGCTTGTCGATGCGGGTCGGCGGGCTCGCAGGCTGGGCCAGGCTCGGCGATACAGTAATCGTAGAGACGACAACCAAGCGCACTGTACGTGCAAAGATTATTGCGCTTGACGGGGAAATGGCGACCGCTTTCGCCTATGAATCCCTGGCGGGTATTCGCGGTGGGGATGTCGCGCGGTTGGAGAGCACTGGGGATCATATTTTCCCTTGCGAGCAATGGCTTGGCCGGATTATCGATCCCTTTGGCAAATGCCTGGAGGGCGCGCCTTTGCGGGCTGGAAAACAGCAATGCGCGCTCGATCGACCGGCGCCAAACGCCGCGAAACGCAAAGGGTTAGGCGCGCGTCTTGCGACCGGCCATTGCGTATTTGATACGTTATTGCCGTTATGCGGCGGGCAGCGATTGGGCCTGTTTGCCGGCGCCGGCTTTGGAAAATCGATGCTTCTTGGAGAGCTGGCGCAGCGTGTCGATGCCGACGTGACAATCGTCGCCCTGATCGGCGAACGGGGCCGTGAAGTGCGCTCATTCGTTAACGACACGCTTGGGGTTGAGGGTATGAAAAAAGCGATTGTAATCGCTTCGACTTCAGATCAATCGCCACTGGCGAAAAAGCAGGGCGCTTATACTGCGATGGCGACCGCAGAATATTTCCGGGACCGCGGCAAAAAAGTACTTCTTGTCTTTGATTCACTGACGCGTTTTGCCGAGGCGCATCGAGAAGTGGCTATTTCCGCTGGCGAACCCCCATCGCTTCATGCGTTCCCGCCGTCGACTTTTCGAACAATCGCCTCGCTGGTTGAGCGGGCAGGGCCGGGAGAGGAGGGAACAGGCGATATCACCTCTATTTTCTCTGTTTTGGTCCAGGGGTCCGATATGAACGAGCCCGTGGCCGACATGATCCGCGGTATCCTTGACGGCCATGTGGTTCTTGAACGAAAAATTGCCGAACGCGGCCGCTTTCCCGCCGTCGATATATCACGCAGCGTTTCCCGTTCTCTGCCTGCAGCGGCGAGTGAAAAAGAAAATGCGATGCTGATTGAAGCGCGCAGCATCATTCGTGCTTATGAAGGCGCCGAGACAATTGTGCGCGCGGGACTTTATGCGGATGGGTCAGATCCGCAAGTTGATCGAGCTTTGAGGCTGTGGCCGCAACTGGATGCATTTGTTGCTGAAAAACAGGAAGCCGGACCAGCTGAGAGTTTCGCACGTCTCCATACGATCCTGCATGATGGTGAAAGCGAAGCTGCGTAGGGGCTAACCGCGCTAGCGCGCGTTGGACAAAATGAGATTGATCGTCTGCCCGCTTGATGCCGGAGACGTAGAAAGCAGCGCGAGGGCGCCTTGACCTCGCGTGGACGATGTCGGGCCATTTTGAATTTCTGATTGCAGGAAAAATTTGCGCAGGACGCTTTCAACAACTTCGGGATCACTGAAACTTGCTGGTGATTTTTCGCCAAAAAAATTCTCGGCTCGCCTTTCCAGCTCTTGCTTTTGCTTGTCGATATCAGCGGCGCCAAATTGCGACGGTAAACCAAAAGCTGTTTCGATGACCGTGCGAAGAGGGCGTTGACCCATTATTTGAAACCAGCCGATCCGCTCGACAGAAGGTTCCGCGGCGATTTTGGCGGCTTCACGGCGAAAATTCATCGCCAGTCGCATATCTGTATCGATATCGCCAACGCGCGCTTCGAATGTGCGTTCAAGATATTGTTGTGTGACCTTTTCTTGTAACTCCGGTAATTCAACCCGCGAGAAGGTGATATTTCCATATCCAAACTCTTTAGAAAATGCCTTCCAATTGGGGTCAGACAATCTGTTTGCGAAGGAATCGGGGATATCTGTGCCCTCGTCGAGCACTTTGCGGATAAATGCTTTTTTGTCGATTTCAGCCTCGAGGCCAAAAGCGCCGAGCGCAACCGTCAACAAGCGTCGGTCTTCAATCAGGTCCAGTGGGGATGAAGCATTCTTGATATTTTCTTTGAAATATTCGATATCGCGATTTACTTTTTCAGAATTACTGAATGCATCAAACTGTCGCGCACTGCTTTGGTCGAAGACCCGCCAGCCAAGCAATCCGCCGAGCGGTATGGCGGGCGTGTAAGGCATTATGCTGACGCTTTATCGAGCAATGCGCTTTCGATAATAAAAAGTTTTTTGACGCAGCGCATGACGACGAAGAATTTTTGTTGTTCGGCGGCTTCGGCGGCGCGTTCAAGTTCTTCCAGCGCCTCGCCGGCAAATACGCCGCGAAGTGGACCAATGCCGTTTTGGATCTGGTCAGTTGCATCCATTACATCCGCTTCGCCGGCGAGGGCGAGCTGGGCGATATAGTAGATGCGCCGCAGCGGCGTATTGGCTGTTTCTGGTCTGATGGCGTCACGCGCCCGCAGAATTGACACGTTATTGGATCGAACACGAAGCTTTGCGGCGCGGTCGCAATTTTGCATGATAACGCCGTTTACAAGAAGTTTTTCATTTGGTTTCAGTTTGATAACTAGCCCGGTCATGCTTCCTGCTCTGTTAGTGTTCCTCTCAAACCAGTCATAATGTTTTTGTTGATTTCCACCAGCGGATCTACTGTCAGCGTTTTGTCGCCGCGAAAGATTTTCGACGTGTGGTGTTGTGTAAATTCATAGAGATAAAAAAGCTGTGAGCGGAGCTGCGCAGGGAGTGGGCTACCCTCGCTGGCGGCGTCGGCGCCGACAATGGTCCAAAACTTAAGATTGTTGCTTAGGGCGCGCACATAAGCGGGGTAATCTTGCCGCTTCTTTTTTTCCGTTACGCCAAGTTCGCCATTGAGGCGCACGAGTGCTTGATATTCCACACTGCGGGGTGTTGCTGTTGCATTTGTTGTTATTTTATAGGCATTTCCAGCCAGGCCCGCGCTACTCATCTGATCTTCAAATCCTTTTAGTTAGTTGAGAAGACGCCCGCTTGCGCGGGCGCCCTCAATGATGTGCCTATTACCGGAATAGGGATAGAACGTTCTGCGAAGACTGGCTCGCGATCGACAGTGATTGAATGCCGAGCTGCTGCTGAACCTGCAGCGACTGCAATCGAGCCGATGCTTCTTCGAGGTCAGCATCGACCAGGGCGCCAATACCTGTTTTAAGAGAGTCAGTCAGATCCGAAACGAATGTGAGCTGAATATCAATCCGGCTGATTGACGAACCGAAAGCGGCAGAAGCATCAACAGCCGTCTGAATCAAACCTTCAATCGTAACCAGCGCCGTTGAGGCGCCACCAGCGGTTGAAACATCAAGCGCCGTCAAATTGCCTAATCCGCCGCCGCTGCCATCTGTTGCATTAGCTTCGATGGCAACTGTGCCGCCGGTTGTGTTGGTGATATCAACTTGAGCGTCTGCAGCGCCACCAGCGGTGAAGACAGCAGCCACACCAGTGATGCCGGCGGCTGTGATCAGATTGGTAATGCCCTGACCCACATCATCGTGATCGTCGCCCGTTGCGACTTCATAGACGAATTTACGGCCGTCGATCTTGACTTCATATGTGTCGCCGGCAGTGAAGGTGGCGGCTACGTCAATATCAAGCGCAAAAGTATTTGTATCGGCAACCAGAGCAGCAGCAGCTGTACCGCCACCATTAACGCCCGTTGTTGTCGCATCGAGACCGGCAACGCCAACGCCTGCAGCTGTTTCGAGATTTTGACGTGTGACAGAGATCGCGCTCGCGGTCACTGATCCGCCGGAATCACGGTCGAGCGAAGCGAGGAAGTCAACACTGCCAGCGCCTTTAACGAGGCTCAGACCGTTGAAGCTCGCTGCGTTGACGATAGAATTAATCTGATTTCTCAGCTGTGCGACGTCCGTCTGGATTTTTGATCGGTCAACATTGTCTTCCTGAGCCGCAACGATCAGGCCTTTCATATCCGTCAAAAGGCTGGTGATGGTTTCCGCGGCGCCAGATGCAACGCCCACAGACGCTGAACCGAGGTTCAACGATCCGGAGATCGCTTCAAAGCCTTTAACGTCCGAGTTCATGATCGTGGTAATCGCGAACACGGCGGCGTTGTCACGAGCGCTGCCAACCTTCTTGCCAGTTGAAATCTGCTCTTGAACAGTCGACAAGTCAGAGCTGATCTTGCGAATGTTCTGAAGCGCCACCATGGCGCTGGTATTTGTTAAGAGACTAGCCATTTTACTTCTCCATTTGAGATCGTTCAGTCAACAGACTGAGTTACAATTACGCCGACCTCACTGAGAGTTGCCGGTCACCGGTACAAAATTGGTGGGAAGCGCCATTCAGGCTGCGTGGAGAACCATTTAAGTTATCCGCAATCGACTTCTGCCGATACTGAAGATTTTATATGATATGTAATAACAGGGGCTTAACGCTCACACTTTTGCACTGATTGTGGCGGAATCCGGGCCATTCAACTTGCCGCCATCAGGGCCGTAAACGCCCGCGCGACGGCTTTCCTTATCCAATGAACGCAGCCGCAATCTGGCTTGTTTTACGCCCTTTGAAATCGCGCCCAGTACAGCCGCGTTTTCTTCTGCTTGCGCGCGGACAACATTGAGTTCCGCCAGCAACTCCTGCGTTGCTTCGCCCTTGTCGACGGTATCCGAGAATGCATCAAATTCCGAAAGAAGCGCAATTTTCTCTGCGCCGAAGTCGCCTATCTTATCATATGTCCGCTTTTTAATAGCCGCTTTTTCTTTTTCGAGGACCTGACTAAAGCGGCGGATAATATTTTTCAATTTACTAACATTGTCTTTCATGGCTGAAAGTCCTTGAGCTGACTATATATTTTGTCGGCGAGACCGAATGATCCGCCTTCGGCAATTTCGGAGGCATAAGAGTCTATCAACATGCGAGAAAATGCTTCGCCGCCAAAACCAGCGCGGCTCGATAATGCCTTATCAAACCCGGCATAGGTGAGCATTTCTGCAATAAACGTTGCTTCAAATTCCTTTGCCGCACGACGAATACCAGCATCGCGCTCTTCAGCGGTTTCCGCGCTGTTGGATCGTGCCGTAGCGGGCAGGATTGGAAGGAGCGGCGAGGCGGTCGGGAGCATTTTTTACCTGTTCGGTTTTGAGACAGATACTCGTATAGCGGGAGTAACTGAAAAATAAGTTATCAAAGGTAGTATCTAGAATATGGAACAACCTGGTCTGTCTTTTTTAATGAATCTGAGCGGGAATGGCGGAAATCTTGGCGCTGCCGAGGCGCCAACACTATTGCCTGACGGGTCCGCCCCCCTTGCTGTTAACGCTTTCTTTACGATTCACGCCGGTTTGGCGGCCGGTCAAAAATTGGCAGATACAGTTCCCCTGATGGAAACCAAAAATGGCGTGCTTGAACCCATTTCCAGCGATTTCAGTGCGGGGGGAAATGATTTTGAAGCGATCATTCCAATTGAATTTATCGCAACCTCCGAAACCGATGGCGTCGGTGAACTATATCACGACGAGGTAAACCCGACTGATCGCATATTTTTCGATCAGAAGCCGCCCGCGGCCGACATTGTCGGTGTCGATAATATCTCTGCCGCCGGTATTGAACCGATTGAAGATTTGGATATTGCGGTCATTCCTGATGAGCCTAAATCTGTAACGGCCCCCCAAATTGCGGCTGAGACGCATGTGGAACCGATCGAAACGCCTGCATTTGCTAATCTCGATGCAGAAATTTCTATTCGCGGCGATGATCGCGCATTGCTTTCTCTTCCGATCGAGGCCGGTAAAGCTAATAACGGGAGTGAGGTCAAGGTAGCGGGAGAGGGCGAAACCAGTGCTGGTCTTGGCGTTGACCGCCGAACAGCTGCGGTTGCGCCGGCCGCACCAGAAGAATTACTTACGCGGAACAATGATCGTGTCGAACCGGCGCTGCCAGTCGGACAAAAGCTTGCAGTCAATGAAGCAAAACCATTGGATGTTGCTGCGTTTGCTGCATCAAAACCATCGCGCGCGCGAAATATGACAGAGCCGCTTAATGACATCGCTGTTCGCGATAGTATCCGGGACAGCGACATTGTACCTCGGGCCCACGAGGCCGCCACGGCTGAGGCGCCGAAATCCGGCGCAGCGGTTATTGCGCAGCTGGGTGAACTGAAACGTCAGGTGACGCCGACAGGCAGCGCAGTTATTTCGAATGCTGACAATCCAGAGCTCTCCACGGATGAAATCATTTCTATCGAGGAGCGTCCCGATTCGAGCAGTGACGCCGAGCGTTCGACGACAACAACACTGCGCCCGACGCTGACGACAACAGTGGGTCCCGTTGTGGCGCCTGTTGTGGCTGAGGGCCTTGCGGCCGAAGAGAGCTTCAATAAGCCAGCCAATGACACGGGTGCGATTTCATCTGCTAATATGGTCGGTGAGCGGACACCGATCCAATTTGCTCCGCCGACAGCGCTGCCGCCTGCTGGCGCAGCCTGGGCGCAAGTAATCTCCGCGATTTCAGAGCGCAACGGAGAAACGAAGCTGGAGCTACGTCTCAATCCGCCGGAATTGGGTCGGGTCGTTATTGGTTTTGAGAGCAATGGCGCCGAACTTATCCGTGCAGTTGTCAGCGCAGATTCATCCCAGACACTCGACTTGATGCGACGCAATCTCGACATTTTGCAACGTGAGCTTGCCCGTGCCGGCCTCGATAACATTGATGTGGCGCTCGCCGATCGCGATTCAAGCGCTCACGCACAGGATGCAAACGAACAATTCATGGGATACGCGTCCAGCGACGGCGGGCCAGATTATGTAGAGGCAAATATTCCACGCGCGCCTTTAGTCGCCGATGGTCGTCTAGATTTAAGAGTTTAATCCGCAATCCGGACTTAAAAGGATATCAATCATGCAGACAACACCGGTTTCGAATGCGCAATCTTCCACTCAGAGTAGCGCGAGCACTGCTGCGCCTGCCGACACTTCGGATGCCTTGGCCGCAGTGGATTTCGATAATTTCTTGCAGCTTCTGACCGCGCAGTTGCGCAATCAGGATCCTTTGAGCCCGCTCGACTCTGCTGATTTTGTTGCGCAACTCGCCAGCTTTTCTTCGGTTGAACAGATTGTCGGTACAAATCAGCGCCTGGATTCGATTGCGGCGGCGTTGGCCGGCGGCGGCATCAGCGAATATGCCGACTGGATTGGACGCGAGGCTGAATCGCTGGAAACACCAGGCCATTTTGATGGTGCAACGCCCATGCGCTATCGTCTTTCGAACGACGCTCAGGCGACGAGTGTTGAAGTCGTTGTCCGCAACAGCGGTGGCGCCGAAGTTGCGCGTTTTCAGGCGCTGAATAACACCGACATTCAGGAATGGGACGGCGATGTAAATGGCACGCCTGCTCAACCGGATCTTTATACAATTGAGGCGACCTATTTTAATGGCCCTGATGTGGTGCGTACGGAAACGGCAGCGACATTCGGTGTTGTGAAAGAAGTGCGTCTTGCGGGATCCGGCCCGATATTGAATCTTGTCGGCGGCGGTAGCGTTGACCCCTCAAAAGTAACCGGGCTCGGTTCGCAGAACTAGATCGGGTGAACGCTCCCCTAGTTATCCTAAACACGCTATCTTATTGTTGAGTTTCTGTTCGCACATTTTGTGTGACCCGTGGGTTCAGTGGCGCCGCAGTTAAGTGTTTCCCCACTGAAGATTCCGCCTTCAATATTGCATCATATCAATCAATATTCCTGGATTCCGACATCCAGCAGCAGGATTTCTTTCGCGCTGTCGCCCATTATCTTGCGCGATGTCTCAAGCAAGGAAGCCTTGATGCGGGCAAGGGTTTCTGCACTTTCAGTAATCCGAGCCAGCTCCCCGTCATTCGCGAAAACGAATAGTTGACTGAGGATTGCGTCACGCAGACGCGGCTCGTAGGAGTAGGCGCTGTCATCGAATGAACTATCAACCTCTATGTTAATGTCAAAGATCATCAACATTTCAGGCCTGCCATTTTTCATGACCGGAACAACGAATTGGCGTTTAAATTTCATGTAGGTGGAGACGCCTTCGGCGGGTTCGCCATGCCCGCCCTTTGATTTCTTGCCGTGTCCGTCGTTTTTCCCCTTGCCGTCTGTTTCATGAGACGCGTCGGCATGTTCACCATCAGCGGGTTTAGCGGTAGTTTTCATCTTTAGAAAAAAGCCGCCGCCGCCGCCCACGAGGGCGGCGACCACAATGATCAGGATTGGCAGTAATTTTTTCATGGGTCAGAACGGTGATATTTTGTCTATGATTTGCTGGCCGTAGCGGGCCTTTTGGAGATCCGTAATTTGTCCACGCCCACCGTAGGAAATGCGCGCTTCTGCAACCTTGTCTGAGGATATGATATTATCGCGCGAGATATCTTCGCGCCGTATGATGCCAACGAGTTGCAACTCCCGAAGTTCGTAATTAACCCGAATTTCTTGACTGCCGGAGATTGCAAGATGACCGTTGGGTAGTACATCGGTTACGGTTGCAGCGACCTTCATCGTAATACGTTCCTCTCGCTGGATTAGTCCGTCGCCGGTTGAAGACGTTGTCGAAGAAGTTTCGATGCCGGGATTTAAATCGGCGCCGCCAGGCAATACTTGTTGAGCGAGGCTGTTCAGACCGAAGAGGGCGCCAACCGAAACGTCGTCGGCGCCGCTTTTGCTGCGATTGGTGCGGTTGCGCATTTCAGCTTCGTCGTCGATTTCTATCATCACTGTCACGATATCGCCCGTGATCCGTGCTCGGCGGTCGCCAAAAAGCGACTGCGGCCCGGAACGCCAAAGCGAACCAGCTGTAATTTGCTGTTCGGGGAAAGCCTCTTGTGGTGCGGTCATTCCCATGCGGGCTGGCGCCGGCGCGGGCACTGGATTGCGAACAGCGCCGGGCGCCGACATTCTCGGCGGTTGGTTGATATGACTCAGTCCCGTCGAACAACCGGCGCTTAGGGCGCAAATGATGGCGAGGGCTGGAATTTTGTACCTGTTCATCTGGTCACCACTTTGTTTGCGCCAACCACAACTGCGGACAGCGTGATCTTGGAATTAAGATTCATCACACGAACTGTGTCACCGACTGCGCCAGGATCGAGCGCACGACCATCAGTCGTGATGACGAGTGGACCTCTCACGAATTCTATGGTGATGATGGCGTTGCGTTTGATCACCGTTGGCATTCCAAGTTCGGCAAGGGGAATGATCGTGCCCGCATAGATCGTTCGTTTGATTTCCTTGCCGGTAATAAGTTCCTTTAGGGTAGCGACAGCGCTCGGCGATCCGCCCTCAAACACAAGATCGGAATCATGAATGACTAATCCGGCGCGCAAATGCCGCGCGGCTTTCGCTATTGGCGCAATGACCGGAGTGGGCTTGGCGACTTCTTCGACATCCGTTTGCAAAGAAACAGCCGCAAGTTGGTTGTCGGCCCCATAGCTTGAGGGGGAGGCGATTGACGTCGCCAAAGCGACGGCGACCACTATGTTTATGTTTTTCATGGATATCACCTGATCTGCGTCGTTGAGCTGAGCATCTGATCTACGGCGGTTATGACTTTTGAATTCAACTCATACCCACGTTGTGCTTCAATAAGGTCAGCTATCTGCTTCACAACATCTACGGAGCTTTCTTCCAGGTACCCCTGTCGAACCGTGCCGCGGCCATCCAGCCCGGGTTGGCCGGATAATGGCGACCCCGATGCTTCGGTCTCTCGAAAAAGATTGCTGCCCAGTGATTTGAGTCCCTTTTCGTTCACAAATGTTGTGAGTGTTAACGTACCGAGCAGTTGTCCCGCCGGGTCGTCATCGAAGAATGCATAAACTTCTCCGTCGGGATTGATGGATATGCTGCGTGCATCTTGTGGGATTGTGACATTGCCGCCGATCGCATAGCCCTCCGAATTCACGATGAGCCCGTCACCTGTGCGTTTGAGTGCGCCGTCTCGTGTGAAAGCCGCTTCCCCCGATGGAAGCGTAACTTCCAGATAGCCGCGGCCCTCGACTGCGAGATCAAGGTCTCCGCCGGTTTGCCGCAAAGCACCTTGTTCGACATTCATAGAGATTGAAGCGGCCCTGACCCCAAGGCCCAATTCGACGCCTGAGGGCGCAATAAGCCCCGTTGATGAAGAGATGGCGCCGGGTTCTCGGAGCTGTTGATAGTGGAGATCGGCGAATTCCGCGCGGCGCGCCGAATACGCATTTGTGCTCATATTCGCGATGTTGTTGGAGATAACTTCGACACGCTTTTGCTGCGCGTCCATTCCGGTCGCGGCAATTCTCAGTGCTTGCATTATTTTACTCCTTTATGATCGGACATTAGCTGCGCCCGAATGATTCGATGGTTCTCGATATTCTGTCGTCTTCGTCCTGCAATAGTTGTTGGCCGAGCTCATAGGCGCGCTGCACCTCGATGAGCCGCGCTATTTCGACAACAGGGTCAACATTGGAATCTTCTATAAAACCCTGTGCTACACGCGGCTCCTCAACAGGCAGCTTTTCCTGTGTTGCTTTGAAGAGATTGGAACCCTCGCGCATCAATGACGTTGCCGGGGCGGTGAAAACACCGATTTTCCCCAATGGCGCGCCGTCGATGGCGATTGAACCGTCGGGTGCGATTGTCACCGAGGTGGCCCCAGCTGGAATCGCGATCGGGCCGCCGCTTTCGCTAAGAAGCGGATACCCGTCCGGGTTTGTCATTTCACCCTCATGATTGACCATGAAGGCTCCAGCCCGAGTCAGGCGTTCCCCTCGCGGCGTCTGCACTGCGAAATAGCCCTCACCATCAATCGCTAGGTCGAAGGGGGAGCCGGTTTCGGCCAAACCGCCGGTGCGTCCGTCAAAAAAGCGCCCGCCGATATTTGTTTGCGATACGCTTTGTCCGGGGCCTTCGATCGCCTGAACATATTCCGAGAAAAGAAATCCTTCGCGGCGAAACCCGGCAGTGTCCGAGTTGGCGATATTGTTGGCAATGCTTGAGAGCTCTTTCATCAGGCTCGATTGCCGGGAGAGGACGACGTAACCAGCATTATTCATCGTTCAATCTTTCTCTGATGTGTGTGGTCTCGTTGGTGAGGCCGGTTGAGTAAGCGACCGCGTCTTCCAGTACACGCGGAGAAAATTGCGGCGCTGATGCGAACATTTGCTGAGACATTTCGAGCATTGACGGGTCGTTCGCCAGAGCACGGTTGGCGATATCTGGCATTGACTTTGCGTCCGACATGAAAGCGGCGAGGGCAAGCCTCAAACCGTCATCAGCATTTTCTGAGGCGAGCTGCGTGTAGGCGTCAACGGTGAGTTTCCATTCCCCGGCGCGCCACGCCGCCATTGCGACTTCCTCGGTCATATTACCCTGACGCAACGCACGCCGAACGGTGTTAATGACGGCTGTTTTGTCGCCAAGATGCTCAGCTGCGCGTGTGGCAATCGCGGCCGCTTCGGGGTCTCGACTGTTTTTTTCAACGAGCGCCAATGCGGCTTCGTCAGCCCCGGCATTGAGGAGCGCCAACGCTCTTATGACAGTTGTTTCCGGCCGAATTCTGCTGTGGGAAGAAGCATTGATGATGCCATCCGTGATTTCCGTAAAACCAAGGTTTGCAACTTCCCGCGCCACGCTCAGGACAAGTTCGTCATCTTGTCCTGTTTTGCTTGCAACAAGGGATGTGTGCTTAAGAAACGCCTCAACCGCGAGAAAGCGCGATGTATCATCATCGCCCGCAAGCGCGTCCACGAGGATTGATTGCGCCAGGCTACGGGCGACGTTTCGTGCTCGGTCGGACTCGCTCGCCGCATTTTCAAGTAGGTCGATGCTCTCCACGATGCGTCCAGCCGAAGCCAGCGCTCTGGCGCCGGCAATAGAGGCCCGAGCGTCGCCAGCTGATTTTGGCCGTGTCGATGATTGGACGGTGAGGTCCTCAAGGAATCCTTCATAGGCGATTGTAGCGTCGCGCTCATATTGCGCTGCTAGTTCGCCAAGAGCGCGCGATTGCATAGGGCCAGGGAGCTGCGCAATGTCTACAAGCGGTTCATCAATTACGCTGGGCTCCGTTTCTGCATTTGGCAACACGGCTTCAATTAGCGCGAGCGCCTGTGTGAGTTCCGGTGCGCGCGCACGGGATGCGATTTCATGAAATCGTCGAAGCTGCGTCGTTTCTTCAAAATCGATAGCGTTTAACGCCAGGATTTCTGCAAGCGGCCCGCGCAGTGAACGCATCATGGCGTTTAGTGCATCGAACTGCTTGTCCGATAGCGGTGCAACATAGTCGTCACCGTCTTTCGCTCTAACGGCCGCGGTGAGAACTTCATATGAGGGGCCGCATTCTGCATAGCTCGTGATGATTCGAGTTGCATTTGCCTGCGACGCGCCGGCAAGCTCAGCAAGCGCTGCAGCGAGTGTCAACTCGCTATCGGTTCCGTCGCCTGTCGATAACGCCACGGCGCTCGCCTCATCGAAAAAACCAATTCGCAGATAAGCCGCGGCCAGCGCACGCGCGGCGATCAAGCGCTCCTCTCCCATTGCGTCGTCGAACTCCCCGCGAAGTGCGATGATTACTTCATAGTCGCGCGTATCCTGGGGTTGATCAGCCAACCACGCTGGATCAATACATTGGGCAACTTTTTTCGATTCTGAATCCGGCGCCTCTTCATCCGTGGTCGCTGCTTGAGATAGGGCTTTTTCGAGATCTTCGTTGTTGGCGTTGCCTCTGATCTGGACGACGCCACGCGCTCTCGCCTCAGCGAGCAGAGCGATCATGCGATCGCGGGCGGCGATTAAGCTGTCTGACTTTGGTTCGGATGTATCGTCCGACCCATTATTTTCGGTGGTGCTGGCCGCCGGTTCTCTGACTACAATGTGCGTTTCTGGCGCTACTTTGGTCGGTGCAGTAGCGGTCGCTGCTTCTCTGACCACAATGTGCGTTTCAGGTGGGGCGTTGATTGGTGCGGCATTGGCCGCGGCTTCTTTGAGTACACTGTGCGTTTCACCAGAGGAGCTGGCTCGTGCTGTATTGCCCACAGTTTTTGTCGTCGCAACGTGCGTTTCGGGCGAGGCGTTAGCGCCTGGTGTTGCCTCTCTGGTTTGAGCAATCTCAATACGCGGTTGCGGTGAGGCGCCAGCTCTTGAGCTATTGTTGAATATGTCAATAACAATAGCCTTGCTGAAACTTTGCGCCGCTTGTACGGCGCAATCGCAGGCTAGCGTCATGGTCAGGACGCGCTCTTCCCCCCGAGTGTTTAGATGTGCGGAAAGCACCCTATGAGCCTTACGCTTTTCCGTCAGATCGGAAAGATCAAAGTCGGGTGTTTCGCTTGGGAATGTGATCTCAACAACACGGCCTGATGTCGAGATGCTCCATTGCTTTTCCATATCCGGGATAACGATACGAGAATAATCACTGTGTTCGCCTGCACGCAATTTTATGGCGCCCTCGGCGCTCGCCACACTTGCGGCGCTGACGCTGATCAGGATCGACATGAGAGCAAGTAAGGCCTTCATTATGCGGCCTCCTTCTTCAACGCCTTAAGTGCTTCATCGACGTCAGAAAAGCTGGGTCGCGTACCGCCCGGAAGGTTGCGACGGGCAACTTCAATACACATTTGCGGCGTATGGAGGTGCAGGCTCGCGACAATAGACTCGCGAATGAGGGCGTAGAAATTTTTCTCCGCCTCACGCACCCCGATTACTTTGTTCGCCAATGGACCAACGAGGCAATAGGCGAAAAATACACCGAGAAACGTTCCAACCAGTGCGCCGCCAATCATTTGCCCGAGAACCTCGGGTGGCTTGTCAATTGACGCCATGGTTTTGATAATGCCAAGAACAGCAGCAACAATGCCCAACGCCGGCAAAGCATCAGCCATGCCCTGTAACGCATGCGCGCTGTGAAGCTTTTCCTCGTGCAGGCCGTCCAGTTGTTTCTCAAAGAGATCCTCGACCTGATGCGGGTCGTCGAAATTCATCAGGATGGATCGGATTGTGTCACAAATGAGTTCACACGCTTCGTGGTCGGATGTAATCTTCGGATACCGACTAAAAATTGTAGATTCTGTTGGGTCTTCGATATGCGCTTCAGCAGCAACCGGACTGTCTTTTGCCAGGCGCAAAAGTTCAAACATCAGGCAAAGCAGATCCTGATAATCGCTCTTCTTCCACTTTGGTCCTGTGATGGCGGCCACCAGGTCACCGGCCGCTTGTTTAACGACGTGGAGATCATTGCCCATCACGAATGCGCCGACTGCGGAGCCCATGATGATCATGATCTCATACGGCGCAGCATGGGTAATGATTTCCATCTTGCCGCCGGCCATGACGTACCCGCCAAAGACCATGAGGACAATAAAAACAAGACCGATAATACTAAACATACTGATTAATCAAACTGGTTAAGTGGTTAATGGGCTAGTTGTGCTACGCTGCAAGGGCGGTGTGATAATTGTTGATCTCTTTGTCGTTAGGGGCTTTGTGTGCGGTTCGCGAGGATGACGCTAATCAAGTAAGCGCGCTTTGAATCAATCGACGCAACGATTTGTGCAGCCTGTTCGCTGTTCATTGACGCCAAAAGACCCGCAGCAAATTCGGGGTCCATTTCGTTGATGATTTCACTTGCCTGGGCAGGCTTCATGCCTTCGTAGATGGCCGCAAGCTTGGCGATATCGGCGTCGCGGGCGGATTGGTGCGTCTCGATATTCGCCTTCAATTTCATGTTGGCTTCTTCAAGTTCAGTCAGCCGCTTTTCGATTTGCCGCTCATAAGCTTTCAGCTCGGACGAGCGATCGGCGATATATGTCTCTCGATCATCTAGCGCTGCTATCCGATCTTTTACGGATGCGGCGAGAGCGCCATCGACGCAGGTAAAATTAGCGCTGTCATTTTCGTGCGTCACGGGCGCGGGATCGGGCATGCCTGCAGTGACGTCGGACGCCAATACAGCAACCCGTCCCACAAAAGAGACGGAAAAGATGATGGCAAGAACAAGGAGGGCTCTAGTCTTCATGGTTCACCCAGCCGCCGCCGCTTTTTCGTCGAGATCAATCTTCAGTTCACTTTCCCCTGCTGACGACGCGTCCGACTCGGAGTCGGGGGGCGTGATGTCTTCGACGTAAATAATTTCGCCTGACGGTTCTTCCGCCGCTGCCGGGACTGCTTCGGGGGGCGCTTCAGGTTCTGCATCTGACGTTGTTTCGGGTAGTGGTTCAGGCGCTGTTTCTGCTTCTGGCGCTGTTCCGTTTTCCCCGTTTAACAGCTCATTGAGCTCAAAAATCCGCTGTGAGATTTCAGACTGAACAGCGCGTGCATCGGAAAGGCTGTCTTCAATATCCAGCGATGCGCCGGCGGCTGCCGTTACGATGTTTTCGCGGGCAACCTCTCCAAGCTTTCCCAGCGCATCGATCATTTCCGTTACTTTTGGCACGATCACGCGTACTTCCTCAATCAGCGGCGTCAACTCCGCGACGCTTTGATTGCTGCTCTCCTTTGCGAGAACAACGGTTGAGTGCGCTTGGTCAACTGTTTGCGACATTGACGCGATCGTGGCGCCTAGGCCTTTTTCGGTATCTTTTAGTTTTTCGAGCTTTCGGCTCAATACCACACAATAGAAAACCGCTGCGCCAGAGGCGGCAAGCAGAATAAAGTCGATAATCAGTTCCATTTTGATTCCCTCATGTGAGAATAAATTCAGTAATCAGAACATTGTCGACCGTGACATCAGGAGCGATTGCGTGAATGCGTCGTCGAATTTGGGTTCTCAACCTTCCCATCGCCGCCGGATTTTCAAACGCTTCACGATCAACGGATCGCAGATAGGTATTCAAAATATCGCGGACGTGAAAAATGCGCGCCAGTAACGCGCCCGCTTCTTCGATCGACGTTTCAAGGACGAGCGAAATGCGTAGATGTTTCGTGTTTGCAATCGGGCGAATAGAAATAACCAGCGGGTCCAGCACAAAATAGGCGGTCTCGCCGTATATTTTTAGCTCGCCGCCATCAAAAGTGTGTGGCTCCAGCTTACCGGTTTTACTCTTTTTTCCGCCATGTCCGCCGCCATGGTCGCCGCTGGCCTTGCTGTCCGACGCATGAGAAGTTGACTCACCGGATTCGTTTTCAGCGTGTTGTGATGCAGAGGACGGCGCCGGCGCAAGCACATAGGCTGCCCCCGCGGCAACGCCCGCGGCAACGACAGAAGCGATACCAACGACGATCATATTACTGCCTTTGGATTTTTCATCCGCGCCAGCTTCTTCGTCAGCATCTTCTTCTATGCTTATTTCGATTGGGATCGCCAAGTGATTACCGTAGGTTGCATCAGCGCACCCTATACAACCAATCGTAAACCTTAAATTAATGATGTCCTGAGAAATTAACCATGAATGGGAGGGGCGTCGCACCATCCATAACGCTGATTTGTAGGGTTAATAATGTCTAAACTTGCAGCTACTTGGAGCCATTGGTCGATACAGCAAAAAGCGGTCTTGGCGGGCGTCTTACTCGCAACGTTTGCGTGTTTTGGAACGCTGATGTCAGCAGTCTCAACACCGCCGATGGCCATGCTTTACGGCGGCCTTGATCCTGCTGCAGCGGGCGATGTTTTGAATGCGCTTGAGGCTATGGATATACGCGCTGAAGCACGCGGTGACGCCATATATGTGCCGGACACAAAACGCGATTCAGTGCGCATGGCGCTTGCCCGACAGGGACTGCCGCAACAGGGTCAGCCCGGCTTTGAATTACTTGAAGAATTGAACGGCTTTGCAACTACTGCGGAAATGTTTGACGCTGCTTATTGGCGCGCCAAAGAAGGCGAGTTGGCCAGAACGATTTTATCAACACCCGGCGTAGGGTCGGCGCGTGTTCATCTGGCGGTGCCGAAAACATCATCTTTTTCCCGCCAGCGACGCATGCCGACCGCCTCTGTTACGGTCACCATGAAACGCGGCAGGCTTGATTTACAGCATGCAACGGCAATGCGATATCTGATTGCTTTGGCCGTACCCGATCTCGAACCAGAGCAGGTCGCGGTGCTCGATTCCGGTTATGGTGTTGTTCTGCGACCCGGCGCTGAAAGGCCCATGGCCGCATATACTGGCGATGAAGGGCAACGGGCGCGCGGTATGGAGGGGAATTTACGCGACCTTTTAGAGGCGCGTGTTGGTCCGGGCAATGCACGTATTACTGTGGCGCTTAAGATTGATCGCGAACGGGAAACAATTTCCGAGCGCGTTCTCGACCCGAATAGCCGCGTGATGATGGGCCGTGAAACGACTGATGTTCAACAAAGTGACAGCGGCGGAAGCGGTACGGTAACAGTCGCCAGCAATCTGCCGGAAGGTGACGTTGGCGGCGGGCAGTCGTCGTCAAGCTCGTCACGATCTGAAACAAATGAGACAACCCGGTTCGATATCTCCGAGGTAAATCGGCAAACAGAAAAGCTGCCTGGCGCCATCACACGCATAAATGTTGCTGTACTCATTAATGAGCCGACGCCAGAGCTAGCGCCAGAGGGCGAGGAAGCGGCGCCGGTCGAACCTCGTTCCCAGGAGGAGCTCGATTCTATTGCGGAACTCGTCAAGGCATCAATAGGGTTTGAAGAGGCGCGAGGCGACATCGTTACCGTTAAAGCCATGCCGTTTCATGAAATCGTGTCGGATGGGCCGTTTATCGAGCCAGGCGGCATTATGGATTATCTCAAAAGCAACGTTATCGCGATCCTGCAAGTTTTGGTTCCGGCGATTGTCGTTCTGATGTTGGCGATGTTTGTATTACGCCCGGTCTTGATGCAGTCGGCGCCGGACGCTGCGGCTGCGCCGCCGCCGCCAGCTTTGCCTGAGGTGCAGATGAATACGGCGCAGATCAATAGCCCGCAGGCCGGCCAAATACAGTCGCCGGTGGAAGAGTTAAGGCAATTGGCATCGGCCGATAAGGACGCAGCGACAACGGTTCTGAAATCCTGGCTCGGCGATATTGAAGAGGCTGCGTGATGGAAGACATCGCGCAGTTAAAGCCGGAGGGTGCGCAGGAATATGGCGAAGTTTTGGAAATACCTGTGCTTTCCGTAAATCGCGGCGCCCCGCTTATCAACGTCAAAGCTGTCGATAAGATGGGTGAGCCCTACCAGGCTGGGTTTGCGGCTGGCGCTGCAGAGTGCGCTGAACAGCTCGAGGCGGAAAAATCACGCCTTGCAGCCTTGGGCGCGGATCTAAAAATTGCATTGCGTGGTATTGACGAGCGTTGCCGAAATGAATGCGCAGGATTGATAGAGCAATTATTTGCGGCGCTCGCGCCGACGATTGCGCGTGGCTCTGTTCACGCGGAGATTCGAGCGATTGTTCATAAATATGCTGTCGAAAAAAAACAGCCAATAACGATCCGGGTTCACCCGTCCCTCGCTGAAGAGCTTTCGATGGGGGATGCTGAAGATGTCAGCGATGCAGCGAGAATTTCGATCGAGTCCGATGAACAGCTTAATCCAAACGCCGTTGAAATCAGCTGGGCCGATGGTGGCATGTTCTATGACCCGGACTCATTGATCAACGATATTTCGAACGTCTTTGCCGACAAAGATACATCAAACGAGGAGTAAGGGATGACGGATCAGGACATGCCGGCAGCATCTGCAGATGTGGATAACGATTTGGACTTGGCGGCGGATGACCAAACTGGCGCCGTGGACAGTGGGCCTACTGACATCCGCAATCGCAATATTTTGAATCTACCGGTGCAGATCGTTGTTTCGGTAGGCAAAGCGCGAATGACGGTTCAGGAATTAATGAATCTGACGCCGGAATCGGTTGTTGAACTCGATGCAAAAATTGATGATCCGGCGGAAATTTTTGTCGGCGATCGATTGATTGCGCGCGGTGAGTTGGTCAATGCAGAAGGAAATGATGCAGCGATCGGCATTCGCCTTGTTCAAATTTGTGATTCTGTTGCGTAAGAGGCAGGAGCAAAATGATGCACCGTATTAGTGCGATAATTCTGAGCGTCCTACTGGTCACCATAATTGCATCGGGTTCCGCTGCGGCGCAGGGCTTGACTGCGCCAGGCGATGGCGCGTTGGGCGCTGAGCTTGCGACCGGCGGTCTCACTGAGCGCATAATTCAGATTTTTCTTCTTGTCACTGTTCTTAGCCTCGCGCCCGGCGTTGCGATGATGGTCACCTGTCTTCCATTCATCCTCATCGTTTTTTCGATCTTGCGGCAAGGAATCGGTTTGCAGCAAGCGCCGCCAAACATGCTCATTGTTAGCATCGCTCTGTTCCTGACCTATTTTGTCATGGAACCGGTATTCAAGGATGCGTGGGCCTCAGGCGTTCAACCATTGTTAGAGCAGGAAATCTCTGAGACAGAGGCGTTCGAGAAAACGATGGCGCCGTTTAAGATATTCATGCAGGCGCGTGTCGACAGTGATGCGTTATTGACACTCAATGAATCGCGATTCCAGGGTGTCGAGCTCGATTTGGCGGCGCCGCCGCTGTCGCTGCTCGTGCCGGCTTTTGTGCTTTCGGAAATTCAGCGCGCCTTTATGATTGGTTTTGTGGTTATCCTGCCGTTTTTGGTTATCGATCTCTTGGTTGCGTCTATATTGATGGCCATGGGGATGATGATGGTGCCGCCAGCAATTGTATCGCTGCCATTTAAGGTCGCCTTTATTGTCTTGACCAATGGTTGGGTCGCAATTTCCGGCGCTCTGATCAGAGGGTATGCGTGATGGCAAAAGCGCAACCTAAAACCGCCCTGGCGAACCAAAACGCAGAAATTGGCATCACCAAGGCGCAGAAAGCAGCAATCATTTTGGCCTCGCTGAGCGCGGAGACAGCCTCAGCGATTGTTGAAGATATTAGCGATGCGCAACTGCGCGCATTTGCATCAGCATTTAGTGAGCTGAAATCAGTACCGCCGCAGCTATTGCAAGCGGTCGCTGGTGAGTTTGTGTCAGAGATCCAAGGGCCGAGCGGAGATCTCGCCGGCGGTATTGATGAGGCGCGTCGCGTATTTGGCGCACTCGCAGAGGAAGATCGTCTAGACCGCATTTTTTCGGATCTCGGCGGCGGCGGCGCAGATTCGACTTGGATTCGCTTGGGAGAATTGGACGACAAGACGATCGCTGAATATATTCAGGCTGAACGGATGCCGGTGGCAGCCACTATCCTTTCAAAACTTGGCATTGAAAAAACAGCATCTGTCTTGAACTGCGCTGAGCCGGATTTTTCAAAAGACATCCTTCTTGAGATGGCCCGGAAGGGTCAACCCTCCGAGGCGGCCGTCAGGGAAATTGCACGAGCGGTCGAAGAAGATTTATTAACTGTCAAGCCCGGCGCTCCAGCTGCAGGGAATGCTGGCGCGCTTGTCGGCGAAATCATCAATTTCCTGCCAGCGGAAAAACGCGATGCGTTCCTTGAATATCTTCAGGAGACAGACAAGGAAGTCGGCGCCGAAGCGCGTAAATCTGTCATTACATTCGAAGAACTGCATCAGCGCATTCCTGCTGCAGCGGCGCCAGCATTGCTGCGTGAAATTGAGCATGATGTGTTGCTTGCAGCCATAAGATATGGCGAAGCCAATGCTCAGGAAACAGTCGACTTCCTGCTCTCCAATATCTCTAAACGCATGGCCGAACAGTATCGAGAAGAGCTTGCTGAAATGGGCGAGGTTAAGCAGCAGCAAGGCGAGGATGCGCAGCGCAGTTTCATCAGCACATTGCGCAAGATGAACCGCGATGGCGACATTGAACTTATCCCGCTTCCTGAAACGGAAGACGGTGAGGAAGGCGAAGAGAGTGAATAAACTTCGCTGTCATCGAGATCTGGCAACGCTCAACTGACGTTTGTTTGAGCCTGCCTATTTTTTTTATTTGTTGATATCACGCGTTTGGCGAAATCCGCCTCACTGATGTAAGTTATCATCATCCATCAAGCCTTCTTGATGGCGTCGCACATGCATCACGTTTCAATGTTCGCGATGGCGGGTGCGCTACATCACCACGAGTTCGGCGTGCAGGGCGCCGGCCGCCTTAACTGACTTTAGAATATCGATGAGCTCGCGTGGGCCCACGCCCAGTGCATTCAGACCCTCTATGAGATCTGACAGCGATACATTTTCCTCGATCATGGCGATACGCCTTTCGGCATTTTGATCCACGGTAATCGTTGTGTCTGGCAAGACGATGGTATCGCCGCGGCGGGAGAATGGATTGGGTTGCGATACGACAGGCGTTTCACGAACTGTAATTGCGAGATTTCCCTGGGTAATAGCGACCCTGGATATCCGGACATTGGCGCCAAGAACGACCGTTCCAGATTTTTGATCAATCACGACACGGGCTTTTTGCTCCGGCGAAACACGAATATTTTCTATTTGCGCCATCAAATGAACGGGACGTATCGACGTGCTTTGTAAGTCGATGGCGATGGTGCCTGGATCGAGCATTTTCGCAAGCGGTTGTCCGAATGCTTTGTTGATTGCCGCTTCGACACGCGACGCGGTGGTGAAATCCTGGGTGCGCAGGGCGAGGCGCAGGGTCTTCATTGTGGCGAAATCGAAATTAACTTCTCGTTCGATGCGCGCACCTTGCGGAATGCTGCCGGTTGTTGGGGCGCCAAAAGTGACCGAAGCGCCATCGCCTTCGGCGCTGAAGCCGCTGGCAAGCACGGGTCCTTGTGCAACTGCATAAATGTTGCCATCTCCGGCGTTGAGCGGCGTCATAATCAATGTGCCGCCAAGCAGGTTTGTCGCATCGCCAATGGCGGCAACAGAGACATCGATTTGCGAGCCAGCACGCGCAAAAGCGGGTAGGGTGGCCGTTACGACAACGGCTGCAACATTACGCGGACGAAACTCTTCGCCCTGCACGTTAATGCCCAAACGCTCCAGCAAGCTGGCCATGGCTTCTTCAGTGTAGGGTGAGTTGCGGATACCGTCGCCAGTGCCGTCAAGACCGACAACCAGACCATAACCAACGAGGTCGTTGTCGCGAACGCCTTCGACATTACTGATGTCTTTGATACGCACATCTGCGTTCGCTGAAAAAACGGGGGCAAAAGCGAAGAGAATGGTAAAAAGTAAAAAACGAATGTGCACTGGGAACTTTCTATCGTAGGAAATTAACGAGCGTTAGCTGTGATATGCGCGCAGATAATACAAAGGCCGACTCTAATTGTGATTCCAGCTGCTGCAATCTTATCGCGGCCTCAACTGGGCTGCGGGATACACGATCATTATAGGCGGTCCCAAGCGCTGTGCTCTCGGCGTCGAGTGAGGTCAGGGCGGCCTGCATGCGTTCCTCGGCGCCGCCGATGCGGCCCTGGATCGCTGTGACGCCATTGGCTGCCTCGATGAGGCCAATTGTAGCGGTGTTCAGCGTTGTGTCTCTGTCGGTTGACGGAAACTGTTCGGAAGCAACCACGATGCTCGAAAGGCTGCGCAACAGATCACGCATCGCGGGCTCATCAGCTTTGGCGCTGTATGAAACAACTTCACCCTCGGATATTTGTACGCGGGCCGCGTCGCCAGCGCCGCCCTGATAGATAGTTGTTGCAAAGCCGCCGGTCGGGTCATTGAAGTAAAAGTCCATATCGGTAGCGAACTGGGCCGCATCGGCGGCGCCGACATAAATGGCCCGAACATCGGCAATGAGTGTGTCCGTGTCAGCAAGCGGTATTTGGTCGACAGCATCCCCGGCAAAAAGCGCACGCCCTTCAAATCGCTTGTTCAACGCGGCAATAGCGATTTCGAGTTGGCGCTCCGCATCGGCGCCGGCAAGCTTAAGGTTTGTTTCATTGCCGGTGCCCACTGCATCCATTACGGAAACGCTTATTGTTGAAGCGTTAGCGCTGGCGCTGGTCAATGCTAGCTGCGCAGTTGCTGCGCGCCCAAGCGCGCGATTGGTTGCGAGTGTGAATGCGCTGACATCATCAAATGCCTTGCGTAAAATTTGAGCGTCGCCGATCGTTGAGCCGAGCGCTGCTTTGATATCTGCCGGGCGCTCGGTCAGCATTTCAAGGCGCGCATCTTCGCTTTGCGTTTTAAGATTAGTAATGACGGTGTTCAACCGGCTAAACTGTAATGCGTTTGGAAATCCCGATATTGCCATCTTAACTCAACGCCTCAAATAATCGCTCAATCATCTGATCAACCACCTGAATCACACGGGCGTTCGCCGCATAGGCTTGTTCAATGGCCAGAATATTTTGTAATTCCGTGTCAGTGTCGACGCCAGTTTCCAGTTTTTCCGCATCGATGAGGCGATCGGAAAGAACTTGCGAGGACTCTAATTGTAAATCGGCCGTTGCCCGTGCGGCGCCGGCAAGCGTTGTTAGATGGGCGGCGCCCTCCAGGGCGCCGAGATCACGCCCTGATTGCAGCTCGGCGGGGGGTGTTCGCGAAACTTTCATTGTGTCGATTAACGCGCGAACGAATATGTCGGAACCGGCTGGCCCTGGCGCTAGGGAACCCAATCCGTCTCGCAGGCGTCGCGGCTCACCGCCGAAGACGGGATCGACGGCGGCATTGACAGAGAGGCGGCCAGCGATGCCGGTCAGCGTCGCCGGATTGGCGGCAGCGCCTGCGTCGGTGAATAGGCCGGGGGCGCCGGGGGCAAGGGTCGCATCGAGCGCAGGGTCGGAAAAGCGTTCAACAAGTTCAAACGCCAGCGCATCGAGCGCCAACGACATTTCTGGAACAACCACGTCGCGCACGGCAAAGAAGCCGGCAATGGCGCCTTCCTTCAATCCCTGCGACCCTGTCCCGTTGGGCGTTATGTCGATGCCGTTAACAGAAATTCCGGATAATGGGCCGAGGCCGCCATTATAACCACTCTGCGCGGTAATCACTGGCGTAGGCGTAAATTGAATCGACTGTGCTTCCGCTGAAACAAGGAATACGCCCTGATGAGTCATGAGTTCCACAACACCATCTGCGCGCTGAAGCTCCCTGACAGGTACGCTTTCATTAACTTGATCAATCAAGCGCTGGCGTTGATCGAACAGACCTGAGGCATCACTGTTATTCGTGCTGGCGCTCACGATTGCATCATTTAGTTTGTCGATCTGCTGGAGGGCGACATTCACGGTGTTGATGCGCTGAGCAATCTCCGCATCTGCTTCGAGGCGAATCTGCTGATAAGCGTTAGAAATCTTGTTGAAGCCGGTTGCGAGATTCTTTGCGGCGAGCACACTATCTTGTTGTGCGGTGGAGTTGTCAGGCAAATCCGCCAAGCCGTGTAATGAGGCTTCAAGACGCGCATATTTTTCAAATAGCGCATTTGGATCTTCTGGCCCGCCCAGAAGATTGCTGATTTGGACCAGTGCAGATGCTTCAGCGTTATTTCGGGCAAATTCAGCGTCAGCGCCGCGTCGTTCCAATGTTAGTGCAGGATTGGTTGCGCGCGCCACACCGGAAACTTTCACGCCGCCAAACTGCCGTTCGACCAGCCCAGCCTCGCGACGGCTGTATCCCTCTGTTAGGGCATTCGAAATATTATTTGCAGTGACGCCCGCGCGCCTGCCTGTGACGGCCAGGCCTGAATTCGCGTTTGAGAGCGCTTGAGAGATCGTCATGCGAAGGCCGCCACTATTTTATGCGTTATCGGATGATGTCAGTTGTTTCCTGCAACATCTCATCAACCGTTTGAATGATTTTTGCATTCGATGAATAGGCGCGCTGGGTCTCGATGAGATCTGTCAGTTCCTGCGCGATATCCGTTGTTGATTCAGCGAGCGAAAAGCCACTGGTCAGTCCGACCGGGCCATCACCGGCGTCCCACAAGAAGAAGTCGCCGCTATCCTGCGTCACTTGAAACGCCGCGTTACCGGCGGCAACCACGCCCTTAAAGTTCGGGACGTTGGCTAACGGAATCTGGAAGATTGTGCGGCGGAAACCGGTGTCGAAAACCGCTTGAATAAAGCCGGTATCGTCAATTTCCAGTGTGTTCAAATTGCCGATCGGCGCGCCGTCCTTGGAGACGTTCAGTGGGGCGAAGCTCGACGCCAATTGCGTCAGAGGTGACGCGCCGAGGGCCGCACCCGAGACAGCAAGATCGAGCGTGCCGCTGGCTGTTGTGACTTGAATGTTACCAGTTGTAGCGTCAAATGTTGCGCCGACGCCGGGGGTGGTCGTTAGAACCGATCCGCCTGCAGTCGCGCTATCATCAAAGACTACATTAAACGCCCCGATTGGAACCAGCGGCGTGAGGCTGGCGCCGTCAAAGATCTCGACATCCCACTCATTACTGGAGCCCGCAACGGGTACGACTGGCGTAAAGACGGTGGTGAGTGTCTGCGATCGGCCGAGGGTATCGAAATATTCAGTCGGCAGGGTGAGTGCTGCGCCTGAGGCGCCCGCTTCGGTTTCCGTCGCCGGCAGATTGACACCCATCCGGACGATTGTCGTGGGCGAAGCGGCGAACTGATTGAGATTGATACGAACCGGCTCCAGACCGGCGACACTATCCCGCGGCTGGCTGCCCACATTGCCGTTTGTGTCTGCCGCCCATCCGAGAAGAAAGTTTCCGCCAAGGGTGCGCAGGTAACCGTCTTCGTCAGGCGAAAATGATCCTGTTGAGGTCAGCAGAAGCTGGCGGTCTGCTGGCGCCGCATTGATCCCGCCGACACCGGTGACCGGTATCATGCCGCGGCCGCTGACTGCGATATCCATTGAGTTGGCTGTTGTCGTCAAAACACCTTGTGCGCCTGCATCGCGAAACGCGATCGCGTTGACGCCGCCAGCTGAAAACGAACCTGCCGTCTGTGACAGCACCATGTCCTGAAATTCAGCGTCGGATCTTTTGTATCCAAAGGTTTTGGAATTGGCGATATTGTCGGAAATCGTGCCGAGCTTAACGGAATTAACCGCCAGACCCATAACACCGGCGTTAAGCGAGGAAGATAGTCCCATTGAAAGTCTCCACACAACTGCAAGTTGTGTTGTATATTCCCTTTCTACTTAACGGATCGCTAATGTTCTGCGGATTTTTTAGCCTTCTGGCGTCAGCAGCGTAATGGCAATGCGCCGGTTCTGCGATGCATAAATATCCTCTGAAAATGGGTCGGTATCTGCTTTACCCGCGACTTCAACGATCTGTTCCTTTGCAATGCCGGACCTAATCAACAATCTGCGCGCGGCCAGCGCGCGGTCTGACGAGAGTTCCCAATTGGAGTACCCTTTTGCAGCTGAAAAGGTGTGGGCGTCGGTGTGGCCAACGATCGCCAGTTCGTTGGTGACGGTGGCGAGAACCGGGCCGATGACCTCAAGCAAGTCCAAAAGCATCTCCGACGGATCAGGTGAACCCGCCTTGAATAGCGGTTGGCCCTCCGCATCAACCAGCTCGATCATCAAGCCATCCGGCGTCATGCGTGTTTGAATATGTCTTGCGATTTCTGGGGACAGCGCGCCTTGTGTTTGTGCGTTGATCGCATTTTCTATTTCGCGGAGTTCCTTTTCGCGCAAGTCTTTTGCAATCTCCTCAGCAATCTCGCGATCCGACTTACCATTCTTATTACCGGAATTAGGCAGGCGGCGGCTTTGTCCGGCGCCGTCATTGGCGAGGGTGTCTTCCGACATTAGAGACGATCCGTTTAATGCGCCGGATCCGCCGCCCGACATCCTGCTAATAGGAATCGATGGGTTAAAATAGTCCGCCAGGCCCTTGCGCTGGGATTCCGTTGTTGCGTTAAGCAACCACATCAAAAGAAAGAACGCCATCATCGCTGTGGCGAAATCAGCATAAGCGACCTTCCACGCCCCGCCATGATGGCCAGCGGCGATGATGTTCTTCTTCTTCCTAATGACAATTGGCGCAATGCCATCCGATCGCCCGGACATCTCTTAGACCCGCTTACGTTACAGCACGGGCAGGATGGCGGAATTTTCTTTATGGATGTTTGATTTATTAATAGTATTTATAGCTATTTGGTGTGGATTCATCTTCTTGCAACCGAAGCAAAACTTAATGCGAATCTCCCACCATGCCGACTGAAAAAAGCAATATTATCAGACGAAAAATAGAAACAGGCGCGGTTTACGTCACTATTGGCGAAACTGGCGGCGATTTCTCAAAGAACGTTATGGCTGCGGTTGGCCGCGTCTTTACCGAGCATTATCAGACGAAATCAAACATTAATTGTGCAAGTGAACTGCCTGGTTCGCTTGGTGATCTAGTTGCCAAAAACGGTGAAAACCGTCGCGGGTTTCATTATCGGATCGATGGGGAGATAGATTGTATTGTGTTGATGGACCCCGCCGCAATTTTGGCGGCGGCAACATGGGCGCATGAAGGTATTATCCTGGAGGAGCCTGCGCCGCCGACCGCCAGGGTCAGTACCATCGATCAGCGCCTTGCCGGCATTCTGGCCCTCGAGATTATTCAGGAAGTTGTTTCCGGGGATGCCGACAAAGATGACGATGATCCCGCTGAAGATGCTAACTCCATAGAACTGATTGCCGTTGGCGTGGATGCAAGTCGCTTTATCGTTAACGGCGAGTTAATGAGTTCGGTGGCGCTCGGCCTCGAAGCGACCACCATGGATGGCGCAGCGCTTGGGACCATAACGTTATTGTTGCCCGATGCGCTCTTTGCCCAAGATGAAGACGCCGACGATGCGTATGCGAAGGAACAAGCTGCAAAAGCTTGGGCGCATAGCATGGCGAGGGTGGTTAGCGACACGTCAATCGACGCGCGAGCGATCATCGCCACGCAAAATATCGATTTCAAAACGCTCTCAGGTTTCAAGCCGGGCCAGATTATCGGGCTTCGCGGCGCCTCGCTTGATGCAGTGGCGTTGCAGCCTGAAAACGACATTGAAGGGCAAGCGCTGGCGCTTGGCGCTGTTCGTTCATTTGATGGTTTGCGTACGGTGCAAATCTCCTCTGTGGATCCGAGTGAAACGGCCGGTCGCTAACCGGTCCAACAGTCGGAAATCCAGCAAAAACCCTATATTTTCTGGTGATTGTCGATCACGGGGCCAGCAATGGTTAACTCTATATTAACTAGTTAAACCTATGGTTGTGTTGGGTATTTCTTGCACCCAAGAGACCCTGCCTGAGGGGGCCTTACCATCCCCTGACCTGACGCCGGCAAGCAACCCCCATCCCCTGTCCCGGTTGCTTGCCGGCATTTTTCTGCTCCCACACCATAATGACAACAGAGCGCCATCCGGTGGACATTCCCACCGACGCGTCTTTAATGCCCGGCGAAGAAAAACCGCTGGAGGACCTTATGAAAACCAGAGCCGCGATTGCTGTTGCGCCGAATGAACCGCTGGTCATTGAAGAAATCGATCTAGACGGTCCAAAAGCGGGTGAGGTGCTGGTTGAGATCAAGGCGACGGGTATTTGTCACACCGACGCCTATACGCTGGAGGGTAAAGATAGCGAAGGGATCTTTCCGTCGGTCCTCGGCCATGAAGGGGCGGGGATCGTGCGCGAGATCGGCGCCGGCGTTACATCTGTTGCGCCAGGCGATCATGTGATTCCGCTTTACACTGCCGAATGCAGGCAGTGTAAAACCTGCCTCTCAAAAAAATCTAATCTGTGTACATCAGTTCGCGCGACGCAAGGGAAGGGCGTGATGCCTGATGGCACCAGCCGGTTCAGCCGCAAGGGTGAAATGCTTTATCATTATATGGGCTGCTCGACCTTTTCGAATTTCACAGTGCTGCCCGAGGTCTCTGTTGCGAAAATCCGAAAGGATGCGCCTTTTGACAAGGCTTGTTATATTGGCTGCGGCGTGACGACGGGCGTTGGCGCCGTGGTGTGGACAGCAGGGGTTGAGCCGGGCGCCAGTGTCGCAGTGTTTGGCCTTGGTGGCATTGGCCTTAACGTTATTCAGGGCGCCAGGCTTGTGGGCGCCGACAAAATCATCGGCGTCGATGTTAATCCCGGCAGGCGCGAAATGGCGGAAAAATTCGGGATGACGGATTTTGTCAACGTAAATGAAATCGGCGCCGGTAATGTCGTAGACAGGGTTGTTGAACTGACCGGGGGCGGCGCTGATTACTCATTCGATGCGACGGGCAATACTGATGTAATGCGCCAGGCGCTGGAATGCTGTCATCGCGGTTGGGGCCAGTCGATCATCATCGGCGTTGCCGAAGCGGGCAAGGAAATCTCGACCCGGCCGTTTCAATTGGTCACCGGCCGCGTCTGGAAAGGCACCGCTTTTGGCGGCGCGCGCGGGCGCACAGACACGCCCAAAATCGTTGACTGGTATATGGAAGACAGGATCAATATTGATGATTTGATTACCCACACCATGCCGCTCGACAAAATCAACGATGCGTTTGATTTAATGCATCGTGGTGAGAGTATTCGAAGCGTGGTGGTTTTTTAGGAGGAGCGAAGGTGAATAGCCGGTGTAATCTCGTCACTCGTCAATTTCTTTCGTTTTGCATAATCGTGTTCCTGACGGCTTGTTCCGGGCAAGAGGGCTCTGAAACAACGCTGGATGTTGCGCCAACACTGACGGCTGTCTGGACGGCTCAGGGCGTTTTCGTTTCGCCGGAAAGCGCCATCTATGATGAGGCCCGAAAGGTCATCTATGTCTCGAATGTCAATGGCTACACAACGAACGGACTTGGCTATTTGTCCGCATTGAGTGTTGACGGTGATGTCATTGAAGAAAAGTGGCTGGAAGGCGTGAACGCACCAACAGGTATGGCGATCTCCGGAGACACGCTTTACGTGGCTGATTTTAATCGGGTAGCGGAGATCGATATTCCCACGCGCGCCGTCCGGCGTTTTTATGAGGCGCCGGATGATAATCCCGGCGTTAATGACCTTACCTTATCGCCGAGTGGAGATTTGTTTGTTTCTGCATCGGCGGTGAGCGCGATTTACAAACTCCAGGATGGTGATCTCGTCAAATGGCTGCAATCTGACGAATTGAAGTTTGCAAACGGCTTATATGCAGATCACAAAAGCCTTTTGGTTGCGGGGTTTTATCTGAGGCGCATCGACCTTCACTCCAAGGAAATTGAGAGATTTGGGGATGACGCCGTTTTGGAAGACCTTGAATCTATCGAGGCGGCGCCGGCCGGCGGATTTTTTGTCACCATGATTGGCGAGAAGCCGATCATGCATGTCAGCGAAGCAGGCAGCGTCTCTCCTGTGCTTGAGCGATCCACTTTTTCTGCCGATGTGGACGTCATCGCATCGTTAAACCTGCTCATAGTGCCAAGCGGCGGCGACAGCGTCGCCGCATTTTTGATAAATTGAAGAACAGCAATGAACATAATTTCTAAAACCAGATCCTTCGGCGGAACCCAGTCGGTTCATTCACATGTGAGCGAGGTTCTTGGCTGCGACATGCGTTTTGCGGTTTTTACGCCGCCAGCGGATGTGCACGGGGCAGGGCCCTATCCAGTGCTGTACTGGCTATCAGGGCTGACTTGTACGGAAGAAAATTTCACCGCCAAAGCCGGCGCCCAACGTATTGCGGCTGAGCTTGGGCTTGTTGTCGTTGCGCCCGATACAAGTCCGCGTGGTGAAGGTGTTCCGGGCGATCCTGACGGCGCCTATGATTTCGGGCTCGGCGCCGGGTTCTACCTTAATGCGACCGAGAGCCCCTGGTCGAAACATTATAAGATGTATTCGTACATCACGCGTGAATTGCCAACGCTGATCGAAAAAGAACTTCCCGCTGATGCGGTCCGTGCGGGCATCTTTGGCCACTCTATGGGTGGCCATGGCGCACTGACCATTCATCTTAAACACCCGGACAAGTTCAAAACCTGTTCGGCGTTTTCACCCATCGTCGCGCCGAGTGAGGTCCCCTGGGGTAAGAAAGCGTTCTCAAATTATCTCGGCAGCGACGAATCAGCATGGGCGGCCTATGACGCATCAGCGCTGGTTTCGAAAAACCCTAGCGGCGCCGACATTCTTATCGATCAGGGCATGGCCGACCAGTTTCTGGAGGAGCAGTTGAAACCGGAGCGCTTCGCCGCCGCCTGTCAGGCCTCGGGGCAGAGTCTCACCCTCCGCATGCAGGATGGATACGACCATTCCTATTATTTCATCGCGACCTTTATTGAAGATCATCTACGCTGGCATTACGAGCGGCTAACACGCAGATGAGAAGCACTTATCATTGTTGTGCTTCAATGCCGCGTTCACCGGGGTGATAAACACTGGCTGCATTTTCACGGATATCGTTTGGTTCAAACCAGGCTGGTTTAAATTTTCCCTCTACATAGAGCTGCGCCTGATCAAAATAGTGAGAAGAGTTCGGATCTCTGCTTTGACCGAACGCCATCACCGAGTGAGCGCGAATAGTGTTGCCAAATTCAACGACGCCAACATATGAATGCCCATGGTTACCATAGCTGATATTGGAGTTTTCCGGCGTGGTCGTATTGAATGTAAAAACGGCGCCCATGTAAAATGGCAGACCGGGTGAGGGCAAGCTGTAGATTTTGTCATTGTGTGTTGTTTGGCTCGCTGGATTCAACCTTTGCAGTCGATTGAAGGCGCCGTATTCTGTTCGCCAGCTTCCGTAATTACTCTCCAGGAAATCCATAGCCTGTTTCAATCTGTTGAGCGTCGGATAAACCGGGTCATCGCTGTCGCTATGGAACAGCGCGATATACAAAGCACTCGCGATTGAATCGGCGCTCGCCTTTCTGTTCCATGCGTTCAGCACCTGCATCGGCTCTTCAAATTGTGCTCTCTCGTCCGGAAATTCCGCAATAAACGCATTCCATTCAATATTGAGCTTTTCAATGCCGCGTTCCGCCGTTGGCAGATATGTATCGAATGCAAATTGCGATAAGTCCTCAAATGAAATCTTCCGGTCGCTACCCAACAGTTTACGCGAGCGCCGCGCAATCGCCGTATCCCGTTCGGCGCGAAACATATAAGCCGGAAATTGTTCTTCATCCGGGTGTTCATCATCCGTCGTGACGAAGGGCGAACTGTTTGCGTTCTGAAGGTAACCGACAATCGGGTCCTCAAGCTGCGGCAGCTCGTTGAGGGAAAAATATTCGCCCCAATCCGTCGTTCTATCGCTGCCGTCGACCGGTTGCGCCCAGTCAAATTGTGGATCACGCTTTGGAATAGCTCCGCCATAGACATAGAAAATGTGACCGTCCCGGCCCGCATACATGTAGTTGTTGTACGGCACATTCATGGACGCGATCGCCCGCTTGAATGCAGGCAGGTTTCGAGCGCGACTCATATTGTAAAACTGTTCGAGCGCGCCGCCCTCAGTCAGCTTGGCGATTTTCAATGCCATGCTTTCGTTGTCGGCATTTCGAAATAACGGCCCGTGTATGGTTTTTTCAAAGGTGTATTGTTTTTGCTCCATGCCGACAGGATTTTTCACAGTTATTGTTTCTTGCCATGCCGACGCAACAAGGATTTCTTCGCCATATCGGTACTTGCCGGAGCCATCCGCAATGAAGCGCTCGCGATAGACGTCAGTGATGTCCGGCTCGTTGGCGGTGATTGACCAGCCGATATCGCCGTTATGTCCCGATATCGGCAGGATGCCGATCCCATACGCCATTTGACCGGAAATATTGAGGCCTTCGTCGCTGTGGAGCGACAGCTCATAGGGTGCGTCAAGCGGGATGTGCGGGTTGATGAACAGCATCGGATTGCCTGACGCACTTTTTTCCGGACCTATCACCCACATGGTGGATGACAGATAGGCTGTGAACGGCTCAAGCACGCCCGGCTCGCCGATTTGCTCCAAAGTGGCGCTGCCGACGCCGGATACATTGAACAGACGATAGCCCGCGAGCGCATGCCATGGTTCAAAATGCGTAATAAGTTGCGGTTTAATCTCGGGATGGGTCATCAGGAAGTAATTCATCCCGTCGGCGAAGGCGTCGCACAGAGCCTGAATCCTGGCGGGCGCATCCAGGTATTCCTCCTTTGAGTGTTTCTCAATTTCCAGCTTTCGCATGAAAATATCCCAGTCCAGCCAATCCGGCCCGCTGACCGACGCTGCCATGCCGAGCATTTTGATGTATGCCTGCTCTACATAGTGGAACTCATCTTCCGCGCGGGCAAAGGCGCCGCCGAATACGACGCTTGCGTCCGTTGGCCCAAAAATGTGAGGCACGCCATATGCGTCGCGATATATGGTTATGCTCTCCGCCAGCTTCTCCAGCCTGTCGTCGATCTGTTCGTTGGTGCGTTCTCCCGCGGCCGCCTCGGGCTCCGGGACCGATCGCACGCAACTCGCTGCAGTCAAAATTAATAAAACGACGCCGGAGAAAACAAGATTCTTGTGGAGCATTGGCAGACCTCAAATTGTGACACAGAGGTCAGTTTTGATTGATAAAGCGGCGCAATCGCCCGACTGGATGCATTCGGACGCAAAAATCACCGTTTTGTTGATCATGGATGGACACAAGCTGGAATCATCGAAAAAGATATTCGAGTGGATCGGACGCCGATCGGCTATCTGAGACATTGTTGTTTCGATCGGCGGGATGCTGCCCGATTCAAAGACCGGTTCTGTAAGAACGCCAAACGCCGCGGATCAATCGATGAACGTTAATGCCTTTAACCTGATTATTCTCATTGGCGTTGTCCACGGCATGATGATGAGTGGTCTTTTGTTTTTTTCCGCCAAGAACCAACGATCTGGCAACATTCTCCTGGCGCTTCTGTTAAGCTTTTACACCCTGCCGGTCCTGCGGGTGATACTGCATGATCTGGGTTTTTTCAGCTCTTTTGGTTTTTCGTTCCTGTCCATCGAGCTGATTTATGGTCTCGGTCCAGCGCTCTATCTTTATGCAAAGACCGTAACTGATCCCAAATATGTCCTGAACCGTAAGGACCTGCTTCATTTTCTGCCGGTCGTTCTGGAGATTCTGTATTATTTAAGCCCGATTTATCGCCAGCACAGTTTTTATTTTTTCGGGCCAGTCCTGAACTTCAATCATCTGATTTGGATGCTGGAGCAGGTTGGGGCAATTATCTCCATTCTTGTCTATCTCGGTCTTACCAACAAACTTTTGTGGAAATATTCGGCTTGGGTGAAAAGCAACTATTCCGACACAAATCGCAGGACGCTAAGCTGGCTTCAAAAACCGGTCATGCTCTACACCATGTTCTTTGTTCTGTGGTTTAGTCTACGATTTATTGATGTCATTCATTTCAATGACAGCCTCCCGATCAAACCATATTATCCATTTCTGATTTTCCTGTCGTTCAGCACCTATTGGATAGGCACCAAAGGGTATCTCGAAACGCAGGTCGATACAGCCGGGTTTAGCAGCGAAAAGGCCACGAGAAAAAGTGATCCCGTTGACGATGCTCTTCTTATCTCCGTGTACACCAAGCTCGAAGCGCTTATGGCGCGGGACAAGTTATTTCTGGATGCCGATCTGAGCCTTCCTTTGCTGGCCGAGCATTTGCGGATAAATCCAAGATTGTTATCGAATTCAATTAACGCCAGAGCCGGTGTGAATTTCTATGATTTCGTCAACCGATATCGTGTTGAAGAGTTCCAGCGGCGCATGGCTGCGGATGAGGCCGGCCAGCCCCTGCTGAATCTTGCCCATGATTGCGGCTTTGGCTCAAAAGCGACGTTCAATCATGTCTTCAAAAAAAATACCGGGATGACACCGACGCAATATAAAAATAAACTTCTGAATGAGCGCGAAAAAGATGGTTCTCGACCGGAATAACGCCCTGGCAAACCTTTCGATGATGGGCTCAAGGGCTCAATTCGGCCACGACAACAGCCGCAGCGCGGGCGGCTATCGCGCAAACGCGGGGTATAAAGGTCTGACGCCTGAAAAAACGGCAAAAAATCAGATCCCCGGCCTTTGGCAGCCAAGGTGCTTGCCGCAGCGCGATGTGATTGTTAGGAAGCGCGACCAAATCAATCATTTTTATGACAGAGGACACTGACATGGCGCTCGAACGCACCTTTTCGATCATCAAACCCGATGCCACCCGCCGCAACATCACCGGCAAGGTGATCGCCAAGCTGGAAGAGGGCGGCCTGCGCGTCGTTGCCTCTAAACGCATCCATATGAGCCGTGAGCAGGCCGAGGGCTTTTACGGCGTCCATAAAGAGCGACCGTTTTTTGGTGAGCTGGTTGAGTTCATGATGTCTGGCCCCGTCGTGGTGCAGGTGCTTGAGGGCGAAAATGCCGTGGCGCGTAATCGCGAGATCATGGGCGCGACCAATCCGACTGACGCGGCGGCAGGCACCATCCGCGCCGATTATGCGGAATCAATCGGTGAAAACTCCGTTCATGGGTCTGATGGTCCTGATACGGCGAAAGAAGAAATCAAATTCTTTTTTAGTGACAACGAGATCGTTGGGTAAGGATCCGGTTTGACGGGCAATGTCCTCATTGATCTGGCGATCTCTTTTATCGGGATCACAATCCTTGTGGGGCTTGCCCGGCTGATCTTTCCCAATGCCGGCGCCGACATATTCAGCGCCGCAGCGGTGCGTGACCGTCTCGCATTTGATGAGCCGGATTTTGAGATTGACGCCCTGTTAGTGGACGCGGAACGCAGCGCGGCTCTGGCCATCAATAAAACAGGCGACCTCGCATTAGTAAAAAAGGCGGGTGATGGATTGGTGACGCGCCGCGCTCGCCCCGGTGATCTTCAATGCGATCGCAACGGCGCCGATTTGTCGCTTACGGTTCCCGACCACACCTTTCACGGTTTTGCCATCCGCGCCGCGAATGACAGCGATGCGCAGCAATGGGCGGTGCGGATCGCGGGCGGGGGTGCTATATAAACGCCATGCAGTTTCCTGACGTCGTTGCCTATGCCGTGCCGGCCTTTGTCGGATTGATCATCCTGGAGATGATTGTTGCCCGCCGCACCGGGCGTGGACGCTATGAGACGACCGACACCTTCGCCAGTCTCGCCATGGGCTTCGGCAACCGCCTGGCGGCGCTCATTGGCGGCGGCGCACTGGTCTATGGCGCTTTTGTCTGGGTTTATCAGTTTCGCATGATCGACGCGATGCCGGCGGTGTGGTGGACGGTGCTGATCTGCTTTGTTGTTGATGATCTCGCTTATTACTGGTTTCACCGCATCGCCCATGAAAGGCGTTGGTTCTGGGCGAGCCATATAGTGCATCATTCGTCGCAGCACTATAATTTGTCGACGGCGTTGCGTCAGACATGGACTGGAAAGTTTTCCTTTTCCTTTATTTTTGGTTTGCCGTTGGCGTTGATCGGTTTTCCACCGGAAATGATTTTGTTCGTTGGCGGCATCAATCTCGTCTATCAGTTCTGGATTCACACAGAACTGATAGACCGGTTGGGGCCGTTCGAATTGCTGTTCAACACGCCAAGCCATCACCGCGTGCATCACGCGACGAATGCGCGTTATCTCGACGCGAATTACGCTGGCACGCTGATCATCTGGGATAAAATGTTCGGAACCTTTATTGCCGAGGAGGCCAGCGAAAAACCGCGTTACGGCATTGTGAAAAACCTCGGCACCTTCAATCCGGTGATGATTGCGTTTCATGAGTGGATCGGCATCGCCAAAGATATTGCCGGTGCGCGATCACTCAAGGAGATTGGCGGCTATCTCTTCGGCCCGCCGGGCTGGTCGCCCGATGGCTCGCGCATGACATCGGCGATGATCAAAGAGCGCTGGCGGCGCGTTCAGGGTGTTGAGGATGCGCAAGCTGAACATCGTGAAACGGCGACACAGCCGGCTGAATAGTAAGCGCACTCCTAAAAAGGGACCGCCGGTTTTGGGTGCGAATGCACGACAGGCAAAAATTTTGAACACAACCTCAGCGCGCGCCGGGTCTTTAGTCATGTTCCTGAAGTTGCCGAGGGCGGAAATTCGCCGCAATGCGCCGTATTTCGGCCCCATGCGCCCTCATAAAATCATGATTTCCTCGATAATAAGCCACGAGGCCCCTCCATGTTGTTCATGAGAACGAGGAGAGAGAGCCATGTCCACAATGATCCTGAATTCCCTGGCTGCCGCTGGCGCTGCCATTGGCATAGCCTTTACGTCTGTGCCCAGTCCTGATGACGCTTATGAAGGCAGAGCCGTGACGCGGTTATCCGAAAACCAAGCCGCCTCCCATGCATTGCATGTCTTTATGCGCGCCGATCGCGATATGGACCAGACGCTTAATGTAGATGAGTTTGCGGCACTCTCTATTGTGACGGCTGAACTTGCACACCTTAACGGTTTCATCGCGATTGATAATGGCGGCGCAGTGCGCACAATCGCTTTGCCGGTCGCTGCGCCGATGGCGCTTTCATCGACCGAGCATATGCGCATCGACGCGGTTGCACGTCATACATTTTATGCCTTTGCCGGCGAAGACAGCCGCCTTGATGGGGCAGAATATGTGCATCTTCAAAAAGTTGTTTTTGAACAGGCGGATTTGAACGGTAATGGTGCGCTTGTAAAAAAAGAACTGGATATCTTTGCGCAACGTCAGGCGCAGCTTTCTACTGGCGTCTAGTATGCGTCCCTGAGTTGTATGGTGGCGCTTCCTTTTCGAGCGATCCCTCATCGTGCGGAAGTGCTCTGGAGCAGCCGCTGCCGGACTTCACGCCGGCAGCGGCCAACCGGGCGCCAGCTTCATGGTCGACAATACGAAATTCGATGATGAGTCTTTAACGCCCGGCAATCGGGCAATTTTTTTGAGCGCCAGTTCCGCATAGGAATCCATGTCGCGCGCCGCCACCTTCAAAATGTAATCGCCGCCACCGGAAATCGCGTAACAGGCGACAACCTCGTCGATGAGGTTCACCCGTTTCTCAAACTCATCAAGGAGGTTCTCCGCGTGAGATTCGAGTTTGACAAAGACATAGGCGAGGACGCTAAGACCAATATTGACGCGATCAACAACTGCTGAATATCCGGCGATCGCGCCGCATTCTTCAAGTTGCTTGACGCGTCGATGGCATGCCGAAACTGAAAGCCCAACTTGATCGGCGAGCTCAGCATTGGTTAGACGCCCGTCGCGCTGCAGAAGACCAAGGATTTTCCTGTCGATATCATCCATTTTCGAATAATTTCCTGATTTTTGATAATAATCAGTAAGGTTTCCGGAAATATGCTCATATTCGATGGATTTTGACAAGAATTATCATGGGGCTACGGATACTCTACGAAGCATGAATCAGACCGCCAACGCCGCATCGGCCCCGAAAAACCCTTTTGTTGCAAATACCAGCCATCAATTGCGCGGCAATTATGATGATATGCGCGCTGATTACTCGGTCGATCAGCCTTATGAAGCCTATACGGACGCGGAGCAGGCACGCTGGCGCCTTCTCTATGACCGGCAATCGAAACTCTTACCCGGCTTTGCCGCGCAAGAATTTATCGATGGTTTGAATGATTTGAATGCGGGCAAGGCTATTCCGCGCCTCGAAGACGCCAATCAGATTCTCGGCGCCGCAACTGGCTGGCAATTAATTGTCGTACCCGGGCTTATTCCTGACGGTGTCTTTTTTGATCATCTGGCGAATAAGCGCTTTCCGGTAAGCTGGTGGATGCGCCGCGAAGATGAACTCGACTATCTTGTTGAGCCAGATATTTTCCACGACTTCTTCGGCCATGTCCCGCTCTTATCCAATCCGGTGTTTGCGGACTATATGCGCCAATATGGCGAGGGCGGCCCGAAGGCGATTGAACATGGCGCGCAAAATATGCTCGCCCGGCTTTACTGGTACATCGTAGAATTTGGCCTCATCAAGACCCCGGACGGATTGCGCGCATTTGGCGCCGGCATGTTGTCGTCAAAAGATGAAACGATCTTTTCCGTTGAGAGCCTCAAACCCAATCGCATCGCTTTCGACCTCGAACGCATTTTGAACACGGCCTATATGGTCGATGATTTTCAAAAGACTTATTTCGTGATCGATAGTTTCGATCAATTATTCGAAATGTGCAGCCAGGATTTTACGCCTTTTTATGAGCGTAGTGCGGGGCGGGAGCCTTTTGCCGCTGAATCGATTCAGCCTGGCGATGATGTGATCAATCGTGGTGACTTCTAAGCATCAAAGCCAATCAGGCGCCACAAAGCAGCCGCTAAACCCTAGCTGGATTTAGCTTGCGCTGCGCCGCAACCTAAAGGTTTTGCGCCGAATAAGTAAGGGCGATGCGTTTGATTGCGGCGATGTATGCCGCTGTTCGAAGGTCTGGGCAGAATTCATTCCTTCGCCAGGTTTCTCGTGTGATTTGATACGCTGCACGCATCGTGTCATCCAATCCCGACCGCACGAGATCGATTTCACTCGATCCGTTTGCAAGGGCGTTCTTAAAGCCGGATCCGATTTTGTCGCCGGTCATGCTCTCAATGGCGTCCATTAATATTGTCTGACGCGATTCTTCTTGACGACGCTGCAAACGGCCGAAACGGATATGGGAGAGATTTTTCACCCATTCGAAATAGGAGACGGTGACACCGCCCGCATTGGCGTAAAGATCAGGAATAACTACACAGCCGCGTTTTTGCAGAATCTCGTCTGCGCCTGCAGTGATCGGTCCGTTTGCGGCTTCGACGATAAGCGGCGCTTTAATATTTTCAGCGTTGGAGAGATTGATCGCGCCTTCCATCGCCGCTGGTATGAGGATATCACATTCGGCTTCAAGCAACTGACCGCCATCTGCAACATATTTCCCGGTCGCAAATCCTTTAACACCGGCAGTTTCATTGATGTGTTGTTTCAGGGTCTGGATATCAATTCCGCGTTCGTTGAAAATTGCGCCGTCACGCTCGATGACGCCAATGATGAGGGCGCCGTCTTCATCAGACAGAAACTGTGCAGCGTGATACCCCACATTGCCAAGGCCCTGCACGATAATGCGTTTACCATCGAGGCCGCCTTCTAATCCGGCGGTTTTGACGTCTTCGCTATGGCGAAAAAATTCATGAAGCGCGTATTGAACACCGCGCCCCGTCGCTTCAACGCGGCCAGCGATACCGCCTGCATGAAGCGGTTTACCTGTAACACAGGCGCGGGAATTGATGTCGGTCGTATGCATTCTTCGAAACTCATCGGCAATCCACGCCATCTCCCGTTCGCCCGTGCCCATATCAGGCGCGGGAACATTTTGAGACGGATGGATCAGATCGCGCTTTGCAAGCTCATAAGCAAAGCGGCGGGTGATTTTTTCAAGTTCGTCTTCATTCCAGTCTGCCGGGTTTATGGTCAGGCCGCCTTTTGCGCCGCCAAACGGCGCCTCGACAAGCGCGCATTTATAGGTCATGAGCGCCGCCAGCGCCTCCACTTCGTCCTGATCAACATTCATCGCGTATCGGATGCCGCCCTTAACCGGCTCCATGTGATCAGAGTGGACAGAGCGATAGCCGGTAAATGTATGGACATGGCCCCGCAAACGAACGCCAAAACGCACAGTATACGTTGCATTGCAGGTTCTGATGTTTTCAGCGACACCCGGGGGCAGGTCGAGTTTGTCGAGGGCGCGTTTTGCCATCAAGTCGACGCTGTCCCGAAAACCAGGCTCAATCTTTTTGGGCTGATGAATATTCATGGCGATGCGATCCAATATGTTTAGCGCAATCGCAAAAATTACAACGCAGGGTTGTATATAAAGTTAATCCCCGGGCTAGATTCAATTTGCAGGGTTCCGTTAAGTCTGTGTGCAGAAAGCATGGCGCGTTCACCTGTCTAAGTGACGACGAGACCTACGTTGATGCTGGCTCGCGCTCATTTTTGACAATCTCATGCTTGCGGATAATACCGCGCATTTGGTCATAGCTCAGCGACAGCGCCCTAGCGGCGCGCTTCTGGTTGTCGCCATTGCGGGCAAGGGCTGCAACAACAATCTGTTTTTCAATCTCATCGAGATGCGCGCGCAAATCCAATTTGGAGTCGATATGCTCTGTTAATTCAGGACTGATCGGCAACGCGGCGCGCAAAGGAGGCGCGGGAGTTTCATGGGCGCTTGTTCGTTCAGGCAAGTCAGGAAACGGATCGATGACGATATCGCCGACGGGCCCTGCCATCTCGCTGATCCGCCAGCGATAAAATGATCGCTCCACAGCATTTTTCAACTCGCGTACATTTCCTGGCCAGAGATGGTCTACGAGCTGCGCCATGGCCTCGGGCGTGAAGCCGTCATAAAGCTCGTCCATTTCGCTTGCCATATGCGTAGCGAAATGGCCTGCAAGCTGTGGGATATCTTCGCGGCGATCTCTTAAAGGCGGCGCTGCAACGACATCAAAAGCAAGCCTGTCCAAAAGATCTGCGCGAAACTTCCCGTCGCGCGCGCGTATGCGAAGGTCGACATTTGCCGCTGCAACGATACGCACATCTGCAATCAGGGTTTTTTCACCACCAACACGCTCATATTCTCCATATTCAATAATGCGGAGCAGTTTTTCCTGCACCCGCAGCGAAGCCGATGCGATTTCATCGAGAAAGAGGGTGCCGCCCTCGGCGCGTTCGAAGCGACCAAGATGCTTTTTTGCAGCGCCCGTAAATGCGCCTGCTTCATGTCCGAAAAGTTCGCTCTCCAGGAGTTCTTCGTTCATCGCCGCGCAATTGACTTTGATGAGCGGTCCCTCCCAGCGTGGCGACAGGAAATGGATGCGCGCGGCGAAGAGCTCCTTACCTGATCCTCGCTCACCAATAATCAGGAGCGGTCGATCCAGCGCCGCTGCAGTCGACGCGTGCGCGAGAGCATCAAGGAATATTGGCGATTGACCGATCAGATCGGGAGGCGATGATGTGTTCATAGGTGAAAAATACCACATTAATTAGGTTATAAAAACCTTTAAATAGGTAATATAAACCTTTTCGATAATTTGGGTTTTGCTCTCGAGGTTAAATTATACATTTAAAAACAATGATTTGTAATTTTTGCACCAGTTTGGCACGCATCTGGCAAAGGAGGGGGCAGACGGGATTAACCAATAGGGCCAGGAGATCCAAATGAGCTACTCAAGATATGACGACCATCGCTGGGAACATCGCCTCGATCGCGCTGTGCGCGGCAGAGCCGGTTTTGCCTGGGGCGCTTTCTTCATTGGATTCATCATCGGCGGCATTATCTTTTAAGGAGTATTCTAATGGGTGTTTTTTCCAGATTGAGCGACATCGTCAATTCCAACCTCAACGCCATGCTCGACAAGGCGGAGGATCCTGAAAAGATCGTGCGGCTGATCATTCAGGAAATGGAGGACACGCTTGTCGAAGTGCGCAGCAATGCAGCGCGCGCTATAGCGGACCGCAAAGAAGTCGGCCGTAAGAAAGCGGACTTCGCTGCCCGCGCGAAAGAGTGGGAGGCGAAAGCCGAGCTGGCGATTGCAAAAGGACGCGATGAGCTGGCTAAAGGCGCGATCGGCGCTAAACGCAAAGCTGAGGAAATGATCGATCTGTTGGATCAGGAACTTGGCGCCATCGAACAAACGGTTGACAAAACCAATGATGATTTGGCCAAGCTTCAAGCGAAACTTAAAGAAGCGCGCGCTAAGCAACGTTCGCTTCAAATTCGCCGCGACGCCGCGACGGATAGCGTGCGGATCAGCCGCCAGGTCCATGACGGCCGTATTGATGAAGCGCTTGTCCGTTTTGAACGCTATGAGCGCCGTATCGATGAGCTTGAGGCAGAAGCAGAAAGCTGGGCGCTTGGTCGGCCACGCACACTTGAAGACGAATTTTCTGAGCTCGAATCCGAAGATGCTGTTAATGCCGAACTGGCGGCGTTGAAAATACGGGTCGCCGAGCGGGCCGGAAACAACAATTAATCACAGGGCGCGGGAGGCCTGAATTATGAGTGAATTCGCTTGGGTTGTTGCAATTGTCGCGATCATCTTTGTCGCCTGTCCGGCGGTGTTCATGCACTATCAGACAGAATTGCGAAAAACCAAATCCATCTCTCCGGACGATGAGCGGCTGGTCGACGACCTTTGGAAAACCGCGCAGCGTTTGGAGCGTCGCGTCGAGGCGTTGGAAACAATCCTCGACAAAGAGGCGCCGGATTGGCGCCGTGATCATGAGGAGCGGCCCCATGCGTGAGCGTCACCACCATCACCATCATTACCACGACCGTGACGGCTATCCCTATAATGCCGGTCATCCGGGGCCTGGTCCCAATCATCATCGGCTTTATCGCAATAGAAACAACAAAGTGATTGCCGGTGTGTGTGCGGGGATTGCCGATTATTATGGCTGGCAAAATCCTAATGGACTGCGATTTGGCTGGGCGTTCCTCGCGTTCTTTTTCTTCCCGCTGCCGATCATTGCGTATTTCATCGCGGCGTTGGTGGTGAAGCCGGCGCCAAGAATACCAGTGCGACAGTCACGGGAAGAAGAACAATTCTGGCGAACATTTTCGACGCGGCCAAGAGCGACGTTTTCGGAATTGAAGCATCGCTTTCGCGCCCTTGATGCACGGTTGGCGAGTTTAGAATCCGCCGTTGTATCTGATGAATACAATCTGAGGGAGGCTTTCCGCGATCTAGAACGCGGCGCCTGACTGACCACACAAAATGAGTTTTTTGAGCTTGCGGCGCAAGCTGACGGGAGAGGTGTATCTAGCACCGGAGGAGAGAGAAAATGAGTATCATCTTAATAGCGGCAAAGGCGATGAGCCTGATCATTGTCACCATTGCAGCCTTTCTGGCGCTCGCCGGGGCGCTGGGCGCGGATCTTGCCGCAGGGGCAACCATCACAGAATGCACGGCGTCAGTACCCAGCACGTGTCTTCTCATGATTATGTAGCTGTCACAGGCTGCTTGCTTGACGCGTCCCCGCTGACTAAACTCACCTCTTCAGTACGAGCCGCAACGACGGCTCCAGCGAGGACGCGCATTGTGACTGAAGACAAGGCAGGCGGGGACGCCCGCCCGGCGGCGAAGCAACGGGCAACGCAATCGCGACAGCGATTTCGCATAGAGCGATACGCTGCAATTGATCTCGGTACGAATAACTGTCGCCTACTTGTCGCCGCCCCAAGTGGGCGAAGCTACCGCATAGTTGACGCGTTTTCACGGATCGTTCGATTAGGTGAAGGGCTTTTGAAATCTGGCGCCCTGTCGGAGCCGGCCATGACCCGCGCAGTGGGTGCTCTCAAAGTATGCGCTGAAAAAATCGCAAGGCGCAATGTAACGCATCTGCGTTGCATCGCGACACAAGCCTGCCGCAGCGCTGCCAACGGGCCGGAATTTATCGAGAAAGTGCGCACCCAAACCGGCCTTGAGTTCGAGATTATTACGCCGGAAGAAGAGGCGCGCCTCGCGGTGCGCGGCTGCGCGGATTTGCTCGATCAAAACGCTGCGGCCGGCCTTGTTTTTGATATCGGCGGCGGCTCGACCGAGCTTTCATGGGTGCGGCCCGGTGACAGTGCGGCGACAGCGGAGATCGCCGCCTGGAAATCCATGCCGTTTGGCGTGGTGATGTTGTCTGAAAGATGGGGTGGGCGTGATATCAATGCTGAGCGCTACGCAAAAATGGTTGAAAGCGTTCGCGCAGAGATCGTCGCGCTGGGCGATCCCGCGAATTTGAAAGATGCGTTTAGAAATGGCGATGCACACTTCCTCGGCACTTCCGGCACGATCACCTCAATAGCCGGCGTCCATCTCGAGTTGCGGCGATACAAAAGAGACCGGGTTGACGGGATGTGGCTTGAACTTGATCAGGTTCAAAGCGTGTCGGAAAAACTATGCAAGATGAGTTTCAGTGAGCGCGCCAATGAACCATGCATCGGCGAGGAACGCGCCGATCTTGTCGTTTGCGGATGCGCCATCCTCGAAGCGTTGTTGATGGAATGGCCCGTTGCACGCGTGCGCGTTGCCGATCGCGGATTGCGCGAGGGAATTTTGGCAGACCTTGCCCGGCAGGCGCACCGTCAACGCCGCCGCAATCGGCGGCGTGGGCAGCGGAAGAAGAAAAAGGCGGCTGGCGACGAGTTTGAAGTTTGAAGGTAAAAGCGGGCGCGGCTCAAGACCTTAAACCTCGTCCATTTTAAGTAGAATCCGCTCCAAGATGAGCTGCGCCGTCTTTCAATAAATATAAATATATTACCCTCACTTTATTAGGCTTGGATTTTTACGCAGCCGGAAGAAACAAATGATTGCATTCGCGGAACTACGAAATGCTGCTTGGGTACTTTTTTTGTGCTTGGCGCTCTCGGCTCCTGCCGCCCTTGCCCAGGATCCCTTTGAGCAAGGCGAAGCGGCGCTAAAGGCCGGTGACCGCAAACAGGCCATGCAGTTGTTCGAGCAGGCTGCCCTGGCTGGCAATGCGGAGGCGCAGAACCGGTATGGCAACATGGTCCAAAACGCGGGCGGGGCCAAGGTGGCGTCGCAATGGTTCGAGAAAGCGGCGCAGCAAAATCATAGCCGCGCGCAAATCAACTTGGGCGTCAATTATCAAAACGGCTGGGGTGTGAAAAAGGATAAGGCCGAAGCCTATGTTTGGTTGAGCTTGGCAGTCGAAAACGGCGACGAACTCGCCAAAGGCTTCCTCGACGCATTGATGAAGAAGATGAACAAAAAACAGATCGCGGATGGCGACCATCGCCTCGCGGAGCGGCGGGCGGCGCTTGCATCCCCGGCGCCGTCACACTGAACCGCGGCCAAGGTGCGGCCGGATGACGTCGCCGGTGATCGGGCCTCAGATGTTCGCCCAGGGCAAAAAAAAGCGGTCCGACTGTTCCGGGCGGAGTTCAATTGAATTGACGCAATAACGTCGGCCTCGTGCATTGTATGTGACGAATGGCGCCGACTTTCGCGTACTTGTGGTTTTGTGGGGTGAGTATGATGTCATACTGCGTTTTATTGTGGTTGCACATTGCGTTGAACCGCATTGGTGGAAATGTGACTAAATTCCATGGGTTGCGTCACATCGGGCCATACGGCTTATCCGCAAGTCTACTTAGTAGAGATGTAGAATTGGTCGCCGCGATATTTCCCTGTGGAAACAATTACAAAAAACGATATCATAAAAGACTAGGTTTTTGTTGACTAACATCATGCTTTCATCCAACCTTTCAAGAAATCATCATCTGAGTAAAGACTGAATGGACTTGATATGTGCAGATGATTGGGTGGGAGTATGCTTGACTGTTTTGGGTGGCGTTCATTTTAATTAATGTAGTACGGCCGCATGCATTGCATGTCGCCTACGGCGCAGACTTTCGCCTGTTCACGGCTTTGCGAGACAAGGTGTCGATGCCATGTCGAGTTTTTATTGTGGTTATGCGTTGTGCTGAATTGCATTGGAAAAACTGGGACTAAATTTCATGGGGCGCGTATTTTAGTAGCGGTTTGACGCAAACGTGCGAGTCGCCGACAGCTTATCAATTAGGAGGGTGTTGTGAAGTTCTTTGCTTTTTTGCTAGTTGCTCTAGCAAGCCTTGTTACATCAAATTCTGCTCATGCGTTCACTGAGTGTAGTTTTACAGTTGAACGTATCTGGCGCCCTTTTAACGTAAAGGAGATATACGTTTGCTTTGACCCTACTGGCTGCATTTTCTCTACTTACACCGCCCCCCTTAGTGCGGAGGACGCAGAGATACGAAACCATTTTCTTTCGATGGCGATGACCGCATTTACTGCGGGGAAAAAATTACGTGTTCGGTTTCCTGAGAACGGGGCCACATGTAGTCCATACACTGCCAACCGTAGCGATATTGATGGGGTTTGGCTGATAGATTAATGCCTAGACTAGCGTTGGCTTAACAACATTAAACTTCGTACCCGGTTAAGTATTGTGAGGCGTTATAGGGCCTTTTTTCTAGGGCATTTTTTTTAAATATAGAGCCTGACGAGCCACCGGGCCGCTCCACTCCGCGCCAATTTTTGTACCGTTTAAACTGGCAGACGGTGAGTGGCGACCAACAACGGAACCTTTTTTGCACGCCTTCGTGGACGGGCCGACCGCTTCACTCCGCGACGGAGGATATGTTCGTCTTCTGTTGGGGAATGGTTGTCGACACGAGCCATCGCTGGCGGCAAATTGCATTTCGGGAAAAAATTGGGTGCGGGGGAAGGATTTGAACCTTCGACCTTCAGGTTATGAGCCTGACGAGCTACCGGGCTGCTCCACCCCGCGCCAACTTTTGCGCCATTAAATCCGATAACCGGCCAATGGCGATCTGCGATGCCTTTTGGTTTGTCCGCCTTCGCGGACGGGCCTGAGGCAGCGAGAGAGCGGGGTATAGCGAAGCCCCATGGTCGCCGCAAGGGCGGGTGGAAAATATGTTTTCCGCCGGGTTTCGGACGATTCAGGGAGCCGGAGGCAGGTCTGCTGCTGTTTCTGTGACAAGCATATCAACAACGGCCTTGAACGCTTCCGTCTTGTCCGCGCCGCCAGCTAATGCGTTGGCGAAAGTTTCGGTTTGCCGGCAGGCGCTGGTCCCACGCTTCAGGATTGTCCGTGCGTGCTGTAGCTCTTTGAGGCAGCCAAGGGCGCTCGCGTCTTCTGAGAGGATTTCGACAAGCTCCTCGGTCAGAGCGCCAAAGGGAATACATTCGCCGCGTCCCAGATCGATCATGCTTTTCGTGCAGCCATAGCGCTGCGCGCGCCAGCGGTTTTCTTCCAGCATGATGCGCGGATAGATGCGCCAGCGCATATTACGCTGACGGATACGCGACAACATTCTGAGAATCGATTGATAAAATGCGGCGATACAAAGCGCGTCTTCAAGTCGTGTGCAGACATCGGTAATGCGCATTTCTAGGGTTGGAAAACGAACGCTCGGGCGCATATCCCACCACAGCTTTGTGGCGTCTTCCATGACACCAGCATCAACCAGCCGGCCGATCATGCGTTGATAATCCGACCAGCTTTCATAACGGTCGGGAATGCCAGTGCGCGGCATGGAGTCGAAAATGCCGAGGCGCGCGCACTTCATGGCCATGTCGTGCCCGGCCCAATATGGTGAGGATGTCGACAGCGCCAAAAGATGCGGCAGGAAATAGCGCGCCTGATTCATCAGATCGATGCGCAGATTTTCGTCTTCTATGCCCGCATGAACATGCATGCCGCAGATCAGCATGCGCCGGATGGCGCCGCCCATATCCTTGTCGAGATGATCATATCGCTCTGCGGCGGTGTGTTTCTGACGATCCCACTGTGCGAAGGGATGCGTTGACGCGGCCATCATTTTCATGCCGTGTTTTTCGGCGGTATGAATGATGGCTGAACGGAGCGCCGTCAAATGATGGCGCGCTTCAGTGATATCGGCGCAAACCGGCGTGCCGATCTCGACCTGACATTTCAGGAATTCCGGCGTTACACGCTCGCCAAGCTTATCTTTGCAATCGGCCATGAAGTCCGGCGTTGGTTCAGGAACAAGGTCGCGTGTTTCAGGATCGACAAGAAGATATTCTTCTTCAACGCCAAGGGTGAGGGCCGGGATCATGATGGCTCCCTTTCATTGCTGTGCGTTTCTGCAACGTAGCGGATCATGTCAGATAATAGGGAAGCGGTTTGCGTCACGGCGCTTTCATTGCGGACTAAATCCTGACGTACTTCCAGGGTGATGTGAGGCAGGCGGCGCGGGCTGATATGCCGGTCAATGGAGTAATTGAAAACCCGTGCGTCATAAGGCTCATTATCGCCGATGGACCATTCAGTTTTGCGCGCCAGAAAACGAATGGCGGCGCGCGCGCTTTCTTCGTCTTCACGCCATAAAAGACCCAAATGCCAGGGACGATCTTCAGCTGCCCCCATCAGGCGATTGGTAAAGCTGTGAATGGCGATAATGAACGGCGCATCATTTTCGTTTGAAAATCGGTCGAGTTCGGCGCCCAGCTGTTCATGATAAGGGGTATGAAACTGGTCAATCCGCGCGCGCATCGCTGCCTCGTTCAGCATCTGATTGCCCGGTATGGGGATCTGGTCGCTCACTGGCGGAATGGAATCCTTTGAATGGATATCGCGGTTTGGATCGATGATCAGTCGCGAATAGGCACAGCTAAAGAGTGTTCCTTGCAGCGACTGTGCGACTGCCGCAGATAGAGCGCCGGCCCCGATATCCCAGGCAATATGCGTTTGCAAAACATCTTCCGGAATGCCGAGGCATTTCAGGTCCGCTGGAATGGCGTTTGACGCGTGATCGCAGAAAACGAAATAAGGCGCTGCGCCATAACCAGTGTGAGAGGCGACATCAAAATCATTCATCGACGTTATTTACGCATGATATCATGGGATTAGGCAATAGCCCGCCCGGTCGCAGGGGAGATCGACGGTTACGGCGCATGCTAACCGCCGACTTTCGCCTGTAGATCCTTGGATGATGTTGTGTGCTGGAATTTCAGTTTTTTATCCGGAAAGACATAATGAAATGCGCCATGGGCCATGAGCGCGGCCTCATGGAAACCAGATAAGATGAGTTTCAGTTTGCCAGGATACCAGGCCATGTCACCGATGCAGAAAATACCGGGGACGGATGTTTCGAATTTCTCGGTGTCGACCTCGACGCGATTTTCGGCGAAGTTGAGACCGAAATCGGCAATCGGCCCGAGCTTCATGGTGAGGCCGTAAAAAGCAAGCATCGTATCGCAAGGCAGTTCGTAGTCACCGTCGGTTTTAGACTCTACGCAAACTGCTGCGACATCGCCATTCTCACCTTTAAGCCCCTTAATCTGCGCCACGTGAAAATCAATCTTGCCGGCATCGACGAGCGCATGCATTTTTTCAACGCTGTCGGGGGCGCCGCGGAACTCTTCGCGTCGATGCACCAGTGTGACTTTTTTTGCAATTGGTTCGAGGTTTATCGTCCAGTCGAGCGCCGAATCGCCGCCGCCAGCGATGATAATGTTCTTGTCGCGAAACTTTTCACGTTGACGTACGGCGTAGAAAACCGACTGGCCTTCATAGTCGTCAACACCGGGGATCGGCGGCTTTTTTGGTTGAAATGAGCCGCCGCCGGCGGCAACACAAATAACCGGCGCCTCGATCACCGTGTCCATATCCGTCTTGACGCGCCATTTACCAACATCAGTTTTTTCGAGGGTCACGGCCATTTCATTGAGGTGATATTGGGCCCCGAAAGGCTCGATCTGATCGACAAGTTGTTTCGTCAGCTGCTCGCCGGAAATCGTCTTGATCGCGGGAATGTCGAGGATTGGTTTTTCCGGATAAAGCTCGGCGCATTGGCCGCCTGGTTTGTCGAGAATATCAATGACATGGGCTTTAATACCGAGCAGCCCAAGCTCGAAAACGGCGAAAAGACCGACAGGTCCGGCGCCAATAATGATTACATCGGTCTCGTGCGCGCCGCCGGGTGGGGCGCTTTCCACCAACTGCTCAGCCATGGTCGGGCTGGCCCTCCAAAATCCTGTTTTGAGTGACGTTAAACGGGTTTTACCGGTCGTGGGAAGAGGGGTGAACATGTTGCGCTGCGGGGCGCCTCATGTTGATGGCGCCTGATTGAGCATTTTCGGTGTTTTGAAAAACTTGAGGGCGCCGGCGCGACGTTTGATGTCCTTCCATGCCGCCATGTCAAATTCGAAATGGGCGAGCGCTGCGGTCGGGAATTTTCCCGCCATCGCGGCAATAGATCCATGATTTGATCGTTCGGGATCCATGACATCCAGCGCCAGTACATGGGTTCCGGGATTATGCCCGATCATCAATATGTGTTGATACGTATCATCCGCCGCTGTGATCATCCCCAGCATCCCTGATGGTGAAGCGAGATAAAGGCGTTCGGTAATATCAAATTCAGGTGCGGGTTTCATATAAGGCAACAGAAGATCGAGCGTTTGCCGGGTTCTCGTTGCGGACGAACACAAGATCATATCCGGCGGCGGTGCGTTCTCACATAGGAAAGCGCCCGCCAGGGGCGCCGCAGCGCACCCACGTTCATTCAATGGCCGGTCGATATCGCTAAGAGAACGGTCGACCCAGTCTGACTTCGCGTGGCGCATGAGCGTGAGACGTTTCATGCCGGGAGTTTAGACGCTCAAGCCGGACGAAGGAAAGAGCAGGCTAATTTTCAATCGTTCACAAGGGCGACAGTTTCAGCGCAACGCTTCGTCCCGCAATGTCGCCAAGCGCTTCAGGGTTATCGCTCATATCTGTGAAACGCAGTGGAAATGCACCCCATGGCGACGCCATGGCAACTATATGCGTATTGTTTTTCCGTCTGGCCACAAGGGTCAGTTTCATTGTCGATGTTCGCGCCCCGCGGTCATCAAGCCAGCCGGCGAGTGCGCCTTTTGGCTGGAGTTCCCCCTGACAGATATTTCCGGCAAATGAAATGTGAATGCGCCCGCGGGCATTGCTCGTGTCGGTGACTACGTTCTCACCTTGGATGAATATGCCTTCATAGATCCAGGCGCCTTCCGGGCAGTCGGAAGAATCAAGATGAGCGCCCTCTGTGGCCGCCGTTGCAATTAATTCTCCCGTTGTTTCTATACGTGAGGTCCATGAGGCGTTTGACAATAAAGCGACCGCTGTTCCCGTATCATTGTTGATGCTCAAAATTGATCTCGCGCCGGGGGTAACGCCAGCATGATGAACGACGGCGCGCCCATCCCAGTCGCGCCCAATACGCCAGCCGAAGCCAACATCGTAGCGTGTCTCCCCAGCATTTGATCCATCATTCAGTTTTGCAGATTCCCACGACATATTTCTCAGTTCATGGCTGACAATAGCGCCAGATGAATAGGCGTTTGCGAATCTTAAAAGATCTGACGGTGTGCTGAGCATGCCGGTAGCGCCGCGCACATGGCGTTGATCATTGCGGTTGATTTCAAGCGGCTCGCTTTGGCGTCCGATTGAATATAACGCCGTTGTATTTAGGGGGATTGATGCTGCATTTTCGACGAACGTGTTGTGTAGCGCCAGCGGGTCAACAATAAGATCTTCCATCGCGTCATCAAATGATTGACCGGCAACGGCTTCAACGGCGGCGCCCATCAGTGCATAACCATATGAGCTGTAGCTGTATGAATCTCCCGGGCTGAACAACAGCGACTTGTGCCCATAGATGGAGAGGGAGTCGGTCAGATCACGATAAGAACGCGAGGGATCAAACCGATCCGCTGAAGAATAATGGTCAAGTCCAGAAATATGCGCCGCGAGTTGTCTCAGCGTAATTTTCGCATCGCTATGTGCTGACCATTCCGGGACGTAAGTTCCAATGTTGACGTCAAGATCGAAAAAGCCTTGTTCGGAGAGTTTCAGGACCAGCGCTGCGGTAAAGAGTTTTGAGACGCTCGCCAGGCGAAATTTCGTCTGGTCGGTAATTTCGACGGCGCGCTCTACATCGGCCATGCCCGCTGCGCCCGTCCAGATAATTTCGCTGTCCAGCGAAACCGCAGCTGACATCCCTGGAACACCAGTGATCTCCTGTAGTGAGTTTAGGAGATGTCCGGCTGGTGACTGTTCTGCGCGAGAAACGCCTGTGCAACCAGCGAAAACCACGGCAGCGAGAACGAAACTGGATTTGGCTTTATGCAATGTTTTCTGGCTCCGGTCTGGCATCGTGCTACACAGTTAGCACAAGTTTCCCCGTCGCCTTACGCTCTTGCAACAAGTTTAGGGCATCCGCTGCCTGTTCCAGCGGGAACGATGCCGTAATCCGGGGGCGGATTTTTCCTTCTTTGTAAAATTCAAAGAGCTCTGCGATGTAACCAGCGTTTTTGACCGGATCGCGCATTGTAAATGCGCCCCAGAAAACACCGACAATCTGGCAACTTTTTAATAGTGTAAGGTTGAGCGGAATTTTCGGAATGCCCGCTGGAAACCCGACGACCAGATAACGCCCTTCCCATGCGAGCGCCCTGACGGCAGGTTCTGCATAATCGCCGCCCACCGCGTCATAGACAACATTCGCGCCTTCGCCGCCGCAGAGTGCCTTGATCTGACCGGAAAGATCTTTTTGTGCGGCGCGATCAAGGTCGCCCGTTGGATAAACAAGCGTTTCATCGGCGCCGAGTTCTTTGCAAAACGCCGCTTTGTCATCGCTTGAAACGCCGGCGACGACTTTTACGCCGAACGCTTTTCCAAGTTCGATCGCGGCCGCGCCGACGCCGCCCGCCGCGCCGAGGATGAACAGTGATTCGCCAGGCTGGATATTTGCACGGTTCCTCAGGGCATAATGCGACGTGCCATAGGTGAGCATGAACCCGGCCGCCTCATCGAATGGCATTGCATCGGGGATTTTGTTCGTTCGCGCTGCATCGGCAATGAAATGCGAGGCAAAGCCGCCATTGATGCCGCCCGACAGCACTCGGTCGCCTGGCTTGAATCCCGCCACATTAGCGCCGATAGCATCGACAATGCCTGCAACTTCGCCGCCCGGCGCAAACGGTCGGGGCGGCTTGAACTGGTACATGTCGCGGATAATGAGCGTGTCAGGAAAATTGACACCGGCGGCCTTGACCGCGATCCGGATCTGGCCGGGCCCAGGGTCAGGCGTCTCGACCTCGGTCAGCTTCAGCGTTTCCGGCCCGCCGGGCTCATGGCTCATCATTGCTTTCATGGGAAGCTTGTCCTTCGTCCTTGCAGTTAATGCCCATCTTACGCATTCTCTCTCGGCCCATAAACAATCAATCACAGCGGGCGGGAGGCTTACCTGATGAAACGAACGATGTTGCTTGCACTTGCAGGCGTACTCACCGTGACAGCCTGCGCGACGGCGGCGCGCCTGACCTTGCAGGATCGTTTTCGCGCCATCGGCATTCCGGCAGCGACAGCCGATTGCATGGTTGATGAGCTGGAGCAGCGGCTTTCTGCGGAGGATGTTCAGGATCTTGCGCGTTATACTGTCGGGCTTGCCCGCGCGAATACGACGGCCGCAGCGATCCGCTCGTTGATGGCCATCGATAATCCCCGCGCGGTGACTGCGATCGGCGCATCTGGCATTACTTGCGTTACGGGTCTGCGCCTGTGAGCGAATCAAGCGCGAACGTCACACCGCCCGTTCCCACCAAAACGCCGAGCCGGGCTTATCGGACTTATGTGCTGTTTCTGCTGACCGGCGTTTACACCTTCAACTTCATTGACCGTCAGATTATGGGCATCCTCGCCCCGGGTATCCAAAAGGATCTTGGGCTTGCCGATTGGCAACTCGGGATTTTGATGGGATTTGCTTTTGCGGTTCTGTATACGACGCTGGGCATACCGATTGCGCGGCTGGCGGATCGCAAAAACCGCGTCACCATCATCTCAATCGCGCTCGGTCTGTGGTCTGGTTTTACCGCGCTTTCCGGAGCAGCGGTAAATTTTACGCAGCTTGCACTCGCTCGGGTCGGCGTCGGGATCGGTGAGGCGGGTGGTTCGCCGCCCGCGCATTCTTTGATTTCAGATTATTTCCCAAAGGAAGAACGCGCCGGCGCGTTGTCTGTTTACGCCATGGGCATTCCTATCGGCGTTGCTTTTGCGTTTCTCGCCGGCGGTTGGCTGACTCAAGAATTTTCGTGGCGCGTTGCATTTGTCGTTGTCGGCCTGCCGGGTCTTGTTATGGCGCTTTTGTTGAAGTTGACCGTGCGCGAGCCACAGCGCGGAGTCTTTGAGGACGACGACAAGCCCGATGAATTCAAATCAACACATGTCGAAGCGGAGGACTTTTCAGCCGCAATGCGTGATGAGATCGCCACCGTGTGGCGCGCCGCAAAGCATTTGCTGTCAATTCCGACCTACCGGGCGATTGTGATTGCAACAACGGCGATTTCATTTTCGGCATACGCCAATGGTAATTGGGTTGTGACATTTTATAGTCGTTCCCACCCGGATTTTAATATTCTGCTGGTCTATTTCTGGCTTGGGATCATTTCCGGCACAGCCTATGCGCTAGGCACTTTTTTAGGCGGATTTCTGGTAGATAAATTTGCGGCGAAAAACAAAAAGATGTACGGCTATATTCCGGCGATTGCATTGCTCGTCAACGCGCCCGCATTTCTTATCGTAATCTGGCATCCAAGCGCAGTCGTGTCACTGATATTTCAAGTTCCGGCGCAGCTTGCAATTGGGTTCTATTTGGGACCATCATTTGCGCTCGCACAAACACTCGCGCCAGTTTCCGTGCGGGCTCTGTCGACGGCGGTTTTCTTTTTCATTTTAAATATGATTGCTTTGGGGTTTGGTCCAACCATCACAGGCGTTCTGTCCAGCCTTTTGTCCGGCGCTTTCAGCGAGGGGATGGCATTGCGACTGTCGCTGTCTATAGTGTCGCTGACCGGTCTTTATGCGGCATGGATGTTTTATCAGGCGGGCAAAAGACTGCCTGTTGATTGGGAAAAGGCGACGGGAGAAAAGCCTTGAACGATGGCGAAAGCTGAAAACAAAACAAAGCCGACACGTGTCAGCGTGACGGCGTTCATCAACGCAGTTGAAAATGAGACGCGCCGGCGTGACGCGAAAACTCTGCTCGCCATGATGAAAAAAATAACCGGCGAAAAACCGAAAATGTGGGGTCCGACCATCATCGGATTTGGTGAATACCACTACAAATATGCCAGCGGACGCGAAGGCGACATGTTGTTGGTGGGCTTTTCGCCGCGCAAAGCCAATATGGTTCTTTATGTGATGGGGTCGATCGCCGAAAACGATCCGCTTCGAAAAAAGCTTGGTAAATACAAGACCGGTCGCTCATGTCTTTATGTCAATAAACTTGAAGATGTTGACCCGAAGGTTCTCGAAAAGATCATTGAAAAGTCCTATAAGACGACAAAGAAGAACTGGAACACTTAGTCAGCAATGAAGATTGGGCAGATTTTACGATTCTTTGGAGTGCTCGCTGTCGTTGGCGGCGCCGGGCGTGTCATTTCGAGTTTTGTCCCCTGGTCTCCGAACAATTCATGGCTTGAAGTGTTTTACCTGCTTATTGATATCAATCTGCTGTTCGGTTTGATCGGATTTTATCTCGCCAATGCGGAGCGACTTGGCAGAACTGGCTTTGGCGCCTTCTTGATTGCGGCAACCGGCATTGCTCTAATCGTTGGGCCGGAGAGCGCCGGCTTGGGCGTTGATATATATCAGGCCAGCCTTGTCATTGTCGGGCTTGGGATCGGCGTGTTTTCGGTCAATTTTCTTCTGCGTGGCGGTGGTTCAATGTTAGCGCCGGCGATCTGGCTGGCGAGCATTCTCGCAACTATGTTTGGCGCTGCAGCTGGATTTGCTGACCATGCTTATACAGTTGGCGGCGTTATATTTGGTATCGGTTTTATTTTTGCCGGACTGTCGCTGTTGCAACGTGTAGAACGCTGAGCAGCCTCTTACCTCCTGTTTCTGTGATCTGACGCGACGGAAACGTTAATTGCTTAATATTAGACCGATCGGTAACAAATATTAAGCACATTAACGAAACTCGATCAGCGGAGGTCAAAATGTCAGAAACGCTATTTGATGAAAGCATCATCGCCGAAACCCGGCCGGAAAACCCACGCAGGGGTATGACATCAGCTGCGATGGCGCCCGCACGATTTATGAAAGATTCGGCTCAGGGCGCCTGCGCCGGGCTTTTAACGCTGGCTGGCGCGACGCAACTATCATCGGGAGCAGCTTTTGCAAATGTAGCGGCGGGCGTCGATGCTATCTCGCTGCAAAATTTGGGGATGCAGCTGGTCGCCGGCAATATCACAGGTGTTCTGCAAATCGCTGGCGCCGCAGCCTTGTTCCTGATGGCGGGACGCGGCATCGCGCGCGTGCTGGGCCTTTTGGTTTTCGTCGCAGCGGCAACTGCCTATTTTAATGGTGTTGAAGTTAGTGAAATTGTGGAGCAGTCACAGCGCATTTATCAGGCGCTGCTGCCTGCTTATGCGACGTTCCAGGAAGCATTGATGAGTTCGTGACGAAACCGGCCGGACCCTTAAACTGATTGAGTCCGGCCGACTGTTCTTAAATCAGTCAGGACTCTTATAACGATGCACCAACCGCGTGGTCTTGCCGCGCAGGCCTGTGTCAAACCAGACATTTTTCTCATCGTCGCCAGAGTTGCTGTGAATCTTATCTGCTGACCCATCAAGCACGAATCCTGCTGACGTTAGATCTGCAACCATCACGTCTTCGGAAATGCGGTGCCAGCTGGCGCTTTCTTCACGGCTCGTGCCGTCGGGCGCTTTGTGTTCAATAATTGCAAAAACGCCGCCTGGTTTTAATACGCGCCTCACATCCGCGTAAATTTGAGCCGATTGCGCCGGCATCGCTTCGCCGGATTCTTCATCAAAATGGAGGTGATGAATAATCAGCGACAGTAAAACCATGTCGACGGAGTTGTCTTCATAGGGAAGCGCTGAACCAGCCTCGGTCACATCGATTGTGATATTACCGAAGGGTGCAAACTGCGCTTCCAGCGCTTCACGTCGTCCTTCAAATCTCTCGCCTGCACGGTTCTGCGCGCGCGCCTGACCGGTGGATCCCACAGCCCCGGCGACGATTTCTGTAAAGTACCCGCCGCCCGAAGCGATATCGACAACGGTCATGCCTTCTTCAACGCCGAAAAATGTCAGGACCTTACCGGGTTTGCGGTCCGCGTCGCGTTCGCGGTTAGCTTCGGTGCGATTCGGGTTGTCAATGCCGGCTTTGATATTGGCCGGAATTTCTCCAGCGGCCGCGGTGGAAATAGCGACCAGCGCAGCGGCTGCATAAGACGCTAATTGTTTCATATAAAAATCCTTTGATGAATTCAGAATAGGCGGCCAACGATGGCCTCTTTGAACGCCACAATCACCGGCAAAACGGTAAAGCGAGACACTGGCGCGACGAAGAGTTTTGCTCTTCACATTCCCGTGTGGCGCCGGTTCGCCACATTTTCGCCCCCAATTGTCCGCAGCGGCGTGAACCTATTCAACAATCGACAGTCGTTATTTAGGCAGGGCGGGCAGTTCAGGAGAAGTATCATGGCGACAGCAGTGAGAGGACGCGGCCCGGTCTTCGACACAAGACCGGCGGAAGAAAATGGCGCAAACGGGCCGCTGCGCGGCATATTTGGCGTTTGTAAAGATACAGCTCAGGGTGCTTGCGCGGGACTGCTTTCGCTTTTGGGCGCATCACACATCATGGGCGCGTCAAGTTCGGTCGCGTCAGTGAGTGGTGTGCAATCATTCAGCGGTCTGCTTGAGCAAGTGGCATCGGGCGGGCTTGCCGGGCCAGTTGAGCTTTTGGGCGCCACAGTATTGTTTTTTACGGCGCGCCGAACAATTGCCCGCACGATTGGCTTACTTTTGTTTATCGGTTTTATGACGGCCTATGCCAATGGGTATAGTATGCCGGAAATGCTGACCGCGCTTTCTGAATTACTCAAGGGCGCAGCGGGCGTTTTGGATGCGATCCCGCTGCGTGAGGGCTCTTAGCAAAGCGCAGCGGCGAGCGGGCTCAACTCGGCGGATGATCGGCCAACGGGCAGTCGACACGATATCTCAGTGCGGCTGGTATGAGGCACACCGTCATCGCTTCTTGTGATAGTGGACCGCTTCCCGCTATAGACCGGGGCCGACTTTCGAAAGAGCTTGCATGCCCCGCATTCTGATTACCTCCGCATTGCCTTATATAAATGGAATCAAGCATTTAGGTAATCTTGTGGGTTCAATGTTGCCGGCTGATGTCTATGCCCGGTTTCAGCGCCAGCGTGGCAAAGAGGTGCTATATATTTGCGCCACTGACGAGCATGGCACGCCAGCGGAGCTGGCTGCACGCGCGGCCGGCCAGACAGTCCAGCAATATTGTGCTGAGCAACACGAGATTCAGGCGCGCGCGGGCGAGGCGTTCGGTCTTTCCTTTGATCATTTTGGGCGCTCGTCTAATTCGCCGAACCATCGCCTCACACAACATTTCGCGGGTGTCCTCGAAGACAAGGGTCTTATCGAAGAGCGCGTTGATAAACAGATTTATTCTATCGACGATCAGCGGTTTCTGCCGGATCGCTATGTGGAGGGAATCTGTCCGCATTGCGATTATGAAAAAGCGCGTGGCGATCAATGTGATAATTGCGGGCGTTTACTCGACCCGATCGAATTGAAAGACCCCTATTCGGCGATTTCCGGTTCGCGCAATATCGAAGTGCGTGAGACGCGCCATTTATACCTTTTGCAGGCGCAGATGCAGGACCGGATTGCTGATTGGGTGGAGTCAAAACCTGACTGGCCACATCTGACAAAGTCAATTGCGCAGAAATGGCTGAAGGAGGGGCTTCGCGACCGGTCAATCACACGTGATCTTGTTTGGGGAATTCCGGTTGCAAAAGCCGGTGTTAAGCGCCCGGGATTTGAAAACAAGGTTTTCTATGTCTGGTTTGATGCGCCGATCGAATATATCGGCGCCACCGAAGAGTGGGCGCTTGCCAACAATCAGGACTGGGAGCGCTGGTGGCGCACTGATAAAGGGGCCGCCGACGTTAAATATGTTGAAGTGATGGGCAAGGATAACGTCGCTTTTCACACCGTGAGTTTCCCGGCGACCCTTTTGGGTTCAGAAGAACCTTGGAAGACGGTTGATGCTTTGAAATCTCTCAACTGGCTGACCTGGTATGGCGGCAAGTTTTCAACAAGCGAAAATCGCGGCATCTTTATGGATCAGGCGCTGGAGATTTTGCCGGCCGATTATTGGCGTTGGCACTTGATGGCCAATGCACCGGAAAGTGATGACGCTTCTTTTACGCTTGAGCATTTTGCAAGTGTCGTAAACAAGGACCTTGCTGACGTACTCGGCAATTTCGTTAATCGCATTACACGGTTCTGCAATGCGCGGTTCGGCGAAGCGGTTCCTGAGGCGGGTGACTATGGCGATGCAGAAAATAATCTAATTGCCGAGCTTGATAAACGCATCGCTGATTACGCCGGTTATCTCGAAGCGATGGAATTCCGCAAAGCGTTTGTCGAACTGCGAGCCATCTGGGTCGCCGGTAATGAATATTTACAGATCGTCGCGCCATGGACAGCGATCAAGACCGATGAGGCGAAGGCAGCAGCCTCGGTCCGATGTGCGCTGAATTTGATCGTTCTTTTCGCGGCGCTTTCGCGTCCGGTTATTCCGTTTACGGCGGACAAAATGTTTGCAATCTTCGGACTCGACCCGGTCGATGCGTCCCGATGGCCGGAAAGCGCCGCTACTGCGCTTTCCCGGCTCAAAGGCGGCGAACCATTCACGCTGCCCGAAGTTTTGTTCGCCAAGATAGAAGACGAGCAGGTCGAAGAATGGCGCGAGCGATTTGGCGCCGAAGAATGAGGGGTAGAATAATGTTGGTGCGATTGGGGATCGCGATGTTTTTATTGGTGACGGCGGCATGCGCGCCGGATGCCGAGCGTGCTGCGCCGCCATCCGCGACAAGCGATGCCGAACGTGTGGTGACAGGCTTGATGGAAGCCTTCAATGCGCATGATCCAGACAAAATGCGCGATTATTGGCATGGCGATGTTCAATGGTTCGAGGTTTCCGGCAACCAGTCGAGCGCAGTGACCACGTCAGCAAGCCAGCTTCACACCGAACTTGTCGCGTATTTCGAGGCTTATCCCACTGTGTCATCGAGCCTTGAAAATATCTCGATCAACGGGAACTATCTGACCGCGCTAGAGCGTCCGGTTTGGGAGCAGGACGGCGAGCGCAAAAGCCAAGCGTCGATCGTGGTCTACGAGGTCACTGACGGCAAGGTGAAACGGTTCTGGTATTACCCGCCGCAATAGGATGTGATCGAATTGAAATATCTTTCGGTGATGTTGTTCTTTGTTCTTGCAGCCATCGCAGCGTTGCACACTTACTGGGCATTCGGCGGACTTTGGCCGGCAGAAAGTACATTGGAACTGGTTAAAACCGTCATTGGAGCGCCGGACTGGTCACAAATGCCATCAAGGCAAATGACGATGATGGTGGCTGGATTGATATTTGCGGCCGGGCTTGTCGCCCTTGTCGCGGGCGACGTGATTGCATTGGGTTCCGGAAGGGCGGGTGTCAGGTGGGTTGCACGCATCGGGGTTGCCGTGCTGGCGCTGGTTTTTCTGGCGCGCGGTGCGGCGGGTTATCTGGTCGCTAGGGACGATTGGGTTCGCACCGAACCGTTCGCAACATATGATCTCTTTCTTTATTCACCGCTTTGCCTCGCGATTGGCGCCGCATTCGTCATCTTGTTTTTCAAATCTCGACCAACAGAAAGTACGCTATCATGATGAAAGACCTGTTCTCTCTCGAGGGTCGCGTGGCGATTGTCACCGGCGGATCTCGCGGTATCGGCAAGATGATCGCCCAAGGATTTTTGGAGCAAGGCGCCAAGGTCTATATCACCGCGCGTAAAGCGCCTGTCTGTGATCAGACGGCTGAGGAACTTTCGAAATTCGGCACTTGCATTTCCCTGCCCCATGATCTTTCGACAGTGGATGGCTGCAAGGCGTTCGCGGCGGAATTTCTGAGCCATGAAAATTCCCTTGATGTCCTCGTTAACAATGCCGGCGCCGCCTGGGGTGTGGAGTTTGCCGAATTCCCGGAAAGCGGTTGGGATAAAGTGATGGATCTCAACGTCAAGTCGCCTTTCTTCCTGACCCAGGCATTGTTTGACGCCATGAAAAAGGCAGCGTCGCCGGACAAGCTGGCGAAAGTCATCAACATAGCCTCCATCGACGGTATTAAAATTAATCCGTGGGAGACCTATTCCTATCAGGCGTCAAAAGCAGCGATGATTCATCTGACGCGGCGTCTCGCGGCGCGTCTTATTCAGGACAACATCGCGGTGAGCGGTATCGCCCCCGGCGCCTTTGCATCAGAGATGAACAAAGCAGCGCGCGATCAGGGTGATGCAGTGGCGACAATGATCCCGGCCAAACGCATCGGTCGCGCCGAAGACATGGCCGGCGCAGCGGTATTCCTCGCCTCGAAAGCGGGCGACTATGTTGTCGGCGACACGCTGGCCGTCGATGGGGGCATGGCCTATTCCAGCATTGGCCAGGCTTGGGGCTGACGAGGCGGTCAGGAGATCGCGTTATTGCGCTCGACAGCGGCGCCTGCGTTTTCAAATTTGCGTTGATGTTTCCACAGCTAGCGCATTTCCGGAAAAGTGTGGCGTGGTTTTCCGATAAGAAATGCGCATAAGTAAGAATCTGGGGCGTTTCCCGCGCGCGAAGGCGCGCTAACCAATATCTTGACCGCGTTCGCGGTCGGGAGCGATAAACCGGGAACCACTTTATCTCGGAAACGCCCAGTGTAGACATCTTTTCGCAGCGATGAACTGGCGGATGAGGACGCCGGGGCTTATGGTCCCGACACCCCATCAAAGTCGATAACGAGGAAACGCCCATGACCGCTGGAGAACAAAAACCAATCGGATCAGGATTTGGCGCGAAGTCCACTGCTGCTGACGTGATGAAGGGCGTCGATCTTTCAGGCAAAACCGCAATTGTCACCGGCGGCTACTCTGGCATCGGGCTGGAAACCACCAAAGCACTCGCCGGCGCCGGGGCTGAGGTGATCGTGCCGGTGCGAAACAAACAAAAAGCCGACGAAAATCTTGCTTCCATTGGTGTTGCCGTGGAGACCCGTGAAATGGACCTTGGCGATTTGGCGAGTGTCCAAAATTGCGCTGCCGAAATCGCCGGCAATCATGACAAAGTCCATATACTGATCAACAATGCCGGGATCATGGCGTGTCCGGAAACGCGCATCGGCGCAGATTGGGAAGCGCAGTTCGCGACCAACCATATTGGCCATTTTGTTTTTACAAATGAATTGGCGCCCTATCTTAAGAACGCAGGCGGCGCACGAGTCGTCTGTCTTTCATCCACCGCTCATCGCCGCTCACCGATCCGATGGGACGACATCCATTTTCGCACCACCGAATATGAAAAGTGGGACGCCTATGGTCAGTCCAAAACCGCGAATGCGCTTTTTGCGCGGGAGTTGAACCGGCGCATGCGAGGCGATGGCGTGAATGCGTTTTCAGTTCATCCCGGTGGTATCATGACGCCGTTGCAGCGCCATCTCGATACCGCGGAAATGGTCGCCATGGGCTGGGTGGACGAGAGCGGTGAAGTGCCTGAAGCGTTAAAAGCGTTTTTCAAAACGCCGGAGCAAGGATGTTCGACAACATTGTGGTGCGCAACCAGCGTCGCACTCAATGATCGTGGTGGCGAATATTGCGAAGACTGCGATATCGCGCAGTTGGCAACCGAAGCGTCGTCCCGCTATTTCCATGTTGACCCCTGGGCGGCTGATGACGACGCTGCGGCGCGTCTGTGGGAGGAAACCGAAAAGATGGTCCTGACGGCTTAAGAGTTTTCCGCGCTGCAACATCACGATTTCAGCGGAGGCTTTGTAATAATGACGAACTGGGTATGATGCCGCGCCAATAAGCGGCGTTGTAAAGAGGGGTCTGGGGAAAAATGTCAAAAGTGTTTATTCTTGCTGTGGCAGCAGTGATCACGCTGGCGTCGTCTGCGCTGGCGCAATCCGTACCAGACCGTAGTCTCGGCGAAGGTCCTTACGACCGGCTCGTCATCCGCGGCGCCTTATTGATTGATGGTGCTGGGGCGCCGCCGGTTGGTCCTGTCGATATCGTCGTTGAGGGCGGACGCATCGCGGGAATTGTGCCGGTGGGCGCACCAGGTCTGCCAATTGATCCGGAGCGGCGTCCGGCGCCGGGCGTGCGGGAGATTGATGCGGCGGGTATGTATGTGCTGCCGGGTTTCGTCAATCTGCACGGGCATATCCATGATGAAACCACCGGGCAGGGCGTACCGTCCGATTACATCTTCAAACTCTGGTTGGCGCACGGGATTACAAGCGTCCGCGAGCTTGGTAATCAGGGCGGCGCGAAATGGACATCGGACCTCGCGGTGCGGTCGGCACGCAATGAAATAGACGCGCCGAATATCTATCCCTATCCGGTTTTTCGCGGCTGGTCGGCTGGTGATGTTGATACGCCGGGCGAAGCGCGTGCGCGCATCAGGCAGCTAAAAAATGACGGCGCTCTTGGCGTTAAGTTCTTTGGCGCGCCGGAGGAAATCTTGTGGGCAGGCCTTGATGAAGCAAAAAAACGCGGGCTTAAAACGACGATGCATCACGCGCAGCTTGATGTCGCCCATGCCGATGTCATGGACACGTCGGCGCGCGGGCTTGGTTCGATGGAGCATTGGTATGGCCTGCCGGAAGCGTTGTTCGCCGACCGCACGCTTCAAGCCTATCCTCTAGATTACAATTACAATGACGAACAGCACCGGTTTGAAAATGCCGGTAAGCTCTGGGCGCAAGCGGCAAAACCCGAGAGTGAGCGCTGGGAAGAGGTAATGGCAACGCTTCTTGAGCGGGAATTTTCGATCGTTCCGACCTTTTCGATTTATATGGCGAGCCGCGACTGGATGCGCTCCCGTCGCGCTGAGTGGCATGACACCTATACAATGCCGTCACTATGGAAGTTTTATGCGCCGGATCGTAACGCTCATGGTTCCTACTGGTTTGATTGGGGTACAGAGCAGGAAGCTGCCTGGCGGGAAAATTACCAATTGTGGATGCGGTTTATCAACGATTATAAAAACCGTGGCGGTCAGGTCGGCGTCGGCGAAGATGCCGGCTATATCTATTCGACCTACGGATTTGGTTACGTGCAGGAAATGGAGCTTTTGCGTGAGGCGGGCTTTCATCCCCTGGAGGTTATCAATGCGGCGACGCTGCAAGGCGCCAAGATTCTCGGCGCCGCCGACAAGATCGGATCTGTGCAGGTCGGCAAGCAGGCCGACCTTGTCCTGATCAAAGAAAACCCGCTCGCCAATCTAAAAGTGCTTTACGCGACCGGGCATATCAAACTTGACCCGGAAACCAACAAACCGGTGCGTCGAGGCGGTGTCGATTATGTTGTCAAGAACGGTGTGGTCTATGACGGCGCTGAGCTGCGCGCCTCAATCCAGGCCATGGTTGTCGCCGAAAAGCAAAAATACCAGATTGCACCGGGCGTGATGCCTATCGTTGATTTTGAATTACAGGAATAAGTGAGGACGAGATGAAGAAAATTCTATTTGCCGCTGCAGCGTCAATGGCGCTTACAGGTGTCGCTAAAGCCGATGATCTCGCCGATGCGGTTGCCGCCGACTATGAATATGTTTTCGACCTCTACAAGCATTTTCATGCCAATCCTGAATTGTCGTTTAAGGAAAGCGAAAGCGCTGCACGTATGACGGTGGAACTTGAAGGGCTGGGTTTCAACGTGACCACCGGTCTGGGCGATAAATGGACCAGGGCCAAGGCAAAAGCGGATGCGGGACAGGTTTTTGACGGCGTCGGCGGTTACGGGCTCGCCGCGGTCATGGAAAATGGCGAGGGGCCGGTGGTGATGATCCGCGCTGATATGGACGCCTTGCCGCTGGAAGAAAAAACCGGTCTTTCTTACGCATCAACAAAGATCAGCACGGACTATAATGGACAATCAGCGCCCGTTATGCACGCCTGCGCTCATGACAGCCATATGGCGATGTTGATCGGAACTGCGCGGCGTCTTGCGGCGATGAAAGATCAGTGGTCCGGCACGCTTATCTTGATCGGTCAACCAGCGGAGGAGGTGGGTCTTGGCGCTCTCGCCATGCTGGAAGACAACCTTTATTCCAAAGTTCCAAAACCAGATTACGTTCTGGCGACCCATACATCCGGGTGGGACTCTGCGGGTGATGTGACTTACACGTCCGGTTATGCGCTGGCGAATGTCGACAGCGTTGATATCTATATCAAAGGCGTTGGAACTCATGGATCGGCGCCGCAATTCGGCAAAGACCCCATCGTCATTGGTGCGCAGATCATTAGCGCGCTTCAAACACTTGTGTCCCGGGAATTGGATCCGCTTGATTCCGGCGTTGTTACGGTCGGCGCGTTTCAGTCGGGCTATAAACACAATATCATTCCGGACGAAGCGCACCTTCAGATTACAGTGCGTTCCTATAAAGATGAGGTGCGCGAAAAATTGCTTGCAGGTATTCGCCGCATTGCGGTTGCGCAGGCGAAGTCTGCCGGGCTGCCGGACAGCTTAATGCCGGAGGTAGTGATCGAGAGCGATTACACGCCATCAACTTATAATGATCCCGATCTCACCACGCGGGTGATGGGCGCAGTTGCGGAAAGCATTGGCGCGGAGCGGGTATATGAGCGACCGCCAAGCATGGGCGGAGAGGATTTCAGTCGGTTTGCGCGCACAGGCGATAATATACCGACGCTGATCTTCTGGACTGGCGGCAATGATCCTGCGGCGATGAAGGCAGCACGTGAAGGTAAAGGCGCGTCGCCGCCGGGAAATCATTCGCCATTTTTTGCGCCGATCCCAGAGCCGACACTGAAAACAGGCGTTCAGGCGATGACTGCAGGCGCTTTGGAATTATTGACAGCGAATTAGGATAAGGGCGACCGCGCATGTGCGGTGCGCGGTCGCTATATCTGCTTGCAATGCTCATTTTCTAAGTCATGCACAATGCAATCTTGCGCGTATGGGCTCATATGCGGTGTCGTGTACGCACAAAATAGTAATGTTATCACGTTTGCTCGTCAGGCTTTGTTTGCGCTGTCAGGAATGCGTTGCGCGAAAATATCGATTTCTGTTTTGCTTGCCGCAAAAAAATGGATCAAAGTTTTATTTTCAGCTTGTTATTTGGCGTTTCATTGCGCGTGTGATCACGAAATAATTGTTTCCGGCAACTCTTAGTTGTCGTCGGATTTTCATTTCTTAAAAAGTTTTTCCCGCAGCAAAACCGCAATCATTTCCGATTTGTGAGGTTTGTGTGGCTCGCAAAACATGGCGATTATGTGATACGAAATATCTGTCGTGGGAATACATCCTATTACAATAATTGTGGCGTTTGATTGCGACCTTGCTGGTCGCGAAGCGATGTTATTCCTGACAGGATTCATTCGTAGTTTTTCTATTGAATTTTTCCAATAGAAAATAGACAGGGAGCAAATCCACATGATGAAAAAGCTGGTTGTGGGGGGAGCAATTATCGCTCTGACCGCAGGGTTAAATACATCGGTATTCGCCGATGATGATATGAGAAAGCTCGGCACAGCGCTTGAGCATGTGTACAGCCAAAGTCAGGGCCACGGGGCGGACGATGCTGATACGCGATCCGTACGCAGAAGCCGTGCGCCGGAAATGGGCAGAGCAGGCCCGAATAACGAACTTGTTGTCGCGGAAGTAACTGGTGATGGTTATGTCACTGTTGATGCTGTTGCATCAGGAGCGGCCGGTGATCTCGCGGTGACGATTGAATCGCTTGGCGGGAGAAATGTCACGACCTACGGCCGTGTTGTTTCATCGCAGTTTCCAGCTGACAGATTAGGAGATTTGGCGGCCAGCGGTTATCTGGCATTTGCACAGCCGAGTTTTAGGGAGACGAATGTTGGCCTTGTAGATTCACAAGGTGATCGTTCGATGCGCACCGATATGGTTCGCGCTGATCTTGGGTTTGACGGCACCGGTCTCACCATCGGCGTTTTGTCAGACAGCTTTGCTTGTGATCCAGGTACGCTTGCAGGCGGGCCTTACACAACGCCTGCCGATGACGCGGCAAATAATGATATTCCGCCGAATGTGATCATCCTTTCGGATTTCCTCGATCAGGCAAATTGTATCGATGAAGGCCGCGGCATGGCGCAGTTGATTCATGACGTTGTACCGGGCGCGCAAATAGCTTTCCACACGGCGTTCAACGGTCAGGCGGATTTTGCGCAAGGCATCGTTGAGCTCGCTATGGCCGGCGCAGACGTCATCGTTGATGATGTCATTTATTTCACTGAACCGATGTTCCAGGACGGCATCATTGCTCAAGCTGCTGATGAAGTGGCACGCCTTGGCGTTCCATATTATTCGTCAAACGGGAACAGAGCGCGTGACGCATTTGAGGCCGATTATCGCCCCGTAGCGGCGACAATCGATACAACGACAGGGACCTGGCATGACTTTGACGAAGGTCCGGGTGTAGATCTCTTGGCGTCTTTCACCTTCAACGGCGCCGTGCAAACTAATATGACCTTTCAATGGGACAGCCCGAATTTTTCTGTTTCAGGCGCACCGGGTGCTACGAACGACGTTGACGTTGTCATGTTTGACGCAGCTGGCGTGCGGGTTGCAGATTGCTTTCCAGGCGGCGGGCCATTTGTCTTGCCTGCGAACGGTCTCTGCCAATTCATCTTTACGGATGGCGGTGTGCCGATCGACGGCGGCAATGGTGGTGACGCCGTTGAATTCCTGTCGCTCGTTGATTTCACTGGCGGCGCCACGGTTCAAATCGGCCTCCTGACAGAATCGGGCGCAGCGCCTGGCTTTGTTAAGTTCGTCCTCACGGGCGGCGGTTTTGCAGCATCCGAGTATGCTGTTGATGCGCCATCCGGTTTTGGCCACAACAACGCAGCAGGCTCCGAAGGCGTTGGCGCTGCGGCGTTCTACTTCACCGAGGAGTTCATCGGCGATCCAAATACGTTGGATCTTCGCGGACAGGCTGGCGAGCCGGGATGTGTTCCTGCTTGCTTGAACGACTTCTCATCCGCTGGCGGCACGCCGATCTTCTTCGATACCGCCGGTAACCGCCTTGCAACGCCGGAAGTTCGTCTCAAGCCTGGACTGACCGGCCCGGACGGTACGAACACGTCGTTCTTCTTTAATGACACCAGCCGTGACGACGATGATGGCGACGGCGTCTTTCAGACTGGCGAGCCGGGTGAGTTCCCTAACTTCTTCGGCACGTCGGCGTCCGCGCCGCATGCAGCTGCGGTTGCTGCGCTGATGATTGATGCCGAAGGCTCACAGATCATCCGCGTCAAAAGGAACGGCGCCATCAAGTTCAGGATGTGTCGTCCGGACGATGATGACGATGATGATGACGATGGTGACGACGGTGACGGTGGTCGCGACGATGGTGATGACGGCAATGTTCAGCCTGGCAAAGTTGCCTCCAAGATCGCCAAAGGCTGGCTTCTTGGCCCTTGTGACCGAACAGAACCTGCGGACATCTATGATGTCATGCGCTCTACGGCGCAGGATATGAGTATCCGAGCCGATAATGGCACAGGCGCTACCGTTGCAATCTTTGATGAGATTGGCACCGACGGTTTCGACTTCGACTCGGGCTTCGGTTTCATCGATGCGGAAGCTGCACTCGCGGCTTTTCTCGACGATGATGACGACGATGACGATGATGACGATGATGACGATGATGACGATGATGACGATGACGATGATGACGATGATGACGATTGAGTAAATCGGCTGGCGGCTTCAGACTGAAGCCGTCGCAATACTTGCTTCATCATTTGAGTAGCAACAGACGAATTGAGGCGGCGAAAGCCGCCTCAATTTTTTTGGCTATGGCTCATGCTTTAGATTTATTTTTTCTCTAGCAGCAATTTGCCCTGTTGCTCGACTTTGCCGGTGATGGTTTCCGCGATCGTCGCCAGAAGGCCGGGCAGAGTAACCTCAATCCGTACATGTTGAGGGAAGATGTCGATCTGACCGGTGATATTCTGACCCAGGCCCTTGGCGTTAAAAGTCAATGTGTCTTCACTCGTCCAGTCCTCGGCAAATTTGAACATCATGCCGCCTGTCATCTGGGTCTTCAGCTTGTCGAATCCATCGCGGACACGGCGGCGTGCTTCGTCTTTTCCAAGATCGTGGGAAATGGTGACCGTGACGGGTCTGCTCATGCGGTCTCCTATTTGCGAATTTCCCTGAAGATGGGGCTCCCGTGTACATTTTCAACCGAAATTCAGCCTTTTGGGCGGGTGCATATGGGGGTATTTGTGTGTAATGTGCTGACGGAATTGAAATATCCGTGGGGCGGACATGAAAGTTGTAATTTTGCTGGCGTCGCTTGCGGCGATCGGGTTGGCCGTGGCGATTGCCATTGCGGGTCCCGGAACGCGCTATGGTCTCTGGGAATATGGAACCGGGCTTACAATTATTAGACAGGCGGCGCTGCCCGTATTGGTCGCAGCGGGCGCATCGGCGATAGGCTTTGTGATATCACTCTTTACGGCGCGCGGGTTGGCGCCGTTGGCGTTGATCGCAGCGATTGCCGCAGGTGGAGCAGGGATGGTTCCGCTTAAAATGAAAGCGCTGGTCGAGGCCAATCCGTTTATTCACGACATCACCACCGACTTTGAAAACCCGCCTGCGATTATTGCGGCGGCTGACTTACCACGCAAAAACCCGGCGGCTTACGCTGGTGCTGATCCGGCGCCGCGGTCGGAATTGACAACGGCAGAGGCGCAGCAAGCGGCTTTCCCGGATATTGAGCCAAAAAGCATCAGTGGCGGCGTTGATGAAACAGCCGAGACGGTGCGTAAGGTTGTGCTCGATATGAAGATGGAAATCCTGAGCGAAGGGCCGACTGAAGCAGGGTGGATGGTTGAAGCAGCGTATACATCGCCCTGGTTTGGTTTTGTCGACGATTTTGTGATTCGCTTGACACCAGAAGGCTCGATGACGCGCATTGATGTACGGTCAAAGTCACGTGTCGGCGCTTCCGATCTCGGCGCGAATGCCAGGCGGGTTCAGGATTTTTTCCACCGGTTGGAAGCAGAATCCATGTAACTAAACGCTTGGTGGGTTCGAAAGGGCGCCGCTGGCGATGACGCTTGAATCAAATGGTACGACTGCGCCTGAGAGCCGCGCTTTGTTTTCGGTAATGAGTTTAACGCAGGCCGGATAAAGCTTGTGCTCTTGTTCAAGAATGCGTGCGGCGAGCGTGTCGGCATCATCGCCCGGCAGAACAGGCACCGCCGCCTGGCCGATGATCGGTCCGGCATCCACTTCTGCAGATACAAAATGAACGCTGCAGCCGGCGATTTTAACGCCGGCATCGATCATCCGTTCATGAACATGGAGACCCTTGAACGCAGGTAACAGCGATGGGTGGATGTTGATGAGCCGCCCACGCCAGTCATTGACGAATTGCGGCGTGAGCATACGCATGAAGCCTGCAAGACAGACATAATCGATCTTTGTCACACGCAGCGCTTCGTTGATGGCGGCGTCAAAATCCTCACGCGTCTGGAAATCTTTATGATCGATAACCAACTGATGAATGCCGGCTTTCGTCGCACGTTCAAGGCCTTTTACCTTGGGCCGGTTCGAGATAACGAGCGCGATTTCCGCCGGATAGTTGTCATCGGCGGCGGCGTCGATCAAAGACTGAAGGTTGCTGCCGCGTCCGGAAATAAGCACAGCGATTTTCGCGCGCGCCATTTTCTATTGCTCCGTGATTTCGCCGATGACGCACACCGCTTCACCGCTTGCCGATAGGGCGGAAAGGCAATTTTCGACCGCGCTGGGTGCGCATACAAGAACGCCGCCGATGCCGCAATTGAAGGTGCGGCGCATCTCGCTGGTGCTTAGAGCACCCGCCTCGCACAGCCATTGAAAAAGCGGCGGTAACGCCAATGCGGTCTCATCGAAACCAGGCGCAAGATCGCCGTTCAGGACACGGGGCACATTATCAGTGAGGCCCCCGCCGGTGATATGGGCAAACGCTTTGACCTGAGGGTCGGCGAGCAGGGGTAAAACAGATTTCACATAAATCCGGGTTGGCGCGAGCAACGCTTCGCCAAGCGAAACGGACGAATCGAATGGCGCCGGTTTGTCGAAGGCCGCGCCGCAATCTGATGCGATTTTGCGGATTAGCGAATAGCCATTTGAATGGGCGCCAGACGACGCGAGCCCGATCATGACGTCACCGGCAGTGACCGGTCGTGGCAAGATGTTTTCGCGTTCGACCGCGCCGACGCAAAATCCCGCGAGGTCGAATTCCCCGGGCGGGTACATCCCCGGCATTTCCGCGGTTTCGCCGCCGACAAGGGCGCAGCCTGCCTGGCTGCAGCCATTGGCGATCCCCGTGACAACGTTTTCGGCGACCCCTTCGTTCAATTTGCCCGTAGCAAAATAATCGAGAAAAAACAGTGGCTCAGCGCCTTGTGCTAAGACATCGTTGACGCACATGGCGACCAGGTCGATACCGATTGTATCGTGGATACCGGTCTCGAACGCTATTTTGAGTTTTGTGCCAACACCGTCGGTTCCCGAAACGAGAATGGGGTCCTTGAACCCCGCCGCCTTTAAGTCGAATAGCCCGCCGAAGCCGCCCAGTGCTGCGTCAGCGCCGGGCCTGGCCGTTGCCCGGGCAAGCGGTCCGATGGCGCCGACAAGCCGTTCCCCGGCGTCAATATCGACCCCTGATTTTTTATATGCATCGCTCATGGCCCCGTCCTAGCGAATGCCGGGCGTCTGGCGCAACTAAATGCGTTCGGACGGGTCAAATGGGCTCGTTTCCGCAGCCGGGCATGCTTATAATACGCGTCAGAATTGCGCTGTGGGACGAGCGCTTAAAATGGGATGTGTTTGATGATTGTTCGGTTCGCAGCAGCTGTTTTTTCTGTGGTTTTTCTGACAGCCTATGGCGTAACGCCAGCGCTGGCGATTGGCGAGGATGTTTTTGTTGTGCCGCGGGTGACCGTTCAGGCCCAGGCAGATAGCGCAACAAGAGCGAAAATTGCCGCCCAGATGCAGGGGCGCCGGCGTGCGATGGATATTTTGCTGCGCCGCCTCACGGTTGAGGAAGACTGGGTTTATCTGCCGCGCCTCGCCATGGGTGAACCCGCCGCAATTGAGTTTGGTTTCGACCGCGGTGTTATCGCTCTTGATGACAATGCGCTTGAGCAACTTGAATCCGGTTTTGAGGTTTATAACGAGAAGAGTTCATCAAGCACCTATCGCGCTTTTATCACATATCGTTTTAAGCCTGCCGCTGTGCGCAAACTGCTGAAGGATGCACAAATACCCTATAGTGAAGCGCAGACCCGAACGGCGCTTGTCTTGCCCGTCCTGCAAACCGGTAGCGGCCTCTACCTTTGGGAAGAAAATAACCCCTGGATGGCTGCCTGGAAGGTGCGCCCTTACAATAATGAACTGACGCCGATGACTGCGCCGCTTGGTGATCTCGAAGACGCAGCCACAATAAGCGCGCAGCGGGCCTTGTCGCTGGATCAGGCAGCGCTTCACATTCTCGCGGACCGATATTCTGTGAGCCAGGTTATTGTCGCTCACGCATTCCTTCAGCAGATTGATGGTGAAGACAGGCTGCGTGTGCGGCTGATCAATGGTTTTCGGGAGTCCGGCGACATAGGCTCTTTTGATGAGCTTGGCGCCGCCGGTGTCGACGGCGCCCTTGATGACAGGCTTATCCAGCAAGGCCCGTCGACCAACGATTTTATCCAGGCAAAAATCGGCGATGTTCTGGCCGAAGCGTGGTTTCGTCAGTCCTCAGGGAATTTTCCAACACTGGCGGAGGGGGCGATTGAAACAGCAATTGCAAAACACGCAAAGCCCTGGAAACAGCGCACGTTGATTGACCATACAGAGGCTGCACTTCTTGAAGCGAGCGCATTTTTTCAGTCCATTGGCGAGTGGGGTAAAATTCGCAGTGCTTTGGTTTCTACACCACTGATCGGTTCGGTTCAGGTTCGTTCGATGTCACGGCGTGGCGCTGAAGTCTTGATCCGCGCTTATGGCGATCCGGGTAAGCTGATTATTGCTATGGAATCTCAGGGGCTCGCCTTGTGGAGTGAAGACGGAGAGCGGTGGATGATTGCAACGCCAGTGACGGCGCAGGCGGTACGCGGGCGATCCCATCGCCGCCGAAACCGGTTTGGCGGCAACGACAATGATGAGCCGAGAATCGAGCCCGCAGCGCTTGATGAAACGGAAACGTCGGCGAAGATCGATTCCCGTTTTTAACACGACTAGATAAGCAGCCATTCCGACCATGCCCGGCGACGCGATTGATCAAAAGCAAGCAAACAGCATGCGACAGCTCTCATTGGCGTTGCCCGAAACGCCGCCGCGCTACGACGCCAATAGATTTGTTCATTCCGAAGCCAATGACGCGGCGTGGCGGATCGCTCGAGGTTGGGCAGCGTCTGATGATCCGGCGCTGGTGATTTGCGGGCCGCCAAAGTCCGGTAAAACCCATCTTGCTCATCTAATCACCGCTGACCTTGATTGCCGCTTTGTTGGCCCGGAAAGCTTGGACAGGATTGCAGACGCGCAGTTGGTCGCCGTTGACGACCTGCCTGGGGATGATCCTCACGCCTTTCTAACAGTGCTTGAAAGCGGGGCTGCCTCGGCGGCGCGGTTTATCTTCGCGGGCACGGGACATCCGTCGGAATGGGCCTTGGGTCTGAAAGACTTGCGCACCAGACTTGAAGCAATGCCCCGTGCAGTCATGAATGAACCTGACGAGGCGCTGATCCGAGCGGTCATCGCCAAGGGGTTCCAGGATCGTCAGATAACAGTCGGGCCGGCTGTGATCGATTTCGCGGTCCCACGACTGCCACGTACATTCGCGGCTGCCCATGGATTTGTCGCGCTTGCCGATCAGCTGGCCCTTGACCAGCAGCGCAAAATTACAGTCGCGCTTGTGCAAAAGCTGGTTGATAACCTTTCTGAAGGTGAGTTTACGGCATAAACACCATAGGAACGGAATTGATCAAAGGAGTAGCAAGTGGCGGGCGCGGATGATGGCTTAAGGCAAAGGCCCGGCAAGCCGGTATTGCCGGAAATTGATCCAACGTCGCCGCAGCGCTTTATCAATCGTGAGCTTTCCTGGTTAGCGTTCAATTCGCGCGTGCTTGAAGAGGCCTTCAACCAGAACCATCCGGTGCTTGAGCGGCTTCGGTTCTTGTCCATTTCCGCAAGCAATCTCGATGAGTTTTTCATGGTGCGGGTCGCTGGGCTGCGCGGGCAGGTGCGCGAGAGCGTCGCTGCGGTCAGTCAGGAAGGGTTATCGCCGCAGGAACAGCTGACACTGATCAATCAGCGGGCATTGGCGCTGATGGAAGAACAGCAGCGCTGCTGGCGAGAATTGAAACCGCTGATGCAAGCAGCTGGCGTCTGTGTCGTGGGTAATGATGAAACAGACGAAGCGGATGCTGCGTGGCTCGAAAATGAATTCCATTCAAACATTTTTCCTGTTTTGACCCCATTGGCGCTTGATCCGGCGCACCCGTTTCCTTTTGTGCCTAATCTCGGTTTTGTTCTTTGCTTTGATTTGAGGCGCAAGGACGGTGAGATCATGCAGGCCCTGTTGCCGGTGCCGATCAATATTGGTCGTTTTATTCGCCTCCCCGATGGAACGGCTGGGGAGATCGGGCGGACGCAGGTGCGGTTTATCTCGCTGGAAAAAGTCATTGTTCGTTTCATCAATCATGTCTTCCCGGGTTTTGAAATTGTTGCGCATGGCGCTTATCGCGTGCTGCGCGACTCTGATGTTGAAATCGAAGAAGAGGCCGAAGATCTGGTGCTCGTATTCGAAACGATGCTGAAGCGCCGTCGCCGGGGTGAGGTTATCCGGGTCAAAATCGACGCGTCGACGCCGCCGCATCTACAGGAGTTAATTCGCGATCGATTGCAGGCTTCGTCGCAGGACGTCATCCTCGTGGATGGATTGCTGGGATTGGCGCAGACAAATCAATTAATTCCATCAGATCGGCCGGATTTGCAGTTCGAGCCGTTTGAACCAAGATTTCCAGAGCGAATTCGCGAGCATGGGGGCGATTGTTTTTCCGCCATTCGAGCCAAAGACATTTTGGTTCACCATCCATATGAGTCCTTTGATGTGGTCGTTCAATTTTTGAAGCAGGCAGCCGCCGATCCGAAAGTGGTTGCGATTAAACAGACGCTCTATCGTACGTCGAAGCAATCGCCGATCGTTGAGGCGCTGATTGAGGCCGCGGAAGCCGGGAAGAACGTGACGGCGCTGGTTGAGTTGAAAGCGCGGTTTGACGAAGAAGCAAATATCAGATGGGCGCGCGCACTGGAACGCGCTGGCGTCAATGTTGTCTACGGGTTTGTAGAATATAAGACCCACGCGAAATTGTCGCTTGTTGTGCGCCAGGAAGCTGATCGCGCGCGCACATATACGCATGTGGGCACAGGTAATTACCATCCCATCACAGCTAAGATATACACCGACCTGTCATTGTTTACCTGCGACCCCGCCATCGGTCGGGACGCAGCAAAAGTGTTCAATTATATTACTGGTTACGCAGCCCCTGAGAGCTTTGAAAAGTTTGCCGTGGCGCCGCTTACAGGGCGTACGCATATTCTTAAGCTGATCGATAAAGAGATCAAAAACGCCAAGAAGGGTAAGCCCGCCGCTGTGTGGGCCAAAATGAATGCACTCGTCGATGGCGAAGTGATTGATAAATTTTATGAAGCCTCACAGTCTGGGGTCCAGATTGATCTGGTTGTGCGTGGGATCTGTTGCCTGCGGCCTGGCGTAAAGGGGCTTTCGGAAAATATTCGCGTAAAGAGTATCGTTGGTCGATTCCTTGAGCATGCGCGGATCTATTGCTTTGGGTCAGGCGCTGCGCTGCCTAATGCTCAGGCCAAAATTCTGGTTTCGTCAGCTGATATAATGCCGCGTAATCTCAATCGACGAGTGGAAGTCTTCTGTCCGGTCGAAAATCCGACGGTGCATAGCCAGATTCTGGATTACATTATGGTCGCGAACCTCAATGATGAGGCGCAAAGCTGGAAGCTTCGTGCGGATGGGACGTACAAAAGGGCGTCCGCGCCGGTCGAAGGCGCTGCCTTCAACCTCCATACCTATATGATGACCAATCCGAGCCTTTCCGGTCGTGGCGCATCAATGGAGTACCATGCGCCAAAGGAGCTGAAACGACGAAAGTAATAGCATCACGTCTCGGCGAATCGCGAAATGATTGTGCAATCAGTGCGTTTCAAATGACGGTTGGATGCAGGCAAGATGGGTTCGTCAAAAAAACTGGCAATAAGTATGCCGTCAGAAAATTACAAAGCTGTTGTCGATATCGGCTCGAACTCGGTTCGTCTCGTTATCTATAACGGGCCTGGTCGCGCGCCGATTTCAATTTGCAACGAAAAAGTGTTGTGCGGGCTTGGACGTGACATGACCGGGGATGGTCGTCTCAATCCTGACGCGGCCGCTGACGCCATCGCTACGTTGACCCGGTTTCGTCGCATCCTTGATGAATATGGACGGCCGCCGGTTCACGCGATTGCGACAGCCGCCGTGCGCGAGGCCAAAGACGGAAAAAAGTTTGTCACCGCTATTTCCAGCTTGGGATTTGACGTCAACATTATCTCCGGAGCTGAAGAGGCAAAACTTGCAGCCCTTGGCGTCGTCTCATTTGAGCCAGGCGCAACAGGGCTTGTCGGCGACATGGGTGGTGGAAGCCTGGAGTTGGTGGCGCTGGATATGGGTGAGATCGGGCAAACCACCAGTTTGCCGATTGGTCCATTCAATGTGATGCGCGCGGCGCGAGAGGACATAACCGCGGCAAAAAAGATGATTGAAAAGGAACTCGATAGCGCGAAATTTTTGACCAATGATGCGTATGACAAGCTTTACGCTGTTGGCGGCGCATGGCGTGCAATTGCACGCATACATATGCGCTTGCGAAGCTATCCGCTGTCGGTGTTGCATCACTATGAAATGACAACCCAACAGGCCATAGAGATTTGCGATCTTGTTTCGCGTCAAAGTCGTCGTTCACTGGAAGATATACCTGGCATCCCGCGCCGCCGGATCGATACGTTGCCCTTTGCTTCGTTGGTGATGCGGTCGGTGCTTAAGCGGGCTGCAGCGAAGAAAGTTGTCGTTTCTTCGGGCGGTGTGCGCGAGGGGCTTTTGTACCAGGACCTTGCTAAGCGTGAGCGCAAACAGGACCCGCTGATCGCTGCATGTCGATTTTTTGCTGAGAGACTGGCGCCGGCGCCTGATTATGGTGAGGCCGTGGCGGCGGTGATCGCGCCGCTTTTTGCTGATGACGACCCGGCTGCAAAGCGGATGCGTGAAGCAACCTCCATCCTGATCGACATTGGCGCATATTTTCATCCGGACCGGCGCGCGCATCAGGCGTTCGATGCTGCGCTGAGCGCTCCTTTTGTCGGTGTCAGTCATGAAGAGCGCGTCGCTGCGGCGCTCGCGCTTTTTCGGCGGCATCAGGGGCGAACCGCCGCGCCGCCTGATGAGCAGGCGATGGCGCTTTTGTCGTGGGACGCCCAGCAAAAGGCAATGCGTCTCGGATTGGCTTTGCGATTTGTTGCGGCGCTGGCGCCAAAATTAAGTGCGCCGTTGCAGCACTGCCGGCTTGAGCTGGAGGAATCGGGGCGACTGATATTCCGGGCGCCTGCGGATCGCAAAGTGCTCATGGGAGAGACCCCGCGCAAGCGTTTCGCCTCGCTCGCTGCTGCTTTTGAGGCGGACCCTGTAGAGATTTACGAGGACTAGAGCGTTTCTGGAGCAGCGTTCTTTATCTTGTCGTCTGGCAAAAATCAGAAATCAGGTGTGCCTCTGCGGGCGAAAATATAGTGAAAATACATTCGTCTAGGGTTATTGCTTGAGGTTATCGTTGATTGAGGTCAGTGTTGCCGCATAAAAGCGCTATGTTGGCGCTATATGTCTGTTTCTATAGTTGTGTTTTGAGTGTTTCTTGCACCATTTGAGGGGAAATGGCGAAACTTGAGTTAGCCAATCTGGGGATTGAAAAGCTTTGGCCTCCAGCCAAAGAGGCTGACGTGGACATCGGGCCCGTCTGGAGGCGATGGCTGGTTGCCCATGAGCTTTCAGCATATTTCCGCGCGAATATGAGCCTATTGGAGTATTTGCGTTTGCAATACACCTACCCGGCCTTCAGCATTATGATTATTGCCAGCGCCGCGCTGCTCATGGCGATTTTAGGTACTTCTGATTTATTCGCAGCCTTTGCGGAACATTTTGACATTGATGCAATAAAACGCACCGATGGCGCCCTTACTCAGTCTCTTTCTATAGCCAGTATATTCTTTGTAGTGGTTCTTTTGTTGTGGTGGGGGCGTCGAAACAAGGATTTATGTCTACGCGGAGTTTCGACACCGAAATATGTTTTTGACATTCAGTATTCCGGACTAATTTCAGCCAAGGCGGAAGAAATTCTGAGGCGCCGCCTTGCTTCCGGCGAGCTTGATGCGATTGTGCGTTTGAGGGCGGGGGGCAGCCACCCCTATCTCGTGATTAGGCGTCTTGCTCCGGTGCCAATGTTGTTTCCGGTCAAGCCAGATAATTTTAACCGCACGTTTTCCTCAGAGGAAGCCGGCAAGAAAAACACGAAACACAATTTGGAGAAGCGGCATCTCGATGCCGTTGCCGGCGGTATACTGAGCATGCTTGGCGCCGCGCCGGGTGCGCGTTTTGTTGACGATCGACGGGACGATAGGATTGTTCTGAATAAACACACCAGGAAAGACGTTCAGGAGCTTCCCGATACGCAGCAAGCAGACCTTTTCCTCCGGTTCCATCAGAGCACTGTTGAGCGAACGCTGCCGGATGCAAACAACCAACGTGGTCGGACATGTCGCTATGTCACATATACTTGCATCAGTAATTTGCGGCGTACAGCTATCCATGTTTTGTCTGTTCTGGATATTGTGAACTGCTTGGAAAATCGCGATGGCGAATATACCGAAGACGAACACGCTGCCGTATTCCGTCACTCAAATGAGGTAAACAAAGACAATATCGTCAACGTACTTTCAGAAAGTTACTATATTGGTATGACGCCGCGTGCCGAGAGATTTATGAAGGACACGGAAGGCGCCGCCGGGCCAATATTAAGAAAATTCGGGAGTGACGACTATGTCATGTCGTTTGATGCGGCTCGGGTATGGCGCAATGAAGGTGGTACAGACCGCCATTCCAAAGCAATAATTGCACTGAGGAATGCTATTTATCTGGTCTCGCGAAAGAAGGCGGTTGCCGTAAAACTTGCTTCGCGAGATATACTGGTCATTGATAATTTGCGCGCAATGGTGGCTCGCCGTGAAGATGACCCGGGCGCGTCTGTTCGAGATGTTTGGGTCACACTTCTCGGCGTTTTGCCTTTTGTGCCGGATATGACTGGTTGGTGGCTCAGAATGGTCTATGGATATCCGGTCGATTCTTACGGTGGGGATGACGAGGATCAAAAAAGCCATTCCGCCCTGCTGGCCCACGCAGAGGTCTCGGCGGCAAAAGCGAACGAACCAAAGCCTGCCGAAGATAAAAATATCAAAACTGATCGTTCCCGCCGCGCGTAGTCCGAACAATTCAGGTCTCAATCAACTCGACAGCTCCATTTTTGAGTTTGAGCGCAAGTTCGCCGCGTTTGAGTTTTAACGCCGCTTCGCCGAAGACTTCACGCCGCCATCCAGTGAGCGCTTGGACATCGGCCTCATCGCTGAGGGCGATTTCCTCAAGGTCTGCAGCAGAAGCGATTAATTTTGGCGCAACATCAAAGGCTTCGCATTGACGCTTCAATAAAACCTTCAAGAGCTCGATTACCTCACCAGGCGGTTTTTGTCGCTCGGCCCGGCTGATTTTTGGCAGATCGCTAGGCGCGGCAGCAGCACCTTCCTTGATTGCATCAAGAATAGCGCCGCCAGCCGAGGAACGCTCGAAGCCAGAGGAAAGGCTGCGCGCCCGCGAAAGCTCCTTGACGCTTTTTGGCTGAAGGCGCGCCAGTTCGAATATTGCTTCATCCTTTAACACGCGGCTGCGCGGAACGTCTCTTGTCTGGGCCTCTTTTTCGCGCCACTCGGCGAGCTTGACGACCGCGCCCAGCTCTTTTGGCCGCACGCCCTTCAATTTGAGTCTTTTCCAGGCATTTACTGGTTTGACGTGGTAGAGGCCGGAGTCATAAAGCGCTTCCATTTCCGCTTCGACCCAATGGCCGCGGCTCTGGCTCGTTAGCTTTTCCTGCATCAACGGATAAGCGTCCCGCAAATGGGTGACGTCTGAAAGCGCGTAGCTCAATTGCGCATCGGTCAATGGGCGGCGCGCCCAGTCGGTAAATCGTGAGCCTTTGTCGATCGATGCGCCGAGCAGTCCGCGCATCAGGGGTTCATACCCAATCTGGTCACCAAAGCCACAGGCCATGGCGGCAATCTGACTATCAAATAAGGGCGCTGGAACTTCATTGGCCAACTGGTAGAAAATCTCGAGATCCTGCCGCGCCGCATGGAAGACCTTGACCACATTACGGTCCGTCATAACGTCGAGAAATGGCGCCAGATCGAGACCCTTCGCAAGAGGGTCAATAATTGCTTCTACGCCGTCGGCTGCCGCCTGGATAAGGCACAGGATGGGCCAATAGGTCTTCTCCCGCATAAATTCGGTATCAACAGCGGCAAAGGGCCGTTTCGCCAAATCGGCGGAAAATGCCCTGAGTTCTTCGGTGGTTGTAATTACACGCATGAGGCGGGCTTCTAACAGCGTCCGGGCGGGCCGTCATCAGGGAAGGGGCGCGGCGGATGGCGCGGAGGCAGAAATAGCACGAAACCCTTGACAATAGGGCCCGTGAAGGCCAATTCGGCCCGTCTTCTTATCCCTTCAATTCCAAGAGATTCAGGGTTTTTCATGCACGCCTATCGCACCCATCATTGCGGCGAACTCCGCAAAAGTGACGTTGGTCAATCTGTCCGCTTGTCTGGTTGGGTGCATCGCAAGCGCGACCATGGCGGCCTTTTATTTGTGGACCTTCGTGATCATCACGGGCTGACGCAGCTGGTCGTCGAGCCCGAAATGCCATTTTTTGCGGATGTGGAGCATATCCGCCAGGAAAGCGTGATTTCTGTCGACGGCAAAGTTGTGGCGCGCGATGCTGATGTCGTGAACCCTAACTTGCCAACCGGCGAGGTGGAAATCCGGATCGAGCGCTTTGAGGTGCAGTCCGCGGCTGAAGAGCTACCCCTGCCGGTCTTTGGCGAGCCAGACTATCCAGAAGACATACGCATGAAGCACCGCTATCTCGATTTGCGGCGCGAAACGCTTCACGCAAACATCATGTTACGGTCTGCGGTCGTCGGAGAAATTCGCCGCGGTATGGAAGCGAAAGACTTCACGGATTTTCATACGCCGATCCTGACGGCCTCCTCTCCGGAAGGCGCACGGGATTTTCTCGTGCCGTCGCGTCTGCATCCCGGTAAGTTCTACGCCTTGCCGCAGGCGCCGCAAATTTTCAAACAGTTGATCATGGTGTCTGGTTTTGATCGGTACTACCAAATCGCCCCGTGCTTTCGCGACGAGGATGCTCGTGCGGACCGTTCTGCGGGGGAGTTCTACCAGCTCGATATGGAAATGAGTTTCGTTGAACGTCAGGATGTTTTTGACGCTGTCGGTCCGGTCACGCATGATACCTTTACGAAATTTGCCGGCGAGCGCGGTGTGACCGCCTATCCATTTCCCTTGATTCCCTTCGACGTCGCCATGCTGAAATACGGCACCGATAAACCGGATCTGCGGTGCCCGATCGAAATGCAGGTGGTGTCCGATCATTTCCGTGGCGGCGGGTTTAAAGTATTTGCATCAATCCTGGAGGCTGATCCGCGCCATGAAATTCGGGCGATCCCGGCGCCAGGTGGCGGCAGCCGCGCTTTTTGCGACCGGATGAATTCCTGGGCGCAAAAAGAGGGCCTGCCGGGTATGGGTTACATGATCTTTGCTGAGGGCGAAGTGAAAGGCCCGCTTGCGAAAAATATTGGGCCAGAACGATCTGAAGCGGTTCGCGACCAGCTTGGCATGAAAGCAGGCGACGCTGCGTTCTTCCTCGCGGGCAAGCCCGAGGATTTTCTCAGCGTTGCGGCCAAGGCGCGTGTTCTCATTGGTGAAGAGCTGAAGATCACAAACGCTGACCGATTTGAACTCGCCTGGATTGTCGATTTCCCGATGTATGAATGGGATGAGGAAAACAAGAAGGTAGAGTTTGGTCACAACCCGTTCTCCATGCCGCAAGGCGGCCTGGAGGCGCTCGAAGCGGCGGATACGGATGAAAAGAAGCTGGCGATCAAGGCATTTCAATATGATTTGGTCTGTAACGGTTATGAGCTGGGTTCCGGCGCCATTCGAAACCATCGGTCGGATATCATGTATCGCGCTTTTGATATCGCCGGTTATGGACCTGAGGTTGTTGAGGACAAGTTTGGCGGCATGTTGAACGCCTTCAAATACGGCGCCCCGCCCCATGGCGGTTGTGCGCTTGGTCTGGAGCGTATTGTCATGTTGCTTTGCAATCAGGAAAACATTCGCGAAGTCACGATGTTCCCGATGAACCAGCAGGCCGAGGATTTATTACTGGGCGCGCCGGCTTTGTCGGGGCCCGAACAGTTGAAAGAAGTGCATATACGCGTCGTGCCGCCAATTACTGAAAAGAAGGCCTGACCAATTTTACTTCAAAAAAACCTGTAAACACTCATTTTAGTCAGTATTGCGGCAGCCCCGAATCGATTCAGCACAACACCTTTGTCACAGATGTGGTTTGAGTAATTATGATCAAAATTTTCAGCGACTTTGACCATGGCAATATCAACTGCCTGGATGCATCGAACCCTTCGGATATTCGTCTGGAGATTGAGCAGGATGGCAAAGCAAAGTTCTTCCAGTGGTTTTATTATTGCGTCGAAGGCGCGGTGTCGCGCCAATTGGTGATGCAGCTCGGCAATGTAAGCGATGCGTCTTATCCTGATGGCTGGAAAGACTACCGCGCGGTTGCATCCTATGATCAGGAAAGCTGGTTCCGCGTTGAAACCGCCTATGACGGCAAGGCGCTGACGATCAAACATACGCCTGATCAGGACCGGGTTTATTATGCATATTTTGCGGCCTATCCGGTCGCGCGCTGTAAAGCGCTTGTTGAGAAGACGCAACGCTCGCCGCTGATTAAACATGAGCATCTGGGTCAAACGCTGGACGGCCAGAACATCGACTATTTTCAGGTTGGTGAGCCGGGCGAGGGTAAGCACAGTTTTTGGGTGAATGCCCGTCAGCACCCCGGCGAAGATATGGCGTCATGGTGGATGGAAGGCTTTCTTGAGCGAATTACTGACGTAGATGATGAATCAGCGAAGACCCTTCGCGAAAAAGCTGTGATTCATATTATTCCATGCATGAATCTCGACGGTGTTAAGCGCGGGCATCTGCGCACCAATGCGTCCGGCACGGATCTTAACCGCGCATGGCGCAATGCCACGATGGAACTAAGCCCGGAAGTTTTTCTGGTACGCCAAAAAATGCAGGAAACCGGTGTTGATTTCTTTCTGGACGTTCATGGGGATGAAGCTATTCCCAATAATTTCCTCGACAGCGCCAAAGGGATTCCATCTTGGGACGACCGTCACGAGATGCTGTTTGACCGGTTTTCATCGCTGCTGCTTGAGGCGAGCAAGGATTTCCAGACGGAGGTCGGCTACCCGGCGGCAGCGCCAGGCGCGGCCAATCTCGATATCGCGAACAGCTATGTCGCTGAGACCTGGGGATGCCTTTCCATGACGCTGGAGATGCCGTTCAAGGACGCGGATGTTAATCCCGACCCTGTTTACGGTTGGTCGCCGGAACGTTGCCGCCGCTTCGCGCGCGAAAATCTTGCGGTGATGGCGCAGATGGTCGATTTGGTGCGCTAAAATTCAGAGGCCAAACTTCGCTGAATTAAAATATCCTGGCCGTCGCGGATTTTGCTCATGAAATTTATTACCAGAAGCGCAGAAGCGGCGCTGAAAATTATTACTACGACGTCCAGCATCAGTGTGCCCATAAAAAGATCGATGTCCGTTAGTTCGTCTCCGAATGCGCCTGCCTTAATTGATAACCTGTTCGATGCGTTGTCGATGAAGTTTGATATGAGCCATACCACCCACCACCAGCCGATAATCTTCGGTACGGGTGCATCGCCATTTTCCGGATCGAACGTGCCGCGCCAAATCTGACACACCGCGCCAAATGGCTTCCAGAGATTTACAATCGGGACGAAGAAATACCCAACCGACCAACCGGGACTTGTCGTCACGCCTGCCGCATCGATAATGTGCAGGTTTTTCATCGCACGATATTGAAAGCGGCTATATGCAATTATTGAAGAAATGAAAGCTGTTATGTATAATATCGCCGCTAGGCCTTGATGCAGGTCGGTCATATCTGCTGCCGCCTGCATAACGTCGTCTGATGCAAATTCGCCGTATAGAAACGTGTAATGAAACTGGAGCGCGAGTAAATTTGAAATCGCCAGTGCTGCAGCCGCCACAATGAACGCAAGAAACGAATATCTTAGAAACGGCCAGAGGCGCTCGAAAGACCTGGGCTTTGCCAAGTTGATTTCTTCATCCACGTCTGCGGTCGACATAGCGGCCCCTCGATATTTATGGCGCTAATTCAAAACCTGACTGTTTTTACGGAAAAAAACCCAAATTCTAGTTAATCAATACAGTACGCCGGAAGTCGCCGCTTCCCTCGCAGTGATTTCATTGTGGTGACGCAGATGGTTGACTTGGTGAGGAGGCGCCCGCCCTAAATCCAGCGGCGGACTTTTTTACAATAGGCCTCATAGTCAGCGCCAAATTTCTCTTTGAGCGCCTCTTCTTCGGGTTTGATCTGGAACATTGTCATGTACCAGAAGAAAATCAGTAGAATGCCAATCGCTGCATAATTTCCCAACCAGACGGCCCACCCGCTCAGTGTGATCAACATGCCAAGATACATCGGGTTGCGACTGATCCGGTATGGTCCTTTGATGATCAGCGTATTGGCTTCAGAAGGCGTTGTTGGATTAACGGTGGTTTTTGCTGTTCTGAAGTCGCCGACTGCGACAATAGCTATTATCAGCCCGCATGCCATGAGCGCGCCGGAAACCAAGTGTTGAAGGAGAAATTTGAAGTCGAGTAGCGGTAATTGATTGTTGATCAACCACATAGCCACAGCGGACATGATAACCTGGACAACAGGTGGAATCTTCAATTTCATTTTGGCAACCCTTGCATCTTTTCCTTCACCCGCCACGGTGGAAACCGCCTGTTTTCGCCCGCATGATAAATCCCGATGCGATATCCGTCGGGGTCGCGACACCAGGCTTCGCGCCATAGCCAACGCTGATCTGCTGGTTCCGTTTCAAAGGCGACGCCTTTAGCTTTGAGCGCCTTAACGACAGCGTCGACATCTTTAACTTCGAAATAAAAGGACGCACCGGTTGGTGAGATATCTTCTGCTTCATGGAGAGAAAACGTCGTACCGTCGTCCGGGCATTCAAACCGCGCGTACCCATTATCCGGACTATCGACAATTAATAAGAGGCCGAGCCGTTCATAAAAACTGATGGAATGCTCAAGATTTCCAACATGAATGGTGACTTGGTTGAGGTTCATACGTCTTCCTTATGTCCTATACTGTGCGCAAGCCATGAGGCGGGCGTTTGCGATTATGGTCCGGGGTAATCTAGACTGTAAATTAACAGGAGAAAACCAATGACAGATATTCGCTTTCCCAATGAGTCCAAAAATTATCGCGCAGCACGGGAAGAGTTATTGGCGGCGGAGATGGAACTACGCGCCAAAGTCGCCGAAGTTGCTGCGCAGCGGCGCAGCTTGCCGATGGGCGGAGAGGTGAAAGAAGACTATGTTTTTCGCGCGATGGAGAATGGCGTTGAAGCAGATGTGACGCTCTCTGAGCTGTTCGAGGCGGGAAAAGATACACTGTTTCTTTATAGCCTGATGTATGGCCGCAACCAGAAAAACCCATGTCCTGCCTGCACATCGCTCATGGATTACATGAATGGTGGAGCGCAGCATCCGGCTGACCGCATCAATTTTGCAGTGTGTGCGGCGGCGCCCATCACAGAATTCAAAGAACTTGCGGACAGTCGCGGCTGGGGCAAGATGCGACTGCTGTCGTCATCGGAAAACAATTACAATGGCGATTATTATGCTGAAAATGGTGAAGGCGATCAGTTTCCCATGGCGAATATATTTGTCAAAGAAGGCGACCGCATCCGGCATTTCTGGGGAAGTGAGATGTTACATGCAGGCCTTGATGGCCATCCGCGCCACATGGATCAAATGTGGCCGCTTTGGAACATCCTAGATCTGACGCCGGAAGGGCGCGGTGAGGATTGGGGCCCAAAGCTCCGCTATTAGATGTGTGGCGCGATCAAAATCAAACCACAAGCTTGCGTTGATCTTCGCGGCCCATGGCGAGAAGAAACGGGTCTTCTTTCTGTCGCGCAGAAAAATCCGACTTTGACGTAAGGCCCAGCCAGCGATGGCGGATCAGTTCCTGAGCAATGGGTGCGCCGAGGGTCGCGCCGGGGCCCGCAAGGATCAGGCAGTCAGGTGCAAACTCCTTGATAGCGATCTCGATCGATTTCGAAAAATCATATGTCTCAACGATCTGTTGGCCCAGCGTGTAGTTATAAAGCGCGTTGATGTCGCTTGATGCCGGCGTCCAGATTGCGCCGCGCCCATCAATCATTGGGCGTTGCGGCGCGCCGAACAGGTCATCACCTAACGCTTGAAAGGCGGCGTCCGATACATGCTGCAGCAACGGCGTGTGAAACGCCGAATGGCGGGCGAGCCGAAAAGGATAGCGGTCTTCGGCATTGGGCAGGGATTTTTCCATCGCCGCCATGCCCTTCTCATCGCCAGCGAGAACCGCCATGCCGCCAAGGCGAATAGAAAGATAGGCGGCGCCTGCGGTGCGACCCGCGTGAAGCGCGTTTGAAATCGCTTTTGTGTGCGCGCGGCTGGAACGCCAATTTTCGTCGACAAAAGGATAGATCAGTTGGCCGCCGCTGCCCTGGTCTTCCATTAACGCGCCCATAGTGTCTACCAACCGAATAGCGTTTGCTGGATTAAGGGCGCCTGCTGCGGCGAGCGTTAAATACCATCCCAGAGAATTGCCGCACACGGCGACAATATCAAACTCATCGCGATTGATGTCGGCAAAGTCCGCAAGCGCGCAGCTATAGATAATCGCTGACGCGTTAACGCTGGAGGCGTGTTTTGCCGCCGAGTAGCTTTTGGCGCCGTCCAGATCAGAAACAGTCTGTCGTTTCTGCGATGCGCGCCAGGCGTCGACACCGCCGACAAACTCGCTCTTGTCTGTGTGATAGCGGGCGAGATATCCAAGCTCATCCTTGCCATAAGTGCCACGGCCGGGAAAAACAACAATGGCGGATTTTTTCATTCGGCTGCCCGTTTTGTGGTTTTGTCCGTCAGCGCCAGCGCCGCCGCAACAATATCTGCTTCACTTACAAGCACTTCGTTGGCGGCGGGACCGAGAGGAATAAACGTGTCGACGCCAGTGACGCGCGAGATGTTGAGCGGCAGGCGGCGCTCCGCAAATGCGGTAACAATTTCTTCGCTCGGCGACCCGGTCTTGCGGCACTCATCCACGATCAACACATCGCAGCGCTTGCCGATTGCCTCGATAATTGCATCCATGGGCAGGGGTGCGAGCCATCTAAGGTCGATGATGCGCGCATCAATGCCTTTTTCTTTCAGCGTTCGCGCCGCACGCCTGGAGAGATAAGTTCCATTGCCATATGTAACGATCGCAAGGTCGCCGCCGGCGCCGATCACGTTCGGCGCGTCGATTGGCGCTTCGTCTTTGATGTCTTTAAAGGATGCTGACATCAACCCGTCGCCATTTTCGTAAAGATCCTTGATGCCGTAAAGGGCGATCGGTTCGAGAAAGACGACAACGCGGCGTTCCTGGCGGGCGAGGCGGAACGCTTCTCGCATCATCCTCACCGCTTCTTCACCGCTTGATGGACAAGCCAGAACAATTCCAGGAATGTCACGGAAGATGGCGACCGAATTATCATTGTGGAAATGCCCGCCAAACCCTTTTTGATAGGCGAGGCCGGCGATGCGCACGACCATAGGATTTGTGTACTGACCATTTGAAAAATAGGAAAGCGAGGCTGCTTCGCCGCGCAGCTGGTCTTCTGCGTTGTGGACATAGGCGAGAAACTGGATTTCAGGGACGGGGATGTAACCATTATGGGCAAGGCCAATCGCCATGCCGAGGATTGATTGTTCGTCAAGTAATGTGTCGAAGACGCGAGACGGACCGAATTTTGATTGCAGGCGCGTTGTTGCCCCGTAAACGCCGCCTTTTTTTGCCACATCCTCACCAAAAACAACGACATTAGCGTCGCGCTCCATTTCGCCAGCGAGCGCAAGGGAGATCAGACGCGACATGTGCTGCGGGTCGGTGCGCGCACGCGTATCATCGGGCGCAGCGGGTAGTAGCTTGCTGGCGCGTTTTGCTTTTGGAATACTGGTGGGTGCGGTCAGAGCTGTCGTGACTTCAGCAGCGCTTGATAGTTTCGGCCTTGTGCAGGCAGCTTCCATGGTGCGTCGAACGCGGCCCCCAATATTTTCATAGAGCACTTCGATATCATCACGAGACATGACGTCAGCCTCAATGATGCGACGCGCTGAATGGAGAAGCGGGTCCTGATCGGCCTCGGTCTCAATCTCTGTGCGATCACGATAGCTGGTTTCGAGATCCGACCCCGCATGGCCCATCAGGCGTACGGTGCGCAAATGCAGGAACACAGGCTTGCGCGCGATGCGAGCGCAGTATTCGGCTTCTCGCGCGGCGCGCACTGCATCGATGATATCGCGGCCATCGCCATAAATGTAATTGAGGCCGGGGCGGGCGCCGTAATTGGCGGCGACCCAACCCTCTGGTGTTTTGACTGATATGCCGATGCCATTGTCTTCGCAGACAAAGACGAGGGGCAAGGGGAGCCCCCGATAGGCAGTCAGCGCGGCGGCATTGATAGCGCCCTGGGCCGTTGAATGATTGGCTGACGCGTCACCGAAACTGCACAACACAGCGCTATCATAAGGAAGTTCTGCATCCGGCTTTTTGTGTGTGCGGGCGAGCGCCACGCTGAATGCCGCACCCATGGCTTTGGGCAAATGCGAGGCGATGGTGCTGGTTTGTGGTGGGATAAAGAGCGGTTTTGATCCGAGCACTTTGTGCCGCCCGCCGGAGATTGGGTCTTCCGATGATGCGACGAATGACAGCGCCATATTCCAGATTGGCGTCTCGCCTGTGAGTTTTCGTGCGCGCTCGATATAAAACGCGCCACTGCGATAATGCAGGAAGGCCATATCATTGATGCGGAACGCATGTGCGACAGCGGCGTTGCCCTCATGGCCGGAGCTGCCAATGGAATAAAACCCGCGTTTTTCAGCACCGAGGCGGCGCGCCTCAAGATCAAGGCGGCGGCTGGTGAGCTGGCTCTCGAACAAGGCTGCGAGGTTTGTTGTCGTGAGCCCCGCATCGATCGCCGTGACCGTCGAAAGCGGTCCGGGTATGCGGCCTTCTTTGAGCCGGGTTAAAAAACCGTCAGAGGATGCAGCGATAGCGCCAGCCATAAGGGTTCCTGATCCAAAATCTTCTCCCCTACCTTGAGAAAGGCGCCGGGGCAGGGTTAGGTCCATAGCAGGCGGCGATTTTTTGCCAAGATGCGGATGCCGAAAGACGGAGAAAAATGTTGAAATTGCCTGAACTTGGTGACGTGACGCCCGCTGCGCATCCTAGCGACAGCGCGATCGAGATGCTCTGGCGACGCCGCTCGACGCCGGCGGATTTCCTGAGCGCGCCTGGCCCTGATGCGCCGACCCTGCAGACAATCCTGACGATTGCTGCGCGGGCGCCCGATCACAGGCGGGTAACGCCCTTCCGATTTGTGATTTTTGAAGGGGATGCGCGCGCTCGCTTCGGCGAGGTGCTGGAAGCAGCTTTTTTGGCCAATGACCCAAAGGCCGAAAAACACCGCATTGACTGTGAGCGAAAGCGGTTTACGCGCGCGCCCACGGTTGTGGCGGTGATATCTTCAATAGATCCAGCGCATCGTACGCCTGAATGGGAACAGGTTCTGACAGCCGGCGCCGTCTGTCAGAACCTGTTGTTGGCGGCGAGCGCCCACGGATTTGCCGCGCAATGGCTGACGGAATGGTATGCTTACGATGATCATGTAATATCCGGGCTAGGATTGGGCGATCAGGAGCGTGTCGCGGGTTTTGTCTATTTGGGGACCGCAAGAGAAAACCCCAAAGAACGGGCGCGGCCAAATCTCAAGGCGATAATATCGCGATTTTAAGGGGTTTGCCTGATCACGTCTGGGAGAGGCAAAGCCCTAAACAGGCAATAGAATTGCGTTTTGTATGAGCCTCGGCGAACATGCGGTAACTGGATGAAGGGAGCGATCTGGATGAATTTTACGAAATCAATATTGCCGCTGGTTGGCGCGTTTGCGTTTGCAGCGTGCGGCCAGCAAGCCAACGGACAAAGCAGCGACGCCACAGCGGCGGACACGGTTGTCGAAAAGGACTTCGGCGCTAAATCAGACACCTATTTGTCGGAGGAAAGACATCGCTACATAACCTTCAGCTATAGTCATTTTGGCTATTCTCGACCGAGTGTTCGTTGGCGTGATTGGGAGGCAGTGCTTAACTGGAACGCCGAAGATCCAGAAGCGTCATCGATTACAGTGGCTATCGATGCGGCTTCGGTCGATTCGGGCGTTGATGTTTTTGACGGCCATTTGAAGGGGGAAGACTTCTTTGACGTTGCGAACTATCCGGATATTGTTTTCATCAGTACAAAGATTGAACGCACCGGTGACGATACCGGCGTTATGACGGGCGAGCTCACCATCAAAGGCATCACGAAATCCATCATGCTTGATGTGAAATTCAATAATGGGGCATTCGATGAGCGCAACAACCGCTATAAAATCGGATTTTCCGCCAAGACAGCAGTTAATCGATCTGATTTTGATCTCGATACCTATGTGCCTGCAGTCAGCGATCAAGTGGATGTCATGATCGAGGCTGAATTCATTTCGCCAGAGCAATTCGCGCAGTAACTCTCGGTGAATGGTGCGCGATACACATCGGTCGCTGTCGCTCTCCATTGGGCGATAGCGATCTTAATTTTGGGGCAGATTGCAGCAGGATTTTATATGCACAAGCTGCCCAATGTATCGCCGATCAAGTTTGATCTCTATCAGCTTCACAAATCCTTCGGCTTGACCATTCTCAGTCTGACACTTGTCAGGCTGGGTTGGCGATTATCCCATCGCCCGCCGGCGCTCCCTGCCATTATGCCGTCCTGGCAAAAGCTGATTGCGCGTGCAACGCACTGGGTATTTTACGCCTTGCTTCTCATAACGCCTTTGGTCGGTTGGGCGATGGTGTCATCATCGCCGACAGATATTCCGACGAAATGGTTTGGTTTTGTTGGTATACCTCACATGCCGTTTTTTGGCGGCGTCGCAGATCGTGCCGGTGCAGAGGAGATTCTCAAAGAGGTCCACGAATATCTCGCTTTTGGGATTTTGTATTTGCTTGCGTTGCATGTGGGCGCAGCGCTCAAACATCAGTTTTTCAATCGGGATGGCGTTCTGCAAAGCATGGCGCCGTATCGCGCCGGGCAATGGGTTTCGATTGTGATAATTCTAGGCGCCTTGGGCGCTGCGAGTGGGTTTTATCTTTTTGGATCGACGCCTCAGGCGAGCGCTGCAGCGGCGTCGAAAACCGAAACTGCGGGCGCCAACTGGGTTGTTGATTATGGCGCCAGCAATCTTGGCTTTATCGGCGCGGAAAAAGACCGGCGTTTTGAAGGCCGTTTCAATGATTTCATGGCGGGCATTTATTTTGATCCCGATAACCTGGCGGACAGCTGGGTTGAGGTTGAGGTGACAACCGCCTCGGCGACGACCGGAGATGATCTGCGCGATGCGAATTTACCTGGCGCCGAATGGTTCGGCATCAAAGAGTTCCCGGCGGCGAATTTTGTGGCTACTGATATCCAAAGCCTCGGCGGTAACGCCTATGAGGCTGTCGGTGTGCTGAAGATCAAAAACATAGAGCAGAACATCACACTGGCGTTCACGCTGGATATTACCGGTGACAAGGCAATGGCGGTGGGCGGCGTGGATCTTGTCAGGACTGAATTTGATCTTGGTGCGGCCGCCTCCTGGCTTGAGGAAGAAAATCTTGCCCTTGAGGTTCGTGTTGAATTTGAGATTTCCGCGACGCGGAAAAACTAGAGCGCATTCACAAAAAATGTATGCGGGTTTTGGTGAGCGCGCCTTCGCGCGCGAGCTGGCGCGTGGCAAAGAATCCAGATCGTCGCCCGATGATCTAGGCGGCGCGACCGCGGGACCGGCGGGTTGATCGCTTCAGCGCTTCTTCATCAAACAGCTCTGCGAGTTTGTCGATCATCGCGCCGCCAAGTTGTTCCACATCGACGATCGTTAGCGCGCGATGATAATACCGCGTCACGTCATGGCCGATGCCGATCGCCAGCAATTCAACCGGCGATCGGTTTTCAATATAGTGGATCACTTCGCGTAAATGGCGCTCAAGATAGGCGCCGCCATTGGAAGATGATGTAGTATCATCGACCGGTGCGCCGTCCGAAATCACCATCATAATACGCCGCGCTTCTGGTCTCCCAAGAAGGCGCGAATGCGCCCATAGCAGCGCTTCGCCATCGATGTTTTCTTTCAGCAATCCCTCTTTCATCATCAGGCCAAGGGACGTGCGCGCACGCCGCCACGGCGCGTCGGCAGATTTATAAATGACGTGGCGTAAATCATTAAGGCGTCCTGGCTTTGCCGGCCGTCCGGCCTCAACCCATTTCTCACGGGCCTGTCCGCCTTTCCAGGCGCGGGTGGTAAAGCCAAGAATTTCCACTTTAACGCCGCAGCGCTCTAATGTGCGCGCCAAGATATCTGCACAGATCGCCGCGATTGTGATTGGCCGGCCGCGCATGGATCCGGAATTATCGATCAGAAGCGTCACCACCGTGTCGCGGAAATCTTGCTCTCGCTCCATTTTGTAGGACAAGTGCTGCATGGGATCGACAATGACGCGTGCGAGACGCGCTGCGTCGAGGACGCCCTCATCAAGGTCAAAAATCCAGCTGCGATTTTGCTGCGCCATGAGTTTGCGTTGCAATTTATTGGCAAGGCGTGCGACGACCGCGTGCATGTTTTCGAGCTGTCGATCGAGGGTGCGGCGCAACCGCTGCAATTCTTCAGCGTCACAGAGCTCGGCTGCATCAGCGATTTCATCGAATTCAGTTGTGTAGGGTTTATAGGACTCGCCCGTGTCGCCTTCGAAATTGGTGCGCAGTGACGAAACTTTTGCGTTTTCCGCGGCGCCGTCATCGTCCTCAAACGAACCATCCATTTCCTGCTCGGAAAGATCGGCATCGCCGTCCTCACTATCGCCGCCACCAGGGTCTTCCGGCATATCCGCAACGCCATTATCGTCTTCACTCTCGCCGTCTTCGCGATCGCTGTCCTCGTCTTCGTCACCTTCGCTTTCCTGGTCGCTGTTTTCCTCGCCCTGATCGTCATCATCAAGGTCGAGATCACGAATAAAATTACGGGCAAGCGTTGCAAAGGCCTTCTGATTGTCAAGATTGGCAGCGTTGGCGAGGGCGTCGAGCGCGCCGCCAGCGCGGCCTTCCAGGTCCTCGCGCCAATTTTCCATGATTGAAGCTGCGGATGGCGGCGCAGGGCGGCCGGTTAGACGTTCACGCAATAGTAGCGCTGCTACATCGGCAACCGGCGCGGCATCATTTGAACTTAGCCGATCATATGCTTTGTCAGCGATGGTCTTTTCGAGCGACGCGGCGAGGTTGTCGCCGACGCCCTTAAGCGCGATCGCGCCGATAGATTCACAGCGGGCGTTTTCAAGCGCGGCAAAAACGGCGCGCGCCTCGGCCCCTCTTGGCGCCAGTTTCTGGTGAGCGAGCGGATCATGATGAGCAAGGCGCAAGGCCGCGGCATCACCTTCACCGCGAGCATTTGCAGCGGCCAGTGGGTCGAGGTCGCGGGCCGGGAGCGGAATGCGCGCCGTGTTGCCCTGTACGGCGGCATGATCGCCGCCAAAAGCGACTTCGACGTCACGCTGCGCCGATAGCGCTTTTGTCGTGTGCAAAAGGGCGCGTTTGAAGGCTTCGCGGATTTGTTCTTTTGGCGTCATAGCGGCGCAGCATAATGCCACGGCGCAAAAACCCCAAGTGCAATGAACATTTAAGCGGAGATATCAATCGCTGTGTCATTTGCGCTCCTGGCGGTCGATCATTGAGCCGTAGATCGAGGCGGCGGCAGCGATGCACAAAAAAATGGAGCCCGGAAATCGGGCTCCATTTTCGATTTTCGCTGTTAGTTCAGCGTTACCAGATCTGCACGCGTTCTTCCGGCGGCAGATAGAGGTCGTTTTCTTCCGTGACATTAAAGGCATCGTACCAGGCGTCCATGTTACGAACGACGCCATTGACGCGATATTGCGCCGGTGCGTGGGGATCGGTCGCGACCTGATTTTTCAGGCGTTCTTCGCGTACGATCCGTTTCCAGACCTGCGCCCAGGCCATGAAGAAGCGTTGGTCGCCGGTATAGCCGTTGATAACAGGCGCTTCTTCGCCGTTCAGCGATAGCTTGTAGGCGTGATAGGCCATAGCGAGACCGCCGACATCGCCAATATTCTCGCCCATGGTGAGTTCCGGATTAACCGGAAAACCTTCAATAGGTTCATAGGTTGCATATTGGGCGCCCAGCTTGTCGGCCAGCACTTGAAAGTTCTCGGCGTCTTCTTCTGACCACCAATCGCGCAACATGCCGTCGCCATCGGACTTGCGGCCCTGATCATCAAACCCGTGTCCGATTTCGTGACCGATGACCGCGCCGATGCCGCCATAGTTCACGGCTGGATCGGCGCCAGGGTCAAAGAACGGCGCCTGCAAAATCGCTGCTGGGAAAACGATTTCATTCCGGTTCGGGCTGTAATAGGCATTCACCCTTTGCGGGTTCATGAACCATTCTGTTTTATCGATCGGACCACCAAGGCTGGACAGCTCATCTTCCCATTCAAAGACATTGGCGGCTTTGACATTGGCATAAGCGTCGCCGCGCACCACTTCAAAATCTGAATAGTCTTTCCATTTTTCAGGATAGCCTATCTTCGGCGTAAATTTTTCAAGTTTTGCATGGGCTTGCGTTATGGTTGTCTCGCTCATCCACGGCAGAGTATCGAGCCGTTCATCAAGAGCGCTGCGTAGATTGGCGACAAGATCTTCCATCTGCGTTTTTGAAGCCGACGGGAAGTGTCTATCCACATAGACTTGACCGACGGCTTCGCCGAGAGCGCCGTTAACTGCTGCAACGCCGCGCTTCCAGCGTTCCCGTTGCTTGGGCGTCCCGCGAATTTCGGTGCCGAAAAAGGCAAATGTCGCGTCGTCAAATTCAGAAGGCAGGACGCCAGCATTGCCTCTTAAGTGGTGAAAGCGCAAATAATCGCGCCAGGTTTCCACCGGCGTTTCGCCAAAGATAGCGGCAAGCTTTTGAATTGCATCGTCTTCGCGAATAACGAATTCATTTTGAGCGCCGAGACCGCCCGCTTCGAAAATGGCAGACCAAGGGACGCCGGGTGCATAAGCGCTGAGTTCATCTGCTGTTTTTAGATTGTAGGTGAGATCGCGATTGCGACGCTTGGCGGGTTCCCAATGCGCCTCTGCCATGCGCAACTCAAGGTCGTAAATCGCCTGCGCTTTTGCCGCCCCGTCCGGTGATCCTGACGCTGTCAACATTTGCTCGATATAGGCCTGATATTTAGGACGCTTGTCAGCAAATTTTTCATCGAGATAATAATCGCGATTTGGCATGCCGAGGCCGGATTGCGCCAGGTAAACGATGTAACGATCAGTTTGTTTGGAATCGATATCGATCCACCAGCCGAGAAATGACCTGAGATCCAGATCGGCGCGCGCCATGGCGCGGACGACATCTTCGTGGGTGGCAAGGCTATCTATATAGGCAAGGTCGTCGGCGATTGGGGCAAGGCCTGCTGCATTGATTGCGTCGACATCGATAAAGCTGGCGAACGTGTCGCCAATTTTTTGCTCGACAGAACCCTTTGCTGCATTTCCGCTGGCTGCTTCTTCTATGATGGCGCGCACACGCTCCTCTGAGCGTTCGAACAACACTGTAAAGGATCCATAGCTGGAAAATTCTTCAGAGATCTCAAATGTGTCTAGCCAATTGCCATTCACATGCTGATAGAAATCATCGCCGGCATCGATGGCGGCATTAATATTGTCTGTGTCCACACCCCATGCGCCGAGTTCCGGCGGGCTCGCCGTGACCTCAGGCTGGATTGCCGCGGCACTGGTTTCGGTGTTGTTCTGTGTAGAATTTTCTCCACAGGCGCCAAGCGCCAATGCGGCAGCGCCGCATAGTAAAAGTTGTCTCACAATCTTCTCCTCGCGTAATTCCGGTACATCTGGCTTGTTCGATTTTCCCCAAGTGGCGCACCATGGCGCGATTGGATGAAAGGGCAAGTCGCGTAGGATAAGGCGTTTGATCCATAAGGTGAACCGAGCCCCTATGTTTATCAATTGAATCGTTGCCCGGCAGGGCCGATTCCGTCATGGTCGATTCCGACGTTGACAGGGCGCTATCATGGATTTGAGATCGGTTATCCGGACAATTCCGGATTATCCAAAAGCCGGAATTATGTTCCGGGATATTACGACGCTATTGACCGATGCGCGCGGGTTTCGCCGCGCCATCGACGAGCTAGTACAGCCGCTGGCCGGCGCCAAGATCGATAAGGTTGCTGGCATAGAGGCGCGGGGGTTCATTCTTGGCGGCGCTATAGCGCACCAGCTTTGCGTCGGTTTTGTGCCGATCCGCAAAAAGGGCAAGCTTCCTTATGAGACTATCGCTGAAAGCTATGAGCTCGAATATGGCAGCGATGAGGTCGAAATTCATGTGGATGCGATCAAAAAAGGCGATCGGGTGTTGCTGGTGGATGATCTGATCGCGACCGGGGGGACTGCAGGGGCATCCATTAAACTGCTTGAGCGCGCGGGTGCTGAAATCGTTCTTTGTTCATTTATAATCGATTTGCCAGATCTGGGCGGCTCGAAAAAACTGCGCGAAATGGGCAAGCGGGTCGTCGCATTGGTGGAGTTTGAAGGCGACTGACGACGTTGCAGGGAGATTAAGGTCCGTGCTGTTTTTCATTGGTCTCGCGATCTTTTTGGGATCGCACTTTTTCACCGCAACAGCGCGTGGCCCGCGCGGACGTCTTGCAGATCGTCTGGGCGTTGGTCCCTATAAGGGGATGTTTGCGATTGTCGCTCTTATCGGGCTGATCTTGCTTGTGGTCGGCTGGAGCGGCGCAGATCGTACGGTGATTTATTCGACGCCTTACTGGATGCGGTACGCTGTTTACAGCCTCATGTTGGTTGCGTTGATTCTCCTTGCCGCCTCCAATCTGCCGTCAGGGCGGCTGGCGGCGGCGGTAAAACATCCGATGCTTGCAGGGGTCAAAATCTGGGCGTTTGCCCATTTGCTGGTCAACGGTGATGTTCGATCGATCGCCCTTTTTGGCGGCATTCTGGCCTTCTCGGTGATTGATCGCATTGCGGTCAAAAAACGCGGTGTCGCAACGCCGGCGCCAGGACCTGTGACGAATGATTTGATTGCTGTCGGTGTCGGATTCGTCGCCTGGGTTGCGATATACCTGTTTTTACATCCCTATATTGCGGGCGTTGCCATTGCGGTTTGATTTAATCTTTGTCCGGACCGTCACTAGCTGGCGGTTGCGCTGGATAATATAGCTTTGAAGTATCATATCCCAGAGCGCGCAGTCGGGCCAGAACTGCATTGAGCCGTACTTGATCAAGGCTGGGCGTGCGTGACAATACCCACAAATATCGGCCTGACGGTTCGCCGACCACGGCAAGAGAGTAATCTTCAGCGAGATCTATTATCCAGTAGTCGCCCCAGAAAGGGCCAAAGAAACTGACCTCCAGTTTTGCGTTGGTTGATTGGTCGATGATGCGGGCGCGGCCTTTTGCAACCGCTAGTTTGCCGTTCGGGGCGCCTTTGCGGCAACTGTTGACGACGGAAATCAGGCTATCGGCGCGGCGTGAGTATTCAGCGGTGACGCCTTCGCAATCCCTCTCGAAGCGGTTTGGCAGGCGGGCGATCTCGTACCAGACCCCGAGGTAGCGATCGAGGTCGACGGTGTCGACCGTTTTTAGGGGCGCTGATAGCTCGTTGTTAACAGGCGGCCGGGCGCAGGCGGGAAGCAATATGAGGGCGATACAGGCAATAATGGGTCTCAGTGGCATTTCAGTTCTCCATCGTTCCGGGGAGATTATACGCTCGGCGCCGGATTTTGGTTGAAGCCTTGTTGGCAGCGGCCCCAATATTGCCCGTTTTCAGTCCGCGATCCCGCGTTGCGCGTCGTCTCAAAGGCCGTTAGAACCTCTCGGCATTTCATTACAGAAGCAATAGGATGGCGCCGCGTGGCGAACGAAGACAGCGCTTTTAGAGAAGTCGACCAGGAACTGGCCGAAGAACGTCAATGGGAGCTGTTCCGCACGCGCGGGCCCATGGTTATTGCCGGTGCTTTGGCTATCATGATTGGGGTCGGGGCCTGGCAGTTCCAGACTTGGCAGCGGGTTTCCAATGCCGAGACGCAAGCGCTTGAGTTTCGCGATGCTGTCGATCTCCTCAATACTGATCAGGATGGCGCCCGCGTCGCCCTCGGCGCTATAGCAGAGGACGGCGGTGGCTATGGCGTATTGGCGCAATTCCATCGAGCGTCTTCCTATTCGCGAGGCGGGGAGCGGTTGAAAGCTGTCGAAACCTTTCGGGCAATATATAAGAACGGAGCGGCCTCCAAACCGGTGCGTGATCTGGCGCGCCTTCGTGCTGCCTATCTGTCCCTTGCCGATGGTCGCGCTGCGGTGCTCGAAGATCTCGGCGATCTATCGGAATCTGACGGCGCTTTTGCTGTGTACGCAAGGGAGATTTCAGGCTTAGCTGCGCTGGACGCCAAGGATTACCAAACCGCGCTTGATATCTTCCGGCAATTGACGATCGATATCGCGGCGCCAGAATCTGTGCGAACGCGTGCGGAAGATTTTGCGGCGCTCGCAGCCTCGGGCAAAGCTGGCGTGAACATCAGTGGCGAGACGAGAGTCGAGGATCTGATCGATGCGCTTGGCGAAGCGATTGCGGCTGGGGACGGGGAAGCCGAAAGGCCTGCTACGGACGGCGTCGTTGAGGAAGAAGTAAGCGAAACTGAAACAGACGATGCATCAAAAAGCGATGCTGTCGAAGGCGAAAGTGAAACCGAGTAGATTATGAAAACTAGCTCCGCCCTGGCCGGTCTGTTGCGATTATTGGCTGTGATGTCGTTTTTCGCTTTTGCAACAGCGTGTTCATCTAATCCCATCACCAACTTGTTTTCGGGCGATGAAAAGGACGACGAAAACGCGCCTGATGAGGAAGATCGCATTTCGATCCTGGCGCTTGAAGAACAACTGACGCCGGATCCGCGCTATCTCGGCGCCGCTGTCGACATTCCACCATCCTATATCAATCCATCCTGGCCGCAGCCGGGCGGTGAAGCGGACCACACGCTGCATCATCTGAGCGCTTCGGCTGAGCTGGAGGTCGATTGGAAAGTTGACATCGGTAAAGCTTCATCGCGCCGAGCGCGGCTCACATCGCCGCCAATTGTTGTCGGCGATCGCGTTTTTGTCATTGATGCAGCGGCAGGGGTTTCGGCTTTTGACAGCGCTAGCGGCGAGCTAATCTGGCGCACGATACTGACACCGGAAATTGATGAACGCTTCAGGGTGCGGGAAATATTTCGCGGCCCAAAACCAGCGGAAATTGGATTTGGCGGCGGCGTTGCGTTTGATCAGGGGCAGGTCTTTGTGACGTCCGGCTTTGGATTCGTTGCGGCGCTTGATGCGGTTACGGGCGAAGAAGCATGGCGTACACAAACAGAGTCGGCAGTGCGCACACCGCCAACCGCCTATCGCGGGCATGTCTATTTCACCACCAATACGAATGAATTTGTGGCGCTCGATCAGGCGACAGGTGAAAAGGCCTGGACGTTCCAGTCATTTGAAGAATCGGCGCGCTTTCTTTCTTCAGCCAGTCCGGCGGCCTCGGGTGACCTGGTCGTCGCGCCATTTTCCTCGGGAGAGCTTGTCGCGTTTATCGCCGATAATGGGCGTGCTGTATGGAACGAAACGCTCGTACGTCAGGCGCGGCTAACGGCGCTATCGTCTCTGAATGACATTGCTGGAAGCCCGGTTATTGATCGCGGCCTGGTTTATGTTGTCAGTCATGGCGGCCGGTTTGCTGCAATTGATATTCGAACAGGCCGATCGGTTTGGGAATCAGCGATCGCCAGCTTGCAAATGCCATGGGTAGCCGGGGACTATATCTTTATTGTTTCTATCGACGGCGAACTCGCCTGCGTGTCGCGTGAAGATGGCGGCATTGTCTGGGTTTCGCAGTTAAAGCGCTACAAGAAAGAAAAAAAGAAAAAAGGCCGCATCGCCTGGTCGGGACCGGTTCTGGCTGGCGATCATTTGATTCTGGTGTCCAGCGACAAGGAAGTCATAAAGGTTTCACCGCAAACCGGCGAAGTCGTTGCAACGCAAAAAATAGATGCTGGATCTGTCGTGGCGCCGATTGTTGCCGGCGAGAAAATTTATATTCTTACGGAAGAGGGCAAGCTGATCGCGATGCGCTAACGCGTTGATGCATCGCTTGCAAAGCCAATGTCAGTCAAAGTTGCCCTGGTTGGCAGGCCCAATGTCGGAAAGTCGACATTGTTCAATCGGCTTGTCGGTAAAAAACTCGCGCTGGTGGATGACACCCCCGGCGTCACGCGCGACCGGCGCGAAGGCACAGCAAACCTCGGCGATCTCACCTTTACGGCGATTGATACGCCCGGCCTGGAAGAGGCGCCCGAAGAGGCGCTGGAGGGGCGGATGCGCCTTCAAACGGATATGGCGGTGGCGGAATCCGCGATCTGTCTTTTGATGATTGATGCTCGGGTAGGCGTCACGCCGCTCGATCGGACATTTGCACAAATTCTGCGCGCCAGCGGTAAGCCTGTCGTCCTGCTTGCGAATAAGTCCGAGAGTAAAGCCAGCGATGCAGGTGTTTACGACGCTTATGAATTGGGACTTGGCGAGCCCGTCCCGATCTCCGGTGAGCATGGCGAAGGCATGGGCGAGCTTTACAACGCAATCGAGCCGTTTCTCACAGAATTTCAAGAAGCGGATGAAGATGAAGAGCTCGAATGGGATAGCCCCCTAAAACCTCTGCGGGTTGCGATAGTCGGACGGCCGAATGCGGGTAAATCGACGTTGGTGAACCGGTTGATCGGCGAAGATCGCTTGCTTACGGGGCCTGAGGCGGGCATCACGCGTGATGCGATTTCAGTTGAATGGCGCTGGCGCAGCACAGAACGCGAATGGCCGATAAAGCTTTTTGATACTGCTGGCATGCGCAAGAAAGCCAAAGTCCAGTCAAAACTTGAAAAGCTTTCCGTCTCCGACAGTCTGCGCGCGATACAGTTTGCAGAAGTCGTTGTGCTGTTGATTGAAGCGGAAACGCCATTCGAAAAACAGGATTTACAGATTGCTGATCTGGCTTTGCGTGAAGGCCGGGCGCTGGTGATTGGCGTCAATAAATGGGACGAAGTTGACGACCGTGACGCGAAGTTACGCGCTATCACTGAAAAAGCCGGACGGCTTTTATCTCAAGCGCCGGATGTGCCCATTGTGCCACTGTCGGCGCTGACTGGCGTCGGTTTAAACAAGCTGATGCCCGCAGTGACAAAAATCTATGTGGATTGGAATGCGCGGGTAAAAACATCAGACCTCAATGACTGGCTGCACGATGCGCTTGCGCGTCACAATCCGCCGGCGGTGTCCGGACAGCGCATTAAAATTCGCTATATCGCGCAGACAAAAACCCGGCCGCCGACTTTCGTCGCTCAATGTACGCGGGCGGAGGATTTGCCGACGGCCTATAAGCGCTATCTCGTAAACGGCATCCGCGACGCCTTCGGCATCAAAGCTGTGCCGATCCGGCTGATTTTGAAGAAGCCGGAAAATCCTTATGTGAAAGATAAGGGGTAGGACGTAAGGCGTCGCTTCCAAATCAGGGTTGGCGGTTGTTATTGGCCCTTAGCGGACATCTGTCCGATTAATGGCCAATATCCAGATTCTGATCCAAGAACGGACGCTCTACATTGGTGATGGAACAGAGGGAAAATACTTAATCTAATGCCCCTCACGGTTCCGAAGGAATTCCTCCGGAATGTCGGCCATCTTTTGCGCCACTAATGAAAAATAGTAGAGCGGCACGCCTTCTATCGACAGCCTGTGCCGATAGCGCTCCAAGTGATGGATATTTAAATATTTAGAAAATATCAGTTCCCGTATAAATAATGAAAATCCGGAGTTGTCCGAATTGTCGAGGAACGTTTCCTTGATGTTGAATGCAACCCAGCCGCCATCTTGTACGGTATTTAACGCTTCGAAAAACGCCTTTACGGGGATATCGTCAAAACCGAGCGCCGCAACTGAAGTCAGACAATTAATTGACCAATCACCAAGCTCCTCGCGAATGTCATTTTCCAGCGCGCAAAAATCGGCGATATAATATTCATCATAGACCCCAGGACGGTCCCGATATGCAGCGTCTTTTGCTTCCGGAATAATGTCCACGCCGACCAGCCTGGAAACGCCATATGAACGCAAAACCTCGCCCATAATTCCATTTCCGGCGCCAAGGTCCAGGGCGCGGAGTTCTGTTATTGACTGTCCGTTCGCATCCAGAACCTTTTTCAGATTTTCGCCAACCTTATTTGGCGAGGAACATTTTAATCTGTCATAGAAAATTTGTTCATACAGGCCGGGCCGGCTATAGATTTCATGATAATCATGAAACCGAAATCTGAGTTCTTGGTTTCCCTCTGCAAGAAAGAAATAAACTTCGTCCTGGTTCAAGTCGTGGCCTTCGATCGGCGAGAACTTAACCCGATGCCTGATTTTCATAATAATTGGTACGCGCCCGCTTTATCGTCGCGTCCTTCCCATGTTGGTTTTGATCGATGATGGCTATCGTATCGCAAACTTAACGGAAATTCGCAAATCCGGGCATCGCCAACGACAGTATCTGCTCTGGGCAGACAAAACCGTTATTGAATACAATCTCACCAAACGACCATCTTTGGCGAATTTTGCCCCTCAAGGCCAAACCTGACTTTATTTCTCGCTTTTCCAATCCCGATACACCAATCGCAACACACCATCGGTCTTGACGGTAATCGCTTCATAAAACATCGGGATCAGTTTTTCAGGCGCAGGCAGGGTTTCGAGATCTTCGCCGGGCATCGCCTCGGCGCGCATTTTGGTGCGCATGGCGCCGGGATCGATGATCGAAACGGAAATGCCTGCGTTTCTTGTCTCTTCGGCATAGGTTTTGGCGAGCATCTCAAGCGCGGCTTTTGAGACGGCGTAAGCGCCCCAAAAAGGCCGGGCGAGTTCGCCGCCGACGCGGGAGGTCATAAAGACGACGCGCGCGTCATCTGATTTGCGTAGCATAGGATCGAGGGCGCGGATCAGGCGCCAGTTGGTGGTGACATTGAGATCAAGCGTCGCATTCCAGATTTTGGGTGCGATATCGGGTAAAGGCGCCAGCTCGCCGAGCATGGCGGCATTCGCGATCAGAATGTCGAGTTTATCGAAGCGTTGCGAAAGGGCGCCCGCAAGACGCTCAATACCGTCGCCTTCAGCAAGATCCAGAGGGATCAGTGACGCCTGACCGCCTGCGGCTTTGATCTCGTCGTCGAGTTCTTCAAGCCCGCCGCTGGTGCGGGCAAGCGCCAATACATGGGCGCCGGCTTTTGCAAGGGCAATCGCCATCGCGCGTCCGAGGCCGCGCGACGCGCCAGTGACGAGAGCGGTTTTGCCTGCAAGGTCAGGGGGCATGTTGTTTTCAGTCATGGGTGTTTGCTACCGCGCTGACCTTCTCATCGCAATGGCGTCAATTCGTCAGCGGCACAGGAAAGTTTCGTCGGCAATATCAAATTGCGGCGGATCGCCGGCTGGCGGCAGATATCCCGTCCAGCCTTCGCGCCAGTTCTCCTGATCGGGCGCGACGGTATAAACCGCTTCAAATGACGACCAGTCTTCGGAAAAGACGATGCGGATTGCGCCCTTGCTGTCGGTTTCGATCCAGTTGCCGGTGAGGGTTCGGTCTGCGATGGCGCCGACCACGGCGCCAAGGTCATTGTTCGGCAAAATAGCGAACACGCCTGCTGCTTTGTCCGGATCGAAACGCAAAAAGAACGGACCGAATTGTGTGCAGTAATGGCGTTCAATGCCCGGGTCCAAATCATTTTGCGCCGATGCCGACGGCGCCAGGAATGCGCTCAGTATGAAAAACGCGATAGTGATCGCCCGCATGATTTAGATTCCCAATGGCCTGAACAACGGATTATGCCAGCCCAAGGCCGGTTATTCTATGGTAAATGTTAGCCCCGCATGGGCGGTTAGCCGGTCAATCAGCGCGGCGCCCATGGCGGGTGCGGTTGTCCAAACGCCACCTTGTGTGTCGGTACGGTCGCGCACGAGACAAATAGCGCTTTCTGCGATCATCTTGGACGTTGAACCATAACCCGGGTCTTTGTCACCGGTAACGCCAACGCGAAGGTCATCGCCATCGCCGGTTGTGCCTACAAAGAGGACATCATAATGACCCGCCTCGCGTTCTTCTTTCGAGGGTCCCTCGCCGGGTTTGGGTCCATCATCACTCATCAGTGAATTGTCGCCGGCAACCGCCGCGGCGGCCTTTTCGCCGGCGTCACCGCTGCCGGTAATGATCATTTCCGAATAGAGAAAATCATCGCCATAGGAGCGGCCCATCAGGAAATTTGAGCGGTGAACGTTTTTGGTGTTGATTGCCGCCATTACAAAAGGCGCGACCCAGGCGTCAACACTTTCATCAAACTGTGGTTTCGATCCGCTTGGTTGCCTTGGTCCCTCAAAGCCTGGCGTTAAGGCAAACGGGCTTTTCAATAGAGTAATGACATTCGGATCTTTGAACGCCGCCGCCATGGTTGCTTTGAGGCTCGCCGCGGTGCCGCCGGAAAATGTTCCCTTCATCTTTCGTACGCGGCCTTTAACTTCGGTGCAGGGCTTGCCGAATTTCTTTTTCGCTTCTTGCTGCAGGAACAAAACGCCAAGATCGAACGGAATGGAGTCGAACCCGCAGGACAAAACAATTCGTGCGCCGGATTTTTTTGCTGTCTCCTGATGAGCGTCGATCACCTGCCGCATCCACGCGGGCTCGCCGCAGAGGTCCACATAATCTGTTCCGGCTTTTGCACAGGCGGCGACCAATTCATTGCCGTAAAGCTGGTAGGGGCCAACCGTCGTCAAAATAACTTTTGTGCGTTTCACCATCGCATCAAGTGATGCCGGGTCCGACGCATCGGCGGTCACAAGTGGTGTTGATGCGGGTGCGCCAATTTCATCGCGCACCGTTGCGAGCTTGTCGGCATTGCGGCCCGCCATCGCCCATTTTAAATCCTTGTCACCGCCATATTGGGCAGAGAGATATTCTGCGACCAGCCGTCCGGTAAAACCGCTGGCGCCATATACGATAATGTCAAATTCTTTGCCGGCGTGATTTGGCGCGGTCATGGGCGACTCCTTTTGAGTTGGCAGTATTTTGTTAAACGCAGAGTGAGCCGGCAAAGGGCGATGCGCAATCGTTTCGCGCAGCGCAACGGGCTCTAGCCTATCGGGGCTTCAATAATATCGTGTATTTTTTCCGCCGCAGCGTTGATGCCTGCAATGTCCAGGCGCTCAAGGGAGAACTCTGCGAGAGTCTTGTCCGCACGTTTTGTGCGGCTGCGATCATAGAGCGGATCATAGTGCTCCAGCATCAGGCTGGCGGCGAGCGCGGCATAATGTTCAGTGTCAGCCATGTCGCGCCAAATCGTGATCTGTTCCTTGCTTTGGTATGGCGCCAGGCGATCGATCGCCGCAGTGATATGCTCACGGTCTTGGGTGATGTCTGCATAGGCGTGAACTAGATAGTTTGCGCGCGTCCTGGCATCGCTGTGCACAACAATATGCGGCGCCGTTAGCATCGATTGCCAGAGGCGCTGCGGAATTTCACAGCGGCCTATACGATTTGACTCCGCTTCAATCAAAATCGGGCGATCATTGTCACAGGCGCGCAAGGCGTTCCAGATTTGCGATTCAAAGTGCTTTTGTCCGGGCTGGGCTTTGGCGGCTAAGCCGCCGAACACCGAACCGCGATGAGCGGCGAGCGCTTCCAGATCCAGCGTCTGAACCCCAAGCGCTGCTAGCCGGCCAAGAATCTCCGATTTCGCGGTGCCGGTCTGACCATCGAGCAAAATGACGTTGAACGGCGCATCGCTATCGCGAAGGGCCTCAACGACGCAGCGCCGCCAGGTTTTATAGCCGCCTTTGAGGACGCCTGTCCTCCAGCCGACCTGGGCGAGGATTGTGGCCATAGCGCCGGAGCGCATGCCGCCGCGCCAGCAATAGACGAGCGGGCGGTAGTCGGCCGGCTTGTTGCAAAGTGCGGTTTCGAGGTGGCGCGCGACATTACGCGCCACATAAGCAGCGCCAATGCGGCGGGCGCGAAATTTCGATTCTTGCTTGTAGATTGTGCCGACCTCGGCGCGCTCCATGTTGGACAGCACCGGCAGATTGATGGCGCCGGGAAGGTGGTCCTCGGCAAATTCCTCCGGCGAGCGTACGTCAATGATCTCGTCATAAAGAGCGAGCGTATTGGCTTCCGCATCAGGCGCTTCATCAATCATCGTTGCGGCATCGCCCTCTTACGCCTTTCAATTAGGCGGTATGATGTTTTAGAAGCTGGTCTGGGCGGCGCAAGGGCGCGCCGTGTTATTTCAGGAGATCGCCTTGTTCGCTGGTCCAAAAGACGAACCGCGCCTCACATCGCTTGCTCATGGCGGCGGTTGCGGCTGCAAGATCGCACCCAATGTGCTTCAGGACCTTCTGAGCGATATGCCGCTGGCGGGCGCTCATAAAGGCTTACTGGTGGATGCGTCGACAAGCGATGATGCGGCCGTCTATCAGGTTTCAGATGATATCGCGCTGATCGCGACGACGGATTTCTTCATGCCCATTGTTGACGATCCGTTTGAGTTCGGACGTATAGCGGCGACTAACGCCTTGTCGGATGTCTACGCTATGGGTGGCCAACCGATCTTCACGCTGGCGATCGTCGGCATGCCCATCGATAAGATGGCGCCGGAGACGATCCGAAAAATTCTCGGCGGCGGCGCTTCGGTTTGCGTGGCGGCGGGCGCCCCGGTTGCTGGTGGTCACTCCATTGATAGCGCTGAACCGATTTATGGGATCGTTGCGATGGGCGTGGGGCATCCCGACAAAATTCTACGCAATGCGGGCGCGAGGGACGGCGATGTCCTGGTGCTCGGTAAACCTTTGGGGATTGGCATTTATAGTGCGGCGTTAAAACAGGAGCGCCTTGATGATGCGGGCTATGCGGAAATGATCGCATCGACGACGCGGCTTAATATGCCGGGCATAGAACTTGCGGCGCTTGGCGGCGTTAACGCCGTGACTGATGTTACCGGCTTTGGTCTTCTCGGTCATCTTTCAGAGATTTGCCGCGCGAGCAGCGTCAGCGCCATCGTCGATGACGCATCCGTTCCGATATTTGATCGTGCGCGAACGCTTGCAGAAGAGGGCGTTAAAACCGGCGCCTCGGGTCGCAACTGGAAAGCCGTGTCGCCCATGATCGATGCGCCGGCGGGATGGTCGGACATCCGCCGCGATCTTCTCACCGATCCACAAACCAGCGGCGGCTTGCTTGTTTCCTGTGCGCCTGGCGCGGTTGATGATGCCTTGCGCATTTTTGCAGCGCATGGCCATGGGGGCGCCGCGGTGATTGGGCGGATTGAAGCGGGTGAGGCGCGGGTGCGCGTCGTTTGAGGCGTTGTTGGCGCTCGCATCAGCAGCCAGTTCTTATGGAACGTGCCGAATGCTGATGAGGTGAAGCGGTATGAATACGCGTTACGCAGTATTGATCCGTCAAACGATCCTGTGAAGCTACACGCTTCTGACGCCATGATTGAAGGGATAGAGATGTACCGACAGATTGCACTTGCCGGGCTGGGCGCAAGTTTGTTGCTGAGCCAGGCCGCTCATGCCGGCGACTTTGAAATGTTCGTGCCCGAGGGCGAAGAAGCATTTTCGGAGGATTTTCGAGTTTCACCAGCAGCGCGTGCTGGCGACTTCGTTTACATTTCAGGTGTGGTTGGTTTCATTCGCAATGACACTGAGCGCACGCCGGAGGCCTATGAAGCGGCCATTCGCGATGCCTTCGATCGCGTCGCCGCGACGCTTGAGCCGACGGGCGCCAATTGGAGCGATGTCGTAGAGATGACATCTTTCCATGTGGGCATGCGCGATCACCAGGAGATCTTTCGAAAAGTGCGTGAGGAATACATCACGGAAAAACCCTATCCTGCGTGGACGGGCATTGGCGTTGAGAAATTATGGGCCGATAGCTTGTTTGTTGAAATTCGCGTGGTCGCCTATCTCGGGGAGTAGGCATGCGTAGAGCGCTCGTCCATCCTTCGAGGCTCGCTCACCCGGATCAAATCCGGGATCGCTCACACCTCAGGATGAGGGTTCCAATTCGTAAATATCGACCTTCATCCTGAGGCGCCCGGGCTTTGTCCGGGCCTCGAAGGATGGCCACGGAATTAGTTCAGCGTCGCGACGCCGAGCGGCACGGAAAATTGTTCGCACCAGACATAGATGGTCGAGTATTCCATCGGGTCGAACCCATCAGGCAATTTGTATGACTGAAAGCCGTCTTTGCTTCGCAATTCAGAAAACTGCGTGTCGATCATATATTCAGGATTGCCGAAGCCAAGTTTAGGGTCGGGGGCGCCGTCAAGGCTGAAATCCTCCGCCAGCTCCACATAATATCCGTCATCGGCCTTTTTGATGCTGACACCGCCTGTGGTGACATGGGTGCTTAGGCCTTCGAAAATGCCGGAGGCCATGACCGTGCCGGTGGGTGCTGTCGATTTGGCTTCTGCTTCTTGCGATGCTGTTTGCGACCCCGGTCCGCCGCAGGCTGCAAGCATGAGCGACGCAATGGCCGCCAGAGTTAGATGTCTCATGATTTTCTCCAGTCGATTGGTTGTTTGGCGTGATGCTCTGGCGCCCGGCGCATCATTTGGCAATTATCAAATCGGCAAGGGCGTTCACATTTGCTTGTTTTGCTACGCCGCCCGCCTTTTCCCCGCAGATTTAGCCTTCACTGCCTTTTTCTTTGTCGGTATTTTGGCGCTCGCCTTCTTTTTCGCGGACGCTTTGGCGGTCATCTTCGTGCTGGCCGCTTTCAACATCCCCTTCAAGAATTGCCCGGTATAAGATTTCGCGACGCGTGCGACATCTTCCGGTGTTCCAGCGGCGACGATCTCGCCGCCGCCATCGCCGCCCTCGGGACCGAGATCGAGGATCCAGTCGGCCTGTTTAATCACATCGAGATTATGCTCGATGATGATCACCGTGTTGCCGCCTTCGGTCAGTTCCTGAATGACTTCCATCAATTTCCGGACATCCTCAAAGTGAAGACCCGTCGTCGGCTCGTCCAGTATATAAAGAGTGCGGCCGGTGGCGCGCTTCGACAGCTCCTTGGACAGCTTCACCCGCTGGGCTTCGCCGCCGGAGAGCGTCGTCGCCTGCTGGCCGATATGAATATAAGAAAGCCCGACGCGATTGAGGGTTTCCAGCTTGTCGCGGATCGACGGCACAGCTTTGAAAAAGACCGCGCCTTCTTCGACTGTCATATCGAGTACATCGGCGATGGACTTGCCCTTGAATTTTACTTCCAGAGTTTCGCGATTATAGCGTGCGCCCTTGCAGACATCGCAGGTGACATAGACATCGGGCAGGAAGTGCATCTCGATCTTGATGAGGCCGTCGCCCTGGCACGCTTCGCAGCGCCCGCCTTTGACATTGAAAGAAAACCGCCCAGGCTTGTATCCGCGCGCTTTTGATTCCGGCAGGCCGGCAAACCAGTCGCGGATCGGTGTAAAGGCGCCGGTATACGTCGCGGGGTTTGAGCGCGGCGTGCGTCCAATCGGCGATTGATCAATATCAATTACCTTGTCGAAATGTTCGAGCCCGGCAATTTTCTTGTGCGCGGCGGGCGCACCCTTCGAATTATAAAGACGCCGCGCGGCTGCCTTATATAAAGTCTCTATGATCAGGGTCGACTTGCCGCCGCCGGAAACGCCGGTGACGCAGGTGAGGAGCCCGATTGGGATTTCTGCGGTGATATTTTGCAGATTGTTCTCTTTCGCGCCGGTGATCTTGATCAATTTACGTTTGTTGAAGGCGCGCCGCTTTGCGGGAATGGGCACTTCGCGCCGCCCGGAGAGATAATCGCCGGTGAGGGATTTCTTCGAAGTGGTGATGTTACGCAGCGTTCCTTGCGCGACAATCTCCCCGCCATGAATACCGGCGCCGGGACCGATATCAACAATATGATCGGCGGCGCGGATCGCTTCCTCGTCATGTTCAACGACAATCACTGAATTGCCGAGATCGCGCAGGCGACACAACGTCTCTAGGAGCCGTTCATTGTCACGCTGATGCAAACCGATCGACGGTTCGTCTAATACATAAAGAACACCAGTCAGCCCCGAACCGATCTGGGAAGCGAGGCGAATGCGCTGGCTTTCGCCGCCGGATAATGTGCCCGAGGCGCGGCCCAGTGTCAGATAATCAAGACCCACATTATTGAGGAACAGCAATCGGTCGCGGATTTCCTTCAAAATTCGCGCAGCAATCTCCATTTCCTTTTTAGTGAGCTTTTTCTCAAGCGTCTGGAACCATACGCCAGCCGCCTTGATGGAGTAGGCGGTCGCTTCGGATATGTGCTTGCCGCCGACTTTGACCGCCAGCGCTTCGGGCTTAAGACGCTGGCCTTTGCAGGTTTCGCATTTGGTAATGGACTGAAACCGCGCCAGATCCTCGCGCACCCAGCTCGAATCGGTTTCGCGCCAGCGTCGTTCGAGATTGGGGATCACGCCTTCGAAAGGTTTGACGGTCTCAAATTTGCGCGCGCCGTCCGCATAGATGAATTTTACTTCCTCTTCGCCAGTGCCATAAAGCACGACATATTGCGCTTCTTCACCAAGGTCTTCCCAAGGTGTTGTGACTTTGAATTTATAATGTCGGGCGAGCGCCTGGAGGGTCTGCGCATAATAAGGCGAGGTTCCTTTCGACCATGGGGCGATGGCGCCTTTGTTGAGAGCGAGCGCGCCGTCAGGAACAACAAGGTCTTCGTCGAAGATCATTTCCGTTCCCAGCCCGTCGCATGCGGGACAAGCGCCTGCAGGCGCATTGAACGAAAATAACCGGGGTTCAATCTCGTCAATCGTGAATCCAGAGACCGGGCAGGCGAATTTTGCGGAGAAAATGATGCGTTCAGCCTGGTTCGCGTCCTTTTTGTCCGCGCTTTCAGCGATGGCGATACCATCTGCGAGTTCCAAAGCGGTCTCAAACGACTCTGCAAGCCGCGATTCAACGTCCTTTTTGACAATGATGCGGTCTACGACAACTTCGATATCGTGTTTGATCTTTTTGTTGAGCGCGGGGACATCGGCAATATCGTAATACTCGCCATCGACTTTCACGCGCTGAAAGCCCTTTTTCATCAGCTCTGCGAATTCCTTGCGATATTCGCCTTTGCGCCCGCGAATAATCGGCGCCAGCAGGTAAAACCGCGCACCGTTCGGTTCCTTCATCAGCCGGTCGACCATTTCAGAAACCGTTTGCGAGGTAATCGGCAGTCCAGTCGCCGGTGAATAAGGAATGCCGACGCGCGCCCATAACAGGCGCATATAGTCGTATATCTCCGTAACGGTGCCGACTGTTGAGCGTGGATTGCGCGATGTAGTCTTCTGTTCGATGGAAATTGCCGGTGAAAGGCCTTCAATCTGATCGACATCAGGTTTTTGCATCAATTCAAGGAATTGCCGCGCATAGGCCGACAAAGACTCTACATATCGCCGCTGTCCTTCCGCGTAGATGGTGTCAAAGGCGAGCGATGATTTGCCGGAGCCAGACAGGCCGGTCATGACGACCAGCTTGTCGCGCGGCACTTCCAGCGTGACGTTTTTCAGATTGTGTTCGCGTGCGCCTGTAACGCGGATTGATTTCAAACTCATGGATGTGTCGGTCTCTTTATATATAGGCAGCCGTCAGGCCAGCGTTGTTTTGATCTTTATATCGCCGTTGACAGGAAGAACAAGGTGTGAACATTTGCGCCGAACGCCCCATAATTCAATGGGGATAAACAGTCGTTGAGCGCGGCGCGAATCCGAGCGAAGAGCTTCAGAAGCATACTTATTAGGAGATAGTCATGGCTGGCAGTGTCAATAAAGTCATTTTGGTCGGTAATTTGGGCGCCGATCCCGAAGTTCGCAAATTTCAAAACGGCGGATCAGTTTGCAACCTTCGAATTGCAACATCCGAGAACTGGAAAGACAAAAATTCCGGCGAACGCAAAGAAAAAACTGAATGGCACAGCGTTGCGATCTTTTCTGAGGGCCTCGTGCGCATTGCTGAGCAATATTTGCGCAAGGGAGCGAAGATTTACATCGAAGGTCAGCTCGAAACTCGTAAATGGCAGGACCAGAGCGGCAATGATCGCTACTCAACCGAAGTTGTTTTGCGCAATTTCAACTCATCAATGGTGATGTTGGACGGAAGAGGTGGCGGCGAACGTTCAAATGATCGCGGCGCAGGCGGAATGTCCGACCAAAGCAGTTCTTCAGGCGGACAAAAATACGAAATGGACGACGACATTCCATTTTAAAAACGTTTTGCGTTCGAAAAACGCAAAAACGAATCAAAAAATGCAAAAAAACATGCATGCGCGCGTTATACGTTGCGCATATACAATACTTTTTTAGTAAATTCGTTTATGTTCTGACTTTCGAATCATGATTCGGAGGTGAACCATGGCGGTCAAAAGAAAAACGACCAAAAGAAAAGCGGCTAAACGAAAAACCGCGAAGAAGTCAGTAAAGCGTAAAACGACTAAGCGTAAAACAGCTAAGCGTAAGACGGCAAAGCGTAAAACCGCTAAAAAAGCCACTAAACGTAAGGCTACGAAGAAAAAGGCCACTAAGCGGAAAACTGCGAAGCGTAAGACCGCTAAGCGGAAAACCGCAAAGAAGAAGGCCACGAAGCGTAAAGCTACGAAGAAGAAGGCCACTAAGCGGAAAACTGCAAAGCGTAAGACCGCTAAGCGGAAAACTGCGAAGAAGAAGGCCACTAAGCGTAAGGCAACCAAGCGCAAAACGACCAAGCGCAAGACTGCCAAGCGTAAAACGGCTAAGCGTAGGAAGTAATAGGCCGCTTTTTTGGGCCCTAGCGGCCTGAGCAGCAGTTTATTCTGCGTTTGCGCCTCGCGCTTTCGGTGTTTTGAAGCATCAATCGCGCATCAGAGGGGCTTCTTTTCGGCGGCAAAGACTTCGCAGCCGAGGATTTGTGGGAATTCTTCTCACGCCAAGACTTTCGAACGCTTTGTTCGACAAAAAAGAATTCCGGTTTGAATTCAACCAAAGCCCCGGCGCATTTCTCGCCGGGGCTTTATTTTTTGCGTATTGTTTTGTTTCCGTATCATTATTCGCGCGAGCGATTGAATCGCGAATGCCATCTTTTCGGCGTGATGTTCGTCTATGATTGTGCGTGTGAAACAAAATTGGGATGACAATCATGATTTCTCTCCCTCGCGCGACAAAATTGATCAACACACGCAAAAAATTTCGCAGTGCAACAATTTTCGCGCTATTTAGTCTGGTGAGCGCATGTGCAACGCAAATTTCATCAGGAAATGGACAATGGGCGGCGCATGGCTATCTCAAGCCGGGTCCTTCCAGCGAGCCGGAACTGATTGGCGTTTATGAATCCGTTAAGGAATGCGAAGCGGCAGCCGATAGTTGGGCGAGCCGGCAAGTGGTCGGCAATCCGATTTTTGCAGAATGCTACCCGGTAGACCGGAATTGATGTCATCGCGATAGCGATTGAAGGTTTGTCGAAATTGCCGATGATCGCAAATTTATAGCCGTTTTTTACAAAACCGGGCGGCTCAACAGATGACTCGATGGCGAGGGGTTACCAGGACGTGAACGAGCCCACAGCGTCTTTGCGCCGAACAATTTCCGGTCCACTGCTGGTGTTTTACGGTGTGGGCACGATGCTTGGCGCCGGCATCTATGCGCTTATCGGGGAGGTCGCCGGATCGGCAGGCATTTATGCGCCTGCCGCGTTTGCCATCGCCGCCGTGATTGCGGGCCTGACGGCGACAAGTTTTGCGGAATTTTCGTCGCGCTATCCCAAATCCGCCGGTGAGGCTGTCTATGTGTCTGCAGGGTTTGCAAACACCAACCTCGCTCTCGTCGTTGGCCTTCTGATCGTTGCGTCCGGTATTGTTTCGTCGGGCGTCATGTTTCGGGGATTTATCGGATATGCGGCCACATTTACGAGTTTTCCGGACTGGGCCGGATTTTTGGCGCTTGCGTTCGTGGTCTGCGGGCTTGCGGCCTGGGGCATTGCGCAATCACTTGTTGTTGTCGCTGTGATTACGATCGTCGAAACCGGTGTTTTGCTGTTGGTCATTGCGGCGGGCTTCACAGCGGAAGCTGCACTTCCGTCCGCTGCGGCGCCGAGCTGGGGCATTGCCAGTGTTTTTTCGGGCGCTGTGCTGGCTTTTTATGCCTTCATCGGATTTGAGGACATGGTCAACATTGCCGAAGAGGTGAAAAATCCGCGGAGAACTATGCCGCGCGCAATCTTTTTTGCTTTCGCGGTTACAACACTAATCTATGTCGCCATCGCATGGGTGGCGGTCCGCACCACACCAATTGATGCGTTGGCGCAAAGTGAAGCGCCGATGGCGTTGATATTTTCGCGCGTTTCAAGCTTTCCAGTGTTGTGGATCAGTCTTATCGCTATGGTTGCGATTGTGAATGGCGCGCTGGTTCAGGTCGTGATGGCGTCGCGCGTCCTCTATGGGCTTGCACGGCAAAAACTGCTGCCGGAATGGTTTGGGCGGATCAATCGGCGGACGCGTACACCGGTGCTATCAACGATTTTCATCGCAGCATGCGTGTTTTCAAGCGCAAGCCTGTTGCCGCTTGATACGCTTGCACGGGCGACGACCTTGTTTTTGTTGATTGTCTTCACGCTTGTAAATTTGGCGCTCATTCGCGTCAAATTGAAAGACCCGCACAGGGCTGACGGTTTTGAAGCGCCATTGATTATTCCCTGGTTGGGGGCGGCGAGCGCGGCGGCATTCGCCGTTTTTAGTGCGATTGAGATTATTCGTTGAGCGCGGACTGCAGGGCCTGAGCTAAAGGCTCGCGTTACGTGCAGAACGATGGGTAATGATGCTCCGTCAAATCTCAAACTTGTCGAGCGCCGCGCTGGTATCGTTACCACCGGCGCGGGCTGCGCCGCCAAGGACGTAAATGATGTTATCGATGGCGACCGCGCCAAGGCCGTGCCGTTTGCGCGTCATCGTCGCGACGGCGCGCCATTGATCCGCACCTGGATCATATTCCCACGCATCATCAAATACGCCGCTGCCGCCAGCGCCGAAATATTCGCCGCCAAAGACATAAATTTTGCCGCGAATAACCGCAGCGGCGAGGCCGGCTTGGGCTTTCGGCACGGGCCGTGCTTTTTCCCATCGGTCGGATAAGGGGTCATAGACCTCGACAACCGCGCTGTTACCGTCGCTGACAGTGCGCCCGCCAATGACGTAAAGCGCGCCATTAACAACGGCGCCGGCGGCAGAGTTGCGTGCGGTCGGCAGCGGCGCCGCAGAAGACCAGCGATCTGCCGCAGCATCGTAGACCCAATGCTCATCCGTATCGATATGATCGGACCATTCGCGATTGCTGCTTCCTGACGGCGCCCGACCGCCGGCCACATGAATGTGGCCGCTAAGGGAAGCGCAAACCGTTTCGGCTTGTGGATGCGGTAGCGGGCGCATAATGGACCACGGCTCATCGATAGCGCCGATGCGCCAGCAATTTCCGCGCATTTGCCAGCCGCCGCCTGCGTTTCGGGCAAATCCGCCGACGCCATATAAATACCCGTTATGATTGACGAGCGCGATGTGATGGCGTGCTTGGGGGAGGCGCGCGCCGTATCGCCATTGATTGTCGAGAGGGTCGTAATAAGTGACCGCGTCAGTGACGTTATATTGACCTTGCGTGGTCAAGCCACCGGCATTGACGAGAATATTAAAGGGTTTTGGTTTCAGGCTTGGCGCTGATGCCCGTGCTTTCCAAAATGGCGCCGGGTAAATTTCCTGCACTGGAAACGGCATATCGGCGAGCGGTGTCCAGACCCCCGCCGGCGCAGTCGATTCATGAGCGAAGGCTGCGTTGTTTGTATTGTATGCGGCGATGGCGGCGAGGGCGCCGCTGCTCAGCAGCAGATTACGGCGATTGATCTCGATCATAATGCTCCCCTACGCTACTTCAATTTAACTAAGACGGTCCCGTTCCGCCAATTGCGGCGCAGGCAACACGCGGGCCGGCGCCGCCAATTGGTTGTGTTTCATGATCATCCGCGTTCGCGTGAACGACAATGGCGAACCCGTCCGCATCCATTAAGGGGTGGGGACCCGCCGCCGCCGCGGCCTCTTCGCTCGCGTAAAGCGCCACCGCGGCATTGAAGATTTCGGCGGTCGCGCGACCATCGGCGCCCGCATAGATATTTGGAATGTCAGCGCGTTCAGGGCCATTCGTATTTAAAAGGCCGTGCTCGTGATTTTCTGGATCAACATGTCCGCCCGACGCTTTGAAACCATCGCCACCGTCGCTGCAATCACCGATATTGTGCAGGTGAATGCCATGCCAACCTTGCGAAAGGCCATTCAGATCGACACGCATCAACACGCCGGCCCCAGGGGCGTTGGTCAACACGACATAGCCATTATTCGATCCATCGGGCGCGATAAATCCGGCCGCTGCATCCGCCCAGGCAGCCGGTGCGAGTGGCTCGATCATTGGCTCGCCGCCGCCGGTAGAGACGTCGATATTGGCGTTGTTCTCGCAAGCCATGAGCGCACCCATGGAAATGGTAGATAATACAAGCAGTTTCGCGGCTGATGTCACAATTTTCCCCAGGTCGACGCCAAGCTTCATCCTAGCCTAACTGGCGCGCCGAATAAACTGACGCCAAAACCGCCCAAATGCTTGGCTTTGGGAGGGTCGAATGCTAAGCGGAGCTTTGATTTTTTCACTTGATTCCAAAAGGTTTCCCGCGTGTCGGACGACAATAACGAGCATGATAAAGACGGTGGCGATGCGCCGTCTCAACACCCCGGAATTTCCTCAATTTCGATCGAAGACGAGATGCGCCGGTCGTACCTAGACTATGCGATGAGCGTCATCGTCTCTCGCGCGATCCCGGATGCGCGCGACGGTTTGAAACCGGTGCACAGGCGTGTCCTCTGGTCGATGCTCGAAAACGGCAATCACTGGAACAAGCAATATAGAAAATCCGCGCGCGTCGTCGGTGATGTGATCGGTAAATATCACCCCCATGGCGATCAGTCTGTATATGACGCATTGGTCCGCATGGCGCAGGATTTCTCCATGCGACTGCCGCTTCTCGACGGTCAGGGAAATTTCGGCTCCATCGATGGCGATCCGCCTGCGGCCTATCGATATACCGAAGTGCGAATGGAAAAGGCGGCGCACTCGCTGCTTGAAGATGTCGAAAAGGCGACGGTCGACTTTCAGCCGAATTATGACGGTTCGGAACATGAACCCGTGGTGCTGCCGGCACGCTATCCAAACCTTCTCGTCAATGGGGCAGGCGGTATTGCTGTCGGCATGGCGACCAATATTCCGCCGCATAATCTTGGCGAAATTGTCGATGCGACCGTCGCCATGATCGACAATGCCGCAGTTACCGATGAAGAGCTGATCGCGATTGTGCCGGGACCGGATTATCCGACCGGCGGCATCATTCTGGGCCGGGCCGGCGCCAAGGCGGCGTTGTTGTTGGGGCGGGGATCGGTTGTCACCCGCGGCCGCGCCACCATCGAAGAAGTGCGCAAGGATCGCTACGGCATCATCGTGACGGAAATTCCGTTCCAGGTGAACAAGTCACTGATGATTGAACGTATTGCCGGATTGGTTCGCGAAAAGAAGATTGAGGGCATCGCCGACATTCGCGACGAGTCAAATCGGCATGGCATTCGCGTGGTGATCGAGTTGCGCCGCGATGCGGCGGGCGACGTCGTCCTGAACCAACTTTATCGTCATTCGCAATTACAACAGAGCTTTGGCGTTAATCTGCTGGCGCTTAATGGCGGCCAGCCGCGGCAAATGAGTCTGCGTGACGTACTCACTGCCTTTATCGAATTTCGCGAAGAAGTTGTTACCCGCCGCACCAAATTCGAGCTCAATAAAGCGCGTGACCGCGCCCACATTTTGGTTGGCCTCGCAATTGCCGTTGCCAATATTGACGAGATCGTTGCGCTTATTCGTAAGGCGCCGGATCCGGCGACAGCAAAAGCGCAGTTGATGGAGCGCGACTGGCCGGCAAAGGACCTTGCGCCGCTCGTTGCGCTTGTCGCCGACCCTCGTCACATGATGACCGACGGCAATACGCTCAAGCTCTCAGAAGAACAGGCCAAAGCTATTCTCGAGCTGCGCTTGCAACGTCTGACGGCGCTTGGGCGCGACGAGATCGGCGATGAGTTAAAAGGCCTCGCCGATAAGATTGCCGATTATCTCGATATATTACGCCGCCGTGACCGGGTCATGACGATCATCAAGGATGAGCTGATCGCGGTGAAAGATGAATTTGCAACGCCGCGCAGAACAGAGATTGCTGAAGCGGAGGGCGAGGTTGAAGACGAAGATTTGATTACGCAGGAAGACATGGTCGTTACGGTGACCCATTCCGGCTATGTCAAACGAACCGCCCTATCGGTCTACCGCGCGCAAAAACGCGGCGGCAAGGGCCGCGCCGGCATGAAGTTCAAAGACGAAGATTTCGTCGCACAACTTTTTGTCGGCAATACGCACACACCGCTCCTCGTCTTTACCTCGACCGGCATGGCTTACAAGCTGAAATTGTGGCGATTGCCCGAAGGCGCGCCGCATTCACGCGGTAAGGCGTTTGTAAATATTCTGCCGCTTGCTCAAGATGAGCGTGTAACGAACATATTGCCGTTGCCGGAAGATGAAGAGGCGTGGGGGCAGCTCCATGTGATGTTCGCAACGAAAACGGGCAGTGTTCGCCGTAACAAGCTTTCCGATTTTCAACGGGTCAATCGAAATGGCAAGATCGCCATGAAGCTAGAGGAAGGCGACAGCATTGTCGGCGTCGATATTTGCCGCGAAGATGAAGATGTCATGCTGACGACAGCGACAGGCATGTGTATTCGCTTTCCGGTCGATACGGTGCGCGTGTTTGCCGGGCGAACCTCTACGGGCGTGCGGGGCATAAGGCTCGATAAGGGTAACCATGTTATCTCCATGGCGATCCTGCATCATGTAAATACCATCACTGAAGAAGCGCGCGCTTATCTCAAACATGCCGCTGCCATGCGCCGGGCGGCGGGCGAGGCGGATGCTGAAGAGCCGGAGGAGTCCGATATGCCTGATGTAGCAATCAGTCAGCAACGGCTGGCCGAGCTTGGCGCCGCTGAACAATTTGTCCTCACTGTCACCGAAAATGGCTACGGTAAGCGTACGTCTTCTTATGAATACCGGACCTCCGGGCGCGGCGGCAAAGGCATCATCACAATCCAGACAACGGCGCGAAATGGCCCTGTCGTTGCGTCGTTCCCAATTGACGAGTCGGATCAAATTATGCTCGTGACCGATGGCGGTCAGTTGATCAGGACACCCATCAATGACATTCGTGTTGCCGGTCGCAACACGCAAGGTGTTACGATTTTCCGAACCCGCAGTGGAGAGCGCGTTGTCTCCGTCGGCCGTGTTGAAGACGTGGAGGATGACGACGACGACGATGAAGAGGCTTCAGGCGAGGAATGAAAGCCATGAAGCACTTTGGGATTCTTGCCCATAGCGCTGAAGGCGCGTCGCTTTGCTTTCTGTCATTTTGTCGTGAAGGGGGTGCGCAAATGGGCGTCCATATGCATCCCGATGTGACGCTGGACTGCACTGCAATGGGGCGCAGCATGGAGGCGTGGGAAAACGGTGACTACAGTCCGATACGCGATATTCATGCCGCATCAGTGGAGCGGCTAGCGCGCGCTGGAGCAGATTTTTTCGCCTGCCCGGACAACACCAGCCATATCGCTATGGAGCAGCCGGGCGCTGCATTTGCCCTGCCGGGGCTCAACATTGCTGACTTGGTGGCTGAAAACGCGATTCGACGAAATATGACTTGCGTCGGCGTCCTCGGGACGCGTTTTACCATGGAGGGGCCTGTTTATCGGCGTGCTTTTGAATCCAGCGGGCTCAGGGTTGAAATCCCCGATGCGCGCGAGCGCGACGATATTAACAGGATCATCTTTGATGAGCTTGTTGAAGGGAAGTTTACGCAGGAATCGAGAGCGCGTTTTGTCGAGATTATCGATGGGCTTCGGGCGCGCGGATGTGATGGTGTCGCACTTGTTTGCACCGAAATACCTTTGTTGATAACACCGGATGTCTCGCCACTGCCGATACTCGATTCTACCAGATTATTGGCAAAAGCGGCATTGGAGGTCTCAACCGGCGCGAGGCCCATGCCGAAATGGTGCGGAGGACCGGTTGATGCCGTTAAAACGGCGACCGTTGCAGGAAGGGCCGATTTTGGATGACTAAACTGATCGGACTTTATCCGGGAACCTTTGACCCCCTGACCATGGGGCATGTGGATATCGTGCAACGCGCCGTAAAGCTGGTCGATGAGCTGGTGATCGGTGTTGCGATCAATCGCGACAAGGGCCCGCTTTTTTCTTTGGAAGAACGCGTCTCTATGGTTGAGCAGGAAATGGCTCGAATTTCCAAGGTCAGTGGTGTTCCTATTAAAGTCTTGCCGTTCGAAACACTGTTGATGCAATTTGCGGAACAGATAAAAGCTAATATTATTGTCCGCGGACTGCGCGCCGTATCGGACTTTGAGTATGAATATCAGATGGTTGGTATGAACCAGGCGCTTAACGAGGAAATAGAAACAGTGTTCCTGATGGCGGATGCACGCTATCAATCCATAGCGTCGCGCCTTGTTAAAGAAATTGCGCGTCTTGGCGGCGACATAAATTCTTTTGTGCCGGTTCATGTCGCAAAAGCCTTGAAGGCAAAATTTGCCGCCAGGTAAGTTCAAAAAAATGCGGCGCCTGACCCTTGGGCGAGAACAAAACGGAGTAGATTATGGCGGAGATTACGGGCGGATGTTTGTGCGGTGCAGTGCGGTATACCGCTAATGCTGAACCGACATTTATGGCTAACTGCCATTGCGTTGATTGCAGAAAATCGAGCGCTGCGGGGCATATGTCTTTGTTCGGGCTGCCGGCCGACAAAGTTGAGTTTTCTGGAACAATGTCGGAATATGCGATGACAGCGGATTCCGGCGCCGCCGTAACGCATCATTTTTGCCCAAATTGTGGAGGGCAGATTTTTAACAACACATCTAACAATCCTGACGGTGTTGCGGTTGTTGCCGCGAGCCTTGATAATCCGGACATATTTTCGCCGCAGGTGTCTGTTTATGCGTCTAGAGCGACGCCATGGGATCCGCCCAAAGAGGGTATCCCGCAATTTGAAAAAATGCCGCCGCGCGGTTAATGGAGTTTGATCAGTATGCGTTTTAAAAGAACCTTCCGTGTTGCGCCAGTAATCTGTGCAGCCTTTGCAATTGAAACTGCATCGGTCCTCGCGCAAGACGAGGTGGAGACATTATCGCCGTCTGACATCATCGAGAATGCGCCGGCTGATATCTGGCGCTCGATTGATCCTGAAAACGCACTTTATATGGATCTGCCAGCTGGGACGATCATCATTGAATTGCGCCCCGATTTTGCGCCTCAACATGTGGCGCGCATTAAAGAGCTGACCCGCGAAGGATTTTATGACGGCCTGAATTTTCATCGTGTGATTGAAGGCTTTATGGCGCAGGGCGGCGATCCGAAAGGTGACGGCACTGGCGGATCGGAAAAGCCGGATCTGCCTGCAGAATTTGCACGCGATACGCTGGGCTTATCCGAGTTTGTTCAAATTGGTCGTGACCGCACGGCGCCGCGCGTTGGCTATGTTGATGGATTGGCGGTTGGTGCGCAACCTGAAGCGTTGCGCACCTTTAGAGCGGACCGCAAGGTTGAGCTATGGCCGTTGCATTGTCCGGGCGTCATGTCCATGGCGCGCGCCTCAGACCCAAACAGCGCCAACAGCCAGTTCTTTTTGATGATTGGCGACTCGCGGCTCAATCTTGATCGACGTTATACAGTGTGGGGTTCAATTGTTGATGGATTTGAATCTTCCCGACGTATCACGCGCGGCGAGCCGCCGAGCCGGCCAACGCCGATTATCCGCGTGCGTGTGGGCGCTGATGTTCCGGTGTCTGAGCGCAAGGATATTGTTGTGATGCGGACCGATAGTGAGACCTTCCTGCGATACCTAAAAGCTGCTGGCGAATTAAGCGACATCGGGTATGTGAAAGATATTTGCGACGTTAAGGTGCCAGTTCGCGTCGATGGAGAAATTGAACGATGAACGAGAAACTAATACTGAAACTTGAGAACGGCGATGTCACGATTGAGGCGTTGTCTGACACTGCGCCGAAGCATGTCGCGCGCATTAAAGAACTTGCAGATGATGGATTTTACGATGGATTGACGTTTCATCGGGTCATCGAAGGATTTATGGCGCAGGGCGGATGCCCGCGCGGCGACGGCACCGGCGGATCAGGTCAAAAGCTGGAAGCGGAATTTAATGATGTCAGCCATCAGCGTGGCGTTTGCTCAATGGCGCGTGCGCAAAACCCCGACAGCGCCGACAGTCAGTTTTTCATTTGCCTCGACGACGCATCGTTTCTGGACAAACAATACACGGCCTGGGGCAAAGTTATTGAAGGTATGGAGTATGTGGATGCGGCCAATCGTGGTGAGCCGCCCGCAAACCCGACAAAAATCATCTCCTTCCGGTCGGCGTCGTAATACTCAGGCGTTTAGAAACAGGAAATTGTTCACTTTCATATGGCGTAGTGCGTGGGGTCAATACGCATTCAATTCTATCAAGCATGACGAACGGATCTTGCGCCTGTGAACCTTGCCTATCTGATGAACACCTATCCGATTACGTCGACGACTTTTATCCGGCGGGAAATCGAGGCGCTTGAGCGGCGAGGACTGTCGGTCAAGCGCTATGCCGTGCGGCATTGGGATGGCGATCTTGTTGACCCGGCCGACATCGCGGAGCAATCGCGGACCGACTATCTTCTGACGGGAAATACCACAGGCCTAATCGCGGGTTTATTTCGCGAGATTGCCGTCAATCCGGGCGGCTTGATAAAGGCGCTTGGTCCCTGGTTATCTTTGATGAAGAATGCGCGTGGCGGATTTGTGCGCCATTGCGCGTATCTGCTGGAGGCGATTAATTTTCGCCAGCGCGCGGCGGCGGGCAAGATCGATCACGTTCATGTTCATTTCCTGACCAACTCCACGGCGGTTGCGATGCTGGCGCGTGTTATGGGCGGGCCGAGCTATAGCGTAACAGTACATGGTCCTGATGAGCTTACTGACGCGCCGCTTTTGAGTTTTCCTGAAAAAATTAAGCATGCATCATTCATTGCGGCGATCACCCACTACTGCAAATCGCAACTGATCAGGTTCAGTTCGATTGAGAATGAAAAAAAGATCGAGATTGTTCACTGCGCATTGGAACTGGGCGGCTTTGCCCAGGGCGGCTCAATGAACACAGAAAATCAGACATTTGTCTGTGTGGGACGCTTATGCCCACAAAAAGGACAAGCACAGATACCGGCGGCAGTTGCTGCGCTGCGCGATGAATTTCCTGATCTAAAAGTCATTCTCATTGGTGACGGTGAAAGCCACGGCGATGTTGAGGCGGCCATTGCGCGCCACAATGTTGGCGGCATGATTGAAATTACCGGGTGGATGGTGAACACGCAGGTCCGTGAGATCCTCGCTGCCAATCGGGCCTTGTTACTGCCAAGCTATGCAGAGGGACTGCCAGTGGTGATCATGGAGGCGCTGGCGCTTGGCAAGCCGGTGATTTCAACTTATATCGCCGGCATCCCGGAACTTGTCGATGAAGGCTGCGGCTGGATCATTCCTGCCGGATCGCAGGGCTCGCTTATTAAAGCGATGCGGGCGGCGCTCATTGCCTCGCCAGAAGTGCTTGCTCAAAAAGGCGCCGAAGGTCGCACGCGGATTGAACGCGATCATGATGTCGATAAAGAAGCGGCCAAGCTTTACGCGCTGATTGAAGAGGCGGCGCGTAAGTCACTCTAACCCGCCAAACAGCCCATATTTGATATTGATGTAATCGTCGAGGCCGTATTTGGAGCCTTCGCGACCAAGGCCGGATTCCTTGACGCCGCCAAAAGGCGCCACTGGCGTCGATATGATGCCTTCATTGAGGGCAACCATGCCATATTCAAGTGCTTCCATGACACGCCAGGCGCGCGCCAGATCCTTGGTATAGAAGTATGACGCCAGTCCGTATTCTGTATCGTTGGCCATTCGGATCGCTTCTTCTTCGGTGTCGAACTTGAACAGCGGTGCGACCGGGCCGAAAGTTTCGTCGCTTGATATTTTCATTGCCGCTGTCACATCGCGCAGCACCGTTGGCTCGAAAAAACTACCGCCTTTTTCATGGCGCTTGCCGCCGGTAATAATCTGCGCGCCCTTTGCGGTGGCATCGCCAATGTGTTCTTCGACTTTGGCGACGCCCGCCTCGTCGATGAGTGGGCCCTGTTCGACCCCGCCTTCCAGGCCATTGCCGACTTTCAAGGCGGCGACTTTCGCAGCGAAGCGTTCCGCGAATTCGTCATAAATGCCGGACTGAACCAAAATCCGGTTGGCGCAGACGCAGGTTTGGCCGGAATTGCGATATTTGCAAATGATGGCGCCGTCGACGGCGCGATCAAGATCTGCGTCGTCAAAGACGATAAAGGGCGCGTTGCCACCGAGCTCCATGGAGACGCGCTTCATATATTTGGCGGCGTTGGCTGCGAGCATTTTGCCCACCGGCGTTGATCCCGTGAAGGTAATTTTTCTAACCGCCGGATTTTTACAGACTTCGTCAGCAAATTCTTGAGCCGATCCGGTGACGACATTGAGGACGCCTTTGGGCAATCCAACCATTTCCGCGATGACGCCGAAGGCGAGGGCGGAAAACGGCGTCTGGCTGGCGGGCTTGCAGATGATGGGGCAACCGGCGGCCAGCGCAGCGGCTGTCTTGCGGGCGATCATCGCGGTCGGAAAATTCCATGGTGTGATGGACGCAACAACACCGACGGGTTCTTTGGTGACAATGATGCGTTTATCGGCCCATGGTGAGGGAATAACGTCACCATAAATCCGTCTTGCCTCCTCGCCGAACCATTTGAAAAATTGTGCGGCATAAGCCACTTCGCCCCGCGCTTCCGCGAGCGGTTTGCCCATTTCCATCGTCAGAAGCTCACCAAGCTTCGCCTGATGATCCATCAATGCTTGATAGACCTTCCCGCAATATTCGCTGCGTTCATCTGCGGTCTTTGCGCGCCACAATGGAAAAGCGGTGCTGGCTGCGTCCACGGCTTGCGCTGTTTCAAGCCTGCCGAAACGAGGGACCGCGCCGATAATTTCGCCGGTGGCGGGATTGTTGACCGCGATTGTGTCGCCGCCGCTGGCGCCAATCCAGGCGCCGTTGATGAAACAGTCCTGACGGAAGAAGGCGTTTTCCATAACATTCCTCATTTCATTCGGACAACCGGCTTATCACTGCTGAGATCTTTTGCAATTGCCGTCAGCACGCGCGAAAATATGACTGGAAATTCAAGTTTTGGTGTCAACGGAGCGCAAAATGACCGTCAACTATGAAACGCCACGAGAGGGCGTGGTCCTGATCACGCTTAATCGTCCCGACAAGCTCAATGCCTATAACGCCCAGATGCGGCTTGATATGATGGATGCAACCCGGCGTGCTTCGGCCGACGAGGCGGCGCGGGTCGTGGTGGTGACCGGCGAGGGGCGCGCCTTTTGCGCCGGTGCAGATATCAGCGCGATCGATGAAGACTATAATGTCGAGGATATTCTGAATACAGAATATGGTTCATTCTTAAGCCCGATCCAGACAATGCCGAAGCCGGTAATTGCGGCGGTCAATGGGCCCGCCGCAGGCATAGGCATGACGACGGCATTGACATGTGATCTGCGCGTGATGGCGGAGGATGCTTATCTGATGAGCGCCTTTGCAAATATTGGCCTTGTTCCTGACGGCGGATTGTCATGGCTGCTCACGCAACAGCTTGGTTATGCGCGCGCTTATCAACTGGCCATTGAAGCCGAGAAAATTGATGCGCAACGGGCGTTGGACTGGGGGCTGGTCAATCGCGTTGTTCCGGCAACGGATGTTTTGGCGAATGCACTTGATTGGGCGCAGACGCTTGCCGAGCGGGCCCCAATATCCATGGGGCTGACTAAACGTGCTTTTCGTGCCGCATCAGATAACGGTATGCGCAATGCCATGGCGTTTGAAGCGATGGCGCAGCGTAGCGCAATCACGTCTGAGGATTGCCGGGAAGGTGTGATGGCAATGCTTGAAAAACGTAAAGCCGTGTTCAAGGGAAAATAGGAAGAAGCACAGCAACATAACTGCTCTCCGGCGCGATCGCGGCGACAGTCATGATCAGCGCTCCAGAGAACGCCAGAGCGGGCCCAAATGGGATGGGCGTTGTGTTGGAGGTTTCTCTTCCGGCAAGGCGCATCACGAAAATGCCAGCCAGTGCTGTGAGTGCGGCTACAAACACAACTGGCGCAATCGCCTGCCATCCTAGCCAGGCAGCAAGCGCGGCAAGCAATTTGGCGTCGCCTTGCCCCAAGCCCTCCATGCCCCGCAAGCGTTGAAAAAGTGCGCCGATAACCCAAAACACCAGATAACCAGTGGCGGCGCCAATCACCACGTCAGTGAGCGGCGCGAAAAAACCGGCTGTATTGGCGGCAAATCCGATGGCGATCAGCGGCAAGGTCAACGCATCAGGGAGAAAGCCTGTTTCAAGGTCGATGGCAGCAAGCGCAATCAAAAACCAGAAAAATATCGCAGCGAGGAATGCACTAACGGTCGTCCCGAACAATAAATAGGCCCCAAGGGCGGCGGCCGCACCAAGCAATTCAACAATAGGATAACGGATGGAAATTGGAGCGCTGCATAAAGCGCATTTGCCACGAAGCGCAACGTAGCCAGCAAGCGGCACGAGGTGCGCCCTCGCGATCGGTGCGTGACAGGCGGCGCAATAGGAACGCGGAAAAGCCAGATTACCGCGGCGCGAATCGTCATCCACAAGTTTCCACATGGCGGGGCCGCGATGAATAACGACATTCAAAAAACTGCCGATAATGAGGCCGAGAAGCGCTGCTAATATCGGGGATATGAGGAGCATATTTTTCAAAAAGCCTGTGATGATGGTTTGCTGGAAGGCGTCCGGCATCAGTTCTTCGGGAATGGTATCACTTTGTCTTCCCTAGTGAATTTTAGATCCTCCGGCAATGGATGAATCTCACGGGCGCACAGTGTGCGGCGACTGACGATCATGCGCATAAAAGCTGTCACGGAAATGAAATAATGGCGTCATTCCGGTGTCACAAAAATCCACTACGGGCGCTTCATCAAGGCTGTCGTAGCCGGACCCGAAGGATCGATATTGTGGTGCAGCGTTTGTGGGGCATTCGAGATGATAAAGCTGGTTTGCTTAAGGGCGTTGATATTAGGGGATCGTCGAAACGATGACTTTTGACATCAGTTTTTTTGCAATTGTTGGGTTTTTGTTCGCCGCCTATGCGGTGGTCGCCAATGATGCGCTTCAGACCCTTGGCACATTCATCAATTCAAACCGGCACATTCACTGGACCGGACTTTATGCCTTCGCTGTCACGATTTTGATTATCATATTCGCCTATGGCTGGGTGCAAAATGGCGGTGATCCTTCTTATGGCCGCCTGATGAATACCGCAAAATATCCGCCCATCGATGTGCAGTGGTATCACACGCTGCCGCCGCTGGTGTTGCTTGTTATCACCCGGTTTGGTGTTCCGGTTTCGACATCATTCATGGTGCTGACCATATTTGCGACTGGCGCCGGCTTGCAGTCAATGCTGACAAAATCATTGATCGGTTATGGCGTTGCTTTTGCCGTTGGCGCTGTCATCTACGCGATGTTGACGCCGACGCTTGAGCGATACTTTAAAAAGACAGCTGATCAAGCTAAAAACCCCATTTGGGTGGTGCTGCAATGGACGTCAACCGGATATCTTTGGTCCGTTTGGCTGATGCAGGATTTCGCTAATATTTTTGTATTCCTGCCGCGCGAACTGTCGCTTCTCGAAGGTTTCGGCGCCATGGCGGTTATGGCGGGCCTGCTCGCCGTTACCTTTGCTTCGGGCGGCGGGCCGGTTCAGAGAATATTGAAAACGAAAACTGCGGTGACTGATATTCGCTCGGCGACGATTATCGATTTCACCTATGCGACATTGCTTTTTTACTTCAAGGAAATGAACAACATCCCGATGTCGACGACCTGGGTGTTTTTGGGTTTGATGGCGGGTCGTGAAGTTGCGATTGCGACGCTTGATAAAGTCCGCGCGCCGCGCGCGACGTTCCAGATCGTCTTCAGCGACGCCGGCAAGGCATTTTTCGGCCTGGTTATTTCAGTGGTTATGGCTTTGGGGTTGCCGCGTTTGGCCGCGATGGCGGGCTAATGACGGCAAACGCGTCGTAAAGGGCTATTTGTTGAGAAGCGCCAGGGTCTCGTTCTGGTCGCAGGACGCCGCAAAACATTCAGAAAAGAGGCCTGCATTTCCGCCACCAGAAGTGGCGAGCGCGGCCGGAATAGCGACTGTCATGGCGATAAGCCCAATCGCGGCATAGGTGGCGATGTCACGTAGCTTCGCGCTGGGGCGCCACATTGTGCGGGTCGAACCAGCGTGAATTTCCGAATTCAAAGAGAAAACCGCCATTTATCAATACCTTACTTTACTCGCCGTTCCCCATACGTCCGGCTGTTTTTGTTATATAAGTGTCACATTACGGGGAAAACCCTAATAAAGTCAACCTTTGTGCGCAAAAAGTGCGCATAAAATGCAGATTCATGACGGATATGTGACATTGTCTAGTGATCCTGGGCCTGAAACCGCTCTCATTTTCCGAGGAGATATCAGCAAAAACTGGCTCGGCTGGAGGTGCGGTTGGCATACCGGTGACCCAGTCGCACCCGTCAGAACTGCTGATCTCACGACAGAGCTTTCTTGGCGGGCGCCGCGCCGTAACATTGGTTAAACCGCGCCAGTATCCGCAGTTGACGATGCGGTTAATTTGGCCAATGCGGTCGCCGCAGGGGGGCAATGCAACCGCACGGGGAAAAGCAGCGTAATTCCTTTTAAATTGGCGTAATTCTTGTATCGCGCAGACCAATTCTGGTGGGCGACAGCATCTTGATTTGGTAAGACTTGAGATGCTCGTGGGAGAATATAAACACACCGGTCGTCAAACCGGTTCTGGTGGTTGGTTTTGACCGTAGTCGGACATCGAGATCTATCGGATCTGCTGCAACGCGTTTTCGGCGCAGGCGGCGGCAGGCGCATGCTATTTGGCGGTCGAAAAATGACCGCCCGGACAGCGTCGTTCCTGGTTGAGGTTTTATTGATCGCTGTCCTTTGTGTATTGCTGGGATTGGTGTTTCTGTCGTTTCTTGCGCCGCTGCCATTGCCGGAAAATACCATTGTTGAAGCGCAGCCGGGCGAAGAGCAAATTACTGCTCCACTAGATGTTAAAAGCCCATTTCAAACTCAAACGCTTTCGGTCGAGCCGCCTAGCGCTGCGCCAGCCGTCGTTGAAACAACTCTTGATCTTACATTGACCGGTGTTTGGGCGGCGCCGGAAGACGCTTCTGCGACTATCCGTATTCCTGACGGGACGGAAAAGCGATTTGCCGTCGGTGACGTGATCGTTTCCGGGGTTAATCTCGAGGCGGTCTATCCAGATCAAGTAACGCTCAATCGGGGCGGCGTTCGCGAGGCGTTGCGGTTTGAGTCCAAAGTGACGCCAGAACTACAGTCCTTGCAGTCAACATCTTCTTTAGAACAGACACTGAAATTGACATCAGCGGCGACTGGAAGGCTAGCTTCGGTTCTGCGTCTTGCGGTTTCGACCGACGCGGACGGTAATCCTGCCGTTGAATTTCATGCTTCGCGAGATGTTCGGACTTTCGCTGCGCTGGGACTTCAAAATGGCGACCGCCTTGTGTCGATCAATGGCGCCCCGGCGCCAACCGATGGGGCAGCGCTCGGAAGGCTCCTGAGCGAAATGCAGCAAGGCGCCGCTGCAACGATTATTGTAGAGCGCGGCGGTGAAGAAAAACGGATCGTCTTTTCGACGAACAAGTTGGGGTATGATTAATGTTGAGTTTTTACTTGCGTAAGTTGGCCATGCTGCTTGCTGTGACGAGCGTGTCTGCGGGTGTCGCAAATGCCCAGGAAAATTGCCACGACGAGTTGAACTTTGAAAGCGCGGATATTCGGGCAGTCGTTGATGAGATTGCGGTACGCACCGGACGCACTTTCTTGCTCGATCCAGCGGTTCAGGGCCGCGTGACAGTCAAATCACCGCCTAATGGCGGCATTTGTGCTGACGAGGCGTGGGAGCTTTTTCAGGCAGTGTTGCGTGTCAATGGTTTTGTCGCCACGCCTATTGGCGGCACAAAATATCGTATCGTTCCACTGCAAGAAGCAGCGCGCAGCGCAGGCCCAGTTGGCGGTGAAGGGCGTGGCTCGGATCTCGTCACTCAGATTGTCCGTCTGCGTTATGTGGACGCCCGAGAGGCAGCGGCCAATCTGGCGCAGATCATTGGTACTAATGGTGTTGTTAGCCCCGTTCGCAGCGGCAATGCGGTTATTCTTGTCGACACAGCCGACAATGTTATCCGGTTGCGCCAGGTGTTGTCGGAGCTTGATAACGATCCGACCATATTTCGGACAATTCCGCTTCAATATGCGTCGGCCAAGGAGGTGGCGCGCGTTGTCACGGATTTGGCGCAGGAAATATCGCAAGAACAGGGCGGATCCCAATCGGCTGTCAGCGTGGTGCCAGTAGATGCCAGCAATTCACTACTGGTGCGCGCGGAGCCGACGCTGATGCGCCGCATAGAATCGGTGATCGCCGAGCTAGACAAATTCGGCGAGAGCGCGTCGGATCTTCTTGTTGTTTCTCTCAGTCACGCTGATGCCGAAGAACTGGCAGCGTTGTTGACCGAGGTCGCCAATAATGCCCTGCGTGTTGGCGGTGAAGGCGCCTCGTCTCGCGATAACGTCACCGTTTCTTTCCATAAGCCAACAAATTCCCTGATCATCAATGGTGACGCCGATATTCAGCGCACCCTGCAAAATGTAATTGCGGAGCTGGATGTCAGGCGACCGCAAGTTCAAGTTGAAGCAATTATCGTCGACATCTCTGACAATCTCGCTAGGGACCTCGGGATCCAATATTTCCTGACCGGTAACAGCAGTGACGGCATTCCGTTTTCAGCGACGAATTTTTCCAATGGGCCAAATATTCTGCCGGCGGCTGGAGCGGCTCTGCTGCAGGGGGATAATTTTCCGAGCGTGATCGACGGCGCAAGCCGTCAGGCTTTGACCGATACACTTACGGAGCAAGCGCTCAATTCGCTTCTGGGTTTCCAGGGGCTCGGCTTTGGCGGTGGTGTCGAAATTGGCGATGGCAATATTTTTGGCGGTATCCTGACGGCGCTGCAAACGGACACAGAGTCCAATATCCTGTCGACGCCGTCGGTTGTCACATTGAATAATCAGACAGCGCGACTGCAGGTAGGCCAGGAGATTCCGATTACGACGGGTGAAGCGTTGGGGGATAATCTTTCCAATACGTTCCGCACCGTCAATCGCGAGGAAGTCGGCATTATTCTGGAGGTTACGCCGCAGATCAATGATGGCGACGTCGTAACACTGGAAATTACACAGGAAATATCCAGTATCGCGGGGCCGGTTACATCGAGTTCAACGGACCTCATCACCAATAAAAGCATCATTACGACAACGGCTCTGGTTGATAGCGGGGAAATACTGGTGATTGGCGGCTTGATTGACGAGCAACGCAGCCTCACTGACGAAAAAGTACCTTTTTTGGGCGATATTCCTGGGTTGGGTAATTTGTTTAAAAGCACGTCCCGCTCAAAAGATCGCCGGAATTTGATGGTGTTCATTCGTCCGACGATCATTCGCGATAAGGAAACTGCGAATGCAGCGACATATAAAAAACTCGACTACATGCGTGCGCGTGAAATTTTGCGAAGTGGTGAGCCGACATCAGACATTGACCGGTTGATTGATCAGGTGACCGGTATTGATCGGCCCGGCGCCTCTAGGACAGGATCGACAGAAAAAGAATGAGCGAGACCGGCACAACGGCGACTTTGCGGCTGGCTTACGCCTTTGCAAAAGAGCGCGGTGTCATTGTGCTTGACGCCAGCACCCGCCCGGTCGTCATCGGCGTTCGAGAGGCTGTTGACCCATGGGCGCTGATTGAGGCGCGGCGTGCGGTTGATGCGCCGATTGTGATCGATGAAATGCCCGCAGATGCGTTTGAGCGTCGCCTGTCCGAAATTTATTCAGTTGAGGGTATCTCGACCGCTGATCTTGATCTCACAGGTGATGATGACCTCGCTTCTCTAGCGGAAGGCCTGCCGAAAACAGCAGATCTTCTAGACAGCGAGAACGATGCACCGGTAATCCGCCTGATTAATGCGCTGATCGCCGAAGCAGTGAAGGTCAAAGCCTCGGACATTCACGTTGAGCCCTATGAAAAGACACTTTCAGTTCGCTTGCGCATAGACGGTGTATTGCGCGAAGTACTGTCATTGCCAGCGCGCATGACGCCGGTCTTGACGTCGCGCGTAAAAGTCATGGCGCGGCTTGATATTGCTGAAAAACGCGTACCGCAGGATGGAAGAATTTCAATTGCGCTTGGCGGCAAGACTGTCGATGTGCGTGTTTCCACTTTGCCGGCTCGTTTTGGTGAGCGCGTGGTGATGCGCATCCTCGACAAGGACGAAGCGCGGCTTGATCTCGACGGTCTTGGCATGCCTGAAGAAACTCTGGGCAGGCTCAAGCAGACGCTGTCGCGGCCCAACGGAATTATTCTCGTCACCGGTCCTACGGGGTCCGGTAAAACCACCACGCTTTATGGCGCATTGACGCTGCTTAACGATCCGAGCCGGAACATATTGACCGTTGAGGATCCGGTTGAATATGCAATTGAAGGGATTGGCCAGACGCAGATCAACCCAAAGGTGGGTATGACCTTTGCCGCTGGACTGCGCGCCATTCTTCGTCAGGACCCGGATATTGTGATGCTTGGTGAAATACGCGATGTGGAGACCGCGGAGATAGCTGTGCAGGCGTCGCTTACCGGGCATCTGGTTTTGTCTACGGTACATACAAATTCTGCGGTGGGCGCAATTACGCGGCTGCGTGATATGGGCGTTGAGCCATTTTTGCTCTCATCAACCGTTGCTGCCGTTCTGGCGCAACGATTGGTGCGTCGCCTGTGTCCGTCCTGCAAAGAACCCTACGAAGCCGACGATGCAGAGTGTAAGCTGGTCGGTGCGTCGGGCTTGGAACCGCTTACGCTTTATCGCCCGATCGGATGCGGGCGCTGCAGTCATTCAGGTTACGAGGGACGTATCGGCGTTTATGAGCTTATCGTCGTGGACGAGAAAATGAAGCGCTTGATTCATGATGACGCCAGCGAACATGATCTCGCCGAATACGCTTTTGCGAGATTTGATTCGCTTGCACTATCTGGGTTTAGGCATGCATTGAACGGTATGACCTCGATCGAGGAAGTAATGCGCGTGGTACGGCAGGAGGACGAAGATGCCGGCCTTTGAGTATGAGGCGCTCGACGCTGTCGGCAAAACCAAACGCGGTGTGGTGTCGGCGGATAGCCAACGCCAGGCGCGACGCGAATTGCGCCGTCTCGAATTGACGCCAATAGATATTTCGACGCCGCGTGGAAAAAATGCGACCAATCGCGCTTTCGAAAAAGAGCCACGCGTTACTTCCTCGCAGCTTGTCATGGTAACGCGGCAACTTGCGGCGCTGATTGGCGCTTCGACGCCCCTAGAAGAAGCGCTGAACGCAGTCGCTATGCAGCTGGAGGCCAAAGGCGCTCGCACGCGATTCCTCGCGGTGCGCGAACGGGTCATGGAGGGTTGGCGGTTCGCAGATGCGCTTGGCGAAGATTCAAAGTCTTTTCCAAAGCTTTATTGCGCTGTCGTTGCCGCCGGGGAAACCTCGGGCGATCTTGGCGGTGTGCTTGAGCGTCTTGCGACCATGCTTGAGAAGAACCGCGCCATAAAGAACAAAGCGATCGCATCCCTGATTTATCCGGCGGCGCTCGCTGTTGTAGCGATGAGTGTTGTTACAGCGTTGATGGTCTTCGTCGTACCGAAAATCATCGAACAATTTAACGCTTTCGATGCGCAGCTGCCATTTTTAACGCGCCTTGTTGTTGGTATTTCCGACTGGGTCGTGAATTACGGGCTGGCGGCGTCGATAACGCTAATTCTGCTGGGTATTGGCGCCTGGCGCGCGTTAAAGGAACCACCGGTCAAACTTGTCTACGACCGGCAGTTGCTAAGGCTGCCAATAATTGGCCGGCTTGCACGCGCAGTTGAAGGCGCACGGTTTGCACGCACGCTGGCGACGCTGTTTGCCGGCGGGGCGCCCCTTTTGGACAGCCTTACAGGCGCCCAACGCACAATTTCAAACAGCTATATCCGTGATCGGCTGAACGTGACGGTGACAATGGTCAGCGAGGGCGCATCTCTCGCGGCAGCATTAAGGCGGGCCGGTGAGTTGCCGCCAATGTTGATTCATATGGTGGCTGCTGGCGAGCGTGCTGGCGCACTCCCGCAATTGCTCGATAAAGCGGCAATTCAGTTAGAAGAGGAGTTCGACACGGCGTCCACTGTAGCGCTGCGATTGCTCGAGCCGGCGATTATCATCGGCATGGGCGGCGCCGTTCTTGTTATCGTTCTTTCAATAATGTTGCCGATCTTGCGTTTAAACACACTGGCGGCAGGCTAGAATATGATGGAGAATCCTATGGACATAAAATTGAAACTTGAACGGTCAATCACGAGGCGCCGACAGCGCGGTATCACGCTGGTGGAACTGCTTGTCGTGTTGTCGATCCTGGCGCTGATTTCTGCGATTGTTGTTATCAACATTCTGCCAGAGCAGGACCGTGCACGGGTCCGCAAGGCGAAAATAGATATTGGCGTCATTGAAACAGCGCTTGATCACTATCGGCTCGACATGAAGCGCTATCCAACAACGCAGCAAGGGCTTGATGCGCTGAGAACCGTACCAAGAGATGTGCGCCAGCCGGAAAACTATCGGCTCGGCGGCTATATACGCAGCGGCGCTCCGCTCGATCCATGGGGCTCGCCCTATATCTACGTGTTTCCAAGCGAGCATGGCGGCGTTTTCGATCTTTACTCTCTTGGGGCTGACGGAGAGCTAGGCGGCGAGGAACTTGATGCGGATATTGGCAATTGGATCGAAGACTGAATCATAAGCAGCGCACGCAAACCGGCCTCACGCTTATTGAGCTGCTGATTGTGATGTTGATTATTGCGCTCACTGCAAGTGTCGTCGCGTTAAATGCGCCGCCGCCAGCGGGTAAGGCGCGCGTGGCCGCAGATCGGCTTGCAGCACGTATCCAATTCGCCTCTGAGCAAGCCGTGATGACAAACGCATTGATTGGACTTGAATTGACGCCCGCGAGATACAGGTTTTTTCACTATGAACGCGGGGAGTGGCTGCCGGTAAATGCGGGGCGATTGCGGGATGGAAGTTTTCCAGCCGATGTCGCTATCGTGTTTGAGCTGCCTGAATCTACACGCCGAAATGAACCGCCCGAAAAAGGCGATGCTGTTGAGTCAATTCCGTCGCCGAATGTATTTTTTTCTCCGACCGGCGAAACAACGTCAGTTGCGGTCGATTTTCGCGCTCGACGCTCTCATGTGTCTTTGTTGCTGGATCATGCTGGCGGTTTGAAGGTGGTTCGCCATGATGATCGCACCTAGACAGCGTGGCATCACCCTCGTCGAAACACTGGTGGCGCTTGCTATCATGGGCTTGGTGACGACAACAATACTCGCATTGGTCGGACAGAACGCGCGGTTCACAGCGTCCGCCCAGGACAGGACCTATGCTTCAATCGCAGCAGATAATCTGATGGTGCGGGCGATGGCGCTTTCGGGGCCGGTCGATATTGGTGAAGAGATCGGTGAAGTGGAGATTGACGCCCGTCAATGGCGTTACCGTCAAACGATCACCGAAACTGGCGTGTCAGATATTGTTCGAATCGACATTCAGATCCTTGCAGACGAAAAGGACAGTGCCGCCGCGCATGTCATTGCCCGTGCAATTACGCTGCGGAAGGCGAATTGATGAGGTCGCAATTGCAAAAGGGGGTAACGCTTCCGGAAGTGCTGGTGTCGCTGTTGATTTTTGCACTCATCGCATCGGCGAGCGTTTACGCCTTGCGTCTGGGTGTGGACTCCCGCGATCAGTTGGGGGCCGCAGATGATCGGCTTAAAAAACTTCAGATAGCGCGAAGCTTAATCAAGGAAGATTTGGCCCAGACCGTTGCGCGGCCAGTACGAAACGAATTTGGTGAGCTGACGCCCGTGCCGTTTGCTGGTGGCCAGGTCTCATTCGCCAGCCGCGCCGAAGACGATGAGAAAATTCTGATGTCCTTTACCCGTGGAGGCTGGCTTAACCCGCGAGCGGCTGCGCCGCGCAGCGCTCTTCAGCACGTGGACTACGTCTTTCGGAGGGGCGCCGTCGTTCGGCGCGCGCGGATTTACCTTGATGAAGCCCCAAAAGCTGAGTTGGTGGAGCGGGTGTTGTTTGACGACCTTGAAGATGCACATGCGCAATTTTTGGTTGGCGAGTTTCGCGGTGAACTTAATTGGGGGGACGCGTGGCCGACTTCAAACGCGGCCGTGGGCTTGCCGCGCGCCATTGCGCTTGTGCTTGATCGGGAAGACGCGGCGCCTTTGAGGCAGTTGTTCTGGATCGGTGAGTTGGGCGTAAAATGACTATAGTGGGAACCGATAAAGATGGTAATGGCGAGCAGCGCGGCGCGGCGCTGCTGGTTGTTTTACTGCTCGTGGCGACTCTCGCTTTCATCGCGTTGTCAATTACCGAGCGCACGGCGCTCGCTGCTTCGCGATCGGTCAATGCTCGCATTCACGATGAAAGCATATGGCTGGCTTTCGGTGCAGAAACTCTGGCCGTTGCGGCGCTGGAGTCCATCTGGAAAGTTAGTAATGGAAAAATGTCCCTTGACGATCCGTGGGCGTCTGAACCGCTGAGCGTCCCGTTTGATGATGTCAGCGGCGCGAGGCTGTTTTTTGTCGACGCGACAGCTTGCTTCAATGTGAATAGCCTTGCAACTGATGCCGGTGGCGCCTCTGCGGGAGCAGTTTCCCCCGCCATTGAAGAGTTTTCGTTCTTAGCACGAAACCTTGGGTTTTCGGTCCTTGACGGAGAGCGCCTCGGCAGTGTTATCGCTGATTGGGTTGACAATGACACGAGCCGGCTCCCGCAGGGCGCCGAAGACGACTATTATTCATTGCTGCCGTCCCCTTATCGAACGGGCAATCAAAATATTGCGTCGATTTCAGAATTACGCGCGATGAAAGGTTTTTCACGTGACGTCTACAGGACCCTTAGGCCGTATCTTTGTGCGTTGCCTGATGCACAGGCCTCTTCGATAAATGTCAATATGTTGAACGAACGCCATGCGCCAATATTGGCGGCGCTTTTAGGTGAGAATGTCACGGTTACGCAGGCGCGGGATTTAATCACCGCCCGGCCGCCCGGAGGATATGCCAATACGGATGCCTTTATTAATGCGCCAGCCATAAAATCACTTGAGCTGGATACCACGCCCGCCGGGCGCATAGCCGTGACGTCCAAATATATCGAGGCACGAGCAGAGATTGTTTATGATACTGCGATAACTGAACTAAACGCGATTATCGCCTTTGACGAAAGCGGTAAGGCTGCAGTTCTGGCGCGGCGCTTTGGAGCGGAAGAGTGAGCGAGACCTTAATTCTCCTTTTAGGACAAACACCGGAAGATCCGGTGCGTTGGGCCTTTATGGCGAATGGCGCCATTCAAAAGGCAGATATCGCGGAAACTGCCGATGAGCTTGCCGCTATCGCTGGACGTGCGGCGAGGGGGTATGTGGCTGCGATCCTTCCCGGTGAGCAAGCGGCGATGCGGTCAATGACAGCACCGCCAAAAGCGCCGACGAAGTTTCGTGCGGCTGCAGCATATCTTATTGAAGATGAGCTGGCGGAGGGATTGGAGACACTGCACATTGCAGTGATACGCCGTGACAATGGCGCCGGGACGGCGCTCGCCGTCAAAAAATCTCTGATCGAGAACTGGATTGTAGCACTAGCAGAGGCTGGTCTCTCGCCAGATTTGATGACCGCCGATTTTGCCCTGTTGCCCCTGCGGATCGGTAGGTCGGTTGTGGTTTATGAGCCTTCCCGGATAACCGGCGCGGCTGGATTACAGGGATTTGCCGGTGAACGGCCCATTACTGACGGCTTGGTCAAACAGTTGGTGTCGGGCGAGGATAGTGAAGAAACACTCGCATTTGGCAACGCAGACAAAGACCGGCCAAACTTGCCTGGCCTGTCTGTTGATTGGCGTGGTGGATCGGATGAGGCATCGCTATTTTGTCTTTACACAGAGGGTATTCAATCAGGCGGAGCTCCAAACCTTCGCCAGGGCGAGTATCGAAAGCGCCGCGATTGGCATGGCGCGCTCAATGTGTGGCGCCGGGCTGCTGTGCTGGCTGCTGCCAGCATTGTTTTGCTGGCGGGTGTCGTGGTCGCCGACGGCGCGCGTCTGACGCGTCTTGCGGAAAAACTCAATCAAGAAACACTTGCGCTCCACCAGTCCGCTTTTCCAGGTCAGGCGAATACTGACCCCCGTGGTCACGCAAGGACAATTTTGGCATCGGAATCAAGCGCGCCAGCATTTCTGTTCCTGGCGACGCAATTTGCCGAAAGCCTTGAGGAAAATGGTCAGATCCAGGTTGATCGTATCCGCTACAATGCGGCGCGCGGCGAGTTTTCCATCAGCTTGCGATTCTCCAATATTGATGACCTTGAAAATCTGAAAAAATTACTTGCGGGCCGCGGCGTTGTCGCCGCGGAAGCGGGGGGCGTGCGCCGATCAGGTGTATTATATGTTGGTGAGTTGCGAGTGAGTACGTCATGAGCGCATGGTGGTCAGGACTGACGCGGCGAGAGCGGCTTCTCGTGACAGCGGCATGTGTTCTTGCGGGCGTTCTCGGCTTGTCGATGTTTGTGGTCAGGCCTTTGACGCAATGGCGTGCGGATGCGGCGAGTAATGCGGATCGGGCGCGCGACAGTTATGAGATGGTATTGTCGGCGGCGGCGCTTGCTGGGCGGTCGGCTGCGCCGGCCCCGGCTCCTCAAGGCACAGTCCCATTACGCCAGGCAATTACGGTGTCGGCAGCTGACGCTGATATCCAATTAATTCGTATTGGGGCGGAAACGAACGGGCAAATTGAAACCCAGCCGGATATGGTGAGCGGAGATCGATTGTTCCAATGGTTTGCGGTCCTGGAAGGCAATTATGGCGTCACTGTGAGCTTCGCTGACATCAACAGCGGCGCTGATGGCGCTGTTAATGCGCAGGTGTTAGTTTTTGAACGATCGCAATGAAGCAATGGATTGTTCAAATATGTGCAGCACAGCGCGCAGTGCTTGAAAAGCAGCTTAGTTATTATCGAGGAGCGGGATCATGAAAGCGATGCGGACAGCGATTGGGGCCTTGATCGTGGCGCTGGGCGGGTGCGAAACTTTGTCGGGGCAAAGCAGCGCCCCTGCCGAGACTGGGTTAGAAGATCAAGGCGTCATGACGCTGGCTGAGGGCGACCAAACTCTGGGTGCGCTCCAGCAGGCGAGTATCCCGGACAAATCATGTGGCATGATTCTCTGGACGCTCGAAGCGCAGCGGCCGTCAGCCATCTTTCGTTTTGTTGTTGGGGATGGCGGAGAAGTTGTTCTCGGCGGTCATACGGTTTCATTGACACGTGTTGATTATGACGGCGCCAGCGGTTTCGGTGTTTTTGAAAATCAGCAGTTTCGGAACGAGGATGGCGTCGAAGTGGAAATAGTCAGTCGCTTTGGCCTTGGTTTTGACGGCGGCGCTTATATTGAGCGCGGCCTCATCAAGGTGCGTGACGCATCCGGCTGGAGTATCGTTGCGCCAGCGGCCGGTATTGCCGGGTGCCGTTCTTAGCGAGAGTTAGTGGGGCGAGAGTTAGTGGGCGCCGCCCAGCTGTTGTAATATAATTGCAATCGTGCCGATCGCGACGCCAAGTCCGGCGATCTCGTAGCCGCGGCCATTGGGGGTTTGGGCCGCATGGGGCCCGAGATGTACAATCAAGACATAGATGAGGGCGCCGGCGGCGGCGGCAAGCATAGAAGCGAGCGGCAAGCCGCCCAACAATCCAAGAAGATAATAGGCGCCGAGCGTGCCCGCGACGGTCGTCACCGCGGCGGCAAAAAACGCGAGCACCATCGCCTTGAAGCGGCCGAGACCGGCTTCAATCAGGAGCAGAAAAGCGATCACCCCTTCGGGAAACTCATGGAACAATAAACCGCCCGTCGAAAGCCAGCCAGTGAACGGATCCTCTTGAAAAGAGGCCGAATAGATGACGCCGTCCAGCAACGAATGAGCGGCAAGTGCGATAATAGAGGCGTAGCCAAAGGTCAGCGCTGCGCCGTCCGGGCGCCGCCTGAAAGCGACTTGCACGGCCATGCCCACGAGCACCATGACAGCAAATCCGACGGCGACCCAGCCCATCGCCCTCTTCGCATGATCGAGTGCTGTTTTTGAATCATCCAGCACGCGCTCGGGATCGTTCATCGCCTCCGGGATCAGGTGAAACATCACCGCGACGGTCAGCAAGCCCACTGCAAATGCTGAGAAATATGCGCTATTGCGCTGTGCCCACGCGCCGAAGACGGTCATCACTATGATGCCGCTGGTGCTGATCGCAGCGGCGAACAGGCTTGCAGTCAGCCCAAAAAATATTTCCTGGTCCCCAAACAACCGGCATTCCCCTCGTGGCCGCCACCCCCGCCCGGCAAGCGCGGTCTTCGGCTATCCCAGATAGGATAGCAATGAAAATGTTATCACGTCACTATTATTCCGTTCATAATCCGAGCAAGGCGCGCCGAGGCTAGCTAAATAGTTGAAATTCCCGTGACATGGCGCCTCCGGTCCTTGCCCTCGCGTCACGAGACGGATTAGTGTCCGGCCTCTGTTTGATCGCCTAAGCGTAAGAGAAAATCAGAACAGACTGGCAGGCGTATGGTTGATTGCGACCATCAACATGAACAAACGCATAAAATGACAACCAACCGCCTTCTTTGGGCACTGGGCGTTATTTCTGTGTTTATGGTCGTGGAAGTGGTCGGCGGGGTCATCTCCGGATCGCTTGCGTTGCTGGCTGACGCCGCACATATGCTGACGGACGCACTGGCGCTGGCCCTGGCGGTCAGCGCTCAATTTTTAGCGGCCCGCCCGCCGGATAATCGCCTGCATTTTGGCTATCGCCGCGCGCAGGTGCTTGCGGCATTCGTGAACGGCATCTTTCTGGCGTTCCTGCTGTTTTGGATTGTTTCAGAAGCGGTGCAGCGTTTCGTTAACCCCGTTGAAGTCGATGCACCGTTGATGCTTGGGGTGGCCATTGTGGGGTTGCTCGCCAATGTGGTTGCATTTTTTATTCTGCATCGGCCCAATGAACGCAACGTCAATATGCGTGGCGCCATGCTGCATGTCGTTGGCGACCTCCTTGGCTCAGTTGCAGCGATTGTAGCGGCGATTGTGATCAGCATGACAGGGTGGCTGCAGATCGATCCGATTTTGTCGATCCTTGTTGCCGTGTTAATCGGCGTATCGGCGATCCGCCTTGTGCGCGAGACCGGCTTTATTCTGCTGGAGGGCGCTCCCGAAAGTATCAACGTCGTGGAGCTTGCTGCAGGCATCATCGATGCGTCGCCGATGATCAGGGAAGTTCATCATATCCAGATTTCACAGATCACGCCGGATCAGCCGCGACTGACCATGCACGCCTGCGTCGAAAACGCCGCCGATGCGGCGTCGGCGCTTGAAGCAGCTAAAGAATTTCTCGACCGGAAATATAAGATCCGGAATTCGACTATTCAGGTTGAGGTCGGTGAAGAATGCCCCGATCGCGCCTTTATGGATGAAGCGCAACGGGCGCCAGCGGCAAACAGTAATCAGTCCGTGACGAATGATGCGCCGGCTGGCGGCGCAGCGGTGCTGGCGACGCCGGATTGAGTGTTGCTGGCGAAACTTTCGTCACACCGTTTTTGCGCGCATTTTTTGCCGTAACCTCAAATGTCTGAACTTATCCAGCGCATATCCAGGATTGCGAATAGTTGCAGGCGTCATATTACGCAACGCTGCAATAAGGGCGATGACGATCAGATAGCCATCCCACATTTCCATCGATGTTGACGCGCCGCCGACGGCGAACACCACCAGCGATATTTGCGCATAAAAGGCGAAATTTGATTTCCATGATCTGCCTTGCGTTTTTTTGCCATCAAGATAGATGCGCCAGGCGGTGACAAAAGCGGCCGCAAGAACGCTGAAATACAATAAGAATCCGGCATAGCCGGCGCCGCCTAGGATTTCGAAATAAATGCTGTGGGCGGCCTTCGCGCGCTCTGCGCGTTTTGGATCAACCGTCTTCGCGATGTCGCGCTGGTAGGAGTTGCGCAGACCCGCGCCGGTGAATGGGTTTTGTTCGGCCAGTTTCATGTTGATGACCCAGGCGTCGACGCGCCCCATGAAAGAAGCGTCTTGGGTCGCCTCGCTGATTGTAGTCATGCGATCCGTCCATTTGGCGGGCATGAATGCAATGGTCGGCACAAGCAATAGCGTGAGACCGGCGAGAATCGACAATTTATGTTTGGCCCGGATCCAGAAAACCCCGCCAAAAGCTGCGAGCGCGAGGAATGCGCCGCGTGAATGGGTGCCGACAATGGCGATGATCGAAAGGCAAAAGAGGACAAGCAATGCGTGACGTAGCCAGGCGCGCGATGCTTCGCTGCGGAGATACAAAATGAGCGGCAGGATTGTCGCGACGGCGATGCCGAAATGATTATTATCCTCGAGGATGGTTTGCGGCATTCCCTGCACACGAAATTGACCAAAGGTCACGATCGTAAAAACAGCGCCCTTGGCTGCAAAAAACCCGATGCTGGCGACGAGCGTCCAGACAAGCGCATTAAAACGTAGTTTGTCGCGCGCCATCTGCGCGCACAAAACCACAAACAACAGCGTTTTAATAAAGCGGTCGAAATAAATCGCCGAGTGATCGGGGTCGAGCGAAAATGATTGCGAGAGAGTCAGCCAGCCGGCAAAAGCGATAACCAGGCCGGTGATTTTATCGAGCTTGAATTTCGTGAACTCGGCGGAAACAACATATGATGCGATGGTTACACCCGCGATGACGAGATTTAACGGGATGCCGTAGACGCCATAGGCGGCCTGATGCGGGGTCATCAGCGTAAACCAAGCCCATGTTAAGAGACCGGCAAATGGATAACGGATCGCCGCCGCCAGGCAGAATCCGATAAAGCCGAGAAGAATAAGGTCTCGCATGAGCCTGCCTGTCTGTTGCGGGAAAACAGCGTCCGCAACGTGGTTTATTCAAGGAACAGGCCGGTTGAGGATTATTGCCCGACGGATCATGCAGAGATGGTTAACGCGCGGTTTGCTTGCGCGCCTCGAAAACGGCCCGTGCGATCGCACGCGCGAGGCAATCACCTGCTGCCGCGCCGATACGGGCCACCACACCGGCCCGGATCAAGGGATCGGTTGGCGCAGGATGAGCGGCGGTGGCGACGGCGAATACGATATCGCCATCAAAAGGGGAGTGCGCAGGGCGCACGGCGCGCGCGATGCCATCATGGGCCATCATGGCGACGCGCTTTGCCTCGATATTAGTGAGATCGGCGCTGGTAGCGACAATCGCGATGGTGGTGTTGGCGCCAGCCTCGGCCCGTTTGTGTAGTCGTGAATGTGCCGGGAACGGGTCAGCGCCGTCTTTTTTTGTGGGCGGCGCTTGATTGCCAAATTCGCCATTACATTCCCAAGGCCATGCATAAAACGTCTCTCCATCGGCCATGACGACAGAGCCCACGGGATTTGCCGCGACGAGGGCGCCGACGGTAACGCCGTCTTCCAGAACGAACGATGCCGATCCAAGGCCACCCTTCAAAATGCCGGCCATAGCGCCGCGCCCTGCACCGCTGGATCCAAGGTCGAACTTACCAGTTGCGTTATGCACGGCTTCAACGCCAAGAGCGCGGTAAGGAGGCGTATCGCCCCACTCTTTGTCGCCATCACTGGCGAGATCATGCAACACTGCAGCGGGGACGATCGGAATAGCAGGGCCTTTGGGCCCGATGCGCAAGCCAATGTTTTCTTGTGAAAGCGCAGACGCGACACCGTCGGCGGCTGCAAGGCCGAAGACTGATCCCCCGGTGAGCACAATGGCGTCAGCGCGACCTACGAGATTTTCGGGCGCCAGCGTATCGGTTTCACGAACGCCCGGCGCGCCTCCGCGCACATCAACGGCGCTGACAAAAGCCCGCGCACAGCGCAAAACAGTCACTCCGGATTGAACCTTGTCATCGGTGGCGTTGCCGACCGTTAGACCGTCCACGTCGGTAATCAAATTCAGCGCGCCCGGATTGAGCATGCACTACTCCTTTGAAAAGCGATTTTAATCTACATGGTCTCGTGACGTATCGGAAGCGTCTAAATTGGATGGCGGCGCCCATTTTAATGTCGGCGCCGCGGCGATCAATGCCTGGGTGTAGGCATGTTGAGGCTTCGCGAAAATGTTCTCCGTGACGCCTTCCTCGACAATCTGGCCGGATTTCATCACCAGCGTCCGGTCGGTGATATCGCGTATAACACTGAGGTCGTGTGTGATGAAAAGAAACGAAACGCGGCGATCTCCCGACAAAGACTGTAACAGGGCGAGGACGCGGTTTCGCGCCGTGATATCGAGCGCCGATGTTGCTTCGTCAAGCACGATGACCGCTGGATCGGTGATCAAGGCGCGGGCGATGGCAATCCGTTGACGCTGGCCGCCGGAAAATTCATGAGGGTATTTATCTGCGTCGCGTGCCAAGAGGCCTACGCCTTCCAATACATCAGCGATCCGATCATGTTGATCTGTTTCGATTGGGGGCTGGTCACAAAGGTGAAACGGTTCGGCGATGATTTTCCCGACCTTATGACGAGGATTAAAACTCGAATAAGGGTCTTGAAATACGATCTGGATTTTTCGCCGCGCAGCACGCATCGCAGCTTTATCCGTGACCGGGAATGAGGCGTCGTCAATAAGAATTTCACCGCTGGTGATCGGATGCAATCCAAGGAGTGCGCGCGCCAGGGTCGACTTTCCGCAACCCGACGCGCCCACAAGGCCAAGATTTTCACCTTCATGGATGGTCAAGGAAACGCCATCGACTGCACGGAAAGAAGGCGTTGATGAAAATATCGACTGCTCTGGCCGATTATACGTGCAGATTACATCTCTTGCTTCGACGATGAAGCGTGATTGTTGATTTTTCTTTTGTGGCGGGCGACGAAGCGGCGTGGCGATCAATTCCTGTGCTGCTTCGCTGACACCATTCCTGAAGAAAGCTTCAGGCGCTGCGAGGTTAACGATGCGACCATCTTTGATAACGGCGATGCGATCCGCCATTTGTGAGATGACCGCGAGGTCGTGGGTAATGAGCAATATGGCAATATTTTCGTCGCGCGACAGGCGGCGCAGCAGCGCAAGAATTTCCGCCTGAGTTGTCACGTCAAGCGCTGTGGTGGGCTCATCGCAAATTAAGAGTTTTGGATTCATCGCAATCGCGATCGCGATGACGACGCGTTGACGCTGCCCGCCGGAGAGTTCGTGGGGATAGCGGTCTGGAGAAATCTCTTCCGGCGGAAGGCCGACACGCCGCAGTTTTTCATTGGCCTGCACGAGCGCTTGTTTCTTTGTTGCGTCGCTGTGAATGAAAATTGTTTCCGCAATCTGTGCGCCGATGGTCTGTAATGGATTGAGTGCGGTCATGGGCTCCTGAAACACCATGCCGATGCGGTGGCCTCTCAGATCGCACCATTCGGCCTCAGGTTTCTCCAACAGATTCTCACCGTTGAGCAACACCTCGCCGAAAATCTCCGCGCCTTGCGGCGCCAGCGCCATGATCGCCAGAGCGGTCATCGATTTTCCCGAACCGGACCGCCCTACGAGGCCGGTAATCTCACCGGGTTGAAGGGTCAGGTTGATGTCGGACAGGATCAGGTCTTTGCCGATCCGGAGCGACAGGTTTTTCAGGATGAGGGCAGGTTCCATCTACGCCGCCCGATCATTTCTAGGGTCCAGGCGATGGCGCAAGCCGTCTCCCAAAAGATTTAGGCCAAGTACAAAGATAAAGATGGCGAGGCCGGGAAAGAGGGCAAGCCATGGGGCGAAACTGATCATCGTCTGGCTTTCCGCCAGCATGCGGCCCCAGCTTGGCATCGGCGGTTGCGCGCCGAGCCCCACATAGGACAATCCCGCTTCCGCTAGAATTCCCAGAGAAAATTGAATTGTTCCCTGAACGATCAACAGATGAGAGATATTTGGCAGGACATGTTCGAATGAAATCTCGGCACGGGTTTTACCGGCGGTCATCGCACTCAAGACGTAATGCTTTTTCCAGATCGGCAAGGCGCTGCCGCGGGCAAGGCGCGCAAAGACCGGAATATTGAAAACGCCGATGGCGATGATGGCGTTGACGGCGCTGGGCCCGAACACAGCCGTAATGAGAATGGCGAGAATGAGTGCCGGAAACGCAAAGACAAGATCGCTGCCGCGCATGACGACATCATCGATCAGTCCGGGCATGGCGGCGGCGGCAAGGCCAATAGGCACGCCGATGATCAACCCGATGCCCACGGCAATCAACGCAACGAGGATTGAAATGCGCGCGCCGACCATGATCATCGACAGGACATCGCGCCCCAAATGATTGGTTCCGAGCCAGTGAGCGGCGTCGGGGGGCATGAGGCGCGCGCCGATATCGAGCGCTGTAACATCATAGGGCGTCCACACCAGAGAAATCATGGCCATCAGGATAAACAGAACTGTGATGCATGCGCCGGCAACAAGACCTGGTGATCGGCGAAACCAATCTCTCGCGGATGTCATGACTATACTCATCGTCTCATGGCTCCGTGGCGCAATCGTGGATCGACAATCGCATAGGCGATATCGATCAGGAACGTGACGAGGATAACTGCGAAGACCAGCACCATGACAATGCCTTCGACGACGATCAGGTCGCGTTGCACGATGCTTTGAAAGATCAGCCTTCCGAGGCCGGGAAGGTAAAACACATTTTCAACGATAATCCCGCCCGCCAACAGAAAAGCGAACTGCAGCCCCAATATTGTAAGGACGGGGATCATCGCGTTGCGCAGGGCGTGGCGCTGCAGCACTTTCCCCTGCGACAATCCCTTGGCGCGCGCCGTGCGAATGTAATCCTCGCTCATTGTTTCAATCATTGCCGACCGCATGATCTGGGTGAGGATGGCGGCCTGTGGCAATGCAAGAGCGATCGCGGGCAGCAACAGCGCTTTCAGTGCGGGCGCGGCGCCGGCATCCCAGCCAGGAAAACCGCCAGCAGAAAACCATCGCAGGGCGACCGCAAAGATCATCACCAGCAGGATCGCCAGCCAGAAATTCGGGATCGCAACGCCCGCCTGGGCCGCCGTCATGATGGCCTTGCCGCTCCTGCGTCGCCGCCGCGCCGCAGCGATGACGCCTGCCGGAATGCCAATGGCTGTTGAAAGAGCAAAAGCGATCAGGGCGAGAGGGAGTGAAACCCACAGCCGTTCTTCGATGAGGTCACCGACGGGCACGCGATACGTATAGCTGACGCCGAAATCGCCACGCGTCAGTCCACCGATCCATGAGAAATAGCGTGCGAGCAGGGGTTGGTCGAGGCCAAGCTCGGCTTTCAATGCAGCAACCGACGCTGGATCGGCATTGAGCCCCATCATGAAGGCGGCAGGATCGCCTGGCGCTACTTCGATCAACAGGAAAATAACAATGGACGCCGCGATCAGCGACAGCGCCATGGCGGCTGCGCGGCCAATGAGAAAAGCAGGGCTGGCGCGGACATAAAATGCCGCGTAGCCGAGCCCTGCGGCGATGATAAAAAACAACATGGCGAGGGCGCCGCCGCTGCCGGTCTTGCGTTGTTCAGATTGCTGAAAAACCCTTCCTTCAATGTCAGCGTGTGTCAGATCATTTGCCTGAACCGGCGCATTAGACCACACGCCTGAAACGTCGCGCGACCAGACTGCAATTTTCGGCGCTTGCGCCAGAAAGACGTTGACGGCGTCATCTGCAATTAATGTCTGCGCCTGTTTGAAAAGCCTGTCGCGCTGCATCGGCTCGCTGGCGCCGCGCAGATCGGTGATGATCCTGTCAAAACTATCATTGTGATACTGAAAATAGTAATCCTCGCGCCCATAAATATCGATATCGAGCGGCTCGGTGTGAGAAACGACCGTGAGATCATAGGCCTTGTTGGAAAACACCTGGTCGAGCCATTGCGCCCATTCGAGATTATTGATCTGAACACGAATACCGACCGCTTCAAGTTGGGCGGCGATGACTTCGCCGCTGCGCCTTGCATAGGCGGGCGGCGGCAGCGTCAGCGTTGTTGTAAAGCCGTTTGGGTAACCCGCATCACCAAGCAATTGCCGCGCGCGGGCCGGGTCGAATTTGTATTGGTCCGAGAGATCTATGTAAGACGCGTGGTGGGGCGGAAAATGACTGCCGATAGGTGTTCCATAACCAAACAGCGCAGCGTCGATGATATCCTGTTTGTTGATGGCGTGGCTCAGGGCGCGCCGCACCTGGATATCATCAAAAGGCGCCACGCCATTATTGATGGCGAGAATGGTTTCACCTTCGCCTGTACCAAAGAGAATTTGGAACCGGTTGTCGCGTTCGATCAAAGCGAGGTTTTCTGCGGCGGGGTAGTTCGGAAAACCGTCGACATCCCCCGCCACCAATGCCGCGAATGCCGCCGTTGGATCAGGAATGAAAAGAAACTCAATTTGATCGAGCGGCGGGCGTGTTCCCCAATAGTTTTCATTGCGGTTAAGCGTAACCGAGGCGCCTTTACGCCAACGCTGAAATCGAAAGGGGCCTGTGCCAATGGGGTGACTTGCATTGTCGGCTGCGCTTTCCGGCGCCACGATGACAGCGTCACCCCAGCCGAGATAGGTTGGAAGCGCGCCGAGGGGTTCTTTCAGCGTAATGCGCACAAGATGAGGCGCGATGGCGGCGACATTTTCGATCAGCGCAAATATCGCCCGTTGTGCATTGGAAGAGTTCGGCGCCCGTGCGCGATCTAAGGTGAAAACAACATCACTCGCGTCAAATGATGTGCCGTCGTGAAACTGGACGCCTTCACGCAAGGTAAAATCATAAACCCTGCCGTCATCGGAGACCGTCCATGAAGATGCGAGCCCTGATGCAACGTCACCGTTTTCGGTGATGCGGGTGAGGCCTTCAAAGATATTGGCATAGACGATTTCATCGATGGCCGCAGCGGCCCCGGCGGTGGGGTCGAGATTAGGCGGTTCCAGCTGAACGCCGACCCGCAGCGTCCCAGCAGCTTGCGCAACCGTGGAGAACGCGACCATCGCAAAAAAACCGACAGAGACCAGCCTGCCGATCCAGCCAATTAGGCGATTGTGGGTCGCATCATGGTTGGCGGTCATTCAATTCTCAAACTGGCAAGTCGTGTGAAGCCACCATCGAATATCCAGGGGTAGCGGAAACGATGTTATCAGGGTTCACTACTTTTTCAAAAGCCTGTATCGAAAATAGGCGCTATTTACGTAGCAGAAGCGATTTGGCGGCATGCCGCCGAACCGTTGTTTCATGTTCATTTCTTGGGAAGAGTGATGACGCGTTACACGATTTTCGGGCAGGGCCGCGTTGGCGCGAATATGGCGTCCTATCTGGAACATCTCGGTCATGATGTCAGCCTCATATCCCGGACCCAGGCGGAAACAATGCGCAGAGAATGTGCGCAGCTTATAGACAATGCAGAGATTATTGCCGCTGCTATTCCTGACGATAGGCTGCAACCCTGGCATGATGAATGGCGTGATGAGATTAGGGCTAAAACAGCGGTTCATTTTTCCGGCGCGGTCAGCATTGACGGTATGGTTGGCTTTCATCCGCTGTATTCTTTTCCGAAATCATTGCTGTCGGTTGGGGCGATGGAACAGATTGCCTTTGCGTGCCCGTCGGGCGGGGCTTCCTTTGGCGATGTTTTTCCGCGAGCGCCAAACCCGCATTTTGAAATCGCCGATGGTGATCGTGCCCGTTATCACGCCCTTGCTGTGTTGAGCGGAAACCTCGCCAGCTATCTGTGGAACGAAACCGCAAAGGAACTTGCCGTCTATACTGGCATGCCGCCGGAAAAGATCATGGCTAGCTATCTCGGCAGTATCCTCGAGGGTTTTGTCGAAAATCCGACGTCATCGCTCACGGGACCGATTGCCCGCCATGACAACGCGACGGTCGACAAGAACCTTGCGAGCCTCACGGGTGACCCAAAACTCAAAGGCCTTTATGAAGCGTTTCTGGCGGCAGCCTGGCCTGATTATGATGTGATCGAAAAATCTTGACATAATTGCCTTGAAACATCTGGTAGACTGGTAGTCTCTCGGTATCGCGAGAATTACCGCCTTCTTCAATCAACGATCGGTTGCCAACCATGATTATCGTCAAGACAAAGCCGGAAATTCGAGACGCGGTTGCGAAATGGCGCAGCGCCGGCAAGCGCATCAGCGCCGTTCCCACAATGGGCGCGCTCCATCAAGGGCATCTCTCGCTTATCGACACGGCGAAACAACATAGCGACCGCGTTGTCGCGACAATCTTTGTGAACCCGCTTCAATTCGGCCCTAATGAAGATTTTAAAACCTATCCTCGGGATATGGATCACGATCTCGCGTTGCTGGAGGCGCAAGGGTGTGACCTTGTCTTTGCGCCCGAGCACACGGATTTGTTTGCGCCAGACTTCTCGACAAAAATTTCCGTCGCGGGGGTCGGCGAAGATCATTGTGCGGTCACGCGGCCGCAATTTTTTGACGGGGTGGCGACGATTGTCGCCAAGCTTTTGATCAATCTTGCGCCTGACCTCGCGGTATTTGGCGAGAAGGATTATCAGCAACTCATGGTGATCAGACGCATGACGCGCGACCTTGATATTGACGTGAAGATTGTCGGGTCGCCCATCATTCGCGAAACGGACGGCCTCGCCATGTCATCGCGCAATCAATATCTTTCCTCGTCTGAGCGCGCCATTGCGCCTAAACTGTTTGAAACCCTCAATCTTGCGGCGGAAATATTCCTTCAGGGGGAGAGCGATTGGCCGGTGATCAGCGAATGGGCGTCCACGCGGCTGACAGACGCGGGTTTTTCAAAGGTGGATTATCTCAACATGACCGATGCGGCGACCCTGACGCATATTGTAAAACCGGATCAACCCGCAAGGCTGCTGGCGGCCGCCTGGATTGGCCGGACCCGGCTCATCGATAATATTCCGGCTAGTGCTTGAGGGGCTGAGCCTTCTTAAATCGCAACGGGATTGCCGGCTTGTCGCCTGAATAGGTTTCTTCTTCTGAAGGGAAGGTTCTGGCGCGCACTTCATCGGCGTAATCTTTCACAGCACCGGATATTGTTGTTCGCAAGTCTGCAAATTTCCGCACAAATTTGGGCGTGCGCTCAAACATGCCCAGTAAATCTTCTGTGACAAGAATTTGCCCGTCGCAGAGCGGCGAGGCGCCGATGCCAATGGTGGGAATGGCGATTTGTGTTGTTATTTCTACCGCAAGGGACTCAACAACGCCCTCAAGTACAACGGCGAAGGCGCCAGCATTGGTCACTGCGTCTGCGTCTTGCTTCAGGCTCGCGCATTCTTCGTCGGTTTTGCCAACAATGCGATAGCCACCGGTCGCTCTGACGGCCTGCGGCCGAAGGCCGATATGAGCCATCACCGGGACGCCGCGCTTTATCAAAAATTCAATTGTCGGCGCCTGGGTAACGCCGCCCTCGAGTTTGACGGCGTCGGCGCCAGTTTCTTTCAATATGCGTGAGCATGTTTCAAAGGCCTGTTCAGGGTTTGCTTCATAGCTGCCAAAGGGAACATCAACGACCACAAGAGATTTCGGGCTCGCGCGCATCACGGAACGCGCGTGGTGGATCATCTCATCAACGGTCACCGGTATGGTCGTGTCATGGCCGCCAAGAACCGTTCCGACGGAATCGCCCACAAGCAGCACATTAACGTGTGGGTCCAGCACCTCGGCCATCATCGCTGTGTAAGCTGTAAGGCAGATAATCGGTTCGCCGCCTTTTTGGGCGCGAATATTGGCGATAGAGAGTTTTCGAGTGGGGCGTATTGCAGACATGGTCAATCCTTTTCAGGCCTTTCCGCCGCCGGTTGTGTCAACCGGTGATGGCGCTGCGCCGCCGCGAGGTTGCTGTTGGCGCAAATGTGCGGGAACTCAAAATGAGAACTTTCCATGGCAAATGGTTTGCTGAACAAATCAGCAATAAGCGCTGGGAATGTCGTCACTGGTTTCGAACTCGCACTATACAAAGCGCTGAACCGTCGTTTTTCTCGACGCCAAAGCGACTTCCATCAGTTGCGCCGGAACACCTTGAGGCTGTCGTTTTACTCGACGGCAAGGCGCTCCCCGGTTTGCGCTGACACCTTAAGGCGGCCATTTTTCTCGGCCAATGCGCGCGCTGCGGTTCGCTGAATAATAGTATAGCCGGAAAATGCGCCTGGTTCAAATGCCGGTTTTGTGAGGTGAAACCTCAGGCTCAGGAGCGCGGAGTTCAGCTATTAAAAGTCAGACCAATATGGTATAATTACCTGAATTTCTGCCAGAATTTGCTGCAATTTTTGTCTTAAAACTCGGGGTGGTTTAGAGCGCTGATTGTAGAGCGGGGGCAAAATGCCGGCACGGGTTTATCATAACTTTTCCAAAAAGATTTTAGCGGCGGTCGCGCTTTTCGCGCTGGCGGCATGCGGACAGTCTTCACCTTCCGGCGGATCTGCAACGCCTCCAGCCGGGAGTGGTTCAGGCGGCGGCGGGACGACGACACCGACAAGCCTCGCCGGACCCAGACCGGTTTTTGGCGCCCGAAATTATGTGTTGTTTGAAAGTGCGCCGGTGCGGCCTGTTCTGATAACAAATGGCGGGTCTTCGCTTGTTATCGCCAATATTCCGGACAACCGTATCGAAATTTTCGACATCGATCCGGGCGGCTTGACCCACCGCCATTCTGTTCCGGTTGGGATTGAACCTGTTGCTCTCGCCCAAACCAGTGATGGTTTGATTTGGGTCGTCAATCATATTTCGGACAGTATCAGTGTCGTGGATATCTCTTTGAGCATACCGGAGGTTGTCCGCACCCTGTATGTCGGTGATGAACCCAGGGATATTGTCGTTGCCGGCAACGGAAAAGAACGGGTTTTTGTGACCACGGCGCACCGGGGGCAAAACAGTCCGGTCGACCCGGCGTTAACGACACCCGCTATTGGGCGCGCGGATATCTGGGTCTTCGACAGTGCAAATCTCGGGTCCTCCGTGGGAGGGTCCCCTGAAACGGTTTTGACTGTTTTTGGCGATACGCCTCGTCCGCTTGCGGTGAGTGCCGATCAATCTACAGTTTACGCAGGGATTTTCCGGTCCGGAAACAAGACAACGGTCATTGGGCCATCAAATCTGAATAAAAGCCCGCCCACAACAGACATTAACGGCGTTGCGGCGCCCGATACCGGCGCCATTTTGAGGTTCAATGGATCAAGTTGGGTGGATGACGGCGGTCGCAATCTTAGTGTTGCAGTGCCGTTTTCCTTACCTGATTTTGATGTGTTCTCGATTGATGCGGATGCTGCATTACCAGTTGAGGTGGACCGCTGGTCGGGTGTGGGGACCACATTGATGAACATGGCGGTGCAACCGCTAAGTGGCGATATTTTTGTCACCAATATCGAGGCGCGCAATCATATCCGCTTTGCGGGAGACGGAAGCAGAAGTACGACCGTAAACGGCCACCTGACGGAAAACCGGGTGACCGTCATCAGCGCCGGTGGCGTTCAAACCCGCAATCTTAACAAACATCTGGATCGTGCGCAGACTGGCGGTTCGGCGTCCGACCGCGACCGAAGCCTCTCTATGCCCATGGAGCTGGCTTTCACCGCCGATGGTTTAACAGCCTATGTAACGGCATTCGGTTCGTCCAAAGTCGGCGTGTTTTCATCCCTGGCGCTGAAGAATGACAGTTTCACACCGCAGGCATCCGATCATATCGATATCACTGGCGGCGGTCCTGCAGGCATTGTTCTCGATGAACCAAACAACCGGGCCTATGTTTACACACGTTTCGATAATGGATTATCGACCATAAATTTGATTACCAATTCAGAGATCGACCACACTAGTTTGCCAAATCCGGAACCTTCTTTCGTCGTGGACGGCCGACCATTTCAATATGATGCTCGGCTGACCTCCGGAAACGGAAATGATTCCTGCGGCTCTTGCCATTTGTTCGGCGACAATGATGCGCTTTCCTGGGATTTGGGTGAGCCTGAAGGCAGTGTCAAAAATAACCCCAATGCATTTATCAGTATTTCCCCTCCGGCTCTCCCGAACACGTTTCATTCAATGAAAGGCCCCATGACAACCCAGTCCATGCGCGGCCTGACGGGGCACGGCCCTATGCATTGGCGCGGCGACCGGACGGGCCAAAACCGGGTAGGCGGCGAAACGCTGGAAGAAGCGGCATTTAAGGAATTTAATGAAGCGTTTGTCGCGCTCATGGGGCGGAGCGGGGAATTGTCCAATACAGAAATGCAGCAATTTACTGACTTTGCCATGGCGCTCACCTATCCGCCTAATCCTATTCGGGCCCTGGACAACGGCCTCACTGGAGAAGAGCAACGGGGCTTTGCTCATTTTAATCAGGGGCTTGTTCGAGTGCAGACAGGACAACGGGAGGTTTGCCGGACTTGCCATACGCTAAGTCCGGCTACCGGCATTTTTGGCAGCAGCGGTTTGTTGTCCGATAATAGTCAGCCTGGGGAACGTAATTTTAAGATACCGCACTTTCGCGACCAATATCAGAAAGTGGGCATGTTTGGCTTTGGTTTTCAAACGCCGCCGGAAAGAGGCCCGCAGGTCCGGGGGTTTGGCTATAATCATAACGGCGCGACGAGCGGCAACTTCGCCGTCGCCGACCTTGGTCTGGCGCCTAATGTACTTGCGGAAATCAGAGCATTCCTGTTTGCGTTTCCAACGGAACAGGCGCCCATCGTTGGTCAGCAAGTGACGGTTAATACGACCAATATCAGCGCCGTGCGAAGCCGGATTGATTTACTGGTTGCAAGAGGGCTGGTGACCAATCCGACGCCGGAATGTGATCTCATTGTTAAAGGCGTGGTCGATGGCCGACCGGCGGGATTCCTGATGGATCAAATCCAGAGATTTCAACCGGATTTAATGTCCGCTTCAGAAGTGACCCTGGATGATCTTCTGGCGATGCTCGGAACCCGCGCGTCCAACCTGACCTTTACCTGTGTTCCATGGGGCTCAGGTCAGCGCATGGGCATTGATCGAGATGCAGATCTGATTTTGGACGGTGATGAATAGTCCCGCGACTACGTGAAATCCAAAAATATCGAATCGCTGAAGATGCGGCCCTGAGTGAGACTGATGACCATCGGTGAACGGCAGGCAAAGAGAGGCCTGTCAGTCCGAAAGACCATTCTTTGGTCCCGCGCGGCTCTCAAAAAATGCGTTTCTGAGCGTCCTCTCAACGCTTGAAAAGCTTTTTTTGCGGAAAATACACTCTGCAAAATAATAATAACATTCAATAAAAACAGCCCTGTAGGGCGATCTTCAAACTAAATTCAAGACTTCTCCAAGAACCCATCACGGCGTCTGCAAGCCTCATGGCGGCGGCGTCGATACGGGTCACATCGTCGATTGGCGACACACAATAATTTTTGGAGAAAACCATGTCAGAACTACAAACAGCCGTTCAGAACGGCGTCAATGTCGAAGCTCTTTTGGGCGCCCGCAAAGATCTCGAAGCCATGCCTCAGGCGGCCGAGTTCACCTGGAAAGCTGCTTGCGAATGGATCAACGGCACGCACAGCAAAACCGAGATCAGCGGCTTTTTCGGCCTCGGCGAAGATCAGGCCCGGGAAAAGACCTTCGCGGTCGAAACCGATCACCCGGCCGTTTTTGCTTCTGAAGATCACGCCCCGACACCGGTTGAGATTGTGCTTTCCGGTCTCGCTGGCTGCCTCACTGCCGGCATCGCGGCGGTCGCCCAGAACCGCGGCATCCAGCTGAACTCGGTCAAGGCGACGCTTGAAGGCGACATGAGCATCCTCGGCATTCTTGGCGCTGACCCGGCGATCCGCAACGGCTTCAACGCGATCCGCGTCAAATACAATATCGATGCCGAAGCCAGCGACGAAGACATCAAAGCGCTGGTTGCTCAATCGCAAAAACGCTCTGCGGTTTTCGACATCATCACCAACCCAACCAACGTTTTCGTCACTGTCGAATAGAGGCCGGTGAAAAGCAAAAGGAGCGAATCCCATGAGATGCACAACCACAATCATCATCGGCGCAGGACAAGCCGGATTGGCCATGAGCCGTCATTTGGCGGCGTTGTCCGTGGAGCATGTCATTCTTGAACGCGGTCAGGTTGCTAATTCCTGGCGCAAGGAAAGATGGGATTCGCTTCGCTTGCTGACCCCGAACTGGCAAAGCCGGCTGCCCGGCTTTGCTTATACCGGATCTGATCCGGACGGTTATCGCACCATGCCGGAAACGATCGACTTCCTCAGCGACTATGCGACATCGTTCAATGCACCGGTAGAATGTGAAACAGAAGTTTTATCCGTCAGCCCGCATGTTGACGGTTACATCGTCAAAACCAGCGAGGGCGACTGGCGTTGCCGCAGCGTCGTGCTTGCATCGGGCGCCTGCAACATCGCAAATGTGCCGCATGCCGCGGAAGCGATGCCCAAAGGCGTCACTTCAGTAACACCCATGCAATACCGTAATCCGGCAATGCTGGAAGAGGGCGGCGTGCTGGTTGTCGGCGGATCGGCGACCGGCGTGCAACTCGCCAGTGAAATACAGCGCGCAGGCCGCCAAGTCACTTTGGCGACCGGTGAACATATAAGAACGCCGCGCAGCTATCGTGGCAAGGACATAAAGTGGTGGATGGATGTCACGGGCGCCCTCGATCTCGGGATCGATGACGTAGATGACGTCACCCGCGTGCGCCATGTGCCGTCGATGCAGCTGATCGGCAGCCCGGCCCACGAAACGATCAGTTTGAATAGCCTGCAGGCCGAAGGCGTCACTGTCGCCGGCAGGCTGATGGGCTTTGCCAATGCCGCCGCGCAGTTTTCCGGGTCGCTTGCTAATGTCTGTGCTCTTGCTGACCTCAAAATGAACCGATTGCTGCAGGCGATTGATGAGTGGATCGCGATCAAGCACATGGAGGTCGACGTTGAAGCGTCTTATCGCTTGATGCCGACCAGGGTGCCTGAAACGCCGCTTCTTAATCTTGATCTGGCCGACGCCAATATCAAAACCGTGATTTGGGCGACAGGTTACCGGCCCGATTATTCCTGGCTGGACGTTCCCGTGCTCGATGGCAGGGGCAGGCTGCAGCATCAGGGCGGCGTTGTCGATGCGCCGGGTCTTTATGCGATGGGCTTGCCGTTCATGCGCCGCCGAAAATCAACTTTGATTGATGGTGTTGGCGATGATGCGCACGACCTTTCGGCTCATCTTATGAATTTCCTCGACGGCGCTGCTGCCAAAGCTGCGTGAGGCGAATTCTCTTTTAACAAACTAAAAACAAGGATCAAAAAAATGCAAACGCTTGAATTTACAAGAGACGCGCTCGCCCGCTCGACCAAAGCGGTGACTATGCGCCCGGCGATAGGTCAATATACCCACACAAATTCGGCAGTGATCGAAAACGGTACGCTGTGTCATGTTCGCGAAAAGCATCTCGATATGGTCGTCGATGTGCCGCCCTCAATTGGCGGCGGCGGGGCCGGCCCGACGCCCGGTGCGCTCGTGCGGAGTGCGTTGACATCGTGCATTGCGATCGGCGTCAAGCTCTGGGCGGCGCGTGCTGATATAAAAATAGATTATGTCGATGTGCAGCTAGAGGCGGACGTTGATGCACGCGGTGAAATGGGTGTTGATGATAAAATCGCGCCCGGCTTTCTCGATACGCGGCTGACAATTTGCGTGCGCACCAATGCGCCTCGGGAAGACATCGAAGATGTGATCGCGCGGTCTCTAAAATACAGCCCGCTCTTCGATATTTATTCAAATGAACAGAAAATCCACATGAATCTTGAAATCGCAAATGCCGATCAATTTATTGCAGAAGGTACCGTTAGCTATGCGTAGTCAATTACAACGCCGCATCCAGCGATATGGATGGGATAAAGCCGTAGACGATTACGAAGCGGGATGGAAAGCCAGTCTGGCGCTGGTGCAGTCGCGCCTGTTGAAAACCGCCGAGGCAAAGAAAGGCGAAGACGTGCTTGATCTCGCCTGCGGCACCGGCCTTGTCAGTTTTCCGCTGGCGCAGGCGATCGGTCCTGAGGGGCGTCTGGTAGCAACCGACATTTCGGAAAAAATGGTCGAGGAGCTTGAAGCGGTCGCCCATGCAATTCGTGCCACGAATATTGAAGCGACCCGTGCTGACGGTGAAATGCTCGATATGTTTGACGATCAACGTTTTGATCTTGTTACCTGCGCCTTGGGGCTCATGTATTTCCCGGAGCCGATGAATACATTCAGGCAATCGCTTCGGGTTTTAAAACCAGGCGGCAGAGCAGTATTTGCGGTCTGGGGTGCAAGGAAAAATTGCGGTTGGGCTGATATTTTCCCGATCGTTGATGCACGGGTGCAATCGGAAGTCTGCCCGATGTTTTTTCGTATGGGGACCGGCAGCGTCATGGCGAATGAACTGAAAGAAGCAGGCTTTACCGACATAAAGGAAGAGCGCATTTCAACAGTGCTGCCCTTTGCTAATGACGAAAATGCGATTACCGCCGCTTTCACTGGCGGGCCGGTGGCGCTTGCCTATGGCCGCTTTGATGAGGCAACGCGTGCGGAGGCAAAACAGGAATATCTTGCATCTATTGCGCCTTACAAAAATTCCAATGGGTATGAAATACCCGGCGAGTTTGTGGTGTGCAGTGCCAGGAAGGCTGAATAGATCTTCGAAGAATGGCGCCGCTTTAGAGCGCCAACACAGAGCGCCGCGAAAGGCGCCGAATGACTTGCCCGGCCTTGATTGAGCTTCAGGGCGTAACCCAACCGTCATCGGGATCAGCTAATTGGGTCTCGATGGCGGCGCGGTGGCGGGCGGCGTTTGCTTCGAGGCGTGCGGCGCGGGTTTGAAAATCTGCCGTTTCACGAACGGGATCGAACAAAGGCTCGAACACTATTTCCGGCCAGACATGACCGGCCTCGATCAGTGCGTCGAGCCATAAAAGCGCTGCCGTTTCCCTGCCGTTTAACATCTGCCACAGAGCGCCTGCATATAGGCTATCGCGCAGGCGAAAATCCGCCGGCGCCTTGTCATCAAACCGCGCGCCAAGTTTTGCGCGGAATGTCTCTGCCGCAGGATCGTTGTTTTCGCTCAATATGTCTGTGTAATAGATGTCAAAGGTTTGGTCGCGCGCTGCGATCTGCGCATCAGGCGATAGTAGATTGCGCCTGACAATATCATTTTTGATCAGCGCAAAGGCTGCGCCTCGCATTCCCGCCCAGCGCAAGATCGCGACTTCTTCCAGTACATAGTCGCCGTGCACCAGTTCGGCGGCGCGGGGATTGTCGCCATCGCGCAATGCAGCGAGCGCTTTTAGATACGCGTCGGTATAAGGGGCGGCGAGATCATCGCGGCCAATGTGATGATAAAGAATACCGAGTTGCTGACGACTACCGCCGTTTAGTCCTTCATTATCTTTAAACAGGCGATGGGCAGCGGCGTAATCGCCGCTTTCCCGTGAAGCGCCGCCCATAATGCGCCGGGCAAAAACGCTTGTCGCGTTAAGGCGCATGTTTAATTCGCCCAATGCCACCATGGCGTCGAGATCATCCTTGTCCCAATAGACGCGAAACAAATTCGCATAAATAACCGCGGAGAGGGGATCAAGCCGGCGCGCCGTCTCAAACGACGCCTTGGCGTCGTCAAGCAGCAACAGATTGCTTTGCGCCAGGCCCAAAAATCGGTGGGCGTCAGCGAAATTCGGATTGGCGGCGATGGCGCGCGTAAAATAGTCAATCGAGCCAATTTCATCATGTTCAAACACCGTTAGGGCCCGGCCTTTCGCCGCGAGTGTTTCCGGCGCATCGGGCGCGAGCACCAGTGCCCGCTCCGCATGGGGCGCCGCCAGCGCTCCAGCTTCGTCATTCGTTAGTCCGGCATAAGAAAAGGCGAGCACATAGGCTTCAACCAGCGCCGACTGCGCCGGTGCAAAGTTCGGATCGAGTTCCGCAGCGCGATTGAGTGCGGTAATCCCTTCATTGATGGACGTTTCAGTGCGCGTTGCAATCAACCCGCGCCCGCGCAAATAAGCGTCATAGGCTTCCGTCGATGCCGTTTGCAGTGCGCTATTCGCAACGGGAAAGTCAATGCGGCCCTGGAGTTCGGCAACGATGGCGCGCGAGATTTCGTCTTGTACTGCAAAGAGGTTCTCCGCGGTTAGCGCACGGTCATAGGTTTGCGACCACACATGCTGATCACTTCGTGCATCAATCAACTGCGCTGTGATGCGCAAGGTCTCGCCGGCTTTGCGTACGCTGCCTTCGAGGATGTGGCTGACACTAAGGGCTTCAGCGATTTCGCCGGTGCTGGCGCCGCGCCCCTTAAACGCGAATGAAGATGTGCGCGACGTGACGCGCAATCCTTCGACCTGCGCCAATACGTTTAAAAGCTCTTCAGCGATGCCGTCGGCAAAATATTCCTGATCGCCGGCTTGCGAGAAATCATCAAACGGCAACACCGCAATTGATGCAGGTTCGGAGTTTTCAATCGCACTTGATTGCGCATCAGCACCATCGCTTTGGACGCTTGCGGTGGTTTGCGTTTCCGCATCGCCCGCTGGAGTGCGCATATTCCAGACAAAGAGCGCAATTAAAGCGATGGCAGCAGCGATGAGGCCAAGCATCGCCGGTTTTGGAAGCTTTTGCGTTGGCGGCGCATCTGCCGCTATCGCTGTTGTTGTCTCCGAGACGTCTGCCGGTTGTGGGCTTGCGTCCGTATTCGGGGTTTCCGTTTTGACCAAAGCAATAAACCGAAATCCGGTTCCATGGGTTGTCTTTATATATTGCTGGGTGCGGCCGTCATCGCCCAGCGCCTTGCGCGCCGATTTTATGCGGCTGGAGACAACCGAATCCGAAACGAAGCGACCATCCCAGATAGCCTCGATCAGTTCATCTTTGGAAACAACGCGCTCGCGTTGCTCAATAAGGTGGATCAGCAAGGCGAAAACCTGGGGCTCAACCGCAACGAGGCCGCCATCCCGCCGCAGCTCATGTTTTTTGACATCGAGAACGAAGTTTTCGAATAGGTACTGCATCGGTGCCTTTTACCCATGAATCGAAAAAAAGACGATGGGTAAACCATCCGCCAGCCCGCGTCAGTTGGCCCGCAGGCGAAGACTAAGCGCCATGGCGGATCTATTCCATTATAGGCAGGCATTGCGGCAGCCTCAGCCCCGTTCAACAAAAAACGGCGGGCCGAGGCCCGCCGTTTCCCATAGTCGTATCGGTTTATCACCTATAACAAAATGCGCTAAATGTCAGCCAGGCATTTTGTTATAGTTCTTGTTGGTCGCGCCATTTAGCGCGAAAACCGGTTCCCACTTTTCGCGCGGCGCTCTAGAAGCGGAGCGATGCGCCGAAGAACAGCTGACGACCAAATGGTGTGTAGGTCGCCGGCCAGGTGTTGGCTTGCTCGTTAACCGTTGAGCCAACGATCGGCACGTCCTTGCCAGTGATGTTTTTGACACCAACGGTCAGGTCGAGATGCTCATTGACTGCATATTGGGTCGTGACATCGATATAGTTGAAGAAGCCGATGTCATCGGAAAGATCTGAAAGACCCGTCACAGAGGAATCAATCCCTGAAAGGGCGCGCCAGCGCAAGCTCGCAGTCACAGGCCCCTGAAGATAGGTGACCTGCACCGTGTGCTTGTATTCCGGCACCGGTTCATTGCCGCCGACGCAGACCTGCGGACCAAAGAAGCCAGCACACTCAACGACAGGTGATGTCGTCGATGACTGGAACGTGTTGGTCAGGATATAGGTCCCGTAATACTGGAACCCGAGCGTGCCGCCAAACGCATCCATAGAGTAGTTGGCATTCACATCGATACCGCTGGTGTCGATGCTGCCGGCGTTAACAGCCCCGAGGCGAGGCGAGGTTGCCGGCGAGCCGCCAAGTTCACCTGTTGCCGGATCACGCGCTGCGCCAAGAATAGCACACTGGCTGGCGATATTGTTGAGGTGACATTCGTTCAGAACGGTCTGTAGCGGGATCGTTGTGATCGCGTTCTCGATCGAGATGTCATAATAATCAACCTGAAGCGTGAGGCCCTCAATCGCCGAAGGCTGCCAGACCATGCCAATGGTCAGCGTGTCACCCGTTTCGTGGAAGAGGTTTGGATTACCACCGCCAAGGATCTGGATCTGACCGTTGGACTGGAAGCCAGCCCCGATATTTGCCGCCGGAACGCCTGTCGCCGTACAGGTCGAGGTAAGCGTTGCAGGCGAAAAGCTGCCGAAACCCGAAGAGCACGGATCCGTTGCTGTCGGGAAACCATTCGTAAACGCCTGAAACAGCTCTGCGATGTTCGGCGCCCGAACCGCGCGCTGGAACTGCGCCCGGAAACGAACTTCCTCAATTGGCGCCCAGTCGCCGCCAACTGCAAAAGTGTGCACGCCGCCGACATTCGCGATGGAATAGTCGGAGTAACGATACGCGCCGTTGATCACGAAGCTGTCGAAGAAAGGCTTGTCCGTAACGATCGGGATTTGGATTTCGCCGAAGCCTTCATAGACGTCATAGCGACCGCCAACCGGAAGCGAGGCGTTAAAGCCGCGAACATCCGGACCGAGAACTGAGTCCGGCACCGACCGTGCGAATAGTTCACGATATTCAGCGCCAACAACCAGCGCCACGCCATTTTCAGCAAATGGCGATCGAAGACCATCGAGATTGCCGGCAAGCGTACCGACCCACTGGGTCTGCTCGACTTCGTCGAACTGCGCGCCGGTACGACCGACAAACGCCGCTGCCGCCGTGGATACACCGCCCCGTCCGCCGAAGATGTCGAGATAAGGCGCTGTACAACCACTTGCGACAGCTGTTGGGCCAGTGTCGCACAGAACAGCGGCTTGAACAGCAGAAGTCGAGACGTTGCCGGTCTGGATGTTATTGACCGTCGAGCGTGAGAAGTTGATGAATGTGTCATAAGACCACTGATCATTGAGATCGCCGCGGGCGCCAGTGAGAATCTGGAAGCCAGCTGTGTCACGCAAGGAATTTCGCGTACCAAGTTCTTCAAATCGCTTGTGGAAACGGATATTTGCCGTCGGGCCGCCAGAATAAGAGCCTGTATCGCCAGTGATCACCGCCAGCAACGCAGCCGGAATGGCCGGGTTGTCGATGTTGATTGTTACAGGAATAGCGCCCGTTGGTGTCGGGGCTAGCTGGCTGTCGACAACTGACTCAGAAAACACGCCGCGCATATAGGTTTCGATGTGATCATTGATCTCATAGGACGCCATCGCGGTGATGTTGTAGCGTTCCTGTGGCAGTTGCAAATAGTTCGCTGGCGCATAGTTATAAAGGTCTGTTTGCGTACCGGTGAAGCGAAGGCCGCGAATGTCGCCTGCGGCGCCTGAGCCACCGGCATTTCGGAAACCAGAGCAGCTGTTTGAGTTGCCGGCGCCACAAGCCGGGTCAATAGTTTCCGGGGCAATATTAAAGTTCGACGATGTCGCGCCGCGGAAGCGAACTTCGGGAATGTTTGAAGAACCACCGCTTCCGAACGTTGTTGCGCCAGGGCCCTGATCAAAGAACGTATCGCTTGAGAACGAACGATCTGCCTGGAACAGCGCTTTACGATTGGTGTACGAGGCAAAGACAACTGCATTACCGCGGCCGTCAGCAAAGTTGCCGCCTGCGGTGATGGCAATGTTTGTGGTGTTTGCATCCCAGCCGGCTGCTGAAAGTTCATGCGATACGTCAAGCTGAACGCCTTCGAAATCTTTCTTCAGGATGAAGTTGACAACGCCTGCCACAGCATCCGATCCGTAAATCGCGGAGGCGCCGCCGGTGACAACGTCAATTCGCTCCACCAGAACCGAGGGAATGTTGTTGAGGTCAACTTCAAAAGTTGCCCCCTTGCCCACAAAACGGGCGCCGTCTACCAAAATCAACGTTCTGCCTGCGCCGAGCCCGCGCAATCGTACAGAAGCCGAGCCATCACCCGGGTTATTGGACGTTTGATCAAGGCTTGGAACAACCTGCGGCAACGTATTTAGAAATTGTTCTGAATTGACGGTGTTGGTCAATACCAGCTGTTCCGAACTCACCGTGGTGACAGGGCTTGGCGCATTCAAATCTTCACGTTGAATGCGTGTGCCGGTGACGACGATTGTATCGTCCGCATCGCCGTCTTGCGCAAAGGCAGGCAACGCCGCCGCTGCTGCAGCGCCGGACAGCATTGTTGTGCGTAGCAAGTGATATTTTCTGTTGTTTTTCATCTTGTGAAATTCCCTCTTTTGTTGACTTTCGACGCTGCTCGCCTCCGAGAAATTGCCCCGCTATCGGTCAGCGTCTTATTAGGAAGACGTCGACGTTCGCTCTTTCCGGAACAGGCCGGCGCCTGTTGTTGTAACTTTGCAACAAGACCTGTCGCCGGTGGTGCAAACTGAGTGATCATGCACAGACGATGGATGCTTGGTTGTGCGAGGGGGAGACCGCGTGGCGGTAAAAAGTACCCACCGCGCCAGAAGACATCCCCCGGGGACATCCTAAGAGAATACCCTCTGGCGCTTTCTCGGGTTCAGCTGCAACGCCTCGGAGGAGTACGTCCAACTGGATATTCAGAAGACGGTCTAAACGCTGAACCCCTCAATGATCAAAGGATCATCAAAACGCGACCCGGCATTGAAGGATGCTGTCACTTGATAGAAAGGAAAAGTGTCTGAGGCCGTGAGAACGCCATGTGCTTCGCGGTTCTTGGCGAGTTCCTGCTTGTCGGCGTTAGCATTATTGAAGGACGGCCCTTACGCGTCTTCAGAAAAATAATCGGAAAATATCAGGAAATTATCAGGCTTCGCCCCATAACACATGTTCCCGTATGGGGGGATGTCCAGAAAAAACTCAACTACAGAGCACAATGTCTACTTCGTTGAAAAGGCGCACACTGAGGCGCAAAACGACATCATGTGCGCTTTTGATGAGAACAAGAAAGTGCTTCACAAGATTGTCGCCAACATCGTTGGCGACAATGAGACTGCCGCCGATATCGTTCAAACCGCCTTTGTTAAGGTATGGAATTACAGCAAGACGCAATTGGTGGTTCACCCGAGGGGCCTGTTCTTCAAGACTGTTAAAAATCTGGCGACGGATGAGTTGAGGCGCCGCTCACGACATCGTGATCAAAATGTCTTCGCCGATGACCCGGACGAAATGAAGCCCCTCCATGAACTGCCGTCAAATGACAAATCCCCGGAGGAAATCATTCTTCTAAAACAAGAGGCGTCCTTCATTCTGGAAGCCATCGAAAAGCTACCGCTGAAAAATCGTCGCGCGTTCAAGCATCACAGGTTTCACGGTCTCACCTATCTTGAGATATCGCGAAAAATGGATGTTTCGCAAAGCAGCGTCGAAAAATACATAATTGAAGCGCTTAGGCAGCTCAGACATTTTCAAAAAGCGTCGTGAAGCGACAAGCACGTCTTTCGGGTAGCATCGAATTGCGCGCTCACTAAGTCGTGATCATTCATTTTCGGTGCGACGCAAATCCTTTCACAAAATGGCGTATAGTCTGCATGCTTTGCGGTGGGTACGGCAAAGCTTATTGCCAATAGAATGACAAACCGAAGCGGTGTAGCGCGGCTTATGGAACAGCAATCCGGTATTATTGCCGATGCGCAATCACTAGAGGGCGAGACAGTATTACCTTTTCCTGTTTCGGCCGAAGATGAAAATACCTGCAATTTGCTGATCAATGGCTGGCGACTTCGCCCATCCGAAAATCGACTGGTCAAGGATCAGACGGAAATTCGGCTCGAGCCAAAAGCAATGGATCTTCTCCTGCGGCTCACCGCAGCAAAAGGTGACGCATTAAGTCGCGCCGACTTAATATCCCAGTTGTGGCCGAATATTTATGCGTCCGATGACAGCCTTAATCAAATTGTATCCAGATTGCGCCGGTCGCTGGCGCAAGACGACGTGCTCGCGGAAGCGGTCATAACAGTGCCGAAACGCGGATACCGGTTGAATAAAGACATTATCGCGAATGGCGTCGATCCGGCGGAAATTGATGCCCCACCGGCGACTGCACCGCGTAAATCAGCTTCCATAGTCTCGGCGGCGTCGGCAGTGATGATCGGTATTGCCGTGCTTGTAGTCACGGTTGGTTTCTTCATCGCGCAGGCGCCGGCTGCGCCGCAGAAATTTGACTATTCATTATTACGGTCAAGCACGCTGACGAGAATGGTGGGTCACGGGAATGGCGCCAGGATTTCACCTAATGGTAACAGCGTCGCATTCGCCTGGGGCAGGGAGAGCGCGCAAAGCACAGACATCTATGTTCAGCGTATCGGCGCCTACAGCCCACGGAAAATTACGGATCATCCATTCGCCGAATATAACCCGGCATGGTCTCCAGATGGTCGGGAGCTGGCATTTGTTCGAACGAACGTAGCCGGAGATTGTAATATCGTAAGGCTTGATCTGGAATCAGGTGTTGAGCATGCAATCCACAATTGCCGTGCGGGACGCCGTGTTGATTTGTCATGGGGGCGCGCCGGCGCCAGCATATTCTTCACTGATCGTGTCGGCGAAACGGGCCCTCTTGCTGTTCACCAATTGGATTTAGGCACGGATCAAATCCGGCAGATAACATTTCCCAATCCGGCTCATCTAGGCGATCTTTCTGTTCGTGTGTCGCCAGATGGAATGGAATTGGCGTTTGTTCGCAACGAGACGTATCTTGATGCTGATATCTATGTTGCAGCGACAAATGGAACGCGCATTCGCCCGGTCACCAAGGGACAGCGAAGTATTCGCGGATTAAGCTGGGAAGCGGACAGCGCTTATCTTATTTTCGCAACTGATCGTGCAAGCGCTTTCGGGTTGTGGCGAGCGGGAAAAAACAACAGCCATATAGAGCCTATTCCAACAGTGCTTGGCGACGTAAATTCTGTCTCTGTATCGCCGGTTGGCGGGCGCGTTGTATATGATACAAACAGGGTGAGCTCCAAAGTACAGAAAATTTCACTCATCAGCGCCGACCTCGATTCGGAGCCCACCCTCGAAGATGTGTCGAGTTTCGACCGGTTTCCAGATCTCTCCCCCGATGGAATGCGGTTGGTGCAAATCAGCGATCGATCGGACGCGCCCGCGCTTGTTATTTTGGAAACGGGTCAGGATGACGCAACCGTTCTCGAGCTGGATGTCGACCTCATAATATCTGCAAGTTGGTCGCCTGATGGCAGTCAGCTTTTGGTTGGCGCTTTTGCGGATCGGAATTTTGATTTATTTCTGGTTGCGCCAGAAGGTGAGGTCGTAAGAAAGCTCACCAATCACCCGGCCTCCGATTACAATCCAACATGGTCGTCTGATGGGAAAAGAGCCTACTTTACGTCAAATAGGACCGGGCGGTTTGAGATTTGGTGTCTTGATGTTGCAACGAGCCGTGTTGAGCAAATTTCTCTTAATGGAGGGCACCGTGCAATCGACGTCGACGGTGAGCGCCTGTTTTTTGCTAAGAAGAATTCGGACGGATTGTTCGCGTTGGATCTTGCGGGGCCTGTGCGGCAAGAAAAACTTATAACAGATGGGCTTTCTGCATTGGACTGGCGTAACTGGGACCGCGTTGGCGACAATCTTTATTATGTTGCCAGAAAAACTCAGCATAACGCTTCACTGCGACGTCTGGATTTGGAAGGCGGCGCCGACACATTCGTCAGAGATCTGGGCAGTTTTCCGTTGCGCTCAGGCCTGTCTGTGTCGCCCGACGAGACCTCCGCCTTTATTACAAAAATAGTAAGCGCCGAGGCGGATTTGATGATCCTGGATGGTTTATCCAGCAAGCCGGAAAATCAAAGATCTCTGCAAGCGTCGCGATAGGGCGTGCACTGAGTGGTGGAAAAATTAGACAGGGGTTCAACGCCTAGAGGCTTGGCAGCTTCAGCCCCTGTTCCCGCGCACAATCCTGCGCGATCTCATAACCGGCATCCGCATGGCGCATGACGCCGGTTGCGGGATCGTTCCACAACACGCGTTCGATGCGTCTGGCGGCGTCATCAGTGCCATCGGCGCAGATCACCATGCCGGAATGTTGCGAAAAGCCCATGCCGACGCCGCCGCCATGATGGAGCGACACCCAGGTGGCGCCCGATGCGCAATTAAGAAGCGCATTGAGAAGAGGCCAGTCGGAAACTGCGTCCGATCCGTCCTTCATCGCTTCGGTCTCGCGATTGGGCGAGGCGACCGATCCGCTGTCGAGGTGGTCGCGTCCAATGACTACCGGCGCGGAGAGCTCGCCGGATTTCACCATCTCATTGAAGGCAAGGCCCAGACGGTGGCGCTGTCCAAGCCCGACCCAGCATATCCGCGCAGGCAATCCCTGAAAGGCGATGCGCTCGCGCGCCATGTCGAGCCAGTTGTGAAGATGCGGATCATCGGGGATGAGTTCTTTCACCTTCGCGTCGGTTTTGTAGATATCTTCCGGATCGCCGGAGAGCGCGGCCCAGCGAAACGGGCCGATGCCGCGGCAGAAAAGCGGACGCACATAGGCAGGCACAAAACCTGGAAAGTCGAAGGCGTTTTCGAGGCCTTCTTCCTTGGCGACCTGACGGATATTATTGCCATAGTCGAGGGTCGGAATGCCCGCATGCCAAAAGTCGAGCATCGCCTGCACCTGGATTTTGATTGACGCCCGCGCGGCGGCTTCAACTTCCTTCGGCGCCGTCTCGCGTTTTTCTTTCCATTGGGCAATCGTCCAGCCCTGAGGCAGGTATCCATTCGTCACGTCATGGGCTGAGGTTTGATCGGTGACAATATCGGGCCTGACGCCTCGCTTGACCAGTTCAGGAAAAATATCGGCGGCGTTGCCGAGAAGGCCAACGGATTTTGCTTCTCCCGCTTTCGTCCATTTTTCGATTAACGCCAGCGCTTCGTCGAGGCTTGTGGCTTTGGCATCGACATATTTGGTGCGCAGGCGGAAATCGATGCTGTCTTCGTTGCACTCAACCGCAAGGCAAGAGGCGCCAGCGAGCACAGCCGCCAGCGGTTGCGCGCCGCCCATGCCACCGAGGCCGGCGGTTAAGATCCATTTGCCCGCGAGGCTGCCGTCAAAATGCTGTCGGCCCGCCTCTTTGAAGGTTTCATAGGTGCCCTGAACGATCCCCTGCCTGCCGATATAGATCCATGTTCCGGCCGGCGTCTGGCCGTACATCATCAGGCCCTTGCGATCGAGTTCGTTAAAATGATCCCATGTCGCCCAGTGGGGGACGAGATTTGAATTGGCGATCAGGACGCGCGGCGCATCTTTATGCGTATTGAAAACGCCAACAGGTTTGCCCGACTGCACCAGGAGAGTTTCGTCCTCATTGAGGTCTTTCAGGCTTTCAACAATCCGATCAAAATCATTCCACGTCCGTGCGGCGCGGCCGATCCCGCCATAGACGACAAGCTCGTGCGGATTTTCTGCAACATCCGGGTCGAGATTGTTCATCAGCATCCGCATCGGCGCTTCGGTTGTCCAATGCTTGGCGGTGATTTCCGGCCCGTGGGGCGCGCGAACCGTGCGGGTGTTTTTCCGGGGATCGGACATTTAGAGCTCTCCCTTCAAGGCGGCGCTTTCAGCCGCGCCTAATATCAATTTCAAAAGCTGCCGTAAATTCTCGGCTTTATCACAGTCATAATCCCAGGGCGGCGCCTCGGTCATATAAAGACGCTGTGCAATTTCCATTTGGATCGCGTGCACGCCATTCTTGGGATCACCATAGTGACGTGTGGTCCATCCACCCTTAAAGCGGCCATTCAGAACTGACGAGAAAGATGAGTCAGAACAGGCATTTGCAACAAGCTGCTCAAGAATCGGTGAGCAGCTATTGCTGTCATTCGTGCCGATATTGAGCGCCGGCAATTCTCCTTCGAAAAGATAGGGAATGGCTGACCGGATTGAATGACAATCATAGAGTATGGCGCGGCCATGAGCGGTGCGGATACGGGCAATCGCCGCCTCAAGGGCGGCGTGATAGGGGTGGTGAAACTCCTCGCGTCGTTGATCCACATCGTCGGCGGTGGGCGCTTGTTCCTCGCGCCAGATCGGTTCGCCGTCAAAATCGGTGAGCGGGCAGAGCCCGGTCGTATTCTGACCAGGATAAAGGCTCGCATCTTCGCCACCGCGATTGGCGTCGATCACATAGCGATGGAAATTTGCCTTGATGATCGTCGCGCCTGGGACGAGGCCTTCATACAGACGGTCCACATGCCAGTCGGTGTCGGCGATTTCTCGTCCGCGATTATTGAGGCGGTCGCGAATGGCCGCAGGAATAAATGTTCCTGCATGAGGAACGGAAAGGATCAGCGGGCTGTCGCCTTCATGAATGGAAACCGGCTCCATCAGTCTGAATGATAGTTGAGCGGCGCAACCTCGGCAGTTGCTTCGGTAACGACGCCCTGGCGGACCAGTTCGGCTGCAGTCACCAGATCGTTCGCCATGAACCGGTCTTCCTTTAGGCTTGGCGCTTTTTCACGGAGCTTTTCAATGACGGCCTGCAGCGGCAGGCTGGTCTTGAGGGGCCCGCGGAATTCAACGCCTTGCGCCGCCGTCAGCAATTCGATGCCGATGATCTGCGTCAGGTTTTTATTCATGGGCCCAAGCCGGTAGGCCGCATGACACGCCATGGAGACATGATCTTCCTGATTGCAGGAGGTCGGTGTTGAATCGATAGAACATGGCGCGGCGCGCTGTTTGTTTTCTGACATCAGGGCGGCGGATGTGACTTCGGCAATCATGAAGCCGGAATTCACGCCAGGCTCGGGCGTCAAAAATGCCGGCAGACCGTAAGAAAGCGTTGGGTCGACCATCAGTGCGATGCGCCGCTGGGCGATGGAGCCGATCTCGGCGATCGCCAGCGCGAGCTGATCGGCGGCGAACGCGACAGGTTCAGCGTGAAAATTGCCGCCAGAGATAATGGAACCATCATCAAAAACGAGGGGATTGTCCGTCGCCGCATTAGACTCGATTTCAAGCGTCTTCGCTGTTTGTCGCAACAGGTCAATACACGCGCCCATCACTTGCGGCTGACAGCGGATGCAATAGGGATCTTGAACGCGCTCATCATCGATGCGGTGACTGTTGCGAATGTCAGAGCCGCTCATCACAGCGCGCAGGAATTGCGCGGCGTCGATCTGACCTTGATGACCGCGTACTGCTTGTATCTCGGGTCGGAAGGGCGCGCCCGAGCCCATGGCGGCGTCGGTTGAAAGTGCGCCGGTGACGAGGGCCGATTGCATCGCGCGCCACGCGTCAAACAAACCGACCAGCGCGAGCGCCGTTGAGACTTGCGTTCCGTTAATCAGGCCGAGCCCTTCTTTGGCGGCCAGAACAATCGGTTTGATCTCGGCGGCGAGTAACGCATTTTTTGCCGGCATGCGCGCATCGCGAAAATAAGCTTCGCCTTCGCCGATCATGACCGCCGCCATATGCGCGAGCGGCGCCAGATCGCCAGAGGCGCCGACCGAGCCTTGTGCGGGGATCACCGGCGTGACGCCGCGCGCCAGCATGTGCTCCAGCTGCGCAATGACTTCCATTCTGACACCGGAAGCGCCGCGCCCCAGCGAGACCAGTTTCAGCGCCATGACGAGACGCACCGTAGATGCGTCAAGTGGGTCGCCGACACCGGAACAATGGGAAAGAATGAGGTTGCGCTGCAGAGTTTCAATATCTTCGAGGGCGATGCGCTTATTGGCGAGTTTGCCAAAGCCGGTATTGACGCCATAGACCGGCGCATCGCCGGTCGCTGCTTTCGACAGGATCGCCGCCGACGCGTTGATGGCGTCGTGGCAATCATGCGAAAGGGCCACCGCCCCGTCGCTTCGATAGATTTCTTCGAGGGTTTCTAATCGGACCTCGCCGGGTATCAATTCAAGCGTCATATGGCTCCCTCAAAAACGCGCTTATAGAGCGGGTTATGGCCAATAAAATAGGAAAGTTCAGAAGGATGCGAGACATCCCAGATCGCAAGGTCAGCCCCTTTTCCAGGTTCGATTGAGCCGCACTCATTTTCCAGGTCCAGGGCTTTTGCCGCGTTCCGGGTAACACCCGCAAGCGCTTCCCCCGGGGTCATCGAAAAAAGCGTGCAAGCCATGTTCATGGTGAGCAAAAGCGAGGTCAGGGGCGAGGAACCAGGATTACAATCAGTGGCGATTGCAATGGGAACGCCGGCGGCGCGCAAAGCGTCAACCGGCGGGTGTTTTGTTTCGCGCAAATAGTAAAACGCGCCTGGGAGCAATGTGGCGACAGTCCCGTTTGCGGCCAGCGTCGGTACATCTTCCGGCGCGAGATATTCAAGGTGGTCGGCGGAAAGGGCGCCGTAACGCGCCGCGAGTTTGGCGCCGCCAAGATCGGATAATTGTTCCGCATGAAGCTTCACCGGAAGACCAAGCGATTGCGCTGTATCGAAGACGCGAGTGATTTGCGCTGGCGTGAAGCCAATCCCCTCACAAAACCCGTCAACCGCATCCACAAGCTTTTCTGCGTGTGCGGCCGGCAGCATGTCCGTGCAGATATGGTCGATATAATCGTCAGCGCGGCCATCATATTCCGGCGGCAGGGCGTGGGCGCCGAGAAAGGTTTTTCTAACACGGACCGCGCGCTCGCCCTCAAGGCGTTTTGCTGCACGCAACATTTTCAGTTCAGTTTCAGTGTCGAGCCCGTAGCCTGACTTGATCTCGATGGTCGTGACCCCTTCAGCGATCAGAGCGTCGAGGCGCGGCAATGCGGATGTGACCAGATCGTCTTCGCTGGCGGCGCGGGTTGCCGTCACCGTCGAGCGGATGCCGCCGCCTGCGCGGGCAATTTCTTCATAGGATTTGCCGTTGAGGCGCGCTTCAAATTCATTGGCGCGATTGCCGCCAAAGATGAGATGCGTATGGCAGTCGATCAGGCCGGGTGTGATGAGGCGCTCGGCGCAATCCTCCACGGATGCGGCTTCCGGCGCCTCATTGGCTGGGCCGATAAAGACTATTTTACTATCGCGGATGGCGATCGTGGCATTTTCAATCAGGCCATAGGGTGGCAGCGTCCCGGGAGCCATGGTCGCGACAGTCGCATTGGTCAGTAATTGCGTTGCGCTCATGGGCGAGGCTTCTGTCTGTTCAAGACTATGCGGGGTGACCTATACATCGGCGGGAAGCTATCAGGCGCCGGAGCATGATCAACCTCTTTTTCAACAATGCGTTGCTGCCTGACGGGTGGGCGCGGAATGTCCGTATTGAGGTGGATAAATCAGGCGTCATCTCAAAGGTGACGCCAGATTCTGCTTCGCAGGGTGGCAATAGCGATGGCGATATAGCGCTCCCTGGGCTCTCAAATCTTCATAGCCACGCCTTTCAACGGGCCATGGCGGGGCTCGGTGAGCGCAAGGGAATCGCAGAGGATGATTTCTGGTCTTGGCGCGAGGCGATGTACAAATTTGTGCAGAAAGTCGGACCAGAGGATCTCGCGGCGATCGCGGCCCAGCTTTATGTGGAAATGCTCGAGGCCGGTTTTACCTCGATCGGCGAGTTTCACTATCTGCATCATCAGCCGGACGGGGCCGCTTTTGACGATCCCGCAGAGATGTCGGCACGCATCATCGCGGCGGCGCAAGAAGCCGGCATTGGTTTGACGTTGCTGCCGGTTTTCTATGCGCAGGGGGATTTCACCGGCGCGCCGCTCAATGACCGACAAGCGCGATTTTATCATAATACGGATCAGTTTTCTGAACTTGTTGAGCGATGCCGGGTTCTTACGGCGTCAGCGCCCGGCGTTATTGTGGGTGTTGCGCCCCATTCGCTTCGCGCCATTTCGCCGGAGGCCCTGCCGCATGTGGTCGCCGCCGCAAAGGGCGGTCCGATCCATATCCACATCGCCGAGCAACAGCGCGAGATTGACGCCTGTCTTGACGCCTATGGCGCCCGTCCCGTTGAGTGGTTGTTCGATCATAGCGACGTCGGTGATCAATGGTGTTTGGTGCATGCAACGCATATGACAGTTGACGAAACCAAGCGACTGGCGAAGAGTGGCGCCGTCGCTGGTATCTGTCCGATCACCGAAGCCAATCTTGGCGACGGGATTTTTAACGGGACCGACTATCTTGAGGGCAATGGACGCTGGGGGATCGGATCGGACAGTCACATTCGCATCGATGCCGCTGAAGAATTGCGCAGTTTTGAATATAGTCAGCGCCTGCGCGATCAGCGGCGCGTGCGTCTTGCGGTGCCGGGAACATCCAACGGGCGCTGTCTTTTCGATCAGGCGACGGCGGGCGGCGCGCAGGCGCTTGGCCGTCAAAGCGGCGCTATTGCGACCGGCCAGTCTTGCGACATTGTCAGCCTTGATCCCGATCATCCCGTGCTGATCGGCAAATCCGATGATGAATGGCTTGATAGCTGGATATTCGCTGGTGACAAACAATGCGTCGCTGATGTTTGGGCGCGCGGAAAACATGTGGTGACGTACGGCGCCCACATAAGCCGCGATCCGGTTCGGCGTGCTTATGGGTCGGTGATTAAACGGCTGACGGGCGCGTAAGGCAAAAATATGATGCGTATTTATCTCCAAAGAGAAAAATAACTGGACCATTTATGGCAGATGGACCCAACGAAATCCTTTAGCTGCTGTAATCAAATTCGTTCGAGACAAGTCTTCGCCAACGCTTCTGTCGGTGCTGGTAAAATCGCCTGGCAAAAAGCGCTATGAGGGGTGTGAGGAGGCCCGCATCGACGGTGATCCTGTCCAGATATCGCGATCCTGATCCTTCCGGCGAGACTTCGACCATATGGTCCCACAACTTGATCAACGCACCGTGACCGCGATCCCGGAGTGACCACACGTTACCCTTCACAGGCTGCGGTTCAATGACGATCGATTGCGAGCCAATAGGAAGAAAGCCCTTCCAGTACATCATCGTGCGATATCTCCCCGGCTGCCAGGTTTCGGGAAAGGTATCAGGCTCAACTGGCTTGAACCGGATCATCCCTCTGGCGACATATTCGAGTAAACTGGTGCGTAGAACGTGCTCGCGAACAGTCTCCGGTGTGGCTTCCAGGTAAGTGGAGATCTCCATCGTTCTCATAGGACGCAAATAGGGCGTCAGCTGCCGAAAAACAACAATCCGCTATGTTCACTTATGGAGATTTCCTGCCGTTCACTTTGCCATACGCCAACGGCAACATTGGGCCAATTCCTGTCGCACCGACCACTCCAATCCAACGCCGGATCAACCGAAACCCGCCCTCGACATTTGGACAGGGAAACTGTCTGATTTTTTGATTCACCCCGTGCTTCCGCGAAAAGTTATCGCTCACTTTTCCGCGCATTGGCCCCAGGCGCAGCGCTCTGTCCCATCGAGACATCAGTCCTATGCTGACACCACGCTTTTGAACCGAACACGATATTTGTTGGGTGTAATACCGGTTGTCTTTTTGAAAAGGCGGCGGAACGAGTTTGGTTCGTCATAGCCCACCTGGGACGCAATATCGTCGATGGCGTCGTTTGTTGTTTCGAGCATTTGCTTGGCCTCCTCTATCCGCAGGGATTGGACATAATCGAGAGGGGTGTAGCCGGTCGTTTTGGCGAATCGCCGCTTGAATGTACGCGAAGGAAGACCAGACCGTTCGGCCATACGCGACACCGGATTTGCAACCGCATAGTGATCTGCAATCCAGGTTTGGCTTTCCGCGATGGCTGCATCTTCGTGCTGCCTGGGACGGACCATTGCGGCGAATGGTAATTGCCCATCGCTGCGATCTCCAAATAAAAATATCTTGGCGATCCGCCGCGCTTCAGCGTCACTGCAAAATCTCGCGATAAGATAAAGCGCCAATTCCGTCCAGGATGTTGCGCCGCCACTGGTGACAATACGATGTTCCAAACCCGCCGGCACCAGAACGCGCTCCGGTCTCAAGAGGACGCGTGGGTAGCATTCCTCGAAAGTTCCCTGCGCGCTCCAATGGGTTGTCGCCTCGTGATTGTCGAGCAGACCCGCCTCGGCCAACATCATAGATCCAGTGCATACTGAGCAAATAATTGCGCCGCGCTCATACTGATCGCGTATCCATTCAATTTCTTCTTTCCACCGACCAACGGGACTGCCGCCTTCTTCGAAAAACAGGTCGCCGACGATCACCACGTCTGTGCGGTGTTCCTCATCAAAAGTGTGGTCCGCGGCCAACGTAGCGTTGAATGTTGTGCGCATGGGCGCGGTCGTGCGTCCAACGATCCGGGGGGGCATCAAACGGGTTTCGGTCTTCTCACCTGTGAGAGCTTCCCAGGCTATGCCGACGCAGGAAAAAACCTCCTGCAGTCCATAGACGACCATTGCGGACACCTCCGGCGCAGCAATGAGACTGACGGAAACAGGCCGGGTTGGGGCAGAAACAGGCATTTCCGCATCTTGGCACATTTGACCCGTTTGTGTCGAATTTGGGCCTAACGGTCCCCACGCAATAATGGCAAGTCCAATACCGGCGGGGCCATTCCCCGCGGAAAAGAGATATGGATTATGTTTGAAACATCACGACGCAAAATGCTCGGCGCTTCAATGCTTGGCGCCGGCGCCGTTCTCTCGGGTATGGGCGCGCGCGCCTCAGGCGCGAGCATGAAAACAAAAGCAAACATCATGCTGGACCAGATCCCCAACCTGCCAAAGGGATTGATGGAGGCGGTTGAGTTTCCATTGATTGAGGCCATTCATGGACGGCGATCACGCCGGTTCGCGCGCGGCGCTTCAATCCCCGATGGGCCGCTGGCCTTCACGTCAAAACGTGAGGCCGAACCTTTATCCAAGCTGGAACAGATGCTGCTCCTGACGACGGTCGCGGGCAATACAGGCTGGTCGAACCTGATCCCCTACAACCGTCACTACTTGCCGAATATGCCTAACTATGCCGGCGCCGCGGGCGGGCGCGCGTTTCCATCTGCCGCGGGGTTCCAGATCACGGAATTCTTTTTCACCGATGACAACGGCGTTTACTTTCTGCCGACCCGCGACATGCCGGCGGTTAAAACGACGACGGAGAACGGGCAGACAGACCTCAAAGCCTATCTTGATGCGCATGAATCCCGCATCATCAAGATCGCTGACGGACGGCTTAAAATACCGGCGCAACCTCAACACATGGAAATGCACAATGAATGGTGCGCCAACGTACCGGGCAGCACTTTGATTATTCCAGTTGCTGATCTTGCCCAGCATATCCTTCTTGCTCTTTGCTATTTCGTCCAGAACGGCGTGTGCATATATGACGATGTCAACAATCGCCCGATACCGGGTGTCGAAAAATTCAAACACCTCGTTGATATCGAAAACCCCTATCCACTTTCATATGTCGAGCAGGTAAGCGCGACAGAAGTCACGGTAGAGCTGTCCTGCGCCTGCTATTCCGGCGCGCTGATGCTGCAGGCGATGGGCCTCGGCGGATGGATGTATGACGGCCTCAACCCGTTTAGTGTTCTTGGCGCAGGCGGCGACCCGGACGCGCCCGGATTAGGGTTTCGTTTTGAAATGCTGCCGGATCAACCGCTGCCGCATATCACTGGATTGGACGGCATTCTCGAAGGCCATTGCCAGCCCCATTTCAAAGATATGCGCGCTGCGGTCGAGGCTGTGGTTAAGCGCAAGTTTGGCGCAGGCGGACCGTTCAACGCCAAAACAGAGGGTCCGTATAAGGAGACAGATGCGGTGCGCAGGAGCGCAGCGCCGATCAATGACGAATTCATCGACTGTGTCGCGACCATGGCGCAATATGTTCAAGATACATTCGGCAGGTTCCCGGCGAAAGTTCCGGCGATCATGTCCCTGATGTATTTGCAGGCCCACAAACTTGATACTGATTTCTACGACACGCACTTCAGGCCGGGCGCCTATCTGAAAACCCATGCGGAGCATGAAAAAAATTGGGCGCAGGCGACCGACAAATAACCGTGTCACCGCGTTAGCGATTGATGATTTACTGAATCGAACAAGGAATTTTATGATGATACGCAAAAGCCTGATGTTGGCCTATGCCGGCGGCGCCTATTTCCTGTCGCTGGCGGCGCTCCTCTACATTATGGGGTTCCTCGCGAATTTCGGCGTGCCGAAAGGCATCAGCGATGGCGAAGTGGGTCCGTTTTGGCGCGCCATCCTGATCGATGCAGGACTTATCGGACTGTTCGGTCTTCATCATTCGATTACCGCGCGTATATCGTTCAAGCGCTGGTGGACCAAATTCATTCCGGCCCCCATCGAGCGGGCAACGTATCTTTACATGACAGCGATAATGACGGGCGTGCTGGTCTATTTCTGGCAGCCAATCCCGTTCACAATCTGGCGCGTTGATGCGCCATTGGCGTCAGGGCTGATTATCGCTGCCTATATCGGTGTCTGGACGATGATGTCTGCGGCGACATTTCACTTCGGGCACTTTGGCTTCCTGGGGTTGGCGCAAGCCTGGCAGAACTTCAGACAATCACCACCCAAATCATCCGACATGACCGCGCGCTATCTCTATGCGCTCGTCCGCCATCCCATTAGTCTGGGTTGGATGACCGCGCCCTTTGTTACGCCGCATTTGACCGCAGGGCATGTCGTCTTCGCTGCATCGACATTTGCCTATATCATGCTGGCGACACCCTTCGAGGAGGCGGATCTCATCGAAGAGTTGGGAGATACTTATCGCGATTATCGCAAGCGGGTTCCGACATTCTTGCCGTTTCTCAAAAAGCACCAGGCGCCTGCGAAGGTCAGTGAGTCGGCGTCGTTTACCCGCGACTAAAAGGGGGCAATTCAGGCGCATACTTGAAAGTCATTGACCACCTGTAACGGGGCAATTCCAGTCTTGCGGGTTGCCCGAAGCTAACGGCTGGATCACCCGAGACCTGTCCTTGTCCTTCAACCCGAATTGCCAGCCTGTTTTCCGATGGCGCCGTGATTCCGGGAAAACCCTCGTTCACTTTCTCGCATGATCGCCCGGGCGCGGCGCTCTGCCTCTTTGTGGTGGTGGCGCTATAGGGCATAAGTTGCCACATGATCCCTGAACTTGGACAATTCGTACTGATCCTCGCCCTCGGCGCCGCCTTGTTACAGGCTGTCTTGCCCATGGCCGGCGCCGCGCGCGGCGACAAGGTGCTCATTGCGTCAGCGCGCTCGACCGCCATTGCGCAGTTCATTCTGGTGGCACTCGCCTTTGCGGCGCTCACCTGGGCGCACGCCAATTCTGATTTTTCAGTGCGCAATGTGGTTGAAAATTCCCATACGGCAAAACCATTTGCCTATAAACTAAGCGGCGTATGGGGCAATCACGAAGGCTCTATCCTGTTATGGGCGCTGATCCTTGCGGGCTATGGCGGTGTTCTCGCGACGGCCGCCGCGCGCAATGAAACCCTGCAGGCGCGTGCGCTGGCAATTCAGGGCGCCGTTGCAGCGGCATTTCTTGCATTCATTATTTTTACGTCGAACCCGTTCGCCCGGGTCTTTCCGGCGCCGCCGGATGGTCTTGATCTCAACCCGCTATTGCAGGACCCGGGTCTCGTGATCCACCCGCCATTTCTTTATCTCGGCTATGTGGGTTTTTCGATTACTTTTGCGTACGCCATAGCCGGTTTGATGGCAGGCAAGATTGATCGGGACTGGGCCGCTGCTGTGCGGCCCTGGGCCCTTGCCGCCTGGGTTTTCCTGACCATCGGTATCGCGCTCGGGAGCTGGTGGGCTTATTACGAGCTTGGCTGGGGCGGCTTCTGGGCCTGGGATCCGGTGGAGAACGCGTCCTTCATGCCGTGGCTTGCTGGAACAGCATTCATTCATTCCGTGCGCGTGCTGGAAAAGCGCGATGCGTTGAAAGTGTGGACTGTGCTGCTGGCGATCTCGGCGTTTTCGCTCAGTTTGATCGGAACGTTTCTCGTGCGCTCCGGACTGATCACGTCAGTTCATTCTTTCGCGGTTGATCCGACGCGCGGGGTTTTTATTCTCGTCATTCTCGCGGCCGTCATCGGCGGATCGCTGTTGCTGTTTGCGTTGCGGGCGCCGCTGCTCACGTCAAATGCGCGGTTTTCTCCCGTGAGCCGTGAAGGCAGCATCATCGCGAACAATATTTTGTTGAGCGTTGCTTGTGTGACCGTTTTTGTCGGCACGTTCTATCCGCTGTTCATCGATGTTATCAGCGGCAACCGGCTTTCGGTCGGCGCGCCTTATTTCAACGCAACGTTCATGCCTTTGATGGCGCTTTTGTTATTGGTCATGGCGCCGGCGGCGATGCTGTCCTGGAAGCGCGGCGATATCGGTCAGGCGATGCGCCGGCTATGGCCGGTTGGCGTCGTCGCGCTGTTGATGATCGGCCTGTCCCTGTTCCTGACCTGGCCGAAACATGTTGCAGCGGGATTGGGCGTTGGCCTTGCGGTTTGGGCCGGCGCCGGCGCCGTGCTCGATCTTGCGCGCCACGCCCGCGTAAGAGCGGATGGCCCCCTGGGCGCACTCAAAAATATTGCGGCTTTGCCGCGCGCCTATGTGGGGATGAGTGTCGCTCATTTCGGCCTCGCCATTGTCGCCATCGGCGTTCTTGGCGCTGGTGTTTGGCGCAGTGAGACGGTGGTGTTCATGAATCCCGAAGACGCGATCAATGTCGGCGGCTATGAGGTGACGTTGAAAGCGGTCAATCAGGCGCAGGGTCCAAACTATGTTTTCGAACGTGCGGATTTTGACGTTCATCGCAACGGCAAATTCCTGCGGGTGCTGGCCGCCGAACGCCGCTTTTATCCGGTGCGTGGCATGCAGACGACGGAGGCGGGTATCTGGGCCAGTCTCAAGGGCGATCTCTATCTCGTTATCGGCGAACATAACGAAGAATTCGGCGCCGTTGTCCGCGCCTGGTATAATCCGTTTGCGGTCTGGTTGTGGATTGGCTCTGGCATTATGGCGCTGGGCGGCTTCATCGCCGCGTTGCCGCGACCGGCGGCGCGTCGGCAAGCGGTAACGGCGCCGCTCGTACCGGAGGCCGCTGAATGATCATGCGCCGATTGATTTTCATTGCGCCATTCGCAGCCTTTACAGCGCTGGTGATTTATTTCGGTCTCGGGCTGCAGCGCGACCCGTCATTGATTCCGACCGTTCTCATCGATCAACCGGCGCCGGTATTCGATTTGCCGGCGATCGAAGGTTACACGGAGGGTTTTTCTTCGGATGACCTCAAGGGCGAGATCACGCTCGTCAATATTTTTGGGTCATGGTGTGTTGGTTGCCGCGTCGAGCATCCGGTTTTGATGGAAATTGCCGAGCGCGGTGACATTCCGATTATGGGGATCGACTGGAAAGATCCGCCGGGCGCCGGCGCCGCCTGGCTTCAGAGATTTGGTGATCCTTATACGCGGATTGGCGATGACTTTGCCGGGCGCGTCGCCATCGATTTTGGTATTACCGGCGCGCCGGAGACTTTTGTTGTCGATGCCAAGGGGCGCATTCGCTACAAGCAGGTGGGGCCGATCACACCGCAAATCTGGCGCGAAGATATCGCACCGGTCATCCAGGAGCTGAGAAATGAAAGCGCTGAAAACGATCTTGCTGGCAGTGATGGCGCTGGGGATGATGTCGGGCCTGGCGCTGGCGGTTGATCCTGACGAAATTCTCGATGATCCGGCGCTGGAGGCGCGCGCGCGTGAAATCAGTCGCGAATTGCGCTGCATTACCTGTCAGAGCCAGAGCATTGACGATTCCGATGCGCCGCTGGCGAAAGACTTGCGCCTGATCGTGCGTGAGCGGTTGGTCGCGGGCGACAGCGATCAGGAAATTATTGCGTTCATGACCCAGCGCTATGGCGATTATGTTTTGTTGAAACCGGCATTGCGCAGCGATACGGCGATTTTGTGGTTTGCGCCCTTGATCGCGTTTGGCGCGGCGCTTGGCGGGGTGTTTTTCTATTTTCGCCAAATTCAGAAAAATTCATTCAATGACGATCGGGACATTAGTAGTCAGTATAATGATGATATGTATACGGAAAATCACTGTACAGATGATCTTTATAAAGACAATACGCATAAAGATGGTGGCGATACAGATAATCCGGAGACGACATAAATAATGTTTTGGTTTTTTATTCTTTTGATTTCTCTTGGCGTTGTTCGTCTTGTGGCGCCGCCTATATTGCGGGCGCTGCGTGGTGAGGGCGATGGTGAGGACGATGGCAGCGCGAAGAATGCGGGCATGCGCATTGGGGCGCTTGCTGTTGTTTTCCTGACGCCCCTCGCGGCAGCGTTGATTTATCTGCAGATCGGCGCGCCCGAAAGTCTCTCAGCAGAGTTTCAAACAGCGATGATCGGGCGTGCGCCTGACCCGCGCGCCGAGATTGCGGCGCTGCCTGCGGACGAGCGCGCGGCGATGATCGAAAATATGGTGACGGGCCTTGCGGCGCGCCTGGCGGCTGAACCCGATGATATTGAGGGTTGGCGCATGTTGGGGCGGTCCTATGGCATATTGAACAGGGCTGAAGACAGCGCTGACGCTTATCGTGAGCTGATCGCGCGCGACGAAAACGCCGGCGACGAAGACTGGCGCAATTTTGCCCTCGCGCTTCTTGCCGTCAGCAGCGGCAATGGAACGGCCATTAGCGATGAAGCGCTGTCAGCGCTGACAACGCTTTTATCGTTTGATGAAAATGATCCGCTGGCGCTTTTTTATCTCGGCATTGCGGCGCGTGAGCGCGGCGAGAATGGTGAGGCGCTGTCGCGGTTGCGCCAGTTGATTTCGGTGCTGCCGGAAGACGCACCGATCCTGCCGCAACTCCAGACAATGATTGACGAGCTTGCCGGCAGCGATGGTTGAGGGCTTTGGTCATTGAAATGCGACAGGACGACTATTTTAAGCCCATGGCCTGCCTTTACCCGCGCCCATGGTGCAATTAATGTTTGCGAGCAACAGGGAAGGGGCGACCGGGGCTTGTGATTAGAAAATTGATTGCTTTTTTAGCGCTGGCTGCGTTGGGTGGGTGCGCTCAAGCTCAAGCTGTAAGTCCGGCGGTTGATTTTTCCGGCTTGCGCGATGATTTGGCTGGCAACCCGACGCAAATTCTCATTCTTGGGACGCCGCATTTGTCGGGGGTGACCGATGAGATTTCAGTTTCAGACCTGGCATTGTTGAAGCGGCGCCTTGAAGCATTCGCGCCTGACATCATAGCAATTGAGTCGGTCTCTGGACGCACATGCGATACCATCCGGCGGTATGACGCATTGTATGAAGGTGTCGCTGAGCGATATTGCTTTGACCCTTCCATCGCCTTGTCCTCCTTGCAAATGACTGGGCCCGATGCGCCTCTGGCGCTTTTTAAAGCGCTTGACGCGTTGCCGGAAAATCCTCGGCCAAGTGATCGCCGGCGCCTCGCCGCGCTGTTTTTTGCTGCCGGAAACCCATACTCCTCTGCGGTTCAATGGCTAAAGCTCCCCGCCGCCGAACGGACAATTGGCGATGGCGTGAACCAGGCGCTAAAGAGCGCCATCGAGAAAAGAATTGCATCCCGAAATGAAAATATGACTCTCGGCGGAGCATTGGCGGTGACACTCGGCCATGAGCAGGTATTTCCAATAGACGACCACTCGGCCGATGCGGTCTATTTCAGAACGCCTGATGAGTTATCCGACGTTTTGCAAACAATGTGGGATCGGGAGTTTCCGAGAGAAACGGCGCTCAGGAGTGCAGCCGCAGCGCATTTAGGATCCCCGGAAGGGGTTATTGACTACTACCTTGCGATCAACGCGCCGGACTATCAGGAGATGAAAGTTGACAGCGATATTGGTATGGCAGCGGCAACGCCGGATGCGGACCTTATAGCTCGTCATTACGTTGCCTGGTGGCAGGTGCGCGGGTTGCGGATGGCGGCAAATGTCATTGAGGCGGCCGCGAACGATCCCGGCGCAAAAGTTTTGGTTTTTGTGGGCACAAGTCACAAACCCTATTTTGACGCCTATCTTGATCAAATGCTCGACGTGGAAATCGTAGATGTCGGGTCGGTGCTAGCGGATTAACCCCCGCTGCCAACTGGGAAACTGCTTCCCTCATACCGATAGACCAAAACGTGAGTAGTCAATGTCTGGCAGAGGGCCGGGACTGTCCGTTGCGCATGGTTAACAACGAACGGGCGTATGCGTCCCCGCGGCGTGATTTTTGCTCCCGAACAGGGAGTTAATTCATGCGCCGCAACGTCCTATGGGCGATGATATCTGCGGCGTGAAGATAAAGGCGTCGTATATGGCCAGGAAAACCCTGCTGAAATCTGTCATTTCGATGAGTCTTGGCCTGTTTGCGCTTTTGGGCGTCGCTGATGCGGCGACCTTTGACAGCCGCCAAATCTCATTTCGAAACATCACCGGCGCCGTTGAAATCATCACCACCAGCGGGGACGAGATCGATATTTCGATCCGTCAGGGCATGATCTATCAGCCGGTGAAACTGTTTGAAAAAGACGGTGTCGTCGTAATCGAGACTGAAGCGTGGCGCGATGCGGAGAATGACACCTGTTGCGACAATCGTATCCGGCGGGAGGTTCATCTCCGCAAAGACCGAAAAATGATAACGGGCCAGCCTGTCGACGAAGATCTCTTCCGGCACTATCCAACCTATGTGATCTCGATGCCGCTCGATGGCGATGTGGAATTTATCGACGCCCGCATCAAGCTCGATATGGATCGCCTTAACGGCGCCTTGTCGCTTGATGCCTGTTATGTCTATGGCGAAACCGGTGATCTTGATGCGGCGATGGTCAATGTTGTCCATGGCAGCCGCCTTGTGATGGGCAATATTGCGGCGGGGCTGGAGCTTGATCTTTCAGGCGACGCTGATGTGATGGCGGGCGACGTAGCGATGGTCGATATCGATATTGCAGGGCCGGGCGACGTTATTCTCGGCGCTGTTGACGGCATGATGGACGTGTCGATCGCCGGGTCCGGCATCGTGCGCGCGACGCGGATGAACGGGCCCGTGACGGCAAGGATCGCCGGGTCCGGCGGCGTTTTCATCAAGGACGGCAATGTGAATCGGTTGCGCGCCATCATCGATGGGTCGGGCGGCGTCTACGTTGATGGCGCCGTATCGCAACCGGACTTACGCCTTTCCGGTTCAGCAGAAATCCGCATGAAAAGCGTGGCTGGTCGCATCAGACATCATGGCGGCGGCAGTGTTTATGTGGACGGCGTGCTGGTTGAGAAGTAGGGGCGTTGGTTGTTACTCACTTGCTGTCACGTTTTGATCGCCTATAGTCGCCGATACCTTGGCATCCCAACATTGTTAGAAATCCGAGGCCGAACGCAGTGAACGTCACGTGTGACCTCGTTTCAATCATCACGTACGCGAAACCGAGAATAGCGAAGACTGTTAGTGCGATCCATAATAGTAGTATTCTGCTCATTCTATCCGGTCCTTAGGTGTCAGTTCATTTGCCGCGTATCTGCATGAACACTACCGCCAGCATGACGAGTGCTAATACCAGCGAAGAGCCCTCTGTCGCGTGGCGTTTGCCGTCATTCGCCGTAGCGGCGCTGCCGGCAGCCAGTTAATTTGCCAACCCCAGGCGGTGACGCTAGGTAGATGCAATGACCACGTCTTCGCCCGCCATCGCTTTCCAAGCTGTGAGAAAGAGTTTCGACAGCGGTCGGACCTTCGCTGTCGATAGCATTTCGCTTGAGATTGCCGTGGGTGAGTTTCTGGCGATCATCGGCGGTTCCGGGTCAGGAAAAACAACGACGTTGCGCATGATCAATCGTTTGCTTGATCCGGATCAGGGTACGATTTTAATCGAAGGCGTTACCGCGTCTGAACTGTCACCACACGACTTACGACGCCGGATGGGGTATGTGATTCAAGGGGTCGGACTGTTTCCCCATCTCACGATTGCGGAAAATATCGCTGCGACGCCAACACTTCTTGGTTGGACGCGCGATGAAATTGATGCGCGTGTTGCCGAATTGCTCGATCTGGTGGGGTTGGCGCCTGCAGAATTCATCAACCGCATGCCAGGCACATTGTCAGGCGGGCAACGCCAACGCGTCGGGATTGCACGTGCAATTGCCGCGCGCCCGCACATTGTGCTGATGGACGAACCGTTTGGCGCTCTGGATCCAATCACGCGCGATAGTCTTACACGATCCTATCGCGAGCTGCACGATCGTTTGGGGCTCACGACGGTGATGATCACGCATGATGTGCAAGAGGCGATATTGATGGCCGACCGGCTCGCGATCATGAAAGACGGTCGATTGCTGGCGATCGGTACGGCCAAGCAACTTGCAGCGCGCGATGATCGTGACGGCGTCGGTGATCTCCTGGATATGCCGCGCCGCCAAGCGCGCAGGGTGCAGGAACGTTTGTCGGATGATGCGCATGGATGATCGCTTAGCCGCCGCCTGGGCTCGTCTCCCCGATTATCTAAGCCAACATGTTGCTTTGAGTGCGAGCGCCCTCACGCTTGGGCTTATCATTAGTTTACCCTTGGCGGTTATGGCCCATCGGCACAGTTTGGTGCGCTGGCCGGTCATGACGCTTGCAAGTCTTATCCAGACTATTCCGAGTTTGGCGTTGCTTGCGCTTTTTTATCCCATTCTGCTTGCGCTTTCCGCCGCGGCGGAGCCGTTTGGCGTGACATTTTCTGCGCTCGGGTTTCTTCCCTCGCTTCTTGCGCTGACGCTCTATTCAATATTGCCGATCTTGCGAAACACGATAGTCGGATTGGCGAGTGTTGACGCTGACGTTCGCGAAGCCGCGCTCGGCGTTGGTATGACTGACAGGCAAATTCTAACGCGCATCGAATTGCCGCTTGCTGCGCCCGTGATCATGGCGGGGATCAGAACCGCTGCAGTGTGGGTAATCGGCATCGCAACGCTGTCGACGCCGGTGGGCCAGACAAGTTTGGGAAACTACATCTTCACCGGATTGCAGACTGAGAATTGGGTCTTCGTGTTGTTCGGATGTGCGAGCGCGGCGACGCTTGCTTTGACTGTTGATCAATTGCTTGGTCTGATAGAAGGCGGCGTCGCCAAGCGTGAGCAGCGGCGGATCATCATAGGCATCATTGGCCTGGCGCTTATCGTTCTTGCTTCGCTCGCACCGGGTTTGGTTCCAAAGCGCGCCAGCTATTCCATCGGCGCCAAAAGTTTTACCGAGCAATATGTGCTCGCTTATCTCATACGCGATAGATTGGCGAAGAATGATTTGGTTGGGCGCAGGCGCGCCGGGCTCGGCTCAAGTGTCGTCTTCCGCGCCCTCGCAGCGAACGAGATAGATGTCTATGTTGACTATTCCGGCACGATTTGGAGCACACAAATGCGGCGCAGTGACCAGCCTGGGCGCGCGGTGGTGCTTCGTGAAATGGAGGATTGGCTGCGTGAAGAGCACGGCATCTTAACGCTTGGGTCTCTTGGTTTTGAAAACGCCTACGCCCTCGCGATGCGCCGTGATCACGCGCAAAGCCTGGGCATACGAACGGTCTCGGATTTAGCACGCGCCTCGCCGGGGTTGACCATAGGCGGCGATTTTGAATTTTTCGGTCGGCCTGAATGGAACGCGTTGGAAGACGCGTATGGTTTTTCCTTTGAAGATCGTCGTGAATATCAGTCTACGTTTATGTACCGCGCCGTGGCGGACGGCGCGGTTGATGTGATCTCCGCATTCTCCAGCGACGGCCGCATCGCCGCCAACGATCTCGTCGTGCTGGAAGACGACCGTCAAGCCATCCCGCCGTATGACGCGGTCCTGCTTATTTCGCCGGCGCGCGCGAACGATGCGGCCTTCGTTGGCGCCCTTCGCCCGCTTGTGCGGGCAATTCCGGTCGAAGTAATGCGAGACGCCAGCCTCATGGTTGATCGCGACAACGATAAACGTAGCGTGCGCGAAGCCGCCGCGTTCCTGGCGCATGAAATAGGGCTGGAACAGCGTCGCTAAAGCAAGGGGCTCCGGAAACGTGCAACAGCTGAAAAGCGTTGCTGGCCGGATCAGGCATCATGGCGGCGGCGCCGTTTATGTGGACGGCGTGCTGGTTGAGAAGTGATCGTCCTTAATTGTGAACCATGAACCCGTTCACAGCTTGCATTCGATTATCTTCAAAACGACCAGAATCTAACGCCTCGGAGAACGATAGAGATGCTCGGATTCAACTTCCTCCCATCTGCCTTCATTGCTTAAGCAGTAAAGATTGTCGCTAACATCAACTTCATTTTTCGCGAAAACCCACTTCTCGCCGTTCTCTGGCGGTCCTTCAACTTTATCGATCGCTGCGGTAGAAAATTTTACGCGCTTGCATATTTGTTCTGTATCAGTTCGCTTCGTAGTGTTCATCACTATCATTTCTAAGTAATGCTGAGGATGATCGACAGAGACGCAATGATACGGTGTGAGCGGCTTTCCTGTTTCGAATACTGATTGTTTATGCATTCCAATGAGCGAGGCTTGTAGAACAACTCCCTGTAGAAAATCGTAATCATCTTCACTTTTCGAGAGATTTTCGCGATCTATGATAAGCTGACTTATCGACATATTGCACTCCACGGTGCCGAAGTATGTTTGAAAACGATCAACTACTTGCGGTGAGTCTTTCGGGAAAAGATATTTTTGCGCCGCCACTATTGTCAGCGCGACAACAACTGCTCCGATCGCTGACAATAGCCAGGTTTTAAACTGACGAACTGTTTTCCAGAACTGTTTGATTGTAAAATGATCGGCCATTTCTACATTCCTTAGTTGTCAGTATTTGGTCCTTTTCGTATCAGTTTTGTGTGCTCAGAAACTCGCCCAATTTTCCCGCGGACAGCAGTAGAGAGCCAACTACAAATAGCGAATAGAATATGCTGCTATATGCATAGTGTCTGCTGTTTGCGATTGACAATCGCGACTCTGCCATTGGAACACCCAATTTCGCGACGTTCGGCAATTCGTTGTTTGCAAGATCCATAAAGGCTGCCGATCCGCCAGGATATCTATCGTCGAATTCCTGCGCATAAACTGCCATCACCCTATCTTCGATCGTCCCGAGTCTGATTGATATGGCGCTGAGTGAGACTTCCGTCTTCGTCTCCTCAAGAAATTTTTCTGCTTCTTTGACGTCGTCTCTCGTCGGATCGACAAGTTGAACCTGAACTGCAAAGCTGAACAGGATAAGCAAACCGCCTGCAAGCTCAGACCATTGCCATTTTGCGATCTTTGATAGCTTACTTGTTAGAAGGCGAGGCTCTTGTTTGCGTGTTGGCTGCACGATTCCTCCTTGTGACCGTCCTTAGTTGGCGCCTAGATATTGGAGTGCAAAGCCCGCAAGTACCAGTGAGAGACCGAAGTCGGATAATATAAGCTTGAGCCAATCAGGCGCCCTGGCAAACAAGTGTGGTCTGTAGAATCGATAGAACTTGTTTTCCAATTTCGAAACGTCAGATCCTCCAACAACCAATCTATCTCTCTTCGATCCGTCGATCAGCGGAATGTCGAAGACAAAGAAATATATCAGCGCCACTCCTAATGCATCTGCAATCATTCCAGCCTGTGGTCCGGTCACGGAGAACGCCCTTCCTCAGTTGTCGTCGTCGGTTTCAAACCAATGCGCCCATTCCGCCGGACACGTGTGACCAAGGCGAACAGCCAATGAGTTTTGAATATCCCTCGACAGCCTGAGGGTTTTGGTATTTCACATATCTCGTCCCAAATAACTGGTAACAATTATGAACATGGAACAGGCTATAAAAGACCAGATGTCTACATATAGTTGTCGAATTATTCTGGCATAAGAAGAATGTATACACAATAAATTAGGAACAACTGCTTAGCAGCATAGCCCACCGGAGTACCCGGTAGTGAAAAAGGGGGCTGGCTGCCGCCTTGGGCACGTCTTGAAAGCACGGTGTTTGCGCCCATTCCGCCGTGTCAGCCGGGCATTATTTCGCGCTCTTTGCCTTCAGCCGTTCGTCGCACGGCTCTTTGACAAGGGCGGCGAGGGCTTCCGCGCGCTCGCCGAGCCAGGAAAGTTCTTCCTCGGTGATTTTATAATGTTTTGAATAGCGCGCTTTGACACAGGCTTCTTTCAATAATTCGAAAGAACGGCGCTGGAATCGGTCTTCGTCGGGCCAGATGTCGCGAAAGCGTGCGTCCTTTTCCTCGACCAACGCCCGCAGTTTTCTAATGTTGTGCGTGGACGGGCTGTAGTTCGTGGTCGTCAATAAATAGCAACCGTAGAGACGTTCTACAACTTGGTGGAGCAAGAACGCCGCATCCTTCGGCATGCTTTCATGTAAAGCGTAAGTGAAGAGTTTTATGCTGTTCCCCGAGGCAGTGTACCACTCTTCAAAATATTCCTTTGCCGTCTCATAGGCTTCTTTTGCGTCAAGCGGTTTGGGATCGACAAAGCGATGACCGCCAAGCTCGTAAAGCGCGGCGCCCTCGCGAATGATGTCGGTGAAAAAATACCGCCCCAGCGCCAGCTGGTTGTTCACGTCAGCGAGGGAATGAACGATGAGGCCGATGGGCGTTTTGATCGCCTTGTCGCGGATGATGCGATCCTCGGCCTTGTACCAGTATGTCGCCATGTCGGTGAGCTGTTTGAAATTGACGACAATCAGCAAATCATAGTCGCTCTGATAGCCTTTCGCCGTCTTGCCCGCCTCATCGACCCAGTCGCCGCGCGCATAAGAGCCAAAGAGCACGATCTTTAATATCCGGCCCTTCTGATTATAGATTTTTGGGCCATTGCCCCTGGCAAGGTCGAACTCCTCGAACAGGATTTCCTGGATGCGCGCCAGCTCACGCTGCTTTTTTTCCGGCAGGTGACTGATATCTGTTTTCATGAAATCCAAGGGCGGCATGGGGAGGGTTCCGGGCAGGTGGCAATACTCGAATCTATACTGACCCGGCGGGTGGCGCTTGCGGCCATCCTTCGAGGCTTGCCTAAAGCAAGCACCTCAGGATGAGGCTTGGGTTTTTTAGAGCGCCCCTCATCCTGAGGTGCGATCCCGGGCTTGATCCGGGGAGCCTCGAAGGGTGGAGGTAGAGCAATCTCTCCCGATCATTCCGTCGGATGAATTCAATCACCACGCACCGCCCATGGGTCAAATTTTTCGACTATTTCAAAAAACCGGTTGACCTTACAGTTGCGTGATAGCGTATCGAAAAAACATGACGCTAAAAAAGCCCATAACCGTCGCTGAAGTCGCCCGGCATGCCGGCGTGTCCGTCCGCACGCTGCAATATTATGACGAGATCGGTCTGCTTGTGGCTGACCGATCCTCCAGGGACTACCGCCTTTACGGCGAGGAACATTTGTTGCGACTGCAGCAAATTCTGATTGAAAGGGCGCAGGGACGATCGCTTGAGGATATCCGCCGGTCTCTTGACGACCCGTCATTTGACCATGTCGCGAGCCTTAAAGCGCAGCGGCGGCGTCTTGCTGAGCGTTTAACCGAAACGCACCGCGCAATTGCGTCGATAGACGCCGCGCTTGACCATCTCAACTTAAACAAAAGAGAGCGCCACGATATGGACCTGAAATCATTATTTGACGGCTTCGATCCATCGGCATTCGAAGAGGAAGCAAAGCAGCGCTGGGGCGATACTGACGCCTGGTCGGAAAGTTCACGCCGAACAAAAAAATATGGCGAGGCGGAATGGCGGCAAATAAAGGCCGAGATGGAGAGTATCTGGAATGACGCCGCCGCTGCGATGAAGGCCGGTGAACCGTCTGACGGCGACGTTGCGCGTTTAATTGTAGCGCGTCATCGCCAGCATGTTGATCGCTGGTTCTATCCGCTAAACCCGGCAGACCATGTAAACCTTGCTGACATGTGGGAAGCGGATGATCGGTTCAGCGCCAGCATCGACAAGTTCGGTGTTGGCCTTACGCAGTGGATCGCAAATGCGGTGCGGTCAACTGTGCGTCCGGGATGAATTGAGTTCAGGCTTGGTCCGGCGTCGTCCAGGCCCTATTTGTCAGTGCAACTTCTTCCTCCCCCGTTTACGGGGGAGGTGTCGAGCGTAGCGAGACGGAGGGGGGTGACGGACGGGTGATGCACGCCAAAAACTGAGCCAGCTCGCATAAATCCCCACACTCCAGGCCTAAACAAGGCGCGCCTTTGCATCGCGCGGATTTTGCAGCCAGGTTTTTGAACTTTTGCTGGTCAGCGTAAAACCGTGGCTTTTAAAACCAAATCCTGTGTTGCGGTACCGTCTGGCTTTACGGCGAAGGCGCCGCTTTGACCCGAAATCGGGCCGCCGCCGGTTTGTCTGCTCCACGGGCCAGCGAAACCCACACTTATTGTCATGTCATCAAAGGCAGGCGCCTTTTTGATTGTATACGGCCATGGCCCGTTCAGATTATTTGCCGTTACGTTGATGGTCGTTGCGCGAAGAGGCTCTCCCCATTCACTCATCAGCGTGATTTTTAATGTGCCCGGTCCAGCAGGTTTGCCGCTCGCTCCAAGCGCAACGGCGCCGTTGACTTCACCATAGCTTAGCGGGCTGGCAACGATATTTCGGAAACCACGTTTCTTGTTGAGCGGCGCCTCGCGGCGCACCCACTGTCCCTTTCGGGGAACACCTTGCGCAACATAGGTCCACGTCTTTCCCTGATCGGTAGAAAAGGAATAATTTCGGAAGGAAACAGGAACGGACTCAAACGGACCAAACTGGCCCCTGTCTGGTTTCGTCGTAACGCAAAAATGCATGTGGGCGCCCTTCGTGCCAGTGTTGCTGACTTCGCCCAACTCAACGCCTGTTTTCGGCGTCGGGCGTTCGGTCCAGGGCAAATGTTGCGGAAGAAACCGCAGCCCAGTGGAGGCGCCAAAAAACCGCTTTGTATAAGACGACTTCATGATGTGTAAGTACGAGGCGTATTTTCCCTCGCCTACCTTTTGAACGACAACATTGGCGTCACCGCCAGAATTGGCATACTCATCTACGTGAACTATTTTGCCACCATGCGCCGCGGTAAACGGTCGTCCATTTGATCCCGTTTGCGCATGCACCATGTCCCAGCAATATGCCCACCGGCCGATGTGGCTATCCGCCTCAATGCGTTCGTCTTTCGGTAAATGGCTCTGGTCAGGAAGCTGCCACGCCTCAAGAGTTCCGTTTGGTTGTATTACATTCCATGGCTCACCAACGGGAAACGGCCAATCAGCAACCAGATCAGAAGATTTTATCTCCCTTATGGAATTATCTGCTCTATGCCAGATGATTTCGCCGCCCTGAAATTTTGTCACTCTCCCTGCGCCGTCCACGGTGTCAATTTCATCGGTCATTGGATAGCCAAGATAGGACTTTTCCCAGCCAAGCTCCGCCCAGCGCTGACGAATTAATCCGTGCACCTCATGCGGGCCGGTTTCCGGGCGCCAATAGATCGAGCCGCCTTCATAATGGCGATATTTCCCGATGCCGTCCGGCGCCGTTGCTTCATTCATGGTTGGCGCCCCAAGGAAACTATTTGCGCCGCCAAGATTTGCATATCTGTCATCAATTGGCGTCGCCAAAGCAGAACTGAAGCACGCAGCGGCCAGGGCAATACATGCTCCTGCAACAGGTCTCATAATTTTATGCATATATTCCCCCATTTGTTTGTATGTATACCAGAGTTCGAACGCCTGTTTAAGAGCGAATAACTGCCATTTATTTTGGGTGGTCCGGCAGTCAGAAGTGGGCCATTTTCAGCGCTCCGAATGCGTGAATCCAACTTCCACAACAAAGGTCAGCTTGTTGTTCACTTCGCCAGGGGAATGGATAATCAGGCCGATGGGCGTTTTGATCGCCTTATCGCGGATGATCCGGCCCTTCTGGTTATAGATCTTCCCGCCATTGCCTTTGGCAAGGTCGAATTCCTCAAACAGGATTTCCTGAATGCGCGCCAGTTCGGGCTGCTAACACGGGATCTGGTGCGGGTCCGTGCAAGATTGATGGCGATCCCGGCTCTGCGCAGCGTCATCAAAGATGCCGCAGCGCGTCCGGGATGACGTGGTTTCAGGCTTGGTCCGGCGTCGTCCAGGCGCTTATGAGTCGCGACTTTCAATCGTCGTGTAATCGCGCATTGGCTCGCCGGTATAGATCTGGCGCGGCCGGCCGATTTTCTGATTCGGATCGCCAATCATTTCTGACCATTGCGCGATCCAGCCGACGGTGCGCGCAAGGGCGAACAGGACGGTGAACATGTCCGTTGGAAAGCCAAGGGCGCGCAACGTGATACCCGAATAGAAATCAATATTCGGGTAGAGTTTTTTCTGAACGAAGTATTCGTCCTCGAGCGCAATACGCTCCAGCTCCATCGCAACCTGCAGAAGCGGTTCTTCGCGAACGCCGAGCGCGTCCAGCACTTCGTGACAGGCTTTGCGCATGACTTTCGCGCGCGGATCATAGTTTTTGTAGACACGGTGGCCAAAGCCCATCAGGCGGAACGGGTCATTTTTGTCCTTTGCCCGTGCGATAAATTCCGGAATGCGGTCAACCGTGCCGATTTCCTCGAGCATATTGAGCGCCGCTTCATTGGCACCGCCATGGGCAGGGCCCCATAGCGAGGCGATACCCGCAGCGATACAGGCGAAGGGATTAGCGCCTGAGGATCCGGCAAGACGGACGGTCGACGTCGATGCGTTTTGCTCGTGATCCATATGCAGGATGAAAATTTTGTCGAGCGCATCGCTCAATACCGGATTAACTTCGTAATCCTCTGCTGGCACTGCAAAACACATACGCATGAAGTTTGATGTGTAGTCGAGATCGTTGCGCGGAAAAACAAAGGACTGACCGGTTGAATATTTATACGCCATGGCCGCGATGGTCGGCATTTTGGCGATCATGCGATGGCTGGCGATGCGCCGTTGATCGGGGTCGGAGATGTCCGTTGAGTCGTGATAAAAGGCGGAGAGGGCGCCAACAACGCCGACCATAATCGCCATTGGGTGTGCGTCGCGCCGGAAGCCGTTGTAAAAATTCTTGAGCTGTTCATGCACCATCGTGTGCATGGTGATTGAAGTGTCGAAATCTTCGAGTTCTTCTTTGGTGGGCAGGTGGTCTTTTAATAGAAGATAAGCGACTTCGATGAAGTCCGAATTCTCCGCAAGCTGATCGATGGGGTAGCCGCGATAGAGGAGGACGCCTTCATCGCCGTCGATATAGGTGATTTTCGACTCGCAGCTCGCGGTCGATGTAAAGCCGGGATCAAAAGTGAAAGCGCCGGTATGCTTATAAAGCGCCCGGATGTCGAAAACGTCCGGTCCGTGGGCGGCCTTGAATACAGGAAAATCCACACTCTTCCCGTTATAGGTCAGGGATACCGTGCCGGTCTCTTTCAGATCGCTTTTCATCTATTCCGCCTCTTTCATTCCGCAGCGCACCATAATTATTGTGCAGCGCACATCTAGCCAGTTTATGGGCCTGATTCCAGACCTTTATCAGCAGATGTGATCAGAGATACGGGCCAGCGCTTCTGCGTGCCCGAGACCATATAACACCTCGCTCAATCCCGGCGAAGGATGCCCAGCAGTGAGCGCAGCGCGTACAGGTTGGCCGATTTGGCCAAATCCGACGTCTTTTTCAGCCGCCAGCGCCTGGAGCCGCTTATCCAGCGATTCCGGTGTTAACCATAGTGATTCGTCCTTTAATGTATCGTGAACGGCAGACAGTATTTCGCGGGCGCCGTCCTTTTTGAGGGGTTTGGCGGCTTTGCCGGTAATCTCCAGCGGGCGGGCCAGAAACAAAAAAGCGCTCGCTTTTGTAATATCGGCGAGGGTCGCGCAACGGGATTTCAAAAATGCAGCGGATCGTGTCAGTCGCGCCATATTTTCCGTATCAAGATTAACCCCGGCGCTTTCGATAAAGGGCGTCGTCCAGCGAACAAAATCGTCGTCGGTCAATTCATTGATATAATGCGCATTGATATGATTGAGCTTGTCGAGATCGAGCCGCGAGGGTGACTTGTTGATGGCGCCAAGATCAAACCATTCCACCGCCTTTTCGCGGGGAATGATTTCGTCATCGCCATGAGACCAGCCGAGACGGACGAGGTAATTTGAGAGCGCTTCTGGCAGGTAACCCATATCGCGATAGGCTTCGACGCCAAGAGCGCCATGACGCTTTGAGAGTTTGGCGCCGTCAGACCCGTGTATGAGCGGCACATGGGCAAAGACCGGCGCCGGCCAGCCAAGCGCGTCATATATTTGTTGTTGCCGCGCCGCATTGTTGAGGTGATCGTCGCCGCGCACAATATGCGTGACATTCATATCGTGATCGTCAACAACAACGGCCAGATTATAGGTTGGCCCGCCATCGCTGCGCAGGATGATCAGATCGTCGAGCGCTTTGTTGGGAAACGACACACTTCCTTGCACGGCGTCTGTAATTTTCGTGACGCCGTCCAGCGGCGCCTTGAAACGGATCGCAAAGGGTTTGTCTCCCGGCGCTGTCGCCGGGTCAGCGTCGCGCCAGGGGCTTTCCAGGCGGGCGCCGGACGCTTTCGCGGCGTCGCGCGCTTTGGTCGATTCCTCAGGCGTCATGTAACAGCGATAGGCTTTGCCGGCGCCGAGCAACTGCTCGGCGATTTCCACATGGCGCGCGCGATTTGCATATTGCGAGACCGGATCGCCGTCCCAATCGAGCCCCAGCCATTTCAAGCCGTCTAAAATTGCCTCGACCGCCGCCTCATTGTGCCGCGCGCGATCGGTGTCCTCGATGCGCAGCAGGAATTTTCCGCCGCAACCACGGGCATATAGCCAGTTAAAGAGCGCCGTGCGGGCTCCGCCAATATGGAGATAGCCCGTTGGCGAGGGGGCAAAACGGGTGACGATGGCTGAAGGTGCGTGCGGGTCTTGCGGCATGGCTTGCGAACCAGCTCCTTTTCGCGTTGCATGGGCGAGCGGGGCATGGCCCCTGAATTTGTGGCGTTGGTTAGCACAATAATTTCACTGGCGCTTATGTCCCATGCCCATTGATGCTGCAACTGCGATCGCCAAAGCCGGGAATGTCCTGGCGGCGGTCGGTAATCGACTAGGGTCAGTGTCATGGCGGCGGCGCCTTTATCTGGCGCGCCAATCGGTGACCGCGTGGGCACGCGCTGACATTGGCAATCTTGCGGTCTGGACGCCGGTCGCGATCGGCTGCGGTGTGGGCTTCTATTTCGGCCTGAAGACAGAGCCTCCCTGGCAGGCAGGCATGTTGATGCTGGCGGTCGCTTCTTTTGCGGCGTTTCGTTTGCCGCATATTCGTAAGATTGCGCTTGCTGCGAGTTTCGCAGCGCTCGGCTTTGTCGCCGCCGACTGGCGAACGGCGCAGGTCGCTGCGCCAGTCCTTGATCGAGACCTAGGCATCGTGACAGTGACGGGCCGTCTCACTTCCCTTGAGGAAAGTGCGTCAAGGCGGCGGTTAGTGATTGCACTTAGCTCAATTGATGGAGTTGACGATGCCGACTTGCCGGCGCGGGCGCGCATTTCCTGGCGCGGCAAAGAATTCGATGCGGCGCCTGGCGATGTGATTTCATTGCGCGCCGGGCTTGGCCCGCCGCCACCACCCGCGGCGCCTGGCACATTCGATTTTGCACGTCAGCTTTTTTACCGGCAAATCGGCGCCGTTGGTTTTGCCGTGACGCCGCCGCGCGTTGAAGAGAGCATGCCGAAAACCCGCGCGCAGGAATTTGCCGCTGCTGTTGAGACCATGCGCCATCATTTGTTCCGGCGTATTACCACCGCTGCGCCTGGCGAGGGCGGCGCCATCGTTGCCGCCATTGTGACAGGTAAACGCGAGGCGATTTCGGATCGCGCCGAGGCAGCGCTGCGTGACGCGGGGCTTGCCCATCTCCTTGCTATTTCCGGCCTGCATATGGGGCTGGCGACCGGACTAATTTTCTTTACCGTCCGGCTGGGGCTTGCCTTGGTTGAGCCGCTTGCCCTGAGATACCCGATCAAAAAGTGGGCGGCGGCGGCGGCGCTGAGTTCAGGGTTCTTTTATCTCATCTTATCCGGAGGCGGCTGGTCGGCGCGCCGCGCCTTTATCATGGCGGCGATTATCTTTACCGCAATACTCGTTGACCGCCGGGGGCTGTCCTTGCGCAACGTCGCCATTGCTGCGGTGATCATTCTTTTGACAACGCCGGAAGCATTATTTCATGCGGGTTTTCAGATGTCCTTCGCGGCAGTAACTGCGCTGATCGCTGGTTATGAGTGGGTTGGCCGCCATGCGGATCCGCATCGCAGTTTTACGTGGCCGGCGCGTCTTAAACGCTATGCGATTGGGTTGGCGGCGACGGATTTGATCGCTGCCATCGCGACGGCGCCTTATGCGCTTTATCATTTCAACCGGGTTGCGATTTATTCCTTGCCTGCAAATATTTTTGCGATGCCGCTCATGGGCTTTTGGATTGTGCCGGCGGCGATAGTTGCGCTTTTATTGGCGCCGCTGGGGCTTGACGGTTGGGCCTGGCGCCTGGCGGCGTCCGGCATGGAAACCGTATTGGCGATTGCCAGCGAGGTTTCAAGTTGGCAGGGCGCAGTGTCGATCACAGCGCAGTGGCCGCTGGCGGCAATGCTGGCGCTGACCCTTGGCGGATTGTGGCTCTGCCTTTCGCGTGCGCCCTGGCGGCTCGCCGGCATGATGGCCATTCCGGCGGCGTGGCTCCTGGTGACGCAGATGGTTAGACCGACGCTGTTTGTTGCTGATTCAGGACTTAATGCCGGCATTGTTATTTCCTCCTCAGAGGATGGCGCGATGGCTGTCTACAGCAGCCGGCGCGATAAGTTTTCCATTGGCGTCTGGAGGGAGGCGGTGGGTTTTGAGCCCGATGCTGATGAAACGGTGCGGATGCGTGACGCGATCGCCTGTGACCTTGACGGCTGCGCAACACAGATTGGCGTTGGTGAAAAAATCACGGTTTCGTTTGTTAGTGAACGGCGCGCGCTTGACGAGGATTGCGCGCGGGCTGATCTTGTGGTGGCTTTTTTTCCGGTGCGCGGATCAGACTGGCGCGCCTGCGAGGCCGTGCTTATCGACCGTTACAGTGTCTGGGAACGCGGCGCCCACGCAGTGTGGGTCGAGGAGGCTGGAACGATCCGCATCAAGACGGTATCGGAAACCCGGGGCGCGCGGCCGTGGACCGGGAACTAATTAGTATTTCCGCATCAGGCCGACGAGTTTGCCTTGCACGCGGACCCGGTCAGGCCCGTAGATGCGGGTTTCATAGGCGGGGTTTGCAGCTTCAAGTGCGATTGAGCCGCCTTTTTTGCGCAGGCGCTTAAGCGTCGCTTCTTCTTCATCTACAAGCGCCACAACAATGTCGCCGCCGCCGGCGTCATCGCAGCGCTGGATCACCGCATAATCGCCATCATGAATGCCGGCGTTGATCATGGATTCGCCCTGCACCTCGAGAATGTAATGCTCGCCACCGCCGAGAAAGGCTTCGGGGGCTGCAAAGCGGTCGACTTCGTGCTGGATCGCCTCGATCGGCGTGCCCGCCGCAATGCGGCCAAGCACCGGCAGGAACGCGGCGCCGGTGACGGCGCCAGATGGTGGAGATTGGCGTAATGGCTGGGAAGCGGGCGGTCGCCGGTTGAAATTGGCGTCCACAACGGCGGGCCGAAATCCGCGCGGCGGTGGGGCGGCTTTGGCTTCGGCGGTCATGCCGTCAGGCATCTGCAGCACTTCAAGCGCCCGGGCGCGGTGGGGCAGGCGGCGGATAAAGCCGCGCTCCTCAAGCGCTGTGATCAGCCGGTGAATGCCAGATTTCGATTTAAGATCAAGAGCTTCCTTCATTTCATCAAAGGACGGTGAGACCCCGGTTTCCCGGATCCGTTCATTGATGAAAACCAGCAATTCGTGCTGCTTGTTCGTAAGCATAATTTCTCCTTCGCCGGGCGCCGATGCGCCGTCTTTCAACGTGAGGGTGTTTACACGCCCGAAACGACAAAAGAACAAAACGACAACGATGTTCTATGGTTGTTCCGCGGGGGCGTCAATAGGGCCGGAAGGCCAGACTGGGGAAAACTGGTGGGGCGGGGCCTTACCGCTTCATGCGGGCGCGCCTGACCTCAACAACCCCTTTGTCGCCGCTTCCACATCATCGTGACGCATCAGGCTTTCGCCGACGAGAAACGCCTTCGCCCCATAACCGGCGAGCGTCGCGAGATCGGCGTTTGAAGAGATGCCGCTTTCGCTGACAAGGAGGGCGCCTGGCGGGGCCAGCCCGGCGAGGCCTGCCGTGGTTTTCAGATCGGTGTGGAATGTCGCGAGATTGCGGTTGTTGACGCCGATGAGGTCGGCCCCGAGTTTTGCTGCGCGCGCCATCTCGTCGGGATCATGGGTTTCAACAAGCACATCGAGGCCATGGGTTTGGGCGGCGGCGTAAAGTTCTGTTGCTTGAGCATCGGCAAGGCACGCCATAATCAGAAGAATGCAATCAGCGCCCCAGGCCCGCGCTTCTGCGACCTGATAGGGATCGATCATGAAATCCTTGCGCAAAACCGGAAGTTTCACGGCGGCGCGCGCAGCGCGCAGATAATCCGGCGATCCTTGAAAGCTCGGGCCATCCGTCAACACCGATAAACACGCGGCGCCGCCGGCTTCATAGGCGCGCGCATGGGCCGCCGGGTTGAAATCAGCGCGGATCAATCCTTTTGACGGGCTCGCTTTTTTGATCTCTGCGATCAGCGCGTATCCGGTCGACGCCTTGCGCAATAGCGCGTTGCGGAACCCTCGCGGCGGGGCGATTTCTTTTGCAAGTGCTTCCAGCGCCGAAAGCGGCGCATCAGCTTTCGCCGCTGCGACTTCAGTTTTTTTGTAAGCAATGATGTCGTCGAGAATGGTCATGGCGCGCTGTTCGATATCGCAACAAGCTTTTCGAGGGCGCTTTTTGCGGCGCCATTGTCGATCGCTGCCTCAGCAAGAAGGCCTGCGGTCATCAGATCCGGCGCCTTTTCGGCGACAACCAGTGCGGCGGCGGCGTTCAGAACTGCAATATCGCGATAGGCCCCTTGCTCACCGTCAAGCAGCCGGCGCAGCGCGGCGGCGTTTTCCTCTGGATTGCCGCCCTTCAGATCGGCGAGGCTCGCGCGCTTAAGTCCCGCGTCTTCCGGAACCACTTCGAATTCCTCTACGGCGCCGTCTTTTAGCGCTGCGATGAAAGTCGGCCCGGTGATCGTCAATTCGTCCAGGCCGTCGCTGCCATGAACGACCCAGGCCGCTTCAATGCCGAGGCGCGGCATCACTTCGGCAATGGGGCGCAAAAGATCACGCGCGAAGACACCCATCAGCTGGCGTTTTGCGCCGGCCGGATTTGAGAGCGGGCCGAGCACATTGAAGATTGTTCGCACCCCCAGCGCCTTGCGCGCAGCAGCGGCGTGGCCCACCGCTTTATGATGAAGGGCGGCAAACATGAATCCGACCTTGGCGTCATTAATGCAGCGGGTAATTTGCGCCGGTGGAATATCGAGTTTGACGCCCAGCGCGGCGAGTACTTCCGATGATCCCGATTTGGAGGTTGCCGCTTTATTGCCGTGCTTGGCGACAGGAACGCCGCAGCCGGCGACGATCAAAGCTGCCGCCGTAGAAATGTTGAGGGTGCCGGCCCCGTCGCCGCCAGTGCCGCAGGTATCGATGGCGTCTGCGGGCGCTTCGACATGCAGGGCTTTTGCGCGCAACGCCAGCGCTGCTGCGGCGATTTCTTCGACCGTTTCGCCTCGCGTGCGCAGGGCAGTCAGAAAACCGGCGATTTCCATGTCGCTTGCCGCGCCGGACAGCATTACGTCCATGGCGCTCGCCATATCGCCAGCCGACAAAGGAGCGCCGGAGATCGCCTGGCTCAGAAAAGGTGTGAAGGTGCTCACTGCCGCGCCCGTTTCAAAAAATTCGCCAGTAACGCTGCGCCATGCTCGGTGGCGATGCTTTCTGGGTGAAACTGGACACCAACCAGCGGCAGCGTTTCATGCTCAATCGCCATCACTTCATTATCGTCGCTCGCGCGCGCTGTGATCCTGAGGGCCGGGGGCAGGCTTGTCGGGGCCGCGATGAGTGAGTGATAGCGGGTGGCGGTGAAGGGCGAGGGCAGGTCCTCGAAAAGCCCATCGCTCTGATGAACAATACCGCATGTCTTGCCGTGCATCAGCTTTCCGGCGCGCTCGATCTCGCCGCCAAGCGCTTGCGCTATCGCCTGCATACCAAGACAGACCCCGAAAATCGGCATTTGCGCGTCCCGGGCCTCTTTCACGAGATCAAGGCAGATACCAGCGTCATCCGGGGTGCAGGGCCCGGGCGAGATCACGATCGCGGTCACGCCGGACGCAATAGCGTCTGCAGAGCTCAACTCATTATTGCGCTTGACGGTAACGTCTTCTCCAAGCCCGCCGATCAGATGGACCAGATTGTGCGTGAAACTGTCAAAGTTATCGATCAGCAAAATCATAGAACTTCCAAGAATCAGTGATACTGCGCAGACGGGCAGGTTTAACGCCACTGTCCAAAGGTGCAAGCGCGCCTCAGGGGCCTGTTGTGGCCGCTCTTTTGCTCGGCGTTCGCGAGTAGGCATGTTCAGGCGGCGCAAGACCAAGATCGTCATTCCAGGCCGGGTGGGCAATGCGGGGATCATTGCGTCGTTTGTGATCGCTTTTGCCGGGGTCGTGATCGGTGCGACAACCGCCTATGTCAGCGAGCGGGGCGCCGCAGCAGCGGCATCGAAAGCAGAGCTGATCACAGCTACGTTGCGCGACGGCGGCCAGCTTTTTGAGGCGCATGCCCGACGTCAAAAGCTCATAAACCGGGTCCTGACAGGATCTGAGTTGGAGCGTTTGCCGGTGCCGGAATTTACCGCCCGCGGCGCGTCACGCCCGAAAATCATTCTCGTGATGGATGACATGGGCATCGATAAGCGTGCGGTTGGCGCCGTAATCAATTTGCCTGGACCAGTTACCCTTTCATTTCTTCCCTATGCAAATGATGTCGCCAGCCTTGCCGCTGTTGCGCGCGGCCGCGGCGCCGAGTTGATGCTTCATTTGCCGATGGAACCTCAGGGGCAAGCCGATCCTGGCCCGAATGCGCTCATGTCAGGCATGACCGGGGCTGCTTTCATCAAAGCGCTGGAGTGGAATCTGGAGCAGTTTGACGGCTTTGTTGGTGTTAACAACCACATGGGCTCACAGCTGACGACGGATGAAGCGGCGATGAAAACGGTGCTGGCGTATCTCAAGCACAAAGATCTTTTCTTTATGGACTCGGTCACAACGGGTGACACGGTGGTACGCAGGGCGGGCGCCCGTGTGGGCGCGAATGTCTTTTCGCGGGACGTTTTTATCGACGCTGAAGTTGGCAATCGACAAATGGTGAAATCACAACTGGCGCTTGTCGAGCGGATCGCCCGGCAGACTGGTTATGCTGTTGCGATTGGCCACCCTCGCAATGAAACGCTGGAAATACTCGGGCCATGGCTGACGACGGCGCCGGCGCGTGGTTTTGATCTTGTGCCGGCCAGCGCGCTGATGACCATCGAAAAATCCAAAACGGCCCCGATGATGGTCGCGGCGCCGGCTTTGAGATTGTGACTGCAGATCCGGGATTGACGAATTCGCGCGAAGCCGCTGGAATTGTTTTGTAGTGATTGGCGCGACGAAGTCAGTGGAGACCATGGTTACATCCTCTCCCGATAAGCTTGCTTTTGGCGCTTATGCGCCAACACCCTTCCAGGAATACATGCGCGCGCTGGCTCGGCGCCTGCCATATAATTACGCGGGCCGAAAGCTCGCTTCTCTATTGCTTGGCCCCGCCGGCGGGCGCGCCGGCGGCGTCCATGATGTCTCGATATTTGGGAACCAGAAAGCGCGTCTCAATCCCGCTGATAATATTTGTGAAAAGCGTGTTTTCATCACGCCCCAACATTGGGACCCGGCGGAGCGCGCGGCGCTTGCCGCGGTGATTGCAGCCCATCGCGCGGGTCCGTTTTATTTTTTCGATGTCGGCGCCAATGCTGGGCTTTATTCGTTGTTTGCGTGTGCGTCAGCGGCAAAAACCGGCAAGGAATTTCGCGCAACCTGTATCGAGCCTGATCCCGAAATGCGTGCGCGCGCGGCGTTCAATATAGCTGCCTCCGGCGCCAGCGACGAGATTGAAATTTTGCCATTTGCGGCAGCAGGCGAGAATGGAGAATTGCGATTTTCAATCAATAAAAACAGCCGCGGCATGAGCCGGCTTGATACGGTCGGGGAAACAGTTATCGAGGCGCGGACGCTTTTATGCCTTGTCGAGCAGGCAGGGCTTCCACGCATCGACGCCATGAAGGTCGACATTGAAGGACATGAATATGCTGCGCTCAATGCTTTTTTTAAGACGGCCTCGACGCAATATTGGCCCCGCTTTGTTATCCTTGAGACGTCTCACGAGCGCGGCGACGAACGCGCCAGCACGCTTTTCGAAGAACGTGGCTATCAGATGTCGTTCAAGACGCGATTGAACAGCGTTTATATTCAGCCGTAACTACGTAGTAGAAGCGATTGCCTTTCTTCACGCCGAACACGCGTAAATTTCATAGTGGGTGAAATCGCGGGCGTGTTAACGGCCGATGGCGAATGCGTCTCTATTCAATAAGGCGAACGCCATTGGAGCATATGCGCTCGAAGAGACTGAAAATTGATGTGCTGCTATTTGTTCACATGGCTGCGCACAACCTTGAAGTCGTCTAAAGTGGACAGCATCTCTCTCAAGAAGTGTATAAACTCTCTAGAGTGAACAGAGAAATTGCTTTTGTAGATATCACGCAGGCCTCCAATAGTTTTTGCGTTAACCGCCGTTGGATCAGATAAGTAAAACGTTTCCATCGTCCAATCGGGATATTGGCGCTGGACGAGCGGTTCGTCGATTAGATCCGTAACGTCCGTATGGCGCTCGTCGGCTTGTATTCGCTCCATGATCGCTTTGATGCTGTCCGCTTTACCCTCAAGCAATTGAATGAAATGGGAATCCAGATAGATTAGCATGCCGGTACGCCCAAATAACGGATTTCGGCGCAGACTTGAGGCGACGATGTTCTTTAACTCGTCTTCGACGGCATCGGGCTGCGACTGAAATATGAGTAGACTCGCATGGCATCACTCAAATGTTTTGTTCCGAATATGCACCTGCAAAGACAATAACTTTACTGCTTTTTGTTGGGCAAAACAACAGCGCCTTTGTTCATCCGTAAACGAATAGCAGAAGCGACTGCCTTTGATCATTGCCCGCGCCCAACAAAGCTGCATAGGTACTGTGCTTAAAGGGTTTTTCAATGTCTGCATTCTTATCTCTAGCTGTCCCGGTTCTTGGGGTGACGACGATAGCCGCGATCACGAGGCTTCACCTCAGCGGTGAAGACCTTTCGAAATATGACGCCGCTGCCGAGCCAGTGACATTTCACCCGGATAAGAACTCATCAGGCAACCAGGCCGTCAAAGAGTATCTGCAGGAAAATTTTGTTAAGCCCGCAAAAGCCAAGGGTTCGCAACAGGAAAAGCTTCGCGCGAAAAGAAAACGCTTTGATCAGGCTGGCCTCAATCGCGAATTTGATTGTGTCTTCACGCCAGCGACAGCGAAGATTGGCGATACCGACGTGACTGGCGAGTGGGTTCAGGCCGAAGGCGTTGATCCCGACAAGCGCATTCTTTACTTGCATGGCGGCGCGCACACTGTCGGCAGCGCGATCAGCCACCGCGCCATTACGACCAATCTGGCGGAGCGTACGCGGTGCAGCGTGTTTGCGGCTAACTACCGATTGATGCCCGAAAATTCGCGCCTGGCAGGCGTTGAAGACAGCCAGGTCGTTTATGAATGGATATTGGAAAATGGCCCGGATGGCGCCGCGCCGGCCGAAAAATTGGCGGTGGCGGGAGATTCAGCCGGCGGCAATTTGACATTATCACTGATCAACTGGGTGCGTGATACCGGGCGCCGGCCGGCTGATGCGGTTGTGGCGATTTCGCCATCAGTGGACGGAACCTGCACAAGCCCCAGCATTCGTGGAAATTTTGACACTGATATCATGCTGCAGCCGCTGGTTGGCAAGATGCTGAAAATTCCGCGTCCGGCGCTGCTGTGGATGTTTTGGTCCGCCTATAAAATATCGCCGGCCTCACCCGTGATCTCACCGATCTTTGCTGATCTCTCGGGGCTGCCGCCAACGCTTGTGCATGTGAGCGCCGCTGAAATGCTTTATGACGACGCGCGGCGTTACGTTGCAAAAGCGCGCAGCCAGGGCTCACCGGCGAAGTTGCAAAGTTGGGCGCATATGGCTCATGTCTGGCACGCTTTTGATCGGCTGCTGCCCGAAGCGCATCAAGCCTATGACGAAATCGCCGAATTCTTAAGAACGCACGGCGTTGCAGCGAAGTAGCGTCACTACTGCAAGCTTCCGCCCGCCGATTAGCTGAATGCAAAAAAAGCGCAGCGGTTTCCCGCTGCGCTTTTGTTTCGGTTGTCGCTGGAAGCGTCTTACGCTGCCTCTGCTTTTTTCGCAGCAATATAAGCGTCCACAAGTTCTTCGAGAATTGGCAATGCTACGGCGCCATTCTTTAAAACCACATCGTGGAAATCGCGGATATCAAAATCATCGCCGAGTGCGGCTTTGGCTTTCTCGCGCAGGTCAAGAATTTTGATCATACCGATTTTATAAGAAAGCGCCTGGCCCGGGAGGTCGATATAGCGTTCGACTTCTTTGGTTGCATCTTCCTCGGTCATCGGATTGTTGTCGAGCATGTACTTGATGGCTTTTTCTCGCGACCATTTTTTTGAGTGAGCGCCAGTATCAACAACAAGGCGCGCCGCGCGCAGCATTTCATTCTGCAAGCGCCCGAAATCCTGCATGGGATCAGTAAACCGGCCCTTTTCTTTGGCCAGGCGTTCTGAATAAAGGCCCCAGCCTTCGGTATAGGCGCCGAAGAAAGCAAATTTCTGGAACATCGGAACGCCTTCAAGTTCCTGCTGGATGGCAATCTGGAAATGATGGCCCGGCGCACCTTCGTGATAGGCGATCGTCTCCATTTCATGCTTTTGCTTTGTCGTCATGTCTTTGAGGTTTGTGTAGTAGATGCCTGGGCGTGAGCCGTCTGGCGTTGGGCGATTATAAAAAGCTATTGGCGCTGTTTCTTCACGCCACGCCTCGACTGCGCGTACTTCCAGCGGCGCTTTGGGCAGTATGTTAAAATATTGATCGACGTCCGCATATATCGAGTCGATATAGGCTTTGGACTGGTCGAGATAAGCCTGCTTGCCTTCCTCAGTGTCAGGATAGAAGTTTGACGGGTCTGTGCGCAGGAACCCGAAAAATTCCGGCAGCGTGCCGTCAAAGCCAACAGTATTCATGATGACTTCCATCTCGCCGCGAATCCGCTTGACGTCATCCAGGCCAATTTTGTGGATTTGTCTGGCGGTCATGCCTTTTTCGCTGGTCCAGAATTCGATCCGGTTTTCATAGTATTTCTTGCCGTCCGGTATCGCCCAGACCCCATTGGGGCCGTGCGAGTCGGCGCGCAACGCTTCAACGCGGGTGATGAACTTGTTGATGGTTGGCGCAACCGCAGTTTCAAGCGCGGTCGTCGCTTCGCTGATGAGGCGTTCTTTTTCGGCCTGATCAATTTCAAGCGCGTCTACTTTGCCGCGGAAATCAGCAAGGAGCGCCGAATCTTCTCCGCTGTCATCAAAGGGCGCGCCAGTTAGAAGGCTTTGGGAGTCTGTAATGATCGGATCGAACGAATAAGATGTCGGGATGATGTCGCGTTCGGCGGCCATGTCGATGCCATCTATCAATTGTTCGCCGGCAAGTTTCAATCCATTCAGACGAGAGATATAGGCTTCCGCGTCCGACACATCTTCGACGCGGTGAACATTCTGCAGGAATGTCACCGGAAAGGTCATCGGGTTATTCATGGTCGAGAAAGCATAACCATGAAAGCGATAAGGATGATCGTTAATCGCACGTTCCTGTAGAAATTCGAAAATGCGATAACTTACTTTTGATTGCTCGCTGAGCGCGGCATGATCGAATTCAGAACGGAGGCGTGCGAGATCAGCGACGGTTTGTTCATGCTGACGCACAACTTCGGTGTCAGAAAAATCATCCCACTCGCCATAGCGGTCGCCTTTCATGCCGAGTTGCGACTGAAATAGGGGTGAATTGGCGAGGTCGCGTTGAAACAACTCATCAAAGAAAGCAGTAAGGCGTTGGTCTTCGGTTTGCGCTTCGGCTTCGACAGCGGCTTCATCGGCCTCGTGGTGGTTGGCATGCGCCGGCGCAGCGAATAAAGCGAGCGCGGTTGTGGCGATAAGCATTTGCTTTAGTTTTTTTGTCATGGGTGCGTCCCCTCCGAGTGTTAAATGATCTAAATCGACGCCAGCCAGTGAACTGGAATCGCTTAGGGCCATTCATACGGATTTATTAAGGCGAGCGAACCTGAACTTACCGCAAGGTTAGGGCGGTTCATCGCAAAGGGCAGCTTCCGGAGATCAATTTCCGCTGCTTTTAAGCGCCGCTTTTGCAGCGGCAAAAAGGGCTTTTGCTTTGTTTTCGCATTCTTGCTGTTCTGCGGCGGGATCGGAATCAGCGACAATCCCGGCGCCGGCCTGCACATGCATCGTTCCGTCTTTGACGATGGCGGTCCGAAGCGCGATGCATGTATCGACATTGCCGTCGGCGGAAAAATAACCAATCGCGCCACCGTAAACGCCGCGGGCGGAATGTTCGAGCTCGTCAATAATTTCCATGGCGCGGATTTTCGGTGCGCCGGTCACGGTGCCTGCAGGAAATCCTGCGGCGACAGCGTCAACAGGATGTACGTCGTCGCGCAACGCGCCAACTACATTGGAAACGATGTGCATCACATGGCTGTAACGTTCAACCTCGAAGCTTTCGGTAACACGCACAGAGCCTATTTTTGCCGACCGACCCACGTCGTTTCGGCCAAGATCCAAAAGCATCAGATGTTCCGCGCGCTCTTTTTCATCGGCAAGCAGTTCAACTTCCAGTGCTTTATCTTTTTCTGGCGTCAGTCCGCGCGGTCTTGTTCCGGCTATTGGCCGTATCGTTACTTCACCGTCGCGCACTCGTACGAGAATTTCAGGGCTCGAACCAATCAGCGAAAACCCACCAAGGTCGAGATAAAACAAAAACGGTGAGGGATTCGAACGGCGCAGCGCTCGATACAATTCAAACGGCGGCGCTTCGAATGGGGTGGAAAAGCGCTGGCTTAACACGACCTGGAAAATATCACCGGCGGTAATATAATCCTTGGCGCGCGCCACCATCGCCTGATAATCCGCCTGCGGTATATCAGATACAAGCTTATCATCGATGACGACGCCGTCTGGTGTCGCTGCCGCGGGCAGTGCGAGTGGCGCTAACAGGTCACTAGCTGCATCGGCAAGACGCTCACAGGCGCGCGAATAGGCGGCTCGGGCTGAAACGCCGGTCTGCACTCTGACGGGCGCGCATAACAGGATCTCCTGACGCACATTGTCAAAGACTGCAATGATGGTCGGGCGCACAAAAATAGCGTCGGGCGCGCCGAGCCCGCCACTGGGTCGCGTCCCCAACTGCTCCATCTGGCGAACGATGTCGTAACCAAGATAACCGAAGACGCCAGCAGCCATTGGCGGCAGGCCGGGCGGTAAATTGATGGCTGACTCAGCAAAAAGCCGTTTCAGATTATCGAGCGGCGCTCCATCCTCAGGCGTGAAGCGTTGTGGGTCCGCAAGCGCTTCGCGATTGATTTCCGATTGTTCGCCAAAACAGCGCCAAATAATGTCAGGCTTGAACCCGATGATGGAAAACCGCCCGAGCTGTTCACCACCTTCGACGGACTCCAGCAAAAAAGCATTCTGTCGCCGTCCTGCGAGTTTTAGATAGGCTGAGACTGGTGTCTCAAGGTCACTGATCAGACTGCGCCATACGAGTTGCGGCTCGCCGCTCGCATAAATCGTTTCGAAGGCGTCAAAAGAAGGCTGGGCTGTCACTGCGTATCCGCAAACAAGATGTCGAGCTGCGCGCGATTCATCTTTACGCCGTAATCCTCACGTAACGTTGTCACAAACGCTTCGAGCAATTCCTGATCAAGCTGATAGCCGAGATACTGGCTATAAATATTCTGCTGCTCTGGGGGGATATCGTTTGGCGCGACAACGATTTCGCGAATTTCAGCAACGACCTGCGATTGGCCCAGCGCAGTTGGCCCCGAGACAAGATCTCCGAGCTCGGCAAAAAATAGCTGGTCATTAAACGCCGTTGATATGGTATCGTTTTCGAAGCGTCGGCCCACCGTGAGTTCAATAGGCGCCCGCGCAAATGGTTCTGCAGCTTCGTCGAGGCTCTGGCCTGCTGTAACCGCGTCGCGGATGCCGCGAACGGTTCCGGAAATGCGCTGTTCGCGTTCCTCTTTGCGCCACCGTTGCTCCACTTCGTCACGAACATAGTCAAATGGCTCCAACGTCGGCGGTGTGATTTCGTTCATGGAGACAAAGAAATAGCCGTCACTGGTTGCAAGAGTGGCCGCTTCGCTTTCATCACCTTCATCGAGTTGAAAAGCTTCTATCAGGGCTTCGCCTGGAACCTTGTCGATAATCGCGCCGCCTGGAGCAAAGCTAAATCGGTCAATGGGTCCGACAGTTACGATGCTTTTGCCGATGGATTCAGCCGCAATCGCCAAATCTGCGCCGGTGTCGCGTTCTTCTTCGATCTCATCGATGGCGTCCTGTAGTCTTCGGCGCGTATCCTGTTCCAGATAGGTGCTTTTGATCTCCTCACGTACTTCTTCATAGGTGATTGTTTCCGGTGCTGTGATGCCGGCAATTTGAATAATTGACCAACCGAAAAGGCTTTCAACGGGATCGAGGACAGCGCCTTCTTCAAGCCCGTCAACAAAGGCAGCCTCGGCGACCGCCGGATCAAGAATGTCGCGCTTTTGCGCATCGGTAAATGTCACAGCTTCCAGGCTCAGGCCGCGCTCGCTGGCAATATTTTCAAAGGGCTTCCCTTGGCGTAACGCAGCGACAGCGGCCTGCGCCTCGGTCTCAGTGTCAAAGGTTGTTTGGTAAAGGGTTCGGGTTTCTGGTTTATCGTAAAGACGCGGCTTGTTCGCCTCATAGATCTGGCGCAAATCCTCTTCGGGCGTGGCCAGATCGTCACGAAAATCTTCATGGCGCAAAATCAGCAGGTCGAACGTTCGGTATTCCGGCGCGGTAAACGCTTCCTGATTTGATTGATAATAGGTTTGAAGATCATCCGGTGTTGGTTCCGCAGCGATGCCCGCCATGTTATCGGTGACGGTGAGATAGGCTATGCGCCGGTTTTCTGTCTCTCGCAGCAAAAAGGCGGCCACCAAAACGTCCGGCGCGGGCCCTGAGGCGGCAAGCGCGCCGAAAACCTGGGTGCGCATCAAATCTTCTTCGATACGACGTTCAAATTCACCCGCGGTAATTCCATTGCGGGAAAGGATGCTTTCAAGAACAAGCCGATCAAATTGTCCTGTCGCGGGGTTTTGAAAATTTTCATTTTGTTGAAGATAGTCGCGCAGGATTTCGCGGGGCAGGGCGAGCCCTAAATCGCTGGCGAATTGCGACAGCGCTGAAGTTGTTGCGATGGAATTGATGACCTGGTCAGGCAAGCCGGAGGCAATGGCGTCATCGCGCGTGTAGGCGCCGCCAGATTGTGTGCGCTGTGCTTGTACTGAACGGCTAAACTCGCTTTGAATATATTGCGCTGAAAACTTTTCGCCGCCGACCGTGAGTGCTGAATTGTCGGCAAACTGGCGCATCTCCGGCACCCCAAACATCGCGAAGGCCAGGATAAGGAGAACTACGACGATCCACGCCACGACACCTTTAAGAGCATTACGCACCTGAGTAAGCATTCAATCCGCCTCGAATTTTACCGGCCCGATGGCCAGATTCTGATTTGGCGCGTAACCTAGACGCGGCCTTCAGGTGGGACAAGGGCGCAAGCGCTACGTCTTGCTGTAGCCTTGGGCTGGACAGCATTGCTTCCATCGGCTACCGCCGCGACCAAGGCTAAAGGAGCGCTTGAAATGAAGCCAATAATTGCCGGAAACTGGAAAATGAACGGCCTTGCCGCTTCAGTTGCCGAAGTTGAAGCGCTGATCGCAAAATTCGCCGGTTCTGCGCCCGACGATCGCGACGTATTGATTTGCCCGCCAGCGACGCTGGTCGCCAATCTCGCGGCGAAGTTCTCGGACGAGGCGATCCAGTTCGGCGGGCAGGATTGCCATGCCAATTCAAGCGGCGCGCATACGGGCGATATCAGTGCTGAAATGCTGGCTGACGCCGGTGCAGGTTTTGTCATTGTCGGCCATTCCGAACGCCGCGCCGATCACGGCGAGAGCGATGCAGTTGTTAGGGCCAAGGCCGAAGCGGTTCTGCGTACCGGGCTGACGCCAATCATTTGCGTTGGTGAGACGGAAGCGGAGCGGAAAGCCGGAAAGGCGCTCGACATTGTCGGCGCCCAGCTTAAGGGTTCTTTGCCCGAGACAGTCGATAACATCGTCATTGCCTATGAGCCGGTCTGGGCGATCGGCACGGGGCTGGTGCCGACGAATGACGACATCGCCGAGATGCACGGCTTTATCCGCACCAAAACGCGTAAAGACACCCGTATTCTTTATGGCGGCTCGGTGAAACCTGGCAACGCCGTGGAGATATTGGCCATCGCGGACGTCAATGGCGCTCTTGTCGGCGGGGCAAGCCTCAAGGCGGAAGATTTCTATCCCATTGTTATGGCGGCACAGGGCGAGGACTGAATGGCGAAGGGCATTTCATGAACGGATTTGTTGCTGCGGGTGTCTTGCTATGTGTTGTTGCAGGCCTCTCGGGCTGCGCCAGCTGGAATGTTGAACGCAGGTCGCCGCCTATCGGTGCTTTTATTGAAGTTGAAGGTGAGCGCCTCCATGTCGTCGATGCGGGGCCGCGCGACAGCGCCAAACCGCCGGTCATTATTATTCACGGCGCCAGCGTCAATTTACGCGATGTGAAAATGTCTCTCGGCGACCGGCTTGCCGAAGACCGGCGCGTGATCATGATTGATCGACCGGGGCGGGGCTATTCCACGCGCCCTGGTGATGGTTGGCGCCTTGCCGTGCAGGCGCGGCTCATTAAAGCAGTAGCTGACACGCTTGAAGTCGAAAAACCCATTATTGTCGGTCAGAGCCTCGGTGGCGCGGTCGCACTTTCCTATGGGCTTCAATATCAGGATGAAATGTCCGGGCTCGTGCTTTTGGCGGCTGTCAGTCATGAATGGCCCGGCGGCATTGCCTGGTATAACAGCGTGTCGCAGGTTCCGGTGTTGGGGCATTTGTTGCGGCGATTGGTAATCCCGGTTTACGGCGCGCTCGCCGCTGAAGATGGTATTGAAGAATCCTTCCATCCCGATGAAGCACCGGAGAACTATTACGAACGCTCTGGGCTTGCACTCCTGTTTCGAGCGAAGGATTTTCGAAGCAACGCCGCCGACATCGCCCATTTGAAAGCCGAGATCATTGCGCAACAAGACCGTTATGGATCATTGACGCTGCCTGTCGCCATTGTGACGGGGACGGAAGATACAACAGTAAGCCCGGACATTCACTCAAAGACACTGGTCACAGAGATTGACGGCGCCTCACTGACATTATTGCCGGATACCGGCCATGCGCTGCATCATTCGGAAACGGCGGCAATATTGGCGATCATCGAAGGACTCTCACGTTAAACAGCTGGCCCAAGCCCCGTGCAACGCCGCCGACAATAGTTTCTAGCGCTTGGTGTCGTTAAAAAAGTGACTGATTAAATTATATCGGACACCCTTTGTTGTCTCTAGAACTTCATGCAGGAGCGCTGACGAAAATATCATGCATGTTCCAGCAGAACCCTTGTAGCCGCGATTGCTGTATTCCCTAAAGACAACCTCGCCGCCTTCAAAATCATCGTTTAGATTAACGGAAAGTGCAAATCGTCTATAGGCGGTATTTGGATTGGTATTATCGCGGTGGCCCATTTGCGCGCCTTCGCGCGCGCCTGTGTAGCGGGCGATGTGAAGGTCTTCCCGGCGCGTGACGTCAAACGCAAAGGCTTTGTGTATCATTGGCGTTACGCGTGTCGCTATCCGTCCATCGATAAAAGAAACGAGATTTTTATCATGCACGATGTGATCGATGCGATCTTGCCGGTTATGTTCATAGGAAGGAATTTTGATATCCGTATGCGCGTTTGCGCCGGCCCACTGGTTTCGATTGACCGTGAATTTTTGATCGGACTCAACGTGCTTGATCATGGCGGCGCATTCATCGGCGCTAAACACGTTTGGGATTAACAGAACTGGCGCATGCGGCGGCGCCCATCGCGATTCTTCAGCCAGTGCTGCGTCTTGCATAATTTGCATAACCTTTTCGGCGTGATGTTGATGATGTGGCGTGTCAAAAAATGCACGGACCTGCCGTAGTGGCGTTAATAATACAGTGCGCAGGGATGACGTCTCACTAGCCGTGATATCCTTGTGCAATCCATATGCAGCGAACACCGAGCCTGTGGCGTCACCCAATATTGGCCAGTTAAATCCGGTCGTTTTTTTATAGATTTGATTTTTTGCGCCACTGCTTGATGGGCTGATCGTCAAAATCGCGCCGCCCATTCGCGCAATATCACCTTGAACATTTGCCAGCGCAGCGAGCTCGCTTTGTGCTGCTGTGTCCTCCAGAGACCGGATAAAAGTCAGAATCAGGAACTTGCCGGAGATAAAATCATCATTTGTGCCCAACGGGCGGCCATTTTCGTCGATCAGTGAAATGGGATATCCGAAAGTTCCGGCTTCCAGCGGCTTCACGTAATCCGCGATAAGGTCACATACGCGCTGATAGGTTGTCGGTGGCGACGGCATCTAGCTCTTCCTTGCAAACAAGTCAGATATCGGGAGGCCGGGTCAAAAGGCAATATCCTCCACTATAACCACGAGTATACCGCCTGATCAGGTTTGAGATAGACGGTCCCGGCAATCAGAGCGCTTATGAGAAGGCTTGCCGATCAGCCGTCTTTCCTATATGCCCGCGCCCTTCTTAAGGGGCGCCCCTTTTCGGGCCGCTTCAATGCGCCTACATAGGGCTACATTCCAGAAACCATGCCAAAACTGAGGCGTTTGAAAAACCAATGACCGCTGTAGTCCTAACATTTCATGTCCTTATCGTTCTTGCGTTGATTGGCCTTGTGCTTATGCAACGCTCCGACGGCGGCGCCCTCGGTATGGGCGGTGGCGGCAGCGGCGGAGGCTTTATGTCAGGCCGCGGCGCAGCAAATGCGTTAACGCGGACGACCTCGATCCTGGCGACGCTTTTCTTTGCGACCTCGCTCGGGCTTGCTGTCATGGCCGGCTCGGGAGAAGACGCCGATGATGTGATACAGGAGCTGACCGGCGATGCCGCGCCGGTTGAAACCGGGACGGCCGGAACACTGTCGACAGAAGATCTTCTGAACTCCCTTGGCGGGAATGATGCGGATTCGGCGGCGCCAGCTGACGATGGCCAGCTTCCGACCGAGCAGGAAATCCTTGATTCGCTCGGCGCGACCCCAGTTGATACACAGTCGGATGACACGCCTGTCGATGACGAAACACCTGAAGAAAGCAGCGAACCTGACCAATAATCAGCGAGCTATCCGATAATCTTCAAGGGTGCGGCGAATAAGCTGAAAATTCAGTTTGATTGACCGAGAATCTTCGCTAAGACGGGCTTCCATGGCGCGGTACATATTCATTACCGGCGGCGTGGTGTCGTCTCTCGGAAAAGGTGTTGCTTCGGCCGCTTTGGGTGCGCTTTTACAGGCGCGCGGCTACAAAGTGCGATTAAGGAAGCTCGACCCCTATCTTAATGTCGATCCCGGCACCATGTCGCCTTATCAGCACGGCGAAGTGTTCGTTACGGACGACGGCGCAGAAACTGATCTTGATCTCGGTCATTACGAACGATTTACAGGCGTTTCCGCGTCGAAAAGCGACAATGTCACGACCGGCCAAATCTATTCACGGATTATCGAGCGAGAGCGGCGTGGCGATTATCTTGGCGCTACGGTTCAGGTGATCCCCCACGTGACCGATCAGATAAAACAGTTCGTTTTGTCTGATGCCGGGGAGGCGGATTTTGTGCTGTGTGAGATTGGCGGCACTGTCGGCGATATCGAAGCATTGCCTTTTTTCGAAGCGATCCGCCAGCTCGGTAATGAATTGCCGCGCGGCGCGGCCGTCTATGTTCATTTGACGCTGATGCCGTTTATCCCGTCGGCTGGCGAGCTCAAGACCAAACCCACGCAACACTCTGTCCGCGAGCTGCGAGCGATTGGTATTCAACCGGATGTGTTGCTGGTGCGCGCCGACCGGGAAATCCCGGAAAGCGAGCGCAACAAGATTGCGCTTTTTTGTAATGTTCGGCCCGGCGCAGTCGTGCAGGCCCTCGATTGCAGCACGATTTATGAAGTGCCGCTTGCCTATCATGATGAAGGATTTGATCAGGAGGTGCTTGATGCTTTCCGTATCAATGATGCGCCTGAGCCAGACCTTGCCGGCTGGAAGAGTATCGTCGAGCGCGTCACTGCCCCCGATGGCGAAGTGACGATTGCTGTCGTCGGCAAATATACAGTGCTCAAAGACGCCTACAAATCACTGATTGAAGCGATCGCACATGGCGGCATAGCGAACAATATCAAGGTCAACATTGACTGGATTGAATCCGACGTCTTTGAAAAAGAAGACGAAGCAATCTCTGCGCTCGAAGGTGTCCACGGCATTCTTGTGCCCGGCGGCTTCGGCGAGCGCGGCGCTGAGGGCAAAATAAAGGCTGCTCAATTTGCTCGTGAAAAAGAAATTCCTTATTTCGGGATTTGTTTTGGCATGCAAATGGCGATCATTGAAACCGCACGAAATTTGTTGGGTGAAAAAACTGCCAGCTCCTCGGAGTTTGCCACTGAGGGGCTATCGATTGTTGGACTGATGACCCAGTGGGTAAAGGGAAATCAAAAAGAAACCAGATCCACCAAGGACGATTTGGGTGGCACGATGCGCCTTGGCGCTTATCCCGCGCGGCTGAAGTCCGGCAGCCGTGTCGCTGAGATTTATGGCGTTGAAGAGATTTCCGAACGCCATCGGCACCGTTTTGAGGTCGACATGGCCTGGGCCGAAAGGCTCGGGGCTCATGGCGTGGAGTTTTCCGGCACGTCGCCTGATGGAACGCTGCCAGAGATCATGGAAATCCCCGATCACCCATGGTTTATTGGCGTTCAGTATCATCCGGAGCTGAAGTCACGGCCGTTTGACCCGCATCCGCTTTTTGCTTCATTCATCGATGCAGCGGTTAAGCGCTCCCGTTTGGTCTAAGACCGATTTAAACTTTGGCGAGACAAGAGGGCAATTTCCTTGCATCAGGCTGTTTTGGTCACAGGCGCTTCAAGCGGCATCGGCGAGGCGACCGCCGTGTATCTGGCGCATAAAGGTTTTCGTATTTTTGCGGCTGCGCGCCGCATTGAAAAGTTGAACGAACTTTCCGGGCTTGGCGGTGGGCGCATCACGACGCTGGCGATGGATGTCACGGATGAGGCATCAATTGAAAAGGCGCTGGCGGAAATCGCCGCTGAAGGGATCACGCTTTACGGCCTCGTCAATAATGCAGGCGTCAGTGTCATGGGGCCGTTTGAACAAATTTCAGCGGATGAATGGCGCCGACAGTTCGAGACAAATGTGATTGGCCTGGCAAATGTTACGCGTGCGGTGATGCGGCAAATGCGTGAAGCCGGACGAGGGCGTATTATCAATATCGGATCGGTAACCGGGCGGGTCGTATCGCCGTTTCAGGCGCCCTATGCGGCCTCCAAGCATGCCGTTGAGGGATTGTCAGATGCGTTGCGCCGTGAACTGGCGCCGCACGGCGTTAAAGTTTCCGTCATTCGCCCCGGCTTCATCAATACGCCATTTGGTCATCAGGAGCAGGACGCGCTCGCAAAATTTACTGGTGCGGATAATCCATATGCTGAGCAGGTTCGCATTTTTAAAGAGTGGCATGCAACAGGACATCCAAACGCGCCGGCGCCGACAATTGTTGCGGAAGCGGTTCATCGCGCGTTGACGGTCGATCGACCGCATTCACGCTATACCGTCCCGGCGAATATGCTAGGCGTCCTCGCGCTAAGAAATCTGATGCCATCGGCTATTGTTGATCGGATTTTTGAGCGTGTGACAGGGCTCAGCAAATACCGTCCACAAGGAAAATGATGACTGATTACGTCTACCCCGCGCCGAAACAGTTTTGGGATATGATGCACAATGTGTCCGACGGGCCCATTGAGTTTCTTAACCTTATTTGCTTCTATGAAAAGGCAAATTATCCTGATGGCCGTGAAGCGACAGGCGTCGAAGCCTATAACGCATATGCGAAAGCTGCCGGCCCCATTTATGAGCGCCTTGGCGGCAAGATCCTCTGGCGCGGCATACCGGATTTCGTGGTGATCGGCCCTCAGGAACATCAGTGGGACTTTGCCTATATTGCGGAGTTTCCAAGCCTGGAGGCTTATGGCGAGCTGGTGGGAGATCTCGCCTACCAGGCAGTGGTTTTTCATCGTCAGGCGGCGGTAAAGGACACACGCTTGATCCGGATGAAGCCGAATGATCTTGATCGCGGGTTTCAAATATAGACCACCAGCCAATAATGGCCGGCCTGTTCAGCAATGACTAATCAAGGATCGTGTTGTTTTGAACAGTTGCATGCGCCGGCGCCCTGATGAGCGGCGCGGTATTTTCTTCGATCAGAACATTGCTCGAAGGGTCTCGGACAAGAATACGCGGCGTGTCGACAGAATTGAATGCCGGCAATATGTCGTTGCCGCGAATGATCAGATCATCGACATTTTCAGCGTAAATGCCCAAATGGTGCGCCTGCCGGATCAAGTTATTTTCGACGGTGATCTGTTGATGTGGCGCACTGGCGAACCGGCTCTTGATGAAAATGCCCTGAGCACGCTCGCCGTCCAGCATCAAAATTGAGTTGTCGGCGATCAAAACATTGGTGTTCGCGACGGCGTTTGATCCTGCTTGCAACTGAATGCAATCGGGATGTGCATTTAGTCCTTCAATACGTTGGAAATCAGTGCATGCGTTTTCACGAATGACAATATTGTTCGAGCCGCTGAGAATGATGCCGTCTTTGAGTAAGTCAGTGAAGTGAGAACCCCAAATTTCAACATTGGCGGAGTTCTTCACAATGACGCCGTCCCGCATATCGCTGAAATGGCTGTTCTCCACTTTGACACCGTCGACGCCATCGAAGATTAGTATCGTACCATCATTCGATGGATCATCGTCTTCCGCCCAGGCAAAGCTGGAGTTCCTAAAGGTTATATCGCCGCCGCGTTGAACCAGTACGGCGATCTCGCGCACCGGGTCATTGGCTATGCCGGCGGATATCATCAAATTTTCGAACACCAGGCCGGTGACGTCCCTTAGGCGCAAATTCTGTATGGCGGCGCCGTCCTCAAACTGCAGGGTCACGGCGGGTGAAAAATCATTCCAGCGGAGGCTTACTGCTCCATAATCGCCTGCCGGCACAATAATGGTGTCGCCAGGGCTGGCCGCGTCAATATCAGCAACCAGATCGGCGGCGGTCTGAGCGAATGCCGAATGTGAAGTACTGAGAACAAACGCTAATAATAAAACACCGAAGTTGCGTTTGAACGCGTCAAATATAATGCAGATCATGATTTCCATCTCCCATAGTTCTTATGGTCCGGTGATTGGTCGCAATATTCAAGCCAGCCATAGGGCCCATTTCTCAAGCCCTCGCAAGTGCGGTAGTTTTGGTCTTGTTCAACCTGCCCCAGTCCGGCTAAGGAAAGGGCCCCGAAAGAGTGAAAATCGAGAAATATTAAATGCCAACGCCGGTACTTATGCCCGCCCTGTCTCCGACCATGGAAGAGGGCACCCTCGCCAAATGGACCGTAAAAGAGGGAGACGCTGTCTCTTCCGGCGATGTCATCGCCGAAATTGAAACAGATAAGGCCACGATGGAAGTCGAAGCGGTCGACGAGGGTGTTATCGGCAAGATTCTCGTCGAAGAGGGAACCGAGAACGTGAAGGTCAATGAACCTATCGCGGTGATCCTTGGCGATGGTGAGAGCGCTGATGAAATCGATTTATCCAAGCTGAATGGTGCGAGCCCCGCAAGCGAAGAAGTTTCGGCGGCGCCGCCAGCGACCTCTGTTCCCGATGCTGCCGCTCCGTCGCCGGAGCAACCGGTGGTTGAAACGGTTGCCGATCCCGAATTGCCTGATGGCGTCGAGATGGTCGAGACGACCATTCGCGATGCGTTGCGCGACGCCATGGCGGAGGAAATGCGCCGCGATCCGGATGTGTTTTTGATGGGTGAGGAAGTCGCTGAGTATCAGGGCGCCTATAAAGTGTCTCGTGGCCTGCTTGATGAGTTTGGTCCGAGGCGCGTTGTTGATACGCCGATCACTGAACATGGTTTTGCGGGTATGGGTGTCGGCGCCGCATTCTCCGGTTTAAAGCCCATCGTTGAATTCATGACATGGAACTTCGCCATGCAGGCGATCGATCATATCATCAACTCTGCTGCAAAGACGCGATATATGTCTGGCGGCCAGATGAGCTCGCCGATTGTTTTTCGCGGACCGAATGCAGCGGCGTCCCGCGTCGCCGCACAGCACAGTCAGGACTATGCGCCGTGGTATCTTAACGTGCCGGGCCTGATCGTGATCGCACCCTTTTCTGCATCGGATGCGAAGGGATTGTTAAAAGCTGCGATCCGCAATCCCAATCCGGTTGTGTTTCTTGAGCACGAGCTTCTTTATGGCGACACGATGACCGTGCCGGACGTGGAAGATTGGGTGCTGCCGATCGGCAAAGCGAAGATCGCGCGCGAGGGAACTGACGTGACAATCGTTTCCTATTCCAGAGGCGTGAAGTTCTCACTTGAAGCCGCGGAGCAATTGGCTGGCGAGGGCATATCGGCAGAAGTCGTTGATCTGCGCACGCTGCGCCCCATGGATACCGAAACCGTGATCAATTCAGTAAAGAAAACCAATCGCGTGGTCACGGTCGAAGAAGGTTGGGCGCCTTGCGGCGTCGGCGCAGAAATCGGCTGGCAGGTGACCCAGCACGCTTTTGACTATCTTGACGCCCCGCCAACGCGCGTGACGCAAGAAGATACGCCTTTGCCCTACGCCGCCAATCTTGAAGCGATCAGCCTTCCGAATGCGGAGAAAGTTGTGAGGGCGGTGAAAGCCGTGATGTATCGGGAATAAGGAATGGTTTGGTGCGCTATTCTGGCCAATGCCACTGCGGAAAGGTGAAAGCGTCTTTTGAAACGCAAAAGACGCCGGCCGAGCTTGGCGTACGCACCTGCCAATGTGTGTTTTGTCGCCGACATGGGGCCGTGAATATTTCAGACCCTGAGGGGCAAATTGTGATCGACGCGGCGCCAGATGATCTTGTCCGGTATCGATTTGCGCTCAAAACCGCCGATTTTCTCATTTGTCGTCAGTGCGGTGTTTATGTGGCCGCGGTGATGGGAGAGGGCGCAAAAACTTGCTCCACCATCAATATCATTGGCTTGCGCATGGAGGATTTTCTGGACATCGAGGAGGCGGCAATGGACTATGACGCTGAAACCACCCAAGACCGTATCGCCCGGCGATACACAAAATGGACGCCGACGATGTTTACTGACGCTGAACTCGCTGCCTCGAATTTTGGCCCGCATTAACACAAGACATCTATAGTCCTGCGGACAGCACAAATTGCACAAACAACTGAGGGGCAAAAAAATGATGAAGTTTTTGTTTAGCGGCAATGGCCGCGTATCGCGCAAAGCGATTTGGCTGTTTAATTTGGCCGTAATCGGAATCAGTATCGTTTTTGCAATCCTTGATTTGGTGTTTTTTGGAACGTCGCTTGATTCCGATGCCACCGGCCCTCTTTCGTTGTTGTTTTCGCTTGCATCTATTTGGCCTTCAATCGCTGTCACAGTAAAAAGATTTCATGACCGAGGGATGAGCGGATGGTGGATTGTGTGGTTTATTTTGATAGCCGTCGCCGCTGCGATTCCGGGCGGGATCGCGATGGCGGTTCTGGGAGTGGGTCAGGGCTTCGGGATCACGATAGTGTTCATCGGCGTTGCAATTCCTCTTATATGGCAATTTGTAATATTGATGATACAGCCAGGACAGGAAGGGCCGAACAAATATGGCCCCAACCCTCTTGATCCGGTTGGTGAAGATATCGCACGAACATTCGACTGAGAAACACTTGACCGCAAAAACTCTTTAGGACTGAAAAATGCCGACTCCAATTCTTATGCCTGCTCTTTCGCCGACCATGGAAGAGGGCACCCTTGCCAAATGGAATGTAAAAGAAGGCGATACGGTTTCTTCCGGTGACATTATCGCCGAGATTGAAACCGACAAAGCGACCATGGAAGTCGAAGCTGTCGATGAGGGTATTGTCGGCAAGATATTTATTGCCGAGGGAACGGAAGGCGTGAAAGTCAACGCGCCCATTGCAGTGCTGCTTGAGGACGGCGAGAGCGCCGGCGATATTGATGTGAATGCGCTTGGCGGCAGCGCAGCGCCCGCTGCTGAATCGCCGGCTGCTTCGGTGGCGCTGGAACCGGTCAGCAAACAATCAACAGTCGCCAACGGCGCCGCCGCACCGGCGTCGATAGCTGCTGCACCCCAACCAAAATCCAACGGACGTGTTCTTGCATCGCCGCTGGCCAAACGTCTGGCGCAGCAGGAAGGGCTTAACCTTGGCGCTGTCACAGGCTCCGGCCCACGTGGGCGTGTTGTCAGGCGCGACATTGAAAAAGCCGTGAAAGATGGAACGGGGAAAGCGGCTGCTCCAGCAGCACAAACTGTTGCGGCGCCGGCGTCTGTTGATGCGCGGCTCTACCCGCCCGAGAGCTATGAAGCTGTAAAACTCGATGGCATGCGCAAGGTGATCGCCAAGCGCCTCACACAAAGCTTCAATCAGGAAGTCCCGCATTTTCCGCTTAATATTGACTGTGAGCTCGACAACCTTCTCTCGGCGCGCGCGCGCATCAACGCAACGTCGCCAAAGGAAGGCGATGGCGCCTTTAAGCTCTCTGTGAATGATTTCATTTTGAAAGCCTCAGCGATGGCGCTGAAAAAAGTACCGGCGGCGAACGCAACGTTTACTGATGAAGCAATCTTGTTGCACAAGCATGCAGATATTGGCGTTGCCGTAGCGATCGATGGGGGGTTGATCACGCCGATCGTCTGGAAGGCGGAAGAAAAAGGCCTCAAACAAATCTCCGCTGAGGTCAAAGATATGGCGGGCCGCGCAAAATCCAGGAAATTAAAACCGCAGGAATATCAGGGCGGAACCTTTTCAGTTTCAAATCTCGGGATGTTCGGGATCAAGAGCTTTGCGTCAATCGTTAATCAGCCCCATGGCGCGATCATGTCCGTTGGCGCGGGCGAGCAGCGTGTAGTTGTGAAAGATGGCAAAATGGAAATCGCAACCGTCATGACAGTGACGCTGACCTGCGATCATCGGGTGGTGGATGGCTCTGTTGGGGCCCAATTCCTGAACGCTTTCAAGCAGTTTATCGAAGAGCCGGCAGCGATGCTGCTATAGGCGATCTCGGTCTGCTTTTCAGGAAACCTTTTATTTTCAGTGGGTTGTGTGTAATTTCGCGTTTTTTGCAACGCAACATTACATTTCGTGATCGAGCGACACAGTTCGGCCGCGATTTCGCTGCACCAAATTCTTATTCGGAAACCATATCTGATCTGTCGCTGAGGAGTTGTGTAAGGCTTGGCGGCAGGCGAGGCGGGCAGCGATTTCTCTCTCCCCCGTGCTGTATTGCCTCGCCGCCTTTTTCCAGATTTCCCCCGCCTGGGGAATAGTAGTTCCCCACCACACGCTTGCCATATGAGATATGTAAGTTTATAACATCACGAGAAAGCGCTGCGTAGCGCGTTTTCTGTGAGTTTTTCAGTAAATTTCAGTTGTGTAAGTAAAGTTGTGTAGCGAATGCGGGCGGTCCTCATTCCCCCATATGGACCGCCCGTTTTCGTCAATTTTTCACAGACATTTTGGCTGAATTGAGATTTTCGCGCTTGCCGACGGCGGCGTCATGCTCTATCAGGCGCGCTCTCGCGGGAGGTTTCCGGCAAAGACCAGCCGGCGCCGTACCGCAACCCTTCAACCAGGTTCAGCCAGTTTTATGGCGGGGCTTAAAATGACGAGAAGGTCAGTAAAATGGCGAAGAAAATAGCAGGCTACCTGAAACTTCAGGTACCGGCGGGCGCGGCGACACCGTCGCCACCCATCGGTCCGGCGCTCGGCCAGCGCGGCCTTAACATCATGGAATTCTGCAAGGCGTTCAACGCCAAGACGCAGGAAATGGAAAAGGGGATGCCAATCCCCACGATCATCACGATCTTTTCCGACAAGTCTTTCAACTTTGAAACGAAAACGCCGCCGGCATCGTATTATCTGAAGAAGGCCGCCAAACTCCAAAAAGGCGGCGCGACACCCGGTAAGGCCAGCGCGGGCACGGTGACTAAAAAGCAGTGCGCCGAAATCGCCGAAGCCAAGATGAAAGATTTGAACGCCAACGACCTCGAGGCAGCCACCAAGATTATTATGGGATCGGCACGCTCGATGGGCCTGGAAGTAAGGGAGTAGAGGTGATGGGAAAAGTTGGAAAACGCATTAAAGCGGCGCGTGAAACGGTCGATCGCAGCAAGCTCCACACAATCGATGATGCGGTGAAGCTCGTGAAAGCGAATGCAAAGGCTAAATTCGACGAGACGATCGAAGTCGCGATGAACCTTGGCGTCGATCCACGCCACGCTGATCAAATGGTGCGTGGTGTGGTTTCGCTTCCAAACGGTACTGGACGGACAGTACGTGTTGCGGTGTTTGCAAAGGATGCAAAAGCCGAGGAAGCGACAAAAGCCGGCGCCGATGTTGTTGGCGCTGAAGATTTGATGGAAAAAATTCAGGGCGGTTTTATGGATTTTGACCGCGTCATTGCTACGCCGGATATGATGTCGGTTGTTGGCCGCCTCGGCAAAGTTTTGGGCCCACGCGGCCTGATGCCGAACCCTAAGGTTGGCACGGTCACGCCTGATGTTGCAAAAGCAGTGAAGGATTCTAAAGGCGGCGCCGTTGAATTTCGCGTTGAAAAATCTGGCATTATTCATGCCGGTATCGGCAAGGTGAGCTTCGACGAAAAAGCCATCTCCGAAAACGTCAAAGCGTTCGTTGATGCTGTCGCTAAAGCAAAACCGGCGGGTGCAAAGGGTACGTATCTTAAAAAGATAGCCATTTCATCGACAATGGGGCCGGGCGTGCGGATCGACACAAGTGCTGCGGCGGCCTAAATAGAACAAACAACAATTGAAGAAAAACGACCCTCATTTGAGGGTCGTTTTTTTTGCGTTACAGAGTTAAGCGCCGCAATCGTAAAGCGTTGCTGATCACCGAAACAGAACTAAGGCTCATCGCCGCCGCTGCGATCATCGGGTTTAAGAGGATACCGAATGCGGGATATAAAATACCGGCCGCGACCGGTACGCCCGCCATATTGTACGCGAAAGCAAAGAAAAGATTTTGGCGAATATTGCTCATTGCCGCTTTGCTTAAGCGCCGCGCTCGCACAACACCGCGCAGATCGCCTCTCATTAGTGTAACGTCAGCGCTTTCAATGGCGACATCTGTTCCTGTCCCCATGGCGATACCAACATTAGCGAGTGCGAGCGCCGGCGCATCGTTTACGCCATCGCCAGCCATCGCGACAATCGCGCCTTGCGCCTGAAACTCGCGAACAATACGGTTCTTGTCTTCGGGCGAGGCATCTGCATGGAGTTCGTCGATGCCGATCTTTTCGGCGACGGCTTCGGCAGTTTTTTGGTTGTCTCCTGTCAACATGACGACCCGGATACCCGCTCTGTGAAGATCTTCGATGGCTTCGGAGGTTGTTTCCTTAATGGGGTCCGCAACGCCAATCATCCCCGTTGGCCTTTCGCTGATTGCGACAAACATCACTGTCTGCCCTTCGCGCTGATAGATGTCGGCCTGGTCGGCGAACGCATCGTCCCACGCGCCAATCCGCTCCATCATCTTGCGGTTTCCGATGGTGACCTTCTTTCCATTGACGACGCCTTCCGCGCCTTCGCCGGAGATCGATTTAAAGCCTGAAGCAGGTGTAAAGGCGATTCCTCGCTCAATCGCGCTCGTGACGATGGCTTGCGCCAGCGGATGTTCGCTCGCTGCCTCAACGGCTGCGGCGTTCGACAGCAGCGTTTCTTCCGCGACGCCCGCCGCTGGTTCTACCATGACAAGTTTTGGTTTGCCCTCGGTCAGGGTGCCGGTTTTATCGACGACGACGGTGTCAATTTTTTCAAGAATTTCGAGCGCTTCGGCGTTTTTGACAAGAATGCCATTTTGCGCGCCCTTGCCAGTCGCCACCATGATTGACATTGGCGTTGCAAGCCCAAGGGCGCAGGGGCAGGCAATGATCAAGACCGCGACAGCATTGACGATTGCAAACGCCATGGCGGGATCGGGCCCAAACAAACTCCAGGCGATAAATGTCAGCATGGCTGTGAGGATGACGACTGGCACGAACCAACCGGCGACGAGATCAGCGAGACGTTGTATGGGCGCGCGGCTGCGCTGGGCTTCCGCAACCATACGGACGATCTGTGCGAGCACGGTGTCACCGCCAACGCGGGTCGCGATGACGACAAGTCCACCGGTTCCGTTGACTGTGCCTCCGGTGACTGGATCGCCTTTTTGTTTTTCAGCGGGAATTGGCTCACCTGTGATCATTGATTCATCGACGGCGCTGTGGCCCTCGTCGACAATCCCGTCGACGGGAACTTTCTCGCCGGGGCGGACGCGTAATCGATCGCCTTTCCGGATATCATCGATTGAGACATCTTCCTCAGTCCCTTCTTCAGCAATGCGGCGCGCAGTGGGCGGCGCCAAACGGAGAAGCGCGCGAATGGCGCCGGATGTCTGGCTGCGCGCGCGCAATTCCATCACCTGACCAAGGAGAACAAGCGTCGTAATGACCGCCGCCGCTTCATAGTAAACCGCAACGCCGCCATGTTCGGTTCGAAATGCGGCAGGAAAGATTGCCGGCGCCGCCGTCGCTATCAAAGAAAAGATGTAGGCGACGCCAACGCCGAGAGCGATCAGCGTGAACATGTTGAGATTCATAGTTTGTAAGGACCGAGCGCCCCGTACAAAAAAAGGTCGACCGCCCCACAGAACAACGGGCGTTGCCAATCCGAATTGAAACCAGTGCGCCCAACCAGCCGGCATTAAGCCGTTCAATGGCTTACCAGGTAAGATGTCGCTCATTGCATAAACGAAGAGCGGCAAGGTCAGCGCGGCGCTTAGCCAAAATCGGCGCACCATATCATCAAGTTCGCTTGTATCTTCTTCCGCGGGTGTGCCGCTTTCCGGCTCCAGCGCCATGCCGCAGATCGGGCAACCGTTATTGCGGGTATCGCGCACCTGTGGGTGCATCGGACAAGTATAGACAACGCCATCAAAGCCAAGTGGGACCTTGTCGTATTTGCCATCTGCTTGAACCGGGTTTTCTGTATGAGCGCAGCAACGTTCGTCGCCCATGGCTGTATGGTTTTCCTTATGGCTGTTCGACTGGGCCATTTGCAGGCTCTCCGGTGGTTTTCGATTACGAGCGGTTCGCCTTTAAATATACCCCCCAGGGGTATATTTAAAGGCCCTCCTGATCAAAAGGCGCTCAATAGCTCACTTTGATTTGTTTCCCGGGGCTGCCGGTAAAGTGGTATGGGGACAATCGATGAGAAATGAAGAGCCTTTTCGATCCAATCCAGGGGATGCAGATAATGAGATTTTTGATTTATGCCGCGTTACCGCTGGCTGCCCTTTTTTCCTGCGCACCGGCCGTGGAGGAGGGGACGGTGCAAGCTGGGTCCACCGCTGCCGCGCTCGATTATGCGCCACAGGACTGGATGGCGAAGTCGCTCCCCGAAATCGCTGAGGCTTTGCGCGTCGGCGACGTGACGTCGGAAAGTCTCGTTGCCAGCTATCTAGACCGCATTGAACGGATCGATCGTTCGGGGCCGACATTACAGAGTATTTTGACGCTCAATCCGGATGCGCTTGATGCCGCGCGGGCATTGGACGCCAGGCGCGCAGCGGGGGAGGTTCTTGGCTCCCTCCATGGCGTGCCGGTTTTGTTGAAGGACAATATTGAAACAAAGGACCGCATGGCGACGACTGCGGGCGCTTTGGCGTTGAAAGATAATGTGACGGGTCGCGATTCACCGCTTGCCGCCGGTCTGAGCGATGCCGGTGCGATTATTCTCGGCAAAACTAATCTTAGTCAGTGGGCGAATTTTCGGTCCAATGATTCCATGAGCGGCTGGTCAGCGCTGGGTGGTCAAGTGCGCAATCCACATATACTTGACCGGAACCCGTGTGGATCGAGCTCTGGATCCGGCGCTGCTGTCGCAGCCTCACTCGCTGCGGGCGCCGTTGGTACGGAAACCAACGGCTCAATCATTTGCCCTTCCAATGTCAATGGTGTTGTCGGGTTCAAACCGACAGTCGGCCTTGTTTCGCAACAATATATTGTACCCATATCCTCCACGCAGGATACCGCAGGCCCGATGACAAAAACCGTGACGGGCGCAGCGATGATGCTGAACGCCATGGCGACGGGACCAGCGAAAACCGACTATGTCGCTGCCCTGGACGCGGCTGCGCTTGACGGCGCGCGCATCGGCGTCTTGCGCTTTGCGGAAGGGAGAAGCGCTGACACCATTGCGCATTTCAATACTGCGCTCGGAGAACTTGAAGCGGCCGGCGCTGTTCTTGTTGAGATCGAGGAATTTGAACGGAGTGCAAAATTCCGGCGCGATTCCCGCAGCGTTTTGCGCCATGAGTTCAAAGCGACGCTCAACGATTATCTCGCAGATGCGGCGCCAGCGGTGCCAACGCGAACGCTTGCTGATCTCATTGCCTTTAACGAAGCGCACGCTGATATTGAGCTTGCCCTTTTTGACCAAAGTATTTTTGAAGCGTCACAGGCGCTCGCGAGTTTGGATGATCCCGATTATTTAGCGGCGCGCGAAGCGATACTGTCAGTGACGAGGGAAAATGGCATCGATGCGCTGATGGCTGAACACAATGTTGAGGCTCTTGTTTCCCCATCCGGCCCGGTAGCCTCGCCAGTTGATCCGGTAAATGGTGATGTCTGGCCGAGCTGGGCGGGCGCCGGCTGGATGGCCGCCATTGCAGGATATCCGCATGTAACTGTTCCCATGGGGACGGTTCATGGCGTGCCCGTTGGCTTTTCATTTATGGGCGGCAAGGATCAGGATGCGGCTGTTTTATCTTTTGGATATGCTTATGAGCAGCGCACGCAGTTGCGTGCTGACCCTCAATATCTGAAAACCGCTGAAATGCGCGAAGAAATCAGCGCGGCCATGCACCGCAAGGCAATGCCATAATCGTTGGGTGTGGAGGTTACTGGCGTGTCGCGCTTTGTGTCTTCACAAGGTGCCAACTCTTACCGCCATTGATGCTCCACTCTTCCTTCCACTCAAAGCTGTCTGGCTGAATTTCAAAAAAACGGAGTCGATAGTTGAGCGTCCGACCATCGAGCAGCTTGCTTGAACCTTGTGCGTGCATTTCACCGTCAATCCAACGACTCTGGAATTGCGATACATCGTCTGTCTGTTCGGACTCCAAATAGACGTTGGTCCATTGTCGTGCTGTCGCCGAATAAGTTCTCAATGTTACGCCGTGGCTTACCTGCTCACCGCTCGTCTGATCAAAACCAGTCCATTCATCGACGATCATTTGCCGGTTGCCGACATAATTGGCCGTTTGAAGCGCATTGAGTTCCATCAATATCTCGCCGGATTCCGGATCGAAGCGGCGGAAAAAAATATCCCAGTGTCCAATCAGAAAATCAAACTCAAGGGCGCCCGGAGCAATTTCTGACTTTGCTTGAACATCGGCTTCCTGCGCGTAGACAGGCGCAGCGGCGAGCGCGCAAATGATGCTGAGTGACTGCATAAGTTTGGAAAGCGCCATATTATTCCTTGTTGCCCACCGGGCTTGGTCTGCCGGATCTGAATTGAAAGCTATGACGGCGTTTCGGCGCAGGCCAAGTCCTCATCATTATTTCTTGAGTTTAGCAGCGCTACATGAGTAGGGCAAACGAACTGGATTTTGGTCCCGTCAAGCGCCAGCGAGAGATCAGGCGTCCAGGCCGCGCTGTTGCATATAGTCATTGGTAAACAATGCGCGGTCCGCTGGGTCCGGTAGCAGTTGATGGCGTGCGTCTTTCCAGGCTGTAAAGTCGGCGCCATATGCATTTTGAACACGGGCTGGCGTATAACCGTTGGTCTTGCCCCAATGCTGCGTAAAGGGGATGCCCGCCTGTTCTATCTTTGGCGCAATCGCGTCAAAAAATGCCAGTGAGGTATTATTGAAAATGCCGTCAATGCTCACGACGAATGTTGTATCGAAGCGATTCATCGCGAGCAGCGCCGGCGATTTCTTGACGTAGCGGCAGCCAAAGACAAGGGGGGCTGGACCTATGTCGTTGTTGATTTCAATCAACAGATCAAGTGTCTCCAGCGCCCGGTTGAGTGGCACGGCGACGGTGCTTGAGGCGACCTTTGTGCGCGGGGTCTTGTAGCCAAACAATTCTCCCCAGCTGCCGGTTTTGGGTTTTGTGCTGAACAGTTGCGCAATTGCGATCTGAGCGACAAGCGGCACGCCGGCTTGAAAGACATCAAGCAGTTGACCGATAACGGAAAGAAAATCAAAGCCAGGTCCAAATTTCGAGGCTGCCATATTGTAGTCAGGCTGATGGTTTGGATCCCACGGTTTTTCGTACATCAATGAGACCAGAACTTCCGGGGGATTGGAGTTGGGATCGATAATAGGCTGGAAGAAATAGGGCTGACTTCCGTCTTGAGATTTAAGACGCGGGTGGCTGTCGAAATCGAGTGTTTCAATGACCGTCCGCATGGCGGCGTCAAATTTCAGTGTCGGACCGGTGTCCGTCAGTTTGTCGAAACTCTTTGCTTCCAGAAGGAAGCGCGGCCGTGTTTCAATGATGACATTGTGAATAATGCCAAAGGCGCCCAACCCCATAACAACGGCGTTGAATAATGCATCGTCACGAATGACAGTGGCGCCGAGGGCCGCCGCCAGTGAGGGTTTGAGAACGGGATGAGAGGCGCGCTCCAGCCAAAACTGGTTACTGTCGCCAGCTAACAAATGGATGGCGACGATGTGATCGTGAAGGGCGCCGATACCAAGCGCTGACCCGTGGGTGCCGGTTGCTGTGGCGCCGGCGATGGTTTGGCCATTCGCAGCGCCTGAAGTGCGCAGCGACCTGCCATAACGGTCGCTCTCAATCATTTTGTTGATTTGCGATATATAAGCGCCAGCCTGGATGAGCCAAAGCCCGTCGCGCGCGTCAGCGTCGCCGGGATAGCCTGGGTCAATTTGATTTTGACGTATTGGTTTCATGCCGCTGAGGCGTGACAAGTCAATGAGGGCGCCGTCTGTCGCTGGAACATCCGACAATGACCAGCCGCGACCAATAGCGCGTGCTGTAAAGCCATTTGCTTTTGCCTGCGCTAGCGCGCGCTGAATTTGCTTAGTACAGCGATTGATCGTATCGGCGCCATAGCGCGGGAGATCGGCGGGGTACCAGACATTGTATACCCCTTTGATTGGTGCAGTGATCGTTTCGTGAAAATTTTTCCACGGCACCGCCTGCGGAACCCAATCGAGCATCGCGTCATCATTGGGCATGGCGCGACATCCTAAAGCCCGTCATCGTCATCACAATCGCAGGGCGGCGGTATTTCCTGTTTTTCGCAGTAAAAGTAAATGGTGGCCGGTGAAACGATTCCGAGGGTGATCAGCGTTACGATGCCTTGTCCGAGATTGCGGCGGACTTCGACCTGAGCGAGGTCGTCGCCGCGACATTCTATTGCTGAGTATCCGGTGCCGTCTGACGACAATCCCGCACGACCGGCGATCGAGACCGTTGCGTGTGCCTGTTCCTGACCGACGGGATTATATTGTGACGCACGAATTGTATGGCTTGCGCAACTGGAAACGAGCATTGATGACGCCATTATTGTGACGCCCGGCAAATTTATGTGCATGGTGATTCTCTCTCCTCCCTGTGGCTTCTTATACAGAGGACCGGGCATGACGTCATCAACTAGCTTGTATACGCATTGTGTATTGTGGGTTTTTCGCTTGAATAGGGGCTGCCAGCGATCTGAACTTTATAATATCACATCCCGTACGCAGACTCCGCCATGCGATTTAGCTTGCTTAGGATTGGCATGCCGCAGAGCTAAATAGGCAGTGGCTGATTTTCTTCGCCTGGGAATTTTCAGCAAACGGCTTGATAGTAGAAAGCGATTTTTAAAACCATAGCCGCAGACCGGCGACAAAAGACACCGCGCCCGGGTCCTCGCCATTGGCGCGTTTCATGTCTGCCGTGGCGCCAATGGTGCGTTCCCACGAAACGCCGATATAGGGCGCAAATTCCCGGCGAATTTCATATCTTAGTCTGGCGCCGACTTCAGCTGTCGAGAGACCCGATCCAACGCCAGCGGCTGGAACATCCTGCACAGCAAAATTCAATTCTGTGCGCGGTTGCAGGATGAGCTTTTGCGTAATTAAAAGTTCATATTCGGCTTCAATGCGTGCGGAGACATCGCCGTCATCGGAAATAAAGGCGGCCGTATCGATTTCGAACAAATAAGGCGTCAACCCCTGAAAGCCGATCACTGCAAAAGTACGATCATCACTTGGTGCGAAATCGTGACGGATACCGGCCTGGAGGTCGAAATAGCGGCTGACAGAGCGGCTCCAAAGCGCCTGAATTTCTGCGTCTTCAAATTCGTCAGTGGCAAAATCATATTCGCCCTCGGTTTTCAGCCAGAGCTTGTTTTTGTCGCCGCCATACCAGCCTTGCACATCCCACAAAAACACCGGGTCGCCATCATTGGACCGATATTCAAGGCGTTCAGCTTCTAGATAGCTAAAAGCCCCGCCGCCATGGTGGCTTTGCAACTGCGCGCGACGATCGTTCTGTGCGTAAAGGCCTTGAGCGGTTGCGGTGTGGGAAATTGTTGTGGTCGCCAACACTAATAATGCTGTGGGGAATAGATTTTTGGTCATCACGAATGCTCCCCGTGACGACCATGGTGTGGGTCGTTGGGCGCCATTCCCATTTCTCGTGGGCGAACAGAAACGACACGCATCATGCCCGCTGCCATGTGATAGAGAAGGTGGCAATGGAACGCCCAGTCGCCGACAGCGTCAGCGGTGATATCAAGGGATAATCTTTCGCCGGGCTTCACGACAATTGTGTGTTTGCGCGGTGGGTGATGGCGGTCGCCGGTGACCACATCGAAAAACATCCCGTGCAGATGGATCGGATGGGACATCATAGTGTCATTGACCATGGTAAGGCGCATCCGCTCGCCTTCTTCGAGAGCGATTGGTTCATCAATGTCGGAAAACTTCTCGCCGTCGAAAGACCACATATAACGATGCATATTGCCGGTGAGATGTAGCTCCATCTCGCGTTCCGGCGCGCGCATATCGGGGCTCATGTCGAGCGCTTTGAGATCGGCATAGACGAGTACCCGATGGGGCGCATTCTCCAGACCGATACCGCGATCTGATAATCGGTTTGTTGGAACTGCAGCAACCATATCGACCCCGACGCCGCGCTTATGATTGTGGGCTTGCGTTGCGGGTAAAGCACTTCCACCAGCTTCGTCATGATTTACATGACCTGTATGAGCGGAAAGTGGTTTCTCATCGCTGGTCATCTCGGCGCCGGCCACCGCGCCATGGGCTGAGTGATCCATCGCCTGATTACCATTTTCCATTGCGCCGTCTGACATGTTGTGACCGCCATGTCCGACCATCGCCATGTCTCGCATGGTGAGTGTTGGCGTCGACCGCAGGGGCGGGATGGGGGCCTTCATGCCAGTGCGCGGCGCCAGTGTGGCGCGCCCGAAGCCGCTGCGATCGATCGATTCCGCCATGACCGTATAGGCTTTGTCTTCCCGTGGCGTGATGATTACATCATAGGTTTCCGCCGTGCCGATTTGTATTTCATCTGTTTCGACCGGTTGAACATTCAACCCGTCCGCCTGGACGACTGTCATCGGTAGTTCTGGAAGTCGAAAATTGAAAATCGTCATTGCGGAGGCGTTGATGATCCGTAAGCGGATGCGTTCCCCAGAGTTGAACAGCCCTGTCCAATTATCTGCAGGTCCGTGACCATTGATGAGGTAAGTGTAGGTTGATCCGGTGACATCCGCGATGTCTCTGGGGTCCATGCGCATGTTTCCCCACATCGCCCGGTCCTGAACAGCGCTCTCCAGGTTGAGGTCGTTCGCGTCCCTGAAAAAATCAAAGAGCGTGCGCCTGTTATAATTGTAGGTTTCTGATTTCTTTTTGAGCTTTGCAAAAACCCGAGCGGGATCATCGAATGTCCAGTCAGACAGCACAATCATGTAGTCACGGTCATATTGTACGGGGTCGGCGTCTTTCGGTTCGATAATGATCGGACCATAATGCCCCGACTGTTCCTGAAAGCCGGAATGGGAATGATACCAATAGGTGCCGGCCTGTTTTACGGGAAATCGATAGGTGAAGGTCTCGCCTGGTTTAACGCCGGCAAACGAAACACCCGGTACGCCGTCCATTTCGGGCGGCAGCAATAGGCCATGCCAGTGTATCGACGTATCAACATCGAGATCGTTCGTGAGATGAAGCGTTACATCATCTCCTTCTTTCCAACGCAGGAGCGGGGCAGGGAGTTGCCCATTGATGGCAATGGTGCGGCCTTGCCTTCCGTCTATCAAATGTCTGGCCGGTGCAGCGCGGAGGCGAAACTCTTCACCGGAAAGCGTGGTCAGCCCCTTCATGTCGTTTGCGTTGGCGCTGCGCGCCCAAGCCGGCAAGATCGCCGATGCGCTGAGCGCCAAACTGCCGCCTGCGGCATTCTCGAGGAGTTTTCGTCTGCTTAACATAAATAATCTTCTGAAATAATGTGTTGGTTTTGGTGATTTGTTGGTGGCGGTGAAGCGGTCGGGTATTGGAATGCTAACCAGACATCGCCGCATGCGTCCGCTGCACAAACGCCTGCAGCTCACGAAAAGCATGGAGGTCATGTGCAATCTGAACGCTGTTCAGATAATCAAATCAGGAGGCGGATTTTCAGGGAAATGGGTGTTTGCGCGCGTTGACCTCGCCACAATCGCGGCGAGCGGTTTTTGCTCACATAACCAACGTGCGCGTTAGCCAGCCGGGTGTCTTCAATGACAGCCGTTGCAGCGATGGGCATACTAACTGAAATACTCAGCGCAGATTTTGACAGCGCTTTATAGTCATGCGTCGAAACGCAATATCCGCAATCATCATTGTGCGGTATGTGTTGCGTTGAGGGGCGGTCGTCAGGATTTTGATGACGATCATGCGCTGCTGCATCGTGGCTTTCAGTCATTTCGCCATGATGCATGTTGGGGGCGACCACAGCACTATCGGCTGTTGGCATCAGTGAGGCGCAAACGCCCTGACCAGCCCCGACAAACAGGGCAAGAAATGCAAACAGAGCTGTTCTGAAAGAGCTAGACGTCACAGATTGACCAATCGATTCCCGCGCCTTATCTATACCCCCATAGGGTATACGTCAATCTTGTGAGTATCATGTCACATTCGAAAAAAACACTGACGCGGCTGAAGCGCATTGAGGGGCAGGTTCGCGGCGTGGCCCGAATGCTGGAAGAGGAACGATATTGCATTGACGTTCTTCATCAGGTTCAGGCGGTGAAAGCGGCCCTTTCAAAGGTTGAAGACGCGATTCTGGCTGATCACGCCGCTTCCTGTGTGGAATCCGCCATCGCGGCGGGCAATGCGAAGGATCAACGCGCGAAATTCACTGAACTCGTTGAGCTTTTTGGCAAAATGAAGCGCTGACCAGCCGCCTTTCATTGCTGATTTGAGGCAAGGGCTGCCTGGCATTCGCCAGGTTTGACGCGTTTTTCAGAACAGCTGTTCTATTTTTTGCTTGTAATTTCAGAATTGCTGTTCTATTTGGCCAGAACGATGGTTCTGAAATTGGTCAACTGAAATGCCTCGACCCGACATAGATCTAAGCCCGGCGATATCGGCCGCCAAGGAAGTATTCTGGCGCCGGGGATATGAGGATACCTCAATTGAAGAGGTCGTTCAGGCGACGGGCCTCAATCGGTATGCCCTATACAATGCGTTCGGCGGCAAGCTGGAGATTTTTCTGGCGGCGCTGGAAGCGTATCACAATGAGCGCAAGCAACTCTTTTTGGACGTGCTCGGCGATCCTGAACGCAGTCCCATGGATGCGATACAAGAGGTTTCCGAATTTTGTATTTCACAAATGGCGGATCGCAATGCCGGTTGCCTGATGTGCAACATCGCTCTTGAAATCAGTCATCACGACGACATCATTGCGGTACGCGTCAATTCTTATCTGGAAGAAATTCGAAGCGCCAAAGAAATGGCGCTGATGCAAGCTTCAGAGCGCGGCGAGTTAAACCCGGCGATTACCCCAAGAGACGGCGCATCGCTTTTGGTTGCCAATATGTTGGGCATGGGAGCGCTTGCGCGCAACGGCGCCAGTCGCATCGAAATGCTCAACATATTTAACACTGGCATGGCTGTGTTGAGCCACCCAGACGTTCCTAAAAAAACTAGTGTCAAGCGTCGAGCACCGTCGAAATGAAACGTCTTTATGTAGTCGTCGGTTGAACGGCGAAAGAAAAAAGAAATATGGCGCCGCGCTGCGCTAAGGAGTGAATTGATGGCTGGGACAATGAATAATCTTGATGCATTTGCGATCGCACTGGCGCGGTCGATGATCAAACTACGCTGGCTTGTAATTATCGTTGCGATCGCCGGCTCGGTTGCGGTCGGAATGCAAGCGTCAAAGCTGGAGTTTTCGAACAATTATCGTGTTTTCTTTTCCAAGCAAAACCCGGAGCTTCAGGCTTTCGAAGAGTTTCAGGCGACATACACCAAAAACGACAACCTTCTTTTTGTGTTGGCGCCGAAGGACGATGGGGGCGCTTTCACAAATGAGACCCTCGCAGCGGTTGAGTATCTGACCGAACAGGGCTGGCAGGTGCCGTTTGCGCTTCGGGTCGATTCTCTCAGCAATTTTCAACACACATACGCCGTTGAAGATGATTTGATCGTTGAAGATCTTGTCGTGGATGCCCGCAGCCTGACAGAGGCGGAGCTGGCCGAAAAGCGCGAGATCGCCCTTGCGGAGCCGTTATTGCGCGACCAGTTAGTTACGTCGGATGGCGGCGTGACCGCCGTTAATATTATTCTCCAATATCCCGAAATTTCACTGTCCGAGGTGCCCGAAGCTGTTTCTTTTGCGCGGGAGCTTAAGGCGGAGATCCTGACGCAGTTTCCCCACCTGGATGTGCATCTGACCGGTACGTCGATGCTGAACAATGCATTTTCGGAAGCCAGCATCAATGATTTCGGGTTTTTGGTGCCGGCTATGTTTGTGATTATCCTGATCGCAACGGCGATCGCTGTTCGATCAGCGACGGCGACAGCCGCTACGCTGTTGATCATTATTCTTTCATCGATGGTTGCAATGGGGTTTGCCGGATATATCGGTGTAAAACTCGCCGGACCCAGTCCCAGTGCGCCAATTATCATCCTGACATTGGCAATCGCAGATTCGATTCACATTTTGATATCGATGCGTTCAGCGATGCGTGACGGCCTTGAAAAAATCGCTGCTATCGTCGAAGCAATTCGTATTAATTTCCTTCCGGTCGCAGTTACTTCAATCACGACTGTGGTTGGATTTTTGTCGCTGCGGTTCTCTGATTCTCCACCATTCCAGGATCTCGGCACCATCACGGCGGTTGGCATTCTTGCGGCGTTTATTTTATCGGTGACGCTATTGCCGGCGCTTCTGAGCCTTGCGCCGATCCGTGTGAAAGCCCGCATGGCCGGACAAAGCCGCGGCGGTCTGATGCTTGGCTTTGCAAACTTTGTAATCGGCAAATCCCGGTTTCTTTTGATTACGATGGGGCTTGCTTCAGCCACCCTGATTGCCTTCATTCCAACACTCGACCTCAGCGATCAATGGCGAGAGTATTTTGCGCCGCGCATCGAATTTCGCGCCGAGACGGATAAAGCTATTGAGCATTTCGGGTTCTACCCTATCGAGTGGTCTGTGCCAGCTGGTGAGGCTGGCGGGATTAGCGACCCGGAGTTTTTGAAGACGCTTGACGCTTATACAGAGTGGCTGAGAGAGCAGCCCAATGTTGTGCATGTTTATTCATTCACCGACATAATGAAACGGTTGAACAAAAACCTGAACGCTGACGACCCGGCATTTTACGGGTTGCCTGATGATCGTGATCTCGCCGCGCAATATCTTCTGCTCTATGAGCTGTCGTTGCCCTATGGTCTCGATCTAAATGATCGGATCAATATCGATAAATCTGCAACGCGTGTGACGGCGACCCTTGAGGGTTATGTCACAACGAAGCGGGTGCGCGAATTTCTCAAGCAATCAACAGCGTGGTTCGACGAGAATGCGCCTGAGATGAAAGCGCCGCCGACCGGCGCGCAGGTGATGTTCACATTTATCGCCCAGCGCAACGTTGAGAGCATGGTTAGTGGAACAAGTCTCGCGATGATTGCCATTGCCATTATTATGATCCTCGCCTTGCGCAGCATTCGGATGGGGCTAATCAGCCTTGTTCCAAATGCATTGCCAATTCTGGCTGCATTTGGCGCCTGGGCGCTGCTGTTTGGCGAGATCGGCTTTTCGGTTGCGGCGATCGCCGCCATTTCTATTGGCATCGTTATTGACGACACCGTGCATTTCCTGACGAAGTTCATGCGCGCGCGCCGCGAGAAGGGGCTTTCTTGTGCAGATTCCATTCGCTACGCGTTTGAAACTGTGGGTGTCGCTATCGTTGTCAATACCGTGATACTCGGCGCTGGCTTTTCAGTGCTGACGCTTTCAGCCTTCAAGATCAATATGGAAATGGGCTTTCTCACAGCCATGACCATCGGCTTTGCGCTCGTTCTAGATTTTCTGTTCCTGCCGGCGTTGCTCTTAACATTTGCACGCATTTCCGGCGAAAAAATTGACGTTAAAGGAGACGAATATGTCCGGCATTCATTTGGTTAAACCGCTTAGACTTGCTCTTGCCGCTGCTATTATTGGCGCGTCCGTTTTTGCCTTTGGGGCTATGGCGCAGGACGCGCCGGTGTTTCAAGACGATCCGCTTGCGAAAGGCGACACGCCCGAAGCCCATAAGGGCTATGAAACAGCCGCACGCAGTGATCGAACCGATGCGGGTTTTGGCGACAGCAAGGTCGACGCAACGATGGTTTTGCGCAATGCGGCCGGCCAGATGACCGAGCGCAGCCTTTCTTTTTCAACGCTGGAGAAAGAAAGCGAAGCCGTCGGTGACAAATCGCTCGTGATATTTAATTCGCCACGCGATGTTGAGGGGACGGCGCTTTTGTCCCACGCGAATATTCTCGATCCGGATGATCAATGGCTATTTCTGCCGGCGCTGAAGCGTGTGAAACGCATATCGTCGGCAAATAAGTCCGGCCCGTTTGTGGGGTCAGAGTTCGCGTTTGAAGATTTTACGATTACCGAGCTCAACAAATTCACATACGCCTATGTGGGTGAAGAGGAACTCGACGGTGAAATGATGGATGTTGTGGAGCGGTTCCCCCGTTATGAAAAGTCGGGATATACGAAGCAAAAATCATGGATTGATCAGACGGTTTATCAGGCGCGTAAACTTGAATTCTACGATCGTCGCGGTGAGTTGTTAAAAACACTGACGCTGTCAGATTATCGCGAACATGACGGCGTCTGGCGCGCTCACAAGCTTTCCATGGTCAATCACCGGACGGGCAAAGAAACGGACCTCGTCTATGGCGACTTTCAATTCAAGACCGGCCTTGATAAAAATGACTTCCAACAGGGTATTCTGACGCGCTTGCGTTAGTTTCAGATAGAGCGATGCGGGTTTTTCAGAAATTCTTGATGGCGCCGGTGATAGGCGCTGCTTTGGTGGCCTCGCCAGCATCCGCGGGTGAGGTGGAGTTTGACGCGGAAGTGTCGGGTGAAATCCGGTATTTCCCGAATGACGCCATGTTCCCCGGACAACTCAACGATTGGCAGCCGTCAATTGCGTTTACGCCTGAGTTTCGATGGGAGACTGACGACCGTAAACACCAGATGGTGTTCATTCCGTTTTTTCGGCTTGATGCGAAAGATGATGAACGCACTCATGTGGATTTGAGAGAGGCGTATTATCGATTTAATTCTGATGACAACTGGTCACTAACCATCGGTGCTGCAAAAGTATTCTGGGGTCGGACGGAATCGCGCCATCTTGTCGATATCATCAACCAGACCGACGCCGTTGAAGATGTTGACGAAGAAGACAAGCTTGGCCAGCCGATGGTCAATCTCACAGTTTTAAACGATTGGGGGACGCTTGATTTCTTTGTGATGTCTGGTTTTCGCGATCGAACATTTCCAGGCGTAGAGGGGCGTTTGCGATCTCAACCAGTCATTGATACGGAAAATCCAATATTTGAACGCGATGCGCGCCGCGGCGCTGTAGATTACGCGGCGCGCTATTCACATTATATTGGCAATTGGGATTTTGGCGTTTCGATCTTCCACGGTACGTCGCGGGAGGCGCGCTTTGCGATTGCCGCGGGCGGGGCAAGCCTCCTCCCGGTTTATGATAAAATCACGCAAGGCTCGATTGACCTTCAATACACAAAAGACGCCTGGCTTTGGAAGATGGAAGCGGTTGTCCGCGAGGGTCATGGCGATACTTTTTTTGCCAGCGTTGCGGGGGTTGAATACACGCTCTACCAGATTTTCGGCGGCAGTGCGGATCTTGGTCTGCTCGCGGAATACCAATATGACGGCCGCGACGAAGGCTTTGTCGCTGAAAATTTTGGACTTACTCAGGCGGCGCCGGTCGCTACGGGCAATAATGATGTGTTCGCCGGCGCCCGACTTGCCTTTAATGATACACAGGACTCCTCCGCGCTTATTGGTGTGTCGGTTGATGCTGATGATCAGAGCATGGGCATGTTTATCGAGGCTGAGCGCAGGATCGGTCAAAATTGGACTGCCGAGCTTGAAACCCGGCTTTTCTTCAATGTCGATCCGGCGAACGTGGCGAATGTGTTCCGTGACGATGATTTTCTGACTATGCGACTGACGCGGTATTTTTGAGCCAGCGCCCGCAGCAAAACCGCAAGGTCCAGGATTGTTCGTCCGCCTGCTTGCATTCTTTCTAAAAACCGGTAAGACGCCGCCTTCGCGGCAACCGATTCAGATTGGCGGTCGCGACCTGTCCAAGACTGCGGGTGTAGGATTCCTACTTAATCTCCCGCATAGGCAGAGGGAAAAGGATTAGCCGGACCCACGAGATGGTCCGTCCGTCCGTCAGACCTTCTAGGGCAGGCTCTTAGCGTTTTTGCGCGGGAGCCTTTTTTGGTTTCCAGCTTGAAAACGCACAATCGAAGCCCGTATGGCTGGCCATTTTCATGGTGAAAAGGGTTGGTCTTACAGAACTTGAAGGGACTGCCGCATGGACAGAACCCAAAAGGCGGAGATGGTCGACTGGATCGGCGACGTGTTCGACCAGAACGCGGTTGTCGTTGTCGCCAATGGCGGTCTAACGGTCGCTGAGATGGAAACGCTGCGCGGCGAACTTCGTCAGTCTGGCGCCAACATCAAAGTGGTGAAAAACCGCCTCGCCAAAATCGCTGTGACCGGTAAGCCAAGCGAGAAGATCACTGATCTTTTCAACGGGCCGACGGCGCTTGCGTACTCCGAAGACCCTGTTTCTGCAGCAAAAGCTGTAGCGAAATTTGCCAAGGGCAATGACAAGCTCGTCATCCTCGGCGGGACGATGGGCGATGAAATTCTCGATCAAAAGGCTGTGAAGGTGCTCGCGTCGATGCCTTCCCGCGAAGAGCTTCTCGGCTCCATTGTTTTGGCGATCACGTCGCCAGCAGCAAATATTGCGAGCGCCGTTGGCGCGCCGGCGGCCAATATAGCCGGCATTCTGACAACGCTCGAGGAACGCGAAGCAGCTTAGGGCTGCTATTTTTTGAATTAAATCAACACATTAGGAAATATGACCATGGCTGATCTAAAAAAACTGGCTGAACAGATTGTGGGCCTGACCCTTCTTGAGGCGGCTGAACTGAAAGAAATTCTGAAAGACGAGTATGGCATTGAGCCAGCAGCGGGCGCAGTTGCCGTTGCAGCGGCGCCAAGCGGCGAAGCGGCTGAAGAAAAGACCGAATTCGATGTCATTCTGCTTGAAGCAGGCGAGAAGAAGATCAATGTAATCAAGGAAGTACGCGCGATTACGGGTCTTGGCCTGAAGGAAGCAAAAGACCTCGTCGAAGCCGGTGGTAAAGCTGTGAAGGAAGCGGTTTCGAAGGCGGAAGCTGAAGAAGTCAAGAAAAAGCTCGAAGATGCAGGCGCTAAAGTCGAGCTCAAATAGTCGGGTTTTCCAGAAAACGGAGTAGGCGCGTTTTTTCGCGACTAGGGCTTGCTACAGCGGGTGAGCGTGCTTATTAACTCCCTTCGCCGCCGACGGGTATCCGCCGGCGGCTAAAGGTTTTGCGGCGACGTGCTTCGGTTAATCGAGATCAAAATTTAAATCACCCGCGACCCGCGGTCGAACGTAGTCCGGCCGGGGGGCGTATTTGCGCATGCGTTAATCATAAGCGCGCGCGTAGGGACAACTGACTTCCGTGTGAGGACAAAGATGGCGCAATCCTTCGTAGAGAAGAAACGCATTCGCAAAAATTTTGGCCGCATTGGCGATGCGGCGCCCATGCCCAACCTGATCCAGGTTCAAAAAGACTCTTACGAGCAATTTCTTCAGCGATTTATAAAGTCTGCAGATCGCGAAATTGATGGCATTGAAGCGGTATTCCGCTCTGTCTTTCCGATCTCGGATTTTACCGAGACCGCGACGCTGGAATATGTGTCTTATGAATTTGAAAACCCAAAATACGATGTAGAGGAATGTCAGCAACGCGACATGACTTATGCGGCGCCGTTGAAGGTAACGCTGCGCTTGATCGTTTTTGAAGTTGACGAGGAAACCGGCGCGAAATCTGTAAAGGATATTAAGGAGCAGGAAGTCTATATGGGCGACATGCCGCTCATGACGGATAACGGCACCTTTGTCGTTAACGGCACCGAGCGCGTGATCGTTTCCCAGATGCACCGGTCGCCGGGCGTCTTTTTTGATCATGACAAGGGTAAGTCGCACGCTTCGGGCAAGCTGTTGTTTGCTGCGCGCATTATTCCTTATCGCGGTTCCTGGCTGGATTTCGAATTCGACGTCAAAGACATCGTTAATGTGCGTATCGACCGGCGCCGCAAATTGCCGGCGACGACACTTCTTTATGCGCTCGGTATGGATCAGGAAGAGATCCTCGATGAATTTTACGATCGCGTCCCGCACAAAAGGACCAAAAAGGGCTGGACCATGCCCTATAATCCTGAACGCTGGAAAGGCGTGAAGATCGAGCGCGACCTCATCAACGCCAAGAACGGCGAAGTTGTGGTTGAGGCCGGCGCCAAGCTTTCAGTGCGCGCAGCAAAAAAGCTCGCGGACGAAGGGTTGAAGCAACTTCTTTTGTCTGACGAGGAAATAATCGGTCGCTATTTCTCGTCTGACCTTGTCAATTTCGACACCGGCGAAATTTACGGCGAAGCCGGCGAGGAAATTTCCGACAAAACGCTCGAATTGTTCGAAGAAATCGGCATTGACGCGTTCGACACGATTGATGTCGACCACATCAATATCGGCGCCTATGTGCGCAACTCGCTTTCTGTCGACAAAAACAGCAATCGCGATATGGCGCTGATCGATATTTATCGCGTCATGCGTCCCGGTGAGCCGCCGACGCTGGAAACAGCTGAAGGCCTTTTCTATTCGCTGTTCTTCGATCCGGAACGCTATGATCTGTCGTCTGTCGGCCGGGTCAAAATGAATATCCGCCTTGACATGGAGACGGACGACTCGCTGCGCACATTGCGTAAAGAAGATATTCTCGAAGTCTTGAGCACGCTGGTTAATCTGCGCGACGGTCGCGGCGACATTGATGATATCGACAATCTCGGCAATCGCCGGGTGCGTTCTGTCGGCGAGCTGATGGAAAACCAATATCGCATCGGGTTGTTGCGTATGGAGCGCGCGATCAAGGAGCGTATGTCTTCGGCGGAACTTGATACGCTGATGCCGCACGATTTGATCAACGCCAAACCTGCGGCTGCTGCGGTGCGCGAGTTTTTTGGGTCGTCGCAGCTATCGCAATTCATGGACCAGACAAACCCGCTTTCAGAGATTACGCACAAGCGTCGTCTTTCGGCGCTTGGCCCTGGCGGCCTGACGCGCGAACGTGCGGGTTTTGAGGTTCGCGACGTTCACCCAACGCACTACGGGCGTATCTGTCCGATTGAAACGCCTGAAGGGCCGAATATTGGTCTTATCAATTCCCTGGCGACGCACGCGCAAGTCAACAAATACGGCTTCATCGAAAGCCCGTACCGTCGGGTTTCCGACTGCAAGGTGACAGATGAAGTCATCTATCTTTCAGCAATGGAAGAGCAGCGTTTTGCAATCGCGCAGGCAAACGCTGAAATCGACGCTAATGGAAAGCTCGCCAATGAGTTCGTCAACTGCCGTGTCGGCGGTGATGCGACTTTGGTTCCGCGCGAAGACGTTGCCTATATTGATGTATCGCCGAAGCAGCTTGTTTCCGTTGCTGCGGCGCTTATCCCGTTCCTGGAAAATGACGATGCTAACCGAGCGCTGATGGGCTCGAACATGCAGCGCCAGGCTGTGCCGCTCTTGCAGGCCGAGGCGCCCTTTGTCGGCACCGGCATGGAAGCGATTGTGGCGCGCGATTCAGGCGCCGCTTTGGCGGCGCGCCGCCCCGGCGTTGTCGAACAGGTTGACGCCGAGCGTATTGTTATTCGTGCGACGGAAGAAAACGATCCGACTAAACCGGGCGTTGATATTTACAATCTCCGAAAATTTCAAAGGTCGAACCAGAATACCTGTATCAACCAACGGCCGCTCGTAAAAATTGGTGATATCCTTCGTGAAGGCGATATCGTTGCAGACGGCCCGTCGACGGATCTCGGCGAATTGGCGTTGGGCAAAAACGTGCTCGTGGCGTTCATGCCTTGGAATGGGTACAACTTCGAAGACTCGATCCTGATTTCCGAACGCATTGTGCGCGATGATGTTTTTACCTCGATTCATATCGAGGAATTTGAAGTCATGGCGCGCGACACCAAGCTCGGCCCCGAAGAAATTACGCGTGATATTCCGAATGTGTCGGAAGAAGCGCTGCGCAATCTCGACGAAGCGGGCATTGTCGCGATCGGCGCTGAAGTCCATCCAGGCGATATTCTCGTCGGCAAGATTACGCCGAAAGGCGAAAGCCCGATGACGCCGGAAGAAAAGCTTCTGCGTGCGATCTTTGGCGAAAAAGCTTCTGACGTGCGTGACACGTCGCTCAAGCTGCCGCCGGGTGTTGCTGGAACCGTGGTCGAAGTTCGCGTCTTTAACCGACATGGCGTTGATAAGGATGAGCGCGCGATTGCGATTGAGCGTGAGGAAGTCGAACGTCTCGCCAAAGACCGCGATGACGAACTCGCGATCCTTGAGCGCAACATTTATGGCCGTTTGAAGCCGCTGCTTCTGGGCAACAATGCGACCGCAGGGCCAAAAGGTTTTGAGAGCGGTTCTATTACCGAAGACGTGCTCGAACAGCAGCTCACCAAAGGTCAGTGGTGGAAGATTGGCATCGCTAACGAAGCCGCCATGTCGGAAATTGAGGCGCTTAAAAAGCAGTTTGACGCATCGAAGTCTCGCCTTGAGGCGCGCTTTGACGACAAGGTCGACAAGCTTAAGAGTGGTGATGAATTACCACCTGGCGTGATGAAGATGGTCAAAGTGTTTGTTGCGGTGAAGCGTAAGCTTCAGCCCGGCGACAAGATGGCTGGCCGCCACGGCAATAAGGGTGTGATTTCAAAAATTGCGCCCATGGAAGATATGCCGTTTCTCGAAGACGGAACACCGGTCGACATTGTGCTCAATCCGCTCGGCGTGCCGTCACGGATGAATGTAGGCCAGATTCTTGAAACACATCTTGGTTGGGCGTGTCGCGGTCTCGGCCGCCAAATCGGCGAAATCATAGAACAGTGGGATGCGGGCACAGCGACGCGTGAAGATCTGGTCGACAAGATCAGAGATATCTATGGCGAAGAGCAAGTGTTGCCGCGTTCCAATGAAGAACTGCGAGAGCTTGGCGGTAATCTCATTCGCGGCGTGCCGGCGGCAACCCCCGTATTCGACGGGGCTCGTGAAAATGAGATCGTCGATATGCTGAAAAAGGCCGGCCTTGAAGAGACCGGTCAGGTGCAGCTCTATGATGGTCGCACCGGCGAAACCTTCAAGCGTATGGTGACGGTTGGCTACAAATACCTTCTCAAGCTTCACCACCTCGTTGACGACAAGATTCATGCGCGTTCGATTGGTCCGTATTCGCTCGTTACTCAGCAACCGCTGGGCGGCAAGGCGCAGTTCGGCGGCCAGCGGTTCGGCGAGATGGAAGTGTGGGCGCTTGAAGCTTACGGCGCTGCCTACACACTTCAGGAAATGCTGACCGTGAAGTCGGATGACGTTGCGGGCCGGACGAAAGTCTATGAGGCGATTGTCCGCGGCGATGACAGTTTTGAGGCAGGCATTCCGGAAAGTTTCAACGTGCTTGTCAAAGAGATTCGTTCGCTTGGTCTGAATGTAGAATTGCAAAACGGGTAGGCGAACGTCGCCTGCCTGTTTTCGCGTGTTATTTGATTATTCGCGGACTGATCATCCGCAACCGATTGAGAGGCTCTTATGTCCCAGGAACTGCTGAACGTATTTAATCCGATTGCGCCCGCGCAAACGTTCAATCAGATCCGTATTTCACTGGCGAGCCCGGAGAAAATTCTCTCCTGGTCGTTCGGTGAAATCAAAAAGCCGGAAACCATCAACTATCGGACGTTCAAGCCGGAACGCGATGGCCTTTTCTGCGCACGCATCTTTGGTCCGGTCAAAGATTACGAATGCCTGTGCGGCAAATATAAGCGCATGAAATACAAAGGCATCACCTGCGAAAAGTGTGGTGTTGAAGTCACGCTTACCAAGGTCCGCCGCGATCGTATGGGCCATATTGAACTCGCAGCGCCCGTTGCGCATATCTGGTTCCTGAAATCACTACCGTCCCGCATTTCGCTGATGCTCGACATGACGCTCAAAGACGTAGAGCGGGTTCTCTATTTCGAGCAATATATCGTTATTGAGCCTGGTCTGACCCCTCTGACGCCGCATCAGATGCTCACAGAAGATGAATATCTGACGGCGCAGGAAGAATATGGCGAAGACAGCTTTACGGCTGGCATCGGCGCGGAAGCAATTCGCGAAATTCTGGTTTCGCTGGATCTCGAGCAGATTGCCGAACAGCTGAAAATCGAAATTGCTGAAGCGACGACAGAGCTAAAACCGAAAAAACTCGCAAAACGCCTGAAGCTGATCAATGCGTTTATTGATTCCGGCAATCGCCCGGAATGGATGATCATGACGGTTGTGCCGGTGATCCCGCCGGAACTGCGTCCGCTTGTGCCGCTTGATGGCGGTCGGTTCGCGACGTCGGATCTCAATGATCTTTATCGTCGCGTCATTAATCGCAACAATCGCCTCAAGCGTCTGATTGAGCTGCGTGCGCCTGATATTATTGTCCGTAACGAAAAGCGCATGTTGCAAGAGTCGGTTGACGCTCTGTTCGACAACGGCCGCCGCGGCCGGGTGATCACAGGCACCAACAAACGCCCGCTGAAATCTTTGTCCGACATGCTTAAAGGCAAGCAGGGTCGCTTCCGTCAAAACCTTCTTGGTAAGCGCGTCGATTATTCCGGCCGTTCCGTGATTGTTGTCGGCCCGGAGCTGAAGCTTCACGAATGCGGGTTGCCAAAGAAAATGGCGCTGGAATTGTTCAAGCCGTTTATCTATTCGCGGCTAGACGCCAAAGGTCTGTCCGCCACCGTCAAACAAGCGAAAAAACTCGTCGAGAAAGAACGCCCCGAAGTCTGGGACATTCTAGATGAGGTGATCCGCGAGCATCCGGTATTGTTGAACCGCGCGCCGACGCTGCACCGTCTTGGTGTCCAGGCGTTCGAACCCAAGCTGATCGAGGGTAAAGCAATCCAGCTTCATCCATTGGTCTGCACGGCTTTTAACGCCGACTTCGACGGCGACCAGATGGCTGTACACGTTCCGTTGTCACTCGAAGCGCAGCTCGAAGCGCGCGTATTGATGATGTCGACCAACAACATTTTATCGCCGGCGAATGGCAAACCGATCATCGTGCCGTCGCAGGATATTGTTCTTGGGCTTTACTACATCACCATCGAGAAAGGTGGGGAGCCGGGCGAGGGCATGGTGTTCGGTTCGATTGATGAGATTGAGCACGCGCTTGAAGCGGGTGTTGTATCGATGCACGCAAAGATCAAGGCGCGTTGGAAAACCGTTGATGAAAACGGTGATCCGATTCAAGAAATTGTCGAAACGACACCGGGGCGCATGAAGGTTGCGCAGGTGCTGCCGCGCAATTCCAATGTGCCGTTCTCTGTTGTTAATCAGCTCCTGACCAAGAAAACTGTCCAGGGTTTGATCGATATTGTTTATCGCCATTGCGGTCAAAAAAAGACGGTTATTTTCGCCGATCACATTATGGGTCTTGGTTTCAAGGAAGCCTGTAAAGCGGGTATTTCCTTTGGCAAGGATGACATGGTCATTCCTGACGCCAAATATACGCAGGTTGAAGAAACGCGCGGGCTCGCGGGTGAATTTGAACAGCAATATGCGGAAGGTCTCATCACGCGCGGTGAAAAATACAACAAGGTTATCGACGCCTGGGCGAAGTGCACCGACAAAATCGCTGATGCCATGATGGCGGAAATTTCAGAAACGAAATTTGACGCTGAAACAGGTCGCCAGATGGAACCGAATTCGGTTTACATGATGTCCCATTCGGGCGCCCGTGGTTCTCCGACCCAGATGCGCCAGCTTGGGGCTATGCGCGGCTTGATGGCCAAGCCGTCTGGCGAAATTATTGAAACGCCGATCACGTCGAACTTTAAAGAAGGTTTGACGGTGCTCGAATACTTTAACTCGACCCACGGCGCCCGGAAGGGTCTTGCCGATACGGCGCTCAAGACCGCGAACTCGGGTTATCTGACGCGTCGCTTGGTTGATGTGGCGCAGGATTGCATCGTGCGTCAGGTCGATTGCGGTACCAAAGAAGGGATTACGATCGACGCGGTTGTTCAGGGCGGCGATATTGTTGTGCCGTTGTCACAGCGCCTTCTTGGACGGACCTTGTTGGAAGATGCGGTTCATCCCGTGACCGGCGAATTGCTTGGTAAAGCCGGTGATGAAACTGACGAGGCCCAGGCCGAAGAAATCGAAGGTTCTGGTATTCAACAAATTCGCGTTCGTTCGGTGCTGACCTGCGAAGCCAAAGTCGGCGTTTGCGGCGCTTGTTACGGGCGTGACCTTGCCCGCGGCAGCAAAGTTAATATCGGCGAGGCGGTTGGTGTTATCGCCGCTCAGTCAATTGGCGAACCAGGTACTCAGTTGACAATGCGGACGTTCCACGTTGGCGGTACAGCCCAGGTTGGCGACACTTCGTTCATTGAGGCGAGCCATGAAGGAACGATCAAGCTTGAAGGCCGCAACGTCGTTAAAAATACCGGCGGCGATCTCATTGTTATGGGCCGGAACACGCTGGTTAAGATCGTTGACGGAGACGGCAAGGAGCACGCGTCCTACAAAGTATCTTATGGCGCTAAACTCCGCGTTGATGATGGAGCCAAAGTCACGCGCGGCATGCGTTTGGCGGATTGGGACCCTTATACCATTCCGATCCTCACCGAAGTCGCCGGTAAGGTGAAATTTGAGGATCTGCAGGAAGGCTTTTCAATGCAGGTTGTGGCTGACGAAGCCACAGGCATCGCGAGCCGTGTTGTTATCGACTGGCGTTCGAACCCACGCGCAGCTGATTTGAAACCAGCGATTGCGATCATGGACGATGCTGGCGAGCCATTCACTTTGGCATCGGGTAGTGAGTCCCGGTACACATTGCCGGTCGATGCGGTGCTGTCTGTTGAAGACGGCGATGTAATTGCGCCGGGCGACCCGGTTGCTCGTATTCCGACTGAGGGTGCAAAGACCCGCGATATTACAGGCGGCCTTCCGCGTGTGGCGGAACTCTTCGAAGCGCGTCGGCCTAAGGATCACGCCATCATCGCGGATGTCGACGGTAAGGTTGAGTTTGGACGCGATTATAAAAATAAGCGTCGCATCCGGATTATTCCTACCGATGAAAGTCTTGAACCTTCTGATTATCTTGTCCCCAAGGGCAAGCATATTGCGGTTCAAAACGGTGATTTTATCGCTAAGGGCGAGTATCTGATGGACGGCAATCCAGCGCCGCATGATATTCTCGCTATTTTGGGAATCGAAGCGCTTGCTGACTATCTGATCAACGAGATTCAGGAAGTTTACCGCCTGCAGGGCGTGCCGATTAACGACAAGCATATCGAAGTGATTGTTCGCCAGATGCTGCAGAAAATCGAAGTCACCGATACTGGCGAGTCTTTGTATTTGAAAGACGAGCATATTGATCGGCTTGAGTTCGAGGATGCCAACGCCAAACTTGAAGATCTGGGTAAGCAGCCGGCTAAAGGCGTGCGTGTATTGCTGGGCATTACCAAGGCGTCGTTGCAGACACGATCGTTCATATCGGCGGCATCGTTCCAGGAGACCACACGTGTTCTCACGGATGCTGCGGTCAATGGTAAGATCGATACGCTGGATGGCTTGAAAGAGAATGTGATTGTCGGTCGTCTCATACCGGCGGGCACAGGCGGAATGATGTCACGCCACCAGGTTGAGGCTGAGCGCCGTGACCAAATTCTTATCGATGAGCGTGCAAAGCGTGCAGCGGCTTCTCAAGCGGTTGCGATCGAAGCTGCGCCGGAAGCGGCGGCGGCAGGTGTTGGTGAGCTGGAGGGCGCTGAAATAGGCGCTGCTGAAATAGGCGCCGCTGAAGTTATCGCTGACGACACAGTCGGTCAGGATGCCGCTGAGTAATATGCGGTAAGGTAGAAATATCAAAAAGGCGGCCTTCGGGCCGCCTTTTTTTGTGCCGGATTTACCCGGTGGCTAAAGGTTGCAATTGCTTGCAAGTGACTGAATTGGCGCCACCAGCTTTTGGTTGGAACCCCTTCGAGTTATTGCGAAATTGCCCTTTTGGGCTCTCTATCAGGCGGGATTCGGCAATGGTTCGGCCGGAGGACGTAATCGGCGCAATATCGCGTTGGATTGTTGGATTTAGAGGTCGTGAAAGCAGGTTGAGCGGTGGGCTGAGACGGCTGCGGCGCGCATTTTATGGGCGGGCAGATGTCGAAGGCCGGGCGGATCACTGATTCGGCAGCATATGGGAGAATTAACTGAGATTTTCTGTGTGAAATTGCGTCATTTTTTGACCGAAATAGGGGTATCAGAAAAATGCCGCCACACCCGGTCCCGAACGTGCGCAACATCGTGAAAAATCCCCAATAAAGTGGGCCCCGGCTATTGACCGGGCCAATGCCCACGGTTATGGATCGCGCCGCTGGAAGGCTGGCCGTCAGGTTGTTCGTTTGAACGACCCTGAAACGCAGCCAATTTTAGCCGACTATAGGTAGTTTTCATCGAACGGCGTTCCGCCAAACGGGGCCCGTTCATTTGTGTCATGGGTACGTATTCTCGTGGCGCAAAGCGTTAGGTTTTTGAACGCGTTTAGGGCGAAGGCCAAAGACGACAAGGGTTAGAGACGCAATGCCAACGATTCAACAATTGATCCGCAAGCCGCGGAAGCCGAAGCGCCGCATTAACAAGGTGCCGGCGCTGGAAGCGAACCCTCAAAAACGAGGCGTTTGTACGCGCGTTTACACAACGACACCGAAGAAGCCGAACTCGGCGCTTCGAAAAGTTGCGAAGATCCGGCTGACGAATGGTTTTGAGGTGATTGGCTACATTCCGGGCGAAGGACACAACCTTCAGGAACACTCTGTTGTGTTGATCCGCGGCGGTCGTGTGAAAGACCTTCCCGGCGTTCGTTATCATGTCATTCGCGGCGTACTCGATACGCAGGGCGTTAAAGATCGCAGGCAGCGTCGCTCGAAATACGGCGCCAAGCGTCCGAAATAGGATAAAGAATTATGTCACGCCGTCACAGTGCAGAAAAACGCGTCGTTCATCCGGATCCAAAGTTCGGTGACAAGACCATTTCGAAGTTCATGAATTACGTCATGGTCCACGGGAAGAAACCTGCGGCTGAAAAAATCGTCTATGGCGCGCTTGACCGCATTGAAGAAAAGCTGCGGCGCCCGCCGATTGATCTCTTTAAAGAGGCATTGGAAAATGTGACGCCGGCGCTTGAAGTGCGTTCACGCCGGGTTGGCGGCGCGACTTACCAGGTGCCGGTTGAGGTTCGCCCCGATCGCAAGACAGCCCTGGCGATGCGCTGGATTATCAATGCTGCACGTAGCCGCAATGAGACGACGATGGTCGACAAGCTGTCGAATGAAATTATGGACGCCGCACAGAACCGCGGCGCCGCTGTTAAAAAACGTGAAGACACGCACCGAATGGCGGAAGCCAATCGCGCGTTCTCACATTATCGCTGGTAATTGGCTTCAAACGAGTAAAGGCCCGCAGTTATGGCGCGCACACATAAATTAGAAGACTACCGCAACTTTGGAATTATGGCGCATATTGACGCCGGTAAAACCACGACGACGGAACGTGTTCTTTATTACACCGGCAAAAGTCACAAAATCGGCGAAGTCCATGACGGCGCAGCTACGATGGATTGGATGGAGCAGGAACAAGAGCGCGGCATTACGATCACGTCCGCTGCTACGACCTGTCATTGGAACGATAAGCGCCTCAATATTATCGATACACCAGGCCACGTTGACTTCACAATTGAAGTCGAGCGTTCGCTGCGCGTGCTTGACGGCGCCGTTGCACTTCTGGACGCGAATGCGGGTGTTGAGCCGCAAACCGAAACGGTTTGGCGGCAGGGCGACAAATATAATGTGCCGCGCATGTTCTTCATCAACAAGATGGACAAGATCGGCGCGGATTTTTATTATTCAGTCGACACTATTCATAGTCGGCTCGCCGCGAAGACAGTGATTGTGCAGCTGCCGATCGGCGCTGAGAACGACTTCAAAGGTGTTGTCGATCTTCTCAAGATGAAAGCCATTATCTGGGAAGAGGAATCGCTTGGCGCCAAATTTCACGAAGCTGACATTCCTGCGGACCTCGCCGACAAGGCTGTTGAATATCGCGAAAAGATGATTGAGGCGGTTGTTGAGCTCGATGAAGAAGTGCTTGAGGCTTATCTCGAAGGCAACGAACCGGACAATGAGACTATCAAGCGTCTTATTCGTGAGGGCACCTGTAAGGTTCAGTTTCATCCGGTTCTTTGCGGTTCGGCCTTTAAGAACAAAGGCGTTCAGCCGATGCTTGATGCGGTTGTCGACTACTTACCAAGCCCATTAGAAGTTCCTGCGATCAAAGGTCATCTGCCGGATTCTGACGAGGAAGTGACGCGGAAATCATCTGATGATGAGCCGCTGTCGATGTTGGCATTCAAAGTGATGAATGATCCGTTTGTCGGATCATTGACATTCTGCCGGATTTACTCGGGCAAGCTTGAAGCTGGCACGCAGCTCTTGAATACGGTCAAGAGCAGAAAAGAGCGTGCAGGCCGCATGCTGCAAATGCATTCAAACAGTCGTGAAGAAATCAAGGAAGCCTTTGCTGGCGACATCATTGCGATTGTCGGTCTGAAAGACACAACCACGGGCGATACGCTTTGCGAAGCGGCCAATCCTGTTGTGCTTGAACGGATGGAGTTTCCCGATCCGGTCATCGAGCTTGCGGTTGAGCCGAAAACAAAAGCTGACCAGGAAAAAATGGGCATTGCGTTGCAGCGCCTCGCCGCCGAAGACCCGTCTTTCCGTGTATCGACGGACGAAGAGTCAGGGCAAACGATCATCAAGGGCATGGGCGAGCTGCATCTCGACATCCTCGTTGATCGCATGAAGCGTGAATTTAAAGTCGAAGCCAATATTGGCCAGCCGCAGGTTGCCTACCGCGAAACGATTAGTCGCGAGGCTGATATTGACTACACACACAAGAAACAGTCCGGCGGTTCAGGCCAATTTGCTCGGATCAAAATGCGCGTGATCCCTCAGGAGCCGGGCTTCGGTTACGAATTTGAAAGCAAGGTCGTCGGGGGTAATATTCCGAAAGAATATATTCCAGGCGTCGAAAAAGGCCTTAAGTCAATTCGTGAAACCGGTCTTTTGGTCGGCTTCCCGATCCTCGACTTCAAAGTCGAACTTTATGACGGCGCGTTCCACGATGTTGACTCTTCTGTCTTGGCCTTCGAGATCGCTGCGCGAGCAGCAATGCGCGAAAACAAGGTTGAGTTGGGGCTGGCGCTTCTGGAGCCGGTAATGAAAGTCGAAGTTGTAACGCCGGAAGAATATACTGGCACGGTTATTGGTGATTTGAATTCTCGTCGTGGGCAGATCCAGGATCAGGAAATGCGTGGCAACGCAAATGTCGTGAATGCGATGGTTCCGTTGGCGAACATGTTCGGCTATGTGAACAATCTTCGTTCGGCGACGCAAGGGCGTGCTCAGTATACGATGCAGTTCGACCATTATGAGCGCGTTCCAAAGGCAGTTGAAGAAGAAGTAAGAGCGAAGTTGGCCGGCTAGCCGGTTTGAATGAGGCGCCCGGCTGGCGGGCGGCGAGGTTAACGACAGTCGTCAAGAGACGGAGAGAAGTGAAATGTCGAAAGAAAAATTTGAACGTAATAAACCGCACGCCAATGTTGGCACGATTGGTCACGTGGACCATGGCAAGACGACGCTGACGGCAGCAATCACCAAATATTTTGGTGACTTCAAAGCGTATGATCAGATCGACGCGGCGCCGGAAGAAAAAGCGCGCGGCATTACGATCTCGACTGCGCATGTGGAATATGAAACTGACGCTCGTCACTATGCGCATGTCGACTGCCCAGGCCACGCTGACTATGTGAAAAACATGATCACCGGCGCGGCTCAGATGGACGGCGCTATTCTGGTTGTGAATGCTGCTGACGGTCCCATGCCGCAAACGCGCGAGCACATTCTGCTTGCTCGTCAGGTTGGTGTTCCGGCGATCGTTGTTTATCTCAACAAAGTTGACCAGGTTGACGATGAAGAGCTTCTTGAGCTTGTTGAAATGGAAGTTCGCGAACTGCTGTCGTCTTATGATTTCCCAGGCGATGACATTCCAATCATCAAGGGTTCTGCACTTGCAGCGATGGAAGGCCGTGACCCGGAAATTGGCGAAAACTCCATCAAAGAATTGATGAAGGCCGTCGACGAATACATCCCGACACCTGAGCGGCCTGTTGATCTGCCGTTCCTTCTGCCGATTGAGGACGTGTTCTCGATTTCTGGTCGCGGTACGGTTGTCACCGGGCGTGTTGAGCGCGGCGTTGTCAATGTTGGCGACGAACTTGAAATCATCGGTATCAAAGATACGAAGAAAACGACCTGCACGGGCGTTGAAATGTTCCGCAAGCTGCTTGATCGCGGAGAGGCGGGCGACAATGTTGGCGTTCTTTTACGCGGCGTTGAGCGTGATGGTGTTGAGCGTGGCCAGGTTCTTTGTAAGCCGGGTTCAGTGACGCCGCACACGAAGTTCGTTGCGGAAGCCTATATTCTGACAAAAGACGAAGGCGGCCGTCACACGCCGTTCTTCGGAAACTACCGTCCGCAGTTCTATTTCCGCACGACCGACGTGACTGGCGTCGTGACGCTGAAAGAAGGTACTGAAATGGTTATGCCGGGCGACAATGTTGAGCTTAATGTCGAGCTGATCGTGCCGATCGCCATGGAAGAAAAACTTCGCTTTGCTATTCGCGAAGGCGGACGCACAGTTGGCGCGGGCATCGTGGCAAAGATTATCGAGTAAGATACGGAATAAGAACGCGGATTGGTCAAGCGCCAGTCCGCGTTTTCAATTTATTAGAGTGAAGAAGAAGTTTAAACAGGCGAAACGTTAGACCCATGCAACAAAATATCCGCATCAGGCTAAAAGCGTTTGATCATCGTGTGCTCGACGCTTCGACGATAGAAATCGTCAATACAGCGAAGCGCACCGGCGCCAATGTGCGCGGGCCGATTCCGTTGCCGACGCGCATTGAGCGTTACACTGTTAACCGTTCGCCACACGTAAATAAGAAGAGCCGGGAACAGTTTGAGATGCGCACCCACAAACGCATGCTCGATATTGTTGATCCGACGCCACAGACTGTTGATGCGTTGATGAAACTCGACCTTTCGGCTGGCGTTGATGTTGAAATTAAGCTTGGCGCCTAGGAGCCCTTGAGATGCGAACCGGATTAGTTGCAAAAAAAATGGGCATGACTCGGATTTATTCCGAGGACGGCACTCATGTGCCGGTGACGGTCGTGCAGATGGACGCCTGTCAGGTTGTCGGCCAGCGAACTGCTGAAAAGAATGGTTACACAGCCATTCAACTCGGTGTTGGCGCTAAGAAAGCCAAACGCGTCAACAAGGCCGAGCGTGGCCAGTTCGCGAAGGTTAACATTGAGCCAAAAGCGAAACTGGCTGAGTTCCGTGTGTCGGAAGACAATCTTGTTGAAGTCGGCGCCGAGCTCTCCGCAGAACATTTTCTCGTCGGCCAAAAAGTCGACGTTACCGCGACATCGATCGGTAAGGGTTTTGCCGGCGCGATGAAGCGGCACAATTTTGGCGGGCTGCGCGCCACGCACGGGGTATCAATTTCACACCGCTCGCATGGTTCTACGGGTCAGTGCCAGGATCCGGGCAAAGTTTTCAAAGGTAAGAAGATGGCCGGTCACATGGGCGCGACGCGCGTGACGACCCAAAATCTGGACATTGTTCGTACCGATGCAGATCGCGGCCTGATCCTGATCAAGGGCGCCGTGCCTGGTCCAAAAGGCGGCTGGGTGTTGATCAAGGATGCGGTGAAGCGTCCGTTCCCTGAGGGAGCGCCTTTGCCGGCGGCGTTGAAAGGCTCTAACGAGAAAAAAGACGCGCCTTCGCAAGAGGCAGCCGCGCCGCAAGAAGAAACCAAATCAGAAGGGGACGCGTAATGAAAATCGACGTCCTCAGCATGGGCGGCAAAAAGGCCGCCGCCATCGATCTCGATGATGCGATCTTTGGCCTTGAGCCGCGCGCGGATATTTTGCACCGCTGCGTTGTATATCAGCTCGCCAAACGTCAGCAGGGCACGCATCACGCTAAAGAGCGTGGCGAAGTTTCTGCCACGTCGAAAAAATTCGGCAATCAAAAGGGCGGCGGCGGTGCTCGTCACGGTAATCGGGCTGCGCCACTATTTCGCGGCGGCGGCAAGGCCCATGGCCCGCGCGTGCGCAGCCATGCGATTGACCTTCCTAAAAAAGTGCGTCGTCTGGCACTGAAGCATGCGCTGTCCTCGAAGCAGGCGGACGGCTCTTTGTTCATTCTTGATGAAGCGAAAATAAAAGACGCAAAGACCAAAGCTGTGGCTGAAGCTTTTGCAAAGCTGGACATCGCGAATGCGCTGATCGTTGACGCGCAGATTGACGAGGATTTTGGTCGCGCGGCCCGCAATATAGTCGGCATCAATCTTATGCCGGTCATGGGCGCGAATGTTTACGATATTCTTCGCGCCAAGAAACTGGTGTTGACTAAAGCGGCAGTCGAAGGGTTGGAGGCGCGCCTCAAATGAGCAAAAAGCAAACAATAGAAGGCGGGCACGAAGCGCATTACGATACGATCGTTTCGCCAATCATTACGGAAAAAGCGACGATTGCGTCTGAAAACAATCAAGTTGTTTTCAAGGTGGCGCTGACAGCGACGAAACCGGAAATCACCGAAGCCGTTGAAACCTTGTTCAAAGTAAAGGTTAAGGCTGTGAATACGATGCGCGTCAAAGGTAAGAACAAACAATTCAAAGGTCGCGCCTATACGCGGTCTACTGAGAAAAAAGCAATTGTGACCCTCGAAGAAGGTCATTCGATCGACGTTACGACGGGACTTTAACGGACGGGTTTGGGAATAATGGCTCTTAGAAAATTCAAACCAACCACGCCGTCGCGCCGCCAGCTTGTGCTGGTGGATCGCAGCGAGCTTTGGAAAGGTAAGCCGGTTAAATCGCTGACGGAGGGACTGTCCTCCAAAGCGGGCCGCAACAATCATGGTCGTATTACTGTCCGTCGCCGTGGCGGCGGGGCAAAAAAGACCTATCGCATTGTCGATTTCAAACGTCGTAAATTTGACATCGAGGCGAAGGTCGAGCGTTTGGAGTATGATCCGAACCGAACGGCCTTTATTGCTTTGATCAAATATCTTGACGGCGAGCAGGCCTACATTCTGGCGCCGCAGCGCGTGAAAGTTGGCGACAAGGTTATTGCTGGCGAGAAAGTCGATGTAAAACCCGGCAATGCGATGCGGTTGAAGTCGATCCCGGTTGGAACGATTATTCACAATATTGAAATGAAGCCCGGTAAGGGCGGTCAAATTGCACGCTCTGCCGGCGCCTATGCACAGCTTGTCGGTCGCGATGGCGGTATGGCGCAAATTCGGCTGCAGTCCGGCGAAGTTCGATTGACGTCGGGCGAATGTATGGCGTCGATCGGCGCTGTATCCAATCCGGATCATATGAACGAAAACATCGGCAAAGCCGGTCGCAACCGTCACAAAGGCAAGCGGCCGTCTGTTCGCGGTGTCGTGATGAACCCGGTTGATCACCCGCATGGCGGCGGCGAGGGACGTACATCAGGCGGGCGTCATCCTGTCACCCCTTGGGGCCGCCCGACTAAAGGCGCCAAGACTCGCGACAAGAAAAAGCAATCCAACAAACTCATTCTTCGCTCGCGTCATGCGCGCAAGAAGAAACGCTAATAAGGGCGCCGGAGAAAATTATGCCACGTTCAGTTTGGAAAGGTCCGTTTGTCGATCGCTATCTTTTAAAGAAAGCGGAAGAGTCTCAGGACGGCAAACACAAAGGCGGTATCAAGACATGGTCGCGCCGCTCGACCATCCTGCCGCAATTCATTGGCATCTCGTTCAATGTATATAACGGCAAGAAATTCATACCTGTTCGCGTGACTGAAGACATGGTCGGTCACAAGCTCGGCGAATTCTCTCCGACCCGCACATATTTGGGGCACGGCGCGGATAAAAAGGTGCGGAGAAAATAGTCATGGGCCAAAAGAAAAATCCCCGGCGGATGGGTGATAATGCGGCAATGGCCAAAGGCCGGATGTTGCGTACGTCGCCGCAGAAACTCAACCTGGTAGCACAGGCGATCCGCGGCATGCCGGTTGAAAAGGCATTGGCGGAACTGACGTTTTCGCGCAAACGCATTGCACAGCATGTCAAGAAGGTCCTTGAGAGCGCTGTTGCAAATGCCGAAAACAACCATGACCTCGATATCGATTCATTGGTTGTGGAGCGCGCTTTTGTCGGAAAAAATATTGTCATGAAGAGATGGCGCGCCCGCGCACGTGGTCGCACCGGCAAGATCCTAAAACCGTTTTCAGAAATCACCATTGTGGTCAAAGAAGTTGAGGAGGCCGCCTGATGGGTCAGAAAGTTAACCCTATCGGCCTTCGGTTGGGGATCAATCGAACTTGGGATTCTCGCTGGTTTGCGACAAAGGGCGCCTATGGCGATCTGTTGCACGAGGATCTGGCGATCCGGGAATATCTGCATAAGCGTTTGCAGCAGGCTGGTGTGTCACGCATCGTGATCGAGCGCCCGCATAAGAAGTGCCGGGTGACGATTTATACAGCGCGCCCAGGTGTGGTAATCGGCAAAAAGGGCGCTGACATTGAAAAGCTGCGTCTTGAACTGACCAAATTGTCGTCGTCTGAAACAGTCCTGAATATTGTCGAAATCCGCAAGCCGGAAATTGACTCGACACTGGTCGCTGAAAACATCGCCCAGCAACTCGAACGCCGCGTTGCTTTTCGACGCGCGATGAAACGGGCGATGCAGACTGCGCAGCGTATGGGCGCACTGGGCATCCGCGTGAATGTAGCGGGCCGCCTCGGCGGCGCTGAGATCGCGCGCACGGAGTGGTATCGCGAAGGACGGGTGCCGTTGCATACGTTGCGCGCCGATATCGACTATGGCGTGGCGACAGCGCGCACGACCTATGGCGCGATCGGCGTCAAGGTTTGGATATTTAAAGGTGAGTTGATGGATCATGACCCGATGGGTCAGGAAAAACGGCTCATAGAAATGCAGACCGGCGGCGTTGGCCAGTCGCGTCCGCAACAACGCTAGTAACGATAGTTAAGTCGGGAGACTTTTGACAAATGCTGCAACCGAAACGGACCAAGTTCCGCAAACAGCATAAAGGCCGGATCAAGGGCGTCGCCAAAGGCGGCACTGATTTGAATTTCGGCTCACATGGGCTGAAAGCGCTTGAACCTGAACGTGTGACAGCACGTCAGATCGAGGCAACGCGCCGCGCGATTACGCGCGCCATGAAGCGTGCAGGTCGCGTCTGGATTCGAATTTTTCCAGACGTGCCGGTTTCGAAAAAGCCGACGGAAGTGCGCATGGGTAAAGGTAAGGGTTCGGTCGAGTTCTGGGCCGCTAAGGTAAAACCGGGCCGGATTATGTTCGAGATTGACGGCGTCACTGACGAAGTTGCGCGCGAGGCATTGGCGCTTGGCGCGGCCAAGCTGCCGATTAAAACGCGCATCATAACGCGCGTTGGCGAGTAAGGAGCGAAAGCAATGAATGCCAGTGAAGTGCGCGATATGACATCGGACGAGCTGAAGGACAAACTCCTGCAGCTCAAAAAGGAACAGTTCAATCTGCGATTCCAGAAGGCTTCGGGCCAATTGGAAAAAACGTCGCGGATTTGTGAAGTGCGGCGCGATATTGCGCGGATCAAAACAGTGCTCGGCGAAAATAGCCGGGCGAATGCAAGTTAAGGAAAAGAGGCCGAGCAATGCCTAAAAGGATCATGCAGGGCGCTGTGGTCAGCGACAAAGGCGACAAAACGGTGATCGTACGCATCGAGCGCGTATTCACGCACCCTTTGTTGAAGAAAACCATGCGCCGGACCAATAAGTTTCATGCCCATGATGAAGAGAATAAATATAAAACCGGTGATCTCGTTCAAATACAGGAATGTGCGCCGAAATCGAAACTGAAACGCTGGGAAGTTATTGGCGTTGGTTCGAAGGCCTAAAGAGTTTGCGGCGCAGCGCGCTGCTTTGAGTTGGATGTTTAGCGGGCATAGCCCATCAGGAGGATCGTCATGATCCAGATGCAAACAAATTTGGACGTTGCGGATAATTCCGGCGCCAAGCGCGTTCAGTGCATCAAAGTGCTCGGCGGCGCGAAACGCAGATATGCGAGCATCGGCGATATTATCGTTGTCTCTGTAAAAGAGGCGATCCCGCGCGGCCGTGTAAAAAAGGGCCAGGTCATGAAGGCGGTCGTGGTTCGTACGGCGAAAGACATTATTCGGCGCGACGGTTCGGTGATCCGCTTTGATCGCAATGCGGCTGTTTTGATCAACAATAACAAAGAACCAATCGGCACTCGTATCTTTGGCCCGGTGACGCGTGAATTGCGCGCATCGAAGCACATGAAGATCGTGTCGCTTGCCCCGGAGGTGCTGTAATGGCGGCTAAAATTAAAAAGGGCGACAAGGTCATCGTGCTTGCCGGCAAAGATCGCGGCGCCGAGGGTGAAGTCGTGAGCGTTATGCCGACCGAAGACCGGATCGTGGTTCGCGGCGTTAATCTGATCAAGAAGCATCAGAAACAAACGCAAAAGGATCAGGGCGGGATCATCTCTCTTGAAGCATCAATTCATGTGTCCAATGTTGCGCTCCGCGATCCGTCAACCGGAAAGCCGACGCGTGTAGGGTTTAAAATAGAAGACGGTAAGAAAAAGCGGATCGCAAAGGCGTCCGGCGAGGTTATCGATGGCTGAAGCAACACAATATGAGCCGCGTTTCAAAAAGCTCTACCGCGATGAAGTGCGCGGCAAGCTGAACGAGAAATTCGGATACAAAAATCCCATGATGACGCCGGCCATAGAGAAGGTCGTCATCAATATCGGTGTTGGCGATGCCGTCAACGACCGCAAGGCGGTTGATGCAGCATTTGCAGACCTCGCGCTTATTGCGGGTCAAAAGCCGATCGTTACGAAAGCATCGAAATCGATCGCTGGTTTTAAGCTGCGCGAAGGCATGCCAATCGGTGTAAAAGTAACGCTGCGTAAAAACCGCATGTATGAGTTCCTCGATCGCCTGATCACTATCGCACTCCCGCGCGTACGAGATTTTCGCGGATTGAATGCAAAGAGTTTTGACGGTCGCGGTAATTTTGCGATGGGATTGAAGGAGCACATTGTGTTTCCTGAGATCGATTACGACAAAGTCGACAAGATTCGGGGCATGGACATCATCGTTTGCACCTCGGCAAGCAATGACGACGAAGCACGGGAGCTCCTGCGTGAGTTCAATTTCCCGTTTCCTAAATAGGTAACTAGATAAGGCTAGATTTGGGCCAGGTCCTGCATTCAGGAAACCGGCTTGAGAAGGAGAAACAATGGCGAAGAAATCAATGGTCGAACGCGATCTCAAACGCCGCCGCATGGCGAAAAAGTTTGAGTCGAAACGCAATCGGCTGAAAGAAATTATCAATGACAAGGACAAGTCCGGCGAGGATCGTTTTACGGCTGCGCTTAGGCTTGCAGAACTACCGCGTAATTCTTCAAAGACACGTATCCGCAATCGCTGCCTCGTAACCGGCCGCCCGCGTGGATATTACCGCAAATTGAAGATGTCGCGGATCGCACTGCGTGAAATGGGATCGGATGGAAAAATTCCTGGTCTCATAAAGTCAAGCTGGTAAGGGGGGCGAACGAAAATGGCTATCAACGATCCTGTCGGCGATTTGATTACCCGTATCCGCAATGCGCAGATGCGCCGTCACTCAACGATGAAGGCGCCCGTATCAAAACTTCGCGGTTGGGTGCTCGATGTTCTCGAAGCGGAAGGTTATATCCGCGGTTATGCGCGCATTGAACAAGATGGCGAAAAACCTTCTTTCGAGGTGGAGTTGAAATATTTCGAAGGCGCGCCGGTGATCCAGAAGATCAAGCGTATTTCGAAGCCGGGGCGACGCGTTTATTCGTCCGTGAATGATTTACCGTCCGTACGTAACGGCTTGGGTATTTCGATTGTATCGACGCCTAAGGGCGTTATGTCCGACGCAGCAGCGCGCGACGCCAATGTCGGCGGCGAAGTGCTCTGCGAGGTTTATTAAGATCAGGAGCGAGGATTATGTCCCGCATCGGTAAAAAAGCGATTGAAGTGCCCAGCGGCGTCACTGTGACAGTCGACGGCCAGGCCGTGAAAGCGAAGGGTCCGAAAGGCGAGTTGAGTTTCGTCGTCAGCGACCTTTGTGCTGTAGCGCTTGACGGCAACAGTTTGTCTATAACGCCTGTCGAAGATTCCAAGCCGGCAAGGTCCATGTGGGGCATGAGCCGCACGCAGATTGCCAATATGGTGGCCGGCGTTGCGAATGAGTTTTCGAAAACGCTTCATCTGGTCGGCGTTGGTTATCGCGCGCAGATGAAAGGTAATGCCCTCAATCTGGCGCTCGGATTTAGTCACGATATCAATTATCCGATGCCGGACGGTATCAAGATCGTGACAACGAAACCAACGGAAATCATAATTTCCGGGATCGATAGACAAAAGGTCGGGCAGACTGCAGCAGAAATTCGCGCCTTCCGGCCGCCGGAGCCTTATAAGGGCAAGGGCGTCAAATATTCTGATGAATATATCTTCCGTAAAGAAGGCAAGAAGAAGTAACTCTTCGTAAAAGGATAACGGGTCATGGCTGACCAGAATAAAACTAAACAGAAGTCCCGCGCCGGGCGCAACCGACGTAAAATTGCGCGCGTCTCCAAGGGCCGTGTGCGGCTTTCGGTTTTCCGATCGTCGAAAAATATTTCGGCGCAGGTGATTGATGATGCACAAGGCAAGACGCTTGCTTGCGCGTCGTCGCTGGATGCGGAATTGAGTAAAGGCAGTGCAAAGGGCTCTGATAAAGACGCTGCTGCGAAAGTCGGCAAAGCCGTCGCAGAGCGGGCGATTAAGGCTGGCGTTGAAAATGTCGTGTTTGATCGCGGCAGTTATATGTATCACGGCCGTGTGAAGGCGCTTGCTGACGCCGCGCGCGATGCCGGATTGAAATTCTAAGGGAGTATTGGTTCATGGCGCGTGATGATAGACGTGGTGGACGCGGTCGAGGCCGTGGTGATCGTGAAGAGCGCGACGAATTCGTTGACAAGCTCGTTGCCATCAATCGGGTCGCGAAAGTGGTCAAAGGCGGTAAGAATTTTGGTTTTGCGGCTCTGGTAGTGGTCGGCGATCAAAAAGGCCGCGTTGGATTCGGTAAAGGCAAGGCGCGCGAAGTTCCCGAGGCCATTCGTAAAGCTGCTCAGGAAGCCAAACGAAACCTCATTCGGGTACCGCTTCGCGAGGGCCGGACGCTGCATCATGATGCGCAGGGACGCTGGGGCGCAGGCAAAGTTGTCTTGCGCGCGGCGCCTCCGGGAACCGGCATCATTGCTGGCGGTCCGATGCGCGCGATTTTTGAAACGCTCGGCGTTCAGGACGTTGTTGCAAAATCTATCGGCTCTTCGAACCCTTATAATATGGTTCGCGCGACGGTGAATGCGCTTCAGCATCAGGTGAGCCCGCGTTCCATGGCCGCAAAGCGCGGTAAGAAAGTATCTGATATTCTTTCGCGTCGCACCGGCGGCGGCGAAGCAAGCGCTGCAGACGCAGCGTAAGGGAGCCAATGATGGCAGCGAAGAAAATGCTTAAAGTCCGTCAGACCGGCAGTCCGATCCGCCGCGCGCAAGATCAGCGCGCGACGCTTGTTGGCCTGGGTTTGAATAAAATAGGCCGCGTGCGCGAGCTCGAAGATACGCCGTCAGTACGCGGTATGATTCGTAAAATATCGCATATGGTTGAAATCGTAGAAGAATAACCAAGAGGCGGAAACGCTCATATCAACAGCCCGATCAGCGGGCGCATCAGGCGAGGCGACCGGTTCCGATGCGGGCATGGTTGTCGAAAGTCGAGGAATAAAATGAAACTGAACGAACTCTCCGACAATAAAGGCGCGCGTAAGAATAGAACACGTGTCGGCCGAGGCATCGGCTCCGGCAAGGGCAAAACTGGCGGGCGTGGCGTAAAGGGACAAAAATCCCGCTCAGGTGTTTCGGGCATTCGCGCGTATGAAGGCGGACAGATGCCGCTTTATATGCGTTTGCCGAAGCGCGGCTTTAATGTGCCAAACGCCTCCAAATATGTCGAAGTCAATGTTGGGCGTCTGCAGGCAGCGGTTGACGCCGGCAAGCTTGACGCAAAAAAGAAGATCGATGCGGCTGCGCTGGTTGACGCCGGAGTCGTTCGCCGCTCCCGAGATGGGATACGCCTCCTTGGTGTCGGCGCCTTAAAGGCCAAACTTGATATTGAAGTCGCACACGCCTCGTCGGGCGCACGGGCTGCCGTTGAAAAGGCGGGCGGCGCTGTAACGGTTCAGAACAAGAAATAGGACAGTGGTGGGGTTGCGGATCAGACCTGCGACCGCCACATGGCGACTGACTTATTCCTCCAGCTCAGGTGAAGGTCCGAAATGACATCCGCAGCGGAACAATTTGCCTCAAACATCAATTTAGCGTCCTTTGCGAAGGCCGATGAGCTTAAAAAGCGCCTCTTGTTTACGCTGGGCGCGCTTATCATCTATCGCCTCGGGACGTTTGTTCCGCTGCCGGGCATTGACCCGGATGCGTTCAGCCAGGGCTTTCAAAGCCAGCAAGACGGAATCCTCGGCACGCTTAACATCTTTGCAGGCGGCGCCGTCGAGCGGATGGCGATATTTGCGCTCAACATCATGCCTTATATTTCGGCGTCGATTATCATGCAGTTGATGTCCGCGGTTATTCCGTCGCTTGAAGCGATTAAGAAGGAAGGCGAGCAGGGGCGCCGACAGATCAATCAGTATACGCGATATCTGACCGTGTTTCTCGCAACAATGCAGGGTTATTTCATTGCCATTAGCCTGCAAGGTCAGACCGGCGTGGTTTCTGATCCCGGGCCGTTTTTCCTGTTGTCCACTGTTGTTACACTTGTTGGCGGCGTGATGTTCCTTTTATGGCTTGGCGAACAGATAACCGCGCGCGGGGTTGGCAATGGCGTTTCGCTGATCATTTTCGCGGGGATTGTCGCGGAATTGCCGCGAGCGATTGCGGGTTTGCTCGATCAGGGCCGCACCGGCGCAGGCGTCGGCGGCGGCGCAATTGTTATCATTGCACTTCTCGCGCTGGCGCTGATTGCCTTTGTGGTATTCATGGAGCGCTCCCAACGTCGCATCGTTGTTCAGTATCCGCGCCGCCAGGTTGGCCAGCGCATGACGCAGGGCGAAAAATCGCATTTGCCGCTTAAACTTAATGTTTCTGGTGTGATCCCGCCAATTTTTGCATCGTCATTGTTGTTGCTGCCGGCAACAGCAATCAGCGCTATTGGCGATGGATCGCCCGACTGGCTGCAGACGGTTGGTTTCATGTTTGCACCACAAAAGCCACTTTATATCGCTCTTTATGCAGCGCTGATTATCGGCTTCACGTTTATTTACGCCTCGGTTGTTTTCAAGCCTGAGGAAGTCGCGGACAATCTTAAAAAATATGGCGGTTTCATCCAGGGCTATCGGCCGGGCGCACGGACGGCGGAATATCTTGATTATGTCCTGACAAGGCTGACGATGGTCGGGGCTATGTATCTGACCTTTGTGTGCATTCTGCCGGAGGTTTTAAAGGCGAGTTATAGTCAATCGATACCGGTCTATATTGGCGGCACGTCGCTCCTCATTGTTGTGTCTGTGACGCTCGATACCGTTTCGCAGATTCAGGGCCATCTTGTCGCCCAGCAATATGAAAGTCTGATCAAGAAATCGAAGCTCCGCGGGGGGCGTCGATGATACTGATCTTTCTCGGTCCGCCGGGCGCCGGGAAGGGCACCCAAGCGGCTCATATTGTTGAACGTTACAATATTCCACAGCTTTCGACTGGCGATATGTTGCGTGCAGCTGTGGCTGCACAAACGCCGGTCGGAAAAAAAGCCAAGGCGGTTATGGATGCGGGCAACCTCGTTTCCGACGATATCGTTTCGGCCATCGTTGAGGAGCGGATCGAGGCTGATGATTGCGCTGGCGGGTTTCTGCTGGACGGCTTTCCGCGCACCGACGCTCAGGCGGAGATGCTGGACGTTATGCTTCAAAAGAAAGAGCGTTCGGTTGACGTTGTAATTGAGCTCAAAGTCGATGAAGCGGCGCTTTTGGACCGTCTCAACAAGCGAATCGAAGAAACAAGAGCCCGGGGCGAGGCGCCCCGCAAAGACGACACTGAGGAGACCTTCAAGTACCGGCTTCAGGTCTATCGGGACCAGACAGCCCCCCTTATCCCGTTCTACGAGCGGCAGGGTAAATTGAAGGACGTGGATGGTATGGGGTCAGTCGATGCAGTTTCGGCTCAGATTGACGCCATTTTGGACGAATTAGGGCCCTCAAATTAGGCTCTAAAAGTGGTTGACGGCAGGGCCGCGCGGGCTATATCTACGCGCTCTCCGCCAACTGGAGGCATAGCTCGCTCGGCACGGGATAAATCGCGCCGTCGCGGGCTTCGTTGCATGAATAATGGCTTGCCCGGCCGGTCAATTTCAGGGCGGAGAAAAGGAAAAGGATTACACCGTGGCCCGTATTGCAGGCGTCAACATTCCAACCAATAAGCGCGTCACCATTGCGCTGCGTTACATTCATGGCATCGGCCCGACAAAGGCTGCTGAGATCTGTGAGAAGGTGGGTATCGCTGATAGTCGCCGGGTCAATGAATTGTCTGACGCTGAAGTCCTGCAGATTCGTGAATCAATTGACGCCGACTACATGGTCGAGGGCGACCTGCGACGAGAAGTTGCGGTCAACATCAAACGCCTGATGGACCAAGCCTGTTATCGGGGCCTTCGCCATCGTCGCGGTCTGCCGGTTCGCGGCCAACGCACGCACACAAATGCGCGGACGCGCAAGGGCCCAGCCAGGCCGATCGCCGGCAAGAAGAAATAAGGGATATTTCGTAATGGCAAAAACAGCGGGAACCCGCGTCAAACGTCGCGAGCGGAAGAATATTTCTTCTGGCGTCGTTCATGTGAATGCATCGTTTAACAACACCATGATCACCATCACTGACGAACAGGGAAATGCAATTTCCTGGTCGTCTGCCGGCGGCATGGGTTTTAAAGGCTCGCGTAAATCTACTCCGTATGCCGCACAGCTCGCCGCGGAAGACGCTGCGAAAAAGGCGATGGATCATGGTATGCAAACAGTCAACGTACAGGTTCGCGGTCCCGGCTCGGGTCGCGAAAGTGCGTTGCGCGCGCTTCAATCCGCAGGCCTGACAGTGTCGATGATTCGCGATGTCACGCCGATCCCACATAATGGTTGCCGCCCGCGCAAGCGCCGGCGCGTTTAATTAATCACCTTAGAGAGAGCGATCCACCCCATGGATTCAACGACCATCCTCGAGAAAAACTGGCTGGAACTAATTCGGCCTTCGAAGCTTGAAGTTACGCCGGGCGCTGACCCGCTGCGCAAGGCGACGATTGTCGCTCAACCGCTTGAGCGCGGTTTTGGGCTAACACTGGGCAATTCTGTGCGTCGGATATTGATGTCGTCGCTGCAAGGCGCTGCGGTAACGTCCATTCAGATAGATGGCGTTGTGCATGAATTTTCGTCAATTCCGGGCGTGCGCGAAGATGTGACGGACATTGTCCTCAACGTCAAACAAGTTGCCATACGCATGCATTCGGACGGTCCGAAGCGGCTTGTGCTCAAGAAAGACACGCCTGGCCTCGTTACCGCTGGCGATATCGAAGAAACCTCATCGGTTGATATCCTGAACAAGGATCATGTGATCTGTCACCTCGACGAAGGTGCTTCGCTGCGCATGGAACTGACGGTCAATACTGGCAAGGGTTACAATCAGGCGGAACAAAATCGCCCGGAAGATGCGCCGATTGGTCTTATCCCCGTGGACAGTCTTTATTCACCGGTCAACCGTGTTGCCTATCGCGTCGAGAACACGCGCGAAGGTCAAGTGCTTGATTACGACAAGCTGGTTATGGAATTGGAAACTGATGGTTCCGTTTCGCCGGAAGACGCTGTCGCGTATGCGGCGCGTATCCTTCAGGATCAGCTTCAGGTTTTCGTTAACTTTGATGAGCCGACTAAAGATGTTGGCGTCGATGCTCGCGAAGAACTGCCGTTTAATCCTGCACTCCTGCGTAAAGTTGATGAGCTGGAACTGTCTGTTCGTTCGGCAAATTGCCTGAAGAACGACAATATCGTTTATATCGGCGATCTGATTCAAAAAACCGAGGCTGAAATGCTTCGCACACCGAATTTTGGTCGCAAATCCTTGAACGAGATCAAGGAAGTGTTGGCGGCGCTTGGCCTGCATCTTGGCATGGACGTGCCGGATTGGCCGCCGGACAATATTGAAGATTTGGCGAAAAAATTCGACGAGTAGTCATTTAGATAAGACCGGCGTGACGCCGGCCTGAGGAGAAAAGCCATGCGACACGGAATGGCGCACCGTAAACTGAACCGGACCCACGAACATCGTAAAGCGATGTTCGCCAATATGGCGTCCGCCTTGATCAAGCATGAGCAAATAACGACGACTTTGCCCAAAGCCAAAGAATTGCGTCCGATTGTTGAAAAACTCGTGACCATGGCCAAGCATGCGGACAAAGATGAAAAACGCTCTTTGAACCTTCGCCGCCTGGCCATCGCCAGAATTCGCGACAAGGACATGGCAAAGAAGCTTTTTGATACGCTGGGACCGCGTTATGCGGAGCGTGACGGCGGTTATATTCGCATCATGAAGGCAGGCTATCGCTATGGCGATAATGCGCCTCTGGCGGTGATCGAATTTGTCGATCGCGACGAAGACGCAAAAGGCAAGGATTCAGGCCCCGTTGTGGGCGTTGAGGCGGATGACGACGAGTAAATTCCGTTCAAATTACCATCGGGTAACGGATGGTTGCATTGAATAGAGAACACGCGGGATTATACTCCTGCGTGTTCTTTTTTTTGCCGGAGGATTCCGATGTTTCGCTTTTCGCTAGCCAGTTTCGTCATGCTCATCGTTGGCCTGTCTGCTGCGTGTGCGCAGCCAGCGCCCGTCGAAGGGGCCTCCGAAGAAGCAGAGATGCAAGGCGAGGTAATCGCTGCGGCGCCGCGCGTGACGCCTTCGTCAATGACGGAAGTGAAACTCTCTTTTGCGCCGGTTGTTGAACGCGCCGCGCCAGCTGTTGTTAATATTTATACGCGCCGTGTCGTCCAGCAACGCAGCCCGTTTGCAGGCGATCCCTTCTTTGAACGTTTTTTTGGCGGCGGCTCAGACGCCCCTCGTGAACGCGTGCAGAATTCATTGGGCTCCGGCGTTATCGTCAGCCCGGAAGGCGTTATTGTTACCAATAATCACGTCATCAATGGCATGAGTGAAATCAAGGTCGTCTTGAACGATCGACGCGAGTTTAACGCGGAGCTGGTGCTGGCTGACCCACAAACGGATCTTGCAGTGCTGCGTATCGATACAGGCGAGGCATTGCCATTTCTCACATTTGCAAATTCCGATACAGCGCAAGTCGGCGATATCGTTCTGGCCATCGGCAATCCGTTCGGCGTGGGACAGACAGTGACCAACGGCATCATTTCGGCCCTGGCGCGCACGGCGGTTTCAGTCACAGACTACCAGTTCTTTATTCAAACAGACGCCGCCATCAATCCCGGCAACTCCGGCGGCGCTCTTGTCGACTCCGATGGGCGGCTCGTCGGTGTTAATACCGCGATTTATTCACGTTCCGGCGGGTCTAACGGCATTGGTTTTGCGATACCGTCTCGGCTCGTGCAACAGGTCATCAAATCTGCTGTTGACGGCAGTGCGTTAGTGCGGCCCTGGATCGGGGCATCAACAAGTACGGTGACAACGGATTTGGCATCGGCGCTAAAGCTTGACCGCCCGGCCGGCGCGATCATCGACGACGTTTGGGCGCAGGGTCCAGCTGACAGAGCTGGCATTAAACCCGGTGATGTCATTCTTGAAGTTGATGGTCAGCCGGTCTTTGACGCAGAGACGTTGCAATATCGCATTGGGGTCAAGAGTGATGCAGATAGTGCTGATGTGGTCTATGTGCGCGACGGCAAAAATAGAACGACAAAAGTTACACTTTCATTGCCGCCCGAAACACCGGCGCGGGATCCGCGTGCGCTTGAAGGCCGACAGCCACTCAATGGCGTTACCGTTGATAATTTATCGCCGCGCTATAGCGAGGAACTCGGTCTTGATCCGCTGTCAAAGGGCGTCGTCATTACCGAAATCCAGCGCAACTCATTTGCCGGGCGGAGGGGGTTGAGACCTGGCCACAAGGTATTGTCGGTGAACGGGAAAACCGTGCGTACCGCCGCAGAACTGGAGCGGGAACTTGCTAAGCCGTCAACGAGCTGGGAGTTGGAGATCGACACGGGCGGACGGATCGTGCCGTGGCGCGTCGGGCGATAGCGGATAGCGGGTACTTCTATTTTCTTGCTGGTGGCGCTGCTCACGGCTGACCACCGTCCGGGAAGGTGGTAGGTATCTCGCATGACTGACCTTTTTGCCAGCGCTGGTCTTGACCAGGCCGCTCCCCGGCCGTTGGCGGACCGGTTGCGCCCTGCGTCGCTCAGCGAGGTTGTCGGTCAGGATCATCTATTGGGTGAAGGGGCGCCGCTGCGGCGGATGCTTCAGGCGGGGCGGCTTTCGTCGATTATCCTTTGGGGCCCGCCGGGGGTCGGTAAGACAACCATTGCCAGGTTACTGGCTGGCGAGGCTGACCTCGATTTCGAACAAATTTCGGCGATCTTTTCCGGGGTGGCTGATTTACGTAAAGTTTTCGAACGCGCTAAAGCGCGCCGGGCGGCGGGCAAGGGCACGCTGCTTTTCGTGGATGAAATTCATCGCTTTAATAAAGCTCAGCAAGATGGATTCCTGCCTCATGTGGAAGCGGGCGTGATCACACTCATCGGCGCCACCACGGAAAATCCGTCATTTGAATTAAACGCGGCGCTCTTGTCGCGGGCGCAGGTTTTCACGCTCAAAAGACTGGATGAGGGCGCACTAGAAAAACTCCTTGCCCGCGCCGAACAGGAAGAAGGCAGATCGCTTCCTCTGACGTCGGATGCACGCGCGACGTTACGCGTCATGGCTGATGGTGATGGCCGATTTGTACTCAACCTTGCAGAGGAACTATTCGCAGAACCAAGAGACCGGGCGCCAGTCGAAGCAAACGATCTTGGTGCGATCATCCAGCGACGGGCGCCGATCTACGACAAGGGACAGGAGTCTCACTATAATCTTGCGAGTGCTCTACAGAAATCGATCCGCGGATCGGACGCCGATGCTGCACTTTATTGGGCTGCGCGCATGCTCGTTGGCGGCGAAGATCCAAAATTTATTCTGCGCCGTCTTGTGGTGATTGCATCCGAAGATGTTGGTAATGCTGATCCACAGGCCTTGCCCATCGCGATCGCCGCGAAAAGTGCCTATGAATTTCTGGGTCAACCAGAGGGCGAAATCGCTATCGGCCAGCTGGTCGCCTATCTCGCGACAGCGCCAAAATCAAACCGCTCCCACGTGGCGTTCAAAATGGCCAAGGCGTCTGCCCGCGAAACGGGATCGTTGGCGCCGCCGCCCCATGCGATGAATGCACCGACAAAGCTCATGAAATCTCTCGGTTATTCAGACGGTTATGTATATGATCATGATGCGGATGATGGGTTTGCCGGGTTGAATTATTTTCCGCCTGACATGGACCGCCAAACCTTTTATCAACCGTCGCAATTCGGTTTCGACAAGGAAATCGCCAAACGTCTCGAATTTTGGGCGCGCAAGCGCCGGGAGCCAGGCGGCAAACAATGACACTCGAAGCTCTTCTGGCGGCGAAGGCGACGATTGTCGGTGCATGGTTCGTCTGCTTTTTCATTGCGGAACGCATCGCAAGAGCAGCGCCGCCGCAAGGGTCTTATCCACGGCTGGGTCGCAATGGCGGCATGTGGCTGCTCGTCCTCATTGCATCGCCTTTGATTGTGGCGCCGTTAACGGAATGGGGTGTCAATCATTTGATTTGGCGCCGGCCTGAAATGCTCACATCCGGCATGGCGGGCGCAGGGATGTTGATCATCAGTCTTGTTGTGCTCGATTGCTGGACCTATTGGCTTCATCGCGCTTATCACCGGTTTCCGGCAATGTGGCGGTTACACGAGGTTCATCACCGAGACGAATTTTTGGACACCACGAGCGCCGTGCGCTTTCATCTCGGTGAAGTCGTTTTGTCTGCACTATTACGATTGATCCCGATCTCACTGTTGGCGACGCCATTGTCGACCGTCATTATTTTTGAAACGCTGGTTCTTTGCGGCGCGGTCTTTCATCACTCGAATGTGCGGATACCGCCTGTTATTGAAGGGCCGCTGGCACGGCTTTTCGTGACGCCATCTATTCACTGGGTGCACCACCACGCCGTAAAGTCGGATACGGACTCAAACTATGCGGCAGTGTTGAGCGTCTGGGATAGGGTTTTTAGGTCCAAATCTCCGACAAAGCGAACCGTCGATATGAAAATCGGCGTCGAAGGTATTGAGGATAAGGGGTTTTTCAGCCTAATGCTGGCGCCGTTTAGAAAGGCAGGAACATGAGTGGTGGAGTGATCTGGCTATCTGTCGCGGCCGGCGGCGCCGTTGGCGCCATGGCGCGTCACGGGGTGTCGCGCCTGTCGCTTCATTTCCTCGGGCCAAATTTTCCGTGGGGCACACTGGCGGCGAATATTACGGGGTCGTTTGCCATGGGGTTACTGATCGTCTGGTTTTCCACGCGGGAACCGAGTTCCCCGGCGTTGCGCGCCTTTTTAACTGTTGGGCTGTTGGGCGCCTTCACGACTTTTTCCACCTTCTCGTTGGATGTTGTGACCATCTATCGTGATCGAACGCTAATGATCGCCGGCGCCTATCTTCTTGCGTCAGTGGTTCTGTCCATTGCCGGCCTGTTGTCCGGGATTGGGATTGGCCGGCAACTGACATGACCGGTGTACAGACGAAATCTGTTTCTCCTGACGAGGCGGGGATGCGCCTTGATCGTTGGTTCAAGACGCATTTTCCCGCTGTGCGCCATGGCGAGCTGGAAAAGTTCCTGCGTAAGGGCCAAGTGCGTGTTGCCGGCGGCCGTGTGAAAGCAAATCGGCGTCTCGAGGTTGGGGAAGAGATCCGCATCCCGCCTTTGCATGAACGCGCGGAGACGCTCAAACCAGTCACGCGCTACGATGCTGATGATGCAGCGGCGCTCAAGAAAATGATCCTTTTTGAGGATGACAGCATCATGGCGTTGAACAAGCCTTTCGGGGTCGCTGTTCAGGGCGGCGCCAAGACCAAACACCATATAGACGGCATGCTGGCGTCGCTTGAAAAGGATGGCGTGCGTCCGCGCCTCGTTCATCGCCTGGATAAGGATACTGGCGGTCTTTTGTTGCTTGCCAAGACAAGGCAAGCCGCCCAACGTCTCGGAGATGCGTTTAAAGGCCACGATGTCGAGAAAACTTATTGGGCGCTGACCGTTGGATCACCGCGCCCGCACGAAGGAACGATTTCATTACCAATCGCCAAGCGCATGGTGCGGATCGAGGGCGGCGATGTCGAACGCGTGGTTCCGGCTGAGGGCGAGGACGCCAAAAAAGCGATCACGGACTATCAAACGCTGGAAGACGCAGGTGGACGCGTCACGTTTCTAGCGATGCGCCCGGTAACAGGGCGAACGCATCAATTGCGTGTTCATGCAACCGCGATTGGCTGTCCCGTTGTCGGCGACGGTAAATATGGCGGCGCTGCAGCGCATCTGGAAGGGGTTTCTAATAAATTGCATTTGTTCTGTCGGTCGATGACTTTTCCGCATCCAAAAACCCGGCGCAATACAACGCTGACGGCGCCGCTTTCCGGACATATGGCTGAGACATGGAAGTTCTTTTCCTTTGACCAGGAAGCGGTCTGTGATTGGCCGGACGATTTGCGGTGACGGCAATGGAAAAGGCGGTAAAGCGATTCTACAAAACGGTTTCGGTCGAAGATATGAACGGTGGCTGGGCCGTTCTGCTCGATGGCCGGTCGGCAAGAACCGTCGGGCGGAATGTGCTGGCGGCGCCAACAAAAACTCTTGGCGACGCGATTGCGGCTGAATGGGATGCGCAAGGCGAATTTATTGAACGCCATGAAATGCCGCTTAATGCAATATTGGCTGCATCAATCGATCGCACCAAGGATGCCGCGGACGATCCCCTCAAAGAAATTCTGGCTTTTTTGAAGACTGATCTGGTTTGCTACCGTGCTGAGGCGCCGCGGACACTGGCTGAGCGGCAATGCGCAGTATGGAATCCCTATGTCGAATGGCTGGAGGCGACTTTCGGAGCGCTGCTGGTCACGACAAACGGGATTGTCGCTGTTGCGCAATCAGAGGCGGCGATTGATGCAGTTCGCAATGTGCTCAAAGGACAAACGCCAGCCGTTTTGCAGGGGATCAGGATGGCAACCGAAATCACAGGGTCGGCGGTGTTAGCGCTCGCTTTGTGGAAGCGCGAATTTAAAAGCGAAGAGATATTTAGGGCGTCGCGCGTTGACGAGACGTTTCAGGAAGAACGTTGGGGTATCGACGCCGAGGCTGACGCGCGGCGACAAAATTTGGCAAACGACTTTGCCGCCGTCGCCCGATTTCTCGAATTACTTTGAGTTTATTGCGTGAATTTTTCGCCGCGATTGAGCGCGCGAAAGCGCATCAATTCATCACTGCGCAACAGCGTGTCCTTATCCGCGTCCATTGTGTCAAAATCCAGAAGATATTCCCGGATATATACCTGGCGGGAGACTGTTTCAGCAGCGCCAGCCATAAACGCGAATTTCTCTCGTGCATGAACATCACTTTGTGATTCAGCTTCATACGGATTAATTTCGGAAAGGAAGGCGTCATATTGGCGTTGTTGGGCGATTTCCTCAGTCGGGGCCTCGGCCGCTCGGGTGTCGGATTGGCGCCAGTTATCCACGAGCGTCACAAATTCACTCATGGTCATAAACTCATCACGGTCGACATCGGCAATCGTAAAATCAAGTTTTGCTTCTTCGAAAGCCTCTATCCGTGTGAGTAACTCGCCGTCAAAAGCCGCTTTTAGGGCCTCAACCGTTGTGGCGCCGGCTTCGGTTTCCCGATAGGGCGTATCGCGAGAGAATGTCACCGTTCTTTTTTCACTCTCAATGACTTCGCCATTGATTGTGCGTTTCAGCGTGTAAGTTTGCTTGAGTTGTTGCTGCGAATTGAGCATGTCCGCCATTTCGTCGGGATCGATAATAGCGGGTTCTTCAGCGTTATCGCCTGCGCTGCCAGGGCGCTGTGCATCATCTGCCGCTTGGATTCCTTCAATTTGCGACGGTAGCGGGGCATTTTGGGGTTGGCCAATTTGGGGCTGCACAAGTTGCGGTTGGACAAGATCCAGCGGCGCCTGCTCGGCTGTCACGTCAGCCGTCACGTCCTGAGCGAGGCCGGGCGCCAGAAACGCCAGAGCGATGGCGCCGGCCATCGGAAAAAGGAAATCTTTGGTTGGCGTCTTCGTCATTGGCGGCTTGCTATCCTCATTCTGACATAGATGTATTCTAGCCTATAAAAGCGGCAAAAAGTTGCCAAATATATCGGTAAAATCTTCGATTTCCAGGTAAATAGATTAAATTGCTTTAACGCGTTCAGCAAAATTACGCCGGAGGCGCAACGTCGCGGTCTAGTGGCGCACAGGGAAGTTCACCATGTTGGCGCATCCGCTTGGAGGGTGGGTCCAAATATCTGTTCGAATGCTGATCTTAACGCGACATCAGCATCGGTCATCGTCACAGGAAACCCAAGATCAACGAGACTGGTCACGCCGAGATCGGGCTCGTTAATGCCGCAGGGCGTAATGCCGGTGAAATGCGTCAGGTCCGGTTCGACATTCAGCGATATGCCGTGAAAACTGACCCAGCGGCGGATGCGCACGCCGATGGCGGCAATCTTGTCTTCGTGGCGTGGGCCCCCCGGCTCCGTGCGATCGACCCAGACACCGACCCGTCCGTGACGTCGCTCGCCCTTAATGTTGAAGGCGTCGAGCGTTGCAATAACCCACTGCTCCAATCCGTGAACAAATGCGCGGACATCCTTTCCGCGGCGCTCCAGATCGAGCATCACATAAGCGACACGCTGACCAGGGCCATGATAGGTGTATTGACCGCCCCTTGAGCTTTTGAAGACCGGAAAACGGTCCGCCATTAAAAGGTCCTCGGGTTTGGCCCCTGTGCCGCTGGTGTAAAGCGGTGGGTGCTCGAGGAGCCAAATCAGCTCTGGCGCCTGACCAGCACGGATTTTGGCGGCTCTGCGCTCCATAAAAGCAACGGCAGCGTCATAATCCACATATCCCGGCGAGACTGCCCATTCTGCCGGGATTTCGGCCCGGATCCGGGCCAAGACGTCTTTTGACTTTAACGGCGCGCTAACCAAAGGGCGGCACTCTCTGTTCGATAGTTGGGTATGAGGGGTTGTGGCCTGTTATGGCGCCTGTGGACAAGATCGAAATTGAATTGACCATGCTCATCGGGCAGGCGACGCTGCCCCTGTGTCAGCTTCTGCGTAAAGGGCGTGGTGCGGTCATTCCTCTTGGCAGGGGCGACCGGGAACCCCTGGAAATTCTCGCCAATGGCCGAAAAATCGCCCAGTGCCGCGTTATCTTGCGCGGCGAGGAAATTGGTGTGGAGTTGATCGGCGAGGCTCAAACGGCGGCCTGACGACCCCCGTCTTTTCTCATGATTTCGGGCTTCACAGGACGGAAGCCATTTGCTATTCCCGCCGCTCGCCGACTGGATGCGGTCGTGGCGGAATTGGTAGACGCGCAGCGTTGAGGTCGCTGTGGGGCAACCCGTGGAAGTTCGAGTCTTCTCGACCGCACCAACTTTCTAAAAAACCCGATGTTTTAGAGCTTGGGAAATTCGGCTTTTCCAGCTGGTTGTGCCCACGGGGCCAGCAACATCAAGCCGCGCCAAAATCAATGACGCGGCTTGACGGAGACCAATCCAAACTGTCTTAACCGGGAGCTGTAAATTCATAGTTGAGGCGCACGCCGATCACACGTGGCGGCAGAATATGCGTCGAGAACCCTCGAACATAAACCGTGTCGCCGTTAAAGTCGGATACCGTTTGATTGCGGAGCGCAGTTCCAATCGCGCCGGTCTCAGCAAACTTGTTGAAGAGATTGTCGGCAAATATCCCAGCCGACCAATTGCCCGCGTTATATGTAAGCGCGGCATTGGCGACGCCAAAACTGTCGAGCGCTAAGCTGGACCCGCGACCGCCTGCTCGGGTCAGAACATCACTTTGCCATGAATAGCTGGCGTTAAATTTTAAGTTGGCGCCATTGGTCATCGGATGTTCATAGGAACCAAACATAGAGAATTGCGTTTCCGGCGAACCGGGCAGGCGATCACCATCTGCACCGTCTTCAAACGCCGCCCCGAAGCCTGGCGGCGTAATTGTCCGCACGAGATCCGGTACAGGGGCCGTCAACTCTGATTTAATATAGCTGAAGTTTCCGCGGAACTGCAGCCGGTCCGTGGCGTGCCAGTTGGCCGACAATTCAATCCCTTTTGATTCTGCGCCGTCGCCGTTCACGGTGATGGGAATGTTGGCGTTCACTGTTGCCGATGAGAGCTGCGGATCCGTCCAGTCGATATAGTAAATGGCCCCATTCAATATGAGGTCGCCGTCAAGCATTGTTGATTTTATGCCAATCTCATAATTGCGAGTCTGATCCGGCGTGAATTGTCGTTCATCCCTCGAGGATATGTCATTTGGTCCGCCCGGAAAGAACACTTGGCCGGGCGCAAGGGCGCATGCGCCCTGCGTATTTGGCGCCATGGGATCGAAGGTGACGCATTGTCCTACGCCGTTTACGCCGCCAATTCGATAACCCTCACTTACCGTCGCGTAAATGAGAAGGCCCTCAGTTGCTTGCCAAGATGCGTTGGCCTTGAACAAAAATCCATTGTCCGATTGACCCAGCGCAGGATCGAATGGGAAGGCTCCAATCTCATCCAATGTCGATGTCGCAAAAGTGAGAGGTTCAAAAAGCGGAAAATCTACGCTGCTGGCTGCCTGAAGTTCATAATCAAAATAGCGGCCGCCAAAGGTCAGTGTCAGTTGATCCCAAAGCTGGTAACTGAGCTCGCCAAATGCGGCGAGTTCCTTCAGCTTAGTTCGATCAGTAGAAAAGTATTCAAGCGCATCTGGTCGATCTGTAAGCCCGAAGGATAGAGGGGCGGCGTTCACAAAAGGAACATAGTTCGGTGTAAACTCAGAAGACGAAGCCACCGCCTCAAAACTGTTATAGTAGCCGCCGACAATCCAGCTGAGCGGACCGTCATGTGTGGATACCAGACGAATTTCCTGGTTAAATCGCTCCTCTTCGCCGATTTCATGGGTGAATGAAGTAAAGGCCGGGAAAAGTTCATAGCTATATTCAAGCGTAATCAGCAGGGTTGTCTGGTCGCGTTGTCCATTATCGCTAAAGCTGCTTAATCCGGTGGCGGATGTCAGCTCCGCAAAGCCCAAATCTGCGACAATCTCAAGGGCCAAAAGGTCATTCTTGATTTTGTTAGGTTCCTGGACGCGAAATGCGTTCTCATACCGGCCGACGCTTGGGGTCCCGGCAAGGAGGCCCGGAACCAAGCCGCGATGATGAGAGACCCGCCTGCCTTCGATATCAGCCTGTTGATAATAATAGGTCAGTGTGCTGTCGATCCAATCCACCGGCTGCCATCTGGCGGCGATGCGGGCCGAGACAGTTTCTTCGCCGTCCGCATCTTCAATCTTGTTAAGACCCGCGGCGGTGTCGGGATTGGTCACGCCGACTTCATCGACAACATTGACGTAGTCGATGAAACCGGATTCCTCAACCAAATCAAAGGAACCACGAAGAGCGAAGGTATCTGTCAAGCCAGCGTTGAAAGTAAATCCGGCGTCGTAGCTTACACTGGAAGCTTTCGAGAATGCAGAACCCTCGGCACGCACGGCGACGGTATATTCGCCAAATTGCGGTTTCTTCGGGATATAACGAATAGCGCCGCCAAGCGTTCCAGCGCCGTAGAGTGTGCCTTGAGGCCCTAGCAAAACTTCGACGCGTTCGAGATCGTTTAGTTTTAGGTCTACAAAAACGGGGATTTCGCCAAGATAGGTTGCAACTGTTCCGCCACCATCATTGTTGCCGTCACCTGATCCGATGGGGTCAACGTTCAATCCGCGAACGATAATCGGATTGCCTTGTCTGCCGCCGCGATCGACAATGTTGATGCCAGGCACAAAGGGCAGCAGATCTGAAAGCTCTGTCAGGCCCTGTTCCTCAATCTGACCGGCGCCCACAGCGGCTATGTTAAGCGGGATTTCTTGTACGGATTGAGCGCGGCGGGTCGCTGTCACGACGACAACATCGCGTTCACTCGCGCCCTCCTGTGCGGCAGCGGGCGCTGCGGCAGAGATAGCAATCACCGATCCACCACAAAGTAATGCGGTTCCTAACAAGTTGTTTTTGGTTGTTTTCTTCATGTCGCCCCTCACGAAATTTGTTGCCTTCGCCGATTGCACTGTTTGCAACGGCCGTCTTCCCTAAGACAACCTAACTGAGAAACTCCTCCGCGTGAAATTGAGAATTGCGGTTAGATGCTAAGAAAACAGTGAGAAAACGGAAATTGATCAGTAATTTTAGTTTTAATCACTAGCTGTAGCGATGAAAATGGTGAATAGATGATATTCGCGCATGCTATGTCGCTGTAACTGGTCAAAATCACGGGAGTGCACAAAAGCCACATGAAATCGCTAGATAAAATCGACTGGCAAATTCTATCGATTCTTGAGGACAATGGACGCGAGACGATTGTCAAAATCGCAGGCGAAGTCGGCCTCAGTCAAACACCGTGCATTGAGCGCATCAAAAGGCTTGAACGGGACGGCTATATCAAGAAATACACAATCGAACTGGATCGGGCATTGCTTGACCGCGGCTTTGTCGTATTTGTGCAAGTCTCATTTATCGATTCAACGAACAAAACTTTTGATCAATTCGCCAAGGCAATCGCAGAAATTGATGAGGTCGAAGAGTGTCATATGGTTTCAGGCGATTATGATTGCCTGTTGAAAGTGCGCCAGAGAGACATGAAGGAATTCCGCACGGTGATTACTCAGAAAATTTCGGAAATACAGGGCATCGCCCGAACTAACAGTTATGCCGTGATTGAAGAGATCAAGTCAGGCGTCAAGTTTGTTAAGGGTAGATAAGCCCATCATGTCTATGCGCACTGACGATAATTTCTTATCACTCATCAAGACGGCTTCGGATGCGCTGGCCGTGCGTAATTATCAACGCTGTCACGAACACTGTATTGCGGCGATAAAAATCGACCCAAAGGCGGGCGAACCCTATTTTCTATTATCCGTGCTTACTTCGGATCACGGTAACTTCGCTAAAGCGTTGGAAATTGCCGATAAATCCATTTTGTGCGGCGGAAACAAACCGAACTACCTTGCTCAGCGTGCGAAGTGTTTGACGGCGCTTCACAGGCACGATGAGGCTGCTGTCGATGCAATGCAGTCGACCGGCCAAAATCCTACTGATACATTTACACTAGATACGTTGGGCGTTGTTCTCAGCCGAATTGGGGAGCACAGCAAAGCTGTACCGTTGTTCAAAAAGGCGAGCGACAACGAGCCGGAAAAAGCCGAATATAAGTATAATCTTGGATCGTCTTTGCAATTTGCGGGACGATTTTCTGAGGCTGAAGCGGCCTATCGCGCTGCAATTGCGTGCGCGCCGAATTTTCATAAAGCGTATTATGGGCTTGTTTCTTTAAGTAAGCAGCGCAAAGAGGAAAACCTGCTTGGTAAAATGGTGCCGCTATTCGATAAATGCGTTGATCCGGACGATCGATTGCATCTCGGACATGCAATCGCAAAAACTTATGAAGATATCGGTGAATATGAAACAGCGCTGCGCTATCTCTTTGTTGCAAAAAAGGCAAAACGTGAATCGCTGAAATACACCTTTGCCCAAGACAGAGTGCTGTTTGAGGCGGCCAGAGACGTCGCCCCAAAGCTGAGTTGGCTGCCGGACGCCACGGGACACGGGCCGATATTCGTCTTTGGCATGCCCCGCACCGGCACAACGCTGGTTGATCGAATATTGTCTTCTCATTCAAAAATAGCCTCCGTAGGGGAATTAACGCATTTTGGCTTAATCCTGAAGGAGTTGACGCGATCATCATCCCAATTTGTTCTGGATCCAGAAACACTGCGTCGCGCTGTAACAACGGACTTAAATGCGGCAGGGGCAAAATACATTCAACAAACCGATCGATTGCGCGGGGCCTCGGATTACTTTGTTGACAAAATGCCTTTGAATTTTTTTTATGCCCCGCTTATTCTCGCGGCCATTCCCAACGCAAAACTGATTTGTCTGAGGCGGCATCCCATTGACACGTGCCTGAGTAATTTCAGACAATTATTCCGGACGAGCTATTCCTATTATAATTATTCTTATAATCTCGAAGACATTGGCCGCTACTATAAGCATTTTTCTGATCTCATCGACTATTGGGGCAAGACGCTTCCGTCGACGCGCTTCATGGAAATACAGTATGAAGACATTGTCGCCGATCAGGAACAAGAAACGAGGCGCCTTCTTGCGTTTTGCGGGGTTGCTTTCGAAGCAGCATGCCTTGATTTTCACAAGAACGAAGCCCCGATCGCAACCGCGAGCTCAGTGCAAGTCAGAAATCCAATCTATTCCTCATCCATTGGCCGCTGGAAAAAGTACGGTGGCGGCCTAAAGCCGCTCATCGATCTCTTGGATTCGGCTGATGCTGATTTATGAGCTAATTTTGCGCCAGGTAGGCCATTCCATTTTGTTGATTGCGGGATATGCGGCAAGGCCCAGGTTTTGGGTACGCATTCCGCGCAGTGCTGCGTGACGCATTCATAGTTAACGAGGCATAATCAATGCAGCGGTGACCCTTATGGGACGCCGACATCGCCTTTTTGCACCAATTTCGGCTGTTGTGTGGGCAACAGCAGTTACTGGTGCGTGCTCTGGAACGGCTGGGGCCGAGACCACAGTTATTCGTCCGGGGCCATGTGCAGCGCAGTCGACTTATCTGCTTGCCGGCAATAGCGGCGCCTTGATCCGCGCGGACACCGGCGACAGCTCGGATCTCAACAAGCACGTCATCGTTTTCCGGCGCAAGCCGACGCGAGGCTGGGCGAGCCAGCGCCTGCTCAAACGATTTGATTTGAAACTGAACGATCAGGGCGGCCGGATTTACAATTCCGGCGCCTTTTGCATAGAGGCGAATTAGTCATGCGTATTTTTCTTATTGCTCTAGCAGTTGTTTACACGGCGGGCGCGAGCTTCGCGATGTCATTTGTCATCGGGCCCGCGTTGTGCCCGGCGGCAGCCGATTTGACGCCGTTGGCTGGTGGCGATGCCGAGGCGGCCGATCTCAATCAATGGCGCGCGTCGGCTGACCAGATCAAACCGGTCGTCGATGTCACCATTGCCGAGCCCGCGCAGCCCGACCGTGTGTTTGCCCGTTTTCGGGCAGATCCGGTATCCGGCGAGACGCCATTTAGCCGCGAGAAGACTTGCGGCGAGTAGCCTGAGGGCACACCCGATAGACTTTCCCGGCAGGTCTTTTCAGAGCTAATGGCTCTGAAGTATTGTTGGCCGCGTTCGGCGCCTCTCTCGAACCACGAAACCGGGTTCACTTTCGCTCAAAACGCTCTAGAACGCTCGGCGAAGCTGACATTCGTGGAATCATGCGCCTGAGCCGTTTTTACCTGCCTGTCCTGAAGGAAACGCCTTCGGACGCCCAGATCGTTTCCCATCAGTTGATGCTGCGCGCCGGTATGGTGCGCCAGCAGGGGGCCGGCATTTACGCCTGGCTGCCGCTTGGTTTTCGCGTGCTCAAGAAAATCGAACAGATCGTTCGGGAAGAACAGGATCGCGCTGGCGCTGTTGAAATGCTGATGCCGACGATCCAGCCCGCTGATCTTTGGCGCGAAAGCGGCCGTTATGACGCTTATGGCAAGGAAATGCTGCGGATCAAGGACCGCGCTGACCGGGAGATGCTATTTGGTCCGACCAATGAGGAAATGATCACTGAAATTTTTCGCGCTGGCGTTCGCTCCTATAAAGACCTGCCGAAAATGCTCTACCACATTCAGTGGAAATTTCGCGACGAAATCCGTCCTCGGTTCGGCGTTATGCGCGGGCGCGAATTTCTGATGAAGGACACCTATTCATTTGATGTTGATGAAGCCGCCGCGCGGCGGAGCTACAATAAGATGTTTGTGGCGTATCTGCGCACATTTGCACGTATGGGGTTGCGATCAATTCCCATGCGCGCCGACACGGGGCCGATTGGCGGCGATCTCAGTCACGAATTTATTGTATTGGCCGATACCGGAGAGAGCGCTGTTTTCTGCGATCGGGGGCTTATCGATATGGAAAGCCCAGGCAAGGATGTCGATTTCGAAGGCGACCTGCAACCGATCATTGATCAGTTTACATCTCTTTATGCTGCCACAGAAGAAAAGCACGATGCAGCGGAGTTCGAAACCTCTGTCGCGACGGGTGATCGCCTTGAGGCGCGCGGCATCGAAGTCGGCCACATCTTTTTCTTTGGCGACAAATATTCAACAGCAATGAAGGCGCTGGTTGCTGGCCCCGAAGGCAAGGACGTGCCTGTGCAGATGGGCTCTTATGGTGTTGGCGTCTCCCGGCTTACTGGCGCATTGATCGAGGCCTATCATGATGATGCGGGATGCAAATGGCCGATGGCGGTAGCGCCCTTCCATGTCGGCCTCATCAGCTTGAGGCCTGGAGATGCGGCAACGGACAAAGCTTGCGCAGCGATCTATGACGGCCTTGAGGCGGCAGGCGTCGAAGTCCTTTATGATGAAACCAGGGCGCGGCCCGGCGAAAAATTTGCGCGCATGGATTTGATCGGCTTGCCATACCAGGTCGTTATCGGCCCGCGTGGGCTCGAAAATGATGAGATCGAAGTTAAACGCCGCGCCGATGGCGAACGCCAGACGATGCAGGCTGAAAAAGTGGTCGAGCACATCGCTGCTGTTGTGAAAGCTGAGCTGCGCTATTCATAAAGCGCTGCGGGTTGGCCGGAGGTTTTGAATTTTCGGGAAATTAACAATTTTCGCCGTTATTTTGCCTTTCCATCGAATTAGGCTAGCGACCGATATGCAAACCGCCGCAGGAATTCAATGAAGAACAATACTGGCGCGGCGACGCCGCCGTTCAATTTTTTCGAGTGGATGGTTGCGCGCCGTTATCTAGGCGCGACGCGATCAGGAAAAGGCGTTTCGCTGATCTCCATTATCGCATTTGGCGGGATTAGCCTTGCTGTGGCGGTGCTGATCATCGTGATGTCGGTCATGCAGGGCTTTCGCGCGAAGCTGCTCGAGCAAATGCTTGGGTTGAACGGTCATGTTTTCGTTCAGCTGAGCGATCCGGCGGAGCCTGTCGACAGCCTGATTGAAAAGATCATGACTGTGCCCGGTGTTACTGCCGCTGCACCGCTCATTCAGGCGCCGGTTTATGCGACGACGCCGGTCGGCGAGGAAGCGGTGCTGGTGCGTGCTATGCGTCGCGAGGATCTTCTCGGGATTGGCTCCATCACCGGAGATGAACAGATTGAAAGTGGATCGTTTGATGGATTTGGCATTGGGAAAAACGGCGGCGGCGAAATTGCCATCGGGACAAGACTTGCGAGAGCTTTAGGCGTGAGCGCCGGTGGCGGTGTTACGCTTATTACCGGCGGGGGTTCCGAAACAGCTTTTGGCCGTTTTCCTGTGCGTTCAAAAACCTATGTTGTCGGCGCGGTCTTCGAAGTCGATAATTCGCAATATGATTCCACGATCATCTTCATGCCGCTCGAGCAGGCGCAAATATTCTTTTCGGCATCCGGCGCAACGAAACAAATAGAAGTGCGCGTCGAAGATCCAGACCGGCTCAATCTCTACATCCCCGCGATCGAAGCAATTGTCGAAGACAGACCGATGACGAATTGGACGCTCATTATAGGACCCTATTTCGAAGCGCTGAAAATCGAACGCAATGTCATGCGCCTGATTTTGCTCCTCATTGTTGCGATTGCTGCGCTCAATATCATCACAGGCCTCGTCATGCTGGTCAAAGACAAGACCGGCGATATTGCTGTCCTACGCACCATGGGCGCCACCCAAGGGTCGGTGATGCGGATATTTTTTATATCGGGCGCGCTGATTGGCGTGCTGGGGACGTTAACGGGTGTCGTTTTGGGCGCGCTTTTTGTCACCTATATTGATGTCATAGAGCGGGGCTTGTCTGCGTTGCTCAACACGGACCTTTTCAACGCCGAGATATATTTCTTTCAGCAGATTCCTGCGGAGATGCAGCTCGGCGAAGTAGTAACAATCGCTGGTTGGACGCTCTTTATGTCCTTCATATCGACGATCTATCCTGCCTGGCGCGCGGCGCGGCTCGATCCGGTGGAGGCGCTTCGATATGAGTAAGGATCAGCCTTTGCCAAAATTTCCCTATTGGATTCAATCTTCGGATTTTACATCCGACGATTTTGGACCAGCCGATGCGAGTGAAATTTGTGATGAATTAAACCGCGTGGATTGGGCCGCCGCTGCGGAGAAGCGAAAAGAACTGGAGGCGGCGGGTAGTGAGTTTTGCCTCGCAGGCATCGGGATCAACGCACCCGACGGGCGCATGCTCCACATTTGCCCTGATGAAAATGAACGATGCCGTATCGACTATAGTTTTTATGATTTGGAGAAGGTGTTGGGCATATTTACGCGTCGCAAATATCACGCGGGGACTGTTGAGGAAACGCCTCTCGCCATTGCACCGTCACTGATCAAGGCATTTTATGAAAACCGATATTCAGATGTAAAAGTAGAGATTGAGGCGCAGCGACAAGCATGACGCAGAATAATTCAACAGCGCTGCATCTTAATAACGTCGCGCGTCGCTACGGCGATCTTGTGATTGTTGAGAACATCAATTTCAAACTGGCGCGCGGAGAAACCATTGCGTTGCTCGGTCCGTCGGGGTCGGGTAAATCCTCGCTGCTTCATATTGCGGGGCTTCTCGAGCAGCCTTCCGAGGGCGAAGTGCATATTGCTGGTCTCGCGACATCGCAGTTGAGCGATGCGGAGCGCACGCGGATCAGGCGCGATACGCTTGGATTTGTCTATCAATTCCATCATTTGCTGCCGGAGTTTTCAGCAATCGGCAATGTGATGTTGCCGCCGCTGATCGCAGGCGTAAAAAAGAAAAAAGCAGAAGAAGAGGCCGCGAGACTGCTGACAACGCTTGGTCTTGGCGAACGCCTTACCCATCAGCCTGGTCAGTTATCGGGCGGTGAACAACAGCGAACGGCAATTGCGCGTGCGCTGGCAAATAGTCCTGATATTTTGCTCGCAGATGAACCAACCGGCAATCTTGATCCAAAAACGTCGGATGTTGTCTTCGACGCCCTCTTGAAACTGGTGCGAGAAGAAGGGTTGGCGGCGCTGGTTGCAACCCATGATCATCGGCTTGCCAAGCGGATGGACCGGGTGCTCACGATCAGGGACCAACGTCTGGTTGAGGTGAAGCAGACGGCTTAAGACCGCCCAGCTGCGAGCTGGCGAACATTCGTTGTGCCGGCCCTAAATCCCGCTTCGCAATAGGCCAGATAAAACCGCCACAGTTTTTTGAATTTATCATCAAACCCTAATAGTCGAATATCGTCCCAGGCTATTAAAAAATCCTGATGCCATTTGTTGAGCGTGAGGGCATAGTCCTGACCAAACTCGCTTGTCGAACGAAGCGACAGGCCAGCCTTTTCCATATGAGAATTCAATAGGGACGGGCTTGGAAGCAAGCCGCCCGGAAAGATATAGCGCTGGATGAAATCTGTTGATCGCGAATAGCGGTCAAAAAACCGGTCCGCAATTGTAATAATCTGCAGGCCGGCAATGCCACCAGGATTTAGCGCCTCTCGGATTTTGTCAAAATAGGTTTGCCAATACTGCTTCCCGACGGCTTCAAACATTTCGATCGAAACAATTTTGTCAAATGTTTCGCGGACATCGCGATAGTCCTGCAAACGAAATTCAACCTTGTCGCTGAGGCCTTCTTTAAAAATTCTCTTGCGTGCGTAGTCATATTGCGATGGCGACAGGGTGAGACCGGTCACTTTGGCGCCGACATTTTTTGCAGCATATTCGGCGAAACCGCCCCAACCAGATCCGATTTCCAGGACAGTTTCATCTGGCTGTAGATTGATTGATTGCGCTAGTTTGCGATATTTGTTGATTTGTGCGGTGGCGAGGTCCGCGCCAGGAGATGGAAATCGCGCTGACGAATATGTCATCGTCGAGTCCAGCCATTTTTCATAAAAGCCGTTGCCGAGATCGTAATGCGCCGTGATATTGCGCTTCGACCCTTCCGGCGTGTTATTGTTGATGGCGTGACGCACATTATTCAGTAAATCCAGAAATGGCGCTGCGCGGAAAACATCCTGCATGTAATCGGCATTGCGTGCGAAAACGTAAAGACATGCAGCCAGGTTTGGCGTTTCCCATTGCTCGTCGGCGTAACTTTCAAAGAACCCTATATCGCCTCCAAAAACCACACGGCGTGCAAAGGAAAAATTATTGACGACGACGGTCGCTGATGCTTCCGGTTCTTCATCGCCCTTGAATGTCAGTGACCTGCCGTCTGGCAGCACAAAGGTAAGCGCGGCATATTTGATATGGATGAGTGCGCGGCAAGCGAACCGGAAGGAAAATGGCAATCCAGCCAGTACGGTATCGATATTTTTTTCGGTAACGATCGTGTTCATGTCGTACACGTTCCATCACACTTCTAGAGGCATTAGATATGATCTTTGTCAAACATGGCTAGCGGTTTTGTATCAGTTCATGCGCATTTGCCGGGTACCAGCGAGGGTGGTTTTGATCAGCTATTGGATTCGAATTGATTTTTCAGACTGTTACGCCGCCTATGCACATCAAATTGGCGTCGGGTGATTGATTTCAAAATGACCGCCCGAGGACGCGTTTTGCCCAAGGTGCACAAGACTTCCACCCAGATCATCAAGACGCAGGCCGTGCTCGGGATTCGCCTGCTGCGTGCAATTCGGGATTGTCTGCTATGCGTGGATTGATTTAAAACCAGGCAGGGATTGCCCTTTGTTTCATGATTTCAACGGGTTCGTGCGACTGGACCGGATCAGTCATAGCCGGTAAGAATGACGCATCGTGGTGTCAGGGGTTAGTCAATGAATATCGAACAGGTTCTCGCGACATTTGGGTTGGGCGGCTTGGTGGCGGATGAGTTTTTTGTGACGCAGATCGGCGTGCTCGCGCTGACGGGTGTCCTTTTTATAGCGTCATTGGCGCTTTGTATTATGGCCATGCGTGCTGCTTCGGGCGCGAAACGGGCGAGGGCGGACGTGCAAAGCACGGCGTCGTCAATGCAGGATATGGCCGGAGAGATGCGCCAATTAACAGCGCAGGTTGAGCGCGCAAGCTACAGCCAGGGCCGCCATGATCTTGAAGGTGATGCAAGCGATGTCAGCGCCGAGGCTTCGCTGGATCTGGGTGAAAGCGAAATCGACCTGCAGATCGAGGATGAACCCAAAAAATCCGGGCCGTCAGCCCTGCTGCGCGGATTGCTGCGGCGCCGTTAGAGAACGCCAATCGATAAGCAGTCGTGGACGTGAACGAGTCCTATTGGGCGCATGTTTTCTACGACGAATAAGGCGGTAATTTTCTCACGGCTCATCAATGCGAGAACATCGCCTGCAAGCGCATCAGATGCAGCCGTTCGGGGTGATTTGGTCATCACATCCGCGGCGGTCTTTGCTGCAAGGCCCGTTTCGAATTGTCGGCGAAGATCGCCATCGGTAATTATCCCGATCAGGCAGCCGTCGTTATCGACAATACCGGCGCACCCAAATCCGCCAGTGGTGATTGTCTTGACCGCTTCAGGCAACGGCGACGACAATTTTACGAGTGGTAATTTTTCAGGTCCATGCATCAAATCCGTGACCCGTCGCAATGCGGCGCCAAGATTGCCGCCGGGATGAAAGCCTTGAAAATCATCGGCGGTAAATCCGCGTTTGCGTAACAAGGCAATCGCCAGAGCGTCGCCGGCAGCCATCATCATGGTGGTCGATGTCGTTGGCGCCCGGGTTTCGCCACAGGCCTCTTTTGACTGGGGAAGGATCAGCGCGGCTGTCGCCGCTTTGGCCAAAGTTGATTCTTCAGCGCCGGTAATCGCCGCAACGGGAATTGAAAATCGTGCGGCATAGGCCAGTAAATCACGCAGTTCAGCGGTTTCACCCGATTTTGAAAGCGCCAGAATAACGTCCTTTGACGAAACCATGCCGAGATCGCCGTGGCTGGCCTCGCCTGGGTGGACGAATGTGGCCGGCGCGCCGGTCGATGCGAAGGTCGATGCGATTTTACGCGCCACATGCCCTGATTTTCCCATGCCGGAGACGATGATTCGACCATCAGCGGCGTCGAGCAGGCTAACCACAGCTGAAAAACCGCCATCCAGGGATTTTTGGAGCGCATTGAGCCCCGCTATTTCCAAGGCAATAACTTCGCGTGCGATGTCCACAGGGGTCGTCATCTGATCTCCAGTGATTTAGCGGCTATTGCCCCCGAGCGAGGCCCGGGCCATTTAAAGCCTATTCGCTGAAAACGCCACGGGAGCGCTCTATGTCCGCTGACGATAATATTGTCAAAATCACAAAGAAAAGCGCTGAGCTGACGATCGGCAATCATCTGCCGATTACTGTGTTTGCCGGGCCATGCGTGATGGAGAGCCGTGACCATGCGCTGGAATGCGCTTCTGCGTTGAAGGAAATCGGCGAACGGCTCGGCGTCGCGCTGGTTTACAAATCATCCTTTGACAAAGCGAATCGGACCAGTGGCAATTCCTCCAGAGGGCTGGGATTGGCGGCGGCGCTGCCGGTTTTTGCCGAGATTGGCGAGGCATTGGGATTGCCGGTTGTCACTGATGTGCATGCGGCTGACCAATGTGCGCCGGTCGCGGAAGTTGTCGATGTCTTGCAAATTCCAGCTTTCTTATGTCGGCAAACTGATTTGCTTGTCGCTGCGGCGAAAACCGGACGGGTGATCAAAATCAAAAAAGGCCAGTTTTTGGCGCCATGGGATATGGCGAATGTTGCGTCGAAAGTGCGTGAAGCCGGGAACAATAATATTCTTTTGACGGAGCGCGGCGCGAGCTTTGGTTACAACACGCTGGTCAGTGATTTCCGCAGCATACCGATTATGGCGCGAGAAACGGGGTGTCCCGTGATTTTTGACATCACTCATTCTGTTCAGACCCCAGGCGGCTCCGGAACGACATCTGGCGGGCAGCGCGAATTTGCGCCCTCATTGGCGCGCGCAGCTGTTGCCGTTGGTGTCGCGGGCGTCTTTGCTGAAACCCATCCCGATCCAGACAAGGCGCCGTCAGACGGTCCCAATATGATTCCGCTGAAGCAGTTTGAGCCGTTTTTGAAGGACATCATGGCGCTGGACAAAATGGCGAAAACGCGTTCATCCCTGCATGGATATGCTGATTAACGCCGTTAGCGTTGAGCTTTCAGGAAATCCGCAAAGGCCTCTGAAAACTCAGGGCTTTTCAGTCCAAGCGAAACATTTGCCTTAAGCCAACCCAGCTTGTCTCCGCAATCATGGCTGACACCTTCATATTCATAAGCGAAGAAGGGCTGAGACTTCATCAGCGCGTCCATAGCATCGGTCAGCTGAATTTCGCCGCCGGCGCCGCGTGGTGTTTTTTCAAGCAGGTCGAAAATCTCCGGCTGTAAGATGTAACGACCTGTAATGGCGAGATTTGATGGCGCGTCGGCAGGGGCGGGTTTTTCAACCATACCGGACATTTCAAACAGGTTTCCAGACCGGCCGTCTTTGGGCGCTACAATGCCGTATTTATTTGTTTCTTCTTTCGCCACCTCTTCGACGGCAATGATGTTGCCGCCGGATTTGTTATATTCGGCGACCATCTGCGCAAGGGCGCTTGGTTTTCCATCAATGATGACGTCGGGGAGGGAAACGGCAAAAGGCTCGTTACCAATAATATCGCGTGCGCACCAAACAGCATGGCCGAGCCCAAGTGGCTTTTGTTGGCGCGTATATGAAAGCGCGCCAGCCGCCGGAATGGTCCTGCGCACGCTGTCCAGAATCGCTGCTTTCTTTTTCGTCTCGAGGCCGGCTTCCAGCTCAAAGGCGTGGTCGAAATAATCTTCGATGGCGCTTTTGCCACGGCCGGTAACAAGAACCACATGCTCAATGCCGGCTTCAAAAGCTTCATTGACCACATAGTCAATAAGCGGCCGGTCTACGACGGGCAATAATTCCTTGGGAATGGATTTTGTCGCCGGCAATACCCGGGTCCCGTGACCAGCAACAGGGATGACGACTTTTCGAACCGGTTTCATGACGTAACTCGCGCGTTGGCGCTGCGGTGGGCGCAGCTGAAAATCACTTCGGGCCCTTATCCTCAGGACTGGCGCTGAGATCAACCGCCTCGACTGCCAGCCTTAGTTTTAGATTGTCTACGCGCCTGCCTGAATCCGCCGCGAGGTCATGGTAAAAGAGGTTGAAATCCTGGGGGCGCCATTGGTTGCCGAACCAATGGCGTCGTCGGAGAAAGTCTTGCGGTGGCGAATCGACTGCCAGGATGCCGTTTCGACATTGTGCGCCTGTTGCCGCCGCTATCGGCGGCGGTGTTTCTCTTATGCGAGGCCCTGTCGCCGAAGCAGCGCCGAGATGGGCCTGCGGATCTGCCGCCAATTCTGAAATCGTCCAGCTGATTGGGTTAACACACAAAATTTCCGGATTGCGAAGGGAAATGAGATTGCGATCGTCGTTCCAGATGAGCGCCCGCTGACTATGTCGATCCTCTTCCGCCTCGAAGCCCGATTCAAGATCGATATAGGAAATTATGCACCGTATGTCCTCTTTCGATGCGCAAGGAGGGATTGTGAGCAGGGCATCTTCAAAAACCGAAACAGAAACAGCCTGTCCGATAATATATGTTGCCGCCAGGTTTCGGCGCAAATTTTCGTTGCCCGCTATATGAAATTGCAAAAGTCCCAGGACATGCAGACCGCCCTGACCGTAGCCGACGAGGATAATGGGCCTGTCTACCGGGCGTTCGGCAAGAAAGTGCAAAAACGCATTTTCAACATCTTTATAAGCCATCTCATGTGCTGCCAGGCCGTCAAATTTATGCGTGAATGAAGAAAACAAGGTCGCCTGACGGTAACGCGGGCCATAGACAGCGCCGGCCAGCATGAATGGGCCAGCTTCATTTGGCGCTGCAACGCCGCGCAAAACAGCATCCGCAACGTTATCCGTTAGCGGTGCATTCCAATGATTGTTTGACGCATAAGTGGTGGAGTGAACGTAAAATACATCTGCTTCTCCGGCGCCGAGATCGTCGGGCCACAACACCCAGGCGCCGCGGGCGCCATAGGCCGGCGGCGGCGGCGGCGTGTCGGTTTGAAAGGGTGTGCGGGGATTGAGCGAAAAGAGTGTGATGTTGTCCTGAAAAACCACCGCAACCACGCTCAGAATGAACGCGAGGGCAAAGGCGGCAATCCCAAAGCTCGTTCGCCATGAAACCACAAAAACTCCCAAGTTTGCCCCCGCTCAGCCTTTTATTCGCCCGGCTCCATCACCATATTGGCTCGCGAGCCGAATTTGACGCCCGCATTAATTGTTAATTTGTTTACAGGGATCGGGCAAAATCAGTGTTTAACGCTATAGAGAATACGCCCCAAACGGCAATAGCGATGGAAATATGAGCGACGAAAACGAAGATCAGGCGAGCGAAACCGGCGCAGATCGGCCGAACCTGGCTGGCGATACGCCCCTGATTAAGCACCAGAAGCAGAGTTTTTTCGGCGGTCTGTGGTCGAGCTTCCTGGCTGGCGTGGTCGTGGTTGCGCCCATCAGCATTACAATTGCCCTGATCTATTGGTTCGTTACAGGACCAATGGCCAAGCTTGACGCGTTCGTTAAAAAAACGCTGCCGTTCGGTGACAGTATGATCGAGCGAATTGTTGATTTTCTGCCGGGTGTCGGCGTGCTCGTGGCGTTTGTCGCTGTTGTGCTGCTCGGCGCCCTGGCGAAGAACTTTTTCGGTCGGACCTTCATTAGCGCAGGCGAGCGACTTTTCGAATCCGTACCGATTGTGCGCAGTGTGTTTGGGTTCTTAAAAAATGTATTTCAAACGGCGCTGCAGCAATCTGAACGGTCCTTTAAAGAGGTCGCACTTATTGAATACCCACGGTCGGGTGCATGGGTCATGGCTTTTGTTATTGGTGAAGCAAAGGGTGAAATAAAAGTGACGTTGGATGATCAGGGTGATGAACTCACCTCATTGTTTGTCCCGACGGTGCCAAACCCAACCTCTGGGTTTTTGCTTTTTATTCCCCGCAGCGATATCCGCGTATTGACCATGAGTGTCGAGGATGCCGCAAAAACAGTACTCTCGCTCGGTCTTGTGGTGCCCGAATTCAGCAGCCCTGACGATGCAGTAAAAAAGCTTGAGGCAGTGGCGGCGAAAGTGCAGCGGGAACCCTTAGCCAAGCGCTTGTTCAAAGCTTATAAACTCTAGGGCGTTTCCGAGATAAAGTGGTTCCCGGTTTATCGTGCCCGACCGCAAACGCGGTCAAGATATTGCTTAGCGCGCCTTTGCGCGCGGGAAACGCCCCAGATTAATATCTAGCGCATTTCTTATCGGAAAACCGCGCCACACTTTTCCGGAAATGCGCTAGCCTGAACTCAAAAGTCTGACCGCATCATCCCGGCTAAAAAGATAAAGCAGGGTCCTTAGCGCTTTCCCGCGTGGTGTTTCCAGTTTTTGATCACGCTCGATGATCAGCTTTGCGTCATCGCGCGCGGCGGCAAGCAATTCTCCATGAACCGCAAGGTCAGCGAGCCGAAACCTGGGAAAGCCAGATTGTGCCGCGCCGAGAAGGTCACCGGCGCCGCGCAGACGTAAATCCTCTTCGGCGATCAGGAACCCGTCTTCCGTTTCGCGCAAAATTTGAAGGCGTGCCTTGGCGTTCTCGCCGAGTGGCGCTTTGTATAGAAGAATGCAACTCGAGGCTTTATCGCTCCTGCCGACACGCCCGCGCAATTGGTGCAACTGCGCAAGGCCAAAGCGCTCCGCATGTTCAATGATCATAATCGTTGCATTGGGTGCGTTGACCCCAACCTCTATCACTGTTGTCGCGATCAAGACGGCAATATCGCGATTGTAAAACCGCTCCATGACAGCGTCTTTTTCCAGCCCGGACATGCGCCCGTGAACAATGCCGACGCGATCACCGAGAATGGCTTTCAGGGATTCGAACCGGTCTTCCGCAGCCGTGAGATCGATAAAGTCGGACTCTTCCACGAGAGGGCAAACCCAATAGGCCTGCTCGCCCTTATCCGCGGCCCGTTTGACGCCATCAATAATTTCTTCAAGCCGATTGAGCGGTATGGCTCTCGTATCCACGGGCTTGCGACCCGGCGGTTTTTCAGTGATCTGGCTGACTTCCATGTCGCCATAGGCCGTTAACGCCAGCGTCCGCGGGATTGGCGTTGCAGTCATCACCAACAGGTCAGGTTTTGCGCCTTTTTGCGTCAGCGTCATGCGCTGGTGAACGCCAAAGCGATGTTGTTCGTCGATCACCACAAGCGCAAGATCTTTGAAACTAACGGTTTCCTGAAAAATCGCATGAGTGCCGATCAGGAGGTCGATGTCACCGTCCTTTAAGTGTTGCAATTTGTCAGCGCGACCAGCGCTCTTGTCGCGACTGGTCAGAATATCCATGCGGATACCGGCGGCCTCGGCATAGGGGGTCAGTGTCTCAAGATGTTGGCGCGCCAGAATTTCGGTCGGCGCCATCAATGCGGCCTGTGCGCCGCTTTCTACACTTGCGAGGATGACGAACAAAGCGACGATCGTTTTGCCTGATCCGACATCGCCCTGAAGGAGCCGCACCATACGATCAGGCGCTCGCATGTCGTCGAATATTTCTTTCAAGGCGTGCTTTTGCGCATTGGTAAATTCAAAAGGCAGTGCTGCTTTGGCTTTCGCCGCCATTCGCCCATTGTCTTTTATCGCACGGCCTTTGGATTTTACCCGGGCGTTACGGATCAGCAACAATGCAAGCTGATTGGCGAGAAGCTCATCATAGGCAAGACGCATGCGCACCGGCATCAATAACGAAAGGTCATTGTGGGATTGCGGCGCATGAAGACTATCAAGCGCGGACTTCCAGGATGGCCAATGACGCGCTGCAAGCCATGGTGCATCCTGCCATTCTGGCAATTCAGGCGCCCGGGCAGTCGCCTGTATGGTCGCCTTGCGCATCACTGCGGCCGATAGGCCGGCAGTTAAAGGATAGACCGCTTCAAAGACCGGCATTTCCTCGGGCTTTTCAGGATCGACGATATAATCCGGGTGGGTGATCTGCAGGGCGTCGTTGAACTCCTCGATCTTGCCAGAGACCAAACGCTTTTCGCCCTCGGGCAAAGCCTTTTGGAGATAGTCCGGGCGTCCATGGAAAAAGACGAGTGTCACGAATCCACTGTCATCTGAACAAACTACTTTATAGGGGAGCCGGCGGCCTTTCGGTGGTGGGTGATGGCTGTCAACATTGACCTCGAATGTCGCCAATGCTCCCAGTCCGGCCTCCTGAATTTTCGGACGAAGAGACCTGTCGATGACGTTGATCGGGGCTGTCAAAATCAGATCGACAATGCGCGAACCGGCAGCCCGCTCGATCAGCGCAGCAATCTTGGGACCCACGCCGGTGAGCGCTTTTACATCAGCAAAGAGGGGATTGAGGATTGAGGGCCGCATGGGGCGTGTTTACCGCCAATCCGGCTGAAAATGAACGGTGTGTGGAATAATCACCGGAGAGGCGTGATCACAAAGGCTGCTGCGGCCAAACGACATGGCGGCGCAGCTGGCAAAGACCGTTATGTTGCGACTATGAATTTGGCGCTCCTTTTCTCAACGCTTGCGGCGGTGGCAACAGCTGTCGGCCATTCGTGGCTTGGTGAAACGAAGATATTGCGGCCGCTTTATGCAGAGCGTTCAGATGACGGCGTATTAAAGCCAATTGCAACACGGCGTGTTCTCCGCGCAGTTTTTCATATGCCGTCAATGATGTGGGCTTCGACCGGCATTCTCACCTTCGGATTTGTCTGGCATGGAACGACCCCGCCAGTGTGGTTCGTTATCTATGGGGCTGCGGTTTATGGTATAAGCGCTGTTGGAAATTTCTGGGGCCTTCGACGGCCCCATATTGGCAATATTCTATTGACCGTCGCAGCAGCAACGTTGGTGATTGGATCGCTTTGACCTCAGATCTCGAAATCCGGCGCAAAAAACTTCTGTATAAGGCAACCTATCGCGGCTTTAAGGAGGCGGATTTGCTTATTGGCGGGTTCGCCAAAGCGCATTTACCGGACATGACGGAAGCCGAGCTCGACGAATTCGATGCATTGTTAAAATTTGAAGACCGGGATCTCTATAACTGGGCGACGGAAAAAACACCGGCGCCGCAAGCCGTCGAAGGCCCGGTCTTTGAACGGCTAAAAGGGTTTAATGTTGCGGAGATGATCCACGGGACGCCTTGATCGGGTCACTGCGCCCGCTTCACATCCGCATAGCGCGACTTCGGGAACCAGTGCGAAGCGGTTTTGGTGAGGTGTGATGCGCCGGTCAGGACGATCGCTCCCGACTGGTTCGCATTGCTGAACGTTTCATCGCCCATCCACACCTCGGCAAGCGCAGGCAGGCTGCCGGTGATAAAAAGATCAACATCCTTGCCGGGATCATCAGTGCATAAATCAACGACCTTGCCATTAACGACAACCCACCATGTCTTGTTAGCAGCGAGTTCAGGAAAATTAATACAGAACACCACTTCGCCATCTGGAAGCTCGTCAATCTTTAGCGTCCGGTGGAAGTCCCACATAAAGCCGCCCACTTCGAAATCTTCTTCGCTGAGCCGTCGCCGCGCCCATCGCAAACCCCATTTGGCCATTTGATCGGTTAAAGGCGCCAATTCGCGACCGCATTTGGTCAGACGATATTCTGACGTCTTTTGCCCCGCGGTTGTTTTTTTTATGATGAGGCCGTTTGCCTCGAGTTGTTTCAGGCGCTTGCTTAATATCGTCGGTGAAATGCGCGGCAGAGCGCGTTGAAAATCATTATAGCGGGTCGCCCCCAGGAACATTTCACGCAGGATCAGCAATATCCATTTATCGCCGATAATGTCTGCAGCTTTGATCGAAGGGCAGAGGCTGCCGGATTCATTCATCGAAAGAGCTCCGCATCACCGTTACTACTGATTCAGTAGTGCAATACTACCGAATTCGATAGCTCGCTGCTACTGGCTGCGAAGTATCTGCCAGACCAGCAACCCCGTAGTCGTTTCCTCATCAGAACAAACTGGAGAAGATGATGCAAAACGCGAAAAACACCTTTGAAGAAGCAATCGACCAGCAGCCGGTGGTCAATATGGGCGAACGTCAGGAGGCCTTGAGAAAGCTCTATCTTGAAGACCCTGGCAAGGCCCGGATTAAAGATGGCGCCAGAACCTCGTCGTTTCATGTGCCGGCGTCTTCGGCGCTTTATACTGAAGTGACGCCCCATAATGCAGGCGCTCCCTACGAAGTCGGCGTTCACACGGCCGTGGGCGGTGAAAGTGATTTTCCGGTGCCAGGCGATATTTTAAGCGCGGCGATTGCATCCTGTCTCGACAGCTGCATTCGCATCATCGCCAATCGCCTTGGGGTGAAATTGAAAAGCCTTGAAGTGGTTGTTGAGGCTGAAGTGGATGTGCATGGGACCCTGCGCATCGATGATAATGTGCCTGTCGGATTTCAGAACATCGAGATCAATGTTAATCTGGAAACTGAACATGTCGTCCAGGAGGCGCTGCTTGATGCGCTGTTGGCCGCCGCTGAACATAGTTGCGTCATCATCCAGACCTTGCGCACTGCGCCGACCATCTCGGTGTCACGCCACCGACAGGAACCCGCATTGGTTGATCAGGCACTGGCCACGGTCGTGTAAGACGGCGCCAAAATTCTTTGAAAAACAATTGGAAATAAGGAGACTTGACTATGTCCGTATCAGCTAAAGAAAAATATCTCAAAATTGCGCTTGTGGCTTTCGGCGCCGTCTTCATCCTCGTTTATCCCATCGGCATGGTCTGGCCGTCCGGCTGGGTATGGCATGGCGGTGAAGGCATGTACTATTTACAAATGATTGCCGGCGTTTACGCGGTGCTTGGCCTCTTTTTGATCGCAGCGGCGCGCAACCCACTGGCCAATCGCAGCCTGATTTTTTTCACCATCTATTCCAGCATTGTCCATGCAGGCATTATGGCGGTGCAGGCTCTGGGCGATGATCATGAACGTGGCCATCTAGTCGGTGATGTACCGGCATTATTGCTGGCGGCGGCGGTGCTCTGGTTCTTGGCGCCGCCAAAATCGGCGGCCGAGTAATTTTCAAAAAAGAGGGTTCAATATATAAAAGCCCCAAAAGCGCGATCGGCGCCAATCGGCGGTCGCGCGTTATTGCGTTGTGCTCGTCTGCGCATCAGCCTAATTTGGCTAACTCATCGCAACGAATTCCCAGAGACAAGACGAACAGGATGCATCTATGGCCGACAAGCAGTTGAAGCGAGTCCTCAGTACCTTTGACGCAACGGTGCTTGGTTTCGGCGCGATGATCGGCTGGAGCTGGGTAATACTCGCAGGCGCCTGGATATCACAGGCAGGGCTTGGCGGCGCTACCCTTGCTTTTGTCATTGGCGCTATCGCGATCACTATTATTGGGCTGACTTATGCGGAGCTTGCCTCCGCCTTGCCCTATGCTGGTGGTGAACATGCGTATACGGATCGCGCTTTCGGGCCCACTATATCCTTCATATGCACCTGGTCCATCATTTTTGGTTATATCGCGGTGGTGGCGTTTGAGGCAATTGCGTTGCCTGTGGCAGTGACCTATCTTTTTCCGGCATTTAAAATTTATCCGCTGTGGGTGGTGGCTGACTATACGGTGCATGCGAGCGAAGCGGCGCTTGGCGCGATTGCGGCGATTGTCATCACTATTCTTAATATCATAGGCATTCGCCTCGCCGTTCGGGTGCAGGGGGCGGTAGTGGTGCTGCTTCTGGCGGCGGGCGTGGTTCTGCTTGCCGGCGGGTTGTTGCATCTTGATCGCATTCCTGACGATACGCCCATGTGGTTTGGGCTGGGCGGCGTTTTTTCCGTGATCATTATGGTGCCTTTTATGTTTGTGGGTTTCGATGTGATCCCGCAGTCAGCAGAAGAAATCGGCGGCGCCATGCGCGACATTGGCAAGGCGCTGGTCTTTTCGATTGTCGCCGCGGTCGTCTTTTATCTTTTGATCGTTTTTACCGTTGGCCTTGCGCCCCTCGACCCCGGCTCGGTTGATATTGCGACGGCGGATGCGGCGGGCGCCTGGTGGCAGTCAAAAAATGCAGCGGGTTTTGTCATCATTGCCGGGATCGGCGGCATATTGACCAGCTGGAATGCATTTCTCATCGGCGGCAGCCGCGCTTTGTTCGCCATGGCGCGTTCAGGCCAGCTGCCAGGGTTTTTGAGCGCCATCCATCCGCGTTTTGGAACGCCCTGGGCGGCGATCGCGGTGATCGGCGGCATATCAGCTTTTGCACCGTTGCTTGGCCGTAGTGCGCTGGTTTGGGTCGTCAATGCCGGAGGGTTCGGCATCGTTATCGCCTATGTTTTTGTCGCGGCCGCGTTCGTCAAACTGCGGCTCAGGGAACCAGAGCTCGAACGGCCTTATCGCGCCCCTGGCGGCCTTGCATCCGGTGTGGTCGCTCTGGTTCTGGGTGCGGGATTGATCCTGCTTTATTTGCCGCCATCGCCATCGGCTTTGAACTTGCGCCAGGAATGGGGACTGGTGGGAGTGTGGAGCGCCATTGGCCTTCTATTCTGGTTGATCCGCCCCAAACGGTGAAACGGTTGCTTGCGCCAATCACACAATCTAAACCTCGCGGATAACGCGACCGTCAAATCAGGCGGCCGCGCATTTTGCGTTGAGGATTGTCATGGCGGATGCCGCAAAGAAAATGGTTTCAGGGGTTTCGCGCGTAAACGCTGAGGCGGCTTGGACCATCACGGGCGCCTTGCCGGTCTTCGGGGCGCCTGAAGGCGCCGACGCGATGGCTGTGGCGGATGCGGCCCATAGCGGGAAGACGCTGGTGGCGCATATCGCGCGCGACGGCGCGCGCGCAGCGGCGATGACACGATCACTGCAATTTTTCGCGCCGGATATTCCAGTCGTGGAGTTCCCCGCCTGGGATTGCCTGCCTTATGATCGGGTTTCGCCTTCTGGGGCCGTGACTTCCCGGCGCATGGCGGCGCTCGCGGCGATCAGCTCGGCCGCGCCCGGCGCGCTCGTTCTCGTAACCTCGATCAATGCGGCGACCCAGCGGACGCCGCCGAAAGACGCCATTCATAAGGCGGCGCTGTCGCTTGCCGCCGGCGCCGCCATCCCGATGAATGATCTAACGACCTATCTGGCCGCCAATGGCTATGCGCGGTCGTCGACGGTGCGCGAGCCCGGAGAATTCGCGGTGCGTGGCGGGCTTGTCGACATATTCCCACCTGGCGCGGATGAACCTGTTCGCCTCGACTTTTTTGGCGATACGCTGGAGACCGTGCGCGCCTTTGATGCGGCGACGCAGCGCACAACAAAACAGCTAAGGCGATTTGAGCTCGCGGCCGCGAGCGAGATTTTGTTAACTGAACAATCGATTTCGCGGTTTCGATCGGGATTTCTTGCAGCGTTCGGGGCTGCCGGAGACGATCCGCTTTATGAAGCGATCAGCGCCGGTCGCACCCATGCGGGCGCGGAACATTGGTTGCCGCTTTTCTATGAAGAAACGGATACGCTTTTCGATTTTCTCGGCGAAGCGTTGATTTTTACCGACCATCTCAGCGAAGAGGCCGTCGAGGCGCGCCTTGCTTCTATTACTGATCACTATGAGGCGCGCGCCGAAGATGCTGAGCAGCGAAAGCCGCGCCAAAGCGAATTTTCCGCCCCGGCCTACCGTCCACTCAAACCTGATGCGCTGTATCTGACGGCGGATGAATGGAGAACGCGGATTGGTGATGCAAATTTGCGACCCCTGTCGCCATTTTCACCGCTCGACGGGACGCGCGCCTATAATCTGGGCGCCAAGATTGGGCGGGGCTTTGCAGCCGAACGGGCTGTGGATAACGCCAACGTCTTTGACGCCGTTATTCAGCATGCAGATACAATTCGAGACGCGGGTAAACGACCGGTTGTCGCCTGTTGGTCGGAAGGGTCAGCAGATCGGATGCGCACTGTGCTGTCTGATCATGGCGGCGGTGATATTGAGCACGCTGAAGACTGGAACGCCATAAAGAACCGCGATGCGGCTTTGTTCACAGCGGTTCTGGGGTTGGAAAATGGTTTTGAAACAGCGGACGTCGCGTTCATTTCCGAGCAGGATATTCTTGGTGATCGACTTGTGCGGAGAACGCGGCGCAAACGCGCCGAAAATTTCCTGTCAGAAGCGTCAAGTCTTTCAATGGGTGATCTTGTAGTTCACGTGGAGCACGGTATCGCGCGCTATGAAGGCCTCGAAACGCTTGAAGTGCAGGGTGCGCCGCATGATTGCCTGAAGCTTGTTTATCATGGCGGCGACAAGCTTTTCCTGCCCGTCGAAAATATCGATCTATTGTCACGGTTTGGATCAGATGATCCAAATGCAAATCTCGACAAGCTTGGTGGCGCGGCATGGCAGGGCCGCAAGGCGAAAATGCGTGCGCGTATCCGCATGCTGGCCGAGCAACTTATTGCTGTCGCTGCCAAGCGCGCCATGCGCTCAGCTGAAATCATGGGCGCGCCATCAGGAAGTTATGACGAGTTTTGCGCGCGCTTCCCGTTCGCAGAAACGGAAGATCAGGAAAACGCCATTGCCGATGTGGTCGAAGACCTTGCCAAAGGTCAGCCCATGGACCGTCTTATCTGCGGCGATGTTGGTTTCGGCAAAACAGAGGTTGCATTGCGCGCTGCGTTTATAGCCGCGATGACAGGCCGGCAAGTCGCCGTGATCGCGCCGACGACGTTGCTGGTCCGCCAGCATTACCGTAACTTTGTGAGCCGGTTTAAAGGGTTTCCGGTCAAGATCGGGCAGCTTTCGCGCATGGTCAGCGCCGGTGAAGCGAAGGGCGTACGCGACGGTATCGCCAGCGGCCAGGTCGATATTGTGATCGGCACGCACGCATTGCTGGCCAAGACAATCAGCTTTCGCGATCTTGGCCTCGTTGTCGTCGATGAAGAACAGCATTTCGGCGTCAAGCACAAAGAGCGTCTAAAGGAGTTTCGTGCGGACACTCATGTGTTGACGCTGACGGCGACGCCAATCCCGCGCACGCTGCAACTTGCGATGACCGGTATCCGTGATCTGTCGCTGATCGCGACGCCACCCGTAGACCGGCTTGCTGTACGCACGACCGTTGGACCATTTGATCCCGTCGTGGCGCGTGAAACGCTACTGCGTGAGCATTATCGCGGTGGGCAGAGTTTTTATGTGGCGCCGCGGATCGCCGATCTGAACGGGATTGCCGAGTTCCTGACGGAAGAGCTGCCCGAGCTGAAATATAAGGTGGCCCATGGCCAAATGAGTGCGGGCGAACTCGAAGACATTATGACTGCATATTACGAAGGAAAATTTGACGTTCTCGTATCCACCACGATTATCGAATCCGGGCTCGATATTCCTACAGCAAACACCATGATTATCCATCACGCCGATATGTTCGGGTTGTCGCAGCTCTATCAATTGCGCGGCAGAGTCGGGCGTTCAAAACAGCGTGCCTATGCCTATCTGACAACCAGTCCGCGAAAAGCGCTAACGTCTGGCGCCGAGCGGAGGCTCAAAGTGATGCAGTCACTCGACACGCTGGGCGCCGGATTTACGCTTGCATCTCACGATCTCGATATTCGCGGCGCCGGGAACTTACTTGGCGAAGAACAATCCGGACAAGTCAAGGAAGTTGGTGTCGAGCTTTACCAGCACATGCTGGAAGAAGCGGTTGCGGAATTGCGTGAAGGCGGTTCGGCAGCGGAAGAAGCCTGGTCGCCGCAAATAAATATTGGGACCTCGGTCCTGATACCGGATGTTTATGTTGCGGATCTTGATGTGCGTATGGCGTTATATCGGCGGCTCGGCGATGTTCAAACAGCGGAGGAAATCGATGCATTTGCCGCCGAGCTTGTGGACAGGTTTGGACCCATGCCATCTGAAGTCGATCACCTTTTGCAGATCGTCGCCATTAAAGGAATTTGCCGTCGCGCCGGCATTGCAAAGATTGACGCCGGACCGAAGGGGGCGGTGATCGTGTTCCGCAACGACCAGTTCGCTAATGTCGCTGGATTGGTCGAGTTTATTTCGCAATCGCCCTATGATGTGAAGCTGCGACCTGATCAGAAATTTGTTTACCGTCAGGTCTGGGCTGGAGAAAAGGCGCGCCTCAAAGGAGCACGGAAAATCGCCGAAATTATTGCTGAAATCGCAGGAGAGGCGGCCTGAAGCATGATTGCGTCCGGGAGTGGATTGGCAAGCGCCAGATGCTTATCCCTTCTGTGAATGCGGCCCGGCCTTTTCAACCTTCGCTGCTCGCAGACGCCGCAGCGCCAAGGCAACGGTCTCTTCGATACAGGAGTCTTTTGGACGTGCGCATGCAGCAGTCTGTGCACGCACGGCAAAGAGATCATTCTCATTTGCGCCTCGAAAAACAGTGCCTTCCAGAACGCCCTCAATGCGAAGCGCTATATTGTGAGCATCCTCTTCGTTGGTTGCCGGCATCAAAATCAAAAAAGTCTCAGGCGCAATACGTGCGATCACGTCTTCTGCTCGTGTAACGCGATTGATCAGGCGCGTGGCTTGGTGGAGAGCACGGCGCCCCGGTTCGACATTGTCAGCGCCCGTTCGGCCCACCGATAAATGTGCAATCACGGTGGAGAAGGGCCTTGATGTCTGATCAGCGCGCCCACACAGCCTTGCGCCATGTTCTGCCAGAAATGTTGAGGTGAATGCGCCGGAAGGCGCATCTCTGACGCCCTCACCCTCGCAGGCCTGAAGGAAGTCGCGCATGCTGCGCGTCAGCCTCGCCCGGCGCGTCAGTAATTTCGCTCTGCCCGCGAGATCATCGGCGATATGGGCGTTCAATATAACCTCGCGCGCGCCCCTGGCGGCGAAGGAAGCGGCCTGCGATACGTCGTCAAGGACGTGTAGAATTGGCAATGTCGAGTGTTTTGGATGGCGGCGCAGGGCGCGCGACAGACTGAACAGCGGGTCATTTTCGTCGGAAGGCAGAAAAATAGCGCAGTCAAAGGCGCCGTGTTCAAGCGCACGCATGGTTTGACCGACCGACAATACACAAACACTCTGTTCAGCAATCTGATTTGTTGCATTGATAACAGACAGCGCAGCAGCGCCGGGGCGGCCGGCAATCAATATATGTGGGCGCGAACTGGATGTTGCTATCGACGGAAATTCCACAAGTCGGCTGAGAGCGGCGAGGCTTTTTAACCTTTCGCCGGTTTCCTCGGCGATGTTGCGCAAGCGGATCATATAGCGGCAGCGGTCGATTAATGGGTCTATCGCGTCGGTGAGGCAGACGATTTCGCCGTAGCGTTTTAGCGCATTGCGGGCTGATGAATTGAGGTCGGGATCAATAATAAAAAAGAGCGAAGACTCTGGCGATTTTCGCCGCAATAGATTCGCTAACGCGACGGCCTTTTTTCCAGCGAGTTTTTTTCCGCGCAAATCAACAATCGCAAGATCGGCGTGCTTTGCCTTGTCTGCAGGCAGCAGAAGATACCCGGCTGCCTGAAACGACGTGGTTAATTCTTCAAGCAATTTCTCATCGCTGCAAACACAGACGATGCGCGCACGTGGCGCTGACATTATTTCGCTTGTCATTAACCCATCCAGACTACAGGCGGCGCCATCAACTACTGGCGGCTACGCCCATTTCCGGCTGCATCATTCAAGATGCGGGCCGAATTGTCTTTTTCGCCAATGGGTTGCGGCGTATCGCCGGCGCTCGCGGCAACAGCGAGCAGGGGTGTTTGGGTAAGGCAAATATCCGGCTCGCCCGCCGCTGGAAAATAGCCGCTGGCGGCGCGCTCCTGATAGCACGGCAGGGCGGCTAGAAATTCCTGAGGTTTGTGATACGGGCCGGCTTCTCGATAGAGATGCGCTGTTTGCACGCCCACATAACGCCAATGCCATGGTTCATGACTGTCTTCTCCCGGTAGATAATCATTGCCGGGTGGATAAGACAGAATGAATCCAAACCGAAAAGCGTTTTCTTCAAAACACTGATAGCTGCGATCTGTCGGACGCATGAAACGGTTGTTAACGTTGATGTCAGCGCCAAGCCCAGTTTGGTGTTCAGACATGCCCGGCGGCGTAACTGTGCCACGACGGCCATTGCGTTGATGCAGGATGCGCTGGGTTTCATAGGAGCGGTAACCGGATCGCAATGAGATGCTGTCACCGGATTCAGACCGGCAAAGAGATACAAGCTGGGCCAGCCGGGCTGGCAAGTTTGCCTCGCGCGGGTCATTTCCGTTGTCTGCGGCTAGGCGCAGTTTCATCTCGTCTATACTCGGCGCTTTGCCGGTCGGAATTGAATATGCCGCCGCGGAAACCAGGTCTGTCGGCGCATAGCCAGAATCCAGGAGGAAATATTGTGAAACCGGGCGGTTCACGTCGGAACGTCGATCGCGTTCGCGGTTAACCGCATATCGCTGTCCGCCAAAGGCGTCTTGAAAAATCCTGCGCATATGTTCGTAAAGCGCTTGCGCTTCCGTCATGCGGCCCTGCTTTTCGTAAACGCCCGCAAGAAGTTTAAGGTAAAGGCTAAGATCGGGACTGTTCGAACGTTTTACCGGTTCCTGTGCATGAAATGCATCGAGATAAAGTTCTTCGGCATCATCAAGCCTGCCCATCTCAACATATATCGGGCCGAGTATCAGTGCTAACCGAACTGTATCTTTATGGTCTCCGCCAAGTACGCTTTTTCGGATTTGATATGCGGTAGACAGCATTCCCGCGGCAGCATACGCGCCTTCATCCCGCATGGCGTAAAATGACCCAAGGGCTGCCATGTGGTTTGCCGTGGCGAGCTTTGTTGTCGGGTCTCTCGAAACAGGCTTATAGGTACTGGTGTGGTTCAGCGCTTCCGTAAACAAAGCGCGGGCGCCGGCAACCTGTTCAGCATAATAGGCATTCAGACTATCGGCGTCGTCTTCGCCGCCGCGCGAGGCCGCGTCTCCCGCCAGTTCAATAAACGAGGCGTAAACGGCGACGGCCGATTCGAGATCGCCTGCCAGAATTTCCGCCCGGGCGCGTTGATCCTGAAGACGAACACGCTCGCGAATATCCAAATTTCGCGCCCAAGTTGACAGTAATGCTTGCTCGAGCAGATCGACACCGCGATCGTAATTGTTGCGCTTGATTTGCGCTATGGCGACGCGGGTTTTAAAAGCGGCGACGTCTTCGGTGTCTTCACCATTTCTGACACGCATGGCCAGCGCGCGCTCGCCATGGGGCGCCGCGCGCCTTGGCGCATCGGCTGCCAGCAACAGTTCAAAACGGTTTTCCGCCGCAACCGGGTCGGTGCGCAGCGTGATGTTGAAATAGGTTAGATATGCGATCGCCAGCGCCAAAAAAGCGCCGGCAAAGAAAATGGGCGAACGCAACGCCATCGCCTTTGCTACCCCTCTAAAACCCAATACCCCATTCGACGGGGTGAACATTATCACCTGCTCGTCAGAGAGGCGAGCCTTCTCCGGGAAAAATTGGAGGATTGCTGGTCTTGGGGGTTTCTTTTGGTTATCGCATTAAGGCAATCGGGCTTTATCCACAGCAGGGCGGTGTTTAATGAAGGGTGCAGGCAGGCGGCGTATCTATTTGATGCGACACGGTCATGTAGATTATTTCAAAGAGGGCCTGACCGATCCCCGCGAGGTGCCGTTGACGGAAGAGGGGCGATTACAGGCCGCGGCAGCGCGTGATGCGCTTCAGCACACACATTTTGACGTTGCGGTGTGCTCGGGCTTGCCCCGTACACGCGAAACGGCAGAGATTATTCTAGCAGGAAACGAATCGCCGCCTGATCTTGGGGTCATTGAGCGGCTCGAAGAGCTCAAAAGCGGCTGGATAAAAGCGAAATCCCGCGAGGAACTGGCGGCTCGGCTCGCCTATTCTTTTGACGGCGCTGATCAGGCGGGCGCGCTTTTCCTGCCTGAGGGAGAAGCCTTCGCCAGTGCGGAACGGCGGATTATCAAGGCGTTCGACGAATTGGTCCTGATGCGAGAATGGCGGTCGGCGCTCGTGGTGGCCCATGAGGGTGTCAACAGGATCGCCCTTGGCTGGGCGTGCGGCGGCGGGCTGACGACAATTGCGGCATTCGAGCAAGACCTTTGCTGCGTCAATCTCATCGACATCGACGTGACCCCTGCTGAAACGGGCGCCGGTCTTCAGATTGAACGCATGGTCATTAAAGCGGTCAATGTTACGCCCTATGACTTTGTGAAAAAAGGACTTTCGCGCTCCAGCCTGGAGCACCTGTTTGACGTGGACTTCGGTGGTCCGCGTCCGCCACACCCGGAAAAGTGATCGCTGAAAAACCTCCAATGCTTAAATCGTCCCGATAAATGTGATTAACAGTATCGGCAGGGCGATCCATCAGCAGGGAGATCGAAGATGGCGTATGGTGAAAAACGTGGCTTCAGAGCGCCAGGTGAATTCAAAACCGCAGATATGTTTGGGCTCATATTAGCCTCCGCTGCCGGCATCATTGCAGCGCTCGTAACGGATTTTCAGCAACAGGGCGAGGCGTCTGCGCATTTCACGATAAACCAGTGGGCGGTTGCCCTTGGGGGAATGCTTGGTTTTACCGATATACCATTATGGATGGTGGTTGTCGGACTGACGGCGCTTGGCGCCGGTTCCGTTTTTTATTTTCAGCCGGTCACACGCCAGGGCGCTTTCGCTCAGGGCTTTGGGTTGCTGGCAGTTCTCGTTACGGTGGCGCCGGGTGATTTTGCCGGTGGTATTGAATCAATTGACGGCTCGCTTGCCGGCGCTGAAACGACATCGGTGCGCGAGGCGTCCCTTACGCCGCGTTTTATCACAGCCAGTTTTTCACCGGCGCGCATGTTGTGGCCGCAGGCTGAGATCACGCCCGTTCATAATGTGCAAAGTGCATCAAAATATGATCTGCACTTAGTGGTCAATTTTACTGAAGGCATTCCCGAAGATATTGAAACAATGATCCGGCGCGGCACGATCCGCGGTCGTCTTCACAACGAAGAAACAAAAGAAACCTGGAATCTTTTTCGGTCTGCAGGAGGAACAATCCGGCTTCAGGGCGATAAGCTTCTGATTGACGCGGGCGTGCCAGCGAGCGGCGACACCGCGCGATTGTGGGTGCGGATTGAATGCGCCGGCTATGCGATTGAAGAACAGTCGGCAATAGCAACGATTGGCCAATCACTTGAATGGACGGTTGATTTGAATGCGTCGACAGTGCCGTTGATGGTTCAGCGTCTGGGCAAGAGCTACTGGTATTGATCGGTCTGTAAACGCGATTCAAGCCCGTTTTGCAGCGGTGTTTTTTTGGTCAATGAGAAAACTTCTCACCGCCGCATCGCGGCTGAGGCCGATGGCCCGCTCGTAACAGGTTACGGCCGAGGCGGCATCGCCAGCGGTTCTTAGGATATGGGCCCGCACCGCCCAATATGGCTGATAGCGTTCCGCAAGGGCGCCTGTGATTTCATCTAATGCATATAACCCATCCTCCGGGCGCCCTGCTGCCGCAAGCGCCGCTGCATAGCCGACCTGCGCGCCGACGGATGGGGAGAGGTCAGTTAATTGAGCGTAAAGCGCAGCAATATCATCTGTTGTGTCGCGTTGATATAGAATAGATGCGGCGTGTGCGGATTGTATCGCCGCCTCTACTTGAAAAGGTCCAATCTTTCGACAAGACCAGGCGCGAGAAAGAGCTTCTTCTGCCGCGGCGACGAGACCACGGTCCCAAAGCGCAGCATTCTGGTCCTTTAGCGCTACGTAAACGCCGTTGATGCGGCGGGCCTTTGTTCTGGCCTCGGCGTGGAGCATGAGCGCCAAAAGCCCCCATGCCTCTGCTTCATCAGGCAGCAGATTGGTGACAAGGCGGGCGAGATAGATCGCTTCCCGCGTTAAATCCATCATCTCCGCTTCGGCGCCGTCAGCTTCGTCCCACCCGGCGCCGAATGCTGCATAGATCGCCTCGAGGACTGCGGATAGCCTTGATGGCAGATCTTCCACGCCAGGAGGGTCGAAAGGAATGCCGGCAGATTTTATTTTGCGCTTGGCGCGTACGAGACGGCCGCTCATCGCTGCTGGCGATAAAAGAAACGCTGAGGCGATCCGCGCTGCATCCAGGCCCAAAACCGTCTGAAGCATCAGCGGCGTGCGGATTGATGAGTCGATGGCGGGATGCGCACAAATGAACAATAACTTCAGCCGCTCGTCCGGAAAGGTTGCCTTGCTTCGTGCGGTGGCCTCCGCTTCTTCCGCCGCCAGCGTCAGGGCCGGCGTTGCTTCGGCCCGGGTTTTACGGCGGCGGGAGCCGTCGATCAGCTTTCGCCGCGCTGCCGTTAACAGCCAGGCTTCGGGCGCGTCAGGGACGCCTTTCATCGGCCAGGATTCCAGCGCGGCGCGAAACGCATCGGAGAGCGCATCTTCTGCAGCGGCGACGTCGCTGGTTCGCGACGACAGCCACGCGAGCAGGCGGCCATAAGACGCGCGGGCGGTTTCTTCAGCGATCGCCCGCGCATCGCTCATGACCGGGAGCGCGTCCACAAAAAGTGTTTGCGGTTTTTGGGTTCGGGCGCGCGACAACCGGTAAAAACAGAGCGCGTTTGCGATTTGAAAAATTGTAAACGCACTCTAAACCTCGATATTCCAGATCGGGCGAACCTCGACGTGACCAAAGCTGGCGCATGGGCAGCGCGCGGCCCAGTCAAGCGCGTCGTCAAGGTTTTTGGCGTCCACCATATAAAAACCGCCGAGTTGTTCCTTGCCATCTGCAAAAGGGCCATCCTGAACGCCAGAGGCGCGAATGCGCTTCCCTTCACGTGAATGACTGAGCGGCGCTGCTGCAATGTATGCATCCGCCTTTTTTAAAGCATCCGTATACGCCATATAGGAACCATAAACTTCACCTTTCTTGGCTTCATCCATCGTGTCCCAATTGCTTTCATTATCATGGAGAAGAAATAGATATTTCATGATGCATCTCCCTGCTCCAGATCAAGTATTGGGCGAACCTCGACGAAGCCATTTTTGTGCGCCGGGCATTCCGCTGCCCATTTGGCGGCGCGGTCCATATCAGTGACGTCAATGATGCAAAATCCACCCAATTGCTCTTTGGTGTCTGGATAGGGGCCGTCTTCGACTTTGCGAACACCGTCTCTGATAGAAACGACAGTGGCGGTGGAGGGCGGTTCAAGCGCCGCACTTTCGCCCATGGCGCCGGCTTCCCGGAGGGCGACGCCAAAAGCGTACCATTCGCCCATATAAGCGTCGAATTTTGCCTTATCGTCTCGCAACGCAAAATCTTCCGGCGCTTCATTCGCCAGCAACATTACTTTCATAAGGTTCTCCTGTTGTATTCTTCAAGCATTTTGCGGCTCTTACCCGCCATCATAACCACGACGCGCGGTGCGCCAATATTTCGACGCATGGGCGTGGTTAATCACCGAAAGTTCGCAGGAGGTTATTTCGAACATTGGCCAGCCGGGTCAGCGTTGCCTCAGGCGCGCGGCAATCTCGGAGTTCCGCGAGTGTGGTTTCCAGATCAAAAATAAGCGCGCGATGGACCGGCGATTTCACCTGACTTTTGACCCAGCCAATGCAGGCGAGTCTTTCGCCTTTCGTGACGGGCTCCACGCGATGAACGGCTGTAGAGGGGTAAAGGACGACGCTGCCGGCGGGGCCCTTAATTGCATCCTCATGGCCGGCATTGTCGATCACCAGCGCCCCGCCTTCATAAGTTTCCGGATCACTTAAGAAAACCGTAAAAGACAGATCGGTGCGCAGGCCGTCAATATAGGGGGCGTCCACATGGTCGCCATAGGCCATCCCCTCCTGGTAGCGATTGATCATCATGCGGCCAAAGGCGGCAGGCTGCGCTGCCGCGCAAAAAACGCTGTTGGCGCGCAGCGCTTTTTCAATTTTCTTTGTGACACCTTTGACTGAAGGCGCGGATCGATCGGCTTGTTGATTGGATTTGGCGGCGCGGGCGCGCCCTTTAGCGGTGTCCCGGCCATCCTGCCACAGGGAAATGTCAGACAGGGCGTCATTGATCGCAACGCAGTCATGGTGCTGCAAAATGGCGGCAATCTGAAAAAGCATGGGCGCCCTGTTGAGAATGGTTTGCAAAATCGCCATAGTCTTTTAACATGCAAAAAACAGTTTCGGAGGCGCAAGATGACGCGGCGGCATAAACTTTTGACAGGACTCTCAACATTAACGATCGCCAGCGCGTTGGCGCTGTCAGCATGGGCTGAAGGCGAGGGTGAAAGCGAGGGCAAAGAGGGCGAAGGTGATCCGACGGCTGTTTCTGAGGGTGAAGGCGAGGGAGAAGGTAAGAACAAGGGCGAGGGAGAAGGCGAAGGCGAAGGTAAGAACAAAAACAAGGGTGAAGGCGAGAGCGAAGGCGGTGAGGGTGAAAGCGAAGGCGGCGAGAGTGAAGGCGCCTCGTCATCAGCAGACCCGGCAAGCGACGACGTGGAATATATCCGCCGCCTCGGCTTTGTGCGCGGACATCTGATTGCTTTTGCAGAGCTCCATCATGCGGGCGAAGTCGAACAGGCATTGATGCACGCCAAACATCCCGAAAGCGAATTATACGCCGGTCTGGCGCCGGCATTTGCGGCGCGCGGCGCGTCGGGTTTTGCTGAGTCCCTTACGGCGATCACGGCTGCGGCTACAGAAGGCGGAGACATAGATGGCGCCTATGCGGCGGTAGTTTCGCAAATCGATGCGCATATGCCGGAGGTTGGCATTGCAGACCGCTTGATGGCGATCTCAAACATCATGGCGACAGCGGGAGATGAGTTTGCACAAGGCGTTAAAAAGAGAGGCGCTATCAGGAAGCCCCATGAATATCAGGACGCCTACGGGTTTGTAGTGGCGGCGAAAGAAATTCTCGCTGGCGCTGAATCGCAAAATGATGACGAAGCAAAAGCAGTCGCAACAGCATCGGAACAGATCGACAAAGCGCTCGCCGCTTTTTCCGGATTGACTGCAACAAAAACGACCGGCAAAGCGTCCGCGCTTTATGGCGCCGCGGCGCGAATTGAGATTGCTGCGCTGGGGCTCAAATAAAACCCGGCGCGCAGCAAAGAATCTAGATTATCGGGCGCTTCCACTTAGTCGCCGATGATCTAGAAAAACCTGCGCCATAACGGTTTACGGGTTTCGCCTTTTGGGTGTTCGGTCTTCAGCTCTTTTGGATCCCAGGGCCCATAGCTGAAGCTGCGTGAGCCGGCTTGCGGCTGATAGCCGGTCATCGTGACGCGGTGAGGGTTTTCCGCAATCGCGCTGGGTTCATCTTCGATATATCGAACACTGGGGTTCCGCCGCACGCTGTCAGGGAACAACCCCATGAGTTCCATCATCTCTTTGGGCATTTTGTTTGAAACATTGAGGCCAAGTTCGCGTGCTTCCCCATGGGCAATCGGATAATCATGAGTCCAGCGTCCGGAAGATAATTGTTCTGCGATCGCGATGGCGGCGTTTTCTGAAACCGTACCGGTGAGCAGTTCACGGGCGGCTTTTTCAAGCTGGTTGATCGCCATGGCGCCGACGTCGGCGAGAATGAGTGTGTAGTCCTCGGTCGCTTGTACCGGCTTATCCTGTGTAACGCGGACGACAGATGCTGCAGGAAGGCCGCCGATTTGCGGATCGATAGGGCCGAGGACCGCGTGTTCGCTTAGGACGATTTCGTCAGCGGCGAGTGCAATGAGTGTTCCACCCGACATTGCATAATGCGGTACAAAGACGGTTTTCTTGCCTGGATGCGCTTTGATCGCACGGGCGATCTGCAGGGCCGGCAGTACAAGGCCGCCCGGCGTGTGCAAAATGAATTCCAACGGTTTGTTTGGCGGCGTTTTGCGGATTGCTTCAAGGACGTCTTCGGCGTCATTAAGATCGATATAGCGCAGCATTGGTATGCCAAGCAGTCCCATCGCTTCCTGGCGATGGACAATCGCGATGATGCGGCTTTTGCGCTTTTTCTGAATTCTGGAGAATTTGTTGACAAGCTCAGTATGACGTTTGCTGTTCGCCACGTTGCGCAGCAAAAAGAACAACACGATAAAGATGATAGGGAGCGCGCCCCAAAAACCTTCCATCCCCAAATACCCCTCAACGCAAAACAGTGAAAGTAAGCTTAGGGGCTTTTTTCAGGCTTTGGAAGGGGAGGCAGGGACCCCGACGTCAACAAAGGCGTGAGCCGTTGATCACTCGTGATTAACGCTCTTTGAGCCGCCACATCCTTTTCCATGTCAGCCAACAGCGCCAAAAAAACGGGTTCGCCATGAATGGACGTCAGGAACGGGGAATGTTTCAACCGTCTGAAATTGCGATAACCAAGCCGATAGGCGTCGTTCAGCAATTCCATGGCGCCTGCGGCATCGCCAGCGCTGGCATAGATAAAGGCGCCGGGGACTGAAATTTCAGGCCATTGATCACCCGACTGCCTGTCTTCCCGAAGCGCAAGGATAAGAGGTGCGCCGGAAGGGGCGTCAGGCTTGTTACTGATACGGTATTCCAGGGCGGCAAGTTTAAACGCGCCGGTCGTGTCATTTTCGTCGCGTTCCATGGCGGTTTGAAATGCGGTTCTCGCTTCATCAACTTTGTTGAGCGCCAACATTGCTTCTCCGTAGCGGGCATCAAGAGCCGCGCGACGGTTAGGATTTTGATCTGGCGTGGTGATATCGGCGACGCGTGCGAAGTCGCCTGTTGTAAGATAATATTCAGCCTGAATGTCTTTCAGCAGCGGGTTATCGGGTGTCAGTGTTTCAGCCCTCGCGAGCCACGCGTCTGCGTCGTCATCAAGTCCGGACAAGTGAAGTGCGGATGCGATCTGAAGGTATGAAAAAAGCGTGGGTGCGTCATTGTCGAGCGCTCGCTTTTCCAGCAATAGCGCTTCGTGAAAGCGCCCTTGAACTTGCAGTAAATAGGCGGCGCTGGCGATTGCGTTGACGCTTTTTGGGTTAATGGCGATTGCCTGTTCGTAAGCGCGCAAGGCTTCCGATACGCGGCCCTGCGCATCTTTTGAAAAACCCAGCGCATGCCATGCGGGCGCGTTACGCGGCGCTACATCCACTGCCTGTTCGGCAAGGGCTTGCGCCTCAAGCACGGTCTGCGAGCCATAATCATATTTTGTTGCGCGGTGAGAAAGCGCAAAGCTGAGCCCGATCATCGCTCGGATATTTTCCGGATCTTCATTCAAGGCCTGGCGGTACAACCGCAATGCGTTTTCATTGTCGTCATAGGAGCCGCGCGCAAGATAGACGCCACCTCGTTCTACAAGGTCGCGGACCGATATAGCGGATGTACTGGTGGGTGATGTGAGAACTGGTTTTGGCGACTGGGGCGGGGTGATGGCGAAAAAAATGAGGACTGCCATTCCGGCCATTGTGGCAACACCGCCAGCGAGCCATTTCATTCCGGCGCCCGGGCTGATTTTTGACGGTGTAAATATTTCCCGGCGCGCGGCCAACCGGTACCCGAGGCCTCTCTCGGTTGCGATATAGCGGGGCGCTGCGGGATCATCACCCAGGGCCTGGCGCAAGAGCTTGATCCGCTGGGAGAGCGTATCGGCGCTGACGTGATCGCGCTGCCAGGCAATCACAGCCAGATCGTCAAGGCTTACCGGATTGGGGGCATTTTCCAAAAGGGCCGAAAATACCCGCCAGGAGAGGTCCGGCAACGCGAGAATCTCGCCATTGCGGGATACCCGTCGATGACTCAGATCAACCAGCAAATCATCGACGCGATATTGCATGAACGAACGCCTTTAGGTCGCTTTGGGCGGGCGGCATCGCCTGAACCCTATATCTTCAGCAACTTTCACCAATCTTCAGACGACATCAATGGGCAACGCCGCCAGAATTTCGTCATTGTGTTGTCACCCAAGGAGCCGCTCTCATGCGCATTCATATCGCAATTCTAGCCCTTTCCACTGCATTTTTTGGGCTCGCTCACGCGGCGGAGGAAAAACTGCAATGGTCGGATGCAATCGCACATGACCTGAAAGCCGCAATCGAGAAGGGCGACTATCAGACGGTGACGAGCGTGATGATATTGAGGGAAGGGGCGGCTGCCTATGAAGAATATTTCAATGGCGCTGACGCTGCGACGCGGCACAACACGCGCAGCGTAACAAAAACCATAAACAGCATGCTGATCGGCGCGGCGATTGCCGATGGGGACGTCAAAAATGTTGATGAGCCGATCGTGAAGTTCTTTCGCAACAAACGACCATTCGCTAATCCTGACCGCCGCAAAAACTCGATCACAATCGAAGATATCATGACCATGAGCTCGCCGCTGGAATGCGACGATTGGAACCGGTTCTCGCGCGGCAATGAGGAGCGGATGTATATCGTTGAGGATATGGCGCAGTTCTATTTCGATCTGCCAATGCGGGGTTTTCCGGTCTGGTCGCCGCCACCCGAAAAGCAGCCCTATGGCCGCGCTTTTTCCTATTGCACAGCCGGCGCTCAGCTTGTTGGCTTTATTGCAGGCCGCGCCGCGAATGAAGATCTGGAAGCCTATGCGCAGCGGCGCCTGTTTACGCCGCTCGAGCTCGAAGACGTAACATGGCCGCGAACCGGCGCGGGCGATGTGATGGCAGCCGGTGGCCTTGAGTTAACAACGACAATGTTGGCGCGTCTCGGCCAGCTTTATTTGAATGACGGCGAATGGAACGGCGCCCAGATTCTTCCAGCGGCATGGATAAAGGAATCGCTGCAGCCGCGTGCGAAAATCGATGACAAAACTGAATATGGATATTTGTGGTGGCTGTCCCGTTATGAGGTTAATGACGTCTCTCACCCGGTTGCCTATATGAGCGGCAATGGCGGCAATCGCATGATCATATTGCCGGACCATGATCTGGTCGTTGTCATTACCAAAACGAACTACAATACGCGCGGGATGCATGAAGCAACGCAGGCGCTCTTTGACGATTTTATCGTGAAGAATATTAGCATTACGCCCTAATGCGCCCGCCAGTGATCAATCAACAACGCGGCCAATTTTTCTGGCGCGTCACAGGGAATCCAGTGGCTCGCGTCGTCGATGCGTTCATAGCGCCATGGGGCCTTAACATATCTGGAGGAGCTGATCATTTGCTTCTCGCTCAGGTATTTTTCACCGGTGCTCCAGACGCCGAGCGTCGGAATGCGTACGATCTCTTCACCGAATGCGCCAAAGGCGGGTGGGTTCATCATCCTGGCAAGTGAGATGTTTGTGCGATACCAGTTAAGTCCGGCAGTGAGGCGTCCCGGCCGCGATAAATTAGCGATGACATCATTGATATCTCCATGGGGCGACCAATGGCGGCGCAACAGCCCCCAGTCGTTAAATCGGTATGCGGCCTCGCAAAGCCCGCGCAATTGATGAAACAAAATGTACCAGCTCATGCGCAGCTGCTCGGGGCCTGCTTTTAAATAAGCGCGCACATGACCGGCAGAAAGTGCAGTCAGCGTGACGAACAGGTTCGGATGTCGTGCGGCAAGGCCCCATGCGACGGGCGCGCCAAAATCATGTCCCACAAGATGAGCGCGTTTGATATTTAAAGCTTGCGCAATTTCAAGAGTATCGACAATCGAACCGGTGTTGAGATCGTAGTCAGCCTTGCGCGCCGCCATATCGGTCTCGCCGAAACCACGCAGATCCGGCGCGATCACGCGAAAGCCGGCGGCGACTAACAACGGCGTTACTTTTTCCCAGACAGCAGACGAGTCCGGAAACCCGTGCAGCAGGATTGCGACCGGCGCTGTTTCCTCGCCGCTGTCGCGAACGAAATGCGTAAGTCCATTGGCGTTGATGCTATGCGTAACTTTTCGCAAGGCGTCCTAAACGCCCTCGCGCCGGGCCAGGAACGCAAGTCGTTCAAACAGATGCACATCCTGCTCGTTTTTCAAAAGCGCGCCATGCAGCGGCGGAATGGCTTTTCTTGGATCGCGCTCGGACAGGATTTCTTCGGGGACATCCTCCGAGAGAAGCAGCTTCAGCCAGTCCAGCAGTTCTGATGTCGACGGTTTTTTCTTAAGGCCCGGCACTTCCCTGACTTCATAAAATATCTTCAAAGCGTCAGAGATCAAACGCTTTTTGATGTCGGGGAAATGAACATTGACGATTTCCTCCATCGTCTCCGCATCGGGAAATTTTATGTAGTGGAAAAAGCAGCGCCGCAAAAAGGCGTCTGGTAGTTCTTTTTCATTGTTGGACGTGATGATGACGATGGGGCGGTTTTCCGCCTTGATGGTTTCGCCGGTTTCATACACAAAGAATTCCATGCGATCGAGTTCCTGCAGCAAGTCGTTCGGAAACTCGATGTCGGCTTTGTCGATTTCATCAATCAGCAATATCGGCCGCTCGTCGGCCGTAAAGGCTTCCCACAATTTGCCGCGCTTGATGTAATTACGAACATCGCGCGCGCGTTCCTCGCCCAGCTGTCCATCGCGCAGGCGAGCGACCGCATCATATTCATAGAGGCCCTGATGGGCTTTGGTTGTCGATTTGATATGCCATTCGAGCAGCGGTGCGCCGAGGGCTTTGGCGACTTCAATCGCCAGGACGGTCTTGCCCGTGCCGGGCTCGCCTTTGATGAGAAGCGGGCGCTGAAGCGTGACCGCGGCATTGACCGCGACCTTGAGATCTTCTGTGGCGATATAGTCTTTGGTTCCGACGAATTTCACGATGATATAACTCTGCTGATGGCGGTAATGGTGCCTTGACGGGCTACTATAGGTTTCGCCCCTATAGGTGCAACGGCGCGTTGCAGCAGGACGATAGGTTGTGGGATTTAGCGGGGCTTTGATTTCTGCCGAAAAATCCGGCAGTTTTCGCGCGGAAGCGGGAGAGTTATACACATGATCCGGATTTTTACAGCCATTATAGCAGCGATGATGATGGTCGCCTGTTCCGGCGGCGACAAAGGCGAGACTGCGCCGGTTGTTGATGAGAGCAGCGCCAAGGCGCCAGCCAGCGATACCTGGCTTGAGGCGGTCACGGATTTGGAGCGCAGGGACGGGTTTTTACCAATCTACGCTGGCGCAAAGAACGGGAAAATTCTGGCGGCTTTTCCCGCGCCAGATGAAGACGGCCTCTCCTTGCGTGCAATCTATGCCGCCGGTCTGACGTCAGGTCTCGGATCAAATCCGATCGGTCTTGATCGCGGGTTATTTGATAATGGCTCTCTCATCGCCTTTCGCCGCATTGGCGGTAAATTGATCGCCGAGCAGGAAAACTGGAATTATCGCGCGAGCGCTGATAATCCGCTTGAGAAAAAAGCGGTCCGGGAATCATTTGCCCGTTCCGTTCTATGGGCAAGCGACATTATTGCCGAAGGACCAGATGGCGAATTGCTCTTAGATTTGGCTGGCTTTCTCGGTCGTGACGCATTGGACGTGCGCGGTGTATTGAAAGCACATCCGCAAGGCGGTGATTATTCTATTGCGTCGGACAGAAGCTTTTCTGACGTTGGCGCCGCTCTGACGTTTCCGGACAATGTGGAATTCGATACCCTTTTGACGCTGACCAGCGACAAGCCGGGTGACGAGGTGTCAGCGACAGCCGCCGATGGGCGGGCGATCACCCTGATGCAACATCACTCATTGGTGCGCTTGCCCGCTGACGGTTATGCTTCGAGACGGTACGATCAGCGCGCCGGCGCCATCGAAGTGCCTTTTTACGATTTCTCAACCCCGCTTGATGCCAGCGTAAGACAAGCTTTTGCGCGTCGCTTTCGCCTCGAAAAAATAGCCCCCACGAGCGCAAAAAGCCCGGTAAAAAACCCCATCGTCTTTTATGTAGATTCCGGGGCGCCCGCGCAGGTGCGCAACGCATTGATCGAAGGCGCTTCGTGGTGGGCGGATGCTTTTGAGGCCGCGGGATTTGAAAATGCCTATCGCGTCGAGCTATTGCCGGAGGACGCACATCCTCGCGATATCCGTTATAATGTTATTCAGTGGACGCATCGTCAGACGCGCGGTTGGTCATATGGCGGCGGTGTTCATGATCCGCGCACCGGAGAGATGATCAAGGCGAGCGTTATTCTGGGTAGCCAGCGCGTACGTCAGGACCGAATGATTTTTGAAGGTCTTGCTGGTGCGGCAGTTTCCGGGACCGGCGCGGCGAATGATCCGGTTGATCTCGCGCTGGCGCGGATCAGACAGCTTTCCGCGCATGAGGTGGGACACACGCTTGGTTTTGCGCATAATTTCGCGGCGTCGTCGAACAATCGCGCGTCAGTGATGGATTACCCCGCGCCCTATGTCACCGTGACAGAGACGGGCAGTCTTGAGTTATCAAACGCCTATGCCGTGGGTATTGGCGAATGGGACAAGCTCTCTGCGACATGGCTCTACGCAGAGTTTTCCGAAGATTTAGATGAGGCCGCGGCGCTCGAGAGTGTTTTGCGTGATGGTTATGCGACTGGGCTTCGTTTTGTCGGCGACCGGGAAGCGCGCAGTGTTGGCACCGGACATCCCTATGCCAGTGTTTGGGATAATGGCGAAAATGCTGTCGACGCGCTTTTGGAGACCATGGCTGTGCGTAAAATAGCACTTGATAGATTCAGCAGCCGGTCAATCCGAAATGGCCAGCCGATCGCTGATCTGCGTCAGGTTATTGTGCCGGTTTATCTCTATCACCGCTATCAGGTCGCGGCGGCGGCGAAACTGGTTGGCGGCTTTGAGTTCTCCTACAAGCTAAGCGGAGATGCATTGGACGTTGGAGTTCCCGTGGATGACATTGAACAGCGCCGCGCCCTTGCTGCATTGATTGAAACCCTTGATCCAGCTGCCCTGGACTTGCCGGATATTCTACTCAATCAGCTAACGCCGCCGCTCGGCGGTTATGGCGCCTTTGGCGGCGGAGAGACATTCGGCGGTAACACCGAGCCGGTATTTGACATCTTAAACGCAGCCGACAGTGCAGCGACCGTTACGTTGACCGCGTTGATGCACCCGGCGCGCGCAGCACGGCTTGTTGAATATCAACGCCGTGATGCCTCAAGCTTGGGCTTTGAAGAATTGCTCATTGCAATTGAAGCGAAAGTTTTTACAGAGCCGCCGAGTGCGCGCCACAAAGAAATAGCACGCGCTCTGCAAAATCGTTTCGTTTCCACATTGATTGATTTGTCGCTGAATGAACGCGCGGCGCCGGCAGTGCGCGCCCATGCCGATGCTAAATTGCGCGCGCTCGCCAATCGGCTGGCGCCGGGATTTTTCGGCGGTTCGCCCGGCAATCGCAATCACAATGCATGGCTGACGCAGCGCGTTAATGCGCATCTCAATCGACCGGCGACTTCATTTTCTGCGAAAGACGCAACTCCAGAGGTGCCGCCAGGCAGCCCCATTGGATCAGACTTTATGGAAACCTGCTGGCATTGTGAGCCCGCAACTTTTTAAGGACGCCGATGCCCGCTTCGATTTATGATTTTGACGTCAAACATCTCGATGGTTCTGACGCTGCCATCAGTGATTATCAGGGTAAAGTCATTCTGGTCGTGAATGTCGCGAGCAAATGCGGGTTTACGCCGCAATATGACGGGCTTGAAGCGCTGTATCGTAAATATGCGGATAAGGGATTTGTTATTCTCGGCTTTCCCTGCAACCAGTTCGGCGCGCAGGAACCGGGCAACGCACAGGAAATCGCCAATTTCTGTTCCACCAGCTTTGATGTGACTTTTCCGATGTTTCAAAAAGTCGATGTGAACGGCGCCAGCGCCCATCCCCTATATAAGTGGATCAAAGGCAAAAAGCCTGGCCTTGCGGGTTCCCGCAGCATCAAATGGAACTTTACGAAATTCCTGGTCGACCGGGACGGCAAGGTGACTGGACGGTTCGGGCCGCAGGACACCCCCGCGGCCATCGAACGGCACATCGCAAAGCTGCTTTGAAGTGCGATCCGGCGTTAAAAGCGAAGTCGTCATTTGCAGCCGCAAACTACCGAAAATATCCAGAGAGGCGAAACTTGTTTGATCGAAGTGTATTTCTGCCATGAGGTATTTTGAGATTTGGGTTGGCGGCTGCCAGGGGGCGGAGGCGGATATTGAAAGGAGTGATCGTGACCGGTCACAAGAATCAAAATCCGCCCTGTTTTAAAGTCTCGGAAACCACATGCCCATCGTTGCTGCAAATATGCCTATAGCAGTAGCGCCCGCTGCGAGCGTGACCAGAAGCGCCACCGCCAATTTGGGTGCGCCGCCGCTTTGGTCCTGCGCGCGAAAATAGATCTCGAGAATAATGAGTGGAACAAACATCTGCCCAAAGTACCAGAATGTGATGAAGGGCCCGGTAAATGTTTCCGTATCTATACCGACGCCGCCCGTCGCCATGAACCAAAACATCATGCCAATCCGGAAAAACCAGACAGCGCTCACAACCATAAATAGCCGCATCGCCCAGCGGCGATGCTGATCAATTTTTCGCGCGATGGCGAAACGCACGGCAATAGCTGCAAAACTGATGATAAGGATCGCGTCCAGACTAATGGCGATGTGGCCCGCCTGGCCGCCAACGACGCCGCGTGTCCAAACCAAATAGAGACCGGCCGCACTCGTTATCACGGCCGTAATCATATAGGTGCGACCCACCAGCCGGTGAAAGCCGGGAAATCGATTTCGTATCTGCGGGATCAGTTGAAGCGGTCCGCCGCTAATAATGATGACTGCGATAACGACGTGGATGGCTATTGCTAGATTGCCGAGGGCATCGCCAGGAATATAGCCGTCTGGCAAATGCGAATCACCGAGCCCCGGTAATCCTTTTCGCGCGAGCAAGGGGATATAAAGCGCGGCGACGTAATAGGCGAATATCCACTGTCCGATGGCTGCGCAAAAGAACCAAAGGACGCCTGAAAATTGTAAGAGGCGGTCGGGCCATCGGCCCGGTTGAACTGACATATCGCTGGTTACAGTCGTCACGAGGTTTGATCCTTTTTAGATTGGGGGTGGGGGATTCCGTGTAAGCAGGGCAAGCAGCGGTTTTTCAGACCTGCATTGTTGTCATGGGGAAAATTGCGATTTCTTGCCATATTTCACAAACTTAGCTGCTCAGAATACCGGTTCATCGCTCCGCGCATTGAATTTGCGGCGCGTTCGAAGAAGAATTCGAATTGATGGATCAGGTCTCGCCGATTTGGAAAACGGCCAATGATTTCGGATACTGGCTTTAAGCATCGTTGCAAAAAAGCGACATTAATCATGATAAGAAGGAATGAGCAGCCTGATGAAAATGTCTAAACTTAGTCATGATCTGGTTTTGACCGCGCCCACCGGCGACGCAATCTCAGTGATCGCAGACAAGATCACGAGCAAAATTCGCCAGACTGAGCCCTATGTTATCGTTTGGTGGGTTTTTGTCGCATCCGTCGCTTTTTCAAACATTCCGATATTATACAGCGGGTTATCCGGCCCGCTGTCTTACATCGTCACAATCGGCGGGTCCGCTGGCTGCGCCTGGGGATGGCTTTTTTCACGGTCGTTGTTTCGCCCGGCGAAATCTGCTGAACGCTGGCCGATCCTGGCGGTCGGCGCCGTTGTGGCGATAGAATCCGGTTGGGCAATCATTGGCGAGTCGTCCGCCATGGGGTTGTCCGGCGAATTACGCCGTATTGTGGGGAATGCTGCGTCACTGGTGTGCTTTAGTGCGCTCGCGCTCATTTTCGTTGAAGCGTTATCGGGATATGGCGTGCAAATGCCCCGGCCTGAACGCCGGTTTCGCCAGATCTTTGTTTTTGTCTTTGGCGCGATGATCGCAGTTTCTATGGTGTGGGCAATCAATATTGATGAGGCGAGTTACGCGACGCAATGGAGAGATGTTGTGCTTGCCGGTTGTGCGCTTTGCGGCGTTATCGGAAGCCGGGCTGCTATTTCATTCCGTAAACGCAATCCATTAATTGACGGGAAGGCATTAGCGCCCTCGAAATCGCCTTCATCGCCTCTATCTCCGGCGGCCAGCGACGAAGCCCTGGCGCGACGCATTCTCGACGCGATGGAGAACGAAACGATATTCACAACACCGAATTTGAAGGTTGCGAAGTTCGCAGAGGCGCTCGGCGAACATGATTACAAGGTTACGCAATGTATTACAGGGCAGTTGCGATATCGAAATTTCAATCATTTTATCAATTCACGCCGTATTGCTCACGCCAGGCAGACCTTGCTGGACGCCAAAAACGATAACCGTTCTATAGTGGCTATTGCATTTGAATGCGGGTTTAATTCGATCGGTCCCTTCAATCGCACTTTCAAACAGGACGTTGGAATGACCCCGCGCGATTTTCGCGCATCGCGCATCAAAGAGTTTCAGGACGCACAACCCATATAGGTTCTGTCGGCTTGGGGTGAAGAACTGGTTGCGCCATTCAATCACACCATCATTGCGGATCAAGTCCGCAATGACGTGATGAGATGTGGATGCGCTTAGCCTTTTGCTTGGTCGCCTTCGCGATGCCGCATCGCCAGCCCGCCGCAGCCAAACATGCCCCGTGAAAACCCCGGAGATCGGTGCTATACCGGCATTACCGCGGATGCCGGTTCGCACAAATAAGACGGGGCAAAATCCATGAGATCACTGTTCATCGCAGCATTATCGATCGCGCTTATGGCCTGCGCCGGTGAGACATCAGGCGAGCCAACCAGCGATGCGACGGATAGCGAAATAGCTGCGGCCGATCTCATCCTTGTCAATGGCCGTGTCTACACAATGCGCTGGCCCGAGCCGTCGCCCGATGGTGTGATCAGCGAAGCGGCGCCCCACGACGATCAAGGCTGGCGCCCCGACGCTGAAGCGATCGTGATCGACAATGGAAAAATCATGTTTGTTGGCGACAACCATGCAGCGCTCGCCATGAACCGAGGGGACGCGCAGGTTGTCGATGTGAAAGGCGCAACCATCGTTCCCGGTCTGATCGATTCCCATACGCATGTTGTTGAACTGGGCGCGAAACTTCAAAATGTTGATTTAACCGATATTGCCACAGAGGAAGAGGCAGTGGCGCTGGTCGCTGAACGCGCGAAAACAACGCCAATAGGAACGTGGATTTTGGGCAGCGGCTGGGACGAGGGCGCCTGGGCGAGTCGCTATCCTGACAAGACGCTGCTCAGCGAAGCTGTGCCCGATCACCCGGTAGCGCTTGACGGCCTTCACGGCTTTGCCGCCTGGGTCAATCAGGCGGCGCTCGGCGCAGGGAGCATTACAGCGGATGCGGAAGTTCCCGTCGGCGGCGAGATGCGGCTGGGCGAAGACGGCGAACCCAACGGACTTTTTCTTAATAACGCCACAACCATGGTCGATGCGATTGTCCCGCCGCCCTCGGCTGAACAACTGGCAGACCGGGTCTTACGCGGCCTCAATCAGATGGCAAAAGACGGTTATGTGGCCGTGCATGAGGCGGGGGTCGATGCCGCGTCGATGGCAGCGCTTGAAAGACTTGAAGCGGACGGCGCATTGCCGCTGCGGTTTTATGCCATGCTCTCCCTGCGGGATGAGGAGCTGATCCGCGAATGGATTGAGAAAGGTCCCGATACGGATAATGACAGTATGCTGGTGACCAGAAGCGTTAAAGCCTATTATGACGGCGCGCTGGGCTCACGCGGCGCGCGATTGTTGGAGGACTATGCGGACAAACCCGGTCATCGCGGCGTCAGCGGCGATGATTATGGTTTTAACCGAGAACTCAACGCAGAGGTGATGAAGGCGGGTTTTCAGATCGGCATTCACGCCATTGGCGATGCGGGCAATCGCGAGGCGCTTGATATTCTCGAGGCGGTGATGGTCGAAAACATGGGCGTGAAAGCGAACCGCCACCGGGTTGAGCATGCGCAGGTGGTCCACGCCGACGACATGCCGCGCTTTGCGGCGCTCGATGTGATTGCCTCAATGGAGCCGCCCCACGCCATGGAAGACAAAACATGGGCCGAGGACCGGTTGGGCGCGACACGCATCCGCGGGGCCTATGCCTGGCGCACATTGCGGCGTTCGGGCGCGCGCCTCACATTTAATGCGGATAATCCCGGATCAGACCATAATATTTTCTATGGTCTTCATTCTGCAATTGCGCGGCGCGATAAAAACCTTGAACCGGCCGGCGGCTGGTATCCAGAAGAACGCCTCAACGTCGATGAGGCTTTGCGCGCCTATACCCACTGGTCTGCCTTTGCGAGTTTTCGTGAAGACGAGACTGGTATTATCGATGCAGGGCGCTGGGCGGATCTGACGGTGATGGATTCTGATCCGTTTGTCTTGTCGGAAACCGATCCGGCTAAGCTGCTTGATGGGAAAATATTGATGACGATCGTTGATGGCGCAATCATCTACGAAAGACGGTGAGCTCATACGCTGGCAAACTCGGTGGGGATGCGCCAACTAAGATGTTGCCTTTAGTGACTCTGTCGCACACCCCGTCCAAACAAACTGACCAGCCCGATTAAAAAGAGCCACAAGAAGCCGAGCATCATCAGCGAGCCGCTGATCTGCATATTGCTCCAGTTGGGGCCGGTGACGCCAAAAAGATAAGCGGTCGGGCCGGCGACGCCGACAATCATGCCGAACCCTCCAAGCCAGCGGGAGTGAATGAACCCGTGCAAAAGGCGCGATGATAAAACCGCCATGGCGACAAACATGAGAAACATTGCCGGGGTGAAAAACAGCAGCGCCTGCTCATGAACGCCGGCGGCTTCGACGAGCGACGGCGCCTTCGGGCCGCCGGCCAGGAAGGCCATGGCGGCCTCTGGAAACAGGAAACCGTCCGTTAACAGCGCGACTGCGAAGGATCCGAAGGCGATGGTTGCGATGAGTGCGGCGATCCTGCCGATGATACGATGACCGGCATCGGCGAGGGCGCCCGCCTGGGCCCAATAGCCGGCAATAAAGAGGATGACGGCTGCGAAACCCAGTCCATGAGACAATTGCCAGCGGAAACCGGCAAGATCCACCAGACGCACAAGATCTTCCGCCGCCTCGGGCGGAAACGCCATATCGTCCGGCAAGATCGCAAAGATCGGCGCCATGCGCCCGACAATCAATATCCCGCCCAGCGCCATGCCGGCGCCTGCCCATCGCAGTGTTGTGTTCATATTCGCCTCCAAGTTTGTGGAAGCCGACCGTGGCGTAAATTCTGTGTCCTATTCCAGTGGTTTGGGGCGAATGACCGGGTTACGGGATGAGTGGGGTCAAGCGAGTGCTGCGGCGCGCGTGGACTGATAATAGGCCCGCGATACCGGCGCCCGGGCGCCGCCCTCAAATTCGACATGCATTTTGCCGCCGCTGCGGACCAGCCGGTGGGCGGCGGTGAGATTGACGAAATAAGAGCGGTGGACCTTTGTCAAAGAGCCCTCAGGTGCTTGGGCGGCAATGCCTGTGAGCGTCGCACGCAGCAGGAGACTGTCCGGTGCGCCGGCTTTAATGAAATGCACATCCACATAATTGCCATTAGCGCGGATATATTGAAGCGCCTGGGGCGCGAGCCGCACGATCTCTTTGTCGCCTTCACCACGCAATGTGATGGCGTCGCCGCCGGGTCCCGCAGGTCGGGCGCGCAGCTCAAGAACTTCCTGCCGCAGTGAGCGTTCGCGATTCCATAACCCAACGGCGGCCACGACGAGAAGCGTGACGAGCGCCACCTTCACGCTAGTGGTCGCACTTGCGTTTTTGCCGGCCAGCAATGAAATGTAGATGATATTGGCAAGGCTGATGGCGCCGATGCGCGCCGCGCCTCCCGGCCAACCGCCCCGTGACGGCGCCATATGCGTCAATATCATGGCGCTAAAATTCAGCGGTGCGAAGCCGAGGATAATAAAGAGCGCTGCCGGATTGTCGATTGTTATGCCGAAGGGGCGAAAGACAAGCATGAATGCCGTGACGCCTGCAGCAATCACAGCAGCGCGCCGTGGCGTAAAATTATCTGTTTCTGTTTCGGCGGCACTCATGGCCGCCAATCTAGCCCACAACAAGCCGGAGGCGAAGTCTCATATCAGCAACGGTAATATTTGTGCTGCTCCTGAATCGCACCGTCTTCAAAGCCTAACGTTTTCCGTAAACACTGCCAACGACAGATTCGCGACGCACCGTTTCACCGCCATGTCGAATTTTGCTGACGATTCGGAATTTGTAGGGTCCTGGCGCTTCGGCTTTCAGATAGCCAGTGTAAATTCCGTCTCCTGCTTTTTCGTCCGGCCATTTGCCGTTGTCTTCGAGTTGGAATTTACGTTGTTCTTTGTCGCCCGGCCGCACAAATGCCAGGCTAGGCTCGCTCTCACGGGCGCCTGCAGGTCCTCTATTTACTACTAAGCCATGATTGCCGCGTGTCCCCGCGCCATCGGCCTTTTCACTGTCTCGTGTCCATGGTCTCGGCAGTGTCGTCACGGCGGCAACGCTCGCTGGCTGTTTTCTTAACACCGCTCCGTCATTAACGAGTTTTGCTTTCAGGAGAAATCCTGCATCGACTACCTTCACGTCTGTAAACAGCCTGAGGGGGGTTTGGCCGAGCGCAGCAATATCGACGACTTCGCTCTCGCGCGCGCCCATTTTACCACCCGAGACAACGACGCGCCATGTGCCTGCATGTTCCGTTCGCCCACGGCACCGCGCCGGCAGCGAAATGCGCATGAGGCGATAGGTATCGCCGGATCGCGTATCAAGTCCGGAACTTCGAGCCCTGTTCATCACGCAACCAGACGGCGCCACAATTCCGGCTCTAACGCGATTGTCGTCGCGCGTCGTCCAATGAAGAGCGAAGGTCACATTTTTGTCGTCAGACGTTAAAACGGTCTCGAGTTTAACCTCATTTTGCCTTGTGACAGTGAAGCGGGGATCGATCATCATCGAATCATCCGCTGCGAGCGCCGCGATCTCCAGGAACCGCTTTGACAATTCTATTGGCGACAGATCCTGTTCGTTGACATGATAACCGCCTGTATTCGCTGCAATCGGTGTCAGGATGGTGTCGTCAACGTCAGTGCCGAAGCCGACAGAGTAGAGTTCGACATCATTGTCGACGACCATAGCATTGATGTCGTTCAAATCGGATCCAACCGGGCGATTGTGCCGTCCGTCGGAGAACAACAACATTATCTGGCGAGGATTTGGTGACAATATGTTCGTTAGTTGGTCGACGCCTTCATCAACGCCCGTGATGATATTCGTCCAGCCGCCGGCAGACATGTCGCCAATAGCCGTATGTGCGCCGCCAACATTGCTGCTGTCGAGTTGCGTGAGATCGAAAGGTGGAACAAATGGCTGGAGGATCTCTTCGAACTGAACAAGGCCTACGCGATGACCGCCCGCCAGGTCGATATAATCGATGAATTCATCGGCGGCGTCCCGAAGCGCTTGGATTTTTGTCGTGACGCCGTCGCCTGAACCTCCATTCATTGAACCGCTACGGTCCATCACCAGCATGATGTCTGATTTCGAAGAGAGCGTAAAATCAATATTCGGCGTTGTCGCGCCATTTGCGACACTGACTGTATTTGGTATAAAACCGAAATTCGGTTCTGTTTGAGAAAAGCTCGTATCGTCGAAACACTCCGTGTAAAAACTCTCGCTGGCGACATTATTGTCTATGGTCGACAATGTGTACCGGTCCGGGTTGTCCGCGTCGGTGTCCGGAACGTCGTTGTTCCAGGGCAGGACGCATATATAGTAGTCCCCAGGCGGAAGGCCGGGGAGTGTGTAGTCGCCGGCGCCAACGGTCGCGTCAGCATCTGAATCTGTGGCGGTAAAAGCTTCCACGACCGGTTTCGTTAGATCACTTGTTGAGTATGCCCAAATGCGCGCGCCCTGGGCGCCGGTCGCATCGGCACGGGCAACATTGCCGCTGATTGCGCCGGTCGTGAAGGGTGCGCCACCGCCAGGCCAAAAACCCGTGCTCGGATAATTACGCCCAACAGAAACAATATCATCCAGTTCCAGCGTGCGCACATTGTTCTGAAACGTCACGTCTGTGATGTCGGCAATGGGAAACATCGTTACGCGGTCATTTGCTGGCGAATAGGCGAGGCTGCTATGGGAAAGACCGAACAAATGGCCAAATTCATGCGCGCCGACCGCTTGGATATCGGCTTGGTTGGCGGTTGCGTTCGGAACCGTGACCCAGAGCTGATTGCCCAGAAGGTTTGCGCCGGAATAAAACACCATGTCCATGTCGAGGATTGTACCCGGGGTCAGCACCGTGCCGTTCGGGTAAGTGACCGGATCAATATTGACTGGGCCCCCCACGCCCTGTGTGTCGACGCATGAAACGCCAATCCGGTTTGTATTGTTTAGAGTGATTGTCGGGCCGTCATAAGTGGTGGTGATGCCAACAGCCAAAACCCCCAAAATTCCACCCAGCCCGATGGTGGCGTTGTCTGACCACGTCACAATGTTTTCAAAATCGCACCCCGCCGTCGCTGTCGTGGTCTCGCCGGCGTAAGCGGCCGTCAAACTCGACGTCGGCACCGTATTCCAAACATTGAAGCCATTCGTGAGCGCAGTGACGGCTGCTGCGTTTGTGACGATGATGGCGTCGTTGTCCACGACCCCGTCCTCGTGCAGAGACCACTGTAATGGCATCACGGATGTGAGCCACTGACGGTCAAAATAAGTCGACATATAGATATGCTCGATATCGCTGGCAGCCTGAGCGGGCGTTGCGACCAAAGCCGCGCATATTGCGCCGACGCTAACAATCAAAGAAAATTTGTTTTTGTGCGTTGTCATAAATTCCCCCTATCTGACTTGTTGCGCGATCGAATCTACGTAACGGGTCAATCGACGATTGTTTTTGAGTCGCGATTTCGCTTGTCCAGGCCGGAGCAATGGAAGCTTTCCGTATTCTCCGCCGGTAATCACAAGATTTTCTATGCCTGTTTCGCCCGCTTTGGCGTCAGGCGAAGACAGGAACAATATCGCTGTCTCGCCTTCGCGGAGACGCGGGGAATGCGTTGCATATTGCGTAAAGGGGGGAACGGCGCCGCCAAGGGTCGTCACTGTCACCCTCTTGGGCGCGTCGCCTTTCAGGTTGCGAACAACCTCAATCTTCCAATCGGTTACAATCTTCTTTCCGCGCCAGTATGATTCCCCTTTGATGACATTACCGACAATGACAAAGCGGCTGTATTTGGACAGCGCCTCGGTTGAAGGTTGTTGTCCAATTTGAACGCGTTTTCCGCCAGGTTCTGGCGAGGTGGTATCGATTTGCGGTGGGGCGGTTGCGCAAGATGCGAGTGCCGCCGCAGCGAAAGACACCATAAATGAATGAAGTATAGATTTGCGCATGTTTTCTCCCCGATTTGTTGACAACGGGATCAAAAGCCGCGCAGCGATGCGAAACTTGCGCGATCAAAAAACCGTCGTTCGAAACACAATTTCTATGTACTTGAAGCGCGTCTGCGAAGAATTGCTTCGCATGAAAGATGTACGCACCGCTTCTAGTCGTTACGGGAACCAGTATGTTGTTCGATGTACAGTTAAACTCAATCATATTTCCGTTTGACAATCAATAAATAACGGGCGTTGGGCGCAGAGAGTTGTGATTGTCCAGTTAAAGGGCAAGAACGATGTCTCATTCAATTCTATGTAGGTACAAGGTAGTAGAACTTGCTCCACGGCCTGTTTTTGAGTTCCTGTTCGGACGCTGCTTGGCTTAGGCGCTGTATGACAGCACTGCAGGCGTACAATGCGCAGGAACGCGCATAAAAATATGTTTTGTTCTTTTTATAGAGAGACGCAAAATCCGCTACGCCGCCAGGCCGATTTCGCGTAGCCTCTGCTTTAGAAATTCACCCGCTGTTATATCCGGATATTTGGCCACAAAACCATTTTCCGCGTTCTTGCAACTCTCAAGACATGAGAGCACCGCATTCGGGTGGGGATGCATGAAATAGGGCATGGAATAGCGCGAAACATTCGGGCCTGTCGGGTTCACAACACGGTGTGTTGTCGCCGGAATGATGTCATTGCAGACCCGGGCCAGCATATCGCCCGCATCAACGATCAAGTTGTCCGGTTCTGTTTCAACCGGCAGCCAATTGCCGTCTCGATCCAATAGTTCAAGACCGCCGCCATTGGCGGCCACCAGGATCGTAATGAGGTTGATGTCTTCATGAGCGGCTGCACGGACATGATTGGGGTCTGTGCCTGCGGGCACCGGGGGATAATGGAGAAGCCGCAAAATCGAATTGCCGTCGGTCGCCATGCCGCGGAAATAGTCATCCGCGACGCCAAGGGACGGCGCCAGCGCTTCCAGCATGCTGAGGCCCGCTTCTTCAAGTGCGTCATAGAGTGTGACGAATGTTTCGTAAAAACGCGGCGGCCGGGCTGGCCATAAGTTTGGCGCGTAGATGTCAGCAAGGGGAGAGCCCGTTTCGAACTGACGGCCCACATGCCAAAACTCTTTTAGATCCGGGAAATCAGAATCCTTGGCGTGCTCGCGGCCAAATGCGGTGTAGCCGCGTTGTCCGTCTTGTCCTGCAACGTAGAGTTGTTTTTCATCCTCTGGCAGCGCAAAAAAACCGGCGCTGGTGTCGTAGGCACGCTGTAACAGCGCGCGATCCACGTCGTGGTCCTTTAATATAATGAAGCCGAAATACTTGAATCCGTCATAAAGCGCCTCACGAAACGCATTCCGGTCGGTCTCGCTGCCTTGCGTAAAGGATTTCAGGCTGAGTTCCGGTACACGTTCATACTTTCGGGTCATTTTCTTCTCGGATTAGAGTGATTTTGGCCGCCAAAGTTTCCTTAACAAAGCCGGTTTACGATGGGATCCGGAGGGACGCAATGGTGTTGAAATTAACTCTAAAACCTGGCGAGCGAGCGGCCATCAACGGCGCGGTCATCGTCAACGGTGATCGCCGTGCGAGCCTGGTTGTGGAAAACAAAGCGAGGGTCTTGCGAGAGAGTGATATCCTTCAGCCGGAAGATGCGAATACGCCAGCGAAACGAATCTATCTGCCGGTCATGATGATGTACCTGGAACCGGCCATGCATGACGAAATGCACGCCGAATATGAACTGCGTTTGAAACAGTTCGCAGACGCCGTCATTAACGTTGACGCACTGGAGGTTTGCACCAAGCTCGCGGCCCATGTTGCAAATGGTGAATTTTACAAAGCATTAACCGCATGTCGCTCGTTGATGGAATTTGAAGATGAGAGGCTGACCAATGTCGCATGACGCTTATCTGCAAGCGCAAAAGCAAACGGCCAATCCGCGTGATACGGAGTATCGTGCGTTTACAAAGGTGACACGCGCCCTCATTGAGGCCTCAACAAGTGGCCATAGTGACCTAAAAACATTAGTAAAAGCGATCGATCTTAACCGTCAACTTTGGGGCGCCTTGGCGAGTGATTGCGCAAACCCGGGCAATCAGCTTCCCAAGGACACACGTGCGCAAATAATCGGCCTCAGCCGTTGGGTTTCGTCCTATTCCAGTGATGTCATGCGCAAGCAGGAAAGCGTCGATCCGTTGATTGACGTGAACCGCATCATGATGGACGGGCTGACCGGCAAAACTGCCGCCGCTCAATAGAGCGTTTTCAGCGAAAGTGGGAACCGGTTTCGCGGTTCGAAAACGCGACAAACAAAAAGAGCGTTTTCAGCGAAAGTCGGAACTGGTTTCGCGGTTCGAAAACGCCACAAACCAGAACCTGGCGCAGGAAGCAAACCAAAACTGATCGCTCTTTCGCTAGGAAAAAAGTGCCGTGCCCGGCAAATATTGCCGGGTCAAAACTACCCTCCTGGCATAATAATCCGTTTACGGTCTATTAGGCTTACCTGAAAATCCTTGTGTTTTCTGGTCTCTGCACCTCAAATTAACGCTTCTTACCAAGTTATGAACCCGGCGCGGCTCTTGCTCCGTATCTGGCGTCCGCGCGCGATGGATTGCGTGGTCCGGCGAAAAAATCGCCGTTCATAACCCCAGAAAGGGAACTGACCCATGGTCAACAATGTCAATACGAATCCGGGCGCCCTCGTCGCCCTCCAAAATCTAACCCGCATCACAGATAATCTGCAGGACGTGCAGCGCCGCGTTTCGACCGGCTTGCAGGTCTCCAGCGCCAAAGACAACCCGGCGTTGTTTGCACTGGCGCAACAGCAGCGCGCCGAGCTCGGCTCCATCGAGTCCGTACAGCAGGCATTGCGCATTGGCGTTTCCACGACGGATGTCGCTCTCGCGGCTGGTGAAGCAATCTCCGACGTTCTCGTTGAAATGCGCGCCCTGGCGGCGCAGGCAACCGACAGCTCGCTGAGTGCTGCAAATCGTACGCTGATCCAGAATCAATATGCTGACCTCGCAGACCAGGTCACGCGTCTCGTCGATTCAGCAACGCTGGGCGGCCGCAATCTGATTGAAAATGGCGCTGCGGATTTGACCGTTATCGCCAGTACGGACGGCTCGTCGACCATTACGGTTGCGGCACAGGATCTTTCGATCGGCGGTGGTATCGTCAATGTCAGCGCCACCGGGGCTGATCTGGCGACCGTCTTGGGTTCGCAGACGGAGATCACAGATATCGACAACGCGATTACTGCACTGTCGACGGCGCTTGGTGAGCTGGGTTCAGGCTCAAAAGCCCTGGGCCTTCAGGACAGGCTTCTGACACGTGTTTCTGATGCGCTGGAAGTCTCGATCGGCAATTTGGTCGATGCTGACCTCGCACGTGAGAGCTCACGTCTGCAGGCGTTGCAGGTTCAACAGCAGCTGGCGATCCAGACGCTGTCAATCGCGAACGCGGCGCCGAACGCCATCCTGGCGCTTTTCGCCTAGAAAGTTTTCTTCGCCCCTCTTTATCCCCGATTGGATAAACAGGGGCGGGGGAGTTGAATATGGATGCAACAGTTGGACAAAGCACCGAACGCGTAACCGCGATTGATCCCGGTCGACGTTCTGAAGCGCTCGCCGCCGCAAGGCAGCGTGCGTCCCAGGCTGCTTTAAAATCCGCTGACGCCGCCGAAGCGAGAAGGGCAGATCAGCGGGAGATGGTGCGCGGCATTCTGGAACGCGCTGTAGGCGCCAATACGCGTCTGTCGATCACCCGCGGCGACGATGTGGGCGCCTATGTCTATCGAGCGATTGATGTTGATTCCGGCGAGGTTGTGAGCGAATGGCCGCCGGAACAATTCATCCAGCTTTTGGAAGATAACGGGATCGCGGCGGGGCTCGCCGCTGAAGCTCTCGCTGGCTTAACCGTCGATGAAGAGGCCTGAACAGCTTTCCCTCTGACTGCCCGGCGGACGCGGACCTTTATCCCGGCGCCGGGCTTTTTTGTGTAAAAAGTACGTCATCACAGACCGGCAGCCATATGAAATGTTGCTGCGCTGATCCGGGGTCGTTATCAGGTTGGGCGATTGTTGATCGACAATCTGCATGACATACGCATATGCGTATCGAACCATTGATGAGAGCGCTTATGAACATCACTGACCTTATGTCCCGCCTTGGCGTTGATGAACGCGCCTACGCATCCGGCGATCTCGTCGTTGAGACGCCCATAGACGGCGCCGAGATTGGGCGCATTGCCCTGGACAGCGCCGAGAACGTTGAGGCAAAAATTGCCAAGGCGCAAAACGCATTCCTCGCCTGGCGCGCAGTTCCCGCGCCGCGCCGGGGCGAGTTGGTGCGCCTTCTTGGCGAAGAGCTCCGGGTCCATAAAGACGACCTTGGTCGGCTGGTGACGATTGAGAGCGGCAAGATCCTTTCGGAGGGGCTCGGCGAAGTTCAGGAGATGATCGACATCTGCGACTTTGCTGTCGGCCTGTCGCGCCAGCTTTATGGCTTGACCATCGCGTCGGAACGTCCCGGCCATCATATGCGCGAGACGTGGCATCCGTTGGGCGTTGTTGGTATTATTTCAGCGTTTAATTTTCCCGTCGCAGTTTGGTCATGGAATGCTGCGCTGGCGTTCATTTGCGGTAATCCATGTGTCTGGAAGCCGTCCGAAAAGACCCCTTTAACGGCGCTGGCGGTGCAGGCGTTGTTTGAAAAAGCAGCGGAAAAATTCGGTGATGCGCCCGACGGACTATCGCAGCTTGTCATCGGTGGCCGCGAAACCGGCGAACAGCTGGTCAATGATCCGTGTATTGCGCTGCTTTCAGCCACAGGATCAACGCGCATGGGTCGCGATGTGGGACCGCATATCGCCGGGCGGTTCGGGCGCTCGCTGTTGGAGCTCGGCGGTAATAATGCCGGGATTGTTGCGCCATCCGCTGATCTCGATCTCGCTTTACGCGCCGTTTGTTTTGCAGCGGCGGGCACCGCCGGGCAACGCTGTACGAGCCTGCGCCGTTTGTTTGTTCACGAGAAAATTTATCGCAGCCTCGTGCCGAAACTGAAAAAGGCTTACGCCAGCCTGTCGGTGGGCGACCCGCTCGAAGAGGGCACGCTTGTCGGTCCATTGATTGATCAAGGCGCCTTTGAACGTATGCAATACGCGCTGGATCGCGCCAAAGCCCAGGGCGGCCAGGTCAGCGGCGGCGAGCATGTGGGTGATACGGGCTATTATGTGCGCCCGGCGCTCGTGGAGATGGAAAGCCATGATGGCATCGTCATGGAAGAAACTTTCGCCCCGATCCTCTATGTCTTCAAATATAGCGACCTTGATGAGGCGATTGCACTACAGAACAGCGCGGCACAGGGTCTTTCATCCTGTATCTTTACCCGTGATGTTCTGGAGGCGGAGCGCTTTTTGTCTGCGACGGGCTCTGATTGCGGCATCGCCAATGTGAATATCGGCCCCTCAGGCGCTGAGATTGGCGGCGCTTTTGGCGGTGAGAAGGAAACCGGCGGTGGGCGCGAGAGCGGCTCCGACGCCTGGAAGGCCTACATGCGCCGCCAGACCCAGACCGTTAACTATTCAACAGAGCTGCCATTGGCGCAAGGCGTCAAATTCGAGGTTTAGCCCGCTCGCCGGATTAACGAATTTGCGCTAATCTCCTCTCATGACTGGTTTCAGCCCCATACTTCTCGGCGCCACAATCTTACTGGCTGGCGCCGCCGTCGGTATGACCGCAGTGTTGTCGCCGAAAGACCGCCCGGCATTTGTATACGCCCAGCTTGTCCTGATGGCGGGCATTTATGTGGGGTTTGCGATCATTGCGCTGGACGCTGCGGATTTTGTTACGCGCCCAACCCTGTCGGTCCTGTTGATCGAAGTGTTGATCGCGTTCGCCCTTGTCGGCGGCGGCCTTGGCGTTCTTGGGTCTGATCGCCAGTGGCTCCTCGGCGGATTGATCCTGGTGCATGGGGGCGTGGACCTGCTGCATTTGCTCATGGGAACGCCGCACAGCCCCGCCTGGTATGAATTTTTATGCGTTCTCTATGACGGTATTGTCGGGGTCGCGGCAATCTGGCTGCTGTCCGACAAGCCAGCTGAAAACTAACGCCTTCGGCCCCTGTACTTTATTTTTTAACATGCTAGAGCCGATTTTTTGAGCGCCCAGAGCCGGATGGTCCTCGTTTGAACCCGGTCCTGCTCTGGATTCATATTTGTCGCGTGATCGAAGCGGAAAACCGGTATCCACTTTTCCTGATCACGCTCTAGTCGGAGCCTCGCCTGATGGAACACGGAAAAAACGAATTCGCCACGAATGAAAGCCTGAAGGCCCGGCGCGATCTGGCTTGCCCAGCTGGCCTGCCGTCAAAATCCGGGATTTATGCCGCGCGGGCAAAAGGCGCTGAGCTATGGGACGTTGAGGGTAAGCGCTATATCGATTTCATCGGCGGCATTGGCGTTTTGAACGTCGGGCACGCCCACCCGAAAGTCGTTGAGGCGATCAAAAAGCAAAGCGAAGAATTCATCCATACTGCTTTCGGCATCGCTCAATATGAAAGCTATATTGAGGTCTGCGAAAAGCTGAATGCACTGACCCCGGGCGACACGCCGAAGAAGACCGCCCTGTTTAATTCCGGCGCTGAAGCCGTTGAAAATTCCGTCAAATTTGCGCGGCAGATTACCGGTAGACCTGGCGTGATCGCCTTTGAAGGCGCCTTTCACGGCCGCACGCTCCTGGCGACGACGCTGACCGGCAAAGCAAAGCCCTATAAAGTTGGCTTTGGGCCTTATGTCCCGGCGATCTTTCATGCGCCTTATCCTGATCGCTATCACGGCGTTTCCGTTGAGAGCGCTCTTGACGGTCTCAATCACATTTTCAAAACCACCATCAATGCCAATGAAGTCGCTGCAATGATCATCGAACCGGTGCAGGGCGAGGGCGGGTTTAACCCGGCGCCGAAGGAATTCCTGCAGGCGCTTCGCGCTAAATGCGATGAGCACGGCATTTTGCTGATCGCCGATGAAATTCAATCGGGCATGGGCCGCACCGGGAAATATTTTGCATTTGAAGGCGCGGGCGTGGAACCGGATTTCATCTGTGTCGCCAAATCAATTGCTGCTGGCTTGCCGTTGTCGGCGCTCACCGGCAAGGCCGATTTGATGGACAAAGTCGTCGCCGGCTCCATGGGGTCGACCTATGGCGGCAATCCTGTCGCCTGCGCTGCAGCGCGCGCCGTCTTCCAGATTATCGAGGAAGAGGGATTGCTCAAACGCGCCGAAGAAATTGGCGCGAAAACCGAAGCGCGATGGCGTGCGCTTCAAGAGGGCGTTGCCAAGGGCGTCATGGGCGATGTGCGCCGCGTTGGCGGCATGTGCGCGGTGGAGTTCGTCAAGGATGGTGATCCAAGCCAGCCCAATGGCGATGTCGCTGCAAAAATTCTTGTGGAAGCGCGCGCCCGCGGGTTGATCATGACGTCCGCCGGCGCCTATGCGCAGTGCCTCAGAAGCCTTGTGCCGTTGGTTATCTCTGATGAGCTGCTCGATGAAGGTCTCGATATCTTCGCCGACGCGACGGAAACAGTTTTGAAGAGCTAAGCGCGCAGGTCAGAACAAAAAGCGGCGCAGTTTTCTAAGTCAGGGCTTTCAACGCCTTGGCCAGCCGATGCATATCGTCGCCGCTGTTGTAAATGGCTGGCGTAACGCGGACGCAATCGCCAGCGGCTGGCCCTGTGCGTCTCACCGTGAAGATATTGTGCTTACCGGCAAGCGTACGAACGATTGCATTATTGTCTTCGGTGGTGACCCGGCTTTTAAAGCGGAATGACGTCATCGCGGCGACCATGGTCGGATCGTCCGGTGTCAGGATGTCTACGCCCGGAATATTGCGTGCTTCACTGACCCATAAATTGCGCAAATGACGAAGCCGCGCTTCTTTTTCGCGAATGCCGATCATTTCATGAAAGGAAAGCGCATCGGGGATCGTCAGATGCGCTGCAAAATTTAGCGTCCCCGTGTGTGCGCGCGCTTCAATATCGTTGTCATCGCCCGGCTCATTCATGAAGCGGTCTATATCGCGAATGCGGTTTTTACGGATATAGATAAGGCCGCAGCCGATCGGCGCGCCGATCCATTTATGCAGATTGATCCCGGCAAAATCCGCATCGAAGTCAGTGAGATCAAAATCGATCTGCCCCAAGGCGTGAGCGGAATCCAAAATAACATCAATGCCGTGCGATTTGGCAAGCGCGGAAATTTCCTTCACGGGATGGATAAGCCCGGTCAAATTGTTGACATGGGTGACCAGCGTCATGCGCACATCAGGATGGTCTTTGAAGGCCTGCGCATAGGCGGTGATAATGTTTTCTCGCGTTGTCGGCTCGGGGATATTGATCTTGATGACTTCAACCCCGCGCCGGCCCTCAAGCCACTGCATGGCTGATTTCATCGCGCCATAATCCAGATCCGCGTAGAGGACCGCATCTCCGGGTTTGAGTTTATTGTAGCCGCCGATCAGGATTTGCAGCGCTTCGCTGGCGCCGCGCACCAGCCGTATTTCATCGTTTGAAACATTGAGAAAATCGGCGACGCGGGTTTTGACAGTTTTGAGGTCGTCGTTGAGGGCGCCGCGCGCGTAATAGGTATTTTCGCGATTCACCCGCTCCGTATGCGCTACATAAGCATTCATGACCGGTCGCGCCATGATGCCCCAATAACCGTTTTCGATATTATTGATTGCGGATGTTACGGAATATTGCGCTGCGATCTTCGCCCAAAAAATTTCATTGGTTGCGAGTTCTTCCGCCGTTGCAGTGGGGCGCGGAGGCAAAGGGATTGTTTCCTGCGCCGCTGCCGCGCCTGCCATACCGGCGCCAGCAGTTAATGTCAGGAAGGTGCGGCGCGAGGGGCGTATGGTCATATGGATAGTTTAGGCGGTTTCTTTGCGCCAGACACTACCTTTTCGCAAGGCATCCGCGACTTTGCCGGTGCGTTTTCCCTTGTTTCCGTGAGCCGTCCAAAAGCTTTCATCAAAAGCCGGCGCAGGGTTGCGGTAAATGACGCCCATCGGCATGGGAAAACCCTCTTTCGGCAGGGTCATGAGCATCTGCGCAATCGCGGGATTGGTTTCGTCATGAACGAGAATATCCGTTTCCGAAGCGCCGCCCCCGGCGATTTCGACAGCGTCAACGCTCAGTGTCTGAGGATTGAGTTTTAGGCCTTTTGTTCCGTTAGCAAATAGTAGCGGTTTGCCATGCTCCACATGGAGCTGCATTTCTTTTGCCTGTTTCTTGTTCACGAAATCATCGAACACATCTTTGTTGTAGACGATGCAGTTCTGAAAAATTTCAACAAAGCTTGCGCCTTTAAATTCCCGCGCAGCTTTGAGGACTGGCGAGAGATTCTTCGCATCCGTATCAACGCCGCGTGCGATGAAGCGCGCGCCGGCGCCAAGCGCAAAGGCGCCGGCGGAAACAGGCGCATCGATAGAGCCGCCAGGGCTGGAGGGCGAACGTGTGCCGGGCCGCGAGGTTGGTGAGTACTGACCCTTGGTGAGGCCATAAATCTCGTTGTTAAAGAGCAAGACCTGCAAATTCACATTGCGGCGCAGAACGTGCAGCAAATGATTGCCGCCGATGGATAGCCCATCGCCATCGCCGGTAACGACCCAGACATCGAGGTCTGGGTTGGCGAGCTTCAGCCCCGTCGCAAAGGTCGGCGCCCGGCCATGAATGGTATGAAAGCCATAAGCGTTCATGTAATAGGGAAAGCGCGATGAACAGCCGATGCCGGACACAAACACGGTTTGGTCCGGGTCAGCCTGCACATCGGCGAGCATTTTCTGGACGCATTTCAAAATCGCATAATCGCCGCAGCCGGGGCACCAGCGCACTTCCTGATCAGTGGCGAAATCTTTTGCTGTGAGGGGTGCGTTCATGACTTACTCCGCCGCCTTGATCTTGGCCTTCGCCGGACAGTTGGCGGTGATGGCGTCGAGGATTTCAGTAATCTTAAAGGGTTGGCCGGAGACTTTGTTGAGCTGGATAATGTCGAGCCCAAGCTTGTCGCGTAAAAGCGTTGCGCACTGGCCCATATTCATCTCTGGCAGCAGGATCTTATCGTAGCAGCCGAGAAGCCGACCAAGATTCTTCGGTAGCGGGCTGAGATAGCGCAGATGAATTTGCGCCACATCGTAACCTTGTTCGCGGACGTCATGGACGGCGCGCCAGATGGCGCCATGGGTTGACCCCCAGCCGACAACGGCCAGCGGCCCTTTGGTGTTTCCCTGCACAACATCCTGATCGGGAATAAAATCGGCGACGGCCTCTACCTTGCGCGCGCGCAAGTCGCTCATGGCCTGGTGGTTATCGGCTTCATAGGAAATGTCACCGGTCTCCATGTCTTTTTCGAGACCGCCGACGCGATGGTTGAGGCCTTTCATGCCAGCCGCCACCCAGGGTCGACCAAGGCTCGACGGGTCACGATTCCAGATCGCGCGTTTGCGTTCTGTTGCATCATTCTGCGCCGCCGGCGGGGTGTTTGAAAGAATTGGCTCAAAGTCTTTCATGTCGGGCAGCGCCCAGGGGCCAGCGGCATTGGCAATGTAACCGTCGGTCAAAAGGAACACCGGCGTCATATGACGGATGGCGATGCGCGTTGCTTCGATCGCCGCATCAAAGCAGTCGCCGGGACCGGCTGTCGCTATGACGGGCAGGGGGGCGTCGGCGTTGCGGCCATAGATGGCCTGATAGAGGTCCGACTGTTCTGTCTTGGTCGGCAGGCCCGTGGACGGCCCGCCACGTTGCGAATTGACGATCACCAGGGGCAGCTCTGCTGACATCGCAAGGCCAATGGCTTCGGTTTTCAGCGCGATGCCGGGCCCTGAGGAGGAGGTGACGCCAATGGCGCCGCCGAATGAAGCGCCGATGGCGGCGCAGCAGGCGGCTATTTCATCTTCGGCTTGAAAAGTTGCAACGCCTAGGTCGCTCATACGCGTTAAATGATGAAGGATCGGCGAGGCGGGCGTGATCGGATAAGAACAAAAGATCACCTCGCGGTCCGCAAGCTCACCAGCCGCGGCAAGGCCCAGCGACAAAGCTTCAGCGCCGGTGATTGAGCGATAGTCGCCCGTGGCCATGGGCGCTTCGCCGACAACGAATTGCGGAATCTCGGCGGAAAGTTCCGCGGTCTCTGCAAAGGCGTGACCTGCATTCAATGCGGCAAGGTTGCCGGTCAACGCTGTCGGCGCCTTCTTGGCGAATTTCTTTGTCGCCCAGTCTTCAATTGGTTTTCGATCGCGGCCAAACATCCAAAGGACTGCGCCCAGTGCCCAGAAGTTCTTACATTGCTCGGCGTCGCTTTTTGACAGACCGTGTGGTTTGACGGCCTCAAGGGTCTGCGTCGACATCGCGATTTCAACTACTTGGAAATCATCAAGCTCGCCTGTTTTGCGTGGGTCAGCGGCGATATTTGCTTTGGCAAAATTACGGTCGGTGAACGCGTCCGTGTTCAGGAGGATGAGTGCGCCTTTTTGCAAAAGCGGCAGATTGACTTTCAGTGCGGCTGGATTGAGCGCCACCAATACGTCAGGCGCGTCGCCGGCAGTGGAAATGCGTCTTGCGCCAAGATTGATCTGAAATGCCGAAACGCCAAAGGTCGTTCCAATCGGCGCTCTGATCTCAGCTGGAAAATCGGGGAAAGTTGAAAAGTCCGAGCCGGCAAGCGCTGTTGATTCAGCAAATTGCGACCCCAGCAACTGAACGCCATCGCCGCTGTCGCCGGCAAATCTGACGACGATTGACTGGTTTTCTGGAGCAATTTTACTCATGGGTACGCGCCCACCTGTATTCTGGCCGACTAGCATGGCAAAACCGCCAGCAAAAACAAGCATGTGCCCAGCTATTTCGGCAGTGCCGGATGCAATCTGGCGGCTGATATCTCAACGTCTGAAGGCAAAAACAAGTCTTTTTACATGCGGCCTCTCGCCATGGTGATCATCATCAGGATTTCCGGCTCCCTTGCGCTATGTTTTGTAACCGCCCTGTCAGGAAAACTGGCCTGCAAAGCGGCTATGATCTTTGCAAGAGCCTCGCTATGTATGCGCTCAGCGCGCCCTGTTCAGAGGGAATAAAAGCGCATGGTTTCGCCTTTCAGGAGAACGATCCGAGATGAAATTTTTTGTTGATACCGCCGATGTTGATGAGATCCGGGAATTAGTGCCAACCGGCCTTGTGGATGGGGTGACGACCAATCCCAGCCTGGTGATGAAGTCCGGCCGCGATTTTCGCGAGGTTGTGGCGGAAATCTGTGGATTTGTGGATGGCCCCGTCAGCGCTGAGGTGACTGCCGTTGAGGCCCAGCAAATGATCACAGAGGGTAAATCCCTGGCGCAGATCGCCGATAATGTCGTGGTGAAATTGCCGCTCACATTGGAAGGATTGATCGCCTGTAAGGCGCTAACGGGCGAGGGGATCAAAACAAACGTTACTTTGTGTTTTTCCGCTAATCAGGCGCTTTTGGCGGCCAAGGCCGGCGCGACGTATATTTCGCCTTTTATTGGCAGGCTCGACGACATTAATATCGACGGGATGGACCTGATCCACGAAATGCGCGTGATTTATGATAATTATGATTTCCGTACGGAAATTCTCGCGGCATCGATCCGTTCAGCCAACCACGTCAAAGACGCGGCGCTTGCGGGCGCCGATGTGGCGACGGTGCCGCCCGGCGTTATCAAGGGGCTCGTTAAACATCCGCTGACCGATAAGGGCCTCGAAGCGTTTTTGTCCGACTGGGCGAAGACCGGTCAAAAGATACTGTAGGACCCATGCTTGAGCTGCGGCCCAATTGTGAGCGTTGTGATACGGATTTACCGCCGGACGCCGATGCGCGCATCTGCACCTTTGAATGCACATTCTGTCCAGATTGTGTGGACGGCGCGCTTGGCGGCGTTTGCCCGAATTGTGGCGGCAATTTTGAAAAGCGTCCTGTGCGACCTGCTGCATTGCTTGAAAAAAATCCGGCGTCGACAAAACGCGTGTTTAATCCGAAGCTTCAAAACCCCGATTGATCGGCGCACTTTATGTCTGACTATGTTTTTTCACCCCCTGATCAGCCTGCAGTCGTTGTTCAGGGCGGCGGCTTGTTTCCTGTGCGGCGTATTTTCTGTATTGGCCGGAACTATGCTGATCATGTGCGGGAGATGGGCGGCGATCCGAAAGAAACGCCGCCGGTGTTTTTTACAAAGCCCGCTGATGCTGTTGTGACAAGCGGCGCTGCGATCTCATATCCGCCCGCGACGAAAGATTTTCATTTTGAAGGCGAACTGGTCGTCGCGTTGCACAGTGGTGGGCGTGATATAAAAAGCCGGGAAGAAGCGGGTGGGTTGATTTTCGGATGTGCTGCTGGGTGCGATCTGACACAGCGGGATCATCAGGCCGCCGCCAAGAAATCAGGAACACCCTGGGATACGGCAAAGGGTTTTGATCATTCGGCGCCGATTGGCGCCATTGGCCGTTATCAGGATTTTCCACCTGCAGATTTTGACCATGCGCGTATCGTCACGACGGTCAACGGCGAAACACGGCAGGATGCGCCGCTCACTGATATGATCTGGTCCGTACCGGAAATCATTATGGCGCTGTCGCGGCAGTTTGAATTGAAAGCCGGCGATCTTGTTTTCACAGGCACGCCGGAAGGCGTCGGACCGCTCAGTGTGGGGGACAAGGTAGAAGTCGTGATTGGCGGATTGCCCAAACTGGAATTTTCGATAGCTGGCGCAAATGAACAAAGCTGAAAAATACATCGAAACCGCCAAGGAAATTGCTGCGGTGCTCGAAGGTGAAACCAATTTGATCTCGCGCATGTCGACGGTCTCCAATATCCTCCATCATGCTTTTGATCATTATTTTTGGACGGGGTTTTATCTGGCTGATCCGGAAAAATCCGATGAGCTGGTCGTTGGCCCTTATCAGGGAACGCTTGGGTGTCTGCGTATTCCCTTCGGCAAAGGGGTATGCGGTAAGGCTGCCGCGACGCGCGAAGCCCAGATTGTCGATGATGTTCATGCGTTTCCGGACCACATCGCCTGTGACGCGCGATCAGAGTCTGAAATTGTCGTACCGGTCTTCAATAAGAGCGGTGATTTGATTGCTGTATTCGATGTGGACAGCGATCAAAAGGCGATGTTCGACGCTGCTGATAAGGTTGGGCTTGAAAAGATACTGCGCGATAATTTCGCCTGAAGCCCGCCGGCAGCAAGATAGTCGCAATAGTGCTTTTCTCGCACACTTCATATGGCCGCAGAGGATAGTCATCGTGTGTTCCACTCACGCTGGTCATGGCGCCTCTCTGGTGGACCCGGTTTCACGGATGGGAAGTTAGGGTGACACTTCTAATCCCCTGTGATAGTCTTTTAAAAATAAGGACTTACGGCGTTTTCTAGCGCCGTTTTCCAGACAAAATGAGAGGATTGGCGATGAAACAGATGCAAGGGCTCGACGCTGCGTTTGTCGCTTTCGAGCAACCCAATGCGCCGATCCATATTGGTTCTACACTGATATATGACCCATCCTCAGCGCCGGACCAGTTTGTGCGCTTCAAGGACATATTGAAGTTCATCAAAAACCGGCTGCAATTGGCGCCTGTTATGCGCCGCCGGATGGTGCGTGTGCCCTTTGGCATTGATTATCCCTATTGGATTGAAGATCCGAAATTCGACCTCGAGTATCATGTGCGCCATGTCGCTTTGCCGAAACCGGGGGATTGGCGCCAACTTTGTATTTTGGCGGCGCGAAATTTTGCGCGACCGCTTGATCTGACACGGCCGCCCTGGGAATTCCTGGTTGTCGAAGGGCTGGATAATATTGAAGGCGTGCCGAAGGGATCTTATGCGCTCATAACCAAGGTTCATCACGCTGCCATCGACGGCGCCTCAGGCGTCGACATCATGCGCGCGCTTCATACGATGACGCCGGAGGTCGATGACATTCCTAATCCCGATCCGTGGAAACCGGATCGTATGCCGGGCCAAATGGGCATGTTTGCACGCGGTTATGCGCGGGCTTTCACAAACCCATGGCGCCAGGCGAGTGCGGCCGTTAAATCGGCGCCGGGCATGGCGCGCGTCGCAAAAGGCGTCCTGAAGGGCGATTATAATATCACCGATGCGATGAACACGCCGCGCACAAGGTTTAACGGTACGATCTCGCCACATCGGGTAATAGACGGCGTTGAGTTTAAACTTTCTGACGTCAAATCCATGCGCCCATTGTGCGAAGGCGCGACGGTGAATGATATTGTGTTGTCAATTGTTGGCGGCGCTATGCGCGGCTATCTCGACGCGAAAAACGAGTTGCCGGAAGATACGCTGTCCGCCATGGCGCCGATTTCGGTGCGTGATGAAAAAGAAAAGAACACCATGGGCAATCAGGTGTCAGCGATGCGCGCGCCTCTTGGCACGCATATCGAAGACGCTGGCGAACGCGTTGTCTATGTGACAGCGGAAACAAAAAAATCAAAAGCCATGACCAATGCGCTGGGCGCCCGGCAGATGACTGAAATGTCAAAGCTCTCGCCGGCGCTTTTTATGGGGCTCGGCGCCCGGGCCTATAGTCAGTGGGGCCTCGCCAATCGGATGAAGCCGATTTTCAATACGGTGGTGACGAACGTCCCTGGTCCGCCGGTGCCTATCTACTCGGCCGGTTCCAAACTGGTTGGAATCTATGGCAATCTTTGCCTGCTTGATGGTGTTGGGTTGGGACATGTTGTTCAAAGTTACGTCGATCAGCTAACAATTGGCATAACGGCCTGCCGCGCCGCTTTACCGGATCCTGAGTTCTATACGGAATGTCTGCAGGCGTCGTTTGATGAACATATGGCGGCGCTGAAAGCCCAGGATAGCGAGGCTGCATGATGCGCTTGTCTGACAGCGCGGCGCACCTCATCATTCCATGTGAGTATTGAGTAAAGGAACGTCCCATATGGCCCAGGCAGAGTTTGCGATGGAACATCATGACGCCAAACCGCCTTCCTGGTTTTGGACGCTTGCGGAGGGGCGGGCGGTATTCGAACTCGGGTCGTTCTATTGGTTGCGTCTGCTCATGCGCTATTTGCCCAAAGGCGACGGTCATCCGGTAATCGTGCTGCCCGGTTTTCTGGCCAGTGATGTTTCAACGCGGCCGCTGCGCGGCGTTTTAAAAGATCTTCATTACGCGCCTTATGCGTGGGGCATGGGTCGCAATATGCGGTTTGACGATACCCGCGAGGCGGAGATGCGGGCGCTGGTGGACGGGATTTATTCTGAACACAAACGCAAGGTCTCACTTATTGGCTGGAGCCTTGGCGGTGTTTTTGCGCGCGAAATAGCGAAGGCGGCGCCGGAAGCAGTGCGCAGCGTTATAACACTCGGCAGCCCGATTTCATCTAACCGCAATTACTCGAACGCACGCAGACTTTACGATCACATCAATGGCCCGCCGGAGGAGCTTCAGTCTGAGCGTATGGCGCAGCTGCATGTGCCGCCCTCGTCGCCGACAACATCCATTTATTCAAAGACCGACGGGATCGTCGCCTGGCAGGGATCAATTCAGGATAATGATCCGAACAACCTCCAGACGGAAAATATCGAGGTTCCCGCCAGCCATTGCGGTCTCGGCGTCAATCCGCTGGTGATGTATTTGATTGCCGACCGGCTGGCGCAGACCGAAGGCGCCTGGGCGCCGTTTGATCGTTCAGGTATTAAGAGCCTGGTATTTCCAACGCCGCCAAGTGCGTAGTTATCTCAGTCGTCATCGTGGCTGCGTTGTTCGGTACGCATGGCTGATTTCGCATTCTCGATAATGCGCCGAAGCCGGATCGGATCGTCGAGATCTGGTAGCGTGATCACGCCAACGCCAGTGCCGCGCAGGACAAGTTTACCGTAGCTAAGAAGGCGTCCCCATACAGTCTGTTCGAGGGTTATTTCCTCAATCTTGTTGAGACTGACTTCCTTTGTATGGCGAGACACCAGTCCCGTCTTATAAACAAAGCGAAATGTCGTGACGACAATTTCTGTCGTTGACAGGACGATGAGATGATTGATCAGGATGATCGCGCCTGCGGCCCCACCGATAATTGCGAACCACCAGCCAACGCGCAGCTCTTCAAACGGAACCTCCGCGGCGTATTGGATGAAGAAAAACATCGCGAGCGGCGCTGCACCCAAAGAAAACCAGAACACGGGAATAAAGCTGTATGTCCAGTTGAAATTGGCGCGGTGAATAACCTCTTCTCCACCCGCCAGTGTTTTTTCTACATAACCCGCCATCTTAGCCAATCCCCAGTTTTGCCCGCCGCTATCCCTATCATATAGGTAAACTTCTCTGGCGACAAAACGCCAGATGCGTTGAAATCCGCCAATTTGCGCGATAAGACGCGACGCTGTTTCCCAGCTGCAACGATTCTGGCCCTCAGGAGCCCTGTAACCCCATGGCGAAATACCAACACATCTACTTTATGTCCGGCCTTTCCAAGCAATTTTCGGGCGGCAAAAAGATACTGGAGGACATACATCTACAGTTCTATCCCGACGCCAAAATCGGGGTGGTGGGCGTCAATGGTTCGGGTAAGTCGACGCTTTTGAAGATTATGGCAGGCGTCGATCAAGAATTCGGTGGTGAGGCCTATGTCGCCGATGGGGCCAAGGTTGGCTATCTCGCGCAGGAACCGGAACTCGACGGCTCCAAGACTGTTTTTGAAAATGTCATGGAGGGCATCGGTGGGGTCAAAGCCAAAATCGATGCATTTAATGCTGTTTCGGTGGAGCTGGGCGAGAATTATTCCGATGAGTTGATGGAAAAAATGTCGAAGCTCCAGGAGGAGATCGACGCAGCAGATGGCTGGGATATCGACAGCAAAATCGAAATGGCCATGGACGCCCTGCGGTGCCCGCCTGGTGACTGGGCTATCGACAAACTCTCCGGTGGAGAAAAGCGCCGCGTTGCGCTGGCGCAGCTGCTGTTGTCGAAGCCGGACCTCCTACTGCTCGATGAACCGACCAACCACCTTGACGCTGAATCTGTCGCCTGGCTGGAGCATCATCTTCGCGAGTTTCCAGGCGCCGTCGTGCTTGTCACCCATGATCGCTATTTTCTCGATAATGTCACAGGCTGGATTCTAGAACTCGATCGCGGTCGCGGCATTCCCTATGAAGGCAACTATTCATCCTGGGTTGATCAAAAGCGAAAGCGCCTGGAGCAGGAACAGCGCGAAGAAGGAAACCGCAAGAAAACACTCGATCGCGAAGTAGACTGGATCAGGGCGAGCCCGAAAGCGCGTCAGGCGAAATCAAAAGCGCGGATCAACGCTTATGACGAACTCCTGAATAAGGCGTCGAAGGAGGAGATCAACACAGCGCAAATTCAGATACCGCCGGGCCCGCGTCTTGGCGGCGTGGTCATCGAGGTGGAAAACCTCAAAAAAGGATTTGGCGACAAACTGCTGTTTGACAATCTCTCGTTTCAATTACCGCCTGGCGGCATTGTCGGCGTCGTCGGTCCCAACGGCGCTGGTAAAACAACCTTATTCCGGATGTTGACGGGTCAGGACAAGCCTGACGAGGGGTCGCTCAGGATCGGCGAGACGGTCAAGATGGGTTATGTGGATCAGACTCGTGAAGATCTGGATGGTGCTAAGAATGTCTGGGAGGAAATCTCTGGTGGCCTGGACGTCATTCAGCTTGGCAAACGCGAGATCGCGTCTCGCGCCTATGTTGGCTGGTTCAACTTCAAAGGCGGCGATCAACAAAAGAAAGTCGCCAATTTGTCTGGCGGCGAGCGCAACCGTGTACAGCTCGCGAAAATGCTAACGGAGGGTGCGAATTTGCTTCTCCTTGACGAGCCGACAAACGACCTTGACGTTGACACGTTGCGTGAGCTTGAGCGTGCGCTCGAGGATTTTGCCGGCTGCGCGGTTATCATCTCGCATGATCGCTGGTTTCTCGATCGTATTGCGACGCACATCCTTGCCTTTGAGGGCGACAGCCATGTGGAATGGTTCGAGGGCAATTTTGAAGACTATATGGAAGATAAAAAGCGGCGTCTTGGCGCTGATGCAGATGTGCCCAAGCGCATCAAATACCGTGCATTGACGCGGTAGGCGATGTTATGCGCCCAACGCTTGATCCTTCGACAGCATCAATGACCCGGTGAATTTTCGTATGCTGACCGACTAGGTCGTGCAGTTGGTCAGCGCGACGTCAGTACAGAGCTGTATGCGCCTGACCTGGCGCGGCCATCGCACCGATGTGCGGCCAAAATTGATCGGCCCCTTAATGACAAAGTGGGAGAAACTAGACGTGTAAGGATAGTTGATTTCAACGACGATCAGCGAGCTGTTGGGGTCAAGTACGTCGTTGTCGTCAAGCCCAACAAATGGCGCGCCTGCAGAATAGGGCGCGGCGCCATTGTTGTCGTGGCTCCAATGTACTACCGGATTGCCGTTGTCGAGGACGACACTGACAATATTAATTTGAAGGGTGGCCGTATTGGACGGCTCGAGAATAGTGACCACACCGGTGAGCAGGTTATCAAGGTCGTCCCTGGTTATGAGCGTGGACTGCGCTGTTAAATCAGCCATTGTATTGCCTGAAATAGTCACCTTCCGGCTCACGGTCATGGCGTCAGACGCCTCCACCAATCCGAAAAACAAAAATACCATAATCGGGAGTAGCAACGCGAATTCAGTTGCTGAGCTGCCATCACGGCAACGCAAGGCGCGATAGGCCTGTTGTCTAATTCGATTGCGCATTTTACGCCTCCGGCTCACGTGGTATTCTTTTCGTAGGGTTCATTTCTGAATATCGCCGTTGAAATCAGACGGCGCTGGTTCGTACCTGGCTCCGACAGATTAATACCGATTGCAGGGTTCGTCGTAGTGTAGAGATAGCAGATGCGAACACGAACAATTTCAAGTTCGGCACCCGGTGTAAACGGAATTGCGGTGACATCTGCGGGCGGCGAGTCAGCGCATACGGGAGCGACTGAGTCCGCTGCGAGGGCGGCAAAGGTGGGATAGGTTTTAACTTCGACCGTCAGACGGTTCTGGCAGTTGCCAAAACTATCGAGCACATCGCAGACGTCATCATAGAGTAAATCAAACTGATCTTGAGGTGTGCCCCCGGAGGTCTGCACCTGTCCGGTTCTGAGCATCCTCGCACCGTCGGCCACTGAAGCGTCGACAATCGAGTTGACATAATAAAACCAGCCAACTTCGAAAATTGAAAACATAATCCCCAGGAAAACCGGCACGATGATTGCGAATTCAATAGCAGCGGATCCACTTCGGTTATTGATGAAGCATCGCCGTCTAGTTTTTGATCTCAACATATCCTTGCCCATCATTTCCTCATTTCCACATGCGTCAGAACGCTCGCCTGATCATTTACTGACGTGAAGATCGACGAGGTCGGCGGCGATATCGCCGAATGCTTCCTCAAGGTCGGCGCCGTCATCGGCATTATAGAAATAGGGTGCATTGGGTTGTGTAGCGCAGGATCGAAACGCTCTTTCTGTGCCTGCGTCGTTCAATCCAAACATAATCGTATAAACGAGATATCCTTCGTCCTTCATGCGATGACAGATACGCAGGAGCTTATTGTCGATTTCGTTTCGCATATCGGTGCGGCTCGTCATATTGGCGCCCATTCGGCTTTCAAGGGCAAAGCCATTAGCGCCAAGACCAGAATCCCAGTGGGTGTCGTAATTTGAAACGGTATTCTCACCATCGGTCATGATGACAATAGCTTTTTGCCAATCAGCGAAATCTGGATCGCTGGAACCGATGCCTTCAGTAAAGGGCGCCTCGTTTGAAAGAAGACGCCAGCCCCACATGGCGCCGATCGCCGAGTTCGTCGAACCGTCCGGCGACAGCGCATTGACATGGGTTTCTACGTCTGCGCGCACATTTGTGAGCGGCAGGATTGGAGCCGCGGTGCACCTGTGGTTCGGTCCTCTTCCGCTGCTAAAGCTCGGCGACAGATCATATTTGAAGTCGTAAGTCGACGTTGCTAAGTCCCACCAGCCAACATAAGCGTTGCGCATGATGTATTCTTGCCTGTTGCGCCCATGTGTGGTGTTCGTTTTAACGCCCAAGCTCTCCATATAAGCTTTGAAAGCAGGATCACTTATCGAACCGCCAGGATCGACCACTTGTCGGAAATGGCTAACAATTGGGCCGTATTTCAAATATGGCGTACCCTGATTGCTTTTCGTGTATCTGTAGTCACTTATGAAAGAGCGATTCCTGTAGTCGTATTCCTCAACGTTGCCCGATGTGTGGTTGCCGTCTGAGTCAGGATCGTCAAACCAGGCGCCGTTGGGTGATCCGGACCCGCCATAATTGCAGGCACTGCTGCTACAGTCCGGTTCATCAGGGTGAAACACTGGCACAAATTTTAAATTATCCGAATTCGCGATAGTTGCCGCGGGCAGCGCAAATGCTGGTGCGTCGTTAAATGCATCGTAGTTGCGCTGATCATATATTGATGTCCCGCTGACATAGATTGCTGGCGTCGCCATGGCGGTGTTCAGCGCCCCTGACGTGGTTGACCCATTCGAAGGTACGTCCAACTCGTCCAGCGGGTAGGGGCGCGACTCGACGCACCCTCTCCAATCTGCACCGGGCACAGAATCGAATAGAGTAAAGTGGTTGACCTTTTTGGTCATGTCGATCGAGCCTGTTTCATCAACATGGAAGAAGCGAGCGCCGTGATAAAGAGCGTCTGCGTTGGTGTCGGCCCAAGCATCAGACCAGCTGTTGGCGCCCCCCGCATTGATATATGGGTTAAACGGCACAACACCGATTTTGAGATTGTTGCTGGTGGGCGAGCCTTTATACATCACGTCGAGCAGTTCTGTGACAGCGTCTTTCAGGCTGTTGATTTTTTTCTTGCCGCCAATCGAGCTATCCATCGAGCCCGTTACATCGAGAACGAGCGCCAGTTCAATGCGGCCCGAACCCTTTCTTGTGATCTCGACGCATTTATCAACGTCAAGTGTCGTAATGCCGGCAACGCCGAGCAGGAGCGTGTCGAGGTTTCCGACAACGCATGTAGATATTACCCTCTGGTCGGCGAGGTCGAAATTGAGACTGAACGCATTCACGTCGGTGTCGTGTTTAAAGTTTTCAGCAAAGAATTTTTCGCCATAGGTGATAAGCTGGGCGTCGGTCAGGTTCGGATCTGCCTGAGCGAGCTGCGCAACCGCCAGGCTGGCCGCATCCATTGATTCGATCATATCGGCGCGTACGCCGTTCCATCTCGCATAATCAACAGCGCCGCCCATAAAAAGAAAAAGCACCATCGTCATGAAGGCGAACAGCATCGCGATATTACCATCGCGGCTGTTCTTGAAGCGCTGCCAAAGATTCTTTTCGGCGTTGCCGTAGCGAATAGGTGAGCGGCATGGGTCGCAGCGTTTTACGCCGGAATCATTTTGATGTGCGTGCATTATACTATTCTCCCCCTTTTGGGGTGCGGTTGCGTTAATGCGTATTTGAGGTTGAATACGTTAATGGCCGGTAAGGTTGTTTAGTTAATGCCGGTACGGAGGATTTTTGGACACATGTAGATTCACAGCCGTTTTCGGGCAGTAAAAATGCCAAAATGAGCAGAATATGTTACGCGAGAGTGCATTACGTCAGCAACTGTTCAACCGGTTGGTGTTTTATGACGTGGTCGGTCTGTTTACCATAAGAGAAAAATTCCCGACCGGTGAATTTTGCGCCATTGTTTTTTTTGGTAAGAATTGAGCGCAAATTAAATTCAAACGATACTGGTCAAACTTTGCATGAGTATCTTCGAAAACCCCGTAGGGGTGCCGTTTCCAGATTTATAGGAAGAAGACAATTAGCGTAGCGAGTGGCGCTTGACTCCAGTTTATCATTTCTCAAGTCGTGAAAAATTTATTCAAAACAAACTCAATCTTTAGCTCCGACATAAGGAAAGTGACATCCGGGCCGGACGCATTTTTGTATATACTCACTACAATTGCGCCCGGGCTCGTCTTAAGGCCGGTGGGCATTGAAGCCGCTTTGTTCTGTTGTTTTTCAGAACCGGAGCAAACGAGGGTCATAACGCGCCGCCGCAAATATCAGCATGTGCCGTTGACGCGGCAGCCGAAAACCGGCGACGATCACTCCGACATTGAACCGGGGATTATCAGATGAAATTCATTATCGCCGCATTGGCGCTTTTTGGGGCGCCGGCACTCGCTGCGCCGACCTATCTTATCGCCGATCAAATGATCGATCCGGTGACCGGGCGCGTTACTGAAAATCCAGCGCTTATCATAGAAGACGGGACGATCACATCAATTGGGCGCCAAGCGGATCTGGCTGCGCCTGATGGTGCGGTTCTGATTGACCTTTCCGGCAGGACGATCCTTCCCGGCTTCATCGATATGCATACGCATTTGACCTATTCCGCGACCAAGGGGCGTGGCTATGCAGGGCTGGGGCTTGCCAGTGATCGGCAGATAATCTGGGGCGTTGTGAATGCAAAAAAGACATTGATGGCCGGCTTTACGACCGTCCGGAACACCGGATCTGACGGTTATGGCGTGCTGTCTCTTCGTGACGCCATCAATGAAGGTGAGATTCCTGGACCCCGGATGTTTGTGGCCGGTCCGCCTGTGGGCATTGTCGGCGGGCATTGTTCCGACAACAATTTGTTGCCGCCGGAGTATGAAGCGACCGGCGAGGGCGTTGCAACAGGCCCGTGGGAAATGCGCGGGAAGGTGCGTCAGAACATCAAATATGGCGTTGATCTGATCAAGACCTGTTCGACGGGCGGCGTCTTTTCAAAGGGAACGGCTGTCGGCGCTGCGCAAAGCACCGTTGAAGAATTGACCGCCATTGTCGATGAAGCACATATGCGCGGGCTTAAAGTCGCGTCGCACGCCCATGGAACAGTCGGCATCAAAAACGCGATACGCGCCGGTGTTGATACGATTGAGCATGCGAGCTTTCTTGACGATGAAGCAATCCGCATGGCCAAGCGCAATGGCGTGTACTTGTCCATGGACATCTACAACACTGAGTTCACCCTGGCCGAAGGTGAAAAGCTGGGTGTCAGACAGGAAGCGATTGATAAAGAACGTTCCTTAAGCGTGACACAGCGAGAGAGCTTCACCAAAGCGGTGCGCGCCGGCGCCAAAGTTGTTTTTGGTTCTGACGCTGCGGTCTATCCTCATGGCGACAATCCAAAACAATTCTCCCGCATGGTGCAATTCGGCATGACGGAGATGCAGGCGATAAACGCCGCAACATCGCTGGCCGCGGAGGCGCTTGGCAAGGAAGGCGCCCTCGGCTGTCTTGCTGCCGGTTGCGCGGCTGACATTGTGGCTGTCGAGGGTAATCCCTTGAGCGACATTACTGTTCTGGAGGCCGTAAATTTTGTGATGAAGGGTGGGGAAGTCTACAAGAGCGAGTGACACTATCGCACTGCGGCTCATCGCCGGCAGTATTTTTCCTCAGCCGATCAGATAGTTATCGATGATAGGCGTGGTGACCGGTGAGGGCCAGAAGGGGCTCACGCGGCCTGACCGGGAATTCAGCTATTCCCTGACTCCGGCCTTTTAATTCATGCTATGTCCGAGAGAGAATCTTCCGGGAGGAATGACAATGGTTCGCTTCCAGTCTCTCAAAACTGCCCTTATTTCCTTTGCTGGTTTTGCAGCTCTGGCTGCGGCGCCGGCTGCTGTCGCAGGGCCTTGCGGCGGCGTTTACGCGGTTGACGCGCCAACGACTCTATTGAGTGTTGCCCGAGCCTGCAGCGTTTCAGTTGCTTCTTTGCGCGAGGCTAACCCTGGTGTCGCTCCTGGTTATGTCCGACCGGGTGAGCATCTTGCTGTGCCGATATCTATTAGCCATTCCGTTGTGCCGATGGCGGCGATTAAGAAAACTGATGTCAATAGCAATTCACCACGAACTGTTCCGTACACGGCATCGTTAGGTTTTCGGGCGCGCACCGCGCAACGCATCCGCATTCTTACCGCAGGGGCTGCACCGGATAAGCCTTCCTGGCTTGGCCCCGAAGCGTCTGAGGGCGGCCATTATTCCAGTTCAGCCCAGCTCAGTTTTCAAAAAATGGCGGCGCTGCGCATAGAAACGGCGGGCTTGCAAATCTCCCGAGGGCAGCTGATGAATTTCAGTGTTCCGGCGCAAGATAGTGGCAAGGCTTTGGTCTCGAGCAGCTATCGACTCCCCGATTACAACAGGATCGGTGTATCGCCGCCGGTGTTGGTAAGCCCATCGGCGCATTCAATTACGTTGACCGGCATAATTGACAATTCCTATGACGGCTGTTTCACACTGCAAACTGCTGACGGCAAACTCTGGCGGCTGGCCGCTGCGCCGTATACTGATGATATGATCGGTCAGACGATTACAGTTTGGGGATCTGCTGCAAATAACAATGTTTGCGGCGCAGTCTCATCGATAAGTGTGAGCCACGCAATTTACGCTGAGCCGTGGATTGAAGAATAGCTAGCAGCACGCCCCGGACTTGGCCGCGCCTGGCGACGCCTCATTGAATGGTATTGCTGTCCCGCAGCCCGGGAAAATACCGTAATGGGCTTTTCCATCGCCGACAAACTCGAAATATCGCGCAAAGCGTGATTTCTTCAGCATACGGTATGTGTTGCCACATACCGGAAAGGTTCGGCCCCTTTCCATCAGATGATGATTATCGAGTGCAAAGGCTGTCTCGCTATGTTCAATGCCGCCTTTATAAATCACCGACTGCCCGTAATCTTCGCAAGCGGGTTCCAGTCCATCGATTTTGAACAGGCGATAGGTGGCTGAGTAAAACTGCGTTGGCTCCAGCCTCGTGCGCAAATCCGGATTACTAATAGCGATGGGCCTGTCGGTAACGAGCCGTGGATCGGCAAAACCGGATTTCTTCGCCATGGTGAGAAAATCATTCCAGTAAAGCGCGCCGCCAAGGCATTCGCCTTGCGCTACCGGGTCATGACGCAATTCAGGCGGGATGCGCCGGTCAGCATAGACATCAGCAAAGTAAAATTCACCGCCTGGCTTTAGCAGCGCATGGATGGCGCGGAACACCGCTTCTTTATCTTCGACCAGGTTGATCACGCAGTTGGAGATAATCACGTCAAATGACGCAGGCTCGAGATCAAGATCGTCAAGGCGCTCGATGTCGCCTTCGATGAACTCCACATTGGCGAAGCCGAATTTCTCTGCATGCCAGCCCTGGTGGCTGCGAGCGCAGTCCAGTTGCTCAGCTGTCATGTCCACGCCGACAATGGCGCCTTCAGCGCCGACCAGCTGTGAGAGCGCATAGGCGTCTTGTCCGGAGCCGGAACCAAGGTCGAGGATACGGGCGCCTTGCAACGCCAGCGGCGCGACCAGTCCGCAGCCATAATAGCGGGCGGAAACCTCGGGGTGAATATTGGCCAGCAGGGGTTTGAGATGGTTCGGCAGATCCCCGACCGTACAACAGGCATCGGTTTTAAGGTCTGCTGATTTTTGCAGCACCTTGCCGTAATATTCTTTGACATTATCCTGGATGTTCATAGCGCCTCGCAAGGGTGTGAGGCGCTTGGTTCGCGGCGTCCCAACACCCGCGAATTGTGCGCCCTTCCGTCGCGCCCGTCATGAACGGTTTGCGCCCGGTCTGCAACGCTATTAAGAGTGCGGCCACAAAGACGTGAACCGGCGTGTGTTGTCAGACTGATTGAGCGGTGGGCGCGATTATCAGTCTTAGTGGGCCTAGCTCTATGACCAAAACTGCAGTTGAATCTTATCATGCGCAATTTGCCAGGGATGGGTTCTGCCTGATCAAATCGCTATTGACGCCTGATGTTGCGGCGCGCCTGGTTGCGGATGTCGCCGAGGATATTCACCGTGTCGGCATGGGCAAGTTTTTGGGGCAGACGAATATCCATTCCAGCCCCGGGCTGGAAATTTACAGTCATGACTATAAGCTGCTCAATAGTTTTCAGTGGGGTCTGACCGGCATGGTGCGCGACATTACCGGCGCCAATTTGACGCCCGGTTTTGCGTATTTTCAGATTTACCGCGAAGGCAATCGTCTGTTTGTCCATTCTGACCGCGCGTCCTGCGAATACTCGATGTCGCTGACACTTGCCTATTCAGATGATCTGCCATGGGATCTTACGGTCAGTGACGATATTGTTGATCACAGCGCGCCCGATGAAGGCAAGAAGGTGGCGGAGAATCACGGCGACGCCAAATATCACAGGCTGACAACGATGCCGGGCGACGCGGTGCTTTATCCAGGATATGGGCGTCGTCATGGCAGGCTGGAGCCCAATCCAAACCGCTGGTCGGCACATATCTTTTTGCATTGGGTCGACGCTGATGGACCGCACGCAAAATATTCATTTGATGAAAAAGTCAAAAACACCAAAGTGGATTTTGACGTTCCGAGGGCCTAGAGCCGTCGCGCATCCTCTTCCTCGCATCGTGCAGCCGGCGGCGCGCCGCCATGTCCAATTTGCACACAATCCGCAACGGTACTAAGCAGGCGCTTCGATCTTGCAGGGTGGGGCAGGGCTTGAGTCTGGTTGAATGCATTTCATATCGCTGGTCGCCGGGGCTCGGTGATCCGACAATCTTCGGCTGGTTTACGGTCGTCGCCTATCTCGTTGCGGCGTCCGTTTGCTTTCAGCGGGCGCGGGATGAATTTGCTGCGATTCCGCCAGAAACCGGCACGCTGAAAGCCTTCTGGCTGGGGGCGGCCATCCTGCTCTTCCTCTTGGCGATCAATAAACAGATGGACTTTCAAACCCTGTTGACGGCGGCAGGCCGATGCCTGGCGAGGGCGCAGGGCTGGTATGAGGAGCGGCGCAGCATTCAAGCCAGTTTCATCATCGGGCTTCTTGTGGTCAGCGCCGGATTTTTTGGGCTGGCCTTATGGGCGTTGCGCCGTCATATACGCCGGGAATGGCTGGTTCTAACCGGGTTTTTTATTCTGATTGTATTCGTCCTGATGCGCGCCTCGAGTTTTCATCACATGGACCAATTCATCAATACGCGTTTATGGGGCATCAGAATGAACTGGCTGTTTGAGTTGGGCGCCCTCGGGATGATCGTTGCCGGCGCCCGCAAACGTCGTCTATTTGTCAGGGCCAACTAGGTTGGCCATTGTGCAGGAATTTTGAATGACCGCTATCACCGCTGAAATCGTTGCCGAGCATGGGCTCAGCCCCGAAGAATATGAGCGCGTCAAGGAACATATGGGCCGTGAGCCCAATCTCGTTGAGCTCGGCGTTTTCTCGGTCATGTGGTCGGAACATTGCTCTTATAAATCCTCGCGCAAGCATTTGAAGAAACTGCCCACAAGCGCCCCCTGGGTGATCTGTGGCCCCGGTGAGAATGCTGGTGTGATAGATATCGGCGAGGGGCTTGCCGCGATCTTCAAAATGGAAAGTCACAACCACCCGTCTTTCATTGAGCCCTATCAAGGCGCCGCGACTGGTGTCGGCGGCATCATGCGCGACGTCTTCACGATGGGCGCGCGGCCTGTTGCGAATATGAACGCCTTGCGTTTTGGCGACTGGTCTCATGGCAAGACACGACACCTTGTTTCTGGCGTCGTCGCCGGCATTGGCGGTTATGGTAATTGCATGGGCGTGCCGACGGTCGGTGGCGAGACAAATTTCGATGCGGGCTATAATGGCAATATTCTCGTCAATGCGATGACCGTTGGGATCGCTGACAAGAACAGGATTTTTTATTCCGCGGCGCGTGGCGCGGGCAACCCTGTGGTCTATGTGGGGTCTAAAACCGGTCGCGACGGCATTCATGGCGCCACAATGGCATCAGCGGAATTTGACGATGCATCCGACGAAAAGCGCCCGACCGTACAGGTCGGCGACCCGTTCACTGAAAAGCTCTTGCTTGAGGCCTGCCTTGAGCTGATGGCGTCTGACGCGATCATCGCCATTCAGGATATGGGCGCTGCCGGCCTCACCTCGTCATCGGTTGAGATGGCGGCCAAAGGCGGCGGCGGGTTCGAGCTGGATCTTGATCAGGTACCGCAACGCGAAGAAAACATGACAGCCTATGAAATGCTTCTGTCGGAAAGCCAGGAGCGCATGCTCATGGTCCTGCAGCCAGGTAAGGAAGAGGGCGCCCGTACGATCTTTGATAAATGGGGCGTTGATTTTGCGGTGATCGGTGAGACAACCCGCAACGGTCAGTTGGTCATTCGCCACCAGGGCGACGTGGTCGCCGATCTTCCGGTGAAGCCGCTGGCTGGCGGCGCGCCGGAATATGACCGTCCGCATGAGTCGCTGGTCAAACCGGCGCCGCTTGCGGATCCTGAAGTGACCTTTCGCGAAGCTGAAGCAATTTTGCGGGCGCCTGGCAAAACGCAAGATGAAATGCGCGTTATCGCAAAAGCGCTGGTTGATGATCGCCTTTCCGATGCGGGGCTGGTGGATGCCATTGGTCTCAACGCAACGGCAGGGGAAGCACGGGTCTATGCGCGGTCCAAGCCCGACGGCGTTTCATTTTCCGGCTTTGAAGAGGCCGCCCGCAATCTTGCAGCTGGTGGCATTGTAGAAACAGCGGAAGTCGAGCAGCGCGATGAGCAATTATCGCTGGCTGAGACGCCGGGCGGCGATACGGTGTTGACGGCGCTCGCGAAATTGATGGCGTCGCCGGATCTTTGTTCTCGCCGTTGGATTTGGGAGCAATATGACCACACGGTGATGGGCGATACAGTGATCGCACCGGGCGGCGATGCGGCGCTGGTACGTGTTCACGGCACAGGCAGGGCGCTGGCGATTTCAACCGATGTGACGCCGCGTTATGTCAAAGCTGACCCCCATGAAGGCGGCAAACAGGCTGTCGCTGAAACCTTCCGCAATATCTGTGCGACCGGCGCGGCGCCGCTGGCGATCACCAATTGCCTTAATTTCGGCAATCCCGAACGACCAGAGATTATGGCGCAATTTGTCGGCGCTGTTGAAGGCATCGCTGAAGCCTGCGAGGCGCTCAACTATCCGGTGATCTCCGGCAACGTGTCGCTCTATAATGAAACGAATGGCGAAGCGATCCCGCCAACCCCCGCGATCGGCGGCGTCGGCATCATTGAAGATGCCAGCAAGGCCGTGCGCGTTGGCGGTGCAGAAGCGGGCGAAGAACTGCTGGCCATCGGTGTTACGCGCGGCTGGCTCGGTCAGTCGCTCTATCTGCGTGAGCTTTTTGAAATTGAAGATGGCGCGCCGCCGCCGGTGGATCTCGCGGCCGAGCGAAAAACCGGCGAACTCATCCGTAAGCTGATCGATGAAGGCTTAATCACGGCGTGTCATGACATATCCGATGGCGGGCTGATTGTCGCCGCTGCCGAAATGGCGCTCGCTGCCGGGCGGGGGCTTAATCTGCAAACACCAGTCAAGGCGCGCGGCGCGGCCTTCTGGTTCGGAGAAGACCAGGGCCGTTACCTTGTCGCTGCAGCGCCTGCCGCCGCCGATACTCTTTTGTTGAAAGCGGCCATGGCCGGCGTTCAGGCGTCGAAAATCGGACGCTTTGGCGGGCCAGACGTCTTGCTGGATGGCAAGGATGCGCTCTCGCTCCTTGATTTGTCTGATATTTTTGATTCTGCCCTGCCGGACTACATGAACGCAGAAACGCTAAAGGAAACCACCCCCATGCCCATGGCTGCTGACGACATTAAAAAGCTCATTTTGGAAGCCCTGCCGGATGCTGAAATCGAGATCGAAGATCTTGCCGGCGATGGCGATCATTACCGTGCGCGCGTCATTTCCGCCGCGTTCAATGGCAAGAATCGCGTCCAGCAGCATCAATTGGTGTACAGAGCATTGAAAGGCCGCATGGGCGGCGAGCTGCACGCCTTGGCGCTGGAGACGGAAGCGCGAGAGTAGGGGCCGATCAGCTCTTTTCCATAACAAACTGCCAACTTATGATTTCTTCGTCAATAAGTTTTTGAAACTTGAAAGGCCGCCACATCACACAATAATACCCTATAACAACGAGGATAAACAACGAGGCGACCAGACATGCGATATTGAACGGCACGGGGTTGCGCAATCCGATCAGCATCGCGGCGACTGCCGTAACACAGATAAGGGCAATATGCAGGCTATATATCGGTGAATAGTATCTAAGTGAGTCAGACGATGGTGTTTCCGTAAGTTTTCTTTCTAATAGTTTCTGTTTTTTTGCTTTGTCGACCGCTCTCCATAGGCGGTATTTTTGAAGGCTTGTTTCCCAACCGATCAATCGGTCTGCTTTTTCCGCGCCTTCCAAAACAACTTGAATATACCCGATAATTCTTGCGCTACTCTGCAAGCGATTAACTGTAAACCAAAAATTGAAACCGAGCAGGACAAGAACTAATACTGGATACATCCCCGCCCAATCCAAACCTTTCAAATCAATTGTCATGAGTGCGACGCTTGCTCCAACGATTACAAGTGGCCTTTCGAAGATATATCTTCGCGACTGGCTTAGTTCCCCTCTAAGGCTTTGGTATTCCAGTTCTGGAGTCATCAGTAATCGCTACCAATTTTATAAATTGAGTGCATAGCTATACAAAAAGAGCGTAATGGACAACTCTAAATCACAAACCAAAATGCGCCTTCAGCCCAAGGACTAATACTGCTGTCACGCCAATGGGCGCCACATAACGCACAATCAAACGCCACAGCCGGAAGAAAAAGTCGCTAAGGCCCGACAATTCGCTGCGCATGATGGCGCGTGGCGCCACCCACCCGGCAAAGACCGCAGCAAGAATCCCGCCGACGGGCATGGCGATTTGACCGGAAAAGAAATCGATCCATTCGCTCAGATGCGGAACAATGATACTGGCGGCGCCGATCGCCCAGGCAATAGCGCCAAATATGAATACTGACTGACGCCGGCCCAACCCTAATTGCTCTTCACCAACGACGGAAGCGAGCAACAGCATCGAGATTGACGACGTTAGGGCGGCGATAAAAGCCAGAAAGAAGAAAATACCGCCAATAAGCGATCCGAAGGGCATGGTCGCGAAGGAAGCGGGCATCGCGCTAAAAATGAGCCCCATGCCCGTCGCCGGATCGAGGCCAAAAGCAAAGACGACGGGAAAGATCATCAACCCGGCAACGATGGCGACGACTGTGTCGGCGCCGGCGATAATGATGCCGTTCCCGGCGATGTCTTCGTCTTTTGCGAGGAAGGCGCCGTAGGTGAGCATGACGCCGCCGCCCACGGCGACGGAAAAGAACGCCTGCCCGAACGCGGCAAGGACGACCTGCGGTGTAATTTCAGAAAAACGGGGCGCAAAGAGATAGGCAAGGGCCTCGCCTGCTGCGCCTGTGAATAGCGCATAGGCGCAAAGCCCCGCCAACAAGACAAAAAACGCGGGCATCAAAAGAAAGGTAAAGCGCTCAATGCCGCCATGAAGGCCGCGCGCAACAATGGCGATTGTAACGCCCATGAATACTGTCTGCCAGAACACCGCCTGAAGCGGGCCGGCATAGATAATTGATTCCGCGCCGGCGCCGCCTGTTGCAAAGGCGCCGGTAAACGCCATGAGCGAATAGGCCAATATCCTGCCAGCAATCACGCCATAGATCGTCAGCACAAAATAGCTGGCGCTGACGCCGACAAGGCCGACAATGCCCCAGAGCGGTGAGCGCCCGGCATCTTTCGCCAGTTCTTTGGTTGAGCCGACAGCGGACAGGCCTTTGCGCCGTCCGACGGCCAATTCGCCCATCATTGCAGGATAAACAACGACGACCACACATAGAAGGTAGACGAAGACAAACGCCGAGCCGCCATTTTCGCCCGCCTGAAAAGGAAAGCGCCAGAGATTACCGAGGCCGACGGCAGCGCCGATCGATGCCATCAAAAATGCTGAGCGCGATGACCATTGGCGTTTAGGTGCGGGTGTTTCCGATACGGCCATAGCAATTTATTTCCTTTTTAGAGACTGCTTGTGCAGCCGTTTGTCGGAGATTTCCTTTTTGGGAATTATTGGGCGCCGAGTGTCGCAACAAACGCATTCAGCCCGAAACCAAATTTCGCATCAAGACCGAGAAGCAATGTTACAAAGACGATGATTGGCGCTACATATCTGACCATCATTCGCCAAAAGCGAAAGACGCCATCACCTGCGTTTTGTAATTCACCCCGCATAATGACACGCGGTACGATCCATCCGGCGAAGACAGCAACCAGAAGGGCGCCAAGTGGTAATATCACGCTGCCCGAAACAAAATCGAGGGCAGGTCCTGCGGTTGGTTTGATAATCGTGAAGGCGCCAATCGCCCATGCGACAACGCCGAAAACAACAGCAGATGTAACTTTTCCTAATTTCAGTTGTTCCTCGCCGACGAGCGATGCGGCAAGCAACATCGCGATTGACGACGTGAGGGCTGCAACAAAAGCGAGGAGGAAGAACAATCCACCAATGATGGAACCTGCAGGCATGCCAGCGAACACTGTGGGCAGTGCGTTGAAAATAAGGCCCATACCCGCGGCTGGATCAAGGCCGTTGGCGAAGACGATGGGAAATATCATCAGACCAGCGACGATTGCGACAAGCGTATCTGCGCCGGCGACAATGCCGCCCGAGCTTGCAATGTTTTCTTTTTTGTCGAGGAACGATCCATAGGTGATCATCAGGGACATGCCGACGCCGATGGAAAAGAATGCCTGGCCGAGCGCGGCGAGCACAACAACCGGCGTCAGTTCAGAAAACCGGGGTGCAAACAAATAAGTCAGGGTCTGACCCGATGCGCCGGTGGTGAGCGCATAGATGCTGACACCGGTGAGCATGACAAAGAACATTGGCATCAGGATGGTCACCACGCGCTCAATCCCGCCGGTGAGCCCCCGGGAGACGATCCAAATCGTGGCGCTCATAAACAAGGTGTGCCACAGGATAGCGTGTGTAGAGCCCGCATAAAGTGACGGCGCAGCCTTGACGGCTGCGGACTGGTTAGCGAACTCACCCATGAAAGACATCAAGGAGTAAGCCATGACCTGGCCAGCAACGACGCTGTAGGTCGCGAGGATTAAATAGGCGGCGATGACGCCCACAAGGCCGACAATTCCCCAGCCGGATGTTTTCCCTGCATCAGTTGCCAGGCGTGAGGTCGATCCGACCGCGGATAATCCTTTGTGGCGGCCAATAGCGATTTCACCGACCAAAATCGGATAGGCGACCACGATGACCGCAAGCAGGTAGACAAAAACAAATGCTGAACCGCCATTTTGTCCGGTCTGAAAAGGAAATCGCCAAAGATTGCCCAATCCGACGGCGGAGCCAATCGCCGCCATCAAAAACGCGAATCGTGACGACCATTGCGGGTTTGAAGTGCTTGTTGGTGGAGATGCCATGGACTTTTCCCTCAATATGTCAGCGCAACGCTTTTTTTTCGGCAAATAAGCTGTGCGTCGGCATTCAAAGTCAATGTTGACTTCGATAGCAGTTGTGTTGCGCTGCAATGAGGGGCTGAAACTCCCGCAAAACTTTGCCATAAAGGGCGATCAAAAAGAGAGATTTATGCTTCGCTCCCTGCTCGCTGTTCTTGCTGCTACGCTTATTGGGCTTACGACATCAAAATTTGTCGAAGGGGCGGGCCAGACATTGCTGTCGGCGCCGCCTCAAATCGACAGCGATATGATAGCAACGCCTGCTGGTTATGGTGTCATTTTGGTGATCAGCTGGGCTGCCGGCGCCTTTGCCGCTGCACTTTGCGCATTGCTGATCGGCCGTCGTTGGGCGCCCCTCGGCGGGCTTGCAGCGTCAACTGTTTTCCTGTCCGCGTTTATCGCGCTCTTGTCATCGCCGTTAAGTTGGGTGTTGTGGCCTTTGTCAGCATTGGCGACGGCAGGCGGTGGCTACGGGGCGATCCGGCTATTGCGGGCGACAGCCGCATATCCTGAAAAAAACCCAAAGCGAGTAATTTTTTGAGCGTTGATAAAGCAATCCCCGCAGCCACGATCCTGCTTTTGCGCGATGAGCCTGCGTTTGAAGTTCTGATGATAGAACGCCATGCCGACATAAAGTTTGCGGGCGGCGCCATGGTGTTCCCGGGCGGCAAGATCGATGACCATGACGCCGCGCCGGCCTGGGCGGAACATTGCAGCGGGCTTGGCGGGTACGATCCGGCCGAGCATGCGCCGCGCATTGCTGCGATTAGAGAAGCCTTTGAGGAAACAGGTATTATGCTTGCGCGCGATGCCGCCGGCGCGATGATTGACGATCGCTGCACACAAGCGCTGGATCATTGGCGTGGTGTTGTGGAGAATGATGCATCGAAGTTTCTTGCGCTCGTTCAAGCTGAAAATATGCGCCTAGCCTGCGATGCTTTGCGCCTTTTCGCTCGCTGGCAGCCGCCGAAAGAGGCGCGCCACCAGCGTTACCATACCTGGTTTTTTGCCGCCAAAACGCCAGTCGGACAACTCGCGCGTGAAGATGGCAATGAGGCAACAGAGGTGTTGTGGACGACCCCGCAAGATGTTCTCGATGCGCGCAATCGTGGTGAGCGCAAGATGATTTTCCCGACCACGCGCAATGTCGAACTTCTCAACGTCAGTCGTAATGCCGAAGAGGTGTTAGATTTTGCCTCGCGGCGTATTATAGAGTCTGTTGAACCAAAGATTGTTGAGCGCGATGGCAGGGGTTATGTCACGATTCCGGACCATCTCAGCTATCCGGTCACAGAGGAACCGCTGGAAACGGCGTTTCGAGCTTGAGGTGTTATAAAATGCCTGCGCGACGCGCATCAGCGATAGCGCGGCGCGTATATTCCAGCGCTACCGCATCATAAACGATATGCGTCGTGATCGGCGCAAGAAGATTGCCGGTGGCGACATAGACGATGCTGAGATAGACCCCGACACAGCCGGCGATAAAAGCATAAAGCATGGTGCGCATGTGAAGGAGGCCAAAAACAACATTTGACAGGATGATCGCGATCATCATTGGAAAAAAATAATGAAGCCAGGTTTGAAAAACCCCGCGAAACAAAAGCTCTTCGCTGATGCCGGCCGCAACCGCCATGAGAAGTATGCGCCGGGGGGTGAAAACAAAGCCAAGCGAAGCGAAAAACTCAATCTGGTCGTTCCTGAATGTTGAAACTGAAGGGGCATCGCTGTTAGCGAACCACCAGAGAAAAACCACAAGCGGCAATGTCGCTATGACGCCAATCAAAAAGTCATTCGGGTTAAGTGTGAATTGCGGCGCCAAGGGGGTGTTGAAGGCAAGACTTAGCCCGAACGCAGCGACACTGATTAATATTGTGCCGGCGAGGACCGCTACGAATGTATTGTTTTCGGTTGGGTCGTGATCGGCGTCATTATTTTCTGACATAGCGTGCCGCCTATCGGCGCTTCAAACTGCCAAGCACACCACGCACAAGCTCGCGTGCGAGCGTGCGGGCTGCCGTTTTAAACGCGGCTTCGCTGACGGTCTGCCGGTTCGACCGCCGCCGGGCTGGTGCGCGGCGGCGCGTCTTTGGTCTGGACTGCCGCCTGCCGCGTTCTTTCCGCTCTTCTCGTTCTTCGCGCTCGCGCGCCTTTTCTTCAGCCTCTGCGTTCCTCTCGGCGCGCTCCGCCAATATTTCATAGGCGGACTCGCGATCAACCGTCTCGTCATATTTATCCGCCATGTCCGAATATCGCAGCACATGTTTGCGCTCAGCTTTGGTGATGGAGCCTATGCGTGAGGATGGCGGGCGAATGAGCGTGCGCTGGACAATGCCGGGCGCCCCCTTGGTGACCAGCGTCGAGACCAGCGCTTCGCCAATCCCGAGCTCTTTAATCACATCGACGGTTTTAAATTTGGGATTGGGACGGAAAGTTTCCGCCGCCGCTCTGACGACCTTTTGCTCCCGCGGCGTGAACGCGCGGAGCGCGTGTTGAACGCGATTGCCAAGCTGGCTTGAAACTGAATCAGGTACGTCAAGCGGGTTTTGCGACACAAAAAAAACGCCGACGCCTTTTGACCGAATGAGCCGCACCACTTGTTCAACTTTTTTCAGCAACGCCTTTGGCGTATCGCTGAACAAAAGATGGGCTTCGTCGAAAAAAAAGACCAGCTTGGGTTTTTCCGGATCGCCTATCTCCGGCAGCTCTTCGAAAAGTTCCGCCAGCAGCCACAAAAGGAAGGTCGCGTAGAGTTTCGGGGTTTGCATCAGCTTGTCGGCAGCGAGGATATTGATAATACCAGCGCCGTCTTCGGTGGTGCGCAGGAAGTCATTGAGATCAAGCGCGGGCTCGCCGAAGAAAAGATCGCCGCCCTGTTCTTCCAGCGCCAGGAGCCGGCGCTGGATGGCCCCAACGGACGCCTTCGAAACAAGGCCATATTCTGCCGACAGCTCTTTTGAGCGCTCAGCGACCTCAACCAGCAAGGCGCGAAGATCTTTGAGGTCAAGAAGCGCCAGCTTCTCATCGTCTGCAACACGAAATGCAAGCGTAAGAATGCCTTCCTGCGTGTCATTGAGGCCTAGCAGCCGCGCGAGCAGAAGTGGGCCCATTTCAGTCACTGTGGCGCGGATCGGATGGCCCTGATCGCCAAAAAGATCCCAGAAGCACACCGGACATTCCGACGGCGCATAGGGATCGAGACCGATCGTTGCAGCGCGTTTTTCGAGAAAGTCTTTCATCTCTACCGGCTGCGAGAGGCCAGCGAGATCGCCTTTAACGTCAGCGACAAAAACCGGAACACCTGCTTTCGAAAGTCCTTCGGCGACAATTTGCAGCGTCACCGTTTTTCCGGTGCCCGTGGCGCCGGCGATCAGGCCGTGGCGGTTTGCGTATTTCAAATTGAGATATTCGGGGGTTTCGCTTTTTCCGAGAAAAACGCTGTTTTCCGTCATGTGGTCTCCTGGCGGTCAAATCTCGATTTCATATGAACCGTTTACCGCGTTTAAGCGGGCCGGTCTGCCGCTGCAAGCGTTAAGGGCTGGATTTTGCTGCAAAATTCCCAATGTGAGATGCAAACCCAGATCGCTGGAGGATTTACCCATTCCCTATTAACAGGTAGAGGTCGGAGCGGCGCATATGGCCGGATATGGCGCGGGGAGTGCATAGACGGCGCACGCGGCACATTTTTTGTGACGTAACAGGTAAAAACGGAAGGGGTTTACCATGCTTAGGATCCTATTGGTTATCGGGGCGGCCTTGGCTGTGATATTCGGGCTCACGACACTCACCAAAATTAACGGCGCTGACGACGCCGCAGTTGTTGAGACGGCAACTGACGATGCTGGAGATGCAGTTGACGGGGCAGCCGATGTTGCTGCCGACGCAACTCATGAAGCCGGCGACGTTGCAGCTGACGCGGTCGACGGGGCCGCTGACGCAGTCGAAGGGGCGGCTGACGCTGCTGCGGAGGGCGCTGTTGATGCAGTCGATGCGGCCGGCGCTGCACTTGATGACGCCGCTGCTGATGTAACGGAAGCTGTTGAGGAAGTGGTTGAAGAGGGTGAAGAAGCCGCTAGCGGCGAAGATCCCAGCGAACAATAATTCACTGCGCCAGAAGATCGGCGCGGCAAAAAATCAAAACGCCGCTTTCCTGGAAGGGAGAGCGGCGTTTTTTTTAACGCGGTGTTAACCAAGACTGATAAAATTTTAAGAAATTTGCAGCTAATAACGGCTAAAAAGCCCTCATAAGAGGACGGCAGCAATAGCGGTGAGACGCATGACGCAGACGAACGCTTTGATCGATTGGGATCATCTGGAAAAATATGTGGTTGGCGATGACGCGCTGCGTGACGAAATCTTGACGATTTTTGTCGAGCAGGCGAACAAGTTGCTTGCGCAATTCGATGCTGCCCAGACGGACGAGGGGTGGAAAACAACCGCCCATACGTTGAAGGGCGCTTCACGCGGCGTCGGCGCCTGGGACCTAGGTATGCTCTGCGAGGAAGCCGAGGACATGATCGGCACTATACCGGGAAAACGTGAATCACGGTCCGCATTGCTTATTTCAATCCGGCAGAAGCTCAACGAGACGGTCAATGAGGCGATACAACTGCGCGACTGCGCTTAAGGCGCGGGCCAATTTACCAGACTCTAGCGCTTCAACTCGGCCATCGCGCTCTCGATCCCCGAAACCGACAGTGGAAACATTCGATCGCCGATGATTTCGCGGATCAGCTGTGTTGACGGCACATAGTCCCAGCTGTCGCGCCGTACAGGATTAAGCCATACGACGCTTTCATAGATATCGGTCAGGCGTTTGAGCCAAAGCGCGCCGGGTTCTTCGTTGAAATATTCGACCGATCCGCCGGGTACAGTGACTTCGTAGGGCGACATGGAGGCGTCTCCGACAAAGATCACTTTGTAGTCATGAGGATATTTGTGCATGACATCCCAGGTCGGAATTTTCTCAGTCCATCGACGGCGATTATCCTTCCAGACATAATCGTAAAGACAGTTATGGAAGTAAAAATACTCCATATGCTTGAATTCGGATCGCGCCGCGGAAAACAACTCCTCACAAAGACGGATAAACGGATCCATTGATCCGCCAGCGTCGAAAAACAACAACACTTTGATCGTATTACGCCGTTCAGGGCGCATTTTGATGTCGAGATAACCTGCCCGCGCGGTTGCGTCGATGGTGCTGTCGAGGTCAAATTCGTCCGGCGCACCCTGGCGGGCAAACCGGCGCAGGCGCCGCAAGGCAACTTTGATGTTTCGCGTGCCTAATTCGACCTGATCGTCGAGATTTTTATAGTCGCGTTTTTCCCAGACTTTGACGGCGCGGCCCTGACGTTTGCCTTGATTGCCAATCCGTACGCCTTCGGGATTATAACCGCCCGACCCATAGGGCGATGTGCCGCCGGTGCCAATCCATTTGCTGCCGCCTTGATGGCGTTTTTCCTGTTCTTCCAACCGCTTTTGTAGCGTCTCCATCAATTTATCCCAGCCGCCAAGCGCTTCAATCTCGCGTTTTTCTTCGTCGGTGAAGTAACGCTCGGTCATCAGCTTTAGCCACTCATCTGGAATTTCTGCAGTGACGCCTTCGGTCGTGTTTTCAATACCTTTAAAGACATGGGCGAAGACGCGATCGAACTTGTCGAGGTTGCGTTCGTCTTTCACCAGGGCCGACCGCGAGAGATAATAAAAATCCTCGACCTTGCGACCCGCGAGGTCGGCTTCCATCGCTTCCATCAAAGTTAGATATTCACGTAAGGAAACGGGAAGGCCTGCTGATTTCAGCTCGTGAAAGAATTTTGTAAACATGGCGCTATTTTAGCCTTTGTTGTGCGAACCGAAAGGGCGCAGTGCAGTGGATGGAGTTTCAAAGCGAGGCGGCCAGATGGCGACGCACGCACAGAATAGAAACGCTAGCGTTCAATTTTTGCGCAACAACCAAGCGATGTGTTTGCAAGCGGTACAACCGAGAGCCGAAAGATATCCAGTGCGGTTAGATGTGAAATACGATGAAACCCAGCAACGGATTAATGTTCGTCCAGGCTCAGGCTAGTTGCGATTGCGTCTCAATAAAATAATAGCTTGGTCAACGCAATGTCGCAGTAGTTACAATCCGCTGGCGAGCTTTGGGTTTACCCTTGTCGTTCAAACAGTTATCTTGCGGTCCGTTCGTAATAGGTTTGGCGACGATGAAAAAAATTCTAGTGTTGATGACGGCGTTCGCCGTTATGGCGATTGAACCCGCTTTTGCCTATACGGGCCCCGGGCTCGGCGCGGGCGCCATTGCCCTTGTAGTTGGTTTTTTCTCATCGATTTTCATCGCGCTGTTTGCGGTGATTTGGTATCCGGTGAAACGGTTATTGAAAAAGCGCAGGAAATCGGCCGGTGAGGGCGCCGCGATCAAATCGGGCAATGACGAGGCTTCTTTGAACGTGGCTAAACCGGACGGCGACGTCGCTGGAAAAACCGCCGAATGAATTTGTAATAATGGCTTTTGCCCTTTTGATCATTTCAACATTTATCGTCGCTGAATTGTTCATTCGTTTGCCCATTATCGGCACGGTGCGACGGTCATCGGACATTGCAACGAAGTCAGCGACATTGATCCGCGCCCCAAAAATATCCGATCATTGGAAAGAACGCGCTTTGCCGGCCTATGCAGGTGCGCTGTTTATGCAGACATTGCGCCTTGGCGCTATGATTGCGCTTGCTCTTTCACCGGTCATTGCAGCCTTGGCGGTCTCATCGTTGTTTGATGCGCCGCTGATGAGCCTTCTTGTTTCAATTCCGGGTATAGCGCTCAGCGTCGCCGCCGCCGGTATTTATGCATTTGTGAGACTGCGTTTTGTCTCCTGAAGAATATGGCGCCGGCGCCCGCTTGTTTCACAAAATAGCGCTTTCGGGTCGTGCAACGCCTGAATTATTTTTCGATATCGAAAAAGCAATGCATGGCGGCGATTGCCCGGACGCGACGACTGGCGCTCATGTTTTTGTTTCTGGACTGGCGCGGTCCGGCACGACGCTGTTGATGCGCATGCTCCATGATACAAACGCATTCGGATCGCTGACCTATCGCGATATGCCGTTGGTGATGGCGCCAAATTTGTGGCGGGGAATTGCCGGTAATTTTCAAAAATCGATGACCCGCACAGAGCGCGCCCATGGCGATGGGTTAGAGGTCGACTATGACAGTCCGGAGGCCCTTGAAGAAGTTTTTTGGCGAACATTTTGCGGCCCCGATTATATCGGCGCCGACAAGCTGCAGCTGATGACGGCCGATCACGAGGTCATTGCCGATTTTCGTCGTTATGTCGGGTTGATTTTGAAACGCTGTGCGCGTGCTCGATATTTGTCCAAAAACAATAACTCAATTCTGCGGCTTCCTTCGATTGTGACGGCGTTTTCGAACGCGACGATCCTTATTCCATTTCGCGATCCCGTCGCGCAGGCAAATTCGTTGCTGCGTCAGCATGAGCATTTTATGAAAATCCACGCTGAAGACGCTTTCTCTCGGCAATATATGGGCTGGCTCGCGCATCACGAATTCGGCGGCGACCAGCGTCGTTTTGTTTTCGGCGACAGCGCGCAGGCGGAATATGGCGATCCGGGGCAATTGTCCTATTGGCTTGCGCTATGGATCGACGCTTACGCCTATCTGGTGCAGCAGGCAGACGTGCTGGGCGAACAAATGATGTTTTTTTCTTATGAGCATCTCACTGATGCGCCAGAGGATATTCGCGCAAAGCTGTTCAGCCGGTTGGGGCTAGAAGCATCGGCTGCTCTTGAAGTGCGAGAGAGGCGCGAAGACCACAGAGAAATGCCGTCGCTGGCGCGCTTGACCGAAGCGCAAGCGCTTTATCAGGATATGACAGCTCGCGCGCAAAAAGCACTATCCTGAGTTTTTGTTGCGGTTCGCTGAGCGAGCTTTTCATACCGACTCTACTGGATTTGCAGTCGCTATTTCATCGGGAGAAGGTTTGCACACCAAAAAGTAGGTTAATTTATTAACCAATGAGGAAGGTTCATCAATTTTCCCGGTTGGATCCGAGTTAGACAATCCCAATAAAATTGCCGGTGATTTCCCCCAATCGAGCTTGGGCCTGCTTAACCAATCGTAAATATCTTTGGTTAACGATGTTCTTCGACCCGCCATTGGGTTGTATTCAGAGATTTGCTGGAATGTGGGATAAATTGCGCTCGCGGCGATTAGTTTGGTTAGTGGTTGGGGCGGCTGCGCTATTGTCTCCCGCGCATGCTCAATCTGTCTATCAGGCGTTTGAGGAACCGGCCGATGGCCCTGAGCACGTGTCACAACCAGACATATCAGCTGTCGCCGGAAGTATTGATGGAGCGATTAAGCACACCCCGGAATTAGCACGCGCAGGCGCTCAATTGAGCGTCGCGCATTCAGAACGTATCCGGGCGATCGGTGGTTTTCTTCCGTCAATTGAGGGTTCAGGCGTCTATACCAATGATAATTGGCGCAGCACGCCCGTTGATCCGGTTAACAATCCCGAAGGCGTGACGTTGGGTTTAACAATCCGTCAGCCAATTTTTCAGGGCTTGGCGACAGTCAGCGATTATCGCGCTGCTCAGGCAGGGCTCTCCCAAGCCCGACAATTATTAATTCACACGCGAGAGCAGGTGGCGTTTTCTGCAGCCCAGGCGCACGCGTCGGTCATCAGAGCACGAACGGTCGTCTCCCGTCGCGAGGAAAACCTTGTTCTTGTGCGCCGGCAATTGGAAATTACGCAGCGTCGCATGGAAGCCGGCGCTCAAAGCAGAACCGGGGTAGAGCAAGCACAAATGCGCACGGCACAGGCTCAAATATCCCTTGAACAGGCGAGGGCCGAACTATCTGCTGTGGAAGCGGCTTTTAGGCGGGCAATTGGCCGTGCGCCGCCTTCGGTTCTGACGTCAGACGAGGCGACGGGCATTCATGACCTGACGAGTATTGACCAGGTGATTGCAGCGGTCCGGGAAACAAATCCATCGGTTCATGCTGCTGAATACGCGTATAAAGCAGCCAGACACCTTAGAACTTCAGCCCGTAGCGAATTCGCACCGGATCTTTCTATTGAAGGAAATTTCAACAAGCATTTCGACGAAAATACCGGGGCGCCAGTCGTGCGTGATGATACGGAATATCAGATTGTTGCGCGCTTGCGCATCCCCTTGTTTGTCCAGGGGCAGAATATTGCCGGCTTGAAACGCGCCAGTGCCGACCTCACCAGTGCAAAGGCGCAACAGCGTCAGACAACGCTGATTGTCGAAGAAACGGTAACGCGGGCCTGGCGAGAAATGGAAACGGCTGACCGGCGGCGTATTGCGGCGGCGATTGCAATCGACGCCGCCCAGGAAGCGGTTCGCGGTTTACAACTTGAATTCGAAGCCGGTCGCAGAACAGTCATCGATGTCCTGGATGGGCAACGCGATCTGGTAGAAAGCGAAATCAGCCTGGCGCAGGCCGTCTTCGATTTTCAAGTGGCGCGCTACGAATTGTTGGCTACTTTAGGCGTTCTTGCGCCAACCTATGTCAATATCAGCGCAGGCTAATTGATGCGCCGAGCGTTCTAAAATACGATATTCTCGATTTCGCTGAAATCGATTGTCGATCCGTCATTCAAGGTGATTGTTCCAGAGGCGTCATCAGATAAAACGATTTCACTTGCATCGCTGGAAAGCACTGATCCTTCATCGAGCGCCAATGTCCAATCCACGCCATACGCGCCAATGGCGCCGCCACCAGGTGCGTCGGAAAGCTCGATCACATCGGTCCAGCCGCCTGCAGCGCCACCGGTAACGGTGTCAGAGCCATCGCCGAAGACATAAGTAAATATATCAGAGCCGTCACCACCATTCAGTACGTCATCTCCGCCGCCGCCGACCAAAACGTCGTCGCCGCCGCCGCCATTCAGCGTATCGTCGCCGCCCAATCCGTACATGATATCTGTAATATCAGCGCCGCTGAGAACATCACCTGTGGCCGCCACCGGCGCTTCGGTATAGTTGATACTCGTGATCACATAGTCGGAGCCGTCAGTCAGATCAGTCTGAATATTGGCGGACATCACGATTTGATCGAATGATACGCCGGGATTGATTGTGACGGTTCCAGACCCGGTATCGGCCCCCATTTCGGTAAAGTCGCCCTGTCCAACCAACACGCCGTTGTCGTAAGCCGCCCAATGTCCTTCTTCGCCGTAACTATTCGAAAAGAGATATTCAAACGACACGTCGGCTGACGTCAAATCATTATCGAAATCGATGATCAGTGTTTCGGAAAGGCCTGAAGCCTTGTCATAGCCGAGTTGGGTAGGGTCGCCGCTGTCCGTATCGGAGACACTGCCGCTCGCCCCCAGCATACTGCCGCTGACGGAGATATTAGAAACACTGGCTGCCGTTTGAACGCCGCCAACCACATTCTGCGCCGTGACAGTATAGCCGCCGCCAGTCACCGTATAGTTGGTTGAATTGATAGTTCCCGAGCCGCTGCCGCTGGCTGTGTCGTCCATACCGAAATGAATATCGACAGTTTCTGAATAGGTATTGCCGGCGATGTCCGTCACTTCAACTGTCACGGTGTCATTATAGGCGCTCGAAGGGTCATGGTCCGCAACCAGTTTGATCTCACCTGTATTGGAATCGATCGAAAATTTGCCCGCAGCATCATCGGTAAGCGCAAAGGTGAAACTGTCACCGGCGTCAGGATCGACAACGGATGTGACGTCGGCAACCACAGACCCAGCGGAGAGCAAACCGTTATCACCGTCCAGCTCAGCGCCGTTTTGCAGTGTGAGGTTGTTGGATCCCGCCAGATCCGTTATGACACTGCCGCTTTCGCTATTAAATTGCCAATTCGAAATCAGCCCTTGTTCGCTGGCAGGATCAGACAGCTCGCTGTTATAATTGTCGGCGATTTCCTGGGCCGTACGCAGGTCGTTAAAAATACGGACTTCATCAATTGCGCCCGTGAAAATCTGGGTCGAATCGAAACTGCCGCCAAGGCTGTCCTGCTCCTGGCCCAGGATGAATGTGCCATTATTGTATAGCGGCACGCCTTGAGAGACCTGCGTCGAAGCTTCCTGAACACCATCTACATAAACAGTGTAATCGCCTGTGCTATAGTCCCATGTGACAGAAACCGTATGCGGCTGCCCGTCCGTGAGGTCAGTTGTGATTTCAAGATCGGCGCTTGCTCCAGCAACGAAAGCAGTGAGGTCGCCGTCAGATTGATAAAGCGTAAATTCATTCGTTTCACCGCTTGCGGCGTAGGAGAATAAGACAAATTCTTCCGGCGTCGTTTCATCCGCTTGAAACGCGACCTCCACCGTAATGTCACCAGCGGGAAAGCCCTGGAAATTACTGGCGGCCGCATATTCATCAGTTTCGCCAGTGTCATTTAACAACAGTGAATCAGAGACCGCTATCGTCAAATTTTCGTTGCCTGCGAAAACCAGATCTGTCGGGGCGTCATTGGTCAGGTCGATTGCAACGACTTCGGAATATGTATTGCCAGCAGAATCCGTAACCACGACTGTCACTGTATCGCTATAGGTGCTCGAGGCGTCATGATCGGCGACCAGCTTGATCTCACCAGTAGTGGAATCAATCTCAAACTTGCCGGCTGCATCGTCTGTCAGTGCAAAGGTAAAACTGTCGCCAACATCGGGGTCGATGACGGAGGTTACGTCGGTAACGACGGACCCGGCAGACAGAACGGAGGTCGCCACGACTTCGGCGCCGTTTTGCAGCGTCAGATCGTTTGAACCGACTGTATCCGCAGCCGTGCTACCGCTGCCGCTGTTAAATTGCCAGTTAGTGACTAGGCCCTGTTCATTGGCGGGGTCAGACAGCTCGCTGTTGTAGTTGTCGGAAATCTCCTGAGCCGTGCGCACATCATTAAAGATGCGGACTTCGTCAATCGTACCGGTGAAAATCTGGGTCGAATCAAACCCGCCGCCAACATTGTCCTGCTCCTGCCCCAGGATGAATGTGCCATTACCAGCCATCGAGTCGCCTTGGGCGAGGGTCGTTGATCCTTCCTGCACGCCATCTACATAGGCCGTATAGGCGCCGGTGCTTTGGTCCCATGTGACCGAAATCGTGTGAGGCTGTCCGTCGGTCAAGTCAGTTGAGATGCTAAAGGTCGTGACAGAACCAGCGATCCACGCTTCAAGATCGCCGTCAGCCCTTTGCCAGAGGGTAAATTCGTTTCCAGTGTCGCCGGTGGCGGCGTATGAAAACAAAACGAACTCCGTCGGCGTGGTATCGTCTGCTTGAAATGCCATTTCCACGGTGATGTCGCCTGAAGGAAACCCCTGGAAATTTTCGGCAACCGCATATTCGTTGGTTTCGCCGGTATCATTCAGTGTGAGATGACCGGTGTTTGTAATTGCTAGATTTTCATTATCCGTGAAAACCAAATCCGTCGGCGCTTCATTCACATCGCTGACATTGATCGTAAAGGTCTCGATTGATGTGGAGCCGTCTGTCGATGTAGCGGTGACTTCTACGTTGTGAGAAGCGGCGGTTTCATGATCGAGGACGCCAGCAACCGTTACAATGCCGGTGTTGGTATCGATCGCAAATAACCCGCCAGCATCGTCACTCAGCGAATAGGTTACAGAATCGCTGGCATCTGCGTCTGTCGCGAGGGCGGTGATCCCAACCACTGCGCCAACACTCGCGTCTTCCGCCACGCTATTTGCAGTGGCATTGGAATCCGTGACTGCGCCAACATCGCTTTCATCCACATCCGTCACATTGATCGTGAAAGTCTCGGTTGACGTCGACCCATCTGTCGAGGTGGCGGTGACCTCAACATCGTGAGATGCAGCTGTTTCAGCATCCAACGCGCCAGCAACGGTGACAATTCCGGTATTTGTGTCAATGGCAAAGAGCCCGCCTGCATCGTCGCTTAGGGAGTACGTGACGCTGTCGTTTACGTCTGCGTCAGTGGCGAGTGCGGTAATGCCGACAACAGCGCCGACAGTAGCGTCTTCTGTGATAGTGTTCGCTGCAGCATTCGAGTCCGTGACAGCGCCGACAGCGCTTTCATTCACATCGCTGACATTGATGGTAAAGGTCTCGGTCGATGTGGAACCATCTGTGGATGTCGCCGTCACTTCGACATTGTGTGAAGCTGCGGTTTCAGCGTCCAATGCGCCTGCAACGGTGACAACACCAGTATTCGCATCAATGGCAAAGAGGCCGCCGGCATCATCGGAGAGGGAGTAGGTGACAGAGTCTGTCGTATCGGCGTCGGTGGCGAGGGCCGTGACGCCGACAACGGCGCCGACTGATGCGTCCTCAGCGACACTATTGGCAGTTGCATTACTGTCAGTGATGGCGCCGACGGCGCTTTCGTTCACATCACTGACATTGATCGTAAAGGTCTCGGTTGAGGTCGAGCCGTCGGTTGAAGTGGCCATCACTTCAACATTGTGAGAAGCGGCGGTTTCAGCATCAAGCGTGCCGGCGACGGTGACAACGCCTGTATTGGCATCGATGGCAAAGAGCCCGCCTGCATCGTCGCTCAGGGAATAAGTGACGCTGTCGCTTACGTCTGCGTCAGTGGCGAGCGCGGTAATGCCGACAACGGCGCCGACAGTAGCGTCTTCTGCGATAGTGTTCGCAGCGGCATTCGAGTCCGTGACAGCGCCGACGGCTGATTCATTGACGTCACTGACATTGATGGTGAAGGTCTCGGTTGAGGTCGAGCCGTCGGTTGAGGTCGCCGTGACCTCAACATCGTGGGATGCGGCTGTTTCAGCGTCTAAAGCGCCTGCAACGGTGACAACGCCGGTATTGGCGTCGATAGCAAAGAGCCCGCCTGCATTGTCGGACAATGTGTAGGTTACTGTGTCGCCAACATCGGCATCACTGGCGAGGGCCGTAACGCCGACAACGGCGCCAACAGAGGCGTCTTCAGCAACGCTGTTTGCAGCCGCATTACTGTCAGTCACAGCGCCAACGGCGCTTTCGTCCACATCGCTGACATTGATGGTGAAGGTCTCTGTTGAGGTCGATCCATCGGTTGAAGTCGCCGTGACCTCAACATTGTGGGATGCGGCTGTTTCAGCGTCTAAAGCGCCTGCAACGGTGACAACACCGGTATTGGCATCGATCGCAAAAAGACCACCTGCATCGTCACTAAGCGAATAAGTTACGGAATCGGTAGCGTCTGCATCAGTGGCGAGAGCGGTCATCCCAACGACAGCGCCAACCGACGCGTCCTCCGCGACCGTGTTCGCAACGGCGTTCGAGTCTGTAACAGCGCCGACAGCGCTTTCGTTCACATCGCTGACATTGATCGTAAAGGTCTCGGTTGAGGTCGAGCCGTCGGTTGAGGTAGCTGTCACTTCAACATTGTGCGAGGCAGCGGTTTCTGCATCGAGGGTGCCCGCAACGGTGACGACACCAGTATTGGCGTCAATGATGAATAGCCCGCCTGCGTCATCAGAAAGCGAGTAAGTGACAGAATCTGTCGCATCGGCATCAGTGGCAAGAGCGGTCACCCCAACGACAGCGCCAACCGACGCGTCCTCTGCGATAGTGTTCGCAACGGCGTTCGAGTCTGTAACAGCGCCGACGGCGCTTTCGTTCACATCGCTGATATTGATGGTGAAGGTCTCGGTTGAGGTCGAGCCGTCAGTTGATGTGGCGGTGACTTCAACATTGTGGGAAGCGGCCGTTTCTGCATCGAGAGCGCCAGCGACGGTAACAACGCCGGTGTTTGGGGCAATCGCAAACAGGCCGCCGGCATCATCGGAAAGCGAATAAGTTACAGAATCGGTAGCGTCTGCATCGATCGCGAGCGCCGTGACGCCGACAACGGCGCCAACTGAGGCATCTTCTGCAACACTGTTCGCTGCTGCGTTTGAGTCAGTGACCGCGCCAACGGCGCTTTCATTCACATCGCTGACATTGATGGCGAAGATCTCGGTTGAGGTCGACCCATCGGTAGAAGTCGCCGTCACTTCAACATTATGTGACGTCGCTGCTTCCGCATCCAACGCGCCCGCAACGGTGACCACACCGGTATTGGCGTCGATGGCAAACAAGCCGCCTGCGTCGTCGGAAAGGGTGTAGGTAACACTGTCGCTGACATCAGCGTCAGTGGCGAGGGCGGTCACCCCGACAACAGCGCCAACACTCGCGTCTTCGGCAACAGAGTTCGCGGTGGCGTTGCTGTCAGTTACAGCGCCGACAGCTGATTCATTCACATCACTGACATTGATGGTGAAGGTCTCGGTGGAGGACGAACCATCGGTGGAGGTGGCTGTGACCTCAACATTGTGGGAAGCGGCAGTCTCTGCATCGAGGGCGCCCGCAACGGTGACCACACCGGTATTGGCGTCAATGGCAAACAAACCACCGGCATCGTTGGAGAGGGAGTAGGTGACGCTGTCACCGGCATCAGCATCAGTGGCGAGAGCGGTAACACCGACGACGGCGCCGACCGACGCGTCCTCTGCGACAGTGTTCGCAACGGCGTTCGAGTCTGTAACAGCGCCGACAGCGTTTTCATTCACGTCACTGACATTGATGGTGAAGGTCTCGGTTGAGGTGGACCCGTCTGTCGATGTGGCGGTGACTTCAACATTGTGCGAGGCCGCTGTTTCAGCGTCCAATGCGCCTGCAACACTGACAACGCCCGTATTGGCGTCGATGGCAAAAAGCCCGCCTGCATCGTCAGATAACGAGTAAGTTACAGAATCTGTCGCGTCTGCATCCGTCGCGAGGGCCGTGACGCCAACGACGGCGCCAATCGAAGCGTCTTCAGCGACAGTATTGGCGGTTGCATTACTATCCGTGACCGCGCCCACTGCGCTTTCATTCACATCGCTGACATTAATCGTAAAGGTCTCGGTCGATGTGGACCCGTCGGTTGATGTGGCGGTGACTTCCACATTGTGAGCGGCGGCGGTCTCGGCATCGAGGGCGCCGGCAACGGTGACAACGCCGGTTGTGGCGTCAATGGCGAAGAGACCACCCGCATCATCGGAAAGCGAATAGCTTACAGAGTCTGTGGCATCCGCATCCGTCGCTAACGCGGTTACGCCAACGACCGCGCCTACCGAGGCGTTCTCTGAAACGGAGTTCGCAGTGGCGTTCGAATCCGTGACTGCGCCGACAGCGCTTTCATTCACATCCGATACATTGATGGTGAAGGTCTCTGTCGATGTTGAGCCATCGCTTGATGTGGCGGTGACTTCAACATTGTGAGCTGCGGCGGTCTCGGCATCCAGGGAGCCTGCGACGGTGACAACGCCTGTATTGGCGTCGATGGCGAAGAGCCCGCCAGCATCATCAGAGAGTGAGTAACTGACGCTGTCACCAACGTCCGCATCTGTCGCCAACGCCGTAACGCCGACAACGGCGCCGACAGAGCTATTCTCGGCGACTGTATTTGTCGCTAGATTTGAGTCCGTGACGAGACCAACGGCATTATCATTCACATTCGTTACATTGATTGTGAAGGTTTCGGTGGAGGTCGAACCGTCGGTTGATGTGGCGGTCACCTCAACATTGTGTGAGACAGCGGTTTCCGCATCCAGGGCGCTCGCAACGGTCACAACGCCCGTATTGGCGTCGATGGCGAATAACCCGCCAGCATCATCGGAAAGCGAATAAGTTACAGAATCTGTTGCATCTGTATCGGTTGCGAGGCCTGTGACGCCAACAACAGCGCCAAGGGAGGCATCTTCGGCAACGCTGTTGGCGGCAGCGTTACTATCCGTGACCGCGCCAACGGCGCTTTCATTTACATCCGATACATTGATGGTGAAGGTCTCTGTCGATGTAGAGCCATCGCTTGATGTGGCGGTGACTTCAACATTGTGAGCGGCGGCGGTCTCGGCGTCTAATGAGCCTGCAACCGTTACAACACCGGTGTTTGCGTCAATGGCAAAGAGCCCGCCCGCATCATCAGAGAGAGCATAGCTGACAGAATCGCTCACATCAGCGTCTGTTGCGAGGGCAGTGACACCAACCACCGCGCCGACGCTCGCATCTTCAGCGACTGTATTCGCAGCAGCATTACTATCGGTAACCGCGCCCACAGCACTTTCATTCACGTCGCTGACATTGATGGTGAAGGTTTCGGTGGAGGTCGAACCGTCGGTTGATGTGGCGGTCACCTCAACATTGTGAGAGGCGGCGGTTTCGGCGTCGAGGGCGTCGGCTACGGTTACAACACCAGTATTAGCGTCGATGGCGAACAACCCGCCAGCATCGTCGGAGAGGGAGTAGGTGACAGAATCTGTCGTATCCGCGTCAGTGGCAAGGGCTGTAACGCCAACAACGGCGCCAACAGAGGAATCTTCTGCAACAGAGTTGGCAGCAGCATTGTTGTCGATCACAGCGCTGACGGCGCTTTCACTCACATCGCTGACATTGACCGTAAAGGTTTCGGCCGATGTGGAGCCGTCGGTTGAAGTCGCTGTCACTTCGACATTGTGTGAAGCAGCAGTCTCTGCATCCAGGGCGCCCGCAACGGTGACAATCCCGGTATTGGCGTCGATGGCAAACAACCCGCCCGCATCGTCTGACAGGGAGTAAGTTACGACGTCAGTCGCATCCGCATCGCTGGCAAGCGCTGTGACGCCGACGACTGCGCCGACGCTCGCGTCTTCAGCAATTGTATTAGCGGCAGCGTTCGAGTCAGTCACAGCGCTGACGGCGCTTTCATTCACATCGCTGACATTGATGTTGAATGTTTCGGTTGATGTGGAGCCGTCCGTAGAGGTCGCCGTCACTTCAACGTTGTGAGAAGCGGCAGTTTCGGCATCGAGGGCGCCGGCAACGGTGACAACACCGGTATTGGCGTCAATAGCAAACAACCCGCCCGCATCGTCTGACAGCGAATAAGTTACAGAATCAGTCGCATCAGCATCTGTTGCGAGTGCCGTGACGCCAACAACAGCGCCAACGGAGGCATCTTCGGCGACGGTATTACCGGCTGCATTCGAATCCGTAACCGCGCCAACAGCACTTTCACTGACGTCAGTGATGTTGATGTTGAAAGTTTCGGTGGAGATGGAGCCGTCTGTTGATGTGGCGGTTACTTCAACATTGTGACTGGCGGCGGTCTCGGCGTCTAACGTGCCTGCGACGGTGACAACACCGGTATTGGCGTCGATGGCAAAGAGCCCGCCTGCGTCATCAGAGAGGGAATAGGTGACGGTGTCGTTTGCATCAGCGTCTGTCGCAAGGGCGGTGACACCGATGACCGCGCCGACCGACGCGTCTTCAGCGATTGTATTGGCAGCGGCGTTAGTGTCTGCAACAGCGCCAATGGCGCTTTCATTCACATCGCTGACATTGATCGTGAAGGTTTCAGTCGATGTGGAGCCGTCCGTTGACGTGGCGGTGACCTCAACATTGTGCGAGGCGGCAGTTTCGGCATCCAGGGCGCCGGCAACGGTGACAACACCGGTATTAGCGTCAATGGCGAATAAGCCGCCAGCATCGTCACTGAGCGAATAAGTTACAGAATCGTCGACATCTGCATCTGTCGCCAGTGCAGTAACACCCACAACGGCGCCAACGGAGGCATCTTCGGCGACGCTGTCGGCAGCTGCATTCGAATCCGTCACCGCGCCAACAGCGCTTTCATTCACATCCGTTATGTTGATTGCGAAATTTTCTGTCGAGGTCGAGCCGTCCGTTGATGTGGCGGTCACTTCAATGTTGTGAGAGACTGCTGTTTCGGCATCCAGAGCGCTGGCAACGGTGACGACACCGGTATTGGCGTCAATGGCGAAGAGCCCGCCAGCATCATCAGAGAGTGCGTAACTCACCGTATCTGTCGCATCCGGATCACTGGCGAGCGCCGTGACGCCAACGACGGCGCCGACCGACGCGTCTTCAGCGACTATATTGGCGGCAGCGTTAGTGTCTGAGATGGCGCCAACAGTGCTTTCACTCACATCACTGACATTGATCGTAAAGGTTTCGGTTGATGTAGACCCATCAGTAGAGGTCGCCGTCACCTCGACATTGTGAGAGGCAGCTGTCTCTGCATCCAACGCGCCAGCGACGGTGACGACACCGGTATTGGCGTCGATGGCGAACAGGCCGCCAGCATCGTCACTGAGCAAATAAGATACAGAATCGCCAATATCGGCGTCTGCCGCCAGAGCAGTGACGCCAACAACGGCGCCCACCGATGCGTCTTCTGCAACAGAGTTCGCGGCGGCATTCGAATCCGTGACCGCGCCAACAGCGCTTTCATTCACGTCAGTGACATTAACTGCGAAGGTTTCGGTCGATGTGGACCCGTCCGTTGACGTGGCGGTGACCTCCACATTGTGCGAGGCGGCGGTTTCGGCGTCGAGGGCGCCAGCGACCGTCACAACGCCAGTATTGGCGTCTATGGCGAACAACCCGCCCGCATTGTCTGTGAGGGCATAGCTGACAGTGTCGCCTGCGTCGGGGTCTGTCGCGAGAGCGGTAATCCCGACCACCGCGCCAACTGAGGCATCTTCTGTCACTGTGTTGGCTGCTGCATTGCTGTCGGTGATTGCTGAAATCGGAGGAGTTTCGTTCACATCGCTGACATTGATGTTGAAACTCTCGGTCGATGTGGAGCCATCCGTAGAGGTTGCCGTTACTTCAATTGTGTGGCTGGCAGAACTTTCATGATCCAGAGCGCCTGCGACTGTGATCTCACCGGTTGTTGCATCAACAGCAAAGAGGCCGCCGGCATCATCGGAGAGCGAATAGCTGACACTGTCACCTGCATCCGCATCATTGGCGAGGGCAGTGACGCCCACAACAGCGCCGACAGAGGCATCTTCGGCAACTGTGTTGGCAGCGGCGTTGCTGTCGGTGACCGCACTGACAGCGCTTTCGTTCGCATCCGTTACGTTGATGGTGAAGGTTTCGGTTGATGTAGATCCATCCGTTGACGTGGCGGTCACGTCAACGGTGTGCGATGCGGCTGTTTCAGCATCCAGCGCGCCGGCAACGGTGACAACGCCGGTATTCGCATCGATGGCGAACAGGCCGCTGGCATCGTCGGAGAGGGTATAGCTGACACTGTCACCAGCGTCCGTGTCTGAAGCAAGCGCAGTCACCCCAACAACCGCGCCAACCGAAGCGTCTTCTGCAATCGTATTTGCAGCGGCATCGCTGTCACTGACAGCACTGACGTCGCTTTCATTCGCATCTGTTACGCTGACGGTGAAATTTTCTGTCGATGTTGATCCATCGGTTGATGCAGCAGTGATCTCAATTGTGTGGGATGCGGTAGTTTCCGCATCCAGAATACCGGCGACAGTTACAACGCCCGTATTGGCGTCGATGGCGAAGAGGCCGCCTGCGTCGTCACCAAGCGAATAGGTCACAGAATCGCGTGCATCCGCATCGCTCGCGAGAGCAGTGATACCGACGGTCGCGCCGACTCCGGCATTCTCTGCAACAGAGTTCGACACTGTGTTGCCATCGGTGATGTTAGAAATCTCAGAGCCTGAGACGTTTTCATTGTCCGGATTGGGCCGATCATCGCCATCGCTATCGCTATCGTCATCGTCTACGGCGCTGGGTAGATTTTGATCGGGGGTGCTGGAAGCTGTTAGTGAGACGCCGCCACTAACGCCGCTATATTCCGACGCGGCTCTGCCGTCGGCATACAAAATAACTGGGTCGGGAACATCCAAACTGCCGCCGGAGGACTTGGGTGTATTAAATTCGCTGCGTCCGCTTTGAAAAAGATCATCGACAGCTTGATAGGATAACGCACCCTCTATGCCGGGGTCGATCCGGATATTTTCATGTAGGGCAGCGTTGTCGGCAAACTCCAGGGCAAAATTCCCCAATATCTGGGGGTTCCCTTCGTAGCCGCCATGCGCCGGCGCCGGCATGGCGCCAGTATACACAAAACCGAGCGATCCGTAGTGGAGGTTTGCATATCCGTTCTCACCGGCAAAAGGATTGTCGCCGCCGGCGCTCATGTCGCGCGCCTGGTCGAGCGCCTGACGGTCAGTGGCAAGCCTTTCATCAGCTCCGGAGAGCTTTGGCGTGTCCTTTTTCGCTGAACTCATATTTGGGCACCAAACGCGAGTTACGTAAGCCGCGTCCCGAACAATGTGGGTGCTTACAAATATAAAAGTTTTCCTAAGGACTTCCTTACGGGAATGGTAAACAATCTGGTGTGTGTGTGTTTTGCTGCAACCGGAATTTCACAAAAATTAACCTTCAAGCTCTAGTTTGGAAGTGTTGAAATCTAAGCAGACCCACATGTTCACGCACTCATGGTTATTAATCATAATTCGACGTTCAGCCGCCGTAATACAGATCATGCGGACGATTCAAACTTGGCTGTTAATGAATTTGCGGAGCCGATCCCGCCAGTTTCGGTCTATGCAGCATCAGTAATAGTCAATTGCCTGTCGCTGGCGCTGCCGCTGTTTATTCTTCAAATTTATGACCGAATAATTCCAAATGCTGCACTCAATACGCTCACATTGTTGGGTTTTGGGCTTGTCTTTATCATATTGGTCGATGGCGCTCTTAAATACTTACGAGGGGCCATCCTTAATTGGAACGCTGTTGCATTTATTCACAATACGTCACTGACGGCGCTCAAAAAAATGCTGGCGTCCTCACCAAATTCCATAGCCAGCACGCAATCGAGCACACGCCTTAGTCAGTTCAATGCAATTACCAGCCTTGGCGAACACCACGGCGGGAACGCGCGAATTGCAAAGATCGACGTGATATTCATCCCATTCTTTCTTGGCGTCATTATGCTGATTGGCGGTATCATTGTTCTGATCCCGGTCATCCTTTTTTGCATTTTCGCAATTTTTGCTTTCAAGCGCACAAACCTGCTGCGGGGGCTCACGGAAGAACAGGAAATTGAAGATTCCCGGAAGTATGACTTTATCACCGAAATTCTTGGCTCAATGCACACAGTTAAAGCGCATGCGATGGAGCACTTGATCTTGAGGCGCTTCGAGCGTTTGCAGAGTGGCTCAAGTGCGACGTTGAAAGAGGTAATAACACTAAATCTGAGTGCAGCAGATACCGGCGCCCTGTTCGCCACACTGTCAACAACGGCGATCGTCACAACTGGCGCATTGCTGGTTATGGATGGTCAATTGACGGTTGGCGGTTTGGCTGCCTGCACCTTATTGTCGTCTCAACTTTTGCAGCCTGTTTTAAGGTTTATCTCCTCATGGAGTGAGCTTCAGCTCGCAGGACACAAGCGCTTAATGGTCGGTGATTTGTTGGCTTCAACAGCGCCGGCTGTCGATTTCAAAGGAATATCCAATGTCAAAAAAGCCGAGGTGGTTCCCAGGTCAGTTGAGTTTTCGAATGTAACGATCAAATTTGAAGATGAAAAACCCATATTATCAAATCTGTCAGTCAAATTTGACGCTGGTCGAACAATAGCGTTGCGTGGCGCTGACGGGAGTGGGCGAACCGCAATTTTAAAGGCGGTATGTGGTGATATCAAGCCGGATCGAGGCGGAATTCTAATCGGTGGCGAGTCGCTTTACGGTAAAGACTTCTTTCAACTCCGCCGCTTCGTTCAGTATGTTGATCAAACGCCAATGATTTTTCATGGATCAATCCTTGAAAATTTGACCTTGTTTGGCGCGCTGCCAGTCGCTGATGCTCTCGACGCCGCAAAACGGACCGGCCTCAATGACCAAATCAATCGCATGCCATTGGGTTACGACACGGCGATACGCAATTCGTCAGGTCGGGATTTGCCGGCGGCGTTTTCACAGCAAATATGTATTACGCGGGCAATCGCTGCAAAACCCTCCATCCTGATATTTGATGAAGCAAACACCGCGCTCGATGCCCTCGCAGAGGGCGAATTCGTGAAGCTTTTAAAGAATATTCACGGCGAATTGACGATCATCATCGCAACGCATCGTCCGTCGATTAACGAACTCGCCGATGATGTTTTTGATATTCAAAACGCCAATCTGGTTTTGGCGCCGAGTTCACCGCAAGATCCCATTCGGAGGGCGTCATGACCGGTGCTGCGGCAGTCAGGGATGTGATTGGAGACTGGACCGCGGAAATCGAGCGTACGTTTCGTAACGATAGCGCCAAACACATCCGTTCAAACTCAGATGCCATCGCCGCCATTCAATATTTTCTCGATAGCATTGGCTGGGCAGACGATCAAAGAAGGTTTTTTGAGGCGCTGCCGCATGTTGATCCGATCGAGACGATCGCTGGACTTCGCCAGGTGCTCTTTCGCCTGGGATTTTCGACGACTGTTGAGCCAGTTGTTTCGACCAATATCAGGGATGAATATTTGCCCTGTTTTATTAAGACAGCGCAGAATGAATTTCTGATTGCCCGAGACGCGCCCCGGGAAGGCATCGTCAATGTTTATGACCCAAGCGCAAATAAGCTTATTGAAATGGAATCCGAGACGCTCTCTGGAATAGCAATATTTCCGGAGCGTGCCGATGCTAAAATCAGCACGACACAAGTGACGGTGGCGAACTGGACGCGTAGCGCGTTTCAGGCATTTTTCCCGTCGATAAAAAAGATATTCCTTCTAAGTTTCGCCATTAATATTTTTTCGCTGTTGTTGCCGCTCTACGTAATGACAGTCTACGACAAAGCGATCGGCGCCAAATCAACCGAAGTGCTGACCGGATTGACAATCGGTATATTGCTCATTGCCGCCGCAGACTATGGACTGCGAAATGTTCGTGTCAGGCTGAAGTCATATCTCGGCGCCCGGATCGACAACCAGTCAAGCGAAGCCGCTTTCCGCAAACTGGTGTTTTTCCCATTGTCGATGATTGAGGATGCGCCGATTGGATCCCAGCTGACGCGCCTCAGGCAAATGGGCGCCGTGCGTGACGCATTCACTGGCGCCTTGTCGAGCGCAGTATTCGATCTTCCTTTTGTGGTCCTTTTCCTTGTTGCGATGGCCGTGATCGGCGGATACCTCGCGCTTATTCCGCTTTTGCTGATTATACTCTGCACGCTCATGGCTGTGTGGGCTATCCCCAGGAGTCGGCGGCTCCTTGATAAAGCAGGTGATGCAAAAAGGAGCCTCCAAAATATCTCTATGGAGATTATTTCCGCACGCGATGCGATTAGACACCTTCATTGTGAGGAAATGTGGATTGAGCGTTACCGGCGATTGTCGGCTGAAGCAGCATGCAACGGCTTGAAGATGCGTAAATTTAATTTGTTTCTCCAAACTACTGTCCAGGTGCTTGTAACTTTCTCGGGTGCGGTAATTTTGATGTTGGGCGCCCTGATGATCATTGAAAACACGCTGAGTGTTGGCGCGCTCATCGCCTTGATGGCGTTTACGTGGCGTATTCTCAACCCGATAAGATCGATGTTTCTCGCCAGCATGACGTTGGGGCTGACCTTGCAGGGGCTGCGTCAGATAGACCGGCTGATGGCTGCGAAACCTGAGCGCCAATTCGGCAATGCATCGTCTCTGTCACGCCAATATAGCGGTGATATTACCTTTGACCGCCTGTCTTTTCGTTATCCGCTTCGATCGGAACCGACACTTTTTGGTGTGAGCTTTGCCATAAAAAAGGGCGAGCTGGTATCAATTTGTGGGCCAAGCGGCGCCGGGAAATCAACGATACAAAAACTCCTTTTAGGGCTTCATACCCAGCAAGCTGGATCGATACTGATTGATGGAAGTGATCTGCGTCAGCTTGATCTTGGCCATTGGCGGCAATCTGTGAGTGTAATGGCGGAGTTCACGGATTTCTTTTACGGTACGATTTCGCAGAACATCAGGCTCGCATTCCCTTCGGCCACCAATGGGGAGATCGACGATGTTGTTCGGAGATTTGGCGTCGATGCCTATTTTGGAAATATTTTGCGCGACGGTTTGGAAACGCGGATAACAGAGGCCAATATTTCTTCCTGGCCCGACGCTTTACTCAGGCGCCTGGCGATGTGCAGGACATTTGTTTGCCGCCAACCCATATGTATTTTGGATAACCCAGCCGCCAATCTCGATGCGGAGGGCGAAAAAGCGCTGCTCGCGGAACTCGAGAAGCGTAGGGGAACGGCAACGACCATCATGGCGACGCACCGCCCCAGCCATATGCAACTTTCAGATAAGATACTCGTTATCAAACAAGGCATGGTCGCCGCATTTGGTCCGCCCAACGAAGTGTTTTCGAAACTCAGGTCAGGATAAACGAACATGAGTTCCGAAGAAATTCCCATCAAAGAAAGACGTGGCGTTACGGACGTCAAACGCGTAGGCGAGCGCGTTTCGCTTGCGATGCCCTTGGAGCTGGAGGAAGGCGCGCCGCCGATATACTCCCAACTGACGGTCTATATTTTGACCGGTCTGATGGTTGCTCTTCTGGTTTGGGCCAACATCGCGACGACCCGTCAGCTTTCAGTTGCTGCCGGAGAAATTGCCCCATTCGGGTCGGTCCATCCCGTGTCCCATATTGCGGGCGGCATTGTGGCCGAAGTTTTTGTTCGTGAAGGAGATACAGTTGAAGCGGGTACGCCCGTTGTTCGCTTGCGAAGTGAACCGGGTGGCGGCGATTTTGAAAAGTTTGAATCGAGGCGCGCCAATCTGGAAAGCATTGTGGAAAGGCTTTCTGCGCAGATAGATATGAGGCAGCCGGATTTTGGCGAATTCGGTTCCCGCTGGGCGACGCTTGTAGAAGAGCAGGAGGCCGCTTTCGAAATTTCGGTGTCAAAACACAACGCAAATCTCGAGATAATCTCTGAAGAGCAGGCAATTGTAAGATCTCAGCTGGAATTGGCTGCTGCGAATTTGAATTCGAAACAAGAACAAGAGCAACTGGTGTCCCAGCTGCTCGAAATTCAGGCGGAACTGATTGAGGACGGCTACACATCCAAAGCGACATTCCTGGATGCAAAAACTTCCTATTCAAAAGCGCAGGCGGAAACCAATTCAGCGGCATCTCATCTGGATCAAACCGAGCGTTCGCAGACGCGTCTCAATTCGGAGTATGAGGCAGCGATCCTGGAGTATAAGAACGAAGCCACACAACAACGTGCAAACGTTGTCGCCGAACTCAAAGAGCTTGAGCAACCGCTTGTCGCATTGGCTTATAGGGATCAGGGCCTGACGGTGCGTGCGCCCGTTAGCGGTACGGTCAAATCAGTAAGTGTGGCTGGCGAATTTGCTGTTCTTAGCCCCGGCGAGACCATTGCTGAAATTGTACCGGCTGAAGACATGCTTGTTGCTGAAGTCCGGATCAATCCCGAAGATATTGGCCACATTTTTATCGGACAAAGTGCAGAGGTTATGATTACAACATTCGACCCGAACCGCTATGGAAAGCTTGATGGGAAGGTTAGTTATTTGTCGTCAGACTCATTTGTCGATGAGCGCGACGGGACCCGGTATTTCTCAGGCAGAATTGAATTTGAGAGCGCCACGATTGGCAGTGGCAAGTATCAGAGCGATATCACTGTTGGTATGGTCGTGAGTGCTGAGATTATCACGCGGAAACGCTCACTCATGGAATATATGCTGAAGCCAATTGTGCGGTCTTTCGATTCTTCTTTTTCAGAACAGTAAGCGCACGCCGTCGTTGTTCACGGCCCCTTGTCGTTGCTGAACCTGACGGTCCGAGAGCCTGAATCGCCCAATCGAAAATCAGATAACAACGTCAACCTTGCCTGGGCCGGTCACGGTCCCGGACGCAAAACCGTTGACGCGAGCCGGGCGATGCATAAGAACAGTTTTCTGGCCGAAAACGCCTCTTCTTTCACTCATGAATGGGGCGAGGGAGGCGCCTCAAAGGACGATGATCAATCATGCCAACAGGTTTGTTGTTTAACCACGCCGTTATTATTGGCGCCGGCCTCATCGGGTCGTCTCTGGCGCGTGCCCTGCGAGAAAACGGCCTTGCGTCCAAAATAGGCGGCTATGATCAAAGCCCTGACAATCTGGCGCGCGCCCTGGAACTAGGGGTCATTGATTGGGCGGCCAAAGATTTTGCCGAGGTTGTTTCAAATGCGGACCTCATTATCGTTGCGACGCCGCTCGGCGCCATCAGTGATGTGTTCGAACAGATCGACGCACATGTGACGCCCGGCGTAATCATTATTGATGTTGGCTCTGCAAAGGGCGCCGTTGTCGACGCCGCGGCGAGTTGCAGCAAACACAATCATATTGTGCCTTGCCACCCAGTGGCTGGCACGGAGCAGTCCGGCCCTGATGCGGGTTTTGCGGCTCTGTTCAAAGATCGCTGGTGCATCATTACGCCGCTGGATCGTCCGGCGCCGGAATATCAGGCAGCTGTCGAAAAAGTCTCGGCGTTGTGGCGCGGTGTTGGTTCCCATGTGGAGATGATGGATGCAGCCCATCACGATCTGGCGCTCGCGGTAACAAGCCATCTGCCGCACTTAATTGCTTTTACGCTTGTCGGCGCTGCCGATGATCTCGAAACTGTATCCGAATCCGAGATCATCAAATATTCAGCGGGTGGTTTTCGTGACTTTACGCGTATTGCAGCGTCGGACCCGGTGATGTGGCGGGACGTTTTTTTGAATAACAAGGATGCGGTCCTTGAAGTGCTGGGGCGATTTACCGAAGAGCTCAGCCTTCTTCAAAGAGCAATTCGCTGGAGCGACGGAGAAGCGCTGGAAAAAATATTCGCGCGCGGCAGTACGATCAGGCGCGCCATTGTGGATGCAGGGCAGGAAACCGAAGCGCCAAATTTTGGCCGCGATACGCAGAAATAGTGCGTCTCTATTCGCAAGTGATTGTTCGCAGATCATGTGAATATGCGGACCTGAGATTATCATCATCTGACTGAAAATGGCGGAGGGGGTGGGATTCGAACCCACGGAACGCTCACACGCTCAACGGTTTTCAAGACCGCCGCATTCGACCACTCTGCCACCCCTCCGGACCGGGCGCAGCGCCGGTATCCGGCGCTTATCGCAAAGCGAAGGCACTCATAGCGTGACCTTTCAAAATGGCAACCCGCCCCAGGCCCCTGACGAGGCAGCGACAAGGGTGGGCGCTGGGCGGCGGAAATAGCGAAGGGTTAACGTAAGATTAAGACTTGGGGGGCTTTCTGCGGGGAGTAGAATATCGCCAATGCCCCATGTCGGCGCTCGGATCGCGCTGTGCTGATGATGAAGGCAAGGGGCAGAACGCGCCGGAGCCGCTGTATGAGTGCAACCATGTCCCTTCGACAATTTTCCGCGCCGTTTGCATTGGCGTTGTTATTCACGTTGGCGTCTTGCGCCACGCCGCATCATCGCGCAACGCCATCTCCCCATTACAAAATCGGCAAGCCCTATCAGGTGAAGGGGCGCTGGTATTACCCGAAGGAAGACCCGGATTATCAAGCTGTGGGTGTGGCGTCCTGGTATGGTCGGGATTTTCACGGCCGGAAAACAGCGAATGGCGAAATCTTCGACATGAACGCCATGTCGGCGGCGCATAAGACCCTGCCGCTGCCATCGATTGTTGAAGTCACGAATCTCGAAAATGGCCGCAAAATCAGAGTGCGCGTCAATGATCGCGGCCCGTTCGCACGGAACCGGGTCATTGATATGTCACGCGCCGCGGCGCGCCGCCTTGGATTTGAACAAAACGGGCTCGCCCGTGTTCGCGTTCGCTATGTCGGCGGCGCCAGGCTTGCGGCCAGAGCCTCGCGGCAGGGCGAACCAATAGTCGTGGCCGCCGCCGCGCCAGTGCATGCCACGCCAGTGATTGACGAGGCGAGCGGCCATGACGAAGAAGTTTCCGCGGTGATTTCAGAGATGGAAAATACGCCGGCGCCAACGCCAGAGTTTGAAGTTGAGAGTGAGCCTGACGTAATCGCTTCGGCCGACAATATTACCGCCGAGACCATTCCGGATGAACCCACGATCATTGAGGCCTCTGCCACGGCTGTTGTGGAGCCTGTGGAAATGCCGATTATCGACCTCTCAAAGGCGCCCGAGAGCGTTCTTGAAGCGCTTTACGTCATTCGCATCGCCACGCTGTCGCGCCCGGACAATATCGAGGCGCTGAAACAAGAGCTTGCGGATACTGGGGCGATCCGGGTCTCGCGCATAGAAAACGCCGATGGCGGCGTATTTTATCGTATTAATATGGGCCCTTATGCATCAATCGAAGCGGCCGCCGCACCGCTGGATGCGGTGCGCGCAGCAGGCTACGGTGATGCATCAGTGGTCACGTTGACGCCATAAACGCGCCATGGAGACCGTCTAAAAGGGGTTCCCGCCGTGGCCGATGCCGGGTAGATGATTTGGCCCTGAGTTGAGTGTTGAGGAGATAAATCTTGCTGTTCGCCAAACGATTTTTCGCAACCGTATTCCTGTGCGCCGCCATTCCGTGCGTCACTAGTCCTGCGTTCGCGCAGGCGCCGCTGGAAACCGCGGCGGAATATGCCGTCATAATGGACTACCGGACCGGTGAAGTGCTGTTTGATAAAAACGGGCGCGTTCAGACGGCGCCGGCGTCCATGTCAAAATTGATGACGGTCGCGATTGTGTTTGAGCGGCTCAAAAACGGTTCTCTCAGTTTGACCGATGAGTTCGATGTCAGCGAAAAGGCGTGGCGCTTCGGCGGCTCGAAAATGTGGGTTCGCGTTGATACGCAAATCCCGCTGATTGATCTGCTGCGCGGCGTTATTGTTCAATCAGGCAATGACGCCTGCATCGTGATCGCGGAAAATCTTGCGGGATCGGAAGAAGCCTTTGCTGAACTGATGACCCAAAAGGCGCGTGAATGGGGCATGGTTGATTCCACCTTTGCCAACGCCACGGGCTGGCCGCATCCGGACCAAAAGATGAGCATGCGCGATTTAGCGTCGTTGACGCGCAGGATCATCAATGAATATGGCGCCTATTATGCGTTGTTCGCAGAGCGTGAATTCACCTGGGAAAAGATACCCCAGCCAAACCGTAATCCGCTGCTCGACAGTTTTAACGGCGCCGACGGCCTTAAAACGGGGCATACGGAGGAATCCGGATACGGGTTGGTAGGCTCTGCGGCGCGCAATGATGAGCGCCGGATTGTCGTTGTTAATGGGCTTACCTCCAGCAGGGAGCGGACTAATGAGGCCACGCGGTTGATGCGCATTGCATTTGATGATTTTGCAACGAAAAACTTCTTTCAGCCAGGCGATGTCGTCGCCGAGGCCGAAGTATTCAAAGGCAGGGCGGCGAACGTCCCCTTGCTGACACGGGAGCCTGTTGATCTGATCATGCATCGCCTGGCCCTCGACGACGCTAAAGCAACCGTTGTCTATGAAGGACCGGTCGTTGCGCCGATCCGTGAAAACCAACAGATCGGCTATTTGAAGGTCTCAGTCGATGGCGGGCCGTCACGGGAATATCCGCTTTATGCAGGGCGCGCGGTGCGGGAGATGAGTATTTTCGGCAAGATCGGGCTGGCGGCGAAAACCCTGCTGGCAAAACCGCCGAGCGATGACAGCGCAGAGGATGCGGTTCAATAAATGTCCGGCGGCAGTCCACAGCCTGGCATATTTATTTCCTTTGAGGGCGGCGACGGTTCAGGCAAGTCGACGCAGATTAAGCGGCTCGCTGCTGTGTTTGAGGCTGCCGGTCGTGAGGTTGTTGTTACGCGTGAGCCCGGCGGATCTCCGGGTGCAGAGACCATTCGCACGCTGTTCGTTGAAGGTGACGCAGAGCGTTGGTCGCCATTATCAGAAGCGCTTTTGGTTTATGCATCCCGGGCTGATCATTTGGAGCGCACCATCTTGCCGGCATTGAAGCGCGGCGCGGTGGTCATTACTGACCGATTTGCGGATTCAACGATGGCCTATCAGGGTATCGCTGGCGCCCTTGGGGAAGAAACGGTCCAGAAGCTCCACGACATTGTTGTTGGCGGCAATGACCCCGATCTTACGATCATTCTTGATCTGGCCGTAGCGGATGGCTTGCAGCGCGCTGGCGCACGTGGCGGCGCTACCGGCCGGGAAGAGCGGTTTGAGTCCAAAGGCGCCGCGTATCAGGAAAAGGTGCGGGCAGCCTATCTGGATATCGCAAAAGCAGCTCCTGACCGCTGCATTGTCGTCGACGCCAGCGGTGATGCCGACGCGGTATTTCAGCGCGTCAGGGAAGCTGCCGGCAAGTTCGGCGTTTAGGTCTTTAGGCCTTTGGGGGGGGGGCCAACTTCTTTTGGGGCTGGTTTGTTTCTTTGGGGTGGCTTGGGGAATTATCCACATCGTATCAGCCTATCGTCGGCCCCTGAAAACCCCTAAACAGGCGCCATGGAAAGCGATCTCCTCCCGCCTCAGGCGCGCGCCAATCAGGTTGGCCGCACAGACATTGAGCAGCGCCTGCGGGCGATGCACGCTGACGGCGTATTGAGCCATGGCTGGATCATCGCCGGCCCCAACGGCGCCGGGAAAGCAACGCTTGCCTATCGTCTTGCGCGGGGATTACTCGATCCGGAAGCGCTCGTCGGTGGTGATGATTTTGAGGTCTCCGAAAGCGCACGCATATTCCATCTCGTGGCCGCGAACGCCCAACCGGATTTATTCGTTGCCGAGCGTCTGTGGGACGAGAAAAAATCGAAGTATCAGTCTGAAATTACAGTGGAAACTATCCGTAAGCTAATCTCATTCATGAACCGCACAGCGTCCGGCGGCGGCTACCGTGTCGCGATCGTTGACTGTGCGGACGATATGAACCGCAATGCCGCCAACGCATTGTTGAAAGTTCTGGAAGAACCACCAGCCAAAACGATCTTGTTGCTGCTCTCGGCGGCGCCGGGACGGCTTGTGGCGACGATCCGGTCGCGTTGTCGCCGGCTTGAATTGCCGCCGCTGGCCGACGCTGAAATTGAGACGCTGTTGATCGCGGAGGGATGCGCTGTCGATGAGGCGCAAACCCTGGCGCCATTTGCGCGCGGGCGGCCGGGTTACGCGCTGACACTTGCAGCCGGTGAGGGCGTTGAAGCGATCAAGCTGACGCAGCGCTTTTTAAAGTCGGTCGCAAGCAATGGTGATATTGCCCCTTATATCGCCGGCTTGACGGGCAAGGCCGGCGAAGCGCGATGGGGTATTTTCAAAGAAGCAATTATCGATACGCTGAGTGACGCCGCCCGTTCTGCTGCAACAGGAAGCCCGGGCTCGTTATTTCCAAATGTGTCACCTGCGGCGCTGGTCAGCGCCTGGGAAGAGACGGCGACGTTAATGTCCCGGGGTGAGGGGCTTAATCTCGATCGCGGGCAGCTGATCTATGCGATCGCTTATGATCTTCGCGCCAGCATCGCCAGCAGGGCGGCGTAACGCCGATGCTTGTCGATAGTCACGTTAATCTGCATTCAGAGCAATATTTGGACGACCTCGATGATGTGATTGCGCGTGCGCGCGCCGCCGGCGTCGAAGCGATGCTGACCATATCCGATCAGCTCTCTTCGACGGCGGCGATTGAAGCGATCGCCAGTAGCGATCCGCTGATCTGGCGCAGCGTCGGCGTGCATCCACATCATGCGAGCGACTATGCAGATTTGACAGCAAAGACGCTGATCGATCTGGCGGGCGATGAGAAGGTTGTCGGTATTGGCGAATGCGGGCTCGACTTTCACTACGAGTATTCTGCGCGCGGCGATCAGCTGCCAGTGTTTAAAGCGCATATCGCAGCCGCGCGTGAAACAGGGCTGCCCCTGATTATTCATACGCGCGAGGCTGATGACGCGACGCGGACATTGCTGATCGAAGAGCATGGGGAAGGGGCCTTCACCCCGCTCCTCCACTGTTATACCGGTGGGCCAGAGCTGGCCGAGGCTGTCATAAAGCTCGGCGGCTATATCTCGTTTTCAGGCATACTCACATTTAAAAACGCGCGTGATATTCGCGCCATTGCCGAAGCAACACCAGTGGATCGCATCATCATTGAAACGGACTGTCCTTATCTCGCGCCGGTTCCCATGCGCGGGCGCCGCAATGAACCGGCTTATGTAAAACATGTGGCCGAGAAGCTGGCGGAAATAAAAGAAGTAGCGACTGAAGACATCGCGGCAGCGACGACGGATAATTTCTTCCGGCTTTTTGCCCGCGCTGGCGATCCGAGAAACCCGTCATGAACGGGAAATTGCGCGTCACGATCCTCGGTAGTGGATCTTCAGGGGGTGTGCCGCGTTTTGGCGGGCCGGACGGCGCCGGCGATTGGGGCGCCTGCGACCCGGCAGAACCGAAAAACCGCCGCACGCGATGTTCAGTATTAGTGCAGCGTGCGCATGACACACATGGCTTTCGCCACGATGCAGCGACGTCAGTTTTAGTTGATACATCGCCGGATATGCGCGCGCAGCTTTTGGCGGCTCGTTGTTCGCATCTTGACAGCGTGTTGTTTACCCATGAACACGCGGATCAATGTCACGGTATTGATGATCTCAGGGTTTTTGCGCTGCAAATGCGTAAGCGCATACAGGTCTATATCGATGACGCGACATCTGGCGGGCTGCTCGATCGATTTGACTATTGCTTTGCGCAAAAACCCGGCAGTTTTTACCCGCCTATTCTCGACAAGATAGACATGCCTGAATGCGGGGCGTCATTTTCTGTGAGCGGACCGGGCGGCGAAATACCGGCGATCGCGTTTCTGCAGGAACATGGCAGTGTCGACTCACTGGGGTTTCGTTTCGGAGATATCGCATATTCCAGTGATGTCGTCGGCTTACCTCAGGAGAGTTTTAAAGTTCTCGAGGGTGTTAAGACCTGGATCGTCGATGCGCTCCAGTATAAACCCCATGGCACGCACGCTCATCTCGATTTGGCGCTTGAATGGATCGCCCGTGTCAAACCGGAACGCGCGATTCTGACCAACCTGCATGTGCATATGGATTATGCAACATTGAAACGCGAATTGCCGCCGGGCGTCGAACCTGCTTATGACGGCATGCAGATTGATGCCGGCTGTTAACAGTCCGCACACTCATAATTGTGATCGACAATGCGGGCAGGCGCCTTGGTCATGTGCGTGACACAATGTGCTTTGAGGGCTACATGTAACCGCACAGACACAATAAGGGGCGCTGCAATATGAACCAATCTAACCTGAAGCTGCCATTATTTATTCTTCGCGCGACGATCGCAATTTTTTATCTCGTATGGGCGCTTGAAAAGTTTGTCGATCCGGAAACGACTGTTGCGATATGGAAAGCATTTTACATGGTCGACAATCTGCCGCTCGCGGCGGTATATGCCATCGGCATTTTACAGGTTGCCGCTGTTGCCTGTTTCTTTCTGGGCGTGTTGAAGTTTTGGTCCTACGGGTTTTTGATGGTCATTCACGCCCTCGGTACGTTGTCCACTTATGAGCGCCTGTTAAACCCCTATGAGGGCAGCAACCATCTTTTCATCGCGGCAATCCCTGTGCTTGGCGCGCTGATCGCGCTTTTCTTGTTACGAAAAGAAGACACGCTTTTTACGCTGTCACCCAGCAAGCCACGGTCGTCCATCAATTAGCCTAAACTAGACAGTGTAGTGTAGCGACTATGTTGTTCATAATCCGCCTCTGAGGATGTGTAGGCGTCGGAAGTTCGAACAAATCGACGGTGTATTTGGGTGGTTTATCTTTCGTTGTGGCATTTGTGCCGAATGATGTGACACAGGCATAAAAGCAGGTTACCGTCGTTGGTGGGGGCGAGCCTTGGTAAGAGTGCGCAATACGGGATGGAACTCAATTATTTTTTGCCGCGTGCGGATCTTCAGGATTATGTGCGCGCCTATTATTATTTCTCAACGAGTATTCCGGGAGTGCAACCGATGTGCGCTGAGTCCGGCAATATCCGCATTTTGCTCGACGGCGCCGGCAGAATAAGATTTTCAAACGGTCAACAAAGCGAAATTTCAACGGCGTTTATTCTTGGGCCAACAAATGGCGCTTACGTGCTGGAAGTTGGCGCGGGAACGCGTGTTTTTGGCATCGGTCTTCGGCCGCGCGGCTGGAATGTGATGCTGGGGATTAACGCTGCAGAAACCGCCGACCGTGTTTGTGGATTTACTGACTTTGCCGGTCGCTATGCGGGCGGCGCCATTGAGCAAATTCAGAATGCGCCAGACCTGCCGGCGATGGCGGCTGCCGCCGATCGATTTTTTGCTGAATTGATTACACGGCGCTCCATGCGCCGTGACAAATACTCCACCGCATTCGAGCACTGGTTGAAAGACCCAAATGACCTCAATGTCGATCGGCTTGTAGAAATGATGGATGTGTCGCGGCGGCAGACTGACCGGGTGGCGAAAGAGTTTTTCGGCGCGTCTCCAAAAATGTTGCAACGAAAATATCGCGCATTGCGCGCGGCAGACAGAATCCGCGGCGGTGAGCGGTCGTGGTTTTTAGCCGCCGGTGACGGGTTTTATGATCAGTCGCATTTTATCAAAGAGTTCAAATCATTCATTGGCGTCACGCCCGGGCAATTTGCGGCCAGCGAAGCGAAATGGATCAATGCGGTCCAGGCCAAGCGACTGGTGGCGCCGCTTCATCATCCGCTGGCGAGTATCTAAGCCGCAACACCGACCTGAATTGCCGCTGGTGCGGGTATTTTGGCCAAAATTTACTATAGGCGTGCTCCTGGACGGCTTAAAACGCTCAGACAGGCTGGGAGATCGCCCGTACTCAGGCAAGTTCCTTGGGGGAGATTGCCAGAGTAAAAAGCGCCGATTGCGGGCCTGCCCACGCAATCGGCGCTTTTTTTTAAGCGGAAAAGCTGATAATCCTCGGAGATGCCCGAATCGCGCAGATTTTCGGCGAATTCCAGATCAATACATAATTTGCGACAATATAAATTGTGCGACAAATTGATTTATGGGGAACGGGCTAAAATAGCCGGTATGATATGCCCACCGATAATCTCGTTTCGCCAACGACCCCAAATTCCACCCATCCGATAATTTCCACCTGTAAAGGCAACAGCAAGGTCGAGCTCCGGGACGACGACCAGGAGTTGGCCGCCATTCCCACTTGCCTCGTATGATGCATAGCGTCGCGCGCCGACCGCAATCGTGTCGATACGCCAGATATAGGCTTGCGACCCGCCGAAATAATTGTTCTCGAAGACCTCAAGGGTCATGCCAGTAGTTTCGGCGGAAATCGCGACCTGAGGCGTTGTCGATTCCCTGACCCAGTCGTCGTCAATAACTTGCTTGCCGTTCCAGACGCCGCCGGCAGCGAACATCGCGCCGATTTTCAAGATGTCGCGCGGCCGCATATAGGCGCCGCCGCCGAGATAACCCTCACCGTTCGGCGCCAGCGCCCAATGATAGGGCCCAAATTTTAGAGGTTTCGCGATCAGACGATCGAACAATTCGTAGACGGGTGCGCCGCCAACCGCGTTCAGACTGGCCCCGACGAGATTGGCGCTGCCGGAACAATAGGCATACCGCACGCCCGGGTCATGCAGCACCGGAAGCCGCGCCGTATACAGCCAGTAGTCCTTTTCGTCTTGTTGTTCCCACATTCGCGTTTCCGAACCGATCGAATCGGAATTCGCGTCGCAGTCCAGACCGCTGGTGAACGTCATTAAATGACCAAGTGTGATGTCGGCCTTTCGCGGGTCGTCGATCGGCTGCCCCGCGCGTTGGAGAATGTCCGGGATCGGGCGGTGCGCAGCATCGATCGAATAGCCCTGCTGCTGCAGTGCTCCGACCATGACCGATCCAAAGACCTTTCCGAGAGATCGTACATCGTGCCGGGTTTCGCGGTCGTGCCCAAAGAAATATTCCTCGAAAACAAGCTGTCCGCCCCGCGCCACGAGCAATGAATGAATCATTCTGGGCCGCCGGTCCCGCGGATCGGCGCTCGCAAGTTCCGCTGTTAACGCCTGAAGAGCAGCGGGGTCGAAGCCGACCTCTTCCGGCGCAACAACCAACCATCCATCATCGAGCCGGGGCAGCGACGCAGGACGCGCCGGCCGGTCGTAATCCTGACGACTATAATAGCCCGCCGTGCGTGTATCGGTAGCCGGCCTAAGCCGGATCGGTTCGTCGAAACGATCATAGTCAAGCAGGAGTTCTCCTCCTTCGGGCTGCTCCAGATCGTGCCGCCTTTCGCGGTCGCCGCTGCCGGCCACCAGGGTCCAGCCGCCCTCCTCATCAGCCACAAGCCGAAAGCGGCTGGCGCCAAGGATATTGTTGCCTTCCGGGTTTCGGATTACGGCGGAGATTTCGGCGTCCTTGTCTTTGAATACGTCCAGAAAGATCCTGAATGGCCGCGGCTGGAGGGCAATATCAGCCTGCCATTGTCCGTTAGCCGCGGCGGGCAGGACGACAGGCGTCACGACGTCCTGATAGTCGAGCGGCGAGGAAGGCTGGAACCAGTGCCCGCGGATCTGAGACCCATCATTGGTCAGCTCTCCGGCGAACTTTTGACCGTCCGGTCGCGTCACAGAGATCACATTTTCGTCGAGCGTCGTCATGGCCGCCGCGCCGTCGACCATCGCGCGCCAGTCGCCATCAACCAACTCGATAGAGATCGACAGGAGATCTTCAACCTCGTCCGTGCTCCACACCCACAGGCCCAGCGGTGGTCCGATCGCTGGCGCATGATCTTGGGCCCGTCCGGATCCCGCGCCGCAAACGACGAGCAACCCGGTTGCAAATATGGCGGCCCCAAAACTTCTTTTCATCATCTTCTCCCTTGAATGCGGCCGCCGAAAGAGCGGTATAGCCGAGAGGTATGGCGGCTGCCCCCTATCGCGGCACTTGAAGAAAGTTGAATTTTCTTGAAGCGTACGTTTTCAAAGGCGTTTAGACTGCCCGTCATGCACTATGTTCTGAAAGATTTGTCGATCGATATCGAGGCGCGCGCCGTTCGTCGCGACGACACAGCTATCAGGCTACCTGATTTGAGTTTTGATGCCTTGGTAAAGCTGATTGAGGCAGCTCCAGAACCTGTGAGCGTTGCAGAATTCGCCAGCGCAGTCTGGCGCGCTGACCACGTCAGCGATGAAACCATCGCACAGCGGATCGCCCTCCTGCGAAAAGCGCTTGGCGATGACCCGAAAAACCCCCTCTATATTCGCACGGTGCGCGGGCTGGGATATGCGATCGCCGGATCGGTTGCACGCATCGAAAATAGACCAGCACCGAAGAGTCTCTCATTTTTGAGCCGCCGCAATTCAATCGCAGCAGCGACGGGGCTGGCATGCCTGGTCTTTGCCGGGGCCGTATTTTGGAACGTCCGCAACATCGATTCCGGGCCCGCGGCGGCAATAGCAGATGCCAATTCAAAATCATCGATCACGACCCTGGTGGACCGTGCGCGGGAACAACTCCGTCTTCACCAGGCGCGGGAGACTGATCGTGCCATTACCATGTTGCGTGAGGCCCTGGCGGAGGACCCAAACCGTTTCGATGCGCGCCTCACCTTGAGTTTTGCACTCTCAACAAAAGCCACCAAATTCGGTGGTGATGACGTTGAGAAAAAGGAAGCTGAGGCGCTTGCCCGCGCGTTGATCGCTGAGCGGCCCGATAGCAGCAATGCGTGGTCCGCCCTCGGTTACACGCTCGGTTCTCAGGGCCGCATAGATGAAAGTTTGCCTGCCTATCAATACGCCTACCAGCTTGATCCGAAAAATGCGCCCGCCATCTCCAGCGCCGCCTATGTGCATCTCATTCGAGGAGAGCTACATCAGGCTTTAAGCCTTGAGTTACAGGCAAGGCAGGCAGAGGGAACGTCGCGCTATGCAGAGATCCAGATTGCACAAAGTCTGGACCTTATTGATCATGCGGCGGCGGCAACGTGGCATGCGAAAGCCTTGTCCCTCAATCCCGGGCAAGTCGTCATATTGAGTGAAATTGCCAGATCGCATCTGCGCCGCGGCCATCCGGACGCCGCGCTTGAAACGCTCACTCAGGCGCAAGGGGATGACCAATCGGCGCCGCAAATTTTGCAACTGCGCGGCAGGGCGGCCATAATGCTTGGGCGTATTGAGGAAGCCCGACGCTTCCTTGAGGCTGCTGGTTGGAGAGGACACTACGACCTCGCTGCTCTCGATGCGATTTCCGGCGATGCAACACGAGCGGAGGAATTCTTCCTTCCATCGAAACGGGCCGACCTCGAATCCGATCCAGATCCAGCCACGCGCATTCAACTTGCCGAAATTACGGCGGCCCTTGGCCAAGAGAACGAAGCGCTGCGACTGGTGACGCAAGCGGTCAATCTTGGCTGGCGGGACGTCAACTGGCTGAAACAATCCCCATTTCTTGGGACGCTTATGTTTTCAAGCGAAGGGCGTCAACTTGAAAGCCGAATTGAGCGAGAACTCGAGGCGCAACGCAGATTAATTGAAGGAAGTGAGGAATTGGCGCTGATCATTGACGGCTAAGCTCTTGAGCGCCGGGCGCGCGGGGCCCTCATTCGTGGGTCAGTTGGAATTCCATCGCGCCTGACAGATATGAACCTATTCAACCGCCTCTCTGCCGCCGATCCGGTCATCCGATGTCGCTTCGGCCAGCAACGCCTCCAGCGTCATTGGCGGCGATTTCCATTCTTCAGCAACGAAGATTGGCGCCTGGTCAGCGTAATGCGGTGATGCTTCATCAAGCGTTGCGGCGCCAAATTGATGGATCGTTTTGATTTCGATGTCGCGTGACCCATTCCAGTCAGCGTAAAGAATGTAGGTGTCGCCGCCGAGCGCCTCAAGCGCGCCTTGCGCCGGATCGCCGCCGGGATAGACAGCGCGCAGCGTATCCGGACCGCCTTTGAGCGCCAGATCAACATCGCCGCGTTTCAGCCGCACGACATCGCCCCATGGCGGATCAATGCGGCCAAACCCGGTTTTCAGCCCTGCCGACACGGTTCGCAGCGCCGCGACCGCATCAGGCGTTTCTGCACCTTGATCGTTGAGAAGATAGCCCCGCGCCTTTTGTGCTGTAAGCACCGCCAGGGCGGCAGCGCGGCTGCCTGGCGTGACGGCGCCGTCCCAGCCAGCAATGAGTTCCAGCGCCGGTGCGAGCATTTCATCCGCCTGCGCTTCTTCGTTGGCGACGAGATTTTTCACGAGTTCCATCACGCGGGAATTGTCCGCATAGGAATGATCGAATTTATAAGCCAGGAATTCATCCTCTGTAATCGAGGCGTCGCCGCCGTAAAGCGCCTGAACGCGCAATCCGCGATTGGTTGTCTTATTGGCGATGCCGTAATGTGGCGGAAAATCCGTTTGATTGGGATTGTCATCCGGCGCCGAGGCTTCGAACGGCGTATGGTTTGAATTGACCACATAGCCTGAGGCGGGATTGATCACCTCGGGCGCCGTCCCAAACGGACGCACGCCGGTCCACAATAAATCCGGATCATCGCCCGGCTGGGCTTTTGCCCAATCTACATCCGCGCTGCGTTCCGGGATTGCCATATTGTAAAAATAGGCAATCGTTCCCTCACCGTCGCCATAAACAGCATTAAAGCTCGGGATCGCCAGCATCTCCATGGCGCTGGACCATTCGGAAAAACTCGTTGCCTTGTTCATCCGGTACCATTGATCGATAGCGCGAACATTTCCGGCGCCGCCATAGGAAACAGCAAACACGCCCTGGTCGGTGACGAAAACGGGCCCGTGCACTGACCTGAATTTGCTTCGCGTAACCGGCAAACTAAAAGGGCCAAAGAGTTTGACGCGGAACTTTACCGGCGAGATTTCCAAATCCTTCCAGGCGCCGTTAAAACGATAGCGCGTTGGTTTCTTTTCATTGTCGACACTCAGTGCAAAGACATCCACCAAATCCGGTTTGTTGACGGTAAGACCCCAACCGAGATTCGGACCGGCGCCTACAAGGATCAATGGGGCGCCCGGAAAGAGGCCACCGATCATGTCCCACCCCTCCTCCGACTTGACCCGTGCTTCATACCACGCGACGGGGCCGGTATAAGGCTGGTGCGAATTGACCATGAGCCGCGTATGCCCGTCTGACGAACGGCTTGGCGCCACTGCCATGGCATTGGATCCGGTTTCAAAACCGCGCGGAATTTTCAACAACGCTTCGCGCGACTGTGCGGCGGCCTCTGCTATCTCCACATTGCCTTCAAAGATGGCGGCCAGCTGTTCGTCGAGGCCGTAAAAGAACGGCGTGCGCGAAACAAAGCCTGCGACAATGTCCTCGCCCGTGACCGGCGCCGCGCCGGCTGCGCAACGGTTTTTTTGTTCGGCGCAATATAGATTGACGCCGTCCGCATAAGCTTCCGCCAGCGCCCGGGTCTCGGGCGGCAGGTCGGTGTCATATTTTGCATGCACGTCGCCGGGAACATTGAGCGCCGCCACAAGATAGTCGGGAATCGCCGCATCCTTGCCTTTACGTTGAGCTAGTACGCCGCGGGAGAAAAACAAAACCTCCTCGATGGTTTTCCAATCGTCCTGAGCGTGGGCATAGGCGAGCCCAAACGCCGCATCGACGTCGCGCGCGCCGTAAATATGAGGAACGCCATAGCGATCACGGATGATCCGGGCGTCATACAGTGCAGCTTGCTCAATCGCCGCCGCAGCGTCAAAACGCGCCGGCGCAGGGGTTTTGAGATAGATCGCCGCGCCGGTCAGCGCCGCCAGCGCCACAGCCCCTGCGCCCGTGAGAATTTTCCCCATATCATGACACCCTCTTTTACAGCGCTCGCGAGTGCGCCTTCATTGAGGATGACAATGTCATGGTTTTTCGAGTTCAATCCAGCCTATAAAGCAGCCCAATGCCGTTGAGGGAGTCTGTCTAAATGTTGAAATCTGTCTTGTTGATCTCCTGCGCCGCAGGTCTCGCCGCCTGTGCCCAGCTGAACGCCCCGAATACAGAATTGGGCAATGCGCCCGCGCAGGCGACCGGCGATCCATGGTTCGATGGCGCCCAAGCAGCCCTTGCCGCGCGAAAGCAAGTCAGACCCGTTACCGGCCGCGCCAGGAACGTCATTTTGTTTGTTGCCGATGGCATGGACCCAACAACAGTTGCTGCGGCGCGCATCTTTGACGGGCAGTCGCGCGGTGAAGAAGGCGAGGAAAATCTTCTGTCGTTTGAGACATTTCCCAATATCGCGATGTCAAAAACCTACACCACAGATCATCAGGTGCCGGATTCAGCGGGCACGATGTCAGCGATGGTCACCGGCGTTAAAACCAAGTCCGGTGTGTTATCCGTCACTGATGCTGTTCGTCGCGGTGATTGCGCCTCTGCCCTCGCCGCCGTGGCGCCAACGCTTGGTGAGCTTGCCAAGCAGGCGGACATGAGCGTCGGCGTTGTTTCAACCGCAGAAATCACCCACGCAACACCCGGCGCTGTTTACGCCCATTCCGCCGCTCGCGGCTGGGCAACGGACGCACGCATGCCTGATGAGGCAAAGGCGGCGGGCTGCATAGACATCGCCCGCCAGCTTATAGAGTTTCCGTATGGAGACGGTCTTGACCTCGCCCTCGGCGGCGGCCGTGCGCATTTCCTTCCAAAAACGACAGCAGACCCCGAAGATGAAGGCGCCACAGGCGCGCGCGGCGATGACCGTGACCTGACGGCGGAGTGGACGGCAAAGTCCGGTGATCATCTTTATGTTTGGAATGAAGCGCAGTTCGCCGCTGCGCCAGCCGATGCGAAGATTCTTGGCCTGTTTGAGCGCTCGCATCTGGAATTTGAAACGGATCGTTCTGAGGACACGGGCGGTGAGCCCTCGCTGGTGGACATGACCGTCAAAGCGATCGAATCCCTGTCGAATAATCCCAACGGTTTTTTCTTGATGGTCGAATCCGGAAAAGTTGACCACGCGCATCATGGCGGCAACGGTTATCGGGCGCTTTCCGACACACAGGAATATTCGCAAGCCGTTGCTGCAGCCCGTGCGATGACCAGTGAAAGAGATACGCTTATTGTCGTGACGGCTGACCACGGCCACACCATGGTGTTTCAGGGTTATCCGCGAAAAGGAAATGACATATTGGGTCTTGCCAACACCCTTGACGACAATGGCGACAGCATGCCCCGGCATGGCAGGGACGGCAAACCTTACACGACGCTCGGATACGGCAACGGCCCGGGAACTGTTTTCAAGCCAAACGCTGATCTTTCAGAGGGCCGCGCGGCGCCGGATGCGGTGGGTGTTCAAGACAAGAACTATCGTCAACAGGCTTTGATCCCGACAGGCAGTGAAACCCATGGCGGTCAGGACGTGACAATTTATGCGTCAGGTCCCCGCGCCTATCTGTTTGGCGGTGTGGTTGAGCAAAATTATATTTTCCACGTCATCGACGACGCCCTGGAACTCAGAAAAAGGGCTGAAAAAGCAACACGCTAGGAGCAGATTCGACCACACGGCCATCGTTTTTAGGACATTTCAGTCTTTATTTACTGGCCTACGCCATACCTTAACTAAGGGAACGGCGGTGCGGGGCGTATGAGTATTTCCAAGCTTGTTACTAGTCGGTTGCGTGATTCCAGCACCTATATATTGGCATTTGGCGTTGGCACGCTGATCAACTTCTATGGGCAATTCCTGGTGCCAGTCTTTCGCGGAGACGCAAACCCGCTCGATACGGTCATTGGACAATTTGAAAAGACCCCCCTTCTTTTCATTACGTCCGTCGTGATTGCCTATTTGTTTCCAATTTTTGTTGGGGTTTTTTCCTCCGTGCGCGCGCAACACACGCTTCGAGACGCCGTCAGCAAGGCTGAATTTCCAGATAAAAAACCGGATCCGGTTTTTCGTACGGCAACGGACGTCCATGGCAGCATCGTTTCAGCCGGCGCCAGCACGGAAGCGTTCTTAAACGCACATGATTTTGCAACGGCCGCTGATGTGGTCGGCGCCGAGGCATGGCGCCGAATTCTCGACGCCAGCCAGCGCGGCGAGGCTTCGCAGTCAGCTGTCCAGATATTTGTCAAAGCCTGCAACGAAAAGTTTCTGGTCTCCCACGCGCCCGCCGATGATGGCGGCGTCAATCTTTATCTCACGCGAACGGCGGAGACATAAATTCTAAGGCGATACCATGAGCGTACAGAATAGTAGCTTTGATCTTGAGCAAACCGTTGAAAGCCTGTCGCGCTTTCCGGAAGAAAACCCCAATCCTGTCTTGCGTGTTTCATCGGATGGAATGCTGTTATACGCCAACACCGCATCACGTGCGCTGCTTGATTTTTGGAAGATCGACACGCAGGAAAAACTGCCCGGTCACCTCGCCGCGCAAATCAGCAGTATTTTTGCACAAGAAAAACCGAAAATTATCGAGGAAGAAATTGGCGAGTTGTTTTTTACGCTGAATTTCACGCCTGTTCCCGCGGCCGGATATCTAAATGTCTATGGCGCGGACATAACAGAAACACGAGAAATGCGGGACGCACGCGACAGCGCCGAAAAAGCTGACCGCACAAAGTCTGAGTTTCTCGCCAATATGAGTCATGAAATTCGCACGCCCATGAATGGAATTATGGGCATGGCCGAACTTCTTTGCCGAACCAATCTCGACAATAAACAAAGAATGTTCGCCGACGTCATCAGCAAATCAAGCTCTGCTCTCTTGACGATCATCAATGACATTCTGGATTTTTCGAAGCTTGATGCCGGCAAACTGCTATTGAGCCCGGCGCCGTTTTCTCTTGCCGATGCGATCGAGGATGTCGCTACGCTGCTTTCATCGAACATCGCAGATAGCGAACTTGAGTTGATCGTCCGGATAGATCCGGCGCTGCCGAAAATGTTCGTCGGCGATATCGGCCGCATCCGGCAAATCGCTACGAACATTATCGGCAATGCGATAAAGTTCACAGAGCACGGTTACGTTCTTGTGGATGTGACGGGTGAAGCCGCCGGCGCCGACAACTACAGACTGCAGTTTCGTGTTCTCGACACAGGCATTGGCATTCCAAAAGAAGACCTAGGCAGAATTTTCGAAAAATTCTCACAGGTAGACGGCTCCGCGACGCGCGTGCACGAGGGCACAGGGCTTGGTTTGGCGATCTCAACCTCATTGATAAAGCTGATGGGCGGCAAGATTGCAGTTGAAAGTGAAGTTGGCAAAGGCAGCGCCTTCACATACGACATTGAGCTGCCTGCGCATGCGGAAGAAGCGCCGCAAAAACGAGTTCCCGTAGACGTTTCCGGCGCACGCATATTAATTGTCGATGACAATCACGTAAACCTGTCGATTCTGAATGAATTGTTGGAAGCGTGGCAGTTCCAAAGCACTTCCTGCGCTTCCGGCGCCGACGCGCTCAATTTGTTGCATTCGTCCGTGCAATTGAAAGCCAAACCGGATCTTGTGATTCTCGATTATCAGATGCCCAATATGAGTGGCGGTGATGTTGTTCAGGTGATGCGCGATAATCATGCATTGAACGATATTCCTGTCATTATCCTGTCCTCGGTCGATACGGTGGAACATCAAGAGCAACTTGCTCAACTGACTGTTCAGGGCCACTTAACAAAACCTGCGCGTTCGTCGCTTCTTTTGGAAACGATCATCAGCGTTCTTCAGGTGGCTGAAAAATCTATCCCGAAACCGCCGTCACAACCTTTGAAGGTCGATCCGCCGAAAGAGCCAACCCGATTAAGGCTGCCGACAATAACGACGCCAATTCAAAGTGGGGGCGCTGCGGATGTTGATATCCTTATCGCCGAGGACAATGAGGTCAATCAGTTCGTTTATGAGCAGTCCGTTGGCGAGCTTGATTATACCTACAAAATCGCAAATGACGGCAAGGAAGCAGTTGCTTTTTTCCAGGCTCATCGCCCCAGAATAATTTTGATGGATATTTCGATGCCGGAAATGAACGGTCTTGAAGCGACAAAAATGATCCGGGATATGGAAGCACAGAGCGGGTCGCACACGCCGATCATAGCGGTGACAGCACACGCACTTACAGGTGATATGGAAAAATGCCTGGACGCAGGAATGGATGACTATTTATCCAAACCACTTTCGCCAGACCGGCTTGTTGAAAAAATCAGTGAATGGCTGACCAAAGCTGACCAACGCAAACGCGCCTAGGCGACCGGATCAAGCCATCCCCATTCATCTTCTGTTTCTCCAGTAAACAGACCAAAGAACATTTCCTGCAGTTTGCTCGTAATGGGTCGGTCGCCGTTTCCAACCGAAAGCCTATCCACGGATCGCACTGGCGTGACTTCCGCCGCTGTCCCGGTCAGGAAAATTTCATCCGCCCCGTAAAGCAACTCACGTGGTATCGCCTGTTCAACGACTTCAAACCCTGCTTTGCGCGCCAGGACGCTAACCGTATCGCGCGTTATGCCGGCAAGGATTGATGACGCTGTTGGCGGGGTGATGATGCGGCCTTTGTGAACGACGAAGAGATTTTCACCGGCGCCCTCGCTGACTGTTCCGTCATGGGCAAGGCCAATGCCTTCGGCAAAGCCGTTTTCTTTGGCTTCCATTGAAATGAGGCGGCTGGAAAGGTAGTTGCCGCCCGCTTTAACGCCAGCAGGTACCGTTCCCGGTGCAAATCGGCGCCAGCTTGAGACCGCGACATCAATTCCATCGCTCTTGCCGTCTTCGCCGAGAAAGTTGTCCCAGGGAAAGGCGGCAACGGCGATGTCCGATGGAGCATTCGGCGAGGCCGGTCCCATTTCTCCATAGCCAAGATAGGCGACGGGCCGGATGTAAGCCGCCTCAAGATCGTTTTTGCGTACAACATCGCGGCAGACCTGCATCAAGGTTTCAACGGAGTAATCGATCTTGATGCGATAGACCCGCGCCGAAAAATGCAGGCGCTCGATATGTTCCTGATTGCGAAAGACGCAAACACCCTTATGCGCCGTATTATAGGCGCGCATGCCCTCAAACACGCTTGTGCCATAGTGCACTGCGTGGGTCAGAATGTGCGTTGTTGCATCCGCCCAGGGGATCATTTCCCCATTGCGCCAGATGAGCTTCACTTCCTGAATCGGCATAGTTCGAATTCCTTGTCTTCACGGTCTCCGTGAATGGCTGACGATCTTTGAAAATGCAAGCGCTGCGGTCATCCGCCCGCATGACGCCGGAAAGCTGAAAATACCAATGAAACGCCCGCATTGCAGATTTTTACGTTCCGCGCCTGCTGGTCTTTGATCAAATGTCCCCCTATTCATTTTTCGTTGGCAGAAATCACCGGAACGGAAATATGTCTGAGAATAATTCTGACCGCCCCAGCGCGGGGGCGGAGAAAATCGATGCTCTTCTTCAAGTGATGGCGAACCTTCGCGACCCGGAAAGCGGCTGCCCTTGGGATCTGGAGCAGGATTTCCAGTCAATCGCTTCCTATACGGTAGAGGAAGCCTATGAGGTCGCCGACGCGATTGAGCGCCGGGATATGCTGGCGCTCAAGGACGAACTTGGCGATCTGTTGTTCCAGACCGTATTTCACGCCCAGATCGCACAGGAAGCTGGTCTGTTCGGCTTTGGCGATGTCGCCGACGCCATCACAGATAAAATGATCCGGCGTCATCCCCATGTGTTCGCCGATGCGGATTTTCGCAATGCAGAAGAGCAGACCAACGCCTGGGAAACGCAAAAAGCAGAAGAGCGCGCCAAAAAAGGCGAGGACAGTCTGTTGGCGGATGTTCCCCTCGGGCTGCCAGGGCTGACCCGCGCGGTGAAGCTGCAAAAACGCGCCGGACGTGTCGGATTCGACTGGGCGAATGCGCAAGATGTCCTCGACAAAATTGCGGAAGAAACAACCGAGCTGAAAGACGCCATGCATGGCGGCGATCAAAAAGACATTCAAGAGGAGTTCGGCGATCTGCTTTTCGTTCTGGCAAACCTTTCACGTCACCTCAATGTGGATCCGGAAGCGGCGATCAGGCAGGCCAATGAAAAATTCATGCGTCGCTTCGGCCATATTGAAAAAACCCTGAAATCCGCTGGCCGCACAGCGGAGGAAGCCAGCCTTGCTGAAATGGAAGAGATCTGGATCGACGCCAAAAACCTTGAAAAATCCGGGCGCGAGAAAAGCTGAGGCGTTTGTTGGCCCTCATCGAGGGCGGTGACATCACGTGACAGCATCTCGTCTGCGGGCCACCCACCTGCTGGAAACCGATTACCTTGCCTGCACGGTTGATTAGAAATTGTGCATCGTGATCGTGCCCTGATGCTGGCATCATCGACATCAGCGCCAATATGATATCCGCCAACGCCGCCTCATGTGATTGTGACCTCTTATGGCCGCCAATTCGGTTACGGATGGGGCGTCGGCTGAACACTGCTAACGACGTCTGCCTGAACAGCATAATTACCAAAAGTCTTTTCGAGAGCCCGGAGAAATAGGATGGAATTCAGTGACAATGTTCTCGATCGGATCGGCAACACGCCGCTGATCAAACTAAAACGGGCGTCTGAGGAGACCGGCTGCGCAATTTTGGGAAAGGCGGAATTTCTCAACCCCGGCCAGTCTGTCAAGGATCGCGCTGCATTGGGCATCATTCGCGACGCGGAAGCGTCTGGCGCGCTGCGCCCCGGCGGGACAGTCGTCGAGGGCACGGCAGGCAACACTGGTATTGGTCTTGCGATGGTTGGCGCGGTCTTGGGATACAAAACCAAGATCGTCATGCCCCGGACCCAGAGTCAGGAAAAAAAAGACGCCATTCGGCTCTATGGCGCCGAGCTCGTTGAAGTTGATGCAGTCCCCTATTCCAACCCCGACAACTACGTTCACTATTCTCGCCGGCTTGCTGAAGAGCTCGCTAAAACCCTCCCGAACGGCGCCCTTTGGGCCAATCAATTCGACAATACCGCCAACAGAGATATTCACACCCGCACGACAGGCCCGGAAATCTGGGACCAAACAGAGGGCCGTGTCGATGCCTTCACCTGCGCCGTGGGATCTGGCGGCACCATCGGCGGCGTCACTCTGGCGCTTAAAGAGCGCAACAAAGACATCAAATGCGCTGTCAGCGATCCCATGGGGTCAAAGATCTTCAGCTGGGTTAAATCTGGTGTGTTTGAGACGACCGGCGGATCGATCACTGAGGGAATTGGTCAGGGTCGCGAGACCGCCAATCTCGAAGGCGTGCCGCTCGACGATGCTTTCCAGATCGCCGACCCGGAAATGCTGGATGTCATTTATAATCTGGTGATGGAAGAAGGTCTTTGCCTTGGCGGATCCTCAGGCATTAATATTGCCGGCGCTGTTCGGCTCGCAAAAGAGCTCGGTCCCGGCCATACCATCGTGACCATGTTGTGTGATTACGGTAATCGCTATACGGCGAAAATTTTCAACCCGGAATTCCTGCGTTCCAAGGATTTGCCGGTTCCACCCTGGATGATGTGATATGACATCTTTTGATCCGCTCGTTTCCACTGATTGGTTGGCGGATCATCTTGGCGCGCCTGATCTTAAGGTGATTGACGGTTCGTGGCGCATGCCCGGCGATGGCAGCGCCATCGATCACTACAACAGTGAGCACATTGCGAGCGCCGTTTTCTTTGACCTTGATGTAATCGCCGACACACAAAGCGGCCTTCCCCATATGCTGCCGCCCCGGCGATGTTTTGAGCAAGCAATCGGCACCATGGGCATTACGCAATCCGATCATGTAATCGTCTATGATGAAAAGGGTATTTTCTCGGCGGCGCGGGTCTGGTGGACGTTTCGCGCCATGGGCCATCAACGCGTCGCGGTGCTTGATGGCGGCCTGCCGAAATGGCTGACGGAAAGCCGCCAGGTGACAGCCGATCAGTCGGCAATCTCTCCTGCAGCGTATAAGGCGTCGCCATGTCCCGCCGACTGGCGGCAATCGGCAGACGATATCCGTGTAGCGCTTGCCGGCGCGCATAGTACGGTGATCGACGCCCGCCCCGCGCCGCGTTTTGCCGGTGAAGCGCCAGAGCCCCGTGCTGGCCTCCGGTCGGGCCATATGCCCGGCGCCGTCAATATTCCTTTTCCGGCGATGATTGCGGAAGATGGAACCTTGCGTTCCAGTCGCGAACTACGACACATATTCGCCGCTGTCGGCGTTGATTTATCGCAGCCGATCATCACAAGTTGTGGATCAGGTGTGACGGCCGCAATATTGTCGCTCGCACTTGAGGTGAGCGGCATCCGCCCACACGGACTTTATGACGGGTCCTGGGCTGAATGGGGAGATGAAGGCAATGACGACGCAGCATTCCCGGTTGAAAGCGGAAGCGGGAGCCCGGGCTGACGTAACGATTACCTATCTTGAGCAGACCGAGCGCCCCATCTTGCCGCAACCGGCAAAACCGCCGCGTCGCAAGATAGCGTTGCTGCGTGCGGAACAAGCGCCGGTACATTTCTACCGTTATCTCTATCGCCTGGTTGGCGACCCTTACCATTGGGTCAGCAGGCGACGTATGGATGATGCGCAGATTGCAGCGATCATCCATCATCCGGAAGTCTTTTTGTATGTTCTTTATGTCGACGGCGCCCCTGCCGGGATGGCAGAAATTGATGAGCGCAATCCCGAGGCGTCAGAGCTAAAGTTCTTCGGCCTGGCGCCTGATTTTACCGGGGGCGGGTTTGGTCGATATTTCATGACCAATATTCTCGATCTGGCGTGGTCTCACGCCCCCAAAAAACTGCGCCTCGAGACCTGCACGCTTGATCACCCGGCGGCGCTGCCGCTCTACCAAAAAGTAGGGTTTAAGGTTTTCGGGCGTCGCCAGGGCGTTGTCGAACTGATGGATCAGCCGCCAACACCGTGCTGACAGACCTTAAAAGCGATCTCAATTTGGGCTACGATCCTGCCTAAGAAAATCAAGCGCTCCGGACCGATATATGAAAGACAACACAAAACTCGTTGCCGCCGGCAGGCCCCATAAGCGGCCTGCCCATCCGGTCAACATGCCGGTTGAACGCGCCTCAACGATGCTGTTCCCGACTTATGACGATTATCTGGAGGGCGCCAAAAATATCACCTATGGGCGACTGGGCGTCTCCACCCATCGGGCGTTTGAAGAAGCGGTGACGGCCCTTGAAGGCGGTTATGAAACGCGGCTGGCGCCGTCCGGGCTTCAGGCGTGTACGGCGGCAATCCTCGCTTTTGTCTCTGCGGGCGATCATGTGCTGATGACGGATTCCGCCTATGATCCCACGCGTAAATTTTGTGACCGGTTTTTAAAAAGATTTGGCGTCGAAACGACGTTTTATGATCCGTTGGCGACAAAACAGGAAATTGCTGCGCTGATGCGTCCGGTGACAAAAGTGATTTTCGCGGAGTCGCCGGGCTCCCTCACCTTCGAAGTGCAGGATTTGCCGGCGCTCGCGGAAGCGGCGCATGAGGGCGGCGCCAAGCTGATTGTTGATAATACCTGGAGTGGCGGATATTTCTGTAAACCCATCGGGCTTGGCGCCGATGTCAGCCTGCAGGCGGCGACGAAATATCTCGTGGGTCATGCGGATTGCCTTGTCGGTACGATTACCTCCGTGGACGAACAAACTGCATCGAAAATATATTACTCACTGCTTCAGATCGGATCGAATGTTTCCGCTGATGACGCCTATCTCGCATTGCGCGGCATGCGCACGCTGTCGACGCGTCTTGAGCGCCATGAACGAAACGCCCTTGACCTCGCCAAATGGCTGGGCAAACGCACCGAGGTCGAGAGGGTCATTCACCCTGCCCTGAAATCCTGCCCCGGACATGCACATTGGAAGCGCGATTTTACCGGCTCGTCCGGCCTGTTCAGCGTCGTTCTGAAGCCGGTTCCCCTTCCCGCGATCAAGACTTTCTTCAACGCGTTCACGCTCTTTGGTATCGGTTTTTCCTGGGGCGGCTTTGAAAGCCTCGCGGTTCACGCTCACCCGGAAAAAGATCGCAGTGCAACCTCATGGATCGAAGAAGGACCTGTGGTCAGGTTTCATGCAGGGCTTGAGGATATTGATGATATGAAGATCGACCTGGAGCGCGCTTTTAATGCGATGGCTGGCGCGCTGAAATAACTGTATACGGAGATTAGTGATGCGTTTTGTCATAATGACAGCCTTGGCTGTGATATTATCGGGATGTCTGACACTGGGCGGCGGCGGCCGTGAAATCCGCTCGGCCCCAACCGGCGCCCTCATCACGATTGATGGATTTGGCGAGTGTGAAACACCATGCAAGATTAAGCTGGACCGCAAGCGCCGCATCCAGATCGCCAAGGCCGGTTATGTGACGCGGTATGTGGATGTTGAACCGGGTGGCGGATCCATCACGATCCCGCTGGATCTCGCGGCGCCCACCGAAGAAGTGGACACGGAAACGCTGCCCGATCTTGAATAGATTACCGGGCTGAAAATAACGTCGCCCACTCTAATGCCCGCCGCCAAAAATACCGGTTCGGACGGCATAATCGGCCGCCACCTGATAGTCAGGGTCATCGTCGGAATCGACGAGCAACTGTCCTGCGCGGTTGAGCAGCTTGTGACAATCGCGTGTGAGATGGCGCAAACGCACCGTTTTACCCTGTGCTTCATATTTGGCGGCAAGGTCTTCAATTGCCCGAAGGGCGGACTGATCCACCACGCGGCTGCGTAAAAAATCGACGATCACCACGTCGGGATCGCCCGCCGGATCAAACAGTGTTGCAAAACCTTCTGTTGAACCGAAAAAGAGCGGGCCCTCTATTTCATAAACTTTGGCGCCGGGCTCTCTTATGCTGTCGCGTTCGATGATGCGAATTTGCTTGGCGTTATTCCAGGCGAAAGCGAGCGCCGAAACGATCACGCCAACCACAACAGCTGTCGCCAGATCATATTTAACCGTGATGGCTGTCACGAGGACAATGACAAAGGCGTCCGTTAACGGAATTTTTCGCATGATCATGAGGCTGCGCCAGGCGAAGGTGCCGATCACAACCATAAACATAACGCCCACCAAAGCGCCGAGTGGAATTTGTTCAATCAGTCCTGAGCCGGCCAAAATGAAAAGAAGCAAAAAGAGCGCCGCTGCAATGCCCGACAAGCGCGTACGCCCCCCGGATTTCACGTTGATCATGGACTGGCCGATCATTGCGCAACCACCCATGCCGCCGAAAAAGCCGGTGGCGACGTTTGCGGCCCCCTGAGCGAGACACTCCTGGGAGGCGCCGCCGCGCTTGCCTGTTACCTCCCCCACCAGATTGAGGGTAAGCAAGCTCTCGATCAGCCCAATAGCCGCAAGGATCAGCGCATAGGGAAATATGATTGCCAGTGTTTCCAATGAGAGCGGCACAGCCGGAAGGTGAAATGGCGGCAAGCCGCCTTTGATACTCGCCAGATCGCCGACACGGGGAACATCGAGCCCAAGAGCCACCACAAGACCCGCTACAATGGCGATCCCGGCGAGCGGCGCCGGAACGGCCTTGGTGAGTTTCGGCGTCGCCCAGATGATCAGCATAGTGAGGGCTGTTAATCCCAGCATCAATATCAGCGGCAATCCGGTCAGCCAGACGCCGCCCGCCATGCCGTGACCCGCAGCTTTAGCCGATCCCGGGACCTGGAACTGGCTAAGCTGGGCCAGGAAAATAACGATGGCGAGACCGTTGACGAAACCCAGCATTACGGGGTGCGGCACAAGGCGAATAAATTTTCCAAGTCGAAAAACGCCAGCGACCAATTGCAACAATCCCATAAGGACGACCGTGGCGAACAGATATTCCACCCCATGATCAGCAACGAGCGCCACCATCACCACCGCAAGAGCGCCGGTCGCGCCGGAAATCATGCCCGGCCGGCCGCCAATAAGGGCGGTGATGAGGCCAACGATGAACGCCGCATACAACCCGACCAGCGGATGCACGCCTGCCACAAAAGCGAACGCTACTGCTTCGGGGACCAGCGCCAACGCGACGGTCAATCCTGCCAGCACTTCGGTGATGATGCGCCCGGGCGTGAAGCCTTTCAGGTCCGATACGGCCGTCATCTCGGAGATGGAAAGGCGTTCAGCGAAGGTCGAGAAAATAGATCGGGCCATCAAAGCATCCATTGTGGGGAAGCGGTCACAACTGACCGTGAGGAACGCTCATACAAGGTTTATGCTGCAATGCAACAAAATCATTTGGTAGTTTTAAAATGCTCTGTACAATGACGAAATGGAGCGCCCGCAAGTGTCTCTTGGAAGGCCGTTCTTAAATGGTTTTACCATAATAAGTGGCGACCCCGACAGGACTCGAACCTGTAACCCTCGGCTTCGAAGGCCGATGCTCTATCCAATTGAGCTACGGAGCCACTCGCGTATTTCTTACAGGCTGATAGCTGGAATGGCGACCCCGGCAGGATTCGAACCTGCGACCATTCGCTTAGAAGGCGAGCGCTCTATCCAGCTGAGCTACGGGGTCGGACATTTGGTTAGTTAGTGGGTCCAGGGCTTGCGGCGTTGATAGGCAAAATTATCGGAATAAGCCTTCGGATGCATCACGCGTTCATGGCCCTCTTCGACGCGATGGGCGAGCCCGTGTTTTTCAGCATAAGCGACCGCTTCATCACGGGAGGCAAAGGAAAGTCTCACTTGGCCGGCCGTGGTTTCGTCGGCGCTGGTCCAGCCCATAAGGGGATCGATCCGCCGGGCGGCTTCCGCCTCGAATTCGAGGACCCAATTTGCCGTTTTGGCCTTGCCGGACTGCATTGCCGTTTTGGCCGGTCTGAAAATGCGTGCAAACATCCGCTCTTCCTGCCTCTGCAATGCCTCACCAAATGGTCGGGGCGGTAAGATTCGAACTTACGACCCTCTGGTCCCAAACCAGATGCGCTACCAGGCTGCGCTACGCCCCGACATTGGTGCGAGCGCTGACATCGGGCATCTCGGCGCGATTGTAAAGCCCCGGAATGGCCTTCTGTGGCATGCCCGATAGAGCCTTCCCCAGCGGTGTGCCGGTATCGAGCCTAGTCGGCTTTAAAGATCGGATGCTTAACCGTGTCGCCCGCTTTGACGCCAAGGCGTTCAAAGGCGCCGCCATTGACCTCCAGCACTGCCGTCACATGCGCGCCCGAAGCAATGCTTTCGAGCGAGCGTGGCGTGGTGTTGGCGGCGATGCGCCGGATGACGCCCTTTCCGTCGATAAAGGCCATGTCGAGAGGGATCAGCGTGTTTTTCATCCACATGGAAATCGGCTGCGGATCGCCAAAATCAAAGAGCATGCCGGTCCCCGTCGCGAGTTCGGCGCGATACATCAACCCGACCCGGCGCTCCTCATTATCGTCGGCAAGCTCGACCTGGAATTGGTGTTCGCCGGTCGCGGAAGAAATGACCACTGTGTCATCGGCCGCCCCGCCAAAGCCGGCAACGCGATCGCTTTGCGCGCAGGCCGTTGCAGCCAGGAAAAACCCTGTGATTTTTAAAAAAGTCAGAACACGAACAAAATACATACTGGTAATTCTTAGTTTTCAGGGTCGGGGCGCAATTCAATGGCGAGTTGACCTTTTGGTCCGCCCGCGAATGAAACTTGTACACGTTGCCCTTGAAGAAGCTCGCCCATACCGCTTCGGCGCAAGGTTTCCATGTGAACGAAAATGTCTTCGGTGTCGTCGCCGCGCGTTAAAAATCCATATCCTTTCGCGCGGTTGAACCACTTCACCATTGCCCGCGTGAAATCTCCTGCCGGCGTTTGATCGGCGGTCGGCATTTCGGGAGGCAACGATGTCGCTGTGGTCTCGTCAATATTGATCAGCGTCAGCGCTTGCAGACCTTTGTGGCGGCGCACAACTTCGCATTCTACCGTGGCGCCTTCGCGCGCCGTGCTCCGTCCTGCTGCCTTTAAGCATGATGAATGGATCAAAATATCACCATCGGTATCGTCGGTTATGATGAAACCATAGCCCTTAGCCGGATCGAACCACTTCACAATCCCCTTGATTGTAAAGCTTTCTTCGTGATTGTCCGGCGGCTGATCGTTGCCGCTACTTTCGTCCAGTCGATCGTCCATACTATTCTTAAGCCCCCAGTCGCGCCCTGAGATCATATTATCATTAACTATAATGAACAGGCGCCGAAACGCCATTCCCATCTGGCAACAGAATGCACTATTTTAGTATATGAGCAATCGAATTTCCCCGGTCGGTTGTAGTGATTAGATAACATTACGGGCAGTGTGAAATGCTGCACGCTTCATCTCGACCTGTTATTAGGCGATTGTTTGAGATTCGAGATCAGATAGAAACTTTGAAATCAGCAATAAAAATACATCGAAATCGGATTTGATGTTTTCTATTGTCATGCCGCCGGCTGCGTTGCGGTCCATTTGAATTGCGATGTCGCCGTCCTGATCGATGTAAGCGCGCCCGAATACAACTTCGTTATTGAATTGGTTGAGAAGTTTCAATCCAACGTCGCTACCGCTGATACCGTTGAGCCACGTAATGTAAGTAATGTCGCCATCGGCGCCGCGGATTGCGACAACGATTGAGTATCCCTCTGCGTCGACGCGGATCTTATTTCGATCAATGTCGTGCGTCGCATATCCCTCTTCCGACATAATGCGCGAAATTTCGGAGGTTGAGATCGAGGCCGACTGGGCCTGCACGACCGGCGCAAAAGCCAATGTGATCGCAACAGCAATTGTAGAAAATAACACCCGCATCATCTTACCCCTCGATCGCAAAACCCCAATATCCATACCATATTAAACGGCAATGCGCCCCAAAATCAATTGCCGGGGTGGATTCTCAAAGCTTTAGAAAACGTACTTTCGCAATTGCAGCGAGAACGCAAGTCCAGTTGGTAGGCCCTAGGGGAATCGAACCCCTCTTTCCAGGTTGAAAACCTGGCGTCCTAACCGATAGACGAAGGGCCCGGACCGGTCCGCCATGAGGTTGGCGAGGGCGCTGTATATGCGACACCCGGCGCGCCATGCAAGCCCCAAATGAGGCCGCCAGGGCTCAAACCCACTAATGGCTCAAATCCCTGCTTCGGCCAGCGCAGCGTCGGTAATCTGGAGCTGCCCGGCGGCGCCGCCGCGCCAGTCGTCAGCGCGCACCTTGCCGACCACATGAATGCGCCCGCCAGAGGTCAATATTTCAGCGAGCGGCTCCCCTTCAGCCCGAAAAGCAATGGCGCGGACTTGATCACCAGTATCGCTGGTAAGGGTCAGGGAAAGATGGCCTTTGCCGACAATTTTGGCATAAGCAGCGCGCATATTCGTCAAGGCGAATGCGGGTTCCGGATTGCCGGGCCCGTAGGGACCGGCGCTGGCGATGAGATCAGCAAACGGCTTGCTTACGGCGCTCGGCGCTATGACCGCATCGACATCAAGCGTTCGGTTCGCCAGGGCTGCGCGCACCTGCTCGCCCAGCGCGTTAATCAGAAACTGGCGAAACGCACCGATTTTGCCGCTCTCCATAGCCATCCCTGCCGCCATTGCGTGGCCGCCGCCGGAGATCAAAATGCCGTCTTCTTTTGCTTGGGTCACCGCCGCGCCAAGATCAACGCCGCTGATTGAGCGACCCGATCCCTTGCCGATCTCGCCGTCCAGTCCAAGAACGATGACGGGCCTGTCATAGATCTCTTTTATTCGTCCGGCGACGATGCCGACGACGCCGGGATGCCAGTCCTCGCCCGCCGTTACGATGACGTCGTTTGCCTGGCGCTGATGCGTGACGATATCGCGGATGGCCGCCGCCTGAACCAGGGCTTCGATTTCCTGGCGTTCCGCATTCATAACGTGCAGTTTCTCGGCGAGTTCGAACCGGCGTTCCGCGTCCCTGGTTGTCATCAACTCGAAGGCAAGGCGGGCATGGCCAATGCGCCCTGCCGCGTTGATCCGTGGTCCAAGTAAAAAGCCCAGATGATAGGTCGATGGCGCACCCTTGACGCCAGCCCGCTCGCCAAGGGCCGCCAGCCCTTCATTGCCGCCCGCGCCGAGCACTTTCAGGCCCTGGGCGACCAGGGTCCGCGTTAGACCGGTGATCGGCATGACATCGCATACGAGGCCCAGCGCTGTCAGATCGAGAAGCCCCATCAAATCGGGTTCGTTGCGCGTTTTAAAAAAACCCGCTTTTCGCAAGGCGCGGTTGAGCGCGACGATGGCCATAAAGGCGACGCCCGCAGCGGACAGGCCGGTCAGGCCGGAAATATCATCAGGGCGGTTGGGATTGACCACTGCCGCGGCGCCTGCCGGCCCCGGCCCCGCCATCTGATGGTGGTCGATAATGACAATATCGAGCCCTTCGCTCACGGCTTGTTCAATGGGTTCATGGGCCGCTGCGCCGCAATCGACTGTAACGATCAGTTTGACCCCGTCGTCTTTCAGCGATCGGAATGCCTCGATGGATGGACCGTAACCCTCACTGATGCGATCAGGCAGGTACACTGACAGCGGCATGCTCAACCAGTCGAAATAGGTCTTGAAAATTGCCGCCGCAGTCGTTCCGTCTACATCATAATCGCCGAAGACACCGACTTTTTCGCCCTCGCGGATTGCTTTGGAGAGGCGCGCGGCTGCTCGGTCCATGTCTTTCAATATTAATGGATCGGGCATCTCCGAGCGCAGGGACGGCGACAAATAGGCATCCACTGTCTCATGTGTGATGCCGCGCGAGGCAAGCACCCGCGCGAGCAAAGGATTGACGCCATTTTTCTGCGCGATGGTCAGGGTTTCACGGTCATCTGCTGCACGCAATTGCCATCGCCGCCGAGACGCTGTTGCGCCCATTGCAGGCAGCGGGACGGTCGGGCCCATGGCGCCGGCGCCCTCATCAGCCTCAGCGAGATCTGACGTCATTCCCAAATTCAAGCCTTAACGTTTTGTTTTGGCGCGAATGTACCGCACTGTGCTCGTTTTCGACCGCATCACGACGGTGTGGGTGCCGACATATCCGGGCTGCCAGGTGACACCATCAAGCATGGTTCCGTTCGTAACGCCCGTCGCCGCAAATATCACGTCACCCGAAGCGAGATCGCGCAATCCGTATTTACGATTGAGGTCAGGAATGCCGATGCGTTCAGCGCGCGCACGTTCATCATCGTTGCGAAATATCAGCCGGCCCTGCATCTGGCCGCCGACACAGCGTAATGCGGCCGCCGCGAGAACGCCTTCCGGCGCGCCGCCCTGTCCCACATAAAGATCAATCCCGGTTGAGGTTTCGGTCGTATGGAATACGCCTGCCACGTCACCGTCGGGGATCAGAAAAACCCTGGATCCCATCTTGCGGGCGCCGTCAATGAGCGGCTGGTGTCGCTCACGGTCGAGAATGCACAATGTAATTTCCGAGGTCGGAACGCCTTTTTCCTTGGCGATCGCATTGATATTATCTTCGACCGACGCATCGAGATCGATTATACCTTCGGGAAATCCCGGTCCGCAGGCAATTTTGTCCATATAGACGTCCGGCGCATGCAATAGCGTGCCGCCCTGCGCCATTGCCACAACAGCAAGTGCATTGGACATGGCTTTGGCCGTCAGCGTCGTACCTTCCAGAGGGTCAAGTGCGATATCGATCTTTGGACCTTTGCCGGAACCGACTTTCTCACCGATATAAAGCATCGGCGCTTCATCGCGCTCGCCTTCGCCAATGACGACGGTGCCGTCCATTTCAAGTTTGTTGAATGCTTCTCGCAGCGCCGTAACAGCCGCCTGATCGGCGCCTTCCTTGTCGCCGCGTCCGATCATGGTGGACGCCGCGATCGCTGCGGCTTCGGTGCATCGACCGACTTCCATGGTCAACACGCGATCGAGATAAGTTTCATCAGCTGACATAATCAGTGTTCCTGTTTGTTCTTTAAGCGTTGTAATTATTGGAGTGCGCGGCGCACTAGTTCTGCGATGGCGCTTCCAGTGGTTTCAAATCATTTCGTTCCTGCCTGATTGCGGCAGCGTCAAGATCCATCTGTTCCTTGAGCGCATCACGTTGCTCCGGCAAGAGCGCCCCAGCGGATTTTTCAGATTCCGCAGCCTCGCGATCTGCGTCAACGGCACTTTGTAATTCTTCGCGCGACGCAGTGAGTTCATCCATCCTGGCGCTCAGTTCTTGTGCCGGCAGTATTTTGGGGCGGTCACCCTCGCCGGGGGTTTGTGACAATACGGGATACTCAGCGTCGGCGTCGATCTTGCGGTCTTCTTTGCGTTGCTGAATGGCCGGGTTCGGCGGCTGGTCCCCCGACAGGTCTTCATATTTGATAAATCCAGGCGGGGCGAACCGCGCCAGCTCAAGCTGCGTGCAACCGGAGGCCGCCAGGGTTATGATTGCTGCAAGGATTGGCTGTTTTACACTTGGCAAAGGAACATCCTATAAACTAAGGCTCTCGCACCCTTTAACCCTTATCTGGCCCCATGACGCAAGCTGAAGACAAATCCGGCGGCGCTAAAAAATCCGCAAAACACAAGAAAAAGAAAAAGAAAAAAGAAAAGCGGGCCAAGGCGGCAGCGCTTGGCGTCCATAAAGAGGCCCAAAAGCCCAAAGTGGATGTTGAAACTTCTCATGAAAACAAGCCGCTATACGAAGATTTTGAAGCGCTATCGAAGTATTTGACGGACGTTTCGGGTAAGAGTCAGGACGTGGTCCGCGAGTTTTTCGCCAAACAGGGCGATTTGCGTGGCGCCTCGGGAGAATTGCCTGCTGATCCGCTCAATGTCGGCGAAGCATTTCAGGAAATGATGAAAGGGCTGGCCGCCGACCCCGCCACCGTCATGCAGCGCCAGTTCAATCTTTGGGGCGACTACGCGAAATTGATGGCGTCCATGTCGCAGCAAATGTCCGGCGAGGATGTCAAGCCAACGATAGAGCCCGAGACTGGTGACAAACGTTTCAGACACCCGGCCTGGCGTGAAAACCAGATGCTCGATTTCACCAAGCAATCCTATCTTATTTTTGCGCGCTGGCTTGAGACAACGGTTTCACAATTGGAAGGCATAGACGAACACGAAAAGAGCAAGGCGGAGTTCTACACGCGCCAATTTATAGACGCCTTCGCGCCTTCAAATTTTGCCATGCTTAATCCGGAAGTGGTCGAGGTCACCATTGAAAGCAAGGGCGAGAACCTTCTCAAAGGGTTGAAGAACCTGCTTGAGGATATTGATCGCGGCCATGGTGAATTGGCGATCCGACAAGCTGACCTTGACCATTTTAAACTCGGTGAGAATATCGCGACGACGCCTGGCAAGGTGGTCTACCAGAACGACATTATGCAGCTTATTCAATATGCGCCGACAACAGAAAAAGTTGCCAAGCGGCCGATGCTGATTTGTCCGCCGTGGATCAATAAATTTTATATTCTCGACCTGCAGCCGAAAAACTCATTTATCAAATGGCTTGTCGATCAGGGACGCACCGTCTTTGTCGTTTCCTGGGTCAATCCCGGAACGGAGCTTCGCGACAAAACGTTTGAGGACTATATCAAGGAAGGTCTTTTTGAGGCGCTCGATGCCGTTGAAAAAGCTACGGGTGAGAAAAAGATCGATACGATCGGCTATTGTATCGGCGGCACAATGCTTTCGACCGCGCTTGCCCTGATGGCGAAGAAAGGCGACGAACGTATTAATTCCGCAACCTTTTTCACTGCACAGGCTGACTTTACCGAGGCTGGCGATCTTCTGCTTTTTGTTGATGACGAACAGCTTGGCGCCATCGAGAAACAAATGGACGCCGCTGGCGGCGTTCTTGAGGGGCGCGCCATGGCGACGACCTTCAATATGCTGCGCTCGAATGATCTGATCTGGTCGTTTGTTATCGACAATTACATGAAGGGCAAAAGCCCTGCAAAATTCGATCTCTTGTTCTGGAATTCCGACGCGACGCGGATGCCAAAAAAAGTGCATCTGTTTTATCTCAGGGAATTCTATCAGCATAATCGCCTTGCCAAAGGCGACATGATTATGGATGGCGAAAATCTTGATCTCGGCGCCGTCAATATTCCTGTCTTCATGCAGGCGGGTGAAACTGATCACATAGCGCCTTACCGTTCGATCTATCGGACAGCAAAATTATTTGGCGGTGACGTCCAGTATATGCTTGCCGGATCAGGGCATATCGCCGGCGTCGTCAATCACCCGGACAAAAAGAAATATCACCATTCAACGAACAGCGCCCTGCCCGCGACTATCGAAGAATGGCAATCCAATGCTCAACGTCACCCGGGTTCCTGGTGGTCCTATTGGCTGGAATGGCTGGGCGGTGTGAGCGCCGAAGAGGTTGATGCGCGCATTCCAGGTGATGGTGGTCTCACGCCCATAGAAGATGCGCCCGGCAGCTATGTGAATGTGAAAGCGTAACGAATTTAACGTTTCATTAACCAATTCGAATCACCGTCTGAACATGATCAGAAAATCTGGAAGCAGGGTTTCCGGATAGATCACAATGACACATAGGAATCTGTAGCCGGGTTTGGATCAGGCGGATCTAACCCTGCTTAGGAATGAACCATAAAACATGCTGGGGGCCGGCGTGAGTAAATTAGATGTGACAACGCAGGAGCTATTCCAGCGTTTGGGAACAACCTCGCAATTGCGAAGGTCGCGCGCTGATGCGCTGTTTCGCCGATTGCGATTTGATAAGCAGGACCAGATTGCAGATGCGCTGATGCGTGCGCCGCGACGCCTTGATGCAGCTGACGTTGACGGATCTCCGACAGGCGCTGTAAGGGCTGCCAAGCGAGCCCTTAAAAAGGCGATGAAAACTGCGCCCTAGCTGTATTATGCGGCGAGTTCGATGCCTTTTTCCTGAAGTAATGTCCGCAGCTCGCCCTTTTCAAACATCTCGCGAAGAATGTCGCAACCGCCGACAAACTCACCTTTGACATAGAGCTGTGGGATGGTCGGCCAATCGGAAAATTCCTTGATGCCCTGGCGCAGCGCGTCGGTTTCCAAGACGTTTGCTGTATTATAGTCGACGCCGAGATGATCAAGGATTTGAACGACAACAGATGAAAACCCACATTGAGGGAATTGCGGTGTGCCTTTCATGAACAACATGACCGGGCTGGCGTCGATTTTGGCTTTGATGTCGCTATGTGCGGCGGTATCACTCATGTCCGAAAAACTCCTAAGTTGATGCCTAGCTAGGCGCCCGCCGCTGCATCGTCAAGGCTGCCAGTGTTATGGCTGGCGTCAATATCCCGCACCAGCGCTTCAAGACCCGCCGCCAGGCTCGTCTCGGTCAAAATCACATGCTGAGCCTGAGGCGTCTTGTCGAGGCCTGTACGGGCAAGCTGCGCCGATGATATCGGCAGTTTGAGGCCCAATTGCTCAATAAGCTTGAAAACAGGCGCAAAAGCCATGACAGGCAGAGGAACGATCAATGTCCGGGCCCGCCCGGCACGCGCTACTTCAAGAAATAGCGCGCGCTGGCTGATGGGCTCAGGCCCGGCGACGGCGCATAGCTGGGGATGACCCGCTTTGCCAAGAAGCGCTGCGACTGCGGTGCGGGCAAGCGCTTTATAATAGACCGGTTGCTGCAATGCCTTGCCCGCGCCCGGCAGCGGCGTAGCAGGAAGCCGCCGCATCAGTTTCATCAGGCGACTTAAATTTCCATCACCTGGATAACCATAAATCATGGTTGGCCTGAGGATGATCGCTTGCGGCGCGGCGGCAAGAAGGTCGGCCTCAGCTTTCAAGAGGCGCGTATAAACCTCTGCGCTGGGATCAATTGCCACGTTGTTACTGGAGAAAAAAACAGCGCGCTGGTCATCCCGCATCAAATTTGCAGCTGCGACTGCAACGCTTAATATTGGCGTGAAGACCACAGCATCTGCGTTTTTCAACAAACGTTCTGATTGTGCTGTATCCGCGAGGTCAAGTTGCGCCGCGGCGGCCCCTAGTGAATTGAGTTTTTCACTAATGCCCTGGCGTGGTGTTCTGTAGGTTGCAGTGACATCGGCGCCCGTTGCCCGCAATATTCGGACAATTTCACATCCAAGAGCGCCGCCGGCGCCGACTACAAGAATCCTGTTCATGACAGGCGGTGTAGCGCCTGGTTGCTTTAACGCAAAGCCATCCGGCGCCAATAGAGCTATCTATGCGGGGAGCTAATAGCTCGCGTTGGAAGGCATCGTCGCTGCATTCGGATATGGGCCATTATAGGCGATATAGCTGCGATAGTCTGCGAGTTCGTCCTGAGCGCGAACCTGATCGCGATTGAGCGCAATGAGAGCCGTTTCAATATTGCCTTTTCGCTCCGAGAGGTGCTTGAGTTCGGCGAGCATGTGCAGGCGCTCTGCCGCTGGTGTCCCGGGTGCGATTAGCGTGACTTCCGTATGGGTGATCTGGTTTTCCACTTCGCGGAGGTCATAATGTGCTTTTTGAATTTGCGCTCGTGTCGACGCCACGGCGCCTTCGAGCAAATAGAGCTGGCGTCCGGCTTCAAAGGCCGCTGTGAACTCGCGTTCCTCCGGACCGCTGCATACGCCGCTATAGGCGCCGCCGCGTGCGCCGAGCGCGTATCCATTCGATGGTTGGCAGAATTCAACAAGGCCCATGTCGCGCCCCGTCATATAAGCGGCCATATTGACGGTGACGTTGGCTTTCTTTGCGCAGTTCTGTCGGCGTGATGTAACAGCGGAAACGGACGCGCCCCTGGCGCCGTCTTCATAGCCAACCGCTTGCCAGTCTGCGGTGAGGCACTCTTCCGCCGACATTGACGCGCAGCCGGAAAGCGCTAGCACGGCTAGAATTGTGGCTACAGGACGCATGACGATTTCCCCGCGAAGCTAGAGGAAAAATCTCCCGCATTGGCATTAACACAGCGTTAGATTGACCGGTGCAATTGATGCAAAACCCCGGTTCCCGGGCTCAAATAATTGCTATTTTAGGTGTTGTTCAACCCACCCTGTCAATTGGTTCGCCGGTTTCAAAAAAGGCGTCAATATTAGCAAGCAACCGCATCGCCATGCCGGCCCTGCTTTCGAGCGTTGCAGATGCAATATGCGGCAGGCAGTAAGCGTTAGGCAGTGATCGGAGTTCTTCCCGGATGGGTCCCGGCTCGGTTTCAAAGACATCGAGCCCTGCGGCAAAAACCCGTTTTGTTTTCAGGGCGTCGATCAGCGCCAATTCATCTATCACCGGCCCGCGCGAAATATTGATGATTACGACAGAGGGTTTCATTTTTTCGATCGCAGCCTTGTCGATCAGATGATGTGTTTCTTCTTTGAGCGGACAATGAAGCGAGATGACATCCGCTGTTTTTAACAGCTCGTCGAAACTGACTGCGGTTGCGCCAAATTCCTTGTCGATTTCTGGCGTTGGCCGGGGCGTTGTATAGATGATATTCATGTCGAAGCCTGTCGCCCGCCTTGCGACCGCTTTGCCCACATTACCCATGCCGACAATACCAAGCGTGCGTCCAGTGACGCGCTGGCCCCAGCTTTCCGGTGTCAGCATGCCGCGCCCCTCGCCGGTCTCGGCAATATCGAGACCTTCGCGGAAACGGCGACAGGCAGCGATAATTAACCCAATGGTCGTATCGGCCAGGCAGGCGGTGGTGACCTCTGGTGTATTGGAGATGGCAAGCCCGCGCGCGCGCGCCGCATCGAGGTCGATATGATCGACGCCAACACCGATCGACGCGATGAATTTTACACTGTCCGGCAGTGCGTTGATAAAGGCGGCGTCCATTTCGTCGAAGGCGGTCGCAAATATTGCAGCGGCGCCGTCAGCGATCGCCAAGAATGCCGCGCCATCAGCGATGTCGCTTTCGGGTTCGCGCACGTCATATTTGGCTTTTAGGGCGCCCGCCAGCGCGCCCGGTAATCGCCGCGGCGTGGCGATGATATGCTTATCCATCATGATCTTTTCACAGCGTTGGCGCTCTGATGCGCCGGCACAGTATAAGATGCTTGCGCCCTAACATCAATTTTGAGACGGTGCCCATCGGTTTTTTTGGGCGTTCTGGAGGGGTATTATGCGGCAGGTTGTTTTTGTTCTGGTCACGGGTTTTTTTGCAGCGCTGGCCTGGTCCCTTGCGCATTCCATACCGTCATCAGGCGTCCTGGCTGATCTTGAGCCCAAGCTCGTTGATCAATGCCGCCGGATCGATGTGGCGCCGGGCACGGAAGACATCGCCATTGATTTGGAATTGAACCTTGCCTTTATTTCAGCGGCTGATCGGCGCGCCTGGTACAATGAAACGGAAAACGCCAGAACGAGTCCGAAAAATGGCATCTATACGCTGGCGCTGGACGGTTCGGACACTGTGACACGCGTTTTGCCTGAGATCGAAAATTTCCTGCCTCACGGGATTAGTCTATGGACCGGTGAGAATGGCGATAAGCGTCTTTTCGTCATTAATCATCCGTCAAATGGCGGCGAAATTGTTGAGATCTTTTCGGTTGGCGATGGCGGCGCCCTCACGCATCTCGAAAGTGTCTCCTTTACTGCCATGCACTCGCCGAACGACGTCGTTGCCGTTGGGCCGCGGCAGTTTTACGCGAGCAATGACCGTGGTTATGAGGAAGGGCTTATGGCGACGCTTGAATCCTATATGGCGCTGCCTTTCTCAAGTCTGGTCTATTTTGACGGCGACGATGGGCGGATCATTCAAAAGGGGATGACTTACGCCAATGGCATAAATCAGTCGCATGATGGTAAAACGCTTTATGTCGCCGAAGTTCTAAAACGCAGAATTGCAGTTTTTGATCGCGATATAGCGACCGGCGCCTTGACGTGGCGCACGACCTTTAAAGCGAACACTGCGCCTGACAATATTGATGTTGCCGCTGATGGCGCGTTGTGGATCGGTGGTCATTCCAAAATCTTTGATTTTCTTGCGCATGCCAAAGACGCATCAAATATCGCCCCCTCCCATGTGGTGCGTATTGATCCTGCGACCGGGGCGTTTGAGGATATTTTTATTTCGCTCGATGGCGAAATCAATGGGTCATCGGTTGGCGCGGCGAGTGAGGATACGCTGATTGTTGGCGCTGTCTTCGACGGCCATGTGATGGTTTGTCCGCTGGGCTAGCGCATTTCGGGAAACGCCCCAGGTTAACCGTAAGACAAACGGGATTTTCGGCTTTGTTTATAATCATTTAACAAACGATTATCAGCCTCTGTTCATAGTAAAGCCCGGAACAGGGGCTCGAGACATGATCATCCAGGCGCATATCGACAAGCAGGATCAACTGGATGCATTTCTCGGCGCTCGGCGCCGGCTGGAATGGGCGATCGCACGCGTCGCCACTGCGTTCGTTCTTTTATGTGCGCTGACAGCAATGGTTTTCCTCAATCTTTATACGGAGATAGCGGGCTTTGCACAAAACGCACTGGCTCGGCTCAATGCGCCTTTGTTGGATCAGGTTCTGGGCGCTGGCGCGGATGCGCCAAATGCGATCATTGGCATCGCGGGCGTCGGCATCACTGCTCTTTTGTGGTTTTGGTTTTATCGCGCCAGCCGCAAGCTGCGCCCGAAATCGCCACCAGAGGGTTTTGTCAAAGACGGTTTGTCGACGGGCAAAGCGGCGATTAATATATCCGATGAGTATTTCACCATCAAAACGCCCCTCAAAACTCAGAGAACGATGTGGGCCGCATTCGACAAAGTTCAGGAAACAAAAAGCAGTTTCCTGTTTCGGTTCAAAAATGGCGACTATGAGTTTTTGCCAAAAAATGCATTGCCGAAACAGGAAAATAAAGAAAAGCTGCTCGCGCGTATAGCCGGGCGTATCGAGCCGTCCCTCACATTAGCGGAAAAACACAGCACTGACAGCGTCGCGGTGCTGTATGAAGCATCTGCGGCCGACCATGATGAGTTCAGGGATTGGCGGCGTTCCGGCAAAGAAAGAAAACGGCCTCTGTTGCGCCGCCTCACCTTGTCAAAGCCGCTTATCCTCACTGGGTTTTGTTTGGCGGTGTTGTTGTCGGCGGCGGGTTTTTATGGCGCTGCCCTGCAGCAATCCAATTCATTGCTTATGATGGGGACTTTGTTCGCATTGGTTTCGGCCATTATATTGCTGACTAATTTTAACGGGCTCATGCAATTTGCACCGCATTTTCGAAGAAACAGCGAATGGCCATTCAACCAGACCAACCTGACAACAGTGACGCTTTCAAAATCAGCTGTTTTTCGCGAAAGCCGCGGCGCCAAGGAAGCATTTGAGTGGGGCGCCTTCGAAAAAGTCATTGAACAAAAGCATACTGCCTACCTCGTCCTCAGCGCCTATGAAGCGCTTGCAGCGCCAAAACGCGCCTTTAGGGACGAACAACACTATCGTCAGTTTATTGACTTTTCACATGCACGTCTCGCTGCAGCCCAGAGAACCAGTAAAAGTAAGCGACAACGCCGTGTTCACAAAAGCGCTGTTCAATCAATGGCTGCAAAAGCGAATAACCCTACTCCGAAAATATCGCATCAATCCGACGTTGTGCAATCGGATGATATCCCGGCCGAGCCCGCTCATACACCGTCTCGGCCCATACGCGCTTTTCCTGATCAACGAGCTTTTGGTAAAGTCGGTAAATAAACTTCCCGCGCCCGACACGCATCAAAAATGCATCCATGGGTTCAAACGCCGGCTCATACCCTGCCGGGATCGCTTTCATGTACCATGCGTAGGCAATTTCTGCGTTCTGTGAAGCGCTGAGCGCAAAACGGTCATCAAGCGCGGCGAAATTTTCAAGCGTGAGATCGCTCGGCAGCGTATTGATAAAGTGCAGCCATTCATGGGTCGTCCATGCGCTGGTCTCAATGCCGTCGAGATTGCCGGCGCCGAGCCAGGCGGCTTGCTGCGCAGAGACCCTGTCAAAGGCATCCGATTGCGGGTTCCCGATGGTGGCCGGCAGGCCCGGTTCAAATATCCACGCATCGATTTCCGCTTTGGTGACGGCGTTCGGATAATTGGTCCACAGATTGTCTTCAAAATACACAAGAAAATCTTCGGTTGTGATGCTCTGAAAAGCGAAGTGATCGAAATATCCCTTGATGAATGCATCAAAGACCTCTCGCTCAAAGCGTTCTTCCAGAAATTTCAGGAAAAACATGCCGCCAGCATAGGAAACCTGACTGAAGGCGTCATCGGGATGCTCGAGGTCTGCTGGCATTTTAAGCGCGGTTAGTTCAGGCCGGTCTGCTTCTGCGACCGCACGCTTCAATGTCTCCAGATCGAGCGCGCGTTCCATTATTGCCCGGTCTTCACCATAGAGCGCTTCCATGACGCGGTTTTCCACATAGGACGTAAAGCCCTCATTGAGCCAGGCGTCGCGCCATGTGGCGTTGGTGACGAGATTGCCGGACCAGGAATGCGCCAGCTCATGGGCGACGACATTGGTGAGGCTTTTGTCGCCGGCAATGAGCGTTGGCGTCAGGAATGAAAGCCGTGGGTTCTCCATACCCCCGAATGGAAAGCTCGGCGGCAGAACAATCATGTCATAGCGCCCCCAGCGATAGGGCCCATAGAGCGCTGCATTGGCGTCTTCCATAGCCGGGGTGTCAGCAAATTCCGCCGCTGAAGCGTCCAGAATATAATCTTCTGCGTAAACGCCAATATGATCGTTGATCGCTTTGAACTCGATATCTCCGACAACAATCGCCAACAGGTAAGACGGGATTGGCTGCGACATCTTGAATGAATAATCGCCATCGCGGCCGCCGCCTTCATCCTGACGTGCGCTCATCAGGGCAATCAATTCCGGCGGGGTTTGGATTCGCGCTGAATAAGTCATGCGCACAGCGGGGGTGTCCTGCAGCGGCGCCATAGAGCGCGCGAGCATAGGTTGAAACTGGCTGAACAGGAACGGATGCTCTTTGCCGGCAGTCTGCTCGGGTGACAACCATTGTAGCCCTTCGGCCTCGGGGCTGGTGCTGTAGGTGACGCGTATTCTGTCTGCGCCGTCCGGCAAACTGATTTCAAGCCGTGAGCCAATGACCGGATCGTCTTCGCCGAGAGAAAATTCTGCTTCAACCCAGGCGTCATTTGAATGCGCTTCAATTTTACTGATCGACAGGTCGTTCGCGTCCAGCACCAGTGTCGTTGCCTCAGCATTCAGCCGCTCAAAATCAATCTCTGCGGCGCCCACGAGCACTTTTTCGTCAAACCTGACCTCAAGATCGAGATCTACATTCGTGACGCGCACGTCATTGTAATTAGCGTGTGTAAATGGGTCGATCGCCTCTTCCGGGGTCAGCTTCGCCCAGGTTGCTTCGCTGTTCATGCCTTCTGTTGGCTGCGTTGCGCCACCGCTTTCCTCACGCGAGCAACTGGCGAGTACTATAGAAAGGGCTAGGATGAGGGCAGAGAAGCGGTTGATCATAGGGTAATCCTCAAAAATACTGGAAAAGCGCGGCGCACCCTAGCGGCGCCGCCGTGAGGCGGCAAGGCGGTCCAGCTTCGCGAGAATTCATTGTACTGTCCCAATATGCTGCGCGTGCGATAGCGCTCTCCTGGACATTCGGCTAAAGACCTTCGCCATGCGTTTCCCCCCTCTCCTCCGCGGTCGGTTAATCAAACGATATAAGCGGTTTCTCGCCGACATCTTATTGGATGACGGTCGTGAGATAACGGCTCATTGCGCTAATCCCGGCTCCATGATGGGGGTCGCCATTAAGGATGCGCAGGTGTGGGTCAGCGAACATCAAGATGCCAAGAGGAAGCTGCCCTTCTCCTGGGCGTTTGTGGAAATCGGCAAAACACTCATTCCCGTCAATACCAGCAATCCCAACAAGATCGCCTATGAGGCGATTGAGGCTGGTGTCATCCCAGAGTTGACCGGCTACGCAACGATCCGTCGCGAGGTGAAATATGGCGACGCCAGCCGCATCGATATTCTGCTGGAGGGCGCCGCATCTGATCGGATTGGATGCGACAAATCATGCTATGTGGAGGTCAAAAATGTGCATCTCTCGCGGCGGTCTGGCCTTGCTGAATTTCCAGATAGCGTCACCACACGCGGCGCCAAGCATCTAAGGGAGCTGGCGAAAATCGCCGCCGGCGGCGAGCGCGCAGTCATGCTTTTCATCGTGCAGCGCAGTGATTGCAAGGGTTTTGCCCCTGCTGCGGATATCGACCCGGCCTATGCTGAGGGGCTTAAGGCGGCTATGGCAGGCGGTGTTGAAACTCTCTGTTATGATTGCGAAGTTACGTTGAGCGAGGTAGTTCTTCGCCGTGCCCTGGAGATGAAGCTGGAAGATGCATGACTGACACCGCTATCGATTATGAACAAGAGCCTCGCGAAGGCGAAATCAAAATCCACACGACAGAGGATTTTGACGGCATGCGCGAAGCCGGCCGGATCGCTGCTTCGTGTCTTGATATGTTGACCGAGCATGTTGCTCCGGGTGTTACGACACAATCCCTTGACGATCTTGTGCGCGCTTTTGTTTTCGATCATGGCGCTATTCCGGCGACGGTTGGGTATCGCGGTTATCGTCATTCCAGCTGCATCTCGCTCAATCATGTCATCTGCCACGGCATCCCGGGACCAAAGGTTTTAAAGAACGGCGACATCATGAATATCGACGTCACTGTAATTGTTGATGGCTGGCATGGCGACACCAGCCGCATGTATTTTGCCGGCGAGACGAAGGTAAAAGCGCAGCGTCTTGTTGATACGACCTATGATGCGCTGATGGCAGGTATCGAAACTGTCAAACCCGGTTCTAATCTGCGCGATATTGGCCGCGCTATTCAGACGCTGTCTGAAGGACAAGGGTTTTCCGTGGTGCGTGATTTTTGCGGGCATGGATTAGGCCGTGTCTTTCATGCGCCGCCTAATGTCGTTCACTATGCTGAATATAAGGATCGCTTTGGCGCCATTCACCGTGCATCGAATATCACGCTCCAGCAAGGCATGTTTTTTACGATCGAGCCGATGATCAATGACGGCAAGCCGGATGTGAAACTGTTAAAAGACGGGTGGACCGCGGTCTCGCGCGACAAATCGCTGTCGGCGCAGTTTGAACATTCGATTGGCGTTACCGAAACCGGTTATGAGATTTTTACCAAATCGCCGAAGGGGCTAAATAAGCCGCCTTATGCATAATGGCTGACGGTTCGCTGAAATCCGGCGGCATGACAGATCACGCTAAAGGCCACCGGACGCGTCTGCGGGCGCGATTTAAAAAAGCGGGTGTTGACGGTATTCAGGATTATGAGCTTTTGGAAATGGTGTTGTTTCGCGCCATTCCACGCCGTGACGTTAAGCCTCTCGCCAAGGAATTGATCGCGAAGTTCGGCGGCTTTGCGCAGGTGATCGCTGCGCCTGCGGAACGGCTGACGGAAATCAAGGGCGTATCAGACAATGTCGCGCAGGAACTGAAGATCGTTCATGCCGCCGCAGTCAAACTGTCTCAGGAACGTGTTCTCAAACGCCCTGTCCTGTCGTCATGGAATGACCTGATCGCTTATTGCCGTGCGGCGATGGCCGACGAAAAAACCGAGCTCTTTCGCATTCTTTTCCTCGATCGCAAAAATATCCTTATTGCCGATGAGGTGCAGCAGCGCGGCACGGTCGATCACACGCCGGTTTATCCGCGCGAGGTTGTCAAGCGCGCCCTGGAACTGAGCGCCTCGGCAATCATCCTTGTGCATAATCATCCCTCGGGTGATCCGACGCCGTCTCGCGCCGATATTGATATGACCAACCACATTGTTGAAGCCGCCAAAGCGCTTAATATCAGTGTTCATGATCATCTGATTATCGGTCACAAAGATCATGCGAGCTTTAAATCGATGGGACTTTTATGACACCGCGCATCATTACGCTAACACCTAACCCGGCGCTGGATTATGCCGTCCAGGCAGATTTTGTGGAGCCGAACAGGAAATTACGCTGTCGCGACCCGCAAACCCATCCGGGCGGCGGTGGTATTAATGTGGCGCGCGCCGTTTCGCGCCTCGGTGGTGAAACCCTTGCGATCTTCACGGTCGCGGGCGTTTATGGCGACGCCTTGCTGCACACCGTTGCGGCGGAGAAAGTTCCCATGCTGGCGGTGCCGGTTTCCGGCGAAACAAGACTGGCGTTTCATATTCAAGAACATAAACACGATAATGAATACCGGTTTAACCTGCCGGGACCGACACTAACCGATGTTGACGCACAAAATCTGCTCGATGCTGTTCGCGACCACGCGCAGTCCGGCGATTATGTCGTCGGCAGCGGTAGCTTGCCGCCGGGCGCATCGGCAGATTTCTGGGCGCAAGCCGCGCGTGCCGCAAAGCACAAGGGCGCCCATTTTATTCTCGATTCCATTAGCGGTGTTCGCGAAGCGCTTGCTGAGGGCATATTTATGCTGCGACAGAATAAGCATGAATATCAGGTATTGGCGGAACGCGATCTCGAATGGCCGGGTGAAATTACAGAGTTTGCCAAGGCTACTGTCATCGATGGCGGTGTTGAACGCATGGTCGTGACCCATGGCGGCGACGGATCAGTGATGGCGTCGCCCGGCGGCGCAGTTCGTGTCGGCGCGTTGAAAGTCAAAGCACATAGCGCCGTGGGCGCTGGCGATTCCTTTGTTGCTGCGCTGCTTGTCGCGCTTGCCCGTGGTGAGGGCGACGAAAACGCCTTGCATTACGGTATGGCCGGCGCTGCTGCGACGCGCATGACTGAGGGAACGGCGCTGTTCGATCCGGCGGATGTGGAGCGGCTCTACAAGACGGCATGTAATGCAAGCTGAAGATAACGGGGCCATCGGGTGATTAGAAGGAACCGCCCGATGGCCTGGTTTTTTTGCTGAGCATCGGCCTGCGTGCGAAGGCGCGCATACTGTTTATTTTTAGAAGCGGTAACGCAGCCCGCCGGTGACGGTGAAGCCGTCAATATCTTCTTCAAGAGTAGCGTTAAAGAGATCCGCGCCGCCGCCGATAAAACGCCGGTCAAGCTTTACATTTTGAATGCGAAAATAACGCCCTTCAGAATAAAGCTCGATATTATCGTTGAGCTCGTAGCTGGCGCCGACCGCGAAATGGCCTGCAAAGGCCGTATCTTCACCGAAAACGCCGAATGTCGGCGCTGTGGCGCTTGCAGGAAAATAGCCCACATTAGAATTGACGACCGCAATGCCGAGTCCGCCGCCAATATAGGGAACAAAGCGCTGATCGGCGCTGAACCGGATATCCGAATAGTTATTCAAATAGAAAAAAAGCGCATCCTGATCGCCGCTAAAGGTCTGGGCGCCTCCATTGAATGAGCCGGCATTGATATCATTTTCGAGGTAGCTCACCTCAAGCTCCAGGCGCGGTTGGAAATAGCCGAGATAGGTGAAAGGGAGCTGATAGCCGACAGCGCCGCCAAATGTGTAGCTGCTGGAATAATCAAGCGCCACATCTAGAGGAACGCCCGCAACACCGGTTGGGCCAGGAATGCCTGCGACCGGATCGCTGACGCCACCAAAATTTGTGTCGCTTAAAAACGACGCGCCGCCAAAGCCCGATACATAAAATGAGGACGGCGCCGGTTCCAGATTGAAGATGCCCTCTGCCTGAACTGGCAGCGACAACGCGGAAAGCGCAGCGGCGATTGATGAATACTTTAATACTGACATCCGACAGATTTCCTTTGCAATTTGAGCGCGTGCAAAACCAAAGCGCAGGGACGTGGTTACGCACTCCCAATGCGCAATGCAGCAAACATCGCTTCACAATCACTCACGTGATTGCGAGAGACGCCGATGTCAGAAAACACCGGCGTCGCTTAAGCAAAGAATTAAATTTTATGTAATGTGATTGCGTTCAGCGCACGCGCCTAGGCGGCCGCTGATTTTCGCTTTGGTTTGTATCGTTTTGTTGGCCGCTTACCGCCATTGTTGTTGGCGCGGTTTTCATTAGCTGGCGCGCCGGGTTTTCCATGCTTGCGGCCTGGTTTGTGTTTCGTGTGCTTGGCGCCTGCATGATTTGCGTCAGTCGCGGTGCGCTTTTCGGATTGCCCCTCTGTCACGTCGCCGCGCCTTCCACGATGCTTTTTCTTGTTGCCGGAAGCGGGTTGATCGGCTGACTTCTCGCCATTGCGACCACGCCATTGCGATTTTCCGCGGCCGCCATTGTTTTGGCTGCTTCCGCGTCGGCCGCGGGTCTTGCCGTTACGGCCTGACATTGCTTTTTCTTCTTCGGTCAACGTGCCGCTTTCCACGCGGACTTTGATCCCCATCAATTTTTCGACAGCGCGCAACAGGTGGAATTCGTCGGCGGAGCAAAATGCGACCGCCTCCCCTTCAGCGCCGGCGCGCGCAGTGCGGCCGATGCGGTGGACATAGTTTTCTGCAACTTCCGGCAGGTCAAAATTATAAACATGACTGACGCCGGAAATATCAATGCCGCGTGCAGCGACATCTGTTGCGACCAGCACGCGAATTTTTCCAGTGCGAAAAGCCTTGATCGCGCGGTCGCGCTGACCCTGGCTTTTGTTGCCATGGATAGAGTCCGTAGAAAAACCACAGGCCGCCAGCGTCTTCATCAGCTTTTCTGCGCCATGTTTTGTGCGTGAAAAAACCAATGAAAGATCACCCGGCCGTTGTGACAGGCATTTCTTCAGAAGGTCTGTCTTGCCTTTTTGTGGTGTGAAATGAACCGACTGGCTGATCTTGTCAGCAGCGCGGCCTGACGGCGCTGTTTCGATGCGTATTGGATCTGTCAAATAAGCGCGTGACAACGCTTCAACCTGTTTCGGCATGGTCGCTGAGAACAAAAGCGTTTGACGTGGCGATCCGAGAAGCTTCGCGATGGTTTTGAGCGAATGGATAAAACCAAGATCAAGCATCTGGTCTGCTTCATCGAGCACTAGAAACTTGGCCGTGTCGAGAAAGACCGCTTTGCGATCAACAAGATCGAGTAAACGTCCAGGCGTTGCGACCAGAATGTCCGTTCCGCGTTTGAGGTTATGAATCTGCCCGTTGATTGAGGCGCCGCCAACCACAACATTAATGCGCAAATGCGAGCCCCGGATATAATCCCGGAGATTGTTGGCGATCTGATTGGCCAGCTCCCGCGTTGGGGCAAGGATCAGCGAACGGATGGATTTTGGCGCGCGCTTCGTATGGTCAGCCAGGAGAAGATTGATCAGCGGCAAACCAAAGGCAGCCGTCTTTCCAGTGCCGGTCTGGGCCAGGCCCATCAAATCATGGCCATCGAGGATCAATGGGATCGCTTCACTCTGAATTGGGGTTGGCTGATCAAAACCAAGAGCCTCAACGGCTTTCAAAATACGGGGCGAAAGCCCGAGGGCTTCAAACTGTGTCAAAATAACTACCTTTAAGCGGGTAGCTCCGGCCCCTTAGGCCGTTCCACCCGTCATGAATCGAAACGAACAAGCTTGCTGCAGCACCTTTATGGTCTGCAGGGCGTCCGTCTTATGCGGTTGCGATCATGGGCTCGCCCCGGACTGAATTGTCGTTTGGGGCCGCCAGATCGTCAGAACCCCGCGTGATGTGGGAACTTGTTCTTTGCCCTTTTCCCGGCTGTTGGGCCAAGTGCAGGCGCTGCTTTGCCGTTCATTGCACCGGAAGGGAGCAACAAAATCGCTCGGGTTTTCGGGAGTGCGGGCTGCTCACGCGGCAGCCATAGGACATGCAGCGCGCTGTATCGGCGCTGTTTTCCCCAAAGTCAACCGGCTAAGCTGCCCGTTAATATCTTGGTAAGCTTTGGCGGCGGCTTTTGGCTGCCGATCGCAATTCGATGGTGACCCCTAGGGAGATTCTTCGCGTGCGGCGTCGATGTTGGCTGCTACCCGGACAATTTCAACAAACTCTGCGCGATCACCATATGGGTCCTCGCCTTTGGCATTTTCTGCGAGGTCTATAATTGCGTCGTAGGAAAAGTCTTCCTCTCGATATGCTTCCTGCAGCTTTTGTCCAAATGCTGCAACCGAGGCCGCAAATCGGGCGCCGGCGGGTGCGTTCGCAAGCGTATCAAACTGATCATCGACGCGGACGGGCGTGGAAATGAGATTGCTCTCATCGGCGTTGGGCAATTTATAACGGAGCTTTACAAAGGCGAATTCAGTTTTTGCTCCGGTAATCGCAGGCGCTTCCTGATAGCGCAGATCGTCTATCAGCCTCGCGTCCGACCCCACCAAAGCGATTTCATAAAGTGCGGTGACCGTATGGCCTGAACCAATGTCGCCAGCGTCAACCGCATCATTGTTAAAGTCTTCATCGTTTAAAAGCCGGGTCTCGTACCCAATGAGGCGATATTCTGAAACAATAGCCGGGTTAAACTCCACTTGAAATTTAAGATCGTGTGCAATTGGAAAGACGGTGGATCGAAATTCGCGGACAAGCACTTTTCTGGCTTCATTCAACGTATCGATGTAGGCAGCAGCGCCATTGCCTGCTTGCGCCAGGTGTTGGGCGATCACATCATTATAGTTCCCTGAGCCAAAACCCAATATGGTGAGATAAATGCCGGTTTTTCGCTTGCGTGCAACGAAGTCTTCCAGCGAGTCTGCATCGACAACGCCGACATTAAAGTCGCCGTCCGATGCTAGTATAATGCGATTGACTTTATCCGGTGAAAAGTTTTCCTCTGCGAGAGAATAAGCGAGTGCAATCCCGGCGCCGCCGGCGGTTGAGCCGCCTGCCTCCAGCCGGTTTAGCGCTTCTATTATTTTTATTTTTTCAGAGCCAGGCGTCGGACGGAGTACGACGCCGGCCGCTCCGGCGTAAACAACAATGGCGACCCTATCATCTTCGTCCAGCTCATCGAGCATCAACTCGACGGATTGTTTGACCAGCGGCAGTTTGTTTTGTGGTCGCATCGACCCCGATACATCAAGCAAAAAAACGATGTTTGCTGCGGGGGTCTCATCAGGCTCGATGTCAAAACCCTTGACGCCGATATGCATTAGCTTTGCGCCTTCACGCCAGGGCGATGGCGTCACCCATATTGTCGGCTTGAAGGGAGTGGCTGCACCATCCGCTTCTGCATAACCGTAATCGAAGTAATTTACATACTCCTCGACACGAACGGAATCAGAAGGAGGTAGACTGCAATCTTGACGAATATACTGGCGCATCACTGTATATGACGTTGTATCTACGTCAGCTGAGAATGTTGATACCGGATCCTTCGCTGCCAGCCTGACGGCATTTGGATCGAAATTTTCATATTGTTCCGTATTTGCGACTTGACCGGCGCCGTCGGCTGGCAAAGTATTGAGGAATTGCTCAGATGCGACAGTATTGCCTATGGCGAGCTGCTCGGACGTGACTGTCGTAACTGGACTTGGCGCCGCCAATTGTGGACGTTGAACGCGCGTGCCGGTAACGATGATTTCATCTGCGTTGGGTATTGGCCTTCCGCACACATCATAAGTGATCTCATTGTCGCCTGGGCTGCTTTGCGCAGTTGGTGGGTGATTGCTTTGAGTGGCTGACAGATCGAGTCCGTGATCCCGCTTGCTATAAAGATCGGCAAAAAATAGCGACACGCCGCCCAATAGTATCAACGCAGCAAATATTGCGATCGGCATTCTCATTTGACTCTCCCAACTCAGTTGGAGAGACGATAACCGATTATTGATCATTGTTCGAGCGCGGCGTCTCGCTCAATAATTGCCTATGCAAAAGAATAGTTTAATCAGCATAATCAAGGTGCACAAACGCTTCAGGCAATCAAACTTGTCATTCCCCGTAAATAGCGACCCAATTTTCGCTGGCGTTTTTGACGCCGCGAAACATGCCGGCGGAATTGAATGTCATCGCATAATCGCCGTTCGGCCCGAGAACAATAACGCCGCCATCGCCGCCAAGGTTTTGCAGTCTATTGTGGATGACGTCGTCAGCCGCATCGTCAACGGTTTTACCGGCATATTCAACTTGTGCGCAGATATCGCGGGCGATCGTCAGGCGCATGAAATATTCGCCCCAGCCGGTCGAGGAGACAGCGCAGGAATTATTGTCGGCAAAGGTGCCGGCGCCGATAATTGGCGCATCGCCGACCCGGCCATAGCGCTTCAATGTCATGCCGCCGGTTGACGTTCCGGCGGCGAGATTTCCATTAGCGTCAAGCGCCAGCGCGCCGACAGTGCCATATTTAAAGTCATGGGGCAGTGCGCTTTCATCCCTGCTCTTTTCCTTCGCAAGCGCTTCCTTATAGGCCCGCCATCGGTGGTTCGTGAAAAAATACTTTGGCTTTGCTGTTTCGAGGCCGCGTTCTTTTGCAAATTTCTCCGCGCCTTCCCCTGCAAACATCACATGGCGAGAATTTTCCATCACTTCTCGCGCCAGTTTAATGGGGTTCTTAATCCGTGTGACGCCGGCGACTGCGCCTGCGTTACGCGTGGCGCCGTCCATGATCGACGCATCGAGTTCATTCTTGCCGTCACGGGTAAATACCGCGCCTTTGCCTGCGTTAAAAAGCGGCGAGTCTTCCATGAGCACGATGGCCGCTGAGATTGCGTCGAGAGATGATCCGCCGCCCTCCAAAATAGCGTAACCGGCGTCAAGCGCTTCGGCCAGCTTTGCCTGGAACGCTGCTTCTTCTTCCGGCGTATAACGCCCCGGCGCCAGCGCGCCGGCGCCGCCATGAATGACGATTGTTATTGGTATTGCTTCGATTGAGTTTGCGGATTGCGCAAGGGCGCTGGCTGGCGCCATCACAGCGGCGGCTATTAGAGACAGATATTTCAACATGGATATACGCCCTCCAGGAGCGTGATCAGGGAAAGCGAATATTGGTTTCCCGGCTCGATCATACGACAAATCAACGAATCAAAAAAGCAGGATACGCGATTCAGGTAAAATGATCCTGCCATTGGCGCATTATTGTCCGCCAATAGCCCGCTTGATCAAGGGCGGCTTGTGCAGCGGTGTTATTTATTCGAGATCGGGTGTCAGCATTTTTTGCGCACGCCATTGCTCGACGATGCGTTCGATGAAGCTGCTGTCTTCGATCTCGACGGACCAGCCATCGGTGAAGCTCGCCGTTAAACTGCGGGGTATGGCGTCCGCCGGCAATGCGTCAAAGCGAATGCGCGTCGGCATGGGAACCCCCTCGCCGACTGCAATCGCCTCGCCAAGTCCGAGCGATGGCAGACAGCTCATCAGACTTGTTGATGCATCGGGCACCGCTGCACGCAAGGCGTCCTGGTCCGCCTGATTAGCGAGACGCATGGCGAAGATCGTATTGCACTGTGAAAGGACCATCGGATCGAGTTCAGTTGGTCGCTGAGAGGCAAGCCACAGAGAGACGCCTGTTTTGCGGCCTTCCTTGGCGATCCGGATGAGCGAACGCCGCGTCGGTCCAAATCCATCAGCCGGATCTCGCGGCGCGTAACGATGCGCGTCTTCGCAGATAAGCGCGATCGGCGCTGCGCCATTGCTCCAAAGGCCAAACTCGAACGCCAGGCGCGAAACAACAGAGACAACAACCTGCACGACTTCCGGCGGCAGTCCGCCAAGTTCGATAACGCTAACCGGTTGTCCGGCGGCCGGAATACGAAACAGCGCGCCTAGAAGTTCCGCCAACGTGTCCTGAACCGTCAAGCTGCCGAACATGAATGCGTAACGCGAATCCTGACTGATCGCCTGAAGCCGATTGCGCAGCCGCTTGTATGGCGCCGGATTACGGTTGCTGTCGAGAGAGCCGAGTGTCTTGTCGATGAGCCCGATCAACTCGGAAAGGCGGTATGGCATCGGCGTGTCAACGGTAACGGCTGCCGCGTCGGCGCCGCGAAGTTTTGTGAGCCGGCTTGTCTGCGTCATGTTTTGTTTTTTAGCCGCTGGCACCAGGTCGCCAAGGATTTCGATCTCTTCGGAATAGTCCGACCGGCCTGGATAAAGCACCTCCACCAACTCATCGAAGGTCAACATCCAATATGGCAGGGTGAAATTAGACGTGTCGAAAACGACCGCACGATCCTCAAAGCTGCGTGAATATTCATTATGGGGATCGAGGATAACGACGTGGCCATGTGGAAACCGGGTCAGTACTGACCTCAGGAGCAACGCCATCGCACAGGACTTGCCGGCGCCGGTGGTGCCGAGAATAGCGCAATGCCGCGAGAAGATTTCGTCTACATTTATCGTGGCCGGAATATGCGTATCTTGTTTTACGGCGCCGATACGCACACTGGCAGGACCATTAGCTACAAAGAGTGAAGCGAGTTCGTCGCGGGTGGCAACGTGCACCTCGTCGCCAAGTGTTGGGTAGGAAGAAACACCACGGCGAAACCGCGCCGGCGCGTTTACAGTGGGCTTTGTAAACTCACCGATCAATTCAACCTCAGTGATGCGAAGCGCTGGTGACGAACCATCAAGTGACGGCGCCGGTACGCTCATTGCTGAGATGAGCCCCAGCACGATCGTAGCGCCGACGTCGACGCTCATAATAGCGCCAAGCTGCGGGCGGGCCTCGCGATCATCATTTGGGTTTTCCGGATCGAGCATTACCAAAGCATGTGAGCCGGTGATTGATATCACGGAGCCGACACTCGGTTTGTCCTGAAATGCGGAATCGATGGGTTCTGCGGTTGGCGCGGCGGCGCCTTTTTGCACGCCTACCCGTGATTGCTTCATTGCTGCATTAGGCGGCGTCATTGGCCATCTCCATGCTGACTTCGTCTTGAGTGTCCTGAGGTCGTGCACCGGCTTGCTCGGCTGACGGCGGCAGGATCATACGCACCAGGGTGCCCTGGCCTTTGCGGCTTTTGATCTGAAACTGGCCGCCCTGCATTTCTGCAAAAGTTTTCGCGACAGCATATCCAACGCCGGGCCCGGAAAATGACCGGTCAAGACCCCGGTGCAATTCCTTGAATGCTTCCAGCGCTTCGGCGATTTCTTCGCTGGTGTATCCGTCCCCGTCATCGCGAATGGCAATTTCCGCCCAGCCATCGGTGTCAATGCTGGTGCGTGCGAGAATGCGTCCGCCTTCACCACAGGACTTGATGGCAGCCTGCAGCAAATGATCGATCGTCTGGCAGGTTCGATCATGGTCGCTCCAGGCGAGAATCTCCGTGCCTTCATCGCGGCGTTCCAATACTACGCCAGCGGCATCGGCGCGTATTTTCGCGCGGGCCAGCGCCGCTGACAACACCTCGCCAAGGTCGACAATATCGCCCTGCATCTCGACAGCGCCGCTTTCGAGCGCTGCGACTTCTAAAATCGTATTGATGTGACCCAAAAGAAGATCTGCCGATTGCAGGATATAGTCGGCATATTCCCCTCTGCGCTCCTCATCCAGTTCATATTCGTCTGTGTTGCGCAGCATGGTCGCAAATCCGATGATTGCGTTGAGTGGTGTGCGCAATTCGTGATTCATGTTCGCCAGGAATTCAGACCGCGCCTTGATTGAAAGCTCCGCTTCAATGCGCGCAGCCCGCACCTCCAGGTCGGCGCGATGACGCACAAGCGCTTCGCCCATTCGCGAACCGAATTCCGCAAGCAGCGATCCATCTGGTTTTGTAAACAATTTAAGCGCTCACACAGGGTTGGTATTTGCAAAAACCCTACTGCAAGAAGCGCTAATACGCCGTTAAGCATTTACTCATGGGGTTGGTAAGAATTCGGCTAATGCACTCGGCCGTATGTTGATAAATTGGCTGTTTGGAAAGGAATTTAAACAACAAATTGGAGTTGTGAGGAAAATCGCAGATCGCCGAAATCACCCCTGACGTTAATCACTCGTTAACGATAGGAAGCCGGTTTGCCATGCGTGGTCTGTGCTTTCACGTCAAGCCACAGTTGTTTTGTCTTCGGTCTTGGCAGGCTTTGCTTTTTCGGGTTTGAGATCAGGCGATTTAGGAAGATAGGCCAGAACCGTATCGCCAATTTCGGGCTTTAGCGGGGCTTCCTGCGATGCAAACAAAAGCGCATCCCTGCGGATCACAAGAACAATCTCATAATCATCGCCAAGCTCTTCTAGATAGCGTTCGGGCGGGTATTCCTCCGAAAGCTTGGTGCGCTGATAAACCCACCCGCTGTAATGGCGCCGCTGCAGTTCATCCAGCGGGGCGGCTGAGTGCAGGAACGTTCGGCCTTGAAGCGTATAAGAGAGCGCCTGCTTGTCTTCTTCTTCCTTGCCGCGCGCATTGACTTGAAAAATCGACGCGCGCCCAAGCTCCGGCGCAAGGTCTGTTGATACAAGCGCATTGTGCGCTTCATTGCCGCCAACCGCCAGGAGATACCCAAAGCGATTGAGATCAATATGGTGTTCGGTCACCTCTGACAGGATCTCGCCATAATAAGTCGGCACATTGGCAAGCCGTGCAGGTTTTAGTCTTCGGTAGCTCGTATCTGCGACCAGCACAGATGTTTCAAGCTCTATCAATTTTGCCGCGAGCGCGATTGACCATGGCGAGGCGCCGATAATCAAAACGCCGGGCTGTTCACGTGACGCCAGGCCAAGCGCCTTGGAAAGCGGTCCAATAGAAAAGCCATGCAGCGTCACTGTCGCGAACACCATCGCAAAGGCCAGAGGGATCAGTTTGTCCGCATCAACGTAGCCTTCCGCCACCAGCGATGCGCCGAAGAAACTTGATACCGCCACCGCGACGATCCCGCGTGGCGCGATCCAGGCGACAAGCAAGCGTTCCTGCCAGGAAAGCCCGGCGCCGATCGTCGACAGAAATACAGTAACTGGACGCACAACAAACAGCATTGTGGCGATGAACCAGAACGCTGACCAGTCGAGTGCGCCGAGCGACTCAAAGGTTAGATTCGCAGTGAGCATGATGAAGACGCCTGAGACCAGCACAACTGTGATGTTTTCTTTAAACAGCCGCAGATCGTTAATGCTGGCGATGCGCGAATTCGCGATTGTAACGCCCATGGCGGTTACCGCCAAAAGGCCGGCCTCTTCCTGCAATAGATTTGTCGCCTCAAAACAAACGAGGACAAGCGTCAGCAACACGGGAGGTTTTAGATATTCCGGCACCCAGCCGCGCCGAAACGCCATCGCCGCAAACCGCCCAAGGCCGAAGCCGAATATTCCTGCAAGGATTGAGGCGGCAATAAGAGAGCTGATAATTTCCCCAGGCGATGCATGGTGATCGCCAAAAACCAGAAACTCATAGACAAGAACGGCAAGCAGCGCGCCGATGGGATCGTTGATAATGCCTTCCCATTTCAGCAGCGTGGCTGGGCGCTGGTCCAATCTCGACTGGCGCAAGAGCGGAATAATAACCGTCGGTCCGGTCACCACCATGATGCCGCCAAACAAAAGCGCCGTCTGCCACGAAAGGCCGCCGATCAGATAGGCGGCAACCGCGCCAAGACCCCAGGCGATCGGCGCACCGGGAAAAACAAGGCGCCGTACGCCCTTCATCAATCCGCGAATTTCAGAAAAATTGAGCGTCAGCCCGCCTTCGAATAAAATAACCGCGACGGCGATGGCGATGATCGGCCTGTAAAAATCACCGAAAAGAAATTCTATTGGCGGGACGCCCGGCGCCGCATCGGGGCCCGAAAATATCTTGAAGACCGGCCCGGCGAGAACGCCCGCAATCGCCATCAATACAATGGCCGGGAAATTAAACCGCCAGGCAAGCCATTGGGCGCCAACGCCAAGTGCGCCGATAATCGCAAAAGCCAATACGAGATTATCCATTGGCGTTCCTTCTAAAGCAGGATCGTTTTGTTTGGATCATATTTGATCCCGCCCGGCTCGCCCGGTCACCGATGTTTGAAATTCGGTTTTCTCTTTTCCGTGAACGCCGCCATGCCTTCTTTTTGATCTTCAAAGGCGAAAACAGAGTGAAAAACGCGCCGCTCAAACCGGACACCCTCGGCGAGGGTCGTTTCATAAGCGCGGTTTACTGCTTCCTTGGTGAGCATCGTGATCGGGCGCGAAAACCCGGCAATTTGCTTGGCGACGCGGATGGCTTCTTCGCGCAGTTCGCCTTTCGGCACGATCCGGCTCACCAGGCCGCAGCGTTCAGCTTCTTCGGCATCCATCATGCGCCCAGTCAGGCACATTTCCATCGCCTTTGATTTGCCGATGAACCGCGCCAGACGCTGCGTGCCCCCGGCCCCCGGCATCGCGCCGATGGAAATTTCCGGCTGACCAAATTTTGCATTATCGCCCGCAATGATGAAATCGCACATCAGCGCGAGCTCGCAGCCGCCGCCAAGGGCGTAACCGGATACCGCGGCGATAATCGGTTTTCTTGTGTGTGCGGCTTGTTCCCAATTCGCTGTAATGAAATCTTCCTTGAAGACGTCGATATAATCTTTGGATGCCATCTCTTTGATGTCAGCGCCGGCTGCAAAGGCTTTTTCAGAGCCGGTGATGATCAGGCATCCAACTGTATCATCTGCTTCAAATTTCTTTACCGCGTCGGTTAACTCATCCATCAACTTCCGATTGAACGCATTAAGCGCGTCGGGTCGGTTCAATGTGATAATACCGACACCGCCATCGGATTCCGTAAGGATGCATTCATATGCCATCGTTCAATCTCTATCCTGTTTTTTAAAGGCCAATCAGCTTCATTACTTCTTCACGCGATTTCTCGTCATCGCGAAAGGCGCCCATCATTCGGCTGGTCGTCATGATCACGCCGGGTGTTTCTACGCCTCGGCAGGTCATACAGGCATGAGTCGCCTCGATCACCACAGCGACGCCGGCCGGTTCCAGCACTTTTTGAATGCAATCGGCTATTTCAGCCGTCAAACGCTCCTGAACCTGAAGGCGCTTTGCATAGGCGCGGACGACACGGGCCAGTTTGGAAATACCGACCACCTTATCGCGTGGCAAATAAGCGACGTGGGCCTTGCCGATGATCGGCGCCATGTGGTGTTCGCAGTGGGAGTGAAACGGTATTTCGCGCAACAGCACGATCTCATCATAGCCGCCGACCTGTTCGAAGGTGCGCTCAAGATAAGTTTCCGGGCACTGTTCGTAGCCTTGAAAATATTCAAGAAATGCGTCGACCACGCGGCGTGGCGTGTCAGCAAGGCCTTCACGGTCTGGATCGTCGCCAATCCATTTGATTAGTTCACGCACCGCTTCTTTCGCGCGTGCGCGCTCTTCATCGCTTCGGTCTCTTGCCTGTCCTGCCATCTTTGATCCTACCTTTTATCCATCGGCGTCACGTCGCGCTGTGCCGGCCCTGTGTAATTTGAAAGTGGGCGAATAAGCTTGTTGTCGCCAAGCTGCTCGATGATATGGGCGGTCCAGCCTGTGATGCGGCTGACAACAAAGATCGGCGTGAACATCGGAATTTCAAAACCCATCAGATAGTATGCCGGCCCGGCCGGAAAATCGAGATTGGGATATATGCCCTTTTCGCCGACCATTGTCTCATCAAGAATCCGCGACATCTCCCAGTATTTCCTGGCTTCATCGCTGTCGATAATATCGACCATGTTCTTGTAAGCCTCGGTCATGGTCGGCACGCGGCTGTCGCCGGAGCGATAAACGCGGTGGCCGAAGCCCATGATTTTCTTTTTGGTGGCAAGCGCATCAAGCATCCACGCTTTCGCGTTCTCCGCTGTGCCGACATCTTGCAACATATACATGACGGCTTCATTGGCGCCGCCATGGAGAGGGCCTTTCAGCGAGCCAATGGCCCCGGTAACGGCGGAATAAATGCCGGACAGCGATGATGCGATCACCCGGGCGCTAAAAGTTGAGGCGTTGAATGAATGTTCGGCATAGAGCGTCATTGAAATGTCAAAGCATTTGACGATTTCAGGCGCCGGAACCTCGCCGAAGCACATGTGAAAGAAGTTTTCAGAAAAGCCGAGACTTGCGTCTGGCGCGATTGGCTCCTTGCCGTTGCGCAGCCGAAAGTCTGTCGCAACGATTTGCGGGATTTTGGCATAAAGACTAATCGCGCGCTCATAGAGCTTGTCTGTCGCGTGATCTTCGATTTCACTGTCTTCAAGCCCGAGAAAACTTATCGCTGTCCGCAGGGTCGCCATGGGATGAGCGCCCTTTGGAAATTTGCGCATGACATCGATGATATCTTCTGACAGACCGCGATTTGATTTTTCCTGGGCATTGAATGCCTCAAGCTGGCTTCGTGTGGGGAGTTCGCCATTCCAGATCAGATAGGCAACCTCTTCAAAACGGCACTGGGCTGCTAGATCTTGAACCGCATAGCCGCGATAGGTCAGCGAGTTCGTCTCCGGCATTACTTTCGACACTGCTGTGTCGTCGGTTACAACGCCCACAAGCCCGTATTTGATGTCAGTCTCGGCCATGCAATCTTCTCCTAGTCGGTCTTTTTTTGTTTCATCGAATATGCGCGCTCAACTTTTGCGACGCGTGTATTATAATCAGAATACCAGTTTTCAACGCCGCGGCGCTGGGCTTCCAAATGCTCTGCCTTTTGTTTCCAGTTTTTGATCGCCTCTTCAGACGCCCAATAGGAAACCGCGATGCCAAATCCGTCTTCATTGCGCGCCGATTCAAACCCAAGATATCCGGGCATTGTCTTCGCCAGCGCCTCCATGCGCGCGGCCGTCTGGCCATAGCCTTCATCATCGCCGTCAGTCCGCTGCGCGGAGAAGATTACGGCGTAATAAGGCGGGTTTGGTGTCTTCGCTGCGGTCATGTTGCAGTGCGTTATGCTATATTACCGACCGGAAAGAAAGGCCCGGCGGCTGTTGGATTTATGGCTAGAAAACAATCACTTAGGCGATCTTTGGGATGCGTCAGTCGCCGGTCGGCACAACCCCGGCGGCGGCCGCCATCAACACCACAACGCGGGCCGGCGCGCGGGTTCGGTGGACGACGCCTTTTGGGACCACATAGCCCTGGCCAGCGCCAAGTTCGTGGGTTTCGTCTTCAATATCGAGCAGCAGGTTTCCTTCGACAACGTAAAACAGCTCGTCTTCGTCATCATGCTTATGAAAGTGAAATTCGCCTTCCAAGACGCCGAGGCGCAGAACACTGTCATTGATTTGAACAAGGGTCTGATTGAACCATTTGTCGTCATTGGCCGCGATGACATCCTTGATGTCAAACTTCGTCATTGGCGGATACTTGATATCGGTTTTGATGTTGTAAGTTTTATCGTTGCTCATCACGGCCTCCGCTAATGGTGCGCATTTACTCCGTTGGCGTATCGCTTACCTGGAAATTATAGATCGACTCATCGAATTTGTTGTAGTCGTGATAACGCAGCAGGTCATAAAGGTCGCGGCGGTGCTGCATTTCGTCAAGAATGCCATTCTGATCGCCATCTTTCAGGATACGGTCAAGCCCTCGGTCACAGGCGCCCATTGCGAGACGCAAAGTCGTCACCGGATAAATCACGACATTGAAACCGAGGCTTTCCAATTCTTTTTTGTTCAGCAGGCGGCTTTTTCCAAACTCAGTCATATTAGCAAGAATTGGCACATCAAGCGCTGCGCGCACCGCTTCGAATTCTTTTTCTGATTTCATCGCCTCTGGAAAGATCATGTCGGCGCCAGCGTCCACATAAGCTTTCATGCGGTCGATGGCGCTGTCGAGCCCTTCAACGGCGCGCGCATCGGAACGCGCGATCAAAACGAAGTTGGGATCACGCTTAGCTTCCGCCGCAGCTTTTACCCGCTGGACCATGATGTCGGTCGGCACGATTTCCTTGCCGTCGAGATGGCCGCAGCGCTTCGGCATCACCTGGTCTTCAATATGGCACCCGGAAAGACCCATCTCCTCCATTGTGCGCACCGTCCGCGCCGCCGCCATGGGTTCGCCAAACCCGGTGTCGATATCGATGAACGCCGGTAAATCCGTAACACGTGCGATCTGATGTCCGCGGTCTGCGAATTCACTCATGGTGGCGATGCCGATATCGGGTAAACAAAGATCGGCAGCCATCACGGCGCCTGATATATAAACCCCGTCAAAACCCTTGGTCTCAATCATCTGCGCGCAGAGTGGATTAAACGCGCCGGGAAACTGCAACAGCTTGCCGGATGCCAGCCCTTTGCGAAATTCAGCACGTTTTTCGGCAGGTGATTTTGTCGTGAAGAGCATCGTTTGTTCTTTCTCTTTGCTCAGGCGTCTTAAGAAGACGGCTGGTCTTCCTTGTCCATCAGGCACATTTCCGTTGCAAGCATGGTTGCGACATGTGTCTCTTGATTGTGATCGATGGCATAAACGTCAGAGCGCACGATCACCAGCGTCCGGCCGGGTTTGATGACTTCTGCCCGCGCCAGTAATTTTGGCCCGCGGGCCGGCGCCAGCAGGTTCATCTTGAATTCCGCTGTTAATACCGTCGAGTTTTCGGGCATGACCGAATAGGCGGCATAACCCGCTGCGTTATCCGCTAATGTCGTCGTGACGCCGGCGTGAAAAAACCCATGTTGCTGGGTCAGCGTTTCATCAAATGTGACGGTCAGTTCGCAGGTTCCAAATCCAAGCGCGCGAAACTCAACCCCGAGTTTTTTCATGAAACCCTGCCGCGCAAAGCTGTCGCGCACGCGTTTTTCGATTTCAGGTGATGGCGTGCGCGCCATGTTATTTAAACTCTTTCAGCTTTGCGCCGACGCGCTTGCCCATTTCCTCACCCAGCGCCATCAATCCACTGGCGGGACGGATCATCACTTCGAATTCTCGGATCAAGCCATCATCGTCGAGTTTGATAAAGTCGGCGCCTTTTAGTTGCTTGCCGCCCACATGAGCGGAAAATTCCAACACAACATCTTTGCCATCTTCGGTCGCGAATTCACGGGCGTAGGTGAAATCCTCAAAGACATCGATCACCGTTGAGAGCGCCAGGACCAGGGCATCGCGCCCCTGATAGGGTGTGTGGGCCACAGGTGAGCGAAACACGGCGTCGGGATGGATGATGTCATTGAGGCCAGCGAAGTCCCGGTCGGCAATAATTGTATGCCAATGCGCTAAGGTTGCTTTGGTGGATGCGGCCGCATTTTGCATTTTTCCGCCTCTCAAGAGTCTTGTTCAATCTGCAGTTTTGAAATCAGCAGCGCCGGATCGTGCAACAGACCATCCGATATCAATTGACGCATGTGCGGACCGTCATAGTAGCGTTCTTCCACGATAAGGTTGCCATGCCAGCGCTGCCAACACAGGCCGTCTATCTGATTGGTTTTGTCATTGCCGTCAGTAAATTTCGTTAGGTTACGGAATACACAGATGCTGTTTTCTGCATCGATCTTGGTATCCTCGATGCGGCCAGTGATAGACTTTGCCGCCTGTATAAATGGTTCCTGTTTAGCACGCCCTTCGCTCGCGCCGCTCGCAAAGAGGGTGTCATTTGCGTACATCATCACGTCGTCGTCATAAAATGCGTCAAAAGCCGCAAGCGGCGCCCCGCCCTCAAGCATCTTTACCTGGGCCGTCACTTTTTCCGTCATCGTGCTGGGTGATTTGTCGGTCACGATTTTCTGTTGCCCGTCCTAAAAGATCCCTTTTAGTTCATTTTCAACCAGGTAATCCGCAGGCGCGACAGGGTTGAGCGCTAACACCTGCGCTGCAGATAAATCAGGCAGCTGTTGAACCAGATCGAGGAACCGCTCGGATTCAGAGCGCTCCAGAATATCCTCGGTCAGCGTCCGGAATTTTTTGATATATTCGGCGCGGCCGAACGGGCGTGCGCCGAAGGGATGCGCATTGGCGATGCCAAGCTCGTCCTCAATCACTGATCCATCTTCCATCGTCACGACGACGCGCGCGCCGAATGCTTTTTCATTCGGATCATGGGAGTGATAGCGCCGCGTCCATTCTGGATCTTCGATAGTTGAAATCTTGTGCCACAGCCGCACTGTGTCTTCGCGTTTGGCGCGTTCCGGCGCGTAGGAATTCACATGATGCCAGCCACCGTCCTGCAAGGCGACCGCAAAGATATACATGATCGAGTGGTCGAGCGTTTCCCGTGATGAATTGGGGTCCATCTTTTGCGGGTCGCCGGCGCCGGTGCCGATCACATAATGCGTGTGATGTGAGGTATGGAGAACGATGGACTTCACTTTGTCGAAATCACCGATCTTTTGGCCCATGCGGAACGCAAGATCGATCAGCGCCTGAGACTGATATTCCGCCGAATGTTCCTTGGTGTAGGTTTCCAAAATAGCCCGTTTAGCCTCGCCTGCGCCGGGCAGCGGCACCTGATAGCTTGGTTCATAGGGGCTTTCGCCTTTGTCGCGCGCCGTGCGGCCATTGAGAATGAAGGAAATCACAGAATCTTCGCCCTCATAGATCGGGCTTGGCGCGCCCTCGCCCCGCATGCAGCGATCCACTGCCTCAATGGCGAGTTTGCCCGCAAATGCCGGTGCAAAAGCTTTCCATGATGAAATCTCGCCTTTTCGCGACTGGCGCGTGGTCACTGTTGTATGAAGGCCTTGCTGCACTGATTGAAAGATAGTTTCCGTATCGAGACCAAGCAGCGTGCCGACGGCGGCTGTAGCCGACGGTCCGATATGGGCGATGTGATCGATCTTGTGTTCATGAAGACAGATCGCTTTGACAAGATTCACCTGAATTTCGTAGCCTGTTGCGATGCCGCGCAACAATGCATGCCCATCACGTCCACATTGCTGTGCGACGGCGAGTACCGGCGGTATGTTATCGCCGGGATGGGAATAATCAGCGGCCAGAAATGTATCGTGAAAATCAAGCTCGCGCACGGCGGTGCCATTCGCCCAGGCCGCCCATTCAGCGCAGACCTTGTGATCGGCCGGCGCCCCAAAGAGTGTCGCGCCGCCGGATCGCAAATGGGCATTCGCCATTGCGCGCGCTGATTTAATCGGACCGCGATTAAGCGATGCAATCGCAACGGATGCATTGTCGATAATGCGGTTGATGATCATGTCCGTTGCTTCGCTGTCGACTTCCACCGGGTCGGCGGCGACCGCTGCGATTTTCCAGGCAAGCTGGTCCTCGCGCTTTAGATTGTCTTTGGAGCGATGGGCGTGAACATCATGGGTGATCATGGGGCGTCCTTGTTGAAATGGCGGGTTTCGCGGGGCGCCGTTTTGGCGGCCGTCAGCGAGTTGCACCCTACCTGCCCCGACTGCCACAGGCTGTCAAAGCCGTCTCCCTGTGGAAAACGGCGTCATAACGCCTCTGGAAAACTTACCTTAGAAAAACAATAGCTTAACCGCCATCGCGATCAACGCGAGGTAGAATACCCGCTTGATCAGGGGCGCGCCCTTCTCGATTGTCGCATTGGCGCCGAGCCAGCCACCGACGCCATAACCGGCCGCTAATGCAAATCCCAGCGCCCATTCTATTTTCACCTGGCTGGCAAATACGCTGAGCGAAACAATCGAAAACACAAGCGCGACGAACACCTTGTGCATATTCACCCGCACCAGATCGAGCCCCATCACGCGATTAAGGATTGGCATTTGAATGAGGCCAACGCCAATCTGGATGAAGCCGCCCCAGAATCCGGCGCCAATAAAAAGAAGATGTCCGAGGATCAGATTGCGCGGCTTGCTCGTCTCCGAAGCGGGCTTTTGGCCTGCGCCGGTCATCATGATGATGAGAATGCCGAGCATGATCAGCGCCAGTGTGCGATCAAACCAGACGCCGTCGAGCTTGACGCCAAGATGGGCGCCGAAAAATGCGCCGACTGAAGCGCATGCCGCAAGTGATGCGCTCAATTTGAAATCGGAAAACCCTTTGCGGAAAAATCCCCACACCGCCATTAGATTCTGCGCAATAATACCGATGCGATTGGTGCCGTTGGCAACGGGACCAGGCAATCCCAGAAACACCATGATTGGCACTGAGAGAATAGACCCGCCGCCGGCAAGCACATTGATCCAGCCTGACGCGACGCCGGCAGCGAATAAGATTGCAGCTTGTAGAGGGTCCACTGACGACTCCGTTGGAGTTTTACCGGCTAGGCGTTAACCGTGTGATCCTCTGATAGGGCAAGTGTGCAAGGTTTGAAATCATTGTTTACGTCGATCCGGCGTGATGAACTGTGTGTCCATAAATCCGCCATGGGCGTTTGCGCTGTTGTTCGCGGGCGCCGACAAGACGGCGCAGCGCTCGTTCAAGCGTCGGTTCGGCAAATTCAAATCCAGCGGCTTGCGCCTTGTCCGGTTTCACATTTTGTCCGCCGAGCAACAATTCATCTGCGAACCGCCCAAGAAGCAAACGCAGCGGCGCTGCCGGCACGCTGAATATCGCTGGTCGATGAAGCGCAGCCGCGAGGTTTTTTGTGAAGATGCGGTTGGTCACGGCGCCCGGGGCTGCGGCATTGACGGCGCCGTACAACGCCGGTGTTTTCATGATATGCACGATCAATCGTACGAGATCATCGCGGGTGATCCAGGACATCATCTGCTTGCCGTTTCCAAAGGGGCCACCGAGACCGAATTCGAAAGGTGTCAGCATGCGTGCGAGCAAGCCGCCTTCAACGCCGAGAACAAGTCCGATGCGCAGACGCACTGTGCGGACGCCCTGGATTTCCATCCTGCGCGCCGCTCTCTCGACGGCTTCACAGCTTTGGTGAGAAAAACTCGCCGTTTCTGGCGCATGGGTTTCCATCAAAGGCTCGGCGTCCCTGATGCCGTACCAGCCAATTGCAGAGGCGGCGATAAAACAATCCGGTTTTCGGTCGAGGCGCGCAGCAAGGGCGATCAAATCGTTGGTGAGATCAACACGGCTGTCGATGACGCGGTTTTTTTTGTGCGCCGTCCATAGCCCATTTGAAATGGATTCGCCCGCGAGATGGACGATGGCGTCAATTTTTTCATCACTAGCAATTTGATCCAAAGCGGTGATGAGCCGCAACGGCGCTGGTAAAATGTCCAGCGCCAGTTTCGGGCGGCGCGTCAGCACGGTCACCTCGTGACCGCCGGCAATCAGCGCTTCCACGAGGCGCGTTCCGACAAACCCCGTCCCGCCGGTGACAAGGACGCGTTGACGGTCGCCGAGGCCCATGGCCAATCGGTTGGCGGCTGGCGGTGTGATACGCGCCAACCGATCTGCGGCGGTAAGGTCACGCAAGCCGAACAGCGCCGTGCCGATGCATGCAACAATACAGAGCCAGCTATAGATGCCGTAATAGGCGGGCGTGAGCGCCGTCGGATCACCTGCCCATCCCCACAGCACGGGCAGCATGAGCGCGAGGATGGCGCCGTAGTTTAGCGCCATGAGCGTGTGCAGCACCCTTTCGCTGGGCGGCAGGCGGCGGGAGCGGTCTTCCTCGACAAAATCCCATAGGGTGATGAAGATTTCGACCGTCAGCGCAATGATCAGCATCGCAGCGATGACGCCTGTCGGCGTCGTCCATCCGATCATCAAGAAGATTATGCTGTAGAAGAAATTGCGGATGCCATGAAGCTTTATCTCTCGTCGTTGAGAGATGCGCCATGCCAGGCGTTCGGTGAGTTCATGATGAAAGAGCGTATCAGCGACGCCAAATACCATTTGTATGGCGATGAGCAACCAAAGCAGCGGGTCAGTCATGGTGGGCCTCCTCCATGTCGTGAAAGATTGTTGTCTGGGAAATGATCACACCGAGATTCGGATGCGCGAGCGTCAATGTGAATGCAAACGCACCCTCGCCCATATCGTGATGACCGATCACCATGCGTCCGGGCGTCAGCAAGGCAGGCAGTTTTATGCGCAAGCCAAAAAACGTTAGAAAATAGTCGGCGCTGGAAAAGAATAATGCGCCATCGCTGACGGAGAGCTTGAGGGACATTGAAACGCCGCCGCCCACATGTTCCTCCAGACCCGTCTCGCCGGAAAATCGCTTCATGCTGTTGATGGCCTGGGGGAACAGTGCGCCCCGGCTGTAGAGCCTTGTCCAGATTTGACCGCCACTATCGGGAACGTCGGTGATAGCGACGATCGCTGGCCGTTGTTCAGACTTCCTGTTGAGCGGTAACGGCGCGCCAATCAGCCGGGCTGCGTGCGCGAGAATAGTCCCTGCTATTGTTTGCTTGAGTTCCGTTGTAACGCCGCGATAGAGAACGCTTTGCCCGGGGCCGGCCTTATAGGCAAAGCGTCGGCGCACGGCCGTGGGTAAAGCCATCCATTCATCAGGGCGAAGAAGGCGCTCGAAGCGATCATCAGGGATCAGTCCTGCGCCTCGTTGACGCGCGATGGCGGGTTTATTAACGGCATTTGCTAAAGGCTGAAACGCGGTCATGGCTTTTTCCTTTGCCAGTCCTGTTGATCGTTTCGCTGGTTGCGGCGTTATTCTTTTTCTTTTTTTGTTTTGATGAAGGGCGTGAGCAAATCGACGGCGCGGGCGCCCAGTTTCAATAATGGCGCGATGGTTGATTTCGGCACTTTGTTCATTTGGTCGTACCACTCGTTCAGCGAGGAGATCAGTTCCTGCAAATCGCTGAGCCGCTTCACCGCCGTTTCAGATGACGCCGGGTCAGCCTTGACGTCGGTCAGGCAGGCATCAAGGACAGCTGCGGCTGGATCGAGTTCCCGGGTTTTGCGGATGGCGACGATGCGCGAAACCATCTCCCACATATCGCCCTCGGCCTCGAAATGGTCTCGGCGATCACCCATGACAGGGACACGTTTCACCAGGTCCCAGCCGAGAAGGTCCTTGATGGAGTTTGATACGTTTGACCGCGCAAGGCTAAGCGCTTCGGCAATCTCTTCCGCCGTCATCGGATGATCGCTGACGAGAAGCAGCGCATGGATCTGAGCAACAGATCGGTTGACACCCCACTGTCCGCCAAGGTCGCCCCAATGAAGAACGAACTGGCGGATCGCCGGGCTCATCTCGATAGTTTTTACGGTAATTTCTGTCATGACAGAAATATATGAAATTACAGAAATAAAGTCAAGAGGTGTAAATTTCCAATTTATGGGTACAATCCCACGATTATGCGGCAATGGTTTAGTTTTTTCTTGATAATGGCCCGTAACTTGCTATTTGATACGAAATTGAGTTCTATAAATGTGGGATAAATCCCAACAGTGGTGTGCATATGTCAGAAATCGATCAACTCGTCAGCCGCGCAGAGGACCTCGCCGCAAGCAAGGGCCTTTCGCTTTCAACGGTTTCACGCAAGCTATTCAATGACGGCAAGGGGCTAGCCCGCCTGAAAGCCGGCGGTCAGTGCACCCTGAAAACGCTGGAAACGGCGCGGGCACGCCTTAAAGCGCTCGAAGCTGAGCCGTCACCCCTACCCGTTTCTTCCCCGGGGCAGGCAAAAACACCACCTGCTGCAATCGATGCGCGGGTGATGACTCACCTCGATCGGCTTGAAGCAGAGTCAATGCACATCATGCGTGAGGTCGCGGCCGAAGCGGAAAACCCGGTGATGCTTTATTCCGTCGGCAAAGATTCTGCGGTGATGCTGCATTTAGCGATGAAAGCGTTTTACCCGTCAAAGCCGCCCTTCCCGTTGATGCACGTAGACACCACCTGGAAATTCCAGGAGATGATCAAGTTTCGCGATGAGACGGCAAAACGGCTTGGTCTCGAGCTCATCGTCCATATCAATCAGGATGGCGTTGACCAGGGGATCGGCCCCTTCACCCATGGCAGTCAGATTCATACGGATGTGATGAAGACGCAGGGTCTGAAACAGGCGCTCGACAAGCATGGCTTCGACGCTGCCTTTGGCGGCGCACGGCGCGACGAAGAAAAATCCCGCGCCAAGGAACGCATTTTTTCATTCCGTTCTGCGGAACATCGCTGGGACCCGAAAAATCAGCGTCCGGAGCTTTGGAACATTTACAACACACGCATTCATGAACGCGAGTCGATCCGCGTCTTTCCCCTGTCAAACTGGACTGAACTCGATATATGGCAATATATCTATCGCGAAAATATTCCCATTGTGCCGCTCTATTTTGCCGCCGAGCGCCCTGTCGTGAAGATGAACGGCACGGAAATCATGGTGGATGATGATCGTATGCCGCTTAACGGCGTTAAGCCCGCGATGGAAATGGTCCGCTTCCGCACGTTGGGCTGTTATCCCCTCACCGGCGCAGTGCGTTCCACGGCATCGACGCTGCCGGAAATCATTCAGGAAATGCTCACGGCGCGAAATTCAGAACGTGAAGGCAGGGTGATCGATCACGACCAGGCAGCTTCCATGGAAAAGAAAAAACAAGAGGGGTATTTCTAAATGGTCAACGCTCCTCTCACCGCCGACGACAATGTCATTGATTATCTTGCCGCCCATGAACGCAAAGGCCTGTTGCGGTTTATCACCTGCGGCAGCGTCGATGACGGCAAATCAACTTTAATCGGACGCCTGCTCTATGATTCGAAGCTGCTTTACGATGACCAAATCGCAGCGCTTGAAAGCGACACCAAAAAGCACGGGACGCAAGGCGAAAAGATCGACTTTGCATTACTCGTCGACGGTCTTGCCGCTGAACGTGAGCAAGGTATCACCATTGATGTCGCCTATCGGTTTTTCTCAACGGAAAAGCGCAAATTCATCGTCGCTGATACGCCGGGCCATGAGCAATATACGCGCAATATGGCGACCGGCGCCTCAACGGCCGATCTCGCGGTAATCCTGATTGATGCGCGCAAAGGGATTTTGACCCAGACGCGCCGTCACAGCTTTATTGTTTCCCTGCTCGGCATTCGCAACGTCATTCTTGCTATCAATAAGATGGATCTTGTGGGCTATGACGAAGAAGTTTTTCGCAAGATCGAGGATGATTATCGCGCCTTCGCAAAGCCCCTGGGCTTTGAGACCATCGCGGCTATCCCGCTGTCGGCGCTTGAGGGCGACAACATCACCACCAGAAGTCGCAAGACGCCCTGGTATGATGGCGCGGCAATTCTGCCGTTTCTTGAAACAGTGAATGTCAGGAGCGATCTCGCCGAGAAACCCTTCCGCCTGCCAGTGCAATGGGTGAACCGCCCTGACCTCGATTTCCGCGGCTTTTCCGGCACGATTGCCAGCGGTGCTGTGAAACCCGGCGATGAAATCGTGGTTCTACCCTCCGCAAAGCGGTCCAGGGTTGCGCGCATCGTGACCATGGATGGTGATTTGAGCGAAGCCGGCCCCGATATGGCGGTGACCATAACGCTTGAAGACGAAATCGATATCTCACGCGGCGATGTGATTTGCGCCGGGCAGGCGCCCGCGGAACAAACCGATCAGTTCGCCGCGCATCTTTTATGGATGGCCGAAGATAAACTCTTTCCCGGCCGGCAATATTTATTGAAGACTGCCAACCGGATTGTGCCGGCGACGGTGACCGAGCTGAAGCACAAGATCAACGTCAACACGCTGGAACACATGTCCGGCAAGACGCTGGAGCTGAATGAAGTCGGTTATTGCAATTTGAACCTCGCACAGCCGATCGCGTTTGATTCCTACGAAGATAATCGTCGCACCGGCGCCTTTGTGCTGATCGACAAACGTTCAAACACAACAATCGGCGCGGGCATGATCGACTTTTCTTTGCGTCGGGCGCAAAATGTTCACTGGCAGGATCTTGATGTTAACAAAAAAGCGCGCGCCAGCGCCAAGCATCAGCGTCCCTGCGTCTTGTGGTTCACGGGTCTTTCAGGATCGGGCAAATCGACCGTCGCTAACCTCGTGGAAAAACGCCTCCATGATCTGGGCCGCCACACCTATACGCTTGATGGCGATAATGTGCGTCACGGCCTCAACAAGGATCTTGGCTTTACTGATGCTGATCGGGTCGAAAACATCCGCCGTGTCGGCGAGACCGCCAGACTAATGGCCGACGCTGGTCTCATCACACTTGTTTCGTTTATCTCGCCATTCCAAAGCGAACGGCGCATGGCGCGCGAATTGATGCCCGAGGGTGAATTCATTGAGGTCTTTATCTCAACACCGCTGGAAGTCTGCGAGCAGCGCGACGTCAAAGGGCTCTACGCCAAGGCGCGGCGCGGTGAGATCAAGAACTTTACCGGCATCGACAGCGCCTATGAACCGCCGCAAAACGCCGAGATCGATGTTGATACGTCGGATATTCCCGCCGCTGATGCCGCCGACCGCATTGTCGAATTTCTGCAAGGAAACGGGTATCTGGAAGGCTGACGAGGCCTTTATGCGCTGGGCGCAAGGTTCTCTCAGCGCACATTTCGGTGACGCCGCTTAATTCGCCGCCGTCACCGTTATCGCCTGACGCGCAATGACGCGCTTGCCGCCGAGCACATAGCGCAACTCGTAATCGCCGGGCGTTGTCGGCGCCTGAAGCTGCGCCGGTGAGCCGTTGCGCGAATATTTATAATCCAAATAGTGTCCTTCAGCGGCGCCTGGCTCGGTGATCGTAATGTAGTCGCGATGGTAACCTGGGCCTGTCCAATCGACGTTCAGCGCGCCGCCGGCGGCGACACTTTGCGGGGCTGAGAGCGTGGCTTCAACATCATTGATTGTGACGGCGCTGCGCGTGATCACCTTTTTGCCGTCAAGCACATAGCGGAATTCATAGGCGCCGGGTTCCAGTGGTATATCGAGTTCGAGCGGATTGCCGTTTTTCGGATACGCATAATCCCCATATTTACTATCGGCGTCTGTCGGTTTCACAACGGTGACCCAGTCGCCGTTTTCGGCGGGCCCAGACCATTCGACGATCACGGTCTCGCCGACATTCGCCGTTTCAGGCGCGACAAGGCTCGCTTCGCCGGCAGTTATCGTGATCGCCTTTCGCGCAATGACTTTTTTGCCGGCCTGGACATAACGCAGTTCGTATTCGCCGGCCTCAAGCGGCATGCGCAAGGTGAGTGGATTGCCGTTCTTCATATATTCATAATCCGTATAGGTATTTTCAGCGGCGGTTGGCGCTGTCACGGTCATCCAGTCGCCGTCGTCGCCCGGCCCGGTCCAGGAGATCGCGTGGCGCGTTCCAGCCATTGCGGTTGCCGGTCCGGTAATTGTCGCTTCGACGCTACTAACCGAAATGGCGCGCCGGGCGATCACTCTTTCACCGGCCTGCACATAGCGCAATTCAAAATCGCCCGCCTCTAACGGCGCAGTTAGCGTTAGCGGATTTCCTTCGCGCGTATATTGATAGCTGAGATACGCGTTGTCGCGCGCATTGGGTTTGACGATGGTGACCCAGTCGTCGTTATAACCCGGCCCCTGCCAAGTTACGTCGAAGGCAGCGCCAGCGGCGACATTGTCCGCAGCCTCAAGGCTGGCCTCAACAGCAACGGCGCTGATCGGCGCGCTGGCGAGGACAGTCGCGGGGCGGCCAAGCACATAACGCACTTCATAATTGCCGGCGTCTGACGGCATGCGCAGTGTCAACGGGTTGCCTTTGCGCGTATATTCGTAACTCATATAGGCATTGGCGTTGGCGCCTAGAGCCGTGATCGTCACATAGTCGCTCTCGCGATTGGGTCCGGTCCAGTAAACGATAATTTCAGCGCTAACGGGCGCTGATGCTTCCGGAACTGTGCGGATCGTTGCCTCAAAGTTGAGTTCCAACGGCACCGTAACGGTTTTTTCCGCATCCGGCGGCAATGTGACGTTCTTCGCCGCGCCCGTCAGGCCGTCGGCGGGCCTTTCGACAAAAATGTCATAGGTTCCAGGCGGCAATTCCACAGTTGTTTCGCCCGCATCCTCGATTTCGAACAGGATCTCGCCGCCGCCCGCCTGTTGCACTTTCCAGCTCAGGCCGCTTTCGATGAGTGGGCCGCCGGAAAGTTCAGTCGCGCGCAGCGCGAACCCGGTCGTTTGCGCATCCGGTTCTTCAATGACGGTTTCCGCAAGCGCAGCTGACAACTCGGCCGCATTCGATGCATTGAGATAGCGCCCGCCCGTGTTCTCGGCGAGACACTGTAATTGCGCCTGGTCGCTCTCCACCGTTACATCAAAGCCGATGACATGCGCGGTAAAGTCTACCCCGGTTCGTTCGAGCTCGGCGCCGACGGCGCATGGATCGAGATTGCAGGTCTCGATGCCGTCGCTGATAAGGATGACGGTTGCCTTGTTCTCGGTCGATTTGAGTTTTTCCGCCGCGAATTTTACCGATGCGCTTAACGGTGTTTTTCCTTTGGGGTTAAGTTTGTTGACAGCAGCGCCAATGGCAGCGCGATCGGCGCCGACCACAGCGATTTCTTCAATATCGGTACAGTCGCCCTTACGATTGTGCCCATAGGCGACAAGGCCGAGCTTCTTGTCGGCAGGGAGATCGGTCAAAAGCTCGTTGATGACCCGCTTGGCGGTGACGATCTTGGCTTCGCCGTCAATCTGACCCCACATCGAGCCTGACGCATCAAGGACCAGAATGACATCATCTTCCGCATGGGCTGAAGCGAACGACAAGCTGATGATCGCTGCGAACGCAGCGGCGATGTTGAATAAACGTGCTGTCATTGGTTTCCCCTAAATCCGATACGCCCTGACACTGATTCCTAGCTGAGTCCCCTCCTTTTGGAAACTGCGCCGCTGACGCCGCCCAGTGCATTGTCAAATATTGCGGGTGACAGGGTATCTGGAGGGCGTGAGGCCGTCTTGGGTCGTCCCGCCTGTAGAAAACCACCGTTCGTCTTGAAACCCGTTGAATGGCGCCGCTGACAACCATAAGTCTCGTCTCAGTCCAATTTACGGGAGCTTCGCGTGCTGAAATCGATTGCATTGATACTATCTGGATTCCTGGCGCCCCTCGCCGGCGCTGTTGCTTGTGCGGCGGCGCCAACCCGCTTTGACGGCAATACCCTCACGGAAGAACTGAAAGCAATACGCGCAGATACTGAAGCGGTTGGATTCGCGATCGGCATTATAGACAATGGTGAGCTGGTCTTTGCAAAAGGGTTCGGGGAAAAGGCGCTTGGCGGCGGCGAGCCGATAACAACGCAAACGGTTTTTCACTGGGCGTCGGTTTCAAAACCACTTGTGGCGACGGCAATGATGCAGCTCGCCGAACAGGGCAAACTCGATCTTGATGCGAAACTGGTCGATGTTCTGCCGGGTTATGAAGTGACGGAGCCGAAACAAAAAGAAATCACGCTTCGCCAGATCCTGTTGCACACATCCGGCATGCCTGATGTGGAGGACTATGGATGGGACAAGCCGGAATTCGATGACGGCGCGCTGCAGCGGTGGGCGTTGAAAGAGTCGCCGCGGGCGCTGCTGTTCGAACCGGGCACAGCGCGCAAATATTCCAATGTTGGATTTGAAGTCCTTGGGGCCGTGATCGAACGTGTGTCCGGTAAAACTTTTGAGCAATATATGGCGGACAGTATTTTTGCGCCGCTGGAGATGAACGACGCGACATTCCTATATCCAGACGTCCCTGCATCATCGCGTACGCAAGGCCATGCTGGAAAGGCTGGCGCCAAGCAACCAGTCGCGTATTACCCGTATAATCGACGCCACGGTCCAAGTTCGACGCTTAACGCCAATATTGATGACATGGCGCTCTATGCACAGGCCCTGCTTAATGGCGGTTCTTTAGATGATGTGCGGGTTCTCAACGGCGATACGCTTAGTGACATGTGGGCGCCGCGCTGGACGACGCGCGAGGAACCCTATCGCGCGGCAACTATGGGGTGGGTGCATGAAGACCGTAATGGGCGTCGTATGCTGCGCCACTTTGGCTGGGATGACGGATTTCGCTCAGCGTTGTTGATTTTTCCGGACGAAGGTCAAGCAATCTTATTCGTCACCAATGATGAGGGCGCGCCGTTTTCGCAATTACTGCGCGCCGCCCTTGCAGCGCTTGAGAGTTAGCGTGAATAGATCATCCTGCACGCTATTGCGAGAAAATGCGCTGGACAATGACCAATCGCATTCGCCCGTTGTCCCATATCGATTATTTGCCGGCTAACCGGACACCGGAATAAGCGTAAAACCGTTCAACGGCACAACAATAAACACTGGTGGGGACTGCAATTCTGTCAATGCATCATTCACGTTGATACGTGGTTTTACGATTGAATTGCGGGTGTCGTTGACCGGTTGGCCGCTGGATTTTAGTGCAGCAAGGATGGTGTCAACCGATGCATTCGGGAAGGCTGCTTTTAAAACGGCGAATGCGCCGGCAACATGCGGCGTCGCCATTGATGTGCCGTTTTTGGAACCGAATCCATTGGTGGGAACTGACGATTGGATCGGCTCTCCGGGCGCCAGCAGGTCCAGAAATGTTGCGCTGTTTGAAAATGTTGAAACATTGTCAGCGAAATCAGTAGTGGAGCCAACGCTGATCGCATTTGGCGCACATGCAGGGCTGCTAATTGCATTAGTGTACCCGTTATTACCAGAGGCAACCACAACGGCAATGCCGGCATTATCTAAATTATCGATCGACGGGGATTGTGCTGCACCTGGGCAAGGAGCCGTGAATTGACCTCCGCCCAAACTCATATTTACCGAGGCGATATCGAGTTGTGTGTTAAGTGATAGCACGTGATCGAGTCCAGCAATCTGATCGCTAATGTAAGAAAGGGCACACGGAGTGCCTAGGCCGCCGCAATTTGCAGGCGAATCAAAGCGAGAGAACACTTGAATTGCCAAAATCGATGCGCCGCGCGCGACGCCGTCGAGGGCTGATCCTTCGTTCCCTGCCGCGATGCCAGCGACATGTGTGCCGTGATCGCAGCCAGCTATGGCAGTGCTGCAATTGACCCCGGCGCCGGCGCCTGTTTGGGTTTCCAACCCATTAGGACAGACTGTCGTCGCTAAATCTGCAGGCACGTTCGAAGAGAAACACGCCTCTGCTATAACCCGCCCTCCAAAAAAAGGATGTGACGTCTGCATACCCGTATCTAGAATTGCGACTGTCTGCCCGGCGCCCTCATGACCCAACGCCCAGACCTGGGGCATATCGATTATAGCTGTGCTCTCGAGAAGAGTCGGCCGCATTAATGCGTCTATGACAATGCGCTTTACGTTTGGGTTTCTGCCGAGCGCCAATATGTCAGATCGGCTGCCCTCAAACGCGACAAACGGCACATAGTCGTAGGTTCTCTTCACGCCGGTAGCGCGTGCGTCGACGGAGAGAGATCTAAAGCCAGCCGAATTGAGAAACACGTTGCGGCCCGATTCAACAATATTTTGGCGAGCGCTCAAAGTCGCCCCCGTTTTTAGGGCGCGGTTCGGCATGGCAGGTGTGCTGAATTCAACAATGACCCGTATTTTATCTGTTGGCGCGACTGTTTCCAGTTGGTCAACAACAGCGGTCTCAATTTTGGTTGTTTGCGCGAAGGCTGGACTTCCGACTATCGCGCCAAAGGTTGCAAAAGAGGCGATAGCAAGAAAACGAAAGGCGCTACTTGTTCTCAATGTCATAACATCACTCCAGTAATTGTGTGCGCATAATTTCAAAGACGCTGCGTGATGACAGCTCGGAATCGACAGGTCTCAAGGCAATGGCGACGCGCTGTTGATATCAATAGGCAATAACCGCCCATGACAGCTCTTCGCCGGACCCGTTGCATGTGCCGTTGCCGGAAATGTCCACTTCAGTGCCCGCTGTTTTCGCCGTTAATAAGCCGGAGACAAGAACTTCATAGTTCGAATGTGTTTTTAGCAAATGCCATCGATTTGTGGTCGTGCATGCGCCACCTCCATGCGCCACGGTAAAAAATTCGACTACGTTAGTCTTCACAACAATCAGTGTAATTGTCGTTTTGCCGGATCGACCCGCAGCGTGCGCAGTCCCGCTTAAAAGCACGAAAGACAATAATACTGCAAAAATAAAGCGCATGGCATGTTCCTTCTGGGTTTTGACTGTGGTTTTGGAATACATAATACATCAATGCTTTCAAAATAAAAGCAACATCTGCTACGTGAATATTGCTTCATGTACGTCAATCAAAATACGCAAGTGATCCCGCGTCTATTTATCAAGCATCGGATGTGAAACAATATGCACAATGTATGTTGCGCCGTTTTCGCAATCACTGTGCGCCGCACTCGCCTCATTGTCCGGTGAAACTAAGCCGACTGAATAGTTCGCTGAATTGATACCGCGTCCCGCTATTAACAGCGTTGCGCTCCACATTGACTACCTGACGGCAAATGAGCACTATTTCTCAGCGCGAAGGCGCTGGGGCGTCAGTACAGTTAGTAACAAAAACAGATGATGACAAAAGCTCTTCCACGCCGACTCGCCATTGCGCTGTTTGTTCTATTCGCCATCTTCATGGCGTCTGGATGCGGCGGCAGCAGTTCTCCCGCGCCGGCTCGTAATACGCCGCCTCCAGCGCCGCCGCCGACAAGCAGCGGTCCAAGCTGGGCTGCGGGCGTTTTTGCCCCGGCAAGCCAGTTTAAGGATCGATGCCAGGTTGTTCGAACGGGCGCCGATTTTGAAGGCAATCCTTTTACCGACCGACCGGGATCTATAGCCGAGGAAAATTTCTGGTTGCGATCGTGGACAAATGACACTTATTTATGGAACACCGAAGTGGTCGATCGTGACCCACGCAGTTTCAACAATCCGATAAATTATTTTGCAGTCCTGCGAACTACAGCGACGACGTCGTCGGGTAAAGACAAGGATGATTTTCATTTTAGTCAGTTAACCGATGAATATCTGAGGGCGCGCAATTCGGCGCCGCAGTCGGGTTATGGCGCGAGACTTCGCGCATTTTCTTCAACCGTTCCACGTGATTTTCAGGTCCTCTATACCGAACCAAATTCACCGGCGTCGACTGTAGTTGCCGGCCAGGCGAATTTTATACGCGGAACAAAGATTCTTGAAGTTGATGGCGTTGATCTGATCAATGCCACCGGCCAGGCGCAGGTCGATACTTTGAACAATGGCCTCTTTCCCGCAACGGCAGGAGAACTACATACATTTCTTGTGCAGGATCCGGGCAGCGCGCTTTCCCGGACGGTGATGATCATTTCGGCGGATATTGCACCCAAACCGGTCAATCGGATGAAGGTGATCAACACGCCGTCAGGCGATGTCGGCTATATTCTGTTCAACACTTTCAGCCCGTTCGCTTCCGAAAAAGACATCGCCGATGCGATTACAGCCATGAAAACCGCCGGTGTAAACGATCTTGTCCTTGACCTTCGATATAATGGGGGCGGGCTTCTGGCGATCGCCTCACAGCTTGGCTACATGGTGGCGGGCAGCGCAAGAACTAACGGCAAAACCTATGAGCGGCTTCAGTTCAATGCAGCTGCCGGCAACCGAAATCCAGTTACTGGCGCGATCAATAACCCGACGCCTTTCTTCAGCACGGGCCTTGGGTTTTCTCTGGCCAATGGAACGCCGCTGGACAGTCTCGATCTGCCGCGCGTTTTTATCCTTTCGACGGACAGCACCTGCAGCGCAAGCGAATCCGTCATCAACGGACTGCGCGGCGTTGACGTTGAGGTGATTTTGATTGGCGACACGACTTGCGGAAAACCGTTCGGCTTTTTTCCGGAGGACAATTGCGGCGAGACTTATTTCACGATCCAGTTCCGGGGCGTGAACGACAAGAATTTCGGAGATTATGCCGACGGTTTTGTTGCGGTGAATTCAAACGCTAGTTTTGGCGTGAGAATGTCAGGATGCGCTGTCAATGACGATCTCGGGCGCGAATTGGGCGATGAAAGCGAGGCTTTGCTCGCGGCAGCGCTGCAATATCGGCAGTCGGGAACCTGCCCAACGCCGCCGCCAATATCGGCGACAAGCAAGATTAGCTCGGTCAGAACCGACGGCGCGGCGCCTGCTATTCTGGCGCCCGTTGGAGATATTTATGAGAGCAATCGTGATATGACTATGCCCAACTAGATGAAGGCAGCGATCAATGAAGGTCTCTTTTCAAAGGGTTGGCATACTAATCTTGATAGGCGCCCTGATGACGAGCGCCTGCCAGTCGTATCAGACAAGAACTTACGCCGTCTTGGTAACCGCTGATAGCCAGACAATGGCTGCGGTGAAATCTGTTCTGGCGCGCGCCATGAACACCGCAAGCGTCGACATTGGACCCGGCGATCTTACCAAAACATCAGTGATTTCTGTATTGCCGCCGAGGCCAGGCCTGCATGAAGACCGGAGCACCGTGATGCCGACGCTGTTTGATATCATCATCAAAGGGTCGACATGTTTTGTCGTCAGGCGCGACACCGGCGACGAACATGTGTTGAGCGGCATCGCCTGTCGATTGCTGGACGAATAAGCCTCCATGCGCATTATTCGACCGATCCGGATATTACTGAACGGCTTAATCAGATGTTTTTCTGGACACTGGCGGATCGATAGACCGGGTGTATTGCATCCTCGGCTGACCACAGCCAGTCTGCTCCGGTTCGACAACGGGATTTAGCATGAACATCAATGGCAAGCATTATCGAACGATCTGGACAGCGCCGAACGGACGCGGCGCCGAAATTATCGATCAGGCGCGCCTGCCCCATGAAGTCGTTATTGCGCCGCTCGATACGCTTGAAGATGCGGCGATTGCAATCGAAACCATGCAGGTGCGCGGCGCGCCCTGTATTGGCGCCACAGCCGCTTACGGCATGTATCTGGGCCTGGCCGAGGACGCGACGGATGCCGGTCTTGAACGAACCAAAACCCGTCTTGCCAAAACGCGCCCTACAGCAGTCAACCTTGCTTGGGCGATCGAGGAACTCACAAAAACTGTCGCGGCATTGCCGGAAGAAGGACGCGCTGTCGCCGCTCTCGCCCGAGCGGAGGAAATCTGTGATGAGGATGTCGAAATTAGCCGCGCCATGGGCGAACACGGGTTGCAGCTGATTGAGAACATTGCGGCAAAAAAATCAGGTCCGGTGAATATTCTCACCCATTGCAATGCGGGCTGGCTCGCAACAGTTGATTTGGGTACGGCAACCGCGCCGATTTATCTCGCCCATGAAAAAGGCATCGATGTTCATGTCTGGGTTGATGAAACGCGCCCGCGCAATCAAGGCGCTTCGCTTACCGCGTTTGAACTCGGCGCTCATGGCGTTCCCCATACAATCATCGTTGACAATGCCGGTGGGCATTTGATGCAGCATGGAAAAGTTGATCTTTGTATTGTCGGGACAGATCGAACGACACGCGCCGGCGATGTGGGCAACAAGATCGGCACCTATTTGAAAGCGCTGGCCGCCCATGACAATGGCGTACCATTTTACGTTGCCCTGCCACACACCACGATCGACTGGTCGATCCGGGACGGTGTTGCGGAAATCCCCATTGAAGAGCGCGGATCAGAAGAAGTCACGCAAATGACCGGCCGCCTGCCCGGTGGTGATGTTGTTACAATTGATATCGCAGCGCATGGAAGCCCGGCGGCGAATTATGCCTTCGACGTGACGCCGGCGCGTCTGATCAGTGGGCTTATTACCGATCGCGGTGTCGCCGAGGCGAGCGAGAAAGGGTTGCTGAAACTCTTTCCTGAACGTCAGGGCGCGTGATCACCGCAGCATGGCTGAGACATTGCCGCCGTCAACGGTTGTCACGTCGCCTGTTGTTCTGATGGCAAGGGCGTGATGCAGGAAAGCTTGCGCGACGTCTTCAGCCCGCACTTCGAGCCCTAGAAGATTACCGCCGAGATAGGCGTCTTCGGTCAATCCACGCGCGCCGGCGCGGCGGCGGATCATGTCGTCACTCAATATCCCGCTGCGAATTCGGTCCGCATTCACGACATTGGCGCGAATGCCGTATTTTCCACATTCAAGGGCGTATTGCCGGGCAAGAAAGAGGGTTGCCGCTTTTGCGGCGCCATAGGCGCCGAAATCCGCCCCCGGATTAATTGCCTGTTTTGAAGCATTAAAAAGGAGGGCGCCGCCAGTTTCCTGATCGCGCATGATCCGCGCCGCATGTTGCGCGACATATTGATGGCTGAAGAAGTTAAGCTCCATGCTGTTGCGGAGAATATTGTCGTCAAGATCGGCAATGGGCCCCTCAAAGGCGGCCCCGGCATTCGACACCAGAATATCAAGACCGCCGAATTCGGAAACAACAGCATTAAAGGCCCTGGCGATTGAGCTTTCGTCGGTCACATCGCACGGGGCGGCGAATGTGGCTCCTGAAATGCGATCGGCGGCAGCTTTTGCCATTTCAAAATCGATGTCGAGAAGGGCAACAGCGGCCCCTTGATCGGCAAAGGCGCGGGCGGTTGCAGCGCCAATAGCGCCAGCGGCGCCTGTAATAGCAACAATTTGGCCTTGCAGCGCCTTTGGTTTTGCTTTGCCGAGCTTTGCCTGTTCCAGCGACCAATATTCCATATCGAAAAGCTCAGCCGCGCCAAGTGCTTCAAAGCGCCCGACGCGGTCCGCCTTTAGCACCGTATCGACGGTAATCTCGGCGAGATCTGCAGCAACCTTCGCCTCGGATACGCTGCGACCAAGGCCGAACAGTCCAACGCCAGGCGCGAGAATGACACGCGGTGCGGAATCGAGTTTCTGCTTCGCGCCATCGTAGCGCGCGTTGTTCTCTTCGAAATAGGCGTCATAGTCGCGCCGATAGTCGGAGGCAGCGCTGCGCGCGGCTTCCTTGAAGCTATCAAGGTCGCCAGCTTTTGGAAACGGAACGATTAGCGGTTTGTTCTTTGTTCTGATGATATGATCCGGCGTTACGACGCCGCGAGCACCGTCTCCGGCCAGCCCTGAGCGATCAACAAATTCTCGTATCGCGTCGGACGTGCGGTACTCCAACAGAAATCGGTCAAAGGCGCCGTCACCACGTGTGTTGGCGCATGCGCCGCGCAAAATCGGCGCGATTGCCTGCGTTGCCGCCGCACGCTCGAGGCTGGCGCCGCCGCGTGCTCTCGACGGCGCTTTTTCAATCACCGCTTCTGCCTCGCTGACAAGCGCGATCATACGGTCATAAGACTGTCGTGCGGTGTCGCCAAAGGTAAAGAGCCCGTGTTTTTCCAGGATGATGCCTTCGACCTGCGGGTTTTGCTCGAAAGCGTCGGCCGTCGCTTTTGCGAGTTGAAAACCAGGCATCACATAGGGAACCAATGCGACCCGCTCGCCGTATATTTCGCGGCAAATACGGGTCCCATCTTTTTGATCGGAAAGTGCGAGGATTGCCGTCGCATGCGAATGATCGACAAATTTTTGCGGCAGAAATGCGTGAAGAAGTGTTTCGACGGAGGGGTTGGGCGATGAAGGATTGAGCAGATTGAGGCGCTGAAAAGCGACCATGTCTTCGTCGCTGAGTTTTTCCCAATTGCGGACCTCATGCAGCGGCGCCAGCTGCAGCGCCGGCAGGCCAGCGGGTTCTATTGTCGCCAGATCCCAGCCGCTGCCTTTTACACAAATGACATCGCACTCAGCCCCGAGAAAATCCTTTACGCGCGTCTTCACCGAAGTGTTGCCGCCGCCATGGATAACAAGTTGCGGTTCGGCGCCAATCAGGCGGCTTGTATAGACACGCAATGCGAGGTCTTCGTTGACCCCCTCGGCATCATATTTTCTGACGGCCGCCTCTGCGTCCTGATCTGACCAAAGGTTTTTCATTCAGCGCTTTTCCTCGTATGTCGCTGGTTCGTCCTGGTTCGCAAACCCAACAGCCGGACCATAGTACTTTCTATCCTAGCAGGGTATCGCAAACGCGCGTCCAGTTTCCGTCGCTCCCTGACACGAGCAAAGGACGGCCGAATGATGGGCGTGGTGTATAGGCCGCCCCATCATCAAGATATTCGGCGCGGCCGCCGATCTCGGTGAGCATCAAAATGCCAGCCGCGTGGTCCCATGGGTGGCATCGGGAAGACAGGGCGAAGTCACGCGCTCCACGCAGGAGTTTGATATAGCTGTAAGCCGCGCATCGCGACGGTTCGGTTTCGAATGCAGCGCGGAGCCCGGGCGTCAGGCGTGATTTCCACGGCTCTTTCATATTACCCAATCCGCGATAGCCTCGTAGCGGGCCGTCGGAAGACTGTAACGGGGACATCGCTTCACCGCGCCATGTCGCGCCGTCGCCTTTCGAACCGATCGCGAAAGCATCATCAGGCACGGCATAGATCCAGCCTGCGCGGGTTTCGTGATTTTCAACAAGCGCGACGATCACACCGAATTCGGGCCGACCCTGCACAAAATTGCGCGTCCCGTCGACGGGATCGACAATCCAGAATGCGCCGTCTCCTTCGAGTTTATCCAGAACGGAAGGGTCAGCAGCGACCCCCTCTTCACCGATAAAAATCGCGCCGGGATAAATATCGGAAAGCCCTATTTTCAGTTTTTCTTCCGCTGCGCGATCAGCTTTCGTCACGAAATCATTGGGGCCGGTTTTGGTGTCGATATCAGCATCCGTGAGCTTGCCATAACGCGGCATAATCTCTTCTGCGGCGATATCAGCAATCAGTTTCGAGATCTTTTCCGGATCGATAATCATGCGGTTTTGCGCACACTATCCGACAAAGGTTCAGCCTGGGCGGCAGGGAAAGATTTAAGGAACTGACCTTGTGTTTTTTTCGACAACCGCACTGTCAGCGCTAGTTCATGATCACGCGCCGTTTCTTCAATAATTTCCGCCCGCTGATGCAGCCAGGCGCGTGCGGCGCCGTCCGAAGCTGGAATGATCATCGTCACAGTGTCATGGGCTGCTGTCAGGGCGACCTCGACGAGGGCAAGTAATTCGCTAACGCCCTCGCCTGTTTCCGCAGAAAGCGCAACGCGCAGCGGCGCCGCTATCGTTCCAGTTTTTTCGAGGTGACTGGCGCGGGCGATCGCATCGGTCGATGCCCGGACGTCGTCGCTCAGGAGGTCGATTTTGTTGAGCGCCTCAATGACCGGGCGATCATCATCGGCGCTGATGCCCAACTCTGTCAGGACTGCAATGACGTCGTCGCATTGTGCATTTGTATCTTCATGAGCGATATCACGCACATGGACAATCAGATCAGCTTCGAGCACTTCTTCGAGAGTCGCGCGGAAGGCAGCGACCAGTTGTGTTGGCAGGTCTGAAATAAAGCCAACCGTATCCGAAAGAATGAGGCGCACGCCGGACGGCAGGTCGATCGCCCGCATGGTTGGATCGAGTGTAGCAAAAAGCAGGTCCTCTGCCTTTACGGCTGATTGGGTCAGACGATTAAAAAGCGTAGATTTTCCGGCATTGGTGTAACCAACCAGAGCAACGATCGGATGGGGCGCCCGTTTCCGCTTTGCGCGCTGCAATGTGCGGGTGCGTGTAACATCTTGCAGCTTCTTTTTGAGCCGCACAATTTTGTCTGAAAGGGCGCGGCGATCAGATTCGATCTGTCGCTCGCCTGGTCCGCCGAGAAATCCCGCGCCGCCGCGCTGGCGTTCAAGGTGAGTCCATGACCGCACCAGCCGCGAGCGTTGATAGTCGAGATGCGCAAGCTCAACCTGAAGACTGCCCTCTGCGGTCTGGGCGCGCTCGCCAAAAATCTCAAGAATGAGCGCTGTGCGATCAACGACCTTTGCGTTCCATTCTTTTTCAAGATTGCGATGCTGCACAGGTGATAAAGCGCCATCAATGATCACGAGACCGGGCCGCGGCTCGAAAGAATTGAGAAGCGCTTCGATCTCCGTAACTTTGCCACCGCCGATCAGCGTCGCCGGCTTTGGTTGCGCGATATAGACAACTTTTGCGGCAACCACATGAAGATTGATCGCGGCAGCGAGGCCAACAGCTTCCTCAAGACGCGCCTCGGGCGGTCTCGCGCCAGCGCTGCCTTTCAGCGCCGGGTGGATGACAATGGCAGTTTCTTGATCCGGCAAAGGGGTAAATTACTCGTCTTCGCTATCCCAAAGCGACACTGGTTGCTGAGGCATAACCGTTGAAATGGCATGCTTATAGACAAGCTGGGATTGCCCGTCGCGTTTTAACAGAACACAGAAATTGTCAAACCAGCTGACAATGCCCTGCAGTTTTACACCGTTCACGAGAAATATCGTGACCGGCACTTTGCTTTTGCGGACATGATTGAGAAAAGTGTCCTGAAGGTTTTGTTTTTTATCGGTCATTTGCGCCGCATCTCACCTCTTTTTTTTTGTATATTATTGCAGTGCAGCATCATTGTGACGCTTCTGGACCCTATGTGCAATAGACATAAGACATCTGCGTCGCCTGAGACCTCAAGCTGACCGGGCTCGCTCCTTGTATGCCTCGCGAAGCTGCGCCGCGATGGGCCCCGGTGCGCCATCTCCGACTTTTTGACCGTCAATCGCGATGACCGGCATTACCAACACTGTCGCCGCGGTGATAAAGACCTCTTTTGCCTGCGCTGCTTCCGCCAGTGTAAATGGTCGCTCCTCCACTCTGATTTGTAAATCCCGGGCGCATGCGATCGCTGTTTCACGGGTGATGCCGCCGAGAATTTCCCGGCCTTTTGGATGCGTGATGATCGCGCCGGTATCGTCAACAATCCAGGCATTGGAAGATGAGCCTTCGGTGACTTTACCGTCCTTGATAAGCCAGGATTCCACCGCGTTGGCTTCTACCGCAGCTTGCTTTGCCAGTACGTTGGGAAGCAGCGATATAGATTTAATGTCCACACGGGCCCATCGAATATCGGGCTGGGTAATGATTTTGACGCCCTTTTTCGCCCGCGCATCGTTGTCGTCGAGGTTGAACCGGCGCGCTGTCATAACCAGAGCGGGGGTAACGCCGGCAGCCGGGAAAGGATGGTTTCGCGGCGCGACGCCACGTGTCACCTGCATATAGACCAAGGCGTCCTTCAACCGATTGCGGGTCAAAAGCTCCGCCATCACCGTTCTTAGAGAGGCGCGTGACATCGGTTGACGGATGCCCAATTCTTTGAGGGACCGGTCCATCCGGTCAAGATGCCCCTCGGCGTCCCAATAGCGCCCATCAATGACAAGGCAGACCTCATAAATCCCATCGGCAAATTGGTAGCCCCGGTCTTCAATATGAACTTGCGCGTTACTGCTTCGCAAATAGGCGCCGTTTACATACGCTATTCCCGCCATGGCCTGTTATGCCCTCCAAAAGGCTCGATTAATAAGCGCGAGCGCTGCCGCCGCTTCGAGCCGGCCAAGGATCATCGCCGCCACCAGGAGCCAGCGCAACGGTTCGCTGAAACCGGCGTATCCCGCCGCGCCGCCCTCGGCAAGCTGGATCAACGGGCCAGTGTTACTGAGCGCCGCTGTCGCTGCCGCCGCTGCAAGATCAAAATTGTGTCCCCCAGTGGAGAGCGCAACAACAAGAGCGGCGAGCGTCATCGTAAAGACAATGAAATGCATCCACACGCCGAGTTCGTTTGCGACCTGTCTGATGCCAAAAACCCCACTGGGAATAATCAGTTTCCTGATCTCCTCGCGCGCACGGCGCATGATCACGATCCAGCGTAAAATCTTGAACCCACCTGCCGTCGAGACTGCCGCGCCGCCAATGATCGCTGTTACGAGTGCTACCGTCAACGGCGGCGCCTCGCCAATCACATAGCCGTTCGTCGACAAAAGGGAGGCCGCGTTGAAAAGTTGCGGCGCAAACAGATCAAAATCGCCGGCGCCTGCGGTAATCCAAAAAAGCAGGCCCACGAAAACCATGATGAGCAGATAGGCGCCTGTCTCAACATCGCTGACGCGTTCACGTTTGCCGCTCAGGATGCGCGCGATGAGAACGAAATTAGCGCCGCCGAGCACGATGAAAGGAAAGATCATCCTTGCTACGCTCTGCGAATAGCCGCTTATTCCCGCTTCATGCGGAATAAAACCACCGGAGGCTGCCGCCGACATCGCCATCACCGCAGCATCAAGCAAAGGGGCGCCCGCAAGCGTAATCGCCAAAAACGCCACGAGGGTCAGCAACAGGTAAATTGATGCAAATGCTCTTGTGGCGTTACGCAGTGAATGAAGAAAGGAATCTCCGTCGCCCCGCGAAAATGGCGGCAGCAATGTATCGATCCCAATAAAAGCAGGTCGGATAAATATGGCCGCTGCAATGGCAAGCGATGCAAGTCCCCCGAGCCATTGGAGTTCGGCACGCCACAACATGCCGGCAGGGCTCTCAACTGCGCCAGCATTCGTCAACCAGCCGCCGGTTGTTGTCATCGCTGACACGGCTTCGAAATAGGCGTCGGCGAAGGGCATGGTTTCCGTCATGAAGGGCAGCGCAGCAAATACAGGAATGACCGCCCACCAAATGAGAACGATGATCAAGGCGCCGCGGAAATCCGTCGCCGGTTGCCGGCCGATACTGGCAGCGAAGGCGCCGCCGCCGGAAATGAGGGCCGCAGTCGCGCTGAAGAGATAGGCGCCAGCGCTTTCCTCATTGCCCGCAAGCGCCAGCACCATTGGAAACAGCATCATCAGGCCGATGATAATCAGCATGGCGGAAAAGCCGCGAAGAATGCTTGTCAGTCCCATGCGTCTTCGCCTTCGCGCCTAAACAGCATTTCAGAGCCGCTCCATGTTTCGATAAAACTCGAAACGGTTCTAGAAATATTCGATACTGACACGGAACATCTGCTCGACGTCCTTAACGTTTTCACGCATGGTCATCAACACGATGCGATCGCCGGCATTGATAATTGTATCACCGGTCGGCATCTTTACTTCTCCGTCGCGATAGACAGCGCCAATCATCACGCCTTCCGGCAATGGCGCCTCTCGCAACGGCTTGTTAACAAGCGGAGAAGTCTCAAGAGCGACCGCGTCCACCAGTTCAGCGGCGCCATCCGATAATGAATAGACCCCTTTGATGCGGCCGCGGCGGATATGCTGCAGGATCGTCGAGATTGTGGTTGCTCGCGGGTCAATAAAACGGTCAATGCCGACCGCTTCTGACACCGGGCCATAATCATGATCATTGATGAGCGCCATGGATCGGCGGGCGCCTTCGCGCTTTGCAACAACCGACGTCAAAATGTTGACTTGATCATTATCTGTGACCGCGACCACCGTCTCGGCCTCGCTGACGCCGGCTTCGCGCAAGATCGCACGGTCAAGCCCGTCACCCTGCAAAACAATTGTGCGTTCTAGTTCTTCGGCGATATGTTCGGCGCGCTTTCGATCTTGCTCAATCAGGCGGATTTTCATTGCGCCAAGCTTTTCAAGGCCCTTTGCTACGTAAAGACCAATATTCCCACCGCCGACAATAATCACCCGTCGCGCCTGTCGCGCGGCTTCGCCCATAATTTCAAGCGCACGCGTGACATCGTGGCGATCGGCAATAAAAAATATCTGATCGCCTGGCTCAAGTTGATCATCAGCATGAGCACGCCACATCTTCTCGCCCCGTTTTATGCCGACAATGGTAATTTTAAGGTCAGGAAATAGTTCAGCGACTTGCCGCAAGGGTGTATTGATGATCGGGCAGTCATCACGCAGCTTGACGCCAACTGCCCAGACACGTCCGTCAACGAACGATTTCAATTCAAAAGCGCCGGGCGTCGACATGCGCTGCATGATCGCTTCGGAGACTTCCCGCTCCGGCGAAATAATAACGTCGATCGGTATGTGGTTGCGCGAAAACAGGTCTGAATATTTCGGGTCGAGATAGGCTTGCGCCCGTACGCGGGCGATTTTTGTCGGCACGTTGAAAAGCGTGTGGGCGATCTGACAGGCGACCATGTTCACTTCGTCAGAATAAGTGACTGCAATCACCATATCGGCTTCGCGTGCGCCGGCTTCCTCCAGAGTTACCGGATAGGCGCCATTGCCCACAACGCCGCGCACATCCAGGCGCTCCGTGACCTTGCGGATCAACTCTTTAGATTGATCAATAACGGTAACGTCGTTTTCTTCACGCGCCAGCCTGCGCGCAATGCCGACGCCGACGCGGCCAGCGCCGCAAACGATCACTCTCATGATCTAGAAATCCTTATCTCCGGCGGTTGATTACGCGCTCTCTACACGGGCCTGGCCGTTTACGCCAAGCGCCTTGAGTTTACGATGTAACGCCGAACGTTCCATACCTATAAACGCTGCGGTGCGAGAAATATTACCGCCGAACCGATTAATCTGGGTGATCAGATATTCGCGCTCAAAGCGTTCGCGCGCATCCCGCAATGGCAGGGCGATGATCTGTTCCAGCCCCTCGCCGGCTGGAATGGAAAGCCCTGCATCCATGACCTCCGAAGGCAATTGGTCACAGGTGATCTCCAGCGCCGGATCCCGCCCCATCAATATGAGTGTTCGTTCGATCACATTGCGAAGCTGGCGAACATTTCCAGGCCAGCTATAGGTCTGGAGCGCCGCCATCGATTCCGCTGACAGGGGCCGCTTTGGCAAGCCGGACGCCCGAGAGATACGATCTACAAAATAGGCGACAAGCGCCGGAATATCTTCGCGTCGCTCATCAAGACCTGGCGCAATGATCGACACAACATTGAGGCGATGGAACAAATCCTCGCGGAAGTTTTTTTCCGCAGAGGCGACAAGAAGGTCCTGCGATGTCGTTGAGACAATGCGGACATCCACTTCAACGGCTTTTTCGCCGCCAACGCGCTTAAACCGTTGCTCAACCAGAACGCGCAGAATTTTTCCTTGTGTTTCCGAGGGCATGTCGCCGATCTCGTCAAACATCAGGGTTCCGCCATGAGCCTTTTCCATAAGGCCGATCATGCGCGGCGCGCCGTCTTCCCCTTCAATGCCGAAAAGTTCTTCTTCCATGCGTTCGGGGGCAATCGACGCTGCGCTGGCTACGACAAATGGGCGCCCTGCCCGCTGTGATGTTGTGTGCAGCAAACGCGCGATTACTTCTTTGCCTGAACCAGGAGGGCCGGCAATTAATACGCGCGAGCGGGCATCGGCAACGCGATCAATGACACCGCGCAATGCTGATACTGCGGACGATGATCCAATCAGCCCCCAATCCGGTGTCCGTTCGCGTAGTTCAGAGTTCTCACGCCGCAGACGCGTCGCTTCGAGGGCGCGATTAACCACCAGGATCAGGCGGTCGGCATTAAACGGTTTTTCGACGAAATCATAAGCGCCCTTTTTGATGGCGGCGACCGCTGTTTCAATTGTTCCGTGTCCGGAAATGATAACGACTGGCAATTCCGGGTGGAGCTTTTTCAGCTCCTGCAGGATTTCAATCCCGTCCATGGCCGAATTCTGCAGCCACACATCCAGAACAACCAGTGATGGAAGCCTGTCTCGAACCGCCGCGAGGGCTGAAGTGGAATCTGCCGCAGAGCGCGGGCTAAACCCCTCATCCTCCAAAATTCCAGATACAAGCTCTCGAATGTCTTCTTCATCGTCGACGACCAGAATATCAATACTCATATACCCACCCACATTGTTCCAAGTTCCCTATTCAGCCGCTGTTGCATGCTGCGTGCTCCGTTCTTCCGCTACGCGCGGCAATGTTATTGTCAGTCGGGCGCCACTCGCCCCCAGACTGTGATCGTCGGAAAATTCCAGCGAGCCGCCATGATCCTCCGCCACTTTTTTGACAATCGCGAGCCCAAGGCCGGTGCCCTTGGTTCGCGTCGTCATATACGGTTCGGTCAGCCGATGTCGTTCCGCAGCAGGCAGGCCGATGCCATTGTCGATGATTTGAATTTGCGAAACAGCGCCGATGACGTCGAGGCGAATGACAATTTTTCCGGGCGCGGCATCATCTTCTTGGGCAATACGTCCGCCAATTGACTCGCCGGCATTTTTGAGAAGGTTTGAAAGCGCTTGAACAATCAACCGACCATCGCATTCTGCGAAGATCGGCGTATCCGGCAGTTCGACCACAAACTCCACGTCGGCAAACGTCACCTTTTGCGGGAAGACAGCGGCTTTGATCAGCTCACGAAGATCTTCGCGGCCGATTACCGGCTTTGGCATGCGCGCAAAAGAAGAGAATTCATCGACCATGCGTCCGATGTCGTTAACCTGCCGGATAATGGTTTCGGTGCATTTGTCAAAAACTTCCGGCGTCGATTTCACTTCGCTCAGATATTTCCTTCGCAGCCGCTCTGCGGAAAGCTGGATTGGCGTCAACGGGTTTTTGATTTCGTGGGCGATGCGTCGCGCAACATCGCCCCAGGCGGCGTTGCGTTGCGCTGCAATCAGCTGGGTGATGTCATCAAAGGTAGCGACATAAGTTTGTTCGTCTTTAGCGTCGTCCTTTACGATTCTGACATTCAACATTCGCGTTCGTCCTTGACGAACCAGGTCGATCTGGTCGCCGACCTCCGCAAACGAAGATAGTGTCGCCCGTTTCAAGAGGCGCCCTAATTCAGGCATAATCTCATTGATGTTTCGCCCGGTTAGCGCAGCCCCATCTTCGTCAAGAAATTCAGCCGCCGATTTATTAGCGATAGTGATGCGTCCATCGGCGGCGAGACCGATGACGCCAGCGGTGACACCCGACAAAACCGCTTCGGTAAAACGGCGGCGATCATCAAATTGTCGATTTGTATCAATCAAATCATCGCGTTGGGTCTGTAACTGCGCGGTCATGTGATTCATGGACCGCGCCAGCGCGCCAAGCTCGCCATCCTCTTTGTAAACTTCAACGCGTGCGTCCAACGCGCCGCCGGAGACGCGCTCCGCCATTTTCACGAGCCGGCCTACGGGCTGCACAATCCGTGTCGCGGCCCAGAGCGCCAGCCAGATGGCGCCGAATAGAATAATGACCGCAAGCACAACGTAACCGGCGAGGAAAACACGCTCGAGGCGCGCGCGCCCAAGCTCCGCCTCCTGCCAGTCTTCGCGCATTTCACGCACGGCAAAAAGACGGGCGGTGGTGATACGGTCAATCGGTTGATAACCGATCAGATAGCCGCCGCCATAATAATCCAGACTTAAGACACCGCGAAAAACGTCCAGCGTAGCATCGTCATTCACGCCGAAAACGAAAATTTCCCCGGCCTCACCGGTTTTAAGATCAGCGAGCGATTGTGCCGAGGGCAAAGTGTATTGACCGGTATCGAGTTCAGCGCGAATAACAATGCGGCCTTCGCCATCAACCAAATAAAGTGCAGATAGTTCGTGCACCTGCGCCAGCAGATATAAATAACGCCGGAAACTGATGGGTGTTTGTTCAAACCCGACGCCGGTCTCCTCCTGGCGAATGAGGTCTTGCGCAATGAGACGCATCGGCTGTTCAAGTTCAGCGGCCTTGATTCCGATAAGCCCGTTTGCGAGATCGCGCGCTGTGTTTTGATATTTATCGATCCGTTCACTGAATACATCATTCAGGCTGGCGCGCAGGATCGTAAAAGCAAACAGAAATGCGATAATCGCCGGCACGACGGCAAGGAGCGAAAAAAGTCCAACGAGTTGCATGTGGGTGCGCGAGCCCGCCAGCTGATTGCGGCGGTCGGACCAGACGTGAAATAATCGGGCGCCAACCAGCAGCGCAAAACCCGCCGCGATGACAATATTGCCGATGATCATCGTCATCAGGAAACTGCGGTCGACGCGCTCGACCAGCGGCGACATCAAAAACCAGGTTGTCAGAAAGGCGACGATACCGGCGCCGAAGAGCGCCGCCGCGGCGGTCGTATTCGAAAGGGCCCATTGCGGCACGAAGCGACGCGCTGCGCGTAGTCCGCCTTCGTCTCCGGTCTGTTCTTGCGTTTCTTTTACCAACTCGCGCTGTCCTGCGGGATTAAACACCCAACTCAAAGCCCCCGCGTCGCAGCCCATTTCTTGACTGCTGCGCCTGCCTGTCCCGGTCGCAGACTTCTGCAAGCCGCGAACCAGCAGGGATGCTGCGGCGATTGTTGCAAAAAATCAACACATTTGTTGCCAAAATGAAACAGTCAGAAATAGGGAGTGAGCCTGTCAGGCCGCTAGCCGCATAGCCGCCGCCACCTCATTTTCGAAGAACAGGCTCAGCGCTTCGATGACGTTTTCCGGCGCAGCGAGTCTGCAAATCGACCCCCGAAACGCCCTGCGGGTCCCGGAATCCATGTCCACCGGCGCATGATCGACATAGGCAGCAAGATGTTTACGCGCCATCCGGACGCCAAGGGGCGCGCCATAATGGGTAATGGTGTCGCGATAATGGGTGAGCGCGGCGTCTCGCTGAACCGATAATGCCGGCGCCGCCAAGCGATCGCCTGAGGCCAGCGCTGTTGCGACTGCGCCTGGCAGCCAGGGCCGGCCGGTCGCTGCGCGCCCAATCATTACGCCATCCGCGCCTGACTGAGTGAGCGCCCTGCGCGCGGTGAGGTCGTCAACAATATCGCCATTGACGATCACCGGTATCGAGACGGCATCTTTGACCGCCCTTACCGCTGTCCAGTCGGCGACGCCGGTGTAAAACTGGTTACGTGTGCGGCCATGGACCGTGACCATCTTAACGCCGGCGCTCTGGGCGCGGGCGGCAAGCTGCGGCGCATTGAGGCAATCATGGTCCCAGCCCAGGCGCATCTTCAATGTTACGGGCTTTGAGGTGGCGGCAACCGTGGCCTCAATCAGCTCGATTGCCTGATCGAGGTCGCGCATCAGCGCCGACCCCGACAATTGTCCGGTGACCTGCCGTGACGGACAGCCCATATTGATGTCGACGATGTCGGCGCCGGACGCCTCTGCCAGCCTTGCGCCTTCTGCCATCCAGTGGGCTTTGCGTCCCGCAAGCTGAATGACAAAGGGCGCGATGTCACAATCGCCCACCGCGCGCCGCACCACATCGGGGCGCGCCCGCGCCAATTCCTCGCTGGCGACCATCTCTGACACCACAAGCCCCGCGTCGAAGCTGTGGACGGCACGCCGAAACGGCAGATCGCTGACCCCTGACATGGGCGCCAGGACGACATTGTTTTTGAGGTTGATATCAGCGATTGAAAACATTCTGGCCTGAATAGCTTGGCGGCGGCTGTCTTTAGCCTCTAAACCAAGCACTTACAAACGACATTTGGCAAATGACTCTGCAAACATATGGTTAAAACAAACATCATTGCCGTCATCGTTGCCGCAGGACGCGGCGCCCGCGCCGGCGCTGGCGGGCCGAAGCAATATCGTGACCTTGCTGGCCGCGCGGTGATCGCCAGGACGGCGTCAGTATTTCTTGATCATCCGCAAATTGACGCTCTGCGCATCATTATCCATCGCGACGATCGCGAACAATATAATGCGGCAATGGGTGAACTCCTCTCCTGTCCGGCTTTGCTCGAACCGGTTTTTGGCGGCGCCGAAAGGCAGGATTCCGTGCGCCTGGGTCTGGAGAGCGTTGAAGATGACGGACCAAGCCTGATCCTTATACACGACGCTGCGCGGCCGTTTATTGACGGTGAGACAATCTCGCGCGTGATTGGGGCGCTCGACAATCATGACGGCGCCATCGCTGCCCTGCCCGTTTATGACACCTTGAAGCGCAGCGGCGACAACAGCCTGATCGAGACCACCGTTCCGCGCGATGCCTTATGGCGGGCGCAAACGCCACAAGGGTTTCATTATGGCAAAATCCTAAGCGCCCATCGCGCGGCTGCGGGCCAACAGCTGACCGATGACGCAGCTGTCGCAGAAGCGGCGGGTATGAAAGTCGCGCTTATTGCCGGCTCGCCGGATAATATGAAAATCACGCAAGCTGAAGATTTCGGCATGGCTGAAACCCTCCTTGGGCGGAAGAAGAAGACAATGGAATATCGCACGGGCCACGGTTTTGACGTTCACGCCTTCGAAGACGGCGATGCGGTCGTCCTCTGCGGCGTCGAAATCCCTCATGACAAAAAACTCAAAGGCCATTCTGACGCTGATGCAGGCATGCACGCGTTGACTGATGCGATATTGGGGGCGATTGGCGAAGGCGATATCGGCGATCACTTCCCGCCGTCCGATCCCCAATGGAAAGGCGCCGCCAGCGAGGTTTTTCTGGCGCGCGCGCGCGACCTTGTCGCTGCTCGAGGTGGCTGCATTACGCATTGCGATGTCACGATGATGTGCGAAGAGCCAAAAATTGGCCCGCATCGCGACAGGATGCGGGGCGCGCTCGCTTGTATTCTCGACCTCGACACCTCACGTATCTCGGTCAAGGCAACGACAACAGAGCAATTGGGGTTTACCGGCCGCCGCGAAGGCATCGCTGCAATGGCGACAGCGACAGTTGCATTGCCTGTCGCTGGCTAACGCCTAAGAGGAAGGATCTGATTTATGCGCGAAATCATACGGACGACAGACCCGGTTCTGATTTCCTTTATTGAAAATATTTTAAAAGAGGCCGAAATTATATACATGGTGGCGGATCAGAATATCAGTGTCATGGAAGGTTCGATCGGTGCGTTTCCACGGCGTATTCTTGTAAATGACGATCAGGAACCGAAAGCCCGGTCCCTCCTTGAGTCCGCCGAGCTCGGCGGTGATCTGCTTTCGAATATCACTAACTGAATTCTCAACTTGTTGAATCATAATGTCCAACGCCACACTGCTTCAAGAGCTTTCCTCGTCGACTATCGCACGGGCGATTGATCGCAAGGTCATGATCGCAACCGCGGAATCCTGCACTGGCGGGATGATCGCAGCAGCACTCACCGACATCGCTGGATCCTCAGCGGTCGTCGATCGCGGCTTCGTCACCTATTCCAATGAAGCGAAAAATGAAATGCTTGGTGTCCCGATGGCACTCATTGAAAAGCATGGCGCCGTCAGCGAAGAAGTCGCGCGCGCCATGGCGCAAGGCGCAGTCGTGCATTCGCGTGCCGCACTGGCGGTTTCAGTGACGGGGATTGCCGGGCCATCCGGCGGTACATCGGAAAAGCCAGTGGGCCTTGTTTGGTTCGGGCTCGCCGACGGACACGCCATTGTGTGCGCCGAATGCAAAATATTTGCAGATGCTTCCAGAGCGGAGGTGCGCGCGCAAACTGTCGAAACAGCACTCTCGATGTTATTGGAATATCTTGAGCGGACTTAACCGTGCTTGTGAATGTCTGGCGCCCGCTCAAAAATCGAGCAAATTATAGGTCTCAAGATCAAACTTCAGTTTTCCGGCTTCTATCAACGCTTCCCATTTCGGCATAAACGCACGCCATTCATCACTGGACATGCAGTTTTCATGGTCTTCGCGGCGCGCCCAATTCCAATAGGTCATCAGTTGCGTCCGGTCGTGATTGATATGCATCACCATAGAATTTAGTCCCGGCTGGGTGCGGGCAATGGGACCGGATTGTTCAGCTAGCGCCAAAACGTCATTTTCTACGTCCGGAGAAAATGAAGATCGTGTGATTACAATGAACATCTGTGCACCCTATTAAGTTGATGAAGAACCGTAGACTTCATCAGCGCGTTTGACAAAAGCGTCGCTCATGCGGGCGAAGGCTTTGTCGAAGACACTGCGCGCGGTTGCTTGCAGGATGAAATTGCTAAACTCAAAAGCAATTTCGAAGTGGATCGTCGATCCGCCATTTTTTAAATCCGTAAACTGCCAGTGATTTTGCAGTGAGCGAAATGGCCCGTCCAGATAGTCCACATCGATTTTACCGGTGGTCCGATCAAAGAGAACGCGGCTGCGGAAGCGCTCGCGGAAAACCTTATAGGCGACAACCATATCCGCCATCATTGCGCCCTTTTCGCCGTCATCGCGTTGCATGACGCGCAGCGCCACGCACCAGGGCAGAAATTCTGGATATTGCTCGATATCTGCGACAAGATCGAACATCTGCGCCGCGCTATACGGAACCTCTGTTGTCGTCCGCCGTTCGGTCACGCAGCTCTTTTTGCCTCGCGTCCATAACCGCCAAAGAGATCAAGCATGCGTTCCTGCCATGCTGCAACGGCTTGCGGTGTTTCATAGAGCGTTTCTGAGGTGACGCAGCGCTGCCACATGAATGGACTGAAAACAGTGTAATCACTGATGTTAGGGGCGTCGCCGCCGAGAAATTTATGACGCACGAGCGGTGCAGACAGCGTTTGTAAGGCTGTCTCGATGCGATCCTTCAGGCCTGACGTTGCTGCAACCTCTTCAAGCGTTTTGCCGAACCGCGCCTCTCTGGTTTTGCGAAAATAGGCTTTGTCCGCTTCATGGGCCGCAGCGTGAACGCGAACGAACATCATCGGTCCCAATGCCGAAAAAAGATTAGCGCCAAGCCAGGCCTGGTAAAAGTCAGCGGCGGCCCGCTCGGCGGCTGTTGCGGCAAATGGCTCCCCACCATACTTCTTTTCGACATGCGCCAGGATGTTGGCGCTGTCGCAAATGATCTCGTCACCATCTCTCAAAATCGGTAATTTGCCATGATCTTGGTCGGGGTAATTTTCCTTGTCCGTGAAGCGCAACGGCACAGTCTCGAAATCGAGGCCCTTATGGAGCAAGCCGAATTTCGCCAGCCAGCAAAAAGGGCTGATCCGGACCTCCGGATCGGCAAGAGCGAGGTCGTAAAGCTTTAACGTCATATGCGGTGCATCCAGTTCCAGCAGATTGCAAAAAACAACCATCTACCGGTTGTCTTACCCACGCATTGGCAGTTCCGGCAAGGTCGATTTGGTTCCCATAAGCAGGGCGCCAAAGTTCACCCTCACACCAGCTGCTGAAGGTCATATCCACTGAGGCGCCGGGAGTGCGCGGCGCAACTCAAATGATACTGCTGAATCTATAAGTAATACTAATCATTTAAAATGTACCCTCTATATGTGGAAAACTATTACTTAAAACAGCTTTGGAACATGGTAGATTGAGTTGCGGTCAATAGAGGAGATCGCACAGGGGGATATTGAAATGTCGGAAAAGCTCACCCGCAGCTATCAAGATATAGCGATCATCAATGTTGGGAAATCGTGTAGCGGCGATGAGAAAAAATCCAAAAAAAATACGTTCCTATACGTCATAATCGCCGTATTATCGGCGGTCTTGCTTATTGGATTTGGGTACGTCGCCTGCATCAAAGCTGGCTGGTTGGCGCCGCCTGATACAGCATGTTGTTTCGGTGTTTTGGTGCTTGATTTCGATTTTGAAATACCGGCGACAGATCAATAATCGGCTGCAGTAAATATCATGCGTTTCATCTTTGTCATTCGCCACCAATGAAGGGGGCGTCGAACGGAAAGGTTTTTGGGGGTCGAAATGAATAAGATAGCTTATGCACTTACTGCTATGGTCGTTGCGCTAACAGGGTGCACGCATAAAGTTGATGTCGGGGATATCACCGTAAGAAAAGTACGTGTTGGCGGACCAACCCAGCCAACGATCGCTGAGAGGCAAAATATTGCTCACCAGACCTGCGAGGCGCAATATAATCCGGGTCGGCAGAACTATCTGTCTGCCATTCAGGCTGTAATTGCCGCCAGAGGTGGCCCGCCAAACGGTAATATTGTCCCGTTGAATCAATTTCGCGCTGAAATCAACGCCGCATACAACACCGTGGTGATGCGCTGCAAAACCCACACGAACTGCCTTGAAGTTAAACTATATGACGAGGCAAGCTGCTATATGTCGGCGAGTGATCGCAAAGATGCCGAACGACGCTTTTCAGATCTATCTCAGCGCCTGCGCGAAATAGAGCGCGAGTATGATAAGAAACGTGTGCGTGCCGGAGCAAAAAAGCCCGGCATACGCGTTACTGTCGACACTGATGTTTCACAGACAAATGAGCAAACAAATGACACTCATGTGGGCGACAGAATAGAGGATCAGGACGTTCTGGTTTTATGTGGAGACGCTGGCAATCTTTTGGACCGGAAATGTCGTCAGGCTTGTGGGGCCGGGCGTTGTTAAGAACGCAATACCTGTTTGCCAGGCGCGGATTACGCTAGCCGTGCGCCCTCGCCCGCGCTGCCTTTAGTTTGGCAAAGTCCTCGCCGGCGTGATGCGAAGAGCGCGTCAGCGGCGATGCGGAAACCATCAGGAATCCTTTGGCGCGCGCGACATTTTCGTATGACTTGAATTCATCGGGATGTACGAACCGATCAACCGCTGCGTGTTTGCGTGTTGGCTGGAGATATTGACCGATGGTGATAAAATCAATGCCCGCTGAACGCATGTCGTCCATCACCTGCATCACCTCTTCGCGGGTTTCGCCTAGCCCCACCATGATGCCGGATTTTGTAAACATCTGCGGATCGCGGTCTTTGACTTTCTCGAGCAAGCGCAGGGAATTGAAATAGCGTGCGCCCGGCCGGATCGATAAATAAAGGCGCGGCACGGTTTCAAGATTGTGATTAAACACATCGGGTTTGGAATCGATGACAATTTCTGCAGCGCTGCCTTTGCGCAAAAAGTCAGGTGTTAGAATTTCAATCGTTGTTTGCGGCGAGGCGAGACGGATGGCGCCCACGACCTTTGCAAAATGTTCAGCGCCGCCGTCAATGAGATCATCACGATCAACCGATGTGATAACAACATGTTTGAGGCCCATTTCGGCGACCGCCTCGCCCACATGATCAGGTTCTTCAAGGTCAAGCGCCGATGGTACGCCGGTCTTTACATTGCAAAAGGCGCATGCCCGCGTGCAGGTGTCGCCCATGATCATCATGGTCGCGTGTTTCTTATCCCAGCATTCGCCGATATTGGGACAGGCTGCCTCTTCGCAGACCGTATGGAGATTTTTTGAACGGACAATGGCGCGGGTTTCGGCGAAGCCTTTCGATACCGGGGCCTTGACGCGAATCCATTCCGGCTTGCGCAGCACAGGACTGTCAGGCCGGTTTTGCTTTTCCGGATGGCGCGGCCGCTCTTTATCGTTGCGGCCGTCGCGTGTGGTGTCAATTATGGTCGCCATAAGCCGTCATGTAGCAGCGGTGCCGGCGGATTGTAAGGGGTGCGCCTGGAGCGTTTTCAGCGAAAGCAGCCCCGGTGTTTTGCGGTTCGAAAACCAGATCAGGCAATCATTTGTCCAGAGCGTTGAAGTGATACTCCTCTAGTAAATTAATCGCCCAATGGCCTCGGTCAGCTCATCGAAGGGCCGGTGAATGATGGCGCCGTCAAGTGGCTCGCCCAGGGCGACATTAACCGCCTCCCATTCGTCTATCGAATCGATAACCGGTGATGCGCTGTGCCGCGCGAGTTTGGAGCCTTCAGTGGAAAATTTCACCACTTCACGTGATACCGGCAGGCGCAACCATCGCCAAACCCGGCGGTCCATTTCGTTATTAGCGAAGAGTTCCCAGCGAGGATCGCGACCGTCATTAGTGATATCGAAGAAAAGCGTTTTAAGATCGCCTGCATCGGCCAGTACAATGACGCCGTGGTCATGTTCAAAAAACCGGGGGGCCCGGCCATTGCTCAGAAATGACGATTCGCCGAAGCCACAACGAAGATCTGCAATGGCTTTACGTTTGGCGATTACATGGCTTTGAAATTTCGCAACAATATAGGGCCACTCATGCCGGCCAATATAGGCCAGCCCGCCGCCAACCAGCAGGAACAGAACTGCAGCGACCTGCAACATCTCCATGAAGCCGGCGCCCTGATAAACGAATGAAAGAACAACCGGTGCAATCAGCGCAAATGTCGCCGAGATTGGCCGACCAAATCCGATTAAATCTTCGCGCGCATAGTCATTTACGTTGTCGGAATAATCCGCGACTGTCTTGAGGCGCGCTTCGATGGGAACCGGAATATTCACTCGTGCGGTCGTAAGCATTTTTCCTCCGTCATGTGCGTAACCCGTTACAAGAAGGATGAAGTGCAATTTTTTAGGCGCGCTTAAAAAATGACAGCCAAATTTAATCGCATTGATCGAAAACGAGGCGCGGCATGTTTACGTTAATTCTGACAAATTTGCCCGTCAGGCGCGACGCACGCCCGTTTTTCTGGTGTATCTTTTCTGGTCTCCGCATACAGGGTTAACAACAGGGCGGCGCGGCCGTGATGTGCGCCCATAAATTTACGTCATGATCCGATCTGCCGACCAGTGATCGACAAATCAGCGCCTCTGGGTGATCTTTCCAATCGAGGCGCTGCAAAACCCGCAATTTTGCCCTTTGCTTAATGAAACATTATGCTAAAGAGCGCCCGGGACAGCTGGCTCCTCTGAGGCTCGCTGTCCACCCAATCGCGAAAAACAAGCCTCGCGCGGTCAGTCTCACGCGGCGGTTTCATAAGGGAGAAGAGCCATGCGCGTCGGCGTACCAAAGGAAATCAAAAATTCCGAATTCCGGGTCGGCCTGGTGCCGGGCAGTGTTCGGGAATATGTGCAAAATGGTCATGACGTGCTGGTGGAAACCGGCGCTGGCGCCGGTATCAAGGTAAGCGATGCGGATTATGAAGCGGCGGGCGCTACGATAGCGCCTGACGCCAAGACCGTATTTGCCTCATCGGACATGATTGTGAAGGTGAAAGAACCGCAGGCCAGCGAGTGGGCGCAGCTTCGCGAAGGGCAAATTCTCTATACCTATCTTCATCTGGCGCCGGACCCGGATCAGACACGCGGCTTGCTGGAATCGGGCGTTACGGGCGTAGCTTATGAAACGGTTACTGATCCACTCGGCGGCCTGCCTTTGTTAGCGCCGATGAGTGAAGTAGCTGGACGTCTGTCGATTCAGGCTGCCGCTTATGCACTGACGGCGCATCAGGGCGGGCGCGGATTGTTGATGGGCGGCGTGCCGGGCGTTTTACCGGCGGAAGTAACGGTTATCGGCGGCGGCGTTGTCGGCACGCATGCGGCCCGCATGGCCGTTGGTCTCGGCGCAGATGTCACCATCCTTGATCGCAGTCAGCGCCGCCTTGCAGAGCTTGATGAGCTTTTTGAAGGTCGCGCCAAGACGCGATATTCAACTTTCGACGCCCTTGATGAACAAACGCGCCGTGCTGACGTCATTGTCGGCGCCGTTCTAATTCCTGGCGCCAGCGCGCCGAAACTGGTCACCCGTCAAATGCTGAAAGGCATGAAAGAGGGCGCGGTGCTGGTGGACGTGGCCATTGACCAGGGCGGCTGTTTTGAGACCTCAAAGGCAACCACCCATGAAGACCCGACCTATGTGGTGGACAAAGTCCTCCATTATTGCGTTGCCAATATGCCGGGCGCTGTGCCGCTAACGTCCTCTCACGCCCTCAATAATGCGACGCTGGGTTATGGGTTGATGCTGGCGAATAAGGGGCTTGATGCTTTACGGGATAACGCTCATTTGCGTGACGGTCTTAATGTCCACAAAGGTAAAGTCACCTATAAGGCGGTTGCGGAGGCGTTAGGTGTCGATTTCGTGCCGGCGCTTGAGGCCTTGAAATAGGGCAAATCCGCGCCATATCCGCCTTGGGCGATGGTCAATTTTTCGTGAATTCCACGAAAAATGGTCCAAATCCGGGGTTTTGTTACGTCACTGTAAGGTAATCAAGGTATTGCGGACTGATCTACCGCTTGCCTGAAGGCGCGGATCGCAGGCATAATCGGCCCAGGAGAGACGCATCATGCTCAAGGCGACAACATTTATCGTAGCGGCCTTCGCCCTTAGTGCGCAGGCGGCCATGGCCGGCCCTTTGGGTGGTTCTATCACCGCCACTGAGGCCGGAGAAAAAAGCGAGAAATCGCTGGTTTCATCGGTGATGGAACAATTGAAGTTTTCCATCTCAACAATACGCGGTACAGCGGGCAGCTCCGGCGGAGAATCCTCGGATTATAAATCCAGCCCCAAGCAGCAATGTGACGAAACGGAAAAATCCGCAGATGAAAAAGAAGACGCCGGCACGGAAAAGAAAGCTCAGCCGGTCGGACCAGAGCCAATTTATTTCGGTTTCTGATTAACCTGTGAATTCATCTAAAGAACGCGCGCTGAATTATTTGTTCAGCGCGTTTTTGTTTGTGCGGCGTTCACTGTTTGACGTGCGCTACACCCAATTTTTGTCTTTCATCTCTTTAGCGCCGGACCGCGATGCAGGCGCTATTGTTCCTGATTTCAGCGCAATTGATATTTTCCCGTCGTTTTTTGTAATCGCATTTACACCATGCTGCGCAACCCACCATGAACGATGTGTTTTAACGCCTTCAACATCCTGAAGAAGTTTTTCAGCATTGGATAAGCGCATAAGCAGCATTGTCTCGCCGGCGCTCGTATGCACGCGGATATAATGATCTTCAGCGGACACGGCATAAATCTCGGCATTTCTGTGGGGCAAGGGCAGCAACGCCCGAAAGGGATGATTTGCCGGCGCCGTTTTCTCAACCACGGCCGACGCAGGCGGGCCTTCTATGTTGGAAGAAGCCGGAGGCTGCGTTGAGATAAATCGCAGGAAAAATTCGGTCAGCACGGCAAGCGCCAGGCAAATCACCCAGATCTGCACCATCAAATAGGCATGCCCGAGGATCGGACCAGCTATGGAGTGGCCGATCAACATTTGAACGCTGAAAATCGTAACCCACACCGCCGGCGTCGCTACAGTGGAACCGATGACGAGCCTCAACGGCAAACGGAGGTCGAAACGCGACCTCAAAAGCGCGCCGACAACGCTGCGCTCAATCGCAATCGAGATCAGGATCAATCCGAGCCAGTAAATGAACCGGGCTGCGAACGGTAAATAATAGACTGCGTTGTAGGGGGATGTGATTGCAAAGAACGCTGAAATGGCGACCGCTGCACTGATCAACAGCCCAATCTTGCGGCGATCGGCAAACATAACGCTTCCCGTCGATGTCACTGGCGTGTCGTGAATGGTTCGCCTCCGTCATTCGCGAATTTTATCGGTGGTTTGACGCAAGCGAGACTGCATCCGGCCCCCGAATTGTCAAGATAGCGTTTGTTGATCCAGCGGCGGCAGCATCGCACCGCTCAAAGAAAGAGGCTGTTTATAATGTTCCAGAAACCGGCGCGAGCAACCCTGTTACTTGTCTTTGCCACCTGTTGGCCCTTTGCAGTCGCCGCTCAAGGATCAGCCGAAGCGGCTTAAAGCCCCTCAAACGTCGCCAGCATCAAGTCAAACTGATTTTAAGACCAGGCGACCCTCCTCACCGCGTTTCATTCAATTAGCTGAGATTGGTACTTCCATGTTCGCACGACTATCAAACGGGGCCCTGTGGATTTTGATGTTCCTGGGCGCTCTGGGCATCGCGTTCTATGCGTTTGGTTACTTCAATATTTCGCCGGGGAACCATCCGTTTGAAGAGCAAATGGAGGTTTACAAAACGCTCCAATTGCCGCTTCTGACCCATATCACCGGCGGCGCCATCGCACTGGTTCTGGGGCCGTTGCAATTCATTCCGATCTTGCGGCGGCGCGCGACTGGAATCCATCGGATGATTGGTGCGGTCTATGTCCTCGCCGTTCTGGCGTCCGCAACGGGCGGATTTGTCATTGCCCAAACCGCTTATGGCGGCGCGTCAGTGACCGCGGGCTTTTCAACCCTCGCTGTGCTTTGGTCCGGGGCGACGCTGACTGCATTGTATAAAGCGTTGCGGGGTGACTTTGCTTCCCATCGGCGCTGGATGATCCGGTCTTACGCCATGACCTTTGCAGCGTTTACGTTGCGCGCGCAGCTGGGGCTTTTGCAGGGGCCGGCGGCGCTGTCTTTCGAAGAAGCCTATCTCATCACAGCCTGGGTGAGCTGGGGGCTAAATCTTCTTATCGTAGAATGGTTTGTTCTGAAAAAATGAGGATGTACTGGAGGAAAACCGTATTAGGTACCTAACAGCGCGCGCCGATATCTATTCGGCGCGTTTTTTCTTGTGCGGCTTCTCGCCTATGGCGAGCATGATGTCGTTTGTATACCGCCCGCGCTGGAGCCGAAAGACAACAATGAACATGCCAGAAATCGCAAACCCAAGACCGGCTGCCGATGCTATTTTAACGAACCAGTTATTGAAGTTGGTTCTCTCGTCATAATCCATGATGTGCAGCATCCAGAAGAAATCATAGAGCCGCCAGACATCATTGCGTCTTGAGGACACCTTACCTGTCGACGGCGACACATAAATACGTGTGTGCAAATCATCATCGAAGTCGACACGCCACACCGGTTTTTCTCGCCTGTATTCATGAGGCGGGTCAGACATCAAGGTGGTTTTGGCAATTTCAGCGTCGCCTGAATAGTCATTTTTGGCGACGCGCCGGGCTATCTCTTCCGAAATGGGTGAGAGCTTTTCACCAGACGTTGCGTCAAAGATGGCAACACCGTTAATGCCCCTCACCTCATAAACGGGACGGCCCTGGAAGGTGCGCAGTTCAAGCGAGGTCGCGCCCTCCATCTGTGCAATCGCGCCGCCCGGTGATGCATAAGCTGTCGCTTCAAGTTCCGGCGGAACGACGCTAACGGAATTGGTTTCACCCCTGACGAGGGAGATGTGGAACCAGCTCATGATGACACCGCTCAGCATCCACAGCAAAACCTGCGCGCCAAGGATGAGCCCGGTCCATAAATGAATGCGTTGGACAATCGATTTGAAACTCATTCTTCGCCTGCGATATCCGACGCTGAAAGCGGGGTCGTCAGTAATGTATGAAAAGCATCCCACCGGTTCTCGCCGCTGAGTGTTTTCCGGTCGACGTAATCGTAAACCAGATCGCGGCCGAGGTTATAATTCAACACATAGCCGCGATAGGTCTCGATAAACCGCATGCCTTGTTCTGCGCGTTCCGCTGATTCCAGCTTGTACCTCATGGACAATTCAATCGCTTCTTCGCGGGTGATGCGACCGTCGAGATATTCCCGGGCGATATGATTGCGTGCATGAGAAAGCCGGCGACGCAGCGTGTTCAGCCGATCGAGTTTGTCGGCGTCCGCAGGATCAAGGCCAGCGAGGGGAAACAGCGTTTTTCGTTCAAAGTCGATCTTTTCGCCGTGAGGAAATGCAAGATCAATCCCGTAATTGGCTGAGCCCTCGGCGATCAGCGAGAGCGGTGAAAACAGCGGATAGACCGAATATTCAATCCAGCCTTTGCCGTTTAAAATATCGCGCTCGAGAATGACGTTCCAGGTATGGTGGCCGGGATAGCCTTCGTGGCAGCCAAGATCGACGGCGCGATCGATGATGATCGGAAAATCCGTATTGACCTGGATGAGGCTGTCATAGCCGCCCTGATACCAGTTGTAGCCGCTCCAGGGTTTGTCGTTCACAAACTCCAGATCGAAGCGCTCATTATCCGGGAGCGTATAATGGGCCAGCGTGCGCGCACGGCATTCGGCGATCGCAGCGTCAAAGACGACCTGCAATTTGTCTGACGGGATTGCGAGGCTGCTGCGAAAATTGTCAACGCGCTCATTGAGCGGCCCCTCACCCGGGATCAGCGCATCGATCTCTTCGAGAACGACGTCGAATTCCGCCATATCGTAATCCGGCGCCACGGCGTCATAGAGCGCCCGGGTTTCCTCATTGAACGTGAATTGATCGCCGCGCGTCATCTGGATGCGAACGAGCGCCGCACGGGTGAGTTTTTCCAGCATGGCGCCGCGTATGGTCGGGCTATCCGCATTGGTGCGGGCAACGCTGATCAACAGCCCCTGGGCGTCTGTCTCCAGAGCATCAAGTGAGCGGGCCTCAGTTTTAGCGATTTCGGCCCATTCATTGGGACCATGATAAGCGTCCACAAAGGCCGGATCATGAACGCCCACCGCGAGCGCCAGTTTGACGAACTCTTCGCCAATAGAATTGAGGCCGGCGGAAACGTCTTCTGTGGCGACGTATCGTTCGCCGTCAGTGGCGGCTTCAGCCGCACTGGATTGATCGGTAGAAGAGAGATCGCCGCCGCAAGCCGCTAGCGCGAGCCCGGCGACAATGGCGGCGGCGATTTTGATCATGACAGCGGCTTAAACGGCCGTGCCTGAAAATGTCGAGGTGCCAAAGGCGCCCAGCTTGACATTGCCGGAGATGGCGTCGCCTTCGATCGTGCCTTCAAATTCCAGCGTGATCGGCATTGGCGAGGTTACTTTGGCGTGCCAGCTCAGCTTTTCGCCTTCGACCTTGCCGTTTTCAATCGGCCCGCTGCCGGACGAACCGGACATGTCGCCATTCAGGGCGTCGCCGTCCTGCTTCAGGGTCAGCTCGCCACTCTGGTCGCCCATGGGCGTCTTGATTACGATGTTCCATTTGCCGTCGACAGCCATCTAGTCCTCCTCATTGGTCCCACCGTTCAATGGGGGGACGCCTTTCAAAATTCGGGGCGACCTTAGCGAATCCGCTCTTGCGTGCAAGGGCGGCGCGCAGATATGCGGCCCGCCGGCGGGCTGACGGTTACTGCCCTTAAAAGACTCCCGAAATGGCGCTGCGAAGCTGCATATGTCGATCTCGCCGCGGTGCATTTAATTCAGTTCCCTGCCCGATTGACTCTCCACTTAGGGGAGGCCGTAGAGTTGGGCGCATGACCGGATTACTTCGAATCGGCGACCTGGCGCGCCTTGGTGATGTCTCTGTAAAGGCGCTGCGCTTTTACGACGAGCAGGGCCTGTTGCGGCCCGAGCATGTCGATCCCCAGACCGGCTATCGGTATTACACCCTCGCCCAGGCCGAAACGCTGGCGATGATCACAAATCTGCGCATGATTGATTTCACCATTGCCGAGATTTCCGCCCTCCTTGGCGGCGGTGGGCTGACGCCGGAAAATTTCAAAGCGGCGATAGAGGCAAAACGCGGGGCGCTGGAAGACGTTCGATCGGGCGTTGAGAACAAGATCAAAATCGCCGCGATGATGGCGCAATCCGCTGAGGGCGAAACCGATGATGCGCATCCGGTTTTCAAGTTCGCGTCGATCAGCGACAAACGCGTTTATTCCATCAAACGCAAAGTTCCGCATCTGGGCGCGCCGGTGACGGAAATGTTCGAGGCGGCGGAGGCGATATCAGCCGAACATGAAGCGCGCGCGCCTTCAGCGCCTTTCCTGATTTTCCATGATCCGCCCACCACTCAGTCCGACCTGTTGGTGGAGGCGTGTGTGCCAGCCATTGATGATCCGAATTTAGCGCTCACCGTTAAAACCATCGCGGGAAGCCCTCTCACTTGCTCGATCGTTTATGCGGGCGGTTATTTTAAAACCGAGGATCTGTTCCGCCAGATGACAGACTGGATCGACCGCGCCGGATTGAAACCGGCGGGGCCCCTGCGCGAGCTTTATCATCGTTTTGGCGCGGATCAGGAAGACTATCGCCTGCCCGCGAAAATGATCGCCAAGAACAGCCGCGATTATCTCACCGAATTGCAGATCCCCGTATCCCTGACAGACCACAAAATGGAGACTGACTGAATGACCTCTTCAATCCGCCAATTGTCCCTTACTGTTTTCGCGACTTCCATATTGTTGGCGCCGGCTGCCTGCGCCCAGGAAGCCGGCAGCAGCGCAGAGGAAATCAACATCGCCGGACTGCTGCGAAAAGATGGCAAGCCGCTGGAAAGAATTGACGGCGTCGGCTCCCACTATGGTATGGTCGAAACTGTTGACGGCGCGAGGCTGCGCACGATCATCACGATTCCGGCTGATGCGACTGCGCCGCCGCACCCGATTCTTTTTACGCAATGGGTTTCCTGCGGTACGATTGAGTTCCGCCCGGGTCGGTCGGGCGGCATTCTGGCGCGGCTTGCTCAAAAATCCGGTCTCGCATTGGTGCGTGTTGAACGGTCTTCGGACGGCGACAGTCAGGGCCCGGCCTGCGACGAACTCGACTACGATACGGAGATTGCTCATTATACCGAGGCCTTCGACGCGCTCCTCAAGGACGAAAATCTCAACGCTGAAAAGATTTATGTTTACGGTTCCAGCCTCGGTTCAACGACCGCGCCGCTGGTCGCGCACGCGCTTCAGGAAAAAGGCTATGACATCGCGGGCATTGCCGTTCAGGGCGGCGGCGCCGAGACCTATTATGAACGCATGCTGACATTCGACCGGCAATATCTTGAGCGACGTCCCGATGAAGTAAACCCGGCGGATATTCATGATGAACTGATTGCCCGTGCTAAATTCCAATATGAATATCTGATCAAAGATCGCGACCCCGACGATATTGCCGGCGACAGCGCCGAGATGGCGGCAGTGCGCGCAGATGTGCGCGGCCTCGGCGACGTGAACCAATATGGCCGACCCTATGCCTGGCACCAGCAGGCGGCAAAACAGAATTTTCTCGCTGCATGGGCAGCGCTCGACGCGCCGGTGCTGGTTATATTCAACGAGTTCGATCAGTTCGAGGCGCGCTACGGCCACAAACTGATTACCGACACAGTGGAGCGCCTGCGCCCGGGCACAGCAACTTACGTTGAACAAAAAAATACCGGCCATTCCAGTGCGCGGTTTGATACCATCGAGGACGCCTATGCGGATCTCGACGGCGTCGGCGTGCCGGTCTGGGAAGGAACGGCGGATGTGATTTTGGGGTGGCTGGAGGAGGTGCAGGCGAGTAACGATTAGAATTTCCGCACCAAAGCGCTTCAGGATCGGGAGCCTCGGGTAATCCTGCGGATATTTTCTTCGGTGAGCGCGTCGGTGGCGCCGCCGCCAATGATCTTCTGAATGGCTTCAATGTTAGCGTAGATTTTGATCGCTTCGGGCTTTTCATCTTTGCCGATCTTGGTCGCCCATTCCGGGTTATCGATAAGGATATCGGCAACCGCAGGATAGCGTTGCTCAAGCACCGTCCAGCGGGCGATGGTTTCGGCGCTTGTCTCGAAGTCATTTTCCAGAACGCCGACAATGTTACGCATGGTAAAGGCGTTGATCATGCGCACCATCAACCGGGGAATGTCAGGCAGATAGGCAGCATATTGTCGAAGCAGATGCTTCTGCTGTTTTTCCGCTTCCCGCGAGGTGTTGAGAACTTCTGCAGCTGCCGCTTTTCGAACCGAAGTGCTTTTTTCGCCTAGTTCTTTGTTGATGTCTTCGCGTGTGGCGCCGGCAGTGTATTTCTTGCCGAGGTCTTCGACTTCTTTTTTGACTGCCTCCTGAAAGTCTGCTTCGCTCAGGACCGGTTCCGCAGCTTCGACGATTTCATCGGCGGGTCTTGGGTCATCGCCGCTGGCGCCTGTGGCAAGACGATTAACATGGTCTTTTTTTAACTCATCGCTGATGCCGGGCACCGGCACGGACATTTGGAATATTTTTTCAAGAAACAGATAACCGAGCGGCTGTCCTGGTTTGCTGACTTTTGGCGCGAACGATTCATAGCGGGTTTCAAATGCGGCTTTGATCCAATTTTTATCTGCGGCGACCACATAGACGACATTTTCGTGCCGGAAGGCAGTCTGAACGCCTTCCAACAGATCAACGACAAAATCCGCGTTGCAGCGGTCGAGGTCATCAATGAATATGCCGATCGGCGCCTCTACATCTTCGACAATGGTGCGAAAAAGTTTAGTGACGCGTTTTAGCGGGTCTTTAGAGAGTTCCGCGTGGCGCTCAGCATTCTTGGCGGCGCCATGCACGAACCAACGTCCGACAAGTGCCAGGGCTCCAAACGCCGCAGCGCCGGAGGTTAAAACCGAGAATAGTGTTTTGACACCGCCGCTGCCTCCAAAGGATGGAATGAGCAGCAAAACTCCAAGCAAAAGTATAAATATCGCTGCAGCGATCAGATAAGGTCCCGCGACCGCCCAAATATTTGAAAAATGCCATCGCCGCCAAAGTCTGTTTGCAGTTTTTTGGTTGCCGTTAGTGAAATAAAAGCGTGCAACGGTTTTTTGAAGGGAAGCGAGTGTTCGGTTGTAGGTTTTCCGTTTTTTCTTATCCACACAACACTTGTCCAGATGCGCCTGACCGGCGCGATGCAGCGCTTCCATTAACGGCCACCAGGGCGGGTTGCGCCGCTCATGGCGCCAGGCGTTGAAATTGACAATCACCCAGCGCGCATCCGATGGCCGCTCCGGGGAGGTCATGTAATCTTCCATCATTTTGAGAATGGAAGTTTTTCCTGCGCCCCACGGCGCATGCAGATGAACCGCAAAACCGTCGCCGCGTACGTCGTCCGCGCGGCCTGTTTCAGCCAGCGCCTCACGCTCTTTTGCCAGCGCCCCCAGTTGTGCGATGCGCACATTATTAATCCGCTGGGCCAGCGCTTCGGCGAAAGGTTTGCGTCCGAGAAGATCGAGCCGTGTCGCGCGGTCAGGAACAACTTTTGTGTCTTCAATGATGCGGGGCGGTAGTGGGGTTGGCGTCGTCGTAACGACCTGCTCCCCTCCAACAATCTGTGAAATATCCGTCATGACCACGTCGGGATCACGCTCCCAGAATTCATTGTCCTTGGTGGCAATTTTGAGGTCGGCTTTTTCGCCGAAGACGCTGTGAGGTTTCGTATAGGGATCGTCGGGCAACAGTGCACGATACCACTCAGCGATTAAGCCCAAGCGGCTTGTTTCAGCCCCAGCTCTACGCTCGAATTCTTCCACGATTTCGCGCGCCCAAACAGGGATATTGGATGCGGTTGGAACGCCTAGTCGCCTGTCGTTCAGCCACAGAGGCTGGCGCGTCAAATTTGCTCCGCCGTCAAGTTTGCCGGATTGCTTTTCCAGCCAGAGCGCGTCGGACTGAATAGCCCTCCAGAGATAATCGCGAACACCGGCTTCCGAGATGTTGCTAGCGTAATCGGCAGCGTTCAAGGCGGCGGCGGCGGCGGCGGCCTGGTTGATGCTGGCGGCGGCGCGGGCGGCGCTGCTGGCGGCCCCGCTAGCAGCGATATTTTCAATGGATATTGCGCTGCCGACGATGACGGCGTTGGCAGCTTCGGTGACGTGGGCAGAGAGTTCGAGCTTAACAGTTTCCACTGTTTTGACTATCTCGCCAAATGATACGTTCGCCAAAAATACCGCGCGAAAGGACTGCAAAACCAAGGGCGGCAGCCAGTCAGGTTGCGTTTCACCTTTTTTTGGATTCGCGGTCTTTAATACCAGCGGAAAAACCCGAAGCGCAATACGTAGGGCGACCGCCTGTGCGTCGGCGCTCGATCGTCGATTTAGCCAGCGCACTAACGCCTCCAAACTATCGATTGTATCGGGCGTCGGTTCTTCGATTGGCTTGGCCATGGTTGATCTCCCGGCGCGCATCATGGCGGCGCGCGAACAACAGCGCAAGCAAGCGCAGGCAAGTGATGGTTATGTTGTAACTCTGATTTTGTTTTGTGAACTACGCTTCACGGCGTTGCATACACTATAATTTATACACAATGGCCATGCTCGGCTTTATGCCGAGCATCTCGGGCAACCGGCGAAAGTTGTCGATCTACTCCGGGTCGGTCCTGTGATGCCTGAGATCGTCGGAACAAGTCCGACGATGACCGCTGCAAAAAGCTCACCACGCTCGTCATCCCGTGTCTGCAGTGCACCACTGCGCGCTGTGTTGCGCAAGGGATGACGGCTGAGGAAACGGTGCATGTAGTCGGGAAAAACCGAAGGCCCTACTCCCCCGCCCTTGTCTCTTCAAAATGCGCGCGCGCTGCGTCGAATGCATCTTCCGGCGCGCTTTCAATATCGGGCGCAATGCCGGTGGCTTCCCAACCCATGCCGCTGCGCGGATCAAAGGTGCGCCCCACCGGGACAAAGATTGTAAAATCGCTGCTGATACGCTGCGTACTGCCGAAATGGCCGCCGCCGCCTGTACCCTCACCAACAGTGAGCGCGCGTCCCGTTGCTTTCATCCCGAAGGTAAAGGACTCGGCCGCAGAAAATGTGTGCTTGTTGGTCAGGATATAGAGCGGCTTATCAATGTAGCGCGCGCCTGCAACATCATCCAGCGTCCACCGCTCACGCGTATCTTCGCCGCGCGCTTCCGTGCTGACGAGGTGGGTTTTTTCATCAAAGAAATATGTGGAGAGTTGTCTGACAATCATCGGCCCGCCGCCGCAATTGTCGCGCAGATCAAGCGCCATCGCGCTTGTATCCGCCACAGCTTTCATCGCCTCATCAAGTTTTGCGCCATAGGCCTCATCGCCGAAAAACCGGGGAACGACAACAAGCCCCACATCACCCGCGATTTCGTAAGTCAGCGCTGCTGTCTGGCAATGGGCGATATTGGGACGTGGTGAGGCTTGACCTTCTGGCCCCGCCCCATCGCCCTCACCGTCTGTTTCCGGGGCATAAAAAACCCGCAAATGCTTGTCATTGGCTAACTCATAAAGATCCGTGGTCAGCTCTTTTGCAAATGCGCTTTTTTCTTCAATACCGGTATATTTAGCGTGATTATCGCGAAGATAACTTGCCAGCACCGCGGCCTTGTCTTCGTAAATATATTCGTTCTCCAATATGTCTGCGGCATTATTAATGACGCCCGCGCGCCAGTCATCTGCTGCATCTGTTTTAGCGGCGCAACCGGCAAGGCCAATCAGCGTGGCGGCAGCCATGGTTCCAATTTTTGCAAGGTTCAAATTCATTTTTTTCGTTCCACTCCAGTGTTTTCTTTCAGGCGTTCGAAACAGGTTTTGGCCTCCAGCGCAGTCTTTGCGCGAATAGCCGCCTCAAAAAGGTCGATATCAATTTCAGTGATGAGCCCCTCAAAGGTCTTCTGATAGGCTTCATCCATGTCAGCTATTTGTTTCGCTTCTGTGCGACCGGCTTTGGTCAGCGCCAAAAGGCGCACGCGATTGTCGTCAGGATCTTTTTTCTCTGAGACCAGCTTATAATCTATCAGCTTGCTGATGACACGGATGATATAGGGATGAGACAGGCCTAATCGACTGGCGAGTTCGGTTACCCCGAGCGGACCTGCAGCGGCCAGCAGCGCGATCGTCGAGGCTGCGCGCGGCGTCGTTTTTAGTGCGAGCATATCGAAATATTGGTCGCTGCCATCCATGAGGAGATCGACAACGCGGCGCAGATGATGCGGCAGCACAGTGATGCCCAGTTCGTGCACAAAATCCGGCTTACTCATAGAATGTACCTAGATACGTAGTAGGATACGTATTATGAATTACCAAAGAAAGTCAAGATGGTAACGCTGATAGGCGGCATGGAGATAAAGGCAGCGCCCAACTGCACGCGTCATGCTCGGATTTATTCCGAGCATCTCCGGAAACCAGCGCGAACGTTCTGATGTTCACGCACATTTGCCTGAGATCGTCGGAACAAGCCCGACGATGACGTTTGAATGGATGGCGGCGCGGCGTTGGGTGAAACGTCGCGCCTAGTTATCCAGGAAGGACCGCAATTTCCGCGAGCGGCTCGGGTGCTTCAGCTTGCGCAAGGCTTTCGCCTCGATCTGGCGGATGCGTTCGCGGGTCACCGAGAATTGCTGGCCGACTTCTTCCAGCGTGTGGTCGGTGTTCATGCCGATGCCAAAACGCATGCGCAAGACGCGTTCTTCGCGCGGCGTCAAAGACGCCAGCACGCGCGTCGTGGTTTCGCGCAAATTCGACTGGATCGCCGCATCGATCGGCAGGATCGTATTTTTGTCCTCAATGAAGTCGCCAAGATGCGAATCTTCTTCGTCGCCAATCGGTGTTTCGAGGCTGATTGGTTCTTTGGCAATTTTCATCACCTTACGGACTTTTTCTAGCGGCATGGAAAGCTTTTCCGCCAGCTCTTCGGGTGTCGGCTCGCGGCCAATTTCGTGGAGCATCTGGCGCGACGTCCGAACGATCTTGTTGATCGTCTCGATCATGTGCACCGGAATACGAATGGTGCGCGCCTGATCGGCGATCGAGCGCGTGATCGCCTGTCTGATCCACCAGGTCGCATAGGTAGAGAATTTATAGCCGCGACGATATTCGAACTTATCGACCGCTTTCATCAGGCCGATATTGCCTTCCTGAATGAGATCAAGGAACTGCAACCCGCGATTGGTGTATTTTTTGGCAATCGAAATAACCAGACGTAAATTCGCTTCGACCATTTCTTTTTTGGCGATGCGCGCTTCGCGTTCGCCTTTTTGAACAGTCGACACAATGCGGCGGAAGTCTTGAACCGTCAGGCCGGTCTCGGTCGACAGGCTGCCGATTTCGTCGCGAATTTCAGTGACCTGCTCGCCAACTTTGGTGACAAAATTATGCCATCCCTTGCTGGTTTTTTTCGAGATGCGATCGAACCATTCCGGATCAAGCTCGGCGCCGATATATTCCGACAGAAACTCCTGGCGGTTAACGCCATAAGTATCGGCAAGACGCACGAGCTTTCCTTCAAGCGCCATCAGCCGCCGGTTGATATCATAAAGCTGTTCAACGAGGGCTTCGATCCGCTGATTATTGAGCCGCACAGAACGTACGCGTTCGACGATGTCTTTTTGCAGTTTCTTAAAGCGTCTGATTTGAGAGGACGACAGATCGTCGCCCTTCAACTGCTCTTCGATCATGATGTCCTGAAGCCGGCGCAGTTTCTTATAGTCGCTTGAAATATCACCGAACGTCATCATCACGCCGTCGCGTAATTCTGCTTCCATTGCAGACAGCGACAGAGCACCCTCATCGAAGTCGTCTTCGTCGTCTTCGGCGACTTCGGCTTTTTCGGCTTCTTCCTTATGGATGCGTTCAGCGACGTCGGGCTGCGTCATGTCAGGGCGCGCTTCGGGACCGCCGCCATAGGTTGCGTCAAGATCAATGATATCACGCAGCAAAACACGGCCTTCTTCGAGTTCGTCGCGCCACACTGTAATCGCTTCAAAGGTCAGGGAGCTTTCGCATAAGGCCCGGATCATTGTTTCGCGGCCGGCCTCGATGCGCTTTGCAATCGCAATTTCGCCCTCGCGGGACAGGAGTTCGACGGTCCCCATCTCACGCAAATACATACGGACGGGATCGTCTGTGCGATCGGCGGACGCGCCTGTATTGGTGGTGATGACACCAGTTTTCTTATCGTCTTTTGTTGTGACGGCTTTGGTTTTGGCGGCCGCGGCGTCGTCTTCTTCATCTTCCTCGTGTTCGACGACATTGATGCCCATATCGGACAACTTGGCCATGATGTCTTCGATCTGTTCAGATGAAACTTCTTCGGACGGCAGTACTTTGTTCAGTTCGTCATAAGTGACATAGCCGCGGGATTTTGCAGATTTGATGAGTTTTTTGACATCCGCATCAGACAGATCGAGGATGGGACCGTCGCCTGGTTCCGCCGCTTCTGTCTTTTTCGTCGCCGTTGCTTTTTTCGCCATCTCGTAAAAAACCCTTACCGGTTAAATTTTGTATCAACGCTCTTTTTCATTCGATCCAGAGCGTCTTCAAACCGCTTTGGCGAGTCGCTTTCATCGCGCGCCTCGGCCTCACCTAGTTTGCTCGAATTGATCAGTTCCTCTCGGGCCGCCGTCGCCGCTATCCAGCCCTCATCGCCGTCGGTGAATATCTGGGACGCCGAACGAGCGATCTCCTGTTTTAGTGTTGATTCAGATAGATGATGCGCCAGCGAGTTGCGAAACCCCTGGTCAACTTCGTCTAGCTCAGCTTCCGGGCGGAGGAATCGCTGTTTCGAGAGCTCTGGATCATTCAAGACCCGCTCCAATGGACCTGCCGCGCCTGTTTGGGTGAGATGGCTTTTCAATGCCGTGCTGTCAAGGCCGGGATTGGCTGAAATCGCTGACAAAATCTCACTAAGGAGCGATTTGAGGCCTGGATCGACAATATCGAGCTGAAAAAATGCCGATTCCTGGCGTTCAATCAGCGCCGGATGGTTGACTGCCGCGAGCAGGAATACTGCCTCGCGGCTCCATTGTGAGGGCCCGCCGCGCCGTTTGAGGTCATCTGTTGGCCGCGCGGGCGGCGCGTAGCGACCACGCTGATCGCCCGGTTTGCCCTGCCAGCCGCCGCCTTGGCGGGGCTTTCGCTCTTCCCATTTTCTTTTCGGCGGCGCGAATCGCTCATCGAGGCGTTTTGCCAGCTCAGCGCCATAGGCGTTGCGTACGTCTTTATCGGCAATGGCTTTGACAAGGTCGCGCAGATGCATGCGCAGGGCGGCGCGCCGCTCAGGCGTATCGAGCGCATGGTTCTGGATCTCACGGTCCCAAAGCACATCAACGAGCGGCTGTTCATCGGCGAGGACCTGATTAACGGCGCTGACGCCCTCGGCCCGCAACAAATCATCGGGATCCTGTCCTTCCGGCATAAATGCAAAGCTGAGCGACTTTCCAGGCTTCAGCAAAGGCAGCGCCCGATCAACGGACCGGAATGCAGCGCCCCGCCCGGCCTTGTCGCCGTCAAAACACAAAACCGGTTCATCGGAAGCGCGCCACAGCAGCGCAAGCTGGTCTTCGGTCAGCGCTGTTCCCAGCGGCGCAACGGCGCGCTTGATCCCCGCGCCCCACAACGCGATGACATCCATATAGCCTTCGCAGACAATCAGCGGCGCTTTTTCGTCCGCCGACGCTATCCGCGCCGGGGCGTAATTATAAAGAACAGAGCCTTTGTGAAAGAGCGGCGTTTCCGGTGAGTTTAGATATTTTGCGCGTGCATCCGGATCCAGCGCCCGCCCGCCAAAAGCAATGACGCGCTCACGGGACCCGCGTATTGGAAACATCACCCGGTTGCGAAACCGGTCGTAACTTGCCGAGCCGTCATCGGGTTTGATCAACAGTCCGGCTTCAATCAGCGTATCTTCCGTGAACCCCTTATTGAGCAAAAAATCCTTTAAGGCTGATCGCGACGATGGCGCGAATCCGATGGCGAACGCCTCGATCTGTTCCTTGGTCACCTCACGGCCGGTCAAATAATTCATGGCGACGCGCCCATCGGCGCGATGCAACATGGCTGCAAAAAATTTTGCGGCCGCGGCCGACGCTTCGGCAAGACCTTGCGCTTTTTCAGCCCGCTCCGCCTCGCCGGGCGTTTCCACCGGCAAAGGCAGACCCGCCTCCTCCGCCAGTTGCTCTATCGCTTCAACAAATGTCAGTCGCTGCGTTTCCTGCAGGAACGAAATGATGTCGCCATGTTTGCTGGAAGAAAAGCAGTGGTAAAAACCCTTTTGGTCGTTGACGAAAAAGCTTGGCGTCTTTTCCTTGGTAAAGGGAGAAAGCCCCGCCCATTCATTGCCTTGCTTCTTTAACTTCACATAACGACCGATGACGTCGGAGGGCCTGAGACGGGCCTTCAATTCATCAAGAAAGTCGGGCGTGAAACGGGGCATGGTCGATAAACAGGTTCCGGCGGACGTCCAGGCAAGGTTCCGCGTGGGCTTCGGGCCGCCATCCTTATTTGGCTGGATCGGCGGGAGAAAGCCCTTTTACGGTAGAATTGGCTGATATTGGCTGGATTCAGCGGCTGGCGCCTGCCTATTTCTCCACAGGGCTGCTTGCGCGAGGGGTTAGCTGATTGTTTCACGGCAGCGCTTTTGATAGTTTGTCCACACAGGGTATGCGGGGGCACGCCTAAATCGGGGCGCTCGCCGCAGCATTTGTGGGGAATGGGCAGCCACGGGGGATCCCCCAGGGGAGTTGGTTTTGGCGAATCACGACGTTTTTATTTCATATTCGCGCGAAGATCGCCCGAAGATCGAAAAGCTTGCTCATGCGCTGACGCAAAAGGGCTTACGGGTCTGGTGGGACCCAGATATCAAAACCGGCGCCGGTTTCCGTCAGGAGATTGCTGACGCCCTGGACAGCACGCGATCGGTGCTGGTTGTCTGGTCACGCAATTCTGTCGGGTCGCGCTTTGTCTGCGACGAGGCCGATGAAGGCGCGGCGCGCGATGTTTTGTTTCCAGCGCTGATCGACAATGTCGATATCCCGCTCGGCTTCCGGCAAATTCAAACAGCAGATTTAACCCATTGGCGCGGCAATCTGAATGACCCTGCGCTGAAGGCTTTCGTTGACGCCATCCAAAATGGCGCGCGCAGCGGCGGCGGCGCCCCTGCCCGCCGACGTGCGCCTGAGCCGGCAGCGGAACCTGCTGCCGAACCTGTTCGAGAGACGGCGAAGCCGGCAAAAAAAGTAAAGCCACCCAAGCAAAAGAAAATGCCAAAACAACGAAGCGCTTCAAGCAAATACACGACCACCGGTTCGCAAAAGCGTCTGGCTCTTTATGGCCAGGCGGTGTTCATGGCGGGGTTGATCGCCGCCGCGTTTGCGGCGCTGGCCTATACGTCAGATTTTGTATTTCCAACCTATCGGCCGTTCTTTGTCGGCGGCATGGGGTTACTCGCCTTTCTGTCACGCATCGGCACGCTCGAAGCCGACCGCGCCGCCGGCGCAGCATCGCTTGCGTTGCTGCCGCGTTCCTTCATTGCGCTGATTTTGTTTTCGCTGATCGCAACGGCGCCGCTTCTTCTGGAGGGGCGGATTTATGCGGCCGCTCTTGAAGGCGTTCAGGTCAAAGGGATTGACGGCGCTGACATTAATAATGTCACGCTTGATCAGGCCGGCGACCGGCTCTTAACGTCGTCAGACGATTCAACCGTAAAGCTGTGGGATGCACGCACCGGTGTCGAGCTGGGCGCCTTTACCGACCACGAAGAGTGGGTTTGGGGCGCCGATTTTTCACCTGAAGGAGACTTTGCCGTTTCCGCTTCGCGCGATCTGTCGGCCAATATCTGGAAAACATCAAACGCCAAACTGGTGCGCAAGTTAACCGGCCATGCAAATTCGGTCGTTGACGCCGCCTGGTCGCCGGATGGATCAGCGATTGCCACAGCCAGCAATGATGACACAATTATTATTTGGGACCCTGAGACCGGCGACATCCTCCGCACGCTGACAGGCCATAGCGACAACGTGAATGCGGTTGATTTTGATCCCGCTGGAAATATTCTCGCTTCGGCGTCTGCGGACGGCAATGTTCGTTTGTGGAACTGGCGCAATGGCGCCCGCATCGGCGCCGTTTCAATTGGCGGTCCCGGCAATGATGTGAAATTCTCCAATGACGGGTCGATGTTTGCCGCGGCCGCGGATAATGGCCGCATTCGACTGTGGCGCACACAGTCGCGCGACCGCATCGCCAGTTTCAACCATGGCGCTGACAAAGCCTTTGCTGTCGCCTTTGTTGACGGCGACAATAAACTTGCCACCAGCGGCATTGATCCGGTGATCCGCCTTTGGAATGTCGCCGATCAGACTGTCGCTGCGGAGCTCGAAGGCCACCAGCGCGGCGTGCGCGGCCTGGACTCTTCGTCTGACGGGACGAGGTTGGTCAGCGGTTCCCGCGATAACACGGCGCGTGTCTGGGATGTGACAAGCGGCAAGGAGATCATCACGATGGGCCATATCACCTCGGCGATTGACCTGCCCATGGCGATTGATACGCCGCCGCTTTTTGTATCTTCGCAAGCGCCAGTGCCGGTGGATTTCACTAAAGACCCCGCTGCTGCGGGTTACCTTCTTGGCAAAGGCGTCGCCATTGCTTTTGCGATTCTGTTCGCTGCACTGATTGTCAAAGGGATTTTGTGGGTCTTGCGCGCGCGCGCAATCGCCCGGCCGACAGTTGTGGCGGCGCTGTTTGCGGTCGCCGCCTATGTCGGTCTCTTGATTGCGTCCGCCCTGCCCGTCGAAGCGCTCAGCCTCTGGGCGACACTCGCCTTTATCCCGGCGACAGTCTTTGCGCTGTTACGCTGGATGTGGCGCTCCGCCATTTTGAGCAACATCAACAAGCGTGGGCGTAAGGGCTAGTCTGCGCTAGAGCGGTTGGGGAATCGCAAATTGCTGTCGGTGAAACTCCCTATTGAGTCAGCCCCGATACGCCTGCGAGGATGAACGAAACAAGGATGAATCCCGTTAAAATATGCGCCGCAAAATAATATCGGCGCCAGCTATCGAATTCGATCTTGTAGTGTGGTTCGTGTAATTTGACGACTGGTATGAGTAGATCAAGACTAAAAAAAATGCTCTCGGCAGGTCTTGTGGTTTCTGCCACCGATGACGTCTTGTGGACAACCGCACCAATAGCAACGAAACCGGCTATCCAGATCAACGCCAAGTAAATGCGGTAGCCATAGCCGATCAAAAACTTGTGAAGCGTCAGATTGATCCAACTCAATCCTTCTGCCCGCTGCCGTTGTTTTTCCTTGCTGGCATAGAGTATTTCTGCTGCAACATTAGGTCTGTCTTCGCGTTCCAGCGCACTTGCCAATTGATTGTAGGGTTGAGACGAAAACCTGCTCTTCTCGAGCCAGTGTTGCTTGTACCAGTCTGCGTCCAACGTGTTGTTCACGTCCTCGCCGACGATTGTTGTTAAGCGTTGATATTGAAGCCCTTCCAGTGAGAGCGGCCATGGATTTTCGCTCGTTTTGTTCGGTAGTGCGTGCTCAGATATCGCAATCCGTTGAACCAGCGCTTCTCCCAAATAGATTGAAGCGCCTTCTCCCCAGGTGGCTGTTTCCGTGCCGTTGGAAAACTGTAAGACACCGGTGATTTTAGCGCTGGATAGATAAATAGCCTGCTCAAAATGTGCTCCGCGCATTAGTAAATGCGTGCCAACCTGAACGCTATCCATCTCCAAATCGCCTGCGAATTTTGCTCCGCCCACCCCAATTTGGCCTTTTATAGTAGCGCTGATCATATTGATTACGAGGTTGGCCTCAGGATTTTCTGGGTTGGCGAGCGCAAACTCGGCGTCATGCATCAACAAATGCCCATCTATCTGGATACTGCTCATTTCCAAAAGGCCTTTGAATTTGGCTCCCAACATGGAAACCTGACCGCCAACATTGGCACTGCTTAGATTGACAACGCGTGGGGAGTGAGCGTTTTTGGGATTGGCGAGTGTGAACTCGGCATTATCCATCAACAAAAGTTCGCCGATCTGAATACCATTCATGTCCAACTGGCCTGTGAATTTGGCCCCGCTCATCGAAACTTCCCCGTCAACTCTGGCGCCGATCAGATCGACGACAGGAAGGGCATTTAGGTTCTCGGGGTTGGCAGGTCCGATCTCGGCGCTGCGCATAAACAAACTCCTGCCGACCCGAATACTGTTCATATTCAATTCGCCTGTAAATTTGGCTTCATCAAAATTTGCGTAGCTGTCGATACTGGCGCCGCTAAGATTCACAGTGACGAAATGTGCGCCGGCGCCCATAAATAGAGATTTACCGATGTGCGCGTCATACAACTCCAACTCTTGTTCAAATTGGGAATTATCAAAGCTCAACGATCTGTTGAATTCGGCGCCAGGAAAAAAAACGGGCCCTTTGAACAGTGAGCCGGTGAGTTCCAATTGAGCATCGATCCTGGCGTTGGAAAAATTCAAGCTTTCCAGAAACAATGCGCCGTCAATCCCAACGCCTTTTTCCGGAATAGCATCGCGAAAGGGCGCACGAAGCAGAATGGTTTTCAAAAACCGTTCACTCAGAACTCGATCCGCGGGAAAATCCATTTTATTACTCGACGACAATGGTACGCCGCCGTCCCGCATGTTGAGGTCGGCTGTTCTTCCCTCACATATCTGAGTCCAGACCCATTTTTCCTGGGCGCTCCAGCCCAGTTCAAGACCGGGGGTTACGCGGCACGGTGCTCCTGGGTGGGCGCGTTGGTCTTGGCCCCAGGCGGACATTGCTCCGACCATAAGAGAGATAGCGACGACAAGCCCCAAGCTTTTGCTGTGGTTGGACATGAACCCTCATGAGTTGATTACATGCGTCGTCTACTGTTTATTATAGAAGTCCATGAGAAAAAACAATATAGATGCAACCCGCTTCGAGTGTGAGAGATCGCTCCCGCAGCGATCTTCGCAATGCAGCGCATTTCTATGCGCTGTTACGCTGGATGTGGCGCTCCGCCATTTTGAGCAACATCAACAAGCGCAGCCCAAAAAAAATCTAGGATATTGACCGCATCTCTGACTAGCCGTTTGCGGAATGCGGCGTGGCGCATGAGGCTCGGCTTCGTGACAACAAGGCGCCGAAGCCGAGGTGTTCTTAATCTGCCTGAATTACGGGGTTGGGCAGCCGGTCCAATCATCGCACACGGGCAAACCACGTTAATTTGGAATTGAGCGTTATTGCAGTCCGCCCAAGATCTGCGCCACCGTACACTGAAGCTCGTGCAAGGCCGTACTGCCCTCTTGTGTCGATCCATTCATAGGTCAGATATGGCGGGGACCTCACGACAACGATTGGCTCCACGCCATTAACCAAGGCGACATTCGTGCTTTGGCAGCCGAGATGTTCAACGCCGCCGACGCTAAACGCCTCAACAAAATCGCAAGTCCGTACATATTGGTCGTCAACCATTACCTTGACGTCAGCACCCGCGCGCATGGCTCTTAGGAGCCGCTTTAAGGTTCCACGCTCAACAGAGCCAACTGAATCTGTTTCATAAGCCACAACCCACCCGCTAATTTTTTCTGGATCGCCAGATACGTCAGCGCGAAGGGGCGTTGTATAGAAAGCGATTGCGATCGCTGACATCAAGTACATGCTCAGCCTGTTCATCTTCCTCATTGATCAATCTCCAAATTTCCGATGGGGTCAATTTCGTCTGCTTTTCATCAGTAAATTGCTCAACTATACAAAAACAGACCAATAACGAGACAAAAACGGACAAATGTGAATGGCCGAAACTTATGTCCCAATTCATTTTTTGAAGAACCTTGTCGATCTTATCGCGGATGAGGAAGGGTATCACCGCTCCCATGTTTTGCGCGGTACGGGCATCACTGTGTCAGAGATAATGGACGAAGGCGGTCTGGCGACATTCGCTCAGTCTACGGCGGTTTATGAGCGGGTGGCTGAACTGTCGACCTTGCCAGGGATCGGTTTTCGCTCGCCTTCAGCATCCAGCTTCGCCGATCAGGGGGTGTTGGGTGCGATGTTAATTACGGCGCCGACGGTCGGTGTGGCGTTTCAAAAACTCAGTGAGTTCATCGATGTGATTGGCGGTACGGTGGATTATGGCTACAGAATTGAAAATGACAACTTTGTTGTAACGTGTACAGATAAGGACTCTTATTCCCCATCTGCCCATATGTTGATCACGGAAGAAAATCTTGCGGTTTGGAAGTTCATTAGCCTACCGATAGCTCATCTCGATTCTTATTTGAAAGAAATTCGCGTTGACTACCCAAGGCCAAAACACTGGCGCATGTATGTAGACCTGTTTCCAGAGTGTGAAATTCGTTTTAAGCAAACGGAGGTTGCAGCTGTCCTATCTCGGGACGTTGTGGATATGCCTATTCAAACAAACAACCCAAAAGCCCATAAGAATTTGGAACAGGCCTGCGAAGAGTTGATGAGCCGGATCAACCCCAGCATGTATAGTCGCGTCGTGGAGTTTCTTAATAAAGCCAAACCTTGTGAATGGAGCGTATCAAATATCGCTGACGGACTGAACACCACACAAAAAACGCTGCGGCGAAGGCTGGGCAGAGAGGGGCACTCCGCGCGCGATATGCTTACTGCGCACAAAAAGCACTATTCTATGGAGTTGTTGGCAAAGGGCGATGACGACAAAAGAGTCGCCGCTACTTTAGGTTATTCTGATAGAACGTCTTTTGCCCGCAGCTTCAAGCAATGGACCGGCCTGACGCCAAGTCTCTACAGAAGGCGCCATTGCCGATAGATCTTCGACAGAACTCTGTCGAGCAGGCAAGCCCTGAATATTAATCGCATTCAAAATCCGTCTCAGATAAAACGTGGCATTGCGGCGGAAATCCCGCTTCACGCCAATAGGCGACAAGCCCTAAATCTTCCGTAAGCTGCTTAAATTGCGGCGTTTTGCGATAGTGAGAAAATTGCGGCAGCCACAGATAAACATAATCATTGTCAAATGTGTTGACATTGATGTCGTCATAAGCCCGCAGCGCCAGCATAAGGTTGGTGTTGTCCGAGACATCGACTCTCTTTTTATCGCCCCAATTCAGGAAGGTCTGGAGCCGGCCTGGCCGCTGGTCGTCAGGATCTTCCAATGCGCTGATCAGCTCATAATGGGGAAAGCCCACCTGCCAGTTCTCCATGCGTGAAGCGGCATAGGCCATCATGCGTTCGTCGCGCATGAGGAGCGCTGGAATATAAACATCGAACCCTCTAAAATAGTTGGCCTCAGCGTTCACATTGGCATCGGCCATCGCTGCGTCCATGTCGCCCAAGACAAAATTGGAGGCAGACCGGTAGCGTCGGCATTGTTTGCGGGTTTCATCGAGTTCGAGACATTTCGTAAAAGCATTGACAGCATTGTCATGGGCGCCGACAGCCATATAGTTCATACCAATCCACTGCCACGCGCTGACATTTTTCGAATCGCGCTCCAGCGCTTTGTTGAGATTGTCAAAGCTCTCCGCCCAGGGCGTTGGGTAATGGGTGCGATAGGTCAGCCCGATAACCGCGTAAGGCATGGAAAGATCTGGATCGATTTCCAGCGCCTTTTTATTGGTGACGAGCGCCAGGGCCGAATAATCCCGGTCCGATATGCCATAGCTGGTGGCGACGCCGTAAACAGCCGCCAGCCCTTCCCATCCCCTGGCAAACCCCGGATCCATTTCAACCACACGCTCAAACAGATGCATGCTTCTTTCAAGGGTTGCGCGACCGGCGCTGCGCCCAAGATAGAGCTCGCGCGCTTCAAGATACATTTCATAAGCGCTGATATTTTCAGTGTCGCGTTTTTTGACGATTGGCGCGCCGGCAGTCTCGATGCCGAATTCCTTGCGCAGTTGAACGACAACGGCGGTGGCGATCTCATCCTGAATGCGAAAGATATCTGTTGATTGCCGGTCAAAAGTATCTGACCATAAATGCTTGTTATCGCGGGCGTTGATCAGCTGTGCAGTGATCCGCACTTCATCGCCCATTTTGCGGACGCTGCCTTCAAGGATGTGATTGACTTTAAGGCGGCCGGCGATGTCCTCGATATCGATATTGAGTTCTTCGATCTTGCTTTCGGTATAGGTGAAAGATGAAGTGCGTGACGCAACGCCCAGGCCTTCAACGCCAACAAGCAGGTTTAAGAGCTCCTCCGACAAGCCTCGCGCGAAGAAATCCTGATTGCCCTCTGGCGACATGTCGGCAAAAGGCAGGACTGCAATTGAAACTTCGGATGGCCCCGGCAGCGCGCCTGAAGCCGGCCCATCGTTGGGGCCCAATCCGCCGCCCATAAAGAACAAAACAATTAACCCCACCAGCGCGAGCGCAGCTGCGCCGGCGCTGAGCCGGTAGGGCGTTTCCGTCATGATTTTCTGGACCCAGGTTTTCTTCGCTGGCGTCGGCGGAACAAGCGCTTCACCGCCGCTAATTTCCGCAATGGCGCTCAGCAGTGAGTGCGTCGCCGGTGCAGCCGGATCGCCCTTCCAGTTTTGAAAATCGATGGTCTGATATTGCCGAAATCCCATGGGCGCTTCGCAATCAGTGAGGCAAATCGGGATCAGCTTGCCCTTGTCGCGCGCAAAAACCGCTTCATCCTTGACCCAGTCAGATTCATTGGCGTCTGACGACCAGGCAACGATAATGGCGTCGGCTTTGTGAAGCTGGGCCTCGATATCCTTGGCAAAAGCGGCGCCGCCACGGATATGGCGGTCCCACCAGACAGAATGGCCTGCCTCCTCCAGCACTGCCGACAGCTTTTCGATGACCGGCCGGTCATTTCGCGAATAGCTGATGAATAAATGCGCCATTCCTGCTGTCCCGACCTCTCCCTGTCCGCTTGTGTTGCGGCGGAGCGCCTGTCGCCCACGGGTTTGTCTATAGCCCAATCTGCACGTCTTTGTAGGGAAATCGATATAACCCCTTGCTTACCGGCTAAAAATAGCGCACCTCGCGGCCCCATGACGCAACGCACAATACCGCTCCGAAATATCGCCATCATCGCCCATGTGGACCATGGCAAAACCACGCTCGTCGATGAGATGCTGCGCCAGTCCGGCGCGATCCGCGAAGGCTCGGAAATGGCCGAACGCGCGATGGATTCAAATGATATTGAACGTGAGCGCGGCATCACCATTCTTGCCAAATGCACCAGTGTCGTCTGGGAAAAGGGCGATCAACCGGTACGGCTCAATATTGTCGATACGCCGGGTCACGCTGATTTCGGTGGCGAGGTGGAGCGTATCTTGTCCATGGTCGATGGCTGCCTTCTCCTGATTGACGCCGCCGAAGGCCCGATGCCGCAGACCAAGTTTGTTTTGTCCAAGGCGCTTGCGCTGGGTCTCAAGCCGATTGTGGTTCTTAACAAAGTCGATCGTCCGGGCGCAGAGCCTGATAAGGCGCTTGATGCGGCGTTTGATCTGTTTGGCGCCCTTGGCGCCAATGATGAGCAACTCGATTTTCCAACGCTTTACGCAGCCGGCCGTGATGGCTGGTCCGCGCGGACACTTGAAGATCCCCGCGAGAATCTGACGTCATTATTTGAAACTGTCATTGCCCATGTGCCGCCGCCGCAAACCGGCGAAAACAGCGACACTGAACCTTTCCAAATGTTGGCGACGACATTGGAGGCCGATCCCTATCTTGGGCGGATATTAACCGGCCGGGTTGTTTCGGGCGTCGCCAAACCGGGCGTCACGATGAAGGCATTGTCCCATGATGGCAGCGTCATTGAGCAAGTGCGCGTCACCAAGGTGCTGGGCTTTCGCGGCCTGAAACGAACACCCATCGAAGAGGCGCGGTCAGGTGACATCATCGCGCTAGCCGGTTTTTCGAAAGCATCGGTTGCTGACACCCTATGCGATCTTACGGCAACTGATCCCTTACCGGCGCAGCCGGTCGACCCGCCGACCCTTTCGGTGACGATTTCTCCCAATGACTCGCCCCTCGCCGGCCGTGAAGGCAGCAAAGTGCAGTCGCGCGTTATTCGCGAACGGTTGATGCGTCAGGCCGAAGGCGACGTCGCGATCTCGGTCACCGAAACTGAAAATAAAGACGCCTTTGAAGTTGCCGGCCGCGGCGAATTACAACTTGGCGTGCTGATCGAAAATATGCGCCGCGAGGGTTTTGAACTAGCCGTGTCGGGGCCTCAAGTCGTGACGCGCCGTGACGAAAACGGGACGTTACTTGAGCCCATCGAAGAAGTCGTGATCGACGTTGACGACGAATATTCCGGCGTCGTCATTGAAAAGCTGTCACAGAAAAAAGCCGAGCTTGCGGAAATGAAACCGGCGGGCGCCGGCAAAACGCGCCTTGTGATGCACGCGCCGGCGCGTGCGCTGATCGGCTATCATGGCGAATTTCTAACCGACACACGCGGCACCGGTGTCATGAACCGGTCTTACCTCGAACACGCCCCTTATAAGGGCGCGATTGAGGGACGCCGCAATGGCGTTCTTATTTCCAATGGCGACGGCACAGCCGTACCTTTTGCGATCTGGAATCTTGAAGATCGTGGCGTCATGTTTATTTCGCCGGGCGATAAAATCTATGAAGGCATGATTGTCGGTGAAAACGCCAAGCCAAATGATCTTGACGTTAATCCGCTAAAAGCTAAGCAGCTCACCAATATCCGCGCCGCCGGCAAAGACGAAGCCGTGCGCCTGACGCCGCCAAAAATCATGAGCCTTGAACAGGCGATTGCTTATATCGATGAAGATGAGCTGGTCGAGGTGACGCCAAAATCAATCAGGCTTCGGAAGATTGCGCTCAAACCGCATTTGCGCAAACGCCGCGCGAAAGAGATGAGCTAAAACGCAACTGTTTTCGATTGAATACCGCTCTAGCTCAGCGATTCTTTCATGAGCTTGCCGGCGGCGCCAAAATCCATCGCGCCATTATAGCGTTCTTTCAGGGCGTTCATGCATTTGCCCATATCCTTGAGGCCGGAAGCTTCAAATTCCTTGATGACGTCCTCGACCGCTGTCTTTGTTTCTTCCTGTGAAAGCTGGCGCGGCAGGAATTCGCGGATGACTTCGATTTCCGCTTTTTCCTGTTCGGCGAGTTCCGGCCGACAGCCTTTTTCAAAGGCGGCGGCGCTTTCTTCGCGCTGCTTCACCATCTTTGTCAGGATTGCGAGGATTTCTTCATCGGTTGCGCCTTCACAGCAATCCTTGCCGCGCGCCGCGATATCCCGATCCTTGATGGCGGCGTTGATCAATCGCAGCGTCGCGACGCGCAATTTTTCATCTTTCGCCTTCATCGCCGTCACGAGGTTTGTACCGATTTGCTCTCTGAGCATTGTGATTCTCCAAAGAACGATGCGTCAGCGATTTATAAACCGCGCCGCCGCCTTTTTTATTTCTTATCTTGTTGTTTCAGTGGGATAAACTCGATCTTATCCGTTTGTTGACCCCTAGGTCGCCTTCGCATAGCTTCCGGCCGATTTTGCGCGCGAGCCCGAGCCGCTATCGCCAGCCTGGCCGCGCCGTCGCATGAGCAACGAAGCCGGGAAGAGATATTCATCCATGAAGATTAGTCAAGCGTCTGCCGAAAAACCGACGGCCGCTCTAATTCTTGCAGACGGAACAGTGCTTTATGGGCAGGGGCTTGGGGCGACTGGCGAAGTCGTCGGTGAAGTTTGCTTCAATACGGCAATGTCGGGCTATCAGGAAATACTGACAGACCCGTCTTATGCAGCGCAGATCATCACCTTTACCTTTCCCCATATCGGTAATGTCGGCGCCAATAGTGATGACACTGAAAATGCATCCTCTGCGGCTGCAACTGCAGCGCGCGGCGCGATTTTCCGCGCCGAAGCGACAAGCCCGTCAAACTACCGTGCACAGATTGATATTTCCGCCTGGATGCGCCGGCGTGGCATTGTCGGTATCGCAGGCATTGATACGCGCGCGCTAACATCGCTTATTCGCGAGCAAGGCATGCCACATGGGGTCATTGCGCATAATCCGGCCGGTCAGTTTGATGTACCCGCATTGCAGAACCGCGCCGCAAGCTGGGAAGGTCTTGAGGGGCGCGATCTTGCGAAAGATGTAACAACACTTCAGTCCTTTGCGCATCATGAAAGCGGTTGGGCGTGGCCTGATGGATACGCAAACCAAAATGCTACCGGGCCGCATATTGTCGTCATTGATTATGGGGTTAAGCGAAACATTCTTCGGCGCCTCGTCAGTGAAAACTGCCGCGTGACCGTCGTAACGGCGACAGCAAGCTATGACGACATCATGGCGAAAAAGCCTGACGGCGTTCTTTTATCCAACGGTCCAGGTGATCCGGCAGCGACTGCAGAATATACCGGCCCGGTCATCGCCAAGCTGATTGAAAACAAAATCCCGACTTTCGGCGTTTGCCTCGGTCATCAGATATTGGCGCTCGCGGCCGGCGCCAAAACCAAAAAAATGACCCATGGCCATCATGGCGCAAACCATCCAGTGAAAGACATCGCCACTGGCAAGGTCGAAATTGTCTCCATGAATCACGGCTTTACAGTGGATGGCGATACATTGCCGGACAATGTCGAGGAAACGCATGTCTCACTCTTTGACGGATCAAATTCCGGCATAGCGTTGAAAGACGCGCCGGCGTTTTCTGTACAGCATCACCCGGAGGCCTCCCCTGGCCCGCAGGACAGTTTTTATATTTTCCGGCGGTTTATTGATGGGCTGAAAGCCGCATAGGCGCGTTCAGGCTCTCTAGCATTTCCATTCCAGGTCCCGCGCCCCGACAAACCGACCCATGCGCTCCAGTTCAGCGTCGAGTTTTTTGAGGCGCGCCGGCGTCGCTTTCACGCCCTTCTCCCACCAGAGATTGTCAACCTGAATGCGTCCTTGTTTGCGGTCGGCTTTGGCTTCAATGCGACCGACAAACCGGTCGCCCTCGAGCATTGGGTAAACATAATAGCCATATTGGCGCTTTGCAGCGGGTACGAACATCTCAACGCGATAATCAAAACCAAATAATCGCGCCAAGCGATTGCGGTCACGAATGACCGGATCAAACGGGTTTAAAAGGCGTAATCGACTGGTTGGCGCTTTCAGCCGCGTGAGATTTTCTTCAACATCCTCTGGCGCCAGCGCCTTGTAGGTCTCGCCACTGGCAGTTTTGATTTCGACATCAACGAGTTTCTTGCGGCGCTTTTTTGTCCAGGCTTTGATCTCGTCCAGATCCATCGCATCCCAAAAACGTTGGAGATCGCCCTCGCTGGCGAAACCGAGCCGGTCGAGTGCGTTGGAACAGAGCCAGTCGATCTGCCGGTTGTCGCTTAGTTCCTTTTTCCGCACCTCCGCAGGGATCACTTTTTCGCAAGTGTCATAATGCTTGATAAAATTCCGCCGATGGCAGGTCGCGAGGATGCCGGCATACCAATAGTAATCAAGCGCTACCTTATGGGGCGGACGCACCCATGCCGCCTTGGTTTTCTTGCTTGCCTTTGTTTCAAAATCCCGCGTCGATAAAGGCCCCTCCGCCTCAACGCGTTTGAGGATTTTTTCGCGCGCGTTTTTGGAAGGCATGTATTCATACCAGCGGCTGTCATCCACGCGCCGACGCATCCGATCGAATTGCCGGCGCCAATAAGGATAAAACGCCATAGGCAGCACTGAGGCGTCATGAGTGAAATGCTCAAACGCAACACGCTTTTTAACAAGCCCGTCGAGCATCTCTTCCCGATAGTTCTGGTTTCGCGACCACAGAATATGGTCATGCGCGCGCGCAATGATCCTGATCGTATCGAGTTGTACAAACCCCAACCGTTCGACGATTGCCGTCAATCCGTCATCATCAAGCGCGCCTGTGGGCGTTTCCGCCAAGCCCTGACGGTCAAGCCATAGCCGGCGCGCATCGCGGTTGGAGATCGTTAATGTCATGAGACCTTGTTGCGGAGCTATCTGACGGATTTGCGTTTTGTCATAAAACCATAATGCAGCGGCAACTGCCAAATTTCATTTTCACCCAATGCGAGCCCGCCTAGTGTCTGACGCATGACACAAGAAGAAATGAAATCGCTCTTTCAGAAAATCACTGACCAGGGCTTTACCGGAGAGGCGGGATTTAAAATCCGCAGTTTCGAAGAAGGCGCCATCACCCTTGAAGTGGCGCCAAAGCCGGAATTGACGCAATTCCTCGGCTATGTACATGCGGGCGTTGTCACGGGGCTCGCCGATCACGCCGCCGGCGCGGCCTATACGACAGTGCTGCCTGAAGGCCGGGCGTGCTTGACGATCGAACTCAAAATCAATTTTCTGAAACCGGCGGCCGGCGATATGCTTGCCGCTGAAGCCCGGGTTGTTTCCGCAGGGAAATCGATCGGCGTTGTTCAGTCCGATGTTTATGGAGAAAAAGACGGCGATCGCATTCTTTGCGCGACCGCCCTGGTGACGTTGCGTTCTGTTTCTGTCGGCGGCTAGCCGTCTTTTGAAACAGCACTGAAATTGGCGTTGCTCAGGAATGTATCCGCCTGCTCCCAATATTGATCCCCCGCCTCAATCGATCGACCGCGATGTTCGCGGAAGGCATTGTTGGCGCCTGCTGATCGCGTCAGATAAAGACGGTCGCCATGGACGGTCCAGTGGACAGGGTCCGCAGGCGTAAGGGCGCCGTTAGCCAGCGTTTCTGTGCAATAGCCGCCATAAGCCGGAATAAATTTCTCAGGTGTGGTGATAAACATCTGCCGATGCTCGGCGTTGGCGAAATAGAATGTGGCGCCTTGATATTCGGCCCGATGGGTCGGATCGCCAAGTAAGGCTTTGCCTTCAGTAAAGTAACCGACCGGATCATAGCCTTCGATCGCGAGACCGCTTCCGGGGTCTTTAACGATGGTCGTGATTGATCGCGCCAGAACCGGGTTTTCAAGAGCGCTGATGGGAAGAACGATGGCCGTGCGTGTCGAACCGGCAGCCTGATTGATGGCGGCCTGAAGCGCTCTTTGGGACGCCTCATATTCGCGATCCAGCGCCGGCTGGGCGAGCGCGGCGGCGCTTGCAAAGGACAGGATGAATGCGGCGGTGAGCGTCGAGCGGTTGATCATGTTGGTCCCCTGCGAATTGGTTATTTTGCTGTTGAGGAAGAACTAGCCTGTCCCGTTTGTGGCGGCCAATCACGCTTGGTCACAAACTCGACGATCCAATGTGAGCTTGCCGCTTTAAATCAATCAGCGCCGCCGCTATCTATGACCTATGACAAACACAGAACCGCCATTTCAAATTCGCGTTGTCCCGGTAACGCCATTCCAGCAGAATTGCTCGATCATTCGCGCGCCCTCGGGCAAAGCCGCAGTGGTCGACCCCGGCGGCGAACCGGAAAAGATTCTAAAAGCCGCCGAGGAGTTCGATGCGCGGATTGAACAGGTCTGGCTCACCCACGGTCATCTCGATCATGCAGGCGGCGCAGAAGCGATTAAACGCGAAACCGGCGCGCCCATCATCGGCCCTCATCAGGAAGATACATTCTGGCTCGACGAGATCGCCGCTCACTGGGCGCAATATGGTCACCCCGGCGCCGGCGAAGACTGCAAGCCGGACAAATGGCTCAATGATGGCGATCAGCTGGAACTCGACGGGATCAAGTTTGATGTTGTTTTCACACCCGGCCATACGCCAGGCCATGTGGTTATTCACCATCAGGGCGCCAATATCGCCTTTGTCGGCGATGTCATATTTGCGGGCTCAATCGGACGCACGGATTTTCCGCGCGGCGATCATCAAACGCTGATCAATTCGATTACGCAAAAGCTTTGGCCTCTGGGCGACGAGATGCAGTTTGTGCCGGGCCACGGCCCCACCTCAACTTTTGGGGCTGAGCGTAAATCAAATCCTTTTGTCGGCGACAGCATCACCGGTTATGGCGGCGCCACAAAACAGGCGCCGAATGAAATAGATCAGAAACTGTCAAAACGCTGGCAGTGAAGAAGCTTTGCTGCATTTTGCAGCTTCATCGCGCTATGCGTCATCCCGGACTTGATCCGGGGTCCAGAATTCAAGCACGGCGCCTGCGTGTGGATTGCGGGTCGGAGCCCGCAATGACGATCTAAGCAACCACCGTAACATGGCGATCTATTATTCCGACGGAATAGTCACCGCCTTAAAATGAATCACATCTCCAAAAGGCGATTGGTCGTCATTGCTCTCATTGACCGCGATGTAGAATGTGACCTTGTCTTCCGAGACATCAGGCGCTTGCCACCGCATGTGCCATTTGGTTTCACCTTCCGCTTTTTTTTGGCGGATGGATCGAATTTCATTTCCGTTCGCCACCAGAAAGCCGCCACCAGCGTATAATTCTCCGCCAGTCGCGGTAACAAGTAATCCGGAAGGACCGGTATCCATTCGAGAAAAGGAGATGGCAATTATATATACCGAGCCCGGCGTATATTGATCCGATATGCCGGCGAGTGTGATAGCTGCGGAGTTCAAAACCGGTTCCTGATCATAATGACAGGATGCGCAATTCATCGCCGCATTTGGATCAGCGGCGCCCCATGGCGCGCCATCGGGGTTGGCGTGCGCTGTGCTGACATTAAACGCAGCAACGAATATCAAGCCGATCAAAGCGCGCATGGGGTTGCTAATCATCGATCGGTTCAACAATCGCGCGACCGACAAAATTTGTATCAGTACCAAACCAGATCGCGCCAGATGGCTGATGGTAGTGCATATGGCGCACTGAGCCGCCGCCGGACGGAATGCTGGTTTCGCCAAAGAATTCCTCACTTGCCGGATCAAACCCTAAAAAGATGTTCGGCTTCGTGCCCGTTGCAACTATCCAAATCCGGCCGCTCGAATCTGCCGCGGTGCCATAGGGCCGAGCGCTCTCGCCTTGCGGCATTTTCCATTCCTCGATTTCCTGGCTCGCCGGGTCATAAACGCCGAGCATGCCCTTGGCGTAATCCACATACCAGACGCGGCCATCTTCGGTTACTTCAACGCGGCGCGGGCGCGTCTCTGCGCGCGGCAGGTCAATTTCCGTGAGTGTCAGCGTGTCGGGATCGATGTGACCAAGCTTTGGCACGCCGAATAACGCGATCCAGACGGACCCATCGGGCGCCATCTTGATACCATAGGGTCGCGCGCGCTCAGATTTTGACGGAATAAGATCGACCTTGCGTGAAGCGATGTTTAGCCGACCCATCATATTGGCGCCTTGCAGGGTGAACCAGATGTTTTTTTCGCCCTCATCAAAAACCAGCGTATGCGGATCACGCGCCGCGGGATCGGGCATTGGAATTTCTTCGGTCACGCCGGTCGCTGGATCATAGCGGCCGATCAGGCTGGTGCGGTTACCCGCATACCAGACAACGCCATCCGACCCGACAATGAGGTTGTGCGGACCAGAACCAGATTTTAGATCAACTTTCGAAATCTCGCCTGTGCTGACATCAAGACGCGCGAGATAGCCGGTGCGCTGGCCAACGAACCAAACGGAGTTTGCGCTTTCAGCAAAGGGATCGCGCGGGCGGGAGCTTTCGTAAGGAACTTCCCATTCGCGAATATCGACGCTCTCTTGCGTGAATGCGCTGCCAGACCCCACAAGACCTGCCAGCATTGCCAATAAAATCCGCATGATCCCCTCCAAAATATGATTGGCGCCCAATACAGCGCCCGATTTTGGAAAATCTTAGCATAGAACCATACGGAAAATCAGGCGCCCAGTATCCCCGGGCGCCTGATTGCAGCTAAATTTTCCGTTACCTCAACACCCGGCGCAAGCGACCAAAATGCTCGTCCCAGCCAGTGTCGTGGTTTGCCGCCATACCGAAGGCATCGTCTTCGACTTTGTCCCATCCTTCGTGGACGAGCGTTAACACTGTGCCGCCGCCAACGCCTTCCAGCGTCCAGGTACAGGTTGTTTCAACCTCTTGCAAAAATGGATGGGTAAAGGTGTGCACCAGCTTTGCTGGTGGTTTCATTTCCTTGACTGTTCCCCAACACATGCGCTCGCCTTCTTTGCCAAGGCTATTGGTCAAAAGCGCCCAGTCGCTGCCCTCTGTTAAATCATTTTCACCTTGATGAAACCACGTCGCAAGCTTGTCCGCCTCGGTCAGGAATTTCCAGACATGGGATGGCGGCGCCTTTAGAAATATTGTTTTGACGATGTTTAATGCGGTCATTTTTTTTCCTCTACAGCTTGTTTAAGTTTTGACAGGCGATCATCCCAGAAATGATCGAAGTGATTGAGCCAGTCCTGCGCGGTTTTAAGCGCAGCAGGATTGAGTTTATTAATCCGTTCACGGCCTATCGCTTCGACGCTGATCAAATCGCCCTCTTTCAAAATGGCGAGATGTTTTGCGACCGCTGGCCGGGTCATGTCGAACTTGGCGGCGATGTCGCCGATCGGACGATCGCCGCTGGCGAGCATCGCCAGGATGGCGCGCCGCGTTGGATCGGCAAGCGCCCGGAAAATCGGCTGAGCTGGATCTTGAATATTCATAACATAAAACCTTTTGGTTTCTCTTTATATGAAACCTTTTGGTGTTATGTCAACAGCGCGTTGTTACCGGGCCCAGCTGCAATAGAGCGCGTTTTCCTCTTTCATGAGGTCCCAGAGCCAGACCATCCGGTCGAGAAACCAGAGTTTTGCGAAGACCGCAAAGTGCCAGCCGAGAAAGGCGGCCCAGAAATCCTGTGCCATAAAGCCATATATCGCGATCGGCAGTGTGACGCCGGCTGTTAAGCTGGTCAGGAATGCTGCACGGGCGTGCCCTTTCGGAATCGGCACATTTTTGCGGTTGAGCCATACCCTTTCGCCGAGGACACCCTTGGTCATCCATGCTGACTTGCGTTTTGGTGGCGGGAAAGCCCGCGGATTGAGCCACGTCCAGGCAACAAGGATGATAATGGGCCCAAGGGCATACCAGCTGATCCAGACATGGCTCCAAACAGCGAGGAACCAGAATGGCGCTGTGGCTAGTCTGGTCCATCCGCTCAGCGGATTTGCGTGCCGCGCCCATGTCTCGTCGTCCATACCCATCAGGGTCTCGGTGGCTTTACCGTAGTCCATTGAGATTTCCTTCCATTCAGGTCTCTCAATATCAGTCGCGCCGCAGCGTTCCCCGGTTCAAAAGAATCGCCGCTATTTCATGCAAATTGTGGATTTGCGACGGATGTGGCTTTTTTTTCCGGGCGTCATCACCTAATACACCGCTTTAGCCGACAACTGATTCCATTCCCGCTCGCGAGCGATCCACCAGGGTCCGCTTCGTTGGCGCGGCTGCGCGCGAGTAAAGATGCCAAGACGTACAGACATATCCTCGATCCTGATCATCGGCGCAGGGCCGATCGTAATCGGCCAGGCCTGCGAATTTGACTATTCGGGGGTTCAGGCGGTGAAAGCGCTGAAGGAGGAAGGCTACCGGGTCATTCTGGTAAATTCCAATCCGGCGACGATTATGACCGATCCGGAACTTGCTGACGCCACCTACATCGAACCGATTACGCCCGATTTTGTCGAAAAAGTTATCGCGCGCGAACGTCCTGACGTGTTGCTGCCGACCATGGGCGGCCAGACAGCGCTTAATTGTGCACTGGCGCTCGAACAGTCAGGTGTTCTTGAAAAATACAATGTCGAGATGATTGGCGCGCGCGCCGATGTTATCGAAAAAGCCGAGGACCGCGAAAAATTCCGCGCCGCCATGGATAATATCGGGCTGGAAAATCCGCGCGCGACGATTGCCGCTGCACCGCCGATCAGGGACGAAGCTGGCGCCATCATCGGTTATGATCGCGCTGCCGGCGTTGCGACTGCGCTACAGAAGATCGATGAGATCGGCCTGCCAGCGATTATCCGGCCCGCCTTCACCCTCGGCGGCACCGGCGGCGGCGTTGCCTACAACCGCGAAGAGTTTGAGCATATCGTTCGCTCGGGGATTGACGCCTCCCCTGTCGGTCAGGTGTTGATCGACGAAAGCCTTCTTGGGTGGAAAGAGTTTGAGATGGAAGTTGTTCGCGACAAGGCGGACAACTGCGTCATCATTTGCTCCATCGAAAATATTGACCCCATGGGCGTCCATACGGGCGATTCCATCACGGTGGCGCCCGCGCTGACACTGACGGACAAAGAATTCCAGATCATGCGTAATGCGTCGATCGCGGTGATGCGCGAAATTGGCGTAGAGACTGGCGGCTCTAATGTTCAATTTGCGGTTCATCCTGATACTGGCCGCCTCATCGTTATTGAGATGAACCCGCGCGTGTCGCGGTCTTCCGCCCTTGCTTCGAAAGCTACCGGTTTTCCGATTGCGCGCATCGCCGCAAAGCTTGCGATCGGGTACACGCTCGATGAACTTGATAATGATATCACCGGCGCGACACCTGCTGCTTTCGAACCGTCGATTGATTATGTTGTCACCAAAATTCCACGCTTTGCCTTTGAGAAATTTCCCGGCGCTGAACCCAACCTTTCAACTGCGATGAAATCTGTTGGTGAAGCGATGGCGATCGGCCGCTCATTCAACGAGTCGCTGCAAAAAGCCCTGCGCTCGCTCGAGACCGGGCTTTGCGGGCTCGATCCCATCCATATCGCCGGTCTTGATGAAGGCGATGATGCGAATGCGTTTCGCGCAGCGCTGGCAGCGCCGACGCCGGATCGGCTGCGGGTCGCGGCCCAGGCGATCCGTCATGGGTTGGCGATCGAACAAGTACGCGCAATCACCCAATATGACCCGTGGTTCCTTGAGCAGCTCGAAGAAATTGTCGCAGCTGAACGGCAGGTCGAAGCTGACGGCCTGCCCGGTGACGCAGAACGATTGCGGGCGCTCAAATCCATGGGCTTTTCCGATCAGCGCCTTGCCCAGCTTTGCGACGGAGATGAAGGGGAGGTCCGCGCCTTTCGCCACGATCGCGGCGTGAAGCCGGTATTCAAACGTATTGATACCTGCGCGGCCGAGTTCGCCGCCAAAACACCCTATATGTATTCGGCCTATGAGCCTGCCTTTGGTGGCGCACCGGAATGCGAAGCCAAACCCAGCGATCGTAAAAAAGTCATCATCCTGGGCGGCGGACCCAACCGCATCGGTCAGGGCATAGAATTTGACTATTGCTGCTGTCACGCGGCGTTCGCGCTTGCTGATATTGGCGTTGAATCGATCATGGTGAATTGCAATCCGGAAACCGTATCAACCGATTACGACACCTCCGACCGGCTCTATTTTGAGCCGCTCACGGCAGAAGATGTTCTCGAAATCGTGCGCAAGGAACAGGAATCGGGCGAACTCCTTGGCGTCATTGTGCAATATGGCGGGCAGACGCCGCTCAAGCTTGCCGGCATTCTCGACGCTGAGGGCATTCCCATTCTGGGTACGTCCTATGACGCTATTGACCTTGCCGAAGATCGCGAGCGTTTCCAGAAGCTGGTTACGAAACTCGGTCTTAAACAACCAAAAAATGCAACGGCGCCGTCTCGTGAGAGTGCAGCTGCTCTTGCCGAGAGCGTCGGTTATCCCCTGGTGACACGGCCCTCTTATGTCCTGGGCGGCCGGGCCATGGAAATCGTCCGCGATGAAGCGGGCCTGAAGCATTATCTCGCCACCGCGCAGATTGATATATCACCCCGTGAGCCCCTCCTCCTTGATCAATATCTGCAAAACGCTGTTGAAGTTGATGTGGACGCCATTTGCGACGGTGAAGAGGTCTTTATCGCTGGCGTGATGGAACATATTGAGGAAGCTGGCGTTCATTCCGGCGACAGCGCTTGTTCGCTGCCGCCTTATACGCTTTCCGACAAAATGATCGCGGAATTAAAAGAACAAACAACGCAGCTCGCGCTTGAGCTGGGCGTTGTCGGCTTGATGAATGTTCAGTATGCGATCAAAGAGGATGTGATTTTCCTTCTTGAGGTTAATCCGCGGGCTTCACGCACGGCGCCTTTCGTCGCGAAATCTACTGGATTGCCGATCGCCCGAATCGCGGCGAAGGTGATGGCCGGGCATAAAATTGCGTCGCTCGGACTTTCCTATCCCGTCTTTAGCCATGTCTCTGTCAAGGAAGTGGTCTTTCCGTTTTCGCGTTTTCCAGGCGTTGATACGGTTCTTGGGCCCGAGATGCGCTCTACCGGTGAAGTCATGGGCGTCGATGTCAATTTTGCCAAAGCGCGCGCAAAAAGTCTGATCGGCGCCGGCGCGCATATCCCGATGTCCGGCTGCGTTTTCATCTCTCTCAAGGATTCTGACAAGGCGCAGATGATCAGCACTTCAAAACGGCTTCTCGAAATGGACTTCAAGATCATCGCAACCGGCGGGACTGCTGATTATTTTATCGAGCAAGGGCTTGATGTGTCGCGCGTCAATAAAGTGCTTGAAGGCCGGCCGCATATTGTCGATGCGCTAAAGAATGGCGAGGTTGATCTGGTCTTCAACACGACCGAGGGCGCCCAGTCGATCAAAGACTCGCGATCGATCCGTATCACCTCACTGGCGCAAAAAATCCCGTGTATTACGACCGCTGCGGGCGGGCGCGCCGCCGTGAGAGCAATTGAGGTTATGCGTGCGGGCGATCTCGAAGTGACGCCGCTACAGGCCTATTTTCGCGGCGAATAGTATGATCGGCACGGTGAGCCGTCTTTAATGCGTCAACACCTCAAGTTAGTTTATGAGACTACACCGAACACGGATAACCGCATCAAAAGCACTTTTTAAAAGGGGACGTTCCAATGAAATCTCATCTTAATCTAGGCGCCGCGCTTATAGCGCTTGTCATGGCAGGATCGATCGCCGCCTGCGAAAACAATCCCGGCGGGACCGCAACAACGTCAGCGCAAGAAAAGTCGGCCAAGATCGGCGCGTGGGGCGTTGATCTTGATCAGCGCGATCTTACCGTCAATCCGGGCGATGATTTTAACGCCTATGTGAATGGCGAATGGATGAAGACGACGGAAATTCCGGCGGACCTTTCCCGTTACGGCATGTTTGATCAGCTGCGCCTTGATGCGGAAGGAGATGTCCGCGCTATCGTCGAAGAACTGGCGGCAAAGGAAGCAGCGCCTGGATCGCTGGAACAAAAAGTTGGTGATTTTTATGGTTCGTGGATGAACGTTGCCGCCCTTGATGAGATTGGCGTCGCGGCGGCGCAGCCGCATCTTGACGCGATTTACGCCATCGACAGTCCCGAAGGATTGATGAAAGCCTATGCCAGTCAGCATGGCGACGCGCCCTTCGGCGTTGGTATCATCCCTGATCCGGCCGATACGACGCGATATGTCGCCATCATCGGACAGTCAGGCCTCGGCATGCCCGATCGCGATTACTACCTAAAAGAAGATCAGCGCTTTGCTGACTATCGCGCAGCTTACAAAAATTATGTCGCAGCAGTGATGGAGCTTGCCGGTCTTGAAGATGCGGCGACACGTGCTGACACAGTGATTGCGTTGGAAACCTCCCTGGCCGAAATCCACTGGTCGGCGCAGGACTCTCGCAATATTCAAAAAATATATAACCCCATGTCCCCGGAAGCGCTCGCTGCGCTGGCGCCCGAGTTTGACTGGTCGTTGGTATTTGAAGAAGTCGGCCTTGGCGGCGTGAACACCTTCGTTGTGTTGCAGCCAACGGAAATCGATGCGGCAGCGGAGCTCTTCGCGGCCACTCCAATGGATGTACTCAAAGATTATCTGGCGTTTCATTTCATCAATGAACAGGCTGCCAATCTATCGACAGCGTTTGATGACGCCAGCTTTGAATTTTTTGGACGCACGCTTCAGGGCACTGAAGAAAAACGCGAACGCTGGAAGCGTGGAATTCAGCAAGTCAATGGCGGTCTCGGTGAAGCCGTTGGTCAGATCTATTTGGAGCGTCATTTCCCGCCGTCTTACAAAGCAGAGATGGAAGTGTTGGTCGGTAACTTGACAGCCGCTTTGGAAGAACGACTTCAACTCAATGAATGGATGGACGACGAGACCCGCGAAGGGGCGCTGTTGAAGCTCTCCACCTTTGAAGCAAAAATTGGCTATACGGAGAAATGGACGGACTACGGACCGCTTGAGATCGGTGCTGATACGCTGCTCGAAAACGCGCTCGCGATTACCGAGTTCCAGTGGCAAGAGCAGCTCGATCGTCTTGAGGGACCCGTAGATCGAGTGATCTGGCCCTACCCGCCGCAGACCGTCAACGCGTCTTACAACCCGTTATTGAACCAGATTACCTTTCCGGCGGGCATCCTTCAGGCCCCGTTCTTTGATCCCTCTGCAGATCCAGCCGTCAATTATGGCGGCATCGGCGCTGTCATAGGGCACGAAATTGGACATGGCTTTGACGATCAGGGCCGGCGCTTTGACGAAGCCGGACGTATCCGTGACTGGTGGACGCAAACCGCCGATGAGCGCTTCAAGGCCAAAACTGATGCGCTTGGCGGTCAATATGAAACCTATGAGCCGGTTGAAGGTCTGTTCATCAATGGCGAACTCACCATGGGCGAAAATATCGGCGACCTTGGCGGCCTGCAGATGGCCTATGCAGCCTATCATCGCCATCTTGACGCCTGTTGCGGCGGTGAAGCGCCTGTGATTGACGGTTTGACCGGCGATCAGCGCTTCTTCCTCGGTTGGGGCCAGGTCTGGCGCGCCAAGGCGCGCGAGGATGAAATCCGACGTCGGCTCGTCACAGATCCTCACAGCCCGCCGGAATATCGGGTAAACGGCGTCGTCCGCAATCTGGATGCCTGGTATGACGCTTTTGAGATCACGGAGGACAGTGCTCTTTACCTGGCGCCCGAGGAGCGTGTGCGGATCTGGTAGTCGTTCCGGCGCCATTGGCAGGACCGGTTGTCAGGAGATGGCGGCGGTCCCGCCGCGGTTAAATTATACCGCACCGAAACGCCTTGAAATTTAGCCGGCTTGGGACTACATAGCCCGCCGAGCTAACAGCGACGGCCGTGGCGAGCCCGCCCGGCCGCGCATTTTTTTTCGCCAAATTTCAAGGCGATAGGCTCATTTATTGAGGAAAGGGCGAAGACATGGAAAAGTTCCCGATGACCACTGAAGGTTATCAAAAGCTTGAGGCTGACCTCAGGATTCTCAAAAATGAGGAGCGTCCGGCTGTCATTCAAGCGATTGCCGAAGCGCGCGCCCATGGCGATTTGTCTGAGAATGCGGAATACCATGCCGCCAAGGAACGTCAGGGCTGGATTGAGGGCCAAATCCTCGAGCTTGAAGACAAGTTCACGCGTGCGCAGGTCATCGATCCGAAATCGCTAGACGGCAATACGGTCAAGTTTGGCGCCACCGTCACCCTGATCGATGAGGATACGGAAAAAAAGAAAATCTGGCAGATTGTCGGCGATCTCGAAGCCGACGTAAAATTGCGCAAGATTTCTGTTTCATCGCCAATAGCCCGCGCCCTTATCGGCAAGTCGAAAGGCGACAGCGTCGAGGTTTTTGCGCCGGGCGGCTCGCATTCCTACGAGATTGACAAAATCGCTTATAAATAATTTTTCAATTACGCGATGATGAATTGAATGACCGATGGGTGAGGTTAATCCTCGCCCATCATTTCTTTTACGATCTTGGCAAGCCCGATCTGACGGCGGCGCTTCAGGCGTTCGGCGAACAGGATTGATCGCAATAATTCTTCTGACTCATCAAGGTCATAATTGACGATCACGTAATCATATTCCGCCCAATGAGAAATCTCCGCATCAGCTTTCGCCATGCGTTTTTGTACGACCTCTTCGGGATCCTGGGCGCGTTTGCGCAATCGCCGTTCCAATTCGTCACGTGACGGCGGTAATATGAATACCTTAACGACATCTTCGCCGGCGGCCTCGTCAACCTGCTGGGCGCCCTGCCAGTCAATGTCAAACAGAACGTCTTTTCCCTGACGCAAGGTGTCTTCTACAAGGGAGCGTGGTGTCGCGTAAAAGTGACCGAAGACATTGGCCCATTCGAGAAATTCATTGTTGTCGCGCATGCGAAAAAATTCATCTTCGGCGACAAAGTAATAATCTTTCCCGTGGGCTTCACCCGGCCGGCGCTCGCGCGTTGTCGCGGAGATCGACAGCACCATTTCACCATCTTTTGTGAGCAGCCTGTCCGCGAGCGTCGTCTTCCCGGCGCCGGATGGGCTGGAGAGAATGAACATCAATCCTCTGCGGGCGACTTTCAGATCACCGCCGATCATTTTCCATCCCTACTCAATGTTTTGAACTTGTTCGCGCATCTGATCGATCACTTTTTTTAACTGAAGACCAATTCGCTTCAGCTCCATATCTTGTACCTTGGAGCATAGCGTATTGGCTTCCCGATTAAATTCCTGTGTCAGAAAATCAAGCTGTCGGCCGGCCGGCCCGTTTCCATCCAGCAACGCTCTGCCAGCAACCACATGGGACGCGAGCCGGTCGAGTTCTTCTCGAATGTCTGCCTTCAGCGCCAGCAGTGCGGCCTCTTGCGCCAGGCGATCCTCAGGAATATTGCCACTGGCAAGAAGCTCATCCAGCTGTGTTTGAATTCTCTTTTTGATGGCTTGAGGCGCCGCAGCCGCCAGGGCGGACGCCTCCTGGGCTAACTTTTCTATGTCTTCGAGTTGAGCCGACAGCACTTTGCACATTGCAGCGCCTTCGGACATTCTGCCGACGGCAAGCGCATCGATGGCCTCTGCAAAGTTTTCTAACAAGGCAATTTTCAGCGCTTTGCGGGCATTTTCGTCCTCAGTGTCATCGGTGGGCTCGATAACGCCGCGTAGAGACAATATCCCTTCAGCGCGTGGCGGCGCACATTCCAGCCTCATGCTGACTTTCTCGATCATTGCGATCGCATCACCGAGTGCTGCTTCATTGACGCGGTAGCGCGCCTCACCTGTATCACTGTGCATCGTAAGAGAGACATTGACCGATCCGCGATTGAGCTTTTCCTTGGCCGTTTTACGCAAATCCGGTTCAAGACTGTCAAATGTTTGTGGCAACCGGCATCGCAGCTCCAGTCCCCGCCCATTGACGCTTTTGAGCTCCCAGGTCCAGCGCCAGCGTTCATGCGCGCCATCAATGCGCGCAAATCCCGTCATTGATGAAAGCGAAGCGCTCATTTAGAGCAAAACGCAAAACACTAGAATCAGCATTTTGCTCCTTATATTTGTTTTGTCGCATGATTTTGCTAAAAACCGGGGGCCACTTTTTCGCATCATGCTCTAACCGTCCCGCTTGCGTTCGCGTTCGATACGCCGCCATTCGGCGACATTGGCCAGATGATCGCGTAAATTCGATGCAAAGGCATGCCCGCCGGTTCCATCAGCCACAAAGAATATGTCGTCCGTATCGGCGGGATTTAAAACGGCCTCAATTGAGGCGCGTCCAGGGTTGGCGATCGGCGTCGGCGGCAATCCGGAAATTACATAGGTATTATACGGCGTTTCGGCGCGCAGTTCACTTTGACGAAGACCGCGCCCCAAAGGCTCGCCTTTGGTCAGGCCGTAAATAATGGTTGGGTCGGACTCGAGGCGCATTCTGCGCTTTAACCGATTAATGAAAACCGCCGCCACCTGCTCGCGTTCCTCCGGTTGGCCAGTCTCTTTTTCGACGATGGAAGCGAGAATGATTGCCTCGTCCGGCGTTGAAAACGGCAACTCAGTTGCGCGCGCCGGCCATAACTCGTCGATAACCGCATCCTGTGCTTTCATCATGCGCCGGACCACATCATCGCGTGAAGCGCCGCGCGTAAAAGCATAGGTCTCTGGCAGCAACTCACCTTCTGCGGGTTCGAGTGTGGTCTCGCCATCGAGAATTTGGTCGGTATCGATTAATCGAAGAATTTGCGCGACCGTCAATCCTTCCGGCGCTGTAAAATAATGCAATATGCTTTTTCCATCGATCAAAATATCGATGATGCTCACAATGCTGGATTGCGCGGGAATTGAATATTCTCCCGCCTTTATTTTATTTTCAGCGCGGCGCAGCCGAACGACAACTGTAAAAAGCTCTGCATAGCGAACAATACCGGCTTCCTGAAGTTCGTCAGCGATTTTAGAAACCGAACTGCCGGGTTCGAACAAGATGATTGTCGCCTGCCGGGACGGCCCCGGGCTTGATGCTTCGCGCCAGGCAAGATAGCCGCCGACGCCGAGCGCGGCGAAGACGAGCAATGCCAGGCCGCCTGCAAACAAGACAGCGGATTTTAGCGCACCGCCATGTTGGCGAACGGTTGTTGAATTATTGATTTGTTTCACCCTCATACCGCCTCCACCGCCGTCCCGCGACTCTACCCGTCAACGCTGCGCATCACCAGTGAGGCGTTCGTACCGCCAAAACCAAAGGAATTTGAAAGGATTATGTTAATTGGCTTTTTTATAGCCGCTTTCGGCGCCAGATTAATTGGCGTCTCAACGGAAGGTTCATCCAGATTGAGTGTCGGCGGCGCGATACCGTCTCGCATCGCAAGCAGGCAGAATATCGCCTCAACGGCGCCAGCGGCGCCGAGCAAATGGCCGATGGAAGATTTGGTCGAGGACATGACAAGATCGCTTGCTGCATCGCCAAACAGACGCTCTACAGCGCGCAGCTCTATCTCGTCGCCGCGCGGCGTTGATGTGCCATGGGCGTTGACGTAATCAATATCGGACGGCGTTATGCCTGCGCGCTTTAACGCCATGCGCATGGCGCGATACCCGCCATCACCGTCTTCTGCCGGCGCCGTGATGTGATACGCGTCGCCTGACAATCCATAGCCGACAATTTCGCCATAGATTTTTGCGCCGCGCGCCTTTGCTCGCTCGAACTCTTCGAGAACGACAAAACCAGCTCCCTCGCCCATCAAAAAACCATCGCGGTCTTTGTCATAGGGACGAGATGCTTTTTCCGGTTCATTATTGAAATTGGTTGTCAGCGCCCTGCAAGCGCCAAAGCCGGCCATGCCGATTTCGCATACTGACGATTCGGCGCCGCCAGCGAGCATCACATCTGCATCGTCGAACGCGATCAACCGCGCTGCATCCCCGATCGCGTGTGCGCCCGATGAACACGCCGTCACTACCGCATGGTTAGGCCCTTTCAGTCCCAAGCGAATCGAGACCTGTCCGGAAACGAGATTAATAAGGCTGCCCGTAATAAAGAATGGCGAAACGCGGCGCGGGCCCTTGTCGCGAAGCACGAGCACTTCGCGCTCAATCCCGGCCAGACCGCCAATACCGGAACCGGTCATCACGCCAGCGCGTTCGCGTTCATCTTCGGTTTTAATGTCGAGGCCGGAGTCAGTATACGCCATTTGCGCCGCCGCAATGCCATATACGATAAAATCATCCATGCGCCTTTGGTCGCGCGGCTCAACCCAATCATCTGCGTTAAATGCAGCTTCACCGGCATCAGCGCCGCCACCGTAACCATTGGCGCGCGGAACCTCCGCGGCTATGTGGCACGACAGGGCTGACGTATCGAATTTTTCGATCCGACCAGCGCCGGATTCGCCATCCAAAAGGCGCTTCCACACAGCATCCAGGCCCGCCCCAAGAGGCGAGACAATACCCATTCCGGTGACCACAACGCGTCGCATGTCAGCTGCCTCCGTCTAAGGATCGAGCGTGAATAATATGCGCTAGCTGAGGCGCCGGTGCGAAATTGACTTTGATTGGCAAACGGCGCCGCCAACGCGCTTTGGTCCAGCGGCTCGTCACATCGATGAACTTTTTATTTCTTCTGTTCTTCGATGAATTTAATCGCGTCACCAACGGTTTGAATGGTTTCTGCAGCATCGTCAGGAATTTCGACATCGAAATCCTCTTCGAACGCCATAACCAACTCAACAATATCCAGGCTGTCCGCGCCCAAATCGTCGATGAAGCTCGCTTTCGGCTCAACTTTCCCCGGATCGACATCGAGGTGTTCGACAACGATTTTTTTGACGCGTTCTGCAAGATCAGACATTCAAGGCTCCTTATTAAATTCTTTATTCTTATATCGCGGCATTCTGATATCGCGACGCTGGCCATCATAGCCGAAACAGGCTTTTTTTTTGCGGATTACGGCATATTGCGAAATGTTGCAACGCCAAAGAGACATGAGCCATATAAGCCCCTCCCTAAATCATGACCATACCGCCATTGACGTGAATTGTCTGGCCGGTGATGTATTTTGCCCCTTCAGAGGCCAAAAACACTGCGGAAGCGGCAATATCGCCGGATGTTCCCATGGCGCGGGAGGGAATTTTCCCCAAAATGGCTTCGCGCTGCTGCTCATTGAGGCCTTCCGTCATGGCGGTTTCAATGAAGCCGGGCGCAATGCAGTTTACGGTCACATTCCGGCTCGCGACCTCCTGGGCGAGGGATTTCGACATGCCGATCATGCCGGCTTTTGAGGCGGCGTAATTCGCCTGGCCGGCATTGCCCATTACGCCGACGACTGAAGTGACCCCAATGATGCGGCCAAAGCGCTGTTTGGTCATGCCGCGCAGCGCTGCCTTTGTTAGGCGAAAATATGCGGTGAGATTAACGCTGATCACCTCGTCCCACATGTCTGGCTTCATCATCATCATCAATGTGTCGCGTGTGACGCCCGCGTTGGACACCACGATGTCGAGGCCGCCCATGGCTTCCGAAGCCTGCTTCGGCAGCGCATCGACAGCATCGAGGTCAGACAGATTGCACGGCGTGATATGAACGCGGTCCTTTAACTCTCCAGCCAGCGTTTCCAGTTTTTCGCGGCGTGTGCCGGAGATTGCAACGCTGGCGCCTTGTTCGTGCATCGCCTTGGCAATGGCGCCGCCAATGCCGCCGGAGGCGCCGGTTATCAGCGCTCTTTTGCCCGTTAATTCAAACATGCAGTGCTTCCTTTTTTAGAACTTCGCGCTGCCGCTACAGCTTAGCGTAAGCATCAATATCACCAGGCTCGCCGACATTCAGTGAGACGGCATCCCGATTAATGCGCCGGATCAATCCACTCAGGACTTTCCCTGAACCGACTTCAACAAATGTCTCGCACCCTTGTTCAATCATATAGGTGACACTTTCCGTCCAGCGTACGCGGCCGGTCACCTGTTTGACCAAAAGATCACGGATGGCATCGGGCGTCAGCGCTTCGCTGGCGGTGACATTGGCAACCAGTGTCGTTGCCGGCGCTTTGATCGTCACTTCTGACAGCGCGCTGGCCATACGTTCGGCGGCGGGCTGCATCAGTGAAGAGTGAAACGGTGCGGAAACTGGTAATAGTTTCGCCAACTTAGCGCCAAATCCTTTGGCGCCGGCACAAACAGCCTCAACGCGCGCCTTCTCGCCGGAAATGACGACCTGTCCCGGTGCATTGTCATTGGCGATTTCGCAAACGCCGTCACCCTCGGTCCCGTCGATGGCTTTTTGCGCTGCTTCGAGATCGACGCCGATAAGCGCCGCCATGGCCCCTTTCCCAACAGGAACAGCAGCCTGCATTGCCTCGCCGCGGATACGCAACAATTTAGCGGTGTCAGAAAGAGTGAGTGCGCGCGCGGCACACAGGGCAGAGTATTCGCCAAGAGAATGACCAGCGGCGAACATTGAATTTTCGATATCGGCGCCGGTTTCCGCTTCAAGCACGCGCATTGCGGCAATGGAGTGGGCCATCAAGGCTGGCTGCGTGTTTGCTGTCAGCGTGAGTTCCTCAATTGGACCCTCACGCATGAGCGCGAACAAATGCTGGCCGAGCGCATCATCCACTTCCTGAAAAGTTTCACGCGCGACCGGAAAAGCATCGGCCAGCGCTGCGCCCATACCGACCGCCTGGCTTCCTTGTCCCGGAAATATGAAAGCACGCCCCATCCTTCGACGCTCCTTATTAATAACAGGCTCGCGGCATAGCGGCGGCGGCGCGCAAGGGCAAGCAGCGAGGCCTAAATCCGTCTTTGCCGCAAAATTTTGCGACAGTCGGCAATCGCTGATATCAGCGGCGAAAGGGAGCCCAAATGGCCGATAGCCCGCCGATCCGGATTGCCGTGATTTCTGATAATCCAGACCCGAATTGGGGCTGGATCCGCGATCTGTTGAGCAAAGACTTCAGGAGTTCAGGACGCCAGCTTGAATGGCATAGTTTTTCCACAGCGCCGGGGCGTATCGCTGACGCTGGCCTCACCGCTAAAATTCTTCGACGTTTGCCCGGTTTTGGCCGCTATCTGGGCGCAGGGGCTTTGGCGAGAGCCGCGCAAAGCCGGGCTTTTGACATCATCGTATCTCACGGCCCCTGGACCACCGCCTGGACTGCGGCTTTGTTGGGCGATGCCAAAAAAGACGCGCGCCATCTCGCATTTTCATTCAACTTCACAGACCTTCCGACGGGGCTGCGCAGGCAATTAATGACGCGCGCATTCAAGTTGGTGGATGCATTTGCCGTGTTTACGAATGCAGAGCAGGCGCTCTACGCCGACTATTTTCACTTGCTGCCGGAGAAAATATTGCGGGCCCCCTGGGGTGTCGCGCCGCCCTTAAACGCAATACCGCCCAGGCAAATCGAAGGTCCCTATGTGGCGGCCCTTGGCGGCGAAGCACGCGATTATGACACTTTGTGTGCAACAGCGCGCCTTTGCCCGGAAACGCGGTTCGTCGCGATTGCACGGCCGCACAATTTTGACGGCCTTGCACCGCCGGCAAATCTTGACGTTCATTTTAATCTGCCATTTGACAAGGCATGGGCGATCGTCGGCCATGCTGACGCCGCCATCATACCCCTGCGGAGCCGCGAAACACCCTGCGGTCTGGTTACCCTGGTTGGTACGATGCATCTTGGCAAAGCCCAGATTGTCAACGAGGCGGCCGGTGTCAGCGAATATATCAGGGACGGTAAAACCGGCCTTTTAACGCTGCCGGGCGACGCTGAAGCCATGGCGGCGGCATTGCGGCAACTGCAACAGGACGAGGCGCTCAGGCGCCGCCTCGGCGATGCTGCCAGAGCCTATGCGGCTGATCACTGCAGCGAGGCCGCGACAGTGGCTTTTTTCACGAATTTCCTTGGCCGCTGATTTGGCTGATTTATTCCCGTTTGGCGCTTGCCAATAGCTGACCCATCGGCTATTTCCCGCGGCTTCACGAGCGATGGTCGCAGGCGCTCGGCTTTTTTAAGTAAAGCCGGGTTTAAGGGATGGTCCCTTTGCATTCGCGAGCCGCAGGCCCATGAGACGTCCAGCCTGTCTCACAAGGTCTCCATCGTCATATGAGGAGCTGGTTTCAATGCCGTTATACGAGCACATTTTTGTTGCGCGTCAGGATATATCGCCTGCGCAGGTCGAGGGCTTGACCGAAACACTTGCCAATATTGTCACAGACAATGGCGGCACGATCGCAAAGTCCGAATATTGGGGGCTGCGCGCTCTCCAGTACAAAATCAAAAAGAACCGAAAAGGCCATTACAGTCTTTTTAATATCGATGGGCCCCCTGCCGCTGTGCACGAACTCGAGCGCCAGGAAAAAATCAACGACGATATTTTGCGGACGCTGACGCTTCGTGTCGAAGAGCACGATCCTGAACCCTCACCGGTATTGAGCAGACGGGATCGCAACGATCGCAACGATAGAGATCGGGACCGCGACCGCGGTCCTCGGCGTTAGGAACAAGGAACCTTATCATGGCAAAACCATTTTTCCGGCGCCGCAAGACTTGCCCGTTCTCCAGTGACGGTGCGCCGAAGATTGACTACAAAGATCCGAAATTGCTCCAGCGTTTTGTTTCAGAGCGCGGCAAAATCGTTCCATCGCGGATTTCCGCAGTGTCCCACAAGAAACAACGTGAGCTAGCGCGCGCCATTAAACGCGCCCGCCATCTTGCGCTGCTTCCCTACGCATCGGAGTAAGACCCATGGAAGTCATTCTTCTCGAACGGGTCGAAAATCTCGGCCAAATGGGCGACGTTGTCAGCGTCAAAGCAGGTTACGGGCGCAATTTTCTGCTGCCGCAGAAAAAAGCGCTACGCGCCAACGAAGGCAACAAAAAGGTGTTTGAAGGTCAGCGCGCCGAACTTGAGACCCGCAACCTCGAACGCAAAACAGAAGCTGAAGCCGCCGCTGGCAAGCTCGATGGACACTCTTTCGTGCTGATCCGTCAGGCGTCTGAAACCGGCGCCCTCTACGGGTCAGTCTCCGCGCGCGATATTGCCGCCGCGGCGTCTGAAGACGGTGTTCATATTGAACGAGGCCAGGTTCGCCTCGAAAAACCGATTAAAACCCTCGGCGTCATACCCGTTCGTGTTGTTTTGCACCCGGAAGTGGCCGCCTCCATTAACATCAATGTCGCACGTTCAACAGACGAAGCTGAACGTCAGGCGCGGGGAGAAAATGTTCTCGCATTTGGCCAGGACGTTGAGGAAGCCGAAAACGACGCAGAAGCCGCGCCTGAGTTTTTCGATGAAGCCGCGCAGGCCCCTGTTGAAGGCGAAGAGGGCGAAGAACCTGCTGACGGCGCCGACGTTTAGGTCGCTCTCGCGTCCCCAGCACGGGGAAAAATATAAAACGCCGGCTGCCTTTGCAGCCGGCGTTTTTTTTGGTCTAACGTTTGAATGGCGGATGGGGCAAGCACAGGTGGGATAATCGATCAGGCTACGGAGGGAAAACTCCCCGTTAGCCTTGATGCCGAACAGGCGATCCTGGGCGCTATTTTGTTTGATAATGAAATCTATTATCGCGCTTCTGCTTTCCTAAAACATGAACATTTCTACGATCCGATCCACCAACTGATCTTTGAAGCCTGCGGAGACCTGATTTCCAGCGGGCGATTGGCGTCTCCGGTGACGTTAGACACTTTCCTGTCTAGTTCGACCGGGTTCATCGAGGCTGGCGGCAAGAAATATCTTGAGCAACTCGCCGCCAATGTGCCGTCGACAGCGGGCGCCATTGATTATGCAAAGATTGTGTTCGACCTCTCGGTTTGCCGCGGGCTCATGTCGATCGGCACGGAAATGTCCGAACGTGCGAAAATTTCAACGCTGGATGATCGGCCCCAGTTACAGCTCGAAGATGCCGAGCAAGCGCTTTATAAACTTGCAGAAACCGGAAAATATGGCGGCGGGTTTAAAACCTTTCGCTCTGCAATCACAGAAGCCATTGAACTGGCAAACGCGGCTGTCAAACGCGACGGCGGCCTTGCAGGTGTCGCCACCGGCATGCGTGACCTCGATCGCATGATGGGCGGGATGCATCCTTCCGACCTCATCATTTTAGCAGGGCGGCCTTCCATGGGTAAAACTGCCCTTGGGACAAACATTGCTGTGAACGCAGCGAAGGCCCTCAAATCCGAAAAACAACCCGACGGCACAATGAAGGCTGTCGAGGGCGCCATCGTCGGCCTGTTTTCGCTGGAAATGGCTGCTGAACAGCTTGCAACACGGATTTTGTCCGAGTTTTCGCGCGTACCGTCGGAACGAATCCGCCGTGGTGATGTGGATCAGGAGGAATTCGACCGCATCTATCACGCCTCGCGTGAACTAGAGCAGTTGCCGCTTTATATTGACGACACAGGCGGTATTTCCATTGCGCAACTCGCAGCGCGTGCACGGCGGCTGAAACGACAACACGGGCTTGGTCTGTTGGTCGTTGACTATCTGCAACTCTTGACGGGTTCAGGCAGACGCAATGACGGACGGGTGCAGGAGATTACCGAAATCTCACAAGGCTTAAAAGCGCTGGCCAAAGAACTGAATGTGCCGATCATTGCTTTGTCACAACTTTCGCGACAGGTCGAGTCGCGCGATGACAAGCGACCCCAACTTGCTGACCTTCGTGAATCTGGTTCAATCGAGCAGGACGCTGATGTTGTTTTGTTTGTGTTTCGTGAAAAATATTATTTAAGCCGCTCGGAACCGCGCGAAGGAACCGAAGAACACGTCAAGTGGTTTGCCCGCCTCGAAGAAGTTGGCGACACCGCTGAGATCATTATCGGCAAACAACGCCATGGACCGATCGGTAAGGTCGAGCTTCACTTTGAAGAGAAATTCACGAAATTCTCGAATCTTGCAGGTGAGCGATATAAAGGGCATCCCGATGATTGATCGCCCATCACGTTCGGCTTTCAACAACACCTCGCCTTAAACCCCGTATCATGGTTTAAGGCTGACGTTATGACGCCGCCATCAGCAATTACCGCAAAAACCGCTGGCCCCTGGGTTGAGATTGATCTCAGCGCGGTCTGCGCGAATTATGCGATGGTTCGGAACGGTGCGCCGGGCGCCGAAACCGCAGCGGTTGTGAAATGCGATGGTTATGGGCTTGGTGCGGCAGCCGTTGCACAGGTGCTGGCGACGCGCGAGAAATGCCGAAGCTTTTTCGTCGCCTATCCCGAAGAAGGCGCCGCGTTGCGCGCAATTTTTAAAAATATTACGCCGGCGCCTGCGATTTATGTCTTTAATGGCCCGCTGCCCGAAACCACTGCGTTGTTCGAGCAGGCAAACCTGATCCCGGTGCTTAACAATCTGGAGCAAGCCCATAAATGGGCGGACCGAAAACCAGACGCGCCGGCTGTGCTTCACATCGATACTGGTATGAACCGTCTTGGGGCGCCAGCGTCGGAACTCGCCGCTATCGCTGCGCTTGGCTCATTGCGCATTGAAATGGTGATGAGCCACCTCGCCTGCGCTTCCGATCCAAAGCATCCGAAAAACACAGCGCAACGCAAGCTATTTGAAGAACTCGCGCAACAGTTTCCCGGTGCGCGGCGCAGCCTCTCCGCATCGGGGGGCGCAATGATGAGCGCGGACTATCATTATGATCTTTTGCGGGTGGGTGTTGCGCTTTATGGGGCGAGCCCTTTTGACGAAGAAGACAACCGGATAGCGCCCGTTGCTGCGCTCAAGGCGCCAGTGGTCCAGGTAAGGCAGGCTGATCGCGGCGAGACCGTCGGTTATGGCGCAACCCATCAGGTTGAGGGGCCCGCGCGCTTTGCGACGATTGCTCTTGGCTACGGCGATGGATTTCCACGCGCATCATCGGGTCGAGCCCACGCCTTCATTAATGGCGAGCGGGCCCGTATCGCGGGTGTGGTATCCATGGACCTCATCACGCTCGATATCACAAAGCTGAAGAGACCAGTGAAAACAGGCGATATAGCCGAGTTCTTCGGGCCGAATCTCTCCATTCATGACGCTGCGGCGGCCTGCGGCACGCTCCCCTATGAATTGCTCACAGGGCTTGGCGGGCGGGTTGATCGTCGCTACCTCTAGGCGCCCGCGCCAGGGGTCTGCAAACGCGTTGAGGGGGGATCGTCAATGAACATATTCGCCGCCACCGGGAACCTGACCCTGGACGCGTTACGTGAAACCGGGCGGGTTAGCATATTCGCAGGGCAAGGCGCGTTGGCGTGGTTTAGCGGCCCGTTTTACTGGCGCGCATTTTTTGGCGCCCTGGTTCGCATTGGCTTTACGTCTCTGCCCGTTGTCGGCCTCACCGCAATTTTTACCGGCGCCGCTCTCGCCCTCAATATTTATGATGGCAGCTTGCGATTTAACGCCGAGACTTTCCTGCCGCAGATTTTAAGCGTTTCGATCGTACGGGAGCTTGGGCCCGTGCTGGCTGCGTTGATGGTCGCCGGACGGTGTTCATCAGCAATGGCGGCAGAGATCGGTACGATGCGTGTCACTGAACAGGTCGACGCCATGTCAACGCTCGCGGTTGATCCGTTTAAATATCTGATTGCGCCGCGCATCCTCGCAACAACATTGGTGTTGCCGCTGCTTGTTTTGACGGCCGATATTATCGGCATTTATGGCGGTTATCTTGTGTCGGTTTACGCGCTCGATTTCGCGGGACCGGTTTATATTCAAAATATTTCGGAATTCATAGAAGCGCGCGATGTTGTCACCGGCCTGATCAAGGCCGGCGTGTTCGGCTTTCTGATTTCAGTCATGGGTTGCTATTATGGCTATACCAGCAGCGGCGGCGCTCAAGGGGTTGGTAGTGCAACGCGCACTGCCGTCGTCGCCTCGGCGGTCGTTGTTCTTGCCTCAAACTACCTCCTCACATCTTTATTCGTTCAGGTGTAAGAAACAACATGGCCAAGACAGACATGAAAATTTCCGTCCGTAACCTGCATAAAAAGCTCGGTCCCCGACAGGTTCTCCGCGGCATTGATTTGGATGTTGCGAAAGGACAGTCTCTTGTTGTGATCGGTGGGTCAGGCAGCGGTAAATCCGTCATGCTGAAATGCATTATCGGCCTGATGAAAGCCGACAAGGGTGAGGTCGTTGTTGATGGCCGCAATATCGCGCGCCACACCGAGGCTGACCGCCGCTTCATGACCAAACAATCCGGCATGCTGTTTCAAGGATCAGCACTGTTTGACAGTCTGCGCATCTGGGAAAATGTCGCTTTTCGCCTGCTTCATGCGGAGAAGTCCTCACGCAAGGCAGCGCAAAAAAAGGCCATGGAGTGTCTCGCCCAGGTCGGCCTCGCGCCGGAGGTCGGCGACCTAACCCCGTCGGAACTTTCCGGCGGCATGCAAAAACGCGTCAGTCTTGCGCGCGCCATCGCATCGGATCCGCAAATCCTGTTCTTTGATGAGCCAACAACGGGCCTCGATCCGATCATGGCCGACGTTATCAACAATTTGATTGTTGAACGGGTGAAAGCGCTTGGCGCGACAGCGATCTCGATTACCCATGACATGGCGTCAGCGCGCAAGATCGCCGATGAAATTGCCATGCTCTATCAGGGCTGCATCATCTGGCGCGGCAAGCCAGATGAAATCGGTAATTCAGATAACCCAATGGTCGATCAGTTCGTCAATGGTCGCGCTGAAGGCCCGATTACGATGTCTGTGAAGCACGTATAGTGTGATTGGATTTGGCAAAGGCCAGCGAAAATTTTGATGTTATCATTATCGGCGCAGGCGCTGCGGGGCTCTTCTGCGCCGCGGAGGCAGGCAGGCGTGGCCTCCGGGTGCGGGTGCTTGATCATGCTGAAAAGCTCGGAGAAAAGATCCGTATCTCCGGCGGCGGGCGCTGTAACTTTACCAACATTCATACCAAGCCAGAGAACTTCCTTTCCGAGAACCCCAAATTCTGTATCTCAGCGTTAAGAGGTTACACGCCGCGTGATTTTCTGGACCGTGTGGATGCGGCGAACATCGCCTGGCACGAAAAAAAGCTCGGCCAGCTGTTCTGTGATGACAGTGCCCAGCAGATCATTGACCTGCTCGTCTCGGGCTGCCGCGAGGCTGGCGTAACCTTGCGCACGGGCGTCACGGTTGAGCGGGTCTCGAAACAAGGTGATCTATTCTGTATAGAAACCCTGGACGGCGCCTTCCATGCGCCACGCCTGGTTATCGCCACGGGCGGAAAATCCGTCCCGAAGATCGGCGCCACGGGCTTTGGATACCAGGTCGCGAAAACCTTCGGCCTCGATATCGTTGAGCCACGCCCCGCTCTTGTCCCCCTCACTTTTGAGGGCGGCATCAAGGATATGGCCAAGGAACTCGCTGGCATGTCGGTAGATGCGAGCGTTTCAGTTGTCGCCGACGGGTCTATCGATAAAACGAGAAAGCAGAAGCCGCCGGCGTTCCAGGACGGGTTTCTCTTCACCCATCGTGGCCTTTCCGGTCCCTCGATCCTGCAGATCTCCAGCTATTGGCGTGAGGGCGGCGCAATAGTGGTCGATCTTTCGCCAGAGGGCGACATTTTTGAAGCCTTGAAGCTGCGCCGCGCCGCCGGCGGCAAAACTGCTTTCCAGACCACGCTGGCGGAAATCCTCCCAAGGCGCCTGGCGCAAAAACTGTGCGCGCAGGAAGGCTGGAGCGGCAATCTCGCTGACTGGTCCGATGGAAAACTTAAAAACGCTGCAGACGGGATTCATCGCTGGGAAGTCGTGCCCGCCGGTTCTGAAGGCTACCGGACGGCTGAGGTGACCATTGGCGGCGTTGATACCGATGCACTTCACTCCAAGACCATGGAGGTAAAATCTGTACCCGGTCTGTTTTTCATTGGTGAAGTGGTCGATGTCACGGGCTGGCTTGGCGGGTATAATTTCCAATGGGCGTGGGCGTCGGCCTATGCGGCCGCGCAGGCGTTTTAGAGGCGTGTGCCGCTGGGGTAATCGCAAGCTAAGGTGATCTGCTGGTGCCTCTCCGCCGAACTCAGAATTCAATATCTTCTTTGACCATTGGTGTGCAATAACTGATCCTGCCTAAGTCGCCTCGCCAGAGAGTGACCTCATGCCAAGACACAAACTGACACTGCTTGCCAAGACGATAAAAGTGAATGGCAGCGCGGCGACGATTGTACCGGCTTGAAGCATCTTAAGCGCACTCTCTCCTCCCCCATAAAGGAGCGCTGCGGCCGTGACCCCCAGCATCATGACCCAGAAGATACGCCAACGCTGTTTATGGCGCGCCGTTTTGTGCGTGGTCATGCCTTCAATGACGAGCGCCCCTGAATCGGCAGACGTCACGATAAAGACGATAAGGAGTATCATGGCGATAATTGAGGTCACTTCGGGCAAAGGTAGAGCCGCGAGCATCTGAAAAAGAGTAAGCGCCGCGCTTTCTACCCCAGTTGCGAGACCACCTGTCCCCGCTTCAAACTGGCGGATCGCTGTTTCGCCAAAAGCAGTGAACCAAATGACTGAAATCACCGTGGGAACAAGTATCACGGTGGTGAGATATTCTCTTACCGTGCGTCCTTTGGATATACGCGCGATGAACATGCCGACAAAGGGCGACCAGGAAATCCACCATGCCCAATAAAATATCGTCCAATCATGAAACCAGGCTTTATCTGTTCGCCCGATCCAATTGGTCAGTCGGGGTGTGTCCGTCAAATAGTGAACGAAGTGGCTAACGAAGCCGGCGACAATCGCGCGCGTTGGCCCGGCAGAAATTACAAATACAAGCAGCGCTATTGCGAGCGCCATGTTTACATTGCTCAGCCATTTGACGCCGCGGTCGACGCCTCGAACAACCGAAACCGCCGCCAATATGGAGATGGATGCGATGACTGCAATTTGCAGGGGCAGACCAACTTGAAAACCAAACAGGTAGGAAAGCCCGCTCGCTGTTTGCGTTGCGCCGAGACCAATTGTCGTGGCCAAACCAAAAACCGTTGAAACCACTGCAAAGAGATCGATCAAATGTCCTTGCCATCCCCAAATACGTTCACCGAGTATTGGATAAAATGCTGATCGTATCGTCAGCGGCAACCCTTTATTGTAAGCAAAAAATCCAAGCGACAGGCCCATGACCGCGTAGATCGCCCATGGCGCTATGCCCCAATGAAAGATCGTTGCGCTGAATGCCAGCTGCCGCGCCGCCGGCGAAACAGGCTCTGCGCCGAGCGGCACGCCAAACCAGTTGGTATAATAGGCTAAGGGCTCGGCTGCGCCGTAAAACATGAACCCGATGCCAACCCCGGCGGCAAACAACATGGCAATCCAGGAATGAAACCGGAAATCCGGCGTCGCACCCGCGCCGCCCAGTCGGGTGCGCCCTAAAGGTGAGATCGCGAGCGTGGCGCAAATCGCCAGCACAGCGAGGGGCGTTAGCGCGAAAAGCCAGTCGAACCGATCAAGCGTCCATGCTTTGGCGGCGGTCAATCCAGTCCCAAACGTTGACGGAAACAAAAGCGTCAAACCAGAAAAAAGGGCAATGAGGCTGGCGCTCAGCCACAGAACGGGGTTTTGAGCGCGCGTGTTCTTCTCAGGGGCTGTCGATGAAGATGGGGACGCTGGGGCGGCCATTGGTATTTCCCTCTGCGGGGATCGCAGCCGCAACTGGCCTTCATTAACAACGAAAAACTATATAGAACAATCATTCATCGACGCAAATACGACATTCGGGTGCGGCGCCCCACGGCGGGTAACGACATGCTGGTCATGGGATAAGCCACGTGAATACAATTCTTTCCTTCGCCATTGCAGTGACGCTTTTGACATCGGCAGTCATCATTGTCCGGTTTGGCCGGATGGTTCTGCGCGGCAATGACCCGCTTCCGCTTGCTGCTTTCATGGCGATCTTGTTTACGTCGGGGCTCGATGTTGGGCTCATCATGTTTCCACTTACCGAGTTCCCCGTCTATGAGGCTGAATCCGTCTACGGGTTCACCAATCCACTGGCGATAGAGTTCGGTTTCTGGGGCTTTCTTGTCTGGGCCTTTTACTTTCTGACGACTTTTTATTTTTGCGTTGTGGAACCTCGGCTGAAACTCTTCGAGATCGGTTGGGTGAAGCTCGTCAACAGCGCGGTAATTATCGCCACATGTGCATTTACGGGCTTTCTCTTCCTCAGCTATTTGCCGACCTATATTGTCGGCATATCGGAGCCTTTGCGTTATGGGTTGGTGGCGCTGGTCGTTCTGCTGGCGGTCCTGTCCAGTACTGATATTCGCTACGTGAAATGGCTGGGGCTCGGTTCAACGGCGCTGTTCCTTTCGTTGATCGGTTTGATGTGGATCATGAGCGGCATGGGGTTGCCTGGCCTCGTCTCCAGCGCTGCAAATATCGGCGGATACTTTACCAATATTCGCAAATTCATCAGCCCGCTATCGGATTACCACGCCTTTTATCTGTTCTGGTGGTTTGCATGGAGCATTATGATCGGGCAGTTCGTGGCGCGCTTTGTCGGCGGTTTAAAAGTGTGGCAATTGCTGATCGCACTGCTTGTGATACCGTCGATCCCCATTGCGCTTTGGTTTTCTGTTCTCTTTTATTATCATAGCCAATCTATCGACCTTTTCAGCATACAGCGCATATTCATGATTACTGTCGGTATTATTTTTGTCGTGAACTCCCTCGACTCCCTGACGCGCCTTTATTCCGAGAATTTGAATCTTACCGTTGCCCGCCTGGGCGGCCCTGGTTATGTCGCGACACACTGGGTTTTGCTGTTCGGCCTGATCCTGCTGTATCAATTCACGCCGCTCAAAATCGAATGGATCGGCCTTGTCGTTATCGGCATTTACGGTTGCATCTACGCACTCACGTTTATCCAGCGCGCCAGCCTTCTTGCCGCTTACACAAAGGAAGCGTCCGCCTGATGGACCAGACATTTGACTACATCATTGTCGGCGCTGGTTCGGCCGGGTGCGTTCTTGCCAACAGGCTGTCGGCCAGCGGAGAGCACAATGTCCTGCTCCTGGAAGCTGGCGGCAGCGACAGGAATATCCTGATCCAGATGCCAACGGCCCTGTCTTATCCCATGGCCTCCCGGACGTATAATTGGGGCTATAGTTCCGAACCGGAACCCGCCGTGGACAACAGGAAAATCACTTGTCCGCGCGGCAAAGGGCTCGGCGGCACATCATCAATCAATGGCATGGTCTATGTTCGCGGACATGCTTGCGACTTTGACGAATGGGAAGAGTTGGGCGCCACCGGCTGGAGTTATGCCGACTGCCTGCCCTATTTCAAACGCGCAGAGACATGGCAAGGCGGAGAAGACGACTATCGCGGCGGCAATGGTCCACTCGGTGTTTCCGGCGGCAATAATATGTCCGGCAACCCGCTTTATCAGGTTTTTATCGATGCGGGCGTCGAGGCCGGGTATCCGCATACGGAAGACTATAATGGTTACTGTCAGGAAGGCTTCGGCCCGATGCATATGACGGTGCGAAATGGGTCGCGGGAATCGACGTCACGAGCTTACCTAAAGCCGGTCATGAAGCGGCCAAACCTGACGGTCCTTTCAAAAACCCTCGTCGATAAGCTTTTGTTTGAAGGCAAACGCGCTATCGGTGTCGCCGCGCGCCGGAACGGTAAAGACACAGTTTTACGTGCTAGTAGGGAAGTCATCCTCTCCGCTGGATCCATTGCATCGCCAATGATCCTTCAACGCTCCGGTGTTGGCCCGGAACAGGTGCTGCAGGATGCCGGCATTAAGCCCTTCCATGTGCTCCCCGGCGTCGGGCAAAATTTGCAAGACCATCTTGAGGTCTATTTTCAATTTCATTGCAAGCAGCCGGTAAGTCTCAACACCAAGCTCGGCCTGTTTTCAAAATTCCTGATCGGCGCGCGCTGGTTCTTTTTCAAAACGGGCCTGGGCGCGACCAATCATTTCGAGTCCTGCGCTTTTATCCGTTCCGAAGCAGGGCGGAAATCGCCCGACATTCAGTATCATTTCTTACCCGCAGCGATGCGATATGACGGCACACCGTCAATCGACGGGCATGGGTTTCAGGTTCATGTCGGGCCGAACAAGCCTCAAAGCCGTGGACGAGTTATCATAACGTCACCCGATCCGGAGGCGGATCCAGGCATCCTTTTCAATTATCTTAGCCATGATGACGACAAGACTGCGTGGCGGCGCTGCATCCGGTTGACGCGCGAGATCATGAATCAACCGGCGATGGATGATTATCGCGGCGGTGAGATACAGCCCGGCCCTGAAGTGACATCTGATGACCAGATTGATGAATGGGTGCGCGCCAATGTTGAGAGCGCTTACCATCCATGCGGCACCTGCCGAATGGGTGCGCTGGAAAACACCGACACTGTCGTGGACGCTGCGTGCGGCGTAATCGGACTTGATGGGCTGCGCGTGGTTGATGCCTCGGTTTTTCCCACCGTACCGAACGGCAATATCAATTCGCCCACCATTATGGTTGCCGAGAAAATGGCGGATGTGATTTTAGGTGAGTCCAAATTACCCCGGCGTGCCGTACCGATCTGGATCGCCCCCAACTGGGAGAGCATACAGCGCGAGAATGCGCCGGCGCGCCCAAACTGAACAGCAGGACCATAGAAATTTCTGCAATCCGGATAATGAGTTGGCCGTTTTTTGCGGCAGATAAAATCAGACATTGCACCGCAGAGAATACGCAATCACACTTTGATGGCGCTTTGCCCGGCCGTCAGTACAACAGATGCGCCTGACGCTCGCTCACCCACGCCTGTTCATCCGGCAGGGTCAACGCATCGAGATCTGCGGGCGCTGCTTTTCGATCATCGACCCATTCCCGCAATAAAGAACTGCCATTGATAACGTCGATGGCGAGCTTGCCCAGCTCATATTCGTAAGGAAAGTCGCGCCACAAATCATAATCCGGATAGAGTTGACGGATCGCCTTGAAGGCCAGCGCCTGGACACGCCAGGGTCTGAACCCGTCATGAGCGTAAGCCGGGCCTTCGACGTGAATCTGCACACCGTTGCAAAGTTTGCCCATATGTTTGTGAAAGGTCGGTTCAAACCAGCAATCACGCAACTGACAGCCTTTGAGCCAGTGTGGCGCGAGGGCCTGCATTGTTAAAATTACTTTTCGGGCGTCAATATCCGGCGCACCGAAGAGTTCCAGCGGCCGTGTCGTGCCCCTTCCCTCTGACAGTGTTGCGCCCTCGAGCATCACCGTGCCCGCATAGGCGCGGGCCATGGAAAGGTTTGGCGCGTTGGGGCTGGGATTGATCCAGGCGCGCGTCTCCAGTGGCCAGCCAAATCCTGGCGCCGTATCAGGCGCCCAGCCTTCCATCTCAATAACGCGATATTCAACATCGAGTTTCAGCTTCTTGATGAACCACAAACCCAACTCGCCAAGCGTCAGACCGTGACGCATGGGCATGGGCCCCGCGCCGACAAAACTTTCCCAGCCAGCGCGCAGTGTGAGGCCTTCGACGGGCCGGCCTGCGGGATTTGGGCGGTCCAGCACCCAAACAGTTTTTTTATGTTTTGCTGCTGCTTCCAGAATGTACCGCAATGTCGTGATGAACGTATAAATTCGGCAGCCGAGATCTTGCAGATCGATGAGGACCACATCAAAACTCTCCATCATCGCATCGGTCGGTTTACGTACCTCGCCATACAAACTGAAAACCGGGATTTGATGCACTGGATCGTTAAAGTCTGACGACTCGATCATATTGTCTTGTTTGTCGCCGCGCAGGCCATGCTGCGGGCCAAATGCAGCACTGACATTGATGTCATCGCACGCGGCGAGCGCATCAAGGGAATGAGTTAAATCCTGCGTCACTGAAGCGGGGTGTGCCAGCAGCGCCACGCGTTTTCCCATAAGCGGCGCGCGCAAAGCGGGGTCGGCGAGAAGTCGATCAATACCAAATTTCATGATCGGGAATCTGGTGAGATTTGAAGCGCAAAGCAATCGGCATGATGAAAATCGGGTTTGCCGGGTGGATGCGTGAGCGCCCAATAGGATTTGCCGCCGTTCTTTTCTTCAATCACAGCAGAAAGGCCAAGCGCCCATGCGCCATCGCCGTCAAAATTTGCGAGCTTATCCAAATCGAGCGACACTTTTAATTCATACTGCCCAGCCGCCAAATGCGCGTCGATGGCAGGCGCCCCAACCTCCTCCTCCTTCGCGGCAGTCATGCCGCTGCGATAGGCATCAAACCCATAAACGGCCCATTGCGTGGACGGCGCAAAGTTGAATTCATAATAGGCGTCACTTGTCGGCGTCCGAATAAACATCTCAAAACATGTATGCCGCCATAGCTCATTGGCACGCGTGGAAGCTGCGACAGGCGGCAGGCTCAAGGCATTGATCTCACCGGTTATGACATAGCGCAGCATCAAATTGCCGGGCGTTAGGCGTGCAATCTCTATGTCGATATGCGCTACGGGGGTGCAACGGGAATCAGGGTGAAGTTTTAGCGGGTGATGCATGTTGGTTTCCGGCGGTCATGCTCAAATTGTAGATGCTGTGTAGCCCGCAATCATGGCGACCGGCAAAAAGAAAATCCATGACAAATGCGCGCCGCGTGAGAAAATAAGGGCAATTGCGCCGCTCACCCCAAACAGGATCGAAACAATCCACAGGAAAACCTCTCCGGCGGCGTCGGTTGAAAAATGGAGATAAGCGAGCATGGCGGCAATACCCCACCACATCAAAGACAAGAGATGCCATCCGGCCCGAAGCGTGAGTTTTGTATGGGCAATGTCGCCAAGGATCACCGGCAAACCGTTCATAGCCAATATCGGCTCGATGAGGCGCCGCCCGCCGAGAATCGAATGCATCAAGCTGACAAAAATTGTTAGGGCTGACGCGATCAACAGCATGGTCTCTCCTTAATATCCGGCAAGCACTGCCGCCCAGCCAAAAGCCGCTGTAAGAGCAAAGAGTGAGGTCGATGGAAATCGCAAAGGACGGATGCCGGCTTTGAGGGCAATGCCGGCGCTTAACACAGAGAGCGCCGTTGCGAGCGACGACAAACCGATAATTGTGGGTTCATGAGGCGCGACCCCTGCGAGCCATGCAAACATCAACGCCATGAAGGCGATGGTGATCGTGGTGACATGCCAGCAATAGTAGCTGAGCCATTTCGACGCTTTCGGCAGGCCCGTATCCGCCAAAAGGGGGCGAGCAACAATTTTTCCGCCGATAAATGTGTGCACGGCAAAAGTCGCACACGCTATCGCGGCAGCAATCCATAGCAGAATAGTCATCATCAGCCTTTACTAGAGGATTTATTCTAGTATGTATCTTTCGCATGGGACGGATGTCAACAGTTCAGGACGCACAGGTGTTTTCGGCCGTGGGCGGACGGCTGGCTGAAAATGGTGCGGTTACTTTGCAGACGGTGGTTGCCGAAACCGGCGTTTCCATAGGCTCGCTCTATCACCGCTACGGATCACGCGAAGGGTTAATGGCGCAGACCTGGCTGGACGCAGTCAAAGCATTTCAGGCGCGGTTTCTGGCGGCCCTGGAGAGTGACGATGAAAATGCAGGCGAGTGTGCCGCGCTTGCAACCCCCCAATTTTGCCGCGCCGAGCGTGAGCGTGCGATTGTCCTTACATGCTGCCGGCCTTCGGAATTCGTCTCGGAAGCAACACCCCAAGACTTGGTCGAAGAGATCAACTGTGTGAATGACGACGCTGCTGCAGCCGTCCGGCGGTTCGCACGCCGATCAGGTTACACGCTCGAGGCGTGCCGGATGGGCCTTGTCGCCTTTCCACTTGGCGCCGTGCGACTTTATCTGCCGCGCCGTCCCGTTCCCGCCAGCCTTGATGATTATATATCCGCAGCCTTCCGGGCGGCGGTGAATATAGAGTGAATATCTATTGCGTGCCGGCGACCTCGATAAATTCCACCATCACAGGCAGCGCAAATGACGGACCGATGCCATCATTATTCGAAACCGCAACAATGGCGATATCGCCGGGAAGGTCCGGCGCCGTCATGAACACCGTCAAGCCGCCGACTGAACCGCCGGTATGGCCGACCAGTTGACTGTCGCCGATGGTTTCCTTCATCCGATCAATAAGCACAGACGGATAAACATTTGCTGACCGGATCAGCTGTCGCGCTGCCATATCGGTCGCCCAGCCGATCCCGTAACCGGTTTTTCTTCCGTCACTTGTGGCTTGGCTGGTTGTGAGCACTCTTAATGTCGCTTCATCCACCAGTGTTCCATCAGTCATGGCGTGGGAAAAGCGTAGCACATCGGTTGGCGTCGAGAGAAAGCCGCCGCCCGCCCATTTATTGCTGTTGTCAACATAAGGCGCGTCTTCGTTTTGTTGGCGGTCGTCGTCAAAATGGTAAAACGACGTTCTGTTCGGAATATCTTCCATATTCATATCGGGGGCCGTGTCACCCATGCCGGCGGGCCCGAAGACATACTCATCCATGTAACCAAGAAATGACTTTACCGAGGCGCCCTCCACGACGGCGCTCAACAGGTTCCAGCCATAGGTTGAATATTGATAGCGCGTACCCGGTTCGAACAGGAGCGGATCGTTTTGGAAAATAGCGAGCCCCTCGCCCACGGTCTCATAATGTTTCGCGCTGTAAAATTCGTTACCTTCATAGTGGCGAATGCCGGCAATATGGCCGCCGACCTGGCGAACGGTGATAGGAAATTCTTTGCGCGGAAAGTCCGGCACATAGGTTTGGACTTCTGCGTCGAGATCGAGTTGCCCTTGTGCAGCCAGCTGACCCAGCGCCGTCGCAGTTAACGTCTTCGAGACGCTGCCAATCCGAAATTTTGTGTCATTCGTAACGGGTGTTTGGTTTTCAATGTCTGCAAATCCATAGGCTGATTGCCAGACGACCTCCCCACACGCGCTAACAGCGAGGGCAAGGCCATATTCACTCTCGACGCCCATGCGGGTCTCGGTCGCTTCTATGAAAGTTTCCATATGGGCTTCGGATTGGGCGATTGCTGCGGCGAGCGCCTCCGGCGCAAGGCAGCGCGTTACCGGCGGTTCGCCGACACTTTCCTCCGCACAGCTGACCTGGGCCAGAGTTGCAAATCCTACTAACAGATAGCTGCGCACCATATTGAACTTCATTTCCCGGCCCTCTTCTGCGTCAATGAATTCCCGCCCGCTTGTAGCTGATTTTCTGGTGAGGGCCTATTGTTGCTGGAAATCGGATGGTGAAAGAACGCCACATGCTTTAAACTTCCGAAACGCATAGAATATCGATCCGATTCAGTTAGCAGCGCCAATCAAAGGAAACTCCGATGAATCTCTCTTTATTTCGAAGCCTCGCGACTGGCGTCATGTCGTTCGTCCTGATGAATACGCATGCTCTTGCCGATGACGCTGCTGTGCTGGCCACCATCGACACAAATCAGGAAGCGCAGGTTTCCCTGCTGGAAGAGCTGGTCAATCAAAATTCCGGCACGTTGAATATTGAAGGCGTTCGAGCTGTTGGCGAGATCTTTGATCGTGAGTTCACGGCAATCGGTTTTAAGACAGACTGGATCGACATGCCGGCGGCGATGAAACGCGGGGGACATTTTGTGGCAACCCGTAAATTTGGTCCGGGCCCGCATGTCCTGCTTGTCGGGCATCTTGATACCGTGTTTGAACCTGACAGTTCATTTCAGCAATTTACACGCGAAGATGATGTCATAAAAGGACCGGGCATCGCCGATATGAAGGGCGGCGACACGGTTATACTTTTTGCACTGAAAGCGTTGATCGAAACCAACAGCATCAATGCCGGTACGGTCACTGTGTTTTTTACGGGTGATGAGGAAAGCGTTGGCAAACCAGGCGATCGAGCGCGCCGCGAATTCATCAAAGCGGGCAAAGCAGCGGACGTTGCGCTTAATTTTGAAGGCGGGAGTAACGAATGGGCTGTGATCGGCCGGCGCGGTTCATCCAGCTGGACCGTGGAGGTCACTGCAAAGCGTGCGCATTCCTCGGGCATTTTCAATGATAATGTGGGCGCCGGCGCGGCCTTTGAGCTGTCGCGTATTCTCAATCGCTTTTATGGCGAGGTGCGTGGCCCCAAAGGGCTCACATTTAATCCGGGCATCATGGCGGCGGGCACGACTGTTGATACCGGCGCCACGCCCTACGACCAAACGGCCTATGGCAAAAGTAATGTGGTGGCGCAAACGGCTGTCGCGCGTGGCGGTTTGCGGTTTATGAATGCAGAACAGCTCGAAGCCGCTCGCGAACGCATGCGCGGCATCGTCGAGGACAGCCTGCCCCATACTTCCGCGACCATTAGATTCAGTGATGCCTATCCCGCCATGGAAGTAACGCCCGAGAATGAAGCGCTGCTCGACAAACTTAATGCTGTCCATAGCCGGCTGGGTATTGAGCCCGCAAAGAGCTTCCCGCCGGAGCGCCGCGGCGCCGCTGACATTAGCTTTATCGCGCCTTTCGTCACATCCATGGACGGGCTTGGCGTCAGCGGCAACGGCTCTCACACGCCGCGCGAAGCAACAACGGTTACATCAGTAAAGGAAGCGACACGTCGCGCCGCGTTGCTGATTTCGGATCTGTTGTCCGAATGAGATGATGGGTAGACGGCGGATGACTATCGCGTCGCCAGATAAATCATGGAGCGTTCACGGAGCGTTCTATTTCAATTGCTAAATCCTGTGCAAACAGTGAAGCGCCGGCATAGGACGGATGCCTGGCGTCGAAATGATAGAAAATATCCCGGGCATTATGTGTTCTGCATATTATCTCGCCATTATGCGGATCGTCACAAAAGTAATCAAACGTATCAAAAAACTTGATGTGCTGTAGCTCTGCTGTTTTAAGGCTCTCCCAATCCCTAAACGGCTGGCGCGCCTTTTCGTATGGGACAACAATCGGATTTTCAATAAGCGACTTTTCAAACTCAATTGTATTTTTGGAAACATCAAATCGTTTCTTAATATGTTTCGCCACATTCATAAAAGCTCCAGGCGGCGAATCCACAATAATTAATGGCGCAATTTTCGTCATCTCATCGACACCTGACAGGATTGCCTCGTCGCTCGTTATCTTATTCCCATTGAGCTCGCCAAAGATATCACTTGCTTTCGCCACCGTAAAATAACGCCCAATATGAATTATTAAATCGGGCTCGAATGAACGCACTGTGTCAAGTCGTCTTTTTTGAAAAGATGCGGAACAGCCAACGGGCTTGCCGTCCGCAGTGTGCCGCTGCGCATTCAAATACACGGGACAAGTTCCCTGCGAAAAGTACAGAATATCGAACTTGTCTTTTAACATCGGGTGCAGGGCGGCGGCGATTGAGGGAACATCGCTGTCGCCGATCAAGGCAACCTTCGCCGTTGCATTGTCAGTTCTAAATTCACATCCAATCTGATTGTCATGACATACTTTCCCACCCGCACCGACAATTGACTGCCATGGATATTTTCCCGACTCGTTCAGGTGAAGGATCGGTGGGAACCGCGAGCTTACGCCGTTTGCCAGCATGATGAATAAACTGCTGGCAATAATAATGCTTGCTGCTGTTATCGTTGCCACAAAAAACGTGCGCGTCGAAAACTGTTTTCTGAACCGTTGCTCAATAAAGCGATGCGACAGAGCTGAAAGAACGAATGTCAGTGCAATAAGTAATAGTTTTGTCTCGGACCCGATCGAATCGAACCTGATACTCGCGAAGGAGAAAATTGGAAAGTGCCAAAGATACAGGGAATAAGATATCAATCCCACATAAATGAATATCCTTGTGGAGAGTATTCGCCCAACCAAATCGGCGCCGTTTGAAAATAGAATTATGAATGCTGTTCCGCACACGGGCAATAGTGTCAGAAAACTCGGGTGTGGCATTGTGTTGGAGAAAAAAACAACAGAATGAACAATCAGAGACAAACCCACTACTGGCATGACTTGATGGAAAATATCGTGAAAGCGCGGGCGATAACGCAATTCAATCGCTGATATCAAAACGCCAAAAAGAAGCTCCCACGCACGGGAAAACGGCAGGTAAAAATTGGCTATAGCGTCTTTCTCGACATAAACCTCACTTAACTGCAAGCTCAATATTGCAGCGATGAGAAATACTGTAATCTCATGTCTTTTTAGGGTTTTGTGAATGAGTACAGCAAGCAGTGGAAAGACAACGTAGAATTGCTCCTCAACACTTAATGACCATGTATGCAACAGAGGTTTGAGGAGGCTGGGTTCGGCGCCGTATTCAGCGGTAGCGAGAGTAAAAAAAACATTCGACCCGAAGAATACGGACGATAACATTGATTGCGCATATTCTATAAGCGGGCGCGGTAAGAGAAAAAGCCAGGCAATCGGAAGTGACGCCAACATTATTGTGAAGAGCATCGGCAATATTCGCCGCGCACGTCGTTCATAGAAATTAAGGAGATTAAATCGAGAGGTGTTTTCTAACTCCAAAAAAATGATTTTTGAAATCAGGTAACCGCTGATAACGAAAAATACATCGACGCCGACAAATCCACCGTGAAACCAATCCCTGCCGAAATACAATATTTCTGCATGATAGAGTATAACGGAAACAACGGCGATCGCTCGCAATCCGTCTATTTCGGGGCGATAACGCAAAGGGTCACCAATTTTACATGATGGTTGAAATTGTCACTTGCGGTGTACGCGTGGGGTCGCCAGCATTGCTAGTCATTTTCAGATGCACATTATTTTTTGCGCGACACTTTGAGTAACGCTATGGGTAAAAACATCTAAAATCAATCACTGAATTGGGCTCAGACAAAATATTACTTACTCGATACCGAGTCAAAACAAGGTTAATTGAGACCACTCACTCCCACTCGATCGTGCCCGGCGGTTTTGAAGTGATGTCGTAAACCACACGATTGACGCCGCGTACTTCATTGATGATGCGCGTCGCGCAACGCCCGAGAAAATCATGCGAGAACGGATAATAATCCGCAGTCATACCATCAGTTGATGTGACCGCGCGCAGCGCCAGCACATAATCATAGGTGCGTCCGTCGCCCATCACGCCCACCGACCGCACAGGCAGCAGCACGGCAAATGCCTGCCATATGTCATCGTAAAGCCCGGCACTGCGGATTTCATCGAGATAGACCGCATCAGCCTTGCGCAAAATATCGGCTTTTTCTTTTGAAACGGCCCCCGGAATGCGGATCGCAAGGCCCGGCCCCGGAAATGGATGACGCCCGACAAAATGATCGGGTAGGCCGAGCTCACGGCCCAGCGCGCGCACTTCATCTTTGAAAAGTTCACGCAAAGGTTCGACGAGCTTGAGATTCATGCGCGCGGGCAGGCCGCCGACATTATGGTGAGACTTAATGGTGACAGACGGGCCGCCGTCAAAGGAAACACTTTCAATCACATCGGGATAGAGCGTGCCCTGCGCGAGGAAAGCGGCGTTTTTAATTTTGTTCGCTTCGGCTTCAAAGATATCGATGAACGTGGCGCCAATAATCTTTCGCTTTTCTTCCGGGTCATCAACATTTGCGAGTTTCCCGAGAAACAGATCTTCTGCCTCAACATGAATAAGCGGAATGTTATAGCTGTCGCGGAAAAGCCGAACGACGTCCTCACCCTCTCCTGTGCCGTCGAGATTACCACGCATCAGTCCGGTGTCGACGAAGACGCATGTTAATTGGTCGCCGATCGCCTCGTGAATAAGAACAGCGGCGACCGATGAATCAACGCCGCCGGATAGTCCGCAGATGACGCGGGCGTCGCCGACTTGCTCACGGATTTGCGCAATCGCTTCTTCGCGAAACGCCGCCATCGTCCAATCGCCAGTAAGGCCAGCGATATTATGCGTAAAATTGCGCAACAGTTTCGCACCATCAGGTGTGTGCACGACTTCGGGATGAAACATCACACTGTAGAACCGGCGCGCCTCATCGACAGCGATGGCGAAAGGCGCATTGGGTGATGTTCCAATAACAGAAAACCCCGGCGCCAGCCGGGTCACGCGATCACCGTGGCTCATCCAAACCGGGTAACGCTCGCCTACCGCCCACACGCCCTCGAAAAGCGGGCTCGTCTCGTGGATTTCAACGTCAGCGCGGCCAAATTCCCGCTGGTCGCTTGGTTCAACTTCGCCGCCCAGCTGCAGCGCCATGGTCTGCTGGCCATAGCAGATCGCCAGAACTGGAATCCCGAAATCGTAAATCTCCGCTGCAGCACGTGGGCTGGCTTCAGTTGTGACGCTTGAGGGCCCTCCGGAGAGGATCACCGCTTTCGGCCCATATTCCGCGAGGAAAGCCACATCCACTCGATTATAGGGATGGACCTCACAATAAACGCCGCTTTCGCGAAGGCGGCGCGCGATCAGCTGCGTCACCTGACTGCCGAAATCGACAATCAGCGCTTTTTCGTGCGCGTTGGCATGGGCTTTGGCATGGGGATCGAGTGTCATGAATGCGCCTTTTGGCCGAGCCTTTAGCGGAGTCTTTCCCGCGCGTCACCCGAACCGGCCGATTTTTCGCTTTGAGACTTTTTTGGCGGCCTTGACGCGGCGACCGAGGCTCGCGACCCTCGCCTTCAACAATCTGTCCGGAGGGGCTCATGAAACAGTTTATTGCCGCGCTTAGCTGCCTGACCCTTATGTGCAGCGCCGCCCAGGCCCAAACCTATCTTTTGACGCCCGACCGCGTGTTCGATGGGACGCGCATGCAGGCCGGATGGGCCGTGCAGGTTGAAGGGGGGCGAATTACGGCGGCCGGCCCTGCCCTAACCGCTGACGGCGCCGAGATCATCGACCTCGCGGGGATGACGCTCATGCCAGGGCTCATAGACGCCCACAGCCATGTTCTACTCCATCCCTATGATGAAACGCCCTGGACCGATCAGGTCTTGAAAGAATCGGAGGCCGAGCGTGTCGCCCGGGCGACTAATCATTTGCGCGCAACATTGATGGCAGGATTTACAACCCTGCGCGACCTTGGGTCCGAGGGCGCCGCCTATGCGGATGTGGGTTTGAAGCAAGCGCTGGAAAAAGGCGTCATCCAGGGACCACGTCTTCTTGTTGCCGGGCCGGCGATCGTTGCCACTGGTTCCTATGGACCTAAAGGCTATCATGATCGCGCACCGGTGTTGCTTGGCGCCGTCGAAGCCGATGGCCATGACAGTCTTATCGCCGAAGTCCGCCGGCAGATCGGCGGCGGCGCCGACTGGGTTAAGGTCTACGCGGATTATCGCTGGGGCCCGAATGGCGAAGCGCGACCGACTTTCTCCGTTGCCGAGTTAAAACTGATTGTTGAAACCGCAGGCTCAAGCGGCCGACCGGTCGTTGCCCATGCGGGAAGCGATGAAGGCATGCGTCGGGCCATCGAAGCGGGCGTTGAAACAATTGAACATGGTGATGCTGGATCGCTGGAAACCTATCGACTAATGGCGCGGCGTGGTGTTGCGATATGCCCCACTCTTGCTGCGGTCGAAGCCATTTCGCGCTATCGCGGATGGGATGGCGCAGTTGAGACCGCGCCCGCACGCGTTGCCGTAAAGCACGAGCAAATGGCCCGTGCATTACGCGCCAAAACACCAATCTGCGCCGGTTCTGATGTTGGCGTTTTTGATCATGGCGACAATGCCTGGGAGTTGGAACTGATGACACGCTACGGCATGTCAGCAATTGACGCCCTTAACGCCGCCACGGCAGGCAACGCTAAACTCCTCCATCTCGATGACGAGATTGGCAGTGTGGCGCCGGGTATGGTCGCTGACCTGATCGCTGCGCCCGGCGATCCGTCATTGGATATCGCAACACTGCGTAATGTCAGTTTCGTCATGCAGGCCGGCGAGATCGTTAAGCGGCCATAATATACCAACGGTCAAAAAGAATGACCATTGGGCGTTCAATCGCCACGCTGCTGCGCTCACTGACTGATCTGATCTGCGTAAAGCGTTGTGTCGATACCGAACGCCTTCTGCATCTCGGATTTGGCGTCCTGCATATCATATTCAATGATCGCAAGGCCTTTCACGTCCAGCGCTTCTTTTGGCGCCACCGCCTTTAGCCTGCGCGTTTGCGTTTTGCTGCTGGCGCCTTTCATGGAAAACTCAAATTTTTGCTCTTGAGGCAGGCCGCCGCCGGAAATGCGCATGCGAACAGGACCATCAAGGCGCGTCAGCGGTGTGAACTGCCAAATTTCCGTATAGGGCCGCCCCGGTGGAACCGGAAAAGGAAAGCGCCAGACAATGAAAAAGTCCGGATGCAAGATTCCGCAGCGGAATTCGTTGACGGTCACATCTTCGAAACAGCGACAGGCTGGCGTGTAATAATCAATAGGCGTCGGAACGGCGCCGCCGCTTGTCTGTGCAATGCAATTTCTGCCTGGGCCGCCAGATGATGGGTCATCCATCAGCGTTGCAAAAGGAAGGTCCTGCGGGCCCGTCGGAAAGCCTTTAAACGCTTCCCAGCCCGGCGGGTTTGGCCGCGCGTCAAAAAATCCTTCACCGCGCGAATAGAGGTTGCCGCCCGGCGGTGTTGCATAAGAACAAAAACTGTCGTCGCCAACGGTTTCAACTGTAAAGGCCAACACATCGCCGGCGTTGACGGCGAGCGGCGCCGGAAAGAAGAAATCTGTAAAGCCGGTATAGGTAAAGGGAACATCTGATCCCGGAACAGTCACCGTACGCAGAACAGGGCCTGTCGGACGGCCGCCGACCATTTCTCTGATTGTAATAACGAGATCACCGCGGCCGCAGCCGGCAATGGGCAAACGCAAACCGGCAAGATTGCCGTCAACACCGACTGTGAATGATTGCGCCAGCTTTTGTTCTGAATCGCCGCCGATGCCGAGAAACCCGGCGCCGGCGTCGACCATGGATTGCTCCTGATCGACAACAAAAGCTGCTTGCGCTGCAGGCATCATCGATAAGGCGCCAAGGCAGATGACGGCCAATTGCATTAATGATTTCATGACTGTTCCCCGTAATTCTTATAAGCGGTCAGACCGCCGTGAACGGATTATCAGCCCTTCGCACCATTGTTGGCAAGTTGCAGTGCGGCAATGAAAAACCCGTCGGCGCGAATTTTCTGAGGCGTCAGGCGGAGGGCGGTATCGGGCGTGACACAAGGCTCAAGCGCAGTGCGGCCTTCGGCGGTCAATATTCCCGAAGCGGTCATTTGATCGAGCGCAGGAATGATCGTGAAATCTGGATGATCTTTCCTGAAATCGGTCAGGCGATCTTCATTTTCTTCCATCAAAAATGAGCAAGTGACATAGATCATGCACCCGCCAGGTTTCACGAATCCGGCCGCTTCGCGCAGCACAATGTCTTGTTCCTTCATGCGCCGTTCGAGCTGCTGCTGCGTCAGGCGCCATTTGGTATCGGGATGGCGCCGCCATGTGCCGGCGCCCGAACATGGCGCATCGACAAAAACGAGATCCATTTTCCCGGCAAGATCGTCCAGCCCCTCGCCGCCAGCGGGCGAACGAATCTGCAGATTTCTGACGCCTGCCCGTTGGGCGCGGGCATAAAGCGGTTTTATTCTCTGCGCGTCCTTATCATAGGCATATAGCTGACCGGTATTTTCCATCATCGCCGAGAGCGCGAGGGTTTTGCCGCCGCCACCCGCGCAGTAATCGAGAACCTGTTTGCCCTTGATATTGCCCGCTGCGGCGGACGCGATTTGCGAACCCAGATCCTGAACCTCAACCCAGCCTTTGTTGAATGCAGGAATGACGGTTATGGCGGCGCTTTTTTCGCTTGCCGGCGGCGCCGGGATGCGGGCAGCGGTGACAAGCGCCGAAATCGCTTCGCCTTTGATGCGTCCCAGCGCGTTCAATGATTTTTCCGGCGCTGCCTTTAAATTATTGAGGCGCAAGTCGATATCCGCACGCGTCGTAAAGGCCGACATTTGCGCGATGTGATCAGCGCCAAAAACACGCTCCATATAGGGCGTCATCCAGTCCGGGTAATCGCCGCAGAGCGGTTTTCCTCCGGATTCAAATGAGGTTGATAATCTTGTCTTTTCGTCGTCGGTCAGCGCGCCTGGGCCATGAGGCGCCTCTTCAGCGGCAGCCGCTATATCATCAATCACCATGCTCCATGAAAATCTGAGGGCGCCGATGACCAGCGCGCGCGGGCTGTCATCGCTCATATGCTGAGCGATCGATTGGCGTCGCCGGAGGACATCAAGGCAAAGCCCCGAGATCCACGCTCGATCTTTGGCCCCCGCATAGCGGGCGCCGCGCGCCCAATCGGCCATAATCGTCTTTAACGGCGCCCGGCGGCGCTCGAATTCAGCGATTATGTCAATCGCAGCGCTAATGCGTCCGGGCGTTTGCATGATATTTCATCAATCCTGTGTATTTGGCCACGCCATATTGCGCGCCAGGCCGTCTGCCCCCTTGCCAACAGGGCGCTTTTTTCTTCTAAGGGGGGCTTATCGAAAACCGTGCGTAAGGGCCAGAAATGATTGAACAATATCTCGACGAAGCGCAAATGCAGCTGGAAGCCGGTGATCTGACCCGGGCGGTTGATGCCTGTAACAAAGCCATAGGCGTCGATCAAAATGATCACAGACCGCATTTCCTGTTGGGGATGATTGCCATCGGCCGAACCCAACACAAGGAAGCGGCCGATCATTTCGTAGAAACATTGCGTCTCGATCCCGATAATGTCGATGCGCTGATCAATCACGGCGCATCCCTGAGGGATTTTGGAGAATTCGATCGGGCGCGTAAATGTTTTCAGCGCGCCATCGAGATTAACCCCACTTTTTCGCCGGCTTATCTCAACCTCGTCAATATCATAAAGGTTGAGCCGGACAGTGCGTATATCTCCCAGCTCGAAAACCTTGTTCGAGATGGCATCAAAGACCAGTTCGAGGAGAGCCTCGCCCATTTTGCCTTGGGCAAAGCTTATGATGATATCGGTGAGTGGGATAAAGCATTTGGCAATTTTACAACCGCAAATGAATTGCAGGGAAAAGTCTACGACCATCAAAACACGCTGACGATGTTTGGCAGGGCCAAAAAGATCTTCACGCGCGATCTGATGGAAAAGCATAGAGGAACGGGAAACCCGGACCGTACGCCGATATTTATCATCGGCATGCCGCGCTCCGGCTCATCTCTGGTCGAAGATATATTGTGTCGAAACAAGAATATCGTTGGGTTTGGCGAGCGTACGGAAATTGCACAGATTGTCGTAAGGCTGGAAAATACGCACCCGTCCCACATGCCTTATCCGGAAATTATCGAACAAATTAACGGCGAACAATTCGGTAAACTCGGCGAACTTTATCTTCAGTTGTTGGCCAATGTGATGCCTATCGCCGAACGCACTGTCGACAAGAACATTATGAATCATTCCGTTGCCGGGATTATTCGAATGATGTTCAGCAATGCCGCGATTATCCATACGGTTCGCGATCCGATCGATACATGCGTTTCCTGCTACTTCCAGAATTTCAAGAGCGGTATTGAATACAGCTATGATCTCGAACACCTCGGTAAGCGATACGCGGCCTACGCCGATTTGATGGATCACTGGAGCGATGTGATGGGCGACAGTTTGTTCACACTCAACTATGAAGAACTTACCCACGACAAGGATAATCAAATCCCCCGCTTGTTTGACCATGTGGGCATGCCAGCGCCTGTAGGCGGGGCCGCAGACAAGCCTGCTGATCGTCCGATTGCAACAGCTTCAGCATGGCAGGCGCGCCAGCCGATCTATACGACGTCGGTGAAACGCTGGAAGAATTATGAAAAACATCTAGGACCGCTATTCGAAGCGCTTGAGCAATCAGGGTTTGAGTACAACGGACGCTGACTGCTGGAAGCTGGCGTCTGGTCTCCGCTGTCCTGGTCAAATAAATTGTAGGTAGTTTTATATGACGAATCCGATCCTCGAAAATGCGAGACAAGCATACCTGGCGGGCGACCGGGCGGATGCGCGGACGCTTTGCCATGCCATGTTAGAAGATGGGCGTAAGGAAACTGGCGCGCCAGGTGCTGATGCGGCGATTGCTGCTTTGGCCATCGAATTCCTCGACTATGAAATGGCGGACGGCGTCTATGCTCGCATGGTCGAGCGCGAGCCTGAAAGTCTTGACCATCGCAACCATTATGCAACGACGCTCACGCAAGCAGGTGAATTTGATCGTGCAGAGGCGCAGTTACGACAGGCATTGGCGATCAACAATGGACATGGCCCATCCCTGTTTAATCTATCACTGATTCATAAGGCGCGCCCCAATGACGCGCTTATTGCTGAGCTCGAAGATCTGCTCCGAACGCCGGATTTGCCGCGCTCTGACCAATATGCCTATCGCCTTTCTCTTGGGAAATTTTACGATGATATTGGCGAGTTTGACGAGGCGTTCAGGCATTATGACGACGCCATGCGCAGCGCTCGTATTTCATATGATCATGAAGCGCAGAAGGCCCGCTTTGATAAAATCAAAAAAACCTTCGCGAAAGCGGTGTTTGAAGACAACAGCGGAACGGGCCATTCCTCCGCCGCCCCAATCTTTTTGGTCGGCATGCCTCGTAGCGGGTCGTCACTCCTGGAGACGCTGCTGGGCGCCGATGCGCGCATTGCCGCGATTGGCGAACGCAACGAAATATCACACGTTGTTGAAAATATGGCGCGAGGCACGATAGAAAGTCATACCGATGAATACCGGCCGCACGGCGCCGATTATTGCAAGCGCGTTGAGCCGTTGGTGCAAGGGGCGGAACGGTTCATCGATAAAAATCTTCTGAATTTCGAGCGCGCGGGACTTATCCGCCTTATGCTCCCGAATGCGACAATCATTCATACATTCAGGGATCCGGTTGATACCTGCCTTTCCTGTTATTTTCAAACGCTCGATCCTTCAATTTTTCCGTTCACCTTTGATTTGGCTCATATTGGACAATATCATAATCTTTATACAGATTTAATGTCTCATTGGAGTGAAGCGCTTCCAGGATATATCGTTGATGCAGGTTACGAAGACCTGGTCAGCGATCCGGATGGCGTGACGCGCACACTTACTGAAAAAACCGGCCTTGCGCCGATGAAGTCGGAAAACCAGGATGATAAAACTGTTATTGCGACAGCGTCAGCCTGGCAGGCGCGCCAGCCAGTCTATGAAACGTCTGTAAAGCGTTGGAAAAACTACGAAAAACACCTTTCGCCATTATTCGCGACGCTCGAGCAATCGGGTTTTCAGCATCCCGGCGCATGAGCGATTTTCACAATAATTTTTATCAGGCGCGCGTGCACCGCGCTAAATATGAGTTTGATCTCGCCGAAGAGTTTTGCGCCAAAGCACTCGAGTTTGACCCACAACATGTGGGCGCCCTGAGTTTATTTGGTGATATCAAGGCAATACAGGGTCATCACCCAAAGGCGCGTGAAGCGTTTATCGCTGCCGCGAAAATTGAGCCTGAAAACACCGTTCTCCTGCTAAATCTTGCCACCGCATTAAAAGGCATGGGCGATTTTGATGCAGCGCGCGACCTTCTCGAAAAAGCGATTGCTATCGATAGGAGTTTTGCGCCCGCATATTACACGCTGGCAGGCATTGTGCGGTTTAAAGCGGCCGATCCGCTGATCGCCGATTTTGAGCGCTTGAAGAAAAAAGTTTACGGTAATTCTGTCTATCGATGTGTCGCGTGTTTTGCGCTTGGAAAAATCTACAATGACATTGGCGAGTGGGATCTGGCATTTGAAAATTATGCGGAGGGAAATCAACGCCGCCGCACGCGCTATGACGGCGCCCACACACGCAACTCTCTGGAAGCGGTAAAACGGTTTTTTACCGCGGATTTAATTCGCGCCCGCGAGCAATTTGGCAATCCATCATCCAAACCCGTCTTTATTGTTGGCATGCCGCGCAGCGGATCCTCATTGATTGAGGATATTCTGTCGCGTTCGAATGATGTGGATGGTCTCGGCGAGCCTCAATATATCGAAGACCTGTTTTATTCGGCCTATAAGGAAATCTCGGCGCCTGACAAAAGCGTCAATCTGGAGCAAGTGCTTGGAGATGCGGAATTTTCGAGCCTTGGCGACAGATATCTCAAAATTGCTCAAGAAGTTGCGCCCGGCGCCAAGCGATTGATCGACAAGAACCTTTTTAACCACGCGTCAATTGGGTTCATTCGTTTGGTGTTTCCGAATGCCTCTATCATTCACGCGACCCGCGATCCAATCGATAGCTGCGTCTCTTGCTTCTTTCAGAACTTTACTGGCGGTCACGATTATAGTTTCGACCTCGGTGATATCGGCCGGCAATATGCAGCCTATGACGACATCATGAAATATTGGGACAACATCTTTGGTCCCGAGATATTTTCCGCGCCTTACGAGCATATGATCGCTGACAAGGATGCAGCGATTGCGGATTTGTTTGCACATATCAAAATGCCGACGCCGGGTGAGGAAACGCTCACAAAACCCGCGAACCGCGCGATCCCGACAGCGTCTGCCTGGCAGGCGCGCCAGCCGATTTATACGACATCGGTGAAGCGCTGGAAAAACTACGAAAAACATCTCTCACCGCTGTTTGATGCGCTTGAGCAATCGGGCTTTCACTATACGGATACATGATTGGGGCGGATGAGCGATTTTCATCATAATTTTTATCAGGCGCGCATGCACCGCGCCAAATATGAATATGGACAGGCGGTGCATTTTTGCGCCGAGGCGCTGAGGCTTGATCCGCAACATCTGGGCGCCATGAGTTTATATGGCCGCCTGAAAGCAATTCTCGGCCATCATCAAGAGGCGCGCGAAATATTTTCTGCCGCGGTGAAACTGGCGCCGGAAAATGCCGCCCTGTTGGTGGAACTCGCATCCATTTTGCGAGGGATGGGAGATTTTGATGCTGCGCGCGACAATCTTAAAAAAGCTGTTGCCGTTGATAAAACCTTTGCGCCGGCATTTTATACGCTCGCCGGCATTCACCGCTTCGAGCCCGGCGACCCGTTAATCGACGATTATGTGCGCTTGAAAAAAAAGGTCTATGGAAATCCCGCATGGCGATGTCTGGCCTGTTTTTCACTAGGCAAATTATATGATGATTTAGGCGAGTGGGACCTGGCTTTTGAAAACTACGCAGAAGCCAATCAGCGCCGTCCCGCGCAATATGATTATGTGCATAAGAAAAACCTGCTTGAAGCGATCAAGCAGATGTTCACGCCGGAAATGATGCGCAGTCGCGATCAAACCGGTCATCCATCGCAAAAGCCTGTATTTATTGTGGGCATGCTCCGCAGCGGCTCATCTCTGGTAGAGGAAATGTTATCGCGCTCAGAAGATATAGACGGCCTGGGCGAGCCGCAGGATATCGAAGACCTTTTCGCAGCGGCCTATCAACATGTTCCCGGAGAGAATAATAAATTCAGCATCAAACAGATGATCGACAGCGCGCAGTTCGAAAGTTTTGGCGAGACCTATCTCGAACGCTTACAAAAAATAGCGCCTGACGCCAAACGCCTGATCGACAAAAACCTGTTTAATCACACGCTGCTTGGCTTTGTTCGATTGTTGTTTCCCAATGCCGCCATTATTCATTCAATGCGAGATCCGATCGACACCTGTCTTTCCTGTTATTTTCAAAACTTTACCGAAGGTCATGATTACAGCTTCGACCTTGGCGATATGGCAAGGCATTACGCCGCCTATAGCGACATCATGGAGCACTGGAACGCCCTATTCGGCGCAGAGATTTTTGATGCATCCTACGAGCGCATGATCGGCGACAAGGATGCAGCAATTGCGGGTTTGTTTGCCCATGTGAAGATGCCAGCGCCCGGCGAAGAAGCCCTTACGACGCCAGCGACCCGCGCCATCCCGACCGCGTCGGCCTGGCAGGCGCGCCAGCCACTCTACTCAACATCAGTGAAGCGCTGGAAGCACTATGAAAAGCATCTCGGGCCGCTGTTTAAAGCGCTTGAGGATGAAGGTTTTGACTATAGCGGCGCTAAGTAATTCCGTGCATTGCAGGTGCGGCCCACATCATGACATCCTGTGATTTCAGTCATCAATATTCCACAGCCCAAACTTTTGGGTATGTAACACCGCCGGATGCATAGCAGCCATTGACATAAAAGCGGAGAGTCTGATTGGACGCGCGCGCTGATAAGGCAATTGCAACTATCGTCTCTTTTTCGGGGTGCGTTGATTCAACAAAATAATTGGAGGCTGCGCCGGCAGTGCATCCGTCCGGATTGGGGGCCGTGCCCGCTAAGTCAATGCGCGTATACCCGCTTGCAGAAGTTACCATTTTGACCACTGTATCGATTTGTGTCCAACCGCCCGCAAAGGCCGAAGTTGGTAGAGCGAGCGAGACAAGTACAGCTATCGCAATTTTCATTCTCATTTCATATCTCCTGATGATTTAATTAAACTCCACTGCTCTACTGACTGTTAAACCATTGCCAATGACGCGCATTGGATCGAAGTAGCATTTTTCGCTTCGATTAAGTCGCTTCGAAAGGACGCCAAAGTAACTATGAACCATACATTCGCAATGTATGGTTCTAGTCAAGTCCTTGGTTACAGTATTTCTGTAACATCGGCACTTTTATCCGATAGGTGCAAACTCTTTATGTTCAGTGATCTCCAACACACCGTTGTCATTTGCGTTGAGCGACCCGAAGAAAGGCTCTTCGGGCGGTAATTCGAAATAACCCTCGCCTGCTCCTTCGCCCTGTCCGGAAATTTCCAAAGGCGGCGTCTCAGCGACTAAGCCATCCCCCAAAGCGTCGATATTGCCAAAATCAATATGATCGGCGCTGACAATTTCATATGGCAATGGAATTTCGACGTCGAAGGGAAGCTTAACCGGTGGTTCGATCGGCGAGGTGTCGGTCGGCTCTTCGGTTACTTTCTCAACCAGCGGTTCGGCTGGTTTTTCGGCTGGCGAAGTTTCAATGGGCTGATCATTCTCTTCTTCAATCAGTGGCTGGAAGGGCCTTTCGACAGGAGCATCATTTAGTTTCTCAGCCTGTGGTTCGACCGGTGTTTCTACCGGCGCTGTCTCAATGGATTCTTGATGAACTTCCTTGACCAGCGGCGGCGCCTTCTTGGTCATTACCACTTCGTCGGACGATTCGGCTTCGCTATTTGATTCAGCGCCATTGGCAGCTTGTTCTTCTTTTTGCTGTTCAATTAAGTCGCGCATCGCATCAAGGGCAGATCGATATTCCAACCTGGTGGGTTCTTCCTCATTCACGCGCCCGTCTTCCCTGGCGTCATTGGCGTCTGTCACTTCATCGCGCATTGCCTCGAACTCTATGTCATTGGGATTGCGAGCCCTGTCCACATAGCGCAAGGCGACATCTGCAAGATCCGTTTCGCGGCCATCGGACCAGGTAACGACAGCGCCGCCGAGGATCGTGTTATCCGTCAAATTCACCGGCGCCGCATTAACCGGCGCACCGCCGACAGGATCGATCGACACAATGCCGAGATCGCCAAGGCGCGTCAGCTCGCCCGCGTCGCTTCGGCCATTGCTGTTGCGGTCCTGCCAAACGAAAAATTCATTAAAGCGATCGTCAGCCGCGCTCAGGGCGCCGTCGCCGTTGCTGTCGAACCCGCCAAGTCCTTCAAGGTCTGTCCGGGCGCCGGCCAGATCAGCGAGGAAGGAAATCTCTGAAACACCGGCAATCCTTCCATCACCATTGCGGTCAAGCACGAGAAGGCCGTCATCACCGGCGACCCAACCGCCGCGTTCACGGATGCCGTCGCCATCAAAATCGAAATACACGTTACTGTCACGCGCAGAAATCAGCTCAACCCCGTCGCCGTCGAGATCGATGGCGAGTGGCGGCGTTGTATTAGACAGCGTTTCGATGTCCGTGCGATCCCATATCGTGCCATTGTCAAAGTGAATTTCTTCAATGCCGAGCGTCGTGGAATTTCGTTGTTGATCAATTTCGATCGTCGCACCGGTATTCACGTTGGTGATAATGACGTCGTCCGTATTAATCAGACCGCGCGACAGCAGCAGATCGGTGGGTAGGATACCGGCGTCGAAAATAATCCGGTCGGTATCTGTTGAGACGCCGAATTCATCGAGATAGTCGGCGCCGTCACTGGCGCCGAAAAGATAATCGTCTGAACCTGCCCTACCGAGCAATGTATCATTACCAAGGCCGCCGCGAATGCGTTCATCATCCGTGTTACCGCTGAGCGAGTCGGCCAGACTTGTTCCAACCAGAGTGACGTTGGCGACGATAAAGGCGGCATTCCAGACAATGGCATCCGAAAAAACAATTTCTTCGACGCCGTGGGCCGCTGAGAGGAAGTGTTGGTCTACCTCAATGATATCACCAGTGACTTCGTTAATCAGGAACAGATCGTTCAACACGGACGTGTTTTTCTCCAGCCTGATGTCGCCGGGGTTAACGCCAGCGTCAAAAACGATCCGGTCAGTATCGCCCGCAAGGCCAAATTCATCGATCTTGTCGTTCCCATCGCCTGAAGCGATGAGGTAATCATCAGAGCCTTCCTTGCCGGGCATCGTATCATTGCCAAGGCCGCCACGAATGCGTTCCGCATCGGAATTTCCTGTGAGCAACTCACCGGCGATTGTCCCGACCATCGTTACATTGGCGATGATATGAGCCGCGTTCCAGATCGTGCCATCGTCGAAGGTGATCTCCTCAATGCCATGGGTTGCAGCAAAGAAGTGTTGATCGACCTCGATGACATCGCCAGTGATGTCATTGATCAGGAATAAATCATTCAACATCGCTGTGTTTTTCTCCAGCCTGATATCACCGGGGTTAACGCCAGCATCGAAAACAATCCGGTCAGTGTCGCCCGCCAGACCAAACTCGTCGATCTTGTCATTGCCGTCGCCTGCGGCAATGCGGTAGTCATCGGAACCCTGCTTGCCGAGGATCGTGTCGTCGCCAAGGCCGCCGCGGAATTTTTCATCATCGGTTGTGCCGTACATGGTCTCCGCGGCAGCAGTGCCGCGTGTTTCCGCATTGGCGACCAGAAACGCCCGATCCCAGACCGTTGCGTCACCAAAGGCAATCTGTTCGATTCCTTCGTTGCCGGACAAGGCGAAATGACGATCAACCTCAACCACGTCGCCAGTGACATTATTGATAATCAGGAGATCGCCGAAATTACCGCTGGTGCGCACGACTTCCAAATGGCCAGGCAGGATCGACGGATCAAACTGAATTACATCGATATCAATTGCGTTGGCATTATCCTTGATCCAGTCATCCCCATGATTGGCGACCAGGACATAGGTATCGGAGCCGGCAAACCCCTTTAAAGAGTCATGGCCGGTGCCGCCGGTAATTGTATCATCGCCCGATGTGCCATTGATCGTCTGGTTGGCGTCGCGGATGAATATGCTCGCCGCATTAATTTGCGTGCGATCCCAGATCACGCCATCAGCGAATTCAATTTCACCAACGCCGACTGGCTCAATCGTTTTGAATTGGCTTTCAACAATGATTTCATGCCCGGTCGCGTTGTCGCGAATGATAAGATCGTCAGCATCAAGCGCTGAAATTCTAAAATCCAGATCACCACTGAGAAGATCGTCAAAGACGAGCCGGTCAATATGTTCGGGCGCGGCGCCTTCTCCTTCACCGCCGCTCAAATCAAAGCTAACCGTTTCTTGAATAATGTCATTTCCATCACCCGACTTGTAAATATACGTGTCGTCGCCGTCGCCGCCCTGAAGGAAATCATCTCCAGCGCCGCCCTCAATAGTGTCGGCGCCAAAAGTTGTTTTTATAACGTCGTCACCATCCAACCCAAATGCAAGATCCTCCCAGGGCGTGCCGGTCAAATCGTCATTTTGCGGCGTACCGGTCAGCCAGGTGTTCGAATCCAAAAGATCGAATGCGCGCGTCTCCACCTGATCCCAGGTCAAGGTGCTGCCGTCAAAATCGAATACAAACTGTTCGATCCGATAAGGCGTTGATCCGTCTGGCGTGCTTGGAAAGCGAATTTCGGCAGGGAGCCGATAGAAAAATTGAGAGACAATGTTGAGCGTCGAAAATCCGCCGCCGGCTTTCGGCACGCTAATGACCAGATCATCGCCCCGTATTCCGCCGCGCGTAAAGATGACATCGGCAGGATCGACATTGGCGCCAAATCGCACAGTGTCCACTTCGAGTGTAGGGTCACCGTCGCTGACGCTGCTGGATGATCCCTCAAGAATTATGTCATTGCCGTAATCGGCCTCAAAATAATAGTTTTCGCCGTCCTGACCGCCGATAAGCAAATCATCGCCTAACCCACCATCCAATTCACTGAGCGGCAAATGCTCAAAATTTTGGATAATATTATTGCCGGTATCATCGACCTGTGCGGCAGGAATAGCGGCAATAAAACTGTCAATCGCCTGATAGTCCAGCAGCCCGTTCACATCATTCCAATTGATATCGGACCCGTCCGAAAACCTTATTTCCTCGATGCGCAGGGTACGGATCGGTGTCGTTGGATCCGAAGAATTGAGACTGTCTACGAACGTAAATTGATTGCGTATCGTTATGGAATCGCTTGTACCGGTAATGCTGATAGTCAAATCATCGAGGTAAATGCCTGACAGGGAAAATTCCAAATCAGCAGCCGTGATGCCGGCGCCGAATCCAATATAATCAGTCACGGCATTTGAATTTCCAAGATCCTCAACAACGTCCGCGCCGTCTCCCAGATCGAACTGATAACCATTGGCCTCGTCGCGCCCTATCAGCGTGTCGTCCCCGAGGCCGCCATTGAGAACCGGCGCCGATACCAGCCCAACGACCCGATCATCTCCGTCGGTTGACTGTGACAGCAACTGGCCCAGAGGCGTCGTAATATCAAAATTGTGATCGACAACCCATTCGGCGCCATCGCCAAAAACGACATTTGTTAAACTGAAAGGGGTGCCCGTGGAAAAAGAAAACGTTAATGGAATAATGATCTTGTCATTGGTTCCGTTGATTGAGAATACCAGCGCCTCACCCAACGACGCCAGATCGGCGAAGTCTGCGCTGAAATCATGCTGACCAACACTGATACCGCTATCCGTTATCAATCGAGACGCAAAATCTGTTCGCGACGTCAAACTTGTCGCAAACTGGCTGAGCGCAAATTCCAATTGACCCTGTGTGTTCTCGTCATCGACATAAAACTCGCGGAAACCTTCGTCCTGGTCAAATTCGAGACCGAAATCATGGTGCTCAATTGAAATCAGGTCGACTGTAATATCGCTGGCCGTTATCCCGCCAACAAATTGAAGGGTCTCGATGCCTTCCTGTCCCGCAATAATATCTGTGCCATATCCGGCGCCAAACAAAACACGATCAATGCCGCCGCGTCCGGCGATGATATCATTGCCGGCGCCGCCATCAAGAATGTCGTCTCCACTGGCGCCGGCAAAGGGGTCTCCGCCGTCGCCGATGATGAAGTCGTCGCCGCTGTCGCCAAAGAGTGCGTCAAGTCCAACGAGACCGACAATGAGATCGTTCCCGGCCCCGCCCCGAAAATGATCGCTTCCCGTTGTACCCTGAAAGAAGTCAAAACCGTCAGTACCGGTAACCACCGGCGGCAATACGGGCGGCGTGACGTTTACGGTCGCCTGCCCCTGGGCCTGCGCACCGGATTCGTCTTCGACTGTGTATGTGAAGGTGAACTGACCCGAGAAATCTGTTGGCGTGACGAGCGTAACAGCGCCATTGTCGAATGAAAGACTTCCGAAAGAGGGATTGCTTGCGGATATAAGCTCAAGATCGCCGCCTTCTGGATCACTGTCATTTTGCAGAAGCGCTGATTCAAAAATCGTTAATGTGCCGCCAAACAGAAAATCAACTTGATCGGCTACTGTGACTGGCGGTGTGTCTGGCTGGATAATGCGTAGAACGTTTTCTACAAAGGCGCCGTTAGTATCCTGCGCGACAACAGTGACAAAGGCTTCGCTTGTCGCGGCGTTGTCAAACTGAAAATCCCAGCTGTCGGCGCCGGTTTTTATTACGCTACCGTTCTGGGGCAGATATACCGCAACAACATCGGGTAACAGGGCGCCAGGGTTATTGATGATTCTGTAGTCAAAATGATCAATAAGGCTTTGTTGAGTAAGCGAAACAGACTGAGCGCCGCGTGCGAGCCACGGGTCGATGTTACCGCGGCGAATAAACGTAAACGCATCTTGGGTCTGGCGAATCTCAGTCTGAGCACCGCCAAGAAAGTGTAACTCCTCAAAATTCTGAATGACCGTCACATCGGCCGCGGTCGGATCATCCGTCGCCGTTCTTAAATCGTAAACAGCAACGACGTCGTCCTGATATTCAGTTGTTTGAATATTAAGATCATCAGACGCTTTGCGATTGACGATTAAATAATCGTCGATTGCCCCGTCAAACTGAATAATATCGAAACCTGTCCCGCCATCAGCTGTATTGACGCCATTGTCGGCGTTCACAATATCGTCGCCGGCGCCGGCGTCTATTGTATCATCACCTTCTCCACCACTTATAACATCATTACCATCAAGCGCCGATATAAAGTCGTCGCCTTCGTGGCCGTTGATGATGTCGGCAAAATCAGTACCGGTCAGCGGCGTTGAAAGCGCATCGTCATCATTGAACGATCCTTCAATATCAACGCCGCTGCCGGCATTCGCCGTCGACACGACGCTCGCGCCGCCAGTGGGATTTTGCGGCGTCGTATCAACGATGCCGCCCGCGAAAAACCCTTCGCCTGCGACAAAGCGGCCGTCAGGGCCGCCCTGAAACACAAGGCCCCCGCCAAATTGCCCCAGCGCGCCAGTCTGCGAGCCCGGCAATTGCGGGCCGCCGTCAGCTGCGCGTGCAACGTCAGGCGGCACCAGCGTCACAGCGAATTGCGGGTTCAGATCGCCGAAATCGAGACCGAAATCGCCAATCTGGAAATCCTGAATGATTATTTCTTTGTTGTTGATGCGAATATAGGCGACTTCGAACTGCGCGTCGTAAAAATACTGTTCCCCATAAAACCCGTCATGACGGCTATAGCTGTCGCTGCGCAAGGCCCCGCTATCAAGTAATTTAGGCAACCCGAAATTGCCAAAGATCGTCGGCATTTGGATGCCGCCGGATAGCGCGGTGACAATTACGGGGCTGCCGCCGAGAAGGGTGAGGCCGTCAAGCACAAGCCGGTCGTCCGCATCAGAATCCGTTATGACATAAACCCGGTCGAAATGGCGTCGCCCGATGTCGTTCTGCACGGCTGTGGTCGCATCGATGTCTGCCGATGAAATGACAAACGTGTCCGCGCCGGCGCCGCCGGTCAGCGTATCAAGCCCGATGCTGCCAAGGATAACATCATCCCCGGCGCCGCCGATGATGGTGTCGGCGCCGTCCCCGCCGTCGATCGCATAGCCGATCGATCCGTCATCTCCGGCGATCGTAAAGTCGATCAAATCGTCGCCCGCCGAGCCGGTTAGTCCTTCGACGGAATAGAGTGCAAGCGTTCCGCCACTGGCATTGATTTCGAAACCTATGGCGCCCAGGTTGGGATCGGGAGTGGTCAGGGCCGCAAGTGTGATCGCGATACCGGAACCAAAATTCGAATAGTCCACAGCGTCAAAGCCGTCGCCGCCGAGAATAAAACTATTGACCGGGGGACCGGGCAAACTCGGATCGAATGGCGCAATTTTCAGGAAATCTTCCGAGCCGCCGGTGAACGCCGTGTCGATGCCCTGCTCAAAATTCAGGATTTCATCTTCACCCGCCTGTGAAATGAGCGTATCGGCGCCGGCGCCGCCATCCAATGTGTCTTTAGCGCCATCCGCCGAGGGGCCGTTGGGGTCAGTTGGGTCCTCTGCAGCGAACCCTCCGACCAAAACATCGTCGCCGTCGCCACCGAGCAGCATGTCAGCGCCGTTAAGGCCGATCAAAACATTATTGCCGCTATCGCCGGTGATCACATCATCAAACTGCGAACCGATAACATTCTCTATGTTCGATAATACATCGCCTTGGGCGTAACCGCCTGACTGAGCTGTCGCGCTGTTCAAATCCACCGTGACGCCCGCGTCGCTTTGAACGTAAAATACCGAGTCTTCATCGGCGCCGCCGTCGATCACGTCCGCGCCGCCGCCACCAATAAAGACATCATCACCGCCGCCGCCATTCAGCGTGTTGTCAACATTTGCTCCAATACCAACAATCGCCGTGCCGCCTCCCGGCAGCGTCTCCTCGATAGACCCGAAGATGAGATCGTGTGACGCGGTTGCACTTGACCGATCAACCGTATGGGCGGCAACTTCCCCGTTTGGCTGATCTTCTGCGGCAACATAAACATTTCTAATAGCCGCATCAGTCAAATTTGCCGCCAAATTATCATCAATAGTCAAATGCGTCAGCAGGCCGTCAGTAATCGTATTGTCTGTGGTCAATCGAGTGAGATGACCTGTGTAAGCTGTTTGCCCAAGTAGGTCGCGAAGGCTTGGAGCAATTACATCAAGGTCAGCGTATCTCTCTACAAGGGTTCGGCGCGCGGATTCAAATGATTGGACAAAATCCTGAATCTCGCCCAAATTGCCAAGGCTGTAACGTGCGTTGATCCCGTTACTGCCCGTTGCAGGCGGCGTAACGCCGTTTAAATTCAAATCAGCTTGTGCATACTGGGCGCCATGAGTTGTCTCATATGCAAGAATTTTACTTTCATGCTTATTAAGCATGCGGAAGACGCTTAGGGCATCTGCTTCAATGCTAACCCGAAAATTCGCATCGGGTTGCAACTCGTCATAAAGCCCGAATACATGGCTCTCAAGGATTCGACGCTTTGCTACGCCGTCTTCGCCTGTAAGGTTTGAGTTATATCTGATTTCAAACCATGCTTCAGCTCGATCCCCAACCCTAAGCGCATCACCAAGCTTTTCGCCCAATAGCACGGGCAAAAGAGGCCTTGTAGGATGAGTGCTTGGATTTGTGGGAGAATTATATGTTAATGAAAAAAGCGCTGCTTTCTCGCGTGAGTTCGCCGTAATGCCGCCAATGTTATCATGTGTATTGAAATCAGCGATCAGCTGATCAAAAACTGGCGTGATCGTGTCGAAAGTATCCACCACCTCCTGAGGTGTGAGGAATGAAAATGTTGATCGCGGATTCACTGGCAGAGTGACTGTTTGGTCCGCAGCCCAAGCTGCCATCAGATCGTCGAGTGCAGATTGCAGTTCGGCAAAGCTTGTTAAATTGCCATCGTTTGGAACGCCCTGGCCTGCCTGATAATTAAATGCGTCAATGATGTCTTCAACGGCATCGCGGTAATTAACAGCCGTACCGCCATTGGTAATGACACCGCTCAAATCATAAGAGCCTTCATTTGCCTGCACGCTAAAGTGATCCAACACCGCATCGCGAACAAAATCTTGTGTAACATTGAACCCGATGCCAATCGTCGGAATATGGCGTCCATCATCATGGAGTGAAAACTGATCGGCACCACTCGACTCTGTTTCTTTGATGATTTCGAAGATGAGATCATCATAATCAAGATTGTTGGTGTGATAAGTAATCATACCTCGCTCCCGGTGCCAGAAATCTCTCTATTTTGGTCTAATAACGCAGGCTACGGCAGCATTTGCCGCATTGCCGGCTTCTTCATTCTCGGTGTTGAAAAGCGTCACGCCTCGACTGCCGCTTCGCACCAAGAAAACCTGACCATCGTAATACGCAACATCCCCATAGAACAATGCGTTTCGATAGTGCTGATGCAGCGCAGCATCGTCGCTTTCTCGCACAATCAGATTCAAATCACGATCCCGAACTCCGTGCTCACCCCAAGGCGTGCATAGTGGCAGCTTTGGTTTCGGAGATAATATCGCAGTGCGACGGGTGTTACGATGAAGGTAAACTGTCTCTGGTTTACCATCCCCATTCAAATCAAACCGCGCCTGTCGCAAAACATATATTCCCGATTCAATGTTTCGCATCGCGCGCGCGAGCAGCCAGTCACGTTCTGTCCACAGGCGATCCAGGCAATCTCGATCACGCTCACAGGCGTCTATTTCGGCTTTCTCTTCAACACTAAGCAACCCTTCATAGGCAAACCCCATCTCCTTAACGATATCCATGTGCTCAAGAGGGGCCAGAGTTTCGAATTCTATGGCGGAAAAATCCGGACCATCGGGCAAAGGCGGCAGGCAGGATTGGTTCGGGCGTTTTGGTCGAGGCGGCAAGGTTTCCAAATGCGCCGCGTATTTTTGGCATAGTTGGTCGCCGGCGCCCAACTCAATCTCATAGGCGCCATCGCCGCTTTTTTTAACGTCGCCGCCGTTGCCGCACGCCGCTAACCCCAGCGCTGCATACCCAACAAAAAGTGGCAATAAAATGCGGCGCGACCATGCGGCGCCGTCTGTCGCTCGTCTCACGTCGTGACTTCTGTCACTTGATAAAGGAATCACAGACACTCTCCCTGTCTTTACTGTTAACCATGTAGCCGATAGTGGCAACTCACAATTTATTTTAGTTGTTCAGTTCGCCGGGTATTGATGACGGGTTTGTTAAACAAAATTTTAAAATTACTTAGAATTAAGAAGGATAATCTGGGCGATTGCTTGACAGAAATTCTGCATAATTATGGTGCGTGAGATTTTGGCGCCGCAGCAATACTTGTCTGTTGCGCATTATCGCAGCAAATAATTGAAACTATTGGCTTTTGAAACGCGACGGCGCCTCGCGTGGTGGCGCGACAGATGCAATGAGATCAAGGCTATGCTTAACGCCGCCACCTGTTTCTACTATAGAAAGGCTAAGCGATTGAGCGCTCACTGTTCAATATTAAAAGTCCACAGGCGCTAAAAAGGGGAAAAGCGAACGCTCATTTAACTGGCAAATTTTGCGGGTTGGGTGTGGGCGATCCGCGACCGGCCATCTTAACGACGGCTTATTTATCAAGGGTTGCATCCGGCGACCATGTCGCGTCGTAGGTCTTTTTCCAATTGCACCATGTTAAAAAGGACCCTAACCCGGCTAATGGAGTCTGAGCCGAAAGATCAGTTGAAAGCGTAACTGTCGCCAAATCGTTGAAAACAAAATCATCCTTGTGCGATTCGAAATCAAAAAAAGGATTGACCTGCAAATCATCGACAATGGCGTCTATTGTTGCGACGTGATTGCGTATAAACTGCTGGCCGCTAACGTTGACGGTTGCGCCTTCAATGGTGAAGGCGCCGTCAATTCCATCAAATTTACTGCGTGTAGGTTCGTCGAAATTTAAGAAGTTATGTCCGGCTGTAAGCAATAGGTTCTTCGCGATTGCCACTGCCGATCCTTTCCCTGGGCCTAGGAACAGATCGGTAAGAACGAGCACTCCTGTGGCTCCTGTTGCCGACATCTACTCTTCTCCTCTAATTTTAGTCATTAATCTTGATAGATTGGCATAAGCTTACAGGGGCGTTGGCATCGGAAAAAGTCATACTATCCAACCCATACCAACTCGGCGCGCACCAACTCGCTCCCTCTAATTCGCCCCTCGTTTTGTCGTTGATCTGCGTATCTACAATACATCCAGGAGAGCATCCAACTGTATCGCGATCAGAATCACGGTTGAATTCGGCTTGCAGGGCTGGCAAATTAATCCTTATACACCTGAAAAGCACTTCCTGTGTTGGCCGCGTCGCGTAGCTTTCTATATCCTCTAAGTGGAACTCTGTGCCAGCTTTTGATCTGACTGGTCGAACTATGCGATTTCCATAAAGTCCGCGGCAAAAGTGCTCTTCACCATCGCGGGAACAGACTGGAAATGCGGGCGCCCAAGCCTCACACTAAGATGGAACATTTGGGCGGCCTTTCTCGTCATTGGTGAGATTGCAACCAGGAGCGCAATGAACGACGGAATGATCACTTTCGATTGTTCGGGGTTTTTGGGGGCCACCGCCTATGTTTGCATCCGCTTGAACGGGAAGGTCTGTTTCGTTATCAGAATCAACGTCTTCCGTCGCAACACCCGCCTCACCACAACCAGCCATCCCCAGCGCTGCAAACCCAACTAAAGTGCGGCGCAAATAATGGGCGCCGCCAGCGGCCTGTCTCACCTCGCAGCTTCTGTTGTTGACCATAGGCATAACGCGCGCCCTCCCTTGCGGGCGCAGTTCATGCGGTAATTGTTAAGCTCGACTTAATTTATACTTGAATGTGAGGGGTAAAGCGCATTTGAGTGTCGGCCAGCTGGCCCTCCTCGCCTGTCTGGCGCATCACCCAAACAAGAAGTCATCTTGATGGAGGTCCGCCTTAGCGACGCCGGTGAGCACCAGCATATCACCATTGCCAAAATCGATGGTGGTATTGCCGCCGCTTTCAGTCGCCGCATTGAAGATTTCCGTGAATGTATCAAAGGCGGCGCCAAAACTGGAAAGCGCGATGATGTCGTCAGTGCTCATACCGGCAGTGAAATCACCGACCGTGTCCATGTCATCGCCTGATGCAAAGATGAATGTGTCATCACCAGCGTTGCCGAAAATAGCATCGTTGCCCGCATCACCCTCGATCACATTGGCGCCGGCATTGCCGGTAAGCGTATCGTCAAATGCCGAGCCGATGATGTTTTCGATCGTATATAATCGATCACCCTGCGCATCGCCGCCCGATTGCGTCACCACTTGCAAATTGACCGTTACCGCCGCCGCCGACGTCCGATAGTCTGCGGTATCTATTCCCCCATGGCCGATCAGCAGATCAACACCTGCGCCACCGGCCAGAATATCGGCGCCATCAAAGCCGCGCAGGGAATCATTTCCTGCGTCTCCCTGGATGAAATTAGCGAGGGCGTCGCCGGATAGCTTGTCGCCAAACGCCGAACCGATAATATTTTCGATCGTATATAATCGATCGCCCTGCGCGTCGCCGCCTGATTGCGTCACCACTTGCAAATTGACCGTCACCGCCGCTGCTGAAGTTCGATAGTCCGCAGTATCTGTTCCGGCGTGGCCAATCAGCAAATCAACGCCAGCGCCGCCAGTCAAAATGTCGTTGCCGTCAAAACCACGCAGAGCATCATTGCCAGCGGCGCCGGATATCTGATCATTGCCCGCTTCTCCACGGATGGAATTGGCGCCAGCGTCGCCGGTGAGCGTGTCATGAGATGCTGAACCGACAATATTTTCGATCGTATATAACCGATCGCCCTGCGCATCGCCGCCTGATTGCGTCACCACTTGCAGATTGACTGACACCGCCGCCGATGAAGCGCTATAATCGGCGGTGTCAATGCCGCCATGGCCAATCAGCAGGTCGACGCCAGCGCCGCCAGTCAAAATATCGGCGCCGGCAAAGCCGCGCAGGGCATCGTTGCCGCTACCGCCAGATATCTGATCATTGCCCGCGTCGCCGCGGATGTCGTCATTGCCACTCCCGCCAGTTATTGTGTCAGCACCGGCGCCACCGACAATAAGATCATTGCCCGCCCCGCCTCGAATGGAATTAGCGAGGGCGTCGCCGGTGAGCCTGTCGCCAAACGCCGAACCAAAGATATATTCGATCGTATATAATCGATCGCCCTGCGCGTCGCCGCCCGATTGCGTAACCGTTTGCAGGCTGACCGTCACTGCGGCCGTCGACGTCCGATAGTCCGCAGTATCAATGCCGCCATGGCCAATCAGGAGATCGACACCGGCGCCGCCGATCAAAATGTCATTGCCGTCAGCGCCGCGCAGGGAATCGTTTCCAGCGCCGCCTGAAATCCGATCATGGCCGGCGTCGCCGCGTAAATCATCGAAGCCAGATCCGCCGAAAAGCGTGTCCGCACCAGCACCGCCGAAAAGCGTGTCATTGCCGCCCAGTCCGGTAATAACGTCGTTACCAGCAAGTCCATTGATTAAGTTCGCACCGCTTGTTCCGTCAAGAAAATCATCTCCCGCTGTTGGTCTCATCGGGGCGCCGACAAGAAGTATGTCGCTTTGAGTGATACTGGTGAGCGAGACATTTTTGAGCCGCACACTGTCGGCGCCATTCAGGTTGAAAACAACGTCTGAGCCGACCTGTGACGCCGTCGCCAACACATCACTGGCGGAGCTAAAAAGACCGCCATAACCGTCAATTTGCAAAAGATCTGAACCGCCAAATCCAAAATCGCTGATGACGTCATCGCCGTCGCCACTTGAAAAAACGAAACGGTCTATGCCGGCTCCCCCACTGATCGTATCATTGCCGGCGCCGCCTTCGAGACTGTCATTGTCATTATTACCGGACAAGCTGTCATTGCCGGCGCCGCCGAGAATCGTGTCGTCGCCAGCGCCGCCGTGAATGCTGTCATTTCCCTGTATCGCCTCGTAAAAATCATCCCCGCCAAGTAACGACACATTTTCGCTGCTGGCAAAACCATACAAATTATCGGCGCCGCTTGTTGGCAGCAAAATCGGCAACCCGATATCCTGCAGGATTCGTACTTCCGCTTCGTGAAGATACTCACGGATGCCAGATGAAGTTGACGGCGTCATGACGTAACCGGACAGCGATGAAGCCAGATGGCTGAGGCCAGAAGCGAGTGGAACCGCCCCGCCAAAAGCTGCAACCGCTGCGGCGCCGGTGAAACTGCCGCCAGAGACAAATGTGTCATAAACAGCGGTGCTCGAGCTGCCGTCGAACGATATATAGCCAAGTCCATGACCGATTTCGTGCACCATGACGCTGAACAAGTCGATCTTGTTAAAGGGTACGTTTGCGTCGTCCTCAAGCCCAAAGAAAAACCCGCCAGAATTGATCCGGTCTGAATCAATCGTGATATCAATATCAGACGACGCACCATTCCGGTCCACGCCATCTTCAAGTTCAAGAATGGGGTCAGCCTGAATCAGCCCGCCCCCAATTGAGCGAAATGAGGTGCCGCCACTGGCAAGTGTCGAACCGCTAAGAGAGCTAAAATCAACTTCTATGTCGATAACGGCGCCGCTGCTGAAACTTACATAGCGGCCCCAGTAATCCGCTGCCGCCTGTACAACCGCCAGCGCACTGTTAACATTTGCGGTCGATACGCCGCCCAAACTGCCTGCTGTAACCGTCCACATCATCGAGCTCCTGCCTGTTATTCAACTGGGCTCCCCTGCAGCAATTGATCATTTTGTCAGGCGCGGAGCATATCGAATATCATTTTAAATTCACTCGCCGATACTGAATATTACGCATTTTAAATCTGTCACTTTTGTTATAATTGCAGCGTTTCTGCTCAGTCTACTGATGGGTTGTGCAGCCAAATAGTTAACGTCTGAACTTGAGACAACAGAGTTGATATTTTGAGTATTTTGAGAACGTCAGCAGAAAACACAATTATGTGTAATTGTATTGAAGACCCAGAGTCGAAAACGGAAGCGGGGCTTTTAAAACTTTCGAGACAGCTATTTCGCTTTGGCGCCGCTTGCCAAAGCAGAAAACCATTCAACCTATCTGACGATATAGAGAGCGCTTGAGGCGTAGCTTTCCGTGATGAGTACGCATGCGCGTTGGCCCATTGCGTTTGTGATCCGCGATGATTTTTGCAGATGAACCATTGAGTGAGCAATTATAGGGTTATGGAGCCCGGTGACTGCCACGGCGCCGCGCTCTTAAATCTCCGCTACCCAAACAAGAAGTCGTCCTGATGAAGGTCTGCTTTAGCAACGCCAGTGAGGATGAGCATATCGCCATTGTCAAAATTGATGGTTGTCGTCCCGCTGCTTTCGGTTGCTGCGTTGAAGATTTCGGTGAATGTATCAAAGGCGTCGCCGAAACCTGAAAGTGCGATGACGTCGTCAGTGCTCATGCCAGCAGTGAAGTCCCCGATCGTGTCCATGTCACCGTCTAAAGCAAAGACGAACGTATCGTCGCCAGCGTCACCAAGAAGAGTATCGTTGCCCGCGTCACCATCGATCACATTAGCGCCGGCGTCGCCGGTAAGCGTATCGTTAAACGCTGACCCAACGATATTTTCGATCGTAAATAATCGATCGCCCTGAGCGTCGCCGCCTGATTGCGTATCCATTTGCAGATTGATCGCCACGGCCGCCGATGATGTTCGGTAGTCCACAGTATCGTTCCCGGCATGGCCGAAAATGTGATCAACGCCGGCGCCGCCAGACAAAATGTCGTCGCCGTCAAAGCCGCGCAGGGAATCAAATCCGCCGCCGCCAGATATAACGTCATTACCAGCGTCGCCTCGCAAATCATCAAAGCCATCGCCGCCGTCAAGCGTATCATCGCCAGCACCGCCGAATATCGTATCGCTTCCCGCCTCTCCACGGAGCACATTGGCGCCGGCGTCGCCGGTGAGTCTATCCTGACGCGCCGAACCGAAGATATTTTCGATCGTAAATAACCGATCGCCCTGCGCGTCGCCGCCCGATTGGGTAACAATTTGCAGGTCTACGAACACGCCCGACGCCGAACTCCGATAGTCCGCAGTATCGTTTCCGGCATGACCGATCAGGAGATCCGCGGCCACCCCGCCAGATAAAATATCGTCGCCGTCAAAGCCGCGCAGGGAATCATTGCCGCCGCCGCCGGATAGATGGTCATTGCCAGCATCGCCGCGTAAATCATCAGCGCCGTCGTCGCCATTGATCGTATCATCGCCAGCGCCGCCGAATAATGTGTCATTGCCGCCCAAGCCATTGATCGTATCATTGCCGCCAAGACCGTTGACAAAGTCGGCGCCGCTGCCGCCGTCTAAAGAATCGTCGCCGGCCGTTGGGCTTATCGAGACGTCGAGATCTATATCGCTAACAGTGATGCTGCTGAGCACGATATTTGTCAGCCGCACACTGTCGGAACCATTCAGGTCAAACACAACGTCCGCGCCGACTTGCGACGCTGTCGCCAACACATCACTGGCAGAACCAAAAAGCCCGCCATAATTGCTGAAGTGCAAAAGATCCAGGCCTGTTTCGAAATCGCTGATAATATCATTGCCGTCGCCGCTCGAAAAATCGAACCGGTCTGCGCCGCCGCCGCCGGTTAGAGTGTCATCGCCAGCGTCGCCCAGAATAGTATCGGCGCCAGCTCCTCCATCAATCACATTGGCGGCGGCGTCGCTGGTCAGCGTATCGCCGAACGCCGAACCGATGATGTTTTCGATCGTAAATAGTCGATCGCCCTGGGCATCGCCGCCCGATTGCGTAATCGTTTGCAGATTGATCGCCACTGCGGCAGATGACGTTCGATAGTCCACAGTATCGTTCCCGGCATGGCCGAAAATGTGATCAACGCCGGCGCCGCCTGACAAAATGTCGTCGCCGTCAAAGCCACGCAGGGAATCACTTCCGGCGCCGCCAGATATAATGTCATTACCAGCGTCGCCCTGTAACTCATCAGCACCATCACCACCGTCAAGCGTATCATCGCCAGCACCGCCGAATATCGTATCGCTTCCCGCCTCTCCACGGAGCTCATTGGCGCCGGCATCGCCGATGAGCTGATCCTGACGCGCCGTACCGAAAACATTTTCGATCGCATATAACCGATCGCCCTGGGCATCGCCGCCCGACTGCACCACTCTTTGCAGATCAACGAACACGCCCGCTGCCGAACTCCGATAGTCCGCAGTATCGTTTCCGGCATGGCCGATCAGGAGATCCGCGCTGCCCCCGCCAGTCAGCGTGTCATCGCCGTCAAAGCCGCGCAGAGAATCGTTGCCAGCGCCGCCGGATATATGATCATTGCCGGCATCGCCGCGTAAATCATCAGCGCCGTCGCCGCCGTCGATCGTATCATCGCCGGCGCCGCCGAATAATGTGTCATTGCCGCCCAAGCCATTGATCGCATCATTGCCGCCAAGACCGTTGATAAAGTCGGCGCCGCTGCCGCCGTCTAAAGAATCGTCGCCGACCGTTGGGCCCGAGACGTCGAGATCTATATCGCTAAGCATGATGTTGCTGAGCGCGATATTTGTCAGCCGCACACTGTCGGAACCATTCAGGTCAAACACAACGTCCGCGCCGACTTGCGACGCTGTCGCCAACACATCACTGGCAGAACCAAAAAGCCCGCCATAATTGCTGAAGTGCAAAAGATCCAGCCCTGTTTCGAAATCGCTGATAATATCATTGCCGTCGCCGCTCGAAAAATCGAACCGGTCTGCGGCAGCGCCGCCGATTAGTGTGTCATCGCCAGCGTCGCCAAGAATAGTATCGGCGCCCACCCCTCCCTCAATCACATTGGCGACGGCGTCGCCAGTAAGCGCATCACCAAACGCTGAACCGATAATGTTTTCGATCGTAAACAGCCGATCGCCCTGGGCATCGCCGCCCGATTGCGTAATCGTTTGCAGATTGATCGCCACCGCGGCAGATGACGTTCGATAGTCCACAGTATCGTTTCCGGCATGGCCGAAAATGTGATCAACGCCGGCGCCGCCAACTAGAATGTCGTCGCCGTCAAAGCCACGCAGGGAATCACTTCCGGCGCCGCCAGATATAATGTCATTACCAGCGTCGCCCTGTAAATCATCAGCACCATCGCCGCCATCGATCGTATCATCGCCAGCGCCGCCGAATATCCTATCGCTTCCCGCCTCTCCACGGAGCACATTGGCGCCAGCGTCGCCGATAAGCCGATCTTGATGCACCGTACCGAAGACATTTTCGATCGCATATAAACGATCGCCCTGGGCATCGCCGCCCGATTGGGTAACAGTATGCAGATTGATCGTCACTGCGGCCGATGACGTTCGATAGTCTGCAGTATCGTTTCCGGCATGGCCGATCAGGAGGTCCGCGCCGGCCCCGCCAATCAGTGTGTCATCGCCGTCAAAGCCGCGCAGGGAATCATTGCCAGCGCGGCCGGATAGATGATCATTGTCGGCGTCGCCCCGTAAATCATCAGCGCCGTCGCCGCCATTGATCGTATCATCGCCAGCGCCGCCGAATAATGTGTCATTGCCGCCCAAACCATTGATCGTATCATTGCCGCCAAGACCGTTGATAAAGTCGGCGCCGCCGCTGCCATCTAAAGAATCGTCGCCGGCCGTTGGACTTAGCGAGACATCGAAATCTATGTCGCTAAGCATGATGTTGCTGAGCACGATATTTGTCAGCCGCACACTGTCGGAACCATTCAGGTCAAAAACAACGTCCGCGCCGACTTGCGACGCTGTTGTCAACACATCACTGGCAGAACCAAAAAGACCGCCATAATTGCTGAAGTGCAAAAGATCCAGGCCTGTTTCGAAATCACTGATAACATCATTGCCGTCGCCGCTCGAAAAATCGAACCGGTCTGCGCCGGCGTCGCCGGTTAGTGTGTCATCGCCAGCGTCGCCAAGAATAGTATCGGCGCCCGCGTCACCCTCGATCACATTGGCGCCGGCATCGCCCGTAAGCGTATCGTTAAACGCCGAACCGACGATATTTTCGATCGTAAATAATCGATCGCCCTGGGCATCGCCGCCCAATTGCGTAATCGTGTGCAGATTGATCGCCACTGCGGCAGATGATGTTCGATAGTCCACAGTATCGCTTCCGGCGTGGCCGAAGAGATCATCGGCGCCCGCGCCGCCAATCAGCGTGTCGTCGCCGTCAAAGCCCCGCAGGGAATCACTGCCGCCGCCGCCGGATAGATGATCATTACCGGCGTCGCCGCGCACATCATCATGATGGTCGCCGCCATCGATCATATCATCGCCAGCGCCGCCGTATAATGTGTCATTGCTGCCCAAGCCATTGATCGTATCATTGCCGCCAAGACCGTTGATAAAGTCACCGCCGATGCTGCCATCTAAAGAATCGTCGCCGGCCGTTGGGCTTGTCGAGGGGCTAAGATCTATATTGCTAAGCATAATGCTGCTGAGCACGATATTTGTCAGCCGCACACTGTCGGAACCATTCAGGTCAAAGACAACGTCCGCGCCGACTTGCGACGCTGTCGCCAACACATCACTGGCAGAACCAAAAAGGACATCATAACCCTCAAAATGCAATAGATCCGACCCGCCTGATCCAAAATCAGTGATCACATCGTCACCATCGCCGGCTGAAAAATCGAACCGATCTGCGCCGACGCCGCCGGTTAGTGTGTCATCGCCCGCGTCGCCGACAATAGTGTCATTGCCCGCTTCGCCGAATAAATGATCATTGCCCGCATCGCCGAGAATAGTATCATTGCCCGCGTCACCCTCAATTACATTGGCGCCGGCGTCGCCCGTAAGCGTATCGCCAAACGCCGAACCGATGATGTTCTCGATCGCAAATAGTCGATCGAGCTGCGCATCGCCGCCCGACTGTGTATCCATTTGCAGATTGATCGCCACTGCGGCAAATGACGTTCGATAGTCCACAGTATCGTTCCCGGCATGGCCGAAAATGTGGTCAAGACCTGCGCCGCCGGATAAAATGTCGTCGCCGTCAAAGCCCCGCAAAGTATCACGTCCGGCGCCGCCAGATATAACGTCATTACCAGCGTCGCCCCGTAAATCATCAAGGCCGTCACCGCCATCAAGCGTGTCATCGCCGGCGCCGCCGAATATCCTATCGCTTCCCGCGCCTCCCTCGATCACATTGGCGACGGCGTCGCCGGTGAGCGCATCGTTAAACACTGAACCGATGATGTTTTCGATTGCAAACAGTTGATCGCCCTGGGCGTCGCCGCCAGTCGCCGTCGCCAATGCGAGATCGACCGCTATGCCTGCCAATGATCCGGAATAATCCGCTGTATCAATTCCGGCGCCGCCCTGAAGATTATCCGCCCCCGCTAATCCGGCAAGGATATCATCACCGGTCGTTCCTGAAAGCATGTCATCGCCTGCGGAGCCGCTAAGCGTATCATTCAAAAGCGTGCCAACAAGAATTTCGATGTTACTGAGCACATCTCCCGCAGCATCGCCGCCCTGACCAAGCTGACCTCCCAGTCCGACATTGACGCCTTCAACACCTGTACCGTTTAAGTAAGTTGCAGAATCTCGACCGGCGCCGCCATCCAGTGTATCGGCGCCAGCGCCGCCGTCCAATGCATCATCACCAGCGTCGCCAGAAAGTGAATCATCGCCAGCGCCGCCATTCAAGAAATCCACACCAGCGCCGCCATTGATCGTGTCATTACCTGCGTCGCCAAACAGAAAATCATCGCCATCGCCACCATTGATAACGTCGTTGTGGTTGTCGCCGTGAATTTGATCACTGCCGCCGCCGCCTGTGATGCTGTCTGCGCCATCGCCAGCCCTGACCAAATCGTTCTGGGCGCCGCCAATAATTGTATCATTTCCTGCGCCCGTGTGGGCAAAGGCATCAAAGCCCAGCGACGCCGTCATAAGGTCGGCCGATGCTGTGCCAAGAAGGAGTTCGACAGTCCTGTCTGTGAATTCAAGAATCTCAATGCCGCTAGGGTTGAAGCTGCGGCCATTGGTGTCTCTCAAAATTAGGGTTGTCGATGGGTTGGCGCCAAAGCTCTTCCCAACTTCAAAAAAAGTAAACGGAATAACCAGCGTATCAACACCGCTGCCGCCCGAAACAATTACGTTCCCGCTGGGTGCGCCGAACGCATCTGCGGCAGGCCCCAGGATGAGGCGATCACTGCCAGCGCCGCCGCCCAACGAATCGACGCCAGCGCCGCCATCTAATGTGTCATTGCCGCCGCCGCCGAATAATGTGTCGTTACCAGCCAAACCGCGGATCAAATCACCGGTTGAGGCTCCGTTTATTGAGTCATTCCCCGATGTGCCGGTTAGTGCAGCGAGAGGCGTTAGTGATCGTGAAAAAGTCAGTACTGGGGCTGGTCCGGGGAAGAAGAATTGAAAATTCATCTTGCCGCCATTCAGCCGAACCAGATGATCGCCGATTTTGTCGCCATCGACGTCAATTTCAAAAACTGTGTTGGCGCCATCAAATCCGAATCGTAATTCCTGACCTGCACCGGTAAAATCACTATTGCCGAGAAAACTCAAATTGGGCAATTCGCCGCTCGACCGGATAGTGTTAAACGATATACTATCCAAAAGGTCGAAGTCGGTAATGATATCGGCGACCAGGCCGAATTCAGTAATCGAGTCAAAATCAAAATAGTCCTGACCGCCGCCGCCCGTCAGCGTATCAACACCCTCATCACCCTCAATAATATCATCGCCTGACCCGCCTATTAATACGTCATTGCCAGCGCCGCCAAACAAACCCAATTCAATGCTTGCCGCCGATCCATTGATCAGGTCATCCGATGCCGGATTATGCCTCTGTGTAAGGAGTAGTTGTTCAACACCGGACATCACCACTGACGCGCCGGAAATTGCATCACTCACTGCGCTATCCGATATCGTCAGATCAAGCGGCCCAAATGTCTGCAAAAACACAATATCAAAATCGCCGCCGCCAACGATCGTATCGCTGCCAAGGCCCGCGACTAGACTGTCATTGCCCACGCCGCCGATTAGCGTATCAGCGCCCGCGCCACCTTCAAGTGTGTCGTCACCATCGCCGCCGACGAGACTGTCATTACCGTCGCTGCCAATCAAACTGTCGCTGCCGGCCAAGCCGTTGATCGTGTCATTACCGGCGAGCCCGTCAATAGTGTCGTTACCCGCCGTGCCGTTAAGCGAGTCGTCGCCTGCAGTTGCCCCAGTACTTCCACCGGCGAGCAGGATATCGCTAATCGTCAAGCTGCTCAGGGCGGTATTTTTTAACGTAACGCTATCAGTTGCCGTCAAGTTAAAAACAACATCCGCGCCGATCTGTGAGGCTGCGGCTAATACATCGGCGGTTGTATTGAAAACGCCAGTGTAATTTCTAAGCTCCAATAGCGACGGACCGAACTTATTAAAGTCGAAGACCGTATCGTTACCGTCTCCGATTGAAATGATGAACAAATCCGACCCACGACCCGCTTGTAAATTGTCATCGCCTAAACCGCCGATGATCGTGTTGTCGCCGTTACCGCCTGAAATTGAGTCCAGACCATCGCCGCCATCGAGCAAACTGCTGCCTGAGAAGGGTGTAAAGATCAGATCGTTTCCGGCGCCGCCATAAATCTCATTCGACCCGCTGCGATCTTCGAGCCAATCATCGCCAGCCCCGCCGAACAACGTATCGTCGCCAGCCAACCCCGTTATCGTGTCATTACCGCCTAGTCCGGCGATGGACTCGTTACCATTAGACCCAATCAATGAGTCAGCGCCAGCGGTTGCAACTGTGTCAGTATCTATTCTAAAGCGCAGCGCATCGGCGCCGGCTGCTCCGACCTGCTGCAGGTTGAAGGTCCCGCTATTTATCCGGATGGCTAAGTCATAAAACGGGCTCGTTGGTGCATTGCCGTCGATATCAATCGATAAAAAGGTGAACCCGAGTAGATTATTGACACGGACTTCTTGCCCGGCTCCACTGAAGGCGGCGCTGCCGATAAATGTCAGCGACGGCAATTCGCCCGATAGTTGAATTTGTGAAATGTCAATGACATCGCCGGGTTCGAAGTCAATCACCGCAGAGAAGTAATTTTGTTGATCATTGAAATTTAGAAAATCAATCGATTCAAAAATAAACTCATCAACGCCTTCACCCCCGGTATAATTATCAAATCCCGTTCCGCCCATCAGGGTATCATTGCCAATCCCGCCATAGAGAAAATCCGTAAAGCCAAACCCCGAATCGTTGCCGCCAAAAAGAACGTCATTTCCGCTGCCGCCCAAAAGCGAGTCGCTATTGGCGCCGCCGTCCAGGTTGTCATTGCCGATACCGCCTTCCAGCGTGTCAGCGCCACCATCCCCACGCAGGGTATCGGCGCCAGCGCCACCTTGCAGAAGATCGCTGCCGGCCAAGCCGTTGATCGTGTCATTACCGGCAAGCCCGTCAATTGTGTCGTTGCCGATCGTGCCGTTGAGCGAGTCGTTGCCGGCCGTTGGTACGCTACCACCAGTGAGCAGGATATCGCCGGTCGTCAAGCTACTCAGCGTGAAGTCTTTTAACGTGACGCTATCAGTTGCCGTCAGGTTAAAAACAACATCTGCGCCGATTTGTGATGCGGTGGCTAATGCATCGGCAGCTGTACTGAAAACAGCGCCATAATCTTTAAATTCAAGCCTGTTGGAAGCATTACGCCCAAAATCGAAGATCGTGTCGGCACCGTCTCCGATGGAGAAAACGAATAGGTTTGCGCCAGTTTCCCCGCTCAAATTGTCGGCGCCCAGACCACCAATGATTGTGTCGCGGCCACTACCACCGGTAATAGAATCCTGTCCCGCGCCGCCGTCAAGCAGACTACTGTCAGAGAACTGAGTAAAGATAATATCGTTACCGTCACCGCCATAAATCACATTCAACCCGCGGCGATCTTCAATAAAATCATCGCCTGCGCCGCCAAACAGCGTATCGTTTCCATAAAGCCCCTTTATCGTGTCATTTCCCGCTAAGCCATCGATCAACTCGTTGCCATTCGATCCAATCAAAGAATCAGCGCCTGCGGTTGCAGAGATATCCGTTACGATTTGAAGACGCAGCGCATCAGCGCCCGAAGCGCCAACCTGTTGCAGGTCGAATGGGCCGTTGAAGATCTTGATCGCAGCGTCATAAAAGAGGCTGGTCGGCGCATTGCCGTCGATATCAATGGCAAGAAACGTAAAACCAAGGGCTTGAACGACGCCCACTTCCTGGCCGGCGCCGCTAAAGGGTGCGCTGCCGATAAATGTCAGTAATGGCAGCTCGCCAGATAGCTGAATTTGGGACAGATCGATAATGTCGCCGGGCTCGAAATCGAGCACAGTAGAGAACAAATTTAGTTGATCGTTGAAATCAAGGAAGTCAATCGATTCAAAATCGAACTCATCGGCGCCCGTTCCGGCAAAGTAAGAATCGCGGCCCCTACCGCCAATCAGCGTGTCAGCGCCTGCGCCGCCATCCAGGAGATCGGCGAAACCGAAACCCGATTCGACACCACCAAAAAGAACGTCATTGCCAACGCCCCCACCAAGCGTATCTCCATGGTCTCCACCATCAAGTGAATCGTTGCCGGCGTCGCCAAACAGTCTATCGGCGCCGACGCCTCCTCGAAGATCGTCGGCGCCCGCAAGCCCAGTTAAACTATCGCGCCCAGCGTGGCCAACAAGAAGATCGTCACCTGAAGAACCGCCTAGTGTATCATCAAAGTTCGTACCGACCAGAATCTCGATATTGATGAGCACATCGCCTTCAGCTTCTCCACCTTGACCAATCCGTCCATCCAGACCGACATTGACGCCTTCAACAACCGGTCCATTCAGATAGAAAGCACTATCTCGGCCAGCACCACCGTCCATGGTGTCGGCGCCACTCCCACCCGTGAACCCATCGATGTCGGCGCCGCCAATAAGTGAATCATCTCCATCGCCGCCAACCAACCCGTTGATTCCCGCACCGCCAGTAATTGTATCATTTCCCGCGCCGCCAATCAGGACGTCATCGCCATCGCCGCCGTCAATAATATCATTGCCGCCTTCGCCTTCAATATGATCGTCGCCGCCGGCGCCATTAAGAACGTCAAAACCGTCAGCTCCGTAAATGCGGTCGTTTTGTGCGCCGCCGTTAACAGCGTCATCTCCAGCGCCTGCAAATATGAGCGCATCGTGTCCGAGTGATGCTGTCAACAATTCTGCATTCGCTGTTCCTAAAACAAGCGCAACCGTCCTATCCAAAAATTCAATAATTTCGATACCGTCGGGGCTTAGGAAATGCCCGCGAAAGTCGATCAAGAATGTCGTTGATGGGTCGGCGCCATAGGTGTATCGATTGTAAAAGAATCCTGTCTGTCCCAAGACCAGCGTATCGATCCCGGCGCCGCCATCAACAAGAGCGCTATTTCCACCGCCGCCCGGTATTCCAAACTCATCCAAGCCCGCCCCAAGAATAAGGCGGTCGTCACCATCGCCCCCGATCAGCGTATCAACCCCGCCCGCCCCATCAAGGATATCGTTGCCTGCGCTGCCGATAAGGCTGTCATCGCCGCCCAACCCATTGATGGTGTCATCGCCAGCAAGACCGTCAATCGTGTCGCCGCCGAGTGTGCCGTCCAGCGAGTCGCTTCCCGACGTTGGTACGCCACTAACAGCGAGCAGGATATCACCGACCGTCAAACTACTGAGGGCGACGTTTTTTAACGTGACGCTATCTGTCGCTGTCAGGCTAAAAACAACGTCCGCGCCGACTTGTGATGCCGCTGCTAACACATCGGCTGCTGTGTTGAAAACAGCGGCATAATTCCTGAACTCTAATTTGTTCCCCAAGGCGAATGCAAAATCAAAAATCGTATCATTGCCATCGCCCATCGAAAACGAAAATACGTTATCGCCACGATTGCCACTCAAGTTGTCATCACCCAAGCCGCCAATAATCGTATCAAAACCGTCACCGCCTGTGATGGAATCGTTACCGGCCCCGCCCTCTAGCCAACTGGTATCGGAAAGCGGCGCAAAAATAATATCGTTGCCGGCGCCGCCGAGAATTACATTCGACCCTGAGCGGTCTTCCAGGTAATCATTACCCGCGCCGCCGACTAGCGTGTCGTCGCCGCCAAGTCCAATCACCGTGTCATCTCCAGCAAGGCCGTCAATGACTTCATTGCCATTTGTTCCCACGAGGGAGTCTGCGCTGAATGTTGCTCCAGCAGCAGATACAATCTGAAAACGCAAGGCATCTGCGCCGATTGGCCCGACCTGTTGCAGGTCGAACGCTCCACTGTAGATCTTGATCGCCGCATCGTAGAAATTGCTTGTTGGCGCATTTCCATCAATATCTATTACAAGATAGGTAAATCCGAATTGGTTCAGGACTCTGATTTCCTGACCTGCGCCGCTGAATGCGGCATTTCCAATAAATGTCAAAGATGGTAGCTCGCCCGAGAGTTTGATCTGAGATAAGTCGATGACGTCTAGTGTCTCAAAATCGATGATCATGGAAAACTGGTCGAGAGGCTCGCTGAAATCGAGAAAATCAATCGAGTCGAAGACAAAACTATCAGCGCCCAGGCCCCCGTCGTAAAAACCGCGCCCCTTGTCTCCAATCAATTTATCGTCGCCCGCGCCGCCATCCAATTGATCTCGGTGTCCGGGACTCAGCGCACTGTCACCGCCGTGGAGTGTGTCATTACCGGCGCCGCCGAAAAGGAGATCGAAGCCATCGCCACCATTGAGTGAGTCATTCCCGGCGTCGCCTTCGAGGCGGTCTTTGCTTGCACCGCCGAGTAAGGTGTCATTGCCGTCGCCGCCATATGCCTGCACTTCGTCGAGGCTCACTACACCGGAGGCGTCAATCAGATCGCCAAAAGCAGGATTGAGTCTCTGCGACACGTTGAACGAGTCAATGTTGGACATGGCGACCGACGCGCCCGACACGGTATCCAATGCAAAACTATCGGTAAGGGTTAAAGCGAGGCCGCCAGATGTGGAGAAAAATAACGAATTGTAGCCGCCACCGCCGTCAACAGTATCATCGCCTGCTCCGACATGTAGGTGGTCATTGTCCGTCCCGCCGTCGAGGCTGTCATCTCCCGCCAACCCGTGAATCGTGTCGTTGCCAGCCAAACCGTTTATCGTGTCGTTGCCCGATGTGCCAAACAGAACATCGGCGCCCGATGTGCCGGTGATAAGAGCCAATTCGACAGCGCCAATGTCGAGGCCGGCGCCTGAAACCCGGAAGCTGCCTCGGGCGTCAAAAGGCAGTTGCTCCGCGATGTTAGTATCTTCGTCGAGATCAAATATGTCCGTAGGCAATATTGTATTGTCTCCGGCGTCGTGCGCGATACCGCCAGATAAAATCGATACCGTTTGGACAGGCCCGCCATTATCAGCAAGGACGCCGGAAAAAATGCCGGTTGACGGATTTGCGGCGATCCTTGTGAATATGTCGGCTAGCGTGAAACTGTTGCCTTGTCCCAGCACGATATCACCGGTCAGGTCAAAACCGTTATTCTCAAATCCCGTTGGTAACGAGCCAAGCAGATTCACGCCATTTGAACCAATTATGGACCCGGCAAGCCCATCAACATCGTTTCCATCGCCGATGGCTCGGTTGCCCGCGAAGATTGAATTTGCAACTGCAATCGTTCCGCGATTGTGAAGACCTCCACCGTCGCGAGTGGCGGAATTTCCAGTCACCGTTACATTATACACATCAGCGGCCCCACCGTTGTTGAGGCCGCCCCCATCGAGTCCAGCTGAGTTTCCAGATATTGTTATATTAGCCAAGGATAGGGTGTGGCCGCCATTATTTGAGATTCCGCCACCAAAATTTCTAGCACTGTTATTCGCGACAGTACTATTGACTACATTTGCTACGCCGAAGTTTTCGAGTCCACCGCCGCTCGCATCTGCGTAGTTGCCCACCAATGTTGAATGGGCGATTGACACTGTGCCATGATTGTTGACGCCACCACCACCGGCATGTCCGCCCGAGCTGTTGCCGTCGATGAGGGAATTGGTCAGCGTCAGATCGCCAACGTTATATACACCGCCGCCATCGCCAAAAAATACAACACCGCTTGCATTCCCACTCAGTGTCGTTTCAGCCAACAAGGCATCACCCAGATTACTGATACCGCCGCCGTTTCGGCCTGCACTATTGTTCGAGAACAATACGTGGCTTGTAGAAATGTTTCCTGCTTGCGCCACGGCGATACCACCGCCATCAAATCCAACTGAATTGTTACTAATCGTAGTGCCCGCAACAATTGCACCACCCCAGACAAACACGCCGCCTCCAAATGTAGCTGCCTGGTTGTTCGCAATAACGCCGCCGTTAAAGGTTGCAACATTGTTTGCAAACACAAAGACACCACCCCCGTTGCTGCCAGCCTCGTTGTGCGTGATATTTGTGTTTGTTGCAGTTAAATCGACGCCAGCTGCCGTAAATACCGCGCCACCGGAGGCGTCTGCGATATTGCCTGCAACGATTGCGTTTTCGACTACGACCGACGCACCTGAGTTTACATAAATCCCACCGCCGTTAATTTCAAAACTAGTCGGAGTGCCGTCGGTGTTGCCAGGTGTGCGTCCGCCTGTAACAATCAATGCGTCCAACATTACATTGCCGCCTGTAATGTGAATCACCCGTGAATTGTCAATTGCATTGGTGTTGTTGAAAACATCGGTAATCTGGTTTCCGGCGGCGTCGATTGTTGTGATATCGTCGCCATTTGCGTCGCCGCTAATGGTGATGTCAGCAATATTATCGCCATCGATGTCGCCGTCGATCGTTACATTGCCGGAAACAACGAGTTCGCCATGCGCCAAGCGCGCAATTCCGCCGGCAAGGGCGCCCGCAAATTGAATTGTGTGCGCCGTTGCCAGATTGCCATTCGCAAGACCGATTGCTTCGCGGAGCGAAAGGCCACCGCCATCAGCGGTTTCCGCAGCCAGATCGCCGCCGTCAAATGTTTCGTCGGTCAGCGTTGTGACGTTGAAATTTGCCATGATTTCCCCAGGAATACTAAAGCCCACACTACCTTGTGCGTACAGCACAGCCTAAAAGAAATGTAAGTAAAGCGACAGTCACAATTTATGGAAAAACACTCAGGATTACTGCGACTTAGTTACGTCTTGCATTGCTACGGCGCTAAACCAGCGAGCCATTCCACCTTCTGGCGATAAAGATCTTTAGCTGCGTTCTCAACAATGATCTCGCGGGCGCGCTGTCCCATCGCGGGTGCTTACATGCGATGGTTGAGTGTTTCTGGAATTGCTCGCGCGGCTCGCAGCGACAATGGCGCAGCCTGCGCCCATCGCTTCCATCAGTGACCGGAAATTTTCGAAAGGAATAGTTTTGACGGCGGAGCCCTTAAATCTGTCACCCGAACAAAAAGTCGTCCTGATGAAGGTCTGCTTTGGCAACGCCGGTGAGGATCAGCATATCGCCATTGCCAAAATCGATGGTTGTCGTCCCGCTGCTTTCGGTTGCTGCGTTGAAGATTTCGGTGAATGTATCAAAGGCGGCG
>JAJFGB010000010.1 GCA_021776335.1 Hyphococcus sp.
AACTGACCGAGCAGTTGAAAAAAACTGCATTAATTACTGACATTAGTACGTCACAAAACAAAACTTCGAATAAACGAAGTTTGGTTTGTAAACTGAAAAACGTCAGTGATGGTCAGTCCTGTTTGATCCGTCAATTTAATAGAATTAAATTGTCGGTTCATATTCTGTTGCCAGAATATCGCCAGGACGCCGCCGCCCACGTTTCTCTTCCTCAATATTCAATTTTCAAAGAGCCCGGCCCTCTCCACCTTTTCAGGATTTGAGAACCTGCCGACCAGACCCTGAAATTTGAAATCGAAACTTCAAAAATCAAAATACAGCCGACAAAAAACCGACGTTCCCGAAGCCGCCCTACGAAGCTTTGTCTGCCCCGTGGCGGCCACTTCGGCCGCGTCGGTGAAGCGCGGATTTACTCACCCATCCCCGCCCTGTCAACGCATTATTCAAACTTTTTTTCGCGGAGAATCCCGGGGTCATTTTCCCCAATTTTTCCGCATTACATTTTGCAGCGCCAAGGCGCCCTCGCACATGTCGTAAAATGCGCAGAACCCTTATTTATAGGGGTGTTTAGGAATATTCAAGCGTATATTTACCTAATTGGCGAATCTGTAATCTGCCGCGTAAACGGCAAATTCCCCAACCGGGATTTGTGATTGTTCCGCAGATTCTTTGGTTATTTTTTCTGTAACTTCAGGGAATGGTCACCGAATCCGTGAATATTCTGGTGAACCATGACCGAAAATATGGATTTTCCAGCCCCCCCAAACCGCGATGCAAACGCGCACAGACCATTAATCGGGCTTGCGCTTGGCGGCGGCGTTGCCCGTGGCTGGGCCCATATTGGCGTGGTTCAACGCCTCGATGAGATCGGGCTTCGACCCGATATCGTCGCCGGCACTTCCGTCGGCGCGCTCGTCGGCGGATTTTGGCTCGCCGGCCATCTCCAACCGCTTGAGAGTTGGGCGCGCAGCCTGACAAAGACACGAATGCTCAGCTATTTCGATGTGGTGCTGAACGGATCAGGCCTGATGGGCGGCAAACGCCTCGAAAAAGCACTGCAACGCTATCTTCCCACGACAAATATTGAAGATCTGAATGAACGCTTTGTTGCCGTAACGGCCGAACTCGCGACGGGACACGAGATTTGGCTGATGGAAGGCGATCTCGGAGATGCAGTCCAGGCAGCCTATGCCCTGCCCGGCGTCTTTCCGCCGCGCGCTATCAATGGCCGCTGGCTAATCGACGGCGCGCTGGTCAATCCACTCCCGGTCTCGGCATGCCGCGCCCTCGGCGCGCGCCTTGTGATTGCCGTTGGCCTGCATACGGGCGCCTTCGGTCAGGGTGTCAAACAGCGAAAAGAGCGGTTTGATATTTTGTCCGACGACGCAGGCAAAGAGCTTGAAGCGGCGGCAAAGGGCAACCTTGCGGAAAAACTGATGTTGCACCGCCTGTTCCACGCCAGCAACAATGCACCAGGTGTCGGCTCAGTCATGCTCGCTTCATTCAACATTTTAATGGATCGCATCACGCGGTCACGCTTGGCGGGCGATCCGCCAGACGTCTTGGTGGCGCCCCAGGTGGGACACATACCGTTACTTGATTTCGATCGCGCAGATGAGTTGATCAAACTTGGTCGAGACGAAGTCGATCGCCAAATGCCGGAAATCGAAAGCGCGATGGAATATTTGGCGTAACACTTGTCGAACGGCGCCAGCGGCAATCTATCCGTCGCGCGTTGCAATAAATATTGGCGGCATCGCGACCAGGACCTTTCCGAGATAAAGTGGTTCCGGTCTGTGGTCTCCGACCGCGAACGCGGTCAAGATATTGGTTAGCGCGCCTTCGCGCGCGGGAAACGCCTCAGATTGATATCCAAGCGAATTTTTTATCGGAAAACCGCGTCACACTTTTCCTGAAATGCGCTAAGATGCGATGTACTCTTTCAGCGCTGCGGCTTCCTGTTCAGCCTGCTCAATTTTGCGTTTGACGACGTCGCCGATTGATATCACACCGACAAGCGCGTCGCCCTCAGTTACCGGCAGATGCCGAATGCGCTTTCGCGTCATCAGCGCCATGACTTCGTCGAGTGTCGTGGATGGCGGGCAAGTGAAAGGTTTCGGGGTCATACAATCACTGACCCGCATTGAAAGAGCATCCTTCCCCTTATCCCCGAGATGTCGGACGACATCGCGCTCCGACAAAATCCCGACAACATTTTCCCGGTCATCTCTAACAATAACGGCGCCAATATTTTTTTCACTTAACATCGATACGGCGTCCGCTATCAAATCGCCCGACTTTACAGCAAAAACTTCTACGCCCTTTGACTGAAGAATTTGTTCGACTTTCATATCAGCCTCCCTCTTCGGTTAACTGCATATTGCCTTCGAAATGCCAAAACGACAATAGGCCAAGGCTGATCGTATTGTAACCTGTCGCATCAAAATGCGCGGGCGACCCGTTCAAACAGCGGATACGCGAACAGACCAAATACAAAGCCGCCAATATGTGCTTCCCAAGCGACATTCACGCCGCCGCCCATAAGCGCGCCGCCAAACACACCGACGGCCAAATTCGATACGATGATGAAACTTGAAAATGCGATCACGCTGGGCGCCGAAAGCGGGCTTATAGTTGCGGTTTCCGGTCCGAACAGCGTCGAGCGATTAAATGCAAATCGCGCTACACCGCCCATCAATCCGGAAATGCCGCCGGAGGCGCCGATAAGCAATGTCATTTCATTTGGATGCGCAACAACAAAAGTAAGCGCACCGACGATTCCGCTAAGAAAGTAAAATGTTAAAAACAAGGATGCGGCGGCGAATGCGGAAAAAGACTGAAGCGCATACTCGCCCCCCATGCGGCGCGCCGTCGGCGTGCCGACAGCTAAAAGCCAGAGCGAATTAAACAGCAGGTGCGGCACGCTGGCGTGAAAAAACATATGGGCAATCAACGGCGATAACATCGCAAGAACGCCGCCATTTAGTTCAGGGCCCATCAATAAGCGTCGCGGCGACACCGCTGCTGCTTCCACAAGCCTTTCCATATGCAACGGCGCAAATACCATCGCCGCGAAGACCAAAATCATCGCCCCCGCGATCAATAATACGACGCCTGGGACGTTAAACATCCGCTTTTCGTCGATTTCGCCGCCTGGCCGTCGCAACCTATATGGTGGTTTTTCAGATGCATCACTCATAGACGAAATCTCGGACCCCTCGCTTCAACAATGTGTTAACTTTAGACGGTCAAACCAATCCTTGATAGCGGCGTCAGTGACAATTCACAGATAGCTTTCTCAAGGTCTTAGGGCCCGAGCGAAAAGCTTTGTTCACCAAAACGGCGTATTGTGTATCGAATTTGCGTTACAGGTTAGCGAATGGTTAAAAATCCGAGCGAAATCGCCGGCGACGTTGAAAACACGCCGGAAGATTATTCCGACCGCCGGAAGTATTTCCGGGCCGATCTACCACTGAAAGCCCGATTCCTCACCAAGGACGGGCAGGAGCGCGGCTGCATCGTGTCCAACATATCAGCGGGCGGCGCCATGCTGCGCGCAAAACATCCCCCCGCCGCAGGATCAAAAGTCGTTCTTTATGTCGATCAACTCGGTCGTTTCGAAGGAAAGGTCATTCGTTCCGGCGACAAAGTTTTTGCTATCACCTACACCAAGCGACGCGCCAAAGCGGCAAAGATCGCTGATAATTTGACGCAAGTGATGAATCGCGGCCAGCGGGACACAGACCGGCGCAACAGCCCACGCATACAACAGGACGCACCCGCAATGGTTCAGCTGGAAGACGGCCGAACTGCTCAATGCGCAATACTCGATATATCGTTAACCGGCGCATCCATCGAAATTAGCCCGCGCCCTCCCCTTGGCTCCCATCTCGTTTTGGGACGCATGACTGCGAAGGTCGTCCGGCGTCATGAAAAAGGCATCGGCGTTGTCTTTACCGGCCCCGCGGAACGCATGGATGATGTAATCGCAGAAGCCTCACTCGTCGAACCAGAGCCAGAAACTGGCCCGGACGTTGCACCCACCTTTGGCAAGAAAAGCGCTCCCGCCTGAACCATTAACAGGGATTGATTATGATTGCCGCTGAAAATTGGTGCATCAAAGTGGCCGACAAAGTATACGGCCCTTATTCTTCCGACCAAATGCGTAAATTGGCGCATGAAGGACGCCTGGCGTCATGGTCTCTCATTTCTCCGGCGGGAAGCCGCGCGTGGCGCGAAGCCCGCGAAGAGTCTCGATTTGCAAATTTCTTCGGACAAACCGAAGCCCTGGCGGGCGCGCGGAGCGAGGGCGCTCTCAACAAACCTGGCAAGGATTTCGGCAAAAACGGAAAAACCACAGCCAAATTTGGAAGGTCAGCGCCTGAAACGCACAGTCGCACAGCTAATTTTGTCGTCGTTTTCGATGCAGCTTGCGGAACAGCGAACCGCGTTGAAGCGGCAATGTTTAGTTTGGGCCCTGCATTCAGGCTGACGGAAAATGTTTGGAGCGTAACCTGCGAGCTTACGGCCGTTGGTGTGCGCAATGCGATTGCTCCGTATCTCACACCGCATGAACTGATCTTTGTCGTTGACTCAACACGCGGACGCAGCTCCTGGCAAAACTTTTCACTCGAAGAGCAATCAAAAGTGGCCGCCGCTTATGCGCTTGGAAAACAATAGCATCTAGTGCACGCGATAGCGCTTTCGAGTTCCACTAAAAAATCAAATTCCCGCTCGGCGTAACCGCTGCGAAGAGTGATAGTGAAAACGGTAACTGATTCGCACAGCATCAGGCCGTGTAATGCCCTATGCCGAATATGCGAGCACAAATCTTGCGCCATGCGCAGATACATAAGCGCATGGCGTCATTCTTTACACAGCACCGTTAGACTGAACGACGCGAAAATCAGCGCCAATTCTCATCTCTGCTGCAAAGCAGGAGAAGCCAATGATGAAGCGCAAAATTGCTCATATGGCCAGTTGAAAATGTTGCTGACTCGGCTTGGATGGAATTCGTCCATGGTGGTCACCGGCGATCCGGAACAAAGCGACTTGCCCGACGCCTGTCAAAGTTGCAGGATTCGCGGAACGGCTTGAAAAGATTGACAATGTTGAGGCGGTGCGGTTCTCGCGCAATGATGTTGTGCGCCATCCACCGGTGGCGGAGATGATCGAGGCGCTCTGATCATCGGCGCTGGCCAAACGGGATTTTCAGAAAACCCGGCTCGTGTTAAGGCTGCCGCCATGCACAGCGTCGATAAGGTGATTTAGTATGGGTAATGGGCAAGGTTTTAGCGGTGATGAGGTCAAAGAGGAGTCTAGCTGGCGGTATCCGCTCGGCATCTTCATGGCGACCCTCGTTCTTTGTGCGATATTTCTTTATTATTATGTAGGCCCGAGTGTTGAGGAATTCAGCGGCAACGTGCCAAGCCCGGCGATCACTGAAGAACCGGTAATGATCGAGATAGCGGGAACGCACTTCACCCCGTCAGCCAACTATACAGTGTATCCTCGGGCGCGCCGTGGCGGCATCAGAGATGAAGTATCGCTTTACGTATTGTGGCCGTTGATGAACGGCTATGCCCCGGCGCAGCGACGGGAATTCATCGAAAACGATCCCGACACGCGGCGCATCGACATCACGATTTCCAGGCGCACATCTCCATTTAACGAAACACAGCGATTTGAAACGCTCTATCTACCGCAGACCGTAGATCAGCGCGGTGTCAAGACACCGTATCATTTGTCGAAATTTACATTCAAAGACCAGCGCGCAAATGTGCCGACGAGCGGATATGCTGATTCAGAAATGTTTGTCGGCGTTGATAATGACAACCAGCTCCTGGCGCTTTTCTGTTTTGAGGAACGCGAAGATATCCGCAGCCCCGAATGCTGGCGAGAATATGAATATAGCGACGCCATCGAAGTGAGTTATCGGTTCAAGCGCCCATATCTTCCGGAATGGCGCGCTATTGACACCAAGGTCCGGGAATTTGTGGCGGATCTCGATCAGGCGCAACAAGCCAATCAATAGCGTCCGGTTTTTGCGCTCATCGCGATCATCATGACCGGCGCAAGAATTAAGCTGATGACGCCGGTTGCTGCAAAATAGGCGGCGGCCATAAAGCCTCCCTCCCATGCGAAAGATTGCGCGACCGCGATCAATGACGTGGTCCCTATACCGATTGCCGCAAGGAAACGATGCAATCCGTCAGCCATCGCATTCTGGGCAATGTCACGCGCATTGCGCCAGACCTCACCGGCGTTGCGCCAACTTACGGTTAGCTGGCTTAGCGCTATCGCCGTCAGTGTGAGTGCTGTGAAACGGTCGGTTAATGAAGGCGGCGTTACACCAAAAACCGCATAAAAATAATCTGCCAGAAGCGCACTCGCCAATAACATCGCAACGATCAGCAAGCTTGTGCGCAGGGAAACGAATGTCACCGCCGCGGCGCCAAAAATGATCACATAAAACAACAAAAAATTCACTGGCGCACCCAAGCCAACGTCGAATGCAGCGATAACGACAAAAACGCCGGCGATAGCCGTCGCAGCGAGCGCCGTCGTCGCGGGAAGGATGCGCCTTAGCGGCCGCCAGGCATGCGCGAACCACTCGCGGCGGCGATTTTCATCTACAGCAACTTGCTCGCTGGCGCGTTCCAGCGACAATGATCCGGTCACGGCCACCAGCGCTGCGGACGCTGCGAGCACGGATACGCTGACGCCGCCCCATAGAACCGGCCATTCGACAGCGCCAAAATTGGTATTCAGCGTTTGCACCACCATCATCGCGCCCGCCGCAAAGATGGCGAACACCGTCGGCGCAATCACGGCATGGCAAGCTGCCGCAGCCGATTGCTGGCTGGCCGCGCCCTTTGCGAAATTTTTAGAAAAATCAGCAGCGACATTTAAGCCGGTTGTTCCCCCAATCGTCAACGCCACAGCTACAGCCGTCGCCGCGGCGGGAGACCCCAAAAGACCTTCAAGCGCGAGATAGCCGGCGCCGCCTGCGGCGCCGAGAATAGCTGCAAGCGGCGCCAAAACGCCGAGGCGTACCGTCCCTTGCATGAAAGGCGCAAGCGCTGTCAAAAATGCAAACAGTCCTGCGGCAGATATCGTCATGAGCATGGGTGGGGGCGCCAAAAATGCCGGCATCGGTAATGCTCGCTGCGCCGATGCCGCAAGAGCGCCCGAAACAATAAAAACCAAAATGATAAACAGGCCCCGGTTTAATGGTCGCCGCGGCATCACAGCCGCGAGCGTAAGGGGCACACCAACTACAAAAAAGGCGTTTCTAATCAGGCTGACGACCAGACTGGCATTCTCGGCAGCCGCACTGCGGCGCACACCCACGACGCAAAGAGCCGTCAGGCCCAGCGCCAACACCGTTGTCGCCAGCAATGGCCGCTGTGCGGCCAATTTTCCGAAAAAACCAGTGGGCGCGCCCGCCAATGCCTACGGCTCAACTTGCGGGGCGTTCTGGAAGGTCGATTTCCAGAATCGCCATGTTAAAGTCATAAGAAACTTCGCCGTCTTCAGCGTCGCGAAAAATCACACCGATAAATTCATCACCAAAGTAGACCTCAGCTGAATCGTCCTTATTGGAGCGACCCCGCACTGTAAGGTTTGGCACATTAAATTTTGACTGCAAATATTGCTGCAGCCGTGCGATATCAAGCGGATTCATAGCGTCTCTTCCTTTTGTCACGCCCGTCTTACCCGTATCCGTCCCGGGCGCCAACCATGCCGCATTGATTGTCAGCGCATCGACGATCTAGACTTTCCAGACTAGGGTTTAAGGAGCCGGAAAATGCGCGTTTCGAGAATGGGCGCCCTCACAATCATCGCCGCACTTTCAACGGCGTGCGGTGACAATGTCACGTCAAAAGACCCAGGAAATAGCCATAAAGAATCGGCGGAAAACCATTGTGTCGCATCGGCGGATATAGCGGTGTCCGACGCATGGATACGGTCGTCGAGAGCCGGCCAGCCGACCAGCGCCGCCTATCTGACGATGACAAACTGCGGCAAAGAGGATGACACGCTGATCTCCGCGTCATTCGACGGTTCGGGCGCCGTCGAATTGCACATGACCGCGATGACGGGAGACGGGATGACCTCAATGGCGTCTATGACGCCAACGCACGGCGTCACTCTGCCCGCCGGTGAGACAATTACACTCGAGCCCGGCGGCGGTCATATTATGCTTATTGGCATGACAGAAAGTGTCGTGACCGACAGTAATCCAGTCTTAACACTGGAATTCGAAAAAGCAGCGACCTTAAATATTACCTTCGAAGTGCGCGACGCCATTCACGGCAATGATCACAGCACACATTGAGGCACGCTATTCCATCCGATTTCGATCGCGGAACGTGACAATCTGCAACTTGTCTTCACCAACATGGTCGCGAATGGTCGTGTCGAGATCGACAGAATAAAACCGGCTCCACTCATTTGATTCAAGCACCCGAGACATCATCCCAGTGGTCCGGCGCATAATCGCCCCGGTCGCAAATAAATAAACGATCGCTGCTCCGGAAAAAGAACCAAGCGTCGTTTTGTCTGCGCCATTTACCGCCAACCCCATGAACAACAAAGCTGCCGCCAGGCCAGTGAGGCCAAGACCGGCAACCCAATAGAGCGTTGTATTGCGTCGCACCTGATAAAATTTATTACGCAACACCAACTCGCATAGAAACAAACGCATGGCGAACCAATGATAAGCAAGGGTCCATGAGCCCGCTTCATCTTTCAACTCTTCCCGTTCGGTCATACGTTTGTTGCGTTCCACATTTAGTGCGCGGCGTTTTGCAACCTGGAAATTGTTGTTGATTCGAGCAAATTTCGACGTGATATAATTATCGAGGTTCATCAAATTGCGCTGCTGCACCACCTTGAACGGCCAGCTATAAACGAGAAATGTCAAAGCAAACCCAGCCACAGCAGCCGCCGCGTAAGCCACGCCAGCATTCGGTATCGAATCCGCGACCTCCGGAAAAACAATATTGGCATTCGATTGCACAAGATACGATGCCGGCAAGAATACCGCCAGAAACAGGAATGGCAGCCAATAGGTGAGCATGCGGCGCGTATTGCCATTAAGCATCCGGCGGAACAGCGTTGTTACATCCAGGAAGCGGCGATCAATGCTGTTTTCCTCAAAACCGAGGGTCTGGTTTAGATATTGCTCTTCTACTTCCTCGTAAAAGAAGTCGCTGCGCGTAAAGAGTGGAAATTGATGACGATAAAATCGTTGAGCCTGCGCCGCATAGGTCGCTGCCTGTTCGAGGGTTAAATCGGACGCCGCGCGCTCAGTCAGCCGCGGGCGCGGCAATTGTGTAAAAAGAACGGTCTCAATGCCGCTCGGCGGCTCCTCACGATATTCTTCTTCCAACAGCTCACCAGCAGCCGCTTTCGCGACATAGGCCCCGCCCGTTTTTGCGGTCGTGCGTGACGCCTTAGAGGCGCCCCGAGCGCCAAAACGCAAAAGCTTGCTTGCTTTTCTGATGGGCCAACTGAGAAATCTCCAAATAGCAACCAACATCACGCGCCCTCCGCCTTAACGTTAAATTGGGAACGACAGGCGTCTCAGGCAAGCTTTGTCAAAATTTCTTCATAAAAGTGCTGGCGCGAATGGACAAATTTTTCGCACCTGCAATATAAGGCGCTCTTTCAACCCCGGCGTGAATTATGCTGCACATCAATGATCTCGACTATCATATCGAAGGCCGCCCATTATTCGACAAGGCAACCGCAGCCATATCCGATGGCTGGAAGGTTGGTTTTGTCGGGCCTAACGGTTCAGGCAAGTCGACGCTATTGCGCATAATCAAGGGCGAAATTCATGCGGGAAGTGATGAAATTTCCGTGCGCAAGAATCGGCGACTGGGCTCAGTCGATCAGGAAGCCCCGGCAACTGATAAAAGTCTGATTGAAACCGTACTGGAACAGGATGTTGAACGGGCCGCATTGTTGACCGAAGCGGACACTGCCGCAGATCCGCATCGAATCGCTGAAATACAAACCCGTCTTGCAGATATTGGGGCTCACTCGGCTGAATCACGAGCAGCGGGCATATTGGCCGGTCTTGGATTTCCTGCGAGTGATCAATTGCGCCCCTGCGCCGAGTTTTCCGGCGGCTGGCGAATGCGCGTAGCGCTCGCCGGAGTGCTGTTTGCGGCCCCTGACCTTTTGCTTCTCGACGAGCCCACCAACTATCTTGATCTTGAAGGCGCCATTTGGCTCGAAACCTATCTTAAACGTTATCCGTATACGGCGCTCATCGTCAGCCACGATCGAGACCTGCTAAATAATGCGGTAACGCATATCTTGGCGCTCGAGAACGGAAAGCTATCGATTCACGCTGGCGGGTATGACACTTATGAACGTAAGCGCGCCGAGACTCAGGCCCACGCCTTATCTTTTCGTGCGCGGCAAGACGCACAGCGCAAACATATGCAGGAATTCGTCGACCGCTTTCGCGCCAAAGCATCAAAGGCAAAACAGGCCCAAAGCCGCTTGAAGGCGCTCGAAAAACTCCAAACAGTCGCGACGCCAGTTGCGGAGCGCACACTACCCTTCGTTTTTCCCAACCCCAAACCCATGGCGCCGCCAATCATTCGTGTGGTCGATGGCGATCTCGGTTATGAGGCAGGAAACCCGGTGCTACACAAACTGAATCTCCGCCTCGACAACGACGATCGGATCGCCATCCTCGGACCGAATGGCGAAGGCAAATCAACGCTGGTTAAATCACTCGCCGGGCGCATCCCGCCGCTATCCGGCAATATTTATAAACACAAAAAACTTCGCATCGCATACTTTGCACAACATCAGGTCGACGAACTAAAACTAAAAGAGTCCGCATATGATCACGTAAGAACGCTCATCCCTGATGCGACAGAGGCGCAAACCCGCGCAGCAACGGCACGCCTCGGATTTGGACCGCAAAAAGCGGATACTGCCGTTGAAAAACTCTCCGGTGGTGAAAAAGCGCGACTGCTTCTCGGCCTTATTACATTTCACGGCGCCCACCTTCTCATCCTCGATGAACCAACAAACCACCTCGATATTGGCGCCCGGAAAGCTCTGGTGCAGGCGCTAAATGATTTTCAAGGCGCAGTGCTGCTGATTACGCATGACGCACATCTCGCCGCTGCTGTCGCTGACCGTCTCTGGCTCGTAAACAAGGGCGCCGCTGCGCCCTATGAGGGCGATTTAGCTGAATATCGTGCACTTGTTCTGGCCGCCAGCAAGACACCGTCGAAATCTGGCGGCGGGATCGTTGCGCTGGATGAACGCCAGACAGCACGTAAATCGGCTGCCAATGCCAGACTTGCCCGGCAACCATTGAAAAAAACCGCAAAAGCCGCAGAAGATCGCGTTGGTAAACTCAACCATACGCTGCAGCGTCTCGATCAGGCGCTCGCGGAACTGGGAAATGAAAAAAAGAACCGCGTCCGTGTAACAAAACTATCCAAGGAACGACGCGCCCTGGTCACCGCCATCCAACGCGCCGAATCAGACTGGGTCAGCGCTTTGGAAAAATACGAGAACGCTTTAGAGCAAGGTGCATGATTGCCTTTTTGAACGTGGCTGCGTTCCATGGGACGGTCAGCAAAGCGCCGAGCATCAAGGAAACATTATGAAAAAAGCCACTGATTGCCGGGACATGACCGAAGTGCGGACCGAAATAGACCGTGTTGATCGTGCGCTGGTGGATCTCCTTGCTGAGCGCTGGACCTATGTTGACCGCGCCTGGGTGTTCAAACGCTCGCCGGAAGAAGCATCGGTACCGTGGCGCAACAAAGAGGTGATCGAAAAAGTACGCGTTCGCGCCGAAGAAACTGACATGCCGCCTGAATTAGCCGAATCCCTGTGGCGGCTGATCATAGGCTGGGGCATTCAATATGAAGAAGAGCGGTTGCGAGAAGAATGAGCGGCGAGATTAATCCAGCCATTGGCGCAATGCTGAAAAATGCCCGCGACTGGCTGACGCACGAGCATTCGCTTTTCCGGTCTTTGAATTTGGAGCCAATGCTGATCGGCAAAGGTAAGGCGACTTTCGCCGTTGATCTTCCCGGCGATTTTACCGGCACAGACGGCGTCATCCATGGCGGGCTGCTGACCATCATTATGGATTCAATATTCGGGCTTAGCGTGTTCACTGCCCTCGATGAATTAAAACCCATCGCAACGATCAATTTGCGTTCCGACTATCTCGCTGACGCTGCACCCGGCGAACGGGTAATCTGCGATGCGGACTGTTATAAAATTCTCAACGAAGTAGCGTTCGTAACCGGGAAGGTCACGGTCATGAGTTCGGGATTGTTACTCGCCTCCGGCTCGGGCGCCTTCATGGTCGGCACGCGCGGCATTTCCAAAGGGTCGCGGCTGTGACGGACAAACTCAGAAAATTTGTCGCGGCGTCCAACATTGCCGAATGGCTTGGCTTTTCTTTTACCAAAGAAGACGGCGCATTCAGATATGCGCTTTCATTCGATGAACAACATATCGGGAACCCGGCAATTCGGGCGCTGCATGGCGGCGCCATTGCGACATTTCTCGAAATTGCAGCGCAATGCGAACTCCTCGATCAGCTTCCCGAGAATGCAACGATCAAAACTGTGAACTTGGATATTGATTATCTTGCCTCGTCGCGCGCGCAGGACATGCATGGGCGCGCGCGCGTCACGCGCCTTGGGCGGCGCATTGCATTTGTTGAAGCCGAGGGCTGGCAAGACAGCAAAGATCGACCGGTTGCCCGGGCGCGTTTCCGCATTCGGGTTGAAACCAATCAAACCGCTTAAGCGAGCGGCCGCAAATCACATACAGACGATAATATGTAAGAAATTTCTGTCGCTCACTACAACGCGCCAGCGCAGCCAACGCACATTTCCAGCGTTGGGTCGATCTCCAGACGCTTTACGGCGATCGCTTCGCCGCACTCGCTGCACCAGCCGAATTCACCAGCCTTTATGCGGTCGAACGCAGCATTGATGCCGCGAATTTCCACAGCACGCCGCGCATCTTGCGCTTTGGCCATCGCCTGTTGTTGCAAAGCATCCTGGCGTGACAATCGCCCGATCGATTGTTGATCCAACTCGACGGGTTTGCGCGCATCAGCTGCGGCGTCTGATAAATTTGTCAATTCAGCGCGCCGATTTTCGAGCATTGTCCGAAACGCCTCGATATCAATCCCTGCCGGGAGCCCGCTCATGCCTGCTTTTCCCAGCGACCGGCTTCGGACTGCTTCCAATAAGTCGCCCCGTGACCAGCAGCGGCTGTCTCTTTCCAAAACCCCCGCGCGGCGCCCACAGCTTCTTCATCATTGCCGTCGAAAATCATGACGCATCTGTCGAGACCGCCCACAGTCGCAAGTTCCGTTTGTCCGCCGCCAACGAGAAAGAGTATTTGTGGATTATTTGGCGCATCATCGCCTGATGTTAGCCAAACCGGCTGATTGGCGTCCTCGCCCGTCGCTCCGTGAGGCAAGAACGAATCATCTCGATAGGTCCATAAATGTCCGTCCAGCGCTTCGATCTGGTCTTGCGATCCAGTGCGCACGACGGCGCGCCAGCCTCGCTCGAGTGTTTTTTCCAACAACCCGGGCAACACGCTTTCAAGCGACGCGCGTTCAAGATGGTAGAATAAGACTTCAGTCATTACTTGCCTTACCAACGCCGGGATTACGAATGGCTCCTATTCCTCAACCCTCATAATTCGCCCGCACATATTCATCCAAAAGACGCACGCCATAGCCCGAGCCGCCTTTTGGAATTGTTGGTTTATCTTTTTCGTTCCACGCCATGCCAGCGATATCGAGATGCGCCCAGGAAACACCCTCCTTGATGAAACGCCCAAGGAATGCAGCAGCTGTTGAGGATCCAGCCCCTTTGCCGCCAATATTTTGCATATCGGCAATGTCGGACTTGATCATCTCGTCATGGTTTTTTGTGAGCGGCATGCGCCATAGGAGATCACCAGTCGCCTCCCCCGCGGCGGCCAGTTGCTTGGCAAGTTTGTCATCTTTGGTGAACATGCCGCCGAATTCATGGGCAAGCGAAACGATGATTGCGCCCGTCAAAGTCGCCAGATCAATCATCGCTTTTGGTTTGTAGGTCTCTTGCGTCCACCAAAGTGCGTCTGCGAGAACCAGGCGACCTTCTGCATCAGTATTCAGGACCTCAATCGTCTGACCTGACATTGACTTAACAACATCACCGGGACGTTGCGCATTGCCGTCCGGCATGTTTTCAACCAGACCGATCACGCCAATAACGTTGGCCTTGGCGTTGCGCCCGGCAATCGCCGCCATCGCCCCGGTCACCGCCCCGGCGCCGCCCATATCCCACTTCATGTCGCCCATGCCCGGACCCGGTTTCAACGAAATGCCGCCGGTATCAAAGGTCACACCCTTGCCGACTAGCGCAACCGGCGCCTCGCCCTTTTTACCGCCAAGCCATTCCATTGCGACGATCTTGCTGTCGCGAACGGACCCCTGGCCGACACCCAAAAGTGCGCCCATACCAAGTTTTTTCATCTCAGGATCGCTGAGCACTTTAACTTTAACACCGAGCTTCACGAGCTCATTACAACGTTTGGCAAAGGATGCCGGATAAAGAACATTTGCCGGCTCAGACACAAGATCGCGTGTCAGAAAAATGCCGTCGCCGATCTTATCAAACGTCTCATAAATCGTTTTTGCTTTGGTCGTCGCCGAGTGAATGGCGATTTTCGCCAGCACCGGTTTCTCGGTTTTTTCTTCCTTGGTCCTGTATTTGTCAAAGCGATAGGTTTTCATACGCGCGCCATGGGCAATTCGCGCCGCAAGCTGCGCAGCGTCCAATTTCTTGGGGGTGATTCCCGCAACTGCAAAAACAGCGATCTTCTCTCTCGTAGAAAGAACTCTATTAATTGCCGAGCCGCCAAGCGCTTCTGCATCAAGCGCCGATAAGTCTTTCGAAGTCCCGGCGCCGATCAAAATCACACGCCCATTGGCAATACCCGCCGGCGCAACGATCTCCAAGATGGCCCCCTTTTTGGCTTTGAACTCCGCGGCCTTTACTGCGCGCTCAATGGCGCCGTCGGTTGCGGCGTCGATATCGGCATAAGCCTTGGGTTTTTTCCCGTCTTCAAATAGCGGAATTATCACTGCACCGCTTTTGGGCAGGGCTGCGGTGGAAAAAGTGATCTGCATGAAAGCCTCTTAATGGGTTGATTGGCCGTTGTTTGGATTGGACGCATTTTGCGCCCGCAAGACTTGTGCTAGGCCGGGTTCGAATTCAAGCCGTTAATCTAGCGGCGTCGCGCCATAAGGGAAGAGCGCTCCAGTGAGCAGCCTGGACAAATATATTCTCCGACAATGCTTGACGCCCCTCGCGCTTATTCTGGTGGCGACAACCGCCATTGTATGGATGACCCAAACCCTGCAGCGCGTCGATATTCTGGTTGAATATGGGCAAGGAGTGGGCGTTTTCGCTTTTTTGAGCATTCTCATCATCCCCAGCTTGCTCGCGATCATTATTCCTTTCGCCCTTTTTGGCGCAACGGTGTACGCGCTTTACCGACTTCATTCAGATAGCGAGATTGCCGCGATGTTTGCCGCTGGCGTCAGTCGCCGGCAAATAGCGGGACCGATCCTGCTGATCACCTTTTTTGGGGCCCTCGTGACCTTCTATGTCAATGTTGATTTGATGCCGCGCAGCTACAGGATTTTGAAACAAAAGATCGCGGACATTCGGGCAGACGTCGCCAGCTCTGTCTTGCGCAGCGGAGAATTCACAAGCGTGATCGATGGGTTCACAATTTACGTCAATGAAGTGCGCCCCGGCAATCAGTTTGTAGGTTTGCTGGTTAGTGATCATCGCGATGGCGAGCATCCGGAAACTTACATGGCCGAGCGCGCGATTATCCAAGAAACGGACACAGGTTCGGTGCTCGTGCTAAAACGAGGCAATATTCAACGAGTCGCACGTTACACTGGAAAAGTCAGCATCGTTCGATTCGAAGAATGGGCAATCAATCTCGCGGCGTTTAATGATCGCCCGCACGAACTGCAGCTTGAATTGACGGAGCGGTATCTCGGCGAGTTGTTCAACCCCGATATGTCAAACGCCTATGATCAGGCAAACGCAACCAAATTAATCGCGGAGGGACACGCCCGGATATCTGGCCCGATCTACACATTCGCGTATGTGCTGGTCGGACTCTATGCGCTCATCGGCGGCCCTTACAGTCGACGCGGTTATTTCTTGCGCGTTAGCATTGCCGGCAGCGTGATCTTCGTTATCCGCGTGTCGGGTTTTGTAGCCCAGGGGTTTGTTGAAACATCCGCAGCATACTGGACCCTTTACGCGATACCAACGGTTGTGGTGCTGACTGCTGGCATCCTGCTTTTCGCCCCCCAGATGCCGGTAAAACTTGTTTCCGCAGAAGGCGCTGCCTAATGCCGCCAATCACGCTCTTTAGGTATATTGCGTTACGCGCACTGGCGGGGATCGGCGGCCTGTTCATTATCCTCGCCAGCCTCGTGCTGCTTATTGATCTTATTGAAAACATGCGCTTTGCCGGAAAAATCGAAAGCGGCGATTTCAGTCTGGCGCTCGCCCTCACAATATTGCGTGTGCCCGCCCTTACCCAGGCGCTCATCCCCTTCGTCTTCCTGTTTGGGTCAATCTGGATGTTCAATCAATTGAACCGGCGGTCAGAAGTTTCGGTGATGCGCTCGGCTGGACTATCAGTCTGGCGTTTGCTCGGACCAGCAGCGCTGATCGCCGCATTCGTCGGCGTGTTGATTATCACCGCAATTGATCCAATCTCAGCAAAGATGCTCTATTATGCCGAAGCGCTCAAAAACATCAAAACCGGCCAGGATCGAAGCATTGTAAGCGTCACAGACGATGGCATTTGGTTGCGCCAGCGTGACGCTAATATGCAGCTCATTATCAACGCACAAAATTTTGATGACGAACGCGCGGCGCTCGAGCGCGTAACGGTATGGCGCTTTGGCAGCGAAAGTGTCTTTCTTGAACGTATTGACGCGGACCAGGCGTTCCTCTCGGGGCGCACGATAGAGCTTCACAATGCCCGCCTGATATCAATTGCAGAACAGATCGAACGACGCAGCCCGGTCTTCGCCATACCAACCGCACTTTCGCCCGGCGATCTGCGCGCACGCGTAGCGCCTCCGGAAACCATGTCCCTCTGGCAATTGCCACGCTTTATTCTTCTCGCGGACGCCGCCGGATTACCGACTGTGCGATACCATATGCGATTTCATGATTTGTGCGCGACGCCGTTGAAATTACTCGCCATGGTCCTGATCGCGGCGGCGTTCTCGCTGCGACCAATGCGCATGGGTGGCGCGCTGCCGCTATTGTTGTTTTCAGTCGGCGCGGGCTTCCTTCTCTATATGCTTTCGGAAATTTCCACAGCATTTGGTGAATCGGGCCTCGCGCCGGTTGCGCTTGCCGCCTGGACGCCGGCCCTGATTGCAACCCTCGCCGCTGTGACGGCGCTTTTACATCTCGAAGACGGTTAGCGCGTTTTCATCAAGCATCGGCTGGACCTCGGTCAACCGGTCATTTATCCCTAATTTGGCGCGGTAGTTCCGATTCGCGCCGCAAGGAGTCGTTTTGAGTCGCAATCGCCGCATAGCGCGACTGTGGATTAGTACCGTTTTGGCTAGCGCCGGAGCGGCCTTTCCCTTTTTCGCCTATGCGCAATCAGATTTGGCAGTCACTGCGCGAAACGCCGCCCCACCGCCATCTGAGCCAGCTGACGCTGACGCGGATCAGGTACTGTTTGAAGCGGACACCGTTCTGCGCGAAAATGAAAACGGGCCTATTATCGCCGAAGGCGACGTGCGGGCTTTCTTTGGCGAACGCTATTTGCGCGCCGATAAGCTTATTTATGATCCGGCAGCCGACATTGTCATTGCCGAAGGCAATGTCTCAATTACCGATGAAAATCTTGATACTGCGTTCGCGGGACGCGTCGAACTTTCAGGTGATTTGCGTGACGGTATTGCGGAAAATTTCAGCGCTCTTCTCGAAGACAACGCCCGCCTTGCAGCAGAGAGCGCCGTGCGGGAGCGCGGCGCCAAGACCCGCCTCAACAAAGCAGTCTACACCGCATGCGACGTCTGCAACGGCGAAGGAGAGGCAAAAACGCCAACATGGCGCATTAAGTCGCTGCGCGTAACACGCGACGAGGAGCGCAAGGTTATCCGTTTTCATCATTCATTTGTTGAAATTAAAGGAGTTCCAATTCTCTATGTGCCGTTCCTGCAAGCGCCGGACCCGTCGGTAGAACGTCAATCTGGTTTTCTCGCCCCGCATATTGGCGCCTCCAGCCGCCTCGGTTTCAATTTCGAGATGCCCTATTATCTCGCCATCTCTAATCACCAGGACGCTACGTTCTTTCCAAAATTCACTACTGAAGACGGCGTCTTGTGGCAGGGCGAATACCGCCGCCGCGGCAATCGCGGCTATCATGTTCTGTCCGGCGGGGTCATAGATTTTGACAACCAGAATACGCCCGACAATGGCGTGCCCGGCGTGCGCTGGCACTATTTCGGTCGGGGTTATCGCAATTTCGGCGAGAACTGGCGCGCCAGTTATGATATCGAACGCGTTTCCGATGACGCGTATCTGAGAAACTACGATGTAGAACGGCGTGGCGATTTGCGGCAAGCGCTCAATCGCAGCAGCACCAACCAATTGCGCAGCAACGCCAAGCTCGCCTGGGCGAAAAACGGGTCGCGCCTGACGATCGATTCATATCTGTTCCAGGGGCTGCGGGTCCAAGATGACGCCCAGACCACACCTTATGTGTTGCCGCTAATCGACTTCCAACATGACGTCACGCAAAAAGTTGCTGGTGGTCGTGCTTCGCTCGGCGCCAACATCGCTTTGTTGCAGCGAACGGGCGGCGCCGACAGCAGGCGCTTTACTGCAAATGCCAACTGGGAGCGTGACCTCACAACGAGAGGTGGTCACCGGTTCAATTTGTTCGCCGAAGCGCGTGGAGACATCTACTATTTTGAAGATCTTGATGAGGGAACGGAAGTCTGCTCGGACCCCACTGCCGCGTGCGCGGTGAATTTTCCCGGTTTAACAAGCGGCGACCCGACAAAAGCTGAAACCCGATTTGCGCCCACCGTCGGTGTGGAATGGTCGTACCCACTCACCCGCGAGTTTGGTGGCGCCCGCTTGTTTGTCGAACCACGGGTGCAGCTCGTCGCCAGCCTTGCCAACCGTAACCCCGCCGAAATAATCAACGAGGATTCACAAAGCATCGAATTCGATTACGCTGGTCTTTTCGATTATAACAAAGCAACCGGCTTTGACGCTTTCGAGGACGGCCAGCGCATGAATATTGGCATTTCCGCGTCAGCGGTCTGGCCCAACGGCTTTGCAATTGAAGGCGCGATTGGCCAACAGCTCCGCGCCCAAACAACGAACGCTTTTGAATTCTCTTCCGGGCTGGGTGAGACGTCGTCCGATATCGTCGGATCACTGAATCTGCGATATGGCTCAAATATCAGTATTGAAAACCGTTTTCGCATCGAAAATGACACGGGCGCGATACAGCGTGCTGAGTCGATGGCGTCCTATCGTTCCAGACGATTTCGCGCAAATGTGAGCTATGTGCGATTGAACGAGGAAAACATCAGCAACAATTTGGTTAGCCGTGAGGAACTGACAGCGCGTGGCAATATCAAGCTTTCTGAGCACTGGTCGGTCGGAGGAGCCTGGCGCCTCGACCTGGTAGGAAATCCGGTGACCGACCCGATTACTATGGAGGTCGATGAAGGACCCCGAACGATCCGCCAGGATTTCATCATCGGATATGAAGATGAGTGTTCCACATTCGGGATTACTTATCGGCGTGACCGCACACAGGACAATAATCTCACGCCCGATAACGCTGTCCTGATAAGTTTCACGCTGAAATCGCTCGCCAACTGATCCCTTGCGTCGCTGTCATTTAGGTCTATTTTCCGGGGAATAATCTGTTTTAGCGGCTGCTTTGCGGGCGGGCAGTGGCATGGACTATCAGCGAGCGGCGAGACGCCGCGCAATTTGAGGCAACACAACGTAAAATGAGAATTTTAGAAGTTAGTTCAATTGCTTGTGGGTTTTTTCTAACCTTCTGCCCAACCATCGTTCAAGCTCAAGAATCCAGTGACAGCGTGATTTCACGGTCCGGCGTGCCAATCGAGTCGGTCGCCGCCATCGTCGGTGAATCTGTTATCTCCACCTTCGATGTGCGCCAACGGATGCAGCTCATGCTGATTTCTTCGGGGGGCAAAATCCCGGCAGAAGCGCTGCCGCAGCTCCAGCAACAGGCGATGCGCGACCTTGTGGAAGAGCGACTGAAGCTTCAGGAGGCGGCGAAATTTGAACTCGAAGTGTCCGATGAAGAGATAAACGAAGAAATTGGACTTATGGCCGCGCAATCAAATCTGACGGTGGATCAGCTGATTGCGACCCTCGAAAATGAGGGAATTTCGGCCAATTCGCTGAAAGAGCAGGTCAAAGCGGGGATCGCTTGGCCGTTACTCGTCCAGGGCCGTTTCCGCGACCGCGTCCGCGTTAGCGACGACGAGGTAGAAGATACGCTAACCCGCATGAAGGCTGACGCCAGCAAAGAACAATATCTCGTTTCCGAAGTCTGCATTCCGGTCGATAACCCAGCGCAGGCGCAACAATATTATCAGGGCGGATTACAACTGATCGAACAAATGCGGCAGGGTGTGCCGTTCACCGTAGTGGCGCAACAATTTTCCGCTTGCACGACCGCCGCAGTCGGCGGCGATCTCGGTTGGGTGCGCGCTGGCGAATTGCCGCCCGAACTCGACGAAGCGATTCGCAACCTTCCACCGGGTTCTGTAACGAACCCCATTCCTTCAGAAGGCGCATTTATGATCCTTGCGGTACGCGACAAACGTGAAGCCGTCGTTGCGGGAGAGCCGACCTTCACTCTTGCATACGCCGCTGCCTCTGAAACGATCGGAGAAAACGCTGCACGCCTCGCTATCGACAAGCTGTCGACCGCGGATGCGTGCTCAGGCAGACCTCTGCGGATTGATATGGGCGAAGGCGTTGGCGTCACGCTTCTTGAGAATATGACCGTCGATTCCATCGATCCGCGCTTTAACCCTTTCATTGAGGATCTAAACAGAGGCGACACCAGCGCTGTCATCAAAGCCGATGGCGCTTATCACGCCGCCTATGTGTGCGATAAAGATGAAGGTCTTGGATTGCCGTCTCGAGATGCTCTTGAAAATCGCATCTATGGGCGTCAACTGTCTCGGATTGGCCAACAATATCTGCGCGATGTGGAACGTCAATCCATGGTCGATATCCGATTAAGAGGCTCCCTGGCGCCAGGTGGCTGAAGCATGACACCAACAATAATTGGGCGCCGTTTGCGATAAGAGCGGGAATTGACATCATCACACCACATCGCATCGCCCCTGGCGCTGACTATGGGCGAACCTGGCGGCGTTGGCGCTGAAATAACGGCGGCAGCCTGGAGCGCCTTGAACGGCAGCGCGATAACATTCTTCGTTATTGCTGATCCTGCAACTTTCAAAAATTCAGGCGTCACTGTCGTTGAAATCGATGCGCCTTCCATGGCGTCCTCTGCATTTTCAAAAGCGCTGCCGGTACTGCCGCTAAAAACACAGGTCAATGCAACGCCTGGTGTGTCATCATCCGAAAACGCAGCCGCCGTTATCGAGAGCATTCGGTGTGCGACTTCATATGCTGTTGAGGGTGCGGCTTCAGGCATCGTGACCAATCCCATTCAAAAATCATCTCTCATCGAAGCAGGTTTCGAATTTCCGGGACACACCGAATTTTTAGCCGCTCTGACGAAGGATGCCCCAATCATTGAAGGTCGCGAGCGCGGGCCGGTTATGATGATTGCAGGACCACTTCTCAAAACCGTGCCGGTGACGATCCATCAGTCCGTTGTGAGCGCCATCGGTTCTTTGTCGACCGCAATGATCGTCAAGACCGGCCTGGTTACAGCGCAGGCGCTGCAATCAGATTTCGGGATCGCAGAGCCGTGTCTCGCGATCTCGGGATTAAATCCCCATGCGGGTGAAAGCGGCGTTTTGGGCCACGAAGATAATGAGATTATTGCACCCGCAGTTCAAATTCTGCGTGATGCGGGGGTCAACGCACGCGGCCCCCTGCCCGCGGACACCATGTTTCACGAAGAGATGCGCGCAAGTTACGACGCCGCGCTTTGCATGCTCCATGATCAGGCTTTGATCCCAGCAAAGACACTCGCTTTTCATGACGCTGTGAATGTCACCCTCGGTCTGCCTATCATTCGCACGTCACCGGACCATGGCACAGCGCTCGATATTGCCGGCAAGGGCGAAGCGCGCGCGGACAGTCTGATCGCCGCGATAAAGCTAGCTGCTGAATTGACGACGCAGCGCAGGTCGCGCAAATGACGTCAGCGCTGCCTCCACTGCGCGACGTGATTGAGCAATATGAACTCGGCGCAAAAAAATCCCTCGGTCAGCATTTTCTTCTCGATCTCAACATAACGAGGAAAATAGCACGCGCCGCATCGGTCAACGCCGAAGATATGGTGTTGGAAATTGGTCCAGGTCCCGGCGGCCTGACGCGGGCGCTTCTGGAAACTGGCGCGCAAATCATCGCCGTCGAGCGCGATCGCCGCTGCATTGAAGCGCTGTCATCGCTTTCCATGCGCTATGGCGACAAGATTTCGATCATTGAAGCCGACGCCTTGACGGTGAATGAGGCAGCGCTCGCAGGTGGCGCCGCGCCCATCAAGATCATTGCCAATCTGCCTTACAACATATCAACGGAACTCTTGATCAAATGGCTCAAATTGGGTTCGACGCTTTGGTCCGGCATGGCGCTGATGTTTCAAAAAGAAGTCGCCGATCGCATTCTTGCGGCGCCAGGATCAAAAATTTACGGCAGACTGTCGGTTATAGCCCAGGCGGCAAGCACGCCGTCACGTGCATTTGATCTTCCAGCGCGCGCATTCACGCCGCCGCCGAAAGTTCAATCAACTGTTGTGCTATTCGCACCGCCCCGAGACGATTGGAAACATTTGGGCGCGCTTGAGAAAGTTACGCAAGCTGCATTTTCACAACGGCGCAAAATGGTGCGAACCTCGTTAAAGTCGGCTTTTGGCGACCGGCTACAACAGGCGCTCGAAAATATCGGTATCAGGGAAACCCAAAGGGCCGAAGAAATCTCTGTTACACAGTTCAAACAGCTCGCTGAATTGCTGTAAGCTCATCAAGCGCTCAGCACCTTATATTCGTCACGCTGAAATGCTTCAGCCAGCTTGAATTTTTGAATCTTCCCAGACCCCGTCAGCGGCCAATCTTCAACATAAACCCAATAGGCAGGGGTTTTTTGCGGCGACAGGCGTTCGCGAATAAATGCTTTGAGCCCCGAAGGATCGGGCGGGGTGTCGCTTGTCACCCGCATGAAACAAACGACTTGCTCGCCCCATTTTGCATCCGGTACGCCAATGACCGCAACTTCGGCTATGTCATCATGTTCAAGCATGGCGTTTTCGATTTCCGCCGGAAACAAATTTTCACCGCCGCGGATAATCATTTCTTTGACCCGCCCCGTGATCGTCAAATAGCCCCGCGCGTCCATGCGGCCGAGATCGCCCGTATGCAGCCAACCATCATCATCAATCGCAGCCTTTGTGGCCTGCGGATTGTCATAATATTCGGTCATTACAAGATAGCCGCGGGTGCATATCTCGCCCTGCTCACCCACGGGAACAGTTTGGTTGGTTTTTGGGTCGCGAATTGATGCTTCGACATGAGGTAATGGCTGTCCAATAGTTTGCGTCAAATCTTCAATCGTATCGTCGCTGCGCGTTTGCGCAATAACCGGCGACGATTCCGTTTGGCCATAGACAATTTGTATCATGCTGCCGAATATTTCCTTGGCCTTACGCACCAATTCCGGCGCCACCATCGCGCCACCGGACATCATGCGTTCGACAGATGTAATCCTGCGCCCGCTTTTTTCAGCTTCGTCAATCAGCGCGACAATCATTGTCGGCACACCAAGAATAAATCGCGGGCGCTCACGCTCCATCACACTCAGAATCATTGCGGGATCAAATATCGGCGCCAGCAACATGGTCGCGCCAACGCCAAGCCCGCCAAGAACAAGAATGGCGCATCCCGTCGTATGAAAAAGCGGCATATGGTGAATAAAAACGTCGCCGGATGTCACGCCAGCGCGCGTCAAGGTGTCAAATCCGTTCTGCACCAATCCGTGATGATGAAGCAGTGCGCCTTTTGGAAAACCCGTGGTGCCGGAAGTGTATTGTATCTGCACCGGATCCTCCGATGAGATTTCTGGAAGCACGCCATCATCAGCGCCGTCAAACAATGCATCATGATCGGTCAGCAATATTCGACGTTCAATTTCCGGTATTTGATCACATGCCTCATCGGCAATCGATTGCATTGGGTTGCCGCGAAAACTATCGACATAATAAATCGCTTCAGATCTCGATTGCTCAAGAACGAATTTCAACTCGCGCATCTGATAGGCAGGGTTCACGGTCACCAGCACAATGCCGGCCATTGCTGACGCCAGCTCCAACAACACCCACTCGGGAATATTGTTTGCATAAACTGCAATGCGCGCGCCTTTTTCATGTCTTGTCGCCAGCGCCCGCGCCAAACGCGTCGCATCGGCCAGTAGTTCCTCATAGGTCCAGCGGCGAGTGACCGCACCGTCGAAATCGAGTTCATGCAAAGCAGGCCGGTCGGGAAACGCCGTCGCCTGACGCCGCAGCATATCGCCTATCGTCACAGAACTGGACGGCGCCCCTTCCTGCGCGGGGAAATAAGACTCCGTGAGAGACACTTTATACATTCTGGCCTCGCTCTAAATTTTTCGAATCATTTGTGTCTGGGTGACGACAGCCGCCAGCTTTCCATCTTCCCGAAAGATTTCCGTTTTCCAGAGTTGCAATGTGCGGCCGATATTTACCGGCGTCGTCACTGCCCTTGCGACTTGCCCGACCGGCACAGGTCTCAGAAAATTGGTTTTGCTTTCAATAGTTGAGGTTGTGCAGCCCTCAGGCATATTCAAAAATGCGCCGCAGCCGCCAAGATTGTCCGCAAACGCCATGATGGCGCCTCCATGAAGCGTCGCCGGAATCGTGCAATGGTCAGGCGTCACTTCCAACTCGGCTTCGAGCCGGCCTTTCGTTGCCAGGGTCATTTTTACGCCCATCAATTTTGCAAAAGGCGCATTGCTTTCATTGAAAATTGCGGCGAGGTTTTCTTCGCTCATTACGTTCCTGCATTAATCAATACGGCGACGAAAAGCGCCGTTTCAGATCCGTTATTAACCCAAGCATGGTTCGTCGCCCGCTGAATGACGACATCACCGGGTTTGAGCGACGTCGGCTCTCCTTCATCGAGCAACAAATCCACCTCGCCCCTAACAAGAATGATAACGTCGAGAGAATCTGTCTTGTGCATCATCGAATGACGGGTTGTATCGACCCGGCAGTGAGAAGCCCCGACAGCGCCAAAACCAAAGGCGGCAGCGGCTTCAAGCTCCTCACTAGTTTTCGATTTGTCTTCCGGCGGCATTGTAAACCAACGCACTTTCACGCCGCCTTGATCGGGTTCCAGTTTCAAATCCTCGGTCGAAAGCCGATCCGTTGCGTCGAATAATCTGTCGGGTTGCAAATCCGCAGCCCAGACTTCGGCAAGTCCCCCGTCCTCGACAGCGATCAATTTTGCGGCGGCGCCATCAATCAATATGCGCGACCGTCCAGCGCCGTCATTGTCAGTGACAATACGGCGAAGCGACTGCCAATCCATGGCGATTATTCCGCTGCCGGTGCATCGATGGCGCTGACAATTGACGCAGCATCATAGACGTCATCATCATCCGGCGCATCACCAGCACCCATCAACACATCAAGACGAACGGTAAAATAATCCCGCGCGCCGATTTTTCCAAAATTGCCGCCGACGCCAACTCCAACGCCTGATCGCCGCCCATATGATCCGCCGCCAACGCCCGCGCCAAGGGTAACCCCGCCGCGCTGATCACGAGTGACATCACGCACTACAACGCGAAACCAGGTAAATCCTTCCTGCAGCGCAACCTCACCGGCACGGCGCATGGCATAGTCCTCGACTTGTTCGGGCGGCACACCGCCGGAACCCCGATAGACAATCCGATAGCGATCTTCCTCGATACGGGTTTCTTCATAGCCGAAACCTTTTTGATCCGCAGGACCATAGTTCGTTGGTCCAACCGCGGCGCAGGCGCCAAGAACAAAAGCTGTCACCAATACTAAAAGCTGTTTCATGAAAGCGCCTCCATCTCTCCAACCCGTTCCTTATACCTAACTTCGTCGCCAATTGGATGCAAAAAACACCCAGATTCCTGCTTTTTCCCTCAAGACGCCGGACTTCCGCCCTATTCAGCGTCCAACCTGAAGAGGCAGCGGGAGAGTGTCTGAAATGGTAAACCAACAGTTCACAAACAACGACAGGCTCTATGATCTGGTTGTCGTTGGCGCCAGCTTCGCCGGGTTAATCGCTGCGCGCACCGCAGCCCATCGCGGCCTTAAAGTCGCGGTGCTCGACGCTAAGCCTGAGCCCGGCGCCCGGGTGCGCACCACCGGCATTCTGGTCAAAGAGGCAGTTGACGCGTGCGACATTCCCGCTGCCCTGACACGGAAAATTCCCGGTGTGCGGCTTTACGCGCCGAACGGTTGTCATACTGATCTATGCGCACCTGGATATTACTTTCTCGCTACCGATACGCCCGCCATCATGCGCTGGCTGGCGAGGGAGGCGGCGCGCGCCGGCGCAGATTTGTTCTTCGGCGCCCGTTTCAATGACGCAACAATCACGCAAGAACATGTGCACATTCACGGCCTCAGTCTCTCGGCGCGCTATCTTCTCGGTGCAGACGGCGCAAAATCACAGGTCGCACAAACATTCGGGCTTGGGCGCAACAGTGAATTTCTAATCGGCATGGAAACCGAATATGAGGAAACGCCAACAGTTGATCCGGATTTTCTTCACTGTTTTGTCGACTCGAAATTGGCGCCCGGCTATCTTGGCTGGGTCGTTCCCGGCGCGAATATGACCCAGGTCGGTCTCGCCGTTTCAGACAGTCTCTTCGGCGCCAATCGCAAACCCGACTTTGGCGCGTTCGTGAATCGCATTGACACGCATTTTGCCCTATCCAACTGCGAGGTCCGCTGCAAACGGGCAGGTCCGATCCCCTGCGGCGGGCTGGTCTCGCCTTTATCGACCCATCGTGTCCTGTTAACAGGCGATGCAGCCGGTCTCGTTTCACCTTTGACCGCCGGCGGCATCCGCTTCGCATTTCAATATGGACGGCGCGCTGGAAGCGCTATCGCCAGCTATCTACAGGATGGCGGCGCCGACCCTGGCGTTTTGATGGCGCAGGAATATCCCCGCTTCGCGCTCAAAACATGGATGCGCCGTCTATGGTCCGCCGCGCCGCCCAACGCGATCCTCAACGCGACGCTGTTTACACCGCCGATGCGCGCGTTGGCGCAATGGATTTATTTTCAAAAACGCGCAGCGACCGAAACCACAAAAACCAAAAAGCCAAGGCTTCACGCAAGCTAACCGAATATCTGGCCGACGATTTCGGGCCGCAACAATACAGTCAGTACGACCCCACCAATGGCCCCGCCCAGATGGCCTTCATGAGCAATGCGGTTGCCCTCTCGGCCCATCAATCGGGCAGAGATAACGATGAAAAGCACACCATATATTATGGCCGGGATGCCGATAGGGATGAACATGATATAAATGTTGTTCAGCGGATAAAAAAGACAATAGGACAACACGACGCCAGAAACAGCGTCGGATGCGCCGATAGAGGAATAAACGAGGTTCTCACGATTGGCGTAAAAGGACACAATGCCACTGACGAGAATGGCGCCGAAATAAACAACCAGAAACCCGGTGGTACCGAGAATGGATTCAACCGTCGGACCGAAAAACAGCAACGTCGTCATATTGAATAACAGGTGGAAAAAATCCACATGCAGGAATGACGACGTAAAAACCCTGTAATGCTGTTTGCGGCGGGAGAGCGCACCAACATTGAAAGAAAAATCGCTGACAAATTGCCGGTCGCCCAAAAGCCCGTAAAGGCTCGCAATAAGATTAGCGACAATCAGCGCGTATGTCGCTGGCGCACCTTCGAATTCCATTTTGCTGTCCCACCCCGGCTAGGAAATCTATGTAGCTGGTTTCGATGCAATGCGTCACCCTAGTGGGCAGCCACTTTTTCGCCGATTGTTTTGGACAGCCAACAAAGGCTGATCATGATATGCGCTTAACTGGCTTCGGCCTCTTGAGGCGTCTGCGTTTTCATAACGAGCGCGTGAATGGGCCCAGCCAGTTCCTCACGCAATATATCGTTCACAAGGCGCTGCCGCGCGACCCGGGTCAGGCCTTCAAATTGGGCGGAGACAATGGAGATTTTGAAATGAGATTGGCCGCCTTCCCTAGCGCCCGCATGCCCGGCATGCAGATGCGATTCATCCTTGACGTCCAGCCTCGAAGGCGAGAGACGCGCGGTGATTTTCTGGTGAATGATTTCAGCGACGAGCATCGGCGCGATGTCATCGCATATCCGGCGAATCTGTCAAGATTGTGCGAGCGGTCCAGCGGGACCATATTAGCGCCATGGCCAGAAAAGAATATAAGCCGCGTCTCGGATTCGACATACGGGTAAAGCCCCCCGCCGGAAAGCAAAAGCCTCCGGCATGGGCGGAACCCAGCGATCGGACCTGCGAAAAGAAAGGCTGCGAGGAGCAGGCGGCATGCAGCCTGCCAAAATCGCCGCGTAATCCACGTAATCGCGTCTGGTACTGCTTGGTCCATGCGCGCGAGCACAATAAAAGCTGGAACTATTTCGACGGCCTGTCCGATGCTGAGGCCAAGGCGGCAAGAGACGCTAATATTTATGGCGACCGCCCAACCTGGTCCATGGGCAAGAATGACCGCGCCCGGGCCGCCACTCGGGCAACCGGGCCGGCCGATATGACTGACGCCTTTGGCCTGCTCGGCGAAGAGGCAAAAACACAACCCGAGCTGCAAGGTCAACATCGCAAAGGCAAACAGCTGACCAAGATGCAAGTGAACGCCTTTAACACGCTCGCGCTGCCCTATTCGGCCCCGGCGCTGGAAATTCGCCGCCGCTATGCGGAGCTGGTGCGCCGGTTCCACCCTGATTCAAATGATGGGGATCGCGGCGCGGAGGAGCAGCTGAACGAGGTCGTCAAAGCCCACTCGATATTAAAAAAAGCGCGCTTTTTGTGACGCGTGGAATAGGCGCCATAAACCCTTGTCAGAATGTTCCTTTCAGGCGAGGTTCCGCCCGCCCAAAGTAGATTGAAGAGATCTCCAGTCCCATGGCCGTAATTAGCGACAGCAGTTTCCTCGAAAAACCGGATAAAACCGTATCTGCCAAAAAAATGTTTGGCGTTGACCTCGATATCAAAATTCCGGCCTTTTCGAAGTCAAACGAATATGTACCGCCGCTTGACGAGGCTTATCGCTTCAATCCGGAAACAACCATGTCGATCCTTGCGGGTTTTGCGCGAAATCGCCGCGTTATGGTCCAGGGTTATCACGGCACAGGCAAGTCAACACATATTGAACAAGTTGCGGCGCGATTGAATTGGCCGTGCATCCGCATCAATCTCGACAGCCATATCAGTCGTATTGATCTGATTGGTAAAGATGCGATTGTTGTTGAGGATGGCGTTCAGGTAACCGCGTTCAAAGAAGGCATATTGCCCTGGGCGTTTCAGCGCCCGGTCGCACTCGTTTTCGACGAATATGATGCGGGCCGACCAGACGTCATGTTCGTTATCCAGCGCATTCTCGAAGCAGAAGGTCGACTAACCCTGCTTGATCAGAACAAAGTGCTGACGCCCAACCCCTGGTTCCGATTATTTTCAACCACGAATACTATTGGCCTCGGTGATACAACGGGTCTTTATCACGGTACGCAGCAAATCAACCAGGGCCAGATGGATCGCTGGTCCATCGTGGCAACACTTAATTACCTTGAGCATGACGAGGAGGCCGCGATCGTCATCGCGAAAGCGCCGCTTTATGAATCACCGGATGGGCGCAAAGCCATCGACGCCATGGTGCGCGTTGCCGATATGACACGCAACGCCTTTATCGCCGGCGATATCTCTACCGTGATGAGCCCGCGCACGGTGATCACCTGGGCGCAAAATGCTGAAATATTTCAAGATATTGGCTATGCGTTCCGTGTGACATTTTTAAATAAATGCGATGAGCTTGAACGCCCGACGGTAGCTGAATTTTATCAACGCGCCTTTGGCGAAGATTTACCCGAAGCCGCGCCTCAGGTAAGCGTCGCTTAAGGCTTATATCCGATAAATCATACCCGATTTTCGTGAATTTGCGCCCGGTGCAAATCTCGCTAGAAGGATTTTCATGGCTCAGTATGAAATAACCGCCCCGCCCGCCAGTGATCAGTCTCCAATGGCGCAATCCGAATCACAAGAAGCCGCCGTGCTGACGCGGATCGTTGCACATTGTAACGAATTTCGCGGCGCCGAGCTGTCACGCAGCCTCGGGCAATTGGTTCTTAATCTCGTGCTCTTTGGCGGATTGGTCGCAGCCATGTATGCGACACTCGCAGGTGGCCTCTGGCCCATAACAATCTTGCTTATGTTGCCCGCTGCCGGCTTGCTCACACGCTTGTTTATCGTTCAGCACGATTGCGGACATGGTTCATTTTTCAAATCATCGCGCGCAAATCACGCTGTCGGATGGGCGCTCAGTGTACTAACCTTTACGCCATATGGTTTTTGGCGCGACGCCCATAATCGCCATCACGCCAATTCCGGCAATCTGACCCGGCGCGGCATGGGCGGTGTCGACACGTTGACCGTCGAAGAATATCAGCGGCTGACGCCGTTCAAAAAAGGGCTCTATAAGTTTTACCGTAACCCGCTGACCTTGCTCGTCTCCGGGCCGCCAATTTATTTCATCCTGTTGCAGCGCTTTCCCATCGCCAGCCCCATGCCCTATACGGAAGTCTATTATGGTATGAAAGGCCCGCGCATCTGGCAGAGCGTGATGTTGCTGAATGTAGCGCTGATTGTGTTTTATAGTGCGCTTGCTTTTTTCTTCGGCTGGCTCGCGACGCTTATCGTGTTTTTACCAACCGTATCCCTCGCGGGCATTGCCGGCGCCTGGCTCTTTTATATTCAACATCAATATGAGGACGCTTATTGGCGCCCGCATAAGGAATGGGATTATACGCGCGCAGCGCTCTATGGCAGCTCTCACTATGCGCTGCCCCCCGTACTGCAATGGTTCACCGGTAATATCGGCCTGCACCACATCCACCATTTATGTAGTCTTATCCCGAATTACCGCCTGCAGGAGTGTTACGATAAAAGCCCCGACCTACAGAAACTGCCCAAACTCACCTTTGTGGACAGCCTGAAGAGTGCGCGCTTGTCGCTGTGGGATGAGGCGCAAGGCCGAATGGTGGGCTTTTCAGCCCTTCGGTAAAATTGCGTGACGCGCCCTGTCAAAATCAGGCGCAAAATCAATTCACCAGAAAGTGCATCGACCGGCTCTAGCGGTTGAATTGCAATCCATGGCATGAATGAGAGCATTCTGAATTCAGAGGGGCTCCATGAAACGTTTGATCCTATCCGCCTTTATCGCTGCGCTGCCTTTAAGCGCAAACGCACAATATGAAGATGTCATGTCTCGTATCGACGGGCGCTATGACCAGACCGCCGATATTGCGCGGCAAATCTGGGAATGGGCCGAGGTCGGTTACCAGGAAGAAAAAGCGAGCGGCCTTTTAAAAGACACGCTGCGCGCAGAAGGTTTTGACATTACCGAAGGCGTCGCCGGCATCCCCACCGCTTTTACGGCGCAATTTGGCGGCGACGGTCCGGTGATTGCGCTGCTCGCAGAATTCGACGCCCTGCCCGGCATCAATCAGGACGCGGTATCAACGCGCACGCCGATTGCGGACAAGAACGCCTCCCATGCATGCGGGCATAATTTGTTTGGCGCGGGCTCTGTTGGCGCGGCGATCGCCATCAAGGAATGGCTTGAAGAAACAGGAACGCCCGGAATCATCCGCCTTTACGGCACACCGGCTGAGGAAGGCGGCAGCGGCAAAGTCTATATGGTGCGCGAAGGCCTCTTTGAAGATGTCGACATCGCGCTTCATTGGCACGCCTCCAATAAAAACTCTGCGGCAGCGCAAACCAGTCTCGCTAATCGATCGGCAAAATTCCGTTTTCGCGGCGTCTCCGCGCATGCCGCTGGCGCGCCGGAACGTGCGCGATCAGCCCTCGACGGCGTTGAGGCGTTTAACATGATGGTCAATATGATGCGCGAGCATGTTCCGCAGGAAAGCCGCATTCACTACGTCATCACCGAAGGCGGTAATGCGCCCAATGTAGTGCCGGACTTTGCGGAAGTTTTTTATTATGTCCGTCACCCGGAAGCCAAAGGCGTTGAACATATTTGGGGCCGCGTTGAAGAGGCGGCCCGCGGCGCCGCACTTGGCACTGGAACAAAAGTCGATTGGGAAGTCATTCACGGCAACAACCCGCTTCTTGTCAATGAAACGCTGGCGAAGGTGATGGATGAAAAGCTGCGTGAGGTCGGCGGCGTCACTTACACCAAGGAAGAGGAAAAATACGCCAAGAAAATCTATGCGAGTTTCACAAATCCCAAACTGGCGCTCGGATCACAAGAAGAAGTTCAACCTTATGAACGCTCCCTCGGTTATGGCTCCACGGATGTTGGCGATGTTTCATTTGCGGCGCCAACCGTTGGCCTCAACACCGCTACATGGGTGCCCGGCACATCCGCCCATAGTTGGCAATCAGCCTCAACCAGCGGCATGTCGATCGGTTTCAAGGGCGCGCAAGTCGCCGCCAAAACCCTGACCCTCACAGCAATTGAGCTTTATACAAATCCTGAATTGCGTGAAACCGCACGCGCTGAATTCGAAGAAGCGCGCGGCGAAAATTATAAATATCAGTCGCTCCTCGGCGACCGTAAACCGCCGCTTGATTATCGGAAGTAGCGGGTGCGGCGCAGCGGGCAGCTTGCGCGTCTATTCGGCGGCGACCGCTTCGACTTCAATCTCAATTAGCCATGCCGGATTGACGAAGCCGTTCACCGCCGCGATGGTATTGACGGCCTTACATCGTGAAAATGCTCTTTCCGCACATCAGTGGCGGTATATTGTTTGGAATTATGCTTGTGCGCGCGCCGGATCCCAGGCGCTCAAGAGACAGTCTTGCCCCCTCAACACATCATCATTGCTGCACATCGCGCAGCTATTTCGTCCATCTCGTCCCATTTGGGTTTAAGTAGATGTTCTACGATCAACTCGGCTAGATAACCTGGGCGCTCATTGTGAATCGAGTGCCCGGTGTTACGCAAAACAATCATCTCACCCTGAACGGTGAACGGGCTACCGCGCGCAATTAACTGCGTATTGTCTGCGAGAGACTCTGGTTCATGATTGTCTTCAGCGCCAGCGAGAAAAAGCAGATATCCGTTAAGGGAACGAAAGCGCGCATCCGGATTTTCCAGTTCACTGCCGACACCGTCTTGATGGCTGAAAATCAGCTGCTCATGAGAGCCGCGAAAATGCCATTTGCGATATTGTTCACTATAGACCTCGTTAAGATCGCGCCACGCTCGATTTCGAAATATATATTTGCAGGGTTGCCAGTTGTTGCGGTACCATCTGTCTGATCCTTGCGACCCCAACGGGCTTCGATCTATCGAATCTACTCCAAAGATGGCGTCATAGAGAAAGTGACGCTTTGCGGCGCTGTCTTCCGCGCTATTGTATTTATCTCTCGTGATGCGAACCGCTTCATGCTGGGCGAAATCATAGAATGAGCGTCTGTTCTCACCACGGCAGTCTACAGATAAGCAAGCGGGTCCGAATGACGGCCAAACCGACGCCGCCGACCAGGCCGCATTCCAGCGCGCCCAGACAGCAACCTCAGGATCCCTTCGAGAGCGTTCAGACAACCGCAGCGTAAGATTGCCGCCAAGGCTTCCGCCCATAACACCGACCATGCGATGTCTAAATCCGGGATATCGCTCTTCCATTGCGCGCACAAAACGCACAACGAATTCTTCGTTAAAGTCCAACCAAGGATAGCCGGTGTTCCAGGCCGACGCCGAAGACGGCGCGACCGCTTCATGGGAGACGTGAGTCGAATACCCTCTTGTCGGCAGGTCGAGGGAGATCACCGTGACGCGCCGCCCGTGACTTCGAACAAGATCTAGCAGCCCTGCGCGAACCGCATTTTGCCCCTCACGATGGGGAGGATCGATAATGTCATTGGCTTCTTCCGCGCGAGAGCCCAGTCCGTGCAAATAAATCAGAATTGGAGAAGTTACCCCAATTGCAGGCGGACGCTCAAGCGGCGGCGCGCCCAAATCGCTCGTTGTCCAGGGCGCCTCATCGTCCAACGTTGCGACGTAATACCGAGCGGTTACGTCTATTAACGTACCGTCCGCAGCCGGCGTCGCCACCTGAATGTCGTCTTGCGGGTAAGGGGCAACCGGAATGTTAACCGGTCGATGCGGCGGGTCGTCTTCAGCCGAAACAGCTATCCAGCCGAGACCCGCGCGCAATTCGCCGCGGCCGGCAACGGGCCCTCGCAGGGTCCACGCAACTTGATAGGCCCGCTGCACCGCCGCACTAATTGCAGAGGTCAAAGCCGTATCGTCAATCGTATGGCCGCGGTCGAGAAATCGGATACGCGCTCGAACTGAAGTACGTAAACTTGGTGTAAGCGTGGGCGCGGCTGCGACAAAGCTTGTGTACGCCGCGCGCCCGGTTACGGCGAGATCCGCGAAGGCGATCGCTCTTTCTCTCAATGGCGTTCGCGAAATATGGGATGAAAAATTGATGTTGGCGCCGGCGCTTCGATAAAATTCGATTGCGGCTTCGGTCAAAATGGTGGTGGCGTCTCTTGATTGCGCCGCTTGCCTGAGTAACGGTTCAAGTCTGAGGCAATTGTACGAATTGACGCCGGCGCCGAAAGGACAACTAGAAACAATCGTCGCCATCTGACTGTCTGTGGGCCAATCATATCCTTGAAAAATCGGCTCTGTACTGCGAAAATTTCTCAAAAGGTAGGTTCTGTCTGGGCCGCCTTCAAGTACACATTCCTCAACCGGAAATGGCGGATCAATTTCTCCGGTGACAGTCAACTGAGCCTGTGCGAAATCGGCGCAAAACACCGGCGCAGCTGCGATAGCGGCGAAAACGCTCAACCGCTTGAGTTTCAATAGGTGTTTCATCATTTTGCTGTCCTACAGATGCGTAGACATTGTAGAGATTTTTGGTCTGCGAAAGTATGCGCTAGTTCAACGATACTTCGAAGACGACACAAGCCTCGTGTCCGACTGTCACCGGCCTTCCGGCAAGTCTTGCTGACAAAAGCATGCTCGACATGCGGTTCGTCTTGGCGATGCAGGTGGCATTGTCGTTGCAAGCCGGCGCAAGAAACACCGTCGGCGCTTCACCGTCCCAGCATTTTACCTCCGCACCGGATTCACCATTTGCGAAAAGCGTGAATTCAATGCTGCTCGCTCGGATAGCGGTTTCGTCCCGGACGGTTAGCCGGTTCAGATATCTTGCACTGGCATAAACGAGCTGCGGGTTTCTGAGGCTCGGCCGCGCTCTTTCTAAAGATTCACGGTCGATGACACGCTCGTCAAGTTGCGGCCCGTCAATTCGCTCCGGAATGCGAGCCTGCGTTTCGACGCGTGTCTGAGCGGTGGCGCTGTTTGTCGCAAAAATTGCCAAAATAACTGGAACTAAAACACTAAACTGAGTGGACATACTTCTTCTCCCCAGTCGCTGCTTTCCTATACGTTATGCGGCGCATAGTGCATACAAGATCATGGAAAAACAAGAGCGAGTACTAGGTTCCTAAACCGGCGCACAGGCACAGGCGAGAGTTTTTGGGCGATCGCCTTCCACGACGGGTCTTTTTTTTGATTCCGTCGCATTCGTATTTCCAGGCGATCAAACATCTATTGAACTGTTTACAACGTCTGCAATGAGGACGATATCAGCCGTTCACAATAGGATATCTCAATGCCTACAAAGGGCCAATCCATGACTGTCGCCCCGCGGCTTTCTTTCAAACCCCAACCGCCCATGTTCCGTGAAAACCAACCGGCACACGCTGGGGCAATTTGACTCTCGCAACAGTCGGCGCAGCGAAATTTTGTGCGTCGATAATATGCGCCTCTGAATTGCCGTTCATATCCGCGGTGAATGTAACGAGATAACCGTCATCTTCGCTTCTTGCTCCAACGCGAGACGCAAATGCCGGCTCCGATCCGTAAACGCCTTTTGGAAATTCATGACGCTCGCTCGTTCCCGTCTCGAGATTGTATTTCACGAGCGCTGAAAAACGCTGCTCAATGCAATTGTCAAACACAACGTGATAGGAATGTTTTGTTTTTCGCCCCGAAAATTCATTATTCACTACCGGAAATTCCGACACCGCGTCATCAATCTGTTCTTCACGGCCCTCGCCGGTCTTCATATTCATCCGCCACAGGAATGGCTGTGCGCGCAGCGCCAGCACATCCGCCATCGCCGCATAGGGGCCGTATTGCGGGTCGGGCTTAAAACCGTTTGGAACCATCCGGCATGCCGCCATAATAACTTCATCGCCCTCCTCCCAGCTGTTGATCACGTGATAAACATAACAGGTGGGAAATTCGAACCATTTGGGGGCGCCGCCTTTGCGCGGCACAACGCCAAAACGCGTGGGTTGATCGGCAACGTGGATTTTCCACATCCGGTTTCTGATCGCGGCATCAGAAAAAACCACCGGCAGATCATGCAGGATGACATAATTCTCCGTCATGCCCATATCATGCGGCAGGCGCGGGCCTGGCAGATCAATCTCCTGAAAATGTGTCAGCGCACCTCCCGCGGAGACGGCGCCTGTCCACATCTTTGGCTCGTACAGCGCATAGTCAAAGAAAACCAGCTCGCCGGTTTCAGGATCAACTTTCGAATGCGCTGAAATATTGTGCGGCAGTCGTCCGTTAAAATTCTCAACGCCAATAGTTTCCAGCGTCTGCGCATCCACGGCCACAGGCTGACCGGAAATATACCACAGCGCCAAGAGCCTGCCATTGTGAAACACGAGATCAGTATTGGCGGTATCCCTGTAATGGACCTTCCGACCGGACGCGTCGCGTGCCGGATCAAATATCCCGGCCAGCGCGCCATCGCCATTGGCCATATAGTCCTGTGTCTGAACATAACGGTTGCGATAACGCGCCGCGCCATTTTCAAACCAGACGCCATGGATCATGCCGTCACCGTCAAACCAGTGATGCATACCCTTTGGCGGCGTTTTCGGATTGGGCCCGTTGCGGAAAAAACCGCCATGAAGATCTTTTGGAATCTCCCCAATGACCTTCAGTTTCTCAGCGCTTACTTCCTCTTTGATGGGTGCATAGAGGCCGTGAAGATAGGGGTTCATCTCGTTGAGAGCAGCAGTCATATCCAGCGATTTCCTGTTGTGCCCGTCAAGAATAACACAAAGACGATTACTGCCGCGACGCCTTTTGGCAGCCATATGAGATACGATCCCTGCCCAATTTGTGATCGCTAATCACCACTATGCGCCTATCAATGGCAGGCGCTGCATTCTAGGACATGTCCGGACGGGACCGGCTAGCGAAGGGAAGCGCATGCAAGATCTGCTCAACCGAAAATACCTTGTCATTAGCGTTGGCTGCATATCGCTGATCGCAATCATTAGCGTCATCACCCTGGCAGGGTCTAGCCTTCTCGGCTTTCGCCTGTGGCAAAAAGAATGGACGCCCCAGGGCGAAACCGATTTGCGGTTCGATGCCGCGCGCGTCGATTTTCATCATCAGGCGGACCTCGAAAACTCTCTTCCCTTCATGGCAGCTGCGGCGATCGATATTGACGGCGACGGGCGAGACGAAATGTTCATCGGCGGCGGAAAAAATCAGCCGGACGCAATCCTGAAATTTGACAATGGCGCCTTCGTCAACAATTCGGCGCAATATAACCTTACCAAAGACGATAATGACGCCACCATGGGCGCCGCATCGCTTGATCTCGACGAAGACGGTGTGCCGGAACTTGTCGTCGCCCGCGAAAGCGGTGTTTGGCTGCACCGATTTGCAAACGGCGCGGCGACCAGCGAAAAACTACCCTTTGACCTTGCCGATAATACAACGCCGCTCTCGATTGCTTTTGGCGATGTCAACAAAGATGGCTGGGCTGATATTTATGTTTCCGGCTATATCAAGATCGATCAGGTGGAAGGCGAAACCGTTTTCACCGGCAACTATGGGGGCTACAGCTATCTTTTCCTCAATAATGGCGACAACACATGGACCGATGTCAGCCGTGAGGCAGGCGTCTTCCGTCAGCACAATACGTTTTCGGCAGTCTTCGCTGATCTCGACAATGATCTCGACAGCGATCTTGTCATCGCACAAGACACCGGCCGCGTAGAAATTTATGAAAATCCGGGCGACTTCCCATTTCGCCTGATCGAGAACCCGTCGGTCTACAGCTATCCAATGGGGGTCGCGGTCGGAGACTATGACAATGACGGGCTTGTCGATCTTTATTTTTCTAATGTCGGATACACTTTGCCACCGGCGCTCCTGCGCGGCGACTTACCCAAAGACGCTGATTTCAATCCGGAATATATGTTGTTTCACAATGATGGTGATCTGAAGTTTTCCGACGTCGCCCGTGACGCTAACGCGGCAAAATTTGGATTTGGCTGGGGCGTTGTCTTTGCCGACATGAATCTTGACGGATATGAAGATCTCATGGCGGCGCAAAATTATGCGCGCTTTCCCGCCAACGATCTGCTGGAACATTATCCCGGTAAGCTTTTGCAATTCTCACCAGACGAGCAAAAATTCCATCCCGTTGAAATCGTCGCCGGCGTAGAAAATGAACATTTCGGCATTGCGCCAGTTGTATCCGACTTTAACGGCGATGGCTGGCCGGATTTATTCTGGGCAAACCTCAACGAACCCGCGCTCGCCTACATCTCAAAAGGCGGCGAACGAAACTGGCTGAAAGTAAAGCTGCCGAATAATACCGCCTCGCTTAACGCAATCGTCAGTGTGGAATTGGAAAACGGCGAAAAACTGACAAAGCAATTAATGACAAGCCAGGGGTTGGGTTCTGATCAGTCGCGCGCCTTCATTTTTGGCCTTGGCGACAAAAAGGCGAAACGCGTCATTGTGCAATTCCAGGATGGCGATGCCCGCACCTATGAAACACCAACGCCCGGCTCAACAATTAGTGTAGAGCATCGGGGGAACTGAACCATGACCGCAGACCACGCGACAAAACATAAAAACGCTATCCTGCTGACCGGTTTTGCCGGCCTTGCGGCCGCACTCCTTGTCGGCGCCGGGGAGTTCATGCTGCAATTTAATTCCCTTGGCGGCTATGAAGCTGCGGACTACGCTTATTTCGGGCGCGTACCTATTGAGAGACTGACGGCAGGGCATTTCCTCGCGGTTCTCGCAGCCCCGCTTTATGTGGTTGGTTACTGGCATCTTTTTAAAATGCTCGAACCCGCAGGGCCAAAATTATCCTGCGTGGTTTTTTTGCTCGGCGGATATTCCTTCATTATCGGTACGGCCTGGATCAGCCAACGGGTATTTCTCGGCCTCACCGTTCACGAGATACAGGCCGGCGCCAATCTCTCTGGGCTTCTTGCGATTTTTGCCGCGCATAATGAACCACTCGTCAATGTTCTCCGCGTTGCGATGCTTCTCGTCTCAGGGATTTGGATTTTTCTGATCATGAGCGGGCGCAGCCATTATCCGAAATGGATGGCGCTTTTTAGCCCCTTTGCGATTCTTGCATCGATCTTTGCCTTATATTTCATCATTCCAGCAATCGGTCTTTATGTGATCCCCATTGCCATGAATGTGACGCACGCCATCGTCTTTGGTTTGTCGCTCATCGCTGCGCGCAAGCTTTGAAAATGAATGAAAAACTGTTGCGATGGTTTTTTCTGGCGCTGTTGATCGCGGCAACAGGTTTTGGCGCAGTGTCTTCAGGGCTGTTAGCATTTAACGAAATCCGGTCCGGAAATATATGCCCGACGCTTGGTCCCGTCCCACTCTGCTATGTTGTATTCGCCGGTTATGCGGCAATGTTTCTGGCCGCCTCATTCGGCGTTGCTCGTTATCGACGCGCCTTTTCATTTGGCCTCGCGCCGGTATTTGCCCTTGCGGCAGTCGGGGTCGTTTCCGAATTGATCATCGGCGACATATGTCCGCAAACCCCGGCAGGCGTTCCGCAATGCTTTATATCGCTTGGTCTCATCTGCCTCATTTTCGTGTTATGGGCGGTTCTGCTCAAAGGGCGGCATGGCCTCTTGCGCCGCGGCCGCGGAATCGGTGAATAAGACGGCAGCGTAGAAAGGTTCCTGTGGCGCGAATTTCTGACACTTATGTCTGCCAGTCCTGCGGCAATATCACGGCGAAATGGGCCGGACGTTGCGATGCGTGCGGGGAATGGAACACCATCACGCAGGAAGCGTCTGAGGCCGGCCCGCCAGGCTCTCTTGGTGGCGCGCCCGCAAAAACCAAAGCCAAGAAAATTGAATTTACGTCGCTTTCCGGCGGCGCCGAAGATATCGCGCGGCTGGCGACCGGCAATGGCGAGTTTGACCGCGCCTGCGGCGGCGGGCTGGCCCATGGTTCTGCGCTCCTGATCGGCGGCGATCCGGGCGTTGGCAAATCGACTTTGCTCCTGCAGATCGCAGCAGGCCTTTCCAGAGGCGGCCATGCGGTCGCCTATATCTCAGGCGAAGAATCTCCAGGTCAAATTCGCCTTCGCGCAAAGCGGCTGGGCGCTGAGGACGCGCCCGTCCATCTCGCCTCAGCGACGTCGCTGCGCGATATACTGGCGACATTGAAGGCCGAAAAACCGGACGCCGTCATCATCGATTCGATCCAGACCCTGTGGTCTGACACGCTTCCGGCAGCGCCAGGCACCGTGACGCAAGTGCGCGCCTGCGCCCAGGAACTTGTGCGCTTTGCAAAATCTTCCGGCTGCATCGTGCTGCTCGTCGGCCATGTCACCAAGGACGGCCAGATCGCTGGCCCCCGCGTAGTCGAACATATGGTTGACGCGGTGATGTATTTCGAAAGCGAACAGGGCCGCGACTTTAGAATTTTGCGTGCTGTGAAAAACCGTTTCGGCGCCGCTCATGAGATCGGCGTTTTCGAAATGTCGTCATCTGGCCTTCAGGAGGTCACCAACCCTTCGGAGCTCTTCCTCACCGGCGGCGATCAGTCGGTATCCGGCGCAGCAGTATTTGCCGGCATTGAAGGCACGCGGCCGGTGCTGGTTGAAATCCAGGCGCTTGTCTCTCCCTCCACTCTGGCGGCGCCGCGGCGTGCCGTCGTCGGCTGGGATGGGGCGAGGCTGTCGATGTTGCTGGCGGTCCTTGATGCCCGGGGCGGCCTCGATTTTGGCCGACATGACGTATTTTTAAATGTCGCCGGGGGCTTACGAATCGCAGAGCCCGCCGCCGATCTCGCAGCCGCAGCGGCCCTGTGCTCGTCACTGTTCGACGCCCCCTTGCCCTCGACCCGTGTGGTTTTCGGCGAAGTGGCGTTATCCGGTGCGGTTCGCCCGGTTAACCAGACCGAAGCGCGATTGAAGGAAGCCCAAAAACTCGGGTTTTCCGGGGCCCTGGCGCCAACGGGCGTTGATGGCGCAGCAATTAAGGTAACTGCGGCCTCTACCCTAGCAGATTTAGTCGCCTGGGTCCGCGCAGGCGGTTGAGCTCAACCCTGATCGCCGCTATGGACATAGGTGGGGGAACTAGAGCCACGTTTCCTTTCGGGGCGGTAATCGGCAGGTTAGTACATGTTTGACATTCTCGTGCTCGCGGTCGTCGCACTTTCAACGGCTTTTGCAGCGCTGCGCGGCGGCTTGCGCGAACTCTCAACATTAGTGGCGCTCGGAATTGCCGGCGGCTTAACGCTTCTCCTGATCGAGCCCATTCTCAATGTGACGGGCCAGGCAGGCAGTTTTTTTGGTATGGTGATTATTGCCGGTGTCCTGATCGCCGGTTTTTTCATTCTCGCCCACATTGGTTGTCATCTCGTCCTCAAGCGGATGCCCCTAGAAAACAACGCCAAGCTGTATGACCGGATCGGCGGCGGCGCCTTCGGTCTGTTTCGCGGCCTTGTCCTGATTGGCCTCGGCTACCTTGGATACACTTATTATCTTGACGAAGCGCAGCAGCCCGAAGAAGTGAAAACAGCGTTTACACGGCCGGTTGCAGCAGGCATGGCGCATTGGTTTGAAAGCTTCACACCAGAACAAGCCTATATCGAAAACGCCAATGACGAAGCCGAAGATGATGCGGTGGATGCATCTCTGAATGGCTATGATCGCGGCGACCGCAATGGCCTTTCAGAAATTGTGACGACGGCGACGACAACGGATCCGCTAATAGAAGCGACCGCCGGTGAAAATCCCGAATCGGAAGACGAGACAGAAGAATCGGTTGATGAGCTGTCCGTAGACGCCATCGCCGATATTTTGATCGAGGACGAGTCTCAGTGAACCAGCCCGGCGACGCCCCGACCCCCCTTCATCAACGCGCCGCCAGATTCCTAAAAAAAGCCGGCCCTCTCTACCGCCGCCGCCAGTCGGAACTCGATAGTTTGCTTGGCGGACCAAAACTCAAAGAAGAATGCGGCGTATTTGGCGTGATCGGCACCAAAGACGCAGCCGCACTCACGGCGCTTGGTCTTCACGCGCTGCAACATCGCGGACAAGAAGCCGCGGGCATCGCGAGCTTTGACGGCGAGCGTTTTCACACGGAACGACAGCTCGGCCTTGTGTCCGATCAATTTTCAGAGGCCAAAACCCTCGGCCGGCTTCGCGGCGAGGCGGCAATCGGGCACACCCGGTATTCCACCCAAGGCGATACCGTCCTGCGCAATGTCCAGCCGCTTTACGCAGATCTTGATCAAACTGGCCTCGCCATCGCGCATAATGGCAACCTCACCAACGCCAAAACGCTGCGCGCTGATCTAGTGCGGCGCGGCTGCATTTTTCAATCGACTTCAGACTCTGAAATTTTCCTGCAGTTAACAGCGCGCTCACAATACCTGTCAGCGACCGACAAACTGATCGAAGCGCTAAAACAGGTCGAAGGCGCCTACGCCCTTGCGGTTTTGACACCAGAAGGCCTTATCGGCGCCCGCGATCCGGTCGGCATTCGCCCGCTCGTTCTCGGCGACCTTAAGGGCGCGCCAATTCTCGCATCAGAGACCTGCGCCCTCGATATTATCGGCGCGACCTTTGTGCGCGACATCAAGCCAGGCGAAGTCGTGATTTGTCGCGCAGACGGCGCTGTCGAAAGCCGTCAGGTCTTTCCCGAACCGGCGCAGGCGCGACCTTGTATTTTTGAGCTGATCTATTTCGCCAAACCGAATTCCGTCGTCGACGGGCAGAGCGTTTATGAATTGCGCAAGCGCCTCGGTGAACGTCTCGCGCGCGAAGCGCCTTGTGACGCTGACCTCGTCTCGCCGATCCCCGATAGCGGCGTACCGGCAGCTATTGGTTATGCACAGAAATCGAGCCTTCCTTATGAAATGGCGCTGATCCGCAGCCATCATATCGGACGCACTTTTATCGAACCGGAGCAGAAAATTCGCGAAGCGGGCGTCGCGCGCAAACATTCTCCCAATCGCGAGCTGATCAAAGGCAAACGCGTCGTCTTGATCGACGATTCCATCGTGCGCGGCACCACATCGCGCAAGATCGCGCAAATGCTGCGCCATGCAGGCGCTGCAGAAGTCCATATGCGCATCGCCTGCCCGCCAATCCTGCATCCTGATTTTTACGGGATCAACACACCGTCCCATGAGGAATTGCTGGCCGTCGACCGAAGCGTCGAAGAAATGCGCGAATTGATCGGCGTCGACAGCCTCGCCTTCTTATCACTCGACGGCCTGTATAAAGCCTTCCGCAAAGGCGCACGCAACAGCGACGCCCCGGCCTTTACCGATCATTGCTTTACTGGCGATTATCCGACGCGGTTGACCGACTGCGATGCGCAATCACGCGATGCCATGATCACGCAATTGTCGTTCCTCGCTGAGACGAGCTAGAGCGCGATCAGGAAAAGTGGAGATCGGTTTTCCGGCTCGACCACGCGACTAACAAGAATGCTAATTGGAACTCGGATCAAATAACCATAGCGTTCACAACGCTTCCAGCCGCTCCAGCGCCGCAGTCAGCTTTTCGATTTGCGCTTCAAAATCGACGCGCCGCGTATGCTGTTCCTCAACAACCGCAGTTGGCGCACGTTCAACAAATTTTTTGTTGGCAAGCTTTTTATCGATCCCATCGATTTCCGCACGCACCTTGGCCTGCTCTTTTTCGAGGCGCGCTTTTTCAGCGCCAATGTCGATAATATCCGCAAGTGGCAATGCGAAAGTGTCGCCCTCATGAACGATTTGTACTGCGCCCTTCGGCGCCGCATCAGCGCTGGAAATATCCGACAATCGCGCAAGGCGTTTTAAAACCTCATCGTGTCGTGCAAGCTTTTGCGCCGCTTCATCGCCGCCACCAGCAAACACCATGGGAATTTTCGCGCCCGCGGGCACATTCATTTCCTGGCGCACCGAGCGGATTGCCGTGATCAAATCAATCACCCACTCCAAATCCCTGGCCGCGTCGACATTTTGAAGCGCCGATTCATGAACCGGCCAATCCGTCGTGATCAGCGCCGTATCGCGGCCGCCATATTCGCTCCACAGCTCTTCCGAAATAAATGGCATGAATGGATGTAAGAGCTTGACGATCTGATCGAGCACCCAGGCCGCGGTCGCCCGGCTTTCAGTTTTTGCAACGCCGTCGTCGCCCTGCAGCGCCGGCTTTGACAGCTCCAGATACCAGTCGCAGAAAATATTCCAAGCGAACTTATAGATCGCGCCCGCCGCGTCATTGAAACGAAAGGCCTCAATCTCGCGCGTTACCGTCGCTGCACATTCATTCGCTTCGTGAATGATCCATTGATTGATCGTCGATTTGACATTCGCCGGGTCAAACGCGGGGTCGGGTTTGCATTCGTTCATTTCGCAAAACCGCGCCGCATTCCAGAGTTTCGTGCCGAAATTGCGATAACCTTCGATGCGCGGTTCGGAAAGCCGAACATTGCGCCCCTGGGCCGCCTGCGCTGCCAGCGTAAAGCGCAAAGCATCCGCGCCGTATTTATCGATCAGCACCAGAGGATCGATGACATTGCCTTTCGACTTTGACATTTTCTGGCCGTTCTCATCGAGCACCAGCGCGTGGATATAGACCGTGTGAAACGGCACATCCTCCATGAAGTGGATGCCCTGCATCATCATGCGCGCGACCCAAAAGAAAATGATGTCAAAGGCGGTCACAAGCACTGTCGTCGGATAGTGCTTCTTTAGCGTCGGCGTGGAATCAGGCCAACCTAAAGTGGAGAACGGCCAAAGCGCAGACGAAAACCAGGTATCAAGGACATCTTCATCGCGATAAATCCGAACTTTATCTCCAAGATCGCTCGGCGATTCCTGATCATTGACCCACCAAGCCTCGCTTCTATCAACGACCTCAACCATCCTTTGGTAGTGGTCCATTGCCGCGCTGATCGCTTCTCGCTCGGTTGGTGCACAAAATATTTCACCGTCGTGTCCATACCAGGCAGGGATGCGATGACCCCACCAAAGCTGACGTGAAACACACCAGGGCTCGATATTGCGCATCCACTGAAAGTAAGTTTTCGCCCAGTTTTCAGGAACGAATTTGGTCTTACCGGTTTCAACAGCGGCAATCGCCGGTTTTGCCAGCTCCTCAGCGTTCACATACCATTGGTCCGTCAGCATCGGTTCGATAACAACGCCGGAGCGGTCGCCAAAGGGCTGCTTTACCTTTTTATCTTCGACTAAAATGAGAAGCCCGCGCGCCTCGATATCGGCAACGATGGCCTTGCGCGCCTCAAACCGATCCATGCCGCGATATTTTTCCGGCACGAAGTCGTCAGCAACCATGCATCCCTTTTCATCCATCAGGATATACATCGGAATGTTGTTGCGCTTGGCGACTTGATAGTCGTTGAAATCATGGGCGCCGGTAATCTTTACCGCGCCGGATCCAAAGTCCGGATCGGGATAGTCATCGCTGATGATTGGAATGTAACGATCGGCGAGCGGCAACAGGCAGCGCTTGCCGACAATCGGCGCATAACGTTTGTCGGAAGGGTGTACCGCAACGGCGCCGTCGCCAAGCATGGTTTCCGGCCGCGTCGTTGCGATCGAAATATAATCGCGCGTTTCCCATTCGGTGGGATTGCCGTCTTCATCATGAGCGATCGGGAATTCATAGGTCTCGCCATTTTCCAGCGGATATTTGAAATGCCAGAAATGCCCGTCGACTTCGGTATTCTCAACTTCAAGGTCTGAGATCGCCGTCTGGAAATGCGGATCCCAATTCACAAGCCGCTTGTCGCGATAGATGAGGCCCTCTTTGTAGAGCTGGATGAACACTTTCAACACTGCCTCGGAAAGGCCGTCATCCATGGTAAAGCGCTCGCGGCTCCAGTCACATGAAGCGCCGAGACGGCGGAGCTGGCGCGTAATTGCCCCGCCGCTTTCCGCTTTCCAGCTCCAGACTTTTTCGACGAATTTTTCGCGGCCGATATCAGTGCGTTTTGGCTCCTGCCGATCGGCCATCTGGCGCTCTACGACCATTTGAGTCGCGATGCCGGCATGGTCCATGCCGGGCTGCCATAAGACGGACTTGCCGCGCATCCGCTCAAACCGGATCAGAATATCCTGCAGCGTGTTATTGAGCGCATGGCCCATATGCAGGCTGCCCGTGACATTGGGCGGCGGGATGACAATCGTATAGGGCTCAGCGCCAGCGTCTTCGCGTGGCTGAAAAGCCCCGGATTGCTCCCAAGCCGCATAAAGGCGGGCCTCCGCCTCTGCAAAATCGAATTTCTTGTCCAGCATGCCGCCCTTGCCATTATTGTGCGCCCGCGAAGGAGCCGGTGTATCGCCGGCGCGGGTTTAGCTCAATACCCACCGCTTCGCCGCGTTAAAACGCTCATATGAAAAAAGCCGACCCTGCGGCCGGCTTTTTCAAATTCCGTATTTGCCTCAGACCTAAACGCGCCGTCTCGCGACACGCTGGACTTCCTCTTCAACCTTTTCTTCGACGATCGCCGGCAGGTTGGCGTCGAGCCATTCCTTGATCATCGGCCGCAGCATCCTGGTCACAATACCTTCTACGGTCTGCCCCTCGCCGCTGTCAGACACCCGCACGGATTGCGAGAGCGACTGAAACGCCTGGGACGCAGCATCGGCAGATGAGCTGTCGAGGATCGCATCATCTTCATCCAGCGCGGCGGCTGTCACATTTTTCTTAATCATTTCAACATCTTCCGTTTCGAGATGGGATTGTGCAGTGTCTTCGTCAACGACCGGCGCAGGCTTCGATCGTTGTACCGGTTTTTCCGGCGCCTTCTCAGGTCTTTGAACCAGCGCGGGTCTGGCGGTTTCCGGCTTTGCCGGCGCGTCCTCATCGTCTTCGGAGATAATCCGACGTATCGATGCGAGGATTTCCTCCATGCTCGGTTCAGATTGTGCGTTGTCCATGAACAGAAGTCCCCTGAGCGGCTCGTATCAAATCTAGTGTATTGGCGCTTGGCCTGCCCGTTAAGGTATTCAGGCGCTTCGCGATACTTATCAAGGCCTTCGTTACGCGCGCGTTAACGTCCGTAGAGATCAAGCGCTGATTCGCCCGCGCCCGCATCAGCAATACCAATCGCTTCGGGCGTCAAAATGCCAACCGCAGCCAGAAGCCCATAGGCAGCCGCCTGGGCGTCATATTCGGCGCTCACAAGGGCGACTTCAGCATTTAGGAGCTCTTGTTCGGCGTCAAGCACATCGAGCGTCGTCCGGGCGCCGACCAGCGCTTCCTGAGTGACGCCTTCGAGCGCCAGCCGATTGGCCTCAGCAGCCGCAGTCGTGGAGACAATGATCGCGCGCGCAGCCACGAGCCGCTCCCAGGCCGCCGTCACCTGCGCTGTCGCCAGCCGTTCAGCCGCCGCCAGGCGGGACCGATCGCTGGAATGGAGCGCTTTAGCTTCGCGCACGCGCGAATAATTTATGCCGCCCAGAAACAAAGGCACCGATGCACGGGCGCCATAGGCGAACTGTTCATCACTATCAACGAAACTGCTGGGTTCTTCTGCGTACTGATAACCAGCGGTCAGGGAAACAGATGGCAACAGCGCACCGCGCGCTATCGAAACCTGGCGGCGGGAAATTTCCGATTGCTCGCGCGCGCCAATCACTGCTGGTGCGAACTCAAATGCCAGCGCTTGTGCAACGTCGAGCGTGTCCGGGAGTTCGGGTAAATAATCGACCTTTTCAAGCTCGCCTGGCGCCTGCCCTACAAGCTGCGCATAGCCGGCGCGCGCCACTGCCAGATCGCCCAATGCTCGCGACAGCTCAGCACGCGCGCCGGCAAGACGCGCATCAGCCTGAGCGACATCGGTGCGCGTGATCTCGCCCACTTCAAAACGAACCGCCGCCATTTCCTGCTGGCGAAACAAGACAGCAACATTCTTGGTTGTTAATTCGTGCACGGCCTGATTGCGCTGGACATTAAAATAAGCGGTTGCAACATCGTTCAACACCTGTTGCTCGGTCGCGACAAGTTGAGCGCCGCCGGCGCGGACGCGCGCGCCCGCCTGTTTAATCGCATTGAAATTCCGGAAGCCGGTAAAAATCGGTTGCTCGGCATTTACGGCAGCGTTCAATGTGTTGAGGTCAGAATTGATTGTCTGCGGGGTTCCCGTAAAATTTGACGATTGCGTGCTGTCAACCTTGTTATAAGAGCCGGTCGCGGAAATTTGTGGCAGTGCGCCAGCCCATGCTTGCGCTTTTGCCTCACCGGTCGCTCTGAGGCGCGCCCGTTCAGCGCGAATGGTCGGATTGGTTTGATAGGCGAGCGACAGGGCATCCTGCAACGTCTCCGCCGCAGCAGGCGCACCGTGCACGAGCGGCGCACAGGCGATAAGACTCAACAAAAATACCCGCACTGATCGCTCCCTTTACTCAAAGCGACATCCATATCGAAGTGGACATTACCCTAATATCTGCGACGACGCCTTAAAACATCGTCTAAGTTTGCCATTTTTTACAGAAATCAAGCGGAATCGGCAGCTGTGACACCCCGGAATATACCGCTAAAACACGAATCTCTGTGGCGCTTCAAATCCCGGTGCAATCGACTGCGTCGATGCATCGAAATATTTGGTGCAAGCAAATGCATCCCCGCTGCGCCGATAGAGCACACCGCATGAAATGCCGTCTTCTCGCAAAATCGTTGCAAGACGTCCGCCATCTTTCAATTGCTGGAGCAAGGGCGAAGGCTCACGCGCAATCGCAGCGCCAACGAAGATCAGGTCAAACGGGCCCTGATCTTCAGCGCCTGCCCATGCATCACCTGTGATAACAGCTGCATTGGTCTTGCCCAGCGATGTCAGGTTTTCCTGCGCCTTGCCGGCAAGTGCTTCATCGCTTTCCAGAGAGACGACCATTTCGGTCAGCTGGGCGAGGATCGCCGTCGAGTAACCGCTGCCGCAAAGCGCGTTCAAAACAAGGTCTGTCGGTCTCGGATCCGCAATCGCGGCCAGTTTTGAAAAATCCCGCGCGGTCAAAAGCAACCGGCCCGGCGCATATTCAATCTCACGCTCAACATAGGCCTGGTCGCGCAGCTCCACCGGCAAAAAGATTTCGCGGGGCGTTGTTTCCATCGCCGCCTGCAAGCCCAGATCCGTCACATCATGTGGCCGGACCTGGCTTTCAACCATGTGTCGGCGTGCGGTTTCGAAGTCCATTGGCGCCTCTAATATTCCAAAATCTCACCAGCGGCATACATCTCTGCGCCGGTCCGTGCAACGCGCCAAAAACACCTTTTGACCGGCGCTATCGCCCGCGCTATGAGGGCGGCCCACTCGCGAGCCGTTTTTACGGCTTTTCGGACGGCCACGTGGCGGAGTGGTTACGCAGCGGCCTGCAAAGCCGTGTACGCCGGTTCGATTCCGGCCGTGGCCTCCATTTTCGCGGCATTCTGGCCGCCCATAGGCCAACCGTGGCTTATATGCGACGGATAATGCCAAAACCTCTATTTCAAGGCCATGTTAGCGCCCGCGCGTTAACCATGATGTTATGATCCCCCATTAGCGTTGTCTCGGTGTGAAGCTGTCGTTCATCGCATGCTCGGAACTGCCCGCCGATTGGGGCTTGCAGTCCTCCGACGCAGCAGACAAGTAACGCTGAAAGAAAAAATAAGGGGCCGGCATGCGTTCGCCAATTATCTCGGTTACAAAATCTGCACGCTTCGGCGGCGTTGCGTTCATTGCATTGATCGCCGCGTCTTGCGCCAGCGTTGATACAGAACTCCTGGAAGCGCAGCTCCCGGATATTCCATCTCAATGGACCGCCGACAGTGAAGCGGCGACGGCGCCAACCGGCGACTGGGTCGCTTCCTTTGATGACGACAATCTGCGCGGCCTTATTTCTGAGGCAATCGAAAACAACAACGACCTGCTCACGGCCGCTTCAGCGCTCGAACAGGCACGCGCCGGCGCCAAGATTTCCAGAGCTGATCTGCTGCCATCACTCACCGCAAATTTTAACGCCGGTCGCAATGCCGTTGTCACCAACCCCACGACCGCCGCGCAAGCCGGCGGCAGCGGCGGCGGCAGCAGCCGCCTTTACATCAACAATTATTCTCTCGGCGGCCAATTAAGATGGGAACTCGATCTTTGGGGCCGCCTCACCGATGAAACTCGGGCCTCATACAAAGATGCCTCCGCGGCTTACGCCGATCTGGCAGCAACACAGCTTTCCATCGCCGCACGGGTTTCCCAGGCCTGGTTCTCCCTTATTGAAGCGCGCCAGCAGCGTGAGCTTGCCGAACGCGACGTGGTTGCGCGCGAAAGCAATCTCCGCGTCACCGACCGGCGCTATGATCGCGGTGTCGCTTCAAGCCTTGACGTTCGCTTGTCGCGTTCGGCGCTTGGATCAAGCCGCGCCAGCCTGGCGCTGCGCCAGCGGCTGGAACTGGAGGCATCGCGCAGTCTGGAAGTTTTGCTCGGGCGCTATCCCGCCGCCGAACTGCAGGCCGCTGAGGCACTGCCAAATCTGCCGTCGCTTGCCGGCGCTGGCGCGCCTGGCGATCTCCTTGCCCGGCGGCCCGATCTCATTGCCGCAGAATCCCGCATGACAGCAGCGGGCCTTCGCGCCCGCGCTGCGCGCAAACAATTGCTGCCGCAGATCACGTTGACGTCGCAAATTGGTACTTCCGGCCCGGTTATCGCAGATTTGATCGATCCTGAACGCCTTGCGGGCAACCTCATCAGCGGCATTGCACAGCCGCTCTTTCAGGGCGGACGGTTGCGTTACAACTCCAAGCGCGCGCGGGCGGCGGCGCAATCCTCGCTTTATAACTACGCGCAAACCGTCCTGACGGCCTATGAAGAGGCGGAAAACGCGCTCGCGGCGGAAGCCCTCCTGGCGGTCCGCGAAGACGCTTTGCGCCTCGCCTTTGAAGAGGCCGCAGCAGCTGAAGAATTGACCGAACGGCGCTATGCCAGCGGCGCATCGACAATTTTTAACCTTTTGGACGCTCAGACCCGTCGTATTTCGGCTGAGAGCCAATATATCCAGTCACAACAGCAACGCGTATCCAACCGTGTGCAGCTTTACCTTGCGATAGGCGGGGACTTCCTGACCGAGGCAAAGCTGGCGGCGCTTGAGTAAAACACCGGAGAGTAAGAAGGGGCTATGTTTCGTAAGTTTTTCACGCTGATAGCGACAGCGGGCGTACTTTTAGGCGGGGTCGGGTTCATCGCATTCATGGGCGCGCTACGCCCTGAGGTCGAAGCTCAAGAGCCGCAAATCACACCGCCCACCGTTTTCTACACCGTCGCCAAACCACAATCGGTAACGCTAGACGTTACAACACAAGGTGAAGTTCGACCTCGCACGGATATCAGCCTGACGAGCCAGGTGTCCGGCCGTGTCGAGAAGACAGCAAACGCATTTGTCGACGGTGGCGCCTTTAACAAAGGCGATCTGCTGATCAAAATCGAAGATGCGGATTACCGCCTTCAGGTCACCAGCGCACGGGCGCGCGTCGCGCAGGCGCAGGAAACTCTAAGCCGTGAGCAAGCCGAATCCGATCTCGCCAGCCAGGATTTCGAGGAGCTGGGCATCGGCGGCGATGCATCTGATCTAACGCTGCGCAAGCCGCAGCTGGCGCAAGCGCGCGCGAATTACGAAGCCGCGGTGGCCGATCAGAGCGCGGCGCAGTTAAACCTCGATCGCACCGAAATCCGCGCGCCGTTCCAGGGCCGCGTACGCCAGCGTCTTTCAGGGCCTGGTCAGTTTGTGTCTCCGGGCGCGCAGCTCGGCACCATATTCTCAACTGATGTCGTCGAAATCAGACTGCCGCTTACGGATAATGATCTTGCCAAACTTGGCCTGTCCGTGGCGTTTTTTGAAACCGAGGACAATGCGGGGCCGCCTGTCGCGTTGTCGGCGATTATCGCCGGCGCACCCCATGGCTGGACCGGGCGCATCGCCCGCACAGACGGCGCCATTGATCCTGCGACCCGGCAGGTATCGGCGATCGCCGTTGTTGACGACCCCTATGGCGCCGGCGCTGATGGCGATACGCCGCTCGCCGTGGGCCTCTTCGTTGATGCGCGCATCGAAGGACGCCCCTATGAGGGCGCGTTCATCCTGCCGCGCTCGGCGCTTTATGGCGCCGATATTATGTACGTTGTCTCTGGAGACGACACGCTTGAGCAACGACAAGTGCGTGTGGTCGCCAGCGCGCGCAATACAGTGACAATTGCGGGCGGCATCGAAGGTGGCGAACGCGTCGTCACATCGCCGCTTCGCGGCGCCGGCAATGGCGACAAGGTCGCGCCCACCGATCCCAATCAGAACACGGGATCAACGATAGGCGATGAAGACGCCGCGATCGCAGAAGGCATTGACGATCGCGCAACAGCGGCTGAAGCCGCCGAGGCGATTGAGGGAAGAGGATAAAAACGTGGGCGGTTTGATTTCCTGGTGGTCAAAAAACGGCGTTGCCGCGAATCTGTTGATGATCGCCATATTGGTCACCGGCGCGATGGCGTTTTTACGCCTTGAACGTGAGGTTTTTCCAAGCGCGACATTTAACGGCGCAACGGTTTCTGTTATCTGGCCCGGCGCCAGCCCGCGCGATGTTGAAGACCAGATCATCTTGCGGGTCGAAGAGGCCATCTCCGATATTGACGGCATCGTCCATGTTGACGCCACCGCGCGCGATGGACTTGCCACAATCAACATCGAAGGCAAGGACACCGTCGATCAGACCGGTTTTTTGAACGAAATCAAAAACCGCGTTGACGGCATTTCGACTTTTCCGTCCGACGCCTTTCCGCCAGTCGTTCAACTCTGGCGCACCCAGGACGGCGCCATGTTTATGGGGCTTTATGGCGACCTTTCCGAACGCGAACTCAATCGCCTGGCGCGAAAACTTCGCGACGAGCTTGCCCAGGTGCCTAATGGCTCACCGCTGATCAATCTATGGGGCGAAAGCAAGGAAGAGGTTTCCATTGAGGTCTCCGAAGCAGCGCTGCGCCGCTATGGCCTGACCTTTGACGATGTTGCACGCGCCGTGCGCGGCTCATCGGTCAATTTGTCAGGCGGTCAGGTCCGCACTGATACAGGCAATGTCGCCATTGGCGTGCGCTCCCTCGCCGATACGCAGGAAGAATTTGAAGCGATTGTCATACGCCAGCAGGAGAGCGGCTCAGTCGTCCGCGTGCGCGATGTGGCGACCGTCATCGACGGGTTTGAAGATCGCAAACAAAAACGCATGCTCAACGGCCAGCCGGCAATCCTGATGCAGGTTGTGGCGCCGGACGACCTCAACATTGTCAAGCTGTCACGTTCCATCAATGACTGGGTTGCTGAAAAGAACGAAGAGTTGGGCGATACCGCGCAACTTTACGTCTGGTTCGACACGTCGGACATTTATTTCGCCAGGATGGAACTCGTTTCATCAAACGCCGCCATCGGCCTTGTCCTTGTGCTTATTATCCTGCTGTTGTTCCTTAGGCCCACGGTGGCGTTCTGGGTAACAGCCGGCATCGCCGTTTCTTTTGCCGGCGCCTTTATATTCATGCCGGTGACCGGCGTGTCGCTGAACATGCTGTCTCTCTTTGCGTTTCTTCTGGTGATCGGGGTCGTTGTCGACGACGCCATTATTGTCGGCGAGAGCATTCACAATCAGGTCGAGGAAGGAAACGCCAAGGGCGTCGAGGCTTCCATTATCGGCACGCAGCTCATCGCCAAACCGGTTTTGTTCGCTGTCATCACCACCATGATCGCCTTCATGCCCTGGCTTTTTATCTCCGGCGGCACAGCCCAATTCACCAAACACATCACGTTGACGATTATTTTTGCCCTGACGTTTTCTCTGGTCGAATGTTTTTTCATTTTACCGTCTCACCTGGCGCATATGAAAGCCCAGAACAAAGACGGCGTTTACTACCGCCTGCAGGCTGTTTTTTCTGAAGGCCTCATGACAGTCGCTGATCATGTCTACCGCCCAATCGTGACGATGGCGGTCAAAGCACGCTATATTACCGCTGCGCTCTTCACAGTCGCTTTTGCAGTCGCGGTTGCGCTGATGGCGCAAGGCTGGGTGAGTTTTAAATTCAGCCCTGAAGTCCAAAGCACATTTATTTCACTGGAAGTGCGTCTGCCGGAAGGCTCGTCTTTCGCCCGCAGCGTCCAGATTTACGATGAAGTGCAAGCCGGCGCCCTGCGCATGAAAGAAAAAATGGGTCAGGTAAAGGGCGAAGACTATGTAAAGTCGATCTATGTGCGCGCCGACGAGGGTCAGGTGACGTCTTATATGACCATCATCGATTCCGATAAGCGCAAGGAATCCGCCGAAGACGCCGCTGAAATGTTTCGCGACGAAGTTGGCGCTATTCCCGATGCGGAAGAAATCAATATCGGCTATACGATCAATAATAGCGGCCCCGACCTGTCTTTCGGTATTGAGGCCGACGAGCTTGAAGAGCTACGCCTCGCAACGCTCGACGTTCAAAACTACCTGAACACCCTGCCCGGCGTTTATGATGTCCGCAATAACCTTCAATCCGCGACGGACGAGCTGCGCATCGAGTTAAAGCCCGGCGCCGAACGCTTTGGCCTGACGCTCGCCGACGTCTCCCGCCAGGTGCGCCAGGCATTTTTTGGCGAGGAAGTTCAGCGCCTGCCGCGTGAAGGCCAGGATGTAAGGGTGATGGTGCGTTATCCGTCAGCGGCCAGAAGCTCACTGACAACCCTCGATAATATGCGCATTCGCACCGCCGACGGCCGCGAAGTTGCCCTGCAAGCCGTCGCGCAAGCCTCATTCGAGCCAAGCTATAAACGTGTCGAACGCCGGGACCGCAAACGGGCGGCACGCATATCAGGAGAGTTGCGCGAAGGCGTTGATCGCGCAGCGGTCATGAAAAGCTTCCGCGAGGAATTTGTCCCTGAATGGGAGCGCCGACATCCGGAAGCAGCGCTCGCGCAACGCGGCGATCAGGAAGCGCAAGCTGAATTCCTTGCAGAGTTCCTGTCGCTTTACGCCATCGCGCTATTTGCCATGTATATGTTGCTCGCGATTGCCTTCAGTTCCTACTGGCAGCCAATGCTGATCATGACGGCCATTCCCTTCGGCTTTATGGGCGCGATGTTTGGGCACTTTTTGTTCGGCATTGATTTCGCGCTGTTTTCATTCTTCGGCGTTGGCGCCGCCGCCGGCGTTGTCGTCAACGATAATCTTGTGCTGATCGATTATGTGAACCGTCTGCGCGCCAATGGCGAAGGCGCGCTTGCAGCCCTGGTCAAAGCCGGGGTCGGCCGCTTCCGCCCGATCATATTGACCTCGATCACAACCTTTATTGGCTTGCTGCCAATCATGTTCGAAAACTCAACGGACGCGCAATTCCTCAAGCCCACCGTTGTGGCGCTCGCCTTTGGCGTTTTCTTCGCCACCAGCGTCACCCTGATCTTCGTGCCCGCAATGTACGCTGTCGGAGCGGATATCGCCCGGTTCTATCGCTGGGCCTGGACCGGTGAAAAACAGCTTGGGATTGGCGATGGCGCTTCCCGGGAGAGCGATTTTGAAGAACATCGCACCGAGTTATCGTCAGAGTTTCCGGAGGATTTGCATGAGCATGCGACCGTTGATGGAAAGCGCCGGCGCAACCCGCTTTGGGGCCCTGCCGAGTAAAAATTGACTTGGCGCATTTTCCGGAAAAGTGTGAAGCGGTTTTCCGATAAGAAATGCGCAAAAGAATGAATCTCGGCGTTTTTGAACGGTAAACCGGGAGCCACTTTACCTAAAAAACGCCCGGGTCTGTTAACCTTATGTTAAGACCTTGATGAGACCTTAACGTTGTCTTCTCCCGAGAAGATACCCCACCATACCCCACGACAGTGAGTAGCGGTCGCGTTCTCCCCCAAGGCGCGACCGTCTCGCTATTAGACCTTTTCATCGGCCAATATCGCCGAAAGGCGCCGATTTTCAGGGCATTTGGCCTTTGCAGCTGGAAGAGGCGAAAAGTTTGCCGCAGCCCGAAAAAGACGGTGGATTCGCTTTCAGGGCTTTGCTATATCCCCCGCTCCCAACGGCATTCCCCGATAGCTCAGTTGGTAGAGCAGCTGACTGTTAATCAGCTTGTCGCTGGTTCGAGTCCAGCTCGGGGAGCCATTATTCAACGCACTTTCAACAGCGCGCGCCTGCGCGTTTCGCGTCAGCAGCGCACTTTAAATTCCGGAGGCATCCGGACGGCGCCATCGCAGTTTTGTGGTTACAGATCACGCCTGCTCTTCTCACCAGCGTAAATTCTGTCTTCGAGTCGGCGCCGAACTACAACATCCTATGATACATTAGAGTCTGTACTATTATTCATCTTGGCAATGCCAGAGGATCATTTTATAAGCTGAGTCGCAGGGGGAGACCGCCGCATAGCCCTGCCGGGGGCGCCGAAACCCTCCCTCCCAGGGTTCTCTCTCAAACGCACTCGGCAAGGCATGCGGCGGCATTCCTCTTTTTTCCACAGCGCAAAGACCTGGCCCCGCCCTCAATGATGAGCAGGCGCCGTATCGCACCGCTGCCGGGCAAGCCCTCGCCATTTCAAAAAGTTAATCGCCGAAAAGCCCCGTTTCCAGCGATTGCCTATTGCCTCACAGGCTCACCCGGATATAATGAACCGTAGTTTTTAATACTATGTTACATAGTATCACCTCAAAACCCGAATCCGGAGGCGCCCGTGAGACCATTCCCGCAAAATGGCGGCATCAGCGCCTCGGCCCCTGCCGGCTTTGACAGCCTGCCTTTCCCGCCGGACCAGGGCCTGGAAAAATTCTCCCACAACCGGGCCGATACCCCGCTGAAGCTGATCGCGGTCAGTCAAAGCGTGCAGGTCACCACAGAAGCCGGCGGCGCGACCCGGCGGCAGGACGTTATTGACCAGTCATGGGCAGCGCTGCTTGAAGCCTGTGGTTGCCTCGCCCTGCCTGTTCCAAATCACCCACATTCCGCAACACGCTTTCTGGACGAGGCGCCAATCGATGGCGTGCTTCTTACCTGCGGCAACGAATTGACAATCAATGGCGGCAACGCGCCGGAACGGGACAGGACAGAATTCGCGCTCGTCACGCATGCCGTCCATAATAATTTGCCGGTTCTGGGGATCGGCCGCGGCATGCAGATTATTCAGCGCCTGTTCAGTGTACCGCTTAAAAAAGTGGATGATCACATTTCCCCGGCCCTCAAAATCAACGTCAACGGCGAAGATGAAATCGTCAACAGCGATCATCGCTATGGCGCCGTAGCAACGGCGCCGGGGCTCAATATCTGGGCGCACGCGCGCGACGGCGTTGTGAAGGCTGTCGAGAACAAAAGGCACAATCTGACCGGCATTATGTGGCGGCCGGACCGGACGCACCCCTTTGCGGCGAGTGACATCGCATTAATCAGAAGAACATTTGACATGAACCGGCGCGCCGCAAATCTTTGACAGGCGCGCCCACGAACAAAACCGTGATATGGATAAAAGCAACCTCAAATCGTCAACCCAGAGTGCATGCTGCGTGGCGGCCATGCCGCAGGATGAAACACCATGTATGGGCCCGGCCTTCAGGAAAGCCACCCTCTCCTATCAACCCTACGGGCAGGACGCCCAGCAATCCTGTTGCGACGAGATCGGCCCTGAGTCTCATGGAAAAAAGAAAATATATGTATGAAAATACATATGTGACCGGGACCAACCCCGTCAGGCAATATGTCTCATACTGCATGGTAAAACGCGGCGTTGACGCGTAACGCAAGTAACGCCTTGACATGTTCACTTCAACGACAAGGAGATCATACCGGCAAAGAGACTGGATACTGACACCTTCCCGGGAATGCAGCGAAGCAAATGCTCCACCGGTAACGCTTTAGAACAAAATTTGCACAGTTGAGGACTGAACCGATGCACATGAATGGCGCGAACGCCGAAGCGGCCTATGATCTTTTGGAAGACCGCATTGCATTATACAAATATCGGCCGGGCATGCGCCTGTCGCCGGACCAGCTTTCAAATGACATCCGCATCGGGCTGACGCCAACGCGCACGGCGCTACAATGGCTTCACCGGGACGGGCTGATCGGCCACCAGCACGGCCAGGGCTATTATGTCAAAACACCATCGACCGATGAATGCGCCGGGCTCTATCGCGGCAACAGAATTCAGCTTGACGGCGCACTTGCCCGGGCGGGCGCGAACGCCGCCAACGGCAATAAAAACGACGTGTCACGTGAGAACGGGGTCGTGAAACCGGAAGACCTGGACGGCGCCCTCGACGCCGGCGCGATTAATCACGCGACGGCATATCTCTTTGCCGATATCGCCTCGCTCTCGGCCAGCGAAATCGTCATACGGGCCGTGCAGACCATCAACAGCCGTCTGCGGTTCATCCGGCTTATCGAGGCCGATGTTTTTGAGGGCGCTGACCGTGAACTGAACGCTTTGTATGCGTTGATGAATGACAAAAATTACGACGAGCTTCGCGGGGCTGTCGGGGCCTATCATGACAGGCGCCTAGCGGCTGTTCAGGAAGTTATCGATGCATCATTTGCGCGGGCGTTTCGCCAGTGAACCTAGAAGAGAAGACCATCGGGAAATACAGAATTTGGAAGTGAGGTAACTGGATTTACATGAGCCACAATTAGCGCGCCGGGCTTTCATCCGCACCCGGAACCATCCTTCGAGGCCGGACTTTGTCCGGCCTCGAAGGATGAGGGGCGCGCAATGTGTTCCGGCACAATCCTCATCCTGAGGTGTGAGCAGCCTATGGCTGCGAGCCTCGAAGGATGGTTCTAAACACGACGTTGTCACGTCAGCGCAAGGCGGCGGGCGTGTATACATTATTGTCATTATACAAACTTTTAAGGTTACATGGTGGAATCATTCATATGATTCAAACAGCCATTCATTACAAAATCTTTTTACCGATATAGTTTGAAATCAGTTTTCATCGGGATTATTTTCACGATCGCCGCCTGGCGCGGCGCCTGACACAGCCGCTCGCAACTGGAAAAAACATGTTCGCACATGGCGACCTTAGTTGAATGGATGGGATGACGGCCCGGTCGAAAACGCGCCAGGCGGTTTTGTTGCTCTCCAGTTGCACAAAACCCAAATACGCGGAAACAAAATGCTTAACGCAGCGCACAGGACACGAATGATCACGGAAATTGCAGGCAATGGCGTTTATGAGCGCGTAAAGGCGCGCATCATCGCCCATGAATACGCCCCCGGAAAACGCATTCAGGTCGAGCCCCTGGCCGATCAGTGTTTTGTCAGCAGCACCCCGGTGCGCGAAGCGCTCATCCGCCTTGCCGCGGAACATGTGATCAATGATGTTCCGAAGGCCGGGTTTTTCATCAAGGAAATATCGGCGTCAGAGATCGAAGGTCTTTACGCCCTGCAGCAATTGTTGCTGGACTGGTCCCTGAGCACGATCGGAAATGATTGCCGGGGAAATGACAACAGGGCGCCGGGCATTCTCAAACCGCCCGATCTTCTTGGTGAAACGGATCAAACGACGGAAATTTCCGCCGTGGCCGCCATACGCATCATGGACAATCTGTTTGTTCATATTGCCCGGCAATCCGGAAACACCGATGTCATCAGCCAGATCGCAAACATAAATGACCGGACCCATTATATTCGCCAGAAATATTTTGAAATGTTCGAGGATACGAAAGGCGCCATCGCGAAACTTTGCGGGACCTATCACGAAAAACAATTCGACAGGCTGCGCGACGATTTGAGGAATTATTTTCACGACAAAATGGACCGGCTGCCGGATCTGCTCCGGCTGCTGAGGGGATCCGCCCTCAGAACTTCTGCATGACGCTTCAGGCCGAATTTTCCCGAGACAGGAACGATCCATGACAGGCGCCTTGAAACAAGCGATTTTTCTTGCATGGTCCGAAGCCGATGGTTTCGTCAAACGGCGCATGGCCCTGACGTTGCTTTTGGTTTTGGGAACAGCAGCGCTTGCGGCCCTGGCGCCGGTCGCCCTTAAATACGCCATAGACGGATTGCGCATCAGCCCGCAAACGGCCCCCGGCTCCGCTGCGCTGACACTCATGAGTCCGGCGGTGCTCATTCTTCTTTATATTGTCAGCCTGTGGCTTTCCCGATCCCTTGGGGAAGCGCGATGGTTTTTATACGGTACGGCGGACCAGCGGCTGAACCGCAACCTCAGCCGTCGCCTGTTAAGCCATGTCATCGACCTTCCCATGTCGTTTCATCTCGACCGCAAGACCGGCGCGCTGAACCAAACCCTGGTCCAGGGCCTTGCCGGATACCGTATACTGACCAATCATGCGGTTTTTACAGTCCTCCCCGTGCTGGTCGAAGTCATGCTGGTCGCCGCCGTGCTGGTCTTTCTGTTTCAGGCCGAGTTTTTGTTGCTCCTCGGCGTTTCGACTGCCGCCTATGCCGCGGTTTTCGGGCTCGGCGCCGCGCGCATCATCGGCCCGACCCGCGAGGTCTCCGCGACGCAGATTGAGGCCTATGCGAATATGACAGACAGCATCCTGAATACGGAAACCGTCAAATCGTTCAGCGCGGAGCGCCAGATCAATGATCGCTATGACAGCGCCCTGGCAAATTCTGAACGCTGGTGGTCGGTTTTTTACTGGCGCAAATCCGAGAACGGGTTGTTGGCGGCGGCGGTGTTTGCATTGTCCCTTGGCGCCGCCATGACCCTTGGCGCCCTGCGCGTTCAGCAGGGCGTCATTTCCGTTGGCGATTTCGTATTGATCAACGCCTATATGCTGCAGATCGTCCGGCCCCTGGAAACGCTGGGCGCCGCCTTTCGCGATATCGCCTATGGCGCCGCCTTCATTGAAAAAATGATGGGCCTGATGGGCCGACAACCGGAAGGTCGCAAAATCAAAGGCCTTAAAACCGAAAACCAAAAACACGCGGAGCCGGCGATCACCATTGTTGAAGGAGGCGCGCAAGCCCAGGCCGGCGCCGGCCGGCTGGAAATGCGCGCGATCAGTTTTTCCTACCTCCCCGGCCGAAAAATTCTTGAGGATATCGATTTCACCATCGAGCCCGGTGAGACCACAGCCATTGTCGGTAAAAGCGGCGCGGGAAAATCGTCTCTCATCCGATTGTTGATGCGGTTTTACGAACCGGCAAGCGGTGAGATTCTACTGAACGCAAAATCGTCACGGGAAATGCCGCTGGAAGAGTTGCGGCAATCGATCGCGATCGTGCCTCAGGATACAATCCTCTTTAACGAGACCATCGCCTATAATATCGGCTTCGGCAGACTAGGCGCCGGCACGGCGGAGATCGAGCACGCCGCAAAATTCGCCCATATCCACGACCGGATCATGGCCATGCCCGACGGCTACCAAACCATTGTCGGCGAACGGGGCCTTAAACTCTCGGGCGGTGAAAAACAGCGGGTGTCGATCGCCCGCGCCGTTCTTAAAAACCCGCAGCTATTTATTTTCGATGAAGCAACCTCTTCACTGGACGCAAAGACCGAACAAACCATTCTCGGCAATCTGATCGAAATATCCAGGGGCATGACGACCCTGATTATTTCGCACCGTCTGTCCATGGTCGCCCATGCCGACGAGATCCTGGTTCTGGAACAGGGACGGATTGTCGAAAGGGGCCGGCATGACGCCCTTCTAAAGAACAACAGAAACTATGCCGCTATGTGGCGTACGCAACACCATCAGGAGACGGATGACCCGATCGGGAGAAAAGAGACCGCGTAAGTAAGTTTCAGACCGCAGCATCTCGCACCGGAAAACCGACATGTGTTTACATGTGACGGCGGGATTTTTTTGCCCGCATTACCGAATAATATAATTCAAATATAAAGCTGCTGACACTTTTCAACTTATCCCAACACAAAGTTTCTGATTTCAACCATATCGAATCACTCGAGAGATTCAGGCATGTATTCATTACAAAATCTTCTTGTCGATATAGTTTGGAATCAATTTTTGCAGCAACTACTTTAAGAATTGCCACATGACGTGGCGTCAATGAGCAACCCAAAAAGGAGATCACCATGATCGCACTTGGAAAAGTTTCAGTTGAAACAAAAGCAACTGGAGTACAGCTCCTCGTTGAAGAAGAAACTGGGCAATTCTACATCTAGAGTAGTCTATGTGATCAGCATGCATCTACTTTTCGCCTGATCACAATTTTGAGGTGCCCGAGAAACTTTCCCGGGCATCTCATTTCTCCTGTGTTGTTGCATCATTTCGCAGACGCACGGGCTGCAGATTCATTACACAGTATACTGTGTGAGTGACAACGAATTACGAAACACTCCATGACACTCACTTGGGAAACGTCGCCAGAAGCGCTGAAAAACATACGCTTTCACCGAACACTTTGCGTTTATTTCTGCAGAATTTTCGTATGTCGGAAACCAAGAAAACGATCAAGCTAAGGGCGTTAGGTTGATAGCTCACATAACAAGACATTCAAGGAGAATTAGTGGTGAAGAATTATGATCAGGTCCAGGCAACATCTTTGGTGATCCTCGGTAGTGTGACGAAGGAGACGGCTGCATGCTTTTGTATGATCGTACCGGAGGAAGATTTAGCGCTTTTTTATATGACATGAATCTGCAAGAAAACCGATTCACACATTATATGACTGATGGTTGGTCTTCGTGATCTAGGCCTCTGCAATTTCAACACTCACAACACGGAGGTGTTTTGATTAATATGGAAAACAGCATCCAGGAGCCTGGTCATCAGTATCTATTAGCTAATCACATACACGCATGTAGCGCGAATGGCGATCTTGTATTCCTTGATTTGCATGCAGATGAGTATAGTTGTGTTTTACGTTCGCAAGCAGGCGCTTTTCACCAATTACTCTCCGCTGAACGTCGATTTCGAATCGCCAACGACTGTGGTGTCACATGTGCAGCTCAAGAAACGATCCATAACATGGTGACGGCACGAATGTTAACTGAAGATCAATCGAAAGGTAGAATATTTAAGCCCGCCTCAATAGCGCATCCCATAAAAAGTTTTGTTGGGCAGAAAAAAACACAAAGAATTACCACCACATTATCCGAAAGATGGAACTTTTACATTGCATCATCGACCGCTTTAGCGCGCCTACGTTTTACGTCTCTCGAATCGGTTGTTAGCGCCGTAAGGCATAGAAAAAGAATTCTGAATTGCGATAATCAGGTTGAGAATCAGGATGTATGTCGAGCATTAACTGAAAAATTTATGCGGTTGCGACCCTTTTTCCCATCTACTGGGCTTTGTTTATTTAATTCCTTTGCGCTGACAGAGTTTCTTGCGCGCTACAGGATTTATCCTTCTTGGGTTTTTGGCGTGCGAACCCACCCATGGAGTGCACATTGTTGGGTGCAGGATGATGATACGGTTTTCAACGATGCGCTAGAACATGTGCAGACGTTTACGCCGATTATGAAAATATAACAAACAAGGACAAGAGCGGATGTATCGATACATTATCCTTCTTTGGGACCGAAGAGATCCTGAGAAGTCACAAATTGCTCAAATGCTTGTCGAACGTTTAAAAAAGCAAACATCGGGCTGGCGGTCGGTACTGCAGGCTGACGGTGCGGCGGTCTTTGACAACGGAGGTCGCAACAATGCGTGGCAGGCATATGTGCTTCCAGATTCGAGAGGCGTAGTATTAGGCAAACTATTCACAGGCACGACGAACAAGAATACTTGGTCCCATGTTGCAGAGTTCGGAGTTTCGGAGGCGCGTGAGCTTCTTGAAACGCGGGGGAAGCATCTTATCGATGAGTATTGGGGACGCTATGTTGCTGTGTTCCTGACGCCGAAGACAAATAATCAGTATATACTAAGAGACCCGACAGGTGGCATTGAGTGTCTGCACTTCACGTATAAATCAATTAACGTTTTTTGTTCCGATCTGGAAAACGTATTCGCGGATGATATCGAAGCTTCCTTCAATTGGCGCCACATTGCATCCATACTGATAAATGGGGAGTTGGTGGGCAAAGAAACCGGCCTGACTGCAGTCACCCAAGTTCAGGCGGGCGAATGCTTAGAAATTGATGGTTGCTGCAAGAAAAGCGAGTTTTATTGGTCACCACAAAAAATTTTCAACCACCGGAGGATTGACGACGCCGGAGTAGCCAGCGAACTGATCCGACAAACGACGTTATCATGTGTGCAAGCTTGGGCTTCTTGTTATAGCAGCATTATCCATGATTTATCCGGAGGGCTGGATTCCTCAATAGTTCTTGCATGTCTCAGTGAAGCCTCATCGTCGCCAGATGTATTGGTCGTTAATCGATACTCTGAAGCCCCTGGTGGAGACGAACGTGAGTTCGCGCGCAAAATGGTGGGGCGAACCAACTTCGAATATGTTGAAAAGGAAAAACTCATACCACACATGGGGTTATCGCAACTCCTGGAATCTCCAAGATCGGCTAGACCCGGATTAAATGGCGTCAACATCGAGCGTGACCTCGAATCCATCGAAATGGCGAGAAAACGGGGAGCTGATGCTTTTTTTACGGGACAAGGTGGTGATTCTTTCTTCTTTCAGATGAAAGCGCCTTCAATTGCAGCGGACTACTTACAGACGCACGGGTTGGGGGCAGAACTTATCAATGTCGCTCGAGATGTTGGCTATTTGACCAGCAAGCCAGCGTGGCTAGTGCTTTGGCGAGCAATCCAACTTGGATGGCTCAGTGACGGCAAAGACTATATGAATGGCTTTCAATACATTCCAACATTTGTTGGGGAAGCATGCCATCAGTTGGTTCATGCCGGTGAATTTAATCACCCTTGGGTGCGGGATGCTAGTGGCGTACCGCCGGCAAAACGACTTCATTTTCGATCAATCGTCAATTCGCAACAATACTATGCGCCCAGCCTACGGGGTAGTATTGCGGACGTCATGCATCCGCTCCTCTCACAACCACTAATCGAACTGTGTGTCAGCATACCCACGTATGTACTCACGCAAGGAGGAATGGATAGGGCATTGGCGCGCAACGCTTTTCGCGAGTATTTGCCAAAGGAAATCTGTAACCGGCGCACCAAAGGCGATATGATGTCATTATACAACAATACCGTTCTTGAAAATCTGCCAGCATTAAAGGAACTTCTTCTCGACGGTTTATTAGTTCAGGAGCGTATTTTGGATCGTCCTAAACTAGAAGAAGTCTTAACGGAGGAGAGCCTGTTAAGGACACCAGATTATACGCGCATAATGATGGTTGCCGACATTGAGGCTTGGTTAACAAGTTGGTCGAGTAACCGGCAAAAAAAAGCAGCATAACATTTTATCCCCGATAACAGTTATTGGGCATTATTGCGAAACACTCAACGAAAGAAAGAGTTGAAAAGGCGCGTCGCATATGTATACAGCTCATTTTTTTTGACTCCCTGATGTTCGAGTAAGGAAATTGTTCGTCGAGGATGTTTCGATAACGCCCTCCCCCAAATATCGCTGCAACCAATCGAACCTTCGCTCCCACATGTCGCGGATATTCGCGGGGCTTACAATCGTATGATACTCACCCCAATACCGAACAAAAAGAACATCTTTATTCTGTCTCGCTAGTGCCGTGTACATCTCTTCCGCCTGGCCGATGTTGATAATATCCAAGTCACCGTGAACAAGCATGAGAGGGGTGTTAATTTTGTCCGCATGAAAAAGAGGGCTATTTCGGACATATCGTTCGGGATCAGTCCATGGCGCACTGCCCATCCGTCCTTGGCCTAGTTCTGACCAAGCAGCTGCAGCTGGCAGCGCGAATGGTGGGGCGATTCTCGTCCAGCCCGCTATTTGGCCATAATGGCTCGTTAGATTTGCGATCCCAGCGCTGGTAATGGCGACTTTGAATCGATCTGTTTGCGCAATGAGCGCAAGTGTTGTGTATCCACCATAGCTTTGCCCAATCAGGCCAATGCGGTTGGGGTCAGAGTATCCTAGTTCAATCGCCTTATCGACCGCAGACAGCGCAGGTGAAAGAAGTTCTTGCATCGGATCACCAGGCGCCGACGTCAAAGGAATGCTCGGCAGTAGAACTGCATAACCAGCCGCAGCTAATAATTGTGGGCTGGCGGTGAAGCTTACTTTGGAGACTGTATCGCTAAATGCGGCTAACTGCCAACTATCTCCCATAACTGCGCCAGCATAAGGAATGACGATGGTTGGATAACGAACACCCTCACTAGCCCCAGGCGGCAACAAGATCCAACTATTTAACGTACGCCCCCCCGTGTCATGAGCGAACTTAATCGGCTTGCCGCCGTAAACACCCTTAAGTTGAGCATTGAAATCAAATAGTGTGATCGGCACATTCGATCGCTGCTGGCCGACGAGCCCGATGATACTGCTATCACCGATCCGATCTTCCCTATAAACAACTGATTGCGTTCTAGTTGAGATGGCGAGTTTAGAGACACTTCCCTCAGGCAAAAAAATGGATTCGTCCACATCACCTTCATCGTTGAAGAAGATTATTTCTGTTTGGTCGGCAACTATTGATTCTAGAGGTGTCTGTGAAAGGCTGCGTACACCATTCAAAGTAGTGCGAAGCGAACGCAGGCCGGGATGCCCTGTTTTGGCGCGTCTGAGGGGCGGCTTGCGATCAGCGGATAGGTTTTCACTGTTACCGGAAAAATCCGTCCGCCATACATCACCTTCCACAATGAAAAAGATTGAACTGTCGGAAACCGCCAAAATCTCACGCGGAGGGCTAGAAAAAGTCTTTGTCAGTATCGTACGCGATCCACTCGGTGTAACTAAAATCCAATCTCGCCGTTCGGCGGTTGATATGTCGGATTGTTGAAATAAAATGGATTCCCCTATCCATGCAGCATTCACAAATTTATCTCGTTCACGACCTGAGCCTTTGCGACCACCAATGAACCCTATGTGGCTCTTATCTATTTTATTAAGTGTGTTTCGTGCAGCATCATATCGATAGAACAATCCATCCGCCTTTGATTTCCCCTTCAGATGAGCAAAAAATAATAGCTCATCCGCAACTGGAGACCACGACAATAACTCAGTTGCCGCCTCGCAGTCTCCACAATCGAACAACTCCCTATTATCTTTCAAATCGTACACGACGATGCGTTTTGTTTTTGCTAGTTCACCAGGGCTTATCGGGTTTTCGGATTGTGAATTCACGTTTCCGGCGAGGGTCATTGTAGCCAAATATCGGCCGCTTGAAGACAACTCAAAATCCCAATAATCTTGCTGCCCAAGAATAACAGTTTCGCCTGTACTCAGGTTGACTCTGATAAGAGTCTCCTTGGGCGGTTGTGGGTTTTGAGAAAAATACCGCCCTGCGCCTAAGACACTCGCTGTGACGGTGTCGCCACGCCAAGCACTTTCCCGCGCTGCAGACTGCCGCTGTGGACCAATGGAAGGCTCATCAAGCCGATCATTCAAATCTGTGCTATTGGATTTTGCTACAAAAATTGCTTCGTCTTCAGAAATCCAAATTGGCAGGTTTCGCAAAAAATGATAATTCACTTCGAAATTAAAATTCTTATTTCGCTTCTTCTCGAAGTCATAAACGCCTGCTGAGACGATACCTTCTCGTAGCCGAAAATAGGCAAGTTTATCCCCTTTCGGGGAAAACCCTCCCAGCCAATACCCTGTATCATCTCTCTGATCAAAAATCGGCTCAGCGCGTTTGTCATCCTCAGTATTCGCAACATAGATATTTGAAAGCGACAGCCGAGAAAAAAACCGGTAACGATAGGAATCGGCAGGCGCCGTATCGTAAGCGCTAATTCTCTCAAAAACCACGCGCCGACTATTGGGATCGAACAAGACTGAGCCGATATCCTCCTGCTTTAATGCAACATCGACGCTCAACGTGCTAGTTTTTTTTGCTAAGACATCACTTGAACCCAAAGTGAAACTCAATATCGATAAAACGACCGCTTGAGTGCAATTAAATACTATGCCCCTCATATAATGTTCGATCCCAACGCAAAAGTCATTCATCACCATTCTTTGGTAATTTGGAAAGAGATAAAACGGCCAAGAGCATTAGCGTTGACACCGTCGAAATCAAAGGCTCCCGCGATCAGTCCGTTCTCAACGAAGGGTGGGTCTTCGTTGAAAAGGTTTACAATGTTTAGTGAAAAGCGCGTTTGATTGAGCCACTGACTGTCGAAATAATTTTCTGTGTCATAGCTTAGATTGACGTCAATGGTTGTCCATGAGGCAACTGGTGTAGTGACGCCGGTGGCGTCGCTGGTATAGTCATCGACATAACTAACAGAAGCAACCGCGTTGACACCCTCTCGGCTCCATCCAATGCTGCCGCGCATACGCAAATCAACCGGATTAAATAGTGTGTCAACGGTATCAAATGGCGTTGCGCTCGACGTTTGTCGGTTGATAAAATCAATCAGGTAACTACCATTCAAGTCAAACGCCAAGTTACCTAAGGCCGTCTCCGCGCTGTAACCGAGAGTAAAATCTACCCCGCGGACGTCGGCGCTCGACAAGTTGCGTCTCCTGCTATCGAGAATAGCGCCAATTTGATTGGCAGGAACACCAAATGGATTAAAAAATGACGGATTTGCATACAGAGCATTTACTTCTGCGAGATCGGGTGACAAATCCAGTGCATCGCCCAATTCTGAAGTATTAAGAAAAATTGTGAAGAGGTCCGCCCCCCCCGCAACCGCACCAATTCGTTCGTCAAAATCAACGTCGAAGTAGGTAAATTTTGCCACTAACCCGGTTGCAAATTGCGGCTTATAGTCAAAGCCAACCGTCCAGGTCCTAGCCTGCTCAGGGCCGAGGTTGGGATTTGCCCCTCCCAACCTTAGCACATTGGGAGGCGGCGTTGGCGACGCAGGATTCGGCACAAAAAAGAAACTTGGAAAGGGCACGATCTCAACATTGCCGCCGAGCTCTCTCAGAAGAGGTGCCCGAAACGATGTACCAAAAGTGCCGCGGAGGTTTAAATCTTCGATTGGGGCCCAGCGAATCCCTAACTTCGGATTCGTCGTCGACCCAAAGTCGCTATAATCCTCAAATCGACCCGATACTGTCAGATCTAACGCTCGTACGCCAGGGCGCCCGTTGGTTACGCCAACGATTGGGATAAATAGTTCACCAAACAAGGCGTACACGTCTCGATCAAAAACCAAGTCGCTAAGACGCGTATCTTGAAAATTCAACTCTTCGCCTCGGTACTGACCGCCGATCGCAAGCTTGACATCACCGCCAGGGCTCTGAATCAGCGTCCCGTCGACTCTCGCATCGACAGTCCAAAGCCCAAAGCTGGAATCCGTTTCAGCGTCGAACGTGCCTCGCTGTTCTTGAAAGATTTCGCTGCGGTTGTATGCACCAACAACTTCAGCGTGCCAGCCCCCCAAGAAGCCAACGCCAGCACCAACAGAACCGCCAAACTGTTGTGTTTCAGTTCGGGCGCTGGCCAACTGCGAGCCAGCAAACAATGAATTGTTCAGCGCATCGTTTTTTGAGTAACTAGCGTCCCCGAATATTTCAAATATGTCAGTGAATTCTTGCCTTCCAGTCAAGTAGGCGCTATGCCGCTCCACGCGTGGTAGAAGATCAGACGGATCCAACGCGTCTTCTGTGAAAGATCTCGACTGCGAACTCAAATTGTTGCGGCGGTAGTATTCATAAGACGCTAGAATGTTTCCGCTTTTCCATGTGCGGCCCAACACTTGGCTCGCTTGATATTCTTGCGCGCTACCATGTGTTGCGCCTCCAAGCCTCAACCGTGTCTCGGCACCGTCGTAATCGTTCCGAAGAATAAAGTTGACAACACCCCCAACCGCGTCCGAGCCATACACAGCTGACGCACCGTCAGTCAGCACTTCCACCCGTTCTATTGCAGTCAACGGGATCAGCGAGATATCTACGAAAGAGCCAGCCCCCCCCCCCCCGGCCAACCGGCGACCGTTAACCAAGGTTAGCGTGGAATCAGCACCCAACCCGCGAATGTTTACACCGGCAGCGCCACCTCCGGTCAAACCAGCCGCAGGCCCTGCGCCAACCCCGGCGGTATTAGCACTAAAATCGAGATTTTGCGGGAAAGTGCTTAGCAGTTGTTGAGTAGTTGCAAAGCCTGCACGGTCGATCGCCTCCCTATCGAACACGAATATCGGGGAGGATGCGTTTTCTACGCCCCGAATATGCGTCCCCGTTACGATAACCACATCGCGCTTTTCTTCCTCTCCATCGCCGTCGCTGACGGTTGCATCGGTTGCGACGCCGTTTTGCGAGATCTGCGCAACACGGTATTCCCGGGAGGAAAATTTTCCGATCGAGGCCTCCTCGGTCTCGACATAGGCTGCGCGAATAACAACAACGCCGTCATCGTTTATTTCATAGACAAGGTCCGTACCCTCGATGATTTCATCCAGGGCGGCCTCTTTCGAATATGATCCGTCGACACCGTTTGTCACCTTGTCGGCGACATCGCGCTCCGCATAGATGATTTCAACATCCGCCTGATCTGAATAGGTCTGCAGCGCGTCCGTCATTTCCGATGGCGGAATGTCAAACTCTTCTTCGTCCCCGCTTTGCGCAAAGGCGTGCGTCTGTATCGACAGACCAAACATGATGGCTGTTGTCGCAAGCAAAACATGCCGCGAGCGCGAACCGGAGCCCCCTATAGAATTAGATTTTTTTTTCTTTACCAGATGAAACATGCCGCCCCTCCGCAAATTCCGCGGGTAAAAACCCCGCGTGTAGTTTGTTGCACATGAATTTGCGACGTTCGCAGCGACATGCGTCTCCCCATGACGCGATAACAATCCGGCAGCGAAAAACCCCGGCGGTGCGTGAATAAATTTGCATAGATGGCACAAAGCATTGTTTTTACTGTTATTTTTCTACGAATAGCATACCTAAGGGTAAGCCACAGAGAATCTACATTGATAGTGGCATGAATTACCCATCAGCCTACAGATCAACGAAGAAAGAATCAGCCACCAACTGGAGTCATTGTCTTCATGCCGACATTCCGCACACAATCGGGACACGAGTTAACGTACGCAGATTCGCAAAACCGGGGATAAATTTTTCTTTCGCATGCGGAACGATTCCAATTATGAAAGAAACAAGCCGCGAGCGAATCAGGCATGCCGCCATCCTTCGTCACTCGCAGCTTATGCTGCGCGCATCGCAGGATGAGGGGCGGTCTATCGTTCAAAGCCGTATCGCCATCCTTTGAGGCTCGAGATTTCCCCAGGCTGGGGAAGATCGGCTTACGACCGATCAATCGCGCCGCCATCCTTCGAGGCTCCCCCGGATCAAGCCCGGGGTCGCACCTCAGGATGAGGGACGGTTCGTATATTCAAAAAATTTCAATGAAACCCGAAAGACCTGATGGCCGGAAAGGCTGAATCGCGTCAGCCTTGTTGGTTTGCGTCCGCCCGAAGAACAATGCCGGCGTCGGCGCGCTGCTCCACGCGAATGTCAAACAGGCTCTCCAGCGCATTCGCAAAGTTCCGGCTGCTGCCGACGCGAAAAACGCCGCTGACCCGAAGCGTCTCCAGGTCCTTTTCCGCAAGCGTAATTTTCGTTGACGAATAGCGGTTCATTTCGGCAATCGCCTCAACCAGCGGCGTGTTGCGAAAATTGACCTTGCCCTCATGCCACGCAACGGCGCGATCGATATCAATTGTCGCAATCGGCGACATCACGCCCGCCGGTGCAATCGCCGCCTGCTCGCCGGGGGAAAGCTCTGTGCGGAACACGGCTTCAGGCGCTGCCGATCCGGTCAGTGATTTGACACTCCACGAGCGGGACGGCGCCGATGCAATTTCAACTTTGCCCTCGATCAGGGTCACGGTGACGGCGTCGCCCGACTTATAAACATCGAACTGGGTCCCCAGCGCGCGCACAACCTCATCGCCGGCGCTGACAATGAAGGGCCGGTCCGCATCGCTCGCCACATCGAAGTTCGCCTGACCGTCGAGCAATGAAATCCGGCGCTCGTCAGCGGCATAGCTGACCTTGATTGACGTTGCGGTGTTGAGCATGACGGTCGAACCATCATCGAGTTCTATGGTCCGCTGCTCGCCCAGCGCCGTGCGATAGACGCCTGCGCCCGGATCAGCAACATTAAAGACAGCAACCGCCGCAATAATCGCGAGGCCGGATATCGCCACGGCCCCCTGCGGCGACAAGAGCCGCCGCCAGGCCGCCCCAACCGGTTTCAATATACCGTGCCGCGCACGCCCGGCGGTGCGGCGCCGCACCGCCTTCAGGGTTTCGCGGACAATTTCGGATTCGCCAAGGGGCTCCATCCTGTCCCACAGCCCCGCCAGCCGGGCGTAGGCTTGCGCATTTTCAGGGCGCGCCCGCAACCAGGTTTCGAAAACATCGACATCCGCCGGCCCGGCCTCGCCGGAAAAAAGTTTGACCTGCCACGCAACGGCGGCATCCCTCGCCGATGCCTGTTCGCCTGGATTCATTGATAGTATCTCTGTACTGACGTTCATCATTCTCTACTCCGCCGCCTGGCGTTGTTGAACATCGGCGTTTATCGCATCAACGCGGTCCCTTATATGGGTGATCGCCTGATGCATATAATATTCGATGGATTTAACGGTAAGGCCCATATAGCCCGCCGCCTCTTTATAGGAATGTCCTTCAAAGCGCACCAGCAGGAAAACCATCCGGCATTTCGGGCTCAGCTCCTCTATCGCCGCCTCGACAATGGCAAGTTCCTGGCGACCCTGCGTCACGCGCTCCGGCGACGGCGACGAACACACAACTTCGACTTCGGCGACGTCATCGATAGAAAAATGCGCATCGGCGCCGATATAGCGGCGATGCTGGTTGCGATTGAAAATGAGATTCCGCGCGGCCTGAAACAGATAGGCCCGGGGCTGCTTGATGGCGGCAACGTCCGGCTGGCGCGCAATCTGGCAGTATAAATCCTGCGCCACATCCGCCACATCCTCGGTGTCACCCATGCGGCGGCGCAAATAGCGAATAAGCGACTGGTGATTGTCCTGGACCAGGGATCTCAGAAAAGAGGCTTTCTCGACCCGAACCGCCGGGCGATCGGAATCACAGTCCAAATCATCAAGACTGCCATGAGCCATTGTTTTCACCGAACGGGATATCCCTGTTGTCCCGTTACTGCCCTGTTACGCATGACCTGATTCAAGGTTCAGGCCAAAAGAATATATAGTTCAAGAGCTTGAACTATTGCACCGCTAACATACAAGAATCAACATTCCCGCGGATCAAGCGGCCCCAGGTTGTTTTTTGGCGCCTCAAACGCCGCTGGCTATGATTGGGCGCAACAATTGCTGAAATATATTGCGCCGGAAACTACGGCATGAATATCCATGGTCACCGCGCGAAACAAAGCAGCGCCAGCGCCGCGACAGATGCGATGCGCCGCCGGACTATACATTAGTCCAAATAAACCGGATCGAAGACCGAATAAACCAAACCACGCAATCCGACATACAGGATTTCGCGCGACGCTGCCTGATTATCGCAAAACATTCCTTGTACATACAAAAACCACACGCCACCGGCATGCGGACGCCCGGCTAATTAAAACTATGTATCATCATGCCTGAATGCGCATGCATCTCGTCGGGTGACATAGAATTAAATTATTTAAAATGTAACCTTGTCTGTGCTCAAATTAATCACCAACAAAAATCGCAGGGCATCAGCGAATATATTTGTACAGCCCCGTAAAGATGTTTATCTTTAGCAATTCGAAGTCATCAATTAACAACAGGGATGCCTTGCATGCGAATTGGCGTGGATGTCGGCGGCACCAACACGGACGCTGTCGTCATGGACGGCGATCGCCTTCTTGGCGCTGCAAAAACACAAACAACCCCGCGCACAAATATCGGCATTACACGGAGCATCAAGAAAGCGCTTGACGCCGCCGGCGTCGCCCCATCGAAAATTCGCGCCGCCATGATCGGCACCACGCAAATCACCAATGCCCTCTCAGAGCGGCGCAACCTGGCACAGGCAGCCATTATCCGGTTATGCCTGCCAGCGAACCGGGCCGTCAGCCCGATGATGGACTGGCCGGCGGATATCGCCGCCGCGATCGGCGATAATATTTACTGGGCCCAGGGCGGCGCGCAATTTACCGGCGCCACGTTCTCTCCGCTTGACGACCACAAGATTTTACGAATCGGCCACGACGTGAACAAAAAAGGCATTCGTCATATTGCGATTACCGGCCTGTTCTCACCGGTTCAGCACAGGATGGAAAAGCGCGCAGCAAAAATAATCCGTAATGCCTTTCCGCATATGGGCGTCACCCTGTCACATAAGGTCGGCGGTCTCGGATTCGTCGAGCGGGAAAATACGACAATCCTGAACGCAGCCCTCGGCGAAATCGGGCTGAATATCGCCGCTGAATTCGCGGCAGCGCTTAAAAAGGCCAAAATATCGGCGCCGATATTCGTCAGTCAAAATGACGGCACATTGATGAAAGCGAATTTCGCGCGGCAATATCCAATCTTCATGGCCAAGTCCGGCCCGACCAACAGCATGATCGGCGCGGCGCATCTCAGCGGCGCAAAAAACGCCGTTGTCGTCGATATCGGCGGCACCACGACGGATGTCGGCGCACTTTTTGACGGAGCGCCGCGGGAAAAGAGCCTGAACACGGATTTGTGCGACATCAGAACAAATTTCCACATGCCCGACACCATGTCGATTGCGCTCGGCGGCGGATCGACAATCGTGTTTGATCCTGAACTGCGCATCGGCCCGAAATCCGTCGCGCGCGATCTGGAACGGCGCGGCGTGATTTTTGGCGGTGATGTCCTGACCGCGACAGATATTGCTGTCGGCGCCGGCCGCATAAATCTCGGCGACCGCAGTCGTCTCGGCGGTATCTCGCGGGAAAAAATCACGGAAGCGGACCGCCGCATCCATGAAATCGTGGCGCTGGCCGCTGAACAGATGAATCTCAGCTCCACGCCCGCGGAAATCATCCTTGTGGGCGGCGGCACATGTCTTATTGGCGAAACGCTTGCACGCGCAAAATCCGTATCGCAGCTGGAACACGGCAATGTTGCAAACGCAGTCGGCGCCGCCGTGGCGAGGATCAGTGGAGAAGACAGCAGTGTCGCCTCCTATCGGAAAACAGACCGAAAAAAGGCGATCAAAAAAGCGGTCGCACGCGCCTGCCGGCGCGCCGCCAAACTGGGGGCCGACCCGGAAACCGTCGCGCCCATCGCCGTCGAGGAAACATCCCTGTCGCACCAGCACGGAGATCGCGTCCGCATACGTGTCAGGGCCGCCGGCAGGATCATGCTCTGAAAGGATTACATTCATGAACACCGAAACGGGCCAGTTCATTCTTCGGCCAGGCGATATTGATGCGCTGGTGTACGGGGCTTCGTTTTTGGGGTCCGGCGGCGGCGGCGATCCTTATATCGGGCGCCTGATTTTAATGCGGGAAATGGAAGCGGCGCCGGCGCTTCCTGTCATTGACCCGGCGGCTGTTCCCGATGACGCAAACATTATCGGCATCGGCGCGGTGGGCGCGCCCTCCGTTCTCATTGAACGCCTGCCCAATGTTGATTCTTTTGTCTATGCGCTCAAACGCGTGGAACAGCACAGCGGCAAGAAAATCGATGCAATCATTCCGATTGAGGCAGGCGGCATCAACGCGACATTGCCGCTTGCGGTCGCCCTGCGCGCCGGCCTTCCGGTCATTGACGCCGACGGCATGGGCCGCGCTTTCCCGGAAACACAGATGATGACGTTCAGCATTAACGGCTATCTCGCCTCGCCGCTTTATCTTGTTGATGATCATGGCGACTGCACCATCGTCGAGACAAAAGACAACGCCAAGACCGATCGCTGGATCCGGTCGGTTATCGACGCCATGGGCGGCGCCGCCATGGCCGCAGCCTATCCGCTTACGGGCAAGATGCTTAAAGCCGCCGCCGTGCGCAATACGATTTCAACGCAACTCAATATCGGCCGGACGGTTTACGCCGCAAGGCATAAAAAACGCGATCCGGTTAAAGCGCTGGTGCGGCATTTCCGCGATCACGGGACCGAGCCCCGTTTTGCGGCAAGCCTGTTTACCGGCAAAGTGTCCGATCGGAACATCAAGATCGACGGCGCCTTTAATATCGGGAGACTGCGCATTTCAGATATGCGAAACCCTGACGATGTCTGCAGGATCGCCGTGAAGAACGAAAACCTTATTGTTCGGCAGGGCGGAAAAGTGCTGGCTGTCGTGCCGGACATCATTACGGTGGTTGACGCGGACAGCGCCGATCCGATCACCACCGAAAATCTGAAATTCGGCCAGCGCGTTAAAGTTATCGCCCTCGCCGCACCCGATGTCTTGCGCACGCCGAAGGCGCTTGCCGTCGTTGGCCCCCGGGCCTTCAAACTGAAATGTGACTACACGCAGCTGGAAGACCTGCACGACCGGTGAATGCGCGGGAAAGACATGCCGCGCGCCCAGGCGCGTTGCGCCATCCTTCGAGACCGCGGCGCGGCGCCAGGGCATCCTGTTTTAAGAATGATTTAGCTGGATGTCCTGGATTTTTTATTTGCGCGTTTTGAGACGGAAAACCGGTGAACCACTTTTCCTTCAAAACGCTCTAGTGATGGCTGATCGAAACCCTTGGCTGAAAGCCGCCGTCAGCCACAGGCTCGATTTCACGTTCGACCAGTTTCAGCCGGGTGGCTTCCGCGACCAGGCGCATGCTGCTTGAAACGCCGAAAAGCTCGAACATTCGTTTCAAATGATATTGCACATTATGGGTCGTGGTTTCCGCCCTGTCGGCAATTTCATTGCGATCGCAGCCTTCCACAAGAAGCTTCAGAATTTTCAGCTGTTGCGCCGTGAGGTCCGGCATTGCGAGGCGCTTGTCAGGCGGCAAATAGTCCGACGATTTGATAAGCCACAGAAGCATTGTCTCGTTAAACGCTTCCGCCCTTTTTGTCTTTGAGAAGCGCCGCGCCGCTTCATCCAGCAGGTCCTGCGCAAGCAGTCCCTCCTCCAGATAAAAGGATCGCATACCCAGCTTCTCGCCGGTCTCGATCAGTTCGCGAAGCAGAACGGCCGCCTCCTGCGTCTGGCCGCTTGCGAAAAGCGCCAGGGCCCGCAACGTTCCGGATTTCAACTCGATCCATTTGAGGTTCGCAGGCTGAAAATTCTTGTCAAACTTGTCCAGCGCTGAAAGCGCAAGGGGGGCCCGGTCGTGCGCGATTTCCAGGCGAATGAGGGCGAACGCCTGCTCCGCGTCCGCGCGCCAGCCAAAACGCGGAAGCGGTCCATATTCAAGGGCGTTCAATTTATATTCCATCCATTTAGCGACCCTGTCCGCCGATTTCAGATCGTCGGCGGCCGTGGCGAGATGAATTTTCTGGGCCACAAAGATACGTTCAAGCCGTTCAAATTTATGCTTCTGCGCAACCGCGATGCCTTGCCCCAGTAATTCGAAAGCTGCCTCCAGACCCTTGTTGGCGTATTCAAGCCGCGCCTCAACGCGAAACGCAGCGCAGAGCAATTCAACCCAATAGTCGCCGTTCGAAACAATGGTCGCACGCGCGCCGCCGAAAATCTTCCTGGCTTCCTCCAGGCTGCCCGACTGATACAACCGCTCGGCGCCGCTAACGTCGATAACCGCCGACAATGTACTGTCATCGGACAAATATCGCCTGTGCAGCTCCCTTGCGTCATCGTAGAAACCTTTTGCAGCCTTGATGTCGCCTTTGAGGATGGAAACCATCCCGCGATGCGCACAATTGTTGACAATGCTGAACTGAGATTGCGCTTCGGAAAAATGGTCTATGGATAAGCCAAACGCCTGATCGGCGTCGTCAACCCGACCTTCGCGGAAATAAAGCATGCCAAGGGCGTTATTTAACACGCCCAGATACATCGCACTATTGATGTCGTCCCGCAACCGCGCTTCTTCAAGCGTTCGCACGAGAGCTTCGCTTTGATTATTATCCGTATAGACTTGAAATATCGCCATGATCAAGAAACGATCAAGACGTGCATATTTGCCAACGACCTTGTCTTCCTTGTCGCGCGATTTTTTTCCGGCGTCCGATTTCTCCTCAGCCTGTCGAAGCACTGCATCGGCTTCATCAAATCGCCCAGCCTTGATGAGGTAGAAAGCGTAAGCAGGCAGCAGTCGGAAGGCTTTTTTGGGGAACTTCCGGTCAATATAGCGCATCACCCGCATGAAAGAAGTGAAATCCACGGCAAGCCAGAACAAACCAAATTCGGGCTTATCAAGAATTTTCTCGATGAGGGTCTGATCGCCGGCGTCGATAGCGTGTACAAGAGACAGTTGCAGCTCGCCGCGGCGGTCAAAATAATCCGACGCGCGCACGTGAAGCGCCCTGATCTCCTCAGCGCTCCTAAAGCCGTAAAGGCGGTTGCGCAGGTAATCAGCAAACAGCCGATGATGGCGATATCGCCCGTTCGGCGGCGCATCCGGAATTATAAACGCGTCAATATCTTCAAGGCGGCGCAGCATCTGTTCGCTGTCGTCGCGGTCCAGCACTTCATCGGCGAGTTCCGCGTCGAACCAGGAAAAGACAGACGTATCGGCGAGAAAGGTCTGCGCACCTTCCGGCAGCGTTACAAAAATTTCCTGTGTAAAATAATTTGCAACGTCCGGCAGGTCGCCGGAAAAAGAGTTTACAAATTCCGGCGAACGCCTGCCGCCCTTTATCATAAGTTTCGCAATGCCCAGCGCGGCGGGCCAGCCTTCGACTTTCGCGATCAGGTTTTCGGCGTCGGTCATGGTCAAGCCGTCCGCTTCAAACAGCTGATGCGTTTCCGACACCCCGAAGACGAGATCGTTTTGCGTAAACTCAGCCAGCTCTCCGTCCAGGCGCATTTTGGCAACGCCGCAGGCAGGCTCACTGCGCGCCGCAAGAATAACCCGTATGTTGCTCGGCGCCTGCTGCAACAGGATCTTCAGCAACTGATCGTTTTCGACGCTGGCCGCATTTTGATATTCATCAATAAAAAAAACGAGATCGCGGGGATGAGATCCAAGACGCTCGGCAAATTCCGCAATGAGCGTTTCCGGGAGCGCCGTGTCATTGCCGGCTTTGCAGCGCGCCGGAAAATCCCCCATATCGACACCCGCATCGCCGCAGGCGTCGGCAAGGCTCAGGATAAACCGTCGCGGATCATTATCGCCCGCTGACGGCGCCGCCCAGATGCGTGAAACCTCTCCCCCTTCAAGAGCGTCCCGATATTGCCGAAGAATAGTGGTCTTGCCATAACCGGCGGGCGCCCGAACCAGGACGAATTTTTTATCCGACTGTTTTTTCAGATTGTTGATAAGGGTTGTTCTCAACAACCTGCCCGCTTTCGGAGAAACGGAATGCCTGTATTGGATCGATGTCACCATATCTCAGTCGTACTCATCACGTTCGATTCATGATCAAGGCCGGCGATCCCCCTGGATAAGACTGACCCTACATCACCAGCTTTTATTGACAACATCGCCGTACAAATCCCGACCCATGCTTGCCGATTATACGCGGCCCTGCGCCCGCCTCGCGAAACCGGCCCGGAACGAGTGGAAGCATTATGCGCTCAAAACCGGATGCGCGCCTCAACGCCATAGGATGCAGGTTGACCGCGGAAACCAATATCGAACCCGAGCCCGGAAAATTCATTTGGATTGAAATCCGTATAATATTGTTGGCCGGTGATGTTGCGTCCCCAGACGTAAAGTCCCCAGTGATCGGCTTCAAAACCGGCCCGGAAGTTAAGCAGGTTGAACGGGTCCTGAACGTCAAGATTATCAACCTGCCAGAAACGCTCGCCGCGCCGCTCGAAATCCACGCGCATGATGCCAAAAACATCATTAAACACCGGGAAACGGTACTGTGATCCGAGATTGAACGATATATCGGTTGTCTTGGGCGAATGATTGCCAACCGATGTCGGGAACGGAACATTTTCCTTGATTTCCGTATCTGTCGTACCCAATCCGGCGTAAATCTGCCATCCGTCAGCAAGATTTGCCTGGGCCTCAAATTCAACGCCAAAAATTTCGACGCGATCGATATTGGAAATGATTTGTCCGCCCGCCGCGAGGTCGAGAAAGAAGAATTGAAAGTCTTCGACAAAAGAATAAAAGACGGCGCCGTTCAGCGTCAGACGATTGTCCCACAATTGAGATTTAAACCCGCCTTCGACGCTGCGCGTGATCTCGCTGCGGAAAGGCGCAACGCCGGGCGCGTTAAAACCGCCTGAGCGAAATCCCTCGCCATAGGTCGCATAAAGCAGAGCGTCGTCGTGAACATCGTAGCTGAGCGTGAGTTTCGGCTGCACGGCGGAAAATGAAATCTCGCGCGTTGCGCCCGTAAGAAGGTCTTCCTGAAACCGGTTATCCTCGTCATAGCGCACGCCGGCGGCAATTTTAAACCGCTCGGTAATATCATATTCAAGCTCGCCATAGATCGACCAGGCGTCATTATCGTCATCTTCCGTCTGGCGCAGGAAGATCAGGCTTGGGTCGTTGACCTGATTGGGGTCGCCATTGAGATCGACAAACAGCACCGCTTCCAGCTGACGATCCGTATGGATATAAAATGCGCCGGCAAGCCAGCGAAACCGCTGGTCGTTCGGCGACACCAGACGCAGCTCCTGACTGATCATCGCCACATCGAGATCGGATCCCTGCCCCAGCGATCCAAAGCCAAAGCCGCCGGCGGGATTGTTGATCGGGTTGGAAAAATCGATGTCGCCGCGGACTTCCTCGTCCAACTCGGTATATCCGGTGATTGCCGTCAGCATTGCAAAACCCATATCCACATCGGCCTTGAACGTCGCTTCAAACACATCACCGACAGCGTCGGCGGGAAGATTGTTGCTCGGGTCCTGAATATCATTGGCGTCGCCGCTCGGCACAAATGAATCATAAAGCGTGCCCGCTTCAAAATCATTGTACATGACGCGCGCATCAAGCGTGATATTGTCGCTTGCAAGATATGTCAGCTTGCCGCGAATATTGTAGTCATGATCAATCGCATCCGCATTCACGCCCAGAAACGAATTTTCGATGCGCCCGCCATCTTCTTTGTAGGAACCGGCGATGCGAAACAACAACCGGTCTTCGACAAGCGGGCCGCTGACGCCCCCTGTAAATTCAACGGCGTCGCCATTGCCGTAAAGGCCGCTTAAAAATCCCTCAAATTCGTTCGTCGGCTGCCGCGTGATAATCCTGATCGCGCCCCCCGATGCATTCCGGCCGTAAAAGGCGCCTTGCGGCCCTTTCAAAACCTCGATCCGTTCGACGTCAAAGAGGTTCATCTTAAACTGTCGCTGATTGTTTTGCGGCACGCCGTCGACGATGATTGCGAGCGGAGAATCGGCATTGTTGATTTGCGCAACACCACGGACAACGGCGAATGTGTTGAGATATGTAAAAGAATCATCGAGTGAAACATTGGGCGTCAGATCAATAAAATCCTGTGTCGTTGCGATGCCTGCATTGATAATATCGACGGCCTCGAACACCTTGATCTGAATAGGCACCTCGTGAAGCGGTTCTTCGCGGATGCGCGCCGTCACCGTGATGACATCCCTGCCTTCGGCGGCGGCAGGATCATCCCCCTGCTGTGCCTGGGCTGGCGCTATGACGGCGCCGGCAATATAGGCGGCGCTTGCAAGCCAGGCCGTATGTAGGTTTTTCGTGTTTTTGGTTGGCATTTTCATCTCGTTGGCGCCCTTCCGGTTCGACGGCTCTTAAAGTGTTGAGTCCGGTTTCCCGTTTCTCCCTAAAAATTACCCGCCCTAAACCACAGTTTCCGGCAGCGGTGACGCCCTGACGCCCCGACACCGATGCGGATCACGTCATTTCCTGCCTCGCCTGGCGGTGGGCCCGGCAGTAGAAATGGCGCTGTAACCGAGGAACGGCGCAGCGGTCCAAGGCCCGCCATGGGCCAATATACATGAAAAACTATGAAAGACATGATTAATTACTATGGTTTAATCAAGCCCAACACAAAAAACACTGCCCCATCGGACAAATTCGCGGCCTGTTCGCCCAGAAAGCAAGGCTGAAAGCAAGGCTGAAAGCAAGACCGGCAGCCCAACCCTGCCGGCTGTCAGGGGATTTCCGTGATTTTTCTCAAAAGCAGCTCTGGCAGCGCGGGGGCGATCCGGCCCCGATCACCGGGCGCCATATTGCCCGGCTCGCCCCTCAGCGCGTCCCCGCTGCAGTTGTCTGATACAAAACCCCTTCTCTGTCGCAGGTTTCTCAAAAATATACCTCAGTATGCGAGGAGCCGCCCCGCCTCCCCCAATCGTCCTTGCCAACGTCACTGCCGGCGCCAGCGAAAAACCGCCGCAATCCTGCCCGCACCCACAAAATATCCTTATACTGATGATTGTGCGCCGGGCTTTTCCCCTTATTCCAGATGACCGGATTGTCATTGTTGATCAGGATCAATTTGTCGACGCATGCGCCATGACACGTCGACCATCCCGCGAGAAAAGCCGCGCATAAATATAATAGACGTGAAAGGCGGCAGTCAGAAAATGTTTCCGGTCATCAATGTGTATAACTGATGGACAAGTGATGTCTGCATTTAGGGATGCGCTTGCTGCGACTGTCTTCTTTTTAACGGATATTAATTTTGCTTTTTTGCCGAAAGCATTTTCAACCGATCCACAATCGTTGATGATGCGACCGCGTTTTACAACTCGAAACAGGGCTAGTGGGGCGCCGAGGGAGACCAGGGTTGCGTGTTGGCGTTGACATTGGCGGCACAAATACCGACGCCGCAATCATTCTCGGCAACGAAGTCCTTGGCGCGCACAAAACTCAAACCCGGGATGATTTCAGCGACAGCGTGAAAAGCGCGATCAGCGAAGCCTTGAAAAATGCACAGGCGGCGCCTGCCGATGTCGCCACCGTGACGCTTGGCACTACGCAGTTTACCAATGCGTTTACCGAACGCAAAAGATTGCAGCGCGTTGCAATCCTGCGCATCTGCCTGCCCTTCAGTCGGGACATCGAGCCTATGCTCGACTGGCCGTCTGATCTGAAATACATCCTCGGCAGCAATATTTACATGGTGCGCGGCGGCTTTGAATTTGACGGCAGCGAGGCCGCCTCGCTCGACGAGATCGGAATCCGGAACGCTGCCCGCGACATGCGCGGCCGGGGTCTGCGCCATATCGCGGTGTCGTGCATTTTTTCAACAATCAATGATGCAATGGAAATACGCGCCGGTGAGATCATCGCACGGGAAATACCGGATGCTCACATCACCCTCTCAAGCCGGGTCGGGCGCCTGAACCTGATCGACCGAGAGAACGCCGCCCTGATTAATGCGTCCCTTGGCGATCTCGGCGCCGCTGTTGTTGAGAGCTTTGCCGATGCGCTGACGACGCTCGGCATAACAGCGCCGTTCTTCGTTTCGCAAAACGACAGCTCTCAGATACCGCCCGAACACGCCGCGCGCAATCCAGTGCTTACCTATTCGTCGGGCGCGGCCAACAGCATTCGCGGCGCAGCGCATCTGACACAATGTGACAATGCAATCGCCGTCGACATTGGCGGCACGACGACCGATATCGGCGTTCTCAAAAAAGGTTTCCCGCGCGAACGCTCACGGCCGCAGCCTTTCGGCGGCGTCCGCACGAATTTTCGTATGCCGGATTTGCTGTCCATCGGGCTCGGCGGCGGCAGCATTGTCGAGCTTGGCCGGAACCTCAGTATTGGCCCTGAATCGGTCGGCGGTGAACTCAAAAGCAAGGCGCTGGTTTATGGCGGCGATGTGCTGACCGCGACGGATATCGCCGTCGCCGCGGGACGGGTGACGCTTGGCGATCCGGCGCATCTCGCCGGCATCCCCGCCAAAGAGCTGGCGCGCGCCGACCGGTTAATCCAGAAAATAATCGCAGACGCCATCAACAAAATGAAAACCACCGCAGAGGATATTCCTGTCATCATTGTCGGCGGCGGGCGCATTTTGGCCGCCCATGAGCTGCCTGGCGGGACGCGCCTGCGCACTCCCGATCACGCCGGCGTTGCAAACGCAATTGGCGCAGCTATTGCGCTGCTCAGCGGCAACGCCGAACAGATTTTTGACTACGGTCAGACCGACAGCACCGAGGCGATCGCCGAAATGACGCAAAGGGCGCGGCAACAGGCCGTCGCCATCGGCGCGGACCCGGCAACCTTGCGTGTCATCGACGTGGAAGAAATTCCGGTTCCTTATACCGACGGCAAAATGACGCTGGTGCGCGTGAAAGTCGTTGGCGATCCGCTGATGGAGCGCAGTTGATATGTGGTTCCAACGCGAATTGCGCATCGGACCGGGTGATCTCAACGAGGTCATTTATGGAACCGCCATTCTTGCATCCGGCGGCGGCGGCGATCCTTATCTTGGTCGCCTGATCCTGATGCAGGCGCTTCAAAAACACGGGGCCAAGACAATGCTCGACCCGGCAAAAGTCAAAGATCGCTGGCTGGTCGTCGCCCTTGGCGCCGTCGGCGCACCGCCGATCGCGCTTGAAAAATTTCCAAGCCTCACGGCGCTGGCCGCCGCTATCGCAACACTGGAACGGCATCTCGGGCGCAAGGTCGACGCCATCGTCGCAGCCGAAGCCGGCGGACTAAACGCTGTGGTGCCGATCGCGCTCGGCCTCAGGCTTGGTCTTCCGGTTATCAATGCCGACGGCATGGGCCGCGCCTTTCCCAAAAACGATATGATGACTTTTGGCATCTATGGCGGTCGTGCGGCGCCCACCGCGATCGCCGACGATCATATGAGTTCGGTTATCGTCGACGCCGATGACAACCGCACACTGGAAAGGCTCGCCCGCAGCGCCGTCATCGCCATGGGCGGCATCGCGATGGCGGTGACCTATCCGATGTCCGGGAAATTTTTCAAAACCGCCGCCATTCGCGGCACGCTGACGCTGGCGCGTGACATTGGCCGGGTGGCGCTTGCCGCAAACCATCAAAAAAGCGATCCGATCGACGCGATCATCGGCTATTTTCGCAAGCAGGCTAGTCCCCGGCGATACGCCGCGAAGCTGTTCACCGGCGCGGTCTTGCGCCACGCACCGAAAACCGACGAGGCCTTTGTTCGGGGCGAGATCGCGGTGGAAAACAGAGACAGCGGCGAGATCTGCACTCTCGAATTCCATAATGAAAACCTGATCGCCCGTATTGACGGACGCGTCGTCGCGCTGGTGCCGGACATTATCACGGTTCTGGATGAGGACACCGGCGAAGCGCTCACCACGGAAAATGTGCGCTTTAACCAGCGCGTCACCATCTTTGGGCTGGCGGCGCCGGAAATTTTGCGGACGCCCGAAGCGCTCGCCCATGTCGGCCCCCGCGCCTTTGATATCGATCTCGACTACACGCCGATTGAAACCCTTGCAGACGCCTGATCGCGTCATCGCGGGCGGCCGCCGCCCCGCAAAACACGCGGCCTGCTAAAATTTCTGCTGCATCCAATCAGGGAATGCGTCGCCGCGCTTGTCTTCCTTAACAAGAAAGACCGCGCGCGCTGCAAAAATGTTGCGCGGAGCATATGCGCCGAATGTTGAGGGGATCAGACGCACATCATGCATTACGACCAGCCCATCCCTCGCGACCGTACGCACCTTGAGCCATTACCCCGTGCGGTCGCCAACGGTCCCGGCGCGGAGCTTACACACCTCCTGCGCCGGGATCAGTTGTTTCGAAAGCCTGTCCAATGAAGGACCCGAACGGCGACATCATTGGAGGGACCGGCGCCAGGAGCGCCCACGCTGAATATCGCGCGCTTGATTACTGGATCCGCACCTATTGCACGCCGGGCAAACCCGGCCCGGGCGTCGCGGAATATGAAAATGCCAGCGGCATGGCGGCGCTGAGTGATTTGAAGCGCCTGTTCCGCTTCGGCGCAGTGGTCGATTTTGCAGAGCTGTCGGCAACCTATTGGAAAGTCACCGGCTCCTATGAAAAAAAGCCGAAGCGACGCTGAACGGCGCTCGGCTGTTTGCGAGGCGCCAATCGCACGCGAAGCCTGCTGCAACATCAATGAGAATATCTATTCGTATACTGATGTATAATCCAGTCACACTAACGCCGACCCGGGAAATATCATGCAGAAAATGCTGAAAACATCGCCCGCACAGGATGCGCCGGATTTGCTCGCGGTCCTGATCGAGGCCTGCCAAAAAGCAGGCGTTCAAAATGCAGGCGCCCAGAATGCAGGCGCCGTGAAAACCACGGCCCGCGGCTTTGGCTCGCTGGATGCGTTGCGATCTCTGGAGCACGGCGTTTCCGCATCGGCGGCTTCTGCGGATCACGCCCTGGCGGAGGATCTGAGCAAGCTGGTTACAGAAGATGAGCGCTTTCCCGGCGCCAGCGTCAAAATGATGCGCAATGAAGGCCGCGGCGCGAAATTTTATCCTGACTTTGCCGGCGATCTCCTGATTCAGCGCACCCTCGAAACCGGCTCGCCGGAAGCTGCGATCGAATGGCTGCAAAAAGTGCTGGCGACAAGCGCCGCAACAGGAAAAACCATCCATCTTCTTCTGGGTGCGCCGGTGGACAGGGAAATTCAGCTCACGAAAGACATCAAAATCATTCCGTTCGCCGAAATTCCGGACAGCGTGGAAAAGCGATGCATTACCGATATCCACAATTCAACGATCATGAATCCGCTTAATTTCAAGCCGCCGGAATCCGCCCTGATAGAGAGCAACCGCATTGAACCCTTTACCCATGATCCCGACAAACGTCTCGATCTTTCACATGAGGCGTATCGTCAAAGTCACGAGTTGCTGCATGAGGTCGCGCTGGCTTTGACCCTCGTCGGACCGCGCGCTGCTGTTTCAGCGTCAGGCTGGTTCAGCTTTGACGATCCGGATCTCAACGACGCCCGCGCCGCCGCCAGTGATCAAAGCGGGCATGTGCTTGGAAACCTGCCGGCGCCCAATGCCGATTGCCCCGTGCTTGATCCGGTAGAGGCGCAAAGCGTTGTGCAAGGCTATCTTGCCGTGAAAGGAAAAACACGGGTGAAGGCGCGCATGGCGCTGCGGCGCCTTAACCGGGCGCTGCATCGCTGCGGCGCCGGCGCGCGCGCGGCGGAACTCTCGCCGATCTTTGAAACGCTGCTCGGCGACCATGCCGAAATGCAAGGCGATGACGGGATAACAGCCAGTTCATTCGGGCTTATCGGCGGCGCCGACAGCGACGGAAAACGGAATTTCGATATCGTCAGGCAGGCATACCAGATCCGCCGCACTTTCGCCTGCAGCGAGCGTGTGGATGAAACGGAATTGAGGAGTGTTGGCGGCGAGAAGATGACGGTTCGCCAGATCGCCGATCACGCCATTATCATTGGCGCCGATGCAATCAAGACAATCATTCAATGTCGCGCAGTCCCCGACTGACAGAGTTTTGATGTCGCCGGGCAAGCCTGAAGGGCCCGCCCACTTATCTTCGCCGTTTTGAGTCGCTGCTCATCTGGATCTCACGCAATGCCTGCGCCGGATCGAATTCCAGCGCCTCCGCCAGTTTTAGAAATTCCACTAGAATAATGCGTCGCTGTCCGCTCTCAATCCGGGCGACGAGTGACTGGTGCTCGCCAAGTCTTTTTGCAAGTGCTGCTTGGGTGAGACTGGCCGCTTCGCGTTTTTCGATCAGCAACGCGATAAGCGCTTTGTGTTGTTCAGTTCCGAGACTATTGACCACCTGATCACCCAAACCAAATTCAGATGGGCTTTCATTTATACTATGTCTTCGCTTATCTAAAAATCAGATAATCAAATACTGCAGCGGCAAAGATTCACTCTTCCAATTCCTCAAATATTTCCTTTGGATCAAAACCAATCGCCTCAGCGACAGCCAGAAATTCAACTACGTCCAGTCGCCGTTCTCCATTTTCATATTTCGAAACATAGGAAGCATAAACGCCTAGCCGCCTCGCGACTTCCCTCTGGGTTAAGCCGGCCTCCCTCCGTTCATCAACCAAAAGCCCGCACAACCTGTCCTGTAATTTCGTAAATGTAGTTCTGCGCATATCAGACCGTCCAATCGCTCATCTAATTATAGAATATTCCTAAAATAGGTATTTCCCAAGATAGGTAATCCCTATAATAGAGATTTATTGTGCTGATTGGTGAGTTGAGCTTGCCAAAAAGGAGACCCGCCAATGATGGGCAGTCACGAAGACCAGAATGTCTGTATGTATGTCCAGATGGACTGCACCGAGCGCGACGGCCCTATCGCTGCGGAATTCTTTACGGTTTTCCAAAAGCTCCTGGGCGCGCGTTTCCCCCGCGCCATGATCACCGGCCGCCAATATGACAAGAACAAACATCCGGTGGAGCCCCTCGATAGCAGCGGCTGAGACGGGTTGGCGGATCATTCTTTCAATGATCATTGGCGCGGCGCTTTAGGCCATCCTTCGAGGCTCCCCGGATCGAGTCCGGGCGAGCACCTCAGGATGAGGGCTGTAATTTGTTTCGGCGCAACCCTCATCCTGAGGCGCTTTCACGTAGTGAAAGCCTCGAAGGATGGTTTTGAGTGTTTGTCGCGCACCATCGCGGCGGCGCCTGAGAAAACGAAAACCTCGCCCGGCTTGCCTTGGACCGACGGGCATAATCAAAACCTGATCACCGGCAGGTTTTGGCCCGCAACGGACAGTGGCAAAGACAGCATCAAGCACCTCCGCGATGCCCACTTGACGGCGAAAAGCAGGAAAATTGCGAGCGGGACGCATCCCTGGTTCGGGGCTTTCGCAGAACTACGCGCTTCGATAGAATTGTGCGAGACTTTCGGAAGCACTACGCGGCAGGAATGATGCGATGAGGACAATCACTGAATGCTGCCGGTCAGTCGGACGATTGTTGGCCGGGTTGGCGGTTTTATTTATTTTACCTATTGAAGCGACTCGTGCGGAAAACCCGGCGCGACTGCGTGTCCTGATGACGGTGGGCGGTGTTGACTATCACACGGGTATCGTTCGTGCGTTGCGCGCTAATCCCGGGATCGATCTTGTAGTGCGCGACTTTGATGAGACGTCGGCATTGTTCACAGATGCGCCTCTCGACGCGTTTGACGCCATTTTGATGTATCATCGCGACAATGCCGCCGAACCGGCCGAGCAAAAAGCCCTGACGAAATTCCTGGAGGGCGGCGGGGGTGTCGTCGTGCTGCATCATTCGATCGCCAATTACCCGGACTGGCCGGATTGGTGGCGTAACAATGTGGGCGGCCTCTACGTGCTTTACGGAAATGACCGTCATCCGCCCTCCCGGTATTTTGCCGGCTTTGAAGGTGTTGCAGTCCGCGTTGGATCGCACCCAGTTACGGAACGGTTCAACATACCATGGCGTTACCAGGACGAAAGCTATGCGGATTTGTGGGTATCGGACGACGTCACGCCACTGTTGCGGACAACGGCATTTGGATCCGACGAAGTGCTGGCCTGGGTCGGGCCGTCAAAATACGGCCGCGTTGCCTATATTCAGCCAGGTCACGGTGATCGGATCATGCGCGATCCGATTTATCTCAACCTCATCGAAGACTCGCTAAATTGGGCGGCGACAGGCGCCGCGGTGCAATAATCTGATCCAGCAGCGGAATTCTTTACGGTTTTCCAAAAGCTCCGGCGCGCGTTTCCCCGCGCCCTGATCACCGGTCGCCAATATGACAAAACAGGCCCATTGGAATCAGGGTGAAGGCGTCAATTATTTCGACAATACGCTGTTCATTTTCTATCACTATACATTCTATTATTATTGTACTATATTTTGACCGATAAGACTACAGCCAAGATCGATTGAATCGCATCAAATAACGCCAGTCTCCTAAACCGGGCGTTTACAGGCGTTATCGCCGGACTGATTTCAATTCTCTCTGCGATCATTCGTGTCGTGATTTATGGCGCAGCAAACAACCAAGACCAGTCAATGATGGACAGTCACGAAGACCAGAATATCTGCATGTATGTTCAGATGGAGTGCGCTGAGCGCGACAGCCTCATCGCGGCGGAATTCTTCACGGTTTTCCAAAAGCTCCTGGGCGCGCGTTTCCCCGGCGCCATGATCACCGCCCGCCAATATGACAAGAACAAACATCCAAAGGAGCCACTCGGCAGCGGCGACTGAGGGGGGATTGGCGCTGCACGTTGACCCATCCTTCGAGGCTTTCGCAAAGCGAAAGCGCCTCAGGATGAGGGTTTTTCCTTTTTGCTCACGCCCCTCATCCTGAGGTGCGAGCAGCTTCTGCTGCGAGCCTCGAAGGATGGTTTAGAGCACAAGCGAAAAACACGAGCGCCCCATGGAAAGCGCAGCGAATAATCCGCTCACCCCTTCTCCGCCACCCGTCGCCCGAAAGCGAGCGTGATCGCGGCATAGACGAACCCTGAAACCGCAAAGGCGTCAATCGCCGGCGCCGTCGACAGGGAAAGCGCCGTAAACGTTGTTGTGAACGCTGCGCCGCTGCCAAGCGCCCAGGCGATCGCCGCGGTCGGGCGCAGTTTTGCCGTGGTGGCGGTTTCACCCGCTTCGCGCGTCAGGAAATAATGGGCGATATAAACCCCGGCGATCGGCGGCACCATGGCGCTGATGATAAAAAGAATGCCGATAAAATATTGCGTCACGCCGGTGAGTGCGAACGCTGTGCCGGCGGCGCCCGCAGCGACGGTCAGCACCCAGTCGGGCCGGCCGCCGATCAATCGCCCAAGGCTGAGCGACGCGGCATAAAGATTGATGATGTTGGTCGTCCAGGTGGCGAGAATCAGCGTCGCCAGCGCCGGCGCCCCGAGCCCGATGGCGATGAGGTTCGACGTAAAGTCGGCGCTGCCGGTAACAAGGCCGGGGGCGCCGGCCAGAATGGTGAGTGCAATCGAGAGGCTCCCGAAGCTCACGAAACACGCGACCAGCACATCTTTGCCGGTGCGGGCAAAGCGCGCCAGATCGGGCATGCTGCCCGCCACCGCAGCGGCAATGCCGAGCATTGCGGAAACACCGAGCCCAAATGTCTTGATCGACGCGTCGGGATGGCCTTTTATATTCCACAATTCATCGAGGGATGATTGACCCACAAGCGTGAAGGCGGACCAGACAAGAACAAGCGCGAGCAGCGGCACGGCGATGCGGTTTAAAAAATCAATGCCGCGAAAACCGAACAGCACCGTCCCCGTCATCAGGGCGCCGCCGCCAAGCCCGTAAACCCATACCGGATATTCCACCCCGGCGATTTCGCGCAGCGTTACATCAACCGCTTCGCCAAAAAACCCGACAGTAACCCCAAACCAGCCGACGGCGACGATGCTCAGCAATGCGGTCAGGGCTTTGGCGCCGACCGTGCCAAACGGGGCAATGATGATTGAATAGGTCGAAAGGCGCGTGCGCGCGCCGATAACCCCCGTGACCGAGGCCAGCGTCGCCAGCAACAGGCCGGCGACAAGAAACGCCGCGATCCCCTGCTGTGCGCCGAGCCCTGTGAGCATTTCGCCGCCGAGCACAAACATCGGCAAGGTCAGCATCAGCCCGATCAGCACCACAGCGAGGGCCACGCCGGACACCTGCTCCGCCTCCGGCACAACGCCGCGGGCGTGGTTATCGGCGAACATGTTGTTGGACATTGGCTGACCCTTGTTTTTTTGTTCTTTTGTGTTCCGGCTTTTCAAGCTTACTCTGGTTCGATTCTTACGCCGGTGCGGATATCAACCATATCATATCTTTTCCGGCGGATTGCGATTTGGTTGTGGCGCCGTCATGCGAAGGGAACAAGGCGCTGCGGGTTCACTGGAAAATCGCGCCGCACATGCATCATTCTTTAGTTTCGACAGCTGGTTTGATCGTCTATGGTTGGCGGTGCGGGCCAGTTCGATTGAAAGGCGGCGCGATGCGGCTGACGGCTTTTTTTGTTACAGTGTCTCTCCTGGCGGGATGTGCGTCTTCCCCGCCAAGCAACACCGGTAATGCCTGTTCAATTTTTAAGGAAAAGCGCAGCTGGTACCGTGCAGCGCGTAAATCACAGGAGCGCTGGGGCGCGCCAAAATCACTGCAGCTCGCCATCATCGGGCAGGAATCCTCTTTCGACAAATCCGCCAAACCGCCGCGCGGACGGTTTCTTCTGATTTTTCCCGGCAAACGAAAATCTTCCGCCCGCGGTTTCCCTCAGGCCATCGATCAAACCTGGGACCAATATCGACGCGCCAGCGGCAATAGCAACGCGAGCCGGAAGAACTTCCGCGACGCGACGGATTTTGTCGGCTGGTACGCGGCTCAGAGCACGCGGCGGCTCGGCATCCCTTATTCAGATGCTTACGGACACTACCTAGCCTATCACGAGGGCTGGGGCGGATATGCGAATGGAACCCATCGCAGTAAAAGCGGCCTGCAATCGGTCGCGATACAAGTCGCCAACACCACGGCCGCCTATGAGCGGCAGCTGCAAGGCTGCGAAAAAAGAAAACGCAACGGAAAAACAAGGCTGAAATGACTGTGCGCGTCAGCGAACGGGACATCGATAGCGCTCGCGGATAAGGCGTTAGTTGACGCAGTTCCCCTCTTCCAGATGCACAAAATTTCGTCGTCCCACCAGCAGTTTTGAATGACTGAATAATGCAAGCGTCAAATCTGTCACTGAAACGCTGCTGACAACGCAGACTTCACCAATATGGATGGACGCGGCGCGCGCGCCATGGCATTGAGCGCCAGCGGTTTCACTCTGCGAAATGTGAATATGGAAACAATTATCAACATTGAGGGTCTGACCAAGACCTATGCGGGCGGCGTTGTCGCCCTTAAGCGCGTCGACCTTGCCGTGCGCAAGGGTGAAATCCTGGCGCTGCTCGGCCCGAACGGCGCCGGCAAGACAACACTGATCAATATTGTTTGCGGCCTCGTCACGCCGAGTTCCGGCGCCATCACCGTCGCCGGCAGTGACATTGCCCGCGATTATCGCGCCGCCCGGTCGCTCATTGGACTGGTGCCTCAGGAGCTGCATACCGACGCCTTCGAAGCGGTGATTGCTTCAGTGCGCTTTAGCCGGGGACTGTTCGGCAAGCCGCGCAATGATGCGTTCCTGGAACAGCTGCTCAAGGATCTGTCGCTTTGGGACAAGCGCAACGCCAAGATCATGGAACTATCCGGCGGCATGAAGCGGCGGGTGATGATCGCCAAGGCGCTGAGCCATGAACCCGATATCCTTTTTCTTGATGAGCCGACCGCTGGCGTCGATGTGGAACTGCGCCGCGATATGTGGGCGATGGTGCGCGCCATGCGCGCACGCGGCGTCACCATTGTGCTGACCACGCATTATATCGAAGAGGCCGAGGAGATGGCCGATCGGGTCGGCGTCATCTCCAATGGAGAAATTCTGGTTGTTGATGAAACCGCTGCGCTAATGAAAAAGCTCGGCCGCCGCACGCTGATCCTTACGCTTACCGAACCACATGAGCAGGCGCCGGCAGAACTTGCCGAATGGAATTTGAGCTTGCGCGGCGACGGCCATGAACTTGTCTATGAATTCGACGCCAATGCGGAATCTTCCGGCGTGCCGTCACTGTTGAGGCGTATGAGCGATATCGGCATGGGCTTTAAAGACCTCAACACCAGCCAGAGCTCGCTCGAGGATATCTTCGTCGGGCTCGTTAATGAGGCAAAAGCGGAATGATCAAAAACATCCACGGCATCGCCGCGATTTACCGGTTTGAAATGGCGCGTTTCAGGCGCACCTTCTGGACCAGCCTGATCATGCCAGTGATCACAACGTCGCTTTATTTCATCGTGTTTGGTTCCGCCATCGGCAGCCGGATGACTGAAATTGGCGGCGTGCCCTATGGCGCCTTCATTGTGCCGGGCCTGATCATGTTGTCGATGCTGACGGAGAGCATTTCCAATGCCTCCTTCGGCATTTACATGCCGAAATGGGCGGGCACGATTTATGAAATTCTGTCAGCGCCCATATCGCCCCTTGAAACCGTCATCGCCTATGTCGGCGCGGCCGCGACAAAGTCGGTCATTATCGGTGTGATTATTCTGTTGACGGCGAATTTGTTCGTCGACGTGACCATTGCCCATCCCTTTTTGATGGCGCTCTTCCTGGTCACGATTGCGGTAACGTTTTGCCTCTTTGGTTTCGCGATCGGTATTTGGGCAAAAAGCTTTGAGCAACTTCAAGCGATACCGATGCTGGTGGTTTTCCCCCTGACTTTTCTCGGCGGCGCTTTTTACGCTCTGGAGATGCTGCCGCCATTCTGGCGCAGCGTGACGCTGTTTAATCCACTGGTTTATCTCATCAGCGGCTTTCGCTGGACGTTCTTTGGTGAAGGCGATGTGTCGATTGGCGTCAGCATCGGCGCAACATTGCTGTTCTTGACCATATGCCTGACAACCATCTTCTGGATGTTCAGAACCGGCTACAGGCTAAAGACATAATGAAAAAGGCTTGGATTGTTTCCGAGCCTTGTCGTTTGGCGATAAATTCCTCTGTAGGGACAGCCGATCAGCTGCCCGGTCCACAATCGAGGCAGCGCGGCAACGGCTTTCCGCCCATCTCCAGCGCAAAGTTCAGATTGCGCAGTTCATATTGACCACCTATCAGCATCCCAAAAATCAATTTTCGTCCCTTCGTATTCGGTCGATAGATCAATGCCGTGGATTACTTGACGGTGGCGCATTTGTGCGGCGGCGAGCGTAACGCTGACCAAAGCGACAGCATGTGTGTTGATCAATGAGTTTGCATACTGATTGGCGACCTGCTGAAACGTTCCGACCATTGGAGTCCAGTTAAGCGGGTGTAGCGGGCCGGATTGTTCTTTGCGCTGCATCGGGTCCAAGTAGTTTCCGCAATAGTAGCGGTAGCCGCCACATAGAACTTGATCTAGATCTTGTTCGCTCTCAATCGTTTCGTGTTTCATGAGATTGTAGTAGCGCGTTGAGGATTCGCATATTGACGGCCAAGCGTCACGAATAGGCCCGTAAAGATCAACAACGAGGCCACATGCCTCACTCAACGGCGTACCGTGTAAAAAATGAAAATGGTCTGAGATGATGGTTATCAACGCATCAATTGCGCGATAGCTGCGATAGCGGGAGTTTTTGCCCGGCAGCTTTCCGTCGACGGGCCGCACCATTTCTGGAAGCATGAAAGGAAATTGGTGTCGGCGCGCTTTGGCATCGAAACGCTCCGGCGTGTATGCTGTGAGTTGGATAAATTCTTTTCGGCTAATGTCTGTCATTAGATACTCCATACAGCTTGACTGTATGTTCCCTTTAAGTTGAGCCGGTATTTACCGTCAAGCTGTATGGTCGTTTTCATTTCAGCTTATATAAGCTAGAAACTTCAATGGCTTATGGCCAAACAACCCATAAGGAAACTGAGGCATGATTCCTGAACCCGGTTTCCGGTGGCGCGTCTGGCGAATGCCCTCCATCGCAAGAACCGAGATCCGCAGTTTAAATGCTACGCCTGCCAAAAATCGAATGAGTACCTATCAGTAAAATGCGCCATACTTCCTGCTGATAACGAATCCCGATTTAAGGGTCTTGGTAAAATAGTGTAATTCAGCTGCACGAATTCAGTATTATGACAAAACCGTTTTATGATCGCCTACGAGATTACTACATCAATGTGGCAAAAGTATTACGTGGTGAATCAAACGCTAGTTCCGTTTTTCCAAACCCCACGGATGTAGGAGTCACCCGAGAAGGTATTTATGCGGAGTTTCTTAGGCAACACTTGCCTTCCAAGTGCAACGTATTCTTTGGCGGTTTTGTTTTTAATAGAAGTGGGAAAGAATCGTCTCAGTTAGATATTATTGTAACGTCTGACTCTTCACCGAGATTTCAATTCGGCAGCTATGGTTCAACGAACAAATCGTTCGCTGCAGTCGACGGCGTCATCGCAATAGCTTCCTCGAAGTCCATGCTGAATAGGGACGGCTTATACGATGCTCTAGGCGGAATAGCCACAATCCCTCCAGTAACGCCGCTCACAAATTACATGCGAATAGTTGAAATCAATGGTCATGAAGATTGGCCGTACAAAATTATTTTTGCCTTGGATGGCGTCAACGACGATACCTTATTGGCGCACTTAGCGAGCTTCTATGAAAACAACTCAGATATTCCAATCTCCCGCCGACCCAATATAATACACGTTGCAGGAAAGTACGTTGTTTTACGAGTCGACGAAAATCACGTTCTTCGAGAAATTGGCGACGAAAGAATCAAAGAGCTTCCGCCAAACGAATACATTGTAATTCGAAACAACCCAGATTTAAGTGGAATTGCTTACGTCTTGAGTGAACTGCACGATATATCAATTCTCGAAGGACACATTAACAATCGCTATGTCTATTTACTGCAAGGCGTTCTTGGCGCTTTCGCGGGACGCGAAAATGAGAATCTTTAGAGTTAAGTTTGAATTGGAGCATCGACTTCAACATTGCCGGTTGGCGCCAAGCCAAAAGGATTGGTTCAAAGCTTCGGCTCTTCGGTGATTGCTGGAGTCGTGGAGGCCCTAATCGTGGGCTGGCTTCAATGTGCATTCGGAAAAGCGAGTGACTCATGACGGAAGGGCTTGGAGCAGGCGAGGTGACAGTAATAGGTGCGGCGTTTGTCGGCGCGGTTCTCGGTGTAATTAATTTATTTCTGGCCCTCGATCAAAGGCGTCTAAAAATTCAACTCGGTACAGGCCACGCAATTCCAACACCAAACATGCCGGCGGCATACCAATCTGTTAATTGCTATTTATCAGTAACAAACAAGAGTGCATTTCCAATTTTCGTCAGCGGAATCGGTCTAGTCCGTGCTCACTGGTACGATTTTTTTTGGCGCAAAAAAACCAACCAAATTATGAATCCATTGATCGGCGACGGCGTACTGTTGCCGATTGAACTAAAACCCCGAGAATCAGTTTCGATTTTTTTGCAGCTATATGAGACGAAAAGAGACTATCACGCCATTTTTGCCGAAACCGCTTGCGGGCACAAGACCCGTGTAACGAGTCCGGGCTTCAGGAAAATCGTGAAAAAAAACCTCGCCTAAGCAACGTCGAACAATTAGACCGTTCCGTTTCGGAATTAGGGCGGCGATCAACCACACCAATCGCGTTGGAGGGTCAGCACCTAAACCTATCCTCCACTCTTAAGCCGCGGCAATAAACCGTAAACCGTTTTTGCAGCAATCTATTTTTTCTTTTTGCCCGCTGATTCAGCTGTGAGTTTGACCGGAATATCGGCGTGTGGGTTTACAGCGCGAATCTCATCTGCGTATGCGACCACTCTCTTGAAGGAATATGGGTCGCCAACCTTAGGGTTCGCATCTGGGAGAAACTGTAAAGCGTTGTCGGGTGCATACTGGATAACTTTCATCAGATAGTGGCTTGGCTCAACCAATTGCACCATAGCATTCTTGTTCCCTCCTTCACTCCCCCAGTACACGCCCTCCAAACGGATCTTTCCCGATTGGCCAAGGTGTTGCAGCAAAACTGAGGCCCGAAGGAGATTCGCGCGATCGGCGTGGTCATTATCTGCAAAAACTTCTCGTAGATAAGATACACAAGATGAATTCAATAGCACATTGTTGCCCATCAAATACATCGTTGCTTGAGCCAGTGACCATCTCTCCCCACTCGGCCCTAAGCTTTTCCGGAGAAACCTAAGACCAACAAAAAACATGAAAACGGCAGATACTAGCAAGACGCCGGCGGCTATATTTTCGTCCAAACGATTGGCGATAATCGCTCCGGTCAACGCGGAACCGGTCATTGTGAACAATGCAGTGGCAACTTGCTGCCAATATCGCATTGCCCTCTCATCCATAACATTCTCCAACTACATGGGCTGCGAAGCGCAATAATGACTAGTGAATCTGGTTACCGAGAGAAATCTCGTTCGATATTCACTGATTGGCAGTATCTTGTCACTATGCGCTCAAACCAGCCACTTTGCACGCTGCTCCCAACAGCATTCCCTGATAGCTCAGTTGGTAGAGCAGCCGACTGTTAATCAACGGGTCACTGGTTCGAGTCCAGCTCGGGGAGCCATTGTCAGCTCATTTTACCGGCCGCGCCTATCTGCAATTTTGCGTTTGCGACGCCGGTGGTCTGCTCCCATCAACTCCCCGGTCCACAATCGAGGCAGCGCGGCAACGGCTTTCCGCCCATCTCCAGCGCAAAGTTCAGATTGCGCAACGCTGTGCGCACGCCCTCTTCGACCACAGGGTGATAAAATGGCCGCTCGAGCATTTCGGCGACTGTGAGGTTTGACTGGTAAGACCAGGCCAGCAGATGCGCCAGATGCTCAGCGCGTGGCCCAATCATCTCGGCTCCAAGAAATTTTCCGGTGTTTCGCTCGCCGTAAACGCGCAACAGACCCTTATTGACCAGCATAACACGCGCCCTGCCCTGATCGCTCCAGTCGAGCTCGCCAGCTTCAAAATCAACGCCCCCATCAACAAGCTCGCGGTGACTTTTGCCAACCATCATAATCTGTGGATCACTGAAAACGACGCCGATAGGCGCACTTTTTTTGAAGCGCCGGATTTCAGGATAATGCGCCGCATTGTAGCCAGCGATAAGGCCCTCATCCGCAGCCTCATGCAAAAGCGGGAACCGGTTATTAGCGTCCCCTGCAATGAAAATATGAGATGCGCCGCAACGGCTATTAAAAAGATCGTGAACGGGAACGCCGCGCGCATCGAGTTCCAGTGATGTATTTTCCAGGCCCAAATTATCGACATTCGGCCGGCGGCCGGTCGCCGCTAATGCGAAATCGTATTTCGCCGTCCTGGAAGCGCCCCCATCAACATAGTCGACCTCGACGCCATCACTGGAATTGGCGCGCCGTGTGACTTCAGCGTGCGGATGAAATTCAAACTCGCCCGAAAAAGCACTGCATGCGGCGGCAATTACTTTTGGGTCAGTCAACGGCCCTACAAGGTGATCGCGCCCAAAAAGTGTCACGCGCACGCCAAGACGATGCAGCGCCTGCCCCAGCTCCAGACCAATCACGCCGGCGCCAAAAACCGCGACGGATTCCGGTAACTCATCCCAGGAGAAGATATCGTCATTGATAATCAGCCGATCGCCAAACTCTTTCAGCGGCGGGATGATATTCGGACGCGAGCCCGTCGCGATGATAATACGATCAGCGGTCACTTCCAGATTATCGCCGATGGACAGAACATGATCTGATTGAAAGGTCGCTTTGCCCTTGACCCGGTGCGCTTGCGGCCAATTTTCCACATCCTCGACGACAAAACCGACAAATCGGTCGCGCTCTGCGCGCACCCGTCGCATCACTGCGGCGCCGTCAATTTCCGGCGGCGCATAGTGAACGCCGAACTGCCCCGCATTGGCGCCGTGATGGGCGGCCTCAGCGGCGGCAATCAGCAATTTTGACGGCATACAGCCAACGCGCGCGCAAGTCGTGCCATAGTCCCCGCTTTCTACAAGCAACACCGAATCTGTTACGCGCGCAGCCTCGCGATAGGCGCGCATGCCAGCACTGCCCGCGCCGATCACAACGATATCGACATTCCGTTTTTTCATGACTTGCCTCTCCAAACGCTGCAGATGCGTTCCTTATCCAATTTGCCCTTAGTTGTAACGCAAGCACCATTTTATCTTGCCGGAAGGGCTTTTGCGCACCGGCGCACTATTACCAAAATTTACCGCAATGCTGCAAGCACCGCCACCGCGGGCCGCGCCGCCGTTATCCGTGTGATTATCTTGCTGACGACGAGTTTGTTCGTCGACGTGACCATCGGCCACCCCTTTTTGATAGTACTCTTCCTCGTCACGATTGCGGTGACGTTTTGCTTCTTTGGTTCCGCAATCGGCATTTGGGCAAATTTCGCTGGACGTTCTTTGGTGAAGGCGACGTTTCGATTGGCGTCAGCATCGGCGCGACATTACTGTTCTTGACCATTTGCCTGACGATCTTTTGGATGTTCCGAACCGGCTAAAGGCTAAAGGCTAAAGACTTAAGACGATGGGGGCGGTTGTTCCCGTCTTCTCACATACCTGGTCCGCCACCAGAACAGGTCGAGCCCATAAACGCGGAGAATCATGGGGCAACGTCACTAAACATGCATCCGCGTAACCAATATGGTTTCTTTTTCTTAGTCTTAATTGTTTTGCTTTAGGCCTTCTTTCGCATTGAGGGATGAAAAGTTAACGAGTGACAAAGGGATACACAGATGCTTAAAAATCGTAACGTTTTTCTACTCTCCGCTATTGCAGGGACTGCTATGCTTGCCACGCCGGTTTTAGCGGGATCAGCCAGTCATGACAGCTGCGATGCACATGCCAAACATATCGATCATGTGATCGGTGCGGCAAAGGCGCTCGAGGCTTTCCATGTACTGCATGGCGACAAGAGCGATGACACGCATATCATTGATGCTCTAAAACATGATCATCCGGATGTCGAACATGAGCTTGAAGAGTACGTCAAAAGCGGTTGCACGGAAGCCGATCTGGAAGCGCACGCTCACGATGATGACCACTAATTAGGCCTAATAATTAAAGTAAGAGAGGGGCGCCATATGGCGCCCCTCTTTTTTTCTGGATCATTATCAGGACAACGCATCGATTTCGTCTCGTAACTTCCCTAAGTTCCTTTCAAACACGCCGGTTTCCATTGTGGGTACGGCATTGCCCCCTCAGATTGAACAACGCGGATGGCGCCGGCGGCTGAAACTTGCAGGCGCTACGGGCGCTCCCATAGATTTCCCGAATTTGACCACAAAACCGGAACCTGCAAAGCCTTGCCTCCAAGGCATACACATCAAATGAGATTGAGGAAGGGCCGCATGACCCGTCGGTTGAAAGATTGCAGCAATGTCAGCGATTTGCGCGCGCTCGCCAAAAGGCGGCTGCCGGGACCTATCTTTCACTATATTGACGGCGCCGCCGATGACGAAGTCACCTATCGGCGCAACACTGCCGCTTTTGACGATTGCGATCTCGTGCCGAATATTCTGGCGGGCGTTGATAATATCGATATGTCAGTAACTGTGATGGGACAAAAGCTTGATTTGCCGATTTTTTGCTCTCCAACGGCGTTACAAAGATTGTTTCATCATGACGGTGAGCGCGCTGTCGCAAGTGCTGCAGAAAAATATGGCACAATGTTTGGCGTTTCTTCGCTAAGCACCGTGTCCCTGGCCGAAATTGCCGCACTAACGGCGTCGCCGAAAATGTTTCAGTTCTACTTTTACAAAGACCGCGGCCTTAATGCTTCAATGGTTGAACGCGCCAAGGCCGCTAATTTTGATGTTCTTGCTTTAACCGTAGACACCATCACTGGCGGCAACCGCGAGCGTGATCTTAAAACCGGATTTACATCACCGCCACGTCTGACGCTGGATAGCCTCTTTAGTTTCGCGATGCATCCGGAATGGGCGTTTAATTATTTGTTCGGTCCAAAATTTGAGCTGGCTGAACTCAAAGATTATTTACCCGAAGGATCCAAAGACGCCATTTCTATCGGCGAATATTTCTCGACATTGCTCGATCAGACGATGGATTGGCGCGATGCAGAAGCCTTGCGCTCAGATTGGGGCGGTCAATTTTGCCTTAAGGGCGTGATGAGCGTTGCCGATGCGAAAAAAGCGGTTGATATCGGCGCAACAGCAATCATGGTTTCAAATCATGGCGGAAGGCAACTTGACGGATCACGTACGCCCTTCGATCAGATTGCAGAAATTGCTGACGCTGTTGGCGATAAAATTGATGTTATTCTGGACGGCGGCATTCGCCGGGGCACACATGTTCTAAAAGCGCTCGCCGCCGGCGCAAAAGCCTGTTCCGGCGGGCGGCTTTATCTTTATGCACTTGCCGCAGCCGGACAGCCAGGCGTCGAAAAGGCGCTTGGTAATTTGCGCGATGAAATAGAGCGCGACATGAGGCTGATGGGCGTTACGAAAATTTCGCAGCTGAACCGCGAGATGCTGCGCTATCGAATGCACGCTGGATATAAATAGATCACGGTTCCGGCTGCCGTGCAGCCTCAGCCAAAGCCGCATTTTTCCGCCAAACCGGGCAATGTGTAGATCGCGTTGTCCTCGGCCGTCGCGTTTTGCGCGCGCGGCGGTGATATATCGACAACGTCACTGAGGCCCGATTGATCCAGGCCCAGTTTGGTATGAATATAAACGCAACGACCATCATTGATATAAGCAGCAATCGCTTGCGCCGTGATATCTTCTTCGCCGGTTTCCGCTCTGCTGACATGAACACCGTTGAGGCTCGCGCCGACAAGCGCATGTTCCCTTGACGACAAGACCAGCGATCCCGGTTTGAAAAGTCCCGGATGGGCCTGTTCAAACTCTACCGTGCGCACTCTTATATTCGTATTCCCGGCGGCGTCATTCAAGCTCAATATGCTTGCATAACCAAAGGCGATTCCTGAAAGAATGAGTGCTGTTTTGTTCACACCCGGCGTGTCAGCAAAGAATTCGTAAATAACAACCGCACCGAGCGCCAGGAATACCGCTAATTGCGGATAGAGTGACAGCGGAATTGCCCATGGCGCATGGAGCGTTGACAGAGTCGAATAGAATAAAACTCCGGCGAAGGCGCCCGCAAACAAGCTATAGCGAAATGTTTTTGGCGACAGGTTCGCTTTGCGTTGGATTTCGCCAAGTGCGACTGCGCTCAAAATAGCGACGAAGGGAATCATTGGCAGAAAATAACGCATGTTAAACGTCATGCCGCCTTGGAAGCTTCGGATTGAATAAAACGCTAATGGCGCACCAATGATCAAAAGACAGAACCCTGTTGTTTTCACATTGACGCCGCGAAAGAACATCATGATCGGCGCGAGCGCGAGCGCAGCGAAAGGCAGATTTTGGAAAAAGGCTTTCTTAGGCAGGCCCCAATAATCGATCTGCCCATAATGATTGCGATAAAGGCCCTCTACGAAATTTTCTTTAGCCAGCGCCTGGATATCAAACGTCAAAACATAGACGCCGCGCAGCAGGGAAAAGAGCGGATCGACAAACAATGCAATGGCGCCAATCGCGATTGCGCAAAGGCCAAGCACTTTCGGCTGGCGCACCGCATCGACTGCACGCCGCACCCAGGCTTGCGATGTGTCAATGACAAAGCTGAAGATGAGACCGCCAATGCCGACGGCGCCGAACAACACGTAATTATAGAAATTGTCGTTGCTGTCTTCCTTCGGGCCATAGGTGAAAGGCTGGAAGATGTCGTATTTGATTTCATTGATCCATGCCGACAGCCATAAGGCCGGGATCAGCGACACCAAAAAGACAATGGCGATGAGACGGTCCTTTGGCAGCGCAAACAACCTTAGCCAGAAGAACACCGCCGCCGCCAGCAAGACCGCGTCCATACGAAAAAACATACCAAGACCAAAGAAGAGTCCCGCGGCTGAAGCGCGCCAATATCGATCTCTGCCCTGTTTTTCTGCAGCGTCCAGCACCAACAACACGCCGGCCAGCACAACACCAAGCGCCAGCGCATGTGGCCAGATCGCGAACATATAGCTCGAAATGTAACTTGCGAAAGCAGCGATCAACAGGGCCGTTGCCGCAATCGTCTCGTCCGCCGTCATTCGAAGAGCGATTTTCCATGTGAGCCACAGCGCCAGAAAACCGGCAATCGCGTTCATCAGCACAAGGCCCTTCAAACCGAAGAGCTTATAAAAAGGCGCTGCAACAAGCGCATAACCACTTGGATATTGTGGCACGACCCGATCGCCATGGGCTGTCGCCACCCAATAAGTACGGGTCAACGCCGGCGCGTCAGCCGGCGCGGCTTGATGATCAACAAAGAGAGACCCGCGCTCGGCCATGGCGCGCGCCATTTCGATATAGGCCACTTCGTCAGTGTTGAACGCGGTCACCGGTGTCAGAAAGGAACCCATGATCGCAATGACGCCAGCGATGGCGGCGATGAGCGGCATGCGCGAATATACGATAGATGGAGAATGCAACTCGGCGCTCATCTATTAATGCCCCTGCCTCGCTGTTAACCAGGTTTTCGCCAGAATATGGCGATGTAAACGTCAACTTTCCTTAAACATCGAGGCCCATCGCCAGCACTCGGCGACCTTTTGTTAACCCGTTTCATCAATAAGATAGGGGCGCAGAATGGGCGGCGTCAGCAAGGGGCCGGTAATGGATTTCCAGGACTTTTCGACGCTTCGCATGCTCGGTGTCATCGCCGGAATATTAATGGCATTGCTTGGCATGATGGGCCTGCGGCGGGTCACGCCGCGCGGTCCTGCAGCGCTCCTGATCGGCATTGGCGGCGTTCTGATGGGCGCCGTTTCGGTTTTTCCCGGCGTCGCAAGCATATTAACGGACCTCCTGTCGATCGGCGCCTATCCCGGCAGCCGATTAATTGCACTGTTGATTGTCGCGATGTTGATCCTTTGGGTGGCGGCAGCGGCGTTCGGCGCACAAACACAGAAAACCAAAGAACAGCTCGATCGATTGATCCGCCATGTCGCAATCAATGATTTTAAAGCGGCGACGCCGCAAGCATCGATTCCAGATGGCGCCATCATCGCGATTCTTCCTGCGCTCAACGAAGAAAATAATATTGGCGCCGTCTTGCGTAAAATGCCTGTGGAGATTGATGGCGTGCCCGTACGCGCGCTGGTCGTCGATGACGGCAGTACAGATAACACTGCAAAGATCGCGCGCGATGCCGGCGCATTTGTAATTCGCAGCCCGTTTCAACGCGGCGGCGGCGCGGCCATTCGCCTTGGCTTTGAAGCGGCGGAGCGATTTAACGCCCGCGTTGCAGTGAATATCGATTCAGACGGTCAAAACGATCCCCAGGAGATGCCTGGCCTGGTCCGTCCAATCCTCAACGATGATGCTGATGTCGTTATCGGGTCGCGCATTCTCGGCAGCCACGAAATCACGCATTGGTGGCGCCATGCCGGCGTGAAACTGTTCAGCACGCTCTACAATGTTCTCATGGGCAAACATATCACAGATATTTCCAGCGGCTATCGCGCCGTTCGGGCAGATCGCCTGTTGGACCTGCGTTTATATCAGGACCAATATCACACATCGGAATTTTTGGTGATGTGCGCCAAGTTAGGATATCGGATCGGCGAAGCGCCAATCCGGTTTTCGCGGCGCATCAGTGGGACGAGTAAAAAAGGCAACGAATTTCTCTATGGGTTGCGCTTTGCGCGTGCCCTGCTGACTGCCTGGGCGCGAAACAATTGATGTCAGTGCCGTATATGTTCGCCAAGGCGCGGAACGCTGCACCGCTCGAGCTTAGGCGATTTACATCCTTTGGCATTGTTGGCCTGACCGGTTTTGCGGCTGACGCAATCGTCTTGTATGTTCTGATGAATGGTTTTGGCGCCGGCGCATTCAGCGGGCGCGTGGTTTCGATATCAGCGGCGATGCTGACGACCTGGCTGCTCAATCGCATTTTCACTTTCGCCGTCAAGACAAGGGTCACCCGTACCGAGATCTTTCGATATATCGCCGTTAAGTGTTTCGGCCTTGCGGCAAATCTCGCGATTTACACAGCGATCGTATTTTTAACGCCGCGCGGACAATATCCGCTCATGGCCCTTATCGTTGCGTCCATTGCGTCAATGGTGATCAATTATAGTATGGTGAAACGGTTCGTTTTTGCACCGGATCGCAATTCATGAAGCGACAAATGACAACAGGCGGATTGTAATGGTGACCTTGTCTTCTCTGGCCCAGCCAGGTGATCGAAAGCTCCTCGGGCTAAAAGTTCAATATGCAAAATGCATGTGGGCGGCGCGATCAATACTGTCACGGAGCAGTCTTTATCATCGGCCCTCGAACACAATCGGTATACTCCCCGGAGATCCGCGCAAACGCTATCTGCAATCGCTTTTGGCGATTTACGATGTGAAAGAGATGTCGCGCCTCGATCTGGCCTGGTGGACATTCGACGCCATCGAGTGGGCTGATAACTTTCTGCAATCGCGCGAAGCGCCATCGGTATTCGAATTCGGTTCAGGCGCCAGCACAATTTGGCTAGCGCGTCGCGCCGCCAAGGTTACATCAGTTGAAGATGATCATGATTTCTTCAAGACCGTATCGGAGATCAAGCCTTCGAATGTGAACTATCACCTGCATCAGGCCGATACGGCGTTCGACGCAAAATATGAGGCGTCAAGGCATGATCTGAGAGGGCAGTCATACAAGAATTATGTCACCGCGCTGACAAGCAATCGCGAGTTGCACGATCTAATCATCATTGACGGGCGATGCCGGCAGCGTTGCATGGAAATCGCACCGCTTCATCTGAAACCGGGCGGCGCAATATTGCTGGATAATTCGGACATGGCCCGGTTTCGCGGCATCACCCCCGGTATCGAGATGAAAACGATTGTCACCCAGGGACTGACGCCCTGTCTGCCCTACCCGACAGAAACGACAATTTTTTCATCACTTGGGTGAATGCCTGTAACCGGCCTTCAGACCTCTCCGCCGAACCATCAGCAAAAAAATCAGCCGAGCGGATGCGCGCTGGTTTAGCCAATCTCGAGAAATGTGTTTGCGGTGAGACGGCCTTCACGCGGGTTTTCGGTAAAGTTCTGATCGGACCCGATGCTGCCGGAATGCAATAAAAAACTTTTATAGATGATGAGCCGGTTCGTTTTCGCCTCAATGTCAGCGATGCGCTCAAACAAATCGGTATCGCCATTAACGTAGCCCGTCGGCTGCGCCGCATCCGCGCCCGTGGATTTCTTAATAGAGTCAACATATTGCCCGGTTCGGTCGCTGGTTATCGCTTCATATCCTGTATCGCGATGACGATAGAATGACGTGCCCCCAAGATCACCGCTGAACAAATAGTGCAGCGCCGCGAATTGATTTGAATTGCTGGTGTCGAAATGCGGCAGGCATTGAATTGCGTTGAGCTCATGGGGTTTCATGGTCGCGAGCGAAAACGCGCACAAGCTTACCTTCGCCCTTACGCCATTGGATATTCCAAACACATCGCCGATAAGCGTAGAAGTACTGCGATAAACACATGCCGCATACTCTTGCGGTGCGCGCGCCCGGATACCCGGGTAAAAATTTCCGGCCTCTTCGACCGGTGTGAAATCACAATCGGCAGCGATATCAATCAGCATCGCCGGGTTTTTTAAAAATCCGTCGATAATGATAACCGGGTGACGTTCATGTCCAATCGCCTCAACCGTGACGGAACAATCTTCGTTCAATTCAAAATTCGTCATTTGATGCACTCAACGGGCTGAAAATCCCTGCTCATAGACATCGCGCAACAGGCTGCGATGATCCGGCAATGCCGCCAATGCCCTCTTGGAGGCTTCCTGCACGCTCTTAAATTCTTGAGCTGCCGCCGCCCGATGAGAAAACACCGCCTCATTGCCCATTTCCGGGAAGCTTTTCATTCCGTACAAAATATATTGGTAATTAAAATACTGAAACGACTCGTGGATGCTATCGAGGTCATATTTCGTTGGCGTATGGTGCTTCCATCGCTCCAGTTTTTCCAGCAAGCCGTCCGGCGCTGATTTAGGATTTGTGTTGTCGCGCCAGAAATCCGTGTCCCGGCGTTTGCTCAGATAGAAATGAAGCTTGATGAACTCAACGGCGCACTCATACCGCTCGCGCAAAGCCCGGTTGAACAATCGTGACGTTGATTCAAAATCACCGTGGCGCGGAAAATAATCGGCGATCAGATGCGCGGCGGCCTCGATCATGACGATGCCCGTTGACTCGAGCGGTTCGAGAAAGCCTCCGGACAACCCGACCGCGACACAATTATTCACCCACGGTGTCTCGCGATACCCAATGCGCATTTTCAAATGATTGGCTGATCGCCCCTCCGCGGCCGGTCCGATATAATTACGCAAGACCTCTTCGGCGCGACTGTCGTCTGTGTGATCACTGGAATAAACATAGCCGATGCCGCGCCGGTCACACAGGCCAATATCCCAGCTCCAGCCTGCTTCATGCGCTGTAGAAATGGTGGCGCACGCAATTGACGCGTCGTCACGGTCATGTGGGATCGGCATTGTAACCGCCCGGTCGACAAAGAGCTGATGATCGATGCCGCGAAAAGAGGCGCCCAGCGTCTTGCCGATCAGCAATCCCGCAAATCCCGTACAGTCGATATATAACCCGGCTTTTTGAGCGCCGCTTTTTCGGGTCTCAAGCGAGGTGATATGCCCACGTTCGTCAACATTCACTTTGTCTACATGGTCAGTGATATGTTTTACGCCGAGCCTTTTTGATACTTTCGCAAGATATTTGGCGAGCTTTCCCGCATCAAGGTGATAGCCGTAATTCATCGGGCCGGAATACATTTCGTCAGTCAGGCGTTTCGGCCCGCGACCGGCGTCAAAGACTTTCTCCTGCAGCGTTACACTGTCAGCAAACGAAGGGCGCCCATTTGGCTGATCCAAAAGCCAGTAAGGAGATAAATCAATGCCGCGCCCAAGCTCCCGCGGCGAGTTGAAGGGATGAAAATAGCGCTCGCGCCGCCCTTCTTCCGGCGTCTCCACCCAGTTCACAAAGCTAATGCCCTGTTTGAACGCGGCGGTTGATTCGCGCATGAACTCAGCTTCATCAACGCCGATCGTCGCAAGCGTCAGACGTAAGGACGGAAACGTCCCCTCCCCAACGCCAATCGTCGGCACCTCTTCCGATTCAATTAGTGTGATTTCGACGCCACCCGGCTCAGCAGCGCCTAATTTACGCGCGAGATAGGCCGCCGTCAGCCACCCGGCCGTTCCGCCGCCGACAATCAATATATTATTGATAGGCTTCGACATGCCGCACTCTCTTTTATTCAAAGCACTTCCGATACCAACCTGTCATAGCGCTCGCTCCAACACCAGATCGAAACCAGATTTCCTGAAGCTACAAAAACAAAAACCCGGGCAAATAAATGCCCGGGTTAAAGTTACAGGGAGGGATTTTCCGCTAGTAAGAGAAACGCGCTCCGAAAAAGACCCAGCGACCATTTTCATAGAGGCGCGCTGGCTTATCCGGATTATCGTAATACTGATAGAGCTTCTCATTGAGAAGATTGGTCGCATCCACTGTCAGCGCCAAATTATCCAGGACGTTGACGGTCACCGATGCATCAAGAGAGTCTGTCGCTGCTGAAAACAGGTCCCGACCACGATCCACATTGATGAAATAGCTCGACCGGTAGGTATAGCTCAATCTCGCGCTCACGAGATCGTTTTCGTAGTAAACGCTGGCATTACCGGAGTACTTTGAGTTTTCCGGAACCGGCTTACCGCCTGCATCGTCAGCGTCAGAGAATGTGAAGTTTCCAACGAAACCAAATCCGCCTGGAAAGGCTTTTTGCACATTAGCTTCGATGCCGCGAACCGCATAACCAGCGCTATTGGTTGGCACCGAAAGAGCAAAGTCGCAATTGAAGATCAGCGTGCCGCCAGCTGGCGTACAATTATTCGCCGGATTGGTGACGCGTGGATCCGTTGCAACGCCAACCTGCAGGATCTGCTGGCTGACGACCGTGTCATTGACCACAGCCGAACTGAAATCCTTATAGAAGACGCCCAGCGCAAAGATGCTGTCGTCATCCGGATACCATTCCAGAGCTGCGTCATAGTTATTGGCGCGGATGGGCTCGAGATCGAAATTACCGCCGCTACCGGTCAGCAACAACGCAGTCGTGCTCACCGAACCGCCAATCAAATTATAGTCTGGCCGCGCCAGCGACCGGCCGGCCGCGCCGCGAAACAACAACGTGTCGTTTACATCAAACACGAAATTGACGCTCGGCAAGATATCCGTATGGCGTGTGCTCCGGGTGGTCGGGGCAAAGTTGCCAAACGGGCTGAGAAGAACGCCAGGAACGCCAGCGCCAACACCGCCTGTAAAGTTATCAACAGTTTGCTCAGTGCTGACCACGCGAACACCGAAATTGCCGCGAAGGCGATCAGCGTCGAACTCACCCATAACAAAACCAGCAATGGTGTCTTCCTCAATCGTAAAGACGCTCGCCGGGTTAAAGGTTTCGGAGTTTCCCGTACCGGTAAATTGCGTATCCAGCATGTTCCCGACATTAACAGTCGGATCAATGACCAATCGGTCATGGAGCGCCTGCAACAGATCCGGATCAACTTGAATGAAGCTTGTCAGCGACCCAGGAACAGAGACCCCGCTCAAGAAATTGTCGGGCGTCACCGAGCCAGCGACATCAGCGAGACTACATACTGCTGTCGCATTACACGCCGGGTCGATCCGATTGATGATCGAACGACGCTGGCCGTTGATTGTGTCCAATGAACGCTCATGCGCAGAATATTTAAGACCTATGCTGAACCGATTAATAGCGCCCAAATCAACGTCTTTTTCAGCGTCAGCATAAACGAAGAATTCTTCGTCGTCGTTGCGGGTCTTGTTGTTGGCAGACCAACCCACAACCATGCTCGAAAGATCAGCGGTGCTTGTCGGGTCAATGTCGTTGTAAGAAACTTGCGGCGCCCGCTGGCTCAAATCAAAGCTGAACCCGGTAGGTGCGTTGGTTTCAAAAAATGGCTCGTTCGTCGTTGCCCCTAACGCATCAGTGTATCCAACTTTAGTATGGAAACGGAGCGTGTCGGAAACATCATAATTGACGTCAATGTCGATCGAACGCGTGCGCGTGTCGGCTTCGCGTAGGATTGCGTCATAAACAACGCCGTTGCTGCCAGCATTAAATGCGAAATCACCAGCGAGAAGCGTGCCATCGGCGCCAACAACTGTATTGGTCGGTTGTACGCCAGCGCCAAGGGTCTGAGAAACCCAGGTCAGGTAATTCTGATTGTAATTGTCAGCTTCCATCTCCGACCACAAACCATTGACCGTTACATCCAACGAATCATTAGGTCTGAAAGCGAGTGTGAAGTTTCCGCCTTTGCGAACGCGTTCCTGTTCGAACAGGGCCGATCCGATCAAGGACGGCGCATCGAAAAGAGCCCCACCCTGGTCGGCGATAGCGGCTTGCGCGTAACCAAGAATTTCGAAGCCGTCACGACGCAATGACCGTTTTTGATAGTTGCCCGCCACGAGAAGACCAAGTGTGCCTGAGTCATTTTTCCAGCTCAGCATTCCTGATGCGTATGGATCTACATCACTCGCAAGATCATTATAGGCTCCCTGCAGGGACACTTGAGCGACAAAATTATCGAGATCAAGCGGGTTGCGCGTGTGTACATTGATTGTACCGCCGATGCCGCCAGCATCTAGATTGGCCTGCGTACTTTTGAAAACTTCCAGACTTCCGACAAGTTCAGACGGCAGCAGCAGATAATTGAAACTGCGCGATGCCGCGAGCTGATCCAGAACGAACCAGTCAGCCGTCGCAACAGCATGACCATTGAGCTGCGTCAGATTTTGGTTTGCGGAGGCGCCGCGGATAGATACCCGTTCACCCTCGCCAAAATCACGACGAATAGAGACGCCGGTAATGCGTTGCAGGGATTCTGCAATGTTCTTATCTGGAAATTTGCCAATATCTTCCGCCGTAATCACTTCGATCACAGCATCCGCATCTCGCTTGGCGGCAATTGATTGCTGAAGCGAACCGCGGATTCCCTTGACGACAATAACGTCGTCGGCTGAGCCCGCAGCATCTTGCGCAAATGCACCGGCCCCCGCCATGAGCGCAAGCGCACTGGCCGAGCCCGCCCAAAAAGCTGTTCTTGTTTTCATCAGTATACCCTCCCGGTTGGAATGCCTGGTTCAGACAATCGACTGGGCTTGCAACAATTGCCTGCCCTTACGCCAACAGCAGCCACCAGGTTTGGCGCCTTCGCACCAGTCCAATTACATACCATTTATGTAATTACAGATACCTTTTAGCATACCTTTGAAAGAGGTCAATATTAATAATTTTGCCTGTATGTCAGCTGAGCTGATCTTAACGACCTTGCAGATTAGCAGAAAATCGCGTTTGAATTTGACTTCATTTGTGTCATAAGCTGGAGTTGGACGGCGCTATCTGATTGTAGCCGCACATAAATATCAGCTGGAATTCAATCAAAGAGCTTAAATGGCGCCTTTTATCGAACTCATAGGACCATTGGACGACGCCGACAGGGAGCCGCTCTATAAGCAGCTTCAACGCAAGCTGCGCGAGGCGATCAACGAGAACGCCCTGCTCCCCGACCAGCTGCTGCCCGCAGAGCGCGATATGGCGGACGAATTCAAGGTTTCCCGAATCACCGTGCGCAAGGCTTTGGGGGGACTGGTTAGCGAAGGACTGCTGACCAGGCGGCAGGGCGCAGGCACCTTCGTTTCGACCCGGGTTGAAAAGAATTTCTCACAGCTGACGTCTTTTTCCGAAGACATGGCTGCACGCGGGTTTCGCGTCCACAGCAAATGGTTGGAGCGTTCTGTCAGTGAGGTTACCTCGGAAGAGGTCATGAATTACGGCCTCAGCCCTGGTATAAAAGTATATCGTTTTCATCGCCTCAGATTTGCCGACGACGCGCCGATGTCTCTGGAATATACACTTATTCCAGCATTTTGCCTGCCATCGGCGGAGGCCGTAAAAACGTCGCTCTATGACGCGCTGGGAGAAACCGGGTATCGGCCTGCACGCGCGCTTCAACGTCTGCGCGCGATATTGCTTAACGCCGAACAGGCAAGACTACTGCAAGCCAAGGAAAACGATGCGGGACTATTGGTTGAACGGCGCGGGTTTTTAAAAGACGGACGCATTGTTGAAATCGCGAGATCGTATTACCGAGGCGATACCTACGACTTCGTTGCGGAACTCAATAGTTAAGCACAACAATGAGTTCCCGCGATTGTCCCGTCCTGCGGGGCTGCGTTACTTCTAAACCAGTAATTCCCTGAGGGAATCGCCAGCGCCCGGCGCAGCAGGCCCCAGCAAAAGATGAAGTCCGTCAGGGTTTAATCGCGACAGTCCACGCGCACCCATAGCCAAGATTTTTTTCTCATCCACACGCGAATAATCTTTCAGTTTCAGCACCAGTCGGCTCGACACCGTTTGCACATCAGCAATATTTGCAGCGCCGCCAAGCCCATCAAGCATCTCCCTGATTTTTTCAGCGCTTAGTGTTGGGTAGTGAGGAGCAGCATTTGCAAGTTTCGCAGCATCCGCCGTGTCAGAAACAATATTTGAGCCGGCATCAGACCCTAATGACGCGAGCGCCTGCTTGATCTCGTCAGCGGTTTGGTCAGCAATGGCGCCGACGACAACCTGTATCGTGGTCGCCGATGGCCTGATAACCCCGCGCGCGCCGAGAACTTTTAAAGCAGCCTCATCAACCGCATCGTTGCTGCCCACAACGAGACGAAGCCGCGTGGTGCACGCCGACACAGATGTTAGATTTTCCGGACCGCCTAGCGCCTTGATAAATGCATACGCTTTTTCATTGTCGTGCGCAGGTCCGACATTTTGGGCAGGCGATGCCTCCGGCGCATCGCGGCCGGGCGTCTTCAGATTGAATTTAACAATGACCAACCTGAACATCGCATAATAAATCGCGGCATATACGATGCCGATCGGTATGAGCAATAACGGCCGGGTCGATTTGTTGAAATTCAACAAATAATCAATCAGACCGGCCGAAAAACCGAAGCCCATTTTGACATCGAGGAAATCCATCAACGCCATGGATACGCCTGTTAACAATGCGTGGACGACATAGAGCGCGGGCGCCAGGAACATAAATGTGAACTCAATCGGTTCAGTTACGCCGGTGAGAAACGACGTTAAGCCGAGCGACAAATACATGCCGCCGACTTCGCGGCGCCGACCGATTGGTGCTGAGCGATACATGGCAAAACACGCAGCCGGAAGGCCGAACATCATGACCGGGAAAAATCCCGACATAAAAGCGCCGGCGGTTTCATCGCCGGCGAAAAACCGATTTAAATCTCCTGTCACGCCGTTGTAATCGCCAATAATGAACCATGCGACATTATTGAGAATGTGATGCAACCCGGTGACGATCAGCACGCGATTCAACACGCCATAGACGAATAACCCGCCTTCGCCGGCGCCAACGACCGCACGGCTGAAAAGGTCCATTCCACCTTCGATATGCGGCCAGCCAAAACCGAAAACCGCGGCTACAATTACGCCCGCACAGCCCGCTGCAATGGGTACAAAACGTCGCCCACCAAAGAACGCGAGAAATTCCGGCAACTTAATATTGCTGTATCTGTTGTACAAAGACCCCGCGATGATGCCCGAAATAATGCCGATCGGCACGCTAAGCTTGCCGATTTCCCTTTCTTTGAAGGCGGCTTCCGCAAGGCCGCGCGCATCCTCGCTTAAAGCTGCAAGCATTTCGGGCGGCACGCCAATCAACGTTTGAGCGCCATGTGTTGCAACCAGATATCCCACCAGGCCGGCAAGCCCTGCGGCCCCGTGGTTTTCTTTTGCAAAACCCACCGCGACGCCAATCGCAAACAAAAGGCCAAGATTGGAAAAGATTGCTGCGCCCGCAGCCGCGACAAAAGGAATATCGAATAAATCCGGCTGCCCAAAACGCAATAACAAACCGGCTACTGGTAGCACCGCGATGGGCAGCATCAGTGTGCGTCCCAGATGCTGGACGCTATTCATCATTGTCGCCACGATTATATTCTCCTCAAGTCCATTCCGCCAAATGAGCCCAAGCCGATCGCACAAGCTCGCGCACTTCGGTGGGTGCGTGCAGATTGACGCTGGTTTGAGCGACCGACTGGCAATCGCTGTAATTTATGGTGCGAATAAACGCCTTTAATTCAGGAAGCCTTGCAGCTGTTGACGAAAGCTCGGTCACACCAAGACCGATGAGCACCGGCGCTGCGGAAAGGTCGGCGGCAAGGGCGCCGCACACGCCCACCCATTTGCCGCTGGCGTTTGCCGCCTCCACAGAACCCTTAATCATGCGCAGGACCGCAGGGTGCAGGCCATCCACTTTTCCCGCCACCGCCGGGTTCCCGCGATCAACGGCCAACACATATTGCGTCAAATCATTGGTGCCGATGGAGAAAAAATCGGCTTCCCGAGAAAGGCTGTCAGCGAGCACCGCTGAAGCCGGCGTCTCAATCATAATGCCCAAGGATGTGGGTTTTATCACACCGAGTTCATCGCGCGCGTCATCAAGAATGCATCTCGACTCTCGCAGCTCGTCAAGCGCGACAACCATTGGCAACATTATGTGGATCGGCGCCGATGATTTCACGCGCAGGATCGCACGAAACTGCGTCTTCAAAAGATCTGGCTGCCGCAAAGACACCCTAATGCCGCGAAGGCCAAGCGCCGGGTTTTCTTCCTCAGGAATATCGATATAGGGCGCGGGTTTGTCGCCGCCGATATCGAGCGTGCGAATGACAAGCGGTCGTCCGTCAAGGCCATCTGCAATCTTTTGATATTCAGTATATTGCTCGTCTTCGCTTGGAGGGGTCGCACGACCAAGAAACAGAAACTCGCTACGCAAGAGCCCGCAACCTTCCGCACCATTGTTTACCGCCGCAGTCGCTTCATTACTTGCGCCGAGATTGGCAAAGACTTTTATCCTGACGCCATCCGCCGTGAAACACTCTTCATGCGCACGCGATTGCGCCGCCGCCTGATTGCTGCGTCTCGTTGTAATCGCTTGTTGCGCTAAGGACGATTGTTCCATTGATGGTGCAATTTGCATCCGCCCCTGGTCGGCCTCGAGGATTGCGGATGTTCTATCGGGAATTGTCAGCAAACGCGGCCCCACCGCCGTCAATAAGGGGATGCCCTTGCTCGCGGCCAGAATTGACACATGCGACGTTGGTCCGCCCCCAGCAGTCGCAATGCCACCGATATTTTTGTCAGCCAGACGGATAAATTGTGACGGAAGCAAATCCTCAGCGATAATGATCATGCCCGACTGAATATGCGCATCATCTCCTTCGTCGTTTCCTGAAAGAGCGCCCAGAAACTGCATCTCAAGGTCGAGAAGGTCGCTGGCGCGCTCTGCCATGAGAGGATCGCCGGTCGCCGACAACACAGCCGCCTGCTCACGAGACGCAGTGCGCCAGGCAAAACCCGCGCCTTTTCCGACATTAATAAGCGCATCGGCGCGTTCAAACAGCACTGGGTCATCAAGCAATGCCAAATGCGCCGTCAATATTTCCTGCTGCTCGCCAACAGCGCCTTTTGCCGCCTGGGTGAGGTTTTTGCGAACCCCCTCCATAGCGAGTGTGAACGCACGGCGTTCTTCTTTAGCGCCAGCGCCCTGCTCAGGAACATCAAACTCTTGCGAGCGATATTGAACGATAGCGCCAATGCAAAGCCCCGGGGCGCCTGTCGTTCCATTAACAATGCCAGAGCCGTCAAGCGCAACGGGTTCGATATTTGCCTTTGGACCAGACGCCGGTTGCGTTTTTGACCCTATGCCCTTCGCCGCCAAGGCATTTGACGCTGATGAGCCCAGCGCTTCCCCCAGTCCAGCCGATATTTGCGCAATGATCTCTTGAACGGCAGCTTCAGCATCCGCTCCTGTCGCACTGACCATCACTTCATCGCCAAAGCGCGTGCCAAGCCCCATCAGCGCGACCGGGCTGCGCGCATTAACACCGCGCTCGCGCGATGAAAGAATGATCTGCGACTGGAATTTCTTGGTTACCTCTACAAGCCTTGCCGCGGGGCGCGCGTGAATGCCGTGCTCCAGAGGAATAACTACTTTGCCGCTGACCGAAGCGCCTTTTTCCAAAACTTCCGACGCTGTGAGCTCAGAATCGACGCCCACTTTCAAGGATATGCGGCGCAGGGCCATCAGGAAGTCCCCTGACGCAATGGAACAATCGCCAACCCGCCGCGTTATCTCATAATCGTCGCTATTGGCGATAACGATCGGCGTTACGAGGCTTTTGGCTTGTGCCGCAAGAATATTGAGATCAAAGGACAATAGAGGTTCGCCCGCATCGACGGACTGCCCCTCATGCACATGAACGGTGAACCCTTCGCCATCCAGTGCAACCGTTTCAATGCCCACATGCAAGAGGATCTCTGCACCATTATGGGCCCGCATCGTCACCGAATGCCGGGTGCGCGCAACACCGATGACCTCACCGGCGCACGGCGCGCGCAACTCGCCTTCGGTTGGATCCAGCAACAGGCCGTCGCCCATAATCAAATCTGCGAAAACCGGGTCGGGCGCTTCGGTGAGTGGTCCGACCCATCCGGTCGCGGGGGCGACGATAGTGCATTCGGTCAAGACTTGGCTCCAATTTGTGGCCTCGGCAGCTTATCTCGCCGATTGAGAAAGATCGCTGGCAGCGGAATTCGACCCTGTTGGAATAGGCTGGGGTTGATGGACTCCCAACCGCAGCACCGAACACACTACCAATTAAATACCTCTCGGATGAAGCTGCACCCAAGTATTTTCCTGATTATAGACGCTTTCCGCCACACATCAATCTAAAGAACATACCAATGTAGGACATTTAGGCTTTATTTCTGTGAATTGGTTCTATATATTAGAAGCTACCGGAGCAGCGAAAAATCGTTTCGATGATACGCGCTGCCAATTCGAGAATTCGTTGAATCTGGCTTTTTTTCTGGAAAATTGCCAGTCCAAGCAAGGGCGCGAAATCTATGGCGAATCCTCAAATCAGCGTCGCGCAAAGCGACAATACGCTGATGTTTGCGGAAGCGGCAGAAGCTGGCGCTGCCATTCGTCGCCAAATCACACGCAATAATGACAAATTTGCGCGGATTGCCGACCGGCTGCGCACCAGTAAGCCAGTATTGGCGACCACAATCGGACGCGGCAGCTCTGACCATGCTTGTGTTTATGCAAAATATCTCCTCGAGATTGAGCTGGGCGTTATCACCAGCCCAGCAGGGTTATCGGTTAACTCAATTTACAACACCTCGCTCAGTGCAGAAAACAGCCTGTGCATCGCCATTTCCCAATCGGGTCAAAGCCCGGATCTTGTTTCCGCAGTAGCAGCCATCCGCAAAGCCGGCGCCTTTGTTGTCGCCTTGGTCAATGTCGAGGATTCCCCCCTTGCTGCCGCAGCGGACGAAATCATTCCGCTGCAGGCCGGCCCCGAAAAAAGCGTCGCCGCAACAAAATCTTTTATCACGGCCCTTGCCGCAATCGCGCAGCTGGTTGCTCACTGGAAAGATGATCGTGAGTTATTAGACGCCATAACGAAACTACCGGACCAACTTGAATCTGCCTGGGATCTTGATTGGCGAAACGCCGCTGAAGCATTCATTGATGTACAGAGCATGTTTGTTCTCGGACGCGGGGTCGGGTACGGTGTCGCCCGTGAAGCAGCACTTAAATTCAAGGAAACATGTTCTATTCATGCCGAGGCTTATAGCGCGGCAGAAGTCCTTCACGGCCCGGCCGCATTGATTGCCGATGGTTTTCCAGTCCTGGCATTCTCCCAGAACGACGAGACGCAGTCCAGCATGCGTGACACGCTTGGAACACTCGCAGCGCGCGGCGCCAATGTATTCGCTTGTGGCGTCAATCACCCCTCGATTAATAATCTGCCGGCGATCAGCGCCCACCCCATACTGGAACCTATTTTGATGACGCAAAGCTTCTATAAGCTGGTCAATGCGGTTTCTATCGCCCGCGGACTTGATCCTGACCGTCCGCCCCATCTCTCAAAAGTCACGGAAACTGTGTAATGGCGACAGCATTGATCAACGGGCGGATTTTTACCGGCGACGATATCGTCGATGGCTGCCATGTGATTATCGATGACGCAGAGATTATCTCCGTGTCCACACCAGACAAAACACCAAGCGGTGTCGATACATATGATCTGCACGGCGCCCTTCTTGCGCCTGGGTTTGTAGACACCCAGGTCAATGGCGGCGGCGGATACCTGTTCAATGATGCACCGACAGTGGAGACAGTTCGCAAAATTGGCCAAACTCACCGGCAATTTGGAACAACCGGGTTTTTGCCGACATTGATCAGTGACGACCTTCATATCATTGAGGCTGCGATTGCCGCAGTCGACCTTGCAATCTCAGAAGGCGTTCCGGGCGTCCTCGGTATTCACATCGAAGGCCCTTTTTTAAACACCGACAGAAAGGGCGTCCACAATCCCGGCAAATTCCGGCGCCTTGAGGCGAGCCACATTGAACTTCTGTCTTCTCTTCAGCATGGCAAAACACTCGTCACACTGGCGCCCGAAAACGCGGCGCCGGAACTGATCACTCAACTATCCAACAATGGCGTTATTGTCTCTGCAGGTCACACAAACGCCACTTACACAATGGCGCGGGAAGCGATCAACGCTGGTATTACTGGCTTTACCCATCTGTTTAACGCTATGTCGCCTGTTACAAGCCGCGAACCGGGCGTTGTCGGCGCTGCGCTTGAAGATCAAGAAAGCTGGTGCGGAATTATCGTCGATGGCCGCCATGTGGCGCCAACCTCGCTAAGAATAGCCCTGCGCTGCAAGCCTATAGATAAATTCATGCTGGTCACTGACGCCATGCCAACCGTTGGCTGGTCAGATGATTGCTTCACATTGCAGGGCCGAAAAATTACTGTTGAGGACGGCGCTTGCGTCTCCGAGAACGGTACCCTTGCCGGATCAAATCTCGACATGTCTCAGGCAGTGCGCAACGCTGTGTCTATGCTCGACGTCGATTACGGACAGGCAATCAACATGGCCTCATTGAACCCCGCCGCTTTTCTGGGGCTGGACAGTGAAATAGGGTGTATCGCGCCGGGATATCGCGCAAACCTTGTCGCACTCAATAACAAAATGGAGGTCGTCGAAAGCTGGATTGACGGCGTGCAATTCAATGCCGCAGCGCTAGACGACGCCTCAGCCGAGCCGATTGCACGGTCGCTCACAAATCGGCGATAGTGGCGCCATGACCAACAAAGCCATTGTCTTGTTCGGCGCCACTGGCGACCTGGCCCAGCGCATGCTGTATCCTTCATTATTTCATCTTGAATCGGACGGGCTCCTACCTGAGGCGCTGACTATTGTCGGGACCGCGCGGGCGCCGCTCACCCCAAGCGAGTTCACAGCGAAGACAAGGAACCACCTTATAGAAAGAACCGGCGACCATTTTTGCGAAGCGGTGTGGGTGCGACTGGAAAAAAAACTCCGCTATGTCAGCGGCAGCGCCGACGCGCCGAACACCTATAAAAAGATTTCCACCCAGGTAGACGGCGCTGGCGAATTCGTTTTCTACCTTTCCACATCACCCAGCCTTTATGGTGTCATTGCAAAAAATCTTGCCACGGCGGGCCTCGCTCATTCCGCCTCAAGAGTGATTGTCGAGAAACCACTCGGTCGCGATTATGAATCCTGCAAAGAGATCAACGATTCTCTTGCGGCGATATTTTCCGAAGACAGAATTTTCCGTATTGACCACTATCTCGGCAAGGAAACCGTTCAAAACCTTCTCGCGTTACGTTTCGCCAACACTTTGTTCGAACCCTTGTGGAGCAAGATCTCTGTCGAACATGTTCAGATTACCATCGCTGAAACAGTGGGGGTTGAAGAGCGATGGTCATATTATAATGATTATGGCGCCTTGCGCGACATGGTTCAAAATCACCTTCTGCAGCTGCTTTGCCTGGTGGCGATGGAACCGCCGGCAAGCGACGCACCCGATGCCGTACGCGACGAAAAGGTCAAAGTGCTGCGATCGCTGCGATCCATCCCGGCCTCTGATGTTTCACAGCACACCGTGCGCGGACAATATATCAAAGGCGTGGCCGATGGTGAAACTGTACCGGGATACGGCGAAGAGCCTGGCGGCGGCGATAGCGATACGGAAACATTTGTCGCCATAAGCGCCTATATCGACAATTGGCGCTGGGCGGGCGTGCCTTTTTATCTACGCACCGGAAAGCGCATGCCATCGCGCGAAACGCAAATTGCCGTACAATTTAGAAATGTGCCGCATTCAATCTTTCAAGACAAAGAACTCCAAGCCAATCGGCTCATTATCAAACTGCAACCGGATGAGAAGATTTCACTCACCTTAATGAACAAGGCGCCCAGCCTTTTGGATGCGGGCGGCATGCAATTGTCTCCGGTGGCGTTGAATTTGAGCGTCGATGAGGCAGATCAGGAACAGTTCCCGCGGCGGCGCATCGCTTATGAGCGCCTGCTGCTGGAAGCCATCAATAACAACCCGACGCTTTTTGTTCGCCGTGACGAAGCAGAGACCGCATGGACATGGATAGACGGGATCGTCGATGGATGGCAGCGACAATCGCAAGCGCCGTCAAAATACCCCGCCGGTGTTTGGGGGCCTTCCGGCGCCCATGCGCTCACGGAACGAAATGGTCACAGCTGGATTGAATAAGGACGACAATGGCGCCGAAATTTCGAGAATTTCAAGATACGGATCTTTTGACTGATGCCCTTTCAAAAGATATCGCACAAGATCTGAAAGACGCAGTCGCGCAACGCGACGCGGCAAGTTTCGTTGCTACCGGCGGCACAACAGCGCCGCTGTTGTATCGCAAGCTTTCTTTAATGGATGCGCCCTGGAATCGCACCACAATCGTGCTCTCCGACGAACGATGGGTCGATACACACAATGCAGCCAGCAATGAAAAAATGGTGCGCGACACACTATTACATTCAAACGCCGTAACCGCCTGCCTTAAATCAATGCGCGGCGACACTGATACGCCGGAGGCAGCGGTCGCTGCGGCGCACGCAGCAATTGCACAAACAGTTCGGCCATTTGACGTCACACTGCTTGGCATGGGCGCGGACATGCACGCCGCATCACTTTTCCCCGGCGCGCCTGGTGTCAATGCCGGCCTCGATGTGGGTAGTCCCGATCTTGTTTGTAAGATCGGACCGATAGATGGTGCGGCGGGCGCAGAGACAAGGCTTTCCTTAACGCTTGGCGCCATTCTCGCTTCGCGTATGATCAACATCATGATCATCGGCGCCGAAAAACGCAGCGCCTATGAAAAAGCGCTCGTTCATGACAATCCTGTCGAAGCGCCCGTAAGCGCTATCCTTCGCCAGCGTAAGGCGCCAGTCACCGTTTATTGGGCGCCGTGAAAAGAAACATCTAATGGTTCAGTGCCACGCAACAATCGCAGAGGTCACGTCGCGCATCAAAGCGCGCAGCGCCGAAACGCGAAAAGATTATCTCGGCAGGATGACTGCTGCCAAAGAACAGGGCCGCGGGCGTGGGTCCGTTTCCTGCGGAAATTTCGCCCATGCCATCGCCGCAGCGCCGATCGCTGACAAGCTGTTGTTGCGTCAGGAAAGCGCCGTCAATATCGGCATTGTGACAGCCTATAATGATATGTTGTCAGCACATCAGCCCCTTGGCGATTATCCGCAACTGATCAAGACAGCAGCGCGCGATGTTGGCGCGACGGCACAGATTGCCGGCGGCGTACCGGCGATGTGCGACGGCGTCACCCAGGGCCAGCCGGGTATGGAGTTATCACTATTTTCACGGGACGTTATCGCGATGGCGACGACGGTTTCCCTCTCTCACAATATATTCGACGCAGCAATTTGCCTTGGCGTTTGCGATAAAATCGTTCCGGGTCTGATGATTGGCGCACTTTCATTTGGGCAACTGCCTGTCATTTTTGCGCCCGCTGGCCCCATGGCGTCAGGCTTACCGAACCAGGAAAAAGCGCGCGTGCGGATGCTATTCGCTGAAGGTAAGGTCGATCGACACGCGCTTTTGGAAGCTGAGGAAAAATCCTATCATTCCGCAGGAACTTGCACATTTTACGGAACCGCAAACTCCAACCAGATGCTGATGGAAGTGATGGGCCTCCATCTACCCGGCGCCGCTTTTATCAATCCCGGCACAGAATTACGCAGCCTCATCACTGGCGAAGCCGGGCGACGCGCGGCAGCGCTCGGCCGATCCGGCGAAGCGCCGCTCATGAATGTTATCAATGAAAAGGCCATTGTTAACGGCCTTGTTGGCTTGATGGCGACGGGCGGATCGACCAATCACGCATTGCATATGGTGGCGATCGCACGCGCCGCTGGCATCCTGATTAATTGGGATGACTTTGACGATATCTCCAAAGTGACGCCGCTCTTAACGCGCATCTATCCAAATGGTTTGGCCGATATCAATGTGTTTCACGCCGCTGGCGGCATGGCGTTCCTCATGCGTGAATTGTTGAACGCAGGCTTGCTGCAGAATGATGTCGTGACGGCGGCGGGGCCCGGCCTCACCGCATACACGCACGAACCTTTTATCAACGACGGCAAACTTATCTGGCGAGAGGGCGCCGCCGACAGTCTCAACGAAGAAGTATTACGGCCGGCCGATAATCCGTTTGACTCGGAAGGCGGCCTGAAAGTGCTTGACGGCAATCTCGGGCGCGCGGTCATAAAAATCTCCGCAGTTGCGCCAGACCATCGCGTGGTTGAAGCCCCCGCTAAAATCTTCCACGATCAGAATGACTTTCTCGCCGCTTTCAAGAACAACGAACTCGATATGGACTTTATCGCCGTGGTGCGGTTTCAGGGGCCAAGGGCGAATGGCATGCCCGAACTCCACAAACTCTCACCCGCTCTCGCATCGCTTCAGGCGCGCGGGCGAAAAGTCGCGCTCGTCACAGATGGGCGCATGTCTGGCGCCTCGGGAAAGACCCCGGCAGCGATACATTTAACCCCGGAAGCAGCCGCTGGCGGACCGATCGCGCGCCTTCAGGATGGCGACATCATTTGTCTCGACAGCTTAACCGGCGCCTTGACGGTCAAAATCGATGCCGGCGCCTTTGCCGTGCGCAAAGCGGCGACATACGCAAATACCGACACTGGCCTTGGGCGAGAACTCTTTGCGCCCATGCGCCGTGCCGTTGGAACCGCCGAACGGGGCGCCAGCATTTTCTGGATGTAAAAGCGTTAGTCTTATGCAAATCATTGATATCTTAAAAGCCGGCCCGGTTATGCCAGTGCTTCGCATTGAAAAGCTTGAAGATGCCGTGCCGCTTGCCAGTGCGCTTGTTGAGGGCGGCATCAACGTTCTTGAAATCACCCTGCGCACGCCCATCGCTTTAGAGGCTATTCAACTGATCGCAGAGGAAGTCGAAGACGCCGTGGTCGGCGTCGGCACCGTTTTAAATTCGGACGACCTTAAGCGCGCAGCCGACGCCGGCGCTGTTTTCGCGGTCAGCCCGGGCTTGACGGATGCACTCGCGCAGACAGCAGCAGGAGAGCATGCGTTCCTGCCCCTCCTGCCCGGCGTTTCGACTTCTTCCGAACTGATGCGCGCATGCGACGCCGGTTTCAGCCATTTTAAATTTTTCCCGGCGGATGCTGCCGGCGGCAGAGCCATGCTGAAATCCCTCTACGGTCCGTTTGCAGACTGTGTTTTCTGCCCGACCGGCGGAGTCACGGTTGAAACGGCGCCGGACTATCTCGCGCTGCCGAATGTGGCATGCGTTGGCGGCACCTGGCTCGCCCCGGCGGATGCAATCGCTGACAAAGACTGGGCTCATATTCGAAGCCTCGCCCAAGTCGCGGCAGGACTGACGCCACGATAGATAAAAATGACGATAAAACACTCTGTGAACGAGGTATGGACATGAAACTGCAAAAATTGACCGGATTATTGATGGCGCTGTCCGTTGCTGCCTGCGGCGGCGATAAAACACAGTCCACAAGTGATGCGGCGCCCGACCATCATCGGCAAAACACAATCGACAGATTGGCCTCAACGCTCGGTGTTCATTACGAAGTCTTGCACAATAAAAGCGACGCGCCCTGCACGCTGCCCGACGGCCGGGAATATACTGACGGCCCGTGTTACGAAGGCAAAATCACACTGCAAGCGGACCAAGATATTCCGAGCGACGGCTGGGCAATCTATTACAGCCAGGTCGAACCGCTTTTCAGTTTCGCATCAGACGCATTTGAGATTGAGCGTCTCAATGGCGACTTGCATCAGATAACGCCGATAGCAGGTTTTAGTGGTTTCAATGCCGGTGAAGAGCAGGTCATTTTTTTTATCGCACAGGGCCAAGTGCTCACCGAAGCAAAATTATTGCCAAACTACTATGCAGCCGCTGACGGCGCCGAGCCCAAAATAATCGACAGCACCAAGTTTTCCATCAACCCCGAGACGGGCTTAACAGCGCGGCCCTATATTGCATCCCTTCATGATGTAGAAAAACATTTCCGCTTCGGCCCCGGTGACGCAACACCGCTCGCCACTGCCGCATTCCTTTTCGCGGCCAATCAGGGCGCCCAGAAAGCCCCGCCGGAAATCATCGACGCGGCAATCATACCAACACCTGCTTCAGTGACACCAGGGCGCACCGGAGAGCGATTTGATTTCACACAAGGCATCACCATCAAGCATGATAACGTCGCCCGAACTGATATTGATGCGCCGCTCAGCCGCCTCGCCATGCTTGGTGTCAAGGAAACGCCAAATGGGGCGTCCGTCTCGATAGCAATCAATGCTGACAGCTCGAAACCCTCCGGCGCCTATAGTTTAGCAATTTCAAAAGGCGCCGTTGGAATCATTGGCGCCGATGCAGCAGGCGCCGCTTACGGGCTTTACTCCCTCGCCTCTTTGATCACGCCGGGACAACCCGACATTCCCGCCCTCAACGTCAACGATGCGCCGCGCTATCAATTTCGTGGCATGCATGTGGATACTGCGCGAAATTTTCATTCCAAAGATACAATTCTGAAGCTGATGGATCAGATGGCGGCCTACAAGCTGAACAAACTTCATCTGCACCTCGCTGACGATGAAGGCTGGCGCCTGGAAATCCCTGGCCTGCCGGAACTCACCGACATCGGATCAAAACGTTGCCATGATCTTCAGGAGGACAAATGCATTATGCCCTCTCTGGGCAGTGGTCCTGTTGGCGATGCTCCAGTCAACGGCTACCTTTCTGTTGCGGAATATTCGGAAATTCTGAAAGCCGCCAGCGCGCGCCATATTCAAGTCATTCCATCACTGGATATGCCCGGTCACGCGCGCGCCGCCGTCAAATCCATGGAAGCGCGCTACAGAAAACTCGCGTCTGAAGGGCATGAGGCAGAAGCACGGGAATTTCTTCTGACCGATCCGGACGACGACACGGCTTATCAAAGTATCCAGTTTTATAACGACAACACCATTAATCCATGCATGGAGTCTTCCTATGCCTTTATTGTCAAAGTCATCGACGAAGTCAGCGAAATTCATGCGCGCGCGGGTCAGCCGCTAACGCGTTATCACATCGGCGCTGACGAAACCGGCGGCGCCTGGAAAGACTCGCCCATCTGCAAAGCCTTTCTGGCCGACAATGCGTATGGGGTCTCATCGATTGACGAGCTTGGCGCTTATTTCATTGAGCGCGTCGCGGCAATTCTTGACGAACGCGGGATCGAGACTGCGGGCTGGAGCGACGGCATCGGTCATACAGATAAAGAAAACATGCCTGCCATAGTGCAATCCAATATCTGGAGCACCATCTCCGGCGCCGGTTCCGCCATAGCCCATGAACAAGCGAATAAGGGCTTTGAGGTCGTCCTCTCCCCGCCCGATGTTTTGTATTTTGATTTTCCCCATGAAGCCGACCCAAAAGAAGGCGGCTACTATTGGGCAACCCGGCGCACCAATACGCGTAAAGTTTTCGAATTCATGCCAGACAATCTGCCTATCCACGCAGAGTTTTGGAGCAACGCGCGGGAACAGTTTTTTGAAACTAACGATACGCTGCAGATCAACGACAACGGCGCAGTCACAAGCAGTCCTCTTAAAGGCGGCGCGCGCTTTGCGGGCATCCAAGGCCAAATCTGGAGCGAAACGGTAGCGTCACAAGCCGTGCTGGAATATCAAACCTTTCCGCGATTGATCGCGCTGGCCGAGCGCGCCTGGCGCCGCGCCGATTGGGAAGTTCCCTATAATTCGGCGGGCGCTATCTATAATCGGGACACCAACATTTTTACCGATGATCTGCGCACCGCCCGTGACAGCGACTGGGTGCGCTTTGCATCAGTCCTGGCGAGCAAAGAATTTTCAAAACTTGATCGCGCGGGCATCGCCTATCGCATTCCCACGGTCGGCGCCAAAATTGAGAACGGCGTCCTCGACGCCAACATAATTTTTCCAGGTCTCGACATTGAATTCCGTGAAGTCGGTGAGGACTGGCGTCCATTTACGCCCGGAACGAACGTCAGTGGACCGGTTGATATCCGCGCCATCGGCCCGGATGGGATCCGCAAAGGACGAAGCCTTTGGGTCGAGCCGTAATCCCAGTTCGGCTTATTGTTCATCTATGATTTGCGCGTCGCCTTATAAGCAAATGCACGCACGCGGCAAGACCTTCCATCCTCCGGGCAGTAATCTTGTTCATATTCGAAACTGTCATCAGTTATATTGATGTATCGGCCACGGACTACGCCAGGCCGCCCACCAAACAATTCACCGCGTGTTTCAAAAACAAGACCGTCAACGGAATTCACCTGGTCTATCATTTTCCTGTTGCCAAGAGAGTTATTTGAAATCGCTGCAAGCACATCAGAATTCGGCTTAACTGTATAAAGTGTCATTGCCGCAAATAAGCCGATGCTGTTTCCTTCATATGGAAATTTACCTTCCTGAACAAAGCCAAGGCCGCCCAACACCACGCTTCCTGTCATCGTTGCTGTGGACTGTCGATCAAGCGTTCCGTCACCATTATAAAAATATGTTGTCAGGTCCCAGCTCCCCTCAAGAAAGGAAAGCTGATCAAGAGTTTCAGATTGTGAAACGTTGTCGGCGCCTTGCGCGCGCGCGCCAATAGGTGACAACAATACCAGGGCCGCAATCACCGCTTCTTTGAAATGCAGTCTCATTCTTCCGATCCCTCTGTTGCTTGTTTCGCTATTTATGTTGGGTTGCTACTAACCCGCCCCGCCTGCGCACCCAACAAGACAAACCCGGGAAAAACTTGTCATTTTGTGATTTTTCTTGGAGCGACACGGCGATCATTTGATAGCCCCGGCATGTGGTCGCAAGTTTCTGTCGGCTCATCGCTAACAGTGCTTCTCTAGCGCTAATCGTCTGTATTTTTAACGGGACATGTTGCAAGATCATTGACTGGGCGAAAACAAACCGGAATCACAAACGCGATACGTATGAAACAGACGAGAGCATCATATGCTGATTTTTCTGAATTTCACATCGGTGATTCAGCAAATTCGAAAACCTATCCGCCTGGCATCGTTACATATAAAGCCCGAAATTATGAAGTCGCAGGCAGCCCCAACTGCCTTTCTCTTAAATATGTGACGCGCGGCGAGATAGTTTACGAGACCGAAGGATCGCGAATAAGCGTCGGCAGAGGTGATCTCGCAATCGTTTCTTCGACCCAAACAATAACCGGGAAAGCATCTCAGACTCAAAACACCGAAGGCGTATCGATATTTTTTCCCGAGCAAGTCGCCGCCGGCTTCTGCACCCAATCCGACGCCTTTATGCACTCGCTCATGTGCAGAGCGCCGGCCCTGCGCGGCATGATCTCCGAGAAACTCAACCGTATCGATGCGCTCGGAAAAAGCGCAATCGCTCAGACAAAAGCATATGAAATCGTTCTGGAACTCTGCCCTGTAGTAAATAACTACTTGTCCGATCTGTATCGGGTTTCAAACCGATTCTCGTCCAAAAAACCAAAAACTGGACGAGATCACGCGTCACGCATGCTGGCCGCGCGTAAATTCATGTCGCAAGAACACGCCTTTGGAATGCCGGTCGCAGAAATCGCTGCGCGTTTTGGATTTACGCGGTTTCAGTTCTCACGGTTGTTTCGTTCAGCATTTGGTGAGTCCCCTGCAGATTATGTCAATCACCAAAGGATGGCAGCGGCATTTCACCGAGTGACGCGAGACTGCCAACCACTCAATGTAATCGCGGGAGAACTGGGATATGGCGACTACCCAACATTTTCAAAAGCGTTTCGTCGGTTTCACATGATTGGCCCCAGCCGAATGAGACGCGATCGCTTCGACTGCTCGTAAGTTCAAACTAGAGGAGAACGGGCGGCTGGGTCTTGTCAGTTTGCCGTGCTAGCCAGTGGTATTTCGGAAATGGTGGAGGGGGACGGATTCGAACCATCGTACGCTGAAGCGGCCAGATTTACAGTCTGAGGATAGGCGTCCAGCGCCGTCCTAGGCGATACAAATTTATGATACTTTTCAAAGAGTTAGATTGATCAGTGTCCAGGTGTATCCGCGCAAATCCAGCCCAAGCCAGCAGAAAAATGTACCAAAAATGTACCAAAAAAATGATGGCTCTGGGTCGCTTCTGCAGCAGCTGAGTTTCCAAAGCGATACGGAGCAGAAAAGCCGACACGACAGCGTGTCTGCGCACTAATTGTGCAGGATGCCAAATACGTCTGTGATGCCATCACCATTGAAATCGCCGGTTCGGAGATTGTCTTTTGTGTAGCCCGATCTTTTGATGTCATGCCAATTGCTTCTGGCGCCAAATGATACGTTCCAAAAGCTTCCGTCGGGATACAGAACGTCTGTCAAGCCATCCGGTCTACGGTCGGTGGGGCTCGTTCCGAATTCTCCCAGTAGTACATTGTCGACGGTAGTTCCTGAAGATGTGTTGATCGTGTGCCAGTTGGACGTTCCGCCATACGAGACTTTCCATTGGCTTCCGGTAAAATAGATCACGTCCAGCTTATCATCTGGCATATTGTTGGACTGATCTGTTCCGAATTCCCCAACAGCGAATTGATTGGCGGTGTGTCCTGAAGTGTTTGTCGGATTCCAGCTGGCGTCATCTCCAAACGGGAAATACCAATTTCCGTCGGTCGTCAATAGTATCTCGGTTCGGTATCCGCCATTGAAGTTCCCAATTAGAAGTTGATGGTTCCGGTAACTGGCCTTCATCAAGCGTGCCCAGCTACTACGCCCGCCAAACGATACTTTCCATTTGTTACCGTCCGCATAAAATACGTCTGTCGTTGTTGTTTTAGTAGCGTCACTATCGCTGGCAGTACCGAACTGACCAAATTTGAGGCGCGATGTTTTTTTCCGGCAGTTGCTACAAATTACTTCCCAGTTGGCTGTCGCGCTGTGGGAGACCTTCCAGTCATTTCCGTTGGCGTAAAATACGTCCGTGACGCCATCCGGCGCCGAGTCAGTTGAACTCGTGCCAAAATCTCCGAATGCCAATTTCTTTAGAGGAATTTTCGATGTGCTCCGATATTCCCAGTCATGCTCTCCTCCGAAAGAAACGTACCAGGGAGAGAAATCTGTAATATTATCTTTTACAACTAGATTTTTTGGCGATACCCAGACTCTACGCGGATTATCTGTCTGAAGAACAGCCTTGTCTTCAGAGCTGTGGGCGAAGTAGTTGTTGGCCACCGTTGAAATTTCGAGTGGCCGGCCTCGTATCCCCACAGCAACTTGTGCTTTGTTAAGAAAGACGTTGTTAGTTATGGTGACCTTGTTTCCAGCATACGGACCATATCTTCTGTCGTCATTTAGCTCTGGATCGTCATATCTCTCCCATTCACCATGCATATCAAAACTAGAGTCGGTTCCGTGCGAGAGGATCAAATTTCCATCGGCGTGATAGTATTGGTACTTGTCACCGGTCCCCGTAATGTCGTGCCTGTTATGGTCGAACGTATTGCCTGATATCTCAGCGTAACAGTAGCGAATCGCGCCGTTGTCATTTTCCCCCGTTCCTTCGATCATCACGCCGTACCCGTTCCCATACAGTCGATTATGGTGAATAAAGTTGCTGACGACAGTTGCGCGCCCAGCGACGCCGGCAACCGATATTGCGCCGTAGCTCCAACCTGAGAGTTCATTATTGCGAACTTCTATCCAGCTGTTCTCGCCGGTTGCTCTGATGCCGTAAAATCGCGTGCGCTTATAGCTGTTGCTACTTCTAATATAGTTTCGTCTATCAATATCTGGCGCCGGTCCTTCTAGTCTAAGGCCCTCGAATATGACTTTTGAAGCGGATATCTGGAATAGAGTCTTCTCTTGGTTCGTAACAATCTCGATAAGTCCGGGTGTCTTTCGGTCAACATATATCCTGGCACCTTGTGATGTAACATCGTTCGCCAGCTTCTCGCCCCGATCACTCTGAATAGTGATATTCTTCTCTATTCTGATTCCCTCTTTGGAAACGAATGCGCTTACATCGTACTCATATTTCGAATCCAGGATTATGATGTCATTTTCTGAGGCCTGATTTATTATTGCCGCCGCCAATTCCTGGCCATTCACAACCGGATCGTTGCCGGCTGACACATAAATGTTCGCCGCCTTCGACGTTCCCGGCGTTAGGGAAAACATCAAAAGGAATGCCGCTAATAGTGCAAATTCATTTCGCACAATAGTTTCCACAATGTGTGAGCAACGGGCGTTCATTGATAATAAACCTCCGGTAGACGGGTCAATCCCGCTGCGGACCATCATCCACCGCAAAACTGAATCGCGGAAACCCTCTCGCCGAGTGGCCCAACAAACGGTAGCGCTTCAAAAACAGAACGATTACATCCGGTGCGCAGGACAACGTGGGGGTGGCGTAAGCACGAGACTTCCTCTTGGCTGCACGAGAATATAATGGGCAGCGACGTTCACTCAGCGCATATATATTATATGCTTTTACGATAGGGATAAGCAACTCGAGAACTCATCGATAATCGACTGTACTGCAAATATTATCGGCGCCAGCCACGCCAAGGTCGCCGCCAAAAACACCAGTTTCACCGCCTGGGTTTTTCCCCATTTTTCGTCGCTAAACAGTATCTTGCTGTTTTGTATGTCGCTAAGTTTGTTCATTCTTGTGTTTGATTTGTTGTATCCCGCATATTGAATGTGAAAAATTTGCTTCGGCCACAATTTCTTTTCGATTAGCGCCGCTCTTGAGATCAGCCAGTTACACTTTTGAATGTTGCGAAGTTCCCACCGGAAAAGTCCGACGGTGATTAAAAGCCCCACTAAAGATAATGCAACAAGGGCTCCCCCCACCGAAGAAGGCTTCGGCTCAATAAGTGTCAGTACTCCAGATCCGACAGCGGCCGCCAAGGGCACCGCCGCCAAAAGTCGAAAGCTCGTTTTATCGGTTTGCTCTATTTGCTCACATACAAGTTCGTACAATCTCATCCAATCCGGGTTTTTGTCGGATTTCATTTTGCACTCCCTCATGAATGTCAGACGTTCAGCTACAGATCAGTTCCGTTATTGAAACGAAGAAGAAGAAAAAGCCTCATCCAGAAAATGCAAAAATTGCAAATTTTCAACAGCCCAATCAGCGCACCTGCCTCCCTCAACATCACAGACAGCCCGATCATGAGTCCGCTCGACGGCGCCGCGACAGCATACTAACCGCTGCATTTATTGGCATTTTTCGCAGCGTTCTAAACTTCTTGATTATTTTCTCGTTTATAGCATACTTAGGCGTTCTACTTGTAATTGTATTGGCTTGGACACAGTTGCGGCGCTCGTCAGCACGCCGCCATCTCCAATTGCGTCTGCATTCTGATTTTTCGCTAGGACCTCGTCACGGATATCTGTCACGCTGAGGTGATTGATGGCGTTGCCAGACAATACGCAGCTACGAAACAATGCCGATCAACAGATCGGCGACGGCGCAACACAGGCGCCCGGTGGAGATTTTTCCGTTGCGGCGCCGTCAATCTCACTCCCCAAAGGCGGCGGCGCGATCCGCGGCATTGGTGAGAAGTTCGCCGCCAACCCGGTGACCGGCACAGCATCGCTCAGTGTACCGATCGCAACCAGCCCGGGACGTTCTGGTTTCGGGCCACAGCTGTCGCTTTCCTATGATTCTGGCGCTGGCAACGGGCCGTTCGGCTTTGGCTGGAACCTGTCGCTACCCTCAATCACGCGAAAGACCGATAAGGGGCTGCCACGTTATCGAGACGCTGAGGACTCTGATGTTTTCATTCTTTCGGGCGCCGAAGATCTCGTGCCCGTGTACCAGCAGGATCTCGGCGGATCCTGGGTACGCGACCAATTTGGCCGCCTGGTTATTCATGAAGACGAGCGCGGCGGCTTCCGCATTCGCCGCTACCGCCCACGCATCGAAGGACTTTTTGCGCGAATCGAACGCTGGACACGCATCGCCGACAACGAGACCTATTGGCGTTCAATTTCCAAAGACAATATCACGACATGGTATGGCAAAACCGCCGATAGTCGCATTTTTGACCCGGATGACCCGCGACGCACCTTCAGCTGGCTGATCTGCGAGAGCTATGACGATAAGGGAAATGCCATTGTCTATGAGTATGTGGAGGAAAATTCCACAGACATTAATCGATCCCATGCGCATGAAACAAACCGGACTGACAATAGCCGAAAGGCGAACCGCTATCTGAAACAAATCAATTACGGAAACTACGCCGCAAATCGCGATGCTAATTGGGCGGCGACCGATCCAACCGCTTTTGCGGACGACGACTGGATGTTCAAAGTGGTCTTTGACTATGATGAAGGCCATTACAGTGAGGTGCCGCGCGATCCGAATGATCACCAATATGTCCGCGCGACAATAGACCGTACCAACGACTGGAAAGTGCGTGACGATCCATTTTCAACCTACCGCGCCGGGTTTGAAGTCAGGACATACCGGCTTTGCCGCCGGGTTCTGATGTTCCATAATTTTCCGGCGGAGCTTGGCACCAAAGACTGTCTCGTTCGGTCAACGGACTTCGCCTATGATGACGGCGCCATCGCCAGCTTTATCAGTGGCGTTACCCAGTCCGGCTATGTGCAGCAAGGTATCGGAAACTATCTCAAAAAATCGCTTCCGCCGCTCGAATTTGAATATTCACAGCCTGCGATCAACGAGACAGTCCATGAAGTCGATCAGGAGAGTCTTGAAAATCTGCCCATCGGTCTCGATGGTTCGACTTATCAATGGATTGACCTCGACGGCGAAGGGCTGTCCGGCATCCTGACAGAACAGGCCGACGGCTGGTATTATAAACGCAATCTCAGTCCGCTGCCGATCAAAGGCGACGACGGCCAAGACCGTATTGTCGCTCGCTTCGCGCCGCTCCAAGCGGTTGATACGATCCCTTCGTTGGCGCGGGCGGGCGGTGATCATCGATTCCTCGATCTGGCGGGCGATGGGCGCCAGGACGTCGTTCTGCTTGAGCGCCCGGTTTCCGGATTTTACGAGCGGACCCGTGACGAGGGATGGGATCCATTCAGAAATTTCCTGACCTGTCCGAATGTCGATTGGGCTGACCCGAATTTGCGCTTTGTCGATCTCACGGGCGATGGCCATGCCGATATCCTGATCGCCGAAAATGAAGTGTTCACTTGGTATCCCTCACTGGCCGAAGAAGGTTTCGGCCCGGCGGAACAGGCGCGACAGGCCCTGGACGAAGAAAAAGGGCCAAAGCTGGTTTTCGCCGATGGTACGCAGTCGATTTATCTCACTGACTTTTCCGGTGACGGGCTGACCGATCTCGCGCGCATCCGCAATGGTGAAATCTGTTACTGGCCGAATTCGGGCTATGGCCGCTTCGGCGCGAAAATTACCATGGATAATAGCCCATGTTTCGACCGCTCCGATCAGTTCAATCAACAATATATCCGTCTCGCGGACATCGATGGTTCGGGTACGGCGGATATCCTCTATCTTGGGCGGGGACAGGTCGACATTTATCGTAATGAAGCCGGAAACAGGTGGGGCGACCGCGAAACCCTGAAAAGCTTTCCGAACTTGGATAATCTCTCGTCAGTAATGGTGATTGATCTTCTTGGCAACGGAACCGCCTGCCTTGTCTGGTCTTCTCCAGCGCCGGGCGACGCAGGTCGCCAGATGCGTTATGTCGACCTGATGGGCGGGCAAAAGCCGCATTTGATGATCCGTACAGTGAATAATCTGGGCGCAGAAACGAAAATCACCTATGCGCCGTCCACGAAGTTCTATCTGCAGGACAAAAATGCCGGCAATCCATGGGTGACAAAGATTCCCTTCCCGGTTCATGTTGTCGAGCGTGTTGAGACCCAAGACCGGATCAGCCGAAATCACTTTGTCACCCGGCACGTCTATCATCATGGCTATTTCGATGGCGTCGAACGCGAGTTTCGCGGCTTCGGCATGGTCGAACAGTGGGACACAGAGGAATTTGAAGCGTTTGGCGCTGGCGGCGCCGGGGCGGCGGCGACGAACAGTGACGAAGCTTTCCATGTGCCGCCAGTTCTGACCCGCAGCTGGTTCCACACTGGCATCTATCTGGGGCGTGGCCATGTTTCCGATTTTTTTGCGGGAATGTTGGACGATAGGCATGCCGGCGAATATTACCGCGAACCGGGCCTCGACAACGATGAAGCAAGCTTGCGTCTGCTTGACGACACCATTCTGCCTGATGGGCTAAGCATTGACGAAGAGCGCGAAGCCTGCCGGGCGCTCAAAGGATCGATGCTACGACAGGAAGTCTATGCGCTCGACGGCGCGCCGAATGAACAGCACCCCTACACCGTCACCGAACAGAACTTCACAATCGAGACCACACAGCCGCGCGGCGACAACCGCCATGCCGTTTTTTTCACCCATGCCCGAGAGGCGATCAATTATCACTATGAGCGCGAGCCCGCCGACCCGCGCGTACAACATGCTTTAACGCTCGAGGTCGACGCCTTCGGCAATGTGCTAAAGGAAGCCGCTATCGGTTACGGCCGGCGACAGCCTGATCTGTTGCTACCGCTGCAAATTGATCAAGACAAACAGACCGCGTTGCTCGCCACTTACACTGAAAACCGCGTCACCAACGCAATTGACGAGGTCGCCGCACATCCGGACGACTATCGCACCCCAATGCCCTGCGAAACCCGCACATACGAGCTGACCGGCGTCGCGCCAGAAAACAATGCCACCCGCTTTAGCTTTGACGGATGGACACGCAATAATTTCGAACTGCCAATTTCAGCAACAGAAATTCAGTATGAGGAAACCGCAGATCTCAGGATCATACAAAAGCGCCTGATCGAACAGTTACGCATCTACTATCGGCCCGATGATCTGGGCATTGCCAACACAAACGATCCGCTAACCCTGCTGCCATTGGAAACAGTTGAACCGCTGGCGCTCCCTGGCGAAAGTTACAAGCTGGCGTTTACACCGGGATTGGCAAATGAGATCTATGTGGATAGCGGGAAATTGCCCGCTACCGAACTGAACCCGCTGCTCGCTAATGAGGGGAAATATGTTCATCCAGAAGGCGACGCCAATTGGTGGATTCCTTCAGGCCGCGCTTTTTTTTCGCCCGATAGCAATGCTACCGCGACCAACGAGCGGGATTTTGCACGACAGCACTTTTTCCTGCCGCACCGCACGCGCGATCCGTTTCACACCAATGCTGTCAGTACCGAGAGCATCGTCACATATGACAGTCACAATCTGTTAACGGTCGAAACACGCGATGCGCTGGGTAATTTGGTCACTGCCGTGACAGAGGATGACGCACAAACCACCACGCTTCGCCTCGATTATCGCGTATTGCAACCAGAATGGATCACCGATCCTAACGGCAACCGTACACAAGTCGCGTTTGATGCCCTGGGCATGGTTGTGGGCACCGCCATCATGGGAAAACCCGGCGAAAATCTCGGCGATTTGCTCGATGGCTTTGATGCGAATCTCATTGATGCTGTCGCGCTCAATCATCTGACAACGCCCCTCGCCGACCCGCACACCATTCTTAGCGCGGCAACGACGCGTCTGGTCTATGATGTGTTCGCCTATCATCGCACAAAAGGTGATGTGGCGCCTCAACCGGCCGTCGTCTACACGCTGGCGCGGGAAACCCACCACTTTGAATCGCAACAAACCGACTATCAACACAGCTTTTCTTATTCCGACGGATTCGGGCGCGAAATTCAAAAAAAGATTCAGGCCGAACCGGAGACAATAAATAGCGTCAAAGGTCCGCCGCGCTGGGTCGGCAGCGGCTGGACTATTTTCAACAATAAGGGAAAACCGGTTCGGCAATATGAACCGTTCTTCAGCGACATCCATCGCTTCGAATTCGACGCCAAGATCGGAGTCAGCCCGATCCTGTTTTACGATCCGGTCGGACGCGTCGTCGCCACGCTGCACCCCAACCACACTTTCGAAAAGATCGTCTTCGATCCGTGGCGGCAGGAAACTTACGACGTCAACGACACCTGCGCCCCGCATCCTCAGCGTCCGGGCAATCCAAGGCCGCCGCAGACTGGCGATCCACGCACGGACCCCGACATCCGAGGCTATGTCGCGCGCTATTTCGCGAGCCTGCCGGCTAGCCCGCCTGCACCAGCGTGGCAGACCTGGCGCGAACAGCGCATTGGTAGCGCGCTCGGCCCGCACGAGCGGGCGGCCGCTGCCCGCGCCGCCGCCCATGCGGACACGCCGACCACTGCCCATTTCGATGCGCTGGGCCGCCCCTTCCTGTCGCTTGCCGATAATGGTCCGGACCCGGCGCAACCCGTCCAGCAATTACTTTTCGCCACGCGCACCGAACTTGATATCGAAGGCAATCAGCGCGAGGTCATCAATGCGCTTGGCCGCATCGTCATGCGTTACGATTATACTATGGCGGGGCCGGAACAGGACGATGATGGCGCGCCGACAAATGCAAATCGCATTCACCAGGCGAGTATGGAAGCGGGTGAGCGATGGATGCTGAACGATATCGCCGGCAACCCGATCCGCGCCTGGGACAGCCGCGGTCATATGTTCCGAACTGAATATGACCCTTTGCGGCGGCCCCTTCGCTCCTTTGTTACCGGCGCCGATCCCGGCAATCCGAACGCCGAGCTTTTGACTGAACGCCTGGTCTATGGCGAGCAGCACCCGCAAGCCGAACAGCGCAACTTACGCGGTGCGCTCAATCTCCATCTTGATCAAGCGGGCGCGGTCGCCACAGAGACTCTCGATTTTAAGGGCAACCCGATAAACGCTTCGCACCGCATCGCAATAGAATATAAACAGGCAATCGACTGGAGCTCGGCGAATGCGGCGCTGCCAGCCGACGGAAAAATTCCATTCGTACCGGCGACCTTAATGACGGCGCTGGCGCCATTGCTGGAAAATGCGCCCGCAACCTATTCCAGCGAAACCACATACGACGCGCTCAATCGCCCGATAACAATGACAACGCCCCACACACCGGCAATGCAGCCCAGCATCATCCGTCCCGGCTATAATGAAGCCAATCTGCTTGAACGCGTTGACGTTAATCTGCGGAGCGCCGCGTCAAGCGGTCAGCCGATCTGGACACCGTTTGTCACCAATATCGACTATGACGCCAAGGGACAACGCGAACGCATAGATTATGGAAATGGCGTCAACACTTCATACGATTATGACCCGAACACCTTTCGCCTGATTCATCTCAAGACAGTGCGAAACGCTGCCGGTTTCGACACAACAGACCGCCCGGGTGAATTGCAGAACCTGCACTATGTTTACGACCCGGCCGGCAACATCACGCATATCCACGACGATGCCCAGCAAACGATCTTTTTCAACAACAATCGCGTCGAGCCCAGTGCGGAATACATCTACGATGCCATTTACCGGCTGATCGACGCAAGCGGCCGCGAACATTTGGGCCAGACCGGCGGCGCGTCAATCCCTCATTCACACCATGACGCCAAACGCGTGGGCGTGTGGAGTGGCGATGGCGCAGGTCATTTCAGTCCGAACGACGGCACCGTTATCGGCGCTTATGTCGAACGCTACGACTACGACGCAGTCGGCAATATAATGGACATGGCTCATCACCTGGGAGGTAATCTAACAGCGCACGGTCCGGTAGTCTGGCGCCGGCGCTATCAATATGCTGCAACGAATAATCGCCTGCGTTCAACCAGCCTGCCGGGCGACACGGCGCAGGCGCAATATTCGGATGACCCTAGGCAAGCCTACAGCCAGCAATATGAACACGATGTTCATGGCAATATCATCTCCATACCGCATCTGGATTTAATGCAATGGGATTATCGCGACCAGCTGCAGAAAACAACGCGGCAGGTTGTGAACACTCCGCCACCGCCCAACCCGGTTCCCAAAACTGTTCCTGAAACGACCTATTACGTTTACGATGCCAGCGGCGAGCGTGTGCGCAAAGTGACAGACGGACAGAATGGCAAGCGCAAATCCGAACGCATTTATCTCGGCAGTTTTGAAGTCTACCGCGAATACGACACCGACGGCGTCACACCGAAACTGGAGCGCGAAACCCTGCATATCATGGACGACAAGCAGCGCATTGCCCTAGTGGAGACGAGAACGCTCGACACAGCAAGCACAAACCGCGCGCCGCAACAACTCATCCGCTACCAACTCGGCAATCATCTCGGTTCAGCCAGCCTCGAACTCGATGATCAGGCGGAAATCATTTCGTACGAGGAGTACACGCCCTATGGCAGCTCGTCCTACCAGGCAGTGCGCAGTAAGACCAAAACGCCCAAGCGCTATCGCTATACTGGCAAAGAACGGGACGAAGAAAACGGGTTTTATTATCACGGCGCGCGCTATTACGCACCGTGGTTGGGAAGGTGGACGGCTGCAGATCCGGCGGGGTTAGTGGATGGCCTCAATACGTTTATATATGTGCTGAATAATCCGGTATTGCTCCAAGATAATGACGGAATGCAATCTAGCACCGCGAATAGCTTAGACCCAACTGACCCGAACAACTTTGTGGACATCAAGTCTTATGCGGAAGCGAACCCTGACCAACCGGAACAAGCTGTGCGAGACGTTTGGGAAACAGGGAAAAGAAAGAAGTATCTAATATTTTATGACAAAGGAGAACGCTCAATAGAGCTTCAGGCAAAACAGGCCGCCAAGGACCATGGCACAAACGCACACTCTGTACCGCCAGAACAAATCAGTGATCTGATAGAGCGAGAAAAACCCGACGTAATTATGTTTATGGGTCATGGCGACAAGAATGTAATAAGCACAGGCGATTCAGATTGGATTCGATCCAAAACGCTAACAAGAGAACTAAAGGAAGCGAATATTGAAGAAAACACACAACTAATCTTGAGCGCGTGTAGTGCATGTCAAAAAGGGGGGTTGGGCGACAAAATATCAAATGAACCCAGCCTATCAAATGTTGAGGTTTCTGGTCATTCAAACGCAAGGCATGTGACGAGAAACCCAAACAAAAGACTATCCAATGTCGGGACCTTACGCGATCACATGGTAGATAGGTTGAAAACGCAGGGATTGGCTAAACGTAGAGCGCGAAAAGTTGCAGGACAAATTATTGATGTGAGACAAAAGGGAGTAGAAAACAAAAAACGCCATCCTTTGAATGTTGTATTTAGAGAGCTAAATGTTGTGGGGTTCAAGAGGTTCACCGACATGGTCTTCGGCGACAGCGCTCCAGAAATAACCGATCTCGATATGACGCCTGCGGCAAATGAGAGATTTGTCCGGGGAATTAGTATCCTTCGCAAAAGAAAGGAACGGGCGTTGAAAATCAGATGAGGTGCAGCAGGCGACCTTGGAAACCGCTTTGACAACGCTGTGCGGCAGCAAACTATGGCGCAAGCGAATTCGAGCTGGCTTCAATGTACAGAGTTTGGACCCAGAATGGACGGAACTCAGCACATCAATGATCGAAACGAGTTTGGTTTCTAGATTGCCCGCCAGTGATAGGCTGACGCCATGACTAAAGTTCTAAGGTTCGGAATATCGGAAAATGGTGCGAAAATATAACGGGCGACAAAACACCATAATACGCCGTCCTGTTTCGAATGGATTGGGGCGAGATTGAAGAAGAGCTAGATGTACTTACCCTGCTGCCTCGCCTTCGTCATCTATGGTTCCGACAAAACGGACTTACGATTGGCAACAAACGCCCGCCGCGCGTGCCGCGAGACATTCACGATGAAGTTGAGAATGACTCCGACGATTTAAACCGGCAAGCAAGCGTTAAAGGAGAAAAGACCAAATGCTCACATCAATATTAGACACAGCCAAGAAGCTCACGGAACTATCTGACCTTGTCAAAGATAATCTGCTGGATAATCCCGAAGAAGCGTCAGAAAAACTGGCGGAAGTGTTCGACGAGTTGAGCAAGGTCCTCGAATTTGTAGAGAAAGAAACCGTTTCATTTCTGAAGCTCCACATCCTTGAGGACGGCTCCAATATTTCTGATTGCCGCGGCGTCTTGCTGTCGCTTGAAAGCGGCTATGCAACCGTCAAAGCCTATGAAGCGCGGGGGCATTGCCACAAGATCGGCAATATTCATAAGAAATATCTAAGCAAATGGTTCAGCAGGGTCCTCGATAGTAGTCAAGCGCAAGAGCTCGATAACATATTCAGCATGATGAACAGCGCTGACCTCGATATGATTGTCGGCATCCGGGAAATAACCGACTGGCTAACGGAAAATTCTGAAAAGGTTCTCGATGCGATCGAATATAAGGACTTCGCCGGGGCCAATCAAATCATTATGGATGCTCGAAGATCAATTCAGAATGACCGGCGTGAAATTGTTGGCGCATTGGCCCAGTTAAAATTACTGCAGGCGAGCTTCATTGCATCGGCAGAGACGGTTTAAAAAACGGCTCCAAGTAGAGAGCTTTAGGGCTTGTCGTGTTCTGACCATCAACCATGGGAGATGCGGAAATGGCCAATGGCAGCGACCAACACACACCATCGCCCGATTCCAATGCCGCCCATTTGCGGGCGGAATACGGCCAGACGGCTTCAGCGTTTGGCTTACTGACGAATATTCGTTTTACATTGTTGGGCTTGTTGCCTGTGGGCACCGGCGCCGCGGTTGGCGTGGTCCTCGCCAACAGCGCACTTTTGGCTACGGGTGTAATCGGATTGTTCGGGCTCACCGTCACCCTCGCGCTATTTATATACAATGAACGCAACGACCAGCACTATGGCGAACTCGCAGGCCGCGCAGCCTATTTAGAGCGCGCAATGGGGATCAAGGACGGATCATTCGGGCATCGGCCGACCCGATGGCTCAAAGCGCTCGGCGTTTGCGTTGCACATGGCTGGCCCATAAAGCCGATTTATGGCGCTTCGATGTCGGCCTGGCTCTATCTTGCCATTCTTCCGATTGCGACCTGGGTCATTGAATGTGTGCTTATTCCTTCTCTCACCAACAAAACCCCGACCGCTTTCTACTTTCAACAATCGCTCACGCCAGCGCCTGTGGATCATGTTGTTTCGTTGCTGATTGCAATCTGGGCAATCTGGATCATCAACAAAAGCCGTGAGCGCAAAATCAGTGAGAGAAAGAGGCAATCCCGGAAAGCGGCGGCGAAAGCGGTTATGAAGTTGAAACACTGGACCGTTGCAGAATTGCGCGCGCTTGTTCTTGATATGCTCAATGCGGAAGAGATGTGTTCGAAACGTTTTAAAAAATTATTGGGACACCTGCTTTGCCTTGCATCAGCAAAATCTAAATCGGAACTGACGGAAAAAGATTATCAACGGATTTTGCTCAAGCTTAGATTCTACCTTGCAGACACCACTAACGGGAATGCGCGTGAGGGCATAGACCAAATAGACAACGCCAGTTTCTATTGGGACGTCCCTGCCCCGGGCGAAAAGCTGCCGCCCGTCGCCGGCGCTCAACTCATTTCTCTTGTCACGAATATGCCCAATAGATGGATTTTTGATACCTGTTCAGGAAGAACCGGCGTATTTGATCGTGAGAATCCTGCCGGGTCCAGCGCATAAAACGCTGCAACCATTAGAGGGCCAGTTGACGCGCCGCCGAGTGTTCATGCTTTCAGGCTAATTAATTGCTCTAACCTGAATTTCAAGGGCCTTCGCCACCAAAAATTGTAGCAGCCTTGCTCATTGGCTAATCATTTCCACAGCTTGCAAGTCACCCGCGCAAAAAACCCAACACACGCCAACGCAAATCCTCGCGTCCGATTGAAGGTTCATCGCGCCAGCGCTCATTGTGCTGCGATGTGCAATAAATATTACCGATAATTTTGCCAGTCATGTTGTACAAATTACCTGTATGGTGATATCCTCGTTTCTCTCGTATTCAGTATTGTCGCATTTACTTGCTCACTGTTTCATCGCGTGGTTCGCCAGGGGAGGCGCACGTGAGACGAATTCAATCTGATAGGCGCATAGCTCGGGGCCCGCAGCAGCGACCCTTACCAATATATTGCTGGCGCTTTTTCGCCGGGCGGCCAGTTGCGCCTGCGATGACCACGTTTGGCTCGTTGCGCGACATCTGGCGCGCATTTTGCGCGCTCGAATCTACAAAACCGGGCCGCGAATCTCGTCGTTCTGTTCCAAGAACAATTCGCCAATCTGTTTAGTTCCACAGTAACCGAAGACGTCGACGAAGCGACAGCCGGCAGATTCACTCGATGCAGAATACAGTCGTGTCGACCACTACTCGATACCTCGAGAACCTCTTCGAATGTAAGCCCTCAATACGAGATCCGAAAGCAGTTGGCCTCGCCGGCGCCCGTGAAAATTCCGACGTCCCATTTGAGAAGGAAGTGATGTGATGCAAACCCCCATTCACCCGTTCGATCCGCACGATTTAGAGTGGTCCATTCGCCGACTACTGACAAAACGATCACTGCGGGGCATGATCGAAGCGAGGCTGACCGACGCGCTGCGACAGCAGCTCACAGAGCGCACCGGGGCGGATGCTGGGTCGGCATTATCGGCATTCATCGATACAGTACCGTTGCCAAAGGTCCGCCGCGTGGAACAGCAGTCCCTCGCAGCGCTGCTCCGTGAGTTGCTGGCTGGCGCAAAAACGCCAGATCCCACGTTGAAGCGAGAGGTCGATGCTGCCGTGGAACGACTGTCCGAAGAGACTCCCATCGGGAAGCTGCTGGGACTGGAAGACCCTCTCGCGGCACACCCGTTTTTTGAGGACGTTGTCGCGATCTCCCGTTTCGACCTTCTTCTCAAAGCCTCGGATATTGGCGCCGACGACGAGAAGCGTGGTGACGCCGTCAAAGTATTCGCGCGCCATCGAAGCACCGGGCGGGCGTTCCTCCAAACACTGCGTCGTCGGCGATCAATCAACGCCACAGACATCCGCGGATTGAAGCGTTTCCTTGACCTGGCCAGCATCGCGAACGCCGACCCCAAGCTCATACGGGCGTTGCGGGAACGGAATTGTGATACGGCCGCTGACCTCGTACCCGTGCGCGCAGCCGACTGGATTGAGATTTTGCGGAGTGCGCGTGTTGAACCGCCGGATTTTATCAAAGAAGGGGCAAAGCGTGAAGGACGCGCAAACGAGTCTGTAGCCCAATTATGCGCACGCTACGCAGCGCATCTCGAAGAACAGGTGCGGATTAGATTCCCAAGCGCTGTGTTTATCGATCAGTTGGGTGACGCCGACGCTGAGGACCATCGGACTGCCGTCCAGGATCTTCAATTGCTGATTACGAACAACCCGAACTGGGAACTGACAAAGCAACCGAGCTACCGTGGCGTCAACTGGGGCAGATTGGGCTCCCGCCGACGTAACGCCATCAAGCAAAGTGTTGGGCGAATAAACAATCTCTTACGCCGCTATCCCGGGCTCGGCCTGAAAGAAGCTCTCGAAAACCGGAAAAGCTCGGCCAGCAGTAAGGTCACATTGATCAGGCGAGGGTTTCGCAACCTTTCTCGCTTTTACCAGAACAATCCGGACTTGGATCTCCGAACCGCGGACTTTACGGGCGGCTATGTCGCGCGTCCGGCTGGCGCGAAGACGCCGGAAATAAAGATCGGGTGGGCGGGGATCAACGCGAACCACCGGGGCGCAGTGTTGGCTCAGATGAAAACGTATCAGCGTTTGTATCGTATTGATGCGCGGGGTGGCATTGCGGCGCAACTGCTGAATGACGGTTATGACTCGGCCATGAAGATTGTGGCGAATTCGGAAACGACGTTCGTTGATTCTTTCACGGGCGATATAGGTGTAGCAAATGCCATTTATAAAAACGCGTGCACCATCGTATCGAACACCCTGCTTGTAGGTATGAATATCCGCGCACTAACGGGTGAATCAAATTTCAAAGGTGCAGTATTCGATAACGTGATGGATTCCCTCGTCGACTACATACGCAGGATTCCTGGCTACCGTGAGCTCATTGGGCTGCCAACGTTCTGCGCTTGTAAAGACTGCCGATCCATTTTCAGTCCAGCGGCCTACTTTGTTGATCTGATGGGATTTATCGACACTCAGGTGACGCAACGAAACACCATCGTCCCGGAACGCTCGCTCCGGCAACGCCGACCCGACTTATGGCAGATTTCCCTCGATTGTGAGAACACCAATCAGCTGATCCCCTATCTCGACGTCGTCAACGAGATCCTCGAGCGTAATGTCAACGCTGACGTCAGCGCCGATCCGTACGAGTATGTTTATGAGCAGGCCCAACATCCGTTCAATCTGCCTGTTCACATCCATCTGGAGCGGGCGCGAGCTTATCTAGCGCATTTCAAAGTGGGCCTCCTCGGCGAGGTATACGAAGCATTCGAGTCGGGCGCCGACGTGATCGCAATGGAGCGACTGGGCATGTCGCCGCGCGAGTTTGAATTGATCACAACGTCACGGATCAACGCCGCGGCACTGCGTTCTGCATACGGAATCGACGCCGGCGGTTCGCTGGTGGGGCCGGGACCTCGAGGGTTGCAGCGTGTGGAAGTGTTCCTGAAGAGCACGGGCCTTACCCGCCTTCAGCTTAACGAGCTGGTGTACCAGAACCTCGACGAGGACGAGCGGATTATCCTGCCAGGACCGGTGATTGCAACCGTAAACCAGCGAAACCGGTTTTACGTAAACGATGTCCGCGACGGTCCTGGAGGTGGAAGCGCACTTGGCGCGATCGGGGTCGAGCTCGACGACAACGATTCGAACGACATTCATGAAGTCATCACCAACCTGACGACAAACAAGCTTGATCGCATTCATCGGTTCGTTCGGCTCGCAACACGATTAAAATGGTCGTTTGCTGAGCTCGATTGGGCGCTTCGATCAATCGCTAAAACCGCACACGACGAGGACATCGATCCCGATGCAATTCGCAAGTTATGGCGGATGAAGCAATGGCAGGAACGACTTGGGCTCGCCGTCGATGAGCTCGTTGGCTTCTGGTTCGACGTCAAGTGGATTGGGCGGGCAAACCCAGATGGAGCGGAGCCGGCTGATCTATTCAATCGCGTCTTCAACGACGCGAAAGTGACCGAGGGCGGAACGCCCCTGCAGCCGTTCAGCTTGCTTCCTCAGTCACTAGGTGCCAGCGACCCGTCCGACCAATTCCGGAACAAGTTATTGGCTGCGCTCGAGATAGGAGATGAGGATCTCGACCGGATTCTCACCGCGATACCAACCAATCCGTTACCATTGAACATCGGCAATCTCAGCTTTCTATATCGGTTGGCCAAGCTCCCCGCCCAATTACGAATGACCGTTCGTGGCTTTCTCGATCTTCTGCAGCTGCTAGGTGTAGCAGTTGACGGTGCCGATCCACAGGCTGCGATAAACTCGCATCTCGGTAATTTCGACAGCTTCGGCGAGACACTCGACATCATTGACTGGATGAGGCTGTCTGGGTTCGACGTAAACGTTCTGAGATTCTTTCAGACCAACGAGCTGAATCCCTTTGTCGATCCAGGCTACCACTCCGACGATTTGCGATTGATGCTGGAGGAGCTATCCTCGCATCCCACTGTGGAAATGCGCGCCTTCACGGTCATCGACAATGTCGACGAAGCACAGTCTGCAACCGTTTTTGATCAACTCGTCATCAACGGCTTTATCGGCAAAGTCTATCCCACCGACACATTCGGCCGACTGACCCCGGATTACACCCCCGACGCCGCGAATTTCAGCATTGGCTTAGCTGCGCCGTTCGACACGCCCGCAGCCCAGGATAAGATCATCGAGTTGCTGCGCACATATGATGCGCGGCTCCTCGAAGATGAACAGCGCCGAAACCGCATATTGAATGGACTTGGCACACTTCTTGGCGTTGATACAGACACTCTCGAGGCGCTGATCGGGTTCACAGACGAGCAGTTGTCGGATGTTCGCATGACACAGCTCACGACCCTCATCGGCGAGGATGATGCAGGTTATGCGGAAATCCAGCTGTTCGTCACGAAGATCTATGCGCGGAAGCTGCTCATCGATCGACTCGACCTGAGCAGGGAGGAACTAGCAGCCATTGCCAGCAACAAGATCCCGTTCGAACTTGGCGCTCTCGACGTTCTGACGCTCAACGAGGTCCGCAACTTGTGGCGTTATCGCCAGCTCGTTCGCGAATTTCGAGTCGAAGACCTGTCCTTGTTGGAACACTTAAGTGCAGCACAGCCCGACGATGCATCGCTCGCGGGAGTTGCCGATTGGCCTGAGGATCAGGTCGCATCGGTCGCAGCCGAGATCGCCGCCAATCGCGGAGTCGCATCGGCTGAACTCTATTCATCGACAACTGGCTTGGAACAGATTGCACGTTGTTTTGCAATTATCCGATTGCTCCGCGTGCACGCGGACGCGGTTATCGCATGGAGCCAATGGCCAACACAATCCTGGGACGAGCAGGAGGCTATTGCCGAGTCTATTCTGGAGATCTTCAAAGCTAAATACGGGGCAGAAGAGTGGCGGGCAAAATTCGGACCTGTTGAAGACCGGGTTCGGGAATACAAACGTGACGCACTTGTCAGTTGGTTAACCTGGCACCTTCGCGGCAACGCGATAGGAAATGCAGAAGATCTGTACCAGTACCTGCTGATCGACGTGAACATGAGCAGCTGCCAGAAGGTCTCGCGGGTCAAGGAGGGGCTGAATGCCCTGCAGCTCTTTCTGCACCGGTGCATGATGAACCTCGAACAAGACGTGGCCCCCGAGTTCATTCCCCGAGGGCAGTGGGAATGGATGAAGAACTATCGGGTTTGGGAAGCCAATCGAAAGGTCTTCTTGTATCCGGAGAACTACATTGAGCCGGAACTCAGGGACGATAAGACGACGCTCTTCCAGGAACTCGAGGAAGATTTACTGCAGGCGGACGTGACTGACAACGCTGTTCGCGACGCTTTCACGGGCTATCTTGACAAGTTTGCCGAGCTTGCGAACCTGCGAATTACGGGAGCGTGCTATCACGAAGGGCCGCGGTTTCTGTTCAACCTCGATCTCGCGCTTCGAACGTCACTTAACAACGGTACGGTTTCGAACGCCCTCACGGAAGCGTTCCGCCAACAGCGATTGAACCTCTCTGTCGGTGCTACCGTCGCCGTAGATTCTGTTGATGAGCGATGGCTACTAAACGATCAAGGTCGCGTTTTCCTCATTAACGCCCGGCGCAATCAGCTCAATGTGGCCGACAATGGCGTAACGCGGCAAGTGCTTTATCTGGTGGCCAGAACAAAGACTGCACCGTTTACCTATTTCCTGAGCCGTCTCATCGATCAAATCCATTGGACCGAGTGGGAGAAGATCGATCTCAAGATCCAGTCGAATTACGCCATACCGATCTTCAGCTTCAATCGGTTGTTTCTGTTCTGGCGGCAGCCTGCCCCGAGATCGTCCACCACGATCAGCGGCGGCAGCGCAACGACGACGGATTCAGTCGTTTGGCAGATCAACTACTCGTTCATGAATCTCGCGAACAAATGGGTCGCCCCGCAACAGATGGACGCAAAGAAGACCAGTTTTGGGGACACCGATCGTATGCGCTTGCTGTTCCCACAGAACATGGAATCGGAAAACGATGGTGAGGCCATCAGGCTCTACTACTACCCGAAGGGCTCGACGTCGACTTACACCGAGCTTTATAAGGAGTTCGAAGAGGCTCAGGACGACCTGGACCACATTGCCTTCCACTACACCGGGCTGAGCGGGAAAATCCTGAAAATCGATCGTACGCCTCGAGGCACACCAAACAAGCTGTCCGAAGTGACGGTGAAATATCTCTCCGAGAACAACTACTACTTCAATGCCACGGACAGCCTGTTCGATGGCTTAGTGATTCTCGACACGCCAAGCAGCCTGCTGAACAATCCGGTGCGTTCCCAGGATCTCCTCGGCGATATCTCAGAGAGCAGGCCCGAGGTCATTATTGTCAACAACAACCCGGAGATGTTCGTGTTTGATAACCGCGACGAGCAGCATCTCGTCACGCGCTCCTACGACCCGGCGATCGGCGAGAATGTATACGCGTTCGAACGTTTGTCGACATACGTTGTGCATGCGCTTTTCCAAAAGATGGTTGTGGGAGAAAATGTGGAGTCGCTGATGAATCTCGATTCTCAGCGAACTCCCGAGCTACCCTTCGACCGGCTGGGGCCCGCCACCGCGGTGGTCCGCCCCCCTGCTGACGAGCGGTCGGACACAGATGGGAAGTTCGGAAAATACTATCGTGAGCTTTTCTTACATATTCCGCTGCTCGTTGCAAACCGATTGAATCAGAACCAGCAGTTCGAGGAAGCGCAACGCTGGTACCACTTCATTTTGAATCCGTTTTCGGACGAGCCGAAGACAGTCGGGGTAAGCCCGCTGGATCGTTATTGGTCGTACCTGCCGTTTCGGGACAAACAGCTGCCCACATTCGAGCAGATGCTGTCCAATGTGGAGGCGATTCACACCTACCATACTAATCCGTTCAAGCCGGACGCGATCGCTAGATTGCGTGAAGGGGCTTATCAGAAAAACGTCGTGATGAAGTACATCGACAATCTCATCGACTGGGCGGAGTTCAAGTTCGCTCAGGACACTTGGGAGTCAATCACCGAAGCGACGATGCTCTACGTGACAGCGTATCAGCTCCTTGGTGCAAGGCGTCCCGAGGAGCTTACGCCGTGCGATGTGCCCGAGACGCGCACTTACGAGGAGCTTGAACAGCTTTTCGGTTCCGGTTCGGCGATTCCGGAGTTTTGGATTGAGGTTGAAAACGCCATTCCACTGGCTCCTCGCAGCGTTCTGACGTCGCCACTGAACCCGGCACGCCCTGAACTTGGTGAGCGGCTGGGTGAACTCCTGCCGCAAGGGACGCAGGGACCGTCATTGCTGTATTTCTGTTTCCACGAAAACGACCGGCTTCGAGACTACTGGAAACGCGTCGACGATGGGCTGATCAAGATTCGTCACTGTCTGGATATCAGCGGAACGCGACGCGAGTTGGAGCTCTACCAGCCGCCGCTTGACCCAATGGCTTTGGTCCGAGCGGTCGCTGGCGGCCGCTCGCTCGGCGCTGTCGTCGCCGACCTCGCCCGTCCGCTGCCGCATTATCGTTTCCGTTACCTACTCGATCGGGCGCGGAGCCTCACTGCCCAGGTGGAACAGCTGGGCAGTGCGCTTCTGAGTGCGCTCGAAAAGAAAGACGCCGAAGCGCTGACCCTACTGAGAGCAACCCAGGAGAGCGTGATCATAGACCGAACCAAGTCGATTCGTAAGAAACAACGCGACGAAGCGGCCGAAAACATGGCCGCTCTTAACCAAAGCAAAACTAACGCGCTTGACCGCAAGGATCACTACGAAGGATTGATACGCAATAAACTGTTGCAACGAGAACAAGCTCAGCTCAACGCGATGAGGTCCGCCCGCGACTTCGAGGCTACCGGCAACATCATGAGCACCGTAGCGTCCTTTCTCCATCTCATTCCTCAGATCGGGGCGCCCACCGCCATGACCTTCGGCGGTCGCGAGTTGGGGTCCGCGATGTCGATGATCGCGGCGGGGCTGAAAAACAGTGCTGCTGAGCAGAACTTCCTGGGGTCAATGAGCTCAATTCTCGGGGGCTACGAGCGGCGCGGGCAGGACTGGCGTCTGCAACGCGATACCGCGAACAACGAAATCGCACAGATCGACAAGCAGATTGATGCGGCGCGCACGCGCGTAGCAATTGCTGAAGCCGAGATCGAGTTGCAGGAAAAAAACATCGAGCACAACGAAGAACTCCACAGCTTTTACACGGACAAATTCTCGTCAGTACAGCTCTACCAATGGATGTCTGCGCATTTGAAGTCGATTCACTACACGTTGTACAAGATGGCCAACGACCTCGCGAAGTCAGTCGAGCGCGCATATCAGTATGAAACCAACACCACGGACACATTTATCAGCTTCGGTCATTGGGACACGCTTAAGGAGGGGCTATTGGCTGGTGAGCGCTTAAACCTCGAGTTGAGACAGATAGAGGTCACATATATCGAGAATAACAGGCGGTCACTGGAGATTGAGAAAACTGTTTCCTTGGCGCAGCTCGAAGACATACAGGTTCCAGATTCCACGTACGCGAATGCGCTGCTCACGCTGAAACACACCGGACGCTGCGAGTTTCGCCTCAGTGAAGAAATGTTTGACTTCGATTTCCCCGGGCACTATGCGCGCCAGATCAAGTCGATCGCTGTGACAATCCCTGCGCTGGCCGGACCTTACCAGAATGTCAACGCGACTTTGAGTCAGCTCAGCAACCGTACGCTGCTGCAGCCTGATCCGCTAGGCGTTGCGTATTTACTGGACGAAAATAATGTAGCTGCTCAGACTGGGCGAGGTGCCGTGCGTGTTGACTGGCGCGCACGTGAGCAAATCGCGATTTCGCGCGGAATCAACGACACGGGGACTTTTGAACTCAACTTCAATGACGATCGTTACCTGCCGTTCGAAGGGACCGGCGCGGTATCGACCTGGCGCCTGGAGATGCCGCGATCGAGCAACCGCTTCAATCTCGACACGGTATCGGATGTCATCTTCAACATACGTTACACGGCAGTCAATGGGGGAGACCAATTCAGAAATGACGTTCTCGCCGCTCTCAACGCGCGCGGTTTTCAATATAGTGGCTTCCGGATGGCTAGCCTCAAAAACGAACATGCGACCGAGTGGCATCGCTTTCTCAACCCACCGCAAGGACAACTGTTCCACGAATTACGATTCACCATAGACTCAGACGTGTTTCCCGCGAATCTTGCGAACCATGCTCTGACGAGAGTGATCGCACGAGCAGATATTGCAACAGTCAACATCGGCACTCTGCGATGGCAGATCAGCCTCGATCCGGGGAGTGCAAAGCAGATTGTGCTCGACTTCGATGGAACAGACGTACTGCATCATGAGCTGGCAGGAGGCGACGGGCTGGGTGAGTGGCTGTTGCGGGTCGATCGCTCGAGCATTCCCACCGAGCTGCGCGTACAGAACTCAGACGGAACGGAAGCCGTAGAGAATATCGGCGGTAAACCGCACTATAGGCTAAACAGGGACGAACTACGCAACGTCACCTTGGCGATTGAGTTCGCTGCGGATATTGTTTTTTGATACACGGGTAAGCGAGCAGCGCGACGTCAACATCTCGAAGTACAATTCACTCGTCTGGTTTTGCTTCCATCCAATCACATTGTTTTGTAACTGTTAGCGTTTTCGTGGTTTTTCCGGCGTTGGCCACGTGCCGATAGCAACTGTCATAGCATCAGTCATGATTTGAACAATTACCGGTGAAATCTGATTGACCACTAATTGAATGCGTTTTGCTGGCTTGTCCGGCAACGGCACTGTATCGATTGCGACGGTGTATTTTTTGCTGAAACGCTTTGATTGTGTCTTTGTCTTCTTTTTCATTGAAGAACCCTCCTAGTCAATTAGGTATTGTTGCTTATTACTCCTTGTACTTTTTGTTTTCCGTCTCTCGCTCATCTAGAAAAACTGTCCCAACTATACCGCGGGCATCATCAAAACGAACGAGCATTTCCTGCACATAAGCGGGATCCGGCGACAACATCTCGCAACGATCAGCCGCGGCCGCTAACGCGATCGTTTCCGGAAATGACTTACTCGCCGTTTGAAATGAAGCGCCGCCATCCGGTTGTGACCGCGTGGCAGTATTGGCGGCCTTGTCCTTTGCCTGCGCCGCATCAATAGAAACAATCCGTGTCGGATCGGTCCCTGATGCGCTCGATTGCACCACATGCGCGGCGCTGGCAAAAATCACAACAGCTGCCAGATTGCGCGCAAATGAGAGACTAGTCGTCATCTCCGACCCCGCTGAAGTCCTCAATATTGTACCCGACTTGCCGTATGCAATCAATTTCAGAAAAATCGAATTCGTAATTAATACCCTCAATATCGATAGGAAGACATTTGCTAGCTTTATCAGAGTTATAACGTATTATTTGAACACATTGTTCTTTTGTAACATTCTTATTTCGGCCTTGGTGGGATTTTCAGCGATGGCAGCGAGCCGAATCTCGTGGTCTGCGGAATGGGATTTTCCATGTCGTTCAGCATGCAATAGACCGTCGCTTGTTGCATCTGAGGTTCATGCAATCGTTGTTGATCCGGAATAGCTAGCCGCCCGGATCAACAGAGCTACATTTCTGTTCGCCGGGACCGCCTTTCACCACAATGATGTCGATGCAATTCCTACCCACGGAACACTCCGAAAAAAAAGTTTTCGGAAACTCGCGCGCGAAAAGAAATTACTGAACACCCGGTCACAATGCGTTTCGCTGTAGAGATTGACCTCCCCCCTCCCCCAGAACACGACAATGGGCTTTTTGGTTTGAATTCCAGCTTTAAGAAAATAAATGGGGACCAACCGGTCTACGACGAGACACCCCAGAGATTGGAGGCCCCCAGGGAGGCAGCAGATGCCGCCCGTGGTTGGATGGTTCTTTGTATGATGCCCGCCGATCATTACTGATCCGTCGCCTTACGGTAGAGTTCATGATTAGCCAGAGGGTAAAACGGCTAAGGAGATTCCTTCTTTGCCGAGCATGCCGAACTGCCAGCCTGCTGAGCCATTAGTTCGGATTTTGTGACCTCTCCACGAAGATACCTCCAGCAAAGGAAAAAAGCGGCCTTACGGCGGTCCTGAAAGCGATCATGTGCGCCGCCGAAGGCATCGATGAACCCGATGGTTTTCATGTGCATCGGTGCAGCGACTTTGTCGATGACAACGTCCATCTTGCGCCATTCCCCCTGATCAATTTTACGCTTCGCTTCGGCTTCTGGCTCCTCGCCATCGGCTTCATCCAATGGGCGTTGGGCGGCGGCCGCCACAGGCGCGCTGTCGCGAACGCAGAATACTTCTTCTTCCTTCGACTTCTGAGACGAAGTCGAAGAAGTATCCTTAGGAGTGTCCGAATATCCGGCCGTATTTTGTCGAAGTTGGCGGGTTCCCCGACCGAGCTTGGCGGATTTAACCGCCGTATCTGCTTTTGGGTTGGCGGGTTTCCCCGCCGTATTTTCGGTAGCCACTCTGGTGTGCACAATCCGAAACACGGCCTTCTTGCCGCGGCGAAACGAACCGCGTTCGATGCATATGATCAGCCCCTCACGCTCAAGCTCCTTCAATGCCGCCGCCGCGGCATCCCGACCGAGACCGACAGACGTAAAATCGCGACTGCCGCAGGCGAAGGATTTGTTTTCATTCGTGGCCAGCACCGATCGAATAAAGATAAACACTGCGTAGGCGCGGGGTTTGCAACGTCTGAGCGCCAGACATTCAGGTTTGCGGATATGCGCAAAGCCCGGCTCGTTCGGAGCGCCCGGTACGCGGTTCTCGCTACGCATCGAATGCAGCGCTCAACCGCTCGATGAGCGCATCAATATCTTCGCTGCGCCATACGCTGATATTGGCCGAAATCTTTACCGGCGCCGGGAATTCACCCTTTTTGACGCCTTCATACCAGCGAGACCGACTAACCGGAATGCGGGCGAGCACGTCGGGCAGTCGCAGAAAACAGCGAGCCGGCGGTTTAGGGACATTGAAGCGTTCCATTGCATGCCATCATTGTGCGGCGCGTTCCCAATGAACGCGCCTGGATGGCTGACCTAAATAAACACGCCGCTGCGCAGAATCAGTGATTTTGCGCAGCGCGGTGGGGAATATTTTTAAAAAACTCGAAAATTACGTCCGGTCATCGCTGCCGCCATCGCGCTCTCTGGCCTCAGCCAGGTACCTTCGAAACGTATTGTATTTAACTGTCTCCGGAACCACCGCGCTTTCATCATCGCCCGAGACAAGTTCAGCAATCAGTTCTCCGTGTTTTCCTTCGCCTTCCCGGCGAACTTCCCACACCTGACCGTCATTGGCGACTTCAGGAAACGCGTCAATCATCTTCCAGTGTACGGGACTATTGGCGCCGGCTTCTTTCCGGATCAGCATTTCAGCCAATTTGACGGCCCATGGTTTTTTCCATGACTGGGCAGCCGACGCAACGCGTGCGTTTTCAGCTCTCAATCGTGCAAGGACGCACTGATCCCATCCGAGTTTATAGGCAAATTGGACGGACTGTTCCGGCGTAATATAATCGAGCAACAGATTATCCACACGAGTGATAATCCTGATACAAAGCATAAGCTCATCTAGTTCCGAATATCCCTGCATTCTAAGAAAGTCATTAATGCCGCTACAGCAAATCACCCAACCGTTTTTTTTGAGCTCGCCGTCTTCGATATCAAAGTCCTCCGGCTCAACGCTCCAATTACCGTCAGCGTCAAAGCAATACCAGTTTCCATCGTAGAGCGTGGGAATACGGGGCAATCCCGCTGCTTCCAGCTGATCGGCCGCTGCCGTGCCTATTTGCCGAATCCAAGCATCCTTGGGCGGTTCCTCTTCTTTTTCCGCCGCAACAAGCCTGTCGATGAGCGCTGCAATCGGGGACGATTTATCGACTGGCGTCATTTTGAATTCGGCAGACTTGGTCGTTATCCCATGCCGCGAAGTGATAGTTAGTTCCACACCCGGAATTTCCTGCCGGCTCTCCACATGTTTCGCTTCTTTTTTGGCTATGTCAGCCTTTCCCGAAGATTTGACTTGCTCAACCATGACAGGATCCCTCGAAATAGGTTTCGGTGCTCGATAAATCGCGATTACGCGGTCATTTTGACGAACTGTTTTCCGCAGACCATTCGACAGCTGCGTTCAAAATCTGCTTTTGCATCTAACATGTGCAGACAGCCTTTTCTCGGGTTTGGGAAAAATAATCAGGCCTTCGGAGGACGCACCGAAGGAATAGCAACGCCGCGCAATATTACTGGCCGCCTGAAACGCTTTAATTCTGCGCCTTGCGATTAACCGATGGAGTTTTGCATCAGCAAGGCTGACTGCTCCCTGCATTTCATCGCCGCCAAAATCCAACGCGGCGAAAAAAACCTCCGCGTGAGGGAGCACGAGGGTCTACGCCTTTGAAGCCACAGGGATTGCACCCCCCCGGGCCGCACACGCCGCCCCACCGTCACAGCGCGTTGAGGCGCCCCCTGTCGTAACGGCGGCATAATATGACAGCGGCAGGATAATCGCGCCGGAGAAACCGGTGAAATTCATAAAACATATCCCCGGCGCCGCCGTCGATTTCCGCCTCCGCGCAATGAAAATCAATCAACAGCCGCACATTGAGATCAAACGGGCCGCCCCTGTCATAGGTGTTCCGGTCATATTGATGGCCGCAGATCATTGAACAGGGAAACCACACCGACAGCCGCTTGGTGATTTCCGTGAAATGCAGCGCGCCATTGCCGGCTGTCGCCTCCTCTTCGGTGCAGTCCATGCGCATTGCCAGCCGCACATTGCGATCGCGCGGCAGCGGACGGGGCGCGAGAAACGCAAGAGGGCGCGCGACCAGCACCGGCTGCGGCGCCATGATCGGCAATTCCGGCGCCGCCGGGTCCGACCGCAGGACGGGCGAAGACATCCAACCCTCAATGGAGCCGTTTTCGTCAATGTCGGCGCCGCCCACAAAACCGTCATCGTCGAAATCATCTTCAATATCTCTACCGCTCATAGCGCACCGCCCCTTTTTTTCGTTTTGCAACGGCGGCGCGGGTTGAAACGCACCGCCACATGAAGAAGGGACGCCCGGTCTGGAGGACCGGGTATTGGAACCTGTGAAAGAATACAGGCGCGCTATTTAGACAATGCGGAAACCGCCTTGCCCCGTTTCACGCTACCCGGTCCATAAGACCGCCGTAAAAAACACTTGTTGAAACATCATTCATCTTTCAGGGGATTCCATGCCCCACAGCCGCAATATGCAACTGCCAGGTAATTATGCATGAAACAGGAATGAAATCAAAGCGCTCCGGAAAAACCCACGGCTGAACGATACGACAAATGAGGAGCGAAAATCCCTAAACAGAATATCCGCTCGGATGGTCGCAAGGATCATGCTTCCGGACTTTTCAGGAAGTCCACATTTATCCAAAAGGAGACCAAAAGGCTGCCGTCGATTATGTCCGCTATGGACGCACTAGCGCTGATAGGAAAGTGAAAGAATTACCTGATCAATTATCTGGTAGGAGTAAACGCCGTACCATTGGCATCTATGGCGTCGCTCGCGATATAGGTTTCGTTGCGAATCAAGCGTCCTTAGTTATTGTCATTCGCGTTTTTCGAGTTCCAGCGCTTGCGGCGGGCTCCTCGGTTTCGAATGCGCAAAATCACCCAAGCGATGACAATCGTTGTCAGTACAGCGTAGACCGCAGCGTCATCAACTGTTCTATAGACGATAAAATTCATCATAGTTGAGTCCTTAGTTGTCGTCGTGTTTCTCGCGGCTTTCTTTGTGAAGCTTGACGCGTTTGTTTCCCGCGAATTCTTCAAGAATTTTGCGAATTCTCATTAGCTCCCAAGTGATGCCGAACGTCCAGAACGCGATCACGAAAAGCGCAATATTGGTTGCCGTGGGTCCATCCATAATTCGGTCCTTACATTTCTGTTGGATCGGTCATGGCTGAAACTTTGTCCTGCTTATTCAGATCATTGTGAACCAGGACATTTGTAAGGAATGGGTTTTGTGGCTTGAGCAATAATTTCACTATGTGGGATCGAGTTGTAGCTAAATCTTGTTTGGCATCCGCGGACATTATCCAAGCAGAGACACCAACCTGCCCCGAAGAGGTCTCTTCGATGGCAACCTCCAGCTCCAGCTCGATTTGCTGCAGCTCAAACTTTATGTCCTCCGCTTCGGCATTGGAAACCGCGGCGCTTATTTGTGTCCGCAAGTCTTTGATTGCTTTTTCGAGGCTTATCCTCATTTTTCGGGTCCTTAGTTTAACGGTTGATCAGATCCATTACTTCGCTCAGTCGTCCGCGATAATTGGCGACCATCGTCTTGCCATGCTCATCTTCGCCAAGCGCGCCATCGTCAGACATTTCCATCAGGAATGTCGTGCAGGGCATTCGAACCGCGATGCTCTGCGCGACCGATAGCTGCTTGCCGTTGATTTGGATTGTTGCCTCGTCATCCATCGTCCGGTTCCTTAGTCAGTGGTGTGATGTTTTTTAGCCGTTCACGTGTAAGGTTACCGATGCCAAGTGACGTTAAAAAATTGGAATCGGGCAGCGGTGGCCGTAGCCGTTCGATTTGTTTTTTCAGTGCATCTAATGATTGGGCGGTCTCGACCGTCTCTGTTAGAAGCACAGCGTAAGTCTCTTTCTGTTCGATTGTGGCATTTTTGATTTCCAGGCTTCTTGAAAACCAGAGCCGGCCCATCGCAACGCCGCCGGCGAATGAACCCAGGAGCAATGCGGACAGTTGCAATAATATTTTCAATGCATCGACGCTACTCGTTTCCTGTATTGTTAATAGCATCGCATGCTGTTCCTTAGTTGTCGTTGTTGGCTGAGCCAGCGATACATTGATTGTATAGCATCTTGAATAGAACGAGCCAATCGCAACAAATTGCTGGATTCGACTAAGGTTGTATTGTGATATATATTGCAGTGCATCACGGGAGAGGAACAACAAAATGCGAACAACAATTACAGTATTTCTGGCAGCTTTTGTGTTGACGGCAGTGGGCGGCATGGCAGCGTCCGGCGATCACTCTCATATGTGGACCAAGATTGAAGAACGCAGAACCGCCGAAGGTCGGGTGATCTGCACATGGGAGTGTCCAATGGTTTCTCCGAACCACTTCACCACAACGTCTGGCTATGGGTATTGCAGTCACCCGCAATAATCGCGTCCTTAGTTTAATGACGGGTTGATCCGTCTTCATCAACATCGCCCTGTAAGCTCTGGCGGACTTCTGGCAGTGAGGCGAGTTGTATTAAGAGGCTATCTACTGCCGCTTGAGTGAGCGGAACTTGAAATATTTGGCCGGACTCTGCGTCAAGTTGAACCGTGGTCACGGACGCTTCAATCGGTGGAAAATCGTTGTTTGTTATGAACTGCGCGGGCGCTCTCACAATGAGCGGCAGTTTTACTACTTTGTCTTCCATTGTCCGGTCCTTAGTTGACACCGTTTCAGTGAATCTATTTTCTGACGTGTAGGTGGGTTTCGACGCGGTTCCATGTGTCTTCGTTCATGTCGTGTATAGCCTTATCGAATCCAGGCTCCGGAATCACGGAGGCATTGTCGATGATAGATTGAAGTGAGCTACGCCATTCCGTTACAGCGGCGCCGGGATCGGTTGGGTTCATGACGCGACAGGCTGCGGCAATAAGCATTGGTGCATACAATTCGAACAATATTCTGGCGGCGAAGATTTCCTCGTATGCAGGCGGAAGCACGGGGTTATTCTTTTGATCTTCGGGCATTTTTCTGTCCTTAGTGGTTAGCCGACGGCTATGAACTGGGCGCCAAAACCGCCCAACATCATTCCCAATCCAGCGTCGCCCAGGGCTTCCCGCAGCCGGAAAGGCAACTTCGGCGGATTCCAACTTTCAAGCATTAGAGCGCCTTGGGTTTTCTCTCCGACAGCGAATAAATAAATCAAAAACACTCCGATTGCGTCAAATAGTAAACCGCCTTGCGTGAGTGACATCGCCTCTTTCCTTTTTTCTATCGGTTTCCGCGCGTTCAATTTTCAGCGCTTTGGCGGCGCGCCACACCGATTGACGGCTGACACCATAGCGCCGGGCCAGGTCATTGTCCTTTGTTGACCATTTAGTTGAGGGCAACGAAATGGTTCGGTCCTCTGTTTAACAGTCCTTAGGGTGAAGGATAGACAAACTCGATCGGACTACTTTCGTCCTTAGCTTTTTTTACCAATTCATCGAATGCGCTTCGTATTGTTGGCGAGGCAGTGTGGTCAAGTTCAATTCTTGTCAACTGACATTGCTCCGCGGTTTTTCTGGTCAGAACGTCATTCACGGTCCCGAGGTCAGTTCCAACGCCCTTTAGACAAGTCGCACCGCCGGTATTCAAATTGAACGCCACCACTCTCTTTACTTCCCTTTCGGCGGAGTAAAACCTGAGAAAGGGCACTGCAGGCAAATTTTCCCGCATGTCGACGATCGTTGGCTGCGGAGCAACATCTGAACTGGGGGTTTGACTTTGAGCATCAGTTCCATGTGGTGCAGGCCGAGGACGATCAGAGTGCAATCTGTCGGACTTTCCATCTCGAGAAATCTCTGCGACGTCGCGCGTGGCATCAGCTTGTATTTTCGCGGAGGTAACATCACCAACCGCACCTATCCCGCTTGATATGATATAGCCCAGGGCAGCTATGATGCCGCCAATAAATATATTCTTTGTTGATGTCGGCATCTGTGCCAGTTTGTCAAAGAGACCCGCCGCTTTCGGAGTTAACTCGCTGGCCTTTTTCTCTGCCTCATCATCGGTGAGATCTCCGGATTGCACCTGTTCAGCAATCGCTCTCAACTTCGTAAGAATGTCAACGGAAACAGACGGGTCGACCAGAACGTTAAGCCTGCCGTGTATGTCCGTGTTATAGACCCCGGGAATGACTTCGCATTGCCTCCTGCACTTAGGGCAGAGTTGGATGGCGCCGCTGAATATGAAATCGCTGACTTCAACAAACGTGTACAACGTCGCAGGAAAAACAAGATGCTCCGGACAAAAGGCAGGTGGATGTGCCATCGCTCGTTCCTTACTTCATCTTAGAATATTGCTGCGCAACTCCAGCGAGGGCTAGCAATATCGCGGCAGCGCTGCCAACTATCATTTCCGTCACAGGGATATTGCTACAGCTACTGTACGAGTCAGTAATGGCTAACCACATCGGCTTAATTCCAACAGGAAGACCGACTGAAGAGAAAGCGACCAAAAGCACTCTTCCTGGGTCGACCTCATTGGACCTTTTAAGATTCAGCAACAAATACGGAATGCTGAACACGAGCATAGAAAAGGCAATTGAAGCTGCATACCAGTCCATCAGTTTGCCTCCCCGTTCTCGTTTTCTTTCTGTTTTCTTCGGAGGCGTCGCCCGACGTCGAGTGATACCGAAATCAAAGTCACGAGTAAGAGCGTTGCAATCGGAAGGAAGGGTGCGGTGTTAACAGTTGGATCACCGAAGTACTGATAGAACTCTTTTCCAATCGCAATTAATCCGATTGTTGTCGACATCGCCGTGACTGAATTATCGCGTATCCATGTCATCATGGTCCGTTCCTTAGATGTTGGCGCCGGGCAGGGCGTTAGCCCACGAGATAAGATCTGGGGGAGAGAATGATCCGCCTTCGCTGCCCGGCATAATCAGCCCTTGATTCAGCCGCGCTCTTTGAGCATCGCATCTGCGACTTTGAATGCCGCTTGAGCATAGTAGGCGTTGAAATCGATGTTCTTCCGCGTGCCTTTTGCCTCGTTATGCTGAGCGCCCACTGCGCTGATGATCCCCGTAAGGGCAGCAGCTGCAAACATGTCGCGTTTTTCTTTGTGCGCTTGTATTTCTTTGCTTCGCTGTACGTCTGAAGTCATTTCCGTCTCCTTTATTTGAGCACTATTCTTGCGCATTTGGGGACTACATTACACTTATATTTATCCCCGGTTAGATCGCGGCTGCATCCACCATCAAGTGAAGGCGTCGAAACGGGCGCTCGAGCTGCGAACTGTGAACTGTGAACTCCACTTGTGAACCGTGAACCACTTTATCTATGCCGTATCTGGAGATGTGCCGCGGAGCGAATTACCCACGAACCAAAATCGTCAGAAGGACCCGCGGATTGGAAGGGAATAATCTTTCTCAAATAGCCGAGCCGCTCCACATCAGATCGAGGCTGCCGGAACGGCTTCTTTTCACCAAAAGGTGTCATTGCGCCCATACATACAAATGTCTGATTACAACCGAGTACGACCGTGCAGTCCTGTTGATTATCGTGTGAAAATCGCAGACATAGCATTGATGAATCGCGTAGCCATTGTATCGCCAGCTTGCGTACCCAGTAAATAAATTACGCCGCCGGCGATTGCGATTTTGACCACATTTCCGGCGCTGCTGCCGAGACTTTTGCCAGCGCCCGCTAAGAGGGCCTCGAAGAATATATCGCTCTTTGCTTTGATTGTTCTTTCTTCGAGTTGTAATGTCAGGTCACTAATAGTGGCCAAGAGCTTTTCAAGTTTTTCTTCTAGCGCTTCTATTCTTTCTTCGGCTTCAGTCGCTGGTGTTTTACGAATTGAAAATGCTCGAAAAGCATCTCTCAACTCTTCGAACAACAACCAGTCGTCAGGAATGTGATTTTCTTTTGTGGCATTGAGATAAGCATTTATACCGACTTCAATGGCATCTGCCGAAGCTTCAGCAACTTCACTCACTGTTACAGTATGTTCTTGCAAGAACGTCAACCGTTCGCGAAGCAGGTTGCGATCAGCGAGAGAAATCCTTGCAGACGCTTTTTCCGTAGCCTGACGGACTGCGCCCAGATCGACCTTCTCTGATGTTGAGCCTTTTGATTGAAGTGGAGAAAAAAGTTCGTTTCCGTGATGAATGATGGTGTCGCCGTTGAGACGTCGCTCCTCCTCGCCATCTTCAAATTCTGGGCCCGGCCAATACGTCACCCAGCTTGGACCGATTTTGATGGCTTTACCGACGACATGGTTCACCAGACTCTGCTTGAACGCATGTGCAATTAGAATTTTATGGATAGGTGCAATCAGTTGTGTAAACAGAGACCTTGCGGGAGATAGGAACGTGACGTGATGGAAGTCTCCGCTGCGATACGAAGCATTTAGCATATCAATCAACTTCTTGGGCAGTTCATCTAAAATTCTGCTATAGCCGTCAAATCCGATTTCCTGGTCGGCGCTGTCGAGATTTTGCAATTTTCTTTCGAGAGCGATTACTAGATCTTCACCTGGCCACTCGGTCTCCATAAGTTGTCTGCCAAATTCGTTGATTAGAAGCCCGTCATCGAAATCGCGATGTATTATTCGCAGTGCGTCTAAGACTGCTCCATCGCCGTCTCCTATAATGACCCAGTGTTTCTTGGGATCACCGCTTTCGGCTACGTCGGTAGGCGGATCGACCCAGTAAGACCTAAGGCTTTGATCCGAGGTGAGAGCCATTGACGGCGAATCCGAGACTATGAATACTTTATCGAATAGCCGCTGTTCTTCGCCTCGCGATGAACGTGTCCGCAAACGAACAGAATCGCCTCCTGATATCTCAAGGACTTTTGTACCGCTGATGAGTTCTTTATTGATATCATCACCGTGATCCAACCACGCCGTTTTGGTTTCTTTCAGAATTTCTCTAGCGGAAGAGATCTGCCAGTCTAGAAATGGCAGGGCGATCCGTTCCGAAAGTGGCGCTTGGGGCCAAAAATTTATCGTTGGGTGTACGTATCGATGTGCGGTATTCGGATGCGCGATGCCGCGTTCGATGGCCTCTTCAAACAGAGTGACCTTCGCAACAAAGTGCGAACTGGCTGCCGCGAGAGATATGCCAGTAAGCGAACCACCGACGATGGCGATCTGGTCATTGGGGTTGAGTTCATTATTTTCAATAAGTGCAGAGATAAGGTCGAACGCGCGCCGTTGTCGCGAGCTGAATGACACGTATCGTGAATAGGGACCGAGGACATAAACATTATCCTGTCCGGGAGCCCTTGATGCGTCCAGGATGTATTCAATGCTGAGTTCGGGATCTTTCGTGGTCACGCAGAATCCTAATAAATCGCAATTCTAGGTAACATAGCGGAATCATTCCACGTCACAAATCGGACATTCGCTTGAACAACGGCTAAGGCAGGCTTAGGCCAATAACCGCCTGATGGGTCGATTTTCAATCTGTAAATTTTACGCAAAAAGGCGACATTGACGGTAGTCCAAGCAACGTCTGTTAGTGCGCCAAAGCAGACACTGCCTTCACTGAGAGCGAACGCCCCTGCCGGCCAACCAGCAACCTACTTCACGGCCACCTTCAACTCTTTCAGCCGTTTTTCGCAAGCCTGTTTCACCAGCGCCGCCAGCGCTTCGGCGCGCTCACCGAGCCAGGTCAATTCTTCATCGGTGATCTTGTAATGTTTTGAATAGCGCGCTTTCACATAGGCTTCTTTCAACAATTCGAAGCTGCGGCGCTGGAACCTGTCTTCATCGGGCCAGATGCCGCGAAAGCGTTCGTCTTTTTCTTCGACCAATGACCGCAGGCGCCGGACATTGTGCGTGGACGGGCTGTAATTCGTAGTCGTGAGCAAATGGCAAGCGTAAAAACTCTCGACCGCCTGATGCAGCAGGAACGCGGCCTTCTTGTTGTCGTTTTCGTCGACGTAAAAATTGACGCCCTTAATGAAACCAACAGCACTTGAAAACCAATCGTCGTAGTATTCCTTCGCTGTCTCATACGCCTCTTTAGCATTCACCGGTTTTGGATCGACAAAGCGGTGACCAGCAAGCTCGTAGAGCGCGGCGCCCTGGCGAATGATGTCGACGAAAAAATATTGCCCCGAGGCCAGCTTGTCGTTCACTTCGCCAAGGGAATGAACGATCAGGCCGATGGGCGTCTTGATCGCCTTATCGCGAATGATGCGGTCCTCAGCCTTGTACCAGTATGTCGCCATATCGGTAAGCTGCGTGTAGTTGACGACGATCAGCAAATCATAGTCGCTCTGATAGCCTTTGGCGGTCTTGCCCGCTTCATCGACCCAGTCGCCGCGCGCATAGGAACCAAAGAGCACGATCTTTAATATCCGGCCCTTCTCGTTATAGATTTTGCGGCCATTGCCCCTGGCGAGGTCGAATTCTTCAAACAGGATTTCCTGAATGCGCGCCAGCTCGCGCTGCTTTTTCTCCGGCAGGTCGCTGATATCTGTTTTCATGAAATTCAAGGGCGGCATGGGGAGGGTTCCGGGCGAATGGGTTTGGACTTCGAATCTAGCCTGACCCGGAAGACGACGCAAAGTATATACGAAAACTGTTTGCGGCTTTATATGATGTAGTATGGCTATTCATGCCTGCCCGTCTGCTGGGATAGTTGCCCCAAAAAAGCACATGGAAGGTGATAAACATGCGATCGCAGAACAAGGTTGATATTGGCGTCAAAATCTTGCCTGCATGATCGCGGCAAGGGCGGGAGATCAGCAAATCGGTGAAGGTTGACAATTTTGAATGGCAAAGAGGGGATGTAATGAAGAATTTTGACGGTACCGGGAAAGCGATTGCGCTCGAAATTGTGTTGGCAAAAGCGCCGTCAGAAGAGTTGGCCTTCGGCGGTGTATGGGACGACATGATGACGATACGAGATACGCGCAACATAGAAAGGATCGAACAGGCAGGCGCTTCCTCTTTCATCGATGGCGCCGCAACGTTGCCCCTGCTTTCGAGCATCATCGTGCCAGCTGTGTTATGGGCGGCGACCAAAATCGCAGATAGCGCGGGCGGCGACGCCGCCGACTTCGTCGTCGATAAAGTCAAAGAAAAACTGCGTGAAATTCTTGGTATGGAACCAAAATTTGATGGTGGGCAACTATCGGAGGAAGATATCGCGAATATAGCCGATGCCGTTGTCAACAAGTTGCTCGCCGCAGCTAACAAAGCATGACAAGCAAGCGCGATTGGACACTGTTGTTTTTGATCGCGTTGTTGTGGGCAACTGCATATTTCGCTGTGTTTGGCGTGGAGACTTCAACCCTTTCTCGCGCGTGCCAGTCATCTGATTTGGCGTGTTCGAAAGTCGAGTTGCGCCTTATCGGTATCGCGTCCTTGATGGTTTTACCACTTTTGATCTGGCGCGTGTTATTGCATCGTCTCAACTTCGTTCAAATTAAAACAGAGAAGGGTGTTTCGTCAGTTCCGCTCCGAGCCGCACACCCGATTGTTGAACAGTTTGTCCGCCAACGCGCTGATCATGCAGATATCCATGCGCCCATTCAGGTGTATCGGATCCCGTTTAGCGGCGACACGGTAAATGGATATGTTTGGCAGAATCGTCGCAAAGCGCACATGGCATTGTCGAGCAAAGTCGACGCTCTTGTCGGTGCTGCGCAACGGGGGGATCAAGAGGCCAACGCGAAGGCGTGTTTTTTGATCGACCACGAGCTCGGCCACATCGCGGTTCGAGACGCTGGCGGATTTTTGATGGCGCGCGCGATTATATACGCTGCGCTGATTTTATTGATCCCGGCAAAACTACTGATGATGCGATTTGCGTATGATCCCTGGTTTCTGCCGGGGCAAGATTTGTTTCTCTTTTTTAGAACGGTGACCGAAGATGCAGGACTCTACCGCAGTTTTGCCGTACCGCCAATTTATTGGGCGCTTTTCGCATTGCTGGTGACGACATTCGCCGCCATCGCGATCACGGCAGTTCTGTTGTCGCTAATTAAACGACGGCGAGAATATCTCGCTGATAAATTCGCTATGGCTATGGCCAACGACCACGAAAAGGCTTCTAGCGTTATTCGAGATTTGTTTAAACAATCCACCGTCGGGAGCGCGGTTGCTTCGAGCTTCATCGGTGGTTTGTCAACACACCCGAGCGTAAAGAGTAGAATCAGAAAACTGACGGACGCTAATTTCTTTGAAGACAGCTGGTTTATGCCGATAATCATCGTGGCCATGGTGATATTTTCGCGTATCTTCTTACACGATGGCGGCAGTTTATCGTATTTGATGCCCTCACAAACGCCCGAAGCGGTGAAGTGGCTCTATACTTTCCTGGTTTCAACATTAATTGCCGCAGGCATCGGATTATTGCCCAACGGATTTCAGATCGGCATCACTCTCGGTTTAGGTAGGCGGTTAGTGGTTGTCGGTTTAGCGGCGGCGGTGATTTTCATTGTGTTTGATTTCAGCGTTTCGCTGTTTCAACGCCCTTCAACAGTGCCGGAACATCAAGCGATCACATCACTTGAAGCGCGAGAGCATTTATATTTTATGTTGTCGCTGCCGATTACTATAAGCATCTTTATTGGCGCGCATACGGCCATATCCTTCCTTATGCGGCGGTGGTCCGTAAAATTACCTAAAACCGCGCTGCAGATATTTGGCGGATTTGCACTAGGCATGGGGACCATTGTCGGAGTCACGATGATCACGCATCCCGTTTCTGAGCAACAACGGGTTAAGAGTTTGGACCGAATCCTTGGTAAAAGCATCGAAATTTACCAACGACTCGATGCTGTCTGTCCGGACGATGCATTACCGGAGTGTGAGGACTATTTTCGTGCTTCGCTTGCTCTGGAACACTACCAAAGAGCACTCAAACAGAATTCCTTTGCGCCGCCATTGTCTTGGATCTGGTTAAGCCATGAAGCGTTCAGGCGACCCGCAATTTTGGCCTAGACGTACTCACAACTCAGCACCAGCGTTTGTTGTAGGGAGTGACACGATTGCTCAACCAAATGTCTAATGCCGCTTTTGCACCAGCACGGGCTCTCAATCCCGTTAGCTCAACTTCCGCTTTTGGGATTTCACCAACGCCCGAAGCCCGCTCGGCATACATCCATATATGCGCATAAATAGACCTAAAACACCCCGATAATCTCATCGATCGCGTCGCGCACCCTGCCCTTCGCGTGCTCATACTGAGCCCGGTCATAATTCCGGCGCGCGACATCGGCATTGCGTCCATGATTGTGCCAAATATCGACTTCCGATTGGGGAACATCTGCGTCAAGCAACAAATTCTTCATGGTGCGGCGGAGGTCGCGTGGCGTGAACGGTTCGATGCCGCCTTCCAAACAATACAGCCGGACGTTTTTTGACAGATTGTCGAGCGTGCGCGGGGCGTCCTCGCCGTAGGGACTAGGAAACAGAAACCGGCTTTCAGGCGCTGACATCTTGCGCGCTCCCTCTAAGATTCTGGCTCCTACTTGTGTCACTGGCAGATCATGCGGATGACCATTCTTTGTTTTTGGCAGTGCAAGTTTTGGCGCCTTCAGTAAACGCCACCCGCCGTCATCGATCCACCAGTCTTTTTCCGATCGCAAGACCTCCGTTACGCGCACCCCACCCATGGCGATGATCAATCGCAAGGCGATGCCGATGACGCCGGCAAACGGTTCTTTTGCAAGATCGCGCCAAAACTGTGCGAGCTCTTCCATGGAAAGCGAGCGGTCGCGTGTTTGCGATTGTGTAGGCCCGCCAACGCTCGCCACCGGGTTGGTCTCAAGCGCAAACAATATTTTCCTGTCTTTGCTTGTGGTCGGGTCGTTGTCCGCCTTTAGTCCGCGATTAAATGCAGCCGAAAGGATGGCGCGCGGCAGCCGCGTGGAACTTCCCCGTTCGTGAAATTTTGCCAGCCAGTCGGTGATCATAGCGGGCGTTACATTGGTTGCAGGCGTTGCGGGTCCAAAGTCGGCTACGGCTGCATCGGCGCCATCAAGCAGGTAGATTCGGTAATCCGGGATTGACGCGGTCTTGCCTTCTGCTTCCATCGCAGCAATGACGAACTCAAAAAGCTCCCGAACCGTACCATTCCGCTGCCGGCCTCCGCCGGGACGAGGCTCTCCGCCACCGGCTGCGCGCGGATCGGCGATCAGGTCCGTCGCTTTCTTGCGGGCGTCAACCAGACTTGTGCCGGGATATTGCCCGATGGCGATGCGGCGGCGGCTCGCGGCGGAACCAATCAGTACAGAGAAGGTTTTTCTGTTCTTGCCGATGCGCACCCAGAGATTGGGACAAGCCTGATCGACGAATTCCTTCGTCTGTTCAAATGGCCCCGCCGTGCGAAGCCAGCGATCGGTAAAGGTGCGTCTTGCCATGGATGAATTTGGTCACAATGCACCAAAAAATGTACCAAAAACGGGAATCGAGGTCAAATCCGAAGAGCAGACAATGAGAGGCATGGTCATAAAATATAATAATATCAATTATTTACAAATGGTGGAGGGGGATGGATTCGAACCATCGTACGCCGAAGCGGCCAGATTTACAGTCTGGTGGATTTAACCACTCTCCCACCCCTCCACGAGGCCCGGCGCCAAGCAGCGACGAGAAATTCGAGCGGCAATTGGCGCCGCCCAAATTGGAAGAACGGCGTCTATAGCGTCGTCGCCGGGGGATCGCAACCGCTTAAAGGGCGGGGCCTCCAGCGTTTTTCGGTTTCGCAGGGCGCTTAAACCCGCTAGGCCAGCGTCATGGCGAAAAAACCCAAAAAACAAGGCGGACGAAGCGCCTCAACGCCCCGCCAAAAATCCGGCGGCAAGCGTCAGACCGGCCCCGCCGGGCTCTGGCTCTATGGCCGCCACGCTGTTGCGGCAGCGCTCGCCAATCCAGAGCGGCGGGTGCGGCGCGTGTTGGCGACCAAGAACGCGCGCGACTGGCTGATTGAAGCTGGTGCAGCGGCAGCGATGCTCGAAAAAATTGAAGATATAAAACCGGAGATTATCGATCACGCTCTGCCCGACGGCGCAGTCCATCAGGGGCTGGCCGCAGAAGTTTTCGACCTGCCGCCGGTTAGCCTCAAAGATGTCTGTGCGTCGAAGGCGGCAGAGGGGCCCGTCGTCGTGCTCGACCAAATTACCGACCCACAAAATATCGGCGCGATTTTCAGAAGCGCTGCAGCGTTCGGCGCTCGTGCCGTCGTGGTACAGGACCGGCGCACGCCGCCTTTGTCGGGCGTGCTTGCTAAAGCTGCCGCCGGCGCCATCGAAACTGTCCCTTGCATCCCCGTCGTCAATATCGCGCGCACCATCGAAGCCCTTCAAGAATTTGGGTATTATTGCGCGGGACTGGCGGGAGAAGCAGATATCAGCGTCGCGGAGGCGCCAAAAGATATGCCCGTCGCCCTCATTCTCGGCGCCGAGGGTGCAGGTCTTCGCCAGCTGGTCGCAAAAAATTGTGACGCGTTGGTGTGCATTCCCATTGCACCAGCCATGGAAAGCCTCAATGTTTCTACAGCAGCAGCGATCGCTCTTTATGAAATGACGCGACGATAGGGATTGATGATGACAGACGAGACGAATGAGGGAGGTTGCCGCTGCGGCGCCATTCGTTTTGTCGCCCGCGGCGCGCCGCGGCTTGTCGTCAATTGCCATTGTAACGATTGCAGGAAAGCAACCGGCGGCGCCTTTGCGACTTTTGTTGACTATGACCGAGATCGGGTGACGTTCAACACACCGCCAAAATCATTTTCATCCAGCGCCGGCGCCGAACGGTTGTTTTGCGAACGATGCGGAAGCCCCATTGCGTTTCGCGGCGATGCATCGTCCGACGAAATCAACATCCATCTCGGCGCCTTTGATCACCCGGAAAAGTTTCGCCCCACGGAAGAATGCCATCAGGAAAGTGTGTTATGGCCGACGACGTAACATATGTTGGCGGATGCCAATGCGGCGCTGCGCGATTTGAGGCAACCGGCACGCCGAAATTTGTCAGCAACTGTCATTGCCAAAGCTGCCGCAAGGCGACCGGCGCAGCGTTTTCCACCTGGGTGGGATTTAAAGCCGATCATGTTCGTTGGCTGACGGGCGAGCCCTCACATCATGCAAGTTCTCCCGGCGTCCAACGTGGTTTTTGCGCCGCCTGCGGCACGCCTTTGACCTATGCCGGAGAACAATGGGCGGGCGAAACCCATTTCATGATTGGTGTTTTTGATGATCCATCCGTCTTTACGCCACGTAGCGAAGTTTTTACCGAAGACGCCCTCCCCTGGGCGTTAGACCGGAAGGAAAACTGATGGTGGAACTTCAACAAACCGCACTGGTGACCGGCGTCTCCACCGGCATCGGCCGCGCCATCGCTAGGGCGCTGATTGACGCCGGCTGGCAGGTCTTTGGCAGCGTGCGCAAAGACAGTGACGGCGCCGCAGCGCACGATGCGCTGGGAGAAAACTTTACACCGCTTATCTTTGATGTAACCGATCGAAAAGCGATTGAACAAAGCGCTGAGATCGTGCGCGCGGCGCTGGGTGGAAAAACTTTAAACGCCCTTGTCAATAATGCGGGCATCGCCGTCGGCGGCCCTTTGCGTTACTTGCCGCCAGAGGAGCTAGAACATCAACTCAACGTCAATCTTTTTGGCGTTCTCCATGTGACGCAGGCTTTTCTGCCGATGCTGGGCGCGGATAAATCTTTTCACGGAACGCCAGGACGTATTGTCAATATGAGTTCCGTCGCCGGCAAGATCGCGTCTCCTATCATGGGTCCCTACGCGATTTCCAAGCATGCCCTTGAGGCGTTTTCGGAAAGCCTGCGCAGAGAATTGATGATGCATGGCATTGACGTCGTCATGGTCGCACCGGGCGCCGTTAAGACACCGATCTGGGCCAAAGCTGACGAGATCAATGCGGAACAATACAAAGATACGGAATATTACGACATCATTGTCGGCATGCGCGAAGCGATGCAGGCCTACGGCGAAAGCGGCTTGCCACCGGAAGATATCGGCAAACTGGTGCTGGACATAGTGACAGGCAAAACCCGCAAAACCCGCCACCCCGTCCTGCGTAAAAAATTCCTGATGTGGACCCTGCCCAATCTGTTACCCAGGCGCATGGTCGACAAGATGGTCGCAAAACGTTTTGGCTTTCCGGCGTCAGCGAAATGACTTCTACGCATATCAGTGCGATTATCTTTGATTTCGGCGGTGTTTTCACCACCTCACCGGTTGAAAGTTTCGGCATTTTCGAGCGCGAGCATGATCTACCTGGGCGGTTCATCGGCAGCGTTATCAAAAACAATCATCACGGAAACGCTTGGGCGCAATTTGAACGGTCGGAAATCTCCATGGATGAATTTGACGGGCTGTTTGCCGAAGAAACGAAAGCCGCCGGTTTCGAAATTTCCGGCATGACGTTGGTCTCGCTTTTAAAGTTGACCTTGCGGCCAGAAATGGTCGCCACTCTGAGGCGCGTAAAGACGTCCGGCTACAAAACCGGCTGCATCACCAATAATCTGCCGCAATTTGACAGCACAGCGATGATCGCAGACGCGGATAAGGCAGCAGACGCTCAGGAGATTATGTCGCTGTTCGATCATGTGATTGAATCATCAAAGGCAGGCATTCGAAAGCCAGAGCCGCGCATTTATGAAATGATGTGCGAAGCGCTGAATGTTGCGCCCCGCACTTGCGTCTTTCTGGACGATCTCGGCATCAATCTTAAACCGGCCCGCGCCATGGGTATGGCAACGATCAAGGTGCCGCTGGGCGATGTGACGCCGGCGATTGAGGAACTTGATGCGCTCTTGAAGGGCGCTTGAATACTGTCTTGAGGCATTGCGGCAACAGCAGCTTCGGCGCAAATTGAGTTGCCCGCGCCGGAGTTAAAAAATGCCCCATTTCCGACCAACCGCCGATCTCGAAACCCACGAAGTTGCAAACCAGCCGCCGCCCTTTGAAGACGTCAATATTTTCGACAGTGACGCGGCGCTGAAAACCGCCGTCGAAAAAAATGGCGGCGCCGCACATGCGGCCAATCTTTCCACCTTTGGCGCCCGTTGCGGATCGGCGGAGGTGATTGATTGGAGCCGTCAGGCGAATAACAACCCGCCGCAACTCAAAAGTTTCGATCGCTATGGTCATCGGCTTGATGAGGTAGAGTTTCATCCCGCCTATCATGCGCTGATGGATCTGGGTCTTTCCGCAGGTGTGTCAGCCGGCGCATGGACGGCAGGGCAAGCTGGTCATGTGTTGCACGCGGCGCTGATTTATCAGATGGGCCAGGCCGATGGCGGCGTCTGCTGCCCCATGTCCATGACGTATGCTGTCGTTCCCGCCCTGCGCCACGCACCAGCGCTCGCAAAAGAATGGGAACCGCGCGTCACAACGTCCGCTTATGACCAGCGTTTCATTCCAGCGCCGGAAAAGAATGCCGCGACCATGGGCATGGCGATGACGGAAAAACAGGGCGGCTCTGACATTCGCGCCAACACAACAAGTGCGAAAAACATCGGCGGCGATGAATATGAACTGACCGGACATAAATGGTTTTGTTCTGCGCCCATGTGCGACGCCTTCCTGACACTCGCGGTGACCGAGGCCGGCATTACGTGTTTTCTCGTGCCACGCTGGCGCCCCGACGGAACCCGCAACGCGATGCACATTATGCGGCTGAAAGACAAGCTCGGCGACCGATCCAATGCGTCCTCGGAAATCGAATATCATGGCGCTTATGCGCGACGGGTCGGTGACGAAGGCCGCGGCGTGAGAACCATCATCGATATGGTCCAACACACCCGCCTCGACTGTATTGTCGGCTCGGCGGGCGGCATGCGCGCGGCGCTGGCGCAAGCTCTCTGGCATGCTGACCACAGAACCGCATTTCAAAAAAAACTGATCGACCAGCCTGCAATGACGATGGTGCTTGCTGACCTCGCGCTGGAAACAGAAGCCGCAACAGCGCTGGCCTTTCGCATCGCCGGCGCCTTCGACAAGGCGGGCAGCGACAAGCGCGAAGCCGCCTTCATGCGGCTGGCGACACCGATTGCCAAATACTGGATCTGCAAACGCCTTCCGGGGGTTACTTACGAAGCGCTTGAATGTCACGGCGGCGCTGGCTTTGTGGAAGAAGGTCCGATGCCGCGGCTTTACCGCACCGCGCCCTTGAATGCGATCTGGGAAGGCTCCGGCAATGTCATCGCCCTTGATATATTACGGGCGATAACGCGAGAGCCTGACAGCCTCAACGCCGTGCGTGACGAAATTCTCGGCGCCAAAGGTGAAAACCTGCATCTCGACCGGCATATTGAGCGCCTGGAAAAATGGTTCGAGCCTGGCATTTTGAACGAAGCAACTGCACGCGCCTTTGCCGAAGATATGGCGCTTGCATTAGAGGCTACTGCGCTACGCGCGCGCGCGCCGGATTATATGTTTGACGGCTTTTGCAATGCGCGCCTCGATACGGAAAACAAGTCTCTCGCCTATGGTGCGCTCACGGCAAAACTTGATGCGGCAAAGATTATTGACCGCGCAGCGCCACATTGAATGGAGCACACCTTCGTCTTCCGGACGAGCTCAATCACCCTCAAAACCCCAGGGCGCCGGCGGCGGCGCAACCGGCGTGGCCAGATCAAACTCGACGCGAAAGAAGCGGTTTTCCCGAGACAGCTCATAGGCAAACATTTCGTCCGTGATTTCGACTGCCCAAATATTGGTTACCGACGCGGTAAGGCCCTCACGGGTGAAAAGATCAATGGAAAACTGATCAACCGGAAACTCGACGCGCGTCGCTGATGTGATCTCGGCGCTGTCGCCGCCATATTGAGTCACTGCATCTTCCGACCCGTCTTCATGGCGGTGATCATGTTTCAGGCGCAGACCCATGTCGGTGTGCGTAATCACCCATGTTCGTGAGCGATTCTCACCCACATGAAACGGCACACGAATTTCGTTCGGGTCACAGTCGCGGACATGCATCACCAGTTGCTCGCTGGCAAAATCGGCGTCCGCCTCATCGGTGGAAACGACGCGACCCTCATAAGCCTTGCCGCAATGTACTGCGAGCTCTGCCATGAATTTGTCGACGGGCGCCGGCGGCGTTTCGCCCGCGCAGGCCGCAAGAACTAGCGCCGTTCCGGCGCAGATAAGTTTTTTCATTGTAATGCCTTATTTTGAAAAATCAGGGAATTCCGGGAAAGCTGGTGACCATCTTGATCTTAAGGTCCGGAAAGCTGCTCACATACTGAATTTTCACGTCGGGAAAACTTTCGACCAGCATCCACTGGCCGCATTTATTGGGAAAACTGGTGACGACCTCCACATGGAGGTCAGCGAAGCTCTCCACGACCTGAACTTTAATGTCGGGGAAACTATCGACAATTTGAATGTTCCCATAAAGAGGAAATCCATCAAAAGCGCAGGCATCTTTGTCGAACCCAGCTACGGGCTCGTCACCCGTTGCGGCGAGTACATCTGTGCTCAAAAGCGCAAAAACAGCCGAAAATCCGGAAAATAATAATGACTGCCAGTTCATCTGGTGATTTTAGGTCACAGCGGCCGACTTCACCAGCCTTGAAGGCCGCGAAATTATTGACACCACGCTCAAAGACGCCTATTTCCCGCCTCGCAATGCTGCGATGCAGCGCGCGCAACCGGCCTCAAAGGCCCTACCATAAGACGCAGCGCAAGACCCCGCATCTCTTCCCCCCGGCATTGCCACGAATGACGCATCGCTTCCTCAAGGCGGAAGAGCGGGGCGTTGGAGAAACAGCCCCGCCCATGCGATCGCCAGACGCCGTTGAACAGCAGCTGGCCATAAAACCCACGGAGACTAAATGTCGTTTGCTGATCTCGGCCTTGAGCCGAAACTTCTCGATGCTATCGCCAGTTCCGGCTATACAACCCCCACACCGATCCAGATTGAGGCCATTCCGCCAGCGCTTCAAGGCCGCGATGTCCTCGGCATCGCGCAGACCGGCACCGGCAAGACTGCCTCTTTCACCCTGCCAATGATTCAACGCCTCGCCAAAGGCCGGGCCAAAGCGCGCATGCCGCGCACACTGGTTCTCGCGCCAACCCGCGAGCTCGCTGCCCAGGTTGCGGAGAATTTCGAAAAATACGGCGCCAATCACAAGCTCTCCATGGCGCTTCTCATCGGCGGTGTGTCATTCGGCGATCAGGATGCAAAGCTCACGCGTGGCGTTGATGTTTTGGTAGCGACGCCGGGCCGCCTGCTCGATCATTTTGAACGCGGACGATTATTGCTCACCGGCATCGAAGTAATGGTCGTTGACGAGGCAGACCGAATGCTCGACATGGGTTTTATTCCGGATATTGAGCGCATCTTCAAGCTGACGCCGATGACACGCCAGACGTTGTTTTTTTCGGCAACCATGCCGCCGGAAATCCAGCGCATCACCGATCAGTTCCTCCACAACCCCGTGCGTGTTGAAGTTGCAAAGCCAGCAACCACCGCCGAAACGATTACGCAGCGCATCATCCGCGTTCCGTCCAGAGACGACAAGGCCAAACGCGGCGTCTTGCGCGAACTGCTGAACTACAAGGACGTCAAAAACGGAATCATCTTCTGTAACCGCAAATCGACGGTCGATGTCGTCGCCAAATCGCTGCAAAAATACGGTTTTAACGCCCGGCCGATCCATGGCGATCTCGCCCAAGCCTTCCGCACCGAAACACTGGACAAATTTCGGTCCGGCGAGATTCAGTTTCTGGTGGCCTCGGATGTCGCCGCGCGCGGGCTCGACATTCCCGCTGTGAGTCATGTGTTCAATTATGACACACCAATCCATTCCGACGACTATGTTCACCGCATCGGCCGGACCGGTCGCGCCGGCCTTAAAGGCGCTGCGATGATGCTCGTGTCCCCTGCCGACAGCAAATATTACGACGCCATTTTAAAGACCATCGGCGCGGAAGAAATCGAGGCGCTTGATATTTCCTCGTTCGCAGGTAGCCCAGCGAGCGAGGACAAACGTCGGCCACGACGGTCAAGGACCGCCAAGCCCCGTGATGAAAAGGCCAAAGAAAAACCTGCCGCCAGTGTCAAAGCATCGCCGGAAGAGCCCGTTGCGGAAAATGTAGAGCAGCCAGCCATAGAAGCCGATGATCGCGAAGCCTCGCCAAAACGGCGATCCCCACGCACGCGCCAACGGCGTGAAAAGACGACAGAACCAGAGTTGGGGCTGGGCGATCATGTCCCCGCCTTCATGACGCGCGGCATCGCCGGTTAAAGATTCCTTTACCACCATTGCCAAACTCTTGAGGAAATTGGCCATTCATCTCGCCATTTAGGCTTTCCTTTACGCGATACCGCTAGTCTTCCGGGCAACAGCCCCGCTAATTAAAAGCGGGGAACGAATGTTGGGAACACTTTATGGCGGTGGGCGTCGAATCAACACATCGGATTGCCGAATTTGCACTTGGCGCATTGAAGAAAATTGGTCTGCCGGCGACGCCGACTAATTATGATCTTTGGTATGCGCATGCAGAGGGCAAGAATCCTGCGCTGTCACGCGATATCCAGAAAGTCATGGACGGGTTTGGCAAGGTGTCACAAAAAGATGCCGACAAACTCCACCAGACCCACATTCTACACGCCGACCTAACCAGAGACGTGGTTGACGTCGTTACGCGCTTTCAAGAAGAAGTGACCGACCTTTACGACGTTATTGAAAAAACCGGCGAACATGCGTCAGGCCATAATGAAGCACTCGACGGATTATCCGATCAACTGAGACAGACCACAAAAGAATTTCCTGCCGTCGGAAAACTGCTTGAGGGCATGGTCAACGTCGCCAAGGACATGCACTCGCAAAACGAGCATTTGGAAACGCGGCTGGCAGACTCGGTTACCGAAATTAATACGCTTCAGCGAAACGTTGAATTTATCCAGGCAGAAGCGATGAAAGACCCGCTGACGGGCATTGCCAATCGCGCCATGTTTGACCGCTCACTGGACCGTTTCGTCGGTGAAGCCGCCCAGAGTAACGAAGCGCTGGCATTGGTCATGGCCGATGTGGATCATTTTAAGAATTTCAACGATAAATGGGGCCATCAAACAGGTGACCAGGTTTTACGTCTTGTCGCCGAGGTCATGAACGCCAATGTCAAAGGCCAGGATTTGTTGGCGCGATATGGCGGCGAGGAATTCGCGATCATTCTCCCGGGGACCAGCCTTGAAAACGCCCAGATGCTCGCTGACCGGATCCGACGAGCGGTCGAATCTCGGCGCCTGCGAAGACGACGGACGGACGAAAATCTCGGCGTGATTACGATGTCTATGGGGATTTCGCTGCACCGATCAGCCGATACGATCGAAACAATCATCGAACGTGCCGACCAATGTTTATACGCCGCCAAAGACAGCGGTAGAAATCAGGTCATCACTGAAGAAGATATGAAGGCAAAAAAGAACGAGCCAGCTGCGAAGGCAGGATGATGCCGTTCGCTGAGCGCCGTTCGCGCTTCACTATCAACGCCTGTTGACGCTTCAAACAGCCGCGTCCTCCACCAGAATATCAAATCGGTCATGGCCCCAATATTTGGCGCCATCGCGCACCGCGAAGGGTACGCCAAAGACGCCGTCCTCTTCGATTAACGTCCGGTGTTTCTTCATCGCCTTGCCCACACTCAATGCGCTTTGAGAAGCATCAATGGCGTCGGCGCGCCACCCAATATTCTTAGCGCACTCCTTAAGGACATCGACTTCAGAAATATTCTTGCCCTCACCCCAGCGCGCGTCGGAAACAGCGAGCGCAAACGCCATGCCGAAACCGTCATGCACAGCAGCAATAGAGGCTTTGTATGACGGCGCCAGATCGACTTCAAAAGGGTCTGGACGAGAAATCGGCAACCCCATCCGCATGGTCATGCGCGGCGCATCCACAGCATAATAGGCAAGCTTTGGCTTGTTCGCGACGGGATCACTGAAAACGACACCATCCGGCGGACCGGTGAACGGAATCAACTCGACATCCAGGCCCGCGCGTTGGACGATATGCAGGCCCAGTCGCGAATAAGGGCTGCGGAAGGAATGATAAACCCGAATTTCAGACATGAGTGAGACTCCAGTTCTTTTAGGCCATTCGCGATACACACTTTAAATTTGCAAGTTACATGATATAAATGTAACTTGCAAATTTAAAGTGACTAAATTCTGCAAAGGTTTAACTCATGCCGAAGCAACCCCAATTTGAACGATCAAGTTGCCCAATCGCCGTCACGCTGGATATCATCGGCGATAAATGGACGCTGATCGTCGTCAGAGACCTTCTTCGCGGCGTGACGCGCTACAGTGATTTTATGAAGTCGCCTGAGCAAATTCGAACGAACATCCTGGCTGAACGACTAAAGCGATTGGAATCCCATTGTCTCATCAAAAAAACCCAATATCAGGATCATCCGCCTCGGTACGAGTATCACCTGACTGAAATGGGATTGTCACTGGCGCCGGTCATTCGTGAGATTTGCCTGTGGGGGAATGAATTCTTTCCGGGCACACTGGTTCCGTCAGAAAAACTCATGTTCCGACAAAACTAGCCCCCGGCTCGGCGTCAGACAGTTTTTGGTCTGCTGCGACCGTCGAGATTTGCGAGACAAGAAAATTGAACTATTCCTAGTGTCATAGAATCTTGGGTCGTACACACTGTGACAATACCGCCTCCAGGCAAGGAAAACTCCAGCGCCAATCGCTTTGACGCCCTGCGTCTCGCCTTCGCGTCGTTTGTCGTCATCTATCACATCATTGCGCTTGCAGCCCTCGATATTGGCGGCAGCGAATCCGCCGCCAGCCATTTTGCCGATCTTGGGGTCAAGGGGTTTTTCGTTATTTCCGGCGCCCTGGTCTTTGGATCATTTCAGCGCAGCGAAAGTTCAACCATCTATTTCTCAAAGCGTATAAGGCGACTTTTTCCAGCTTATGTCGTTATCGTTGCGCTACCGACTCTTATCGCCATCCTCTTTGCTTTGGCCCAAGGGGTATTCACAAAAGAAATCACATCAATCGCCACTTATTTTGGCGCCAATATCGTCTTTCTCAATTTTCTTCATCCTGAGCTGCCCGGCTTTTTTGACAGCAACCGCTTCACAGCTGTCAATGGCGCATTGTGGACCATCAAAATAGAAGTGATGTTTTACGCGGTCGTGCCAATCATCGGCGCCATCATCGCGCGGCTGAAAAGAAAGCCCGCATTGTTCTTTCTCTTATTGTTGTATGTTGCAGGCGAAGCCTGGCGATTGGTTTTTGAGTCACTTGCAACATCGGGCGGCGACCCCCTTTTGTTACAGGTCTCCCGACAACTGCCTGGGCAGATGGCTTATTTTTCTTCAGGCATCGCGCTTTGGCTGTTCAGGAACGAACTGCGGCAGCATGTTTACCGTGCCGGCGTTGTCGGCGTCGTGTTTCTCGCTTTATCGGCTGTGCCTTATCTCGACGGTTTTCGGCCGGCAGGGATCGCGGCGATGATCGCCTTCGCCGCCTGGGCGCCGGGCGCAAAAATGACGGTTACGCGGTGGGGTGATCTAAGTTACGGCATCTATATCACGCATTTCCCGATCATTCAGACACTTGTCGCCCTTGGCATATTTGAGTTTTCACCAATATTGGGCGTAGCGCTGGTCATCCTGCTGGTAGTTGCATCTGCGCTCGCGATGTGGCGCTGGATCGAGCGCCCATGGTTGCGTAAAGACAGCCATTACAGGCGCCGTGCGGCGAACCCCTAATACGCAAAAGCACATATTGCAGCGTCAGCGTTTCTTCTTTGTCGCTTTTTTCTTGGTTTTCTTTTTGGCGGGCTTTTTTGCACGTCGTGCAGCCCCGAGCGCCAATTCAGCCCACCGCGTCAGTTCATCATTGTCATCATAGATGTCTTCCGGCGCATTATAATAAGACATGGAGCCTGATTTTCCGTTCTCAAATTCAAAGGTGAAAGGCCCTAAGCCCGCCGCCTCAAATTCAGCGCGTGTTACGTCGTCGACTTTTAGCCACAGCCCCTCATCGCCGGTAATCGCGAAGATAGCCCCGTCGCAATAAACACCGGCCCCGCCAAACATCTTGCGAATTGTGATGTCGCCAAAGGGCGCAAAAAGATCTTTGATGTAATCGAGATAGGATGCAGATGGCGCCATCAGCCGTACTTTCCTCCAACCATCGCCCTGGGACGACGGCGCTATTCTATGGGATCTCGTAACGCTCAGGCATCGTGCTTTTGCGGCACAATCGTTACACTTTCGCCGCAACCGCATGCATCAGTCTGGTTAGGATTGTTAAAAACGAACCGCGCGGAGAGTTTTTCCGTGACGTAATCAATTTCAGCGCCGATAAGGAACAAAATTGCCTTCGGATCAATCATGATCTGAATGCCGTTTTCCTCGACCACTTCGTCAAGCGGCGCAGTCTCGGTAGCGTAATCCATGGTATATTCCATGCCGGCGCAGCCGCCATTTTTGACGCCAACCCTGACACCAACAAAATTCTCATCGGCGCCCGCCATAATTTCCGTCATGCGCGCGGCGGCGGCGTCAGTCAATGTCACGACTTTTGGTCTTGGCTTTCTCATTGCTCAAACTCTTTCAACGGTTTGCAAAAAACCGTGTCTTCAAACGACATGCCGCTTGATTGTGGCCTACAGACCTTTCTGTAATCTGTATAAGCCATCGAACCCCGCGCACATATCAATTCATACTGACTTATCAAGTCACTTCGAAATGCAACCATGCGCTCAAAGTGCAAAATCAATGCACTCTCAGAGTTTCTTGTGTTTCGGCCATTAGACGCCTGGCTGTCGCCGATTTCATCGTGGACGCTATTGTTGTATTTCTCCAACGCTTCGATATGCGCCGCAGACTGTGCGCATGCAGCGCCCTCAACCAGCGATAATTGAACTTGCGCGCGCGCCGATCCCAAGGTGGCGAAGAGCGTCATGCAGACAACAAGAGCAATCCGAAGCATCATTACAACCACCCTAGTTCCAGTTTTGCTTCATCAGACATTTTTTCCGGCGTCCAGGGCGGATCGAATGTCATGTTCACCCTCACATCCTCAACACCTTCAACGCCGCGCACGGCGCCCTCGACCCAGCCCGGCATTTCACCGGCCACCGGGCAACCGGGCGCGGTTAGCGTCATATCCACGGTCAACAGCCGGTCATCATCAAGGTCGACCTTATAGATGAGACCGAGTTCATAAATATCAACCGGGATTTCCGGGTCATAAACGGTTTTGAGCGAGCGGATAATATCCGCCGTAATCCGCTCCAGCTCCACATCCGGAATGGACGCTGCGCCTGACGTCTCTGCCTGCGCCGTTTCAACCGGCTCGCTCGTACTCAAATCAATGATGTCGTGTTCTTCGTCCATAGTTTTGCTCAGCTCAACATTTGATGGGTTTTCATGAGCCCTGCGATCAGGGCGTCGATTTCTTCGTGGGTATTATAGGCGGCGAACGACGCACGCGATGTCGCGGTCACGCCCAGATGCTTCATTAAAGGCTGTGCGCAGTGATGCCCCGCACGTACAGCAACACCTGTACGGTCAAGGATCGCAGACACGTCATGGGGATGCGCACCCTCAACGGCAAATGCGATGATCGGGGCCTTATCTGCTGCGCGGCCATAAACACGCACAAAATTCAGCTTTGCCAGCTCCTCAAGCACATGGTCGCGCAATCGCGCTTCATGGGCGGCGATGGCGTCAATGCCTTTCGCTTCCATCCAGGAAAGCGCCGCGCCGAGCCCGATCGCTTCGAGAATCGGCGGCGTGCCCGCCTCAAACCGGTGCGGCGGATCATTATAGGTGACTTGATCGGTGGTCACCAAATCGATCATCTCTCCGCCGCCTTTAAACGGTGGCAGCTGATCGAGCACGGACTTTTTGCCGTAAAGAACGCCAATGCCCGTGGGGCCATATAACTTATGTCCTGTCGTGACATAAAAATCGCAATCAATGTCGCGGACATCGACGCGGCCATGAACACCTGCCTGACATCCGTCGAAGAGTATTTTCGCCCCATGCGCATGGGCAATCGTTGCTAACTCTTTGGCCGGGGTCAGCGCACCCAACACATTCGACATATGAGAGATCGCAACCAGTTTTGTGCGGGCTGAAAACAAAGCACGATAAGCATCGAGATCAATCTCGCCATCCTCTGAAACATCAACCCATTTCAAAACAGCGCCCTTGCGTTCGCGTAACAGATGCCAAGGGACGATATTGGAATGATGCTCCATCAGCGACAGAATGATTTCGTCGCCCTCATTAATCTCTGTTACGCCCAGCGCATAGGAAACAAGATTGAACGCATCGGTGCCGCCTGACGTGAATATAATTTCATCAGGCGAACCGGCATTCAAAAACCGCGCCGCTGTCTTGCGTGCGCCTTCAAACGCCGTGGTCGCTTCATTTGACAGAAGATGAAGACCGCGATGCACATTCGCATAGGAATGCTCCATAGCATGGCTCATGGCGTCAATAACGGCGCGCGGTTTTTGTGCTGACGCCGCGCTATCGAGATAAACCAGTGGTTTTCCATAGGCCTCGCGCTCGAGAATAGGAAATTCTTCGCGAAGCGCATCAACATCGAGCGATGGTTGCGGTATGTTTTTTTGCGGATCAGCGCTCATACCGCCTCCAGCCATTGAGCGACCCCGGCGCGAAAAACTTCGCGCACGCCATCATCCCCAATCCCGTCAATCACTTCGCCAACAAACGCATCGATCAGAAGCGCTCGCGCGCCATGTTCATCAAGTCCGCGCTGGCGAAGGTAGAAAAGAGCGTCATCATCAAGAGCGCCCGATGTAGAACCGTGCGCGCATTCCACATCATCGGCGTAGATCTCTAGCTCCGGTTTGTGGTTTGCCTCTGCAGTATCGGATAAGAGCAGCGCATTGGCCGTCATCTTCGCATCGGTTTTTTGCGCTGTGCGCTCTACCAGGAACTTACCCTGGAAGATATTGCGGCCGCGATCGCGCGCGACACCCTTGTGAAGCTGACGCGTTTTGCAGCCTTCGCCCTGATGCGCGACAATGGTGGTGAAATCCGTGTGGCGCTCGCCAGAGAGCAGCGACGCGCTGTTGATGTTGCTATCGCCATCTGGCCCTGGATAAAGCATATGGGTCTCATGCCGGCAAAGTGCACCGCCAGTCGAAAGGCTCGTCTGTCTAAACTGCGCATCGCGGCCCATCATCACGCCGCAAAATCCGTGGGTAACCATCTCAGCGCCTGCATCCTGCAAAAGATAACGCTCCACATGAGCGCCATCGCGCACGCCAAGATGAAACAGCGTTGAATAATAGGCGCCTGCGCCTTCAAAACTTTCAATAATTTTGACCCGGCTGTTCGCCTCGGCGCGCGCCATCGTTTGTGTGAATATTGGCGTTGAGCCAGTATTAATGTGGCGAATCAACAGCGGTCGCTCGACACTCACCCCCTCGGCAACGCTAAACCCGAAGGCTTTGCGCGTCAGCGCCACATTGAGCGCTGCAATCGCGTGATCTTCCATGTGGGGCGATGTGCCAACAGAATCGAGGATGCCGAACTCAATCCCATCAATCGTATCACTTTCGGGCAGGATAATTCGTCCGTTGATGATTTGAATTTCCAGCGGATTAAGGCCAGCAAAAACCGAAGGTGCAACCGTATTGTCATTCGTAATGTCATTCGCAGGTTGAACCCGGCGTGTGACGGCGTTGAAGTCCGACCATTTCCAGCCTTCAACACGTCGATTTGGGAATCCCAGTTTTTCGAAACGTTCAAACGCTGCAGCTTGCGCCTCACTGGTTTTTGACCGTGCAGCAAATGCGGCTTTTAGACCCGCATCCAGCGTTGAAGGCGTTATGAGAGGAGTTGAACTCATTTTACTTTACGCCGCCTCGATAAATTGATCATAACCGGAACGCTCTAGTTCAGCGGCGAGTTCCGCGCCGCCGGATTTAACAATCTTTCCGCCCGCCAGCACATGAACTGCGTCCGGTTTAATATAATCAAGCAGGCGCTGGTAATGGGTGATCACCAGAAAGCCCCGCGACGGATCGCGTAGCTCATTCACGACATCACCGACCATTTTCAGCGCATCAATATCAAGACCGGAATCCGTTTCATCCATGATCGCGAAACGCGGCTCGAACATCGTCATCTGCAGCATTTCCATGCGTTTTTTTTCGCCGCCGGAAAAACCAACATTGAACGGGCGTTTGATCTTGGCGTCATCGAGACCAACAATCTTTGCCTTTTCCCTCACGCGTTTCAGGAAATCAGCCGCTGAAATTTCTTCCTCTCCGCGCGCCTTTCGCTGTGCGTTCATTGCCGTGCGGATGAAAGTCATGGTCTGCACACCAGGGATTTCCAGCGGATGTTGAAAAGACAAAAACAGCCCTTTGGCGGCACGCTCATCAGGATCGAGCTCAAGAAGATTGTCGCCGTCGAGCGTTACCCGGCCCCCACGCACTTCATAGGCGTCGCGCCCGGCAATTGTGTGGGAGAGCGTCGACTTGCCGGAGCCATTCGGGCCCATGATTGCATGGACTTCACCCGCAGGAACGTCGAGCGTCAATCCTGTGAGAATTTCGGCGCCGCCAACGGCGACATGAAGGTCTTCGATTTTCAGCATTATTCGGTTTCAGTTTCTGTTGATTGTTTGATGCGTGTATTTTGATCGTGAACGAGACGCCATTCGCCGCCCTCTAACTTGAAGACGAGCAACAGCCATGCCGAACGCGGCACACCCTCTGGGGTATCGCGATAATCATATTTCAATAAAGCCGTCGCCATATCGACGCCTTCTATGATGTTGGCGATTTCCGGCTCCAGCACCCAGTTCGGGTCAGCGAACCAATCGGTATGAAACCCGACAACTTTCTCTCTTGTCGGCAACGCTCCACCATCGGGGAAAATAAGATAGAGCCCCTCTCCATCCGTGATGGTGGACTGATATGCATTGATGTCCCGTGCGGCAATTGCAGCGAGATGTGCATCGAGCGCTGGACGGAAATCAGGGCGCGCAGATGTTTCCGGCGAACAGGCGCTGAGAACAAACATCGCCAACATCGCTGACAAGATATTTTTTGAAATACGCATACTAATCACGACCTGACCGCCAAACATTCGATTTCAACGGCAGCGCCAACTGCCAGGCCGTCTGCGCCCACCGTAGAGCGCGCCGGCTTGTCGCCTGGAAAAGCCTCTGCATAGGCCGCATTCATTTCCGCATATTTTTCCATGTCATCGAGAAAGACCGTGCATTTGACGACGTCCGAAAGTTCGCTGTCGAGACGCGCCAGCGTCATTTTATAGTTTTCAAAAATCTGACGCGTCTGAGCGCCAACCCCGCCCTCAACGAGCGTTATCGACCCCGGCGCACGGCCGACTGCGCCGGAAAGATAAATCGTGTCGCCAACAATAACGGCGGATGAAAATGGCAAATCAGCTGGCAGAGATGGGTCGCGGTCATAGCTGCGCGTTACCGGTTCTGCGCCGCATGCAGCAAAAAGCAGCATTGCCACGCCAAGAATAATAAACTTCGTCACTTCATTTCCCCTCTTTTGGTTCGACAATCACATAGACCGTCACCGTATCGCCAATATTCAAGGCTTCGTGCCACTCAACACCATCACTCCACCAGCTGGCGCCGGCAGGCGTCGGTTGTTCGCGCGTTCCTGTTTCATCAGTGATTTGCATCACGCCGCCCTGGACGACGTACCCCCAATGGGGCGGATGAAAATGCTTTTCATGACCAACGCCCGGCGGAAATGTGCAGCGCGCCGCGCGCATCTCTTCATTTTCGAGGAGCAACTCACAAACTTCTTCACCTTCCCAACCTGCTTCAAGGGGGCTGGGGAGCGAAGCGCCTTGCAGCAACAACAACAATTCAACAATCACGATACGCTCCTCATCTCAATCGTCCTCGCCATCGAAATAACCGATCGACATTTCCGGGCGGCCAATGAAACGAACACGGGCAGTCTGCGGATTGCCGCCTTCGCTCTGAGAGAAAACGAGAAATTTCCCCGAGTCCGGATATTCAACAACATCCGGTTCGCGAATAGTGGAGATAGCGAGATATTTCAGCTTCTGATCGCTATTGTTGATAATCTGATGCGCACGATCGGGACCGCCAGTGGGCGCCGCTAACACATCGCCCGCTCGAATCGGATAGGTTTCTTCGCCAAAGCGATATTCGCCGCTGCCCTCGATCACATAAAACAATTCTTCCAATTCGTGATGCACATGAAATGGAAAGGCAATTTTTCCCGGTTCAACGATGGTCACCATTGCGCCCAGTTTTTCAGTGCCGACCACGGGCCCGATGCGGCCCAGTTTGGCTTTAAATTTCCCGCCGGGGCTGCCGAAATCCATCAGCTCCACATCGTCGATATTCTTGACCGGTTTGATCTTGTTCTCGCTCATCCTACGCTCCCTTCGAGGCTCACGCTCACAAGCTTTTGCGCTTCAACAGCAAATTCCATGGGAAGCTCCTGCAAGACTTCCTTGCAGAAACCATTGACGAGAAGCGCCACCGCCTCTTCTTCCGAGAGGCCCCGTTGCTGGCAATAAAACAACTGGTCCTCGGAAAGGCGCGAGGTTGTGGCTTCATGTTCGAGCAGCGCCGACGGGTTTTTCGATTCCACATAAGGCACGGTGTGGGCGCCGCATTGATTGCCAATCAACAACGAGTCGCATTGAGTGAAATTGCGTGCGCCCGATGATTTTCGATGAATACTGACGAGACCGCGATAGGTGGAATTCGAATGGCCTGCCGATATCCCCTTGGAGATGATCCGCGACTTCGTATTCTTGCCTAAATGGATCATCTTGGTGCCGGTGTCGGCCTGTTGATGATTATTGGTGATGGCAATCGAATAAAATTCACCCTGAGAATTGTCGCCCTTCAAAATGCAGGAGGGATATTTCCAGGTTACCGCTGATCCGGTTTCAACCTGCGTCCATGAGACTTTCGCATTGACGCCGCGGCAGTCAGCGCGCTTGGTGACAAAATTATAAATCCCGCCCTTACCGTCCTTGTCGCCAGGATACCAGTTTTGCACGGTGGAATATTTGATCTCGGCATTGTCTTCGATGATGAGTTCCACCACCGCCGCATGCAATTGATTTTCATCGCGCATGGGCGCTGTGCACCCTTCGAGATAAGAAACATAAGAGCCAGGCGCTGCAACAATCAGCGTCCGCTCGAACTGGCCGGTATTGGCCTCATTGATCCGAAAATAAGTCGAAAGCTCCATGGGACAGCGAACGCCTTTGGGCACATAAACAAAAGTGCCGTCGGAAAAGACCGCAGAATTCAGCGTTGCGAAGAAATTATCTGACGTTGGCACCACCGTGCCGAGATATTTTCTGACAAGCTCAGGATGCTCACGCACCGCTTCCGATATGGACATGAAAATGACGCCGGCTTTGGCGAGTTCGGCCCGGAACGTCGTCGCCACCGAAACGCTGTCAAAAACCGCATCAACCGCCACTTTTGGCGCGCCTTCAACGCCTAAAAGAACCTCGGCTTCCCGCAGAGGAATGCCAAGTTTTTCGAAATCCGCCAAAATTTCCGGCGGCACATCATCAATGGATTCGTATTTGGCGCCGGTTTTCGGTTCGGCGTAATAATAAGCGTCCTGATAATCGATCTCCGGATAGTTCACCATCGCCCATTTCGGTTCGGTCATGGTGAGCCAGCGCTTGAACGCTTCGAGCCGCCACTCAAGCAGCCATTCCGGTTCTTCCTTTTTTGCGGAAATATAACGAACGGTTTCTTCCGAGAGGCCTTTGGGCGCCTTTTCAGATTCAATATCCGTCGTGAACCCATATTTATAGGCTTCGAGCGACTTCGCCGTTGCGACGGTTTCTTTAGAGATGGTTTCTTTAACTTCGGACATTTACGCCGCCTCAAATCCCTTTGCGAGCAGAAAGATTCCCTTTGCGCTTGCAATACGATGTTTCAAAATCGCCTGATACTCATCCGAATTGATCCAGGCGAAGATTGAATCTCGATCAGGAAATGAAATCAGGATGACCCGATCCATCTTCCAATCTCCTTCCAATATCTCTGGATTAAAATCGGCGGCGAGCACTTTTCCATCAAATTTGGAGAACACATCCATAAATTGCGATTGGTACAGATCATACCCCGCCATATCGTGAATCTTTATCTGCGCTAATAGATAGATCGTCATGCCGCCCTCGCCTTGATGCGCGCATAGGCTTTCGGCCACTCGCGAATGAATGCGTCAGCGTCCTCCTGCGTAGAATTCCACCCGAGTGAGACACGGGCCATAGAGGTCGCCTCTTCTTCGCTGGCGCCCATGGCGGTCAGCGTGTGGCTCGGCTTCGCCTTGCCCGAAGAGCAGGCCGACCCCGCAGAAATTGCGATGCCGGCAAGATCCAGTGTCATCATTTGGGTTGAACCGGAAAACCCGGGCGCCGACAGACAAAGCGTTCCCGGCAGGCGGTCTGCATCAGCGCCCCAGACCTGCGCGCCCGCATTTATTGCAGCGGCCTCTATTTCATCGCGAAGCCGCGCAATCTCATCCGCCCGCGCAAGGCTTTCACTCGCCAGGGCGCATGCCCTTCCAAGCCCCGCAATGCCCGGCATGTTCGTCGTGCTGGCGCGGCGGTTCATTTCCTGGCCGCCACCACGCAATACTGGATCAAGCGGCAGGTTAGGTCCGGCGATCACTGCGCCGACGCCCAGCGGTCCGCCGAATTTATGGCCTGTAAACGACATGATGTCGGCGCCTGACATCACGAAATTAACGGGGACTTTGCCAACCGCTTGCGCCGCGTCGCAAAATAAAAGCCCATTAAACTCGTGAATGATCGCAGCGGCCTCAGCGACAGGCTGAATAACGCCGGTCTCGTTGTTCGCGAACATCAGGCAGACCAGAAACGCGCCGCCATTTTCCGCCTGATGCATGCGCAAGCGTTCTCGCAATTGGTCGAGATCGATCAGGCCCGCGCCGATAACCGGCAGTATCTCGACGGCCGCATCAGTTGTTTCCGCATTGGCGGCGACAGCGGGGTGTTCAACCGCGCTCACATAGATTTTCTTGAGACCATGGGCGTTCGCAGCGCCATGCAGCGCATAATGGATCGACTCGGTGCCGCTGCTTGTAAAGACAACGCCATTGACCGGCGCATTAATCAGCTTTCGAATCTCCTCACGGGCGTCCTCCACAAGCTTGTGGGCGCGGCGGCCTTCTTCGTGCACGGATAATGCATTGCCATCCATCGCCATGGCGGACGCGACAGCCTCGATGACTTCCGCTCGCACGGGCGCTGTCGCGTTATGATCCAGATAATGCCGCGTCATTCCGCAGCTCCAGCAAATTTTTGTTGCTCGCGCTGGGGCGCATTAACTGCCGCCATGCCAAGGACACGTTTTTCGATGATGTCTTCAAGGCTGACGGCGTTGAGAAAAATATCGATCTGACGGCCAAGCTCATCCCACAAATCGTGAGTGAGACAACGCGCCGTCGTGCCCTGACACCCTATGCTCGCACCCGTCGCGCAAGCTGTTGTTTTGATATGCTCATCAACGGCTTCGACAATGTCCGCGATACGGATATTGGCTGGCGTCTCCGCCAGACTATAGCCGCCCGAAACGCCGCGGGCGCTGGTCACAAGTCCTGCGCGGCGGAGTTTGGCAAAAAGCTGTTCCAGATAGGAGAGCGAGATACCCTGGCGTAACGCGACATCGGAAAGTGCAACGGGCTCTTCGCTTCCCAGCGCTGCGATGTCCGCCAGCGCAGCAACCGCATATCTGCCTTTGGTTGTTAGCTTCACTTCGGCGCGTCCCTTGGTTCAAAATAACGCTTCAAATTGGCACAATCACTGGCGCCACGGCGAAAACGTGCTATACGCGCCCGCCGGGCGGCCTCATCGCAGTTGAAATAAGAAACCCCACCAATTTAGTCAAGATTAAATCCACGAAAACAGGGGTGAAACTCAAAGAATTCATGACGAACTCGCCCGCACCAAGGTCAATATAAAAGTAATCTGCTGGGATTTTCCGATCCCGCCGAAACGCGTTGAAAAGGAAGTCCATGCCTGAAGTCATTTTTGCCGGCCCCGAAGGCCGCCTCGAAGGCCGTTATCAAAAGGGCAAAGGCGATACGCCGCCGGTTGCCCTCATCCTCCATCCGCACCCTTTGTTCGGTGGCACCATGAACAACCGTGCAACCTACGAGCTCTACCAAATGTTCGTCCGCCGTGGATTTTCCACGATGCGGTTCAACTTTCGTGGGATTGGGCGCAGCCAGGGCGAATATGATCAGGGTCAAGGAGAGCTCGCTGATGCGGCGACCGCACTTGACTATATGCAGCAAATCAACCCGAACGCACCCTTCACCTGGGTTGCCGGTTTTTCATTTGGATCCTGGATCGCGATGCAGCTTTTGATGCGGCGACCTGAGATCGTCGGCTTCATCGCCGGATCAACGCCTGCGAATCTTTACGACTTTTCGTTCCTGGCGCCGTGCCCATCATCAGGCGTCGTTCTCCATGGCGAATTAGATAAAATCTGCGCCCCGGAAGAGACCAAGGGCATGGTTGAACGCACGCGTACGCAACGTGGGCGCAAAGTCGAATTTCAAGTCGTTCCTGGCGCCGACCATTTCTTTGAAACCCATATGGACGAGTTCGTCCAGGCAGCAGAGACTTATCTTGACGCGCGTCTCGCTTATGAAAAGCCGGAAGGAAAATATCACGGCGAGCTATAATTTCGCCGCGATTCTGTTTGCAGTTAACGTTAATCGCTGCATATTTGGTACGAAATTCAACCCGGCCCGGAAACGGCGCCGGGTTTGCTTTTGTACAGTTTAACTTTTCATCGCGTCTTTCTTGACATAGAATAGCAGCAATGGCGGCGGGGGCTCTATTGATCGATCTTCTGTTAGACTTGGTAACCCATAAGCGCACGCATCTCGAATCGAGCTTGCGCGGCGTGGACGGCTATACCGGTCGCGGTGATATTGCATTTTCAGCTTGGCCTAACGGCAAGCGTAAGCTTGCCGTCGAATTGCGCGGCATCGCTGGTCGGATTGCAGAAGTTTACGCTGACGGCGCGCTGGCCGCGACAATCGATCTCAATGACGGACGCGCCGGCCAAACGCTTGACACCAAGCACGGTGACACCGTTCCACATCTGGCTGAAGGCGCGCATATAGATGTACGCCAAAATGGCCAAATCATATTAGAAGGTGAATTCAGCACAGAATAACGCGTGTGTGATTTGAAGATAGCGATCGCAATTACCATGTGCTGAGACAAGATATAAAGTTGCTTCGTTTTTTGACGCGCAGGAGTTTTACAGTTGGCGGATGAAGACTACAACGAAACACCAGAAGATGGTTTTCCAGAACGAGAAAAGCGCAGCGGCGGCACGCTTGTCACGGTCGCCATCTTTGGCGTCGGTATTCTTGTTCTGGTCACGCTATTATATTTCGCTTACTGATGGCTTTCAGCCGACTATAGAAAATACAACAAACCTGAACCATCAAGCTGCAATAAATTTTCGTTTGAGCACATGATTTTCGCGAAAAACCGGCTCCTGTTTTTTCGCATCGTGCGCTAGGCGAGGCCTACCCGGCCAATGGCGAGAAATTTGTCACGCCGCTGTTTGCGTAATTCATCAGGCGATAACGCTTCAAGTTCCTGGATAGCTGCTTCGACGGCGTCCCCCAGCCTCTCTACGGCTAAGGCAACATCGCGATGAGCCCCGCCCACCGGTTCATGGATAATCCCGTCAATGACACCAAGGTCGTGAAGGTCCTGGGCCGATATTTTCATGGCTTCGGCCGCCTCCGGCGCCTTGCTCTCACCTTTGCCGGCGGCGTCCTTCCACAGAATCGACGCGCAACCCTCCGGCGAAATCACAGAATAAACTGAATGCTCCAACATCAACACTTTGTTGGCGGCAGCCAGCGCCACAGCGCCGCCGGATCCGCCTTCACCGACTATTACCGACACGATCGGCGCGCCAAGCCCCAAACATTTTTCCGTGCAGGACGCAATCGCTTCTGCTTGACCGCGCTCTTCAGCGCCACGACCAGGATAGGCGCCAGGTGTATCAACAAGTGTGACGACTGGCAGACCAAATCGCTCTGCCATATCCATCAGGCGCATTGCCTTGCGATAGCCTTCGGGACGCGCCATCCCGAAATTGTGTTTTACACGGCTCGCGGTATCGGCCCCTTTTTCGTGACCGATCAACATTACCGAACGCCCGCGCAATCGCGCAGGCCCCCCGATAATTGCCGCGTCCTCGCCAAATGCTCTGTCACCGGCAATGGGCGTAAAATCGTCGACCAGCATATTCACATATTTTGAAAAATGCGGCCGACTGCTATGGCGCGCGACCTGCGCCTTTTGCCAGCGGGACAGTTTAGAGTAGGCGTCGGCGAGCAAATGATCAGCTTTGGTCTGTAGTTTCTCGATTTCTTCCGCAACGTTGACGCCAGTTTGGCCGTCCATCTTGCGAAGATCCTCAATGCGGCTTTCGAGCTCAGCGATGGGTTTTTCAAAATCGAGATAGGTGCGCATAATATATGTCCAGTACGGTGCGGGTAGAGATTGATATCGACAACTGAGGTTGATTTCAAACCCCATAGCCAAAAGCGGGGCCCAAAAGGAAGGGTCAAGGGGCGGCGGCCTGCCAGCCAAGCCTAACCCGACTTATCCTGCTTTTTTGCTAAGGGATGCTTCGAAAACACCAGATCGCGTAAACGATCCTGCGCTACATGGGTGTATATCTGGGTGGTCGTAATATCAGCATGGCCGAGCATTTGCTGAACGCTCCGCAAATCAGCGCCGCCCTCCAACAGGTGGGTTGCAAATGCATGACGCAAAATATGCGGTGAGACTTTAACCGGCGGAATCCCGGCGGAAACAGCAAGGTCTTTAAGCATCTGCGCAAAACGCGCCGCCGTGATGTGCCCGGTTTTGCCGCGCGATGGAAACAACCAGGGAGAAGCGGCGGCAGGTTTTTTCTTTTCAAGAAAATTTTCGCGCGACCCGAGATAGGCGCTCACAGCGTCAACCGCCTTACCGGTCAGCGGCGCCAAACGTTCCTTTCCGCCCTTACCCCGAACAATAAGATGGCGCTCATTGGCCCGTACTGCACCAAGAGGCAATCCGACCAATTCCGAAACGCGCAAACCCGCCGAATAGATGATTTCCATCATCGCCTGCATACGTAACCCTGCAGCGCCATCAATCTTCTGCGCGGCGAAAAAAAGAGCTTCCACCTCTTTTCCGGTCAGTACTTTCGGCAGAGGCCGTTTGGTGCGCGGCCGGTCAATCGATGATGTGGGATTATCGGCACGGTAACCCTCCGTATAAAGAAATTGATAAAATTGCCTGAGGGCCGACACTTTCAGCGCTGCCGTCGACGCCGCCAACCCATCCGCTTCAAGGTCACAGAGCCATGCGGCGATATCTTCGCCCCCTGCGGTCTCAAGCGTTTCCTTGCGTGTCGTGCAAAAAGCTGCAAAGCGCACCAAATCGCGACTGTAGTTCTTTAGCGTATTAGCGGCTGCTGCGCGCTCTACCGCCATCATCTCCAGAAAGGCTTCCAGCAAACGGATGTTTGCATCCGCTGATATATTGGTTACGGCGCGCGCCGTCATTGACCACTTTGCGGCTTCAGCCGTGGCGTGAGACCGCCTTCTTCATCAGACTGAGCCTGGCCGCCCGCCGAGGGTAGCAATGGCAGCGCATTAAATTCAGCCGCGGCATACATCGCAGACCAGGCCTGCTCGAAATCATGGCGGCGGCGCAGCGCGCCGAGGCCAGCGGCGGCAAGCGACTGATCTATCACAACGGCTTCGATTTCACCCCCTGCGACCGAACCATTGGACGCCGCAATCGCAGCAAGTCCGGCTTGCCCGGCTCGATCACCCTCAACGGCGTCAAATGCTGCCTCAAGTATACGCGCCATCGTCGTTGGATCCGCATGCCCCTTTGCTGAAGGAACATAAGGTCGTTCTTCAGATAAAAGAGAAACGCCAGCGCTGCGTGCAATACGGGCCGCTGACTGCGGATCGAGAATCACAAGCAGATTAACCCGCTCAATAAACGCCATTGCCTGCGCTTCCGGCAACGCCGCAACACTCTCATTGGCGCCAACCATCGCAGAAAGCCATTGGCTCGCCCCAACGCTGTCTCCCACAGCCATTCGCGCAGTTGCAAATTTTGCCGCTTCCTCCGGCGAAAGAATAACGCCCTCAAGCGAGGCAATTTCATCCGCGTAGAGCAAGGACAGTGCATATGCGCGATGAAAACTGTCCGCGAGGCCGAGCGCCAGGGCAATACGTTGTGCTTTATCGCGAATAAATTCCGGGGCCGTCATTTCCTGTATCGACTGGAACATCAACGCGTCTGTCAGAGGATCCCCAGCGCGTTCTCGGGCAAAAGTAAGTGCATTGCCAATTTCAGTGACGTCAAAAGAGGTTCCGCTAATGATCGCTGCCAGTACGCCGTGGTCTATCACGCCCAAAGCGACAGCCTGTTCAGCCGCATCAATACGCGTCGCTGGCGCCAATGTTTCGTCGCGCGCCACCGATACAAGAACGCCGCCATCAGCCTTGTCGAGTAGCGTGGGTGTGATCGGCAGATTTAATGACCGGACAATAGAATAGTGCAGCGCTGTTACTATCGGCAGCGGCGATTTCGGTGCAATTCCTGTGGCCGCAGCGCTCAAAAACTGATCATCAACAGGTAAAATGGCGCCTTGTTCACGCAACACATTCAGAGTCAAATCCGCCGCGTCGCGTTCGCCCGCGCGAGCGTAACAAAATACGCGTAACTTCACCCAAAAAATTTCATCCCGCCCCGAGGGAAGGCCGGCGCCGCGTTGGCATGCAGATGCGGATTCGCGAGACAGCAGGTCCACGACGGCCGAAGCCTGCGCAGTCCAGGCGTCATCGCGAGCAGCGCTTGAAATACTCGCCACTGTGCGCGCCTCATCCACAAAGCCTGCACGCGCGAGCGCCAGTAGTTTTTTTCCGCCAAGCGATGGCAGCGCACCATCAGGTCCGGCGCCGGACGACAACAGTGTCCTTTTCATCGTCTCGCCCAGACTTGGCGCCGCGGGACGCGACGGCGCCTCACCGAGCAGAAAGTCTAGCTTTTGCGGATCGCTTCCACGCCAAAGCGTTGGCGGCAGGGCGCCGTCAGCTCGGTCCAGCGTACCTGTTGAAAACGCGTCAGTTGCAAGCGGCGCGGATTCCACGGTTTCCGGCAGCGCAACCTGAGCAAGCGCTGCGGTAATGACAGCGCCGGAACATACGCCGAAAATTGCGACGGCAAATCCGATTTTGCTGCGTCTGCCATCCTGACGGAACCGAAATCTGCTTCGAGACCCAAAACTACTACTGGTCATCGAGCGCTTCCACTTCAATGGTGTGGGTTTGCGGCTCCAGCATCTGGCCGTAAATATAAAGGCCCGCCAGCACCGCCAGCGCGAGAAACAAAATAATCAATACAAAACGCACGCCGTCACTCCCTTGCCGACCATGATCACAACCCAACACCACGTCTTTAGCCAAGCATACCACGATCTGGAGGCCAAGCCCTTAACAGCCCAAAACTCACCGGAAATGGCGGCCCCGTCTAGCGCTGGGGCCCGCTCTCCCTTACATCTAGCCGCCATGACGCATTCCCGCAAATTTCCCGATTTTCAATGTGATCGAACAATCGTGCTGGTCGGCATGATGGGCGCGGGCAAAACCACTGTGGGTCGCCGCCTCGCACCGCAAATTGGATTACCTTTTTTTGACGCGGATAGTGAGATTGAGCGAGCGGCGGGCATGTCCGTGGCGGAATTGTTCAAGCGCCATGGCGAGAAAAGTTTCCGCCAGGGCGAGGCCAAAGTAATCGAGCGATTATTGGGAGAACCCCCAGGCGTAATCGCAACTGGAGGCGGCGCCGTACTTGATGCTGAAACAAGACGGCACATTTCGGAAAAAGCGGTCTCGATCTGGATCAAAGCGGATATCGACACCATCGTCAGGCGAGCCACACGTCGGCGCACGCGGCCGCTTCTGAAAACCGGCGACCCTCACGAAATCATCACCAAGCTACTGAACGAGCGTACCGAATTCTACGCAGCCGCCAATATTCACATCGATACACAACCGGGGCCCCATATCAACACCGTCAATTTAATCATCGAGATGCTGGGTGACTATCTAGACATTGCGCCGACAACAAGCGCACGGGACAATCCAAATCTGGAAAAGGCCCGCCATGACGACTGAGACCGTTACCGTGCCCCTGGGATCACGGGCGTATGATATTCACATTGGCGAAGGCCTGCTTGAACGAGCCGGACCACTGCTGGCGCCACTGTTGCCTCGGTTGCGTACAGTCGTCGTGACCGACGAAAATGTATTTGCTGCTCAAGGCGCGCGGCTCGCAGCCGGATTGGCAAGCGCCAACATTGATGCCGAGTTCATCACGCTGCCGGCTGGCGAACCGACAAAGTCGTTTTCCGAGCTGGAAGGTCTGATTGGCCGGCTCCTCGATCTCGGTGTTGAGCGCAATGATCTGGTCATCGCATTTGGCGGCGGTGTTATCGGCGACCTCACAGGGTTCGCCTGTGCGATTCTGCGCCGCGGCTGTCGCTTTGCGCAAATACCGACAACTTTGCTGGCCCAAACCGACAGCGCCGTCGGCGGCAAAACCGCCGTTAATGCACAACAGGGCAAAAATCTGATCGGCGCCTTTCACCAACCCTCGATCGTGCTTGCCGATATTACCGCTCTTGAAACACTGCCGATACGCGAACTTCGAGCTGGCTACGCCGAAGTTATAAAGTATGGCCTGATCGCTGACAGATCATTTTTTGAGTGGCTTGAAGCAAACAGCGAACAGCTCCTGTCAAAGGGTGACGCCAACAAACGCATTTATGCCGTCAAAAAATCTTGTATTGCGAAAGCGGCGATCGTCGGCGCCGATGAGCGCGAACAAGGCGCGCGCGCGCTCTTAAATCTCGGCCACACTTTTGGTCACGCCCTTGAAGCCACATTTGGTTTTTCGGACGCACTATTACATGGAGAGGCCGTCGCCGTGGGGATAGCGCTCGCCTTTGATTTTTCAGTGCGCCAGGGCCCGTGCAAAGCCGAAGACGCAGCGCGCGTAAGGGCGCACCTTAAAAAGTCCGGGCTGCCCGCCGGTATCAGCGATCTGCCATCGTCGAAAACGCTCACGCCTGATGCATTGATGGAATTGATGATGCAGGACAAAAAAGTTGAGAACGGAAAGCTAACGCTCATCCTCGCTGATGCCATTGGTGAGGCGATGATCGCCAAGCGCGTTGATGTTTCGGACGTTACAGATTTTTTGAAAGATGCGACCGCCCGCTAGGGGGTGATAAGGATGATGATGAGCGAATTTGATCCATCACTATTAGTGCCCATCGGGGCCATCGCGCTCCTGTTGTTGTTGTCCGCATTTTTTTCCGGCTCCGAAACCGCACTGACAGCCATATCTAAAGCGCGCATGCACAAACTAGAAGCTGATGGCCACTTGGGTGCAAAACGGGTCAATTTCCTGATCAAGGATCGTGAGCGCCTCATCGGCGCCATTCTTTTGGGCAACAATCTCGTCAACATTCTCGCCTCGGTGCTTGCTGCCAGCGTCTTCAGTGCACTTTTTGGTGCGTCTCTAATCGCGACAAGTTTGGCAACGGCGACGATGACCGTGCTTGTGCTCGTTTTTGCGGAAGTCATGCCAAAGTCCGCTGCCATTGCGCGACCTGACTCCTTTGCAATGATGGTGGCGCCGCTTATGCGCTGGGTTGTTTTTGTTTTTGCGCCGATAACCCGTGTCGTGCAGTTGATCGTCCGCAGTTTTTTTCAGGCATTTGGCCTGGATATATCCAAAGATAGCGCCTTGTTTTCCGTTCAGGAGGAACTCCGCGGCGCGATTGATCTCCATCATTCTGAGGGCCGCGTCGACAAGGAAGCGCGCGATCTTATTCGCGGCGCCTTGGAACTCGACGATTTACGTGTCGAAGAGATCATGATCCACCGCAAGTCAATCGAGATGCTTGATCTCGACCGGCCCAATGAAGCAATTATCCAGCAAGCGCTTAAGAGCGCCCATACAAGATTGCCGCTCTACCGCCAAAACCCAGACGACATAATCGGCATTCTCCACGCCAAGGATTTGCTGCGTGCATTATGGAATGCCGACGGTAATGCAGCCGATGTCGATTTTGAGGCAATCGCCCGAAAATCCTATTTTGTGCCGGAGACGACAACACTACAGGAGCAGCTCGACGCGTTTCGCTTTAAACAAGAACACTTTGCGCTTGTTGTTGACGAATATGGCGCACTGATGGGTCTCGTCACCCTAGAAGACATTCTCGAAGAAATCGTCGGCGAAATCGAAGATGAATATGACAGCCCCGTTCAGGGCGTGCGCCCGCAAGCCGACGGGTCGCTCAGTGTCGATGGCGACGTAACGATCCGTGATCTCAACCGAGCCGTCGATTGGGCGTTACCCGACGATGAGGCAGTGACTGTCGCCGGCCTTATCATCCATGAGACGCGTTGCATTCCCGATGTTGGGCAGACCTTTTCATTTCACGGCTACCGATTCAAAATCTTGCGCCGCCGCCGCAATCAGATAACTGCAATTAAAATCATACCCATCGGCGAATCCGCCGCCGCCAAATCGCCAAACTAAACGCGCGACAGAAAGAAACTCATTTATGGCGCGCAAGCCCGGCAAGAACGCCCTTTTGTTCATTTTCATCACCGTCATGCTCAACATGATCGGTTTCGGCGTGATCATGCCTGTCATGCCGGACTTGATTATGGCTGTGACCGGCGAAGGCCTGGCGCATGCGGCGCAGTGGGGCGGCTTTTTATCCTTCGTCTATGCGTTGATGCAGTTCATCATGATGCCGATTGTCGGCGGGTTGTCCGACCGGTTTGGAAGGCGTCCGGTCATCTTGACCTCATTGGCCGCTTATTCCTTCGATTTTTTTATCATGGCCATTGCGCCGGTTATTGGGCTCATCGTCGCCGCACGGCTTTTCGCCGGCGCCTTTGCCGCAACTTTTTCCACCGCCAACGCCTATATAGCCGATATATCGCCGCCGGAAAAACGCGCTGCTAATTTCGGTCTCATGGGCGCCGCCTTCGGCCTTGGATTTATTATTGGCCCCGGCATCGGCGGCATTCTTGGAGAAAATTTTGGGCCGCGCGCGCCGTTCTTTTTTGTCGCCGCGCTGGGGGCAATCAACTTTGTCTATGGATTCTTCGTTCTTCCTGAAACGCTCAGTGATGAAAACCGACGTCCGTTTGAATGGCGACGCGCCAATGCACTCGGCAATTTCAAACAATTTGCGCAATACCCGGTGATGTTACCCATCGCCGGTGCCATTTTTCTTTATCAGTTGGCCCATTGGACCTTTCCCTCGGTCTGGTCTTATTTCGCAATCGAGCGGTTTCAATGGTCGAAGGAAAGTATTGGTTGGTCGCTGATGTTTGTCGGATTGATGGCGGCGATCGTACAGGGCGGATTGACGCGCATTATCATTCCGAAAATTGGTGAGCGAAAAGCTGCGTTGACCGGCGTTTCAATCGCCATCGCCACTTATGTTGCATTTGCGTTCGCCAGCGAGGGATGGATGATCTATGGGCTGATCACGATTTCTGCATTGGCGGGCCTTACGCTGCCAGCGCTGCAGGGAATCATGTCGCGCACCATTCCTCCAAACGCCCAAGGTGAGCTTCAGGGCGCTGTGGCATCTATCGCAAGCCTCTCCATGATTATCGGCCCGCCTTTGATGACGCAGATATTTGCAGCATTCTCAGCGCCAAACGCGCCCTATGCGATTGGAAATGTCATGATCCTGGCGAACGGTATCGGCGTCTACCTGCCGGGCGCACCTTTTCTCCTCGCCGCCCTTCTCACCCTGTTCGCGTTCATCCCGCTCATTATCGCTTTTCGCCGGATTGCGCGGCCACGCGCCGACACGGCGCCTGCCTAGGTTATTCCTTACCGCCAAGCTCGAGGCGTCCAACAGCGCCAAACAAAAATGCGGCAGAAAGACCAAATAACAACAAACCGTTCGCAGCTGTCGCGCCGGACAAAAGCCGCCAGGCATCAGGCAACAGCACATCGCCAAACCCGAGCGTTGTGTAGCTCGCAGCAGAAAAATAGAGCGCCGCCTCCCAGCTTGGAAAAAGATCGTAGCGCAAAAATGTCCACGCCCACATGCCAATTTCTATGACATGTGCGGCCATGAGCCAGAGCACCAGAATAACCAAGACGACGCTGTCTCGCAGAAACCGGATGGCCCCACGTTGCCGGCCTTTTGATGCGCGAAAAACAGCCGCCGCAGACGCTACAAAAATACCGTGTACGAATGTCGTCGCCGCAATGAGCGACGCCGATATCCACAATTGATGATATAACTGCGCTTGTTCCATCAACGTCCCCATTTGCCCCTCACGCATCTCAACCCGATAAAGCTGGTAAGGCAAGCCCCGCATGATCGTGCAATAATCAGTCGCTGAATTTTGTGCTTTTGACTGCTTTCGCAATCAACTTTATTCGCTCATTGGCGCGCTGGATCGCCTCATCAAGACCGGCTATAGGTTCAGCAGCAAGTGTCGCGTCGACGTCCTTTGCATCCAAAAGCATCCTTATTTTTTTTAGCTCTGCTTCAAGAATGCCAAGTTTTGCCGTCGGCGCCACACTGGCATCTACCCGTTGCGCACGCGCGCCTGTCCGGTACCGCAGAATCCATCCGATCAAGACGCCGCATAAAAATGCGAAAATCACCAAAATCCAGAATTCGGCTGACATTTTTACCCAGCCCTCACCTGCTCACACACCCGACAAATGGGCTTAGCATGGGACAACAAGCCCTGAAACTACTGCCGCCGCGACGACGATGAGACCATAAAAGCAAAATCGCCATCACAAAAGCAAAACCGCCCGTGCAATATCACGGGCGGCCTTATTTAAAATTCGCATTAAGGTTGCGGAGCTCAGCGCGGCGCCATCACCATCATGATTTGCCGGCCTTCCATTTTGGGATATTGCTCAACTTTGGCGATCTCATCGAAATCGTCCTGCACGCGCCGCAACAGATCAGCCCCGCGATCCTGATGCGCCATCTCTCTACCACGAAAACGCAGTGTCACTTTCACCTTATCGCCTTCTTCAAAGAAGCGCTTCATCGCCTTGACCTTAACTTCATAGTCATGATCGTCGATATTGGGTCGCATCTTGATCTCTTTGATCTCAACGACTTTTTGCTTCTTTTTAGCTTCGGCTTTTTTCTTCTGCTGCTGATACTTGTACTTGCCGTAATCAAGAATCTTGCAAACAGGCGGTTTCGTGTTTGGCGATACCTCTACCAGATCCAGGCCGGCATCAGTGGCAATCAGCCGAGCGTCTTCGGTGGCGACGACCCCGCGTTTTTCTCCAGTATGATCAATTAGCAGGACCTGCGGAACGGCAATTTCTTCGTTGACGCGCGGTCCCTCGCTTTTTGACGGCGGGGCGGCAAAAGGTCTGCGTGCTATGGGCTTCTCTCCATGGGTTGCTTACGAACGGATTTATCTCTGATTTCCGGTGAAAAACAGTTAGCCTGAATTCCGAAGATCACAAGAGACGGCGGTATATAAGGGATTCCCGTCACTTATCAACGGGCTTGGGCGGAAATGGGGCCGTCAGCATGTGTTGTGCCAATGAGGCCCATATTCGATAGCGTCCGCCACACAAAGTCGGGCTCGATAGCGCCCATATCGTCTGTTGCAGTCAGTGTAACCACATGGCGGCCCGCTGGCGCTAAGGGTGGTCGTTTTGCGTTTGCGGTCAATACACCCTGACATCCAACGCTCACGGCGAGATGCATCTCCGCCGCATCGTCGCTAACGAAGAACGCTGCCTCTTGCGCCAGCGCGGCCAATTGAAGGTGATCGGTTTTGCCAGTGAGATCGACGAGCTGCGGCGCATGATGGGCAATTTCATCGCCAAAATGATGTAGGTCTTTAGGTCCAGCGAGCACCGGCATAAAACCTGTGCGCGCCATCATGTTCGCAAACTCTGAATAGCTGGAGGCAGGCCACCGATGTTCAGGATTTTCGCCGGGAAGCAATAGCCCGAACTGCCCAGATATGCCGTACCAGGATGGCTGCATATTCGCGCTGTCTTTGCGTGTCGCCATTGCCCAGCGAAAATCCGGCAGGCGATCGGGCGGCTCAAGCCCGGCGGTGACGAGCATGTTGTCTATGCCGGGCAGGTCATTCAGTATCTTTGTCTTATTATTTTTTTTGGGCGCCGGCGTTGCGGAGTACCATTTAGGACGGAACATGCCCATCGCAGCGTAAAGCTTACGACCAGCATCATCAGCCGCTAAATCGTAAACTCTTTCAAACTTTGATGATCTTAGCTGTTTCACGAAAGCCTTGCGCGATTCAGCGTCGCGCAAATCAGGCATTGCCGCGACCTGGTCAAAATAGGGCGAAGTGCGCGCTACACGCTGTAAATCTGACGCTGTCAGTAGACTGATCTTTGCTTTTGAATGAGACGTCCGGATGACATCAAAAGCCGGTTCAGCCGCAACAAAAGCCGCAAGCCCGTCCGTCTTTATCACCAGTATGTTTGTCTGCCTAAGCCCTAACATCCCGCCCCGCACCACTCACTCAATTATGCCTCACGCCGCCGCCGGTTTTTCCTTGCCGGCAAGCAGGTTACTGTACACCCTCAAGGTCGCATCACACATGGCCGCCGAAGAATAAATGCTTGTCGCCCGCGCACGCCCATTTTCTCCCATGATCCGCCGATCTTCAGGCGTCATACGCCAAATCCGATCGATCGCATCAGCCAAAGCGTCAGCATCTCCCGGAGGTGTCAAAAACCCTGTTTCCCCGTCAATTACCGTTTCGCATGCGCCGCCATGGTTCGACGCAATCACCGGCTTACCCATAGCGCCCGCTTCAACCACCACGCGCCCGAAAGCTTCTGGGCGTGTCGACGGCGCAATAACGACGTCGGCCCAGCCATAGGCAGCAGGCATGTCGGCACAGTCGCCAACCAGATGGATCATGTCGCGAACCCCACGCTCGTCAATCATCGTGCGCAAGGTCTCATCATAATCCCGGCTACCTTGCGCGCCCCCGCAAAAAACTAGCGCCAAACCGGTGTTGTGGCCAGTGTCCTGACCGCCTCTGGCGTGCGTTTTCACCTTCGACAAGGCTTCAATAGCCGTTTTATGCCCCTTCCATGCGGTCAGGCGGGCCGGAAGCAGTACGTTTAGGCGGGTTTTTTCCCAAGCCAGCCCCCACTGTGAGGCGATATGGTTAATGCGCTCGCTGTCCACTGTTAGTGGATCAAAAACAGCAAGATCCGCACCTCGCGGAATAATGCGGAGGCGTTCGGGATCGACTTGATCTGCGCGCGCAATTGCCGCCGCTGTAAAGCGCGAATTGGCGATAACGCAATCGGCGCGCAGCATGGACGAGTTGTATAACCGTTTGATCTGCCCCGAGGCCTCATATGCGCCGTGATAGGTTGTTACAAAAGGAACGCCGATTTTACGAGCTGCAGCCAAGGCGCTCCATGCAGGCGCCCGCGAGCGCGCGTGAATGATCTCAACCCCAAGCGTGGCTGCGAGCCGCGCCAACCGCCCACCATTATTCCAGATGACCGCCGGATTTTTGGAGTGAACCGGCATTTCGATTATTTCGCCGCCAGCTTTTTCGATCTCATGCGCGAGGCGGCCGCCCGCGCTCGCAACCAGCGCCCTGCCGCCCGCGCGCACAATGGCGGCAGCGACCTCTAGGGTCGAGCGCTCTGCGCCGCCCGCATCAAGACGGGGAACAACCTGAAGAATTGTATGATTGAAACGCATAGATATCGGCGACCTGCTGTAGTTAAACTATGACTATCATCGCATTCACCCAAATGGCAGCCGGGCCGGGACAAAAACATGCAGCAGCAGCCACAATTCATCGACGGACCTCACGGACGCATCGCCTATCGCAAACGCGCCGGGACACCGTCAGGCTCAAAAGCGGGCCTGGTTTGGCTCGGCGGATTTCGGTCCGATATGCTGGGCACAAAGGCAGGTTTTCTTGATGAGTGCGCAACAAAAAATGGATGCGCCTATTTGCGTTTCGACTATTCCGGCCATGGCGAGTCCGACGGCGAATTCGAGGATGGATGCATTGGCGATTGGGCGACCGACGCCCTGGCCGCCTTTGACGCACTGACCGATGGGCCACAAATTCTGGTGGGATCGTCCATGGGGGCATGGATCGCAACACTTCTGGCGATGCAGCGCCCCAGGCGCGTCGCCGCAATCATATTCATCGCGCCGGCGCCGGATTTTACCGAAGCGCTCATGTGGGCGTCCTTTTCATCAGCGCAACGCGAAACGTTGATGTGCGACGGCAAGCTGGAGCAACCGTCAGACTATGCCGAACCGGAGGTTATCACGCGCAAGCTGATTGAAGATGGTCGCAAACACCTTGTGATGAACGAGCCGATAGCCATTGCCTGCCCGGTGCGTATCTTTCAGGGCATGCAGGACGATGCCGTGCCCTATCATCATGCTCTGGCGTTTGCGAAGCTAATAAAAAGTGACGATGTTGAAGTGACCGTCACCAAATCCGGAGACCACCGGTTGTCAACGCCAACGGACCTGGCGCGGCTCGCTGACGCCGTCGAAAGATCACTGTCACAAAATTGAACTGCGACCAGTTTCGGGGCGGCCAGTTTCCGGGCGGATAGTCTATTTCAACCCCAAACCGCCATCGCCGCGAACCGTTCTGAGCGCTTTTTATCCGTTACTTTCGGCACTCAGATCCCGCAGGCAATCTATGTCGAACCAAAGGGAATGCCCCTGCATTTCAGTTCGTCGCACCATTCCCACGGTTGGCCGCATTTCCAGCAAAATCTGCGCTTTTTTGTATTGCTACATCTGTCGCATTGCGGTAGTGTAGCCACAAATGTAACAGCGAGGATCTGCGTCTGCCAATGGCCGCGCGGAATGGGCGATGAGCGACACAAAAGCGACCGAACCGACAAAACCGGAACTGGCGATCCTGAAACGCCTGTGGCGGGCTCGTGAAATGAGCGCCCGGGAAATTCACAGCCAAATCTCCGATGATTTCGGCTGGTCTTATTCGACGGTGCGTACTGTGCTTGAGCGTATGGTCGATAAGGGTTTGATCTCAAAAATGTCGGTTGACGGCGTCAATATCTACGAAGCGGAAGTTACCAAGGTCGCGATGCTCGGCAAAATGATCGCCGACTTTTCCGCTCGCGTATTGGAGCTGGATACAACACCAGCCGCTGCATTCTTCGCGGATTCAAAACTATTGTCGGAAGAAGAACTAGAGGAGCTCGAAGAGGTCCTCCGCGAAGGGGAGGAACGTTCATGAGCGCGATGATCGAACCGTTCTTCACCTGCCTTATTGCGTCGATGATCTGGGCGCCAATTGTATTCCTCGCCACCGCGCGTTTTCGCAAAGGCGACTCATTGGGGCTCGCCGAAAAGATCTGGCCCGCTGCGCTGGCCATTGCCGCCCTTCCGGCGATGATTGCACCCTTAGCGGCAACGTTCGGATTTTCACTTCGATCCGCACCGGCGATACCACCTATGAATGCTTTGCCGTTGACGCCAGCTATCGCCCTAGAAGCAGCCCCGATCGCTTCGGCAGCGACCACGATCAGTGCATCATCCATGCTCGATGCCCTTGCTGTTCTCTATTTCTATGGGTTTTTCATGTTCCTGGTGCTCGGCGTCGCACGTTATATTTGGTTTTCTTATCGCGTTGGCTACGCCTTTGAGGTTGATGAACCCCGGCTCACGTCCGGCCTTGAAGCCTGGCGCCAACAAATTGGCATTAAGCGCCGACCGCGTTACGCTTTTTCCGATGCGGTTGCGAGCGTATGTGTGCACGGATTTTTCAGGCCGGTTATCCTGATGCCGTACAATCTGTTAGATCGTGTTTCCGTCGATGATGCTGTTTTGATGGGCGCCCATGAAATGGCGCATATCAAGCGCGGTGATACGAGCCTTTTTGCCTTCTGCACCATTGTCAAGGCGGTGTTTTGGTTCAACCCATTCATGCAGCATATCGCAGCGCGCGCCAATCTCGCCGCCGAACAAGCTGCAGACGCCCTGGTTATCGCACGCGGCGTAGATCGCCGTCAGTATGCGCACTGCTTTGTGCGGGGATTGCGTTTCGCTGCAGGCGCAAATCATACCGCCGGACAAGAACTGGTCCCCTCTTTTACGCCATTTGATAAGCGCTCGCGGCGGGAGCGCCTCGACGCCATTCTTTCAGGAACACGCGGGGCTGCGCTTCTCAGCCTGCGCGGAAAAATAGGGCTGGCGCTGAGTGTTGGCGTCGCTGCAGCGCTTGCTTTTGCGCAAGCCGCGCTCGCCGTAGCGCCACCGCCGGCAGAGGACGCTTTACCGCAGTCGCCGGTTGACGGCGTTGTGAGCTTTAGCTTCAGCCAGACAAGTGAACTCCTACGCGGTGACCGCAAAGAGCATGAAGGCGTCGATATCAAGGCCCGGCGTGGAACGGCAGTGAAAGCCGCCGGTGACGGCAAAGTAATCGCGGCAACGCGGCGCTACCAGGGCAAGCGCGCTTGGGGTAAAGTCGTTGTCATTGATCACGGTCACGGCCTTGTTACGCGCTATGCGCATCTCGACAGCTTCGAAGTCAAAAAAGGCGATCGCGTCAGCGCCGGCGACATCATTGGCGCCGTTGGATCCACCGGAAAATCTACGGGCCCTCACCTCCATTTTGAAGTTATTCAGGACGGCCTGCATATCGACCCAGCCCCGGTCGTTGCCGTCGCCCAACCAATGCCGGCGCCGGCGCCGGTGTTGTCGCCCATCCCCGACGCCAAACCAGTGATCGTGCTCAAGCCCGCGCCTGAAACTGCCGAGATGCCCAAAGCTACGATGAGAGTTCGGTCCGTCAAGCGGATTGACGATAAGCTGGCCGGGCGCTTTGCAAATTTCGAAGTACGGATTGCTGAAGTGGTCAAGGACGTCAGACCTTTTGAAGGTTTTGAGTTTGAAGGTCCGATGCTGGAGCTCGACGATATTGATTTTGAAAACATTTCTGAGCTGCAAGCCTTCGCCATGAACGGCGTCGAGATGGTCCGCAACATTGAGATGCTGAGCGAAGAAGATCGTGAAGAAATTCGTGACGCTCAGCGCCAGGCACGGCATGAAGTCGAGCGCGTGCGCCAGCAGGTCGCGCGTAATCAGGAACGCGCCCAACGCCAGGTGGAGCGTGCGCAACGCGACATCGAGCGAGCCCAAATCCATCGCCAACGCGAACAAGAGAACCATGCGCACGCCGAAGCCTTGCGCGAGCATGCACGAGAACAAGCCGAGCGGGCGGAAGAACAGCAAGAACGAGCGCGGGAACAAATCGAGCAGGCGGAAGAGCAACAAGAACGAGCGCGGGAACAAATCGAACAGGCGGAAGAACAGCAAGAGCGGGCGCGGGAACAACGCGAGCGCGCAGCCGAAGAAATAGAACGAGCTCGTGAAAGTGCCATGGAACAAGTAGAAAACCGAGAAGAGATGCTGGCATTGCGTGAAGAAGCACTCGCTGACGCACGAGCCGATCTTGAAGAAGAGCTGGCGGAAATTGAGCGTATGCGCGCCGAGCTGAAGCGCGAAAAACGGGCGCGCAAAAACAAATAAATCGTTAACCGATGCGGCAACCCCATTTGCCCCGGTTCACCGCAGCAAAACAGCAACTCGTCGATAATCGGATGCACGCCCTTCTAAAAAGGGCGAGGATAATGCCGCGCGAGTCTGTTTAATGTTTGGAGAGAAATGAAATGGGCCTCACTCGGCTTTGCCTGAAAAATCCTGCGGCAGCTGGCGTCGTCCTCGCCATCATCACGCTGCTCGGTGTTCTATCGATCACACAATTGCCGGTTCAGTTGTTCCCGAACATCGAACGGCCGCAAATCGGCATTCAAACACAATGGCGCGCAGCATCCCCTCGCGAGATAGAAAGCGAGATCACGGAACCAATCGAGCGTGAAATACGTGGCATCCCCGGCATGAGAAAAATGCAGTCATGGTCGAATGCAGGCGGTGTCTGGATGAATCTTGAATTCGCGCTGGGCACGGATATGGATCAGGCTTTCACCGAGGTGAACTCGCGACTGCAACGCGTGCGCGGTCTGCCCGCAGAAGCTGATCGCCCACGGGTCAATCTCGGTGGCGGCGGCGGCAATGCTGGCGAAACGCTAATCTTTCTTTTTCTCCAAAAACTTCCCGGAAATTCTAGCGAAAATGTTCGCCTTAGTGAATTTGCGGAACAGCGCATCGCGCCCGACATCGAAGCCGTTCCGGGGGTCGCTGGCGTCGATGTAAATTCCGATGATGGCGAAGAAATTGTGAGTATTGAATTTGATCCTTTTCTCGCCGCGCAGCTCGGCATTACGCTTGATGAAATCGCGCAAAACGTAAATCGTTCGACTGATGTGACAGGCGGGTCTGTCGAAGTCGGACGCCGCAACTACACGCTTAGATTTGAGGGTCGCTTTAACGCGGCGCAACTTAACGAAACCATTCTTGCCTGGCGAAATGGCGCGCCGATCAGGCTCGGTGATATCGCAGAAGTCGCTGTAAAGCCTGATGAGCGCGGCGGCGTTGTTTTTCAAAATGGCAACCCTGCAATAGGCATGCGGATCATCAGAGAGCCGGGATCAAATACGCTCGAGGCAATTGACGCCCTGACGGTGGTTCTGGACGAGCTAAATGACGGTCCTCTCGCGGAAATGGGATATGCCATCCACAAGAGCTTCGATCCTTCAGTGTTTATTAAGCGCGCCATTTCTCTTCTCACCAATAACCTCCTGCTTGGCATTATGCTGGCGGTCGGCGCGCTTTGGCTTTTCCTTAGACGAACCATGGCAACATTCGTCATCGCTTCAGCGATTCCGATCTGCCTCATGGCAACCATCGTCGTTCTGAACCTCGCTGGGCGGTCAATCAACATCATCTCCCTCGCCGGTCTCGCTTTTGCTACCGGTATGGTTCTCGATGCAGCGATTGTCGTCCTTGAGAATTTTGTTCGACTTCGAGAAGAAGGGCGATCTCCTTTTGAAGCCGCTGAGGCAGCCGTCGGCCAAGTATTCGGCGCGCTCTTTGCGTCAACCGTAACAACTGTCGCGATATTCATTCCGATCATGTTTTTTGAAGATGTTGAGGGCCAGCTTTTTGCCGATCTTGCGATGACGATTGCAATCGCTGTTTCGTTCAGCCTTGTGGTCGCCGTCACGCTTTTGCCCACAGGCGCCCGGCTTTTCATGAGATCCGAAAAGACCAAAGAAAAAGCCAGCGGGCCCGGCTTCGCTGAACGTATCGCCGATTTCATAATGCGCCTTACGGCTACCAACGCACGCCGCCTCTCCCTCGTTGGCGGGCTGACCATAATTCCTATCGCCATTTCGTTTTTGCTTTGGCCACAACTCAATTACCTGCCGCCCGTTAAGCGTGATGCGGTTGACGCCTTTATCGGTTTCCCCTCCGGCGCCAGCGCCGATGTTGTGCGTGAGGAATTCGCTGAAGTCGTGGTTGCAAGGCTTGCCCCCTATATGAATGGTGAAAAAGAGCCCGCGCTGCGTAATTACTATCTCTACACAGGGTCCTGGGGCGGCAACACCGGCATTCGGGTTAAGGATCAATCACGCATCGATGAGATGGTGAAGATCGTCAATGAAGAAATACTCGCCGGTTTCCCTGACACCCGTGTATTTGCCCAACAAGGCAATTTGTTCGGCAATTTCGGCGCGCAGGGATCGATCAGCCTGGAGCTCCAGGCTGCTGATTTCGACGCGCTCGGCACTGCTGTCCCCAATGCCGTTGACGTTATTCAGCAGGCCCTGCCGGGCGCACAGGTTTGGCCCAATCCAGATCCGCAGATCGTTACGCCTGAATTGCGGCTCATTCCAAATGACCGGCGCATCGCCGAAGTCGGCCTGACGCGCGATTCTGTTGCGCGCGCCGTGCGCGCGCTTGGCGATGGGCAATGGCTGGGCGAATTTTTTCACGAAGACGGACGTCTTGATATTTATCTTCGTGCTAAAGAATGGACGGAGCCAGAATATCTTGAGAATGCACCGATCGCGACGCCGACAGGCGCCGTAGTCCCGCTTGGTGAACTCGTAACAATTGCCCGCGGTGTCGGTCCGCAACAGCTCTACCGACTTGATGCACGCCGCACGATCACACTTGGCATTACACCGCCGGATGGAATGGCCCTGGGGCCCGCTGTTCAGGCACTAAGATCCGGCGCTGAAAAACAGCTGTTCGAAATCTTGCCCCCTGGCGCTTCCCTGAAATGGGGCGGCGATGCGGACAGTCTTTCTCGCGCTGTCGGCAATCTTAGCGCCAATTTCCTGCTTGCGATCGCCATCTTATTCTTGATCATGGCGGCGCTCTTTAAATCCGTGAAAGATTCCGCACTTGTAATTATTACGCTTCCGATGGCGACGGTAGGCGGCATTCTGGCCATTCGCGGAATGGACCTCATCAATCCCCTGCCCCTCGATCTCCTTGGCATGATCGGATTTATTATCCTTTTGGGATTGGTCGTGAACAACGCCATTCTTCTCGTTGCGCAAACCCGCGCTTCAGAAAGCAGAGGCAAATCTCGTCCTGAGGCCGTGCGCGAAGCGCTGTCTCTTCGTATACGGCCGATTTTCATGTCGACCTCAACGTCGATAATGGGCATGCTGCCGCTGGTTCTATCGCCTGGCGCCGGCAGCCTGATCTATCGCGGCCTTGCGACTGTGATCGTTGGCGGCATGGCCGTATCGACAATGTTCACGCTTTTACTACTGCCAGCACTGCTGCAGCTCGGCGCCAAAACAGCTCTGGCGCCAGCACCGCGCGGTGCATTTCCCCAACCCGCTGAATAATTGAAGGACGAAAAGTCAATGAAACGCAAAATGATCATCGCTGGCGCGGCTGGCGCTATCTTGATCGCCGCCGGCGGCGCAGCCTTTACCTTTGGCAGTACTGTCGGTGTCGCGGCTGACGCAGCGGAAGGCGAACAAGCACAACAGGGCCCACCTCCGGCGGCGGTCGCCGTTGCGAGCGCCGAACGGCGGAGCCTTGCGCCGCGCTCCGAAGCGCCCGGCTCCGTCGTCTCAACCCGCGACAGCCTTGTCTCCGCGGCAACCACCGGAAAAATAGAATGGGTCGCAGAAATTGGCGCTGAAGTTGAAGCCGGCGATGTAATCGCCCGAATAGAGGCCGCAGACGCCGAATTTGCCCGCGATGACGGCGCGGCTGAAGTGCTTCGCCTTCAGGCGCGTGCAAACTATCTCGACAGTCTCTATCAGCGTTTCCTGGGGCTCGGTGAAGACGCCGGAGAATCCGAAGCAACGCTCGATGAAATGCGCTCCAATCGTGACGAAGGGATGCAGGCATTGGCGCAAGCACAAGTGGCTTTGCGCCGTGCACAAATCAACCTTGCGCGCACAGAAGTTGCGGCGCCATTTGCCGGCCGCATTGTTTCACAGGAAACGCAAGTCGGTGAATATGCTAATCCGGGAACAGAGCTTGTCCGCCTCGTCGACACACGTCGCCTCGAGGTTACAGCGCGCGCACCAGCGCATCTCGCCCGTAATATAGACGCCGGCGACGTTATTAACGTCACCAACGGCGCCGAAATCATCAATGCTGAGGTGCGCGCCATCGTCCCGGTCGGCGACGCATTGTCACGCATGCTGGAGTTGCGGCTCGAACTTCCGGAAACCGCTTGGTATATCGGTTCTGCTGTGCGTGTGAGCTTGCCGTCCTCGGAAGCCCGGATGGTGACGGCAGTACCGCGCGACGCACTCGTCCTGCGCGCGGATCGCATCAGTGTTTTCGTGATCGGTGAAGATAAATTAGCAAAACGCGTAGATATTGAACTCGGCACCGCGGAAGGCGAATTCATCGAAGTCATTGGCGATGTTAAGTCCGGTGATAGCGTTGTAATCCGCGGCGGCGAAAGGCTACGGGACGGGCAATCCGTAACGATTTCAACGCTGTCCGGCGAACCAAGCGTGTAACCCATAATCCAGGCGTACATGGCCTGGAGTGAGTATCCAGCACGTTGCGGCTATCGTTGGCGTTGCACCGGGCCGTCGAAGAATAAGAACCCTATTGGCGCCTAATCGCCCATTTCGCCGAAGCCATCCTCGACCAGCTTAACGATCGACTCAACAGCTTCGGCCGCTTGTGGTCCAGTGGCGCTGATTTCAATCGCCGTTCCCTTACTGGCGAGCAGCATCAACAAATCAAGTTGAGAGTCGCTGGCGGCAATGCGCTCCTGATTACGAACAGTAACGACAGCGTCATAAGACCTTGCCAGCGTCGAGAGATAGCGCGAAGGCCTGATATGTAATCCAAGCTTATTGCGGATTTCGACTGTTGCTTTGATTGCGTCCGCCACCTAGTCCGCCGTCTCCCCGGACAAAACCCAGGACGCAACATTGATATATTTGCGCCCCGCCTCATGAGCGGCTTTGACCGCCTCCTCGAGATCGCTGTCGGCGCGAATCGATGCGAGCTTGATCAGCATTGGCAAGTTAACGCCTGCAACAACTTCTGCGTTGGCTTTTTCCATGACTGAAATCGCAAGGTTCGATGGCGTTCCACCAAACATATCCGTCAGGATAATTACGCCGTCGCCGGTGTTCACTTCTTTTGCTGCGTCCAGAATGTCCTGGCGGCGTTTTTCCATATCGTCATCTGGCCCAATCGAGACCGCTTTGATCCCTTCTTGTGGGCCCACAACATGCTCAGCGGCGGACAAAAACTCCTCCGCGAGACGGCCGTGGGAAACAACAACCAAACCAATCATTCAAATCGCCCCAGAATCGTTCTGCCCCTGAATCTATGGTGCGCAAAGTAAACAATATGTCTACTAAAAACCGATGGTTTAATCGATCGGCAGCTCGACGACAAAACGAGCGCCAGTCGGCAAACCCGCCGCCCCCTGGGAATCCCCGGATCGGTTTTCCACAAAGATGCGCCCACCATGGGAATTGACGATCTGCCTTGAAATAGCGAGCCCCAAGCCGGAATTGTTACCGAAATCAGATCCCTTTGGGCGTTTTGTGTAGAAACGCTGGAATACCGCCTCCAGGTTGTCTGGCGGAATACCTGGGCCGTCATCCTCTATGACAATGCGGGCGATGGGCATGCGCGGCGTAGGCCCATCCAAACGGACCACCACTTCACCACCCACAGGACTGAAGGACAACGCATTGTCAACAAGGTTGCGAATGACTTGCCCCAGCGCGGACGGATTGCCCAAGACATATACTTCCTGAAGTGGCTGATGAAAAACGATGTGCGCGGCGCCATCTTTCGAATGATCGCCATACATTGTGACGATGTCTTTCACTAATTTCGACAGATCCACAGCATCGCGACTCTCCCGCGCCAGCTCGGCGTCGAGGCGGGACGCATTGGATATGTCCGTTATCAAACGGTCCATTCGAGCAACATCTTTTTGAATCACCGCCATTAACTTCGCCTGTTGCTCCGGCGTTTTTGCGATGGCCAGGGTTTCTGCGGCACTGCGAATTGATGTCAGCGGATTCTTCAGCTCATGAGATACATCAGCAGCAAAGCTCTCAATAGCGTCAATCCGCGCATAGATCGCCTGGGTCATCGACTTTAGCGAACCTGACAGCTCACCGATTTCGTCCTTGCGGGTCGTAAAATCAGGTATGCGGACGCGCCCGGCCGCAGCAATCCCCTCGCGGACACGGTCGGCTGAAACTGCCAGTTGACGAATTGGCTGCGCGATTGTTGTTGTCAGCATCAGTGAAGACAGGATCCCGGCGACCACAGCCAGACCGAAAAATGGCAGGATTGCAAATCGCGCTTCTTCGACAAGTTCATCGATGCCGCCGATCTCTGCCGTGACAAGGCCGTATATTGCCTGCACCCGCCGGATTGGCACTGACACCGAGGCGACAAGCTCGCCCTCCTCATTGATGCGCACCGAAGTCGCGCCGCGCTCTCCGGCAAATGGCGAAGAGGCAAGCGCTGCGTTTAGTTCACTCTCTATTGTACGCCTTGCCGCCGCCTGTCGGTATTCCCGGGAGAATATGTCCGTAAGAATCTGCCACAAATCGCCATCGGGCAATAAGGACGGCGCCGTGCTTTCTTCAATTGATGGAAGGTTTTGGGCGATGATTTGATCTTCACGCAGCACAACATCTTCAATGAGCAGGCTATTTGCATCGGATACTGGCGGGTCATCAAATGTCTGCGGCGCATTAAAAATCCGCACGCGCCCCTCAAAGCTGTCCCATACCCGATTGAAAACCTCGCGAACGTCACGCTGGCTAAGCGACAAGGAGCATAAAGTAGTTTCTTCACCCTGGCGGATGATATCCGCTTCCTCGACGGGCTGGCAGGAACTTTCGTCAATGGCGACTTGTGCCAACACATCAGCAATAATCTGCGCCTGCGCCCGCACGCCCTCCAATTTTGCCTGGACGAGACCGTCGCGATATTGTGTTAGCCCGAAGGAGCCAACCAACAGAATTACCAGCGCGATCAGATTGGCGAGAACAATCGTCACGGTCAGGCGCGATATCGCAACACGCGCGCGGCGTCTTCGCACCATGCCGCCCGAATCCGTCATCGACGATTAATCTTCCTTGTATTTGTATCCGACGCCGTAAAGCGTTTCGACGGCGTCAAATTCTTTGTCGACAACGCGAAACTTCTTCCGAACACGTTTGATATGGCTGTCTATTGTGCGGTCATCCACATAAACCTGATCATCATACGCAGCATCCATCAGACTGTCTCTGCTCTTGACGAAACCCGGGCGCTGCGCCAGCGCCTCAAGGATCAAAAATTCCGTTACCGTCAACACAACCGATTGATCTTTCCATAGGCATGCGTGACGCATCGGATCGAGGGTCAGACTGCCACGGCGTAGTATTTTCTTTTCTTCTTCCGCCGTCGGCGTCTCACCTGCCTGGGCCCGGCGCAAAACAGCTTTCACACGCTCTAACAGCAATCTTTGGGAGAACGGTTTTTTGACATAATCGTCGGCGCCCATGGTAAGGCCCAGCACTTCATCGATCTCCTCATCTTTCGACGTCAGAAAAATCAAAGGCAGGCTTGATGTCTGGCGAATCCGGCGCAATAGCTCCATGCCGTCCATGGTCGGCATTTTGATATCCGACACCACCACATCCGGCGGGGTCGCGTTGATATAGTCAAGCGCCGCCGCGCCATCTTCAAAAGGCTTAACGGTGTACCCTTCGGCCTCTAATGCAATCGATACCGACGTCAGGATATTTTCGTCGTCGTCGACCAGCGCAATTATCGCCATGCTCTCAATCCCCGTGTGATTTCAACTTCTTACTATGGCGCGCTGCGGGCGTATAGAAGGCGCCGCCAAGGCGGTTTTGTGACGGTTCACCGCTAAACGCAAAAACTCTTTATTCAACCCGCGCCGCATTCTCGATGAATTCGGCAAGCCGAACATCGCGATCCGACAATCCTCCTGCATCGTGAGTCGCCAGCGTGATCTCCACCTTGTTATAAACATTGAACCATTCGGGATGATGATCCGTCTTTTCGGCTTCTAACGCGACTCGGGTCATAAAACCCCAGGCAGCGTTGAAATCTCTAAAGACAAATGTCTTTTCCGCCGCGTCGCGGCCCTCAACATCTTTCCAGCCCGGATTAGCAGCAAAAAAAGCCGCGCGAGCGCCAAGCGTCAGTTTTTCAATAATCGCTAAGTCTCCCGTTTCAGTCCGTAAAAACGCTTTAAGCGGCGCGCGCGCTTTTGTCATGGCCGCTCGCCGACTTCTTGGGGTTTTATCAATAATTTGGCGGCGGCGCGACAATTCTGTAATTGACAATCATTCGCAAGACGCCTAGCTCTGTCGTTGTTAACAATCATTCGCAACTAGTGGATGTGCCCGGGAGAATATGAGTCATGTTGAGAGTTCGGCGCTTTGCCGCAGTAGGCGTCATTGTCGCCACGGTCACATTTACAACGGCGCAAGCCAAAGACGCAGAAACCACTCAGCCGGCTTATACAGCGATTGACGAAATAACGGTCTTCGCATCTGCAGGCGGAATCGGGGACGTTCCCGGCGCCATTACGTACATTAGCGCGGACGACATCGAGAGACATTCTTACGCAGATATTCTCAGAACGCTGCGTCTGGTGCCTGGTGTCAATATACAAGAAGAAGACGGCTATGGCCTGCGCCCCAATATCGGCCTGCGCGGATCCGGCTCTGATCGGTCAGCACGCATTACGGTAATGGAAGACGGCGTGCCGATTGCGCCAGCGCCCTATGCAGCGCCCGAAGCCTATTATTTTCCCTATGCCGGACGCATCAATACGATTGAAGTGACAAAGGGAACCGGCGCCGTAAAATATGGTCCACGCACCACCGGCGGCGCCATCAACCTCTTTTCAACACCGATCCCGGAAGAATGGTCCGCCCGTGCCGAGTTTCTTTATGGCAGTGACGATGGCCGCCGCCTTCATGCCTGGGCCGGTGGGCGCGGCGATGTGGGCCCCTTCGATGCCGGTATTTTGATTGAAACATTTCAATACAACACGGACGGGTTTAAACGCATTGATGCTGGCGGAAGCACAGGCTTTGACATATCCGACTATGTCATAAAAGCCGGTGTTTATACAAAAGACGGCGCCTCTGTTCCACAAAGTCTGGAGTTTAAATATCAGCGCTCGGATGAAACATCGAATGAGACCTATCTTGGTCTCACGCGTACTGATTTCGCCGCCGCCCCCGATCGCCGCTATAATGGGTCTCAGGAAGATCAATTCGACGGCGAGCATGAAACCTTTCAGGCCAGCTATTCTGCTGAATTCACACCCCAATTATCACTGGATGTGATCGCCTATCGCACTGAGTTTCAGCGCGACTGGTTCAAGCTCGAACGTGTATTGGGTGTTTCAACCTCTTCTATCCTCGCCGATCCCGTGACCTTTGCTGCGGAATTTCAAAACATCCTCGCCGCACCAGGCTTTGTCGGGCCCGACGACGCCATGGAGCTTCGCCATAATGCGCGCACCTATTACGCAAATGGCGTACAGGGCATTTTGACCTTCAATACACAGACCGGCCCCATTGATCACGCGCTAGAGGCCAGCCTGCGCTGGCACAAAGATGAAGTTGATCGTTTCCAGAATTTCGAAAATTTTCGCGCCGACAACAGCGCGCTTATCCTCACCAGCATAGAAGCGCCGGGATCAGATTCAAACCGCATTGAATCCGGCGAAGCGATTGCGATCTTTGTGCAGGATAATATTGACTGGAATCGTCTACACGCCACACTCGGCCTGCGCATTGAGGCAATTGACCTAAAGCGCCAGGATTTTGGCCGCAATGACCCGACGCGCAGCGGCGCCAATCTGTCGACACGCGAAAATTCACTCACCTCCGTTTCACCCGCTATTGGCCTTGTCTATGATGTTACCGATCAACTTTCGGTTCTCGGCGGCGTTTATCGCGGCTTCGCGCCGCCCTCACCCGGCAACGCTCAATCGAGCGAAGAAGAGGCGACCAATTGGGAAGCCGGATTTCGCTGGTCAGCCAGCGGCGCAAGCGTTGAAGCGATAGGTTATTTCAATGACTATCAAAACCTGATCGGCACCTGCACGGCGTCGACCGGCGGCAATTGTGTCATCGGTGACCAGTTCGACGGCGGTGACGTCAATGTTTACGGTCTTGAATTTGTTGGCGCGATTGACGCTGCAAAATGGATTGATGCGCCGTTCGCTATACCACTTTCAGCTGTCTACACGCTGACACAGACAGAGTTTCAAACCTCATTTTCGTCTGGGTTTGGCCCCTGGGGCGCTGTCGCTGTCGGTGATGAACTTCCCTATGTCGCCGACCACCAACTGTTTTTGACAGCCGGCGTTGAGGGCGAGCAATGGGGGGGCGAGATCGCTATGCTTTATCAGTCGGAACGGCGTACGGTTGCAGGACAGGGCGCCATCCCAGTCGCAGAAAAACTTGACGCCCACTCAGTATTCGATTTTTCCGCCTATGTGGAACTATTCGAAGGCGTGAAGATCCGCGGCAAACTCGAGAATATGTTCAACGAAGTTTATGTCGCCGCAAACCGGCCTGCAGGCCTGCGCCCGGGGCTGCCGCGCACCTTCTGGGTCGGGGTTGATCTGTCGTTTTAGTGCGCGTTCGCAAAGAGTAAGCACACGAGGCGACTGCCCTATCCGCACGCCAAGTAGCTAAAACTTGTCAAACCGGCGCCCGATGATAGACACCGCCGCATTTCGGTATCGGGACCCGCGTCGTGTTTGGATAACTCAGCGGCAACTTCTTTAGGCTACGAACCGCCAAATAGGCAAAACACTCCGCCTCAAGATCGTCGCCGCGCCAACCGATTTCTTCTGCTGTCAGAACAGGCGCCTCAAGCGCTTCCTTCAGCGCGGTCATCAATGCGGGGTTACTCCGCCCCCCACCGCAGACAACCCATTCTCCTGGCGGTTCAGGAAGAAACTTCTCCGACTGACGGATGCACGCAGCGGTAAATGCGGTGAGCGTCGCGGCGCCGTCCTCTGGCAACAAGCGCAACACAGGATCAATCTTAAAATCGTATCGATCCAGAGATTTTGGCGGCTTGCGTCGAAGATAGGGCGCGAGCAGCATCATTCTCAAAATGTCCGTATGAACCCGGCCCGCTCGCGCCAGAGCGCCATCCTTGTCCATCGCTTCGCCGGTCCTCAACGCCACCCACTCATCAAGCAGACCATTTCCGGGGCCGCAATCAAAAGCCATGAGATCAATCCCGCGCGCGTGTTTCGGAACGAAGGTAATGTTTGAAACACCGCCAAGATTGATGACGCCGACAGCGCAATCGGGCGCATCGTCAAGGGCAGCGACCATTGCGCGATGATAAATCGGGGCAAAAGGCGCGCCCTCGCCCCCGGCGGCGATATCTGCCGCCCGAAAATCAGCAACAACATCTATTTTTGTTTCTCGCGCGAGAACGACGCCATCGCCGATTTGCCAGCTGCGCCCGACGCTGTCCGTCCCCTGCCCCCTGCGATGCAAAATCGTCTGGCCATGAAAACCAATCACGTCGATCTCTGTGCGCCCGGCGCCCGCTTTCTCAAGCAGTCTTTCCACCGCTTCCACATGCGCCTGCGTCACCTCACCTGCGGCTTTGCCGATCTCCGCGGCGGCGTCGCGCCCTTCCAGCGCCGCCTTAATCGCGCGCCGCACCCAGATTTTCATATCCCGGTCATAGGGCAAGTGTATCGTCGGCCCCGACTCGATAAAATCTTCGCCGTCGGTCGTCAAAATCGCGGCGTCAATACCGTCCAGCGACGTGCCGCTCATCAAGCCAATGGCCGTCAGCCTCTCAGACATCCAAATCTCACCTTACAGCGTGACAAAACTTAAATACCCTACCAAGAGTCGCGTCGAAATCTCTAATCTCGGTTAATTCCCATCCGACGGTTGATTGGAAAAATCTCCGCAGCGTGGTACGGGCTGCGCGGCAAAGGCCGAGTTAAGATATGACCGCATATAAATCCGATTTTCTGCGCGTTCTCGATGAGCGCGGCTTTATCCATCAAGGAACTAACCTTGAAGGGCTGGACACACGCGCCGCAAAAGAATGCCTGACCGGTTACATCGGCTTTGATGCAACAGCGAAAAGCCTTCATGCAGGAAGCCTTATTCAGATCATGCTGCTCTACTGGCTGCAGCAAACTGGCCATCGCCCGGTCGCCCTGATGGGCGGCGGCACAACCAAGGTCGGTGATCCAAGCGGAAAGGACCAGCAACGCACGCTGCTGAGCGACCAAGACATCAGCGATAATATCGCTTCGATCAAGGTTGTTTTCGACCAGTTTCTAACCTTTGGAGACGGCCCCAAAGACGCCATCATGGCTAATAACGATGAATGGCTTTCAAAGCTTAGCTATATTGAGTTTCTACGTGATTACGGCATTCACTTTACAATAAACCGTATGCTGACTTTCGATAGCGTCAAATTGCGACTTGACCGTGAAAGCCCCCTGACATTTCTCGAATTCAATTATATGCTGATGCAGGCCTATGATTTTCACGCCCTCTATAATCGGTATGGCTGTGCGTTGCAGCTCGGCGGCTCTGATCAATGGGGAAACATTGTCAATGGCGTCGAACTTTGCCGGCGCAAGGACGGCGCAGAAGTATTTGGCGTTACGACACCACTATTAACGACTGCGTCGGGCAAGAAAATGGGCAAAACGGAAAGCGGCGCCGTGTGGCTCAATCCCGATATGTTTTCCGCATATGATTATTGGCAGTATTGGCGCAATACCGAAGATGTCGATGTCGGCAAAATGCTGGCATTGGTAACAACGCTTCCGATGGATGAGGTCGCGCGCATGGGCGCATTGCAAGGCGCCGACATCAATGATGCGAAGAAAATTCTCGCAACGGAAGCAACAGCGCTTTTGCACGGTCGCAAAGCTGCGGAGAGCGCAGCGGCCACAGCACAAAATACATTCGAGCAAGGCGGCCTCGGCGGCGATTTGCCAACGATAAATCTCGCTGCCGCCGATATTGAGTCTGGCGCACCGGTGCTTGATCAATTTATCGCTGCCGGGCTTTGCTCATCGAAAGGCGAAGCGCGCCGTCACATCAAGGCGGGCGCGCTCAAAATCAACGACCTGCCAATTTCCGAGGAAAGAACGCTCGTTTCATCTGACATTGCGGACGGCGCAATCAAGCTGTCCATCGGCAAAAAGAAACACGCAATCATCCGCGTTTCCTAATTCTCCTGGGTCTCCGACGAAAGCTCAGTATCGTTGTTCGTGGCGCCTTCGATATTCGTGCGCCCAGGCTGCATAAACCCGCGCAAAATACCAGGCGTCAACGCTGAAAGCGGGTTCACAAATACGGTCGGCGCGGCGGCGTCGCCGGTGACCGAATAAGAAAGCGCGACAATCCCTTCGCCTTTTTTTCCAACGAGGATGTCGCCAATAATTGGCGCATTTCCGAGTACGGAATTCAACTGATAGATCGGCGCCACGGCGCCAACGAGGCTGATTTCACCCCCCGGTCCAAGCGCCATAGCGCCCTCGGCGGTGATACCGACCGACGGACCGGTGGCGCGCATTTTGTTGACTGATAACACTTTGTCAGCGAAATCGAATTCTCCATAGGCGTAATTCAAATTGATACCTTCGCCATTGAGAAGGTTTGTGAGGCCGTCAAGCGACCCCGCTGAAAATATACGCGCAAGCAGCGGCGCCTCGACAACCTGGAGGTCGCGCGCTTCCAGCAACCCGGAAAACCCCTTTTCACCAGCTGGCGGCAAATTGAACTGCAACGACCCATCACCACCGCTAACGGATGTCACGTCAAACACACCTGCCAGGAGATCGCCGATTGCGCCCGATCTCGCATTGATTACGCGTTGCGGCTCACCGTCGTCAGCGCCCGTGTGCGTCATCGATACAGTCAATGGCGCACCCGTCTTGTCAAAGGCGGAAAAATCAAGCGCCTGTAGTTGTTTGGCGTCACGCCGCAGATCCAGCGCCGCGCCACGATACTCAACGCGCCTACGCATCAACATGCGATCGACGCGAGCGCTAAGCGATATGCCATGGCCCCAGTCAAACGCTGCATCACTGCTGGTTGCACCAGACCCGCCGACAACCTGCTCGACCATCGCAGCCCCGTTCAAGAAGTCGCCAATTGCTGTGAGGGCTAAAGCGCCAGACGCCTCGCGTACTGCTTTTATGGATAAATCGGCAGCATCAGCCAAATAAAACCGCGTCAGGTCCACAGATTGCAGACTGCCTCCCTGCGTGAATGCCAGTTTGCCGTCTATTTCAATGCCGCCACCGAGAATACTGAGTTTATCAATTGATATGGCGTCAGATGAGAAAGATATTTGAATGTCGCCGTCAGCAGGAATATCGGCAGGCTTGCGCCACCCAAGCGCGTCGACTGTCAGTGCTGCGCCCGAAAAATCTGCTTCGATGTTAAGCGTTTCAACAGCGCCGAGCTCGCCGGTGGCATGCGCTAAAAACGCGATCGGTCCGCGCAGCAATTGACGCGATGGAATGCCAAATAAATCACCCGTGGAAGAATCGATAACCCCAGCAACTGTTATTTTCGACGGGCCATCCTGGTCAAAAAATTTCTTGTTCCAGATAATATTGATTGGCGCATCGGCCAGTTGCGCATCGGCATTGACCGTCATGTCGCGTGCGCGCAGATCGATTGTCCCTTTTGCGTTAGACAGCTCTACATCGCCGACCAGGTCAGTGACGGACATATTTTCAAATGTTGCTGTCCCATTGTAGCGATATTCGTCGGCCGGCGCGTCGCGCTTGTTTGGCCGCATAATTTCCATTTTAACGCGCGCGTCGCCGGTGAATTGTTCCGGTGAAAGTTGAGTCTTCGAAAGCAGCGCCAATGGTTCCTGATCAATGAGGCTGAGAAGAACTTCAGATTTCCCAACGGCGGTAAACCGAATATAGGTAGGCTGCCATTTCGGCATAAATTCCGGAAATTCGACTTCGCCATTACTGATTACTGCGTCGCCAACACGGGCGTGCGGGGCAATTAGAGAAAAACTATTGCCGCGCACTATGCCGCTGCCAGCCGCGTCGGTGAGCGGCGTCATCGCTTTAACGAAATAGGCGGTTACGTTTCTTACATCAAAGGTCAGCGCCATCGCCTCATCGGGCATTCCCTCGCCTTCGCTTACGGCGCCGGGCGGCAAATCCATTGTGAAGCTAATATTCTCGATGGTCGCTGCTTCGACACGATCTTCAATCCAGTCGCGTGCGCCCATCGCAACACCAAACGGCCAGATCTTCATCAAACGATGTGGATCCATCGCGCCGCCCAGCCGCATATCCGCGATAACGCCAGGCGACAGTTTTGCGCCGCCATCGCCGCCCTCTGGAAAGATAAACGCCAAACTGCCATTGGCGCTTACGTCAAGAAAATTAGACTTTATGGAACTGAAACTGAGGCGCTTTTCCTCCACTTGATAACCGCCGATTAGCGCCAATCCGTCCACGGCAAGTGGCTCCGGCAACAAATCCGCTGCGGCGATCACAAGGTTTTGCGTATACAAGTCAAATACGACGCTCTCTGGCTCGCGAATATCGTCTCCAAATGAAACCGCCACCGACCCATTAATTTCGCCGCTGCTGCCGCCCGCATCGAACGCAAATCGGTCAATGGAAAACTCGTTCCGCTCTGGATCAAATTGCGTTTCCCACTCAAGAAACGCAATCGGCGCAGCGAGATCGCCCAAATTCAGCACGCCCTCACCAACGCGCGCAGAAAAGCTTGATCCCAAAACATCGCCGGCAGTTGAAAAGGAAATGACCGCTTTACCGGTCACTGGCGCATCAAGAATATCAGCGCTTTTTCCATATAGTGTTGTCAGTATGTCCCCAATGGGAAAATTCGAGCCGTCAATGGCAACCGAAACGATACCGCTGTCATCAATATATTGAGCATTGGCACTCAAGGTCGCACGTGCGCCGCCTATATCGAGGGAACCGTCAAGCATACCGGCCAGACCGCCTTCGTCGCGCTTTAACGCAATGTTGGCGGCCGGCGCAATCCAAGAGCGACCGGATACGCTGTCCACAAAAGTAATCTGCGCATTTGCAATGTCGGCGCTCTCAAATGCGCTTTTCAGAATTTGCCGGTCGAAGACCGGTGAAACAGCGGCAAAAAAAGAATGCCGCTGACGCTGAACCGGCGGCAGTTCTACATTCAGTTTCTCATTTCTCACGATACGGAATTTTGCGCCCAGGGCGGTGATCGTTTTCGGGCCGGTTTTGCCAGAAAAGATGTCACCGAAATCGAACACAAATGACATATCAGCCGCACTCGCAGCTTCGTCGTCGGCGGCGTCCGATATTGCAAGGCCTGAAAGAGTAACAACGACTTCGCTACGCTTGTCGGTTCGACCAAGCGCGACGCCGCCTATCGTCACGGCGTAACCAACTGGCAGTTGACGTTCAATTGCGATTTCAGCGCTGGATTTGAAAACATTCAGCGACATCGGGCCGCTGTCCAGCCGCCAATACAGAAATGCCGTCGCGGCGCCAGCAACGCCGATCAGAATTGCTATGACCTCAAACAAGATGAGAGCTGTTTTCGCCGCGCGCTTGTTCATGCCGCCGCCAACCGCCGTATCTACCCAACTACCAATTAAACGCCCCCGCCCCGGCAGACGCTCACAACTCTACGGGTACCGATCATTCGCCTCCGCCGCAAGGGAAGATTGAAAAACCGAGCCGAACTGGCGGCCTGAGACCGAATTCCTTCTCTACCCGCCACACCTATCACGCGCATTTCAACACTACCTAACTAGCCATCGGCAAATTGCGCGATAGAGTGCGCCGCGTTTATCGGAAAAAGGTTAGGAAAAGATCATGGCGACAAAAGGTGAGCCTGGCTCGAAGGCGCCAGCCTTTTCGCTCGAAATGGATGATGGGGAGCGCCTTAGCCTGAAGGACCTGAGGGGCAAAAAGGTCGTTCTGTATTTCTATCCCAAAGACGATACACCCGGCTGCACCAAGGAAGCGGTAGCTTTTTCCGGCGATCTGGCAAAGTTCAACCGGGCCGGCGCGATCATTCTCGGCGTTTCCAAAGACGGCGCCGCCAAGCACCAGAAATTCAAAAAAAAGCACAATCTGAAAATCCGACTTGGCGCCGACGAGGACGGCAAAGTCGTAGAAAAATACGGCGTCTGGGTCGAAAAAAACATGTATGGTCGGAAATATATGGGCATTGAGCGGGCGACCTTTCTCATCGATGAAAAAGGGGTCCTCCGGCAGGTTTGGCGCAAGGTGAAAGTGGCCGGACACGCCGCCGATGTACTCGAGGCAGTGAAATCCCTTTGAGCGCGCGCGTTGACACGTTGCTGGAGGCCGCATTCCAGGTCCTTGAGGCCAGCGAACCCTGGGAAAAAACAGCTGCAGCGCAAAATGCCGTCACCTTGCTCACGACAGAGGCGCCACTCGGCCAAATCGAGGAATATGCGGCGCCGGACCAGCCGGGGCGGCCTCAGCGCCCGACGCTCGTGCCCCCGACAGATGTGCCGCGGCGGCGGCTCAGCTCGATAGAAGGCAGAGCCGCACTTCTTCACGCCATCAGCCATATCGAGTTCAATGCGATCAATCTGGCTTTCGATATGGCCCTCCGGTTCGCTGGCGCGGTCGACACCCTGGGGCTCGACACAAGGAGCTTCGTTGCTGACTGGATCACGGTGGGATCAGAGGAAGCGCGCCATTTTGACTTGATCAGAGGTCGCCTCGAAGCGCTGGGGCGCGAATATGGTGACTTCCCCGCTCATGAGGGCCTCTGGGAAGCAGCGCACAAAACCCGTCACAGCCTCGCTGCGCGCCTAGTCGGTGCGCCACTCATTTTGGAGGCGAGAGGACTTGACGTCACGCCGGGGATGATCAAAAGGCTCATCGGAGCGGGCGACCACGAGAGCGCCGCTGCGCTGCAAATTATCTATGACGACGAGATAGGCCATGTAGCCTGTGGAAAACGCTGGTTTCACGAAGTTTGCAATGGTCAGAGAGTGGACCCTGAAGAGACATTTCTCATGCTTAAGGAAAGATATTTCCCCGGCGTGCTAAAACCGCCCTTTAACCATGAAGCGCGACGCATGGCGGGTTTGCCAAGGCTGTATTATGAACCAAATTGAAACAAATAACGCCCTAGGGTCGAATGATGTCTTTGGAATGTCAGAAAATGGCGTTACACCATCACATAATTGTTGCGTAATGAGCGAATTTGGGCTGCAATATATTAAGGGGTGGCGGCGCATAAATGTCGTGTGTTCAAGGGGCGTTTGTTAGATGAGCCGTCGTTCCGGCAAATTAAGGCGCGTACTCAGTCGTTTCTTTAAAGAACGGCAGATTTACCACCGCAGCGACGGTGTTGTTCACTTCATTTCAATGTCCTCGAAAACCCAGATCGCCCTTTCCATCGTGATTGGCGCGGCTCTTCTATGGGTTGCCTATTCATCGGTTAACGTTGTTTTCAAAGAACAAATCATTGTCGCGAAGGAACGCGACAGCCGGATCATGGAAACCACCTATTCCAAACGGCTCCATGACGCGCAGCGCGCCTATGACGACGTCAGTTCGTTGAACCAGATCATCCAGCAGAATTTCGATGAAACGATGGTCGATATCTCGACCCGCCATCAGATGCTCCGCAACATGGTCGAGCGCAAATCCACGATTGATCAGGGCTTAGATGCGCTTGCTGCCGGACTGGCTGAGGCTGGCGACCCGAACGGCCAAAAGCCGACCAATGGCAATCGCGTGATGGTCGATATCGCGCCGGGCGAGCCAACGCCACGCCAATCCCGGTTGTCGGTCATTCGCAAAGCGGCTGAATCGATGCCGCAAGATCCAGCGGGTTCAGAATCTGGCGGCACATCTGGCGGCGCCATCGACCTCATGGAAAAAGCTGAAACTGATCTCTTTGTCGAGCAAATGCTGCTGTTGGCCGCTGTTGAAGAAAAAGCCAACGCCGAGCGCAACCACCTAAAGCTGGTCCTCACCAGCACCGGCGCGCCGGTTGACGCCCTTTTGACGCCAGCCAAGATCTCAAATCTGGTCCTCGCCCAAGGCGGCCCATTCATCGACGCTGCCAATATGAGCGGCACGTCATCGGAGTTTTTTCATCACGCCAACCGTACCGCCGCAGCGGTTGACGAACTGGAAGCCATGCATGCGGTGATCAAATACGTACCGCTGTCGTCGCCATTGACCGTCAGCCGCCGCTTCACGAGCGGATACGGCGTGCGCCGCGACCCGATCAATGGCCGCCATTCCAGCCATCACGGCATCGACTTTGCGGCGCCATGGGCGTCCCCGGTGACAGCGACCGCGGCCGGCGTCGTAAAATTAGCCGGCAATCGAGGCGGAGGATTTGGGCGCATGGTCGAAATTGACCATGGAAACGGTTTCATCACGCGCTATGCGCATATGAGCCGAATTTCAGTTAAGGCGGGACAGAAGGTAAATCTTCACGATAAAGTGGGAGAACTGGGCAACAGCGGCCGATCAACGGGTCCTCATGTCCACTATGAGATCCTCTTCAGGGGAAAGCCCCTTAATCCGCGTCGGTTCATTGAGGCAGGTAGATATGTTTTCGAAAGCTAAATCCAACAGCAAGTCAGATGACACAAAAAAACAGAGTGGCGCTCAGCATGAGACGCCTGCCGCGCAATCCAAAGCGCAACAACAACAATCCAACAAAAGGGCGAATTCAATGAAGTCTGCCGGCGTTCCATCGATTATTTCCACTGATGTTGTAATGCGCGGCAACATTAATTCAGCCGGCGAAATCCAGTTCGATGGATCGCTCGAAGGCGACATCAAGGCAGGCTCGCTGATTATCGGCGAAAAAGCTGCCGTCAAAGGCGAGGTTGTCTGCGAAACCGTGACGGTGCGCGGCCGCGTCGAAGGCGGCATTCGCGCCAAGTCAGTTTCTCTAGCCGCAACATCTCAAATTCTCGGTGATATTCTACACAGCTCACTCTCTGTAGAAACCGGTGCGCATTTCGAAGGAAATTGTCGGCACTCCGATGATCCTCTTTCCGATTCATCGGCCAAAGATTTTCGCCGGTCGCGCCCGTCTTCTCCGAATGCTGGCGCCCGCCCAACTGGCGCCGCCAGCGACGAAGGCTTGAACGGCGACCATGGATCGACAAAGAAAGACGCGCCTTCATTCTTAAGCCAGGGTCGCTCACCCCTGCGCTAAAGCGCGTTGATATGATGATCGATAAAAAAAGGCCGCGCATTTTGCGCGGCCTTTTTATTCCACATGCTGAAAGGCTCTAGCGACCACGCATCCCGGAAAGGCCAGAGATCGTCGTCAGCAATCCGAAGCCGGCAGCAAGATAGGCGCCCCACTGAACGCCCGCTAATCCTGCGTCCGTATTCATCATCGTCAGCATGAAAAAGCCCATACCGCCCAGTCCGGCAAGCCCCGCAGCGATGGTCGCCACACTCGTCAGTCGACCAACAAAAGGGATCAATCCGACAATGCCAGCCGCAGCGGCCGCAACCGCAAGCAACGCCGCCCACGTTATAGCGCTACCAGCCTTGGTTGAATCGTCGATTTGACCGTCTGAAGCACAGTCTTCACCGATCGGCGTCTTCATTTCCCGCAAACACTCAACTGCGTTGCCAATGAAATAGTCGCCCGTCACAACAGAAATGCTCTCTCCCCGCACCGAGTCCGTCGTCTCAACCGAAAACATCGGCCCAAAATAGATTGCCGCAACAAAAGCCAGCGGCAGCAAGATTCGGATCATAAGATCCCCCCGTATTTTCCCTACTACAGAAGACGTCAGTTTACCCTTTGTTAAGGATCAAGCCAACCCGCCAGGAATCGCCAAAATCAATAGGGTTGCGGCGATTGGACAAGCCAAACAGCTGAACTGGCAGGCAAGAAAATCACCGATGATCAATTTTCGGCGTGTAGTCATGCCGGGTGCTGGAGCCTATAGGCGCATACGGGCTATATATCTTAGCTCTACGCCCCACATCCAACTGAGCACAAAACGAAAATGACCAATAAATCGACATTCAAAATGGCCGCCATTCAGGCCGCTCCCGTACTTTTTGACAAATCAGCCTCAACACAAAAAGCCTGCGATCTTATCGCGGCTGCCGGCGCCAAAGGCGCGGACATCGCGGCATTTGGTGAAAGCTGGCTTCCCGGATATCCGTTTTGGGTGGACGGCCCGGTCATCGATCTCACCTGGGAAGCGAGCGCCGTATATCTTGAAAACGCTATCGACATTCCGGGGCCGGAAACGCAAGCGCTTTGTAAAGCGGCAGAGGCAGCAGGTGTTGATGTTGTGATTGGCGTTGCGGAAAAAGACCTTTTCACACAAGGAACCGCATACTGCACCGCGCTAACAATCGGTCGTGAAGGCGTCATTCTCAATCGTCATCGCAAGTTGAAACCGACCCATGCCGAAAGAATTATCTGGGGCGATGGCGACGCTGCAGGTCTCACGACAAGCAAGCGCGACTACGCCCGCATCAGTGCACTCAATTGCTGGGAACATCAAATGATGCTGCCGGGCTATGCGCTTGCTGCACAAGGAACGCAAATTCATGCGGCGCTTTGGCCGGGTTGGGAAAAATCTCCGCGGGCCGGAGAATATTGCTGGGCGCGACAACATTTATTGTCGCGCGCCTTTGCCAGTCAGGCCGGCGCTTATGTAATTTGCGCTGCAGGCTTGCGGCTTGAAAAGGATATTCCCGAACGTTGGCGTCCTCTAGGCATCTGGGAGCACACCGGCCATTCAGCGATTATCGATCCGCGGGGAGAAATTATCGCTGTCGCAGAAAGCGGGGAAGAAATTCTGATCGCAGAAGGCTCGCTTGATATTGTCCGGGCCGCAAAGGCCGCCTGCGATATTGCCGGGCATTATTCACGGCCTGATATCTTTGAATTGATAATCGACGCGTCGCCGGCGCCGCCGCGCGTACAATTGATCGCAGAATCCGAAGATGCGGAAGATGATCTGGAGCTTGAAGACTAACCTTAGAGCCCATCAAGGGCTGTATCGAAGCGCTCAAGACTAATGCCCCAGTCATAACTACCCATGGCGGCGCGGGCGGCGGCGCCAACTTGGCGGCAGCGCTCCGGCCGCTCCAGCAAATTGATAATTTCCATTGCCATCTCGTCTGCATTTTGCGCGACACAGATGGCGCCGTCATCGCACGCAATGCTTGATGCGACTGCAGGTGTTGCAACAACGGGTTTTGCCATTGCCATGGCTTCCAGTACCTTATTTTGAATCCCCCGCGCAACGCGCATCGGCGCAACAATAACTTTTGCGTGGGTGAGCCATGGGCGCACATCGTCAACACGCCCCGTAACGCTGACCCCGTTGAAGCCGTGAAGCGCTTTAATTTTGCCCACAGGATTGGCGCCGACAATTGCAAAGCGCGTCCTTGGTACAGCAGCGCGAACTTTTGGCCAGCTCTCATTTATAAATTCAAGAACTGCATCAACATTAGCGCGATAATCCATGGCGCCGACAAAGGCGACATCGCAAGGTGTTTTGAAGGGCTCAACCGCAAGCGCCGGGTCAAAGTAGTCACTATCAACACCATTAGACCACCAGCCCACATGATTTCGACAGTCTGGACGCCGGTTGAATAAGGCGGCCTCCTGGTCCGTGATCGCAAAACTCACATCGGCCCAGTTGACGATCTGCGTTTCTGCGCGCGCCAGCGCATCAGCTTCACGCGTGTATAGCCAACCCAGCATCCCGCTCGTTTCCGCCGCATATTGCCGCCATTTTTCAGAATCTGCATCACAAAAATCGACAATGCGTTTGCGGCCCGCAACCCGTGCGGCGACATACGGCGCCATGGATGACGAAAACACCATCTCTGCCGCCAGTGGCAGCGTGCGAAGTTGGTTGACCGCTGCAAGCATCTTCCTGTTGTGGTAATAGCTAAATGTCAGCGGATCGCCCGACGTTAGCGACCGCAGGCTTTTGACGCGCGCGAAACTTGGGCGTAGCCGAACAAAGGTCGAAGACGCACACAAACTACCGATATAGTCCATATGGCGGAGATCGCGCTGATCATCGACAAAACACGCCAAATGAACACTGAATCGCTCGGTCAGGTGCTTGAGCAAGCGCCATGATCGAATTTTATCTCCCTTGTCCGGTGGATAGGGGATGCGGTGCGCAAGGAACAATATTTCGGGTTTCGCGATCACGGGAGGTTTCGCGCCAATAACGGTCCCAATGCATTTGTCGCCGCAAGAGGAAGGCAGGGCCATAATTTAGCAAACAGTGCAAATTTTGGATTACTCGGATTTATATTCGCCATCTTCGCTGCATTGATAAGTCGTACATGATAAGTAAGCGGCATTGGTGCACAGCCCCAAAGTTTCTTATACGCGTAAGAACCGCTGCCAATTCTGCTGCGCCCAAAATCAAAACCAAGGCGCCCGCCCGCAACCGCACGACGCATCGCCGACCAATAGGCAAAATCATAAGCGCGTGCACGCCGCGCCGCCGGGCTAGCGCCGACATAATAGGGAAGCACAACATCGCGAAAACAAAAACTCAAAAGCGCGGCAACTGAGACGCCATGATACTCGACTATGGCGATCTCAATATCTTCTCGAAAAGCACCCATCAATCCCTGCAAAAACCGCTTGGGAAAGACCGGCGTGCCAAGCTGTCGCAGAGACTGCGCATAAAGCCCATAAAATTCATCGGCATCACCATCATAACGTATCAACAGATCGCCGCTTCGTTCAGCGGCGATCGTTTTACGAACTTCCGCCCGGCGTTTACGCGGAATAGCATTCAGGTGCTCAGACTCGCTGACCGGCAGCGCCATCTTAAATCCGGCATAAATACCAGTCTTTGCCAACCAGTCATCGGTGGTTGAAAAATCTGTACGGCACTCAATGTATTTAACACCGGCGCCCTCACCGATCGAAACCGCTTCTGACAACAATACCTTCAATGCGGTTTCATCATCCGCAAGCGGTCCGCCGCCGACAGTAAAAGGCGTCGAAATCAGTGACCGACCCAGAAGCGGCGCCTTGACATCAACAAGCGGCAAAACGCCTACAGTCCGTCCATCTCGTCGCGCGGTCAAATAGAGCGCATCATACCCGTAGGTCGACTGAACAACCTCTCCCCATGACGACAAATGAAAGAAAGATCCGCCTGCATGGGCGCGCACATATGCATCCCATGATACAGGATCAGACGCCTTGCCGATTGCCACCTCTATCGTCGTCACATTTTGAATCTGTGTTGGCGCCGCACTCATGCCGACGCCCGCAACCCGAGCGCATCATCAATCCGGCGCCATTGAAACGCGCTGAGCATTCTGGAAAGCTTGCCGGGCATCGCCTCAATGTTGAGATAGTGGCGCATTTTTGATTTCAACGATGCGCTGCGTATACGGGGTTGACCTGTATCAATCTCCCAGGGGTGGAAATAAAAAATCGCAGGACCGTTGAGAGACGCGGCGGCTCGTTTCATCAACGCCTTTGACAGCGGGACAGGACTGACGCGAAACCGACCACCGCCCGCACAACTAATCCGTTTCCCCAATATGTCGACGGTCGCCACCGGCGCCTCGATAAAATTATCGCCGTCGATCGGCTGGTGACAATCTCTGCGCCCGCAAGGATCACCATAGTGGTCATGGGCGACAGGATGAGAACTTGAAGAATACAAATGCCCGGCTTCCGCTAATACGTCATGAGCCCAGGGCGTCGTGCTATCAATGGAAAACCCCGCGGCGCGGTAGCCCATCACCGCGACGCCACCGATATCCTCGAGGAGCTTTTTTGTTTTCAGCACGTCTTCTCGAAAGGCGGCGCTGGTCTGTTGAGTGACTTTGGTATGATCAAACCCGTGGCTCGCCACTTCATGGCCCCGCGCAACGATATCTCGAACAAGCGACGGATCGCGCTCGGCAACCCAGCCAAGAATAAAAAAAGTCGCTTTAACGTTGTGCTTGTCAAACAGATCAAGACACCGCCGTGTCGACGCGCCCACCCGCAGTGGAAAATCATCCCAGGCGTTGCGTGAAATCACCTTGGAGAACGCCCAAACCTGAAAATAATCCTCTACGTCGACGGAAAGCGCGAACTTCCGATCCGCGTCTGCTGCTTTCCCGTATGATGCGTCAGCCAAGTCGATTTCCCGCCAGATGACTCTACTGCCAAGAGTCGCGAATTTCCCGAAGCAACGTCTCGGCGCGCGAGAGGCTATCAACAATTTCGGTGCGATTGTTGAGGCGGCGCTTGTCGATGTCCGACATTTTCTTGCGTAACCGCAACAAACTAGCATGTGCCTGTCTCAATTCATCGCGCGTATCATTGAGAGAGCGATTAACCGTTTTCCGCCATTGCGGCGCACTAGTTTGAGATGCCCGGAGGTCTCGCGCCATTTGAGCGATACTGCTCATGGATGTCGTTTCACCATCGCCAGGTGGCGACTTGGCGGGCTCTTTCAGCATTGGTAATTTCGTGTCATTCGTCACCGCTGCAATTGCAGACGCGACATCGCTAAGCGTCGCTTCATGGCGAGGTTGATCCATGTCTTCGTGCGCGCCCTCGCTCCGGCGACTTGCTCGAAGGCGGTCAAAGACACTCGATGAGGAAACCGGCGGCGCCATCAGCGACACATCAGTTTGCGGCAACCGCGGCGTATCATCGCCGGGATCTTCGCTATTGGCTGGCGCCAATACATTTTCTTCTTCATCAAGAGACTTCACCAACGGCATAATGCCCGGCTTCACGCCATTGGGCGCCAGTTTTTCTTCGCGCAGCTCCGATAAAACGATATTAACAATCTCCCGCGTGACCTCATGTCGCTTTTCCAGGAAGCAATAAAGCATCAAGCGATTGCATAGAGTATTCACACGGCGAGGCAGCCCGCTGGTCTCAGCAAAAATGGCCGCGAAAGCTTCCTCTGAAAACCCCGGGTCTTCCTGCCAGTCAGCGACGGACAGCCGATGCAGAATATATTCCCTTGTTTCGTCTTCAGACAGACTTTCCAAGTGATAGGAAGCAATGACACGCTGGCGAAGCTGCTCCATTTTCGGAGACTCAATCGTATTGCGAAACTCCGGCTGCCCCACGAGGAAAACCTGGAAAAGTGGCGTGCCATCGTAATCCATATTCGACAGCATTCGAAGCTCCTCCAGTGTTTCATGGGGCAGGTTTTGCGCCTCATCCATCACAAGAAGCACGCGGCGACCTGAATTGAGCTGGTCGAACAAAAAATCTTCAAAGGCCGCCAGTTGCCCCGCCCGGCCGGGAGCTTCCGGTTCAACACGGAAAGCGGATAGAATATGTCCGAGTAATTCGTCCGATTTGACATTCGACGTTAAAAGATGCGCCGCGGCGACCTCGGAACCGTTCAGTTGATCCAGCAAATGGCCAATCAACATAGATTTTCCGGCGCCAATCGGTCCCGTAATCACAATGAAGCCCTCGGCCTGTTTCAGGCCGTAATGGAGATATGCCATTGCCTTATTGTGACTGCGGCTGCCAAAAAAGAACCGTGGATCGGGGCTCAGCTTAAATGGCGCACCGGATAAACCGAAATACTCTTCATACATTACTGTAGGTCCAAACTTACACCGACCATTACTGTATTTTCACCATACTCGAGCCCGACATTCTCGGAAAATCGCTCGGCGTGCGACACTTCGAGAAAAGCGGACACATTTTTGAAGATGCTATATGAGCCGCCGATGCGGCCAATAACCGTCGTCGTCTCGCCATTACTGGCGGCAAGCACAGCACAATCGGCAACCGCATCAAACAAAGGATCCGTAGGATCAAATCCGAAAATCAAAGGGTTTGCCTCACACGTGGCAGTGTCAACTGTTGTATCAGCGCGGCGCACATCAAGGTTTCCATATCCGTTCATGCGACGTGACAACGTCCGTCGCAACCGAATTCCCGCGCCGAGTGTATTTGATTGCCGAAACCCGAAATCATCATCTCTATACGTTCCATCTATCGTGACCAACGACCTTCCGAAACTGCCCCTGACTGAGACACGAACAGAATCTGACACAGCAACACCGGTTGTCTGCGCCGAAAAACCATTTAACCCGCGCGCAACAAAATTTGCGCTGTTTATCACGTTGCGCGGCGACAATTCGTCTCCCTGGCGCAACTTGTCAGCAAAATCCAGCGTTTGAATTTGCGTTGTTCGAAATCCTGTCGCCACCGATTGCGAACGGGTGCGAAAACTGCGACTCGCATTCGCGGTTAAGAACAGCCGCTTCGTCAATTGATAAGAAGCATCCGCGTCGATAAAATCATCACCGTACCGCTCACCATATTCAAAACGAATCTGCGAGCGCGGACCAGGCTGCGCTGTGAATCCCGCCCGCCAGGTCACGCCAGACAGTGCGTCATCACTGAAAAACAAAGAACTGGCGCCCTGAGTTTCGACTTCGTCATAGCCAATAGCGCCGCTCAATGCGAATTGGCGGCTGAGGGCGAATTGTGCGTCGAGATTGACTGAACCTTGTTGATAACCGAAATCCGGAAAAGGCAGTGGCGCGTCTTCTGTTGTATCGGTGCCGTAGGCCGTAAGACGAAACCGCACTGTGTCCAGCAATGCTCCACTTTGATAGCTCGCCAACACTTCGTGGGAAGTTGAATCATTTCCAGCCGTTCCAGACAGAAAATTCAACCTGGTATTTGAGTCTCCAACAAATGCTTGCGAAAAACGGTACCGCATCTCGACGGTCGATTGATTGCCAAGCTCATGATATACATATGGGCTTGCGACATATGAATGCACATTTGCGCGCTGACCGCGCCCCGCATTAATGTTTCCGGAAAATCTTGCATTATCGCCAACCAGCTGGCGCGTCGATGACCCGGACAGGTCAAAGTAAAGCCAATTATCTGCCGCCGTAAATGTGCTGGTGGCGCCAATTCTCTGATTGACGACGAAATCCGATTGATCGCTGATATATGAAAAATCAAGGTCGCCAAGGATTATCGCGGTGACCCGCTTCTTGCTGATGATTGCTCCACCCGACAATCCAGTTGAAAGAATGATATCATCATTCTTTCCGGCGCCATTTTGAAGATTAATATTGTCAGAATAAGTAACACGGGCCGATACGCCTGCTGAATAACCCAGATAGTCCGTTCTGAGTTTCAATGGTGCATTTGTCTGCGAAACCTGCGCTGCGCCAGCGCCGACCGTCGCGCAAATAGCTGCGCTGGTTGCGGCAACAACTTTAAGCCAGCACGTGGCAAAACGGATTTTCTTATTCGGCTCCATGGAGAGCACCCCTTGTTTGGCTATGATGCGCGGCCTGATCCCCCGCGCCATCACGGCGATCATATGATTCATAAGACTCATAGTGCGATCCGCCCGAACCGATCAAACACCGATTTAGCATCAAATTCACGTTCGGATTGGCGTCCAGCAATTCGTCGATTGCCGATGCGACAGCTGGCTCGGGTGTCGCATTTGCTTCCACCACAAAGACTATTTCATCGGCAAATTTCGAAAGAATCACCGCTTCCGCGGCAGCGAGCACCGGCGGAGCGTCAACAATAATGAGGCCCCCAGACCAGGCAGCCGATAAATCGGCCCAAAATGGTTGCGCCGCCTCGCCGGAAAAAAGCTCTGTCGCCCGCTCTACCGGCGCCCCCTCGGGCAAAACCGATAGCGGCGCCTGGGTCGCCTGCTGACAATAAGCGCCAAAATCCTGAGCTGAATCAGTCAACACATCCGAGAGCCCTGGACCGCGCGGGAGATCAAGATGGGTACGAACCCTGGGCCGCATCAAGTCAGCGTCAACAAGCAATGTATCGATCTGATCTTCGAGAGCCAGACTGAGCGCAAGATTGACAGCGCTGTAGGTTTTGCCTTCTCCAGCGCGTGCCGATGTCACGAGGACAATATTGCGACGCCTTTCGGCCGATCGATATGCACGCCCTTCGCCAGCCGTATTCAAATATCCGATCCGCCGCAACAGGCGCCGCTTCACAGCGCGCAACTCCTGCGCGAGCTGCGATGATCGCGCTGCAGGGTGATAAAATCCTTGTGTCCCCAGATGGCCAAAATCAAGATTGAACGCCGCTGGTTTCGAGACGCGACCACGCTGTCGGGATTTAGCCGGCAATGCGATGGCGCCCTGGCCCGCTTTTTCGATCACACTCATCTGCGCGCCCCCGCCAGTGAAGCAGCGTTTTCTAGCGCCGCCGTCTCAAGGGTTAAATCCGCGGGCAATCGAAAGACGGAATAGTATGTATACAGCGCACCGACTGACGCCAAGACAGCGCATGCTGCCGCAAGTCTCATCCGATCGCGCCGACGCGCCGCAATTACTCCGGCAGAAGAAACTTCACTGACTGCGCCCAGGACTGGCAAACCAAAAGCTTCGTGCAGCTCGCTTGCCTGCGTATAACTCTTGTCAAGTAACGTCAGCACAAACGCAGCCCCAACACCGACGCCAACACTGAGCACAAGCACGCCGAAAATTAAAAAAAGCCGCGGCGGGTCGATAGGTGTTAGCGCAATTTGCGGGCGCTCAAATACCTGATATTCCACGCCGCGCCCTGCTGCGCCCAGTGATCTGGTAAGCTGCAATCGATCTCGGCGCGCAAGCAACTCTTCATATGTTTTTTGAGTTTGCTCATACTCGCGAATGATCTGCCGCAACGCCGCCTCAACAGCCGGCGCCGCGCCAACAGCAGAGTCGAGTGCGCCAAGCTCTGCACTCAATCGCTGTTCTCGATCTTGAAGAAGAACCACTGTGTCCTGCGCCACGCGCAGCTCCGACTGCAAGCGGACATACTCCGGATTTGACGATGGCGCATTGGCGCCCACTTGCTCCAACGCCACAATGCGCGCAAGGACGCCGCGAATATCAGGATGGCTCTCTTCATACTGACTGCGCAACGCCGCCAATTCCATTTTCATCTGGTCAAGTTCATCGCCGGATGTTGAGCGAGGGGTGGCTGACAATAAATTCCGCAGCGTTAAAATGCGGCCTTTCGTGCGCTCAAACTCTTCACTAACGCGCGTTAATTCGTTTTCCTTTAACTCGCGACGGCGAATGTTGTTCTGACTGGAGAAAAGCTCGGCGGCGTTCTGGCGCCGGAACGATGCGACAGCATTTTCATTGGCGGTGAGTTTTTCCTCATATTCCTCTATCTGGAGGTTGAGCCGCCGGCGCGCCGCCTCATCTTCCGCCAGACTGGCGCCAAGATCCTGCTCGATCAGGAGATTAAGGACGGCGTCTACAACTTTTTGCGCGATCACCGGGTCGCCGTTTCTGTACGATATGACAAAATACATATCGCGCGGGCTTTCGATCTCAATTTGACCGGCAACCCATGTCGCAAGGGCTTCCATTTTTGCACGCCGCTCAATCGGCGATCGCGCATCAATTATTTCGTCCATTCCCGAGCGCAGGATTATTTCTTCGACGTTGGGGCGTGTCAGGAGTTGCATTTGCATCACCTCGACACGCTGAGAATAATCGGGGCGCGCAATGACACCGTTCAGGACCGGATCAAGGATTGTTTCGGTCTGTACATAGATATGAGCGCGAGATTCAAATTTGTCTGGCAACATCCAAACGACAAACCACCCCAGCAATGCCGCTGAACCGGCTATGGCGACGGCGATCCATCGCCGCCGCCAAATCCCGTTCAACTGGCGAAGCACCGGTTGAGGCAGATCAGAAAATTCAAACACTACGCACCATTCCCCAAAATCCGGCCAAGACGTGTCGTTAAAACACGCTTTCCGGAATCAAAATCACATCGCCGGGCAGCACCGGCACATTCGCCGCAATTTTGCCTTTGCGTAATAGATCATCGAGGCGCAGACGGTAGGACTGGCGATCCTCACCTTTGCCCCGGATCAAAACGGCGCGATTGCCCGCAGCGAATTGGGTTAACCCGCCAACCGTCACCATCACATCAAGCACAGTCATACCGGCCTGGTAAGGCAGCGCGGTTGGTTGCTGCGCTTCACCGAGCACACGAACTTGTTGGTCAAAAGTAGAAGAGAAGTTGCTGACGATAACCGTCACTTCAGGATTCTTTACATATTGGCGCAGTGACCGTTCGAGGTCGCCCGCCAATTGTGACGGTGTTTTGCTTGAAGCAACCATATCTTCAACAAGCGGCGTTGAAATCCGCCCGTCAGGCCGCACAGTTACGTTGGTTGAAAGCTCCGGCGCCCGCCAGACAAAAATCTCTAGCTGGTCAAGAGGGCCAATGAGATAGTCAGGCGCGGCATCAGCGGCGCCCGCAGCAGTCGACGGCGCCGCACTCAATTGTTCGCCGCCGCCCGGAAATGACGAACAGCCGGCGATAACAAACGCGGCCGCAACAACCATCACGCGTCGGCAAAATTTAGTAACGTTAATCATGATCTCTTCCTTGAAGTGTTCAAATAAGCGCCAAATTCGGCGCAATCCCGCTGTATTCCCATCGATAGTGTAATGGCATCGCAAGTTCTTTGCCATGCCCTCATCCCATAGGTGAGACAGCTGTTTTGCACGGTTTCGCGAAGTTTAAGGGAATCATCGCGTTGCACCCCACTCCTCCCGCGAACCCGTCGCAACAATTCACTGATTCCCCGGAATCAGCAGGTGATTCGCACGTTGGCGGCGACGATTATCCCTGGTGATTCGACTGATCCGCCACGCGCCGGAATCCAACTTTCAGATTCAAAATAAACTGCTGGAAATTATCGACTGCCAAGTCCGAATAGCGCAACCCGGACGGTCATCAACAAAATCACAAGGTCCATCATCGGTGAAAAGTGACGGATATAATAAAGATCATAACGCAATTTGTTTCGGGCGCCTTCGACCGATGCGGCGTATTCATACTTTACTTGCGCCCAGCCAGTAATCCCCGGCTTCACGAGATGGCGCCGATGATAATGAGGAATTTCCTGCTCCAAAACCTCAACGAATTCCGGGCGCTCCGGGCGCGGTCCAACGAGACTCATTTCGCCCCGCAAGACGTTAATTGCCTGCGGCAATTCATCGATCCTGAATTTGCGTAGAAAGCGGCCCACCCGCGTCGCGCGATCATCATGCACAGCGGCATATTGCGGGCCTTTGCTCTCCGCATCTACCTTCATCGATCGAAATTTTAAAACGTGAAATATACGCCCCTGATACCCAACACGCTTCTGGCGGTAGATCACCGGGCCCTCACTATCGAGCTTGATGGCGATCACCGTCGCCAAAAGCAGCGGCGTCAGAAATATGAGGAGTAACAAACAGAAAACAAAATCAAACGCCTGTTTGGCGTCAGCCATTCCCGGTCCATTAATCACAGCAGCCGCATCACGAAAGGCCGCTGCATCAAACCGTTCCAGACTAAGTGCGCCGTCTCGCGACGCATTCTTCGCACCGGGCTGATATGAATCGCGATGCAGCGTTAACGCGGATTGACCATTTGCTCTGGCCAAAATCATGACGCGCCAGCTCAATGCAGCAAAAGCAGCAGCGACAGCGAAAAAAACCCCGTAGATCGGCAGCATCCCCAGCTCCGAAATCGACTCTTTCAAAACACGCTGTTCTGGAACGCGCCGAGCCGTTTCAACATGGAACGAACCAGTGCCCCCTCGCAGAAAACGTGCCTAACAAAAGGTTAAATTCGGAGTGAGGCGCGCTGACCGGAGCGTAATATGGAAACACCCCGCCATTGTGGCGCGGTTCTTTCTTAATCACTCACAGCGTAAATCAATATTCGGCCCGTATCGGCGCAAAATCATACGCTCAACAAGCGATCCGCCTTATGCGAATTCTGGTTTTATCTACTCTATATCCGAATGCAGCCATGCCTGCGCACGGTATATTTGTTGAGAACCGACTACGTGCTTTTCTGAAAACCAGTGACGCTGAAATAAAGGTCATCGCGCCCGTTCCATGGTTTCCGTTTCAAAATGATACATTCGGCCCCTATGCCGCCTGGGCACAGGCGCCGGAGCGAGAAACGCGTCATGACATCGAGGTTTTTCACCCTCGCTATTTTATCCCACCGAAATTTAGCATGCGCTACGCGCCCTTCGCCCTCGCCAGATCTTTGCGGACATCAATCCACGAAATTGCAGTCAATGGATGGGATTGCGACCTCATTGACGCGCATTACTTTTATCCCGATGGCGTCGCGGCGGCGCAGGTGGCGAAGGAGTTTAACAAACCGCTGGTTATTACCGCGCGCGGCTCGGATATCAATCTGATCCCGAAGCATGCGGGCCCGCGCCGCGCAATCGTCGTCGCCGCTGCCAAAGCCGACGCCGTCATCGCGGTCGCAGGCACCTTAAAAGATAAACTGGGCGCCATGGGTGTTCAGCGCGGAAAAATATCGGTCTTGCGCAACGGCGTCGATCTTGAATTATTCACACCGGGCGACAGGAATAAAGCGCGCGCCGAACTCGGCCTGTCTGGAAAAACAATTTTGAGCGTCGGTCATCTCATCGACCGCAAGGGCCATGATCTGGTCATCGATGCAATGCGCAGCATACCCGATATTACTTTGCTGATTGCTGGCGAAGGCGAAAAGCGCAGCGCCCTTGAAGCGCAGGCAAAACGAGTCGGCCTGCTGGAACGTGTTCGGTTTCTGGGGCCGGTGGCCCATGAAAACCTGAATAAAATTTACCGTTCCGCGGACATGCTGGTGCTGGCGTCCTCACGCGAAGGTTGGCCTAACGTTCTGCTCGAAGCGATGGCCTGCGGGACACCCTGCATCGCCACGAATATACCAGGCTCTAACGAAGTCATTGGCGATCCGGCCGCTGGAGAGCTGGTTGAACACCGCAGTTCTGGCGCGATTGCAGAAGCGATCAAAACTATGATCGCCAACCCGCCGGACCGCGCAGAGACGCGGCGTTACGCAGAAGGGTTTTCGTGGGAAGAAACCATCCATCAAATGGCGACGATCTTTTCGGAATTAACGGAGAAGTCCCGTCTTGCCGCGTCCGTCAAAACAACACCAATCAAATTTGGCGGAAACAACTCCAACCCACGATTGATCATCACCGTGGATACAGAAGAACAGTTTGATTGGTCGAACAGCGAAAATGCGGACCACCGCGTCAATGACCCTGCTGATATTGACCGCTTCCAGGCCCTCTGCGCCGAGATGGACGCAGCGCCGCTATACTTTCTGACATACCCCCTGTTGAAAGACCCAAAGTGCATTGCATATTTCCGTGCGCTGCTTGAACAGCGCGCGGCGAATTGTGGGCTCCATCTGCATCAATGGGTAACGCCGCCAACGCATAATTTCTCCGCCCCATATTTTTCGTTTCAGAAAAATCTACCCCTCGATGCGCATTTGAAAAAACTCACGGTACTCGCGGATGCTTTTGAGGCGGCATTTGGCGAGCGAGCACAATCGCACCGCGCCGGCCGGTACGGCATTGCCCCAGAAAATTACGCCCAGCTTGCAGCGCTCAGCATTCAATATGATTTCAGTCCCAGCCCGGCTTTTGACTATTTAGCAGCGGGTGGGCCCGATTTTTCCGGTTTTTCGAACAAACCCTTCAGCGCCTTCAACGGCGACCATCGGATTTGCGTAACGCCTGTCAGCGGCGCAGTCGCCATTCGCGGGACAAACCTGTTTTTAAGTCAGGAAGCAAATCAACCAGGGTTTGCGCCACGTCGAGAGCCGCTCCATTCGCGGCTCACAACGCCGATGCGCCTATCGCCGGAAGGCGCGCGGCTCGCCGACCTTAAAGCACTGACACAGCGCCTGATTTCAGACGGCGCGCCGATCCTCAGTTTTACACTTCATTCAACTTCATTAACGCCCGGCGCCAATCCTTATGTGAAAGGCGCTGCCGACGTCGAGCAAATCCTTGATCTGACGCGCAACTATCTCTCATGGTTCACACAAACCACAGGTGGCGAGATCATTTCGCTTGCTGATCTGGCCCAACTTTACGAAAGTTCGACGCCCCAACGCAGCGCTTAACACCGCATTAAGTATAAGCCGGGTAATTTTTGCCTACTGAAGCAAATTCAAAAGGCATTACTCATGCTCCTCGCAGAAAGCGCCCGCGTGATATTCGCGCTCATCGCTGTCCTCGGCTTCATCGGCCTCGCTGCAATCCTCGTACGCAAGGCCGGCCTAATTTCAGCCTCCAGCGGCTTTGTTCGCAAGAAACGCCTTGCCCTTGTTGAAACCCTCGCCATTGACGCACGCCGCCGTGTCGCGATCATCAGATGCGATGGCGCAGAGCATTTGATTGTTCTCGGCGCCAATAGTGAAACACTGATCGATAAAAACCTGGACGGCCCAACCGACGACGCAATGGAAATGCCAGCACCGGTCAACCCCTTTCCGACTTTGCAGGAACTGGCGAAGAAATTTCGCCCCGAAAATAAAGACGCCGCGTGATAAAACTTTTCGGCATTTTTGCCGGCGCAATATTACTGTCGCTGGTAACCGGTGGAGAAGCCACCGCGCAAACACTGACTCTCGATATGGGCGGCGAGACCGGCCTGTCAGCGCGCATCGTTCAGCTTGTCCTCATTACAACCATCTTATCGCTGGCGCCGTCGATCCTGATCATGATGACTTCGTTCATTCGGATCGTAATCGTCCTGTCGCTCCTGAGGACCGCCATCGGCATCCAGCAAAGTCCGCCTAATCCGGTGATCATTTCTCTCGCACTCTTTCTCACGGCGTTTGTCATGGCGCCGACTTTGAGCGAAGCCTATACTGCGGGCGTCCAGCCTTTCATGGAAGAAGAGATCACGCTTGAGGAGGCCTTTCCCGCCACCGCTGCGCCGGTCAAGAATTTCATGCTTGGTCAGACGCGGGAAAAGGATCTTGCGCTGTTTTTCGACATGGCGGAAGTCACGCCCGAAAGCCCGACAGCAACGCCGCTCCATGTGCTTGTCCCGGCCTTTATGATTTCTGAATTGCGCCGTGCATTTGAAATCGGCTTTCTCGTTTTTATTCCGTTTTTGATTATCGACATGGTCATCTCATCGATCCTGATGGCCATGGGCATGCTGATGCTGCCGCCGATTGTAATCTCGCTGCCCTTCAAGTTGATCTTTTTTGTCTTGATCGATGGCTGGCGTTTGATCGCAGGCAGCCTGGTGGAGAGCTTTGCGACCGCGCCGCCGATTTAGCGACTTCGCCTGACCCTAAATATGCAGCGCATGCCCCAGCGTGCGAAGCGCGGCTTCCTGAAAGGCTTCACCTTGCGTCGGATGGGCATGGATCGTGCCGGCGATATCTTCAAGTCGGGCGCCCATTTCAAGCGCCAGACCGAATGACGCCGAAAGTTCCGCAACGCCGCCGCCGACGGCCTGAATACCCAGCACCAGATGATTATCCTTGCGCGCGACGATACGGATCAAGCCTTCTTCAGCTTCCATGGTCATGGCGCGGCCATTGGCAGAAAATGGAAAGCTTTTGGTGATGATGTCGTGGCCCGCTTCTTTTGCTTCATCAGGCGATAGACCGGCGGAGACGATCTCCGGATCAGTAAAACAGATTGCCGCGATTGCGACCTTGTCCCATGAGCGGTTTTCGCCAGCAATGATCTCCGCAACCATCTCGCCTTGCGCCATCGCGCGATGCGCCAGCATCGGTTCGCCAGTGACATCGCCGATAGCAAATATTCCGCGCATGGATGTGCGGCACTGATCATCAATTTTGATGAATTTGCCATCTATATCGAGGACGAGATTCTCGCGGCCCCACCCTTCGGTCAACGGTGCGCGCCCGACGGTCACAAGGATCTTGTCGGCAGGAATTGTTTCAGCCTTGCCCTCCGCTGTTTCGATCTCGAACCCCTTGCCGCCTTTCGCCAGTCCTTTGGCTTTCGCGCCCAACATCACATTGACACCAAGGTTTTTTAGCTTTTTGGCGACCGGCCGCGTTATCTCTTTGTCATAGAGGGGCAGGATGCGTTTTTCCGCTTCAACCACGGTGACTTTGGATCCAAGTTTGGCAAACGCGATCCCCAACTCAAGGCCGATATAACCGGCGCCGACAATCGAAAGATTTTTTGGCGGCGCCGCGAGGTCGAGCGCCTCGGTGGAGGAAATCACATTGCCGCCAAAAGGCAGAAATGGAAGCTCCACAGGCGCAGACCCAGTCGCGATGATCACCTGTTCGGCGCGGATTACCTCTACGCCGTCATCGGTTTTCACCTCAACAGTCTTTCCATCGACAAATGTCGCCCATCCCGTGACGGATTTCACTTTGTTCTTTTTAAGAAGGCCGCCGACACCAGTCGTCAGCCGCTTAACGATCCCGTCCTTCCACGCAACGGTTTGTTTCAGATCAATCGAGGGTTTTCCCGCCTTGACGCCAATAGGTGAGGCGCCGGCGAAATGCGTTGCTTTTTCAAATTCATCGGCAGCGTGAATGAGCGCTTTTGACGGAATGCAGCCAACATTGAGACAAGTTCCACCATGAGTTTTCGCCTCGACGATCACCGTATCGAGCCCGAGCTGACCGGCGCGTATGGCAGCAACGTAACCGCCTGGTCCAGCGCCGACGACAAGAAGTTTGCATTCAATAATGGCCATCACGCGTCTTTCAAACTTATTTCGCACGTTCCAACGCGCAACAAAATAACCAAAGCGAATCCGTCAATTTTTCCAGGCCGTTCGCAATGCTCTTAATCAATAAAAATCATTGCGGGGTTTTCAAGAAGCGTCTTGATGCGCTGAATAAAGACAGCAGCGTCCCAGCCGTCAACCACCCGATGATCGAAGCTTGATGACAGGTTCATCATCTTTCGCGGCTGAAATTCCTGTCCATCCCACTTAGGCAGCACCTGCATCTTGTTGACGCCAATGATCGCCACTTCGGGATGATTGATGACCGGTGTCGTGACGATACCGCCCATGGCGCCAAGCGAAGTGATTGTAATGGTTGAGCCTGAAAGTTCATCACGCTTCGCCGCGCCGGTTTTGGCGGCCTCCGACAATCGCGCCAATTCTTCAGCGCATGCCCAGATATCGCGCGCCTCAGCATGGCGCACAACCGGCACCATCAAACCATTAGGCGTCTGCGCCGCAACGCCGATATGGCAGCCGCCATGTTGATAAACAACACCTGCCTCATCATCGAAAATCGCATTGAGATTGGGCTGATCTGAAATCGCTTTGACCATGGCGCGCATTAGGAACGGCAGGATAGTGAGCTTCACTCGATCACCTTTGTGAGCCTCGTTCATCTGCTTGCGCAAATCCTCAAGCAGCGTGACATCAATCTCCTCGACATAAGTGATATGCGGTATGTGCGAATTGGCGATCGTCATTTTCTCTGCGATCTTGCGGCGCATGCCAACAACAGGAATATCTGCAATACTGGTGTTCCGCACCAGCCCGCCGCCGCCGCGCGCGACACTGCCGCCATTTTCAAAAAAGCTATCGAGATCTTCATGAGTGATACGGCCTGCGGGGCCGGAACCAATGACGCGCCGTAAATCGACGCCGGCTTCCGCCGCACGTTTGCGCACTGCCGGTGGCGCCAGGGGTTTTTCACCTTCGGCGCGCGGTCCGGCGCCGTTTGAACTTGACGCCTTAGATTTTGCTGGCGCAGTTTCAACTTTCTTGTCCGGCGCTGGCTTCGCAACACGTGTCGGGCTTACTTTTTTTTCTATCGGCGGCGCTTCGACAGGCGCGGCGCCGGCCTTCACATTACCCTCGCCATCAATTTCAAGGCGAATAAGCGGCGAGCCGACCGCCATCACGTCACCGATCTTTGCGCCCTGCCAGATGATCTTGCCTTCAACCGGTGAGGGAATTTCCACCGTCGCCTTATCGGTCATCACCGCAGCGAGCACTTCGTCCTCACGGACATTAGCGCCGATATCGACCATCCATTCGACAAGCTCGGCTTCTGCAACGCCCTCGCCCACATCCGGAAGCTTGATAAGATGCTCACCCATTATGCAGTCTCCATGACTTTCCTCAGCGCTTCCCCAATACGGCCCGGCGTCGGAAAATACTCCCATTCATGGGCGTGAGGGTAAGGCGTGTCGTATCCCGTTACACGCATAATCGGCGCTTCAAGATGATAGAAGCACCCTTCGGTCACCACCGCCATCAACTCAGCGCCAAAGCCGCAAGTTTTCGTCGCTTCATGGACGATCACACAGCGTCCGGTTTTTCTGACCGATGCTTCAATAGTTTCCAGATCCAGCGGCAAGATCGTCCTGAGATCAATGATCTCCGCATCAATGCCGGTTTCCGCTGCGGCGGCCTCGGCGACATAAACCATCGTGCCATAGACAAGCACGGTGACATCAGCGCCTTCACGGCGGATCGCCGCCTTGCCAATCGGCAGCGTGTAGTAATCTTCCGGGACCTCACCGAGTTCGTGCTTGGACCACGGCGTTACCGGGCGATCATGATGGCCGTCAAACGGGCCGTTATAAAGCCGCTTTGGCTCGAGAAACATAACCGGGTCATTGTCTTCAATCGAAGCGAGTAGAAGTCCTTTGGCGTCATAGGGGCTTGAAGGAATGACGGTCTTAATGCCGGAGACGTGAGCAAATAGCGCCTCCGGGCTTTGCGAATGGGTCTGGCCGCCAAAAATGCCGCCGCCCGTCGGCATCCGCACCACCATGGGCACGGTGAAATCATTGTTGGACCGGTAGCGAATGCGTGATGCTTCCTGCGTAATCTGGTCGTACCCGGGATACATATAGTCAGCGAACTGAATTTCGACGCATGGCCTGATTCCGTAACTCGCCATGCCTATCGCCGCACCTATAATGCCGCTCTCATTAATGGGGCTGTCGAAACACCGGTGCTTACCGTATTTTTTTTGAAGCCCCTCGGTGCAACGGAAGACGCCGCCGAAGAAACCCACATCTTCGCCAAAGACAACGACGTTCTCGTCCTCAGCCAGGGCGTTATCCATGGCGCTGCGGATCGCCTGAATCATGGTCATGCGCGCCATAATTATACTCCCGCTTCCTGGCGTTGCCGAACAAGGTGAAGCGGAATGTCTTCATATACATCTTCAAACATGGAACGCGGCGACGAATGCGGTCCATCATGAAGCGTCCCGTTTTTCTCCGCCAGCTTTTGCGCTTCGGCAACTTCGGCCTCAATCATTTCGCGGGCCTGAACATGTTGCGCTTCCGACCATACGTCGCGCGCAATCAAATAATTCTTCAGTCGTTCCACAGGGTCACCGAGGGGCCATGCGTCAGATTCTTCCTTCGGGCGGTAAGCGGATGGATCATCTGATGTAGAATGACCGCCAACCCGGTAGGTCACATGCTCAATCAATGTGGGACCATGGCCGGCGCGCGCCCGGTCAATCGCCCATTTGGAGACCGCATATACCGCCAGGTAATCATTGCCGTCGACGCGAAGTGCTGGAATCCCGAAGCCAAGTCCGCGCGCTGCAAATGTCACAGCTCTACCGCGCGCAATGCCCTGATAAGTCGAGATCGCCCATTGATTGTTGACGACATTAAGCACAACCGGCGCTCGGTAGGTGGACGCAAAAACCAGCGCGGAATGAAAGTCCGATGCGGCCGTTGCGCCGTCGCCGATCCAGGACGCAGCGATTTTTGTATCGCCTTTGATCGCCGACGCCATCGCCCAGCCAACGCCTTGAATAAACTGCGTTGCAAGGTTTCCAGAGATTGTAAAAAATCCATTTTCCCTTGACGAATACATGATCGGCAACTGCCGGCCCATCAAAGGATCAGCGGCATTGGAATAAATCTGGTTCATCATGTCGACCATGGGATAGTCGGTCGACAGCAAAAGCCCCTGTTGGCGGTAAGTCGGGAAATTCATATCGCCCGGCTTTAGCGCCTTGCGAAAAGCGCATGCGATCGCTTCCTCGCCGAGCGCCTGCATATAAAAACTGGTCTTACCCTGGCGTTGCGCAATCAGCATGCGGGCATCGAAAGCACGTACACGCAACATGTCCTCAAGGCCTTCCTTGACCTTCTCATCGTTCAGCATGCCGGCCCATGGACCGACAGCTTTGCCGTTGCGGTCCATGACGCGGATAATTGAATAGGCGAGATCGTGAATGTCCTCGGCTGAGACATCGATCTCAGGCCGCTCAACGGATCCCGCCTTGGGGATCTGAACATTTGAAAAATCTGCCTTGTCGCCGGGACGAAATTCGGGCTCAGGTACATGCAGCGATAGCGGCGGCTCGTCGCTCATCTAATTCTCCGGGTTTCCTCCGGCCATCACCGCAGCGGGCAGCAAAGCCGTTGATTTTTCAAAGCCTTCAACGAGGGGCTTTGTTAGTATTGGGATGGGATGTAATCCGCCGATACAGGCGCTGGCAATGCCCGAAAATAGGACTCTTGAAAAAGAGCTGGGCTGGGTTTTGACAAAGAGTGCTAAAGATGAATCTGTCAATATATGACCATAAATTAGCATAAACCACAACGGTGGCTTTGCAAAATTATGTGTCGATCAGCGCCAGCCACGCCGTTTCTGTCAAAACTTCGACTCCTAACGCCTCGGCTTTTTTCAGTTTCGACCCCGCACCTGGCCCCGCAACCAGATAATCAGTTTTCGCCGACACAGACCCCGCGACCTTGGCGCCCAGCGTCTGCGCACGGGCTTTGGCCTCATCGCGTGTGAAAAGCTCAAGCTTGCCGGTGAAAACAACGATCTTGCCCGCAACAGCGCTCGTTGCCGCAACGGTCTCAGCCTTTTGGGGTTTTACCTCCTTAAGAAGCCGATCGACCGCGTCACGATTGTGGTCCTCTTCAAAAAAATCGATAGCCCCCTGCGCAACCAAAGCGCCAACACCGTCGATCGACAGTAAGCCTTCATAAGTGTCAGAGTTCTTGTCGCGCGCCTTCACCGCAGCATCGTAAAAGCCGGCGAAATCTCCATAATGGCTGGCGAATAATCGGGCGTTCGTTTCTCCAATATGGCGAATGCCAAGCGCATTGATAAATCGCGCGCTGGAAATTTCCCGCCTCGCGTCGATCCCCGCAAAAAGATTTTCGATTGACTTCGCGTTGGTGGGCTGTTTCGCGCCTTCCTTGTCGAGATGCAGCGAACCGTCCGGTTTCAGTTTATAGGAATAAAGGTCAATCCGGCCTTGTTCCTGACGGTGGCGCAATGTGAAAATATCGGCGGGCTCCTTGATAATTCCCTGCTCAAAAAATGTAGCGACCTGTTTTTCCCCGAGCCCTTCTATATCAAATGCGTTGCGTGCAACGAAATGTTTGAGCCGTTCCACTGCCTGCGCCGAACAAATCAGCCCGCCGGTGCAGCGTTTGTCGACATCCGTTTTTCCAGTTTGTGGATTTGCCTCATTAATCGCGTGACTGCCGCAAATCGGGCATTGGCTCGGAAAAACAAACGCTTTTGCACCCTTCTTGCGTTTGCCCACAACGACTTCAACAATCTGCGGGATTACGTCACCGGCACGTTGAACGACCACCGTGTCGCCAATGCGCACGTCCTTGCGCTTAATCTCATCTTCATTGTGCAATGTCGCATTGGAGACAACGACACCGCCCACAGTCACCGGTTTGAGCCGCGCAACCGGCGTAAGCTTGCCTGTGCGCCCAACCTGTATCTCTATGTCCTCCAGCACGGTTGTCGCTTTTTCCGCGAGAAATTTATGGGCAATCGCCCAGCGCGGGTGACGCGAGACAAAACCAAGACGCGTCTGATAATCGAGCCGGTCCACTTTGTAGACAACGCCGTCAATGTCGTATCCGAGAAGAGCGCGTTGTTCTTCGATTTTCCGATAATGGGCAATCATGTCAGAAACGCTATCGCAGCGCTTCGTCAGCGGGTTAATTTGAAAACCCAATTTCTTGAAGCAGCTGATTGCGTCCCATTGCGTTTCCGCAATTTCTTCGCTGATTTCACCCCAGGCATAGGCGAAGAACCGTAGCGGCCGCGACGCTGTGATCGCTGCATCGAGTTGACGTAACGAGCCCGCGGCCGCGTTGCGAGGATTGGCAAACACATCCTCGCCCTCCTCCTTCAGCCCTTGGTTCAGCGCATCAAAATCAGCGTGGCTCATATAGACTTCACCACGCACTTCCAAAATTTCGGGCGCTTTCTTCAGTCGCTGCGGGATATCGCTTATCGTTAGAACATTGGAGGTCACGTTCTCGCCGACTTCGCCGTCGCCGCGCGTCGCTGCGCTTTTCAGAATGCCTCCTTCATAACGCAGATTAAGAGACAGCCCGTCAATTTTTGGCTCCGCCGTAAAGGCCAGGGCTTCCTCGTCGGGAAGCCCCAAGAATCTACGCACACGCTGGCCGAAATCAACGACATCATCGTCGTTAAACGCATTGTCGAGCGACAGCATCGCCGCCGCGTGCTTTGCTTTTTCAAATTTGGCCGAAGGCGCGGCGCCCACCTTGTCCGATGGCGAATCCGCTCGTTTCAGTTTGGCAAAGCGCTTTTCAATCAGAAGATTACGCCGTCGCAGCGCATCATACGCCGCATCGGTTATTTCCGGCTTGTCGCGCGCGTAATACGCCTCATCGGCTTGAACAATTACTGCGGCAAGGCGCGCCAATTCAAGCATCGCCTCTTCAGGCGTGAGCTTTCCAACAGGAATCAACCCGGTTTTTGTATTCTTGCTCGCCATTATCTATTTTCGATCAACATTCAATTCAAAACCAATAGGGCGGGCAGCGCTTCTCCATCAAGCGTGAATTTTCATCACTTCAGGAAATGTTTTACGATAATCAGCCCGCCTTTGCGATTTTGGCGCGCTTCGCTTTCTTCGCTAGGCTACTTTCGCCGAGAAGGCGGCGCGCAGCGGCGCGCGCCTCTTCGGTCACTTCCGCGCCGGACAGCATACGGGCAACCTCTTCGGTCCGGTCGGTCGGAGATAGCGGATTTACAGAAGTTACCGTCGATGACGCGGTTTGCTTTTTTTCTATACGCCAATGATTGGCGGCACGCGCAGCAACTTGTGGCGAGTGCGTTACAACAAGCACTTGTGCATCCTGCGCAAGACGCGCCAATCGTTCTCCAACGGCGTCTGCAACGGCGCCGCCGACGCCTGCATCCACTTCATCAAATATAATGACCGTTCGATTTTCTTTTGCCGCAAGAGCAGCCTTCATCGCCAGAACAAATCGTGACAGCTCACCGCCTGAGGCTATTGTTTTCAACGGGCCGGCCGGCGCGCCAGGATTGGTTGCAACCATAAACTCAACAACATCATTGCCTTCCGATGTTGGTTTCGCCGCATCGGATGTAATCATTGTTTGAAAGTTGGCCTTGCCAAGTTTAAGCGGCGCCAATTCCTTCGCCACGGCTTCATCGAGTTTCGTCGCCGCTCGGGTTCGATCACACGACAGGCTTTTCGCTGCTTTTCCATAGGCGGCCTCGCCATCTCGCGATGCCTGTTCCAGCGTTGTAAACGCCGCTTCTCCAAGCTCCAGCGCCTCAAGCGCTTTACTGGTTTTTTGTTGAAAGATGCAAAGCTCATCGGGGGTAACGCCATGTTTGCGCGCCTCAGCGCGCAGCGCAAACAATCGTTCCTCAACGTCATCCAGCTCTTTTGGATCAGCCCCAAATCTGCTGATCGCCTCGTCTATCGCTGCACGGGCCTCCGACACCTCATTATAGGCGCTCTCTAATCTTTTAGAGGCGACCGTGAGGGGATTATCGTCGCCCGAAAGGCGAGAGACGCCTTGCTCAACACGTCGCAGGCTCACCGATAGGCGCTTATCAAGTTCGCCATCGTTTAGCGCTGCAACAGCAGCATCAAGGTCCTCACTAATTTTTTCAGCTGCCATCAATTCAGCGCGCCGCGATGCAAGAACTGCTTCTTCATCTGGTTGCGGGGAAAGTTTGTCCAATATATCTGCGACATGGCGTAAGTAATCCGCTTCACGCGCGGTCGCGTCACGCTCGCGTTTTTTGTCTTCAAGCGCGGCGACGGTGTCCTGCCATTGGCGCCACAATGTTGAGACATTTTTCGATTTCTTCTGCAGATCGCCAAATTCGTCAAGCATACCGCGATGCGCCGATGCAGTGAGAAACCCTCGATCATCATGTTGCCCATGAATTTCCAGCAACATCTCTCCAATTTCACGCAGCATGCCGATCGACACCGGCTGGTCATTGACAAATCCGCGGCCGCGCCCATCCGCGCTCTGGACACGACGCAGGATGATCTGCGCATCCTCGCCATCGAGACCATTCGCCTCCAGCCGGCCCCAGACCGGATGGTCGGCTCGAGGCTCAAAAATTGCCGAAACAATTCCCTGTTTGGCGCCCTGGCGGACGGCGCCGCGCTCCGCGCGGCCGCCAACAGCCAAGCCCAGCGCATCCAAAAGAATGGATTTACCGGCGCCGGTTTCGCCAGTCAGCGCCGTGAGGCCCGTCGATAGCGACAACCGCGCCTGATCGATTAGTACAAAATCCTGAATGTGAAGCGCCGCAATCATCGCCGGCTCACCCTGTCCACGCGCCAGTTGGATTTATCCCACTTCGCAGCGCGCTGAAAGCCGGCTACTGCGAATCACGCTGCTGGTCAGCAGAGGAAACAACATCGGGATCGTCGCTGGGCGGCGCAAGCGCGTCGCCCTTGGATGTCGAAACGGAGCCACGTCGCACATTATTTGTTTCGCCCGCAGCGCTGTCTGCAATTGCTGAATTACGTAAAGGTCGCGCATCAGCGACAACCAATCCGCGATCATCAAATAACCGATACGCATCCTCATACCAACGGCTGCCGGGATAATTATATCCGAGCACCGCCACCGAGGCGCGCGCCTCATCGATAACGCCAATCTCAAGGTATGCCTCAACCAAACGGTGCAGCGCTTCAGGAACGTGACTTGTCGTTTGGTATTTATCTATCACAATCTTGAAGCGGTTTATCGCTGCAATGTGCTTGTTGTCCTTAAGGTAAAACCGCCCAATATACATTTCCTTACCTGCGAGGTGATCAAATGTAAGATCGAGTTTCAATCGCGCATCGCGCGCATATTCGGTGCTTGGATATCGACGCACAACGTCGTTCAGTGATGCGACCGCATTATCTGTATACTCTTGATCCCTGCCCACGTCGCGAATGCGTTCATAAAAACACATTGACTTTAAATAGTACGCGTAGGGCGCAGATTTATTGCCGGGATGTAGCGCGATGAACTGATCGAGCGCTTCAACTGCTTCTTCGTAATCATTTCCCTGATAATAGGCGAAGGCTTTCATCAACATGGCGCGGCGCGCCCATGCTGAATATGGATGCTGGCGTTCGACTTCTTCGAAATACGCTATTGCGCGGTCAAATCGCTTTTTTTCAAGCTCTTTAGTCGCTTCGGCGTAAAGAGTTTCCACCGGACGCTCGACATAAGCGAATTTTTGCTTTTTTGCCGATGAGCCGCACGCGGCGAGCGTCGCGCAAACCGCCAATATGGCGAGACCTTTGAATACATACCCAAACTGAAATGCCACTATATTCCTTGCCTTTCGCACGCCGTAACCCTGCCGCCAAAGGTTCTAGAGCGGCGCGCCGGGAGCGTCAAACCTTGGAAACTGGGAGCGCTACGCCGAAGCGCGTAACACGCTGTCATCCTGGGCTGGCAGGGCAATCCCATAATAGCGGGCCAGCATGAGAGCAAAACGGGTGTTCAGGGCATGGCCGGGCTTGGCCGCCCGGATTGACCCACGAATGGGGGCGCCCAGCAAGTATAGATCACCAATAAGATCCAGACCTTTGTGAAGGACAAACTCTTCCGGATCGCGAAGAGCATCCGGATTTAGGAGGCGGTCGCCGTCAACAACAATCGAGTTTTCGAGTGACCCCCCCCGAATAAGCCCCGCGCCTCGAAGGGATTCAACTTCCCGCAGCCGGCAAAAGGTCCTTGATTTTGCCAGCCGCGCCTTGTCGCAGGGCTGATCAAGATGCAAAGACAACGATTGTCGGCCAATCAGACAATCTTCAAATTCAATGGCGACATCAAGGCTGAACCCGTCAAAAGGTTCGACAATGATCGACCGGTCGCCGTCGCAAACGGAAAGCACCTCATCAATAACAATCTCGCGGCGACCTGCGGATTGAACGCGCGTGCCTACGTCACTTAACCCACGCACGAATAATGCGGCGCTGCCATCAAGAATTGGCGTTTCCGGGCCGAAAACATCGATGGCCGCATTATCAATACCGACAAGCGCCAGTGCGGCCATAAGATGTTCTACAGTCGAAACACGAGCACCTTCACCGTTGGAAAGCGACGTTCCGTGATCGGTAAGCGCAACATTATCGGCGCTGGCTGCGATAAGATTGTTGGGACCGCTTGAATCCATGCTGCGAAAAAAAATGCCCGCATTTGCGGCCGCTGCCCGAACAACAACCCGGCAATCGGCGCCGGAATGGAGCCCAACACCGGCAAATTCCACCGGCGCCTTTATGGTTCTTTGCTGAACTGCGTCCATCACTCCACACTCACAATAACTACTTCCGCACCAAACCGAGGAGAGGAAGCGTCTTTCTGACAGGAATTCGCAATATTTGTATGGTGATTTTGTGAAACCGGCCACAGCAGACCATCAAGCATTGTTTCTGGATGTTTCGAGATTCTGAAATAAAAAACGCCAGGCCCAAAGGCCCGGCGTTTTTTTATTACGAAACAACACGTTATGTCGCCTCACATGCCGCAGATTATCCAGTCTTCTTCTTTCTAAGAAACGATGGGATTTCCAGATCAGCATCTTCCTGATCGTCAAAAAGATCACCGCGGGCCGTGGTCGCTGGCTTGGATGCTTCCGGAGCGCGCGGCGATGCCGTTTCGGGACGGTCATCCGCCCCGCCGAGCGACTTGAACATGTCTACGGCCACTTCAAGCGAATGTTTCCCGAGCTCCTGAGCGCCGCGAAAGGGGTTGCGTGCCGGTTTTACGGCCTCAGCCGGGCGTAATCGTTGTTGTGATTGAGGCGCTGGCGCTGACGCCCTCTGCGGAACCGGCACCGAAGGGCCGGACCTGCTGAGTGGGGGCGCGCCGACAGTGCCTTCAGTCAGTATCTTTCGAATCCGCTCATGCACGTCACCCACAGGGTTCTCACCCGCCGGCGCCGCTACGAATGGCGGTGTAGATGCAGCCGCGGGCGCTAACGCCGCTTTGTCGACGATCAGCGGCTCACGCCACGGTTTGGCAATGGCGCCAGTATTAATTCTCACATGCGGTTTCGCCGCTTCAATTTCGTTTATGTCGATACCAGTCGCGACAACGGAAACGCGTACGCGCCCCTCAAGGTCCTGATTAAACGTCGACCCAACGATTATATTCGCCTCGGAATCAACTTCTGCTCGGATGCGGTTCGCAGCTTCATCGACTTCAAACAGCGTCATATCCATCGAGCCGGTAATATTGATGAGAACGCCTCTGGCGCCTTTCATGGAAACTTCGTCGAGCAGCGGATTGGAGATCGCCGCTTCTGCGGCTTGGATCGCACGTTTTTCGCCCTCAGCCTCGCCAGTGCCCATCATCGCCTTGCCCATCTCGCTCATCACAGTGCGCACATCGGCAAAATCAAGATTAATCAGGCCAGGCATCACCATTAGGTCGGTAATCCCGCGCACGCCGGAGTGCAAAACCTGATCAGCCATCGCGAACGCTTCATGGAAGGTCGTTCGTTCATTGGCGATCGAAAACAGATTCTGGTTCGGGATTATTAGCAGCGTGTCGACATGCTTTTGCAATTCTTCGATGCCGGCAATTGCAATACGCATGCGCCGTGCGCCTTCAAAGTGAAAAGGCTTGGTGATCACGCCGACGGTAAGAATATCGCGCTCTTTAGCCGCCTTCGCGATGACCGGCGCCCCGCCGGTGCCGGTGCCGCCGCCCATACCGGCGGTGATAAACAGCATGTGAGAACTGCCAACATGCTCCAGAATTTCGTCAAGCGACTCTTCGGCGGCCGCGCGGCCGATATCCGGCATAGACCCGGCGCCAAGACCTTGGGTGGTTTTGACGCCGAGTTGAATTTTCTTATCTGCTTTTGACAGACCAACTGCCTGCGCATCTGTGTTTGCGACCAAAAACTCCACGCCCTCAAGAGCGCTTTCGATCATATTATTGACGGCGTTGCCGCCGGCGCCGCCAACGCCAATAACCGAAATGCGCGGCTTCAATTCAGTGAGTTCCGGTACGCTTAGATTTAGTGGCATTGAAAGCTCCGATGATGCACAAAGTTCAGGGGCCCGCCCTTATGGTTACCCCGCCGTTAAAGATTCGTTCAGAACCCTTTCTAAAAGGTTAACAAGGCCTTAACGAGTGGTCAGAATCTTGCGCGCAGCCACGCTTCCACTCCGCCGAGCTTTGTCATCCGCCTTTCTGAATGAAGTGATTGCCCAAAAACACCAAGCGCAGATTTGCTTTCAGCGCCTGAATTTGCGGCGTGTTGTATAAGGCCAGCGCAAACAGCAAAACCGGGAGCGCTGGCGGCTTCTGGCGCACCCACAACGGACATCGGCCTGCCTAACCGGCTTTTCATTGAAAGCGCACGCTCTGCTATCTCTCTGGCGCCGATGAGCAGGCTGCCGCCGCCCGTGATGACGGCGCGGCGAAGACCGCTACGGCGCATCCCATCATCAGGAAGCTTTTTCGCAACCAGCTCAAAAATTTCCTCCATCCGCGGAATTATAACTTCATAGACATCAGCGCGAGAAGCGCGCAGGCGCTCGCCAGCGGCGCCCAATTGCGGGAAATCAATAAACCGGTGCTCATCGCCCGGCCCGATCAAAGCAGCGCCATGGACAGTTTTGACCCTTTCGGCATGCACCAGCGGCGTGCCGAATATCTGAGCAATATCCTTGGTAATATGGCCCCCGCCAACGGCAACACCCCCACAATCGATGAGCATGCCATCATCATAAACCGCATAGCCCGTCGATGCCGCCCCAATGTCGATCAGAACGACACCGAGCTCTTTTTCATCTTCGATGAGCGTTGCTTCGGCGGCCGCATATGGCGCCGCGACAAATTCGGTCGTTCGAAGACCGCAACGCTCAATCAGCGCAGAGAGATTGTCGAGAACACTGTGGCGCGCGCCGATCCCCAGCATCTCAGTCGACAAAGTCACACCGGAGAGCCCAACCGGATCAAGAAAAATCTCTTCGCCGTCCACTTTAAAGCTGATCGGCAACGCATGTAGAGCAGCGCAATCAGGCGGTGTGGCAATCGCTGCGCCTTCACTCAACGCATCATCGATATCGTCTTCAGTGACGATACCACCGGAAATTTCAAGGTCGACGCCAATCCGGCGCGTTCTTAAAAAACGGCCAGGAACCGAAACACAAACGCGATTGATGTGCTCACCCGCCATACGTTCCGCCGCATCCACCGCGCTTCGTATGCCGGTTTCAAGCTGATCGACAGGCGCTGCACCCTTGGAACGCACCGGCATGCCATAATGACCAACGCCAATGATTTCGGTTTGCAGTGGAATATCGCCCCCCGCAGCCCCTCGCGCAATAAAACAGGAAACCTTTGAGGCGCCGAGATCAAGCGCTGCAGTGCGCGCATCGTCTCCGCGTCGTCGTTTGTGGTTTACATACTGAACCAATGATCCGCCCTCATACAAAATTCAATAACGCGGGATATTACCGACGCAAACCACTCTCAGTCGCCGTTTCTTCATCGGCGCCTTTTTCTCTGTAGACAAAGTTTTCCGGATTCCGAAGGTCAACATATTCGAGCGGGCGATCAAGCAAGGCAATTTTTGTTTGAAGTCGCGCCAAATACTTGACTGCTTCCGTGATATTGCCTTCGGGAAACTTCACGTCGACGCTGTTTTTTGTTCTCAAATTCCATCGCCGGTCACCCACCCTTATCAGCGCCGCGGTCCGCCCCCACAATTCGGGCTCATCGCGCAGCGCCTTGAGCATATCTGACGCCGCTCCTGGAGCGCCTGATCCAACAATAAGCGGCAGGTTTGAGTATTCATAAGCGCCAATCTCACGAATGAGAGCGCCGTTTTGATCAATCAAATGAAGGGCGCCAGAGAGCTGCCAAACGGCGGCTGGTTCTCGCTCACGGATCGAGACATGCACGGCGCCAGGCCAAAGCCGGGAAATCGCCGCCGAGCGCACCCAGCCGAGATCCTCAACACGGGCGCGCGCCGCATAAGGATCAAAGTGCAACAGCGATGTGCCGATTACCGGTCCGACGGCGGTCAACAAATCCGCTTCATCAGTTTGATCCTGACCTTTGACGGTTATGCGGTTGATTTCGAAACCGGCAGAAACAATCCCGGCGCCGGCCATGCGGTTCGCGCGTTCGCCCATCAATCCGAAATATCCCCCTGACCAGAGCAAAAGAACAGCAATGAATGCAACGACTGCCATAGCCGCGATGGCGGCACGTGAAAATCGCGCCCAAAAATCACGCACGACATCGATCATCGTGGGTTGTTTTCGTTTGGCCTTTGTTTTTCGCGCTGGGGTTTTACGCCCCGTGCTTTTAGCTGCCGGGCGGCGGGCGGTTTTCTTCTTTTTTACTTTTGGCATGAGGCGCCCCCAACCTTCCGAATACAAATCTCGACAACAAAGATGATGTCATTTGGCGCTGCAATTGTTCTACTCATTGTCATCCCACACTCTCAATTGCGTCTCCGACACGACGGATCTCCCATCGCAGCTCAACACCGGTCTTGTCAGCAACATCGCGCCGCACGGACTCGCCAAGGTCTTCCAGGTCCGATGCTTTGGCATTACCGCGATTGATCATAAAATTGCAGTGTTGCTCTGACATTTGCGCATCGCCGACGGTCCGACCGCGGCCGCCAACTTCGTCTATGAGTTGCCATGATTTGCGCGCGCCGGACAAGGCAGGATCAGGGTTGGCGAAGGTAGAGCCGCCCGTGCGCTCCCGGATCGGCTGTGACGCTTCGCGCCGCGCCATAATCTCGGTCATGCGTTCTTCGATCGCACTTGGCTCGCCCGCCCGCCCCTCAAAAATCGCCTTTGTGAAGATTAAATCATCGCCGGCGCCGCAATGACGATAGGCGTATTTCATATCGCCCACCGAAAGAACATGACGGGCGCCGTTGCGATCATAGGCAACCGCCTCAATCAGCACATCTTTGGTCTCACCATTATAGGCGCCCGCATTCATACGCAGTGCGCCGCCGATCGTACCGGGCACGCCGCGATAAAACTCCAGGCCTCCGATTCCCGCTTTCGCGGCGCGTTTGGCGACCTGCGCATCCAGCGCCGCCGCGCCTGCAGTGACCCGCAGCCCATCGATTTCAATCTTGCCAAAGGGCGCGCCAAGGCGAATGACAACACCGCGCAACCCGCCGTCCCGCACCAGAAGATTTGAACCAACGCCCACTGGAAAAATCGGTATTGCGCGATCGAGATTTTTCAAAAATGCAGCAAGATCATCTTCGTCTGCGGGTGAGAATAAAACATCCGCGGGACCGCCGACGCGAAACCAGGTGAAGGCCGACATATCTGCTCGCGGCACATATTTACCGCGTATTGCGGGAAGAACGTCGGGCGTAACGCGCATCTATGTGCTCAATTTCTGTAGCTCACCCGCCAATTCATTTGCATGTTTGGTGATATCGCCGGCGCCAAGAAAAATGACATAATCGCCAGGCTCGGCGATGTCTGCGATGACACGCGGCAACGCCGCAAAACTTTCCAACACACGCGCATCGCGATGGCCATGATCGATAAGACCCGCAACTAGTGCATCGCGATCAGCGCCCTCAATGGCCGCCTCACCAGCCGTATAAACATCGGTGATCAGCGCCACGTCTGCTTCATTGAGACAACCGCAAAACTCATCAAAGAGATCGCGCAAGCGCGTATAGCGATGGGGTTGCACAACAGCGATGATCTTGCCGCTGGCAATGCTCCGCCCGGCGCGCAGGGCCGCTGCTATTTCGACAGGGTGATGGCCATAATCGTCAATGACGGTCACGCCGTTCCATTCGCCGGCTGCCGTAAAGCGGCGCTTGACGCCGGCAAATTTTGAAAGGCCCGAAGCGATTTGTTTGTCCGTTGCGCCAAGGCGTTTTGCAACAATCACCGCCGGCAGAGAATTCAGAACATTGTGAAGGCCGGGCATCGGCAGGGCTGCGCCGTTAATGCGCCCAATTTCCTGCCCGCGTTCGCGAAAGACAATATCAAAATGCGACGCTGCGCTGTCATAAGTGATATTTTCTGCCCGCACGTCAGCCTGTGGATTGACTCCATAAGTAATCAGCCGCCGGTCGGCGACCCGCCCGACAAGCGCCTGAACCTCCGGATGATCAAGACAGACAATTCCAAAGCCGTAAAACGGCGTGTTTTCGATAAAAGCGTCGAATGCGTCGCGTAAGTTCTCAAAATCATTCCAGTGATCGAGATGTTCAGGGTCGATATTGGTGACGACCGCTATGGTTGTCGGCAGCCTTATGAACGTACCGTCAGATTCATCGGCCTCAACCACCATCCAATCGCCCTCGCCAAGCCGGGCATTCGTACCATATGCGTTGATGACACCGCCGTTAATGACGGTCGGGTCGAGCTTTGCCTCATCCAGCAGCGCAGCGATCATTGTCGTTGTTGTTGTTTTACCATGCGTGCCGGCTACGCTGATGGTCCATTTGAGGCGCATCAACTCCGCCAACATATCAGCACGGCGAACGACGGGGATGTGGCGTGCGCGCGCGGCTGCTACTTCGGGGTTGTCACGCTTTATCGCCGTTGAGATGATAACAGCCTCGGCGCCGTCCACATGTTCAGGTGCATGGCCGATCGCGACAAGAATGCCCTTGTCGCGCAGTCTTTGTATATTGGCGCCCTCAGCGACATCACTACCACGCACTTCGTAGCCAAGGTTATGCATGACTTCGGCAATACCACTCATGCCGATACCGCCAATGCCAACAAAATGAATGGCGCCAACATCAAATGGCAGCCGAATTTTGATCTTCGGCGGATCAATCTTAGTATATTTATCTGTATCCGTCATATTTTACACTCAAGCCGCCACACGGGCGTCAATAATCTCATCGACCAAATCCGCCAGCGCTGCGGCAGCGCCCGCTTTAACGCGGTCTTTTGCGGCAGCAGCCATCTCCTCAAGGCGGTGCGGTGCAGCCAAAAGCGGTGTCAGCACCTCGCTAACGGCAATCTCTGTAAACGTCTTTTCCGGCAATACAATGGCAGCCCCGGCGTCAGAAAGGCTGCGGGCATTGCCTGTCTGGTGGTCATCCATGGCGATCGCCAGCGGCACAAGAATAGAGGGTCGACCGATCGCCGAAAGCTCCGTCACTGTCGATGCGCCGGCCCGGGAAACAACAAGGTGAGCGGCAGCCATGCGTTGCGGCAGATCAGCAAAAAAGGGCGCAACCTCGCAACTGACGCCCGCCGACGCATAGGCCGAGCGCACATCGGCAGTTTCCGCTTCGCGTGCCTGATGGACAATATTGAGACGTTCGCGCATATCGCGCGGCAAACCAGCGATCGCCTTGACTGGCGCATCGGAAAAAATGCTCGCCCCCTGACTGCCGCCGAAAATCAGAATTTTGATCTTACCATTTTTATCGATCGACGGGAACGGCGTATGGCTCACCGCAGCGACGGCATCGCGTACTGGATTGCCAACTTCGATGCGGTTGATATTTTTTGGCGCTTTTTCAAGAACAGGAAAGCCATGCGCCGCAAACGCAGCGCCTTTGACCAGCATGCGATTGGCGCGCCCTAGAACACCATTTTGTTCGTGCACCCCATAGGGCAACCCCATCAACGATGCCGCCTTCATCGCCGGCAGCGAAGGATAGCCGCCAAACCCAACGGCGGCTGTGGGGCGGCGTTTTCTGAATTCTCCCAGAGCAGTAAACAACCCTTGCGCAAGGGAAACTGCCGCCATGCCTTTTGCAACCGGCCCGCCAATACTTGGCGTCGCAGCGGAGATCTGAAAACGTTCATCGGCTGGAAATTTATCAGCGTACCGCGCGCCGCGCACATCAGTGACAAGGAGAACGCGCGAACCCCGACGCTTTAGTTCCTGCGCGAGCGCCTCCGCCGGAAACATGTGTCCGCCAGTGCCGCCCGCTGCAAGCGCAATGAGTTGTTGTGAGGGCGGCAAGGTCACGGCATGATATCCTTGCGACGCCAGGCGCCCTGATGCGTGCGCGTAAGCGCAATGATGAGGCCGACCGTCAGCCCCGTAGCCAACAGAGAGGACCCACCATAGGAAATAAACGGCAGGGTCATGCCTTTTGCCGGCAAAGCCCGCAACGAAGCACCAATATTAATGATCGCCTGAAACGCGATAATAGCCGCAAGCCCGACAACGGCGCATCGGGCAAACATGCTCCTGAGCGACGCCGCAAGCGACATAGTGCGGACGACGAATACCGCAAACAAAACAATGATCAAAGCACAAAGCACAAAACCAAACTCTTCCCCGGCCACAGCGAATATGAAATCCGTATGCGCGTCAGGAAGCGAATTTTTTACAGGCGGCGCATCGCCGCGTCCAAGAAAGCCGCCATTGGCGATCGTCTCCAATGCGCGATCAACCTGATAGGTCTCCTGCGCTGCTGGATTAATAAACCCGTCAATGCGCGCGGCAACATGGGCAGATAGAAAATAACCGGCGGTAAGCGCACCGATGCCAACGACCGCGAGCAGCGCAATCCAAAGCCAGCTCCAACCGGCAATAAAGAACATCATCGCCCAAACCGCGGTAATCAGCGCCCACTGACCGAAATCAGGTTGCAGCAACAATAACATCGCGAATATTGCGTAAAACCCCATAGCCAGCGCACCGCCTGGAAATTTCGGGTCGCGGGCGCCCTCCGCCAACATCCAGGCTGCTGCGATCACAAATCCAGGCTTAGCGAACTCCGAAGGCTGCAAGCCAAATACGCCAAGATCGACCCAGCGTTTCGAGCCATTAATTTCACCGGCGGCAACCAGCGCGAAAAGCATGAGAACTATGGCGAAGACAAATGTGACAACGCCAAGCCGTCGTGCCTGCAGCGGCGGCAACAGCGAAACGCCGATTATCAAAAGAATCGTTGGCGCCAAAAATACAAACTGTCGGATCGGAAAGTGAAACTCTTCGGCAATCCGCAAGCGCATCGCCGCTGGCGGACCAGCTGCGATGATCAAAACAGCGCCAATCAGCATGATCAACGCCAATATGGTCAGGCTGGGCCGGTCAACGGACCACCACCATCTTGCGAAAAGGGAATCATCGAGGCGCGAGATTTGCTTCATGCGGCCTCTCCGTTCTCCGCCGGCAGATTGGAGACGAGTGTGCGAAACGCTTCACCTCGAACTTCAAAATTCGAAAATTGATCAAAAGACGCACATGCTGGCGATAAAAGTATCGTCGGAGCCGACGCATCGCTTTTTGCCGCATCTTCGCTCGCTTTCATCACCGCCGTTTCAAGATCCCCGCACAACACGCAGTGCGCAGCGCCGCGAAGTTGTTCTTCAAATAGCGGCGCTGCCTCGCCAATCAGATATACGCTTCGAACGCGGTTTAATTTGTCGCGCAACGCTGTGACACCACCATCCTTTGCTTTGCCGCCGGCAATCCAAAAAATGTCTTCAGCAACGCTTAACGCGCGAGCCGTCGCCTCAGCATTGGTCGCCTTTGAATCATTGACAAAGGAAATTTTGCCGACTCTGCCCACCTCTTCCATACGGTGTGGTAGTCCGCCAAAACGCTCCGCCGCTTTTATGACGATCGCCGGAGACAGGCCGAGATGCGCACAGACCGCAAGCGCAGCCGCCATGTTTTGATGGTTGTGGGCGCCGCGCAAGGCGCGCCCGTGTGAAATCTCTCCGGCAAAAGAGGTCTTGCCGTCAAAATTGTAAAACAGTTTGCCATCAAGTTCGTAAACGCCACGCCCGAGCGCGCCCTGCACCGAAACCGGGACTGCCTTTGCCGGACCAGTTGCGGTTACTTCAGTGCAAACACCTTGCGTATAGTCGTCGTCCACGCCGATGACAGCAATATCGTCTGCTGTCTGGTTCAGAAAAATTCGTTTTTTGGCCCTGACATATCCGTCAATGTCTCCGTGGCGTTCAATATGATCGGGTGTCACGTTGAGAAAGACAGCCGCATTCAGACGCAGCGTCTGGGTCAGATCGAGCTGATACGATGAAAGCTCCAACACATAGATAGTTTCTTTTTCCAGCGCCGGCATCGATAAAACCGCTTCGCCAATATTGCCGCCAACATGAACTTCTCGGCCGGATTCTTTCAGAATATGTCCGATCAGCGCCGTGGTCGTTGATTTGCCGTTTGTGCCGGTAATCCCGACGATTCGCGGGCGGTCGCTTTCCGGTATCGCATTGACGGCCCATGCGAATAATTCGGTATCGCCAATGACGGGAATTTTTTCTATCGCCGCTTTGCGCACAACCGCATGCGGTTTCGGATGCGTCAGCGGCACACCCGGACTGACGACAACCGCCGCCATGTCTTTCCAGGGCCATTTTTTTGGGTGTTCACATCGATATTCAGTATTCGCAGTTTTTTCCCGAGCCTTTGTATTCTCATCAAAAGAAAAAACGGCAGCGCCGGAGGCGACCAGCGCTTCGCAGGTTGCGATACCGCTGACGCCGAGGCCGTAAACGCCGATATTTTTCTTTTTTACACCTGGTATCAGGATCATCAGAAAAGCCCTACCGCAATTTCAGGGTAGCCAGCCCCACGAGCGCCAATATGACTGCAATGATCCAAAAACGGATCACAATTGTTGATTCCTTCCAGCCAAGTTGCTCGAAATGATGGTGGATCGGCGCCATTCTGAAGACGCGTTTACCGAAAAGTTTGAATGAAGCGATCTGGATCATCACGGACAAGCCTTCAAGTACAAACAGACCGCCAACGATCGCCAGAACAATTTCATGCTTGGCGGCGACAGCAATCGCGCCGATGGCGCCGCCCAAAGCCAATGAACCCGTATCACCCATAAAGATCGCCGCTGGCGGCGCATTGAACCACAAAAAACCAAGCCCGGCGCCAATGATGGCGCCGCATATGACAGCCAGCTCGCCGACGCCCGGCACATAAGGAACGCCGAGGTAACCTGCATAAATGAAATTGCCGACCAGATAGGCGATCAGCGCATAGGTCGCGGCGGCGATCATCACCGGCACGGTCGCAAGCCCGTCAAGACCATCCGTGAGATTGACCGTGTTTGATGCGCCGACAATAACAAACGCGGCAAATGGTACGATCATGAAGCCAAACGGTACGCCGGGCGCATTGAACCAATTTTCGAACAGGCGAACGGGGAAAAACGGAACACCCACCGATGTGGCAATGCCCGCAGGCGCGTCAGGCGCATTTGCAAGTGTGGTCATGCAAAAATACGCCGCCAGAAGCGCAACGGCAAACTGAACAGCCATTTTCAGGCTTCCCGTAACGCCGCTTGAATCCTGCTTTGTCACTTTCAAATAGTCGTCAACAAACCCAAGAGCGCCGAATGCGAGCGTCACGCCCATCACTATCCAGACATAGGGGTTATCAAGACGCGCCCACAGAAATGTCGCCACCGTGAGCGACAGTAAAATCAGGACGCCACCCATGGTTGGGGTGCCAGCTTTTTCAATGATGTGATTTTGCGGACCGTCAGCGCGAATAGGCTGACCGCGCCCTTGTTTGCGGCGCATCCAGCGGATCAGCGGCGGGCCTACCACAAATGCAATCAGCAACGCCGTCATCACCGCGCCGCCGGTACGAAACGTCAAGTAGCGAAAAACATTGAAGAGCTGAAACTCATCCGCAAGCGGTGTCAGCAAATGATAGAACATTAAACCTTACTCTCTTCTAATTGTCTTTGTCTAAGGGCGCGCGCCACAGCGCTCACATTAGATGCATTCGAGCCATTGACCATGACGGCATCGCCAGACGCAACATTATCCAGAACCGGCCCCACCAGCGCCACCGCGTTGTCGGCGTAGAGCCCGCGCATTTCCGGCGGCAACGCATCCCAAAGATGACGCATCAATTCGCCCGCGGCGTAGACGCGATCAACCTTGGCCGCAACTAAAGCATCGGCAAGACTGGCGTGCAGGGACGGTCCATCAGGTCCTAATTCAAGCATCTCACCCAAAACAGCGATGCGCCGCGAACCTTGCGCAACAGGCGTCGCACCAAGAAGACTGGTTGTTGCCGCCATTGACGCGGGAATAGCATTGCACTGATCGTCAATCAGTGTCGCCATTCCCCGGCCCGCCTTGATGATCTCGCGCGCACCATGGCCCTCCGACAGGGTAAACTTTGAGAGCGCAGCAATCGCCGGTTCCAAAGGCGCGCCGACAGCATCAGCGGCGGCCAGCGCCGCTAATATATTACTCGCTTGGTGGCGGCCAGGAATGCCGACATCAATCATACGCGTCTCATTTTTGATCTTCACTTGAATGCGCGCGCGAGTCCCCACGAAATCATATTTCAGTAGCTGAAAATCGGCGCCGGGTTTTTCTCCAAAAGTGACAAAGCCCGCAGCGCCTGCTTGTTCCGCGCGCTTTTTCAATTGGCTGAAATGGGGATTGTCAAAGGGCAGCACAGCAACACCACCGCGCGCAAGGCCCGAAAAAATTTCGGATGTCGCTTCGGCAATTGCTTTGACGGATTTGAAAAACTCAAGATGCGCTGCGGCAATGGCGGTCACAATCGCCACATGCGGTCGGACCAGCGCTGTCAAAGGTGTAATTTCATCGGCGTGGCTCATGCCGAATTCAAATACGCCAAAATCTGCGCGCATAGGCATCCGCGCAAGCGCAAGGGGAACGCTCAACTGATTGCTAAAGCTTTTGTCCGCTGTATGAACGACGCCAGATGGGGACAAAATCCCCCGGAGTATTTCTCTGGTACTGGATTTGCCGACGCTGCCGGCGATGGCTATCCGTTTGCCGAAATTGCGCATGCGCGCAGCAACAGCAAGGTCGCGCAACCCCTCAACTGTATCAGCCACAACCAATAACGGGGCGCCGTCGGGCGCATTTTCAGGGGCCCGCGCAACCAGCGCCGCCGCGGCCCCGGCGTCAAACGCGTTTTTTAGAAATTCATGACCGTCGCGCGCAGCACGCAGCGCAATAAAAATATCACCTGGTTTGAGGTTGCGCGTATCTGTTGATAGCCCACCCGCAGACCATTCTTCCGCTGCCCAGCTATCGTCTTGTCCGCCACGCGCGCACAAGGCGCCGCCCGTTGCAGCCGCCGCTTCATAAGCTGTCCACAAAGAACCTGTCAATTCCCGAGTTCCTTCATGCGGTTCGCCGCCGCAGCTTTTGCAACCGCCGCATCGTCGAACGGCAATGTTGCACCCCCCACCTGCTGGCCGGTTTCATGCCCCTTCCCTGCAATCACAAGGACGTCGCCACTTTCAACCATCGCAACCCCACATGCGATCGCCATTCCCCTGTCACCAATGTCCTCGGCATCCGGGCAACCCTTTAAAACTGCCGCTCTGATCGCTGCCGGATTTTCTGATCGCGGATTATCATCCGTCACAATAACGACGTCTGCATATGCCGCCGCTGCTTTACCCATAAGCGGCCGTTTTTCTTTATCGCGATCGCCGCCGGCCCCGATGATCGCGATAATGCGCCCGCGTGCATGAGGGCGCATTGCCTGAAGTGCGCTCGCCACGGCATCCGGCGTATGCGCATAATCTACATAAACACCGGCACCCGCGACATTCACCACATGCTGCATACGCCCGGGCACGCCAGAGAGACGCTCCAGCAATGGTACAACTATTTCTGCATCCTCACCTGACGCCACCAGAATGCCGGCGGCGAGAAGCGCATTTTCCGCTTGAAAAGCGCCGATCAACGGCAAATCGATGGCAAAGCGACGGTTTCCGGCTTCTATGTCGAGCTTCGTGCCGGCATGATGCGGCGCCAACAAAATGATTTTCAAATCTGCGCCGGCGGCGCCGGTCGTTACAACTTTCAAATCTCTTTTTTCTGCAAGGTTTTTGATGTCGCCAGCGCCCGCGCCATCCATATTGACAACGACCGCCCCCTCTTGCGGGAGCAGGTCGGTAAACAATCGTGTTTTAATAGAGAAATAGTCAGCAAAACTATCGTGATAGTCGAGATGGTCCTGGCTGATATTTGTAAATGCCGCCACGGAAAATCTGACATTGTCAGCACGATATTGCGCTAGCCCATGACTTGAAACTTCCATCGCCAGATGCGTGACGCCGGCTTGCGCCATTTCATCCAGCATCTCGTGCAGCGTAACGGGTTCAGGTGTCGTGTGATTGAGTTTACGCTCGAAACCCTGCGATGCAGCGCCAAGTGTTCCAACGCTTCCGGCAGTTTCGCCGCGCATCGACCAGAGCTGAGAAGCAAAGCGCGCTGTGGATGTCTTGCCATTTGTGCCTGTTATTCCCGCAATCATCCGCGGCTGACCCGGGAAAAACCGCGCCGCCATATTGGAAAGGCGGCGACGAGGGCAGTCATCAACAACAAGCGGCAAATTCGACTGCGCGCCGGGCTCTGTCAGCACAGCAGCTGCGCCGCGCTCTTCCGCTTGCCGAATAAAGTTCCGGCCATCCGAAATCGCACCGGGCAAGGCAGCAAATAAGTATCCTTTACCGACTTCGCGACTATCAGCAGTCAGTCCGTTGATCTGTGGGTCTGGCGAGACATCCTCGTTGGCAAGTACTGACAGCCTCACTGCGGCTGCTCCATTTTCAGGTCCTGCAGATGCGCTTCGCGACGCAGCGCTTCGCCGCCGGTCACAAACGCCGAAAGCGCCGTTGCCTCATTCACGGGCGCAATCCCGAGGATTGGCGCCGCACGCGCAGCAACGCGCGCAAATGCGGGCGCTGCATTCCATCCGGCGGTAGCGTAGCCATAAGTCTCTTTCAGGGGCTGAGGCTCGTCGAAAGAAATGAGGATTGCATATCGCGGTGCGTAGCCCGGCACCGCACCCACAAAACTGGAGATGCGTGTATTTCGATCATAGCCGCCAGAAGCGGACGGCTTGTCAGCTGTCGCCGTCTTGCCGATGGGAAACAATCCGGGAACCTCCGCGAATGTGGCCGTTCCGTCCGTCACAACGCGCCGCAAGATACGTCGCATAGCGACGCTCGTGTCGTTCGAGAAAACTTCACGCTCCATCGGCGGTGCCCTTGCAGCAATGAAAGTCGGGTTGCGATAGACCCCGCCATTCACAACTGCCGAAAACGCTGAAAGCAGATGCAGGGGCGTTACCGAAATGCCGTGCCCATAAGAGATCGTCGCTGCTTCAACGGGACCCCATCGTGCCGGCAGATCAGGCGCGCGGTTTTCAATAAGTTCAATCGGCAATGCTTCAAACAAACCCAGTTGCTTTAAAAATGACTTTTGCCGATCTGTACCGAGCTCGGCAGCAGCGCGGGCAATCCCGATATTGGAGGAATATTGAACAACTTCAGACAATGTCAGAATTCGGTTCTCGCCGTGAAAATCAGTTATGCGCCGGTCGGCAACTTGATAGTCGCCGCGCGCGTCATAGGGTGAGGCTTCGGTGGCGATGCCGCTTTCAATAGCCGCCGCCGCGGTAAATGTTTTAAACGCGGAACCCAGCTCATAACGATCATAAGTGGCGCGATTGCGGCGAAAATCCGCTGGCGCGGCGCCCGGTGCATTTGGATCAAAATCAGGCAGGCTCGCGAGAGCGATTATCTCTCCGGTGGCAACGTCCATCACAGCGCCCCAGGCGGCAATAGCGCTGAACTTTTCCATCGATGCAGCGAGCTCATCCTCAAGAATTTGTTGGATGCGAATATCAATCGACGCAATCATCTGGCTTTCGCCGCGCCAGGCGTTTGCAACTTTCTCGAGCCCCATGACACCACCTTTGCCTGGCTCTCCATGGCCAATCACATGCGCCGCGAGATCAGCTTGCGGATAAAATCGCTTGCTGCGCGTATCAAAATGCACGCCGGGCAATCCAAGACTGAATGCCGCTTCGCGCTCAGCGGGCGTTAAATCCGCACGCACTTCCACATAGCGGCCCTCGCTCAGCTTTTGTTCAAGCGCTGCAGCGTCAATGCCCGGCAAAATACCGGCAATTTTTTGAGCGACCTCGCTTGCGTCCCATACATCATAGCCAGCAACTTCCAATGCAATCATTGGTAGATCTGTCGCGAGCAAAGCGCCGTTTCGATCAACGAGTTCCGGACGCGGCGCGTCATCAAATTGCAGCGAAGCAATCTTTGCATCGGGTGCAATCGCGCCGAAAGAGACAAAGGCGAGGCGCACACCCAGCGCGGCGAAAACAAAAACAAAGACCACCGCGCACATCATAATCCGGGTGCGGGCGCGTTCTCCGTGTCGGGCGCGACTGCTACGCGCCCGTATGTGAAGAGAAGGGCCGTGCGCTTCAGACGTTTCCGCTTCGGCGATCACATAAGCGGTGGGTCTTGGTCTTTTTTGCGCACGACGAAACACAGCTATAATTTTTACCTTCTATTATTGGGTGACCGCAATCGGGGCCATAGCCAGAGCGTGTAGAATTACATCACCTTGCGGCGTTGCGGGCTCATCATCCGGGAACGCTTCACTTTCACCAAATGCGGCGGCAAACTCCTGTGCGCTTAGCATCTGATCACTTTCAGACGGCCGCAGGTCAGTTTTCGCCTTTGCGATTTTTGCCAGCCGTTCCGGGCTTTCCAGGTAGGCGACCTCAGCGCGCAACATCTGAATAGATTGCTGCTCTTCCAGCTTGCTGGTTTCAAGTTTTTCAAGTTCCATCCGCGTTTCGCGAACTGAAACTTCAGCGCGGTAGCGCCCTGCGGCAGCGGCAGCGAGCAACAAACACAAGAATATGGTCGTGATGCGGATCATTTATTTTTTTCCTTCCCGAGGGTACTCATACTAATTGGGCGCGGGGCGCCTAAAACATCATCATTCGCTGGCGCCGGAGGGCCATCAAGGCGAATGCCGGCGCGTAGTTTTGCTGAACGGGCGCGCGGATTTCGCATCACCTCGTCATCATCCGGCGTCAATACCTTGGCGCACAGCAACTCAAAAGAAGCAATCGGTTTTTCAGACGGCGGCGCATGGCGCGAACCCGAAGGTTGTGCGGCGATACGCGTGGACAAGAAACGTTTTACGATCCGGTCTTCAAGCGAGTGAAACGTCACCGCCACCAGGCGCCCTGCAGGCCGGAGCAATTTTTCCGCCGCCCGCAACCCGGCGATCAACTGACCGAGTTCATCATTGACAAAAATGCGCAGCGCCTGAAACACGCGTGTAGCTGCATGAATTCGTGATTTTCCATATACTGGCGACGCTTTTTCGATAATCGCGGCGAGTTGCGTTGTCGTTGTGATCGGCGCTTCTTCCCGCGCTGCAACGACAGCACGCGAGATCTGCCCCGCTTTTTTTTCTTCACCATAGGCTTTGAAGATCGCCGCAAGATCTCGACCATCAGCCTCTGCGACTATGTCGCCGGCATCCGGCTTACCGCCATCCATGCGCATCGAGAGGGGGCCCTCACGCAGAAATGAAAACCCGCGCTCAGCTTCATCTATCTGCATCGACGACACGCCCAAATCGAAAACAACACCGTCAACTTCAGCCACGCCATCCTCATTCATCGCTTCCAGCATTTCTGCAAATGGCCGATTGATGAGGCGAAGGCGATCACCGAACTCGGCCGCCCATCCACGGGCACGATCAATCGCCGCCGGGTCGCGATCAAATCCATAGACAGTACAATTGGCGGCTTTAAGAATAGCGCGCGCATATCCGCCAGCGCCGAATGTCGCATCTATATAAACACCGCCTGGTTTCGGCGCGAGCGCAACAACAATCTCTTTTTCCATCACGGCTGTGTGCGCTGCGTAGCTCATGAGCCCGCTCCAGCAGGCGCCGGATTGCGCAAAGAGAGTTTTGCTTCACCGGCAATTTTTTCTTCATCGCTCGCAACCTGGGCGAACGCATCGGGATTCCAGATCTGAAAGGAGTGCCCCAAACCGGCAAACAGCGCTTTGCCGTTCAGCTTTGCGTGCACGAGCAAACGTTCCGGCAATATGACGCGCCCCTCTTTATCGAGAGAAACGACGCTCGTACGCGCGGTCACTGTGCGCTCCAGACTTTTGCGTTCTTTCGAAAAAGGGTCGAGCGCAGAAATCGACGCCATCAGCGTTTCGATATAATCGACCCCGCCGCAATCGAGACAAGGCTCCTCCGTCGATGGGATGCAGTAGATCGCGTGAACACGCTCAAGATCGAGCGCCCGGCGAAAAAGCGCCGGCGTCGCCAGACGCCCTTTGGCGTCAATCTTGTTGGTGTAAGACCCGAAAAAGAGGGTCTCCGCCCCGCGCCGCATGCCCAAGTCCTCCGCTGCAGCGCTGTCAGATTTCGTAAGCGCCGCCCCTGATACCGCAAAATAGCGGTACCGCTTGGGATAACATGGTATTTTATGGGCGGTCAAAGGATGAATCGCCCTTTGGCGCGCTTTTTTGGGCTTGATTACGGAACAGAAACGGAACGTCCGCGAATCACCCTGACATCAGGTGCAAGTGATGGGGTTAAAAAAAAGTTAACGATTGAAATCGCAGCAGATGATTTTCAGCGACGCACACGCAACCCTGCCATTTCATCCATATCGCTCAGATCGCCCCGTCTTCCGGCTTTTTTGTCGGCGCGATCGTTGATTTCAATGAGATGCTCAAGCTTTTTGACCTCAATAAAGGCTGTCTCCAGCCTGTCACGCACACTCAGTTCTGCGTCTTCCAGCGTCATCAACGTCGTCGTTAGATTATGCCGACGCGCACGCACGCCCTCGCGGAAAGCCGCGACCTCGGCAACACCATGACCACCCGCGGCCTCTTCTCTCAAAGCCTTTTCTTCAAGGTCAGACAGAGAAGCTTGTGTCGCATCACGGGCCCGCTCAACATCGGCAAGATCAACACGCAATGCATCGGTGTCAGCGCGCGCCAGTCTGAGAAGTTTTTCCAGGCTTCGCCGCGCGCGCGGGGTTTCTATCATTGCTCACTATCCTTTTTTAAGATCGCCCGCAGTGCAATGAAACTCTCCGCGATTGATACGCGTTCATCGATTGCCTGAGACAGAAATTTCTCGAGTTCGGGGCGCATGGCGATCGCCCGGTCGACTTCCGCATTGGCGCCATCGCGATAGGCGCCGATACGAATAAGCTCGTGCATATCATCATATGCTGCAGCGCTTTTTCTAGCCTCAGCGGCCAGCATGGCATCGTCGCTCGAAAGAGCGCCAGACATCGCGCGCGATATGGATCGTAAAATATTGACGGCTGGAAAACGACCGGTTTCAGCAATCCGGCGATCCAGAACAATGTGACCATCAAGGATTGCGCGCGCCGCATCGGCAATCGGCTCATCATGATCGTCGCCTTCAACCAGCACGGAAAAAATGCCCGTGATATAGCCGGGCGCCCCGGCGCCAGGCGCAGGGTCCGATCCGGGCCCCGCCCGCTCGACCAGCGCCGGCAGTGTTGAAAACACCGACGGCGTGTAGCCTTTGGTCGCCGGCGGCTCTCCGGCGGCAAGGCCGATCTCTCGCTGCGCCATCGCGATGCGCGTCAGCGAGTCCATCAGGCACAAAACATGAGCGCCCTCTTCGCGGAAATGTTCAGAAAGCGTCAATGCGAGAAACCCCGCCTCGCGGCGCATCATCGCCGGCTCGTCGGAGGTCGCAACAACAACAATAGCGCGCGCAAGGCCCTCTGGGCCTAAATGATCCTCAATAAAGTCGCGGACTTCCCGGCCACGCTCGCCAATCAGGGCAATCACAGAAATATCGCAGTCGGTATTTCGGGCAATCATGCCGAGGAGCACGGATTTGCCGACGCCAGAGGCTGAAAAAATCCCCATACGCTGCCCCGTTCGGACCGGAACGAAAGCGTTGAGCGCTTTGACGCCAAAGTCTACGGCCGGTCCAAGGCGCGCACGCTGCGGCGCAGATGGTGGGCTCGCGCGCAATGACCGATAGGTATTGCCTTGGGCAAGCGGCCCTTTGCCGTCGATCGGCTGACCCAGACCATTGACCACGCGCCCGAGCCAGGCATGGGACGGCAGAACGGCGCCAGAATTTTTGAAAAACCGCACCCGCGCGCCGCGGCGAACACCATCAATAGCGCCAAAAGGCAAAACCAGCGCAGCCTTGTCCTGGATGCCAGCGACTTCACATAACAGTCCACCCGCCGCCGTTTCGATTTCGACACGAGCGTTCATTTCCAGCACAGCCAATCGATCGCTCACCTCGATGCCCAAGCCGGACACGGATAATACGGCGCCATCGACCGAAATCGGATCGAACCTTTCGGCCATAGAAAGTGAATTTGTGATTGGAGATGCGCCCATCTGTTAACAGCCCTGATGTTCCGCAGCAATTTGGCGGTTCAGGACCTTAACGGGCCGGTGTTTAAGCTCTCGTAAACTCGTAAATCAATTTAACTGAAAAAAATTGATCATGCTTAATGACAAGGCGCGCAAATCAAGGAAAGACGGGGCTTCATCGGTAATGAGTGTTGTCGGGGCCTTAAATAATTCCCGGCAAATTGGCAATGCCGTTCACCTTGTTAACCATTGTGAAAGCAAATTATCGTTAGCATTGGCGCTACAAAATAAAAATGCGCGATTAAGTTTCGAGGGGAACACGCGCCGCAAAGGAGACGGACAATGCGAGTCTTGCTGATCGAAGATGACGGCGCAACTG